>NZ_CP154855.1:0-3733301 GCF_047302425.1 Georgenia phoenicis | reverse complement strand
AGGGCACGTGAGCAGGGACGACGTCGCAACGGAGCCGACGGAGGGAGCGGCCCGCTCGCCCGGCCTCATGCTCGGCCTGGCCACCGTGGGCTTCCTGGTGAACTTCTGGGCCTGGAACCTCATCGCGCCGCTGGGCAACACCTACGGCGGTGAGCTCGAGCTCAGCGCCTTCCAGGTGTCGGTCGTCGTCGCCGTCCCGGTCATCGTGGGCTCGCTCGGGCGCATTCCCGTCGGTGCTCTCACCGACCGTTTCGGCGCCCGCGTGATGTTCCCCGCCGTCAGCCTCGTGACGATCATTCCGACGCTATTCGTCGGCTTCGTCGCCAACAGCTTCGCGATGCTCATCATCGGCGGCTTCTTCCTCGGGATCGGCGGTACCGCGTTCGCCGTCGGCGTGCCCTTCGTCAACGCCTGGTACCCGCCGGCGCGCCGCGGCCTGGCCCTCGGCATCTTCGGGATGGGCACCGCCGGCACCGCCGTCGCCGCCTTCACCACCGTCGGCATCGCCGACGACTACGGCCGCCCCGCGCCCTACGTGCTCGTCGCCGTCGTCCTCGCCGTGTACGCCGCCGTCGCCTGGGTGCTGCTGCGCGACTCGCCCGCCCGCCCGCCGGCGGCCACCGGCTCGATGCTGCGCCGCACCTGGGACACCCTGAAGATCCCCGCCACCCTCCAGCTCTCGCTCATCTACGCCATGGGCTTCGGCGGCTTCGTCGCCTTCAGCGTCTACCTGCCGACCTACCTCATCAACGACTTCGGTCTCGACCGGTCCGACGCCTCCTTCCGCACCGCCGGGTTCATCGTGCTCGCGGTCATCGCCCGCCCCGTGGGCGGCTGGCTGTCCGACCGCTTCCACCCCGTCCCGGTCCTCACGGCGTGCTTCGTCGTCGCCGGGGCGATGGCGGTGCTGGCCGCCCTGCGGCTGCAGCTGCTGCCGGCGGGCACGGTCGCCTTCCTCGCCCTGGCCGCCACCCTCGGTGCCGCCTCCGGCGCCTGCTTCGCGCTCGTCGCCAAGGTCGCGCCCCCCGGCACCGTGGGCTCGGTGACCGGCATCGTCGGCGCGGCCGGCGGCCTCGGCGGCTTCTTCCCGCCGCTCGTCATGGGCGCCGTCTACGGCGCGACCGACGCCTACACCCTGGGCTTCGTCCTCCTCGCCATCAGCGCGCTGGGCGTCGCCGCCTTCTGCTGGTGGCCCGTTCGCCGAGCCTCCCGACAGACCACGGAAAGGACCACGCGATGACGACGACGAGACCGGAGAAGCCGCAGACGGCGGCCACCGACGCGCTGCTCAAGCTCGGCACCTTCCTGCGCCGGGGTGAGGCCTCGGAGGACCTGTCCCGCCTCTTCCTCAAGGGTGGGCGCGAGGGCGACTCCTTCTACCGGGACCGCTGGAGCCACGACAAGGTCGTCCGCTCCACCCACGGGGTCAACTGCACCGGCTCCTGCTCGTGGAAGGTGTACGTCAAGGACGGCATCATCACGTGGGAGGCGCAGCAGACCGACTACCCCACGACCGGGCCGGACAAGCCCGAGTACGAGCCCCGCGGCTGCCCCCGCGGCGCCGCCTTCAGCTGGTACACCTACTCGCCCACGCGGGTGCGCTACCCCTACGTGCGGGGCAAGCTCCTGGCCCTGTACCGCGAGGCCAAGGCGCGACTGGGTGACCCCGTGCTCGCGTGGGCCGACATCGTCGAGGACCCCGAGCGCTCGCGCAGCTACAAGAAGGCCCGCGGGCGCGGCGGCCTCGTGCGCGCCCAGTGGGAGGAGGTCATGGAGATCATGGCCGCCGCGCACGTCTACACGACCAAGCAGTACGGCCCGGACCGGCTCGCCGGCTTCACCGTCATCCCCGCGATGTCACAGGTCTCCTACGGCGCCGGCACGCGTTTCCTGTCCCTCATGGGCGGCAACGTGCTGTCCTTCTACGACTGGTACGCCGACCTGCCGATGGCCTCCCCGCAGATCTTCGGGGACCAGACCGACGTGCCCGAGTCCGCCGACTGGTTCGACGCCGGCTACCTCATCATGTGGGGCTCGAACATCCCGGTGACCCGTACCCCGGACGCCCACTTCATGGTCGAGGCGCGCTACCGCGGCCAGAAGGTCGTCGGCATCTCCCCGGACTACGCGGACAACACGAAGTTCGCCGACGAGTGGCTCGCCGTCCACCCCGGCACCGACGGCGCGCTCGCCATGGGCATGGGCCACGTCATCCTCCGCGAGTTCCACGTCGACAAGCCCGAGCCCTACTTCACCGACTACATCAAGCGCTACACCGACTCCCCGTTCCTCGTCTCCCTCGAGGAGCGCGACGGCGCCTACGTCCCGGGCAAGTTCCTCACCGCCGCCGACCTGCCCGAGCACGCCGGCACCGAGAACGCCGCCTTCAAGACCGTCATGCTCGACGACGACGGCGCCCCCTTCGTCCCGAACGGCACCCTGGGTGACCGCTTCGGTGAGCAGGGCAAGGGGAAGTGGAACCTCGACCTGCAGGGTCACGACCCGCTCGTGTCCGTCCTGGGCGAGGGCGCCGGCGCCGTCGAGGTGCTCCTGCCCCGCTTCGACGTCGTCCCCGGCGCGGAGAGCGGCGACGCCGGCCTCCACGTCGGCGGCACCGGCGTGCTCCGCCGCGGTGTGCCCGTCCGCGAGGTCGGCGGGCGCCTCGTCACCACGGTCTTCGACCTGCTGCTCGCCCAGTACGGCGTGGATCGCCCCGGCCTGCCCGGCGAGTGGCCCGAGGGCTACGAGGACGCCACCCAGCCCGGCACCCCCGCGTGGGCCGCCGAGCAGTCCGGTGTGCCGATCAGCGCCGTCATCCGCATCGGCCGGGAGTTCGCGGACAACGCCCGCCGCTCCAAGGGTCGCTCGATGATCGTCATGGGCGCCGGCACCAACCACTACTTCCACTCCGACACCATCTACCGCGCGATGATCGCCCTCGTGCAGCTCACCGGCTGCCAGGGCGTCAACGGCGGCGGCTGGGCGCACTACGTCGGCCAGGAGAAGGTCCGGCCGATCACCGGCTTCCAGCAGTACGCCTTCGGCCTCGACTGGCAGCGCCCCACCCGCCACATGATCTCCACCGCCTTCTGGTACCTCGGCACCGAGCAGTGGCGCTACGACGGCCTGCCCGCGCAGACCCTCACCTCACCGCTCGCCACCGGCAAGCTCGCGGGGATGACGACGGCGGACACCCTCGTCGAGGCGACCAAGCGCGGCTGGGTGCCGAGCTTCCCCACCTTCAACCGCAACCCCCTCGACCTCACGGACGAGGCCAAGGCCGCCGGCAAGGAGGTCGCCGAGCACATCGTCGACGAGCTGCGCGAGGGCCGCCTCAAGTACGCCGTCGAGGACCCGAGCGCCCCGGAGAACTTCCCCCGGGTGCTCACCGTGTGGCGCTCGAACATCCTCGGCTCGTCCGGCAAGGGCAACGAGTACTTCATCAAGCACCTCCTCGGTGCGGAGTCCTCGGTGCGCAACGAGCAGTCCCCGCCCGGGCGCCGACCGACGTCGATGGTGTGGCGCGACGAGGCCGCCGAGGGCAAGCTCGACCTCCTCACGACGATCGACTTCCGCAACACGTCGACGACGATCTACTCCGACATCGTGCTGCCGGCCGCCACCTGGTACGAGAAGCACGACATCTCGACGACGGACATGCACCCCTTCGTCAACTCCTTCAACCCGGCGATCGCCCCGCCGTGGCAGACCCGGACGGACTTCCGGATCTTCCAGGACCTCGCCGCGAAGGTCTCCGAGCTCAGCGTCGGGCACCTCGGGGAGCGCCGCGACGTCATCGCCGCCCCGCTCAACCACGACACCGCCGACGCCCTGGCCACCCCGCACGGCGCCGTCGCGCCGCTGGAGGAGACTCCTCTCGTGCCGGGCGTGACGATGCCAAAGCTCATCCCCATCGAGCGGGACTACACGAAGATCCTCGCGAAGTTCAACGCCCTCGGCCCGCTCACCGACACCCTCGGCATGCAGACCAAGGGGGTGAAGTTCATGCCGGACAAGGAGGTCGCCGAGCTCGCGGCCCGCAACGGTCGCGTCGTCTCGGGGATCGCCAAGGGCCGCCCCTCGCTCGACAAGGACACCAAGGCGATCGAGGCGATCCTCGCACTGTCCGGCACGACGAACGGGCGCCTGGCCACCCAGGGCTTCGAGGACATGGAGGAGCGCACCGGCACCCGGCTGGCCGACCTCGCCGCGGAGTCGGAGTCGGTGCGGGTGACCTTCACCGACGCCCAGACCCGGCCGACGAGCGTCGTCACCTCCCCGGAGTGGTCCGGCTCGGAGACCGGCGGGCGCCGGTACACCGCCTTCTCCACCAACGTCGAGCGGCTCAAGCCCTGGCACACGCTCACCGGGCGCATGCACTTCTACCTCGACCACGACTGGATGGAGGAGATGGGCGAGACGCTGCCCGTC
Source organism: Georgenia phoenicis (assembly GCF_047302425.1). Taxonomy (NCBI): domain Bacteria; kingdom Bacillati; phylum Actinomycetota; class Actinomycetes; order Allobogoriellales; family Allobogoriellaceae; genus Georgenia; species Georgenia phoenicis. The sequence goes on along the minus strand of NZ_CP154855.1, from coordinate 3,728,870 downwards.
TACCGCCCACCGCTGGACATGCACCGCCTCTACGGTGACGCCGTCCCGGGCGACACGACGCCCACTGGTGATCCGGCGGCCGCCGGGCACGCGGAGGTCGCCGTCCGCTACCTCACGCCGCACTCGAAGTGGTCGATCCACTCCGAGTACCAGGACAACCTCTTCATGCTGTCCCTGTCCCGCGGCGGGTCGAACATCTGGATGTCCCCTCAGGACGCCGCGAAGATCGGCGTGCGGGACAACGAGTGGATCGAGGCCTACAACCGCAACGGCGTCGTCGTCGCCCGCGCCGTCGTCTCCCACCGCATGCCGGAGGGCACGGTGTACATGCACCACGCGACCGAGCGCGTCGTCGACGTGCCGGTGGCCGAGACGTCCGGCCAGCGCGGCGGCATCCACAACTCCCTCACCCGGGTGCTCATGAAGCCCAGCCACCTCATCGGGGGCTACGCCCAGCTGGCGTACGCCTTCAACTACACGGGGCCCACGGGCAACCAGCGGGACGAGGTGACGGTCATCCGCCGTCGTAGCCAGGAGGTGCAGTACTGATGAGGGTCATGGCTCAGATGTCGATGGTGATGAACCTCGACAAGTGCATCGGGTGCCACACGTGCTCGGTCACGTGCAAACAGGCGTGGACGAACCGCACCGGCACCGAGTACGTGTGGTTCAACAACGTGGAGACCCGCCCCGGGCTCGGCTACCCCCGCACCTACGAGGACCAGGAGGTCTGGGAGGGCGGCTGGACGCTCAACCGCCGCGGGAAGCTCAAGCTCAAGGCCGGCGGCCGGGCGAAGAAGCTCGCGACGATCTTCTCGAACCCGAAGATGCCGACGATCCACGACTACTACGAGCCGTGGACCTACGAGTACGACATGCTGCTCAACGCGCCGGCGGACTCGCGGCACACCCCGGTGGCCCGCCCGAAGTCGCTGCTCACCGGCGAGAACATCGACATCAAGTGGTCGGCCAACTGGGACGACATGCTCGGCGGCTCGACCGAGACGATGGCCGATGACCCCATCCTCAAGAAGATGAACACGCAGGTGAAGGCCGAGTTCGAAGAGACCTTCATGTTCTACCTGCCGCGCATCTGCGAGCACTGCCTCAACCCCTCGTGCGTGGCCTCGTGCCCCTCGGGCGCGATGTACAAGCGCGCCGAGGACGGCATCGTCCTCGTCGACCAGGACCAGTGCCGCGGCTGGCGCATGTGCGTCACCGGTTGCCCGTACAAGAAGGTCTACTTCAACCACCAGACCGGCAAGGCCGAGAAGTGCACGATGTGCTACCCGCGCATCGAGGCCGGCCTGCCCACCGTGTGCGCCGAGACCTGCGTGGGCCGCCTGCGCTACATCGGGCTCGTCCTCTACGACGCCGACCGCGTCGCGGAGGCCGCCGCCACGCCGAACGAGCACGACCTCCTCGCCGCCCAGCGCAGCGTCTTCCTCGACCCCTTCGACCCCGAGGTCATCGCCGCGGCCCGCCGCGAGGGCATGCCCGAGGACTGGATCGAGGCCGCGCAGAACTCCCCGATCTGGAAGCTCATCACCGACTACGAGGTCGCGCTGCCGCTCCACCCGGAGTACCGCACGCTGCCGATGGTCTGGTACATCCCGCCGCTGAGCCCCGTCGTCGACGTCGTCACCGCCTCCGGCAACGACGGCGAGGACGCCAAGACCCTCCTCACGGCGCTGTCGACCATGCGGATCCCGCTCGAGTACCTCGCCGAGCTCTTCACCGCCGGGGACACCGCGCCGGTCGAGCGGGTGCTGCGCCGCCTGGCCGCGATGCGCTCCTACATGCGCGACATCAACCTCGGCGAGGAGCCGCAGGAGGAGACTGCCGCCGCTGTCGGCATGACGGGGGAGGAGATCGAGGAGATGTACCGGCTCCTCGCCATCGCCAAGTACGAGGACCGCTACGTCATCCCCTCGACCCACGCCGAGATCGCACGGGAGCTCGAGGAGATGGCCTGCTCCCTCGACGTGCACGGCGGGCCGGGCATGGGCGGGATGGGGCCCTTCGGCACCGGCTCCGGCGCGGACGTGCCGGCCACCGTGGAGAACTTCCACGCGCTCAAGGACCGCCAGACCTCGCCGTACTCGCCCTCGACGCCCGGGCGCACCAACCTGCTCAACTGGGACGGGCGCGGCGCGAGCGGGCTGTTCCCGCCCCGTGCCGACGAGAGCGACGACGAGGTGAGCGGTGGTGCGAGCGTCGCCGTCGCCGTCGACGACGCCCCCTCCGAGGGCGGGGCGGACTACCACTCCGGCGACATCGACTCCGGACCCGCCGTCTACGCCGAGGACCCCTACCCGGCGGGCGACCCCGGCCCGGAGGCCTTCGGCACCGAGCGGGTCCGCGACCAGTCCCCCGGTGACGAGCCGCGTCCGGGAGGCGCGCGATGAGCGGCTTCATCCGGGCGCCCGAGCTGAGACCGCTCAAGCCCGTCCGCGTGAGCGAGGAGGAACGGGCCGTCGCGCACATGGCCGCCTCCGTCCTCCTCGACTACCCGACGGCGGAGCGGCTGGCCGCGTACGGCACCGTCCGCGACGCCGTCGCCGACCTGCCCGGCCCGGTCCGCGAGCGGCTGTGGGGCTTCCTCGACCACGCCGCGGCCGTCGGGGACGAGGCGCTCGCGCAGGACTACGTCGCGACCTTCGACCTCAAGCGCAAGTGCTCGATGTACCTGTCCTACTTCCTCACCGGCGACACCCGGAAGCGGGGCACGGCGCTCGTGCGCTTCGTCGAGGCCTACCGGGCCGCCGGGTGGGAGGTCGACCGGCCCGAGCTGCCGGACTTCCTGCCGATCGTCCTGGAGTTCTCCGCCCTCGGGGACGCGGAGATCGCCGGTGGACTGCTCGGCTCGCACCGGCAGGGCATCGAGGTGCTGCGCTCGGCGCTCACGGCGATGTCCAGCCCGTGGGCCGCCGTCGTCGAGGCCGTGTGCCTCACCCTGCCGCCGGTCACCGACGAGGTCCGTGACCGGTACCTCGAGCTCATCACCTCGGGCCCGCCGACCGAGATGGTGGGCCTCAACGCGCTGGGGCCGCTCGAGCCCTACTCACCCGGGGGCACCGCACAGATGGAGGTCAGGGCATGAACGGGCTGAGCACGATCGCGTGGGTGGTCTTCCCCTACGTGTCGATGGCGGTCTTCCTCGTCGGGCTGCTGTGGCGCTACCGCTACGACAAGTTCGGCTGGACCACCCGCTCCTCCGAACTCTACGAGCACGCGCTGCTGCGCCTGGGCTCGCCGCTGTTCCACTTCGGCATCCTCTTCGTCGCGGCCGGCCACTTCATGGGGCTGCTCATCCCCAAGAGCTGGACCGAGGCGGCGGGCATCGGGCAGGACTTCTACCACTTCATCGCCACGTACATGGGGGCGCTCGCGGGGATCATGACGGTCGTCGGACTGTCGATCCTCATCTACCGGCGCCGCAAGACCGGGCCGGTGTTCCTCGCGACGACCCGCATGGACAAGTTCATGTACGTGCTGCTCGCCCTGCCGATCGTCCTGGGCATGTGGGCGACGGTCCAGAACCAGATCGTCGCCGGCGGGCACGGCTACGACTACCGCGAGACGATCTCGCCCTGGCTGCGCTCGCTGTTCTACTTCCAGCCGCAGCCCGAGCTCATGGCCGACGTGCCCTTCCAGTTCAAGCTCCACATCATTGCGGCCTTCCTGCTCTTCCTCGTGTGGCCCTTCACCCGGCTCGTCCACGCCTTCTCTGCGCCGGTGGGGTACTCCACGCGTCCGCTCGTCGTCTACCGCTCGCGCGGTTCCGTCGCCCGCGGCACCCGCGAGCCGGGCCGCGGCTGGGAGCCCGTCGGCACCCCGCAGGACCGCAGGCGCCGCCGCACCCCCACGAGCACCGAGCTGTAGTCACCCGCCGTCCATCTTTCGGCCACCGGCCGGTCATCCTGCGTGGCTAACGTCCGGGAGGTGTGCAAGGAGAAGCTCGCGTGAGCGCGCCGCCGAGTGCGGTGCCGCGCTCCGCGCCCCAGGTGGAACCCGTCCCACCCGACCGGCCTGCTGAGCCCACCAACCAGGACCGGGCCCGCGCCCGCCGTCGGCGCCGCTCGAGGAGCTGGACCCTGTTCCTGCTGTTCGCCGGCCCCAACATCGCGCTGATCCTCGCGTTCATCTACTACCCACTGATCAGCAACATCTACTACTCGACGCTCGACTGGCGGCTCGGCTCCCCGCGGGCCACGCCGGTGGGGCTGGACAACTACGTCCGCTTCTTCACCTCGCCCTCGGGTCTGGAGGTCTGGCGGGTCACCGCCGTCTTCACCGTCGGCGCGGTCGTCGGCTCCATGGTCCTCGGCCTGCTCGTCGCGCTCGTCCTCAACAAGCGCATCCCCGGACGCACCGCCGCCCGCACGGCCGTCTTCGCGCCCTACGTGCTCTCCGGCGTGGGCGTCGCGATGGTCTGGAACTTCATCTTCGACCCGAGCACCGGGGCACTGCGCCACCTGCTGGCCGCGGTCGGGCTCCAGTCCCCCGAGTGGTACCTCGACGAGCGCTGGGCCCTGCTCATGGTCGTCATCGTCTACGTCTGGAAGAACCTCGGGTACTGCGCCGTCGTCTTCCTCGCCGGGCTGCAGTCGGTCCCGCAGGACCTCATCGAGGCCGCCACGCTCGACCGGGCCGGACCGGTGCGGCGGTTCTTCTCCATCGTGCTGCCGCTGCTCACGCCCACGGTGTTCTTCCTGCTCGTCACCAACGTCCTGTTCTCGATGACGAACGCCTTCGACATCCTCCGCACGATGACGCCGACCGGGCACGGGACCAACACGATCATCTTCGAGATCTACCTCCAGTCCTTCGGCGCCTACCAGCGCGCCGGGTACTCCGCCGCGATCGCCGTCGTCCTGTTCCTCACGCTGTTCGTCATCACCGCGGTCCAGCTGCGCTACGTCGAGCGGAAGGTGCACTACCAGTGACCGACCACACCGTGGTGAGCCCGCTGCCCACGAAGGGCGGTATCGCGCCGCACCGCCGGCGCCGTCCGACGTCCGACTGGGCCAAGGCCTTCGCGCCGCGCAACCTCGCCGACACGATCCTCGCGGGCTACCTGCCGATCCTCGTCGCGCTGCTCGTCATCGTGCTGCCGCTGGCCTGGATGATCCTGTCGAGCTTCAAGCCCCCGGGGGAGATCGTCACCCTCAGCCCGACGCTCCTGCCGCAGGAGCCCACGCTGGACAACTACGCGGCCGTCGCCACCCGCGTGCCGCTGCTCACCGTGCTCGGCAACAGCGTGGTCGTCACGGTCGTCGGTGCCACGGTCAAGGTGCTGCTCGCGCTGACCACCGCCTACGCGCTCGTGTTCATCCGGGTCCGCGGGGCGAACCTCATCTTCCTCGGGATCCTCGTCGCCCTCATGGTGCCGCCCGAGGTGTCCATGCTGCCGAACTACCTCACGATCACAGCGCTCGGCGGGCGCAACACCCTGTGGGGCATCATCCTGCCCGGCCTCGGCACCGCGTTCGGCACCTTCCTGCTGCGCCAGCACTTCAAGGCGCTGCCCCAGGAGATCTTCGAGGCGGCCGAGCTCGACGGCGCGGGTCACGGGCGCAAGCTCTTCCAGATCGCCGTCCCCGTCTCGGTCCCCGCCATCGCCACCGTCGCGCTCGTCACCGTCGTCAACGAGTGGAACAGCTTCCTGTGGCCGCTCATCATCATCGACTCCCCGGACAAGATGACGCTGCCGGTGGGCCTCAACCTCCTGCAGTCCGTCGAGTCCCAGACCGGCAGCTACGGCGTCCTCATGGCCGGCGCCGTCCTCGTCATCGTCCCGGTCCTCGTCGTCTTCGCCGCGCTGCAGCGCTACGTCGTCGCCGGCCTCACGCATGGCGCGGTGAAGTGACGGTCCCAGACCTCCCTATCCCACCAGTCCACCCCCGTTCGACCCCCCAAGGAGAACCCATGAGGAAGTCCCCTGCCCGCCTCACGCGGAGCGCTGCCGTTCTCGGCGTCGCCGCGCTGGCCCTCACTGCCTGTGGCCCCGACACCAGCACCGACGCCGAGGCCGCGCCCGCGGACGAGGTCAGTCTCGACGGCGTCGAGCCGGCGGAGGAGATCACCTTCTGGACCAACCACCCCGGCGGCTCGGCCGACGTGGAGAACGAGCTCATCGCCGAGTTCACCGAGGAGACGGGCATCGCCGTCAACGTCGTGACATCGGGGGCGAACTACGAGGAGACCGCCCAGCGGTTCCAGACGGCGCAGGGCAGCGCGGAGGTCGACGTGGTCGTCCTGTCCGACGCGACATGGTTCCCCAACTACCTCAACGACGCACTCACCCCGGTCGACGAGCTCCTCGAGGAGGCCGACGTCGACACCTCCGGGCTCGTCGCGGCGCTCTACGAGGACTACCTCTACGAGGGCAGCCACTACGGCGTGCCCTACGCCCGCTCAACCCCGCTGTTCTACTACAACGTCGACCACTACGAGGAGGCCGGCATCGAGGCCCCGCCCGAGACCTGGGAGGAGGTTGCCGAAGTCTCGCGCCGGCTGACGGAGGCCGACGTCGCCGACACCGCCTTCGCCTTCCCGCCGCAGGACCAGTACCCCGCCTGGTGGATGGCCAACATCGTGTGGAGCCACGGTGGCGCCTGGTCCGAGGAGTGGGACTTCTCCCCGGTCTCCTCCCCGGAGACGGTCGAGGCGCTCGAGTTCGCCCAGGCTGCGGTGGGGGACTGGGCCTCGGTCGCCTCGGGCGACCCGGCCGACAACTTCTCCTCCGGCGCGGCCAGCCAGATCGTCCAGTCCACCGGCTCGCTCGGCGGCATCCTTGAGACCGCCAGCTTCGAGGTCGGGACCGCGTTCCTGCCCGGGGGCCCGGCCGCCGAGGGTCAGACGCCGACCGGTGGCGCCGGCCTGATGATCGCCTCGGACAGCACACCGGAGCGTCAGCTCGCCGCGGCGATGTTCCTGGGACACATGACCAGCCCCGAGTCCACGGCTGCCTTCTCCGCGGCCACCGGGTACGTCCCGGTGCACACGGAGGCCGACATGTCCGAGATCTACGCCCAGACCCCGCAGTTCGAGACGGCGGTCGAGCAGCTGAGCCGGGCGCGGGTCCAGGACTTCGCCCGCGTCTTCGTGCCCGGCGGCGACCTTTTGCTCTCCGAGACCCTCCAGCGGATCCTCACCTCCGACGTCGACGTGGCGCAGGAGATGGCAGCGGTCGAGACCGAGCTCGCGAGCCTCTACGAGTCCGACCTCGCAGGCGAGCTCGAGGGCTGACCGTCCGTCGCTGACGCCGAGCCGCATCTGCGGCGGTAGGATCGATTCCGTGCCGCATTATCGGATCGGTCCCGCCGCCTCTCTCCTCGGCGTCAGCGACGACACGGTGCGCCGGTGGGTCGACGACGGACATCTCGCCGCCACCACCGACGACGCCGGCCGTAAGGTCGTCGACGGCGCCGAGCTCGCCCGCTACGCCCAGGAGCTCGCCGAGCGGCGCCAGCTCCCGGAGGTCGGCGGGGTCTCCAGCTCCGCCCGCAACCGCTTCACCGGCCTCGTCACGCGGGTCCGGGCCGACGGCGTCATGGCGCAGGTCGACCTGCAGTGCGGGCCCTTCCGCGTCGTCTCGCTCATGAGCGCCGAGGCCGTCGAGGAGCTCGGGCTCGTCCCCGGCTCCCTCGCCTCCGCCGTCGTCAAGGCGACGACCGTCATCGTCGAAGCGCCCCGGGAGGGCCGGTGACCCGGCGCCGGCTCGTCGCGTGCGCTGCCGCACTCACCCTCGCCCTCACCGGCTGCGGCGGGGACGACGGTGGTGAGCAGCTGACCGTCTTCGCCGCCTCCTCCCTCGGGATCCCCTTCTCCGAGCTCGGGCGCGAGTTCGCCGAGCAGCACCCGGACGTCGAGCTCCGCTTCTCCTGGGCCGGCTCCTCCGACCTCGTCTCCCAGGTCCTCGCCGGCGCGCCGGCCGACGTCCTCGCCACCGCCGACGAGCGCACGATGGACGACGTCGTCGCGGCCGGTCTCGTGGCCGGCGAGCCGACCGTCGTCGCGGAGAACGTGCTCAGCCTCATCACCCCAGCCGGCAACCCCGCCGGGGTGACCGGTCTCGACGACAGCCTGGACGGCGCCGACCTCGTCGTGTGCGCACCCCAGGTGCCCTGCGGGGCGGCGACCGTCGAGCTCGCCGAGCGCCTCGGCGTCACCCTCACGCCGGTGAGCGAGCTGAGCCAGGTCACCGACGTGCTCGCGAAGGTGGCAACCGGCCAGGCCGACGCCGGCCTCGTGTACGCGAGCGGCGCCGCCCTCGGCGGGGACGACGTCGACGTCATCCCCGTGCCCGGCGCCGAGGACGTCGTCAACCGCTACCCGGTGGCCGTGCTCGCGGACGCCGGGTCCCGAGAGCTCGCGGACGCGTGGATGGAGCTCGTCAGTGGGCCGCAGGGGCAGGCCGCCTTCCGCGACGCCGGGTTCAGCCTGCCGTGACAGCCACCCGGCGTGCGACAGAGGCGGTGCCGGTGGGGCTGCCGCGGTGGCTCGCGGTCCCCGCCGTCGTCGGTGTCCTGCTCATCGCGGTGCCGGTGCTCGGCATGGTGCTGCGCGTGCCGTGGGGCGAGCTGCCCGCGCTGCTCACCTCCAAGGCCTCGCTCGCTGCGCTCGGCCTCAGCCTGCGCACCTCGGCGGCCGCCACCCTCCTCGCCGCCGTGCTCGGGGTGCCGCTGGCGCTCGCGCTGGCCTGGTCGCGGCTGCCCGGCGCCCGGGTGGTGCGCACGGTCGTCCTCCTGCCGCTCGTCCTGCCGCCCGTGGTCTCCGGCCTCGCCCTGCTCACGACCTTCGGACGCCGCGGCCTGCTCGGGCGCCAGCTCGAGGTGCTCGGCATCGACATCGCCTTCTCGACGACGGCGGTCGTGCTTGCCCAGACCTTCGTCGCCCTGCCCTTCCTCGTCCTGTCCGTCGAGGGCGCCGCGCGCACGGCCGGGCGCCGGCACGAGGTCGTCGCCGCCACCCTCGGTGCCCGCCCGACCACGGTGCTGCGCCGCGTGACGATCCCGCTGCTCGCCCCGGCCCTCGGGTCCGGGATCGCCCTTGCCTTCGCCCGCTGCCTCGGGGAGTTCGGGGCCACGCTCACCTTCGCCGGCTCCCTCCAGGGCGTCACCCGCACGCTCCCGCTGGAGATCTACCTCCAGCGGGAGACCGACCCGGACGCCGCGATCGCGCTGTCCCTCGTGCTCGTCGTCGTGGCCGCCGTCATCGTGCTGCTCACCCAGCGACCCCGGCGCAGCGGGGCGGCCGCGTGAACGCCCCGGTGCTGAGCATCCACGCCGCGGTTCCCGCGCGCGGCGTCGCGGTGGACCTCGAGGTGCCCGCCGGGCGGGTGCTCGCGCTGCTCGGGCCCAACGGGGCGGGCAAGTCCACGGTCCTCGGCCTCGCGGCGGGCACGGTCCGCCCGGGCAGCGGCGAGGTCCACGTCGCCGGCCGCCGTGTGGCGGGGGAGCGCACGTGGGTGCCGCCGCACGCACGGCGGATCTCCCTCCTCGCCCAGGAGCCGCTCCTCCTGCCGCACCTCGACGTCCTCGCCAACGTGGCCTTCGGTCCCCGCGCCCGGGGAGCCCGGCGCCGCGCGGCCGAGGACGTGGCGCGGGCGCGCCTGGCCGAGGTCGGTGCCGAGGAGCTCGCCGGGCGGCGGGCGCACCGCCTGTCCGGAGGGCAGGCCCAGCGCGTGGCCCTCGCCCGCGCCCTGGCCCCAGACCCGCTCCTCCTCCTGCTCGACGAGCCGCTCTCCGCCCTCGACGTCGCCGCCGCCGCCGAGCTGCGCCAGGTCCTCCGCTCCGCGCTGCGCGGCTCCGCGAGGTCCGCCGTCGTCGTCACCCACGACCTTCTCGACGTGCTCGCCGTCGCCGACGACGTCGTCGTCCTCGACGGCTGCCGCGTCGTCGAGCAGGGGACGAGGGCGGAGGTCCTCAGCCGCCCGCGGTCCGGGTTCGGGGCCCGGCTCGCGGGGGTGAACCTCTTCCTCGGCGAGCGGGTTGCCGCCGACGCGGTGCGGGCCGCGGGCGACGTCGTCCACGGCCTGGCGAGCGGGCGTCCCGCCGCGACGGGTCGCGCCGCCGCCACCTTCTCCCCGCGGGCGGTCGCGGTGCACCGGGCCGCCCCGGGCGGCAGTCCCCGTAACGTGCTCCCGGTGCGGGTGACGGGCCTGGAGCAGCAGGGCGCTCTCGTGCGGGTGCGCGGGGAGACGTCGTCCGGGTCCCGACTGGCCGCGGACCTCACCCCGGCGTCGCTCAGCGCCCTGCGGATCGGGGTGGGCGACGACGTCGTCTTCGTCGTCAAGGCCGCCGAGGTCGAGGTCTACGAGGCCTGAGGGCCGCCGCCAACAACGCGGCCACGGTCGAGCACGGCGCGGACGGCTGCGACGACCACCCCGGGATCGTTCATGACGTCCTCCCAGGTGAATCGGAGGGTGACGTACCCGAGAGCGGCCAGCGCCCGGTCGCGACGAAGGTCCTCCCGGTACTCGTGCCGGCCCGAGTGGTAGCTGAAGCCGTCACACTCCACGACAACCCTTCCCGCGACGACCAGGTCGACCTCGCCGACACCAGGTATGGGCACACCCGCCTCGACGTCGTAGCCTGCAGCGCGGAGGGCGAGCCGTGCAGTCGTCTCGATCGCCGAACGGCTACGGCCGTCGCAGCGCTGGAGCGCCGTTCGTGCCCGAACGCTCCCGGGTCCTCCGAGGGTGCGGTCGATCTCCTCCACGCTGATCAGCCTGCGCTTGAGCGCGGAGTCGACCATGGTGACGGCTTCGTCCTCCGGGAGGCAGCGCAGCGCCCGGGCGAGGACCTCGACCAGCGGTGCGAGAGGCAGGCCGAGACCGGGGGAGCGTGTCCAGCTCGACTCGCGGTGGACGACGATCTCCCGCCGGCGAGGGTCGGGACGAGCGCCTCGGACCCGTGGAACCGCCATGTGCACCCGCTGCGGCGCTCTGAGCTGCTGCAACCCGTAGAAGGGTGCGGCGCTGACACAGGTGATGGTGCCGTTGAACCGGCGAGCGGCCACGACGGCCGGGTCGGCATCGACAGCGGCGACCCAGCCGCCTCCGAGGTCGCTCACCGTGCCCTGGGTAACTGCCGCTGCGAGCGTGCGCCGGTCTGCCGCCGAGCCGACGAGCTCCGAGCGGCGGGCGACGCCGCCCAGCTCGAGGAGCCTGTCGACGACGTCCATGGGACGAGGGTGCGGCAGGGGCCGTGCTAAGGCGGCGCGTGAGCGGCCACGCTGTGGACAGTGTGGGCGCGGGAGGGTGCTGTGGAGCGACCTATGGGCCGATGCAGAACCGGCCTTCCGGATCCCGCCACAAGCGCGCCCGGCGTGCCCCGAGATTGAGCGTCTCACCGGCGTGTCGTCGGCGTGTCGCGCCGGCTTCCGAGCCATTGTGGCGGGATCTGGAAGCGGCTCTCTACGTGGCGGCCGGGAGGGTGACGCGCACGGTCGTGCCGCCGCCCGGCGTCGGGAGCACCCGAGCGGTGCCGCCGTGCGCGGCGACGAGCGCGGCGACGATCGCCAGGCCCAGCCCCGAGCCGCCGGAGGTGCGGGCGCGGGAGTCGTCGAGGCGGTAGAAGCGCTCGAAGACCCGCTCGGCGTGCTCGGGCGAGATGCCCGGCCCGTGGTCGCGGACCTCGACGACGACGTCCCCGCCCAGCCGTCCGGCGGCCACCTCCACCGGCGTGCCCGCCGAGGTGTGGCGCACGACGTTGCCGGTGAGGTTGGACAGCACCTGGCGCAGGGCGTTCTCGTCGCCCGTGACGACCATCGCGCCGGGGGAGGAGGTGCCGTCCGCCAGGGGGACGAGGGTGGCCGTGCGCTCCGGGTCGAGGGCGCGCAGGTCGGTGACGGCGTCGTGGGCGAGGACCGCGACGTCGACGGGCTCGCGGGCCAGGCGGCGCCCCTCATCGAGGCGCGCGAGCTGGAGAAGGTCGGTGACGAGCCCGCCCATGCGGCTCGCCTCGCCCTCGATGCGGGCCATCGCCGCGGGCAGCTCCTCCTCCGGGATGGCGCCCATCCGGTAGAGCTCCCCGTAGCCGCGGACCGTCGCGAGGGGCGTGCGAAGCTCGTGGCTCGCGTCGGAGACGAAGCGGCGCATGCGGCTCTCGGAGGCGGCCTGCGCGGCGAAGGCCTGCTCGATCTGCGCGAGCATCGTGTTGAGCGACAGCGACAGGCGGCCGACCTCGGTGTGCGGGCTCGTGGCCGGCACGCGCCGGGACAGGTCCCCGGCGGCGATCGCGCCGGCCGTCTGCTCGATCTGGCGCAGCGGGCGCAGGGCGCGGTGGACCGCCAGCCAGCTGAGCGCCGCGCCGAGCAGCACGATGAGCAGGCCGGAGACGACCATCGTCGCGACGACCTGCCGGAGGGTCTGGTCGGCGCCGGCCAGCGGAAGCGCGACGGTCAGGGTCGTTCCGGCGGCGGCGTCCTGGACCTCGTAGGTCACGGCGCGCCAGCGCTGCCCGGCCACGTCGCTCGCGGCGGTGTACGCCTGCCCAGGGTCCGTCGTCGTGCTCGGCAGCTGGGGGTTGCCGAACTCCTGGACCGTCCACGGCACGAAGAAGTTGAAGGCCGGGCCGTCGGACAGCTGGAGACGCACGTAGTAGTCGCTCGGCAGGGTGGTGTCCGCGCCGGTGCGCAGCTGCTCGAGGGTGTCGATGTTGACGTTCCGGGCCGCCGTGGCGATCTGCTCGTCGGTCTGCTCGAGGAGGTAGCCGCGAAGGAGCGTCGCCGTCGTCGCACCCGCCACGGTCAGCCCCAGGCCGAGGACGAGGACGACGATGAGCACGAGCCGGTGGCGGATCGGGATCGCGCTCAGGCGCTCGTGCAGGGTCATCCGGGGGGCTCGCGGAGCATGTACCCGACCCCGCGGCGGGTGTGGATGAGCGGGACGGGCTTGTCGCCGTCGCTGCCGCGGCCGTCGACCTTGCGGCGCAGGTAGGAGATGTAGGACTCGACGATGGCGCCGTCACCGCCCCAGTCGTACTCCCACACGTGGTCGAGGATCTGCGCCTTGGACAGCACCCGGCCGGCGTTGACCATGAGGTAGCGCAGCAGCTTGAACTCGGTGGGGGACAGGTCGATGACCCGGCCGGCACGGCGGACCTCGTGGGCATCCTCGTCGAGCTCGAGGTCGGCGTAGCGCAGCACGCCGTCGTCCGGCTCCTGCTGCTGGGTGCGGCGCAGGATCGCCCGGATGCGGGCGACGACCTCCTCGAGGCTGAAGGGCTTGGTCACGTAGTCGTCCCCGCCCACGGTGAGCCCGGTGACCTTGTCGGACATGTCGTCGCGGGCGGTGAGGAAGAGGACCGGGGTGCGGTGGCCGCGCTCGCGCAGGCGGCGGGTGACGGTGAAGCCGTCCATGTCGGGGAGCATGACGTCGAGGACGATGAGGTCCGGCTCGGTCTCGACGGCGAGGTGGACCGCCTCGTTGCCGTCCGCGGCGGCGACGACCTCGAAGCCCGCAAAGCGCAGCGAGGTCGTGAGGAGCTCACGGATGTTCGGCTCGTCGTCGACGACGAGCAGGCGCGCCTGGTCCCCGGTCATGCCCCCAGTCTGCCGCCGCTACCTGGAACTTTCCTGGGAGCCAGGTGGGTGTCGTTCAGGTCTGGTCGACGGTCCGCCGCGCGGCCAGGCCGACGACCACGGCAGCGACACCGAGCGGCACGAACATGGCCGCCGGGGCGTCTCCGGCATCGGCGACCGTGGCCCCCAGCATGAGGACTGCGACGGATGCGATGCAGGCGCCGAGCAGCTGCAGCAGTACGCTTCCGCGCCGCCGTGGTCGGGCGTCGCGGTTCCAGACGAGCGCGAGACCCAGCAGCGGAAGGGCGGCCACGATCCCGATCAGCATCGAGCTCAGATCGTCCATGCCCCACCCCCTGGTCGGCGACCTCACCGACCACCGTAACGAGCCCGCACACGGGCGTCCACTGCTCCTCAGGGTCGGGCGTCGTGGGTGGGGCGGCCGGCGAGGAGGGTGGTGGCGACGGGGACGGCGCGCAGGTCGGTGCCGGGCGCGAGGGGGTCGGCGTCGAGGAGGACGAGGTCGCCGGGGTGGCCGAGGGCCACGGTGCCCCAGCCGTCGGTGCTCGCGGCCAGCGCTTCGGCGGGCGTGAGGCACTGGGACGGCGTCCACGCCGGGCGGTCGTCGGCGGTGCGGGTGACGGCGGCGGACATCGCGAGCCACGGGTCGAGCGGCGCGACGGGCGCGTCGGAGCCGAAGCGCAGCTCCGCCCCCGCGTCGAGCAGGTCACGCAGCGGGAAGGTCCGCTCCGCGCGGCCCGGCCAGGCGGCCTCCACGAGGTCACGGTCGTCGAGCAGGTGGGCGGGCTGCACGCTGGCCGCCACCCCGAGGGCCGCGAAGCGCGGCACGTCGGCAGCGGCCACGAGCTGGGCGTGCTCCACGGTGCCCCGCGCGCCGGTCGCCGCGTAGGCGTCGAGGACGATGGTGACGGCGGCGTCCCCGATCGCGTGCACCGCCGTCGTCAGCCCGGCCGCGGTGGCGCGGGCCATGAGCTCGCGCAGCTCGGCCGGCGGCACCGTCTGCTCCCCATGGCCACCGCCCGCCCCGGCGTCGGCGCCGACGGCGGTGTAGGGCTCGTGGCAGTAGGCGGTGCGGGTGTTGAGCGCGCCGTCGGAGATGACCTTGAGCGGGCCCATGGTGAGCAGGCCCTGGCCGCCCGGCAGCGGGTCGCCGGTGCGCAGGCCGGCGGTGAGGACGTCGTCGAGGTCGTCGGCGTAGACGCCGGTGCGCACCCGCAGCGTGTCGAGCCCCGCGGCCACCCGCTCGGGCCACACCCGGTGGTTGGCGGCGAACTCCATGTCGCCGACGCCCACGACCCCGCGGGCCGCCGCCGCGGCCATCGCCGCGCGCAGCCCCTCGTCACCGGACTGCGGGAGCCGGCCTATGGCGGCGAGGACGTCGAACCACTCGTGCTCGCGGAGCAGGTCGTCTCGCGCCGCGACACCGAGCTGCTGCATCGCGGCGCTGCTCAGCCACCCGCAGTGGACGTCGCCCGAGACGAGGACCACGGGGACGCCCGGTGCCGCCCGGTCCAGCGCCGTCGTCGTCGGCAGGTCCGGCCACAGCGCGTCCCGGAAGCCGTAGCCCTCGACGAGCGCTCCCGCGGCGGGTGGACGCGCCGCGACGGCCGCCCGCACGGTCTCGACCGCCTCGGCCGCGCTGCGCGCCGTCGTGAGGTCGATGCGGGTGAAGGACCGCGCCCACTGCGAGCTGTGGACGTGCTGGTCCCACAGCCCCGGGATCAGCCACCGCCCGTCCGCGTCGAGCTCGCGCTCACCGGGCGCGAGCCCCGGCCCGACCTCGACCACGCGCCCGTCCCGCACGCGCACGTCGACGACGGCGCCGCCCGGGTGGGCGCTCACCGCATTGCGGCGGGAGGCGACGGGGACGAGCCGTGCCCGCCGGACGAGCAGGCCCGTCACGGTCAGAGGTAGCGGCTGGGGTCGAAGCTCGCGAGCGGGATGATCCGCACGCGGGGCAGCGGTGTCTGGAAGGCGCCGAGGTCGTCCTCGAGGTCGAAGATCCGCAGCCCGCGCGAGGTGAGCTCGGTGAGCTGGTGGTTGACGAACTCGCGGAAGCAGATGACGCCCACCTGGCGGCCGGCGTCGACGAGCTGCTCCACCTGGGGGAGGAAGTCGCCGTCGTGGCTGGCGAGGAGGACGTCGCCCTCGGGCAGGTCGGCGATCGCCTCGAGGGTGCGCTGGATACCGATGTCGACGACCTTCTCCGAGGAGAGGCCGGACAGCGGGATGGGGTGGAAGCTCATCGCGAGCAGCGCCTGGACGAAGCTCATCGGCATCTGCCCGGAGCTCGCGTTGAGGAAGAACAGGCCCTTGGCCGGCTGGTCGAAGGCGGCGTGGGCGAAGTCGAGGATGCGGTCCCAGCGGGGCCGCTCCTCGGGCGCCGGGCGCCGGCCGAGGACGCTCATCCCGAGGGTGGCGTCGATGTTCTCACCGTCGATGAGCAGGTAGGTGCGCGGCGCGTCGGGCATGGGCACACCTTAGCCACGAGACGACGACGACGGCGCTCGCCGGGCCGCCGTCGTGGACGCAAACGACGTGCGGGGCCCGCGTCCGTCACGGACGCGAGCCCCACACGGGTGGTGCGGCTGGTGCCTCAGGCCTCGATCTGGCCGGGCGTCTTGCCCTGCTTGAGGGCGGCGAGGCGCAGCTCGACCTCGGACTTGGTGCCGTAGTCCTCGAGCTCGGCGAACTGCGACTCCAGGGACCCGGCGTTGATCTCGGCGTGGCCGGCGACGCGCGCCTCCTCGCGGCGCACCTGCTCCTCGAAGCGGGAGATCTCGGTCGTGGGGTCGAGGACGTTGATCGAGGAGATCGCGCTCTGCACCTTGCCCTGGGCCTCGGCGGTCTTGGCGCGGGCGACGAGCTGGTCGCGCTTGGACTTCAGCTCCTCGAGCTTCGTGCGCATCTGGGTGAGGCCGCTCTTGAGCTTGTCGACGACCTCGTTCTGCGAGGCGATCATCGGCTCGGCGTCGCGGGCTTCCTGCTCGGCCGCGATCTGCTTGGTGATGGCGATCTTGGCGAGGTCGTCGAAGCGCTGCGCCTCGGAGGCGTTGCCGGCGGCGCGCATCTCCTCGGCCTTGTTCGACGCGGCGAGGGCCTTGTTGCCCCAGTCGCGGGCCTCCTCGACGTCGGCGGCGTGGTCCTGCTCGGCCAGGCGCAGGTTGCCGATCGTCACGGCCACCGCCTCCTCGGCCTCGACGATCGAGTTGGTGTAGTCGCGCACGAGCTGGTCGAGCATCTTCTGCGGGTCCTCGGCGCGGTCGATGAGCGCGTTGATGTTGGCCCGGGTCAGCTGGGCGATGCGGCCCAGGATGCTCTGCTTCTCGGTCATGGTGCTGCCCTTCGTCGTGTGGTCCAGATGGATTCTTGCAAAGCCTGTCGCGCGGGGCGCGGCGTTCTCAGAAGCGTCCGCCGCCCCCGCCGAAGCCGCCGCCCCCGCCGAAGCCGCCCCCGCCGCCGCCGAAGCCGCCGCCACCGCCGAAGCCCCCGAAGCCGCCGCCGCCCCAGCCGCTGTGCCGGTCGCCGCCGCCGAGGAGGATGCCGCCGAGGATGAGGGAGCCGACGTCGATGCCGCCGCGCCCGCCGCCGTAGCCGCCCCCGAACCCGCCGCCGAAGCCGCCGAAGGAGTTGAGGTCGCGCTCGGCGAGCTGCTGGGCGGCCGCGACGCGCTGCTCGGCCTGCTGGACGAGCCCGAGCGCGCGCTCGGGGTCGCTGCCCGCGAGGGAGGCGGCCTGCTCGGCGAGCCGGGTGGCCTCCGAGAGCCGGGTGCGGGCCTCGCTGCCGACGGCGCCGCGGCGGGTGCGGATGAAGTCGGAGACCGCGCCGATGCGGGCGTTGACGGCGTCGAGCCGGTGGGCGAGCTGGGTGCGGGCGCGCTCCTGGCGCTCCTCGAGCTGGCGGGAGGGGGCGAGGGCGGCGTCGAGGGCGTCCTCGGCGGCGGTGAGCCGCTCGAGCGCCGCGAGCGGGTCCCCGCCCTGCCGGGCCTGGTTGCCCATCTCGATCGCGGCGCGGGCCTCGGCCACGCGCGGTGCGACGACGGCGTCGTCGAGGGCGAGGCGGGCGGCGTCCCGGACGTCGGAGCCGATGGAGGCGAGCGCGGCGTCGAGCCGCTGGCCCGCCTTCGCGAGGTCGTCACCGGCGCGGTCGACAGCGTCGAGGAGGGAGGCGGCCTGGCCGATGGCCTCCTCGGCGGTGTACGCGGCGGCGACGGCGGCGGCCCGGTCACCGGCGTCGACGTGGCGGCGGCCCTCGGCGATGGCCTCGCGCGCGCCCTCGAGCAGGCCGGTGGCCTGCTGCGGGTTCTGCGAGATCGAGGTGAGGGCGGAGGCCGGGTAGCGGCCGGCCAGCCCGTCGAGGACGACGCGCGCGGTGGGCAGGCGGCCCTCGACCTCGCCGGCGCGGATCTCCATCTCGGAGAGCACCTGCGGGGCGCGGGACTGCATGTCCCGGAGCTCGGCGAAGTGCGCAGCCTGCTCCTGAAGCGTTGTGGCGACGTCGTCGCACAGGGTGAGGATCTCGGCCATCATCGTCCGGGCCTGGGGCTCGGTCTCAGGCTGGTCGTCGTCGAGCAGCTGGCGCACGTGGAAGGCGCGGGCCGCCTTGGTCTTGGCCTCGGCGAGCGCGTTGCTGAAGGGGTCGGTCGCCTGCAGCCCGAACTGGGCGCGGGCGAAGCCGAGCTCCTCCTCCGAGGAGCGGATCGCGTCGTCGACGGCGACGAGCGCGGAGCCGGCCCGCTTGTTGAGCTCGTCGGTGGGCAGGCGCAGCGGGTGGTCGGCGGGCAGCTCCTGGCCGCGGGGGCCGCGCGGGGCCGCCTCGCCGCGGTTCCGGCTGCGCACCCAGGAGAAGAGGGCGATCGCGGCGATGACGAGCAGGCCGATGACGAAGATCGTGCCGAAGCCGATCCCGCCGCCTCCGCCGCCGCCCGTGCCGGCGACCTCGCCGCCCTCCTGCCAGTCGCGCAGGCCCTCGGTGGCGGCCACCGCCGCACCGGCCCAGTTGTCCTGGCCCAGCTCGGGCTCGACCAGCTGGGAGCGGATCTGCGCGTAGCCCTCCTCCGACACCACCGCGGTGCCTCCGCCGAGGAAGTAGGCGCGGTCCTCGACGGCGACGGCGAGCAGGGAGTCGTCACTGCCCATGCCGGAGGTCTCGAAGGTCTCCTGCGCCCAGCTGTCGGCGCTCATCCCGTCGAACTCGTCGACGAAGACGACGAAGAGGGAGATGCCCGAGTCCTGCTGCAGCTCGGTGACCGCCTCCTCGACGTCCCCGGCCTCCCCGCCGAGCACACCGGCGTTGTCGGTCACCCGGTCCTCGAGGTAGAAGGGCGGCTCGGCGGCCGCCGGGCCGGCGACGAGGCCGAGCAGGACGAGGAGGGGTGCGACGAGGGCGGCGCGCAGGCGCCGGCGGGAGGTCTGGCTCACCCTGCGATCTTCGCCGCCCCGTCGGCGCAGCGCAATGTCCTCACCTGGGCCGGGCGATGGGCAGCTTGGTCCCCACGGCCTCGCGCTCGTCGAGGACGGCGCGGCGGAAGCGGACGAGCTTGGCCGGGCGGCCCCCGGTGGAGGTGTCCACCTCACCGGTCTCCTCGACGAGCTCCTGCTGCTCGACGAGCCGGCGGAAGTTCTGCTTGTGCAGCGGCTGCCCGGCCACCGCCTCGACCGTCGTCTGCAGCCGCCCGAGCGTGAAGCTCTCCGGGAGCATCTCGAAGACGACGGGCCGGTACTGGATCTTGGCGCGCAGGCGGCTGATGCCGGTGGCGAGGATGCGGCGGTGGTCGCGCTGCATCGGCTGGCCGGGCGCGCCCCCGCCGCCCTCGGCCTCGGGGACCAGGCCCGCCTCGTAGAGGAGCTCGTAGCGCTGCAGGGCCAGCTCGGGCAGCCAGGGCTGGCCGTCGAGGCCGAAGGTGACCGCGGTGCGCAGGCGACGCCGCTGGGTCAGGGTGTCGTCCGCCGTCGTCGCGGCCCACCGCTCGAGGGCGGGGGCGAGGACCTCGCCCACGACGCCGTCTCCGTCGCGCTGGTCCTCCCACGGGAAGTACTCGAGCCAGCTGCGCCAGCCCGGCGTCACCGCGGAGACGGTGGTGAGGCCGAGGTAGGAGATCTCCAGGACGGGGCTGGGGCCGCGGCTGCGGTCGGCGTAGGTGTAGAGCTGCTCGACGTAGCCGAGCTCGTAGCCGGTCTGGCGGGTGACCCACGAGCGCATGCCGGCCTGCATGGACTGGTGGCCGGGCTGGAGCGGCCCGGAGGGCAGGAGCCGGCCGTCGGCGGTGGTGAGGACGAGGGGGACGTCGCCCTGCACCGCCGTGATGACGGCGACGAGCTCGGCGCTCACGCGCTCCTCGTCCACCCGGCCTCCCGTCGTCGTCATGTCGCCACCCATCATGCCGCGACGGCGGCGGGTGCCTGCGGGCACGTTAGCCTGACGGCGCTCGCGACAGGAGGAGGAACCGATGGTGGACCAGGTGCGGTGGGGCGTGCTCGGCGCGGCACGGATCGCGGAGAAGGCGGTCATCCCCGCGATTCGACGGGCCGGTGCCGGTGAGGTCGTGGCGGTGAGCTCGGCCAGCGGGCGGGCCGGGGCGTACGCGGAGCGGCTGGGCATCGCCCGCCACTACGCGAGCCACGAGGAGCTGCTCGCCGACCCGGACGTCCACGCCGTCTACGTGCCGCTGCCCAACACCGAGCACGCGCGGTGGACCATCGCCGCGGCCGAGGCCGGCAAGCACGTGCTGTGCGAGAAGCCGATCGTCCAGGGCCTGGCCGAGCTCGACGCCGTCGAGACGGCGGCGCGGCAGGCCGGCGTGCAGGTGGCCGAGGCCTTCATGTACCGCTACCACCCGCAGCTGGAGCGGGTGCGCTCGCTGCTGGACGACGGCGCGATCGGCGAGCTCGTCACCGTCGAGTCCTCCTTCCACTTCGTCCAGGCGCGCACCGAGCCGCTCGACATCCGCCTGCGCCGCGACCTCGGCGGCGGCGCGCACAACGACATCGGCTGCTACCCGGTGGACCTGCTCGGCTGGCTCACCGGCGTGGAGCCGGACCAGCTCGGCGTGGTCGCGCGGACCGAGGAGCCGGGCGGGGCGGCCACGCGGGTGTCGGTCGCCGCGCGCTACGGCGCCGTGACGGCGAACCTCCACTGCTCCTTCGACGCGGCCTTCCGCGCCGAGGCGCGGCTCATCGGCAGCGCCGGCTCGATCCACCTGCCCGACGTCTTCCGCGCGGACCAGCGCGGCGGTGTCGCCCGGATCGTCGTGGAGCGGGACGGGGAGCGGACCGTCCACGAGGTCGAGGGCGACCAGTACGGCACCGAGGTCGCCCGCTTCGCCGAGCGGGTGCGCACCGGCGCGCCCGACCCTGACGACGCCGCCCTCACCCGCCGCACCGCCGCCACCCTCGAGCGCATCACCGAGCTCGCCTACCCCTGACCGCATGCCGCCGGCCCCCTTCGCCGACAGCCGGATTCCTCTGGCGGCGGGCGCGGGTCAGCCCTCGGCGGGCAGGGCGCGGTCGGTGAGGTCCTCGGCGTCGACGATCCGGTAGGAGTAACCCTGCTCAGCGAGGAAGCGCTGGCGGTGGGCGGCGAACTCCTGGTCGACGGTGTCGCGGGTGACGACCGTGTAGAAGTGCGCCGTCTTGCCGTCGGCCTTGGGCCGCAGCAGTCGGCCCAGCCGCTGCGCCTCCTCCTGCCGGGACCCGAAGGATCCTGACACCTGCACGGCGACCGAGGCCTCGGGCAGGTCGATGGAGAAGTTCGCGACCTTCGAGACGACGAGCACTGGCAGCTCACCGGCGCGGAACTGCCCGAAGAGCTGCTCGCGCTGGGTCACGCTCGTGGCCCCGGTGATGACCGGGGCGTCGAGCCGCGCGGAGAGGTCCTCGAGCTGGTCGAGGTACTGGCCGATGACGAGCACCTGCTCCCCGGGGTGGCGGCGCACGATGTCCTCCACCACGCGCTCCTTGCCGCCGGCGGTCGCAGCCAGCCGGTAGCGGTCCTCCGCCTCGGCGGTCGCGTAGACCATGCGCTCGCTGTCCGGCAGGGTCAGGCGCACCTCGGTGCACTCCGCGGGCGCGATGTAGCCCTGCGCCTCGATGTCCTTCCACGGCGCGTCGTAGCGCTTGGGACCGATGAGGGAGAAGACCTCGTCCTCCCGGCCGTCCTCGCGCACGAGCGTGGCGGTGAGCCCGAGCCGGCGGCGCGCCTGGAGGTCCGCCGTCATCCGGAAGATCGGCGCCGGCAGGAGGTGGACCTCGTCGTAGAGGATGAGGCCCCAGTCGCGGGCGTCGAGCAGCTCGAGGTGCGGGTACAGGCCCTTCCGCTTGGTCGTCAGCACCTGGTAGGTCGCGATCGTCACCGGCCGCACCTCCTTGCGGGCGCCGGAGTACTCCCCGATCTCGTCCTCCGTGAGCGTCGTGCGGCGCAGCAGCTCGTCGCGCCACTGGCGGGCCGAGACGGTGTTGGTGACGAGGATGAGCGTCGTGGTCGCCGAGCGGGCCATCGCGCCCGCGCCGACGAGCGTCTTGCCCGCCCCGCACGGGAGGACGACGACGCCGGAGCCGCCGTGCCAGAAGCCCTCGACCGCCTCCTCCTGGTAGGGACGCAACGACCACCCGTCCTGCTCGAGGGCGATGGGGTGCGCCTCGCCGTCGACGTACCCGGCGAGGTCCTCCGCCGGCCAGCCGAGCTTGAGGAGCACCTGCTTCACCTGGCCGCGCTCGCTCGGGTGGACGACGACGGTGCTCGGCTCGAGCCGTTCGCCCACCAGGCCCGCCATGCGCTTGGAGCGCAGCACCTCCTCGAGGACGGCGACGTCCGTCGTCTCCAGGACGAGGCCGTGGGCAGGGTGCGCGACGAGGCGCAGCCGCCCGTAGCGGTCCATCGTGTCGGCGACGTCGACGAGCAGGGAGTGGGGGACGGGGTAGCGCGAGTAGTCGATGAGCGCACTGACGACCTGCTCGGCGTCGTGCCCGGCGGCGCGCGCGTTCCACAGGCCCAGCGGCGTGAGCCGGTAGGTGTGGATGTGCTCCGGGGCGCGCTCGAGCTCGGCGAACGGGGCGATCGCGCGGCGGGCGTCGCGGGCGCGCGGGTGGTCGACCTCGAGGAGCAGGGTCTTGTCGGACTGGACGATCAGCGGGCCGTCAGGCATCCGACCATTGTCACCCCACGCGCGCACCGGGTCCCAGTGACATCCCCCTCTTAGTCGGCGACGGCGCTGATGCGGTGGACGGCGACGACGAGCTCGGCCTCCCGGTCGAGGTCGACCATCCGCACGCGCCCTCCCTCGACGCTCACCGGCCGCACCCGGCGGCGCTCCGGCTTGCCGCTGGCGCCGATGAGGACGACGCGCACAGCGCCGCCGGCGCTCGCGGCCTCCCGCAGCGCCGCGACCGTGTGGACGGGGTCGGTGGCCGGCAGGTCGTCGCGCTCGTCGGCGCGCTCCTGGCCGGCGCGCATCCGGCCCACGAGCCGCTCGAGGGCGACGTCGTCGGGGCCCTGGACCTGGACCTCACCGGCCCGCCGCACGCGCGGTGCGGTGCGCACGCTGCGTCCGGCGGCGGGGCGGCCGGTGACGACGGCAGGACCGTCGAGCACCGGTGCCGCACCCGTGCGTCGCAGGGTCTCGAGCAGCTCCCCGGGCAGGGCGCGGCTGACGAGCACCGTGGGCGCGATCTCCCGCAGGCCCAGGGTCGCGAGGCCGGGGTCGGCGAGGAGCGCGCGGGTGGTCGCCTCGTCCGGGGTGCGCAGGTAGCTGCCGGCACCGCCCACGCGTAGCCGGCCGTGCCGGCGTGCGGTGTCCCCGACGAGGTACTCCAGCGCCTGGGGGAGCGGGGTGCGCGAGACGGCGGCGAGCCGCTCGAGCAGCGCCTCGGCCTCCGTCCCGGCGTCCAGCGCCCGGCGTACCGACTCCGCGGTGAAGCGCACCGTCAGCGCCGCCCCTCGGCTCTCCACCTCGGCCACCTGGTCGAGCAGCTCGGCCAGCTCCCGGGTGGGCCGCCCCGGGACGACGGCGGTGAGGTCGCCCTGGACGAGGATCTCGCCGACCGGCTCGGGCAGGTCGGCCGCGAGCGCGGCTGCGACCTCGTCCGGCTCAGCGCCGTTGGACAGCGCCCGGCCCGCGGAGCCCAGCGCCCCGGCGCCAGTGAGTCCGAGCAGCTCGGCCTCGGCGAGCACGGCCGCGACACTGGCCTCGGGCGGCGTCGCGCGCGGCGCCTGCCAGCGCAGCACCGAGTGGACGTCACCCGCGCTCGGCGCCGACCCGGCCGGCAGGGAGGCGAGCACGGCGAGCACCCGGCGGCGCAGCCGCGCCACCCAGCCGCGCTCGAGCCCCGGCCCCAGCGCGGCGCGCAGCGTCCCGCGGTCGTCGCGGGTGCCGACGAGCCACGGCATGCGGGTGGAGGCCAGCCACCCCTCGGCGAGCGCGACCCACCGCCCGGCGACCTCGTCCTCGGCCCAGTCCGCCGCCGCGGTGGACGGGGCGAGGACGGCGCGCTCGCCGTCGTCGTCGGGGGCGAGGAGGCCGGCCATCCCGGCAATCTCGACGATCTCCGCCGCCTGCTCCGGCGTCGTGCCGAGCTCGGCGGCGAGCCGGCGCAGCTCCCGCACGCCCAGGCCGCCGCTGCGCAGCGCGGGCGCGGGCTCCTGCGCCCACTGCCGCACGACGACGCCGACGAGCCGGACCAGCTCCTCGGCCGCTCGCGTCGACTCCGCTGCGACGACGGCGGCCGGCCGCGTGGGCGCCTCGGGCTGCGGCGGGTGCGGGTGCGGCTCGGGGTGGGTGCGCCCGCCCCGGGCGGCCAGCCCCGTCTCCAGCGGCAGCACGACCTGGGTGGGCCCGAGGCGCTGGAGCACGCCGTGGTCGAGCAGCCAGCGCGTCGGGCCGGCCGGCTCCCCGCTCGTCACGCCGACGGGCGTGCCTCCCACGAGCGCGTCGAGCACCCGCCGGGCGGCCGGGGGAGCCTCGGCGAGCACCCCCTCGAGCGCCTCGGGCGTGGTGACCGGCGCGTGGACGGCGTCGAGCGACGCGAGCGGTGGGCCCAGGCGGGCCGGGTAGGGGCCCAGCGCCTCGTGCAGCGCGAGCACCGGCAGACCGCCGACGACGAGCAGCAGGCTGGTGAGGCGGTCGTAGGCCGCGTCCACGTGCGCCGCCGCGGCTCGGCCCTTGGCCCCGGTCGCGGTGCGCACGGCACCGGCGGTCACCGGCCCGAGCCCGCCGAGCGCGCACACGGCCTCGGCGACCTCGAGCACGTGCTGGTCCAGGCCGGCGAGCACCCGCTCGACCGAGGGCCGCGAGCAGGCGCGGGCGGCGAGCGCGGTGAGGGTGGTGGGCGGCGGGACGGGCAGGTCGGGGCGCGCCCGCAGGAGCGCGACGACGTCCGCGTCGGGGCGTCGTGCGAGCTCGGCGACGACGTCGGACAGCCGGGCGGTGCCGGTCACGTGCCCTCGCCGCCCGCGTCCGTCCCGCGGTCGTCGGGCAGCTCGGGGTTGCCGAGCGCGTGCCAGACCTGCGCGAGCGGGAGCACGCCCTGGGGGCCGGAGGGGTTGATGACCAGGGCCTTGGCCCGGTTGGCCAGCACGAGCTGGAGGAGCGCCCCGGCGGGCAGCCTCCGGGCACCGAAGCTCTGGTTGTAGGCCGCGACCTCCACGGGGGAGGTGAAGGCGAGGAGCACGGCCTTGCCGTCGGTGCGGTCGCGCACGAGGACCGGCCCGGACCGGCCGTCGGTCTCGGTGTGGGCGATGAACAGGTTCGTGCCCGGCTCACTCAGTGCGGTGACGAGCTCCTGGGTGCTGTGCGGCCGCGCAAGGAGGTCCTTGACGGCGGCGGCGCTCGGTGCGGCGAGCGCGAGACCCACCTCCTTGCGGCCGATCGCGCAGCTGGGCCCGGCCGGGTCGATGATGAACCAGCTGAGCTCCTCCTCCTTGCGGAAGGTCTCCAGCAGCACCGCGCCGGACTGGGCGATCCCCGTCACCCGCTCCTCGCCCTTCCCGGCCTTCGCGCGGAACTCCGCGAGCGCGGCGTTGCTCGTGAACGCGGCGAGGGCGCGGGTGCCGTCGGGCGCGGTGAGGGTGGTGAGCCGCAGCTCCGGCGCAGGGCTGCCCGGCTCGGGCAGCTGGGAGCCCGTGGCGTCGACGACGAGCCGCCCGCCGAGGGCCTGGCGCAGCACGTGGAGCATGCGCTGCACGCCGGGCTCCTCGGCGAACTCGGCGACGGCCGTCCGCACGAGCTCGTTGTCCGGGGGCGTGGCAGGGGCGGGAGGGGGCACGACCTCACCGAGCCGGGCGCTGTCGAGCACGACCTGCGGCTCGCCGGGCACCGAGCAGTAGTAGAGGAGGAGACGGCCGTCGTCGTCGAGGAGGTCGGCCGGCTGCGCCTCGGTGAGCAGCTGGACCCGCGCCTCGGGGACCGCGCCGGTGGAGGCACCGGGCCCCTGCTCGACGACGGCGAGCACCTGGCCGCTGTCGCGGGACTCGCCCAGGCGCACGATCCAGGTGCCGCGGTCATCGACGAAGGGCAGCGGGACCCCGACGGTCTCCAGGACGTCGAGGAGCCGCAGCGAGCCGCCCAGGCGCAGCCGCCGACGGCCCGGCCGGGTGCCGTCGGCCAGCACGGGACCGTCGCGGTCGACGACGATGTCGAGGACCTCGGGCCGCGGGCGCTGCCCGGGCGCGACGACGCTCGCGACGGCGACGCCCTCCGTGTCACCGGCCGCGTCCTCTGCGCCGCGCGGGCCTGGGACGGCCAGGCCGTCGGCGGTGATCCGCTGGGACATCCACGCGGGGACGGCCTCGGCGCGGCGGGGGTAGCGGGTGAGGTGGTGGACGAGGTCGGTCGCGTCGAGCGGCTCCTCGCCGTCCCGCCACGGGGAGGGCTCCACGTCCCGGTTGAAGCGCCCGGCGACGGTGAAGGTGGGGCTGGGCCAGCCCTCGGCGCTCAGCGTCAGCGCGGCCTCGATCCACGTGCCCTCCTCGGGGCGGGCGCTGAGGTCCTGCAGGCGCCGGACGAGGGTGGCGGGCCGCTCCCCGGCGGTGAGGCGCCCGAGCCGCGCCGTGCGCTGCTCGCCGCGGACCTCGACCACCCGGACGGCGACGACGTCACGCAGGGGCCGCAGCTGCAGGTGCAGCTCGTCCCAGCCGGGCTCGGCCGGGAAGGCGTCGACCATCCAGCGCGCGAGCACGCTGAGGACCTCCTGCTGGACCGGGTCCGGGGACTGCTGGCTCATCTCTCGTCCTTCACTCGGCGCGGGGACCTCGCGGCCCCGCCGTCCACGGTATAGCCCGGTGGCGCGGAGCACCCGGATCGGGCCTGACCCGCTCCGCAGCCCGGTAAACTGGTGCTTTCCCAGCGGCACCCCCGTGTCGCCCCTCCGCCCCCACCGCCCAGAGAGGTCCCATGCCCACCGGCAAGGTCAAGTGGTTCGACGCCGACCGTGGTTTCGGTTTCATCACCGCCGACGACGGCACCCAGGTGTTCCTGCACGCCTCGGCGCTCCCGGCGGACAACCCCAACCCGAAGCCGGGGACGAGGGTCGACTTCGGCCTCGCCGACGGCCGCAAGGGCCCCTCCGCGCTGTCCGTCAAGCTCCTCGACCCGCTGCCCTCGGTCGCCAAGGCGCACCGCCGCCCGGCCGAGGACATGGTGCCGATCGTCGAGGACCTCATCCGCGAGCTCGACCGCGCCTCCGGCGAGCTGCGCCGCGGGCGCTACCCGGAGAAGGGGCGCGGCGCCAAGCTCGCCCAGGTCCTGCGCGTCCTCGCGGACCAGTTCGACGCCTGAGCCACGGCAACTAGGATCGAGTCGTGACTGCACCCGCCGTGCTCGTGCCCCGCACCGCCCAGCCCGCCAAGGAGGCGGTGCTGGCCGGGGCCGTCGACCTCGCCCGCGAGGCCGTCGTCGCCGACGTCGGTGAGGCGCAGGTCGGCGAGCACGCCGGGTACGTCGTCGAGGACTCCCGGCTCCTCACCCACGTCTTCACCTCCCTCCTGCCCGGCTACCGCGGCTGGTACTGGGCGGTGACCCTCACCCGTCCGCCGCGCTCGCGGCGCGCGACGGTCGTCGAGGTCAACCACCTGCCCGGCTCCGAGGCGCTCCTCGCTCCGGGCTGGGTGCCGTGGTCCGAGCGGCTGCAGCCCAGCGACGTCGGCCCCACCGACGAGCTGCCCTACATCGGCGACGACGAGCGGCTGGACGCCGGCTACGAGGCCACCGGCATCGACGCCGACGTCCTGGGCCCCGAGCTCGCCTACGAGGTGGGGCTGGGGCGCGAGCGCGTGCTGTCCGCCGAGGGTCGCCGCCAGGCCGCCACCCGCTGGTACGAGGGCGAGCGTGGCCCGTCCTCCCGCGGGGCGCGCGCCGCGGCCGCGCCGTGCTCGACCTGCGCCTTCTTCGTCCCGCTCACCGGCTCCCTGCGCCAGGTCTTCGGCGTGTGCGCCAACGAGTGGTCCCCGGACGACGGCGGCGTCGTCAGCCTCGACCACGGCTGCGGCTCCCACTCCGAGACGGGCGAGCGCAAGCGGCCCAGCGACTGGAACCCGACGGCGCCGGTCGTCGACGAGCTCGACCTCGACGTCGTCTCCCTCGGCCGCCCCCACGACCCGCCGGCCGGTGAGTCGCAGACCGGGACGACGCCCGACCCCTCGTGACCGCGCGCGGGGGCGCCGAGCGCATGTTCCCGGTGCGCTCGGTCGTGCTCGGGGCCTTCGTGCCCTCTCTCGTCTTCGAGATCGGCATCGGCGCGATGCTCCCGATCGTCCCGCTGACCGCGACGGGGCTGGGAGCCTCGATCGCCGTCGCCGGCTTCATGGCCTCGCTCCTGCCGATCGGCCAGCTCCTGTCCGACGTCCCGGCCGGGGCGCTGTCCGCGCGCGTGGGCGACCGCGGCGCGATGCTCCTCGCGGGGGTGGTCGCCGCGCTCGGCTTCGTCGGCTGCGCGCTGGCACCCAACCTCGGCCTCCTCGGCCTCAGCGTCCTCGTCATCGGCGCGGCCAACGCCGTGTTCAACCTCGCCCGGCACGCCTACCTCACCGAGATCACCCCGCCGCTGCGGCGGGCGCGGGTGCTGTCCACCCTCGCCGGCGTCCACCGCATCGGCCTGTTCATCGGCCCCTTCGCCGGGGCGGCCGTCATCCACGGCGCCGACCTGCGCGCCGGTTACTGGCTGGCCCTCGGCACGTCGCTCGTGGCCACCGCCGTCATCGCGGCGGTGCGGCCCGAGCGCTCCGACGGCGCGGGGGCGCCACCGCCGCGCGACGCGCCGCCCCGCCGGTCGATGCGCTCGGTCCTTGTCGAGCACCGGCAGGTCTTCGCGACGCTCGGGGTGGCGGTGCTCCTCGTCGGCGCGGTGCGTGGCGCCCGCCAGACCGTGCTGCCCCTGTGGGGCGAGCACATCGGGCTGGACCCGGCCGTCACGAGCCTCGTCTTCGGCATCGCCGGCGCCGCCGACATGCTCCTGTTCTACCCGGCCGGCAAGGTCATGGACTCCTTCGGGCGGCTGTGGATCGGCGTGCCCGCCATGCTCACCATGGGCGTGGCGATGGTGCTGCTGCCGCTGACGACGACGGTCGGTGCCGTCACCTGGGTGGCGGTGCTCCTCGGCCTGGGCAACGGGATGAGCTCGGGGATCCTCATGACGCTCGGCGCGGACACCGCCCCACCGGGCGAGCGCGCCCAGTTCCTCGGGATCTGGCGCGTCTTCCAGGACGGCGGCTCGGCGCTCGGCCCGCTCGTCGTCTCCGGCGGAGCCGCGCTCGGCTCCCTGGCGGCCGGGATCTGGGTGATGGCGGGCGGCAGCGGCCTGGCGACGGCCGCGCTGGCCCGCTGGGTGCCGCGATGGTCGGTCCACGCCAACCGCACCACCCGCCGCCGCGCCGGCCTCTCCTGAGCCGCCCCCACACCTTCCCGCCGAGCGCGGAGTTGTTCCTCGCCCGGCGAGGAACAACTCCGCGCTCGGCGCCGGAGGGAGGGGAGGAGGAGCCGGCTGTTGCAGTTTGGTCACTGTCCTTGTCCGCCGCTGGAGGCCGGAGGACACTCGGGTGCTACCGGGCGGCCACCACCTCCACTGCGGGTCTCTAGGAGGAGACATGCGCAAGGCCCTGGCAGTACTCAGTCCCGTCATCCTGGTCCTCACCGCCACCGGCGCGCAGGCCGCCGAACAGCCGGAACACGGCTTCTTCCTCACCAACAGCCCGGCCGGCGGCCGGGCGCAGCACGTCTTCCACTTCGGCCGCTTCACCGACGAGGTCCTCGTCGGTGACTGGGACGGCGACGGGAGGGACTCGGTCGCCGTCCGGCGCGGGAGCACCGTCTACCTCACGAACAACCCCGCCGGCGGGCCGGCGCAGACCGTCCTCAGCTACGGACGGGCGGGCGACGAGGTGCTCGTCGGGGACTGGGACGGTGACGGCGACGACACCCTCGCGGTCCGTCGCGGCAACGTCTACCACCTGAAGAACACGCTCACCGGCGGCGCCGCCGACGAGGTCCGCACCTTGGGCCGCGCCAGCGACGAGATCGTCATCGGCGACTGGAACGCTGACGGCCGGGACACCGTCGTCTGGCGGGCTGAGGGCGGCGCGCTCCTGTGCCTCATCAACAGCTGGGGCGGCGCCACGCACGCCGACTGGGCCTTCACCTACGGCCGCGCGGGGGACCACCTCATCGTCGGTGACTGGGACGGCGACGGCTTCGACACCATCGGCGTGCGCCGCGGCGCCGGCCACTACCTCACCGACTCGATGGCGGGTGGCCCCGCGCAGCGGGTCGTCGTCTACGGCCGGTCCAGCGACGAGGTGATCATCGGCGACTGGGACGGCGACGGCGTGGACACCCTGGGGGTGCGCCGCGCACCGTAGTCAGCCCCGCACCACCTCCACGCGTGCCAGCCGGGCATCCTCGGGCCGTACCTCGTGGACCCCGCCGACGAGCTCGACCGAGGTCTCGGTCTCCCGCTCGGCGCAGCTGGGTCCCACCCACAGCTCGACGGTGCCCGGCTCCACGACCCGCACCATGCGACGGTCGCTGAAGGCGAGCCGCGACGTCGGGACGCACAGGTGGACGGTCACCTCCTCGCCCGGTTCCAGGTCGACGCGGCAGTAGCCGAGGAGCTGGGCAACCGGGCGGGTGACGGTGGCGACGACGTCGCGCCCGTACAGCTGGACGACGTCGGTCCCCGCCCGCTCCCCGGTGTTGCGGACGCGCACGGACACCTCGATCGTGCCGTCGGTCGCTACCTCCGGGTCGGCGACCGCGAGCCCCTCGCGGGCGAAGCGCGTGTAGCCGAGCCCGTGACCGAAGGGCAGCGCCGGGGTCGGGTCGAGGTTCGTCGTCGACGACGGGCCCGCGAGCGTCGGGCTGAGGTAGGAGTAGGGCTGGGCGCCCGCGGACCGGGGCAGGCTCACCGGCAGCCGCCCGGACGGGTTGACCCGGCCGGTGAGCACGCCGGCGAGCGCGGTGCCCCCCTCCTCCCCGGGGAAGAAGCTCTGGACGACGGCGGCGCAGCGCTCCAGCGCCCAGTCGATCGCGTACGGGCGCCCGGTGAGCAGGACGAGCACGACCGGCGTACCCGTCTCGAGGACCGCCTCGACGAGCTCGCGCTGCACACCGGGCAGCTCGAGGTCGTCGCGGTCGCAGCCCTCGCCGACGGTCCCGCGGCCGAAGAGCCCGGACTGGTCACCGACGACGACGACGGCGACCTCCGCCTCCGCGGCCAGGGCCACCGCCTCGGGGATGCCCGAGCGGTCGTCGTCGTCCACGGCGCAGCCGGCCGCGTAGCCGGCCGTGACGCCCTCGGTGCGCAGCGCCTCGAGCACGGTGGGGGCGGCGATGCCGTCCTCGGTGCCGGGGTGCTGGGGGATGACGTGGTTGACGAAGGAGTAGCAGCCGAAGAGCGCCGCGACGCGGTCCGCGTTGGGGCCGACGACGGCGACCCGGCCCGGGGAGGCCAGCGGCAGCGTGCCGTCGTTGCTCAGGAGGACGACCGACTCCTCGGCGAGCCGCTGGGCGAGCGCTCGGTGCGCGGGCGGGTCGAGCTCGATCTCGACGTCGGGCAGGTCGGCGGAGAAGTCGGCGTCGAGCAGCCCGAGCTCCTCCTTCTGGCGCAGCACCCGCAGCACCGCCCGGTCGATGAGCTCGACGGGCGTGCGCCCGTCCTCGACGCGCTCGCGCAGCGGCTCGAGGTAGGCGTTGCCGGTGGGCAGCTCGACGTCGATGCCGGCGGCCAGCGCCAGCTCGGCGGCGTGCCCGAGGTCCCCCGCCACCCCGTGCAGCAGGTGGAGGAAGGCCACCCCGAAGTAGTCGGCGACGACGGTCCCGTCGAAGCCCCACTCCTCCCGCAGGAGGCGGGTGAGGATCTCGGGGTCGGCGGCGACGGGGACGCCGTCGATCTCCGTGTAGGCGTGCATGACCGAGCGGGCACCGCCGTCGCGCACCGCCATCTCGAAGGGCGGGAGGAGGACGTCGGTGATCTCGCGGGGCCCGGCGTGGACGGGCGCGAGGTTGCGGCCGGCGCTGGAGGCGGAGTAGCCCACGAGGTGCTTGAGGGTGGCGTGGACGCCGGTGCTCTGCAGCCCCCGCACGTAGGCGGTGCCGATGGTGCCGACGAGGTACGGGTCCTCACCGATGCACTCCTCGACCCTGCCCCAGCGCGCGTCCCGCACGACGTCGAGCACGGGCGACAGACCCTGGTGTACGCCGAGCGCAGCCATCGACTCACCGATCGCGACCGCCATCTCCTCCACCAGCTCGGGGTCGAAGGCCGCACCCCATGCCAGCGGCGTCGGGAAGGTCGCGGCCCGCCACGCGGCGAGCCCGGTGAGGCACTCCTCGTGCGCGATGGCGGGGATGCCGAGGCGGGTGTTCTCCACCAGCCAGCGCTGGGACTCGAGAAGGGCGCGGCGGCCGACCTCGGGCTCCACCGGGCGGGTGCCGAAGACGCGGGTGAGGTGGCCCAGGCCGTGGCGGGCGAACTCGGTGAAGCGGGGCGCCTCGTCGAGCATGGCGTCCTGGAGCGGGGCCACGACCTCGCCGTCCGAGCCGGCGCCCACCCACAGGCCGACGATCTGCGCGAGCTTCTCGTCGAGGGTCATCGAGTCGAGGAGCTCGCGGACCCGCGCGCTGGCGGGCTCGGTGGTGGTGGTCGGCGCGGCGGTGCCCGGCTGGGCAGGGGCGATGTCAGTCACGAGAGGTCCTTCGTTCGGTGGTCCGGCAATGCCGGGGGTGGTGCGGGAGGGCTCAGCCCTTGACGGCGCCCTGGAGGCCGTTGACGATCCGCTTCTGGGCGGTGAGGAAGAAGACGAGGGCGGGGATCATCGCCAGGGTGGTGAAGGCGAGGACGCCGGCGGTGTCCTGGGCGTGCTCGGTGGAGAAGCTCGCCACCCCGAGCGGCAGGGTCTGGGACGCGGGGTCGTTGAGGATGAGCAGCGGGAGCAGGTAGGCGTTCCAGGAGGCGACGAAGGCGAGGACGCCGACGGTCACCATCCCGGGGCCGGACAGCGGCAGGAGGATGCGCCAGAAGAAGCCGATGCGGCTGGCGCCGTCGAGGAGCGCGGCCTCCTCCAGCTCCGCGGGCAGGGCCATGAGGAAGGGGCGCAGGATGACGATCGTCATCGGCAGCGCGAAGGCCGCCTGCGGCAGCGCCACGCCCCACACGCTGTTGGTGAGCCCCAGGTCCCTCACCATGAGGAAGAGCGGGATGATCGCCACGGTCAGCGGGAAGAGCAGGCCGAGCACGAAGACCTGGAAGAGTGCCTGGCGGCCCTTGAAGGTGTAGCGGGCCAGCGGGTAGGCCGCCATGATCCCGAAGACGACGACGACGGCCGTCGTAATGAGCGAGACGATCGTGGAGTTGAGGGCGAAGCGCCAGAAGCTCGCCGACGTGAGGACGTTGGCGTAGTTCGAGAAGACCCACGGGTCGGGCAGGCTCACCGGGTCCGCTGCGAGCTGGGCGTTGCTGCGGAACCCGCCGAGGATCGCGTAGATGACGGGGGCCAGCGTGGCCGCGACGACGACGAGCGCGATCCCGTAGACGAGCGGGTTGCCGCCCGTGAACGCGTTGCTGCGTCTGCGACGCTGCGGGTCCGGCTCGGTGGTCTCCTCCGGAGGGGAGACGGGGACCACGGCGGTCATCGGGTCACCTTCTTCCGGCTGGTGCGGGGCACGTCGGTGTCACGCCGCAGGATGAGGCGCTGGTAGGTGAGCGCAAGGACGAGGGAGATGACGAAGAGCAGGACGGCGACGGCGGAGGCGTAGCCGTACAGGCCGCGGTTGGTGCCCTGGTTGATGAGGTAGATCGCCATCGTGATGGTCGAGTTCGCCGGCCCGCCCTTGGTGAGGATCCACACCATGTCGAAGAGCTGGAGCGAGCCGATCATCGAGAGGAAGCCCCAGGTGCGGATCGTCGGTCCGAGGAGGGGGATGGTGATGCGCCGCTGGACCTGCCACCACGAGGCGCCGTCGATCTGGGCGGCCTCGTAGAGCTCGGGCGGGACGCCCTGGAGGCCGGCGAGGAAGAGGATGACGGCGAGACCGAGGTACTTCCACGTGAGGACGACCATGACCGTGTACAGCGCGATCTGCGGGTCCCCGAGCCAGACCTGGACGAGGTTGCCGAGACCGATCGCCTCCAGCGCGGCGTCCACCGGCCCGTTGGGCTGGAGCAGCATGAACCACACGACACCGGCGACGACCTCCGCCAGCACGTAGGGCACGAAGATGACGACCCGGAGGAAGGAGCGGCCCCACATCTCGCGGTTGAGCAGGAGCGCGATCCCCAGACCGAGGGGCAGCTGGATGAGGATCGAGAGGACGACGATCGTGAGGTTGTGCATGACCGCGTCGGTGAAGATCTGGTCCTGCAGCGCGCGGGCGTAGTTCTGCAGCCCGACGAAGTTGTCGAGCGGCCCGAGGCCGTTCCAGCTGAAGACCGAGTAGCGCACCGCCTGGACGACGGGCACGACGACGAACACGGCGAAGAGTGCCAGTGCCGGTCCGACGAAGAAGGCGATCTCCAGGCGCTTGCGCCACTGGCCGGAGAGGCGGGAGGGGCGCGGGGCGCCCGACCCGCCCGCCGACCGTGCCGCGGCACGGTCGGCGGGACGGGGCTCCGGCAGCGTGGCAGCAACGGCACCCTGGCGGGTCACGTCATCTGCCACGTCGCTCATCCCAGGTCAGCCGCGGCCTGGGTGGCGTCGACGATGCCCTGCGCGGAGGACTGGCCCGCGAAGACCAGGGCGATCTCGTCGTTCATCGCACCACCGATGTTCTCGCCGAAGGCGGTGTCGAAGTACAGCTGGACGAAGGGCGCCTCGTCACGGAAGGTGAGGAGGTCGGCCAGCGCCGGGTCGGACACGGAGTCGACGGCCGCCGGGTTGGTCGGCAGGCCCATGTCGTTCTCGGCGAAGGTCTGCTGGACCTCGTCGCTGAGGAGGTAGGTGATGAAGTCGACGCAGGCGTCGGGAGCGTCGTTGGAGCAGGCCCACGCGTCACCGCCGCCCAGTGCGGCCTCCGGGTCGCCGTCACCGCCCTCGACGGCGGGGAAGGGGAACCAGCCGGTGTTCTCGCCCAGGCCCTCGTTGTCCTCGGTCAGGCCCTGCATGACGCCGGGCTCCCAGTGGCCGGCGAGCTCCATGGCCACCTGGCCGGTGGCGAGCAGACCGGAGGCGGAGGTGGGGCCGGTCTGCGCGGGGGTGGCGAGGAAGCCGGTGTTGAAGGGCTCCGTGGCGATGAGCGCCTCGAGGTCCTCACCGGCGGCGACGAAGCACTCGTCGGAGAAGTCGAGGGAGGTGACCGCGTCGGTCAGCACGTCCTGGCTGCACTGGCGCAGCGCGAAGTAGTACCAGTAGTGGGCGGCGGGCCACTTGTCGCCGGCGCCCACGGAGATCGGCTCGACGCCGGCACCCTTGAGGGTCTCGACGACCTCGTTGAACTCCTCCATCGTCGTCGGCGGCTCGGTGATCCCGGCCTCCTCGAAGATGGCCTTGTTGTACCAGAAGCCGACGACGCCCACGGAGAAGGGCAGGGCGTAGACGCGGTCCTCGTTGGTCCAGCCGTCGACCGACGAGCCGAGCTTCTCGATCGTGTCGGCAGCGACGTCGGTGAGGTCCTTGGTCAGCCCGGCCTCGACGTGCGCGGCCAGCTCGCCGCCGCCGCGCTCCATGTAGACGTCGGGGGTGTCGCCGGTCTGGAAGGCGGCGTCGAGGCGGGTGAGCATGTCCTCGTGGGCGAGCGGGGTGATCTCGATGGTCACGCCCGGGTTCTCCTCCTCGAAGTCCGCGGCCACCTGCTCGTAGACGCTGACGCCGGGCTCGTTGTTGGAGTTGTGCCACCAGGTGAGCGTGACGGACTCGCCGTCGCCGCCCCCTCCGGTGGACTCGGTGCTCTCCCCGTCGCCGCAGGCGGCGAGGAGAAGCGCGGCGCTCAGGCCGAGCGCGGTGAGGCTGACTGCTCGTCTGTGAAGCATGTCGTGTTTCCTTCAGTCGTCGTCGACGGGGGTGGCGACAGCGTGGCAGGACCGCCGCGGGCGTGTCAATCGTTATCGATAACGTTTTCGTCGCGGTAGGCTCTGCTCGTGAGCGAACGGGTGACCATCACGGACGTGGCGCGCAGTGCCGGCGTCTCGGTCGCGACCGTGTCCAAGGTGATCAACGGCCGCTACGGCGTCGCCGCCGCGACGAGCGAGCGCGTGCAGGAGGTCATCGCCCGCCTCGGCTACGAGGGCTCCCTCGTGGCGCGCAGCCTGCGCAGCCACCGCACGAACGTCATCGGCATCCTCGTCGCCGAGTTCGAGCCCTTCAGCGCCGAGATCCTCAAGGGCGCCTCCGCCGCCGTCGCGGCCACCGGCTACGACCTCCTCGCGTACTCGGGCACCGCGCACGCGGGCAGCGACGTCGGCTGGGAGCGCCGCTCGCTGTCGCGGCTCAGCGGCACCCTGATCGACGGTGCCGTCCTCGTCACGCCCACCGTCGTCGAGGTGCGTGACCACGTGCCCGTCGTCGCCATCGACCCGCACATGGGCCCCTCCGGCATCGCGACCGTCGACGCGGACAACGACGCCGGAGCGGTCCTCGCCACCGAGCACCTCATCGCGCTCGGGCACCGGCGCATCGCCTTCCTCGGCGGCCGCGCCGACCTCGAGAGCTCACGCCTGCGCGAGGAGGGCTTCCGCGCGGCGATGGCCGCCGCCGGGCTCCCGGTGGACGAGGCGCTCGTCCGGGTGGGCGGCTACCGGCGCGAGGGCGCCGACCAGCCGGCTCACGACCTCCTCGCCCTGCCCGACCGGCCCACCGCCGTCTTCGCCGCCAACGACCTCATGGCCATCGCGACGATCGACGCCGCCCGCGACCTCGGGCTGCGCGTGCCGCAGGACCTGTCCGTCATCGGCTTCGACGACGTCCCCGAGGCCGTCGCCGCGACCCCACCGCTCACGACCGTCGCGCAGCCGATCCAGCAGATGGGCGCCGAGGCCATCGGCCTGCTCGTGCGACTCATCGCCGGCGACGACGACGTCCGCCAGCACGTGCGGCTGCCCACCCGGCTCATCGAGCGGGGGAGCACCGCGCCGGCGCCCTGAGTCCTACCGCTCGCGGCGGGCGGCGCGGCGCTGCTGGCCGGCGCCCCAGAGCATCCCGAGCAGGCCGACGACGATCCCGGTGAGGCAGATTCGCACCTCGCCACCGAGGTCGTGGCCGCGTGCCCGCAGGAGGAGCACGACGACGAGCCCCACCACCCAGGCGACCGTCCCCACGAGGAACATCGTCACCGTGTTGACGCGCATCGGCGGCAGGTCCTCGGAGCGGGTCTCGGGGATGCGCATGGGTCGATGGTAGGCGACCCCGCCCCGGGGCCAGGGCACCGCGCGGCCGCGGCGGGTGCGCCGTCGTCGCCCGAGAATGTGAGCACCGGCGACGCGGTAGGGCGCGGTTCTGGCACCATGCGGGCCATGTCCACACCGGCGCCGGCGCGCACGCAGAACCCAGGCTGGATCGACCGACACTTCCGCATCACCGAGCGTGGCTCGACGATCGGGCAGGAGATCCGCGGAGGCATCGTCACCTTCTTCGCGATGTCCTACATCCTCGTCCTCAACCCGCTCATCCTCTCCACCCCCGACTCCACCGGCGCCTTCCTCGGCGGCGGCACCGACGGGCCCAACCTCGCCGCGGTCGCCGCGGGCACGGCCCTCGTGGCCGGCCTCATGTCGATCCTCATGGGCACGGTGGCGAACTTCCCGCTCGCCGTCGCCGCCGGCCTGGGCATCAACGCCCTGCTCGCGTACACGGTCGTCGGCATGCCCGGGATGACCTGGGCCGACGCCATGGGCCTCATCGTCCTCGAGGGCCTCATCATCCTCGTGCTCGTCCTCACCGGGCTGCGCGAGGCCGTCTTCCGGGCCGTGCCGCAGCAGCTCAAGGTCGCGATCTCGGTGGGCATCGGCCTGTTCATCGCGCTCGTCGGCCTCGTCAACGCCGGCATCGTGCGCCCCGGCGGCACGCCGCTCCAGCTCGGCGTGGACGGCTCGCTGGTCGGCTGGCCCGCCGTCGTCTTCGTCGTCGGCCTGTTCCTCATCATGATCCTCATGGCGCGCGGGGTGCGCGGCGCGATGCTCATCGGCATCGTCACCGCCACGGTGCTGGCCGGGATCATCGAGGCCGTCGCGCACGTGGGCACGCAGGCCGAGGGCGCGGCCGGTGGCTGGGGCCTGACCGTCCCGGCGATCGAGGGCTCCGTCATCGCGACGCCGGACTTCGGCACGCTCGGCCAGTTCTCCCTCTTCGGCGCCTTCGGCAAGATCGGGATCGTCGCCGCCCTGCTGCTCATCTTCTCGATCCTGCTCGCCGACTTCTTCGACACGATGGGCACGATGGTCGCCATCGGCGCCGAGGGTGGGCTCCTCGACGAGAACGGAAACCCGCCGCGCACCCGGCAGATCCTCGTCGTCGACTCCGTGGCGGCCGCCGCCGGTGGCGCCGCGGGCGTCTCGTCCAACACGAGCTTCATCGAGTCCGCCGCGGGCGTCGGTGACGGCGCCCGGACCGGCCTCGCGTCGGTCGTCACCGGTATCGCGTTCCTGCTCGCGGTCTTCCTCGCGCCGCTCGCCGAGTTCGTGCCCTACGAGGCCGCGACGCCCGCGCTCGTCATCGTCGGCTTCCTCATGATGCAGCAGGTGACCGAGATCAGCTGGCGCGACCTCGCGATCGCGGTCCCGGCCTTCCTCACGATCGTCCTCATGCCCTTCGCCTACTCGATCACCGTGGGCATCGGCGCGGGCTTCATCGCCTACGTCGTGCTCGCCGCGGCGAAGAAGGGCGGGGTGCGCAAGGTCCACTGGCTCATGTGGGTGGTCGCGGCGCTCTTCGTCGTCTACTTCGCCCTCGGGCCGATCCAGCAGGTCCTCGACATCTGAGCCACCGCCACTCTCTTCCTTCTCCACTGTGCGCCCGCTGGAACCAGCGGGCGCACAGTGCTTTCGGGGGAGGGCTGGCTCCGGGACGCGCCTCCGGCTGCGTGCCACAAAGGCGCCCGGCGAGCCGCGCCGCGGCCCTCCGTCAAGGGTCCAGCCTTGCGCCGCTCGCTCCCCGCGGCCGCTTGTGGCACGCGTGCGGTGCCTCGTCAGCCCCAGAGGCGGCGGGTGGCGATCTCGGCGCCGGCGGCCAGGGTCTCGAGCTTGGCCCAGGCGATCTGCGGGTGGATGCGCCCGCCGAGCCCGCAGTCCGTCGAGGCGATGACCCACTCGCGGCCCACGCCGGCGGCGAAGCGCTCGATGCGGTCGGCGACGAGCTCGGGGTGCTCGACGACGTTCGTCGCGTGGGACACCACGCCCGGCAGGATGAGCTTGCCCTCGGGCAGCTCGACGTCCTGCCACACCCGCCACTCGTGCTCGTGGCGCACGTTGCCCGCCTCGAAGGAGTAGGCGCCGGCGTTGATGTCGAGCATGGTGCGCACGATGTCGGCCATCGCGATGTCGGTCGTGTGCGGGCCGTGCCAGCTGCCCCAGCACAGGTGGAAGCGGATGCGGTCCTCCGGCAGGTCGCGCAGCGCGTAGTTCAGCGCCTCGACGCGCAGCCGGGTGAAGGCGACGTAGTCCTCGACGCTCGGCTCGGGGGTGATCTGGTCGAAGTTCTCCGCGATCGAGGGGTCGTCGATCTGCAGGACGAGCCCGGCGTCGATGATCGCGCGGTACTCCTCGCGCAGGACGTCGGCCCAGGCCCAGACGAACTCCTCCTCGCTCCCGTAGTAGCGGTTGGTGATTCGTGAGGCGCTGCCGGGGGACAGTGCGGTGATGAAGCCCTCCTCCGCGCCGGTGCGCTCCAGGGCCGCCCTGAGGTTGGCGATGTCCGCGGCGATGGCGTCCTGTCCCGTGTAGCTCAGCGGCCCGGTACAGGAGGGGAAGGGGCTGGCCTTCGGGTCGCCGGTGAAGATGCCGGAGGTCGGGTCCGCGTAGGCCTCGGCGAACAGCTGCCGGTCGCGGCGGTGGAGGAACCCGGTGAGCCGGGTGTCACCGGGCGCGGACTGCACGTCGGCGGTGGCCCAGGAGGCGTCGTCGATGATCTCCAGCCCACCGGTGCGCTGGAAGGAGTAGGACCACCACGCGCCGTAGTCGACCGGGGAGCTCATCGCCTTGCCGTACTCGCCGTCGCCGACGACGTCGACGCCCGCGGCCAGCTGCCGCTCGACCAGCGCGGTCACCTCACCCGCGAGGAAGCCGGCGAAGTCCTCCGGGCCCCGGCCGGCCTGCCGGGCGGCGTTGGCCTCGAGCAGGGCGTCGGTGCGCGGCAGGCTGCCGGCGTGGGTGGTGAGAATGCGGTCGGTGCTGGAGCGCACGGGTACCTCCGGGTCGTGGGCGGGCCCGTCCATGCTCGCACCCGCGCCGGGCTGGGTGCCGTCCGTCCGCCACCCGGGCGCCGCCGTCGTCGCCGTCTCGGCAGCCGAGAACGACGGCGTGCCCGACCTCACCGCGGGCAACTCTTTCGTTCGCACAACTAACGATCTAGAATCTGACACATGACGAACTCCTCGCCCTCGACGACGACGGCGAGCCGCACCCGCCAGCACCCCGACCTCGCCTCGGAGCTGCGCGTGACGGTCCTGCGACTGTCCCGCAAGATCCGCGCCGCCGCCGTCGTGGGGGAGCTGAGCGAGGCCCAGTACTGCGTGCTCGCCGGCCTGACCCACCACGGACCCTCGACCCCCCGCGCCCTCGCCGAGCGCGACGGCGTCCAGCCCCCGACGATGACGCGCACCATCGCGGCACTCGAGGGCGCCGGCCTCGTCGCGCGCACCGCCCACCCCACCGACGGGCGGCAGGTGCACATCGAGCTCACCGACGCCGGCGCCGCCGTCGTCGACGAGACGCGCCGCCGCCGCACCGAGTGGATGGAGGAGATGCTGGGCCACCTCACCGCCGAGGAGCGCGCCACGGTCGAGAAGGCTGTCGCGATCCTGCGCGAGGTGACCGGCGTATGAGATCGACCTTCGCCTCGCTGAGGTTCTTCAACTACCGGATGTGGTTCGCCGGTGCCCTCGTCGCGAACATCGGCACGTGGATGCAGCGCGTGGCCCAGGACTGGCTCGTGCTCACCGTGCTGTCCGACGACTCCGGCCTCGCCGTCGGCATCGTCACCGGCCTCCAGTTCCTGCCGATGCTGCTGCTCAGCCCCTTCGGCGGGCTGCTCGCCGACCGCCTGCCGCGGCGCAAGCTCCTCATCGGCACCCAGACGGCGCTCGGCGTGCTCGCCGCCGGCCTCGGTCTGCTCGTGCTCGGTGGCCACGCCCAGCTGTGGCACGTCTACGTCTTCGCGCTCCTGCTCGGCATCGTCACGGCGCTGGACAATCCCGTGCGCCAGACCTTCGTCGCCGAGATGGTCCCGCCCGCCAGCCTGCCCAACGCCGTCGGCCTGAACTCCGCGTCCTTCAACGCCGCCCGCCTCATCGGGCCGGGCATCTCCGGCCTGCTCATCGCCGTCGTCGGCCCCGGGTGGATCTTCATCATCAACGCGGTGAGCTTCGCCGCGACGATCCTGTCCCTCACCCTCATGCGCCGCCACGAGCTCCACGAGATGCCCCACACCTCACGCGGCAAGGGGCAGATCCGCGAGGGGCTGCGCTACGTCCGCGGCCGCAGCGACATCGTGACGATCATGGTCGTCGTCGGTGTGGTCGGGGCGCTGGGGCTCAACTTCCAGCTCACCAGCGCCGTCATGGCCCGGGAGGTCTTCGAGAAGGGCGCCGGCGAGTACGGCATCCTCGGCTCGGTCATGGCGATCGGCTCCCTCGGCGGGGCGCTGCTCGCGGCCCGGCGCAAGCGGCCGCGGGTGCGGCTGGTCCTCGGGGCGGCCTTCGCCTTCGGCGTCGCCTCCGGGCTCATGGCGATCATGCCGACCTACGAGCTCTACGCCCTCATGACCATCCCGGTCGGCTTCGCCTCGCTCACGATGATGACCGCCGCCAACGCCACGGTGCAGATGTCGACCGACCCGGTCATGCGCGGGCGGGTGATGAGCCTGTACATGATGGTCTTCCTCGGCACGACGCCGATCGGTGCGCCGATCGTCGGCTGGGTCGCCGAGACCTTCAACGCCCGCTGGGCGGTGGGGGTCGGGGCGATCTCCGCGATGGTCGTCGCGGCCGCCGCCGCGGTCTGGGCCAAGCGGCACTGGGACGTCGAGGTGCACTACCGCCTGCGCCACCGCCCGCACCTCACGATGGTCGGGCCCTCCGAGCGTGCCCGCCCCCGCGAGGAGGCCAAGGCCCGCCTCGGCGCCTCCGACGCGCAGAACGCGACCGGCCTCGCCTGACGCAGGCCGCCCGCGTGGTGAGCCTGACCGGCCCACCACGCGGGGCGTCTCAGGCCTGGTAGGCGCCCTGCCACACGGAGTCGAACGGCGTGTTAGCGCTGACGCGGGCGTGGATGCCCGCCGTCACCAGCGCCTTGGCGGTGCGCACGGCGTCGGGGACGCTCGCGCCCTTGGCAAGCTCGGCGGCGGTCGCGGCGGCGAGCGTGCAGCCCGCGCCGGAGACCCGCTCCTGGCCGACCTTGGGCTCGGACAGGACCGTCACCTCCTCGCCGTCGAAGAGGACGTCGACGGCGTCGTCCCCGGGCAGCTCGACCCCGCCCTTGGCGAGGACGTACTTCGGACCGAGCGCGTGGATGCGGCGGGCGGCCTCGGCGAGGTCGTCCACCGAGGTGATCTCGTCCATGCCCGACAGCGTGCGCGCCTCGAACATGTTGGGGGTGACGACGGTGGCGAGCGGCAGCACCTGCTCGCGCAGCGCGGTGTCGGTGTCGAGGGCCGCGCCGGGCTCCTGGCCCTTGCAGATGAGGACCGGGTCGAGGACGACGTGGCGCCACGGCTGGGCGCGCAGCGCGCGGGCGACGACCTCGATCGTCGCGGGCGTGCCGAGCATGCCGATCTTGACGACGTCGAGGTCGTGGGTGGCGGTGGCCGCCTCGATCTGGTCGGCGATCACCTGGGGGTCGACCGGCACGAAGCGGTGCCCCCAGTCGTTGTTCGGGTCGAAGGAGACGATGCAGGTGATCGTCCCGACGCCGTAGACGCCGAGCTGCTGGTAGGTCCGGATGTCGGCCTGGATGCCTGCGCCGCCGGTGGCCTCGGAACCGGCGATGACGAGGGCGAGCTGGGTCACTTCTGCTCCCGGGCAAGTGGGGGTGTGCGGACGTTCCAGGGTATGTCCGGAGCGGCGTGGCCGGGTGCACCGGGTCGCAGGGAGAGATCTTGAGGGAGTCCTGAGGTGGGGACGAGGTCCCCGAGAGGGGCCGCTGAGGTCCGTTGCCCACGATGGGGGCAGCGCCGGACGGACCGGCCCCAGCCCGAGAGGACACCCCCATGGCCCGTACCACCACCCGCTCCGCCAGCACCACGTGGAAGGCCCTCGCGGCCACCGCTGCCGGCGTCGTCCTGCTCGGTGCGAGCGGCGCCACCTTCGCCGAGTGGTCCGACGCCGAGGCCGCCGCGACCGGCACCGCGA
This sequence comes from Georgenia phoenicis, assembly GCF_047302425.1. Lineage (NCBI taxonomy): Bacteria > Bacillati > Actinomycetota > Actinomycetes > Allobogoriellales > Allobogoriellaceae > Georgenia > Georgenia phoenicis. Next base: position 3,685,345 of record NZ_CP154855.1, on the reverse strand, counting down.
TCACCTCCGGCGTGCTCGACCTGGCCGGCGGCGAGGGCCGCTGGACGAACGTCGCGGGCACCGACGTGACCGACGCCGTCGCGGCCGGGACCTACCTCGTCGCGCCCGGTGACGCGCTCACCTACCGCGAGACGATGACCGTCGACGCCCGCGGCGACCTGCTGCGCGGCACCGTCTCCCACAACCTCGACGGCCTCACCGGTGACGCCGAGCTGCTCGCCGCGCTGCGGACGAGCACGACGATGAGCCTCAACGGGCAGGTCCTGCCCGGCGCCTCCGCGACCGTCGTCGCCGACGACGAGCTCCAGGACCTCGACGTCGCCGTCACCGTCGCCTTCGACGCGACCACCGCCGGGCTCGTCGGCCAGGGGCAGAGCGTCACGCTCGGCGGCCTCGACGTCACGCTCACCCAGGCGCCCGTCGCCGGCGAGTGACCCACGACCAGCCCGAGGAGACCACGATGAGCGTCACCGCCCCCACCACCTCGCGCCCGCGGCAGGCGGCGCGCCCTGGCGTCGTGCGCACGCTGCTCGCGCGCGTGCTCCCCGGCGTCCTCCTCATCGCGATGATCGCCCTGCTCGGGGTGCTCGTCGTGGTCCCGCGGCTGCTCGGCTGGGCCCCGCTCACGGTGCTCAGCGGCTCCATGGAGCCGACCGTCCCCACGGGCAGCCAGGTCGTCATCGCCCCGGCCGACGTCGACACCCTCGAGGTCGGTGACGTCGTCACCGTCATGCCCTACCCGGACGACGCCACGCTCGTCACCCACCGCATCGTCGAGCGGACCGAGGGCCCGGACGGCCCCTCCTTCACGACGCAGGGCGACGCGAACGACGTCGTCGACCCGTGGCAGGTCACCGAGACGCAGATCCGGGGCGAGGTCCAGTACTGGATCCCCTGGGCCGGGTACGTCGCCACCGCGCTGTCGGGGCACACCAAGGCGCTCGGGACCGTGGTCATCGCCGTCTCGCTCCTCGGCTACGCCGGCCTCCAGGCGGTCCGGGCGCTGCGTGAGCGCCGCGCCGAGCTCGCTGTCGGGCCCGTCGTCGACCGCGAGCGGCTGAGCCGGCTCGAGGAGGAGGTCGGCCACGAGGCGGCGGTCGGGATGGTCGACCGCTTCGTCGACCTGCTCCCCACCCGTGTGGCGCGCCTGCACGAGGCGGTCACGGCGGGGGAGGGGGCGGAGCTGCGCGACGCGGCCCTCAGCCTGGGCGGCACCGCGTCGATGCTCGGCGCCGACCGGCTCGCCGAGGTCGCGGCCACCTGCCGCGCGGCGGACGTCGCGATGGCTCGCGAGGTGCTCGCCGAGCTCGACCGCCTCGCCGAGGCCACCGAGCGCGAGCTCGTCGCCGGCCGGTAGGTCGGCCGGCCGGGGCTCAGGCGCGGTGGCGCTCGCCGAGGGCGGTGAACAACTCCGTGGCCAGCTCGAAGGCGAGGGTGGCCTCGGCGACCGCCGTCTCGACCTCGGGGGCGCTGAGGTCGAGGGCGTCGAGCCGCTCGCGGTAGGTGTCCTTGAAGAGCTTCGGCTTGGCGATGCCGGTGAAGGTGTAGAACGCCACGCCTTCCTCCCCGAGACCGTAGTGGCGCTGGACGAGGCGCTTGATCGCCTGGCCGCCGGAGAGGTCGCCGAGGTAGCGGGTGTAGGCGTGGGCGGCGTAGCGGGCCAGGTCCCCGCCGACCTGCGCGACCCGCTCGGCGTAGGCACGGGCTGCCGGGAGCACCTCGGTGCGCTCGCGCCAGCGCAGGCCGTGCAGGTAGGCGAGGTCCGCCTCGATGGCGGGCGTGCGGGTGAGGTCGGCGAAGATCAGGCCCGCGCCCCGCGGCGAGCCGAGGTGTTCCGTGCCGGCCGCCTCGAGCGCGACGTAGATGCCGTGCTGCTGGGCCGCGAGGTCCGCGTAGGCCGCCCGGTCCAGGCGCCCGTGCATGAGGTCGGTGATGAAGGGGACCGACTCCGCGCGCTCGTGGGCGGCGCGGGTGCGCTCGCGCAGCTGCGCGGAGAGCGGGGCGGCGAGGCCGGGTGCGCTCATCGGAGCACCCCCGCCGCGGTCCCGTGAGCGAGGCGGGCGGTCACAGGGCGCCGACGACGTGGTCGACGCAGGCCGTGAGGGCGCGGACGTCCTCGGGCTCGACGGCGGGGAACATGCCGACGCGCAGCTGGTTGCGGCCGAGCTTGCGGTAGGGCTCGACGTCGACGACGCCGTTCTCGCGCAGGACCGCGGCGACCTTCGCGGCGTCGACCTCCTCGGCGAGGTCGATCGTGCCGACGACGGGGGAGCGGTGCTCGGGCACGGCCACGAAGGGCGTGGCCCAGTCCCGCTCGGCGGCCCAGCCGTAGAGGATCTCGGCGGAGCGCGCGCTGCGGCCGGCCGCCCACTCGAGCCCGCCCTGGTCGCGAATCCAGTCCAGCTGCTCTGCCATGAGGACGAGCGTGGCGATCGCCGGGGTGTTGAGCGTCTGGTCCTTGCGCGAGTTCTCCACCGCCGCCGGCAGGGAGAGGAACTCCGGGACCCAGCGGCCGCTCGCGGCGATCTCCTCCACCCGGGCGATCGCGGCCGGCGACATGACGGCGAACCACAGGCCGCCGTCGGAGCCGAAGCTCTTCTGCGGGGCGAAGTAGTAGACGTCGGTCTGGGCGAGGTCGACCGGCACCCCGCCGGCGGCGGAGGTGGCGTCGACGCAGACGAGCGCGCCGTCGTCGTCCACCCGCTCGACGGGGGCGAGGACGCCGGTGGAGGTCTCGTTCTGCGGCCACGCGTACAGGTCGACGCCCTCGACGGGGCGCAGGGTGGCGAGGGAGCCGGGCTCGGCGGTCACGACGTGCGGGTCGGCGAGGAAGGGGGCGCGGCGGGTGACGGTCGCGAACTTCGACCCGAACTCCCCGAAGGCCGCGTGTGCGGAGCGCTCACGGACCAGGCCGAGGCTGGCGGCGTCCCAGAAGGCGGTGGAGCCGCCGTTGCCGAGGACGACCTCGTAGCCCTCGGGCGCCCCGAGCAGGTCGGCCAGGCCCTCGCGGACCCGGCCGACGAGGGAGCGGACCGGCGCCTGCCGGTGGGAGGTGCCGAGCAGCGTCTCACCGACGGCGGCGAGCGCCGCGACGTGGGAGGGACGCACCTTGCTCGGACCGCAGCCGAAGCGGCCGTCCGCGGGCAGGAGCTCGGCGGGGATCTGCACGGTGGTCATGGTCCCCGATCCTCCCACCTGCGCGACGCCGACCGGGACGGCGTCCGTGGTCGCGGGCCGGAGAGTCCGGCTGTCGGCGGTAAGTGTGCTGTCGGCGGTAAGTGTGCTGTCGGCGACAACGCGGCTGTCGGCGACACGGGGGAGGCGTCAGGTGTGGAGGGCGCGTTGGGCGTCGAGGATGTGGGCGGACCAGCCGGCGGTGCGGCCGCAGATGATGAGGGCGTTGAACAGGCGCGGCTCGAAGCCCACGTGGTCCAGGAGCAGGGCCCCCCAGAAGTTGACGTTCGCGCTCGCGGGACGCCCGGCCCGCTCGGCGACGAGCGTGCTGCCGGCCACCTCCAGTGCCCGCCCCGCGGCGAAGAGCCGCACGTCCAGCCGCCGGCAGACCTCGCGCAGCATCTCGGCGCGCGGGTCGCGCCCCGCGGGGACGAGCCCCGGCACGACCGTCTGCTCGCGCATCGCGGCCTGGACGGCGGCGGCCGGGTCGAGGCCGTCATGCACCTGGACGGCGAGCTGGAGGGCCCGCGCCGCCGCGCCCGCGGCGAGGGGGCCGCTGACGCCGGAGACCGCCCCGGCCAGGCACGCCCCGACGTCGGCGCCGGTGCCAGCCGCGATCCGGGCGATGCGCGTGGAGGAGGAGTCCGGACCGTCCTCCGCGACGACCGTCCACAGGGCGTCGAGGGCCTCGGCGTGGTCGGGCTGGGCCGTCCCGCTCCACCGGATGAGGAAGCGCTCGGCCACCGAGCCGCCCTGCTCCACCTCGCGCTGCGGCACCGCCGGCACGTCCGGGCCGCGCGCCGACTGCGCCACGAAGGACAGCGCGAGGACCGAGGCGCGGGCGAGGTCCTCACGGGCCCGCTCCGCGGTGATGTCGAGCAGCGGGCGGAAGCCCCACACCGGGGCGAGCTGGGCGATCGCGCTCTGCACGTCCACCCGGGTGTCCCCGGTGCGGACCGGCAGCGGGAAGAGCTCGGCCGGGGGGAGGGCGGGGGACTCGACGCCGTCGACGAGCAGTCCCCACACCGACTCGATGTGGCGGTCGAGCAGCGCTACCACGGGCCGGTCGCGGTAGCGTGGCTCGTGGTCCGGGCCGAGGGAGAAGATCTCGGGGGTGGTCCTCACCACGCCGATGGTAGGTGGTCGCGGGTCAGGCGAGATCCCGCTCGTCCTGCAGTGGGAGGTCGGTGAGCATCCGGATGAGCAGGGTGCGCAGCTGGGCGGTCTCGGGCGCGGACAGCGAGCTGCCGATGAGCGACTCCACCGACTGGGCGCGGTCGAGTGCCGTGAGCGCGTCCCGCCCGGACGGGGTCAGCGCGACGACGTGCCGCCGCCGGTCCTCGGGGTGCTGGGTGCGCGTGATGTACCCGCTGGCCTGCAGGCCACGCAGGACGCGGCCGATGGTCTGCTCGGTCACGTGCATGTGGGCGGCGATCTCCCGCTGCGACATCGAGGCGCGCGAGAGGACGACGAGCACCGGCACGGACGCGTGCGTCAGACCCCACTGGCCCAGGTACGCGTCCCACGCGCGCTCCACCCGCCGGGCCGCCGCGGACAGCAGTCGGCCGGTGGGCCACGTCTCCGGAGGTGGGAACGCGATGCCCGCCGTCGCGGTCGGCCCGTCCTCGGCTGGCGCGGAGCGGTCCGGATCTCGGCTCACGGTGTCCTTCCGTCTCGGGTTGCGCGCGGTGGGCGCCTCGATCATATTGCTAAGCGTGCTTAGTGTTAAGGGCGGCCAGCAGGGCCCCAGCCACCGTAAGTCCGACGGACGCCGCGGCGCAGTTCTGCGCGCGCTGCTCACCGTCGTCGTCCTCCTCGCCTGGCTCGCCGTCGGCGGCCTGGGTGGTATGGCCCAGGGCTCGCTCTCGGAGGTGCAGGAGAACGACCAGGCTGCCTTCCTGCCCTCGAGTGCCGAGTCCACGCGCGCCGACGAGCTCGCCGAGGAGTTCGCGGGGGACCAGCCGCTGCCCGCGCTGCTCGTCGCCACGCCCACCGACGGCGGCGAGCTCACGCCCGAGCAGCTCGCCGCGGCGGAGGAGTTCGCCGCGCAGGTGCCCGAGGTCGAGCTGCCCGATGGTCAGCTCCTCGGCGACGTCCTCGACGGGCCGGTCCCCTTCATCCCCGCCGAGGACGGCCAGGCCCTCCTGTTCCCCGTGGCCATCGCCAGTGACCAGGCCGACGAGAACCTCGGCGACACGGGCGAGCGCACGGTCAACGTCGTCGTCACCGAGCTGCGCGAGCTCGCCGACGGGACGCTCGCCGACGCGGACCTCGACGCCTGGGTGACCGGCCCGGCCGGCTTCGTCTCCGACCTCGGCTCCGCCTTCGGCGGCATCGACGGCGTCCTCCTCCTCGTCGCGCTCGTCGTCGTCCTGGTCATCCTCGTCATCGTCTACCGTTCCCCGCTACTGCCCTTCACGGTGCTGCTCGCCGCGGTCTTCTCGCTGTGCGCCGCGGCCCTCGTCATCAAGCCGCTCGCGGGCAGCGGCGCGCTCCTGCTCAACGGCCAGAGCCAGGGCATCCTCTCGATCCTCGTCATCGGTGCGGCCACCGACTACGCCCTGCTCCTCGTCGCCCGCTACCGCGAGGAGCTCACCCGCCACCCCGAGCCGCGCCAGGCGATGGCCGCGGCCTGGCGGGCCTCGGTGCCCCCGATCCTCGCCTCCGCCGGCACCGTCATCGCCGGCCTCCTGTGCCTGCTCCTGTCGGACCTCGGCTCCAACGCCAGCCTCGGCCCGGTCGGCGCGATCGGCATCGCCGCCGCCGTCCTCGGCGCGCTCACCCTGCTGCCCGCGCTGCTCCTCGTCGCGGGCAGCCGCTCCCGGGTGCTGTTCTGGCCGCGCCGGCCGCAGTACACCCCCGACGCCCCCGCGGACTCGGAGGACACCTCCCGCCTGTGGGGCCGCGTCGCCGCCGCCGTCGCCCGCCGCCCGCGCGTCATCTGGGGCACCACCGCCGTCGCCCTCCTCGCGCTCGCCGCCTTCCTGCCCACCCTGCAGGCCGAGGGCACCGGTGAGGGGGAGGTCTTCCTCAACCCGACCGAGGCCGTCGAGGGCCAGGAGGTGCTCGTCGAGCACTTCGAGGCCGGGCAGGTCCAGCCGCTCGTCGTCATCACCGCCGAGGACACGGCCGAGGAGGCGGTCGAGGCGATCACCGCCGTCGACGGGATCGACAGCGCGCAGGTCGTGACCGGCGACGACGACGCCCCCGTGGTCGTCGACGGCCGCGTCGAGATCGAGGCGGCGACGAGCGCGACGTCGGAGAGCCAGGAGGCCACCGTCGCGGCGAGCGAGGTCCGCGAGGCCGTGCGCGACGTCGACCCCGACGCGCTCGTCGGTGGCGCCGCGGCGCAGCGGCTGGACACCCAGGAGACGGCGGCGCAGGACCTGCGCACGATCGTCCCGCTCGTCCTGGCCGTCATCTTCGTCATGCTCGTCATCCTGCTGCGGGCGATCGTCGCGCCGCTCGTCATCCTCGCGGTCAACGTCCTGTCCTTCGCGGCCACGCTGGGGCTGTCGGCGATCTTCTTCAACCACGTCTTCGACTTCCCCGGTGCGGACGCCTCCGTCCCGCTCTTCGGCTTCGTCTTCCTCGTGGCGCTGAGCATCGACTACTCGATCTTCCTCATGACCCGGGTGCGTGAGGAGTCGCTGGAGCACGGCACGCGCAGCGGTGTGCGCCGGGGCCTGACGATGACCGGTGGCGTCATCACCTCCGCGGGCCTCGTCCTCGCGGCGACCTTCGGCGCGCTCGTCGTCATCCCGCTGCTCTTCCTCGTCCAGCTCGCCTTCATCGTCGCCGTCGGTGTCCTCATCGACACCTTCATCGTCCGCAGCCTCCTCGTCTCTGGGCTCGTGTACGACATCGGACGGCCCGTATGGTGGCCGTGGAAGGCCCGCGTGCCCGAGGACGAGGACGACTCGACGGCGGTCGCGCAGAAGACGACGGCGGTGGGGAGCAGCGCGTGAGTCGGGACCGTGCAGCACTCGTGCGCCACCTCGGGGTGAGTATCGCCTACGTCGTGTGCGTCGTCGGCTCGATGGTCGGCGTGGGCCTCTTCGGCGGCACCCCCATCGCCGAGGCCGCCGGCGGCGTCCTCGCCGCCGACTCCACGCACCTGGCCCCCGACTCCCCGGCGTTCTCGGTGTGGAGCGTCATCTACGGCGGCCTGGGCCTGTACACCGTGTGGCAGTGGTGGGACCGCACCGACCCGCGGCGCCTCGCGTGGCCGGTCGTCGCCTCCCTCGTCCTCAACGCCGCCTGGATCCTCGCGGTGCAGGCCGGCCAGGTGTGGCTGAGCGTCGCCGTCATCGTCGCGCTGCTCGTCGTCCTGGCCGTCATCTTCCAGCGGCTGCTCGCGGTGCCGCCGCGCAGCCGGGTGGAGGCGCTCGTCGCCGACGGCACCCTGGGCCTCTACCTCGGCTGGGTGAGCGTGGCGACCTGCGCGAACACCGCGGCCGCGCTCCTCGACTCCGGCTTCACCGGCGGTGGTGCCTCCGAGTGGTGGGCCGTCGGCGTGCTCGCGGCCGTCGGCGTCGTCGGGGTCGCCCTGGCGCTGGTGGGCCGCGGACGCCTCGCGCCCACCGCCACCATCGTGTGGGGGCTGAGCTGGATCGCCGTGGGCCGCACCTCGGGAGAGCCCGAGTCGAGCACCACCGCGATCGCGGCGGTGACGGTCGCCGTCGTCGTCGCCCTCGTGACGATCGCCGTGCGCCTGCGCACGGGACTGGCCACCCGAGTCGGACGACAGGAGACCACGACATGACCGCCACGACCGAGGACCTCGTGACGCTGCTCGCGGAGGACGGCACCGCCATCGGCACAGCCCCGCGGCCGACCGTCCACACCGCGGAGACGCCCCTGCACCTCGCCTTCTCCTGCTACCTCACCGACGCGGAGGGCAGGCTCCTGCTCACCCGCCGGGCGCTGAGCAAGAAGACCTGGCCCGGGGTGTGGACCAACTCCTTCTGCGGGCACCCGCGGCCGGGGGAGGAGCTGACGGACGCGATCGTGCGCCACGCCCGCCACGAGCTCGGCCTCGAGGTGAGCGACGTGCGTCCCGCCGTCCCCGACTTCCGGTACCGCGCCGTCGACGCCTCCGGCGTCGTCGAGAACGAGATCTGCCCCGTCTTCGTCGCGCGGACCACCGGCGAGCCGCAGCCCAACCCCGAGGAGGTCGCCGAGCTCCACTGGGTCGACCCGGCCGCGGCCGTGCAGACGGTCAGGCTCGCGCCGTGGGCCCTGAGCCCGTGGATGGTCGCGCAGGTCGAGCGTCTCGTGGCCGCCGGCCACCTGCCCGAGAGCGCCTCGGGATGAGCGCGCCACCGCGCGAGACGGTCGACACCGCGCCCGTCGACGCCGCGCTCGCCGACTACTTCGCCGACGGCGCCCGCCACCTCGCGGGCCCGGAGCACGCGCAGCTGTGGTCCGCGCTCCAGGACGCCTCCGCCGGCGGCAAGCGGCTGAGGCCCATGCTCTTCCACAGCGTCTACCTCGCCCTCGGCGGGCGGCAGGCCGACGTCGCCGCCCAGGTGGGAGCCGCCCTCGAGCTGCTCCACACCGCGCTCGTCGTCCACGACGACGTCATCGACGGCGACACCGTCCGCCGTGGCCGGCCCAACGTCGTCGGCATTCTCGCCGCCGACGCCCGCGAGGGCGGCCACGAGGCCGAGCGGGCCACCCACTACGGCCAGAGCGCGGCCATCCTCGCCGGTGACCTCGCCCTCGCCGGCGCGGTCCGGCTCATCGCGCTGTGCGGGGCGCCGCCGCAGACGGTCGCCCGGATGCTCGACCTCCTCGACCGGGCCCTGCACCTGAGCGCCGCGGGTGAGCTCACCGACGTCCGTCTCAGCCTCGACGGCGCCGCGGACATCCCCTCGGTCATCTCGATGGAGCACCAGAAGACGGCGGTGTACTCCTTCGAGCTGCCCCTCCAGCTGGCCGCCGTCCTCGGCGGGGCGGACACCGAGCACGAGTCCGCGCTCACCCGCTTCGCCCGGCTCCTGGGCATCGGCTACCAGCTGCGCGACGACCTCGACGGCATGTTCGGGGAGGAGTCGGCCACCGGCAAGAGCACGGTCTCGGACCTGCGCGAGGGCAAGTGCACACCCCTCATCGCCTACGCCCGCAGGACCCCGGCCTGGGCCCACATCCAGCCCTACCTCGCCTCCGGGGTGGTCGAGGACGCGGACGCCGCCCGCGTGCGCGGCCTCCTCGAGGAGTGCGGGGCGCGGGCCTACGTCGAGGGCCTCGCCGCGGACCTCGACCGCGAGGCCCGCGAGGCCGTCGCGCACCTGCCCGAGGCCCGGCTGCTGGACGAGTGGGCGCGCACCGTCTCGCGCGGGTCGAGGGCCGCGTGAGCCTGCGTCGCCGGCCGCCCGAGGCGGCCTCCCGGTACGACGACGTCGCCAGCCGCAGTGCCGCCGTCGTCATCGACACCTACTCGACGTCCTTCGGCTGGGCCTGCCGCCTCCTCGCGCCGGGGGACCGCGAGCACGTGCGGAACATCTACGCGCTCGTGCGGGTGGCCGACGAGATCGTCGACGACCCCGACCAGTCCTGGTCCGCCGCCGACCGCGGCGCCATGCTCGACGCCCTCGAGGAGGACACCGCCCAGGCGATGGCCAGCGGGCGCAGCGCCAACCTCGTCGTCCACGCCTTCGCCCGGACCGCCCGCCGGTACGGCATCGGCGCCGCGCTCGTCACCCCGTTCTTCGCCTCGATGCGTGCCGACCTGTCCGTCGACGAGCACGACGACGCGAGCCTCGCCGAGTACGTCCACGGCTCCGCGGAGGTCGTCGGCCTCATGTGCCTGCGTGTCTTCGTCGACGGCGACGACGCCACCTACGAGCGCCTCGCCCCCGGGGCAAGCCGCCTGGGCGCCGCCTTCCAGAAGGTGAACTTCCTCCGCGACCTCGGGCAGGACCACGACGCCCTCGGGCGCACGTACTTCCCCGGGCTCGACCCGGCGGCCTTCAGCGACGAGCGCCGTGACGTCCTGCTCGACGACATCGACGCCGACCTCGCCGCCGCCGAGCAGGCCCTCGTCCAGCTGCCCTCGAGCAGCCGCCGCGCCGTGCGCGTGGCCCACGGACTGTTCAGCGAGCTGTCCCGGCGCCTGCGCCAGACGCCGGCGGCGCGGATCCGGGTGGAGCGCGTGCGCGTCCCCGACCCGGTCAAGGCCCGGATCGTGCTCCGGGGGACCATCACAGGAGGACGTCGATGAGCCGACATGCCGCACCCGGTGGGGCGGCTCGCCCCGACGCGCCCTCCGCCGTCGTCATCGGCGGCGGGATCTCGGGCCTGGCGACCGCCGCCCTGCTCGCCCGCGACGGCTTCCGCGTCGAGCTGCTCGAGCAGCGCGAGGAGCTGGGCGGGCGCGCGGGCAGCTGGAGCGCCGAGGGCTTCCGCTTCGACACCGGCCCGTCGTGGTACCTCATGCCCGAGGTCTTCGACCGCTTCTTCCGGCTGCTCGGCAGCTCCAGCGCCGAGCAGCTCGACCTCGTCACCCTCGACCCCGCCTACCGGGTGCTCTACGAGGGGCACAGCGAGCCGCTGGACGTCCTGCCGGACCGCGCGGCGAACGTCCTCACCTTCGACAGGGTCGAGCCCGGCGCAGGGCGGCGCCTCGAGGAGTACCTCGACACCGCCCGCGAGACCTACGACATGGCACTGCGCCACTTCCTCTACACGAGCTTCACCTCGTGGCGGGACCTCGCCGTGCCCGACGTCCTGCGCCAGGCCCACCGCCTGCTCCCGCTCCTCGGCCGCCCCCTCCAGGCGCACGTCGCCGCCCGCTTCCGCGACCGCCGGCTGCGCCAGATTCTCGGCTACCCCGCGGTGTTCCTCGGCTCCTCGCCCGACCGGACGCCGAGCATGTACCACCTCATGAGCGCCCTCGACCTCACCGGCGGCGTCCAGTACCCGCAGGGCGGCTTCGCCCGGCTCATCGAGGCCGTCGCCGACCTCGCCAGGGCCCAGGGCGTCACCGTCCGCACCGGTGCAACCGTCACCGCCGTCACCGCGGAGTCCGCCACCCGTCGCCGGCGCGGCCCGCGGTGGCGTACGACGGGGGTCCGCTACCGCGACGCTGCGGGCGCCGAGCACCGGGTGCGTGCCGACGTCGTCGTCGCGGCGACCGACCTGCACCACGTGGAGACCGAGCTCCTCCCGCCCGCCCTGCGCGAGCGGCCCGCCCGCTGGTGGGAGCGCCGCGACCCGGGCCCCGGCGGGGTGCTCGTCTACCTCGGCGTGGACGGCCGGCTGCCCCAGCTGCCCCACCACACCCTGCTCTTCACCGAGGACTGGGACCGCAACTTCCGCGACATCCGCGAGGGCCGGGTGCCGCGGCCCGCCTCCGCCTACGTGTGCACCCCCTCGCGCACCGACCCGAGCGTCGCGCCGCAGGACGCGGAGAACGTCTTCATCCTCGTGCCCGTCCCCGCCGACCCGTCCCTCGGGCGCGGCGGCCGCGACGGCGGCGGCGACCGTGCCGTCGAGGAGGTCGCCGACGCCGCGATCGACCAGCTCGCCGCGTGGGCCGGCATCCCCGAGCTGCGCGAACGGATCCGGGTGCGCCGCACCGTGGGGCCCGGTGACTTCGCCGCCGACCTCAGCGCGTGGCGCGGCGGCATGCTCGGCCCGGCGCACACCCTGCGGCAGAGCGCCTTCTTCCGGCCCGGCAACGCCTCCCGCAAGGTGCGCGGCCTGTACTACGCCGGCGCGAGCACCATCCCCGGCATCGGCCTGCCCATGTGCCTCATCAGCGCGGAGATCGTCCGTGACCGGGTGGGCGCCGAGATGGCACTGTGGGCCCCGTGACCGCTCTCGCCTACCTCGCGGCGCTGCTCGTCTCGCTCGGCTGCATGGCCCTGCTCGACCACCGCTTCCGCCTCGTCCTGTGGGCCGACGCCCGCCGCGGCGCCCTCACCCTCGCGATCGGTGTCGCCTTCTTCCTCCTGTGGGACGTCGCCGCGATCGCCTCCGGCTTCTACCACCGCGGGGAGAGCGAGGCGATGACCGGGGTCATGCTCGCCCCCGAGCTGCCCCTCGAGGAGCTCGTCTTCGTCACCTTCCTCTGCTACCTCACCCTCGTGCTCCACGGCCTCGTCCTGCTGGCGCTGCGCGCGCGGCGGGCGACGACGGAGGTGGGCTGAGTGACCTACCTCCTCCTCGCGGGGCTGTTCCTGCTCCCCGTCCTCCTCACCGCCGCAGTCGCCACCCGGGTGCGGCGCCTGGGCGGGCGCTGGTGGGCGGCGACGGCGCTGACGCTCGGGGCGCTCCTCGTGCTCACGGTCGTCTTCGACAGCCTCATGATCGCCGCGGACCTCTTCCGCTACGACGAGTCCCAGCTCACCGGCGTGCGGCTGCTCCTCGCGCCGGTCGAGGACCTCGCCTGGCCGCTGGCCTCGGTGCTGCTCCTGCCGGCCCTGTGGGAGCTGCTCCGCCCGCGCCGCACCGAGGAGGAGCGGGCATGAGCACCACCGGCACGAGCGCCGTGCGCCAGCTCCTCGGCTCGTCCCGGCCGGTCAGCTGGATCAACACCGCCTACCCCTTCGCGGCGGCCTACCTCCTTGCGGGCGGCGGCGTCGACGTCGCGCTCGTCGTCGGCACGCTGTACTTCCTCATTCCCTACAACCTGCTCATGTACGGGATCAACGACGTCTTCGACTACGAGTCGGACCTGCGCAACGCACGCAAGGGCGGCATCGAGGGGATCGTCCTCGACCGCCGCTGGCACCGCACGACGATCTGGGCGTCGGTGCTGAGCAACCTGCCCTTCCTCGTCGCCCTCGTCCTGCTCGGCTCGGCGGCCTCGACGGCGGTGCTCACCGTCAGCGTGCTCGCCGTCGTCGCCTACTCGGCGCCCGTCCTGCGGTTCAAGGAGCGGCCCTTCCTCGACTCGCTCACCTCGAGCACGCACTTCGTCAGCCCCGCGGTCTTCGGGCTCGTCCTCGCCGGTGGGTCGCTGGAGGGGGCGGCGCTCGCGGCGCTCGTCGCCTTCTTCCTCTGGGGCATGGCCTCCCACGCCTTCGGGGCGGTGCAGGACGTCACCGCCGACCGCGAGGGCGGCATCTCCTCGATCGCCACGTGGCTGGGCGCGGCCCGCACCACCCGCCTGGCGCTCGCGCTCTACGCGGCCGCCGGCGTCGTCGTCCTGTGGGCGGGGTGGCCAGGGGCGCTCGCCGCGGTGCTCGTCGTCCCGTACATCGTGTCGATCGCGCCCTTCCGCTCCCTGCCCGACGAGCGCTGCGAGGAGGCCAACGCCGGCTGGCGCCGCTTCATCTGGTTCAACCTCGTCACCGGCTTCCTCGTCACCCAGCTGTTCATCGCCATCGCCTGGACCCGCTGATGGGCGACGTCGACCAGCCCCGCCCCACGACGCCCGCCGGCGTGCTCCTCACCGTCCCCGGGCCGCGCCCCGCACGGGTGGCGGCGCAGGCGGTCGCGGCGCTCGCGGTGCTCGCCGTCCCGGCGGCGCTCGCGGTGGACTGGGTGGCGGTGGCCGTGGCGGCGCTCGTGCTCGGCGGGGTCACCCTCGCCCGGGTGCTCTTCCTGCCCGCGACCCTCCAGGCGCTGCTCGGGGCCGCCCTCAGCGCCGCCGGCTGGGCCAGCGCCGCGGGGCTGTACACGACGGTGACATGGGTCGACGTGCCCGCCCACCTGCTCGTCAACGGGCTCGTGGCGGCGGCGCTCGGGATCGTCATGCTGCGCGCCGGGCTGCTCGCCGGCCCGGCCACCCGGGCCGGCCGGGCCGGGGTCGCGCTGACGACGGCGTGCGTCGGGGTGGCGCTTGGTGTGCTCTGGGAGGTGGCCGAGTGGGCCGGCTACACGTACATCGACGACTCCGTCTACGTCTACTACGGCGACACGATCGGTGACCTCACCGCCGGCGCGCTCGGTTCCGCCGTCGCCGGGGTGCTGGTGGCGAGGTGGGCACGATGAGCGTGAGCGTCGTCATCCCGGCGCTCGACGACGCGCCGGCCCTCGAGCGCTGCCTGTCCGCCCTGGCGCGGCAGACCGTGGCGCCGCTCGAGGTCGTCGTCGTCGACAACGGGTCCCGCGACGCGACCGCGGAGGTGGCCCGCCGGCACGGGGCGCGCGTCGTCACCGAGCCACGGCGCGGGATCCCCATGGCCGCGGCCGCCGGCTACGACGCCGCGCGCGGGGACCTCATCGCCCGTCTCGACGCCGACTCCCTGCCCGCCCCCGACTGGCTCGAGCGGGTCGTCGCCGCGATGGCCGACCCCCGCCGCGACGCCGTCACCGGCGTCGGGCGCTTCTACGAGCTGCCGCGCACGGGCCGGCTCGTCTCCGCCGTCTACCTCGGCGCCTACTACGGGCTGTGCTACCTCGCGCTCGGCCACCACGCGCTGTGGGGCTCGAGCATGGCGGTGCGCCGCTCGAGCTGGGTCGCCGTGCGGGCCGCCGTCCACGACGACGACGCCGAGCTCCACGACGACCTCGACCTCGCCTTCGCGCTGGGTCCGCGCCGTCGGGTGCGGCTGGACCGCTCGATCGTCGTCGGGGTCTCCGCGCGCAGCCTCGTGGGCCTGGCCCAGCTGCGGCGGCGCTTCCACCGGGCCTTCCGCACGCTGGCCGTCAACTGGCGGGTGGCACCGCCGTGGACGCGCTGGGCGGTGCGGCTCGGGCTGCCGGCGAAGGAGGGAAGGGCATGAGGGTCTGGTCGGTGCACCCGCGCTACCTCGACCGGCAGGGTCTGGTGGCCTGCTGGCGCGAGACGCTGCTTGCGCAGGCCGTCCTCGCGGGCCGGACCAGGGGGTACCTCAACCACAGCCAGCTCGCCCGCTTCCGCGCGACCGCCGAGCCGGTCGTCACGGTCGGGGCCTACCTCGCCGTCCTCGCGGGCGAGGCGGACGAGCGCGGCTACCGCTTCGACCGCAGCCGCATCGACCGGCCGGTGGAACTGGCCGCCGTCGCGCCGCTGCCCGTCACCGAGGGCCAGGTCGCCTACGAGTGGGCCCACCTGCTCGCCAAGCTCGCCGCCCGCAGCCCGGACCGCTACGCCCTCGTGCGCGACGTCACCGACGTCGAGACCCACCCCCTCTTCGTCCCCGTCCCCGGCCCCGTCGAGCCCTGGGAGAAGGTCTAGCTCCGCTGCGCGCTCGGTGGCTCAGGGGCGGGAAGGCGGGGGACCGCGTCGAGGAGCCGGCGGGTGTAGGGCTCGCGAGGCTCGCGGAACACCTCGCGGGTGACCCCCGCCTCCACCTGGCGCCCGGACCGCATGATGAGGACGTCCTCGCACAGGTGGCCGACGATCGCCATGTCGTGGCTGACCATGACGAGCGACATGCCCAGCTCCACCCGGAGCCGGTCGAGGAGCGCGATGATCTGCTGCCGCACCGTGACGTCCAGGGCGCTGACCGGCTCGTCGGCGATGAGCACCGACGGACGCGGGGCCAGGGCCCGGGCGATCGCGATCCGCTGCCGCTGACCGCCGGAGAACTGGGCCGGGTAGCGCTCGGCCATCCCCGGCTCGAGCCCGACGGCCGAGAGCAGCTCCGCCACCCGCGCCCCGTGGTCCCCGGGCACCCGCAGGGAGCGCAGCGGCTCGGCGACGACGTCCCGCACCCGCATCCGCGGGTCGAGGGACGAGCGGGGGTCCTGGAAGACGACCTGGACCTCGCGGCGGAAGCGGCGCATGAGCGCGCGGTCCCGGGTGCGCAGCGGTTCGCCGCGGAACTCCACCGCACCGGTGTCGGGGCGGTCGAGGCCGAGGAGGAGCCGCAGGAGGGTCGTCTTGCCGGCCCCGGACTCACCGACGATGCCGAGGCTGCGTCCGGCGGTGACGGACAGGGAGACGCCGTCGAGCGCCGTCGTCGTCCGCGCGCGGGAGCCGAAGGTGCGGGTGAGACCGGTGGCCCGGAGCAGCGGGGCGGTCATGCGTCCTCCGGGAGGTGGGACACGGCGCGGGCCGCGGCGATGAGCTGGCGGGTGTAGGGGTGCTCCGCGCCGGCCAGCGCCGCCCGCACGGTGGTCCGCTCGACGACGACGCCGTCGTGCATGACGACGAGGTCCTGCGCGAGCCGGGCGACGACGGGCAGGTCGTGGCTGATGAAGACGAGAGCGCAGCCGGTGCGGCGGGCGACGTCGTCGAGCAGGTCGAGGATCTCGGCCTGGACGGTGACGTCGAGGGCCGTGGTCGGCTCGTCGGCGAGGAGCACGTCCGGCTCGCAGGCCAGCGCGAGGGCGAGCCCGGCGCGCTGACGCTGCCCGCCGGACAGCTGCCACGGGTAGGAGTCGAGGACCCGGTCCACCTCGGGCAGGCGCACGAGCCGGCACAGCTCCGCCGCGGCGGACCGGGCGGCCGCCCCGCGCAGCCTCCGGTGCAGGCGCAGCGGCCCCGCGATCTGCCGGCCGATCGTCATGAGCGGGTCCAGCGCCGTCAGCGGCTCCTGGAAGACCATCGCCACGCGTGCCCCGCGCACCCTGCGCAGCGACCGCGCGGGCAGCGACAGCAGGTCGACGCCGTCGAGGAGGACCTGCCCGGTCACCGACATGCCCTCGGGGACCAGCCCGAGGACCGCGAGCGCGGTGAGCGACTTGCCCGAGCCGGACTCGCCGATGATGCCGAGGCGCTCACCGGCGTCCAGGCTCCACGTCACGCCGTCGACGACGGCGCGGCCGTCGGCGGTGCGCACGGTGAGGTCGCGGACGTCGAGGAGGGTCATCGGGCCAGCTCCGGGTCGCGTCGCTCACGGATGCCGTCGCCGAGGAGGTTGAGGCCGAGGACGAAGGTGGCGACCCCCAGGCCGGGGAGGACGGCGCTCGTCGGGGCGGTGGCGATGGTGCTCTGCGCCTCGCGCAGCATCCGGCCCCACGTCGGGTCCGGCGGCGGGGCGCCGAGGCCGAGGTAGGACAGCGAGGCCTCGGCCAGGACGGCGCTGCCCGCGAGGAGCATGAGCTGGACGAGGAGCGTGGGCGCGATGTTCGGCAGCACGTGCCGCAGCACGACCCCCAGGTGACCGGTCCCGGCCGCGCGTGCTGCGGTCACGTAGTCCTCGCGCAGCACCCGGGCGGCGTTGACCCGGGTGACGCGCGCGATGACGGCCGAGCCGGCGATCCCGATCGCCGCCACGACCGAGGCCGTCGAGGCGCCGCGGACGGTGACGATGAGCATGGCGAGCAGCAGGGTGGGGAAGGCGATGAGGAGGTCGACGACGGTCTGCAGGGCGGCGTCGAGCCAGCGGGTCGCGCTCGCGGCCAGCACCCCGACCGTCACCCCGATGGCGGCGGCGAGGACCGTGGTGAGGAAGGCGACGACGACGGCGGCACGGGCCCCGAGCATGAGCTGGGTGAGCAGGTCGCGCCCGAGGCGGTCGGTGCCGGCCCAGTGCTCCGCCGTCGGCCCGCTGAGCCGGGGCCCGGAGCCGTCGGTGAGCGGGTAGGGCGTCCACAGCAGGGAGACGAGTGCGACGGCGAGCACGAGCCCGACGAGCACCCCACCGACGGTGAGCGAGCGGGCGGCCCGCGCGCGCCCGCCGCGGGGAGGCGACGGCGCGGCGGGGGCCTGCTCGACGGCGGGCAGCTCGGTGGTCATGCGGCCTCCAGGACGGCGCTCGTGCGCAGGCGCGGGTCGATCCACCGCTGGAGCAGGTCGACGCCGAGGTTGACGACGAGGACGACGGCGGTGATCCCGAGGACGACCGTCTGGACGACGGGCAGGTCGCGTCCCAGCACCGAGCTGAGGAGCAGCGACCCGAGGCCGGGCAGGGCGAAGACCGCCTCGACGACGACGGCCCCGAGCAGGGACGTGGCGAGCTCGATGCCGAGGACGGCGACGACGGGCACCGCGCCGTTGCGCAGGCCGTGCCGCGCCAGTGCCTGGGTGCGGGAGAAGCCGAGCGAGCGCGCCGTGCGGATGTAGTCCTGGCCGAGCACGTCGAGGGTGGCCGAGCGGACGTAGCGGACCATGACGGAGGCCATGGCGATGGCGACGGTGAGGACCGGCAGGACGAGGGCCTGCACGGCCGCGGCCGGGTCGCCCCAGCCGGCGCGGGGGAAGCCGCCGGGCGGCAGCCAGCCGGCCCCGAGGGCGAAGACGCCGATGAGGAGGACCCCCACCCAGAACACCGGCACGGCCACGCCCAGCTGGGACAGCGCCGAGACGGCCACCCCGAGGGGGCTGCTGCGGCGCACCGCGGCGAGCACCCCGACGGGCACGGACACGAGCACGGCGAGGACGAAGGCGCCCAGGCTGAGCGGCACCGTGATGGGCAGCCGGTCGGCGACGAGCTCGCCGACCGGCTGCCGGGACACGAACGAGGTCCCGGCGTCCCCGCCGAGCAGACCGGCGACCCACTGCTGGTACTGGACGAGGACGGGCTGGTCGGTGCCCAGGTCCCGGCGCAGGGTCTCCAGCTGCTCCGCCGTCGTGCCCACGCCGAGCGTGGTCCCCGCGCTGTCACCCGGCAGCAGCCGCAGGATCACGAAGACCACGAGGCTGGCGAGCAGGAGCGAGACGGCCAGGACCGCCAGGCGCAGCGTGAGGTACCGGAACACCGCTCAGGACTCCCGGGTGATGTCCGCGACGTAGAAGCTCTCGGTGGCCTGGTCGACCGGGAACCCGGTGATCCCGGCGGCGGCCACCCGGATCTGCGGCTCGAGGTAGAGCCACGCCGAGGCGGCGTCCTGCGCCATGAGCTCGTTGGCCTGGCGCAGCAGCTCGGTCTGCTCCTCGTCGCTGCCCGCGGCCTCGGAGGCCGCGACGAGCTCCTGGAACTCGGCGCTGTCGTAGCCCCAGTAGAAGTCGGGGTTGGCGTACCAGAAGATGTCGCGCGGGTTGACGTGGCCCATGAGGGTCGTCTCGAAGTCGTGGTCGGTGTAGATGCGCTGGTACCAGGTCGCGTCGTCGATCGGGTTGAGCTCGAGGGTCACGCCGATCTCCGCGAGGTCGCTCTGGAGCAGCTGGGCGATCGTCCCCTCGGTGTCCCCGGCCACGTAGTCGAGGGTGATGGTCAGGTCCTCGACGCCGGCCTCGGCGAGCAGTGCCTGGGCGCCGGCCGGGTCGTGGGCGTGGACACCTGAGAGGTCGGTGAACCACGGGTCGGTGGGCGGCACCATGGAGCCGATGACCTGCCCGCGGCCGGCCCACACGGCGTCGAGGATCGCCTCGCGGTCGATGGCCCGGTACAGGCCCTGGCGCACGCGGACGTCGTCGAAGGGGGCCTCGGCGTCGTTGAAGGCCCACAGGTACTTCGTCGTCGACGTGCCCTCGCTGATGGTGAAGTCCGGGTTGTCCTCGAACTGGACGAGCTGGTCGGGGGAGTCCTCGGCGATGACGAGGTCGAGCCCACCGGTGGCCAGAGCGTTGTTCATCGCGGTCGTGTCGGTGAAGAACTGGAAGGTGACGCCGGGGTTGGCGGCGGCCGCGCCCCAGTAGTCGTCGTTGCGCTCGATGGTGAGGTAGTCGCCCTGCGCCCACTCGACGAAACGGTAGGGGCCGGTGCCGTTGTCCGAGGTGTTCTCGGTGTCCCCCTCCTTGACGATGGTGACGGCCGCGAGGTTGAAGAGCAGTGACCGCGAGGGCTGGGAGAGCACGACCTCGAGGGTCTGCTCGTCGACGGCGGTGATCTGGTCCATGACGGCGAGGTCCGACTTGCGGGCGGCGACCGACTCCTCGGAGATGATCTCGCTCAGCGACCACACCGCGTCGTCGGCCGTGAAGGGCGTGCCGTCGTGGAAGGTGACGCCCTCGCGCAGGTCGAAGGTGTAGGTGAGGCCGTCCTCGCTGACGTCCCAGCTCTCCGCGAGCGTCGGGACGATCTCGCCGTCGACGTCGATGGCGGTGAGCCCCTCGTAGACGTTGCGGGTCATCGTCTGCGAGACGCCGGAGCTGCCGCCCACGTTGCGCTCGAGGCTGGTCGGCTCGTTGGTCGAGCCGATGACGATCTCCTCCTCGGCCGCGGTGGCGCCACCGGTGTCCTCACCTCCCGAGCACGCGGACAGTCCGAGGGCCGCGACAGCGGTGAGCGCGAGGACTCGCGTCAGGGTCTTATCCATGGAGGACCTTTCGTCGTGGCCCGGATCGGCGTGTGTCACCGGCCACGGCCGGACTCACGTCGCCGACGCTCCGGGCCGAGGGGTGGTTCGGCTCAGGAGCAGGACGGACAACACACGAGGGACGCGCGGCACGCCGCGGAGGCGGGGGCGACGTCGGTCATGGTCCTCCCATCGTCCCACAGGGCCGCGCGACTGAGACTGTGCCGATCAGCACGCGGACGAGGGACGGCTCCGGGATCGCCCACGCCGGTCAGTGGCTCGGCCTATCCTCGGGGGCAGGAGCGAGGAGATGGGCAGCAACGCATGAGTGACCTGATCGACACCACCGAGATGTACCTCAAGACGGTCTACGAGCTGGAGGAGGAGGGCGTGGTGCCCATGCGGGCGCGCATCGCCGAGCGCCTCGGCCACTCCGGACCGACGGTGTCGCAGACGGTGGCCCGCATGGAGCGCGACGGGCTGCTCCACCTCGAGGAGGCCCGGCGCATCCGCCTGTCCGACCTCGGCCACGAGCGCGCCACCCAGGTCATGCGCAAGCACCGCCTCGCCGAGCGGCTGCTCACCGACGTCATCGGGCTGGACTGGGAGTACGTCCACGAGGAGGCGTGCCGCTGGGAGCACGTGATGAGCGAGCAGGTCGAGCACCGGCTCGTCGCCCTGCTCGACCACCCGCACCACGACCCCTACGGCAACCCCATCCCCGGGCTCGCCCAGCTCGGCGAGCACGGCCTGGCACCCGTCGACCCGCCGCTGCAGGCCCTCGCCGCTACCGTCGGCCCCGCGAGCGTGGACGTCGTGCTGCGCCGCATCGGGGAGCCCCTCCAGGTGGACGTCGAGCTGCTCTCCCGCTTCTCCGAGGCCGGGGTGCGCCCCGGGGCGCGGCTGAGCGTCCAGCGCGGCGCCGGCTTCGTCTCCCTGCAGGCCGAGGGCTCCGAGCTCGTCCTCGACGTCGCCGAGGACGTCACGCGCCACCTCTTCGTCGACGCTTGAGAAGCCCGGAATCATGCGGTTCTGACCGCCCCACAGGTGTGTCCCGGGCCATGTGACACACATCGTCGTAACCGGAACGTGACAATTGGTGAGGCGCTCGGGTAGTGTCCCACTCGCTGCTCACGCCCTCCAGTGAGAAGCCCATGGACGGAGCCCAACCCTGCCGCCGCCCGTGGTCCCTTGAGAACGACCGTCGGCAGGGGCGGGGGAACCAGGTAGTGGCGGTCGGCTCCGGTCGGCCCCTAGGGGTGAAGCCCGTCCGCAAGGACGGGCCGGGTGATCTCCCACCCGAACCCGACAGCTCACCTCGTCGGCAACACAGGAGAGGCTCTTCGTGACCGTCACCACGCCCGGGGCGCGCCACCGCGCAGCGTGCCGCCCCACCACCCCCCTGACCGCACTCGGTCAGGCCGTCGCCGGCCCCGCCGCTCGCCGTGGCATGCTCGTCGCCGCGTCCTCGGGTCTGGCCCTGACCATGGCCGCCAGCAGCGCCGTCGCCGCGCCGGAGGGCTCCTCCCTCCCGCAGGTCGACGTCTCCGCGCTGTCGAGCCA
The DNA here is from genome assembly GCF_047302425.1 of Georgenia phoenicis. NCBI lineage: Bacteria > Bacillati > Actinomycetota > Actinomycetes > Allobogoriellales > Allobogoriellaceae > Georgenia > Georgenia phoenicis. The sequence goes on along the minus strand of NZ_CP154855.1, from coordinate 3,663,607 downwards.
GGCGCGCACCGCGCTCACGGTCAGCCCGACCGTGTCCGTGCCCGCCCACGTCGACTTCGCCGTCGCCGACCTCGCCGTCGACGCGACCCCGCCGAAGACGACGGTCACCGAGGACAGCGACCCGATCGCCGAGCACATCGCCGAGGAGGCTGCCGCGCAGGAGGCTGCTGCCGCCGCCGAGGCGCAGGCCCTGGCCGCCGCGCGCACCACCGAGACCGCCTCCCGCAGCGGCGCGCCCGCCGCCGTCGCCGGCGAGACCGCCGTCGCCCCCGCGCCGGCCGCCTCCGGCAACGCCATCGTCGACATCGCCTTCCGCTACGTCGGCACCCCCTACGTCTGGGGCGGCGCCAGCCCGGCCGGCTTCGACTGCTCCGGCTTCACCTGGTACGTCTTCCAGCAGGCGGGCATCAGCATCCCGCGCAGCTCGAGCGCCCAGGCCGGCGCCGGCACCGTCGTGTCCGCCGCCGAGGCGCAGGCCGGTGACCTCGTGTGGTGGCCCGGTCACGTCGGCATCTACCTGGGCGACGGCCAGCACATCGCGGCCCGCAACCCCTCCAAGCCCCTGCAGGCCGGTCCGATCTCGGACGTCGGCCGTGGCACCCCCACCTTCATCCGGGTGGGCTGAGCCCAGCAACGCTCGTCGGACGGGCCCGCACCGAGTCGGTGCGGGCCCGTCCGCGTCCCGCCCCGAAGTGCCGCCACGCCGCGCGCGAGGGAGCACAATGGGGGCAACGGCTCCCGACCTGGAGGGTGACATGCCCCGCGAGAACGTCGTCATCGTCGGTGTGGACGGCTCGGAGACGAGCACGGCCGCGCTCGACTGGGCAGCGGCCGAGGCGCGCCGCCTCGGCTGGCGCCTGCACGTCGTGTGCGCCTACGCGGTTCCCGCCTTCACGGTCGCCTCGCTCGACGGCGGCTTCGCGGCCGTCGACGACTCCGCCATCCAGGCAGGTGCGCAGGCCGTCCTCGACGAGGCCGTCCTGCGGGTGGGCGAGGACATCGAGGTCACCTCCGCCCTCGAGCTCGGGGACCCGACCGGTGTGCTCGTCGAGCTCTCCCGCCAGGCCGGGCTCGCCGTCGTCGGCACCCGCGGCGGCGGCGGCTTCGCCGACCGCCTCCTCGGCAACGTCTCCTCCTCCCTGCCCGCCCACGCCCACTGCCCCACCGTCGTCGTGCCCCGCACCCCGGAGGGCCAGCCCGGCTTCACCCCCGTGCGCCGCATGGTCGTCGGGGTGGACGGCTCCGAGTCGGCCACCATCGCGCTGCGCCGCGCGGTGGACGAGGCCGTGCTGTGGGACGCCCACCTCACCGCCGTCGCCGCCGTCCCGATCGGTGGCGGCTCCGGCTCCCTCGCCTGGCTGCCCGCCGCCGTCGACCGCGACGACGTCCTCGCCGACGTCAAGGTCGGTCTCAACGTCGCCGTCGAGCGGGCCGTGGAGGGGCGCGAGGTGCGCATCAGCCAGCACGCCCTCGACGGGAATGCCGCCGCCCTCCTCGCCGAGTTCTCGACGGCGGTCGACCTCGTCGTCGTCGGCTCCCGCGGCCGCGGCGGCTTCGCGGGCCTGCTCATGGGCTCGACCAGCCAGGCCGTGCTCCACCACGCCGTCTGCCCCGTCATGGTCGTCCCCGCCCGCTCCGTGCGCGAGGAGGCGAGCCCCACCGACGTCCCGTGGCGCCGCCGCTGACGTGTCGAGGCTCACGCGCCCACGTCCGCCGCTGCGCCCGGGTGTGCCTAGGCTCTAGGCACACCCGAGACGAAAGGGGCTGCCGTGCGGCCAACCCGCCACGCGACGCCTCGGCACTTCCTCATGTGCCGGCCGACGTACTTCACCGTGAGCTACGAGATCAACCCGTGGATGCACCCCACCGTGCCGACCGACACGGACCTGGCGGTCGCGCAGTGGCAGGAGCTCCACGACACCTATGTCCGGCTCGGCCACCGCATCGAGCTCATCGACCCGATCGAGGGACTGCCGGACATGGTCTACGCCGCCAACGGCGGCCTCGTGAGCGACGGCGTCATGTACACCGCGAAGTTCACCTACCCCCAGCGCATGCCCGAGGGGCCCGCCTACGCGCAGTGGTTCGCCGACCGGGGCTACCGCGTGCACGAGGCCACCGAGACCAACGAGGGTGAGGGCGACATCCTCACCGTGGGGAACTACGTGCTCGCCGGCACCGGCTTCCGCACCTCCACCGCCTCGCACACCGAGCTGCAGGAGGTCATCGGCAAGCCGGTCATCACCCTCCAGCTCGTCGACCCGCGGTTCTACCACCTCGACACCGCGCTCATGGTGCTGTCCGACACGGAGATCGCCTACTACCCGCAGGCCTTCAGCGAGGGCAGCCGCCGGGTGCTCGAGCGGCTCTTCCCCGACGCCGTCATCGCCACCGAGGCCGACGCCGTCGTCCTCGGGCTCAACGGGGTGAGCGACGGCCGCCACGTCATCCACAACCCGCGCGCCGCCGACCTGGCCGCGGCGCTCGCCGAGCGGGGCTTCGAGCCCATCGGCATCGACACCTCCGAGCTGCTCAAGGGCGGCGGCGGGGCCAAGTGCTGCACGCTGGAGATCCGCGCGGCTCAGTAGCCGTCCGCGCCCGTCAGCCCGGCCAGCCGGCCTGGCGGGCGCGGTCCAGCCAGCCGAGGTCGACGGCGGAGGCGGGTGCGCCGGCGGCGACCTCGACCACCCGCCGGGCGTCCTCCACCACGGGGGAGTCGACGACGCCGTCCCACAGCTCGCCGAGCACGGCACGGGCGTCCTCGGCCGCGGAGAGCAGGAAGCTGCGCGCGGCCTCGATCGCGGCGAGGGTCTGCGCCGCGGCGTCCGCGTGCTCGCGCAGCGCGAGGGCGACGTCCTCGACCCGGTCCGCGCCGCGGGTCGTGGCCTCGGCGTGCTCCCCGAGCGTCGCCTCGTACTCCTGCGCCGCGACCGAGCGCCAGCCGATCGTCTCCCGCAGGGCGATCAGCTCGGTGCCGAGCTCGCGCACCTGCCCTGCGACGTCGTCCATCTGCCCGGCGAGGGCGTGCAGCTCCTCGGGGGTCTCAGCCAGTCCCACGGTCCTCCTCCCGGTCCCTCACGGCCGCCAGCCGGGGTCGGCGGCGGGTGGTCCGAAGCGCTCGTACAGGGCGTCCGGCCGTGCCCCCTGGAGGGGCATGCCGAGGTCGCGGGCATCGAGGACGGTCCCGTCGGGTGTGCCGAGCACGGTGCTGACGTCGGTGGGGACGAAGGCCGCGGTGTCCCAGCCGGCGTGGACGAGGCTGTCGAGCAGCGCCAGCTGCTCGGCCGGGTCCGTGCTGGAGGTCTCCGCCTCGATGACGACCTGCCGCCCCCACGTCGCACCCGAGCGCACCTGGGCCTGCGCCGTCGACACGGTGTCCAGCGCACCGAGCTCGGTGGTGAGCCGCTCGCTCTCGGCGGCGAGGTCGACGGCGGGGGAGGGCGGGGCGGGGGCGCTCGTGGCGCCCTCGGCGCAGCCGAGGAGGAGGAGCCCGACCGCGCACGCGGCCAGCAGCCGCCTCACCGGTGCTCCTGGGTGACGTCGTACTGGAAGACCTGCGCCTGCCCCGAGCGCACCTGGGCGAACTGCCCCTCCAGCCCCTCGAGCGCGCGGGCGAGGGCGGGGTCGTGGGCGGCCTGCTCGGTGAGGAGGGCGGCGGTCTCGACGTAGACGGCGCCCATGTGCGCGGTGATGGGATCGCCCTCGGCCACGTCCTGGGCGCCGTGGGCGTCGCGGACGACGGTCGTCCAGCCCGCGCTCGCGGGGTTGGGGCTGCCGTCGAGGCGGGGCACGGGGTCCTGGGTGTGCTCGATGCTGAGGACGGCGACGTCGGGCGGGACGTCCATGCCGGCGATCGGGGAGCCGGCGGTGACGATCTGCGTGACGTTGAGCCCGGTGCCCGGGTCCGCGGCCAGCGCGGCCGCGACGATGCCGCCCTGGCTGTGCCCGGCGAGCGTGACCGGCTGGGACTGCAGCTCGGCGAGCGGCACCCCCTGCTGCTCCGCGAGCTCGCTCATCGCCTGGTGCACGGCCTCGACCACGGCCGCCTCCATCGCGGTGTCGTAACCCGCCATGAGGCGGAGGTTGGTGGCGAGGTTCGAGGGGTTGGTGCCCGACTCCGGTGCCCAGTCCTGCGTCCCGGGGATCTCGACGATCCAGCTGTGCCCGCCCGCGCCGTCGGGCACGGCGGTGACCCGGACCTGGGAGCCGCCCGGGCCGCCCAGCTGCGCGATGTTCCCGAACAGCGACGCCAGGCTGTCGGCGGCGGGGCTGGTCACCGAGGGGGCCGGGGTGACGACGGGCGTGCCGTCGGCGAGGAGCCCGAGCAGCCCGCCGGCGCCGACGACGCCGGCGACGACCTGCTCGTAGGTCAGCGGGACGGGCGGGAAGGTCCACGGGGTGAGCGCGCTGAGGACGAGCGGCACCTCGGTACCGAGCACCCACGGCAGTCCGGAGACGATCGACTCGGTGACCCACGGGTGGTCGTAGAGCTCGCCGAGGACGGCGTCGCCCGGCCGCTCCCCGACCTCCTCGAGCCAGGCGGCGAAGGCGTCGGGCGTGAGGGCGTCGGCGACGTCGTCGGGCAGGGCGTCCAGGGCGGCGGACGTCACGCCGAGCCCCGCTGCCGTGAGGACGGCCCCGTTGAGGAGGACGACGCCGGTCACCGTCTCCCCGAGCTCGGCGAGCCGTGCCAGGGCGGCGTCCGTCTCCTCGTAGGCGGTGGCCGAGCCCCGCAGGAACGCGGCGGCGGCCTCGTACTCCAGCGCCAGCCAGGCCAGCCCCTCCGGCGGCAGCTGCGCCCCGGCCACCTCACCGAGCACCCGTGCCCCCGTCAGCGGGGAGAGCACCTGAGAGGCCAGGACGGCGTGGTGGACCGCGACGGCGGCCACCCGCTCCGCGAGCTCCCTGGCGACGTCGCCCGCGGCGTCGAGGGCGTCGGCGGTGGCGCGCATGTCCTCGACGCGCGCGAGGATGCCGCCCGCCCCTCCGGTGACGGTGAGGGTCACAGCACCTCCTCGGCGTGGAGCAGGCCGGTGAGCGCGGTGAGCAGCGCGTTGCGCACCCGCAGGAGGTCGGTGCGGCGCAGCGTGACGCCGTGGGCGCTCGCGTCGACGAGCTCGACGACGTCCGCGTCGGTCCACAGCCACACCCCGTGGAAGGCGAGGGTCGCGTCGTCGTGCCGCCGCGCCGCGCTCACGCACGCCCCACCGGTGAGCGAGGTGGAGATGGCGCCGAGGACGGCGAGCGCGGAGGCAGGAAGCCCGGACAGGTGGGCGGCGACGTCCGCGCGCCCCGAGCGCAGCGCCTGCGCGATGGCTGCCGACTCCGGCCAGCCCACCCGCACCGGGGACCGGTCGGTGGGCGCGCCGCCGCTCACGTGGGCGGGCAGCGCGCGCATGACCTCGGCGAGCAGCCCACCGGCGGCGGAGAGGGCGACCTCGACGACGGGCTCCTGCTCCAGGGCGGGTTCCCCGGTGGCGGTGCGGGTGAGGCGGCGACGGCGCGCCAGGGCAGCGGTCCGTCCCTCGCTCCACCCGACGGCCTGGTTGACGACGACGTCCCCCGACCACGAGGAGACGTCCACGCGGAGGTCCGGGTCGAGGAGCATGAGCATCCCGAGCACGCACGGCGGCGTGAGCCCGGTGACGTCGTCCCCGTCGGGCACGTGGGTGGCCAGCCCCCGCAGCTGCAGGCTCGCCCAGGCACGGACCCGCTCGTCGGGGGTGAGCGGCTGGTCCGGGTCGAGCCCGAAGGCCTCGGGACCGAAGCCGGCGGGTGCCTGCGCGTCCGGGACGTGGGAGAGGAGGGCCCGCTGCAGCACCGTCCACTCGGCGACGTCGAGGCGGAGGTGAGCGACGCGGCTGCGCCCCTGGCGAGCCTGCTGAACGGTCTGCGCGGACATGGTGCCCCCTTCTCCGACGCGCCCCCGCGCGTCCTGACGCCCATCCTCACGGCGCGCGACCTGCGTGACCATGGGGAGAAGTGCCCATCCGAACGGCCGTCGGCACGATCCCTCGCGCGCCGTCGTCCTGCGAAGGGCGGAGGCCGGTCTCATCCCCGGCGCCTCCGGTGTGCCGTCCCGTCCGACTGGTGGGACCGGCGCCCGCGGCGGGAGCCAGGGCGCGTCCGGCGTGGCTAGCCTCGGGACGACCCATCCAGAGCAGCCGAGAGACCTGGCTCGTCGACGCTGCAGCAACCCGGCCCACGGGTGCTCCCGCCAGGACGCGATGGAGGAACCATGACGACATCGACCACCCGCCCCGCCTGTCCCGGCCCCGGCGGCTATCCGGAGCCCGACCCGGCGTGGGGCAGCGCCACCCGCGCCGTCCACGCAGGCCACGAGCGGACCGGCTTCCACGAGACCTCCGAGGCCCTCTTCCTCACCCAGGGCTTCGTCTACGCGGCCGCCGCCGACGCCGAGGCGGCCTTCGAGGGGGAGGCGGACCGCTTCACCTACAGCCGCTACGAGAACCCCACGGTGCGGACCTTCGAGGAGCGGCTGCGCGCGCTCGAGGGCGCCGAGGCCTGCGCGGCGACGGCCACCGGCATGTCCGCCGTCTTCTCCACCCTCGCCGCGGTCGTGCGCAGCGGCTCGCGGGTGGTGGCTGGACGCGCCCTCTTCGGCTCGACGATCACACTGCTCGAGGACGTCCTCGGGGGCTGGGGCGTGGTCACCGAGTACGTCGACGCGCACGACCTGGAGGACTGGCGCCGGGCGCTGGCGACCCCCGCGGACGTCGTCCTTTTCGAGACACCGTCCAACCCGATGCAGGACATCGTCGACGTCGCCGCGGTGAGCGCGCTCGCCCACGCCGCGGGCGCCGTCGTCGTCGTCGACAACGTCTTCGCCACCCCGGTGCTGCAGCGCACGCTGCCCCAGGGGGCCGACGTCGTCGTCTACTCGGCCACGAAGCACATCGACGGGCAGGGGCGGACGATGGGCGGCGCCGTCCTCGGCAGCCGCGAGTTCGTCGAGGGGCCGCTGCGGCTCGTGCTGCGCACGACCGGCCCCTCCCTCAGCCCCTTCAACGCCTGGGTGCTCCTCAAGGGCCTGGAGACGCTGCCGCTGCGGGTGCGCGCGCAGAGCGACGCCGCCCTCGAGCTGGCCCGCTGGCTGGAGACGCTCCCCGGCGTGGGCCAGGTGCGCCACCCCTTCCTCGACTCCCACCCGCAGGTGGCGCTGGCCCGGGCGCAGATGAGCGGCGGGGGGAGCGTCGTCACCTTCGACCTCGCCGTCGACGGCCGGCCCGCCACCCGAGAGGAGACCTTCACCTTCCTCGACGCGCTGCGCCTCGTCCTCATCTCCAACAACCTCGGCGACGCGAAGTCGCTGGTCACCCACCCGGCGACGACGACGCACCGCCGGCTCGGTCCCGAGGGCCGGGCGCGCGTGGGCATCAGCGACGCGACGGTGCGGCTGTCCGTGGGCCTGGAGGAGCAGGCGGACCTGCGGGCGGACATCGCGCAGGCGCTCGCGGCCGTGAGGGTGCCGGCCACCGTGGCGAGCGTCTGAGTGTCGTAATCCTGCGCACAAGTCCGAGCGCGCCGGCTTGCATCAAGTCCGCAGCCTTGAGGCTCGGCGTGTCGCCGAGCGTGTCGCGGACCTGTGCGCAGATCAGCGGCGGCCGGCCGCGCGGCGGCGGACCGAGCGGTCGATGCGCCACAGCGCGAGGGCGGTCATCGCCTCGAGGGAGGGGCGCAGCAGCGCCCCGGTCAGCCGGCGGGGGAGCGGGCCGCGCAGGTGGACGCCGTCCTCGGCCCAGTCGACGACGGAGCGGCCCGGGCCGGCCGGCCGCACGGTGATGACGACCTCCCCGAGCAGCACCGGGCCGGTCTTGACCAGCCGCAGCTCGTGGGGCGGGTCGGCGCGGGTGACGCGCATGCGGTCGACGAGCGCGAGCGCCGAGCGCCCCACCACCTCGTCGCCCTCCCGCAGGGCCCGCGCCGGGGCGCTCACCCGGGTGAGGGGGATCCAGCGGCCGTGGTGCCGCGCGGCGGTGACGACGGCGTAGGCCCACTCCGGCGGCAGGTCGAGCGTGCGGCTGGCCATGGCCCTGACCCTATGTGCGTGCGGCCCGGCCCGCCGAGTACGCTGGGCCCGCCCCGCCTCCGTAGCTCAGGGGATAGAGCACCGCTCTCCTAAAGCGGGTGTCGGCAGTTCGAATCTGCCCGGAGGCACCGACGTGCGGTCCCCGTCCGGCCCTTCTGAGGTTGTGACAGGGATCACAACCACTTGTACGGAGGTTGGGTCTTGCGCTCCGACGAAAGGTGGAGCATGATACTGCTCATAGGGCGTGACGCCTGCCCCCCGTGTGCGTCACGCCCTATCTTCATGCCTGGGCACTTTTCCGCGCCCCGGCGGGTCGCACGGGCCATCGGCGCCCGGCTCGTTAGCGTGGACGGATGACCCCTTCACCGCTCTTCGCCCGCCCGCCCGGCGGACACCGCCGCGGCGGAGGACAGGGTCCCGTCGGCGTCGTCGGTGGTCAGCCCGCCGAGCCGGACACCGGAACCCGCGCGCGCACCGTCGAGGACGCCGCCCAGCAGTGGCGCGAGCGCCTCGTCGCCCTCAGCGGCGTGAGCGCCCTGTCGGACGTCACCATGCTCGGCGAGGCGGTCATCGACCTCACCGCCGCCCACCCCTCCGGGATCGCCCAGCTGTACTCCGGCCGCGCCACCCGGCTGTCCAACCTCGTCCGCGAGGGCGGTGCGCTCGTCGCGGCCCGCCGCTCGGCCCGCACCGTCGTGGCCCGCACCGACGAGCTCGCCCAGCGCTACGGGGTCGCCCCCACCTACCTCGCGGCCGGCATCGCGACGTGGACGGAGTTCCCGCGGCCCGCACCCGTGAGCGACGACGCCGTCGAGGCGGACGACGCCGAGGACGAGGCCGCCGAGAGCGCGACGTCCGAGAGTGCGGCGCCCGAGCCGCGCACCGTGCGCGCACCCGTGCTGCTGCGCCCGGTGCGGCTCACGAGCCGCGGCGGGCAGGTCACCGACCCCGAGCTCGCGCTCGAGCCGGTGGTCGACGTCAACGCCGTGCTCGTGCGGGCCCTGCGCTCCCGCGGGGTCAGCGCCGACATCCACGCCATCGCGGCCGCGGCCCTCACCTCCGACGGCTTCTCCCCGCGCGTGGCGCTGGGCCGGCTCGCCCTGCTCGGCGAGGAGCACCTGCCCGACTTCACGCTCGAGGAGCGCGTCCTCATCGGCCCCTTCGTCCACCCCGGCCAGGTGCTCGTCGAGGACCTCGAGGCCATGCACGACGACCTCGTCGGCCACGACGTCGTCGCCGCCCTCGCCGGCGACGAGGACGCCCGCGCCGCCCTCGACCGCCCGCTGCCCGAGCGCTCCGGCGCCGACCGCCAGCCGCAGGCCGAGCGCGGGGTGGGGGACCTCGACCCCGACCAGCAGCGCGTCATCGACGCCGTCGCCGCCGGCACGGACCTCTTCATCGACGCGCCCCCCGGGGCCGACGTCCCGGCCACGCTCGCCGCCGTCGTCGCCGACGCCGTCGCCTCCGGCCGCCGGGTGCTCTACGTCCCCGGCACCCGGCGCGTGGCGCACGCGCTCGTCGAGGAGCTCGCGGGGCTCGGGCTGAGCGAGCTCGTTCTCGACCTGTCCACCGACACCGGCTGGCGGGCCGCCGCCCCGGCCGAGCTGCGCGCCGGGCTCGCGGCGCCCGAGCCGCCGAGCGAGGTCGACACCGTCCGCGCCGTCCGGGCCGAGCTCGTCTCGGTGCGCGAACGCCTCGCCGCCTACGTCACCGCCCTTCACACGGCGCGCCAGCCCTGGGGCTGCTCCGCCCACGCCGCCCTGCTCGCCCTGGCCGAGCTGACGGCCGCCCGGCCAGGACCCCGCACCGAGGTCCGCCTGTCCTCCGCCACCGTCCGCGAGCTCACCGGGGAGCAGCGCGAGCACGCCCGCGAGCGGCTCGTCCGGGCCGCCTCGCTCGGTGCCTTCGACCTGCGGCCGCACGACACCCCCTGGTACGGCGCGCGCCTCGACAGCGCCGACGCCGCGCGGCAGGCCCTCGAGCGCACCCAGCGCCTGGGCGCGCTCGAGCTGCCGCGCGTCCTCGAGGACGTCGAGCGCACCACCCGCGAGACCGGGCTGACCGAGGCCGGGACCCTGCGCGGCTGGCTCGAGCAGCTGGAGATGCTCGACGGCGTCCGCTCGGCCCTCGACGTCTTCGTCCCCCAGGTCTTCGAGCGCTCCGCGGCCGACATGGTCATCGCCACCTCGACGAGGGCGTGGCGCAAGGAGCACGGCGTGACGATGCCGATGGGCACCCGCCGCCGCCTGCGCAAGCAGGCCAAGGACCTGCTGCGTCCCGGCCGCCCCGTCGCCGACCTCCACGCCGAGCTGGTCCACGTCCAGGAGCAGCGGGAGGTGTGGCGCCGCCACTGCCCCGGCGGGGGCTGGCCGCGGCTGCCCGAGGGCCTGTCGGAGATGACCCGCCACGCGCGCAGCGTCGAGAAGGACGTCCTGGCTCTCCAGGACGTCGTCGGCGCCGGCGCGGGCAAGCCCGACCTCCTCGACCTGCCCCTCGCCGAGCTCGCCTCGTTCATGGCCGACCTCGGTGGCGACGGCGAAGCCGTGCGCCTCATGCCCGAGCGCACCGCCGTCCTCGCCGAGCTCGAGTCGCTCGGCCTGGGCGAGCTCGTCGCCGACCTCACCGGGCGCCGGGTGGTGGCCGCCGTCGCCGGCGCCGAGCTCGACCTCGCCTGGTGGACCTCGGTGCTCGAGGAGATCCTCCGCACCGACCCGGACCTCGCCGGCTACGACGGCCCGGGCCTCGTCGCCCTCGCCGAGCGCTTCCGGGAGCTGGACGCCGCCCACGTGGCCACCCTGCCCGGCCCGGTGCGCCGCGCCGTCGTCCGCCGGATGCAGGCCCTCGTCCGCGACCGTCGTGACGAGGCCGCCCAGCTCGAGGAGGAGCTCGCCGCCGGGCGCGGCGCCGACCTGCGCCGCATCCACGCGCGCCACCCCGAGCTCGTCGGCGCGATCCGGCCCGGCTGGGTGGTGCCGCCCGTGCTCGTGCCCCAGCTGCTGCCCCCCACCCGCTGCGTCGACCTCGTCGTCCTCGACGGCGTCCACCACCTGCCGACCGAGCAGGCGGTCGGCGCGATCACGCGCGGCCGCCAGGTCGTGCTCGTCGGTGACTCCCGCCGCGGCGGCGACGGTCTCGTCGCCGAGCTCGCCCCGCTGCTCCCCGCCCTCACCCTGCCGACCGACCGCGCCGAGCGCGAGGAGTCGATCGCCGCGTTCCTCGCCGCCCACGGCTACGGCGACGTCATCCAGCCCGTGCCCGACCCGCCCGCTCCCGGCCGGGTCACCCTCGAGCTCGTCGAGGGCTTCGGGATGCCCGCCCCCGGCGCGGACGCCGTCGAGAGCGTCCAGGCGGAGGTGGACCGCGTCGTCGACCTCGTCATCGAGCACGCGCTCACCGCGCCGGACCAGTCCCTCGCGGTCGTCGCGCTCAACGCCCGCCACGCCGACCGCGTGCGCGAGGCGGTCATCTCGGCCGTCTCCGGCTCCTCGGCCGTGGCCGCGTTCTTCGCCGCCGACCGGGAGGAGCCCTTCGTTGTCGTCGACGCCGACGGCGCGGGCGGCCTGCGCCGCGACACCGTCCTCCTCACCCTCGGCTACGCCAAGACCCCGCACGGCCGCGTGCTCCACAGCTTCGGCGCGGTGAGCGGCCCCGACGGCAAGGCGTGCCTCATCGACGCGCTCGACGCCGTGCGCGAGCGGCTCGTCGTCGTCTCGTGCATCGGCCCCGGGGAGATCGACCGCGAGCGGCTCCACACCCCCGGGCCGCTGCTGCTCGCCGACCTCATCGACTGGGCGGCCGACCCCCAGCCGGTCGAGGACAACGGCGCCGCCGTCGCCGCACCCGACCCCCTCCTCGTCGACCTCGCCGAGCGCCTGTGGCGCCTCGGGCTCACGGTCGTGCCCCAGTACGGCGTCGAGGGCGGGGTGCGGATCCCGCTCGCGATCGGGCACCCGGACCTGCCCGGTGAGCTGCTCGTCGCCGTCCTCACCGACGACGCCGCGTACGTCGCCGAGCCCAACCTGCGCCGCCGCGAGCGGCACTGGGTACAGCGGCTCGCCTCCCGCGGCTGGCGCGTCCACATGGCCTTCTCCACCGCCGTCTTCACCGACCCGCAGCGGGAGGCGGAGACGATCGTCGCGCTCGTGCTCGACGTCGTCGACGCCCGCCGCCGCGCCACCGACCCCGTGCGGCCGCCCGCGGCCGCGCTGCCGGTCGAGCTCGCCGACGACGACGCCGCGGTCCCCGCCCCGACGCAGGACGACGCGGCGGCCGAGCCGGAGCAGGGCGACGTGACCGCGGCGCCGGCTGACGCTGCCGACGCGCAGGACGCCGCCGCCACGGGGCCTGCGGACGCTCCGGTGGCCGAGAGCGAGTCGGGCCCGGCCGAGGAGCCGGCGGCCGAGCCGGAGCCGACCGTGCTGGAGCGCGGGCCGCGGCCCCCGGTCACCCCAGGGCTGCCGGTCGGCGCCTACTCCGACGACGAGCTCGACGACCTTGCCGCGTGGATCTGTTCCGACGGCGGGGAGCGGGACGAGGCCGCCCTCGTCGAGGCGCTGCGCGAGGAGCTCGCGCTCACCCGCCGCGGGCTGGAGGTCGACTCCGTGCTGCGGGCCGTCGCCTCCCGCCACCGCTGATGGCGCGCCGCGGCACGCACCGGCGTGTGGTGTCCCCACCGACGCGGCTGGGGGCGAGCGAGGAAGGCGCGCTCGTCCCCACCGAGCCGCCGGCTCGGCCCGTGCGTGCCGCGGACCAGCCGCCGGCGCGCCCGGCGCAGCGCCCCGCCCCGGAACCGGTCCTGCCGGACCGGGCGGCGGAGGACACCGACGCTGCCTGGGGCGAGCTCCCCGAGGGCTCCGACGACGCCCGCTACCTCCGCGACAAGCCCCCGCACTGGCAGTAGCTGCTTACGGGCGCCCGCTCTGCTCCTTGAGGAGGTCGCGGATCTCCTGGAGCAGCAGGACGTCCTCGGCCGGCGCCTGCGGCTCCGGCTCCTTCCCGCGCTTGCGGCGCTCCTGGAACGTGTTCATCGGCATGACGAAGACGAAGTAGACGACCGCCGCGGTGATGAGGAAGACGACGACCGCGTTGATGATCGCCGCGAGGTCGACGAAGGTGTCCTCCCGGCCGGGGACGATCGCGAAGCCGACGGTGCCCTCGACCTGCGTGCCGCCGATCGCGTTGACCACGGGCGTGATGATGCTCGAGACGACCGTGTTGACGATCGCCGTGAAGGCCGAGCCGATGACGACGGCGACGGCCAGGTCGATGACGTTCCCGCGGGTGATGAAGTCCCGGAATCCCTTGAGCACAGCCCACTCCTCCAGTTCCCGGGAACGGCCGTCCCGGCGCACCGCACCCTAGTCCTGCCCCACCTCCTCCCTCTCGCCGGCAGCGTGCGCTACCCCGGCAGGACCACCCGCAGCGGCGCCCACGCGCTGGCCCCGACGACGTCCGGGGCCGCCGCCCGGGGCACCGCGACGAAGACGAGCGAGGCGGGCTCCTCACCTCCGAGCAGGCCGCCTCCGCCGCCCTCCTCCAGGGCCATGACGAGCGCGCCCGCCGCCACGACCCGCGCGCTGCCCTCGCTCGCCGCGGCGTCCGCCGTCGCCGCGAGGAGGTCCACCCGGTCACCCGGGCGCAGCGTGCCCGCCACGGCCGGGTCCGCCAGCCGCACCGGCACGACGACGTCCCCCGCCGGCGTGCCGGCCGCCAGCCCGGGCCCCACCAGCACCTGCGCCGCGAGCGGGAAGCCCTCCGGCAGCCCGACCGCCACCCGCTCCCCGACCGCCTCGGTGGGGGCGCGCAGCATCCGCGCCGCCACCAGCTCACGCGGCAGCCGGGCCGTGACGACGTCCCCCTCGGCCAGCCGGGTGCCCGCGGCCACGTCCCGCGCCGTGACCACGACGGCGACCGTCGCCGGCGGCGGGGGACGCAGCTCGTGGACCACCGTCCCGACCGCGCACACGACACCCGCCGCCAGCAGCGCGTGCCGCCAGCGCCAGAGGGTGCGGCGCAGGCGCACCCGGCGGCGACGGGACGGTGGCAGCGGCGCGGCGGGCATGGCGCGACCGTAGGCCGCGGCCCCGCCCGGCCGCGCCGGGTGGTGGCGACACTGGGGACGGAGGGTGCGCCGCCGTCGCCGGGGGAGGAGCGTCCGCGTGGACGGCCACCGGAAGTCGGCGCCTGCGGATACCCTCGGCACGTGCGTGGCTCCCACCTTCTGCAGCGCCTGGCGATCATCGTCGCGGCCGTCCTCGTCGTCGTCCTCGTCGCCGGCGTGGCGCTCGCCGCCGTCCTCGTGCGGCGCCCGCTGCCGGACTACGGCGGTGAGACGACGCTGCGGGTGCTGTCCTCCGAGGTCGAGGTCGTGCGTGACGAGCGCGGCGTGCCGCACATCTACGCCGACACCGACAGCGACCTCATGCGCGCCCAGGGCTACGTCCACGCGCAGGACCGCTTCTTCGAGATGGACTACCGCCGGCACGTGACCGCCGGCCGCGTCTCCGAGCTCGTCGGTGAGAACGACAGCGCGCTGGCCGCCGACCAGGTCATCCGCACCCTCGGCTGGCGGCGCGTCGCCGAGCAGGAGTGGGATCTGCTCAGCGAGGAGAGCCGGGCGCTGTTCGAGGCCTACGCCGAGGGCGTCAACGCCTACCTCGACTCCCGCGAGGCGAGCCAGCTCGGCGTCGAGTACACCGTCCTCGGTGTCGTCACCGAGCTCGGTGAGATCGCCCCGTGGACCCCGATCGACTCCCTCGCCTGGCTCAAGGCGATGGCCTGGGACCTCGCGGCCAACAACGACGACGAGCTCGGCCGCGCCACCGCCGTGCGGGCCCTGGGCGGGGACGTCGCCCGCGTCGAGGAGATCTACCCCTCCTACCCCGAGGCCCAGAACCTCCCGATCATCCCGCCGCCGGACGCCACCGCCCCCGAGGCGAGCGTCGAGGACGCCTCCTGGACCCCGCCCCCCGGGGCGCTCGACGCCGTCGAGAGCGCCTACGCCGCCGTCCAGGCCACCCCGCGGCTGCTCGGCGAGGGGGAGGGCATCGGCTCCAACTCCTTCGTCGTCTCCGGCGAGCACACCGCCACCGGAATCCCCGTCCTCGCCAACGACCCGCACCTGGGCATCAGCGCCCCGGGCATCTGGCACCAGGTCGGCCTGCACTGCCGCGAGGTCACCACGCTGTGCACCTTCGACGTCGCCGGCTTCGACTTCGCCGGGATGCCGGGCGTCATCATCGGCCACAACGCCGACCTCGCGTGGGGGCTGACCAACCTCGGCGCCGACGTCGTCGACTTCTTCCTCGAGCGCGTGTACGACGACGGCACCTACCTGCGGGGCGGGGAGCGCGTGCCCCTCACCCGGCGCACCGAGACGATCGCCGTCAACGGCGGCACGGACGTCTCGCTGGGCGTCGCGGCCACCGCACACGGCCCCATCGTCTCCGGGATCCTGCCCGAGACGGCGGCCGCCAACAGCTCACCGGTCCCCGACAACGCGCCCTCGCCCGGCTTCGGCGGCTACGCCGTCGCCATGTCGTGGACGGCGCTGACGCCGGGACGCACCGGGGACGCGATCTTCGCCCTCAACAGGGCGACGAACGCCGACGACGTCGCGGCGGCGGCCGCGCTCTTCGAGGTGCCCGCGCAGAACATCGTCTTCGCCACGACCGACGGCGACATCGGCTACCAGGCGCCCGGGCGCATCCCGGTGCGCCAGGACGTCACCGACGGTCCGGTGCCCTCCGACGGCAGCTGGCCGCGGCCCGGCTGGGACGGGCGCTACGACTGGGCTGGCTACGTGCCCGCCCAGGACATGCCGCGCGTGCTCAACCCCGCGGAGGGCTTCATCGTCGCGGCCAACCAGGCCGTGCTGCCCGCCGGGCAGGGACCGTTCCTCACTCGTGACTGGGACTACGGCTTCCGGTCCCAGCGGCTGCGCGAGCTCATCTCCGGTGCGGTCGCCGACGGCACCGCCATCGACGCCGAGTGGGCCAACGCCGCGATGAACGACGAGGCCAGTGCCTACGCCGAGCTGCTCGTGCCCACGCTGCTCGAGGTCACCGTCCCCGACGCCTTTGTCCGGGAGGCCGTCGACCTGCTCGTCGACTGGGCGGAGGCCGACTACCAGCAGGACGACGACTCCGCCGCGGCGGCCTACTTCGCCGCGGTGTGGGCCAACCTCCTCGACCTCACCTTTGCCGACGATCTGCCCGCCGACCTCGCACCCGACGGCGGCAGTCGCTGGCTCGTCGTCGTCGACCGCCTGCTCGAGGACCCGACGAGCGCGTGGTGGGACGACCGCCGCACGATCAACCTCGTCGAGAGCCGGGACGAGATCCTGCTCCAGGCGCTGGTCGCCGCCCGCAACGAGCTCACCCAGACGCTGGGGAAGGACCCCTCCGACTGGCAGTGGTCACGCCTGCACGTCGCCGCACCGGAGCACCCGGTCCTCGGCGACGGCGTCCCGGCGCCCGTCTCGTGGTTCGCCAACCCCAGCCCCGTGGGCGTGGGCGGTGGCTCGAGCATCGTCAACGCGACCGGCTGGAACGCCAGCGCCGAGGTGGACGGGCGGCGGGACTACCGGGTGACGAGCGTGCCCTCGATGCGCATGGCCGTCGAGCTCGGCGACCTCGACCAGTCGCTGTGGGTCAACTTCACCGGCGTCTCCGGGCACCCTGCGGACGCCCACTACGACGACCAGCTCGAGGCCTGGGCGGCCGGCGAGGCCTTCCCCTGGCCCTTCTCCCGTGACGCGGTCGACGAGGCCGCCGAGAGCACCCGCACCCTCCACCAGCCGGGCTGACGGCACCCGCGGCTGCCGGGTCCTCCCGCGGCCGGCCACGGGGGTGTCAGGAGGCCTGGTCGTGCCCGTTGCGCGCGAAGGGCGAGCCGTCGATGAGGAACCAGCGCTCCTCGGTGATGACGGCGTCGACGAGGAGGTCGTGCTCGGCCCGGGGCAGCGGCGCGTCCGTGACGAGCTCGGCCTCGTGGACCATGGCGAACACCGGGGCCTCGGGGGCGCGGTGGAGCAGCGCCCGGTCGTACCAGCCGCCGCCCTGGCCCAGGCGCACCCCGCGCTGGTCGACGGCGAGCGCCGGCGCGATGACGACCTCCGCGTGGGCGAGCGCCTCGGGCGGCAGCACCTCCCCGGCCGGTTCCGGCGGACGGCCCGGGGCGCGGGGCTCGAGCTCGTCGCGGCTGGTGAACTCCCCCCAGCAGCGGGCCAGACCCGGACCCAGGACGGGCAGCAGCACGCGCACCCCGCGCGCGTGGAGCGCGTCGATGAGGGCGCTGGTGTCCGGCTCGGTGGGGACCGAGACGTAGGCGGCCACGCAGCGCGCGTCACCGACGGCCTGGACGGCGTGCTCCGCGAAGGTCGCCGCGGCCTCCTCCCGCTGCCGCTGCGAGCGTGCGGCCCGGGCGGTGCGGACAGTCTCACGCAGGGCCTGCTTGGCGTCCTCCAGCTCCAGTCCGGTCGTGCTGGGGAAGCGGATCGCCGTCGACATGGCTCCAGTGTTCCACGCCGGCCCCGCCGCGTGGGGCTGCACCGCGCTCCTCCGGCGGACGCGCCGGGTGCTCGGTAGCCTTCGACCATGACGCAGCAGAACTTCATCCCGGTCCGCAAGGCAGTCGTCCCGGTGGCCGGGCTCGGTACCCGATTCGTGCCGGCCACCAAGGCGGTGGCCAAGGAGATGCTGCCGGTCGTGGACCGGCCGGCGATCCAGTACGTCGTGGAGGAGGTGGCCGCAGCGGGCATCGAGGACGTCCTGCTCGTCACCGCGCGCGGCAAGTCCGCGATCGAGGACCACTTCGACCGCAACGTCGAGCTCGAGGCGGCCCTCGAGGCCAAGGGCGACGAGGACCGCCTCGCCGAGGTGCGCCGCCCCACCGGCCTCGCCGACATCCACGCCGTGCGGCAGGGCACGCCCAAGGGCCTGGGCCACGCGGTGCTCTGCGGCCGTGAGCACGTGGGCGACGAGCCCTTCGCCGTCCTCCTCGGCGACGACCTCATCGACGCCCGCGACCCGATCCTTCCGACGATGATCGACGTCCAGCAGCGCCTCGGCGGGTCCGTCATCGCGCTGCTCGAGGTCGAGCCCTCGCAGATCAACCTCTACGGCGCCGCCGCCGTCGAGCCGGTCTCCCTGGCCGGCATCCCCGACGGCGACGTCGTCACGGTCACCGAGCTCGTCGAGAAGCCCGCCGTCGAGGAGGCCCCCTCCAACCTCGCCGTCATCGGCCGGTACGTCCTGTCCCCGGCGGTCTTCGAGGTCCTGGAGAACACGGCCCCCGGCCGCGGCAACGAGATCCAGCTGACCGACGCGCTGCAGACCCTCGCGCGCATGCCCGCCGACGAGGGCGGCGGCGTCCACGGCGTCGTCTTCCGCGGCCGCCGCTACGACACCGGCGACAAGCTCGACTACCTCAAGGCCGTCGTCCAGCTCGCCGTCGACCGTGAGGACCTCGGCCCGGACTTCTCCGCCTGGCTCGAGCAGTTCGTCGCCGGCCGCCACGTCGAGCTCAGCTCCGACCCCGCCGCGAGCCACCCCCGGTGAGGAGCGTCCAGGAGCACCTCGCCGCGTGCCTCGCGGCCGTCGGCCCGCAGCCGCCCCTCGAGGTGGTCCTTGCCGACGCCGTCGGGTGCGTGCTCGCCGAGGACGTGCTCGCCTCCCGCGACCTCCCGCTCGCGGACGTCGCCTCGCTCGACGGCTACGCCCTGCGTGCCGCCGACGTCGCGGACGCTACGCCGTCGTCGCCGGTGGCGCTGCGGGTGCTCGACGAGATCCGGGCAGGGAGCGTCGAGCGCACCCGCCTGCCCGCCGGTGCCTGCGTGCGCATC
The DNA here is from genome assembly GCF_047302425.1 of Georgenia phoenicis. Classification (NCBI taxonomy): domain Bacteria; kingdom Bacillati; phylum Actinomycetota; class Actinomycetes; order Allobogoriellales; family Allobogoriellaceae; genus Georgenia; species Georgenia phoenicis. The sequence goes on along the minus strand of NZ_CP154855.1, from coordinate 3,644,714 downwards.
GCCTCGGGGGCTCCGCTGCCGGTCGAGGCCGACGCCGTCGTGCCGGTCGAGCAGACGGACCGGGGGACCGCGAAGGTCGAGGTCCGCACCGCCCCCGCCGTCGGTGAGAACGTCAACCGGCGGGCGCAGGACGTGCGCGCCGGGGAGGTCGTCCTCCCGGCGGGGGAGCGGGTGGGGGCGCGGCAGGTCGCGCTGCTGTCCGCCGTCGGGCGCGGTCGGGTGACGGTGCACCCGCGGCCGCGCGTCGTCGTCGTCTCCGTCGGTGACGAGCTCGTCGAACCGGGACAGACCGCCGCCGCGGGCCAGGTCTACGACGCGAACGGGCACGCGCTGGCCGCCGCCCTCCACGACGCCGGCGCCGCCACCTACCGGGTCGCCGCGGTGCCGGACCAGCGCGGGCCGCTGCGCGAGACCCTCGAGGACCAGCTCGTGCGCGCCGACCTCGTCGTCACGACCGGCGGCCTGAGCCACGGCTCCAACGACACCGTCAAGGAGGTCCTCGCCCCTCTCGGCACGGTGCGCTTCGACAACGTCGCGATGTGGCCCGGGCGCCAGCTCGGCCTCGGGCACATCGGCGAGGGCACCCCGATCTTCGCGCTCCCGGGGGACCCGGTGGCCGCGCAGGTCGCCTACGAGGTGTTCCTGCGGCCGGCGGTGCTGTCGATGGCCGGCTACAGCGAGCTCTACCGCCCGACGGTGACGGCGACGGCGACGTCCGGCTGGTACTCCCCGTCCGGCCGCCGGGAGTTCGTCCGCGTCACGCTCACCGGTTCGCCGCGCGAGGGCTACCGCGCCGCGCCGGTCGGCTCGCCGGGCAAGCTGCTGCTCAGCTCGCTGGCTCGCGCCAACGCGCTGGCCGTCGTCCCGGAGGACCTCACCGACGTCACCGAGGGCACCGCGCTCTCCTGCCTCGTCCTGGACGCCTGATGCTCGAGCACGGCGGTGTCCGGCTGCGCCTCCTGCGCTACGGGGACCGTGCGGCCTGGGAGAGCGTGCGGCGGCGCAACGCCGAGTGGCTGCGGCCGTGGGAGGCCACCAGCCCGGTGCCGGCGGCGCCGGTCGGCTTCCGGGACTACGTCGCGCAGAGCCGTCGGCAGGGCAAGCGGGGTGAGGCGCTGACCTTCGTCATCGAGGCCGACGGCGAGCTCGTGGGCCAGCTCTCGGTCTCCTCGATCACCCTGGGGGCGCTGCGCGGCGCCTCGATCGGGTACTGGGTGGACCAGGCCGTCGCCGGCCGGGGGATCACGCCCACCGCGGTCGCGATCGCCACCGACTACTGCTTCACGGTGCTGCGCCTGCACCGCATCGAGATCAACATCCGCCCCGAGAACACGGCGAGCCTGCGCGTGGTGGAGAAGCTCGGCTTCCGTGACGAGGGCCTGCGCGAGCGCTACCTCCACATCGACGGCGACTGGCGCGACCACCGGACCTTCGCGCTCGTCGCCGAGGAGGTGCCCGAGGGGCTGCTCGAGCGCTGGATCCGCACCCGCGGGAGACACGCCGCCGACGATCCCGGCGGCGGTGCGGAGCGCGGCTAGTTTCGTGTCTGTGGATGTTCAGGGGTGGGTGGTCGTCGGACTGGCCCTCCTCCTGTTCGGGTACCTGGTCCCTCACCTCGTGCACACCCGCCACCAGATGGCGGAGTCACGGGTGGAGGACCGCTTCTCCGGCACGCTGCGGGTGGTCACCACCGGGGCGACGGCGAGACGGTCGTCCGCGGGGGAGCACCACGGCACCCGGGAGAGCAGACCGTACCTCCACGATCCACGACGACGAACGGAGGCACCCGCCGTGAACAGGCCCACCACCCCCAGCGAGCGGGCTGCCGCCGAGGCGCGCCGCCTTGCCCAGCTGCGCGCCGCGCGCGCCGCGGAGATCAGCCGCCGCAAGGCCGCCGCCAAGCGCCGGCTCGTGCTCACGGTTGTCCTGCTCCTCGCGAGCGTCGGTGGCTGGATCGGCTTCGGTCTGGGTGCCGTGTCGGTCGCGCTCGGTGTCGTGCCGACCGTGCTGCTCGGAGCCGTCCTCGTCCTGGGCCGCCGCGCCGCCAAGATCGCCGCCCGCCGCAACGCCGCCGACCGCGCCGCCATGGCGCGCCTGGCCCCGCGGCCGGCCCCGGCACGCACGCGCCCCGCACCCTCCGCGCGCCCGGCGACGGCGCGTCCGGGCGCTTCCGCCGCGAGCGGTGGCTCCGCTGCCGAGCCCGCGGCCACCACGGTCGAGCCGACCGCCACCACCGCCGAGCCCGCCACCACCGCCGAGCCCGTGGAGGCGACGGCGCCCGCCGCGGGGGTCGAGGACCCGTCCGCCGCCGCCGACGCACCCGCTGCCTCCACGGAGGCGGCCGAGCCGGCGCCGGCCGAGCAGGCGCGCGGCTGGACCCCGGTCCAGGTGCCCGCCCCCACCTACACGCTCAAGGCCTCCGCACCCCGCCGGGACATCGCTCCCTACGAGGCGCCCGAGCCGCAGCCGGTGGCCCAGCCCGCCGCCCAGGCGCCCGAGCCGCTCGTCCTCTCCGGCCTGGCGGGATCGCCGTACGCGCCCGTCGCCGACCCCGAGCCGGAGGCGGCGCCCGTCGCCGAGGTCGCGCCCGCTGCCGGCCTGGACCTCGACTCCGTCCTCGCCCGCCGCCGCGCCGTCGGCGCCTGAGGCTCCCCCCGCCGCTGCGTGGGGACGCGCCTTGCGTCGTCCGCGAGGCGGTCGGCAGGGGGTGCGCTGTGAGGGCCTGTCGGCAGAGCGGGAGCGGAGTCGCTTGCAGCGAGCGCTGCGCCCGCTCACCGAGATCGGGTTCGACCGTCGGGACCAGTGATGGGTCAGCGACCGCTGCTCCCGTCTGGCTGGCACGATCCCGCTCAGCCGCCGTCATGTCGCGTTGCCCCGTCACCGGTCCCGCCTAGCACTGTGTCCGCCGCGGTGAGGGCCGCGACCATAAGTGCACTATCGGTGAGGGGGACGAGGACGTCGGTGGACCCGCGTCAGATGCCGTCGCGGATGGTCGGGCAGCTCATGCACCTGGGGCCGCCGCGGCCGCGGCCCAGCTCGGAGCCGGGGACCTCGATGACCTCCACCCCGTGGGAGCGCAGGTAGGCGTTGGTCGTCGTGTTCCGCTCGTAGGCGACGACGACGCCGGGTGCCAGGGCCAGGACGTTGCACGCGTCGTCCCACTGCTCCCGCTCCGCGCTGAGGGAGTCCTGCGCCGGGGTGAGGATGCGCAGGGAGTCCACGCCCAGCGCCTGGGCGATCGACGCGTGCATCTCCTCCGGCGGGTGGTCGGTGATGACGAGCTCGCCCTCGCCGTCCCCGGGCGTGATCCGGTAGGAGGGCAGCGCGCCGAGGCCGGCGTACTCGGTGAAGGTGTGGTCGTCGACCATCGTCATCACGGTGTCGAGGTGCATGAAGGCCCGCTCGTGCGGCATGGCCAGCGCCACCACCTGGGTGGCCGAGCCCGTCTCGAAGAGCCGCTGCGCCACCCGCTCCACGCCCTGCGGCGTCGTCCGTTCGCTCATCCCGACGAGCACCGCGCCGCGGCCCAGGACGAGGACGTCCCCGCCCTCGACGTTGATGCCGGTCCGCCCGCCGGCACCGCTCCACAGGTGGAAGTCCACGCCGCGGAAGTCCGGGTGGAAGCGGTAGATCGCCTGGTAGTGCAGCGACTCGCGCAGCCGGGAGCGCTTGCGCATGTTGCTCACGCCCACGCCGTCGTACACCCACGCGGAGGCGTCGCGCGTGTAGAGGTGGTTGGGCAGCGGTGGGACGACGAAGTCGTCCTCCCCGAGGACGTGCAGCGCCACCGACCGCGGCTCCTCGATCCGCTCGAGGAGCTCGCGCTTGGTGAGGCCGCCGACGAGGAGGGTGGTGAGCTCGCCGTCGTCGAGGGTGTCGACCATGTCCAGGACCGGGGCGACGCCCGCGGTGCCGAGCAGCGCCGGCCCGAAGGTCTGCTCGACGATGAGCGAGCGTGCGGCGGGGACGGCGAGCGTCTCGCGCAGCAGGTCGGTGAAGTAGCGGACGCGGACCCCCTGGTCGCGCAGCGCACCGGCGAAGGCGTCGTGCTCCTCCTCGGCGCGCTCCACCCACAGGACGTCGTCGAAGAGCAGCTCCTCACGGTTCTGCGGGGTGAGGCGGCGCATCTCGAGGCCGGGCCGGTGGAGGACGACCTCGTGGAGGCGGCCGACCTCGGAGTCCACGTGGTAGGTCATGGGGTCCTCGCCGTCGGGGTCAGGGGCGCCACTCAACGTACTGCGAGGAACCGTCTCCGGCCTGTCGACCCTGTGACCCAGGTCAAGGCGGGACCGGGTTCACTCCCTCCCGACGGCGGTGCTAAAGTGGGCACCGCTCGACCGAGCATGGGGCTATGGCGCAGTTGGTAGCGCGTCTCGTTCGCAATGAGAAGGTCGGGGGTTCGAATCCCCCTAGCTCCACCACCGGAAGGCCGCTGGTCCTGCACTACTGCAGGTCAGCGGCCTTCTCGTTCCGGGGACTCCTCACCGACGAGGACGGAGACCCCTGTGATTCCACGCGAGATTCCACGCGAAGCCCGCCTACGGCTGCCCACGAGTGCCCACGTCCCAGCACTGCACGCGGTGATCGGCCCGCACCTCACGAACATGAGCGAGCACACCGACACCCCACTGGATCGCACGCCGCTGTGGACCATGGACGACCTGTGCGCCAAGCTGCGCGTCGCCAAGAGCACGGTCCACAACCTGGCGCAAGCGCGGGACCGCCCCCAGGGCATACCGCATCGGTCGCCACCTGTACTTCGAGGACTCCGACGTGCGGGCATGGCTGGCTGCGCACGACGCGGACGCCGACGATGGCAGCGACGACTCCGAGTCGGGTTGGTGATCGCCGTGGCGCACCAGAAGTTGAAGCCAGGCGAGCACGGCGAGATCTTCATAACGACGCACAGGAGCGGAAGCCGACAGGCACGCGTGCGAATCCGGCTGCTCGACGGTACCGCGACCGAGGTATCCCGAAGCCGCAAGACTGCTCAGGAGGCGCGCGGAAGATCACCCATGGGCGAGGCTGCCATTCGCTAGCCCTCTTCCCCAGAGCGCCCAGGCCCTCAGTTCGCCGGGCGTCCAGGAGCGGCTCGTCGCGGAGGTCCTGGACTTCCAGCGCGAGCACGGCGCCACCATGCTCATTCCGCCCTACCTGTACTCCGCCAAGTTCTGTGACGGGTTCTTCGAGGTCAACCTGCAACTACTCCAGGCGTCGCATCGTTACCTGGACCGCGCTGGGATCGACCTGCCTGTCGTCCCTGTCTTTGCCGCGTCACTGCTCGAGTACGGCCCCCAAAAGGCATGGGCCGACGGAATCGACCGATACCTGGGCGTCACGGACACGCTCAACGCTCGGTTCGTTGCCCTTTCGTGGTCCACGAGCGCACCTGGCGCGGAGAGTTACGCCAAGCTCGCCCACCTCCTCGCCGCCACCCGTCACGCCAGTGCTCGACGGCCGGTCCTCGCCTGGCGCCAAGGCCTGTACGGGCTGGCGCTAGCAGCTGTCGGCGCTATTGGTTACGAGACCGGCGCGGGACAGTCGGAACGCTGCCACTATCCGGATTTTGCAGCAAACCGTCGGCCGCACGTTCGTGACGACGACGAAGAGTCGGGGGGCGGAGGTGCCGCAGGCATCTACTTTTCTACCTTCGGCCGCAGCATCCCTCGGAAGGTTGGAGGTGCTCTTCTCAGCAACCGCCAACTACGCGGCTCTCTGGTGTGCACCGAGCCTGCATGCTGCCCTGACGGTGCGACAAGCATGATCAACGAATGGCGCGAGCACGCGATCTACACCCGTTCGCGGGAGCTCCGCCATCTCGACCAGATCCCTCCGTCACTCCCATGGCGCATGAACCACCTCGCTCGGCAGACGGAACGTTCAGTCGCTGACGCGCGCCTCGCCAACAGCGTGCTCAGCAAGCAAGGTGTCAAGCAAAAGTTGCCAGAGAACACCTTCCGAAGCCTTGCTCGGGTTGCGGATGAACTGCGCGCACAAGCCACGCAGGTTGCGTAGTGCGCCGCTGCTGCCCTCTCAGAAATGATCATCTATGAGACGGCGCAGCGAGGGCGCCAGCTGTGGTCTACGCCGTTAGATGGCGGGGTTCTGTGGGTGGTATGTGGCGGTCAGTCAGTTGACGCCGATGACCAGGGTGCTGGCGGCGGCTTCGATGACGTCGTCGGTGATGGTGTCGAGCTCATTGATCTTCAGGATGCGCTCGACCTGGGGGAAGAGGCGTTCCAGGAGCCGGAAGTTTCCGCGAGTGATGCGGGCGATGGCGGCGATGGCTTGGGTGTCGGTGAAGTCCGCGGGATCGAGTGTCTTGCCGAGGGTTCCCCAGTGCCGTTGCAGGACGAAGAGCAGCTCGTCCTTGCCGAGCGGTCGATACTGGTGGGCGAAGCCGACGCGGCTGTAGAACTGCGGGTAGTGGCGGAACTGCTTCTCCAGGCCCGGCATGCCGATGAGGATGAGGGCGATGCTGTCGCGGTCGTAGCGGTCGCGCAGCAGTTCCAGAGCCGCGGCGCGGAGTCGTTCGGACTCATCGACGATGATCAGCTCCACGTAGTTCTCGAAGCGTCGCTTGCGTGAGGTCACTATCGGGCCCTGACCGACAGGGTGCAGGTGCTGGTCGATGCAGATGTTGGTACGGGTGACGACCTCGTGGAGTTCCTCCTGCAAGATCCGGGGGGTGGTCAGGACGCTGGGGGTGTAGAGCACGGTGCGGCTCTTGGCCAGCGCGGCGTAGACCTTCGCGTCATTCTCGGTGCGCGGGCCCCAGTCGGTCAGCAGGTCGTGGGTCTGGTGCCAGCGGGCGTAGCGGCGGGCGGACAGGGTCTTGCCCACGCCGGCGGGCCCGAAGCACAGGCCGATGGTGCCGCCGCGGCGTACGGCGTTGGCGAACTCGGTGAAGCGGCGGTGTTCCTTGGTCACGATGAAGCGCTGGTTCACCTCAGGTCCTCCTTGTAGACCTTCAACTTCCGTCGCGGTGCCGGCGGCGCCTGGGCCGGTGGGGGCAGGGAGGTGTGGCTGGCCACGACGGCGATGCGTTCGTTGATGCCTTCGCGCAGGGCGCGGCGGCGAGCGTTGCGGGCGGCTTGGATCTCTTTGAGGCTGACCTTCTGGCCGTGGTGGTCCTGGTTGACGGCCTTGCAGATGAACTCGTCGTGGTCGAAGACGCGGATCTCGGTGATGTCCCGGGGGTCGTAGCGGATGAGGACCGATCGGCCGACGTAACCGGCCAGGGTCGGTGAGACGTAGCGCAGGCCCTGGAAGTGGATGCCATCGCGGCGCACGATCCTTGTCTTGGCCACCGTCAGCAGCAGCCCGTCAAGGTCTTCCAGGCTCTCGGGCATGCGCGGCAGCCAGCCCTGCCCGATCCACGCAGCGCGTGGGGAGGTGCCGATCTCGCTGTGGGACCGGTCGTTGTAGATGGTGACGAACGATTCCAGAGCGGTGTCGAGCTCCGCAAGGGACAGCTTCGGCGTGGGCCAACGGTGGCCCTTGGTGATGTGTCCGGCCATGCCTGCCAGGAGCTCGGTGTTCACGGTCCCGAAGAACCTCTCCACCTTGCCGCGACCCTGCGGGCGCGCGACGGCAGAGTGGATGAGCCGGATATGCAAGTCCACGGCGGTGGCGGTGAGCTGGTGACTGATGAAGTCGCTGCCATGGTCGACGTAGAGCACGTCGGGGATGCCGCACATGGGCCAGGCGAGGTCGCTCTTGTGCCAGATCGCCTGCCGCAGCGCCAACGCGGTGTTCATCGCCGAGGGCGCGCCGAGGAAGACGGTGTAACCGCAGATCGCCCGGGAGTGGTCATCGATGATCGTGGTCAGCCACGGCCGGGCAGGGCTGCCGTCGGTGCCCACCACCAGGATGTCGAGCATGGTGTGGTCGGCCTGCCACATCGCGTTGGGGTGCTCGGCACGCCGGCGCAGCGCGAGTTCGTACTTGTCGCGATACGACGACGGACCTTCCAGGGCGAGGGTGACCATCCCCGGGTCAAGGCCGGTGACGATCGCGCGCACCACGCCGTAGGAGGGCACCGGCCATCCCTGCCCCTCGCAGATGGCACTGACCTTGCGGTGCATGGTGATAATCGACGGGCGCGGCTTGCTCAACGCCAGCCCTTCGACCAACGATACGAGCTGGGCGGGCAGGCGATGGCTGCCGGCGTCAGCGCGCCGTCGCGCACCGAGACCGGCATAGCCCTCGGTGCGGTAGCGGGCGTGCCAACGCTCCAGCGTGCGCAGCCCGACACCGGTGTCCCGGGCCAGGGCGGCGAGCGGGATCTGGTCCTCGACGTGAAGCCTGAGGATCTGCCAGCGCCCGGCCGCGTCCATGACCTACACAGCGCTTCTCGACTGCCGTGGATGCACCACTGGGGCGCTGTTGCGGTTCAGCACACGGTAGATGGTGGCGCGGCTGACGCCCAGCACCGCACCGATCTGCGCCACCGTCATCTCGTTCTGCTCATACATCCGCCTCGCCGCCTTGACCTGATCCGGCGACAGAGCGGGCGGTCGCCCGCCCTTGCGGCCACGAGCCCGGGCGGCGGCCAGTCCTGCGTGGGTGCGCTCACGGATCAGGTCCCGCTCGAACTCGGCCAGCGCGGCGAAGACATGGAACACCAGCCGTCCGCCGGAGGAGGTGGTGTCGATCGTCTCCTGCAGGGAGCGGAACCCCACGCCGCGCTCGGACAAGAGCTGCAGCTGGTCGATGAGATGCCGGATGGACCGCCCCAGCCGGTCCAGTCGCCACACGACCAGCGTGTCCCCCGGGCGCAGCTGGTCCATCAACTTCTCCAGCTCCGGTCGGTGGTCCAGGGAGCCCGAGATCGTGTCGACGAAGACCCGGTAGCACCCGGCTGCGGTGAGCGCATCGATCTGCAGCGCAGCGTCCTGATCGGTCGTCGACACACGCGCATAGCCCAGCAGATGCCCCATGGCCCTGACTGTAGCGATACTCATCCAGCATCGGAAGTATCGAGCCATAGAATCCGACACTGAGTTTCGTTACAAACGCCTCGGATCGAGAACCGCGAAGCGTCAAGCATCCTGAGGAGTGCGACGAGCCCTCGGCGTCGCTGTAGCGGAATCGTTCGTTTGCGTACAGCAGACAGCGAGTGGTGTGTCGTGGCTGCCAAGAGTGATCTGCGGCAATCAGAGCCGCACTATCAACGTGATTCAACCTTCAGGAGGTCGAGTGGAGTCTGTGTGCATTTGCCCGGACATCCGGGAGGGTGTCCAGGAGGGGATAGAAGTGCGGCCTCGCTGAGGACTCTGGCCATGCAGACAGTGACGGCTGCCCGAGCGTTGGGTTGATGGGGCGCCAGTGCTCGGTGACGGCCTCGCGCCGCTGGATGCCACCGATCAACTCTCGTTTCGGGCCCCGCGCGCTGCTGGGCGGGCTTTTCACTACGTCACCGACTCCGGGGCCGACTGCGGCCAGGTCATCGCCCTGGTTGGCGACGCCGGGGACTTCACCGGCTGCCACCTGACTACGCCGCCCACATCGACGGCTACGTCTGACGCTCCCGCGCCAAGGCTCCCACCGCAGTTCACACGGTGGAAGGCCAGCACGGGATCCGGTGGCAGCGGGCCGGCATCGACGCAGCCCGCGGATGCCCGGGAGAGGTGGGCGGCTTAGTGTGACGCGGACAGGCGCGGCTACAGCCGGTGACGATCTATGGAGGCATTCTTTGGACCCGGATTTCCCGCTCTGGCTGCGGGCTACACACTTGCTCAACTTCGTCCTAATGGGGATTGTGCTGCGCAGCGGATGGGAGATTCTCGCCTCGCTGCCCCGCTTGTGGTGGCGCAATGACTGCAAGCCGGGCACTGAGTGGATCAAGTTCACTCGCCGGGAGCTGCCGAAGGAGGAGGGGGTTTACACCTCGCTCATGGACGAGCGCAGCGCCAGCCCGCTGCTGACCTTGCCCGGGAAGAAGAACATCGGCTTGGGGCGGCACTGGCACGGATTGGGGGTGACGCTGTGGTTGATCAACGGCCTCCTCTACGTGGCGCTGCTGTTCGGCACCGGTCTGTGGCGGCGGATCGTGCCGACCTCGTGGGATGTGTTCCCGGAGGCGTGGGAGTCCATGCGGATCTACCTCGGCTTCGGCGTGCCGTCGATCGAGCACTTCCAGCCCTACGACGCGCTGCAGATGCTCACCTACACCGGCGTCGTCTTCATCTTGGCGCCGTTGCTGATCTTGACCGGAATCGCCATGTCGCCGGCCGTCCGCTCCCGCTTCCCCTGGTACGTGAAGATGTGGGGCGGCCACCAGGGAGCGCGATCACTGCACTTCATCGGCATGGCGCTGATGAGCATTTTCATCGTGATGCACATCGGTCTGGTGTTCTTGGTCCACGCCGAGTACAACCTCCCGCACATGGTCTTTGGCGTGACCGACACCGCCCGCTACGCGCAGGCGTTCACGATTGCCATTGCCACGATCGTCGTCGTGATCGGCCTGTGGATCGGGCTCAGCTATCTCACGCTGGCCGACCGCGCACGCTCCCAGCGGGTTCTCGTCGCACTCACCGAGCCGATCCGCAAACTCACGCTGAACTGGATGAAGCCCCGCATGGGACGCCAGAGCACCTACACCGAGAAGGACCTCTCCGAGTACCACTGGACCAACGGGCTCCCGCCGACCGCGGACGAGTCCACGGAGTGGCTCGCGTACCGGGACGGCGACTTCCGGGACTGGCGCCTCGAGCTCGGTGGCGAACTGAGCGGTAAGACACTGCTGCTGAGCCTGGGGGACTTGCGTCAGCTCCCGAAGACGGAATACATCGCGGTCCACACCTGCATGCAGGGCTGGTCGGCCACCTCCAAATGGGCCGGCGTCCGGCTCCGTGACCTCCTCGAGGTCCTCGGACCGCGTCCGGAAGGTGCCAACTACGTGATGATCACCTCCCACGGCCTGGCCCAGGAGATGTGGGACCACCGGCCGCGGGAACCGTTCTACGCGGTGCTGGACCTCGACACGGTAGCCGAGGACGACACGATCCTGGCGTACGAGCGCAACGACCACCCGCTGGAGGTGCATCTGGGCGCGCCGCTGCGGCTGCGGGTGGAGTCGAACCATGGGTACAAGATGGTCAAGTGGATCAAGTCCATCGAGTGGATCACCGACTACGCCGCGTACGGTGACGGTCGTGGCGGCACCCGTGAGGACGGCGCGATGCAGGCGTTCAACGGCCGGATCTGACCAAGGGGGCAGGGCATGATCAGCACTATCTACACCGTCGTCGGCATGACCACAGCCGAGGATGCGCGGACCATCAAGGACAGCCTCTATCTCGTGGCAGGTATCGGTGCCGTCGCCACCGAGATCATTCCCGACGGCGACTCGCGCATCATCCTCAAGCACAAGGACAACGTCGAGCTGGACCGCTCGACTATCGAGGCAGCCGTGCAGGAGGCCGGCGACTACACGCTCGCCTGACCATTACGGCTACCAATAATGAGACGAAGCAAGTGCTCATTCGTCTCGGCGTATCTAGCATCACTTGCAGGAGGGAATCGTGAGCAGCGAACCAGGCTCCGCGGCATCGCAGGCTGCATCCTCGCCGGTCAACTTCGTTACCGGCGCACCTGGCCGACGGCGAGTCCCGCTGCGGACTACCTGCGCCCAGCCCCATCACTGTCCATTGCCGGTACGCATGAAGGTTCTCGGCCAGGTGCCGCTCTTCGCCGGTCTGTCCCACGAGGATCTTGTCGGTATCGACCACCGCATGGTCTCGCTGTCCTGGGCTGAGGACGACCCGCTCTACACAGCCGGCGACGTGGCCGAACATCTCTACGTCATGGCAGCTGGGCGCGCCAAGGTCTCCCGCCCGACCCCGAACGGCCAGGACGTCGTCGTCGATCTCCTGGCCCCTGGCGACCTCTTCGGAGGCATGCACACCCTGGGCCAGCCCACCTACCCCGAAACCGTTCGCGCCCTGACCACCACCTGCGCGTTACGCATCGACACACGCGCTTTCCGCGATGTCATGACGCAACACCCCGAGGTCGCCCTACGGGTGGTGGACGACGTCACCGCGCTGCTAGCGCAAGCGCGTGCGGACGTCACCGCGCAATCCACCGCCACCGTCGCCCAGCGGGTAGCGACCACGCTGCTGCGCCTGGCAGAGAAGTTCGGGCAGGACAGTGCCTCTGGTGGCACCTTGATCCAGCTACCGCTGTCTCGCACTGACCTGGCCGGCATGACCGGCTCGACACCGGAGTCCGTCTCCCGGGTAATGAGCCAGCTCCGCAAGGACGGCATCATCGACTCCGGACGCAGATGGACCGCCATCCTGGACGGCGACCGTCTGCTCGCCACCGTGGCCGCCAGTGCCTGAGGGGCGAGGACTCTCTCACGTCTGCTGCGGTTGATTGATGCACGTCATGGTTCGGTTCCTGGCCCGCTCGTAACGTCGTAGTCAGCACCCAAGAAGGGTGAGACCTCGTCAGAGAAGGAAGGGACACACCATGAGCACCACCGCTCCCACCACCACCCACACGACCCTGCGCGCCGAAGGCTTCTCCTGCCCCTCCTGCGTGGCGAAGATCGAGAAGCGGGTCGGGCGCCTGGACGGCGTCAGCGCCGTGAAGGTCCAGTTCGCCTCTGCGCGCATCGAGGTCGACCACGACCCGGCCAAGGCCAGCGTCGAGGACCTGATCGCCGCTGTGGGCAAGGCCGGGTACGTCGCCAAGCCTGCCGCGTTCTGACGCCCGCCGCGCCAAGGAGAAGGACAGTGAGCGTCATGGCACAGGCGGCGCACCTGCAGCTGCGCCTGGGTGAGCTGTTCTGCCCCTCGTGCGCCACCGACATCAACCGGCACCTGAAGCGGTCTTCCGGGTGTGCAGGCCGTGCACATCGATCTGCACTCGCACCGGGTTGACGTCGACTACGACCCCCGACGCTTGGACGTCGAGGACATCCTGGTGACCGTCGGCGGTGCCGGCGTTACCGCAAGCGTTATCTCGGAGGACAGGTAGGACCGCCTCCACTAGGGCGACCGAGGACGTCGAGGCGGTGCCCAGACCAAGCGCGAGCGCACTGCCCGGGCGTCATCCCGCCACCCATCAGGGCCGGACCGGGCCGCCGGGCCCGTCAATGATCAGGGGAAGCCCGCCCGCTGCATTCTCACGTGTGAACCGCTGGTAGACCCACGTCCCAAGAACTCAGGAGAGATTGCTATGAGCGTCAAGCTTCACCATGTCCCGCCGCGCCTGGCGAGCGGGGCCTTCATATTGAACACCGGAATCACTAAGCGGTCATTGGACGTCGACGGGGCAACGGGGTTGCGGGACCAGGCCGCCAACGCGTTCCCGTTCTTGAAGAAGATGGACCCGGTCCGCTTCGGGAAGGCGTTGTCGACCTTCGAGATCGCTCTGGGCACGGCGCTGCTAGCCCCGGTGGTACCCACCCGGGTGGCCGCGGCCGGCCTGAGTGGATTCTCGGCCGCATTGATGGCCGTGTACCTCAAGACGCCAGGATTCACCCGTGATGACGGAATCCGACCAGCGCCGGCTGGTATGGGGATCGCTCGGGACGTCTTCATGCTCGGTAGCGGTCTGGGCCTGATGGTGGAGGAACTGGCAACCAGGCGAACCTGACGGGGCCGTCCCGCCATGCGCGTGACACCCGGCCCCACGGGCCCCGCGGACTGGGGTGTGGTCATGGGCGCCCGCGGGCCGAGGCTACGTGGCTCGTCCGCCCGCATTCTGAGCCAGACCAGCTGAGCGTCACCGCCGATCAACTCGGCGGTGACGCTCTTCATTGTGCCAGCAGGCTGGAGCAGCCCCGGCGGCGGTGCACGGACGGGTGTGCGGTTGATTGACGCCGGTCATGGTTGCCCGGTGCCGATCTTCGTAACGTCGTTGTCAGCACCCCGAACTGGGGTTGGACAGCTATAGGAAGGTCGAACAGCCATGAACAAGCTGCAGCAGTGGTGGTACGGCAGGTGGGCGATCCCAGTGGTCTCCGGGGCGCTGATCCTCATCTCCTTCTTCGTGGCCCGCGGCCTCGGTTCCGATGCGTGGAGCAACGCCTTCATGGTGGCCGCCGCCGTGGTCGCGGGTACCCCGATCGTGACCAAGGCAGCCCGGGCGCTCATGGCCCGGGTCATCGGCATCGACCTGCTGGTCTCGGTAGCCGCGATCGGCGCGGTCATCATCGGGGAATACTGGGAGGCCGCCGCGGTGACCTTCCTCTTCGCCATCGGGCACGCCCTGGAGTCCGCAACGCTGAACAAGACCCGCTCGGCACTGGCCGAGCTGGTCGCCGTCGCCCCCGACGTCGCCGTCGTCATGCGCGACGGCGAACAGGTCGAAGTCCCCGCCGCCTCGGTGGCCATGGGCGAGATCGTCCTGGTCAAGAACGGCGCCAAGGTCCCCGTCGACGGCGAGGTCGTCGCCGGCACTGGCGCCCTGGACGAGGCCTCCATCACCGGGGAGTCCATCCCCGTGGAGAAGTCCAAGGGCGACCACGTCTTCGCCGGCACCGTCGCCAAGGGCGGGTTCCTCCAGGTGCTCGCCACCGGCATCGGCGCCGACACCACCCTGGCCCGCATCATCCACCGCGTGGAGGACGCCCAGGACGCCAAGGCCAAGACCGCCCAGTTCATGGACCGGTTCTCCGCCTGGTACACCCCGGCCATCATGGTCCTGGCCCTCGTGGTCGGACTCATCACCGGTGACGTCGTCCTCGGGCTGACCCTGCTGGTCATCGGCTGCCCCGGGGCGCTGGTCATCTCCATCCCCGTCTCCATCGTCGCCGGCATCGGCCGGGCCGCCAAGGATGGCATCCTCATCAAGGGCGGGGAGTACCTGGAGACCTCCGGCAAGATCACCGCCGTCGCGGTGGACAAGACCGGCACCTTGACCAAGGGCCGCCCCCACCTGACCGACGTCGTCGTCCTGGACCCGGCCCTGGACCGCAGTCAGGTGCTGACCTGGGCCGCCCGGGCGGAGGCCGGCTCCGAACACCCCCTCGCCCGTCCCATCCTGGACGCCGCAGCCGCGGAGGGGATGGCCACCCCGGGCCTGCCCGAGGTCACCGAGCCCGTGCCCGGCAAGGGCATCACCGCCACCACCGGCGGACGCCGGGTCCTCATCGGCAACCTGGCCCTGCTCGGGCAGTACGGCATCGCCGACACCGTCGGCGCCGGGCAAGTGGCTGATGAGCTCGCGGCCGCCGGGCGTACCGCGATGATCGTGACGCTCGACGAGACGGTGGCCGGTGTGGTCGCCGTCGCCGATGAGGTGCGCGCCGACGCCGCGGAAATGGTCACCCGCCTGCACGAGGCCGGGGTGAAGAAGGTGGTCATGCTCACCGGCGATGCCCCGCTCGTGGCGAACGCGGTGGGTGAGGCCACTGGCGTCGATGAGGTTCGCGCCGGCCTGCTGCCCGAGGACAAGCTCGACGCGGTCGCGGACCTGCAGCGTCAGGGTCACGTCGTGGCCATGGTCGGTGACGGCGTCAACGACGCCCCCGCTCTGGCCACCGCCAACATCGGCGTAGCCATGGGTGCGGCCGGCTCGGCCGTGGCCGTAGAGACCGCAGACATCGCCCTCATGGGCGACAACCTGCTCAAGCTCCCCGAAGCGATCGGCCTGGCCCGGCGCACCGTGAACAACATGCGCCAGAACATCACCATCGCCCTGATCACCGTGGCCGTGCTGTTGGCCGGAGTGCTGCTCGGAGGGGTGACCATGTCCATCGGGATGCTCGTCCACGAGGCCTCGGTCCTGGTCGTGATCGTCAACGCCATGCGCTTGCTGCGCCGCCACCAGGACAGCACCAGCACCACGGCGACACCTTCCGCGCCAGTTACCGCCGTACCGATCCCAGCCTCGGCCCGGTCCTGAACCACCACCTCGGCCAGAACAGCCCATCCGGCGTCCCGCCCAGGGTGGGTGCATCACCGCCGGGTAAGCCCGGCACAACCACAACAGGAGGATTCATGAGTAACGAAGAGCACTTCACCATCGAGGGCAACGTCGAGCACTTCACCATCGCGCGGGTCGCCCAGGACAATCCCGACTTCCGCCGGGTGCTGTGGACCGGGCAGCACGCCCAGATCGTCATCATGACGATCCCCGCCGGTGGCGAGATCGGTGAGGAGGTCCACGAGCACACCGACCAGATCCTGACCTTCGTCAGCGGGGCCGGTCAGGCCGACCTCAACGGCCATACCCACCCGATCGAGGCCGGTGACCAGTGCGCCGTCCCCGCCGGCGCCCGGCACAACTTCCGCAACACCGGTGACGAGCCGCTCGTGCTCTACACCATCTACTCCCCGCCCGAGCACGCGGCCGACGGCGCCTACCCCACCAAGGAAGAAGCCGACGCCGCCGAGGCCGCTGGCCAGGACGAACCTCCCACCGCCGCCTGACCGGCCATCCCCGCGCAGCGAACTCAGCGGCTGTTGGCCGCACCTGTCTCACCCGCTTCGAACACACAGCAGAAGGAGAAGAACCCCATGTCCAAGGTGTACGTATTCACCGACTTCGGCGGCCCCGAGACCCAGGCACTCATCGACCGTCCAGCGCCGCAGCCCGGCCCCGGTGAGCTCGCCGTCCGGGTCCGCGCCGCCGGTGTCAACCCCGTCGACTACAAGATCCGCACCGGCCGCTACCGTCGGGACCAGCCGTTGCCGGCCCCCATGGGTCAGGAGGTCTCCGGTGTCGTCACCGCCCTCGGTGAGGGAGTCGAGAGCTTCGCCGTGGGCGACGAGATCCTCGGCCCTGTGGTCCCGGACTACGGCGCCTTCGCCGAGGACACCCTCGTGCGCGCCACCGATGCCGTGGCAAAGCCTGAGGAGATCGCCTTCGCCGACGCGGCCACCATCCCCGTCGCCGGGGCCACCGCCTACGACGGCACCCACCAGATCGAGCTCGAGCCCGGTCAGCAGCTCCTCATCCTCGGGGCCGGCGGCGGTGTCGGACTCATGGCCGCCCAGATCGGCAAGGTCCACCAGTTCACCGTCATCGGCATCGCCTCGCAGGCCAAGCGCGAGATCGTTCAAGCCACCGGAGCAACGTTCGTCCCCTCCGGTGAGAACGTCGCCGACCGGGTGCGCCAGATCGCCCCCGAGGGGGTAGACCTGATCCTGGACCTCGTCGGTGGCGATGCCCTGCGTCAGGTCGCCGGACTCGTCACCGACCCGGCCAGGATCATCTCCGCCGCCGACCCCGACACCGTCACCGAGCTCGGCGGCAGTCCCCTGCAGCGCACCACCGAGGCACTGGAGAAGATCACCGGCGTCATCAAGTACAACCTCGTCGACCCCAACGTCTCGGCCCTCTACCCGCTGGAGGACGCGGGCGAGGCCATTGCTGCGGTCGAGAGCGGCCACGCCACCGGCAAGATCGTCATCCAGCCTCACAACGCCTGACGCGGGTTGACCGGTTGCGTATGTGAAGCACCTGGGCCGGGCCTGGTAGCACCGCGAGTACCTTCGTCATCGGCGTCAGTTGACCCGGCCGCCACACAACTCCGATAGAACCCCGCCATATAACGGCACAAGCCACACGTCGCGCCGCCGCCATTGCGTCCACAACGCATCTCAAAACCGTCCGTGCCGCTACGTGGTTCTGGGACCGTTTCTGAGACGCTTGGGTGGTGGCACGGAACCTCGTCGGCCTCGTGCGCGTGTCCACCAGCGCGCAGGACGCTCAACTCCAGCGTGACGCCCTCCAGTTGGCTGGCTGCATCAAGATCTTCGAGGAGAAGATCAGCAGCCGATCGAGCCATCGCCCAGGGCTGGCCGCCGCGCTGGACTACATGCGCGACGGCATCGACACGCTGGCGGTGTGGAAGCTCGATCGGCTGGGTCGCTCCACCAAGGACATCCTCACGGTCGCGGACGACCTCAGTGACCGGGGGGTCGGCCTGCGCGTGCTCACAGGAACCCTCGCCGGTAGCTACAGCCCGACGGGGGAGGGCAACTTCTTCTTCACCATGATGGCCGCCTTCGCCGAGCTCGAGCGTGACCTCATCCGCGAACGCACACCATGGCCGGCCTCGCGGCCGCCCGGGCACAGGGGCGGATCGGAGGTCGGCCCAGGGTGATGGGCCCCGACAAGCTCGCCGCCGCCCGGGCGCGCCGCGCGAACGGTGAGAGTCCGACCCAGATCGCCCGGGCGCTGGGTGTCTCGCGGGCCAGTGTCTACCGCTACCTGTCTCGTGATCGCACCGAGGAGGCGTGACTGGGAACATGTCAGCGCTCGGGGCGCAACCCGGCCAGCGTGACACTGACGAGTCGGTGGACCGCAGCCTCGGACGGCAGGCTGCTCGCCGCAGCTAGTGCGTGGAGGCAGTAGCTTCCAAGCTCCGCGGGGGCGACATCGCCGCGGACGCTGCCCTCCTTCGCGGCCTCGGTCAGCAAGTCTCGCAGCAGATTGCCGAGCTGCTGCTGCGCCTGGCCGACATGCTCACCGCGATGCAGCAGCACCCCGAGTCCTTCGGCGCCATGGTGCTCGCGATAGTAAGAGATGCGCGCGTAGGCCTCCAGCACCACCTCCAGTCGCTCGCCGGCCGAGCCGCCTTGGTCCCGGAGCGCGGTTAGCTGTTGAAGGTGACGGCTGACGTGACGTTCGTGGCTGGCGAGCAGGACCGCCTCGACGTCGGGGAAGTACTTGTACAGCGTCGCCCGTCCGATGCCGGTCCTCTCGGCGATTTGCGACATCGTCACCGACAGCACCCCGCGCTCGGTCACCAGCGCCCAGGTGGTCTCCAGAATCGCGTCACGCACCGCATGGCGGTGCGCCTCGACCGTCTCGTTCCACAGCTTCGGCATCAGGCAAGGATACAGATCGACGCGGCCAGTACGGAGTGTCTTACACTAGACACACTGTCTCGATGGAGTGGAAAACTGCTGCGCATGAAGAAGGGTTCCCCATGACTAACGTGCCCCCTGCCGGCGCGCAGCCGGAGCGCACGTCGAACGCCGGCATGCCCCGGTGGGTCAAAGTGTTCGGATCTATCGCGATCGTCGTTCTGCTCTTGCTTCTCGCACTTGCACTCCTGCTCCCCGGCGGCCACGGTCCCGGAATGCACGCACTCTCCGTCGTAGACGGTGAAACCACCACCCCGAACATCACCCAGGTCCTCGCACCGACCGACACCTGATCGCCATGGGACCCCGTCTGCGCAAACTCGTGCTCACTGCACATGTCACCACCACGGCGGGCTGGCTCGGCGCCGTCGTGGTGTTCCTCGTGCTCGCGGTCATCGGACTCACGAGCCAGGACGCGGAGGTGGTCCGTGCTGTCTACCTGGTGATGGAGCCGGCCGCCCGTCTGACCCTGGTGCCGCTGGTCCTTGCCTCACTGCTCACCGGGATCGTCCAGTCACTCGGAACCCCATGGGGCTTGTTCCGTCATTACTGGGTCCTGTTCAAGCTCGCGATCACCGTCGCGGCCACCATCGTGCTCTTCAACTACCTGCAGACATTCGGCGTGATGGCAGACGTCGCAGCAGGTGCGACGTTGACGGGTAGGGATCCCGGGACGCTACGGAACGCATCACCGCTGTTGCACGCCATCCTCGCCCTGGTGGTACTGCTCATGGCCATGGTCCTGGCCTTGTACAAGCCGCGCGGCATGACCCCATACGGGCAGTGGAAGCAGCACAAAGCAAGAACAGCCCAGGCCGAGAGGACCCGGCAACCTCGCCGCTAGCGGGCACGCGCGAGCGGTAGTCCACCCAGATCGCCCGGTTGCTCACGTCTCGCCGCCGAGTGTCTACCGCTACCTGTCGTCCGATCTGTCCGGCGAGAGACGACCGCAACAGGCAGACTCAGTGGTCATGTGTGGCCGCTACGCAAACGCCCGGCGCGATTCCGACCTGATCGACGCCTTCCACGTGGAGGACGTGCGCGATCCCAGGTTGGAGCCATCGTGGAACGTTGCGCCGATGCAGGACGTCCGGATCGTGCTCGAGCGGCTGACCAAGGACGAGCCAGAGGAGCCGGCGAGGCGACATCTGCGGACAGCTCGGTGGGGACTGGTGCCGTCATGGGCGAAAGACCCCGCCATCGGCTCCCGGCTGATCAACGCCCGCTCAGAGACCATCACCGAGAAGCCGTCGTTCAAGGCTGCCGCCGCCAAGCGGCGCTGCATTGTGCCGGCGGACGGGTACTACGAATGGCAGAAGCTCGACGAGACCGGCAAGAAGAAGCAGCCGTACTACCTGCACGCCCAGGACGAGGCTCCGCTTGCGTTCGCTGGCCTTTACGAGTGGTGGAAGGACCCTGAGCTACCAGACGACCACCCCGACAAGTGGCGATGCACCACCACGATCCTGACCGCCACCGCCTCCGACGCGCTCGGTCACGTGCACGACCGCTCCCCGGTCATCGTCCCGCCTGACATGCTCGCGGACTGGCTCAACCCCAGCATCACCGACCTCGTCGACATCCGCGAGATCGTCGCTGCCATGCCCGAGCCGCACCTGGTGCCGCGAGCGGTCGGCAAGGCAGTCGGCAACGTGCGGAACAACGGCCCACAGCTCATTGAGCCCCTCGAACCATCCTGACGGCGGTGGCCTACCGTCCGTTGTGAGCGGGACCGGAGTCACCGCCCTTATTTCACGAGCCCGTGTGGGAGCATCCTGGTTGCGATGGGATCCCCAAGCGGCGATGACCGCGCTTGTGACTCAGCCCTTCGGGGGGTGGGGGTCGTTGCCGTATTAGTTGCGCTCTCCGACCGTGCCGTCCTTCTTGTGAATCAGGTGCTCGACGCCATCCTTCTTCGCAGCCGTGCGGCCGGCCGCCTGCGCCTCAGCCTTCGTGTCGTGCGTGCTCGAGGCGCGCTTCGCACCCTCACGACGGTTGGCCCACCCATCGTCGGTGGGCACCGTGTGAATGTTCTTCTTCTCGGCCATCACAATTCCCCTTCCGGTCCCTCGGTGAGGGAGCCGCAGGGCGTCATCATCTCAGTTTGCGGCGAATCCGCTGGGGATCTGCTTGCGGAACCGAAGATCCTCTAGGAGAACATCAGCAGCCGGTCCACTGACGGCTTGGACACGCTGGTGGTGTGGAGCTCGACCGTCTCGCCCGGTCCAAGGACCTCCTGACCGAGAGATCGGGCAACGCATGCTCACAGGAACGCTGGGCCTAGAGCTCGCCGACGTCCACAGCTTCGTGTTCCTGGAGCCAGCTGAGCGGGTTCACCGTGGAGAGCTGGTCGTCGGTGTGGACCTCAAGATGCAGGTGCGGGCCGGTGGAGTTCCCGTTGCTTCCCACCCCGGCGATCACCTGGCCGGCTTCCACGGTTTCCCCGGGCTCGACGTACAGACCAGAGGCGTACATATGGTTGTACCAGGTGTAGACCGTCTGATCCTCGATCTCGTGCTTGATGATGATGAGCATGCTCGACCTCCCGGCGCGTCCCTGGCCCACATAGGTCACGACGCCGTCGGCCACGGCGTGGATAGGGGTGTCCAGGGGTGCCGCCAGGTCGACGCCGTAATGGGACTGCGCGGCTCCGCCGAACGGGTTCTGCCGCGTGCCGTACCTCGAGGTGATCCGGTAACTGCCTTCGGCCAATGGCATGACGACCTTTTGGCGTGCAGGTACGAGCGCCGCGGCCATACCATTGGCGCTGGGGCTGCGGTCGGTTGCGAGCTGTGACCGTTCTGCGACGCGAGAGGCTCGGACCGCCGCCGCCATCTCTCGAGCGGCGGGCCGGTCAAGGATTGCCGAAGTGGCGCTGGCTGACTCCAGCTCGAAACGGTCTGCGGCACCGTGAAGGGCTTCCAGGGCACTTGTCTCCGCGGGCACGACAACGGGGACGGACATGACCTCGGCCTGGGGGGATGACACGCTCACCGGAGCAGCCAGGAGCGCCACGGCCCCGTAGCCGAGACAAGTGTGAGCGCACGTCGCCGCCCACGAGATCGGGGACTAGTGCGCAGGTCTTTCCTACGGATCTGCTGTGACGGTTGGGAGCTGACGGGTTGCGCCCGGACCGCGTGGGGACCACTGCGCAGGTCCCGCCTGCGCGGATGCTTCACCACCCCTGCGGCGATCGCCCGCTCGAGGTCCTCCGCTCCGCCGGTCGCCTGGTGGCTGGCCTGGCGCAGCTCACGGCGAGTAGGCCGCAATGCCTGCGGTGGCACGTGAGGCACGCTCAAGGAGGCTCCTTCTGCGGATACAGCACGGCCGCAGAAGGCCGGGCAAGATCTCAGGGACCATTCGGTCAAGGACCACGCTACGTCCGGTTCGATCCCCGAAGTGACAAACACCTGGTCTCTTCATTGAACCTTCATGGATCCACCACGGTCCGTCACACGCCAAAGACCTAGCCACGGACTCGTTCCACCGCCTACCCCCAGTCACCTCCTGCAGGGGCACAGCGGCTTACACACCTCTGAACCGCCCCGGGTTTAGTGGCGGCTCGGTTCTCTGGTTTCGGCCGTCGTGGTGACGGGGTTCTGACGGTAGTGGTTGGCCTCGTGCTCGGCGGGTGGAATGTCACCGAGCTCGGAGTGCAGGCGGCTGTTGTTGAACCAGTCGACGTACTCCAGGGTGGCGATCTCGACGTCCTCGAGGTTGCGCCAGGGGCCGCGGCGGCGGATGAGCTCGGTCTTGAACAGGCCGATGGTGGACTCGGCCAGGGCGTTGTCGTAGGCGTCACCCACGGTCCCGATCGAGGGCTGGACACCGAGCTCGGCGAGCCGCTCGGTGAAGGCGATGGAGGTGTACTGCGAGCCGGCGTCGTTGTGGTGAATGAGCCCGGCAAGGTCGGTGACCCCGGCGCGCCCGCGGGACCAGGCCGCCATGTTCACCGTGTCGGTGACCAGGTCGGCGCGCATCGTGGTGGAGGCTTTCCAGCCCACGATCATCCGGGAGAACACGTCGATGGTGAACGCGACGTAGACGAACCCGGCCCAGGTCGCGACGTAGGTGAAGTCCGCGACCCACAGCTGGTTCGGTGCACTTGCGGTGAAGTCGCGGTTGACCAGGTCACCGGCCCGTATCCCGTCCTTCGCCGGGATCGTGGTGCGCCGCGTCCTGCCGCGGACCGCGCCCTGCAGGCCGGCGTTACGCATCAGGCGTTCGACCGTGCAGCGCGCCACCGGCCGGCCGATCCGGTTCAGGTGCTTCCACATCTTCCGCGCGCCGTAGACCCCGTAGTTGGCCGCGTGCTCGGCACTGATGACCTCACCGAGCTCGGCGTCGGCCACCGCCCGGGCCGAGGGTGAGCGCTTCTTCGCGGCGTAGTAGGTGCTCGGGGCGACCTGCAACTGGGTGCAGATCGGCTCGACCCCGAACTCCTCCTTGTGCTCGTCGATGTACTTCACGATCACCGATGTGGGCGGTCGAGCTCCGCCGCGAAGAAAGCCGAGGCGCTCTTGAGGATCGCGTTCGCCCGCCGCAGCTCGCGATTCTCCCGTTCCAGCTCGGCCAACCGCTGGGCATCACTGGTCGTGGTGCCCGGCCGGTCCCCGGCATCGACCTCAGCCTGGGCAACCCAGCCACGCAGCGTCTCGGGGTTGATCCCGAGCTGCTCTCCCACCCGCCGACACGCCCCCACACGTGACTCGGGATCCTTCTTCGCTTCGAGCACCAGCCGCACGGCCCGCTCACGCAGCTCGTCGGGGTACTTCCTCGGTGCGCTCATAGCTCTCATCCTCCGTGGACTGAGAGCCTCCATGGAACCCGGGGCGGTTCACCTCTTCCACTCCTAATGAGGCTGAGTACCGTTGGCGGCATCGCACCGGCCAGTGGGGGAGGTGAGCGGTCATGATGACCGTCCACGTCCTGCACGCCGGGGATGGGTACACCTACCTCACGCGCCAGGTGGCCACCGGTGATTAGCAGCGCGCAGCGGGGGAGTCGTTGGCGGACTACTACGCCCACGAGGGCAACCCACCGGGACGGTGGATCGGTGCCGGTATGGCCGGCGTGGGAGTCACCGGCCGCGTCTCGGAGGACCAGATGCGGGCCCTGTTCGGGGAGGGCCTACACCCCGACGCGCAGCGCCTCATCGGGGAGGCCGTCGAGCGGGGGATGGCCCCGGCCGCGGCCGTGGAGAGCGTTCGGCTGGGGCGGCGGTTCCCGCGGTTCGCGGCGGTGGAGAGTGACCGAGAGTGGCGCGCCACCGTGGCCGAGGCCTACGCCGAGTTCACCCTCGAGCAGGACCGGGCACCGGAGCCGGGAGTGGAGCGCGACCTCATCCGCTAGGATGTCGCCGGCCGGCTGCTCAGGCAGGAGCTCGGGCGGGAGCCGGGGGATGAGGCGCGGGCCAAGTTCCTCGCCTCGCGGGGCAAGCAGCAGCGCCAGCCGGTGGCGGGGTATGACCTGGTGTTCACGCCGGTGAAGTTGATCAGCACGCTGTGGGCCTTGGGTGGGGTGGAGATCCGGCACGAGGTCGCCGCGGCGCACGAGGCCGCATGGCAGGTCGCGTTCGCGTGGGTCGAGCGGGAGGCCGGGGTGACCCGGGTGGGCAAGGGTGGGGCCGCGCAAATTGACACGCGCGGGCTGCTGGCCGCGGCGTTCGACCACGCCGACTCGCGCACCGGGGACCCGAACCTGCACACCCACGTGGCCGTATCGAACAAGGTCCAGGGCGCCGACGGGCGGTGGCGGGCGCTGGACGCGCGGGTGCTGCACGCGCTGGGGGTGGCCGCCCTCGGAGCGGTACAACACGCTCATCGAGCAGGAGCTGCGCCGCCGCCTGGGGGTGGAGTTCGTCGAGGAGGCCCTCGGTGCCGGGAAGCAGCCGGTGCGGGAGGTCGCCGGGATCGACAAGCAGGTCCTGCGGGCGTTCTCCTCCCGGCGCGCGGCGATCGAGGACACCTACCTCGAGCTCGTGGCCCGTTACCGAGCCCAGCACGGGTATGAGCCCCCCAAACGGGTCCAGCTGCATATCGACAAGCCTCGATATGTTGTGTGGGTGTGCTGTCCCCGCCTCACCGGTGTTGTCGACGTGCGAGGTCAGCGCCGCCCGGCGGCGTCGGGCGGCGTGGAGTGACCCGCGCTACCGCTCTCCTCACGCTCTGCGCGACGCAGGTGGTGAGCTGGGGAGTGCTGTACTACTCCTTCCCCGTCGCGCTGCCGCGGATCACCGCGACCACCGGGTGGTCCGCCACGAGCGTCATGCTGGCGATCTCGGTCTCCCTCATCGTCGCTGCGGCGGGTGGCGTGCCGGTGGGGCTATGCATCGACCGGCGAGGGCCGCGCCCGGTCATGACCGCAGGCTCGGTGGCCGCGGTCCTGGGGGTGGTCGGTGCGGCGGCTTCGCCGTCGCTGGGCTGGTTCATCGCGGCGCTGGCCGTGGTCGGTGCCGCCCAGTCGTTGACGCTCTACGCGCCCGCGTTCACGGCGATCACCCGCTGGTACGGGGCCGATCGGGTGCGGGCGCTGCTGGCCCTGACCCTAGTCGGGGGCCTGGCCAGCACGGTGTTCGCGCCGGTGACCGCGGCGCTGGTCGAGCGCGCCGGATGGCGGGGGGCCTACCTGGTGCTGGCGCTCGTGCTCGGCGTCATCACGATCCCCGCGCACGCCTTGGGGCTGCGGGCCCCGTGGCCCCAGGACAGCGCCGCAGCCAGGGCGACGGGCAGTGAGGGCTGGCGCACGATAGCGCGGTCACGGCCCTTCATTGCGCTGACGGTGGCCACCTCACTGACCGCTTTTGCGGTGTCCGCGGCCACGATCCACCTGGTGCCGATGCTGACCTGGCGTGGGCTGACGACCACCGCCGCGGCGTGGGCGCTGGGCCTGTCCGGTGCGGGACAGCTGCTGGGGCGGATCGGCTATGCGCCGCTGGCAGCGCGGACCGGCCCGGTCTCGCGGGCGTCGTTCATCCTGACCGCGCTGGCGGCTTCGATCCTGCTCGTCGGGCTGCTGCCCGGGCCCGCGCCGGCCCTAATCGGTGCAGCCATCGCGCTGGGGGTTGCGCGCGGCGCGCACACGCTGCTGCAGTCCACTGCGGTCAGTGACCGCTGGGGTCTGGACGGGTTCGGCACCCTGTACGGGATCCTCAACGTCCCCACCACCCTGGCCATGGCGCTGGCGCCCTGGGTCACCGCGGCCATGGCCGAGGCGACCGGGTCCTACCCCGCGACCTACGTCCTCCTGGCGGTGGCCGGCGTGGCCGCCGCGCTGGTCGTGCGTGCCAGCGGCCCGCGCCCGCTCATCGGTCAGCACGGGCCGCCAGTGCGACGTCGCTGACCCGTCCCTGCTGTCGCCTACAGCGCGAGGGCCCCCTGCGGGGTCTGCGAGGCGGTGGCGTCGGGCTCGACGGCCTCGCCGAGGGCGGCGAGGTAGCGCTCGGCGTCCAGGGCGGCGGCGCAGCCGGTCCCGGCGGCGGTGATGGCCTGGCGGTAGGTGTGGTCCACCGCGTCGCCGCAGGCGAAGACGCCCGGCACGCTCGTGGCGGTCGAGGGCGAGGTGACCACGATGTAGCCGTTGGCGTCCAGCTCGACCTGGCCGGTGAGCATCTCGGTGCGCGGCACGTGCCCGATCGCGACGAACACCCCGGTGGCGTCCAGCTCGCGCTCCGCACCGGTCCGCGTGTCGCGCAGTGTCACGCCGCTCACCTTGTCGGTGCCGTGGATCGCGGCGACCTCGCTGTTCCAGGGCGAAGTCGATCTTCTCGTTGGCGAACGCGCGGTCGGCCATGATCTTCGAGGCGCGCAGCTCCTCACGGCGGTGCACGACGGTGACCTTGGCAGCGAACTTCGTCAGGAAGGTGGCCTCCTCCATCGCGCTGTCCCCGCCGCCGACGACGATGATGTGCTGCTCGCGGAAGAAGAACCCGTCACAGGTCGCGCAGTAGGACACCCCGCGCCCGGTCATCTCGCTCTCGCCGGCCAGGCCCAGTTCCTTGTAGGCCGAGCCGTTGGCCAGGATCACCGCGCGGGCGCGGTAGACGTGACCCTCGGCGGTGGTGACGGTCTTGACCTCGCCGGTGAGGTCGAACGAGGTGGCGTCGTCGTAGATGACGGTGGCGCCGAACTTCTCGGCCTGGGCCTGCATCTTGTCCATGAGCTCGGGGCCCATGACGCCCTCGGGGAAGCCGGGGAAGTTCTCCACCTCGGTCGTGTTCATCAGCGCGCCGCCGGCGGTGACGGCGCCGGCGATGACGACCGGGGCGAGGTTGGCGCGCGCGGCGTAGATGGCGGCGGTGTAACCGGCCGGGCCCGAGCCCACGATGAGGACCTCTTGCAGCTCGCCCGGGTCGGTCTGCGGCGTGGCAGTGGTGAGGGGGGTCAGCTCGATCATGGGTTCAGGCCTTCGCGGGGAGGAGCTCGGCCAGCAGGCCCTCGATCCGGCCGCGGATGTCGTCGCGGACCTGGCGGACGGTCTCGATGCCCTGGCCGGCGGGGTCGGTCAGCTCCCAGTCCTCGTAGCGCACACCCGGGAAGAAGGGGCAGACGTCCCCGCAGCCCATGGTGATGACGACGTCGGAGGCCTCCACGGCGTCGGGGGTGAGGATCTTGGGCTTGTTGGCGGTGATGTCGATGCCGACCTCCTTCATCGCCTCGACCGCGACGGGGTTGATCTGGTCGGCCGGGGCGGACCCGGCGGAGCGGACCTCGACCTGCCCCTCGGACAGGGCGGTCATGAAGCCGGCGGCCATCTGGGAACGGCCGGCGTTGTGGACGCAGACGAACATGACGCTGGGGCGATCGGACACGGGGGTCTCCTTCAGTGGGTGGGGGTCAGGCGGGGGGCCAGGGTGGTGACCCGGCGGGTGAGGTCGGCCAGCGCCTCGTCGAAGGCCGCGGCGTCGCCGGCGGCGACCGGGTCGGGCACCGACCAGTGGATGTCGATCGGGGTGGTGAGCTCCTCATGGGCGCGGTCGCACACGCTGATGACCAGGTCACCCGCGCTCAGCACGCCGTCGACGTGCTGGGGTGCGACGCGGGGCAGGTCGAGGCGGTGGCGGCGGGCCACCTCGAGGGCGACCGGGTGGATCGCCTCGGCGGGGTGGGTGCCGGCGGAGGTGGCGGGCACCGCACTGGCGCGGCGCCACAGCGCCGCGGCCAGGTGAGAGCGGGCGGAGTTACGGGTGCAGACGAACACCACGCGGGCCACCGGCCGCTGGTCGCGCGGGGCGATGTGGTCCAGGGCGCCGGGCACGAGCTGGACGTAGTTGCGCCGACGGTCGGCCTCGGACCGCTTGCGGCTCACGATGCCCTCACGCTCCAGGACGCCCAGGTGGTGGGCCACCAGGTTCGAGGGCGCGGTGAGGATCTCGGCGAGCTCGGAGGGTGAGGCGTCCCCCAGGCTCAGCACGTCCACGATCCGCAGGCGGGCAGCGTCGGCCAGCGCGGCGTGCAACCGTGCCCGCCCCTCCACGTCACTCCAGTCAGCGTTCATTGACTCAATGATGACTGACTGGAATCCGATTGTCTAGCCTTCCCGTCGGCTCAGGGGCCGAGGAGGGTGAGCCAACCGGCCAGGGCGAGCAGCGTGACCGCAAGAACGGGGATGGTCAGGATGATGCCGACCTTGAAGTAGGTGCCCCAGCCGATGTGCATGCCCTTGCGGTCCAGGACCGAGAGCCACAGCAGGGTGGCCAGGGAGCCGATCGGGGTGATCTTGGGGCCCAGGTCGGCGCCGATGACGGCGGCGTAGGCCATCATCTGCTCGGTCAGGCCGCTGGTCCCAGCGGCCTCGATGCCCAGGGCGGCGATCAGGGTGGTGGGCATGTTGTTCATCACCGAGGACATCCCCGCCACCAGGAAGCCGGTGCCGGTCGCGGTGGCCAGGTCCCCGTGCTGCGCGATGCCCACCAGGAGCTGACCGAGGTAGTCGGTCAGGCCCTCGTTGCGCAGGCCGTAGACCACCAGGTACATGCCCAGGCTGAACAGCACGATCTGCCACGGCGCGGACCTGACCACTGACCACACCGCGATCGTCGGCTCGGCAGTGGTGACGGTCCCCGCCCGAGCGGAGAAGGCCCCGCCGCCTGCAGCGGAGGTGGCGCCGGGCGCCGGCCGGCCGCCACCACTCACCGGGACCGCCACCAGGTCGTCGTCCCTTGCGGCGGGACGAAGCTGCGCGCCGAGGCGCCGGAACAGCGGGCGTGGGCGGCGAGCGGCGATGAGCGCAAGCACGGCCGCGCACAGGGAGGCGACCAGCGCGACCGGCACCCCGATGGCGTCGGCGGCGAAGTAGCCGACCAGCAGCGCGCCCAGGACGACGACGCCCGCGCGGAACGTCGTCGGGTCGGCCACCGCCTCCGCGGGGCGGCGCAGCGCGCTCACGTCGTAGCGGCCGGGGATGGACTTGCGGAAGAACAGGCGCAGCACCACCAGGCTCGCGCCCAACGAGACCAGCGCCACGGGCACCATCACCAGGGCGTAGCGGGCGAAGCCGATGCCGAAGAAGTCGGCGATGACGATGTTGACGAGGTTGGACACCACGAACGGCAGGCTGGTCGTGTCGGCGATGAAGCCGGTGGCGATGACCAGCCCGAAGGCCACCGCCGGGGAGAACCTCAGGGCCAGGATCATCTGGAAGACGATCGGGGTCATCACCAGGGCCGCGCCGTCGTTGGCGAACAGGGCCGCCACCGCCGCCCCGAGCACGACGATGAGGTTGAACAGGGCGCTGCCATTTCCCCGCGCCCAGCGCGCCACGTGCAGGGCCGCCCACTCAAAGAAGCCCGCCTCGTCCAGGATCGAGCAGATGATGATGACCGCGACGAACGTCAGCGTCGCGTTCCGCACGATGTCCCACACCACCGGGATGTCACTGAGCTGGACCACCCCGGCGATGAGCGCGACCACCGCCCCACCCAGCGCGCTCCACCCGATGCCCAGCCCCTTGGGCTGCCAGATCACCAGGACCAGGGTGGCGAGGAAGATCCCCACGGCTAGCAGCACGGCGCACCCCCGACCGCGAAGCGGGAGATCCCGGTCGGCTGGGCGCCGGGTGCCTCATGTCGGGGGGCCAGTAGCAGTGTCACCGTCTGGTGTCCTTCCGTCGCGCGTGGTTGAGCCCTGCCCTCGCGGGGGAGGGCAGGGCTCAACCTGGGGGTGTGGTGGGTCAGAGGGCGGTGCGGCCGTGGGCGAAGCCGGTGGGGAAGCCGATGAGCGCAGGCTCGGCCGGCGCCCCGCAGCAGCCGCCGGCCGCCTCCGCGGCGATGCTCAGGCTGCCGTCGGCCTCCACCA
Source organism: Georgenia phoenicis (assembly GCF_047302425.1). Taxonomy (NCBI): domain Bacteria; kingdom Bacillati; phylum Actinomycetota; class Actinomycetes; order Allobogoriellales; family Allobogoriellaceae; genus Georgenia; species Georgenia phoenicis. The sequence continues at coordinate 3,614,581 of NZ_CP154855.1, read as the reverse complement.
CCGGGGTCGCGGTGGAGCACACCCCGGTCTCGGGCAGCTCCAGCTCCAGCGTGGACGCGGCGGCCGTGTCACCGGCCAGCTCGGCGACGATCGAGCGGACCTGCTCATAGCCGGTGGCCAGCAGGAACGTGGGGGCGCGGCCGTAGGACTTCATCCCGGCGATGTAGAAGTCAGGCTCCGGGTGGGCCAGCACGTCCGCGCCGTGCGCGGGAACCGTCCCACAGGAGTGGAACTCCGGGTCGATCAGCGGAGCGAGCCGGCTGGGCGCCTCGACTCCCGCGTCCAGCTCCAGGCGCAGCTCACGCAGCATCGCCAGGTCCGGCCGGAACCCCGTCGCGCCCGCGACCCCGTCCACCACCAGGCGGCGCTCACCCCCGGGCGTGGCGAGCGTCAGCTCCAGACCGTCCCCGACCGGGCGCATGGCGGTGATCGTGGCCGACGCCATGAGCTCGACCTCGCCCGCCTCCACCGCCCGCCGCAGCTGGGAGCCGAGCATGCCGCGGGCCGGCAGCCCATCGGCGTCACCGCCGCCGTAGGCCCGCTCGACCGAGCCTCCCCGCACCAGCCAGGTCACCCGGGTGCCCGGCTCGCCGCGACGCAGCTGGGCCAGGGACAGCAGCGTGTTCGCCGCCGAGTGCCCGGCGCCCACGACCACCACGTGCTTGCCGGCCACCCGCTCCCGGTCCCGCCCCAGCACGTCGGGCAGCGCACCGAGGAGGAAGGCGGCGGCCTCGGCCTCACCCGGGGCCGGCAGCCCGGCCGTGCCCAACGGGTTGTTCTGGGACCAGGTCCCCGAGGCGTCGATCACGGCCCGGGCCCGGTAGTCCACCACCTCGCCGTCGACCGTGGCGCGCACAAGGAACGGGCGCTCGGCACGGCGCCGGCCATGGGTCTTGTCCAGGCCATCGCGGCTCACCGCCACCACCCGCGCCCCGGTCACGATCCGCCCCTGCAGGGCGGCCGCGCCCGCCAGTGGCTCGAGGTAGTCACTGACGAGCTCACCACCGGTGGGCAGGCGCTTGGGGGCCGGCTCCTGCCAGCCCTCCGCCTCCAGCAGGCGGCGCGCGGCGCCGTCGACGTTGAACTGCCACGGCGAGAACAGCCGCACGTGGGCCCACTGCCGCACCGCCGCGGCGACGGAGTCCCCGGCCTCCAGCACCAGCGGCTCCAGGCCGCGCTCGGCGAGATGAGCGGCGGCCGCCAAGCCCACCGGGCCGGCACCAATCACGATCACCGGCAACGACGTCGTTGTAGTCGAGGACATGGCTGGTCCCTCCCAGAGAGCGCGACCCGCACCCTCACATTGATGGTTCTCGATGAGACCAGCGCAGCATGCCAGATCATATCGACAGACGTCAATCGGTGGGGGACACTGGTGTCATGACGGTGATCCCGCAGACCCCCGAGCTCGAGACGGCGTGCTGCGCGCCGCTCATCCGCGAGCCCCTCGCGGACGGCCAGGCACGCGACCTCGCGGCGATGTTCAAGGCCCTGGCCGACCCTGCCCGGCTGCGCCTGCTCTCGATCATCGCCTCCCACGAGGGGGGTGAGGCATGCGTCTGCGACCTCACCGAGCCCGTGGACCTGTCCCAGCCGACCGTCTCCCACCACCTCAAGATCCTCACCGACGCCGGCCTCCTCACCCGCGACAAGCGCGGCAAATGGGCCTACTACGCCGTCGCCCCACAGGCCCTCGACACCCTGGGCGGCGTCCTGCGCATCCAGCACACCGGCAGCAACCCCGCCAGCTGCTGCTGAGGCAACGCGACTACGGGTCTCGCGGATTCGCGGCTAGATTCTCGGTGGCTTTTGCGTTGCTTCCCGCGTAGTGTTTCGGCATGAGATCCGATGTAGTCGCCGCGCACGCCGACGCCACCAGGCTCGACATCCACGAGCTGGTGCGGATCCTCAACGAGAACGTGGGCACCACCGTCGTCCAGGCGATGACCGGCACCAAGGACCGAGGCCAGCCCGCCCGGTGGGCGCGCCCCGACGGGCCCGAGCCCCGCCTCAAGACCGTGAACCAGCTCCGGTTGGGTTACCGCGTCTGGCACCTCCTCGAGCAGGCAGAGGGTCCCGACGTCGCCCTCGCGTGGCTGGTGGGTGCCAACCCGCGCCTCGGTGAGACGACCCCCATCTCGGCGGTACGTGACCTCAAGAGCGCCGAGGTCATCGGCGCCGCCCTCGCGTTCATCGACGGATCCCCCGCGGCGTGAGCGCCGCTCCACGCTCCCGGGTCTGCCCCCGCACCGGGCTGCACCTCGTGCCGGCCCGCGGACAGAACGGCCGGCGCGTCGCCCAGGAGCGCTACACCCGCTCCGGTGGCATCCTCGCCGTGCGTGTCAACGAGCACGTGGGACCGCTGCCCGCGGAGCTGCCCGACCGGCGCGGGCGCTTCGACACCATCGGGCGCACCGTCTACTTTGCCGAGCGGGCCACCACCGCGTTCGCCGAGGTCCTCCAGGACTTCCGCGCCGCCCGAGTCACCCTGCAGGCCGACGCCGACGCCATCGGCATGAGTGTGGAGGAGTACATCACCGCGGTCCGCGACCAGGCCGCGGCCAACGGCCGCGAACGCCCGTGGGCGCAGTGTGAACTGGCAGATGAGCCGCTGCCTGCACCGCGTGGCCATGCCCGCCGAGGGCTGGTGGGTCCAGATCGACCACAAGGCCACACTCAACCGCCTGGGCCTGGACCTCGCCGAGCCGCTCCGGCAGGCCGGGGTCCCGCTGCTCACCCTCAGCGGCACCACCGGTGAGAACCGTGCCGTCACCACGCTCCTGGCCCAGTACGTCCGCGGGCAGAGCCTCTTCGACGGCTCCCTCCCGCTCGGCATCCAGTTCACTTCCAAGACCGGCTACGGCACCTGCTGGGCCTGGTGGGACCGGCGAGCCGACGACGTGCTCACGCCCGGAGAGAACGACCCCAAGACGCTTGAGGACCTCAACGTCGACGGCGACGCCTTCCGGGCCGTCAGCACCGACTGGCAGCTCGAGGTGCTCCCCGGGAAGCCTCACTACCTGCGCGCCGAGCCGCGCGCGAACTGCGTCCGTCGCCTCAGAGCATCGACAGGCTCGCCCCATGCCAAGACACTGGAGAGGCGCTACCCCAACTTTAGGAGGCGGGCGTGAATGGCTCCCGGACCGTGATCGACCTCTCCAGCGCCGCAGCGGTGGACCGATCCATCACCGGCAGCAAGGCCGGTGTCCTCGCCGAGCTCACCCAGGCCGGATTCCCGGTTCCCCAGGGATTCGTCGTGACGGTAGCTCCGGGATCCCGCGACGTGCAGGCGGCCGCCATTACCGATGCCGCCCAGAGGGCTGGGCCGGGGCCGTATGCGGTGCGGTCATCGGCAGCGGCGGAAGACCTTCCAGGAGCGTCCTACGCCGGGATGTACGAGTCGTATCTCGACGTGGAGCCAGACCGCCTGAGGGAGGCGATCCTCCGGTGTGCGGAATCGGCGACCACGCCACGGGTCAGCGCCTACCAGTCCCACCGGGCACCGGGTGACCGCGACGGCGATCCCGGCATGGCCGTACTGGTGCAGCAGATGGTCGCCGCCGCGGCCGCCGGAGTCGCGTTCACCGCCAACCCGGTCACTGGGAACCGCGAGGAGACGGTGGTCTCGGCGGTCCGTGGCCTCGGCGAACGGCTCGTGTCCGGAACCAGCATCGGGGAGGAGTGGATCGTTCGCGGCGGCGCGGCCATGGTCACCCACCCCAGCATCGACGGTGACGTCCTGGACCGCGCTCAAGCGGCGGCAGTGGCCGAGCTCGCCGGCCGGGCGGCGCGGCACCTCGGCGCTCCCCAGGACATCGAGTGGGCCATCGACCAGGACGGACACCTCTACCTGCTCCAGGCCAGGCCGATCACCGCGCTGCCCGCGCCGGTCACCTGGCAGGCGCCCGGCCCGGGGTACTGGATGCGGAACCTGCGGCTGGGGGAGTGGCTGCCCGAGGCGATGACCCCGCTGTTCGCCGACTGGCTCCTGGACCGCATCGAGGCCGGCTACCTGGACGGGCAACGAGCCACGCTCGGCGCAGTGGTCCCCTTCCCCTACGCCACCGTCAACGGCTGGTACTACAACGCGCTGCCGACCCCGACGCCGGGCCTGCTGGCCCGCCTCATCGTGGAAAGCCGGGGCCGGGCGCCGTGGCTGCTTTTCAACGCCCTCGGGCGGGTCTCGACCAACCCGGTAGGCGCCAGCCGCGCCCTCCTCGCCGACCTGGAGGAACGCTGGCGCAGCGACGTGCTCCCCGCCTACCGGCGGCTCGTCGACGCGGGCCAGCGACAGGTCGACACCGCGGATCCCACACGGCTGAGAAACATCGTGGACCACGTCAGCAGGATGGCGGGGGAGTACCTGTGGTCCCTCGCCATCGTCGGCGGGTCGGCCTGGAAGATGGAAAGTCGGCTGACCGTGATCAGCCGCACGCACGGCCTCATCCCCGGGACCATCGACAACACCCAAGTCCTGCTGACCGGCCTGCCCGGGACGCAAGCCACGGTCCCCGCTCACGCGGTGCAATCCCTGGACTGGTACCACTCCACCGCCGGCGAGCTCGGCACCTCCCACAGCCACACCAGCTATGACGCCAACCTCACCCGCGCCGCCACCCGAGTCGCAGCCGAGCAGGCCATCTCCACCTCGCTCCGCGACATGCCCCGACAACGGGTCACATTCGGCCGGCTGCTGCGGACCGTGCAGCGCTACACCACTGTCAGGGAGGAACAAGCCCGGGACCTCACCCTCGGCTGGCCCCTCCTTCGCCGCTGCGCTCACCGCCTTGGCGACCACCTCACCACCCGCGGCGTCATCGACCAGCGCACCCAGCTGTTCTTCCTCACCCTCGAGGAACTAACCTCCGCACTTGATGGCGACCCCACGCCACGCGCGGAAGCAGCGGACAGTCGCCGAGCCGCGTGGGAGAAGCAGCGCCGCTTGGTCGCTCCACTCACCCTGGGCCAGCCGCCCCGGTTCATCGGCGACCCGATCGCCCGCGCAGTCAACGCAGCCCGCACCCACACGCCCCCGGAGGCAGCCATCATCGGGCAACCCGCCAGCGCAGGACGAGCGACCGGCCCGGTCCGCATCATCACCGGTCCAGAGGACCTCGCCCACTTCACCACCGGGGACGTCCTCGTCGCCCGGAGCACCGCACCGGCCTGGACACCACTGTTCGCCAGAGCCGCCGCAGTGGTCACCGACGGCGGCACCCTCGCCGCTCACGCCTCGCTCGTCGCCCGCGAGTACGGCATCCCCGCCGTCGTCGGCACCGGCGACGCCACCGCCCGGCTGCACGACGGCCAACTCGTCACCGTCGACGGCGGAGCAGGCACCGTCGAATGGGCATGAACCACCACCACCGGACACAGACCCGCGCTACTGACCCCCACCCAACCCCGCAGTGAGCGGTCGCCGGCGCCCCTCCTTGCGGGGTGGGTCGCTCAGTGGCGAGAGAAGCGAAGAGCGACCCAGAGCCCGCACCTGCGGCAGATGTAGGCCGGCTCGCTGCCGAGTGCGTGGAGCGCCTTGCGTGGCCGCAGTCGGCCGCAGCACGAGCACCGCTGCAGGGTGTCATCGGCCATGTCGCGATGGTCCCACGGGCCGCGTGCTCTTCACAGGTAGCGGCAGACGTCCTCGGCGGAGCACGTCGCCGGATCGCCGCCGGCGGCGTCCGCGTGCAGCGCGGTGATCGTGATGCGGAGCTGCTCCAGCTCGGCCAGCTGCCGGTCGATCACCTCAAGCCGCGTGTCGAGTAGATCGGTGACGTGCCGGCAGGGGGCCTGCCCCCCATCGCGGATGGCCAGCACCTGGCCGATCTGGGCCAGGGTCAGCCCGGCGGCTCGCCCCCGGCTGATGAAATCCAGCCGGCCGAGCACCTCGGGGCCGTAGTCCCGGTACCCCGCCGGGGTCCGCTCCGGGTCGGGCAAGAGCCCGAACTCCTCGTAGTACCGCAGGGTCTTGGTCGACGTGCCCGACGCCTGAGCCACCTCACCGATCCGCATGCACTCATCCTGCCTTGACCTTCCAGTGCACTGGAAGGTCGATCCTGAGGGCGATGAAGGAGGAGCTCATGACGGCAACAGCTAAGCGCAGGCCGTATGACCTGGCAGTGATCGGGTCCGGAGGGGCGGCGTTCGCGGCCGCGATCCGCGCCACCACCCTGGGCAGACGGGTGGTGATGATCGAGCGCGGCACCATCGGCGGTACCTGCGTCAACACCGGGTGCGTGCCCTCCAAGGCGCTACTCGCGGCCGCCGAGGCCCGCCACGTCACGCTCGACGCCGCCCGGTTCCCCGGCCTGACGGCCCCCGACGCCCGGCCGGTGGACATGCCGGCCCTGGTCGCAGGTAAGGATCAGCTCGTCGGATCGCTGCGCGGCGAGAAGTACCTGGACCTGGCCGCCGCGTACGGTTGGGATCTCCTGCCCGGGGACGCCACGTTCGCCGGCACACCGACCGATCCGGCACTCCACGTCGCCGGCCATGACGGCACAGTGGAGGCCGTCCGCGCCGCGCACTACCTCATCGCCACCGGATCCACCCCCTGGGCACCGCCGGTCCCCGGCCTCCACGAGGTGGGTTACCTGACCTCGACCACCGCGATGGAGCTGGACCACGTCCCGGACTCGCTGCTGGTCATCGGGGGCGGGTACGTCGCCATGGAGCAGGCCCAGCTCTTCGCCCGGCTCGGCGCCCGGGTCACCATGCTCGTCCGCTCACGCCTGGCGTCCCACGAGGAACCCGAGGCCGCCACCGCCCTGGAGGAGATCTTCACCGAGGAGGGCATCGAGGTGGTCCGCGGTGCCGTGCCCACCGTCGCCCGCCGCGACCAGAGAACGGGCGAGGTCGTCGTCACCGCGACCACCGCCGCCGGCTCACAGGAGCTGCGGGCGGCCCAGCTGCTGGTCGCCACCGGGCGCCGCCCGGTCACCGTCACCCTCGGCCTGGACACCGTCGACGTGCGCACCGGCAAGCACGGCGACGTCATCGTCGACAACCACCTGCGCACTACAAACCCGCGCATCTGGGCCGCCGGAGACGTCACCGCCCACCCCCAGTTCGTGTACGTCGCCGCTGCCCACGGCACCCTCGCCACCGACAACGCCCTGACCGGCGCCGGCCGGGAGGTCGACTACCGCCACCTGCCCCGGGTCGTGTTCACCAGCCCCGCCCTGGCCGCCGTCGGGATGACCGACCGGCAGGCTAACGCCGCCGGGATCCGCTGCGACAGTCGCGTGCAGTCCCTCGCGCACGTCCCACGCGCGATCGTCAACCGCGACACCCGCGGACTCATCAAGATCGTCGCCGACGCCCACACCGGCCGCATCATCGGCATCACCGCCCTGGCCCAGGACGCCGGCGACCTCGCCGCAGCCGGCGTCTACATCCTGGAGGCCGGCATGACCATCGGCCAGGTCGCCAACCTCTGGAGCCCCTACCTGACCATGGCCGAAGGCCTCAAGCTCACCGCCCAAGCCTTCACCACCGACATCACCAAGCTCTCCTGCTGTGCAGCATGAACCAACCCGGCACGGCACCAACGGCATCTTCGCCATGATCCAGCTCGTGGACCTCGACTAGGCGCGCAGGCGCTCGGGCCCGTGTGGGAGTCGCTCGGCTTCCACCGGGTCGACGGCCACCTTTGCGTGCTCGACCCGACCAGGACCGCACTGGATGACGCGATGACGGCCTTGCGGCGCCGCCTCGGCCCTGCATGGAGTGCCACCGATCGGGCGGAGGCCCTGAGTACGAACGCCATAGGTCATTGAGTGCTGTATGGTCAGCGCATGCTGACTCTTGCTACGCGGTTGGACGTGATGAACCGGTTGGGCCGGGCGATGGCCGACCCGACCCGCTCCCGGATCCTCATGACGCTCCTCGAGGGCCCGAGCTACCCCGCGGTGCTCGCCCGCGACCTGGACCTGACCCGGTCGAACGTCTCGAACCACCTGACCTGCCTGCGGGACTGCGGCATCGTCGTGGCCAAGCCCGAAGGCCGTCAGACGCGGTATGAGATCGCCGACCCCCATCTGGCGGCGGCGATGACCGCGCTGGTCGAGGTCACCCTGGCCGTCGACGAGAACGCCCCGTGCGTGGACGCCGACTGCACGGTGCCCGGCTGCTGCCCCAGCGGGACCGGGGCATGAGCGCCACCACCCACGCACCCGTCGAAGAGCTCGAGAGTGACGAGGAGCACGAGGCCCCGTGGTGGGCTGACCGCGCCGTCATGATCCCCGCCGCCTCGGGCGCAGCGTTCGTCGCCGGGCTCGCCTGTGAGTGGTCCGGCGCCCCGACCGCAGCACTGGTCCTGTTCTGGGTCGGCCTGCTGCTCGGGGCCTCCACCTTCGTCCCCGGTGCGCTGCGCAAGCTCGCCACCGGCAAGCTCGGCATCGCGCTGCTGATGACGATGAGCGCCACCGGCGCCGTCATCCTGGGCCACGTGGAGGAGGCCGCGGCCCTGGCCTTCCTCTACTCCATCGCCGAGGCCCTCGAAGACCGGGCCATGGACCGCGCACGCGCCGGCCTGCGCGCACTGCTCAAGCTCGTGCCCCAGAACGCCACCGTCCTCACCGACGGCAAGACCCGCACCGTCCCGGTACGCGACCTGACCTCCGGGCAGGTCATGGTCATCCGGCCCGGTGAGCGCATCGCCACCGACGGCATCATCCGAACCGGACACAGCAGCCTGGACACCTCGGCCATCACCGGTGAGTCCATCCCCGTCGCGGCCGGCCCCGGTGACGAGGTGCCCGCCGGGGCGATCAACACCACCGGGGTCCTGCAGGTCGAGGCGACCGCGCCCGGCACCGACAACTCCCTGACCACGATCGTGAGCCTGGTCGAGCAGGCCCAGGCCGAAAAGGGGCAACGCGCCCGGCTCGCCGACCGCATCGCCCGCCCACTGGTGCCCGGCGTCCTGATCCTGGCCGTGCTGGTCGCCGTCATCGGCTCCCTCGCCGGTGACCCGCAGACCTGGATCTCCCGCGCCCTGGTCGTGCTCGTGGCCGCCTCCCCGTGTGCGCTGGCCATCGCGGTGCCCATCACCGTGGTCTCCGCGGTCGGCTCGGCGAGCAAGTTCGGCGTCATCATCAAGAGCGGGGCCATCTTCGAACGCTTCGGCGACATCGGGCACGTCGCCTTCGACAAGACCGGGACCCTGACCCTCAACCAGCCCACCGTCACCGCCGTCATCCCCACCACGGGCCTCACCGAGGAACAGGTCCTCGCGTGGGCCGCCGCGCTCGAGCAGCACAGCACCCACCCCCTCGCCGCCGCCATCACCCAAGCCGCCCCCACAACCTCCGTGGCCCGGGGCATCACCGAGGAAGCCGGTCACGGCATTCACGGCACCGTCGACGGCGTCGTGATCAGCGTCGGCAGCCCCCGCTGGGTCGACCCGGGCGACCTCGCCGACCGGGTCCGTCACCTGGAGGCCCAAGGGATGACCGTCGTCGTCGTACACCGCGACGGCGCGGTCGCCGGGGCGATCGGAGTGCGTGACGAGCTGCGTCCCGAGGTCCCCCAGGTCATCGCGACCCTGGCGGGCCAGGGCATCGGCGTCACGATGCTCACCGGGGACAATGAGCGCACCGCGCAGGCGCTGGCGGTGCAGGCGGGCATCCGCGACGTGCGCGCCCAGCTGCGCCCCGAAGGCAAGTCCGCCGTCGTGGACGAGCTCAGCGCCCACCGGCCCACCGCGATGATCGGCGACGGCATCAACGACGCCCCCGCCCTGGCCGCAGCCGACGTCGGGATCGCCATGGGAGCCACCGGCTCCGACGCCGCGATCGAGTCCGCCGACATTGCCCACACCGGCAAGGACCTGCGCCTGCTGCCCCAGGCCATCGCCCACGCTCGACGCGGGGGGCGCATCGTCAACCAGAACATCGTCCTGTCGCTGCTCATCATCGCCGCCCTGCCACCCCTGGCCATCACCGGCGTCCTGGGCCTGGCCGCCGTCGTCCTCATCCACGAGGTCGCCGAGGTGCTGGTCATCCTCAACGGCCTGCGCGCGGCACGCACCCACCGCACCACCGCCCCCGGACACTGATCCCCCCAAACCGCCGGCAAACCGCTCACTCGGCATCGGCGGCGGTCGGCCGCGCCCTGAAAGGCACCGATGGAACTGCTCACCCCGATCCTGCAGGCGATCGGCCTGTTCGTGGCCACGAACATCGACGACATCATCGTCCTGTCCCTCTTCTACGCCCGCGGCGCCGGCCAGCGGGGCACCACCCGCAAGATCCTCACCGGCCAGTACCTCGGCTTCGGCGGCATCCTGCTCGCCGCCGTGCTCGTCTCCCTGGGAGCCCGCACCTTCCTGCCCGAGGACGCCCTGCCCTACTTCGGGCTCATCCCCCTGGCCCTGGGCCTGTACGCGGCGTGGCAGGTGTGGCGCAACCGCGATGAGGACGATGACGACGACGAGGCCAAGGTCGGTGACCGCCAGGTCGGCACCCTGACCGTCGCGGCCGTGACCTTCGCCAACGGCGGGGACAACATCGGGGTCTACGTCCCCGTCTTCGCCACCGCCTCCACCACCGCGGTCATCGCCTACTGCGCCGTCTTCCTCGCCCTGGTGGGCCTCCTCGTGCTCACCGCACGGTACGTCGCCACCCGCCGGCCCATCGCCGAGGTGCTCGAACGCTGGGAGCACATCCTCTTCCCGCTCGTCCTCATCGGCCTCGGTGTCGTCATCCTCCTCGAGGGCGGTGCCTTCGGCCTATGAGAGCGCTGACGCTCGACGGATCGTTTGAAGGAGTGACCGTGAGCCCTCACGTGCAGGGAGTAGTAGCCGACGCGACCCACACAGGAACGGCGTCCCCATGACCACACGGAACCTCGCCTCAGCGAGGAGTGGAACCCGCGCTCGGGGCACCCTCCTCCTCACCCTCGTGCTGCTGGCGGCGGTAGACCTGGCGGTGAAGGCGTGGGCAGGTGGGGCACTGGCCGACGGTCACTCGGTGAACCTGGGGCCCATCGAGCTTCGGCTCGGTTTCAACGCCGGAATGGCCTTCAGTCTCGGCGCTCGTCTGCCAGCCGGTGTCGTGCTCGCCACCACTGGGCTCACAATCACCGCGGTGGCCGTTTTCGCCTGGCGTGCCACCCGCACCGCGACACGCTCAACGTGGCTCCCACTGGCCGTCATCCTGGCAGGGGCGGTGGCAAACCTGATCGACCGTGCCTCCGACGGCGTCGTGACCGACTACCTCCACACCGGCTGGTTCCCCACCTTCAACCTCGCTGACGTCTACATCACTGGTGGGGCCATAACCCTGATGGTGGCAGCCCTCACGAGCGGTGACAGGACCGAGAACCCGACGGCCGCAGAACTGTGACTCGAGCCGAGGAAACCCATGACCGCTGAGACCGCCGCCGCTGCGGCACTGACCCTGTTCCTGGCCGGCCTGGTGGCGGCGTTCGGTGCGCGCTCCTGGATCCACCGGCGCCGGACCGGCTCCACCGGCTTCCGCGGCCTCAGCGGCGCCCCCGGATCGGCCGAGTGGTGGGGCGGGATTTTCTTCGCCGCAGCCCTCGTGCTCGGCGCCGCGGGCCCCGCCCTGGCCCTTACCGGCGCCACTGCCCCCATCACCCTGCCCGCCGGCGTTCAGTGGGCGGGCCTGGCCGTGGCGATCGCCGGCTTCGTCGGCGTGCTGGCCGCCCAGGCGGGCATGGGCGCCTCGTGGCGCATCGGTGTGGACACCACCGAGCGCACCGGCCTGGTGACCTCCGGCATGTTCGCCGTGGTGCGCAACCCCATCTTCACCGCGATGCTCACCGCCCTGCTCGGACTGGCCCTCCTGGTCACCACGGCGGTGACCGTCGCGGCGCTGGTCTGCCTGCTCCTCGCCGTGGAGATTCAGGTCCGCCTCGTCGAAGAGCCTTACCTGCTGCGCACCCACGGCCCCGCCTACGCCCGCTACGCCCAGCGGGTCGGCCGGTTCCTGCCCGGTCTCGGCACCCTCGCCCCGCATCCCTCCCAAGCCGACGAATGACCCCGATCGCCTGAGAGCTGGTGACCCTTTATGGGTGGGGCAGCACCGATGACGACACCCCAGACCGGCGGCCCGCGCCTCACCACGCCGCGTAACGCGGTGGCCGTGGTGCCCGGGCAAGAAGGTACGGTACAGCCAACGCTGCACTATGAGACCTAGCGGCCGCACCACACCGGGCACCTTCGTGCCAGTGGAACGCATCGCGTGAAACACCACCCGCGAAGAACTCCGGATCGCGATCGTGACCTGGACCGAGCGCACCTACCACCACCGCAGACGGCAGGCCGCTCTCGGGCGGTTAACCCCCATCGAGTACGAGACCATCATGACCACGCCAGCCCCTCAGGCAGCGTGACCCAACCTGTCACCTTCCGTGCAGCAGTCCCGGGTTAGGTGAGCTGGAGGGTTGTGAGGCAGGTGGCGCCGTCGTCGGTGGTGGTGAAGTCGGTGGCACCGCTCCGTCCGTCGTGGCTGACCTCGATGGTGCCGTGGACGTCGCGGGGCAGCCAGAGGCCGACGAAGCCGTTGTCGAAGGTGGTCATCTCCTCCTCGAGGAGAACCTCACCGTCGTCGGTGGTGATGCGCACGTCGAGGTCCTGGTCGGTGAGCTCGCCCTGGCAGGTGGTGAGGCTGTGGTAGAAGCACTCGTGCGTCTGGTCGACGTAGGGGGCCACGGACAGGTAGAAGCGGTCCTGCGGCATGGCCAGGGCCAGCTCCTGCTGCCCGTCGGAGACGACGAGCTCGTCGGGGCGGATGGAGGCCATGAGGTCGGTGGGCCGGTCGGCACCGCCGAGCCGGTCGAGGTGGTCGATGATCTCGGTGACCTCCATCCCCGCCAGGCCGTGGGCGTCGAGGAACTCCGCCTGGGCGCCGGTGGCTGCGGGTGCGGTTTCCGTGGGGGGGTCGGTGTCCGCGGAGGAGCATCCAGCAAGGACGAGGGTGAGGGTCCCGATGAGTCCGGCGAGTCGTTTCACGTTCTGCTCCTGTGGTTGCCCGATGCCCGCGCGGGGCATCGGGACGGGATGAGGCGGGGGCTGGGCGGTCGCGGTGGGGCGGCTGGCTGGGTTAGAAGGCGTAGCCGTGGACGGTTTCGGTGAAGAGGTTGACCACGAAGTAGTTGATGAGTACGAGCACGAAGCCGGACAGGCCGAGGTAGGCGGCCTTGCGTCCGTCCCAGCCGCGGGTGGCGCGGGCGTGGAGGTAGGCGGCGTACACGACCCACACGACGAAGGTGCCGACCTCCTTGGGGTCCCAGTCCCAGGGGCGGCCCCAGGTTTGTTCGGCCCAGATCGCGCCGGCGATGAGGGTGAAGGTCCACAGCAGGAAGCCGACGGCGTTGAGCCGGTAGGCGTAGCGCTCGAGCTCACCGGAGCCCGGGAGCACGTCAGCCAGCCGGCCCCAGAACCCGCGGTCCACTGGCTCGGGGTCAGGGTCACCACCGGGGGGTGTGGGCCCGCTTGTCCCGGCGGGCGCCCCGGTGAGGGCGGCGGCGGGTTGCTTGTGGGTCGTCGGGGCGGTGCGCTCTCCGCGGTCCTTGACGAGCTGGACGAGTGACAGGGCGGCGGCCACGGCGAAGACGCCGATCGCCATGGTGGCCACCGAGACGTGGATGACGAGCCAGTAGTGGTCCAGCGCGGGGCGCACACCGTCGGCCTCCATGTAGAACACCGTCACCGCCAGCCCGAGGGCGAGGAGGGTCGGGGTGATGACCAGGGCACCGAGGTAGCGCAGGTCGCGCCAACGCTGGATGGCCAGGAAGGTGGTGACGGCGACGAGGGTGAACACGAGGGTGAACTCGTACATGTTCGCCCAGGGCACCCGGCCGGCGGCGATGCCGCGGGTGACGACGCCGAGGGCGTGCAGGGCCAGGCCGGCGGTTGTCGTGGTCATCGCGATGCGGGCGGCGCGGCGGGGTCGGCCGGCGGGGCCGCGGTCGCGCAGCGCGGACAGGTCGATGCCGAAGGCGATCATCGCGAGGGCATAGGCGGCCATCGCGCCGTAGATCACCAGCAGACTGAGCTGGCCCAGGTCGTTCACGTGTCCTCCTGTTGGGTGGGGGTGGTGGCCCGAACCGCGGTCATGACGCGCTCGAGCTCGCGCGGAAGGCCCGGGTCGTCGCCGCGGGCCAGGGCGGCGGCCTCGACGAGGGTGTGGCCGTCCTCGTCCTGGGTGGTCTTGACCCACAGCCGGCGGCGGGGGGCGAACAGTGAGGCGGACAGGCCGGCCATGGCCGCCAGGGCGGAGACCAGCAGGAGGGGGAGGGTGGGGTCGTAACGCAGGTCGATGGCCGCGAAGCGGGGCAGGGACTCGAAGGAGATGGTGCCCAGCCCGTCGGGGAGCTCGACCTCCTCACCGGGTGCGATGAGGATCTTGACCTCTTCGGCGCCGTCCATCACCTGGGTCATGTTGTCGGTGTCGAGCTGGTAGACGTTCTGCGGGATGCCCTGGTCCAGGCCGAGGTCACCGGTGTAGACCTCCAGGACGATGAGCGGTGCGTTGGGTTGGGGGTGCACCGAGCGCAGCCCGTCCTCTTCGGCGATGGCGGTGGGCAGCAGGTAGCCGGTGAAGCCGAGCTGGTCCAGGCCGGGGGAGACGTCGGGGACCTTGACCACACCGCGGGAGGTGTAGAAGTCGTCCTCGGGCAGGAAGGGCACGGGTTGGGAGAAGGCGACCTGACCCCGGGCGTCGCGGACGGTGAGGTGGGGGGCGAAGCCGTTGCCGGCGAGGTAGATGTTCGCACCGGCCGCGGTGATCGGGTAGTTCACCCGGATGGTGTCCTCATAGCGCCGCCCGTCCGGTTCGGTGACCACGACCCGGGCGGCGAAGTCACGGGCCTGCGCGTCGACGGTGAACCGGGAGGTCAGCTCGATCAGGCCGAAGGTGAAGGGGGCGAGGTCGTCGCCCGTGACCAGCGTCCCGGGGGTGAAGGTGTCGTAGTCGACGAGGGAGTTGGCGAAGGTGCGCCCTTCGACGACGACGGCCTGTCCGCGGTAGGCGATCATCTGCGCGGCGCCGAGCGCGACGAGCACCCCGACGAGGGACAGGTGGAAGACGATGTTGCCGCTCTCGCGCAGGTAGCCGCGTTCGGCGCTGATGCCCTCGGGGGTGACGGCGACCCGGAAGCGGCGACCCAGGGCACGGCGCACCGCGCGGGTGACGTCCTCGGGGGTGGCGGTGGTGGTGTGGCTGTCGCGCACGGGGAAGCGGGTCAGGCGGCGCGGGACACGGGAGGGTGCCGCGCGCAGCGCGGTGAGGTGTGCCTTGGTGCGCGGCAGGATGCAGCCGATGAGGGAGATGAACAGCAGCAGGTAGATCGCGGCGAACCACGGTGCGGCGTAAATGTCGAGCAGGCCCGCGCGCTCGAGCCAGGTGGCCAGCTCGGGCCGGTCGGCGCGCAGGGTGGCCACGCCGGCGGGGTCCTGGGGGATCTGCGGGATGAACGCGCCGGGCAGGGCGGCCAGCGCGAGCAGCATGAGCAGCAGCAGCGCCACCCGCATCGAGGTGAGCTGGCGCCACGCCCAGCGCAGCCAGCCGCGCACACCGATCCCGGCGGGGGCCGGTGGCTGGGGCGCCGTGCCCTGTGCCTCGTCCATGGTCCGCAGACCGGCGGGACGGCAGACCATCACACCGCCCTCACGGGACCATTGACTGGGGACATGCGCACACCCAGGGACGCTAACCCACAGCCCGGAAAGGCCGGGAATGCCGGTTAAGGTTCGGTTAAGACGCGCCGGTTGCTGCGTGGCGATGCGCGCCGGCTGGCCGCGGGGCGGGTCCTCAGCCGATGGCGGCGAGGAGCTCGTTGCAGGCCTGCTCGCAGGCCCGGCAGGCCTCGGCGCAGATCCGGCAGTGCTCGTGGTGGCCGGCATGGGCCGCGCACTCATCCCCGCAGGAGCGGCAGGCCTGGATGCAGGCCTGGAGCATGGCGCGGGTGAGGTTGGCGTCGTAGCCGGTGTGCCGGGACAGCACGCGTGCGGTGGTGTCGCAGATGTCGGCGCAGTCCAGGTTGGTGCGGATGCACTTGCGCAGCTCGTCGACCATGTCCTCGCTCAGACAGGCATCGGCGCAGGCGGTACAGGCCTGAGAGCAGGCCACCACGGTGTCCACCACCCTGGCGAGCAGGTCCCGGTCGAGGTTGATCTCGGCCGGGTAGGTGTTCATCATCTCGGCGGTTCTCATTGTCGTGCTCCTTCGTCAGTCGCTATCCCCGCGGACAGTCATGACGGGTGCGGGCTTACGACGCTAGGGGGGTCGCCGTGGGCCTGCAGCCGCAGGAACGGGTGATGACGATGAAGGTTTGATGAAGTCTTCCCGTCGAGCCGTTATCGAATCGTGATTCTGGGCCTGGGCGTGTGTAGCGTCGCTCTTGCTTCTCGTCCCCCTTCACGGGAAGCCCGCGTGCGGACGCCGAGCCCTGCCACCGCACCGTGGTCCTCGATCGTCCGTGGCAGGGACGGGGAACCCGATGTGGGCCTGCGTGCAGGTCCTTGGGGTGAAGCTCGATGCCTGAGCCGGGTGTGCTCCTACCCGAACCCGACAGCTGACCTCGTAGGCGCTTTGGAGAGGTTTACCCGTGACATCTAGCCCCACCCGTGGACGGCACCGCGCCGAGGGCCGTCCCGTCACCGTTTTCTCATCGCTGGGTCCGTGCCTGACGGGCCCGGCCGCGCGCCGCGCCGCGCTCGCCGCGGCCTCCTCCGGCCTGGTGCTGACCATGGCCACCACCACCGCCTCCGCGATGGAGCCGGTCCACCCCGACCCCCCAGTGGTCGACACCCAGGCAGCGGCGACCACCCAGGCCAGCGGCACCGAGGCGGCGGAGGTCACCCACACCGTCGCCGCCGGGGACACCGTGTGGAAGCTGGCGCAGCGCTACGACAGCACCATCTCGGCGATCATCGCGGCCAACGGCCTGAACGCGCAGGCGCTGATCCGGGTCGGTGAGGTGCTGACGATCCCGCAGGGGCAGGCGGCCGCATCGACCACGACGACGACCACGGCGGCGGCGGCGACCGGCATCGAGCGGGAGACCACCTCGGCGTCACGCTCGGCGACCCGCAGTGAGGCCCCGCCGGCCAACACGTCGGGCAACGCGGTGCTGGACATCGCCTACCGGTACATCGGCACCCCCTACGTGTGGGGCGGTGCGACCCCGGCGGGCTTCGACTGCTCGGGCTTCACCCAGTACGTCTACGCCCAGGCAGGCATCTCCATCCCGCGGTCCTCCGCGGCGCAGCGCAACGCGGGCACGCAGGTCTCCGCCTCGCAGGCCCAGCCCGGTGACCTGGTGTGGTGGCCCGGGCACGTGGGGATCTACGTGGGCGATGGACAGTACATCGCGGCCTTCAGCCCGGGTAACCCGCTGTCGGTACGCGACATCTACAAGCCCAACCCCACGTTCATCCGCGTGGGCTGAGCACGGCGCCACGAGTGGTGGTCCGCAGCCGGCACTGGCTGCGGACCACCACTCGTTTCTCCGCACCGGGCCCGACACATTCACCGTGCCGACAGTTCCCCGCCCCGAAGGCATCGTCTGGCTGACGGCTCTCGGCGCGGAAGCGGGAGAGGACGCTGACCTCCATCGGGAGCACCAGCGCCTGCGCACTACATCGATCCTTAATCGTCTCTCTACCGAAACCCTCCACCAGGTGGAGGACGCTTTGGGCCATGACGGCCGTCCCACACTCGACAGCAATCGACGCCACGTCGGCGCCACAACTTGACGTGGCAGGTGGGAAGCCCCGCAGGACGGTATGGACGGTCATCACCGGGACGGTCGGTGGCGTGGTCGGGCTGGCACCCCACCTCCTGCACCACGCGGGTCCTCTCGTGGGCACCGCCCTAGTGGCCGGTGCGGGCGGTACGGCCCTCTTCGGGGTCCTCGGGCTGGTCGCGTCGGTGCCGATGCTCGTCAAGCTCAAGCGTCGCTTCGCCAGCTGGTGGGCGCCTGCGATCGCGCTGGCGGTGTTCGGGGGCATGTTCGCACTGTCCTCGTTCGTCATCGGCCCCCAGATCAGTGCGTCGTTCGAGTCGGCGACGCCCGAGGTCACCGACTCCGTTGATCACGACGTTCACCACGAACCGTGAGGACGGGCAGCCCGGAGCCTGCCGTCGCTCCGGCTCGTGAGCTGTCCGACGACGCCGCACCAGGTGGCCCCTCTGCCTCAGCGCCGACCGGATCGGGCCCGGGGCGGAGGCCGTCCATCGGCATGCGCGCCATCGGTGTCGCCGGAGAGGTGATGCTGACGCTCGGGGTCCTGGCCGCCCTGTTCGTCGTGTGGCAGCTGTGGTGGACAGACGTCGTCGCCGGGCGGCAGCAGGAGGCGACGGTCGAGCAGTTTCGGACCAGCATCGGCGGCGCACCAGGGCGTGAGACACAATCCGACCTTTCCGTCGCGCCGGAGAACCCGACGCTGAGCGATCAGCCTCCACCGGCCGTGACGCCACCCGGTCCGACGGACGTCTTCGGCATCGTCTACGTGCCGAGGTGGGGCCAGGACTACGCGGTTCCCCTCGCCGAAGGGGTCGACGTGACCACCGTCTTGAACGACGGCAACATCGGGCACTACCCACAGACCGCGATGCCCGGCGGGGTCGGCAACTTCGCCACCGCTGCACACCGGCAGAGCTTCGGCGCTCCCTACCGCCACGTCGAGGAGCTCCGACCCGGGGACACCATCGTCGTGGAGACCGCAGAGGGTTGGTTCGTCTACCGCGTCACCGAGGACTACATCGTGACCCCGGACCGTGTCGATGTCCTCGCCCCCGTGCCGGGGCAGCCCGGGGTGGAACCGACCAGACGTCTCATCACGTTGACGACGTGCCACCCGCTCTACTCCGCCGCGCAGCGCTGGATCACCCACGGAGAGCTCACCGAGTGGTACCCCCGCGCGGGCGGGGCACCCACACGACTCATGGAGGCACCCTGATGTACCCCGCGATCTGGAGGACGCTGCCCGGGCCACACTGGCTCAAGGCGATCGAGGCGGTGCTTCTCGCCGTGGTTGCGGTGGCGGCGCTCTTCACCTGGATCTTCCCTTCCATCGTGGACGACATCGGGCTCTTCACCAACACGGTCGGGTGACCGCACCGGTGCCCGTGCCGCAGGACGCGTCGACAGCGAACCACTTAGCGGTCTTGCAGTCGTGATCGCCGACCACTCTCACAGGAGCGACGTGACCCCATCCCGCCTTGTCCCCCGCGGTGCTCCCGTGCTCGCCGCCACGGCCGTGATCGTTGGGCTGCCGAGCCCCGCGGCCGCCCACCAGGAGTGGTTCGTGAGCGATCCGGGCGCGTACCCGGTCGACCTCTCGGCGCTCTTGCGACCGGGAGTCCTGGTCGGCGTGACGGTCGCCGTGCTCGTGGCGGTCGTCTGGCGCGTGCTCGCCGCCCGGTTGCCGGTTCCCGAGCTGCGCGCTCTGTCGCCGACGCGCCACCTCGCACGGCTGGTCCCGTGGGTGCCGCGTCTCTTGGCCGCGCACCTGGGCGTCAGCCTCCTCGTGCTTGCCTTTGACCGCGCGATCCTCGACCCCGGCATTCACGTGCCGGATGGTGTTGGAGGCACTCTGCTGCTCGTGCCGCAAGCGGTCGTGGGTGTCCTCCTCGTGGCCGGCGTGCTCGTCCGTCCGGCGGCCGTCGCGATCGTGCTGGCCGGGCCACTTGTGGCCGTGCTCAACGGCCCGGAGGTCTTGGCAACGCTGGCCGTATTGGTCGGCATCGCGGTGTTCCTGTTCATCATTCCGCCGCGTCTGAGGGATGGCGGTCGGAGGGACATGGACGCTGCCGCGCTGCGCCGAGCGACCCTGGCACTCAAGCTCGGCGCTGGAGCGACGCTGATCTCCCTGGCAGTCGTGGAGAAGCTGGCCAACCCGGAGATGGCGAGAACGATGCTCGACCAGGTACCGGTTCTCAACCTCCTCGGTCCGTTCGGTGTAAGCCCGGACCTGTTCGCGTTGATCGCCGGAACGGTGGAGCTGCTGTTCGGACTCCTCGTCATCTCGGCTGCCTTGCCGCAGGTCGTCGCCGTCGTGGCCGCCATCCCGTTCACGGCGACCCTGGCCCTGTTCGGAGCGACCGAGCTTCTCGGCCACCTCCCGGTCTACGGCGTCCTGCTCGCCCTCCTCGTACTGGGGAGTCGCGAGGACACCTCGCGGACGCTCTCGGGTCTGCGCTCGAGCGGGGACTCAGAGATCCAGACGTCCCGGTCGTCAGACTGGCGGCACGGGCATTCCACCAGCAACCAGCACCTCGGAGAGGGGACACGGACGTGAGTAACAAGGAGCGGGCGCGGGAACGAGCGGCCCGGGTCGCTGCCATGCGCGCGGAGCAGAAGCGCAAGGACCGGCGGCGGAAGTACCTCATCGGCGGCGTGACCGCGGTGATCTGTCTCGGGCTCGTCGCCGCGGTAGCGATTCCGCTGGTGCGGGAGGCACGGCGGCCGGCGGAGGCTGCGATCCAGGGCGTGGAGGAGTTCGAGGACCTTTCCGCCGGTCACGTGACTGGCGCGGTGGAGTACGCGATGTCACCGCCGGCGGGTGGCGACCATGACGGTGTCTTGCAGAACTGCGGCGTGTACGACCAACCCGTGAGGAACGAGAACGCGGTGCATTCCCTCGAGCACGGCGCGGTATGGATCACCTACTCTCCGGACCTCGCGGGCGAGCAGGTCGCTGCCCTGGCGGACATGGTCCGGGAAGAGGAGTACGCCCTGCTCAGCCCGTACGAGGGCCTGGAGTCGCCGGTGCTGTTGAACGCGTGGGGTGTACAGCTCGCCGTGAGCGACGTCGAGGATCCCCGGGTGGAGGCGTTCATGCGCGAGTACATTCAGGGACCGCAGACGCCAGAGCCTGGTGCACCATGCGTCGGTGGCATCGGGACACCCGTCACCTGAGCGTGGCGCGGGGGGGCGGCTGCCCCACGTCGGCATGGGATTGACGTCCACGCGATGAACCGGCGCCCAGTCAGGGGGCCTCGCGACTCGTTCTGCGGTTGCAGCGGGTGGGGCAGGGGGCAGGCACGGTCGTGTCCCCGGGTGGTCGCCTGTTCTGGGATGGTGGCCGGCCAGCTCCCACCCTGCCGTTGGTCGACGCTCGTGCTGGCCGTCGTGGCTGGCCGGTGACGGATCTGGCGTTCGCGAACCGGTCCTGGTGGCTGATGCCTAAGGTCGGGATCGCTCTACTGATGCTCGCCCGGGGGTCAGACGAGGGTCTGGAAGTTGGCGACGAGGCCCTGCAGGTAGCCCGACACCCAGGTCCACAGCCCCGTGACCATCGCCAGTCCGAGCAAGACGAGCAGCCCGCCGCCGAGGCGTTGGAACGCGCGGCGGTGGCGGCGCAGGAAGCCCAGTGCCCGGGTCGAGCGGGACAGCAGCATCGCTCCGGCGATGAACGGGATGCCCAGCCCGAGACTGTAGGCGAGCACGAGGACCCCGCCGCGGGCGGGGTCGGCTTCGCTGAACGCGAGGCTGAGGACCGCGGCCAGGGTGGGGCCCATGCAGGGTGCCCAGCCCAGTCCGAAGACGACACCGAGCAGCGGCGCGCCCCACAGGCCCTGCCGGGGGGTCAGGTGCAGGCGCCGGTCACGTTGCATGAATGGGACGTAGCCCATGAACGCCAGGCCCATGAGCACGACGAGCGCGCCGAGGATGCGGGTGGTGAGGTCGAGCCAGGGGGCGAGCAGGATCCCGAGCCAGGCGAAGATGACCCCGAGCAGGACGAACACGGCGGTGAAGCCGGCAACGAACAGCAGTACCCCGGCCAGGAGCCGCCCGTCGCGGACCTTGGTCTGGGGCCCGCCGGCCAGGCGGCTGCCGGGGGTGGTGACTCCGGCCATGCCGGAGAGGTAGCCGACGTACCCGGGCAGCAGGGGCAGTACGCACGGGGAGGCGAAGGAGATGAAACCGGCGATCGCGGCCACGGGGAGCGCGGCGAGCATGGGGCCGGTGAGCACGGTGCTGGCGAAGAAGGAGCCGAGCTGATCCATCGCTCAGGCCTTCTCGGCGAGGGTGTCGTCGATGAGGCCGCGCAGCGTGGTGGGGTCGATCTGGCCCATGATGCGGGCCGCGACCCGTCCCTGGCGGTCCAGGACCACGGTGGTGGGCATCGCCTGGAGTGGCACGAGTCCTTGGAAGGCGGCGACGGCCGCGGCTCCCTGGTCGTGGATGGAGGGGTAGGGGACCTGGAAGGTGCGCTCGAAGGCCTGGGCGGTGGCGGCGTCGTCGCGTGGGTTGACCCCGAGCAGCTCCACCCCGTGGGGTGTGTAGTCCTCGTGGATGGCCCGCAGGTCCCCTGCTTCGGCGCGGCAGGGTGGGCAGGCGGCGTACCAGAAGTTGACCACCACGACCTCCCCGCGCCACTGGCCCAGGTCGACCTCCTCGCCGTCGTAGGTCTGGCCGACGAGGTCGATGGCGCCGTCGCGCTGCTGCGGCTCCCAGGTCGCCAGGGACCCGTCCCCGGCGACGTAGCCCGCGCCGGAGTCTTGTCCCGCGCCGGCCTGGCTGGTGGCGGCACAGCCGCTCAGGGCCACGACGGTGGCCAGGGCCGCCGCCGTGAGCACGCGCCTGAGGGGTGCCCGACGCCTGGGGGGTCTCACGTTTTGTCACCTTCTCCGGAGCCCACCCGGGCTCACTGATCGCTGCACTGGTCCGGCGACCATCGTCGCCGCCCTGGCCGCAACTTCCCCCTCCCCGGGAGGGCCGGGGCAGTTCTTAACCGAATCTTCACCGTCACCGGCGGCGGCCGCCGACGGATGCGGGCTGCCCGTCAAACCGCACGGATCCGCGCGTCACGTGGTGTTTCCCACTTGGTCAGCACCATAACCCGCTCGGTTGTCGATGCTACCCCTGGGGGGTATAAAGGGACGGTGCCGGCGTGGCACGCACCATCAACCAAGGGAGGCCATCATGGCTACCAGCACCTTTACCGTTACCGGCATGACCTGCGGCCACTGCGTCAGCTCCGTGGCCGAGGAGGTCGGCAAGATCACCGGCGTGCAGAACGTCGAGGTCGACCTGGTCGCCGGTGGGGAGTCGAGGGTCACGGTCATCAGCACGGGTGACGTGCCGGTGGATGAGGTCCGGGCGGCCGTGGACGAGGCCGGCTATGAGCTCACCGGGACGTCTGCGTGAGGAGCAGTGCACGGTTGACCGGGTTCGCCCTGGTCCTGGCGCTGGCGCTGGGCGCGGGCTACGGGCTGGGGTCGGTGCTCGGGCCGGATGAGCCCGACCGGGCCGCGGGCCCGGGTGTGGTGGAGCTGGAGGAGGTCGCCGACCACTGAGGTCGGCGGCCCAAGGGGATGGAGATGAGTCGATGAGTCAGCAGGTCATCGAGCTGGAGATCGGCGGGATGACGTGCTCCTCGTGCGCGGCCCGGGTGGAGAAGAAGCTCAACCGGATGCCCGGGGTCGAGGCGAGTGTGAACTTCGCGACTGAGCGGGCCAAGGTCGTCCTACCGCCGGGCTCCACCCTGGAGGAGGCGGTGGCCACGGTCGAGGCGACCGGGTACACCGCGCGGCTGCGCGAGCAGCCCGGCGCGGCCGCGGCCGAGGACAGTGCCCGGGACGCCGAGCCGGACGCCGTGGCCGAGCTGCGGCGGCGGGTGATCATCTGCGCGGTCCTGACGCTGCCGGTGCTGGCCTTCATGTTCCGGCCGCTGCAGTTCGACAACTGGCAGTGGCTCTCCTTGACCCTGGCGGCGCCGGTCGTGGTGTGGGGGGCGTGGCCCTTCCACCGTGCGGCGTGGGTCAACGCTCGGCACGGCGCCGCGACGATGGACACGCTGATCAGCGTCGGGGTGACCGCGGCCTTCGGCTGGTCCCTGTACGCCCTGTTCCTCGGCGGCGCCGGGCACCCGGACATGCGCATGGACTTCCACCTCATCCCCGAACGCGGTGGCGGCTCCAGCGAGATCTACCTCGAGGTCGCTGCGGCCGTGACGACGGCGATCTTGCTGGGCCGCTACTTCGAGGCCCGTGCCAAGCGCCAGTCCGGGGCCGCGCTGCGCGCGCTGCTGGAGATGGGCGCCAAGGACGTGGCCGTGGTCCGTGACGGCCGTGAGGTGCGGGTGGCGGTGGACCAGCTGGCGGTGGGCGAGGAGTTCATCGTGCGGCCGGGGGAGAAGATCGCCACCGACGGTGTCGTCGTCGAGGGCGCCTCCGCGGTCGATGCGTCCATGCTCACCGGTGAACCGGTCCCGGTCGAGGTCGGACCGGGTGACGGGGTGGTGGGGGCGACGGTCAACGCCGGGGGGCGGCTGCGGGTGCGCGCCACCCGGGTGGGCGCCGACACCCAGCTGGCGCAGATGGCGCGCCTGGTGGAGGAGGCGCAGACCGGCAAGGCCCCGGTCCAGCGGCTGGCCGACCGCATCTCCGCGGTCTTCGTCCCGATCGTCATCACCCTGGCGGTGGCGACGTTGGGCTTCTGGCTGGGCTACGGGGCGGGCGCCGAGCTGGCGTTCACCGCCGCGGTGGCCGTGCTCATCATCGCCTGCCCGTGCGCGCTGGGGCTGGCCACCCCGATGGGCCTGATGGTTGGCACCGGCCGCGGCGCCCAGCTCGGCATCCTCATCAAGGGCCCGGAGATCCTGGAGTCCACCCGCCGGGTGGACACCATCGTGCTGGACAAGACCGGCACCGTGACCACCGGGCAGATGCGCCTGGTGGACGTCGTCCCGGCCGCCGGCGGCGACGCGGACACGGTGCTGCGGCTGGCAGGGGCGCTGGAGGACGCCTCGGAGCACCCGATCGCCGCGGCGATCGCCGCCGGGGCGCGGGAGCGGCTCGGTGACCTGCCGGTCGTGGAGTCCTTCGCCAACACCCAGGGCCTGGGGGTGTCCGGGACCGTCGAGGGGCATGCCGTCATCGCCGGTCGGGTTCGGTGGCTGACCGAGCAGTCGGCCCAGCCGCTGCCCGCCGAGCTCGCCGCCGTCCTGGAGGAGGCCGAGGGCGCCGGGCGTACCGCGGTGGCCGTGGGCTGGGACGGGCGCATCGGAGGGATACTCATCGTGGCCGACACCCTCAAGCCCACCTCCGCCCAGGCCGTGGCCGAACTCAAGGGGCTGGGCCTGCGCCCGATCCTGCTCACCGGGGACAACACCCGCGCGGCCCGCCAGATCGCCGCCGAGGTGGGGATCGAGGAGGTGATCGCCGAGGTCATGCCCGAAGACAAGGTCCGCGTCGTACGAGAGCTGCAGGAATCCGGGCGGGTGGTGGCCATGGTCGGGGACGGCGTCAACGACGCCGCGGCCCTGGCCCAGTCCGACCTAGGCATCGCCATGGGGACTGGCACCGACGTGGCCATCGAGGCCTCGGACCTGACCCTGGTGCGGGGTGACTTGCGCGCCGCGGTGGACGCGGTACGCCTGTCGCGGCGCACCCTGTCGACCATCAAGGGCAACCTCTTCTGGGCCTTCGCCTACAACGTCGCCGCCATCCCGCTGGCGGTCGCCGCCCTGCTCAACCCCCTCATCGCCGGGGCCGCGATGGCGTTCTCCTCGGTGTTCGTGGTGACCAACAGTCTGCGGCTGCGCGGCTTCCGTGCCGTGTCCATCGACCCGGCCACCCCCGCGGGCCGCGGCGTGCAGGCCGCGGCCGACGAGCCGGTCACTGCCACGGCCTAGAGCCCTTCCGTGCCGCTGGCACCACCCACCTATCATACCCCTACGGGGTATGATAGGGATGTTGGGACATTCCAAGGTTGAGAAGTGGTGGCGGAGATGGTGAACGGGTATACCTCGCAGAAGGATGACCACCTGGTGCGGTTGCGTCGCATCGAGGGGCAGGTCCGCGGGATCGCCAAGATGGTGGAAGAGGAGAAGTACTGCATCGACATCCTCACCCAGGTCTCGGCCGCCTCCCGGGCGCTACAGTCCTTCGCGCTGGGGCTGCTCGATGAGCACATGGCCCACTGCCTGGTGGAGGCCGCCCGGGTGGGCGGTGAGGAGGAAGCGACGAAGCTGAAGGAGGCCTCCGACGCCATCGCCCGGCTGGTGCGTAGCTGACCCTACCGGGCCGCTTCGTGCCGCCCGCGGGCCAGTGCTCGTGGCTGCGGCTGGTCCGTCTTGGCGCGTGGTGAAGACTCGATGAAGATTCGCTGTGCGGTCCTCCCAGCGCTTGGTCCCGGCCGGGTACGCGTGGTTAGCCTCGCGTAGCCCCCACACCGTGGGCACGCCACACCGACCTGGGGCCAGTGGCTCCCGGTCGACCGACTCAGCAGATGGAGATCTTCTGTGACACTCAGGACCCGACTCGCGGCCGTAGCCGGTGGGATCGCGCTGACCCTCTCCCTTGCCGCGTGCGGTAACGGGGAGGAGACCACACCGGAGGAGCCGGCTGCGGGCACCGCCGCGGAGGAGACGACCGACAGCTCACAGACGCAGGCCGAGGACGTGCACAACGACGCGGACACGATGTTCGCCCAGATGATGATCGTCCACCACGAGGGCGCCATTGAGATGGCCGACCTGGCCGTGGAGAAGGCGGACAGCGAGGAGGTGCGTTCCCTGGCGGAGCGGATCTCTGCCGCGCAGGGCCCGGAGATCGAGAAGATGACGTCCTGGCTCGAGGCCTGGGGGGAGGAGACCTCCCCGATGGGTGGCATGGAGGGCATGGACCACGGCGACATGGACATGGAGGGCATGAGCCAGGAGGAGGCCATGGCCGAGCTGGAGTCCCTGTCTGACGCCGAGTTCGACCAGCGGTTCCTGGAGCTGATGATCGCTCACCACCGTGGCGCGGTGGACATGGCCCAGGAGGAGCTCGACGGCGGGGAGAACCCCGAGGCGCTGGACCTGGCGCAGAAGATCATTGATGACCAGCAGGCCGAGATCAGCGAGATGGAGGAGCTCCTCCAGGGCCTGTGACATGGATCGCCGGCGGGCGAGCCACCCACACTCCCCCCTAGGCTCGCCCGCCGGCTCATGTCGCGTCTCGAAAGGACCACACCTCTGTGCGCGCACGCCTGGCCCCACCAGTTCTGTCGGCGGTGACGCTGGGCGGGCTCTTCGCCGGGTGCACGGTCCCGGGCAGCGCCACCGGTCGATGACACCGCCACCGTGAACCTGCAGCCGCCGGTGGGCCATGGCGGGGAGAACCCCGAGGCGCTGGAGCTGGCGCAGAAGGTCATCGATGACCAGCAGGCCGAGATCAGCGAGATGGAGCAGCTGTTGGAGACGCTCTGAGGGACGCGTAGAAGGGGGCCGGAAGTGTAAGCCCGGCTAGGCGCGAACCTCCGGCGCCAGGAACCGACCCCGAGGAGATGGCATGGGTTGGCACGACATGGGTTCGTGGGGCATGGGCTGGGGCTGGCTGTTCTTCGTCTTGCTCCTGGTCGGTGTCGTCGTGCTGGTGGTGGTGCTGATCCGGCTCCTGGCGGGGGGTGAGCGCGGTGAGCAGCGTTCCCCGCGGCGACCTGGGGGGCGCAGCCGCGCGCTGGAGGTCCTCGATGAGCGGTACGCCCGGGGAGAGATCGACGCCACGGAGTACGACGAGCGGCGCCGGCGCCTCGAGGGCCTCGAGGGCTGAGCGGTGGAGCCGATCACCCGCCGCGAGGCACTCCGGCTCGGGGCGCTCGGGGCGCTGGGTGTGGTCGTCGGCGGGGTGGGCCTGTCCCGCACTGGCTTTCCCTGGGCCGACCGTCCGGCCACGCTGCGCGCACCGGCAGGCGAGCCGGTGGTGTTGACCGAGCCTGAGGTGGTGCGGAGCCAGGGCGGGCTCCTGCGCGTGGAGCTCGTCGCTGCCCCACGGGAGACGACCGTTGCCGGGCGCCCCGCCCGGGTGCTGGCCTACAACGGCACCGTCCCGGGGCAGACCTGGCGGGTGCGTGCCGGGGACCGCCTCGAGGTGCTGCTGCGCAACGAGCTCGATACGCCGACCAACCTGCACACCCACGGCCTCGTGGTCTCCCCGCGGGACAACGGGGACAACCCCTTCATCAGCGTCGACCCGGGGCAGAGCTGCGAGTACCGCTTCGAGCTGCCTGAGGATCACCCGACCGGGGTGTTCTGGTACCACCCTCACCGCCACGGCACGGTGGCCGACCAGATCTTCGGCGGCCTGTACGGCGCCCTGATCGTCGAGGGCGATGAGGTGCCGGCCGGCCGGGAGCGGGTCCTCATCGTCTCGGACATCACGCTGGATCGCGACGGCGAGCTCGCCCCGGTGTCGGCGCCGGAGGTGATGATGGGCCGAGAAGGGGACCTTGTCCTGGTCAACGGTCAGCTCCGGCCACAGCTCACCGCCCGCCCGGGAGAACGGGAACGCTGGCGAGTGGTCAACGCGTGTACCTCCCGCTACCTGCGCCTCGCCCTGGCCGGGCAGAGTCTGGCGCTGCTGGGCATCGACGGCGGCCACGAACCCGCCCCCCGGCAGGTCGAGCAGGTCCTGCTGGCTCCGGGCAACCGCGCGGACCTGCTGGTGACCACCCGCGCCGGTACCAGCGAGCTGCGCTCACTCGGGTACGACCGCGGCGGGATGGGCATGATGATGGGCGGCGAGGACCTGTCCGGGCCCACCACCCTGGCCACCCTGGTCGTCTCCGGGGACCAGGGTGGCGCCCCCGGACCGGTGCCCGAGCGACCTGCAGACCCGGACCTGCGCGACCGCCCGCTCAATGAGCGGCGGGAGATCGCCTTCACCATGACCATGGGCGGGGCGATGATGGGTCCCGGCCGGACGGGGACCATGATGGACCTGGGCTTCGACGGCCGCCCCTTCGACGCCGACCGGGTCGACCAGCAGGTCGCCGCCGGGTCGGTGGAGGAGTGGACCATCACCAACCCCACGCCGATGGATCACCCCTTCCACCTGCACGTGTGGCCCATGCAGCTCATCGAGGACAACGGCCAACCGGTTGCGCAGCCCACGTGGCGCGACGTCATCAACGTTCCCGCCAATGGCCGGGTCCGGACGCTGGTGGACTTCACCCACCACCGAGGGCGCAGCGTCTACCACTGCCATATCCTCGACCACGAAGACGCCGGGATGATGGCAGTCATCGACACCCGCTGACCCGCGCGGCGGCCATCGTCGCTTCGCCCGAGACCACCCCCTTCCTCGGGACAGAACGGGACATGCGGCTAGCTAGTAGACGATTGAGGACCACAGCCCTGAATGGACAGGAGAGTGTTTCCCGATGGCAGAGCACGAACACATGAACGAGAACGAGAACCACGACAGCCGTTCGCGCAACATGGATATGAAGATGTACCTGCGGTTCGCCGCGATGCTCCTGACGGCCATGGTCGTCATGTACTGGGTGATGTTCGTCGGTTCGTGGGAGTGGGGCCACGTGCGCTTCAGCCAGAGCCGCATCTTCATGGCGGTGACGATGGGCGGCGCGATGGGGTTGGTCATGCTCGCGTGGATGCTCAACATGTACAAGAACGCCAAGGCGAACGTCATCGTCGTCGTGGTCAGCCTCGGGCTGCTGGCGGGCGGGACCGCGCTGGACCGCAGCCAGGCCACGGTGGACGACTCCGCGTTCATGCGCGCGATGATTCCCCACCACTCCCTGGCCATCACGCGGTCGGAGCGAGCCGGGATCGAGGACGTCCGGGTGTGTGAGCTCGCCGTGGAGATCAGCGAGGCTCAGCGGCGCGAGATCTTTGAGATGGACTGGCTCATCGAGGACATCGCGGAGAACGGGGTGGCCGCGACGCCGGCGGAAGCCCAGGCGCGCCCGGTGCCGGCCTTCGAGGAGCCTGCAGAGCGTCAGTGCGCCACGGACTGAGGACATGTCCATGACCCATCCCTTGCCCACCTGACCCAGTGGCCGGGGACTCCGGGGTGCATGCCGGTCCCCAGCGTGTCGTAGGCCTGAGAGGCGGTGCCGTCGTCCAGCAGGTAGGGGGTGGCGCCGTAGCGCTGCATGTCGGGGCGGATCTGGTCGGCGGTGTTCATGACGATCGGCAGGACCGTGATGCCGGCCTCGGGGAAACCCGGCTCCTTCTCGATCTCGGCCATCTGCACGAGGCGCAGCCGGCGCCCTCGTTGAAGTAGCGGACGGCATCTATAGGGGCACGGCTGCCACAAGCTCGACCTCATCGGCAGTCACCGATGCTGGTGCTGACCACTGGCCAAGCGACATCCGCGTGCACTGCGTGCACCACAGGGGCACTGGCACCGACGGGCATCCCGGGTGCGGGGCCAGTTCGCGCGGGACCTTGGTGAAACCTTCATCGAACGGCGATCCACAGTCCACACCGGAAACCCAGAGTGGTCCTTGGCCTTTTCCACTGCCAAGTCCAGGAGAAATGACGTGCTTGATCGTTCACGTGTCCACCGCCGTGCTCTGCCCTTGACCGTGCTCGCCGTGACGGCCGCACTGACGCTGGCTGCCTGCGGGCAGAGCACCCCTGGCTCAGAAACCTCTGAGCCTTCCACCACCGCACCGTCGCCGCAGGATCCGGCGGAAACCGAGGATGCCACACAGACAGAGGGGGCGGGTGCGGTCACCGGTACCGTGTGGGTCGCCAACGAGGACGGCAACTCCCTGACCGCCATCGATGCAGCCACCGGTGAGGTGGTGAGCACCATCACCGGGATCGAGAGCCCGCACAACCTCCAGGTGAGTCCTGACGGGACCAACGTCTGGGCGGTCAGCGGCCACTCCAACGCGCTCGTCGCACTGGACACGGCCACCTACGAGCTGGCCGGGACCGCACCCACCGGACCCAGCCCCGCGCATGTCGTGCTCAGCCCGGACGGCCAGCGGGTGTACGTCACCAACGCCGGGCAGGACACCCTCAGCGTCTTCGCCGCCGACCCGCTCGAGCCCGACGCCACCATCGACCTCGGCGCCGGACCTCACGGACTGCGGCCCACCCCGGACGGTGCCGCGCTCGTCGTCGCCAACACCACCGCCGGGACCATCGACATCATCGACACGGCCACCGACGAGGTCACCGCGACGATCCCGGTCGGGGACTCCCCGGTGCAGGTCGCCGTCGACGAGCGTTACGCCTACGTCAGCCTCGCCGGCTCCAGCACCGTGGCCAAGGTCGACCTGGCCGAGCAGGAGGTCATCGGATCGGTGCCGGTCTCCGCGCCGCCGGTCCAGCTGTACCTCACCGCAGACGGCACCCGCCTGCTCTCCGCCGACCAGGGCACCGAGGACGCCCCGGGCGACACCCTCTCCGTCATCGACCCCGAGTCCATGACCATCGAAGCCACCATCCCCACCGGCGCCGGACCGCACGGCGTGGTCATCGAGCCGAGTGACCAGCGAGCCTGGGTCACCAACCTCTACGACGACACGGTCTCCGTGGTGGACCTGACCACCAATGAAACGATCGCCACGGTGCCCGTCGGCGACAAGCCCAACGGCATCAGCTACAGCACCCAGCCGCCCGCGGCCGGACCCGCCGCCAACGAGGTCACCGTTCCCGACTACGCCACCGAAACAGAGGGCGGCCACGAGGGGCACTGACCGGGTGCCCCGACCCTCCGCCTTCATCGCGGTCGGCGTACCCGTCCGCCTATCGGAGCCCGTCCAGGTGTCCCGATAGGCGGACGCCGACCAACGACGCCGGCCAGCACGCACCGGTCCGGTGTGGCCCTGTCGGGGTAGCCGAGCACTCATCGTCCCCGCGCCCTACTCGGCGCGGCGTCTACGGTGGGTCGTCGACGGCGCGGCCGTCGGTCGGTTCTGACAGGCGAAGTGCCCGGACCAGGGGAATCTTGGCTTTGGCGGTCCACGACAGGCTGTTGCCTGCGATGGGCATACGTCGGGGCAGGGCGCGAGCACCCGGACATTGCGGCCGATTACGCCCGTTACCTTCTACGTAGCCCACGACGTTGCGTGAGCTGCTCCAACAGCGTGAGCAGGCCGCCGGTCAGATCGTGGAGATGCTCGATGCCCACTCTTTCCGCGGTGCTGACCTCGATGCCCGGCATCGGCGTCAGGATCGGAGCCCGCATCGCCTGCGGCCGTGTTGAGCGGGTTCTCGGCAGCGTTGATGCGGGTGTATCTCTGGACGCCTGGGGTGACCCGGGCGACGGGATCCGTCCGGTGCCCGCCGGTATGGGCATCGCCCGGGACCTGGTTCGTGCTCGGTAGTGGGGCTCTCCCTGGTCGTTGAGGAGCTGGCCGCCAGGCGCGACGAGGCCGGTGCGTCGCCGGTGATGAGATCATGGCTGGGGTGAGTCAGGGTCCGGCGAGCATAGGCGCGGAGCGCGCGCGTACTGCCTCGCGCCTGCGTGTCCTGGAGGTGCTCCGCAACTCACCGGCGGGGTGCCATGTGCAGCAGGTCGCCGAGCGCACCGGTCTGCATCCCAACACGGTGCGTTTCCATCTGGAACGACTTGAGAGCGATGGGCTGGTCTCGCGCCATGTGCGGCGCAGCGGGGAACCTGGGCGCCCGCCGCTCGCCTATGTCGCCAACCCGGTTCCCAATGCCGAGCAGGGGCGGCGGGACTTCGGCCGGCTCGCTGAGGTGCTGGCCCAGCTCGTCACCCGAGCGAACCAGGATCCAGCCGCCGTGGCGGTGGAGGCCGGGCGGTCCTGGGGCTTGTCGCGCGCAGAGGCATCAGAAGCCGCGACGAACGGTGCTGGGATCGCCGAGCTGACCGCCACCCTGGACGAGCTCGGTTTCGCTCCCGAGGTCTGCGCCGACGATGACGATGGGCACCCCATCATTCTGCAGCGCCACTGTCCGTTCCTGGAGGTCGCTCAGACCCATCAAGACGTCGTCTGCTCGGTACACCTGGGCTTGATGCGCGGGATCCTGGAGAAGCTGAGCGTGCCTGTCAGCGCGGCGCGTCTCATCCCTTTCGCCCGTCCGGCTGGCTGCGAGGCCCATTTGACCGTCGGTGGTGCAGCGCACCCCACTGTGTGACCTGGTGCCTCGTGGTCGGCGGGCGCCGTGGTCAAGGTGCCGGTGCTGCCTGAGGGGGGTGGGAGGCGACCAGCTCAGTGTCCGCGCCGAGGGCGCCGAGCTTCGCGGCCCCTCCCGGGGAGCCGATCGGCTCGCTGTGGCCTGGTAGGGCCTGGTCGAAGAAGCGGATGTTGTCGGCCAGGAACGGTTCGAACTTCCCGGGCAGGTCGTCCTCGTAGTAGATCGCCTCGACCGGGCAGACCGGCTCACAGGCGCCGCAGTCCACGCACTCATCGGGCTGGATGTACAAGGACCGTTCGCCCTCGTAGATGCAGTCCACCGGACACTCCTCGACACAGGCCCGGTCCAGCACGTCGATACACGGGGCGGCGATCACGTAGGTCACGGATTCTCCTTGTCGGCCGGGGGAGGCGGCCTGCACATCCCTCCGAGTAGATACTAGTACGACTTGGAGAAACGCGGTTCGGCCGATGGTGCCAAGCTCGGCCCGGCGCGGCCGGAAGATGCGGAGCGGAAGTGGTCATTGGACTGGCGTCACCCGGCAGCCTGCCCACATGAGGATCCCGAGCTGTTCTTTTCCCGTTGGTGATGCCCGGCCCGCGCTGGCACGGGTCGAGGAGGCGAAGGTGGCGTGCCGGCAGTGCCCTGTCATCGACGCCTGCCTGAGCCGGGCGCTGGAGACGCGTCAGGACCGGCGGGCGGGGAGAGGGCGGTCCGAGAGGGAACGACGCAATGTCCGGCGACGCGTTGCACGCATGCGCCGGGGTCGCCGGCGACCCGGCCTTGGGCGGTTCGGGCAGGTCCGTGCGGGCGCACTGCCCTTGCATTCTTCACAGCGATGCTGGTGAATACTGGTATGAGTCAGCCGGAGCGGGACGCCAGCCATGATCGCGGCAGCGGTCCAGTACCGTCGGCGGCGCATCACCACCACGCGGACCTGTGGTCGGGGCTCGCCGCACGGGAGGCCGCCCTGGTCAACGCGGTCGCGGCCGGGCACGACCACGAGCAGCCGCGCCGCGCGCTGGTGGATTTCCTGCGCGGGGAGGTCTTTGCGCACCTGCAGACCGAGGAGCTGGTGCTGTACAACGTCGCGCGCGGCGTTGGCGCACATGCCCTGGTGGCCGCACTCGAGCTGGACCACAAGTCGCTGCTCAGCCTGGTCGAGCACATCGATCAGGCCGCTACGGGTCTGGATGCCGCCCTGTCGGCCCGGGCACTGGTGATGCTCTTCGTCTTGCGGATGGAGAAGGAAGAGACGGTGCTCCTGCCGGTGCTGGTCGAGGCCGGCGTCGACGTCGCTGGCCTGCTTGAGGGCCGGTCAGAGATGCTGGGCACCGACCAGGACCGATAGGTCCGGGCGGCGCAGACGCGCACGCCGTCGCACGGCAGCCCTCCCCAGCATCGGACTCTCTCGGCGGCGTAGGGATCAGGCGCCCACCGGCGCCGGTGGGGCTGACACGACGTCGGCCGGGGTGGGCCCGGCGGGCGGCTGTGGTGGCCGCGCGAGGGAGGGGGATGGGTGCCCGCGGGCCCGGAGAACGGCATCTCGGAGGTGGTCACCGCACGCGACGATCAGACGCACCTCGCCGCGTTCGCGGTCCGGGTCTACCGCAGCGGCGACGGCGGCCAGACCTGGCTTCCGGTGCCCGCCGAGTGACCGGGTAGACGCTCGAGCCGACCAGCGGGCCCGTCCACGGTGCGCCAGTCTGCTGTGCCTTCACCGTCTCGGCGCCCTCCGTGGCGCGGCCCTTCACGGAGAGCTCGGCGCGGGCGACGGTCCGTCCGACGGTGAGAGTGCCCGGACCAGGGGGGTCTTGCCCAAGGCGGTCCGGGGGAGGGCGTTGACCTGCTGGACGCGCAGCGTGAGGGCGGTGACGCCCATCCGCGCCAGTGACTCCCGGAGAACGGCCGTGATCCGGGCCGTGTCGACGTTCAGCGCACTGGTCACCAGCACGCGGAGTAGGCCCTCCGGTTCCTGGAGGACCTGCCAGCCGGTGACCGGCAGGGTGTCGAAGGCTTCGTGCAGGACGTTGGGGTGGACCCGGACCGCGGCCCGGGCTCCGGGGAGCATGAGAACCTCCTCTTGGCGGCCCTCGATGCCCGCCAGGGTCCGGAACGGCCGTGCGCACGGGCAGCTAGCGGGGTCGAGGACCACCCGGTCGCTGAGCTCGTACCGGATGAGGGGCAGGGTCCGGGAGAAGAGCACGGTGACCAGCAGTCTCGATCCGGTGGTGCCCGCGGGGACCGGTGCACCGGTGTCGTCGACGACCTCGCAGATCACCAGGTCCTCGTAGAGGTGGCGACGGTGGAACTGGCACGGGGAGGCAATCCCGGCGGTCTCTGTGGCGGCATAGACGTCGAAGGGCTCAGTCCCCCACGCGGCGGCCAAGGTGCGCGCCGTGGTCGCGGTGAGCACTTCGGAGGCGGACATGACGGCCTGCGGATGGATGTGCAGCCGGCCAGCGGCCTGCTCGGCCGCCAGCTCGCGCAGGGCGGAGGCGTACCCGACGAGCAGGCGGGGAGCGAAGGCGTTGAGCGCCGTGACGGTGTCGGCTATGGGTGCGCCCGCGTCGGCCCGCAGCGTGGGCACCAGCCGTGAGTGAAGAGAGGCGCCGACGACCGCGGACTGATGGGTCGGTGCCCGGGAGCTCACCACCGCCATCCGCAGCGGGTCACCGATCCCCAGGTGCACTCCGGCCCAGTCGTTCGCGCGGGCGTATGACGCCAGGACGGCGGACCACTCGGCGCGGTCCCACACGAACACGCCGCGCCGCCCGGTGGTGCCGGCCGTCGCCGCGGCCCACCAGCGTCCGCGCCACGGCCTTCCCGGATCACCGCCGTGGTCCGTCAGATCGCGCAGGTGATCCTCGATCTCGGCAATGTGCAGCCCGGGGACGGTGACCGCGTCATCGAAGGCCTCCATCAGGTCGGCCTTGGTGACCGGGGGCAGCTCGGCCAGCGGCGCGTTCAGGAAGCCCGCGTGGTGTCGCCGGTAGAACGGTGAGCGCCCATACGCGTGTCGTCTCAAGGACTTCAGCGCCTGTCGCTGGTGAGCGGCCAATCGCTCCGGGGTCCACCCGTCCCGCCCGCGCCACGCCCCGCGAGAGACCAGCGTCCTGGCCAACAGTGGGACGTCCATCCCGTCAGGCTGGCACCGCAAGCAATCGGCTCAGGTGAACACCTTGTCAATCTTCGATGAAGCTCCACGCGCGAGCGGCCCGGCACCCTAGGAAAGTACCGCCGCGGACGGGAAAGAACTTCGTGCCACCCGGCGGTCCCCCGGCGGTGGTCATCAGTCCAGGCGCGAGGTGGCCTCCTTGAGGAGCTCGGCAGGCTCGAGCCACATCGAGGGGTACTCGCCCTGCCAGACCTGGTTGCCCTCGGCGTCGATGAGGACGAACCCGTGTCCGGGGACCCCGGGGTGCATGCCGGTCCCCAGGGTGCCGTAGGCCTGCGAGACGGTGCCGTCGTCCAGCAGGTAGGGGGTGGTGGCGCCGTAGCGCTGCATGTCGGGGCGGATCTGTTCTGCGGTGTTCATGACGATGGGCAGGACGGTGATGCCGGCCTCGGCGAAGCCCGGCTCCTTCTCGATCTCGGCCATCTGCACGGTGCACGAGGCACAGCCGGCGCCCTCGTTGAAGTACAGGATGACCGGCTCCCCGCGGAGCTCGGACAGGGTCACGGTGGTCCCGGCCGTGGTGGGCAGGGTGAAGTCCGGGGCGCGGCGCGTCTCCTCCGAGCTCGCCGTTCCGGAGGTGGCCAGGGCGTAGACGGCGGCCGCGACCACCACCAGGAGCGCGCAGACCCCCAGGATCCGCCGGCGGCGGGCCTTGCTTGCGGCTGCTTGGGCCCGGGCCTTCTCCTCGGCGTGCTTCTGGCGGACCCGGTCCTTGGCGCTGGGGTGGAGGGTGGAGCTGGTCATCGGGGTAGTCCTTCGGTGTCGTGGCTCGCGTGGCAGGCGGGCGTCTCGGCGGGGGTCTCCGCATCGGGAGTGGCCGGGTGGGTCCGGGTGCGTCGGTCGCGCAGGGTGAAGAGCACGAACACGCCCGCCAGGGCGAGCAGGCCCGCGCCGAGGAGGGGCTCGGGCACGGGGCTGAGCCAGTCCTGCAGCCGGCTCAGCGTGGTGGCGAGCCAGTCACCGATCGTGCTTTGCACCGCCCCGCCGCCGGTCATCTCGGCGTTGCCGGCCAGGGTGATGACCCAGATGCCCATGACGGCGAAGGCGATCGCGACGGCGAGGTTGACGGTGTTGGTGACCAGGGTGCGTGCACCGAGGCGGATCTTGATGAGCCGTGCTTGGAAGAGGCGGCGGTCCCCGAGGCGGGCCTTGTCCCAGATCAGGGCCATGACGAAGAGGGGGAAGACCATCCCGAAGACGAACGCCAGGCCCAGGGCCACGCCCCCGGCGGCGGACCCGGAGAGCACCGACAGGGTCATGACGCCGGCCAGGACGGGGGCGCAGCAGCTGGAGGCGATCCCGGAGAAGACACCGAGGGCGAAGAAGCTGGCGCCGTCCCCGCGGCTGGTGTCCGGGGCACGCAGGAAGCGGGGCAGGGACCACATGGTGCCCGAGAGGGACAGCCCGGCCAGCGCGATCATCAGCAGGCCCCCGGCCCAGTAGAGCTGGGTGTGGTACTGGTTGATGGCCCCGGACAGCATGCTGACGCCCAGGGTGATGGGGACCAGCACCAGGGCCAGGCCGGCGGCGAAGACGAACGTCAGGGGCAGGATCCGCCACCGGCGGTTCTTCACCGCCCCGGCCAGGTAGCTGGGGGCGAGGAAGACGATGCAGCACGGTGCGAACAGGGCCACGCCGCCGGCGAAGAAGGCGGCCAGCACGCTGCCGGTGGTCAGGAGCTCACTTCCCACGGCCCGGGTCCCTTCTCACGCCGCGGCCGCGCGCAGCTGGAGCAGCTTCTCCAGCCGCCGCCGGGGGAGGCGTCCGCTGCTGAAGAACTCCCCCTCGACCAGGACGAGCGGCGCCATGGGCGGGCGGTGGCGGGCGATCAGGTCCCGCCCCTCGGCCGAGTCGCGGTCGACCATCCGCACGGTCAACGCGAACCTCGCGCTGAGCTCGGCAAGAGCCGCAGCGGCGTCCTCACAGTAGTGGCACGCAGGCGCCTGAACCACGGTCACCTTGGTCGGGCTCTCTTGTGCTGTCACGAAATCCTCTTTCTCAGCGGGTGTCGGATCACCACCGAAAGCATCGACCGTCTGACCATGCCAATCGATCGACCTCTCATGAAGAACCTATGAAGATCAGTCACCGAGTGGCCCGGATCGGGAATGAAAGGCCACCCCGCCCCCTTGCACCCAACAGAGATACCCTGTAGGGGTATGAATGTAGAGTGTCGACGAGGGGAAGCTATGAGTACGCCAGAGCACCATCACGGGCACGAGGGGACCAAGCCAGGTGGAGGCGGTCGCGCCGACCACCACACCGCCCACCACGATGGTCACGGGAGTCAGACCACCCACGGGCAGGCGATGCCGACGAAGACCGGGCAGGTCACCGACCCACTGACCGCCGCAGGTCACCACGGGCAAGATGCGTCCCACTCCGGTCACGACCACTCCCATGCCGGCCACGAGGGACATGACGCCCATGGCGGCCACGGGGGACATGGGGATCATGTGGCGATGTTCCGGCGCCTGTTCTGGATCATGCTGGCCCTGGCGGTTCCCACCGTGCTGCTCAACGGCATGTTCGCCGACTTCCTGGGCTACACCCTGCCCGACGTACCAGGTGTCGAGTGGGTCTCCCCGGTCCTCGGGACCGTGATCTACATCTGGGGTGGGCGCCCCTTCCTCACCGGCGCCGTCGAGGAGCTGCGCACCCGTAAGCCAGGGATGATGCTCCTGATCGCGATGGCGATCACCGCCGCGTTCATCGCCTCGCTCGGCGCCAGCTTGGGGATCTTCTCCCACGAGGTGGACTTCTGGTGGGAGATGGCCCTGCTGGTGGTCATCATGCTGCTGGGGCACTGGCTGGAGATGCGCTCCTTGGCCCAGACCACCTCCGCGCTGGACTCCCTGGCCGCGCTCCTGCCCGACGAGGCCGAGCGGGTGGAGGGCGATCAGGTCGTCACCGTCGCCCCGGCAGACCTTCGCCTCGGTGATGTCGTCATCGTCCGTCCGGGCGGCCGGGTGCCGGCCGACGGTGAGGTCGTCGACGGCGGCGCCGACGTGGATGAGTCGATGATCACCGGTGAGTCCAAGCCGGTGCTGCGCAGCGTCGGAGACCACGTCGTGGCCGGTACCGTGGCCACCGACAACGCGCTACGGGTGCGGGTGTCGGCGGTTGGCGAGGACACCGCGCTGGCCGGTATCCAGCGGCTGGTCGCCGAGGCTCAGGCCTCCACCAGCCGGGCCCAGCTCCTGGCGGACAAGGCCGCCGGCTGGCTGTTCTGGTACGCGGTGATCGCCGCGGTCATCACCACGGTCGTGTGGGTGTGGCTGGGGGTGCCCGAGAGTGCGCTCGTGCGGGCCATCACCGTCTTGGTCATCGCCTGCCCCCACGCCCTGGGCCTGGCCATCCCGCTGGTCGTGTCCATCTCCACCGAGCGCGCCGCCCGCGGCGGAGTGCTGATCAAGGACCGCGCCGCGATGGAGCGCATGCGCGTGGTGGACACCGTGCTCTTCGACAAGACCGGCACGCTGACCAAGGGTGAGCCCGCGCTCACCGACATCACCACCACCGATGGGTATGAGGCCGGCGACCTGCTGCGGCTGGCGGCGGCCGCCGAGGCCGAGAGCGAGCACCCGCTGGCGCGCGCCATCGTGGCGGCGGCCGAGGACCGGGGACTGCAGGTGCCGCCGGCCACCGACTTCCGTGCCGCGACCGCGGTGGGGGTGCGCGCCACCGTCGAGGGCCACGAGGTCCAGGTTGGTGGCCCGGCCCTGCTCACCCAGCACTCCGCTGAGCCGTTGCGGGCAAGCACACCGTGGTCGGAGGCCGGGGCTACCGTCCTGCACGTCCTGATCGACGGGAAGGTGGCCGGGGCCGTGGCACTGGCCGATGAGATCCGTGAGGAGTCCCGCCAGGCGGTCGAGGCACTGCACCAGCTGGGCATCCGGGTCGTGATGATCACCGGTGACGCCGAGCCGGTGGCCCGTACGGTGGCCGCCGACCTGGGCATCGACCAGGTCTTCGCCCAGGTCCGGCCGGAGGACAAGAGCGACAAGGTCCTTGAGCTGCAGCACCAGGGCCGCACCGTGGCCATGGTCGGGGACGGCGTCAACGACGCCCCGGCGTTGGCCCAGGCCGACGTGGGGATAGCCATCGGCGCCGGCACCGACGTGGCCATCGGCTCGGCCGGGGTCATCCTGGTATCGGACGACCCCCGCTCGGTGCTCTCGGTGATCCAGCTCTCGCGCGCGAGCTACCGGAAGATGAAGCAGAACCTGTGGTGGGCCGCGGGCTACAACATCGCCGCCGTCCCCCTGGCCGCCGGGGTGTTGGCACCGATCGGGTTCATCCTGCCGATGTCGGTGGGGGCCATCCTGATGTCCCTGTCCACCATCGTGGTGGCGCTCAACGCCCAGCTGCTGCGCCGCCTGGACCTCAGCCCCGAGGCCAGCACCGCCGCCGCGCACGGCGCCCCCAAGGTGCCCTCCGCCGGTGACGCAGAGGCCGCTGGGCGACGTGAGGACATGGCCCCAGCGCACCGCCACTGACTCAACCGCGCGGCCTCCACAATCATCGGGCCGTCCGGTGCCAGGCACCCGACCCGCAGATCCCGCGGTGTGACGCCGGCACCGACCTACCACAGGTCGGTGCCGGCGTCGCGCGCATGCGTCCAGCGCACCGTCACCGCGCCATGCACATTCCCGTTCACCACCTGACCTGGCCCCTGCCCCGGTTAGGTCGCCCCGATGGCGAGGTCACCGGACCGTGGGGGGCACGGTTTGCGGGCGGCGAAGCGTAGAACAAGACCGCGCAGCGTGTACTGCACGGTGACGGCCTGGAGGCCGGCCTGCGCCAGGACGGGCTCCAGTGTTCCGCGCTCGATGAGTCGGTGTGGGGAACGGTCGACCAGGTGCACCAGCGATGCCACGCGGGAGGCGACCAAGTCGTATCCCAGGAACATCCCCCCGGGCCGCAGGACGCGAGACGCCTCGCTGACCGCGCCTTCCCAGTCGATCACGTGGTGGAGCATGAGGAAGCTCGTCACCGCGTCGAAGGAACCATCCCCGTACGGCAGTCGTGTGGCATCGGCCTGGCGCGTCACGACGTGCGGAAGATCCTTCAAACGCTGCCGGGCGCCACGGACCATGAGGGGGTCCAGGTCGGTCACGGTGAGACGTATCTGCCGGTTGGTGCGACCGAGGTGCGCGGCGATGGCACCACTGCCGCCGCCGATCTCGAGTACGTCACCCGCCAGAGGGAACCCCTGCGTGCTCCACGGCAGGATCCGCCGTGACAAGCACCGCCACGGGCCGCTGCGGCAGAGCAAGGCTTCAAGAACGGACATCGTCGGCACGATGGCGACCTCTCCCGTGGGCTCGACGATCACGCGACACAACGGCGGGCGGATGGATCACAGCGGGCAGACACGGCAATCGGAGGCACCGAGACCAAAGTAGGAGGCGAGAAAGGGTCGATGTGGGCCATGGTGAGGTAGACCAGCGTGCCACTTGCCGGGGATCCACGACACAGGAGACGTGCTGAACCATGACTAGCGCAACTGCTTCCCCCACCACCTGGCGCCGCCGCAGCGAGCAGGGCCCGGACGACGCCACGATCGCGCGGATCGACGCCTGGTGGCGGGCCGCGAACTACCTGTCGGTGGGGCAGATCTACCTGCTGGACAACCCGCTGCTACACGAGCCCTTGCACCCGGACCACATCAAGCCGCGGCTGCTGGGCCACTGGGGCACCACCCCGGGCCTCAACTTCATCTCCGCCCACGCCAACCGGGTGATCCAGGAGCGTGAGCAGTCCGCGATCTACATCGCCGGCCCCGGTCACGGCGGTCCCGGTCCCGTGGCCAACGGCTACCTCGAGGGCACCTACTCCGAGATCTACTCCGACGTCACCCAGGACAGCGAGGGCATGCGCCGGCTGTTTCGCCAGTTCTCCTTCCCCGGCGGCATCCCCTCCCACGTCGCGCCCGAGGTGCCCGGCTCCATCCACGAGGGCGGGGAGCTGGGCTACGCGCTGTCCCACGCCTACGGCGCGGCCTTCGACAACCCCGACCTGCTCGTCCTCGCCGTCGTCGGCGACGGCGAGGCCGAGACCGGACCGCTGGCCGCGAGCTGGCACGCGAACAAGTTCGTCAACCCGAAGACCGACGGCGTCGTGCTGCCGATCCTGCACCTCAACGGCTACAAGATCGCCAACCCCACCGTGCTGGCCCGCATCGACGAGGACGAGCTCACCGACCTCATGCGCGGCTACGGGCATCGCCCGTACGTGTTCATCGCCGGTTTCGACGACGAGGATCCTCTCTCGATCCACGCCCGGTTCGCCGCCCTGCTGGACGAGGTGCTCGACGAGATCGCCGCCATCAAGGAGCAGGCCGCCGGGCTGGACGCCGAGGCGGTCGAGCGTCCCCGCTGGCCGATGCTCGTGCTGCGCACCCCCAAGGGCTGGACCGGCCCGAAGGAGGTCGACGGGCAGCGCACGGAGGGCTCCTGGCGCTCCCACCAGGTGCCGCTGGCCAGCGCCCGCGACACCCCCGAGCACCTGGCCACCCTCGAGCAGTGGCTGCGCAGCTACCGCCCCGAGGAGCTGTTCGATGACAGAGGCCGACTGGTCGAGGACGTCGCCGCGCTGGCCCCCGAGGGCCACCTGCGGCTCAGTGACAACCCCCACACCAACGGAGGCCTGCTGCTGCGCGACCTGCGCATGCCGGACGTGCGCGACTACGCCGTCGACGTCACCGTCCCCGGCGCCTCGATCACCGAGTCCACCCGCGAGCTGGGCAGGTGGCTCACCGAGGTCATGCGGCTCAACCCGGACAACTTCCGGCTCTTCGGGCCGGACGAGGTCGCCTCCAACCGGCTCCAGGCCGTCTACGACGTCACCGCCAAGCAGTGGAACGCCGACCTGCGGGACACCGACCGCGCAGAGAACCTCGCCCGCGCCGGCCAGGTGGTGGAGATCCTCTCCGAGCACCAGTGCCAGGGCTGGCTCGAGGGCTACCTCCTCACCGGCCGCCACGGGATGTTCACCTCCTACGAGGCCTTCATCCACATCGTCGACTCGATGGTCAACCAGCACCTCAAGTGGCTCAAGGTCACCGGCGAGCTGCCCTGGCGACGCCCCATCGCCTCGCTGAACTACCTGCTCAGCTCGCACGTGTGGCGCCAGGACCACAACGGCTTCTCCCACCAGGACCCCGGGTTCATCGACCACGTCGTCAACAAGGGCGCCGACCTCGTGCGCGTCTACCTGCCCCCGGACACCAACACCCTCCTGGCGACCTACGACCACGTGCTGCGCACCCGCCAGTACGTCAACGTCGTGGTCGCCGGCAAGCAGCCCGGGCCGGACTTCCTCACCATGGATCAGGCGCTGGACCACTGCCACCGCGGCCTGGGCATCTGGGACTGGGCCGGCACCGAGGAGGCCGGCAGCGAACCGGACGTCGTGCTCGTGTGCGCCGGGGACATCCCCACCCTGGAGGTGCTCGCCGCCGCCGACCTCCTGCGCCGCCACCTGCCGGAGCTGCGGGTGCGGGTGGTCAACGTCGTGGACCTCATGCGGCTGCAGGACCCCAAGGAACACCCGCACGGACTGCCCGACTCGGAGTTCGACGCGATCTTCACCACGAGCAAGAAGGTGATCTTCGCCTACCACGGCTACCCCTGGCTCATCCACCGGCTCACCTACCGCCGCACCAACCACGCCAACCTCCACGTGCGCGGCTACAAGGAGAAGGGCACGACGACCACGCCCTTCGACATGGTCATGCTCAACGACCTGGACCGCTACCACCTCGTCATGGACGTCATCGACCGGGTGCCGGGCCTCGGGGCCCGGTACGCCGGCCTGCGCCAACGGATGTCCGACGCCCGCCTGGCCGCCCGCCGCTACACCCGCGAGCACGGCGTGGACATCCCCGAGGTCGCCGAGTGGCAGTGGCCCGACGTCGGGGAGACCGGGACCCTCGCCGGCGGCCCCCAGTACGACACCGGCGGTGACAACGAGTAGGCGGCTGCGCCCCCGCGCCCACAGCCGTGCGAGGGTCG
This sequence comes from Georgenia phoenicis, assembly GCF_047302425.1. Lineage (NCBI taxonomy): Bacteria > Bacillati > Actinomycetota > Actinomycetes > Allobogoriellales > Allobogoriellaceae > Georgenia > Georgenia phoenicis. Next base: position 3,570,555 of record NZ_CP154855.1, on the reverse strand, counting down.
GCCCCATCCGACACGCGCGCCGCCACCTCCTCACCAGAGATCTCCACCATCTGGCAGACGTCGCCACGGTTCGCGTACTCCACGCCACCGGCATAAACACCCGGGAGACCGGCTGCGCCCTCAACGCACGGTGATGTGCCGCTGGGTCAGTGGCTTCACCAAAGCGCAATAGAACCCAGACCCGGCCTTGAGGTCAGCGTCAGAGAATGAGGGAAGGCCCCGGGACTGTGCGGCTTCCTCTACCGCACCGTGCGGCATTATTGAGAAGGAGTGACGGTGAACCACAGCGGCAGCGGTCATCTCAAGGGAATGGTCCTGCTCATGGGTGGACTGTTCCTCGCCCTGCGAGTCTTTGGTGTACCGGCAGGGGACGCGCTCCTATACGCGGCCGTGCTCGCCTGCCCGGTGATGATGGTCATGATGATGTTCGGTGGCCATGGCGGGCACGGAGATCGGCGCGGCTCACAGGAAGCGCCTCCCCTGGACGATGTACTCCCGCACGGCCACACTGACCGTGGACACAGGCACTGACTGGTGCAGTCCTCGCGCTGATGGGCAGCGTGCACGCCAGACGCGGCCGCCGAGGGCTGCGGGTGCCTGCTGAGGCTGCGGGTGGTGTGAGTGTGGCCGTGACGTCGTTCGCGCGGTCACCCGGAAACGCGCCAGCCCCGGCCATCTCGCGTATGGGTCTGCCGTGGGTGATGGCCGCTGCCGGCGGGGTGTTGACCAACCTGGCCTTTCCCGATCGTGGGTGGTGGCCGCTGGCCTACGTGGGCGTCGCGCTGCTGCTGCTCGCGTTGCGCCGCACGCGGATGGTGCAGGCCGGGGCAACCGGACTGGTGTGGGGTATGGCGTTCTTCCTCCCGCACGTGTACTGGGTCGTGCACGCGACCGGTTCAGTCCTGCCATGGATTGCGTTGAGCATGCTGCAGGCGCTGTACATCGCGGGCTTCGCCGCCGCGTGGGCGGTGGCCCGGCGGGCAGTGTGGGTGGAGTCTCGCCCGGTAGTTCAGGCGTGCCTGGCGACCGTCATCTGGGTCGCCGTCGAGCAGCTGCGCGCCTCGTGGCCGTTTGGTGGCTTCCCGTGGGGGATGCTGGCCTTCTCCCAGACCGACGCCCCGCTGGTGCGGCTGGCTCCCTACGGTGGGGAGGTCCTCGTCTCAGCCGGGGTGGTGTTCATCGGCGCGCTGCTGACGTGGGTGTGGGCGGGCCGGTCCCGAGCTGTCGTGGCGGTGGGTGCCGCCGGCGCGGGGCTGGTCCTGGCTCTGGTGCCGTGGCTGCTGCCGCTGGATGACCAGGCGGAGGTGGGGACTCTTCGGGTGGGCGCCGTCCAGGGCAATGTGCCCCAGCGGGGGGCCGAGTGGGCGGTGCAGGCCCGGGAGGTCACGGCGAACCACACCCGGGGCACGCGCAGGCTGGTCGAGGACGTGGGGGACGAGCTGGACCTGGTGCTGTGGCCGGAGAGTGCCGCGGACATCGACCCGCGCACCGACGCCGGGCAGGCGGCACTGGTCGACGCGGCCGCCAGAGCGGCGGGCGCCCCGGTGCTGCTCGGCACGCAGCGGTTTCCCGCCGGTCAGGACGTCCGTTACAACGAGTTGGTGCTGTGGCAGGAAGGGGGGGCGGTTGGCGGCGCCTACGCCAAGCAGCACCCGGTTCCCTTCGGGGAGTACATGCCCTACCGGGACCTTTTCCGGCGGATCACCCCGCTGGTGGACCGGGTTTCGACGGACATGGCCGCGGGGCAGGGCCCGGGGCTCATGCCCATCCCGATCGAGCGGCTCTCCCGTGAGGTCGATGCGGCGGTGGGGATCTGCTTCGAGGTCGCCTACGCCGGACTGATCCGTGAGGGCGTGGTGGGGGGTGGGGAGCTCATCATCATCCCGACGAACAACGCCTCCTTCGGGTACTCCCAGGAGTCGACCCAGCAGCTGGCGATGTCACGCTTTCGTGCGGTGGAGCACGGGCGGGCGACGGTCCAGGTCTCCACGGTCGGTGTCAGCGGCATCATCCTGCCCGATGGGAGCGTTGTTGAGCGCACGGGGCTGTTCACGGCGGAGGAGATAGCTGCGACGCTCCCGCTGCGCACGTCCCTGACCCCGGCTGCCCGGCTCGGCGCCGTGCCGGCCGGAGCCGTCTGGGTCCTGGCAACGGTGGGGGTGGCTGCCGGCGCGCTGAGCCGTCGTGGCCGGGGCCACCGCGCCGGGGGTCTTGGCAGTCGGCGCCCAGCGATCGTCACCGAGGCTCACGCGGGGGAGGGCCGGACGGCGCCCGTCAGCGTCGTCACCGGACAGTGAGGCGGGGTCGTTGCGGGCGGTGGCGACTGACGGCTGCCTGCGCGTGGTGCTGTCGTGCGGTTGTGGGGACTCGCCTGTGTGCGTGAGCGTGAGGCGCTACGGGAGCTCGCTGATGTCCACCACGCCCTGGTCCTGCTATAGCCAGACCAGGGGCGTGGTGGTCAGCTCGGCATCGGTGTGGATCTCCAGTGCAGCCTTGGGTGAGCTGTCACCGTGAAACTACGCGGCGACAGGGAGACCTGCCCAACACCTCGTCCATCTGGACCAAGGCCGCCGGCAAGTTCCAGCAGAAGCCGACCGCGACGGCTTCCCCGGGTCCCCCGGCACTGGAGCTCTGGCGATGCTACGGGCTCAACGCAGCCAGCCGTTACCGACCTTGCCGGCCCACCAGCGCCCCAGCCCCCAGGTATCACCGGCCAGGGTGAGTGCCGAGATGATCACCAGTGCGGCCTCAACCCAGTGAGACGTGGTGATCGGGTTGGTTCCGCCGACCAGTGGCGGAAACTGCGACAGCCACATGAGCCCCAGGAGCAGGGTGCCGGTGACGGCGGCGATCTTCAGGCCCACCCCGAGCATGAGGGCGAGACCAAGGCCGGCCAGCCCGATCATGAACAGCCAGTCCCCGAAGGGATTGAGGAACAGCGGCTGGAAGATGCCGGCGAGGGGGTCCTCGATCCCGCTGAGGTACCCCTGAGCGGGGGTGCCCCCACGGATCCACGCCCCCTCCGGTGGGGTGGAGAACCCCAATCCGAAGAGTTTGTCGATGAAAGCCCAGAGAAATATCCAGCCGATCAGCAACCGGCCGGCGGCGAGGGCCGCCCGGGCACCGGCACGGGTGACGATGTCCTCGGCGAACATCGGTTTGGTCCCCGGGGCTCGGCTGCGTGTGTGCGTCGACATTGTCCTCTTCCCTCCAGCCTGGAGCGCAGGAAATTGGCGTCCCCACGCTCGAATTACCTGTGTGTCCAGGGTTTCACCCAGTGCCAACACCGGACAAGGCTTACCGGTCATACTTGACCAAAACTTCAACGTCCCCGACGTTATGCGGGCGGCTTGTTTCCTTGGGCGCCTAAGTCGGGAGGCGGCCCTCACACAGGACAACAAAACCTTGGTTGTGAAGTTTCGATGAAAATAATTCTCTCTGGCGAATGTCCACGCACCCTGCCTGTACCCCCTGGGGGTAGAGTCGGGGTGTCGTTCACGGTGAGGGACCGCCCACGTGACGGGCGGAAGATCGCCGTTCCAGGTAGGGATGAGGGAGCAGGAGGAACGTGATGGAGCACGGTCGGGAGGATCATGGCGGCGGGTGTTGTGGCGGCGGGGGCCATGAGCACACGCACGATCACCACGGCGTCGTCGCCGGCCCGGGTGACGAGCTGGTGACCTGCGCGGTGACGGGCACCGCGCAGGTGAAGTCCCAGGCGGAGGCGAGCGGGCTCATCCGGGACTTCGAGGGCGAGCGCTACTACTTCTGCTGCGCGCACTGCGCCGAGCTGTTCGACGCCAACCCTCACGCGTACACCACCGCAGCCTGAGCGGTCCTCACCGGCATCTGCGACGGAGGTCCACCTTGGGGTCTGAACCGCCCCGGGTTTAGTGGCGGCTCGGTTCTCTGGTTTCGGCCGTCGTGGTGACGGGGTTCTGACGGTAGTGGTTGGCCTCGTGCTCGGCGGGTGGAATGTCACCGAGCTCGGAGTGCAGGCGGCTGTTGTTGAACCAGTCGACGTACTCCAGGGTGGCGATCTCGACGTCCTCGAGGTTGCGCCAGGGGCCGCGGCGGCGGATGAGCTCGGTCTTGAACAGGCCGATGGTGGACTCGGCCAGGGCGTTGTCGTAGGCGTCACCCACGGTCCCGATCGAGGGCTGGACACCGAGCTCGGCGAGCCGCTCGGTGAAGGCGATGGAGGTGTACTGCGAGCCGGCGTCGTTGTGGTGAATGAGCCCGGCAAGGTCGGTGACCCCGGCGCGCCCGCGGGACCAGGCCGCCATGTTCACCGTGTCGGTGACCAGGTCGGCGCGCATCGTGGTGGAGGCTTTCCAGCCCACGATCATCCGGGAGAACACGTCGATGGTGAACGCGACGTAGACGAACCCGGCCCAGGTCGCGACGTAGGTGAAGTCCGCGACCCACAGCTGGTTCGGTGCACTTGCGGTGAAGTCGCGGTTGACCAGGTCACCGGCCCGTATCCCGTCCTTCGCCGGGATCGTGGTGCGCCGCGTCCTGCCGCGGACCGCGCCCTGCAGGCCGGCGTTACGCATCAGGCGTTCGACCGTGCAGCGCGCCACCGGCCGGCCGATCCGGTTCAGGTGCTTCCACATCTTCCGCGCGCCGTAGACCCCGTAGTTGGCCGCGTGCTCGGCACTGATGACCTCACCGAGCTCGGCGTCGGCCACCGCCCGGGCCGAGGGTGAGCGCTTCTTCGCGGCGTAGTAGGTGCTCGGGGCGACCTGCAACTGGGTGCAGATCGGCTCGACCCCGAACTCCTCCTTGTGCTCGTCGATGTACTTCACGATCACCGATGTGGGCGGTCGAGCTCCGCCGCGAAGAAAGCCGAGGCGCTCTTGAGGATCGCGTTCGCCCGCCGCAGCTCGCGATTCTCCCGTTCCAGCTCGGCCAACCGCTGGGCATCACTGGTCGTGGTGCCCGGCCGGTCCCCGGCATCGACCTCAGCCTGGGCAACCCAGCCACGCAGCGTCTCGGGGTTGATCCCGAGCTGCTCTCCCACCCGCCGACACGCCCCCACACGTGACTCGGGATCCTTCTTCGCTTCGAGCACCAGCCGCACGGCCCGCTCACGCAGCTCGTCGGGGTACTTCCTCGGTGCGCTCATAGCTCTCATCCTCCGTGGACTGAGAGCCTCCATGGAACCCGGGGCGGTTCAGTCGTCATCATCGTCCGGGAGCACGACCCGAACCCCCCTGTCTGTGGTCGTGGTCCTGTTCGGTGCCACCGGTGACCTGGCCCACCGCATGGTGATGCCGGCCCTGGTGGAGCTGCACGAGCGCGGTTTGCTGCCGCAACGGTGGCGCTTGATCGGCTGTGCCACAGACCGGGGGGATGACGAGGCCTTCCGGGCCCGGCTGAGGGACTCCCTCCTGGGCAGCGAGCTGGGTATGCCCGAGGACTGGGAGGAGGTGTGCCGGCGGGTCCGTTACGCGGGTGGGGGGTTCACCGATGCCGATCCCGGTGCACTACCCGAGGTTCTCGCCCGGGCGCGGCGTGAGCTGGCGGCCGAGGGCGGCGGTGAGCCGTTGGTCGTGCACTTTCTGGCGGTGCCACCGGCGGCGTATCCGGTGATCACCCGGGGGTTGGGACGCCATGGCCTGGCGGCGGGTGCCCGGGTGGTGTTCGAGAAACCCTACGGCAGGTCGCTGGCGGACTTTGAGTCGCTGGACGCGCTGGTGAAGAGGGTGCTCACCGAGGAGCAGGTCTTCCGCATCGACCATTTCCTCGGCAAGCAGGCAGTGCAGGCGATCTACGCGTTGCGCTTCGCGAACCGGCTGTTCGGTTCGCAATGGGACGCCGACGGGATCGAGCAGGTGCAGATCGATGTGCCCGAGGACCTCGACGTCGCCCAGCGGGCCGTGTTCTACGACGCCACCGGCGCGGCCCTGGACATGTTGGTCACCCACCTGTTCCACGTGGCCAGCCAGGTGGCGATGGAGCCGCCGGTGGACGTGGAGGACCCGGAGTCGATCGTGGCCGCGCGGGATGCGGTCATCGGGGCGTTCCGGCCACTGGACCCGGTCAGGGACGTCGTGTTGGGGCAGTTCGAGGGCTATACCGATATCGCCGGGGTGGCGGCTGGTTCCCGGCAGGACACGTTTGTCGCTGCCCGGCTGTGGATCGACACCGAGCGGTGGCGGGGCGTCCCGTTCGTGCTGCGCACCGGCAAGCGTATGGCTCGTAAGGCCCAGCGAATCACCCTGATCATGCGCCCGCCGCAGGGTCCGTTGGGCGCGGCGGTCACTGGGCGCAACACGATCGAGATCGACTTCAGTGGTCCCGGGGCCTTTGCTGTCGGTGTCACCGTCAACACCCCGGGACCGGACCGGGGGTTGAGTTTCGCGCACACCGAGCTCGATTTGGCCGAGGTGCCCGGCGGGGAGCCGGTCTCTGCCTATGCCTCCTTGCTCCTCGATGTCCTGGTCGGGGACCGTTCGCTGTTCACCACCTCCCATTGCCTGCGGGCGGCCTTCACCGCCTTCGCGCCGGTGCAGGGCGCCCAGCGCCCATCCCCGTTGCCTTATCCGGTCGGCTCGTGGGGGCCGCAGGAGGCTGAGCGTCTCACGGCCCCGCACGGGTGGATGCTCGAGCGCCGGGCACGCTGACCGTTGAGGCGACACGCGCCATCGCGCAGCGGTGGCGCACGCGGCTCGGGCACCGGGGTGGTGTTGGTGGTGATCGAGCCCGTCCGCTGCCCGGCCACACAACGCCCCAGCTATTCACATGCTCCGGACAACCGGGGCACTACCACGCCCGGGACCCCGCAGAAGTGCCGGGTGGTGCCGGCCGGGAGGAGGGTTTCGTGCTCCCCGACTCGCAGACGGATGTGCGGGTTGGCCGCGCACGGCTCGGCGGCGACGGTGAGGTGGGTGTCATCGAGGACGATGCGGAGGCGTTGGCCGCGGTGCTGGACGCGGAAGCGTAGGGCGGGTAGTCCGGCCGGTAGTGCGGGGTCCAGGACAACGGTGGAGTCCTCGGTGCGCAGGCCGGCGAAGGAGCGGATGACGATGTCGATGGTGCCGGCCATGGCGCCCAGGTGGATGCCCTCTTGGGTGGTGCCACCCTGGGTGTCGTCCAGGTCAGCGGCCAGGGCCTCCCGGAAGGTGGCCCACCCGCGGGCGGGGTCCAGGCGGGCCAGCACCGAGGCGTGCACGACTCGGCTGAGGGTGGAGCCGTGCGCGGTGCGCGCGAGGTAGTAGTCCACGGTCCGTGTCAGCGTCTGGCGGGTGGTGGGGTAGCCGAGGCGCTCGAGCATGCTCAGCAGCCCGTCGGGTCCCAGCAGGTAGATGAGCATGAGGACGTCGGCCTGTTTGGCGAGCTTGTACCGGTTGGTCGCGTCGCCTTCGGCCTCCAGGATCAGGTCCAGGCGCCCGATGTTGCCGTAGGTGCGTCGGTAGTGGTCCCAGTCCAGCTCGGCGAGGTCGTCATAGCCGGCGAACTGGGCGATGAGGCCGTCGGGCAGGAACGGCACGGTCAGGCGGCGGCTGAGGTGCTCCCAGGTGGCGGGCTCCTCGGGAGCGACGCCGAGGCGGGCGTGCAGGTCGTCGCACTCATGACCTGCCACGGCGCGAAGGACGTCCCGTGCCCGCCGGCATACCCACGCGGCCAGGACGTTGGTGTAGGCGTTGTCGAGCAGGCCTTGGCCCGGGGCGTCGGGGTAGCCGTCGTGGTACTCATCGGGCCCCATCACACCGCTGATGTGGAAGCGGTCGGTATCGGGGTCGTGCGTGGCCAGGGCGGTGAAGAACCGGGCGACCTCGATGATCAGGTCCGCGCCGCGCCGGGCGAGCCAGCCGAGGTCGCCGGTGGCCTGGTAGTACTCCCAGGCGTTGTAGGCGATGGCGAGGCCGACGTGGCGCTGGCGGTGGGAGTTGTCCGGCATCCACCGTCCGGAGCGGGTGTTGAACAGCATCTCGGGGGTTTCCTCCCGCCCGTCGCTGCCGGACTGCCAGGGGAACATCGCCCCGGACAGGCCCGCCTGTGTGGCGGCGCGGCGGGCGGTGTCCAGGCGACGCCAGCGGTAGTCCAGCAGTCCGCGGCTGACCTGTGGCAGGTGGGTGGTGAGCACCGGCAGGACGAACAGCTCGTCCCAGAACACGTGCCCGCGGTAGCCCTCTCCGTGCAGGCCGCGGGCGGGCACGCCGGCGTCCAGCTCGGCGGTGTGGGGGGACAGGGTCTGCAGCAGGTGGAAGACGTGCAGGTTGAGCACGAGCCGGGTCTGGGTGTCGGCTGTCAGCTCTATTGCGAAGCGGTCCCACAGCCGTTCCCACGCCGCCACGTGCCCGGTGAGGAGGCCGTCGAAGCCTCGCGGGGCGTCGGCCAGCTCGCCCAGGGCCGCCAGCCGGGGCGAGGCGATCGCCGCGTCCCTGGACGTGTACATGGCGACAACCTTGTCGATGGTGACCGGCTCACCATCCGTGACCGGTACCTCGAGCACCAGGGAGTGGAGCTCCTTGTCGGACTCGACGTCAGCGTCCGGGGTGAGTCCGTTGACGGTGGTCCGGGTCGCCGTGGCGATGCGGACCTGGCTCTGGACGGTCTCCACCTCCACCACAAGGGTGCCCGGCCCGGGGTTCTCGGCGCCGGTGGTGCGCAGGTGACGGTCGGCCAGCGCGGCGTACTCGGCGACATTGGCGTTGACCACTCCCGCGTCGATGCCGGAACGCACCCGCACGATCCCGCTCCAGCCGTCGGGGACCACGGTCGTCTCCAGCGCCGCCAGGTGCGGGCGGGTCATGGAGACCAGGCGCCGCTGCCGCAGCCGCAGCCGCCGCCCGGCCGGGTCGGTGAGCACCGCGGTGCGGGTGAGCACACCGCGGCGCAGGTCCAGCTCACGCCGCTCCCCGGACACGCTGAGGCCGCCGGCGGACCACCACGGTTGCGGGTCCTCGGCGGCGAGGTCGAGGACCAGCCAGTTGGGGGCGTTGACCAGGTGCTCGTCCTCCACCTGTCGGCCATGGACCTGCGAGGCGAGCCGGTTGTAGACACCGGCCAGGTAGGTGCCGGGATAGTGCACCCCGTCGGCGGCCCGCTCCGGGGCCGCGCCCCGGGTGCCGAGGTAGCCGTTACCCAGGGTGGTCAGCGCCTCACGGTGACCCTCGTGGGCGGGGTCGAAGCCCTCGTAGGTGAGCGTCCACGGGTCGGCGCGCAGCGCACCCAGGTCCAGCTGGGCGACGTCCTGGACCACCAGGTGGGCACCGGCGGCCTCCAGCTCGGCCCGCTGCCCGGCCCGGGCCACGCCCGCGACCAGGCCGAACCCCCCGGCGCGGGCCGCCCGGACACCGGCGACGGCGTCCTCCACCACCGCGACCCGGGCCGGGTCCACGCCCAGCTCGGCGGCCGCGGTGAGGAACGTCGCCGGGTCGGGCTTGCCGGGCAGGCCCAGCTCGGCGGCACGCTCCCCGTCCACGACCACGTCGAACGCCCCCTCCAGGCCAACGGCCCCCAGCAACGCGCCGGTGTTGCGGCTGGCGGTGACCAGCGCGACCGGCACCCCACCGGCCCGCAGCCGGTCGACCAGGTCCACGGTGCCGGGAAAGGCCTTGGTGCCGTACGTGGTGAGCAGGTCCAGGTAGAGGTCGTTCTTCCGGGCGGCCAGCCCGTGCACCGTCCAGGACCCGGCCGGATCCTGCGGTGTTCCTGCCGGCAGGTCGATGCCGCGGGCGGTGAGGAAGTCGGCCACCCCGTCCTGGCGGGAACGCCCATCGACGTAGCGGCGGTAGTCGCCCACCTCGTCGAACGGGGCGTGAGCGCCGGGTCCGCCAGCACGTGGGTCGGTGAGCACCTCCTCGAAGAGGCGCCGCCACGCCTGGGCGTGCAGGGTGGCGGTGTCGGTCACCACCCCGTCCAGGTCGAAGATCACCGCCTCCTGCGGGGGGACCGCCCCGGTGGGGGCCAGCGCCGCCGGGGACGGGCTGGGGTGGGTCGTCGGGTGTGTCACGGTTCTCCTTCGGTCGGCGAGCCCGGTGCGGTGGCCAACTGGTGACTACCGGATGCGGCCGGGGTCAGGCCCGGGACGACGCCCCCTTCTGTCGGGGCCGGTGGTCTGCGCGGGGGCGGTGCGGCGTGGTGGTCGCAGGCTGATCCACATGGCGACCAGCACGGCAAGGAGCCCGGCGGCGGTCCACCCACCCGGGCGTTCACCGAGCAGGACAGCAGCCAAGGCGATACCCAGGACGGGGGTGAGGAAGGTCCAGGTGGTCAGGGTGTCCAGGCGGCTGCGGCGGGCCTCGGCGAACCACGCCACCGTCGTCGCCGCGGTGCCCACCAGCGCCAGGAACGCCAGTGACAGGACGAAGCGGGGGGTCCAGGTGATCACCGGTGCGCCCTCCACGGCCGCGGCAAGGACGGCCAGGGCCACCCCGCCGAGGAGCAGGTGCCAGCCGGTGGCCGTAACCAGGTCCAGCCCGCCCAGGCGGCGGGAGAGCAGGGTGCCGGCGGTCACGGCCACCGCCGAGACCAGCGACAGCGCGGCGCCGCTGCCCCCGCCGCCGGGCCCGGCGACCAGGACGAGGCCGGCGAAGCCGACCACCAGGGCCGCCACCGTCCGGGGGGAGAGCCGCTCACCGTAGAGCAACCAGGCGGGCAGCAGGATCAACAGGGGTTGGGCGTTGGCCAGCACCGCGGCGGTGCCGGTCGCACCGCCGGCGACCCCGGCGAACATGGTGGCGAAGGCGAGCGTGACGTTGACCAGACCCAGGACCGCGATCAGTGCCCAGGCACGTGCGCCGCGGGGGGCCGGGCGCTGCTGGGAGGCTCCCAGGGCGAGCAGGGCGGCGCCGGCCACGCCGGCACGCAGCGCGGCGTACCACAGCAGCGGGGCGTCACGCAGGCCCCACTGGATCACGACGAAGCACGCCCCCCAGGCCGCGGTGATCCACAGCATCCGCAACGGCCGCGGTCGCCGGACCACCGCTGCGGCCGGCGAAGCGGCCGCAGCGGTGGTGGCGACAGGGACGTCCACGCCGAGCCCGTCAGCGGGTCCCGGCTGGGGCCGGTGAGGTCGGCTCAGGAAGAGCGTGCTGGGGTGCGCCGGGGACCTGTTGGGCGGGCAGCTTGAGCCGCTTGAGCAGCAGGGCGTTGAGCGTGACGATGACCGTGGAACCGGACATCGTCAGCGCCGCGATCTCCGGGCGCAGCATCAGACCGAAGGCGGGGTAGAACACCCCCGCCGCGATGGGCAGCGCGATGGCGTTGTACCCGACCGCCCAGCCCAGGTTCTGCCGCTCCTTGCGTACCGTGCCCCGGCCGATGCGCAGCGCGACGGAGACGTCCAGCGGGTCGGAGCGCATCAGGACGATGTCCGCGGTCTCGATCGCCACGTCCGTCCCGGCCCCGATCGCGATGCCGATGTCGGCCTGGGCGAGGGCCGGGGCGTCGTTGACGCCGTCCCCGACCATCGCCACCGTCTTGCCGGCCTGCTGCAGCTCGGTGACTTTCTGGGCCTTGTCCCCGGGCAGGACCTCGGCGATGACCGTGTCGATACCGAGCTGCTCGGCGATGCGCCGGGCGGTGGCCTCGTTGTCGCCGGTGAGCATGGCGACCTCGATCCCGGACTCGTGCAGGGCCGCGACCGCCGCCGCGGCCGTGTCCCGGGCCGCGTCGGCGAGCGCGATGACACCCACCGCGCGCCCGTCCACGGCGACCAGCACCGCGGTGCGCCCGGAGGCGGCCAGCTCGTCGCGCCGCTCGGCCAGGTCACCGAGGTCGACGTTCTCCGCGGTCATGAGGCGCAGGTTGCCGACCAGGACCCGGCGGCCGTCCACCGTGGCGGTGGCGCCGTGCCCCGGAACGTTGAGGAACTCACTCACCCGCAGCACCGGCACGCCGCGCGCAGCGGCATGGCTGTCGATGGCCCGGGCCAGCGGGTGCTCAGACTCACGTTCGACGGCGGCGACCAGGGCCAGCATCTGCTGCTCGCTCATGCCGGCCGCGATGACGTCGGTGACCTCCGGTTCGCCCTTGGTCAGCGTGCCGGTCTTGTCCATCACCACCGTGTCGATCTTCGCCGTGCCCTCCAGGGCCGTGGCGTTCTTGAACAGCACGCCCCGCTGGGCACCCAACCCGGTGCCGACCATGATCGCCATCGGAGTGGCCAGACCCAGGGCGTCGGGGCAGGTGATGACCACCACGGTGATCGCGAACAACATCGCCATCGGCACCCCGGCACCGGCGAGCATCCACACGGTGAACGTCAGGGTGCCGCCGATGAGGGCGACGAACACCAGCCAGAACGCGGCCCGGTCGGCCAGGCGCTGACCGGGGGCCTTGGAGTTCTGTGCTTCTTGGACCATCTTCACGATCTGCGCCAGCGCGGTGTCCGCCCCGACCTTCGTCGCCCGGGCCCGCAAGGTGCCGGTGGTGTTGATCGACGCGCCGATCACCTGCGCGCCGGGTGCCTTCTCCACCGGCATGGACTCCCCGGTGACCATCGACTCATCGACCTCGGACTCCCCCTCCTCCACGACCGCGTCGGTGGGGATCTTCGACCCCGGCCGCACCAGCAGCAGGTCACCAACGACGACCTCGGCCGTGGGCACCTCCACCGGCTGGCCCTCCCGGATCACCACGGCCTGGGAGGGGGCCAGCTGCAGCAGCGTGCGCACCGCATCGTTCGCCCCGCCCCGGGCCCGCATCTCCAGCCAGTGCCCCAGGAGCACGAACGTGGTCAGCACGGTGACCGCCTCGTAGAAGACCTCACCACCGCCGGTGAGGGTGACAACCAGGCTGTAGAGCCACCCCGCGCCCACGGCGACCGCCACCAGGACCATCATGTCCAGCGTCTTGGCCCGCAGTGCCCGATAGGCGCCGTCGAAGAAGATCCACGCCGAGTAGAAGACCACCGGCAGCGACAGGATGAGGGTGAAGACGTCGTCGCGCAGCCCGAACGCCAGCGGCGGGTCCAGTCCCAGGACCTCACGCCCGAGCGGGGACCAGATCGTGATGGGGATCGACAGGACCAGCGCGACCAGGAACCTGTTGCGCATGTCGCGGGTCATGTCCTCCATCGACGCGCCGCCGTGGTGCCCGCCGTGGCCCATCACCGCCTGCGCGGAGCGGTCCCCCTCCTCACCGTCCCCGTGACCCGCGTGCGAGTCGTTCCCGGCGGGCGGCTGGTGCCCGACGTGGCTGCCGTGCTCACCATGTCCCTCATGGGCGTCGTGCCCAGCGTGCGCATCGTGGGTGTCGCTGGGGGCCGGTTCGGCCATCGGGTGGCACACATGATCTGGCACGGACTGCCCGGCGCAGTGGTAGCCGCAGTCGTTGACCCAGCCCACCAGCTGGGCCACCGACGTGGTGTCCGGGTCGTAGGTGACCGTCGCGCTCTGGGAGGCGGCGCTGGCCTCGACGGCGAGCACACCGGGGCGACCCAGCAGCGTCTTTTCGATGACGGGCTCGGAGGTGGCCCAGTGCAGGCCACCGACCTCCAAGACCGTGGTGCGCGTGGTGGTCATGATCGCCTCTTTCCCGGCCGCACGGCCGTCATGGGATGTTGGGGAGCCCGGCACCGGCTGGTGTCAGTCGGTGGTCACGGGGACAGGGTGGGGGAGGAACTCGCGGCGCATCCCGAGGACCTCGTCGGTCAGCGCCACCGACGTCGCACCGTCGGTGACGGTCTGTGTCAGGGCGCGGATCGCGTCGATGGTCTCGGGGATGACGATGGCCTCGTTGTTGACCTGGTAGGTCAGGTAGGCCTCCTCACCCTCCACGGTCAGGACGTCTTCCCACACGGCGACCTCCCACATGTCCGCGCGGGGCCGACCCAGGTCGCCCATCAGCTCGACGGTGGTGTTCAACGCGGTCAGGCCGTCGGACATGCGGATAAACGCGATCCGAGGTGCGGCCCGCAGGGCGTCCAGGACCTCTTCCCGGCTGGCCGGGCGGGTCAGCTGCAGCGTCCAGAAGTGGTTGTGGGTCTGGGTGTGGGCCGCCTTGGCGGCCATGGTGACCACGTCCAGCTCCGGGCGCACGGTGCGGGCGTCGGGGCCCTGGTGGGAGGGGATGGCGCCCTCGGGGACCACGGTGTTCATGATCCCGCGCTGATGGGACTGGGCCGGGTCGGTGGCCCGCCTGATCAGCACCCCACGCGCACGGGCGAGCAGGCCGGCATCGTGCAGGGCGCCGAGCACGCGCACGATGCTGGTGGTGTTGCACGAGACCACCCGGGTGGCCTCCCGGCCCAGTGCGGTGGCGTAGTTTGCCTGGGCGACGAAGGAGTGCCCGGTGGTGGCATGGGACTCCCCGCCCTGGAACACGGCCTTGACCCCGGCCGCGCGGTAGATCTCCAGGTTGGTGGCGGCGACCTTCTTGGGAGTGGTGTCCACCACCACGTCGGCCTGGGCCAGCAGCTCAGCCAGGCCGCCGGACACCGGCACCCCGGCCAGTGTCATCGCCTCACCGGCTTCATCGGTGGCGGCGAAGACCGCGATGCCCCGCTCGGTCGCGGTGCGCACGCGCCAGTCCGTGGCCACGTCCGCCACTCCCACCAGGTCCATGTCGGGCATGGCCCGCACCGCGTCGGCCACTCGTTTACCGATCACGCCGTACCCATTGATGGCTACCTTCACGTTCATCTCAGCTCTCCTTCGTGTCGTTGTTGTCATCAGCGCGTTCGATGGACCCCCGGTCAGGACGCGCACTCGCTGCACACCGGCTGGCCGGCGTCGTGGTAGGCCAGCTGGCTGTGGTGGTGGACGAGGAAGCACCGGGCGCAGAGGAACTCGTCCTGCTGTCGTGGCACGACCGTCACGGCCAGCTCCTCACCGGACAGGTCCGCGCCGGGCAGCTCGTACTGCTCGGCCAGCTCGGCCTCGTCGGCCTCCTCCTGGTGCGTCGGCGCCGCCGCGACCAGCGCGCTCAGCGGCGTCGTGTCGGGCACCTCCTCCTCGCGGGGCCGTGGGGCGTCGTAGTCGATGGCCACCGATCTCCTCCTTCAGCTGCGGACCAGGCGGGCGATGGCGTCGGAGGCTTCCTTGAGCTTGGTCTCCTGCTGCAGCTCGTCGGCCTGTGCGGCGTGGAGCAGGCAGTGGGCCATGTGCTCCTCGAGCAACGCCAGGGCCACGCTCTGCAGTGCCCGGGAGGCTGCCGAGACCTGGGTGAGGATGTCGATGCAGTACTTCTCGTCCTCGACCATGCGGGCGATACCGCGGACCTGGCCCTCGATCCGGCGCAGCCGGACGAGCAGGGCCTGGGTGTGCTGGTCGGTGGTCATGTTGATCGCCTCCAGGGATCCCGGTGGGCCACCGGCGCGGGGCCGGTGCCCACCGGGATGTGTGGGTTAGGGAGCCACCGAGGTGGCGTATCGGGCCGGGTCTGCGCGGAACGTCTGCGCGCAGTGGGTGGAGCAGAAGTGGTAGGTCTGGCCCTCGTGCTCGGCGCTGTCGGCGGCCGATGCCGGGTCGATGCTCATCCCGCACACGGGGTCGGTGACCCGTGCAGAGCTGTGGGACATGGTGTTCTCCGTTCCTTGTTCGTCGTCGTGCCCGACCTCCACCACCGGGTCGGTGGCGGGGGCGTGGGTGACCTCGGGGACGGGCCGAGGGGTGAAGGCGCGCAGCCGGTTGGCGTTGGCGACCACGGACAGGGAGGACAGTGCCATCGCGGCCGCGGCGATCATCGGGCTGAGCATCAGGCCGAGCGCGGGGTAGAGCACCCCGGCGGCGATCGGGATCCCGATCGCGTTGTACATCCACGCGAAGACCAGGTTCTGGCGGATGTTGCGCATCGTGGCCCGGGACAGGTCCACCGCGGTGACCAGCCCGGACAGTGCCCCGGAGATCAAGGTGATGTCGGAGGACTCGATCGCCACGTCGGTGCCGGTGCCGATCGCCGAGCCGACGTCGGCCTGGGCCAGGGCCGGGGCGTCGTTGATGCCGTCCCCGACCATGCCCACCACGCGGCCCTCGCCCTGCAGGCGCTTGACCTCGGCGGCCTTGTGCTCGGGCATGACCTCGGCCACCACCCGGGTGATGCCGACCTGGCGGGCGATGGCCGCGGCGGTGGCGCGGTTGTCCCCGGTCATCATCACCACGTCGATGCCGCGCTTCTGCAAGGCGGCGATGGCGGCCACCGACCCGTCCTTGAGCGTGTCGGCCACGCCGATCACCCCGGCGAAGCGCCCGTCCACGACGGCGAACATCGGGGTCTTGCCGTCCGCGGCCAGCCGGTCCGCGGCGTCGGTCTGCGGTTGCACCCCGACACTGCCCAGCAGGCGCCGGTTACCGACGAGGACCTCCCGGCCCTCCACCAGGGCACGCACGCCCTGCCCGGTGAGCGAGTCGAACGCGGCCACCTCCGGTAGCTGCAGGCCGCGGTCCTGGGCGCCGGCGACGATGGCGCTGGCCAGCGGGTGCTCGGAGGAGCGTTCCACCGCCGCGACGAGGGTGAGCAGCTCGACGTCGCTGAAGCCCTCGGCGGGCAGCACGTCGGTCAGGGCCGGGGCGCCCTTGGTGATCGTGCCGGTCTTGTCCAGCACCACGGTGTCGAGCTTGTGCGCGGTCTCCAGCGCCTCGGCCGACCGGATGAGGATGCCCGAAGTGGCACCCTTGCCGGTACCCACGGTGATGGACAGCGGCGTGGCCAGCCCCAGCGCGCAGGGGCAGGCGATGATGAGCACGGAGACCGCGGCGACCAGCGCGAAGATGAGCGCCGGCGGGGGACCCACGAGAGCCCAGACCACGAACGCCCAGATCGCGATGAGGATCACCGCGGGCACGAAGTAGCTGGAGACCTTGTCCACCAGGCGCTGGATCGGGGCCTTGGAGCCCTGCGCCTGGCGCACCAGGGTGATGATCTGGGCCAGCATCGTGTCCGCACCGACTTTGGTGGCGGTGTACCGGAAGGAACCGGTCTGGTTGATGGTGGCGCCGATGACCTCATCACCTGGGGACTTCGTCACCGGGATCGGTTCCCCGGTGACCATCGACTCATCCACCGTGGAGGTGCCCTCCACCACCTGCCCGTCCACCGGTAGCTTCTCCCCGGGGCGGACCACGACCACGTCGCCAGCGGCGACCTCGTCGATGGGGATCTCCAGCTCCTGCCCGGCGCGTACCACCCGGGCGGTGCGCGGCTGCAGACCGATCAAGGTCCGGATCGCTTCACCGGTGCCGGCCTTGGCCTTGGTCTCCAACAGCCGGCCCAGCAGGATGAGGGTGATGATGACACCGACGGCCTCGTAGTACACCTCCCGGGTCTCCACCGGGAGCAGCCCCGGGGCGAACGTCACCACCAGGCTGTAGCCGTAGGCGGCGATCGTGCCGAGGGTGATCAGGGAGTTCATGTCCGCGGTGCGGTGGGACAGGGCCAGCCACCCGGTCTTGTGGATGGGCCAGCCGGTGTAGAACATCACCGGGGTGATCAGTGCCAGCTGCACCCAGGGGTTCATCAGGAAGTCCGGGACCCACGCAGCGGAGAAGAACTCCACCGCCATGACCGCCAGCACCACCGGCAGGCTCAGGGCGGCCCCCAGCAGCACCCGCCGGCGCAGGTCGGTGATCTCTGCGGCCCTCTCCTGCTCCTCAGCGTCCTCCTCCGGCGCCACGGGCGGTGAGACCGCCACCGGTGGCGGGGAGTCCAGTCCGGTGGAACCGGTGCGCGAGACCGTGTCGGTGCTGGGTGGGTCGCCGACCTCGAGGGCGCCGTGCAGCATCCCCATCCCGCAGGTGAACTCGTACCGCCCTTCGGGGAGTGCCGGAACGTCCAGGACTGTGCTGCCGAAGGCCGGAACGGCCACGTCCACGTCGAGCGCCGGGATGGTGAATCGCTCAGAGCACGCCCCGTTCTCCTGACGGACCAGGACCAGCTGTGCCGGTACACCGGGGGCCAGTCGAAGGACCTGCGGGTGGTAGCCGCCACGGATCTTCACCTCGGCGACCTGCACACCGTCCACCAGCTCCCCGTGCCCGACCGCGCCGCTCGGCGTGCCGTTGTGGTGCTGGTCGCGAGTGGCCACCTCGCCGTGGTCACGGCCGGGCCTTTCGGCCACGGCGACCGCCGTGCCCCCGCCAGCGGACTCAGTCCCCGACTCGCCGACGACCCGCACCCTGCCCTGGAGCATGTTCATCCCGCAGGCGAAGCCGTACTCCCCGGCGGAGGTGGGGGTGAACTCCACCGCGGTGACGGTGTTGGCCGGCAGGCCCTGGTTGATCTTGAAGTCCGGGAACATCACCCGGGAGGAGCAGTCCCCGCTTTCTTGTCGGTCGAACAGCAACCGCACCGGCATCCCGGCTTGGACCTCGATGAGGTCGGGGCTGTAGCCGCCCCTGACGGTTACCGTCACTTCCTGCACGCCGTCGGCGACTTCGGCACGGCGGGACTTCTTCGGGCCGAAGAAGTACCACACCAGCAACGCGGTCAGTACGACGCCGCCGGCTATCACTGACCAGTCGAGCACACTCATGACTCACACCTCCGTAGATGCTGCTGACGCGACAGCCGGGGCGGACAGGGAGAACCCGGCGTCCTCGACCGCGGCACGAACGGCCTGCGGCGGGAGGACAGGGCTGGCGGTGAGCGCCAGACGCGACTCACCATCTCTGACCAGGTCTAGCGCGACGGTCCTCAGACCGGCCAGCTGACGCACCCGCTCCAGGAGCCGCGCCAGGCACACCTCGCAGGTCAGGCCCCACACCCGATACACCTTCGTCTTCACAGTCCCGCACCTCCTATACCCCTGCTGGGTATGGGTTCTAGGTAATCACCGGGATGTGTCTATTCCGCTGCAGGGATGATGAAGAATTCATGAAGACCGGGGAGCGATACACCGTCAGGGAGATCGCCACTGTTTGAGGTCTCCCAGCGCTGGGCGAGACTCCTGCGTTTCGTTCGGAAGCGTGCGCTCACTGTCTTCAGCAAATCTTCATCCAACGGCGCACGCCTTCTTCGTGAACGTTGGTCATTGTGGTGTGTTAATGGCGCCGCCGGCTGATCTGGCCGATGCGTCACGGAGGATTGGGGAGAGCGTGCGTCCGGTGTTGTTCACGATCCTCGGGATCGATGTCCAGAGCTACGGGGTGAGCAAGGCGGCCGCTGCCCTGGTGGCAGCGTGGCTGCTGGGTCGGGCCTTCGAGCGGCGGGGTCTGAAGAAGGATTCCGCCCACGCGCTGGTGCTGTGGGCCACGGTATGGGGGTTCGTCGGCGCGAAGGTGTACTACCTGCTCGAGCAGTACCCGGCCATCACCATGCACGACCTGGGCGGGATGGGGTTCACCTGGTACGGAGGCTTGGTGGGGGGCGTCATTGCGGCCATGGTCGTCATCCGACGCCACCAGCTACCGGTCGACGTTGTCGCTGGTTCGGTTGCCGTACCCTTGACGGTGGCCTACGGCATCGGCCGGCTGGGCTGCTTCGTCAGTGGTGATGGGACCTACGGGCGTCCCACCGATCTGCCGTGGGGGATGGCATTCCCCTCGGGTGTGGTCGCGACCGATGTGCCCGTCCACCCCACCCCGCTGTATGAAGCGCTCCTCGCGGCTGTGATCGCCGCCGTCCTGGTGGCCCTTGTCCGGCGGTGGGCGCCATTGGCCCTCTTCGGGGCATATCTGGGCCTGTCGGGCCTGTCGCGTTTCCTGGTGGAGTTCCTGCGGATCAACGATCCGGTCGTCCTTGGCCTGACCCAGCCCCAGCTGTGGGCGCTGCTCAGCATCGCCGTCGGCATCGTCCTGATCGTTCGCAACGGTACTCATCAGCGGTCTGCAGACCCCGTGGCCCTCGAGCCGGGCGTGCCTGAACCCGTCAGGTGATCGGACCGGGAAAGGGAGGACTCGTCATGGACATCGACGTTTGGATACTGCTTCTGACGATCTGCCTGGTCTTCATTGCCCTGGGCGTGTGGGCCATCAGGGCTCTCTTTCCCGGCGTCGAGGCACGGGACGAGACTCGATCGGCCCCAGAGCTGGTAGAGCAGACAGCTGCCAAGGGGACCACCCCGTCAGGTTGAGCGGGGCTGCGTCCGGGGCGTGGCGTCGACGGGCAGCTCGACGGTGAAGACAGCGCCGTGGCTGGGGCCGGCGCTGGCCACGGCCACGGTGCCGCCGTGGCCGTGCACGATGGAGTGGACGATGGCGAGCCCGATGCCCGAGCCGCCGTGGGCGCGGTCCCGGGCCGCGTCGGCGCGGTAGAAGCGCTCGAAGAGGTGCGGCAGGTGCTCGGAGGCGATTCCGGTGCCGGTGTCCCGCACGGACAGCTGCAGCGTGGAGCCTGCCCGCTTGACTCCGACTACCACCCGGCCGCCCCGCGGGGTGTGTCGCACCGCGTTGTCCAGCAGGTTGGTCAGGACCTGGCCGAGCCGGTCGGGGTCGGCCGTGAGGACCGTCTCGCGGGCCTCGTGCGCGGCCTCGACCGACAGGTCGACACCCTTGTCGGCGAACCTGGCGCCGGCCTGCGCGGCGGCGTCATCGACGAGCGCGCCCACCGGCACGGCTTGCCAGTGCATGCTCAGGCGTCCCTCCCCGGCCGCGGTGACCAGGGCGATGTCCTGGGCGAGGCGGGCGAGGCGCGCGACCTGCTCGCGGAGCATCCCCAGGGTTGGTTCGTCGGCCTTGACGACGTCGTCGAGGATGCCCTCGAGGTAGCCGTCGAGCGTGGCCACCGGGGTGCGCATCTCGTGGGCCAGGTCGCTCAGCATGCGGGTGCGGGTCTGCTCGATCTCTCCGAGGTCGGCGGCCATGGTGTTGAACGCGCCCGCGAGGTCGTCGAATTCAGCGCCCATGTGGACCGCCGGGACGCGGGCAGCGTAGTCGCCGCTGGCGACCTGGGCGGCCGCCTGGCGCACGCCCTCCAGGGACCTGGCGATGCGCCGGGTGAGGAAGACGCTGACGACCACTGAGGTCAGGAGGGCGGCCAGCAGCGCCAAGGACAGCGACAACCTCCACGCGCTGGTGAAGGCCTCCTCGGCGTGGGCGACGACCGACGAGTCGGAGGGCTGGGCCATGAGCATGTGGTCGTGGAAGATCTCCGGGCCGATGGCGGAGGCGACCGCCCACGCGGTGCCGGCTGCGACGAGGATGACTGCGACGATCGCGGCGAGGAGTCGGGCGCCGAGCCCCCACCGGCGGCGCGGTGCGGTGCTCACTCCCCGGTGCCCATCCGGTAGCCCACGCCGCGCACCGTCCTGATGAACTTGGGCGCGGAGGCGTCATCTCCAAGCTTGCGTCGCAGGTGGGCGATGTGGACGTCGACGAGGTGTTCATCGCCCACCCAGCCGGGTCCCCACACCGTCTCGATGAGCTGGCGGCGGGAGAAGGCCATGTTCGGGCGGTTCGCCAGGGCCGCGAGGACGTCGAACTCGGTGCGCGTCAGCGCCACGGGCTCCCCGTCGATGAACGCTTCCCGGCCCAGGAGATCGATGGTCAGTGGCCCGAACGACGCGCCGGCGCCGTGCGGGCCGGTGTCCTGGCGTGGGCGGCGCAGCATGGCGCGCACCCGGGCGACGAGCTCACGAGGGCTGAAGGGTTTGGTGAGGTAGTCATCGGCGCCGACCGAGAGCCCGATGAGTTTGTCGACTTCCTCCACGCGGGCGGTGAGCATGATGATGTAGCAGTCGGAGAACGTGCGCACGGTGCGGCAGACCTCGATGCCGTCGGCGCCGGGAAGGCCCAGGTCGAGGACGATCACGCCCGGGTGCCACTGGCGGGCCCGCTGGATCGCGTCGCTGCCGTCTCCGGTCATTTGGACCTCGAAGCCATTACCTTCGAGGTAGTTGGCGACGAGTCGCGCCAGCGGGGCTTCGTCGTCGACGACGAGCACGCGGGGCAGGTTCTGGTCAGTAGGTTCCGCAGTCATGTCCTTCATTCTTACGCGTCTGGGCGGTGGTGCCCGGGAGCGAGCTGTGTCGCGGGGCTGACCTGGACCGAGGCGCGCTCCAGGTGGGGGACCTGGGCTCGCAGCTGGTCCTTGACGGCGTGCGCGACGGCGTGACCGCCCCCGAGGGGGAGGTCGGGGTCCACCGAGATCTTGATTTCGGCTTCCAGGCGGTGACCGGTCCACCGGGCGCGCGCCGTGTCCACCGAGGTGACTCCCTGCACTCGTGCGGCGGTGGTCTCGATGAGGTCCAGGGTGTGCGGCTCGATGCCGTCCATGAGCCGGCGCACGACGGTGCGCATGGAGCCGATGAGCACCGCGACGATGATGGCGGCGATGACCAGGCCGATGACCGGGTCAACCCAGGGCAGACCGACCCAGGCCCCGATGACCCCGATGACGACGGCCAGTGAGGTCAGGGCGTCGGTGCGGGCGTGCTGCCCCTCGGCGATGAGGGCGGCCGACCCGATCCGGCGGCCGGCGCGGATGCGGTAGATCGCCACGACCTCGTTACCGGCCGCCCCGATGAGGGCGGCCGCCAGGACCCAGCCCAGGTGGGTCATGTCCCGTTGGTTGCTCAGGGCGCGGATGGACTCCCACACGATCAGCGCGGCGGACAGCGCGATGACGGCACCGATGAGCAGGCCCACCAGGTCCTCCGCCCGGCGGAAGCCGTAGCTGTAGCGCCGGGTCGCAGAGCGCCGGCCCAGCCGGAAGGCGATGATCAGGGGGATCGTCGTGGCCAGGTGCCCGAGGTTGTGCAGGGTGTCGGCGAGCAGCGCCACCGATCCACTGAGCCAGACGATGACGATCTGCAGCACGGCGGTGGCGCCCATGCCGGCCAGGCTGATCCACGCCGCCCGGATTCCGATCGCGCTGGTCTCCTCGGCGGTCTGGATCGCCTCGCTGTGGTCGTGGCTGTGCGGCACCAAGGCGTGCTTGACCCGCGCCCACACTCCCGTCCTCTCGTGGGAGTGATCGTGGTCGTGCCCGTCCTCGTGGGGGTGGAGGTGGTCGTGGCCGCCACCGTGGGGATGGGAGTGGTCGTGCCCGTGAGGGTGGGGGTGCATGTCCCCGTGACCGGAGTCGTCATGCCCATGCGGGTAGGCCTGTCCACCATGGGGGTGCATCTGTCGCGCCAAGTCCATACCCTCAAACTATCTGCTCATCTATGCAGATAGCAAGCCGGGTCGGTAGGGTAGGTGTGTGCACGATGAGCTGGTACGCCCCGTTCCCGACGACGAGCATGCGCAGATCGCCGCTGACACCTTCCGCATGCTCTCTGACCCGACGCGGGTGAAGATCTTGTGGGCGGTCTTCCAGAGCGAGGCAAACGTCAACTCCCTGGCGGAGACTGTGGGGGCCGCACCGGCCGCGGTGAGCCAGCACCTGGCCAAGCTGCGGCTAGCCGGCCTGGTCCGGACACGACGCGAGGGCACCTTCATCTACTACTCGGCCACCGACGCCCACGTCCACCGCCTGCTGGCCGAGTCCCTATCCCACGCCGAACATGTCACCGGCGCCGCCGCCGGGGCCGACTCCCACAGCTACCGAGCGCAGGCAGCGGCCAGCTCAGTGTCCGGATAGGCATGCCTTTCCACGACCGACGCGTCGGGCGAGCACGCCCGAATGCGCCGTCAGGTCAGGAGGGTTGGAACGCCCAGTGCCAGGGTTCGCGCGGGGTGTCCTCGACGAACCCAAACCGTGCGGCGTTTGTGCGCATCCAGGCTTGCGCCGAGGCGTCCAGGTCGAGATCCACCGCCATTCCCCAGCCGTGCTGGCTGGTGCCCGGCTTGGCGCCCAGGCCGCCCTGCGAGTACAGGCCCTTGCGCCGGACGACGTCGACTTGCACGTCGTAGGAGCGGTAGGAGTCGGTGACGCGGATGGTCACGCCGTCGGCCGCCGCTGCGGACAGGAGCTTCTCGAACGACTGGGCGGCTGGTGCCCACAGTCTGTGGCCGGTGTCGCCCACCGGTTCGAGAGCGTCACGCGGGATGCGGCCGTTGCCGTACGCGGCGAGATCGACCGGCACGCCGTCGGCGTTGACCCGGACCCCGGAGCGTCCGAGGGGCGAGGCTCCTGGGGCCACAGTCGGGGCGGTGTCAGCGACGGCGCTGGCGAGGACCTCGGAGAATGCGGTGGCAGAGCCTGCGGGTGGCTGCACGCGGGGGGCCGAGAGCGAGCCGAGGGTCGCCTCGATCTGCGCCATGCGATGAGAGATGGCCAGGATCCCGTCCACCGATACTCCTTTCGTCGTCCACTGCGTCCTATCGGCCTGTCTTCGCCTCTCGTTAGCGAGAACCGCCGCCCTCCACTCTCACCTCGTGGACATGTGATGTGCGCGCACCGGCGACGTCCCGCTTGAACTGACCTGGTGGATGCGGTTGTTGGAGCGCGCGGGAGCTGGCTCGGCTAGGTGCGGTGCCGTTGGAACAACACGCCTGAAGCCTCCAAATCCCAGCGGACCCCGAAGTGGCGGCGGCCATACACTGAGAACCGTCAGGGTTTCCGCGTTCGAGTCACGATGGCGGGGCCCTTCTCTGCGGCAATTGGCGCAGCGAGTCAGGAGCGCGGGGCGCCGGTGATCTCCGCGCGGCAGCGCGGGGAGGGAGTGTCCACCGCGCCACGGGGCTTCTTCACCTACGGTGCGGAGCCGTTCAACAGCTTCATCGACCTCTGGAACCAGCCGCGCCAGACTGTGGGCGGTTGTGCCAAGGACGCTGCCTACCGCTCGCCGAAAGCCAGCGGTAGGTAGCTATATGCATCTCCGCATGCAGTACTTGAGCGGTCATCATGACCGCTCACCTGCCCCCGCTGGCGGGGTGCGATGCCGCCCAAGGCTGCTCATCCTCACTGCGAGTGTAAGAAGTCTGTAAGCCCATGCGCTCACACAGGAGGTCCAGGGTGGGCACTGGTCGAACGAGCCCGGTGCCCAGGTGTTGAGGGGCGACAGACCGTGGTGATTCATGAAGGTTCAATGAAGAGACCAGGTGCTTGTCGCTTCGCGGACCAAACTGAACGTAGCGTGGTCCTCAGACCGAATGGTCCCTGAGATCTTGCCCGGCCTTCTGCGGCCGTGCTGTATCCGCAGAAGGAGCCTCCTTGAGCGTGCCTCACGTGCCACCGCAGGGATTGCGGCCTACTCGCCGTGAATTGCGCCAGGCGACCGGAGGAGCGGACGCCCTTGAGCGGGTGATCGCCGCAGGGGTGGTGAAGCATCCGCGCAGGCGGGACCTGCGCAGTGGTCCCCACGCGGTCCGGGCGCAACCCGTCAGCTCCCAACCGTCACAGCAGATCCGTAGGAAAGACCTGCGCACTAGTCCCCGATCTCGTGGGCGGCGACGTGCGCTCACACTTGTCTCGGCTTTCGGGGCCGTGGCGCTCCTGGCTGCTCCGGTGAGCGTGTCATCCCCCCAGGCCGAGGTCATGTCCGTCCCCGTTGTCGTGCCCGCGGAGACAAGTGCCTTGGAGGCCCTTCTCGGTGCAGCAGAGCGTTTCGAGTTGGAGTCGGCCAGCGCCACTTCGGCAATCCTTGACCGGCCCGCCGAAAGAGAGATGGCGTCAGCGATCCGAGCCTCTCGTGCCGCGGAACGGTCACAGCTTGCAGTGGACGGCAGCGCTAGCGCCAATGGCATGGCCGCGGCGCTAGTGCCTGCACGCCAAAAGGTCGTCATGCCCTTGGCCGAAGGCAGTTACCGGATCACCTCGAGGTACGGCACGCGGCAGAACCCGTTCGGCGGAGCCGCGCAGTTCCATTACGGCGTCGACCTGGCAGCCCCCCTGGACACCCCTATCCACGCCGTGGCCGACGGCGTCGTGACCTATGTCGGGGAGGGGCGCGCCGGGAGGTCGAGCATGCTCATCATCATCGAGCACGAGATCGAGGATCAGACGGTCTACACCTGGTACAACCACATGTACGCCTCTGGCCTGTACGTCGAGCCAGGGCAAGCCGTGGAAGCCGGCCAGGTGATCGCCGGGGTGGGAAGTAACGGGAACTCCACCGGCCCGCACCTGCATCTTGAGGTCCACACCGACGACCAGCTCACCACGGTGAACCCGCTCAACTGGCTTCAAGAACACGAAGCTGTAGACGTCGGCGAGCTCTAGCCCGCCCAGCCCGGATGGAACGAGCCTCAAGACCAGTCTGGCTCGAACTCCAACCGGACCCCGGAACCGGGCCTCCGGGCCGGTCCGCGTCGCCACGCCGGTGGTCCCATCAGTTCGCTGTAGCCGGCGTCGACGCCGCGCACGACGGTTCAGGTGATGTGGCGCAACCTCCACGTCGGTGACCCATGCGATGTCGGTGGCTGCTGGGACCCTCCGGACATGAACGACAGCGACGTCAGACACACCCTGCAGGTCCCATCACGGGACGGTGAGCTCTACTGGGCGGTCACCGACGGCCCAAACTGGACGGCGACCATTCGTGTGCCGGAAGGCGTTCAGGAACTGCAGCGGAATGTGCGCCGGGGTGACGTCACTCTCCACTGCACCACGCACGTCGGTGGCGGCGGCGGCCGTCTCCTCGTGGTCGCCGGGCGAGAGCGCGTGCACCACTTCCGCCACGGACGCGGCGCCGTCTACGCCCTGCGTGCCACCGTCGCGAGTGACAGGTACACCCGCCTGGACATCCAGAACCGTCTTCAAGCCTGGCTCACGTTGCAGGACTTGGAGTCTCGGCGTGAACTGAGCCTCGATAGCTACAGCCGTGTCGACGTGTGGGTGCAGGACACCCGGCAGGTGCTCGAGGTCCAGCTCAGCGACCTCACCGAGACCGCGTGGGAGGACAGGCATGTGCGCTACTCCCACCTCGCGGCAAGGTGTGGTGGCTCAACGGGACTGCGACCCGTGCAGTCCTCGTCCGGCAAGTTGAGGAGGACGGTTACGCGGTTCTCGTGCGTCGCCACGGCCAGGGTGTCGGGCTCGGCGTGGAGGACTGCACCGGCCAGCGGCACTGGGCGCCGCTGCGGAACTGGGTGATGTAGTCCGACGGCCCGCAACAAGCCGTGATCGATGAGGCGGTCGCCCGTCCGGAGGTGAAACGGGCCGAGGACGCCGAGGAGACCAGTCGGGCCGAGGAAGAACGGGCTAGGCGAGCCGAGGAGGAACGGGCTGCCCTGGCGCTCACAGCCGCGAAGCGAGCGAGGGCGGCCGACGCGGGCTGGCGGACCTGGGAGGCACCCCAGGCTGAGGACGTACCACTGCGCGGGGCCGATGAGTGATCGCGCCTCTACGGCGACTTCGAGGCCTACCTGGGCCGGCGATCGTCGGCCCGGCGTCGCGGGTCCTTGGTTTGTTGCTCTCGGTGGTCGGCTGAGCTAAGAGGTGGTGCCATCGTCTTGCCCGTTGTGCTGGCGCGGCGACGTGCGCGTGCGGCGCGCTTCAGTAGCGCCCCGAGCGAAGCTGCGACCTGTCCGCCGGAGCGAACGAGTGGTTCCACGCGAGATTCCACGCGAGGGCCGATTCCGCGAGTGTTCCACGGGCCTCTGACCCACCGTGGACGACGATTGCCAACTGGCGGCGACCGCCCGGGCTGAGCCCCGGACAAGGCCAGGATCGTTGATATGCTGCGGTTCGGCAGGTCAGCCACGCATGAACGGCTGACAGACCAGAGGATTCCGCGGAGCGCCAAATACTGCGAACCCCTCCGAGAAGGTCGGGGGTTCGAATCCCCCTAGCTCCACCCCGAGAAGGCCGCTGATCCGCACGAAAGTGCGGTCAGCGGCCTTCTGCGTGCTCGAGGCAGCAGCCGACGTTAGAAGGAACTCGCTCGCAGCCACAGGCGCGGCGGGACCTTCGTCCCGTAAGGTCGACGACGGCTCACGAGCCGCAACGACGCATCGATGACACGACACGCGAGGTGCTGCACAGCCACTTCTGACACGGCACGGTCGACCGCGTGTCCCCGTCATCCACCGTCAGGAGCACCTCTTGTCCTCCCGTGCCCAGGGCACCTCGCGCGCCGCGATCGGCATGATCGCCGTGGCCGCCGCGGCGGCCTTTCTCGCCACCTTCAACGAGACCTTCCTCAACGTCGCGCTCACGCCGATCATGCTCGACTCCGGCGTCGACGTGCCCGTCGTGCAGTGGCTCGCCACCGGCTACCTGCTCGTCGCCGCCGTCTTCGTGCCGGTCGCCAACGTGCTGTACCACCGCTTCCGCACCCGGCCGCTGTTCGTCGCCGCCGTCGCGCTCCTCGTCATCGGCTCCGTCGTCGGCGCCCTGGCCCCGAGCTTCGGCGTCCTGCTCGCCGGCCGCCTCCTTCAGGCGGCGGGCACCGGCCTCCTCACCCCGATCGGCATGAACATCACCCTGGCGGTGGCCCCGCGCGAGAAGCTCGGCCTCGCCATGGGCATCATGGCGGCGATGACGACGCTCGGCCCCTCGCTGGCGATCGTCGTCTCCGGTGCGCTGCTCGCCGTCGTCCCGTGGACCACCCTGCTGTGGGTCTTCGGCGCGATGTCGTTCGCCGTCCTCGTCGCGGGCGCGGTGCTCCTGCGCAACGTCGCCGAGCTCGGTCGCCCCGTGCTCGACGTTCTGTCCTTCCTCCTCGTCGCCGTCGGCCTCGTCGGCCTGCTCTACGGAATCTCGACCGCCTTCGAGGGATCGGCGCCCGTCGCCGCGGCCGCCGCGGTGGTCGGCGTCCTCGCGCTCGTGGCCTTCGTCGTGCGCCAGAACCGCATCGAGCACCCGCTGCTCAACCTGCGGCCCTTCCGCAGCACGCCCTTCGTCCTGGGCGTCTCCATGACGATGCTCGGCCTGTTCTTCGTCTTCGCGATGAACGTCGTCATCCCGATCTTCCTCCAGTCGGCCAAGGGCCAGGACCCGCTGGGCGCCTCGCTCACGCTGGCACCGGGCATCCTTCTCACCGTCGTCCTCGGCCCGATCGTCGGCCGGCTCTTCGACCGGCACGGCGGCCGTCTCATGATCCCGGCCGGCTTCGCGATCATGGCCGTCTTCGCCGCCCTCGTCGGCGTCGTCGCAGGCCACGACTCGGTGCTGCTCCTGGCCGCGCTCTACGTGCCCGCCGTCCTCGCGACGGCGCTCGTCATCGGCCCCTCGCAGACCTTCGCGCTGTCCAGCCTCGACCGGGAGAGCAGCCCGCACGGCGTCACCGTCGTCGCGACGAGCTTCCAGGTCGCCGGGTGCCTGGGCACCTCCCTCGCCATCGGCGTCTACAACGCCGTGACCACCCGCGGCCTCGACGGCGGTGCGGAGCTGCTCGGGGCCTCGACCTCCGGCTTCCGTGGGGCGGCCGCGCTTGTGGCGCTCGCCTCCGTCGTCGGCGTCGTCCTCGCCGTCGCCGCGGGCCGCGCCGCCCGGACGGCCCGTGCCGCCCGCGCCGCCGCGGAGGCCCGCGAGCCGGGTCACGCCGTCGTCGACCTCATGAAGACGGACGTGTACGCGCTGAGCAGGGGTCGCCGAGTGGCGACCCGCCCGCTTCGTCGTCGCCCCTGGTGGGGTCTGGTGCCCCCGCCGCGTGCGGTCCTACGCTCGAAGCCCCGAACGAGGAGGGCCGAGCGGTGGACGACGCACCGAGGCTGCTGTCAGGAGGGAACCCGCAGATCCCGAAGGGAGAGGGTGAGGAGCCCGTGAGGGCGTACCTCGCCGCCATGCCCGGTTGGAAGCGTGCGGTGGGTGAGCAGCTGGACCGGATCATCACCGAGACCGTGCCCGGCGTGAGCAAGGCCGTGAAGTGGAACCAGCCGCTCTACGGCACGGAGCCCGGCAGCTGGTTCCTCACCTTCCGCTGCTTCGACCGGTACGTGAAGGTGACGTTCTACCGGGGCACGTCCCTCGACCCGGTCCCGGCCGAGGAGTCCAAGCACCCCGAGCAGCGCCACCACCACATCCACGAGGGTGAGTCGCCGGAGGGCGACCGGACCTTCGCGGCGTGGGTGCGCCAGGCGAGCAAGCTGCCCGGCGAGAAGCTCTGACCTCACACCGACGCGCCCCGGAGGGCGACCGCAGCGTCAGCGTCGGACGCCACGAGGTGGGCGTTGATGTGCGCACCGGCCATCGCGCCAGCCGCGGCCGAGGCCCCCACCTGCGCCATCGGGTCGGTGACGTTCCCGGCCACCCACACCCCCGACACCTCGGCCGTGCCCGCCATGCCCGAGACGACGCGCCGCCCCGTCCCACCTGGCAGGTCCTCGACCGGCAGGGCGAGCGACTCCAGGCCGTCGAGGCGCGGCAGGAGGGTCGTCCCCACGGCCAGGACACGTCGGCCCACCATCTCCCCACCGGCAAGAACGACACCGGCGATAGTCCCATCGGTGTCCGCGATCACCTCGGTGACGGGCTCCTCGACGACGCGGACGGCCAGCGCCTCGAGCCGGGCGCGAGCCTCGCGGTCGAGCTCGGTCCCGCGGGTGAAGTAGACGAGGTCGTCGGTGAGCTGGCGGAAGAGCAGCGCCTGGTGCACCGACGCCGGCCCGATCGCGAGCACCCCGATCGGCTCGTCGCGCACCTCCCAGCCGTGGCAGTAGGGGCAGTGGACGACGCCGCGTCCCCAGTGCTCCGCCAGCCCGGGGATGTCCGGAAGGACGTCGCGCGTGCCGGTCGCGACGAGGAGGCGGCGCGCCGTCAGCTCCCGGCCGTCCGTGAGCGTGACGGCGAACCGCAGGTCGCCGTCGGGTGACGGCGCAGCAGGTGCCGCCGTCGCGACCGTGCCGGTGACGACGGAGCCGCCGTAGCGGCGCACCTCGTCCCGGCCACGACGGTAGAGCTCCGTCGGCGGCGTGCCGTCGTGGCCCAGCAGCCCGTGGACCGCCGCGGCGGGCGCGTTGCGGGGGCTCCCGGCATCAACGACGACGACGGAGCGGCGCGAGCGGGCGAGCATGAGCGCCCCGTTCAGCCCGGCGGCACCGCCGCCGATGACGACGGCGTCCACGGTGGTGCTCGGGAGGGTGTCGGCGGACATGGCGGTTCTCCTTCGGTGGGCCCCGGCTGGGCCCTCGGCACGACGGTAGGCACCCGTTGCGTCACGGGCATAGCATCATGCGTATGACGCAAGAGATCGGTGCCGTCGAGAGCCTCGTGCGCAAGCGCGTGCGCGCCCTGCGCCTCGCACACGGCTGGTCCCTCGACGAGCTGGCACGGAGAGCCACCCTCAGTGCGTCCACGCTGTCGCGCATCGAGAGCGGTCAGCGCCGTCTCGCCCTGGACCAGCTCGTCGCGCTGGCCCGCGCCCTCGACACGACCATCGACCAGCTCGTGGCCAGCGACGTCGAGGATGTCGTCGTCAGCCCGGTCGTCGACGCCCACGGCTGGCGGCGCTGGCCCGTGCGCGCCCAGCCGGGGCTCAGCGTCGTGCGGCAACGGCTCACCACACCGCCGGACCCCGCCCGGATGCGCGCCCACGCCGGCCAGGAGTGGCTCGTCGTCCTGTCCGGCACCGCCGTCCTCCTGCTCGGGGAGCGGCGCTACCGGCTCGAGCCGGACCAGGCGGCGGAGTTCCCGACGATGCTGCCTCACTCGATCGGCGCCGAGCGTGGCCCCGTCGAGCTCCTGGCGATCTTCGACCGCGACGCCCGCCGCGACCACCAGCGCGCCGCCGCCGACCGCGCCGCGACGCCCCACTGAGGCGCAGGTCACCTGCGGGGGCGGGCGGCTCCGCGCCGGTCTACTCTCCCGGGACATGACCGACGACGGGACCTCCACGCGGCGAGGCGCGACGCGCCGCCCCGCACAGACCACCGACCGCGGCGAGGGACCCGGCCAGCGGGTGCGCCGCGCGATCCGCAACGCCGCCTCCGAGCCGGCCTTCGGCATCCACCCCGGCCTCGTGCCCGGCATCAGCGTCGAGCAGACCGGGGTGCGTTTCCCCACGCGTCGCAGCGTCTTCGTCGTCGCCCTCCTCGTCACGCTCGCCGTGCTCACCTGGGCGATCGTCGCCCCCGACCACCTCAACGAGGTCGGCACGAGCATGCAGAGCTGGGTCGTGGCACGCTTCGGCTGGCTGTTCAACGCGACCGTCGTCGCCACCGTCGTCTTCATGCTCGTCGTCGGCTTCGGGCCCACCGGCCGCATCCGCCTCGGTGCGGACGACAGCACGCCCGAGTACTCGACGACGTCGTGGATCTCCATGCTCTTCGCCGCCGGCCTGGGCATCGGGCTCATCTTCTACGGGCCCCTCGAGCCGCTGAGCCACTTCCTCACCCCGCCGCCGTGGACCGACGCGCAGGCCGCCACCCAGGACGCCGTCCTCCCGGCGATGACCGACGCCTTCCTCCACCAGGCGAGCTTCGCGTGGTGCATCTACGCGCTCGTCGGCGGAGCGCTGGCCTACGCCGCCTACCGCCGCGGCCGCCTGCCGCTCATCTCCTCGCTCTTCGAGCCGGTCTTCCCCGACGGCAACAACCGCGTCCTCGGCAAGGTCATCGACATCTTCGCCGTCCTCGTCACGCTCTTCGGCACCGCGACCTCCCTCGGCATCGGCGCCCTGCAGATCCGCACCGGCACCTCGATCGTCACCGGGCAGGAGCTCGGCAACACCTTCGTCGTCGTCGTCATCAGCGTCCTCACGGTCGTCTTCACCTTCTCCGCCGTCGCCGGCATCAAGAAGGGGATCCGGCTGCTGTCCAACGCGAACATGACCCTCGTCGTCGCGCTCGCCCTCTTCGCGCTCGTCGCCGGGCCGACCGTCTTCCTCCTCGACCTCTTCCCGGCCGCGCTCATCTCCTTCGTCGGCAACCTGCCGGACATGCTCACCGTCTTCGCCAGCCAGGGGCAGACCGAGCAGGACTACCTCACCGCGTGGACGACGCTCTACTGGGCGTGGTGGATCTCGTGGTCGCCCTTCGTCGGGATGTTCATCGCCAAAATCTCCAAGGGCCGCTCGCTGCGCCAGTTCGTCACCGTCGTCGTCTTCGTCCCCTCGGCGATCTCCCTCGCGTGGTTCACGATCTTCGGCGGCAACGCGATGTGGATGGACCTCAACGGGCAGGACATGACCGTCGAGGGAGCAGGGGAGAACGTCATGTTCGACCTCCTCGCCAACCTCCCGCTCAGCCCGGTCGCGTGGATCGTCTGCCTCGTCGCGATCATCATCTTCTTCGTCACGGCGGCGGACTCGGCGAGCAACGTCATGGGCTCGATGTCCCAGTCGGGGCGGCCGGTGCCGTCCAAGGCGGTGACGATCGTGTGGGCCGCGGCGCTCGGTCTCATCGCCATGTTCCTGCTGCTCGCGGGCGGCCGCAACGCGCTGTCGGGCCTGCAGTCGATCATGGTGACCTGCGCGCTGCCCTTCGTCGTCATCCTCGTCGGGATCATGGTGTCCTGGGCGCTGGACCTGCGCCACGACCCGCTGATGATCCGCCGCCGCTACGCCTACGCCGCCATCCGCCAGGGCGTGCGGCGCGGCATCGACGAGCACGGCGACGACTTCGTCTTCGGCACTGACTTCGTCGAGGAGGAGGGCGCCGGCGCCGACTTCGAGAGCGACAACCCCGCCCTCACCCAGTGGTACACCGACACCGCCCTCCAGGAGGTCGAGGAGGAGCTTCCCGACGGCGTCACCGAGCGCCGCCGCGACGACGACGACGACGCAACCTAGCCGCCGTCGTCGCCGTCCCGCCGCGCGTGCCCGGACCGCCCGTGACAGCCTGGACGGACACGTCCGTACAGCTTGGGGGCAGGCGAGACCGGACCGCGCGGGAGCACCCGTGTGCCGCGGCTCGGACCCCGGAAGGGAACGACGATGACCGACGAGCGCGAGGAGCTCACCACCCGCCAGGGACACCCGGTGGCCAACAACCAGCAGGCGAGGACGGTGGGCTCCCGGGGCCCGGCGACGCTCGAGAACTACCAGTTCCTCGAGAAGATCTCCCACTTCGACCGGGAGCGGATCCCCGAGCGCGTGGTGCACGCCCGCGGCAAGGTGGCCTTCGGCTACTTCGAGGCCACCGGGCAGTGGGGCGACGAGCCGATCGCGAGGTACACGCGCGCCAAGCTCTTCCAGGAGGCCGGCAAGCGCACGCCGCTGGCCATCCGCTTCTCCACCGTCATCGGTGGCCGCGACTCCTCGGAGACCTCCCGCGACCCGCGCGGCTTCGCGATCAAGTTCTACACCGAGGACGGCAACTGGGACCTCGTCGGCAACAACCTCGGGATCTTCTTCATCCGTGACGCCATCAAGTTCCCCGACGTCATCCACTCCCTCAAGCCGGACCCGGTGACCTTCCGGCAGGACCCGGCCCGCATCTTCGACTTCATGTCCCAAACGCCCGAGTCGATGCACATGATCGTCAACCTCTTCTCCCCACGCGGGATCCCGGCGACCTACCGCCACCAGCAGGGTTTCGGCGTCAACACCTACCGCTGGGTCAACGCCCAGGGGGAGAGCTTCCTCGTCAAGTACCACTGGATGCCGCACCAGGGCGTGCGCTCCCTCACGGAGGAGGACGCCGCCGCGATCCAGGCCCACGACACCGGGCACGCGTCGCACGACCTGCACCAGGCCATCGACCGCGGCGACTACCCCAAGTGGGACCTGCTCGTGCAGCTCATGCCGGACGGTGAGCACCCCGAGCTGAATTTCGACCCGCTCGACGACACCAAGGTGTGGCCCGAGAACGAGTTCCCGCCGCGCAAGGTCGGCACGATGGTGCTCGACGAGAACATCACCGACCACCACACCCAGAACGAGCAGATCGCCTTCGGCACCGGCGTCCTCGTCGACGGCCTGGAGTTCTCCGACGACAAGATGCTCGTCGGGCGGACCTTCTCGTACTCCGACACCCAGCGCTACCGGGTGGGCTCGAACTACCTGCAGCTCCCGGTCAACGCGCCCCGGGTGCCGGTGCGCACCAACCAGCGCGACGGGCAGATGGCCTTCCACCAGGACCCCACGGGCAACCCACACGTCAACTACGAGCCCTCCCACGACGGCGGGCTGCGCGAGTCGACCATCCACGCGCGGGAGGAGGAGGTCGGCCCCGAGATCCACGGCCGCCTCACCCGTGCGCAGCTGGAGCGCACCAACGACTACGAGCAGCCGGGCCAGCGCTTCCAGCTCATGGAGGAGTGGGAGCAGGACGACCTCGTGAAGAACTTCGTCGACAACATCGGCCAGGCCTCCCGCGGGGTCCAGGAGCGCATGGTGTGGCACCTCTTCATGTGCGACGACGAGCTGGGCCGGCGCGTCGGCGAGGGGCTCGGCATCACCGCCGACGACGTCCGCCACCTCGAGCCGCTGCCGCACCAGCGGCTGACCGAGGAGGAGCTCGAGCGGGCCCGCAACCTCGGCAACAACGGCCCGCGTGACGTCACCGGGCTGCAGATGACGCACACGGTGCCGAACGAGCGGGGGCTGCCGACCGAGGCGGCGTAGCGGTCATCGGGCCCGGGGTGCGTCGTGCGCCCCGGGCCCGATGCGTGGCTCGCTCAGTCCCGGACGGGGGCGACGGCCGCCGGAGGCGTCTCGCAGGAGGGCGCCCCCAGCAGGGCCCCGACCGCGGCCGCGAAGGGGGCCCACTCGTCCTGCATCCGCGCCAGGCG
The DNA here is from genome assembly GCF_047302425.1 of Georgenia phoenicis. Taxonomy (NCBI): domain Bacteria; kingdom Bacillati; phylum Actinomycetota; class Actinomycetes; order Allobogoriellales; family Allobogoriellaceae; genus Georgenia; species Georgenia phoenicis. The sequence goes on along the minus strand of NZ_CP154855.1, from coordinate 3,535,227 downwards.
CTCGCGTCCGGCGTGGGTGATCTCGAAGACCTTGCGGCCCGGCCCGCCCTGCCCCTCTCGCCACACCGAGGTGACCGCTCCCTCGGTCTCGAGGCGGTTGAGGACGGGGTAGAGGGTGCCGCCCTTGACGGGGCCGATGCCGGCCTGCTGCAGGTGCTGGGCCACGGCGTACCCGTGCGCGCTGCCCTGGGCCAGCGTTGCCAGCACGCAGGTCGACAGCAGGCCGCGCTGCCACTCCCGGAACAGCTCGGCCTCGCTCATGAGGCCGCCCCCGCCTCGTGGCGGTCGCGCAGGTGCCGGCGCCAGGCGAGCACGGCGACGACGACGAAGAAGATCACCGCGGCCGTCCGCCACAGCACGTGCCCGGTCTCTGCGCCGTCCCACAGGAGCACGGGGGTCAGCACGACCCACGTCGCGGCAACCAGCGTGGCGGCCCAGGCCGCGAAGCGTCGTCGGGCGCGGTGCGGCTGGGGTGAGCCGTCCATCAGCTGCAGGGCGTACACCTGCGGCGATCCGAGCACGTCCTGCGGGTGCGCCGTGGCGCTCTCCTGCCAGACGGTGCGCGCCTCGGTCACGTAGTCCGCGGCGGCAGCGCGGGTGAGGTAGTAGCGGCCGCGGAGCAGCTCGCCGAGCTGCGTGAACCACGCCTCCGCGGGGACGTCCTGAGTGGTCGGCCGAGGGGTGGGCGTGGGGATGGCCCACCCGATGACGAACAGGACCCCGTAGACGAGCGCGGGCACGAGGGTGGGCACCTGGCCCAGCGGCGGGCGGTCCTGGAGGACGACGGCGACGGCGGTTCCGGCACCGAGGACGGCGAGGGTTGTCGCCACGAGCGACCAGCTGCGCCGCAACCGGCCGGCGCTGCGCGCCAGCACCGCACCCACCGCGGCGCCGAGAGCGACGCTGCCGGCGACGAGCAGGACGACCTGCCAGGGTGAGGTCTCCACGTACCAGCCGTGGGTGAGCATGAGCACGACCGCCAGCACGCCGCCGGTGAAGCCCACCGCCAGGAGCATCCCCTGGAGCTGCTCCGCGGGCGCGATGCCGTCCATGTCGACGGTCGCGCGCTCCTCCTCCGAGATCCGCTCGGCGGCCACCTCGGCGGCGTAGGACTCGGCGTCACCGAAGAGCTCCTCCGCCGGGAGGCCGGACTCGGCGCAGGCCTGCTGCGCCTCGGCCAGTACCTGGTCGATGAGTGGCCGAGTGGCGGCGGGGTGGGAGACCGCCAGGCGCCAGCGCACTGCGTCCCCCCACCGCTGGTCGTCGGCCGTGGCCCAGTCGCTGTCGGTGCGTGTCATGGCTCCTTGTCCCTCCCGCGGCCGAGGCCGCGTCCGTGACGCCACGGGCGGCGTCGTGCACTGATCGTGCCATCGACTAGTCGAAAACGCAACTAGTTGGGACGGTGACCACGGGGACGGCGAGCCGCGCCCCGACGCCGCGTTCGCCGAGGCCGCGGGTGGTGACGGGCTGCGTGCCGTCGGGCACTGGCTCGCCGCCGCCATCGGCCCGCCTAGGCCCGGCGCCGCTGCGGCCGTGCGTCAGCGGGAGGCGTCGTGGTCGCCGGACGCGGCCTTCTCCTCCGCGACGGACGGCAGCAGCTGCTCGGGCAGCTCCGCGACGGGGACGAGGACCATGTCGTCGATCTTCCAGTCGAGCTCGACGACGGCGCGGCGGGCCTCGTCGAGCTCGTCAAGCGTCGGGGTGTGCCCCTCGACGGGCACGACGAAGGACTCGACGTGGAAGACGTGGCCCTGGTCGCGGACCCGGGAGCGTGCCGTGGCCACCCAGGGCACGGTCTTGAGGCGGTCGTCGATCTGCCCCACGAGCGGGTGCGGGTCGTGGCCGTCGTAGGTCTCGGCGCGCGCGTCCATGAGGGCGCTGATCGCGGCGCGCATGTTCGTCACGCCGTCGTACAGGATGCTGCCCGAGATGAAGAGGGCCGCGACGGCGTCGGCCCACCACAGGCCCAGGCCGATACCGATGATGCCGAGGATCGCGCCGACCGCCGTCATCCAGTCCGCCTTGTTCATGTCGGCGTCGGCGTACAGGACGCGGTCGTGCAGGCTCTTGGCGAGCGGCATCTTCGCCCGGCCCAGCAGCACGGGCGGGACGGCGGTGTAGGCGAGCACCGCGATCATCAGCCAGCCCGACCACACGACCTGCCCGCCGATCTCCATCAGCCCGACCGGTGGGTGCTCGGCCTTGACGAGGCTCGACCCGGAGTCGAAGACGAGGAAGGCGCCCATGGCGAGCAGCGCCGTCGCCGCCACGAGGTGCCCGATGCCCACGGCCCGGTGGTAGCCGTAGGGGTGCTCGGGCGTGGGCCGCTTGCGCGTGCGGCGCACCGCGACGAGGAAGGCGATCGGCGGGATGAAGGACAGCAGGTCCTCCGCCCACGCCGCCTTCATCGCCTGGGAGCTGCCCATCGCGAAGTAGACGGCGGTCACCGCGGTGACGAGGAAGGCGATCGTCACCCACGCCAGGCGGACCGCGCGGCGCAGGTGGGCCTCCTGCTCCTCCGGGAGCTCGGTCTGACCGAAGGTCGTCCTCACAGGTCCGCCTCCAGGAGGAAGCCCTCGAGCTCGACGAGGAAGGCGTTCTCCCCCATCGGGGTGGCCATGACGTGGAGCTCCTTGGCGCCGTCTGGACCGGTCGTCTCGGTGTACCGGTAGGTGAGGGCCGCCTTGTCCGCCCACGGGGACTGCGCGGTCAGCCCGCCGATGACGAGGTCGAGCTCGCCGCGCTCGAGCTGGCCGATGAGCTCCTCCTCGCCGCCCGCGGCCCACTGGACCTCGGCGTCGATCGTGGCGGCGAAGCCCCCGACGAGCTCCACCTCGGTGCCGGCGGGCTCGCCGTCCGGCCCGTCCGGCAGGTCGGTCCACGGTGGGCTGGGGGAGACGCCCACGCGCAGGATCCCGCCGCTCACCCGGTCGAGCGTGCCGTCCGGGTCGGTCGGGATCGTGGTCGAACAGGCGGTCACTGTCAGCAGGAGTGCTGCGCCGCCGGCGATCGTCTTTCTCACGTCGACAGTCAACCCCGTTCCGGTGGGTCCGCAACCGACGGCGGCGGGCGTCAGAGCGGCGGGTGCTCCTCCTGGGCGCGGTCCAGCCGCTCGTCCATCCCGATGCCCACGAGGTCGTAGTGGTCGGGCTCCTGGCCGGCGCGCTCGCGGATCCGCCAGCGCATGAGGCAGAGCATGGCGAAGTCCGTGTCGGAGAAGCCCGGCCCCTCCTCGTGGACGCCGATCCCGCGCGTCACCCACCCGAGCGCTCGGCGGTCGTCGCCGTGGTCGGCCCACACGTCGGCCATGTACTCGTAGGTGGCGGCGTCGCTCGGGCGGCTCCTGCGCAGCTCGGTGTCCAGCGCGAGCGCCTCCTCGCTGTCCCCGCGCTCGAGGAGCAGCGCCATGAGGTGGGAGCGCGGGTCGAGCTCGCTGAAGCCCTCCGCCCGGGCCGCCCGCCGGTAGACGGCCTCGGCGGCCTCCGGGTCCCCGGCCAGCTCGAGCTGCTCCCCGGCCGCGGTGAGGAGCTCGCGCGGGGAGAGCTCGTCGCGGGGGTGGGGCGCGTCGCCCCACTCGATGAGCTGCTCGGCGATGCTCCGGTGGTCGCGGGTGGCGAACTCGAGCTCGTCGACGGCGTCCTCGGTGATCGGTGAGCGCATGGCCCCGAGTCTAGGGAGCGCAACGCCGCCACAGCATCGTGTGGGTTTCGGCTTCGTGGAGAACTCGAAACCCGCACGATCCGCGAGCGGCCCTGGACGACGGCCCGGGGAGCCGCTCAGCCCGCCGTGCGCGTCCGCTCGAGCACCCCGCGGACGAAGGCGGCCTGCCCGGCGTGCTCGAGGCAGTCGTCGACGACGCTCACCAGGCGCACACCGAGGGTGACCGGCGGGTCCCAGCTCTCGTCGACCACCCGGTCGAGGTCCTCGTCGCGCAGCCCGCGGATGAACTCGAGGGTGCGCTCGTGGACGGCGTCGTAGTAGGCGAGGACGAGCTCGGGCCCGAAGCCGCGCACCTGCCCGACCTCCTCGGCACTGTGCCCGTAGCCGATGCCGGTGACGGGCAGGTCGAAGCGCCCCTCCCACCCCTCGGCGGTCCACAGCTCCTCCCGGCCGGCGACGTCGGCGACGTGGTCGTCCTGCACCCGGGTGAGGTGCCACAGGAGCCAGCCGATCGAGTTGGCCTCCGGGTCCAGGCGCTCGGCGAGCACCTCGGCGGTCAGCCCCTCCCCGGCGCGGTGGACGGCCTCCTGCACGCGCGAGTACGCGTCGAGGAGCAGGTCGGTAGCGGCACTCATGACGTTCCTCCCAGCAGGCCTTGCTCGGTGAGCCAGTCGGTGGCGATGGTCGCGGAGTCGAGCTGCTCCCCGACGCTGCGCGCGTTGAGCGCGATGAGCTCCTCGGTGGTGAGCGCGGCACTCACCGGGTCGAGCAGCGGCGCGAGCTCCTCGGCGAGGTCCGCGGCCACGAGCGGCACGACGTTCTGCGCGAGGATCATGCTCTCCGGGTCCTCGAGGGTGACGAAGTCGCCCGAGGCGAGGTCCGGGTCGGCGGTGTAGATGTCGCCCATCGTGATCGTGCCGTCGCGGATCGCGTCCTTGGTCAGCGGGCCGCCGCTGTCCCCGATCGCGACGAAGCCGACCTCGACGCCGTAGAACTCGCGCAGGCCCTCGGGCCCGTAGGGGCGGCTCTCCAGCTCGGCGTTGCCGCCGATGGTGATCTCACCGTCGAAGTCGGCGAGGTCGGCGAGGCTCGTGATGCCGTTCTCCGCGGAGAACTCGGCGCTCACGTTGTAGGAGTCGGCGTCCTGCGCCTCGGCGTACTCGAGGACCGCCAGGCCCTCGGGCAGCACCTCGGGCAGGGCGGCGGCGACGTCCTCCGAGCTCCGCGCCTGCGTCTCGGCGTCGTAGAACTGGAGGAGGTTGCCGGTGTACTCGGGCAGCACGTCGACCTCCCCGCCCTCGAGGGCCTGGAGGTAGACGTCGCGCTGGCCGATCTGGAACTGGCGGGTGACCTCCCGACCGGCGTCCTCGAGCACCTGGGCGTAGATCTCGGCGACGATCTCGTTGGAGTAGTAGGCCTGCGAGCCGACGACGACGGCACCTGGGTCAGCCGTCGTCGTCCCCTCGTCCGAGGGCTCGGCGAGCGGGTCGTCAGAGCCGCAGGCGGCGAGCGTGAGCGCGGCTGTCGCGAGCAGCGCCAAGCGGGTGGTCCTCATGGGTGTCCTTCCGTCGACGTGCCGAGCCTGCCCTGTCCGCCCGCCGCGCGCACCGCGAACAGGGCGAGAACCGCGAAGACCGCGTCGACGACGACGGCGAGGGCGACGATCGCGATCGCCCCGCCGAGCATCTCGTCGTAGCGGCGCAGCGAGATCCCGCGCTGGACGTAGATCCCCAGCCCGCCGAGCCCGACGTAGGCGGCGAGCACCGCCGTCGCCACGACCTGGAGCGCGGCGCTGCGCAGTCCGCCGACGAGGAGCGGCAGGCCGAGCGGCGCCTCGACCCGCACGAGCACCTGCCACGGCGTCATCCCCATCGCCCGCGCGGACTCGGTGACCGCGCCGTCGACGTTCTCCACGCCCGCGTAGGTGCCGGCGAGGACGGAGGGGACGGCGAGGACGACGAAGACGACCGTCGCCGCGATCTCGGCGTCCCCGACGCCGACGAGGAGGGTGAGGACGGTGAGCAGGCCGAGGGACGGCAGTGCGCGGCCCGCGCCGGCCAGCGCGACCGCGAGCTGCCGTCCCCGCCCGGTGTGGCCGACGACGTAGCCGAGCGGGATCGCGACGAGCGCGGAGACGGCGAGGGCGAGGAGCGTGTAGAGGAGGTGCTGGCCCGCCCGGTCGAGGAGGGTCGTGCCGGTCCACTGCTCGGGTGCGGTGAGCCACGCCCACGCGTCGGCGAAGAGCCTCATCCCGCGCCGCCCGCGGTGAGCTGGAGGCGGCGGGTGGCGCGGGAGGCGCGCCGGCTCGTCCACGGCAGGAGGAGGCGCCCGAGGAGGACGAGGAGGAGGTCGAAGAGGAGGGCGATGAGGACGGTCGCGACGATGCCGGTGACGATCTCCGCGACGATCCCGCGCTGCAGGCCGTCCATGAAGAGGTAGCCGAGGCTGCGGATCCCGACGAGCACACCGACGGTCACGAGGCTCACCGTGCTCACCGCGACCACGCGCAGCCCGGCGAGCAGCACCGGGCCGGCGAGCGGCAGCTCCACCGCCCAGAAGCGGCCCCACGGCGAGTAGCCCAGCGCCGTCGCCGAGGAGCGGACGGCCGGGTCGACGGCGTCGAGCGCCTCGGTGACCGAGCGGGTCATGAGGGCGACGGCGTAGATCGTCAGCGCGATGACGACGTTGACCTCGGAGAGGAAGCTGATGCCCACGAGCGGGGGGACGAGGACGAACAGGGCGAGGGAGGGGATCGTGTAGAGGAGTCCGACGGACGCGAGGACCGGGCCGCGGGCGCGGCGCAGTCGCCAGGCGAGGACGCCCGGCGGGAGCGCGAGGACGAGGCCGAGGACGATGGGGACGACGCTGAGGCGCGCGTGCTGGACGGCGAGCTCGGCGACGAGCCCGGTGTTGGCGAGGAACCAGTCCATCAGTGGTCCAGCACCCCGGCGGGTCGGCCGTCGGCGTCGACGGCGATGCGCCGCCCGTCCCGCTCGACGACGGTGAGCCGCCGGCGTCCGCGGTCCGCGCCGATGAAGCTCGCGACGAAGTCGGAGGCCGGCGCCGCGAGGATCTCCGCGGGCGTGCCCTGCTGGGCGATCCGCCCGCCCCGCTCGAGGATGACGACCCGGTCGCCGAGCCGGAAGGCCTCGTCGATGTCGTGCGTGACGAAGACGACCGTCTTGGCGAGCTCGCGCTGCAGCCGCAGCAGCTCGTCCTGCAGCTCGGTGCGCACGATGGGGTCGACGGCCCCGAAGGGCTCGTCCATGAGGAGGATGTTCGGGTCGGTGGCCAGCGCCCGGGCCACCCCGACGCGCTGCTGCTGCCCGCCGGAGAGCTGGCGCGGGTAGCGGTGGGCGAGCTCGCGGTCCAGGCCCACGGTGTCCATGAGCTCCAGGCCGCGCTCGCGGGCCTGCGCCCGGGGCGTCTTGTTGAGGCGCAGCACGGTGATGACGTTGTCGAGGACCCGGCGGTGGGGGAGCAGCCCGGCGCTCTGCATGACGTAGCCGATGCCGCGGCGCAGCTGGACGGGGTCGCGCTCGCGGACGTCGGTGCCGTCGATCTCCACCGTGCCGGCGGTGGGGTCGACCATCCGGTTGATCATCCGCAGGATCGTCGTCTTGCCCGAGCCGGAGGATCCGACGAGGACGGTCGTGCGGCGGGCCGGGATGACGAGGTCGAGTCCGGAGACCGCGGCGGTGTCCCCGAAGCGCTTGGTCACCGAGCGGAACTCGATCATGGGGCTCCTCGGCCGGCTGCGTGGGACATGGGTCCGAGCGTAGAACGCGGGAGTCGGTCGGGCCGGGCGGTTGCGCCGCACGATCGCGGCGCGATCTCGGGGCGCGTCCCGCGGGCCGGGCGTAGGGTCGCAGACGCCACCGGAGCCCGCCGAGAGGGGAGCGAGATGTCCGAGAGTTACGACGTCGTCGTCATCGGGGCCGGGCCGGTCGGGGAGAACGTCGCCGACCGCGCGGTCCAGGGCGGGCTCACCGCCGTTGTCGTCGAGGACCGCCTCGTGGGCGGGGAGTGCTCGTACTGGGCGTGCATCCCGTCCAAGGCGCTGCTGCGGCCGGGGGAGGCGCGACGGGCCGCGCGCGACGTCGACGGCGCCCGGCAGGCCGTGACCGGTGACCTCGACGTGGGAGCGGTGCTCGCCCGCCGCAGCTCCTTCACGAGCGACTGGGACGACGCCGGCCAGCTGGAGTGGCTCGAGTCCGCCGGCATCGACCTCGTCCGCGGGCGCGGGCGGGTGAGCGGGGAACGGCAGGTCACCGTGACGACGCCCGACGGCGGGGAGCGGGTCCTCACCGCGCGGCACGCCGTCGCCGTGTGCACCGGCTCGCGGCCCGTCGTGCCCGACATCCCCGGCCTGCGAGATGCCCAGCCGTGGACCAACCGCGAGGCGCTCGAGACGGACCACGTGCCCGAGAGCCTGCTCGTCATCGGCGGGGGCGTCGTCGCGTCCGAGCTGGCCGGCGGCTTCGCCGACCTCGGTGCCCGCGTGACGATGCTCGTGCGCAGCGAGCTGCTCTCGGGCTACGAGCCCTTCGCGGGGGAGATGGTGGGCGCGGCCCTCGAGGAGCGCGGCGTCGAGATCCGCCGCGGCGTCTCGGCCGGCTCCGTGCGCGTCGTCGGCGACGAGCGGGAGGTCGAGTGCGACGACGGCTCCACCCTGCGCGTCGCCCAGATCCTCGTTGCCACCGGCCGCGAGCCGCAGCCGGACCTCGGCCTGGAGTCGGTGGGCCTCGAGGGCGGCTGGCTGCCCGTCGACGAGACCCTGCGCGTGCTCGACGGCGAGGGCGAGCCGGTCGAGTGGCTCTACGCCGTCGGCGACGCCAACCACCGCAGCCCGGTCACCCACCAGGGCAAGTACCAGGCCCGCGCCGCGGGGGACGTCATCGTGGCCCGGGCGCAGGGCCGACCCGTCGACGACGCCGCGTGGGGCGTGCACGCCGCGACCGCCGACCACCTTGCCCCGACGCAGGTCGTCTTCACCGACCCGCAGGTCGCCTCGGTGGGGATGACCGCCGCGGCGGCCGAGGACGCCGGGCTGGACGTGCGCGTCGTCGACCACGACCTCGGGGCGGTGTCCGGCGCAGCGATCCACGCCGACGGCTACACCGGGCGGGTGCGGATGGTCGTCGACGAGGAGCGCAAGGTCATCGTCGGGATGACCTTCGTCGGCCCGGGCGTCGCCGAGCTGCTCCACTCGGCGAGCATCGCCGTCGCCGGTGAGGTGCCGCTGGACAGGCTGTGGCACGCGGTGCCGGCCTTCCCCACGATGAGCGAGGTCTGGCTGCGCCTCCTCGAGTCCTACGGCCGCCCCTGACCGCCTCCTCCCACCGAGCGCGGAGTTGTCCCTCGCCCCTTCGCCGGGCGCGGCGGTCGTGCGTGCCGGGCGCCGGTGTGGGCATGATCAGGGCGACACGGATGAAGGAGTGGTGAGCGGTGACAGAGCCGGACTGGGTGGAGCACGCGGTGATCTGGCACCTGTACCCGTTGGGCTTCCTCGGTGCCGAGGCCACCCGCGCCGAGCACGCCGGGGAGGTCACCCACCGCCTGCCGGCGCTCGTCCCGTGGCTCGACCACGCCGTCGAGCTCGGTGCCTCCGCGATCCTCCTCGGCCCCGTCTTCGACTCCCTCACCCACGGCTACGACACCACCGACCACCTGCGCGTGGACCCCCGCCTCGGCGACGAGCAGGACCTCGTCAAGCTCTTCGAGGCCGCCCACGCGCGCGGCCTGCGCGTCCTGCTCGACGGCGTCTTCAACCACGTCGGCCAGGACTTCGCGATGTTCCGGCGGGCGCTCGCGGAGGGACCGGGGTCCGACGCCGCCCGCTGGTTCCGCCTCCACTGGCCCGACCCTGACGCACCCGACGGCGGCGGCACCCCTACCCACGACGACTTCGAGGGCCATTCCGCCCTCGTCGCGCTCAACCACGCCGAGCCCGCCGTCGCCGAGTACGTCGAGCACGTGCTGACGTACTGGCTCGACCGCGGCGCCGACGGCTGGCGCCTCGACGCCGCCTACGCCGTCCCGCCGTCGTTCTGGCGGCCGGTGCTCGGGCGGGTGCGCGAGCGCCACCCGGACGCGTACGTCGTCGGCGAGGTCATCCACGGCGACTACGCGGGGATCGTCGCGGAGTCCGGGATGGACGCGGTCACCCAGTACGAGCTGTGGAAGGCGGTGTGGAGCTCCCTCAACGACCGCAACGCCTGGGAGCTCGAGCACGCGCTGCGCCGCCATGCGGACTTCGCCCGGGCCTCCGTCCCGCAGACCTTCGTCGGCAACCACGACGTCACCCGGATCGCCAGCCGCCTCACCGACCCGCGGCACCTCGACCACGCCCTCGCCGTCCTGTTCACCGTCCCCGGCACCCCCTCGGTCTACGCCGGCGACGAGCACGGCTTCACCGGCGTCAAGGAGGACCGCGCCGGCGGCGACGACGCCGTGCGTCCCCCCTTCCCCGCCTCGCCCGCGGATCTCAGCCCGCTCGGCCGGCCCGTGTTCGAGCGCCACCAGGAGCTCATCGGCCTGCGCCGCCGCCACCCGTGGCTGCACCGCGCCGAGCTCGAGGTGCTCCACGTGAGCGACCCGCTCCTCGTCTACGCCGTGCGCAGCGGGGACGAGGCGCTCGTCGTCCTCCTCAGCACCGACGACGACGCCGTGCGCTGGGGCCTGCCCGCGGGCGTCCCGGCCGCCGGGGACGGTCCCGCCGCCGTGCTCGCCGGCACCGGCGCCATGGACGACGGCGGCCGCACTGTCGTCCTGCCCCCGCACGGCTGGGCCGTGGTGGGCTCCTGAACAACGTGCTGGATCCGGACTCCCAGGGAGTCCAGATCCTTCACGCTGAGTCACGGGCTCCCACCCAGCGGTCCCCGGGCAGCAGTACCGTCCCGCCATGACGACGATCTGGCACCTGGCCGAGCCCGCCGAGTGGGCGGCGGCGCAGGCAGCCGGCAGCTACCGGGGCTCCACGCGGGGCACCTCCCTCGAGCAGGTGGGGTACGTCCACTGCTCCTCCCCGCAGCAGCTGCCGGCCGTGGTCGCTGCCGTGTACGCCGACATGACCGCGGACCTCGTCGTCCTCGAGCTCGACCGCGACCTGCTGAAGGCCGCGGGCTCGCCGGTCCGCGACGGCCCGGAGACCCAGGCGATCCCGGCTCGGAGCCCTACCCGCACGTGTACGGGCCAGTGCCGGTGTCCGCTGTGACTCGCGTGCTGCCGGCGCGGGTGGAGCGCGGCCGGCTGTGCACCGAGGGCTCCTGAACAACGTGCTGGATCCGGACTCCCACGGAGTCCGAATCCTTCACGCTGATCGAGCGGCTCAGCCGACCCAGGTGCGGACGAAGGCGTTCGAGAACTTGCGCTGCGGGTCGTGCTGTCGCACGACGTCGAGGAAGTCGGCCCGCCGCGGGTAGAGCGAGCGCACCCGCTCGGGGTCGGCTCGGAACTGCTTGCCCCAGTGCGGCCGCCCGCCGAGCACGCCGAGCGCCGCGTCGATGACCGGCAGCACCGCACCCACCCGCTCGGCGTCCCGGACGAGGGTGAAGTGGACCGCGACGCAGGGCTGGTTGAACATCGGGCTGAGCCAGGCGGTGTCCGCCGCCACCGAGCGCACCTCGCACACCTGCACCAGCCCGGCGAGCGGCTCCGCCAGCTCGGCCAGGGCGCGCAGCGCCAGCCGGGCACTGTGCCGCGGCACGAGGTACTCGCACTGGATCTCCGCACCCGCGCTCGGCAGCTGGTCGGCGCGAAAGTGCGGCAGCCGGTCGCTCGCCGCGCCGGGGACGCCCTGCTGCGCGGTCGCGTTGCCGGGGTCGATCCCGGGGATCGGGTGTGCCTCCTCGGTGAAGGCCGGCGCACCGAGGACGTCGGCGGGCGCCGGGCCCTGCGCCGTCGTCCGCTTGACCCACACGCTCTCGAACTCTGCCGAGCGCAGCGTGGTGAAGCAGCTGACGGAGTAGCCGAGGCCGCTCACGTCGTCGAAGGCGTCCGCGAGCGCCGCGAAGCCGACCGGCCCGTAGACCGTCTGGGTCACCTCGAAGGCCGGGACGGTCTCCAGCGTCACCGCGTGGACGATCCCGAGTGCGCCGAGGGAGACGGTCGCGGCGTCGAAGGTGTCGCCGTCGACGTCGCGGTCCAGCGTCCGCAGGGCCCCGTCCGCGGCGACGAGCTCAAGGCGCGTCACGTCGGCCGCGAGCACCTGGTTGTCCACGCCGGAGCCGTGCGTCGCCGTCGCCACCGCGCCCGCGACGGCGATGTGCGGCAGCGAGGCGAAGTTGCGCAGCGTACGGCCGCGCTCCTCGAGGAAGAGCGCGAGGTCGGCGTACCGGGTGGCGGCGGACACGCGGACCCGGCCGGTGAGCGGGTCGAGCTCCGGCTCGGGACCGCTCGGCTCCTCCGCGCCGCGCAGCCGCGGGTGGCGGTAGGCGAGCCGCTCGAGGCTGACGAGCAACCCGTCGGAGTCGGCGAGGTCGTTGAAGGTGTGCCGGGTGCCCAGCGCCCGCACGTGCGCGGCGCCCGCGACGGCGTCGGCCGCCTCCTCCAGGGAGGCGGGCAGCACGAGCGCACCCCGGTAGACGTGGTTTCCCGCCCAGTTCATCGTCGTGGCCACGCCTGAGCCTCCCACGCCCGGCTCAGGCCGCGCGCTCGAGCTCGAGCAGCAGCTCCTTGGCGGCCAGGCCGCCGAGGTACCCGCCCACGCCGCCGTCGCTGCGCAGCACCCGGTGGCAGGGCACGACGATCGGCAGCGGGTTGGTCGCGCAGGCCGAGCCGACCGCGCGCACCGCCCGGGGGTTACCCACGTGGCCGGCCACCTCGGTGTAGCTCTCCGTCTGCCCGTAGTCGATCGTCCGGAGGTACTCGAGGACCGTGCGCCGGAAGCCGCGGGAGAGCACGAGGTCGACGTCGAGCTCGAAGCGGGTCCGGGCGCGGGCGAAGTACTCCTCCAGCTGGCGGGCGGCCTCGTCGAGCAGCCCGGGGGCGTGCAGGACGCGCGGCCCTACCCGCTGGGCGAGTTCGGCCACGACCCGGTCGTGGTCCTCGTGGTCGTAGGCGACCCGCACGAGCCCGCGCGGGGTGGCGGCGAGCAGCAGCGGGCCGACGGGGGAGTCGACGGTGCGGTAGGCGACGTCGAGGATCCCCTCGCGGGCGGCGTCGTCGGCCAGTCGCGTGTGCAGCCGCTCGAGCACGGCGGGCTCGGCGGGTGGAAACAGCTCGCTCATCGGCGGTCTCCTCGGCTCGGGGCGCCGTAACGACGGCGCAGGGTGGTCATGCCGTCCGCGGCGGCGCGGCGGGCGGCGTCGGTGGCGCCGCCGACGATCGCGGCGACCTCGGCGTAGGGCAGCCCGGCGAGGTAGTGGTACGCCAGTACCAGGCGTTGCTTCTCCGGCAGCGCGGCGACGGCGGACCACACCTCGGCGGCGTCCGTCCCGCTCCCCGGTGCGGGCCGCTCGGGCAGGGAGGGGACGGGGACGGGCCGGCGGGCCCGGGCGCGCAGCTGGTCGACGGCCTTGCGGTGGGCGATCGTCACGAGCCAGGCCTCCAGGTTCGCCCCCGCCGCCAGGTCCGGGTAGGCGCGCAGGGCGGCGAGGAAGGTCTCGGACCACGCGTCCTCGGCGTCGTCGGGGCCGACGACGGCGCGGCACACGCGCAGCACCGTCGCGCCGTGGCGGGCGACGAGCTCCTCGAAGGGCGGGTTGGTCATCATCACCCCGTAGACGCTGCGGGCGGGCGGAACGTGAGATCAGATCCAGGAGGGCAGCCACATGCGGGCGCGCCACATGTCGTAGGACACGGTCTGGCCCGTCCACACCGGCCAGAACCACACGAGCGCGGCGACCGCCGTGACGCACACGACGGCGAGCAGCACGTGACCCAGCCGGGTGCTGGGAGCCGGCTCCGCGCCGTCGTCGTCCTCCTCGACGGTGAGCCACGCGTCGTCGGGCCCGGCGGCGTCGTCGTCGGGAAGCTGGCCGGGCCGGCGGGCGGGACCGTGCAGCGGCGGGAGCAGCCCGCCCACCCAGGCGACGGCGAGGACGAGGGCGAGGGCGACGTAGGGGGCCAGGGCGATGGCGTAGAAGGTGAAGATCGTGCGGTGGGCATAGGCGAACCACGGGAGGTAGACGGCGGCGTAGCCGGCGAGGGCCACCCAGGCGCGCCAGTCGCGGCGGGCGATCGCCATCCACAGGACCGCGACGAGGGCGACGAGCCCGAGCCACCACACGACCGGGTTGCCCACCGAGGAGATCGCCTGGACGCAGCGGTCGGCGCCGCAGTCGGCCGCGACGGGGCTCTCCCAGTAGAAGGACGTGGGCCGCCACTGGAGGATCCAGCCGACGGGGTGGGCCTCGTAGGTGTGCTCGGAGTCCAGCCCGTTGTGGAAGTCCCAGGCGCGCAGGTGGTACTCCCACAGCGAGTTGAGCGCGTCCGGCAGCCATGCGCGCTCCACCGTGCCGGTCGCGGCGACCTGGTCCGCGGCCCACGTGCGCAGGTAGGCACCGGGGCTGGCGAACCACGAGGCCCAGCCGGCGACGTAGGTGACCGCCGCGACGGGCACGAGGGCGAGGAACGCCGGCACCCCGCCGCGGAAGACGCCCGCGCCGAACCACAGCCGCGCGCCAACGGCCCGGCGCGCGCACAGGTCCCACACGACGACGAGGATGCCGAGGACCGCGAGCGCGTAGATCGCCGACCACTTGACCCCGCCGCCCAGGCCGAGGAGCACGCCGGCGAGGACGAGCCACCAGCGCATGCCGGTGCGCGGTCCCCACGGGTCGGTGAGCCGCCCGTCCCTGCGGGAGGCGAGGTCCGCGGCGGCGGCGCGGGCCAGGCGGCGGCGCGACTGCTCCCTGTCGAGGAGCACGGCGGCCAGCGCGGCGATGACGAAGAGGCCGAGGAAGACGTCGAGCAGGCCGATGCGGGAGCCGGTGAGGTGCAGGCCGTCCACCGCGAGGAGCAGCCCGGCGGCGCAGCCGAGGAGCGTGGAGCCGGTGAGCCGGCGGGTGAGGCGCGTCAGGATGAGGACGGTCAGCGCCCCGGCGACCGCGGCGGAGAAGCGCCACCCCGCCCCGTTGTCCGCGCCGAACAGCCGCAGCCCGATGGCGATGAGCCACTTGCCCAGCGGCGGGTGGACGACGTAGTCCGGGTCGGAGCTGAGGTCGGAGAAGTCGCCCTCCCGGAAGCGGGCGTTGATCTCGTCGTTCTCCCCCTCCCACTCGCCCTCGTAGCCGAGCGTGAGCAGCGAGTAGGCCTGCTTGACGTAGTAGGTCTCGTCGAAGATGAGCCGGGTCGGGTGGCCCAGGTTGACCAGGCGGAGCACCGCGGCGATCGCGGTGACGACGAGCGGGCCGAGCCAGCCCCACAGCCGGTCGGTCGGGCCGGGGCGGAGCAGGCGCGAGACGAGGTCCGCCTCGATCTCCGTGACGCTGCGGTGGTCGGTGCGCTCGGGCGCCGCCTCGGTCGTGCCGGCCGGGCCCGGGCGGTCGGTGTCCTCATGCGCCGCTGTCACGGGGGTGAGTGTAGGTCTCGCCGGTGGGCCACACTGGGCGGATGACCGAGCCGGCCGAGGGGCACGAGACTGACGACGCCGTGACGGACGACGACGGCGGGACCACCGCCGTCGGCGGCTCGCCCTGGCGCGGGGAGGGCGGGCAGATCGTCCTCGCCGCCACCCCGATCGGCGACGCCGGTGACGCGCCGCCGCGGCTCGTGCGGGCGCTGGCGGAGGCGGACGTCGTCGCCGCGGAGGACACCCGCCGCATGCTCGCGCTGGCCAAGCGCCTGGGCGTGTGGGTGGGCGGTGAGATGCTCAGCTTCCACGAGCACAACGAGCGTGAGCGGGCCCCGCGCCTGGTGGAGGAGGCGCGTGCCGGGCGACGGGTGCTCGTCGTGTCCGACGCCGGCATGCCGTCGGTGTCCGACCCCGGCTACCGGCTCGTCGACGCCGCCGTCGCGGCGGACGTGCCGGTGAGCGTGCTGCCCGGGCCCAGCGCGGTCCTCACGGCGCTCGCGGTGTCCGGGCTGGCGACCGACCGCTTCAGCTTCGAGGGCTTCGCGCCGCGCCGGGCGGGGGAGCGTGACCGGGTGTTCGGGGCGCTCGCGGACGAGCGCCGCACGATGGTGCTCTTCGACTCCCCGCACCGGGTGGGGGAGACCCTCGCGGCGATGGCCCAGGCCTTCGGGCCCGAGCGCCGGGCCGCCGTGTGCCGGGAGCTGACGAAAACATTCGAGGAGGTGCGCCGCGGGACGCTCGCCGAGCTGGCCGACTGGGCGGCCGACGGTGTGCGCGGCGAGGTGACGGTCGTCGTCGCCGGTGCCGAGCGGCGCGAGGCCCGGCTGGAGGACCACGTCGCCGAGGTGGTCTCCCGGGCCGCCGCGGGTGAGCGGCTCAAGGACGCCGCGGCCGCCGTCGCCGCCGAGACGGGCCTGAGCAAGCGCGAGCTCTACCAGGCCGCCCTCGACTCCCGCTGACCGCGGGCCCACCCCGTCCCCGGGGTCCCGCCGACAGTACAGATACCGCCGACAGCACGGTTAGCGCCGACAGCACACTTACCGCCGACAGCACAGTTAGCGCCGACAGCACAGTTAGCGCCGACAGCACAGTTAGCGCCGACAGCCGGATTCCTCCAGCGGCCTCAGCGCACGACGACGACGGGAACCTTCGCCTCGCGGATGCAGGTCGTCGCCGTCGAGCCGAGGAGCATGTCCGCGATCTTCGACCGGCCCTTGGAACCCACGACCATGACGTCCGCCCCGGCCGCGGCGGACACCAGGGCCTTTCCCGGGCGGCCGAACACCGTGTGGGCGTGCACCGTGACACCGGGGTGGTCCGCCGCTGCCGCCTCCGCGCGCCGGCGCGTCTCGGCGAGCGTCGCGTCCTGCATCTCGACGATCGACGGCGTCGTCCCGAAGGGGGCGTCGGCCGGTCGCACCGCCGTCGGGATGCCCCACGCGCGCACGACGTGCAGATCGGTGCCGCGGCGGGCCGCCTCACCGGCCGCGTACCGCAGCGCCTGTCCCGCACAGGCCGAGCCGTCGTCACCCACCAGGACCCCGCCGTCGAGCTCCACGGCCGTGTGGATGCCGGCCATGGTCCAGCTGTGGCGCGCGCCGTCGTCGGCCATGTGTGAAGTCTAGGACCGGGCCGAGCCGCCGTCACGGGGATCGACAGACATGGTTCGATGGGCTCGTCCGACCGTGTGAGGAGGCCCCATGTCCGAGCGTCGTGCCCTGCTCGTCGTCGACGTCCAGCCCACCTTCTGCGAGGGTGGCGCGCTCCCGGTGGACGGTGGCAACGCCGTCGCCCAGGCGGTGGCCGAGTACGTCGTGGCCCACCGCGAGCGCTACGCGCTGGTCGTCACCACCCAGGACTGGCACATCGATCCCGGTCGCCACTTCGCCACCCCGCCCGAGGAACCCGACTACGTCGTCACCTGGCCGCCGCACGGCGTGGCCGGGACGGCGGAGGCCGAGCTGCACCCGGCGCTCGCGGACCTCGCCCCCGACGCCTCGGTCAAGAAGGGCCAGTACGCCGCCGCCTACTCCGGCTTCGAGGGCACCGACGGCGAGGGGCGCACCCTCGCGCAGCTTCTCGACGGCGTGGACGCGGTCGACGTCGTCGGGCTCGCCGAGTCGCACTGCGTCAAGGAGACCGCGCTCGACGCCGTGCGGGCCGGCATGTCCGCGCGGGTGCTCAGCGACCTCACCGCCCCGGTGAGCCCCGAGCAGGGCGAGCTGGCACGGGCCCAGCTGCGCGAGGCGGGCGTGGAGATCGTCCCCTCGCGCTGAGCCGGCGCCGGAGAATCCGGCTGTCGGCGGCAACTGTGCTCTCGGCGGTAAGTGTGCTGTCGGCGGTAAGTGTGCTTTCGGCGGTGAGTGTGCTGTCGGCGGTAAGTGTGCTGTCGGCGGGAGGTGGGCGCGCGGTGGGAGGGGCTCGGCGGAGCCCGGCGCGGTGGCAACTAGGCTGCTCCCATGACGAGCATCCTCTCGGCGGTGGCCTGGCCCTACGCGTCCGGACCCCGGCACATCGGGCACGTAGCCGGCTTCGGCGTTCCCTCCGACGTCTTCTCCCGCTACATGCGCATGGCGGGCCACGACGTCCTCATGGTCTCCGGCACCGACGAGCACGGCACCCCGATCCTCGTCGCGGCCGACGCCGCCGGGGTCTCCGCCCGGGAGCTCGCCGACCGCAACAACCGCCTCATCGTCGAGGACCTCGTTGCGCTCGGCCTGTCCTACGACCTGTTCACGCGCACGACGACGCGCAACCACTACGCCGTCGTCCAGGAGATGTTCCGGGCGGTCCACGAGAACGGCTACATGGTCGAGCAGACGACCCAGAGCGCGATCTCCCCGTCCACGGGCCGCACCCTGCCCGACCGCTACATCGAGGGCACCTGCCCGATCTGCGGCTACACCGGCGCGCGCGGCGACCAGTGCGACAGCTGCGGCAACCAGCTCGACCCCACCGACCTCATCGACCCGCGCTCGCGGATCAACGGCGAGACGCCGCAGTTCGTCCAGACCCAGCACTTCTTCCTCGACCTGCCGGCGCTCGCCGAGGCGCTGGGGGAGTGGCTCGACGGCCGCGAGGCCTCGGGCACGTGGCGCCCCAACGTCATCCGCTTCTCCAAGAACATCCTCGCCGAGATCCGCCCGCGCGCGATGACCCGCGACATCGACTGGGGCATCCCGGTGCCGCTCGACGGGTGGCGCGACCAGCCGACCAAGCGCCTCTACGTGTGGTTCGACGCCGTCATCGGCTACCTGTCTGCGTCGATCGAGTGGGCCCGCCGCAGCGGCGACCCCGACGCGTGGCGGCGCTGGTGGAACGACCCGGACGCCCTGTCCTACTACTTCATGGGCAAGGACAACATCGTCTTCCACTCCCAGATCTGGCCCGCCGAGCTCCTCGCCCACAACGGCGAGGGCGCGCGCGGCGGCCTGCCGGGGGAGTACGGCGTCCTCAACCTCCCCACCGAGGTCGTCTCCAGCGAGTTCCTCACGATGGAGGGCAAGAAGTTCTCCTCCTCGCGCGGCGTCGTCATCTTCGTGCGCGACGTCCTCGAGCGGTACCAGCCCGACGCGCTGCGCTACTTCATCTCGGTCGCCGGCCCGGAGAACCAGGACAGCGACTTCACCTGGGCCGAGTTCGTGCGCCGCACCAACGGCGAGCTCGTCGCCGGGTGGGGCAACCTCGTCAACCGCACCGCCTCGATGATCCACAAGAACATCGGCCAGGTGCCGCCGGCCGGTGAACTCACCGAGGCGGACCGCGTGCTCCTCGACCAGGTCGAGGCCGGCTTCGCCACCGTCGGTGACCTCATCTCCCGCCACCGCCAGCGCGCCGCGATCTCCGAGGTCATGCGCCTGGTCGGTGAGGCGAACAAGTACATCACCGACATGGAGCCCTACAAGCTCAAGGACGAGTCCCAGCAGGAGCGCCGGGCCACGATCCTCCACGTCGCCGCGCAGGCGGTGAGCGACCTCAACGTCATGCTCAGCCCCTTCCTCCCGCACAGCGCCAACACCGTCGACGCCGCGATCGGCGGCACCGGCGACGTCGCCCCGCTCCCGCGCATGGAGGAGGTCGAGGACCTCGACGGCGGACCGGGCTACCCCGTCATCACCGGTGACTACACCGGTGTCCCGGCCTGGGGCCGGCGCCCGGTCCGGGTCGGCGAGCCGGTCGCCAAGCCGGCGCCGATCTTCACCAAGCTCGACGAGTCCGTCGTCGAGGAGGAGCTCGCCCGCCTCGGCGGCGACGCGCAGTGAGCCCCCGCGAGCGCGGCTGGCCGCCGCTGCCCGAGGCGCTGCCCGCCGCCGTCGTCGACAACCACACCCACTTCCCGGTGGGCGCCGAGGAGGACCCGGGCGTCCGCGACGGGACCGAGCCGCTGAGCCTGCCCGAGCAGCTCGAGCGGGCCGCGTCCGTGGGCGTCGCCCGCATGGTCCAGGTGGGCTGCGACCTCGACACCCTCGCCGGCAGCGTCGCGCTCGCCGAGCAGCACCCGCAGATCGTCACGGCACTGGCCATCCACCCCAACGAGGCGCCGCTCCACGCGGGCGTGCGCGAGGTGGCCCCGGACGGGCTCGACCCCGCGGTCGCGCCCCGGCACGAGACGTCGCTGGACGACGCCGTCGCCCGGGTCGCCGAGCTCGCCCGCCACGAGCGGGTGCGGGCGATCGGGGAGACGGGGCTCGACTTCTTCCGCGGCGGGGAGCGGGCGCGAGAGGTGCAGCGCGCCGCGTTCCGTCAGCACATCGCCCTCGCCAAGGAGCTCGGCCTGGCGCTGCAGATCCACGACCGCGAGGCCCACGAGGACGTCGTCGAGGTCCTCCTCGCCGACGGCGCCCCCGAGCGCACCGTCTTCCACTGCTTCTCCGGGGACGTCACCCTGGCCCGCACCTGCGCGGAGCAGGGCTGGTACGTCTCCGTCGCCGGGCCGGTGACCTTCAAGGCCAACGACACCCTGCGCGAGGCGGTGCGTGAGATGCCTCTCGCGCTGCTCCTCGTCGAGACCGACGCGCCCTACCTCACGCCCGCCCCGTACCGCGGACGCCCCAACGGGCCCTACGTCATGCCGCTCACGGTGCGGCGCCTCGCGGAGGAGACCGGCACCGAGCTGGCCACCCTGTGCCGCCGGCTGACGGCGAACACCGAGGCCGTCTACGGCACCTGGTAGCGACTCGCGCTCGTCACTCCAGTCACACCAGTCACAGGGGTATCAATCCGCACCAGGGTGCGGATCTCCTGCCCTTTCGCATCAGGTCACGAATCGGTTACGGTCTACCGCAGGTCAGTCACCACCCGGTTCGGCCGGGTGCCCTCCCTCCAGACAGGACCATGCTGTGTCAGATGCCGTCAGGCGCGCGCGCCACCGCGATGTCGGGGCCTCCCGTGCCCGCACCGCCGCCCGCCGCGGGGTGCACGCTCTCGTCCTCACCGTCATCGCCGGCGGGACCGTCGCCTTCGCCGGCACCACCGTGCCCGAGCCGACCGTCCCCGACGCGACCGTGAGCGCCGAGGCCGCCGGTGAACTCAGCGCCGTCGAGCGCGCCCGCTTCATCGCCTCCCGCTTCGAGTCCCGCTCCCCGCTCGAGGGGATCGCCGTCGAGCTCGTCGTGGACGGGCAGGCGCAGCAGCTGACGACGCAGGCCGCGACCGTCGCCGAGCTCCTCACCGAGGCCGGCGTCCTCGTCGACGAGGACGACGTCGTCTCCGCCCCGCTGTCCTCCTCGCTCACCGCGGGCGCCACCGTCGAGGTCACCACCGTCGACGTCGTCGACCAGCACGTGACGGACACCGACGAGCACGCGATCGTCGAGGAGGAGGACGACTCCCTCCCGCGCGGCGAGCGCGAGGTCGTCACCGAGGGCGTCGACGGCGTCACCGCCACGACGTACCGGGTCACCACCACCGGTGGCGAGGAGACCGCCCGCGAGGTCGTCGCCCGCGCCGTCGTCTCCGAGCGGGTCGACGAGGTCGTGCGCGTCGGCACCGCCGAGCCGGTCGTCGCCGCCCCCTCCACCCCGTCCGCGCCCTCCGCCTCCGTGCCCGCCGCACCGGTCCCCGCCGGCGGCAGCAAGGCGATCGCCGCCGAGATGGTCGCCGCGCGCGGCTGGGGCACCGACCAGTACAGCTGCCTCGAGACGCTGTGGCAGCGCGAGTCGGGCTGGAACCACCTCGCGCAGAACCCGAGCTCGGGTGCCTACGGCATCCCGCAGTCGCTGCCCGGATCGAAGATGGCCTCCGCGGGCGCCGACTGGCGCACCAACCCCGCCACCCAGATCACCTGGGGCCTGGGCTACATCAGCGACCGCTACGGCACGCCCTGCGCGGCCCTGGGCCACAGCAACTCCCGCGGCTGGTACTGAGCGTTACCACGCGGTGAGTGAGGTCACGTAGACCGCCACGTAACGATTGGATTACAGTCGCCTGCGGACCTTCGTGGTCCCGTGTCGACCTGACGCACCAGCCGGATCAGACCCCTCCCACGGCCCTCGTGCCGTGCCGGCCGCCTCCGGGCAGCCCCCCTGTCTGTGCCGGGACGCGCAACCCTAGGAAGTCCGTGCTCTCTCACGACGCCCCGCTCGACCCGAACCCCTCCGCCGCACCGCGGCGCCGCCGCCTCCGCACCGCCCTCGCGACGGTCGCCGGAGCCGCCCTCCTCACCGGCGGCGGCGTGGCCGTCGCCGCGGCCCACAAGACCGTCGAGCTCGACGTCGACGGCGTCGAGGAGACCGTGACGACCTTCGCCGGCTCCGTCGAGGGCGTCCTCGACGAGCACGGCGTCGACGTCGGTGAGCACGACGCCGTCGGGCCCGACCCGGACGCCGCGCTCGACGACGGCATGCTCGTCGTCGTCCGCACCGCCCGGCAGATCCGCGTCGACGTCGACGGCGAGCAGCGCGCCATGTGGACGACCGCGCAGACCACCGGCGAGGCGATCCAGTCCTTCGGTGAGGCCGGCCGCGAGATCAGCGTCGCCGCGTCCCGCTCCAGCGACGGCGGCCGCGAGGCCCTGGACATGCCGCTCGTCGACGGCGCCCCGGTCGACGTCGTCGCCGACGGGGAGACGCAGCGCGTCACCCCCGAGGGCGAGGCGCACCTCGACGAGGTCCTCGAGCTCGCGGGCGTCACCGTCGGCAAGCTCGACGACGTCGTCGTCGGCACTGGCGAGGACGGCGTCGTGCGGCTGACCGTCACCCGCGGCACCCACGCGCTGGCCACCGACGGCGAGGCCGTCCCCTTCGAGCGCACCGAGCGCGAGGACGACACGCTCTACGTCGGTGAGCGCCGGGTCGTGCAGGAGGGTGTCGAGGGCCGTCGCGTGCGCGCCAGCCTCGCCGTCCAGGTCGGTGGCGAGGAGCGCGTCTCCGAGGCGAGCAACTACGTCACGGTCGCCCAGCCGGTTCCCGAGATCGTCGCCGTCGGCACCAAGGAGCGCCCGGCCCCGCAGCCCGTCGCGCCGTCCGCCCCTGCCGCACCGTCCGCGCCCTCCGCCCCGTCCGGCGGCGACTCGTCCGGTGGCGGCGCCGTGTCCGGCGACGTGTGGGCCGCCCTGGCCCAGTGCGAGTCCGGCGGCAACCCCACGATCGTCAGCAGCAACGGGCTCTACCACGGCCTCTACCAGTTCTCGGTCGGCACCTGGCAGTCGGTCGGCGGCTCCGGGCTGCCCTCGCAGGCCTCCCCGGCCGAGCAGACCCAGCGTGCCCAGGCCCTCCAGGCCCGCTCCGGCTGGGGCCAGTGGCCCGCCTGCTCCGCGCAGCTCGGCCTGCGCTGACCTCCGCGCCCACAGCTCCCGCCCGCCCACGTGCCCGGCGGGAGCTGTGCTGTCGGCGCCCCGGCCGCCGGATAGGCTCGACGCCGTGACCCACGACCCCGCCCCCGCCGCGGCCGACCCCCTGCTCGGGCCCGCTGACGTCCGCGCGCTGTCCGGCGCGCTGGGGATCCGGCCGACCAAGACGCTGGGCCAGAACTTCGTCATCGACCCGGGCACGGTGCGCAAGATCGTCCGCACCGCAGGCGTCACGGCCGACGACGTCGTCGTCGAGGTGGGCCCCGGGCTCGGCTCCCTCACCCTCGCGCTCCTCGAGACGGGCGCGCGCGTCGTCGCGATCGAGATCGACCCCGTCCTCGCCGACGCCCTCCCGCGGACCGTCGCGGCCCGGCTGCCCGAGGCTGCCGAGCGGCTGCTCGTCGTGCGCTCGGACGCCATGGACGTCACCGAGCTGCCGGCCTTCCCCGGCGAGGGGCCCGCGCAGCCGGGCGCCCTCGTGGCGAACCTGCCCTACAACGTCGCCGTGCCGGTGCTGCTCACCCTCCTCGAGCGGCTCCCGAGCCTGCGCACGGGCCTGGTCATGGTGCAGGCTGAGGTCGCCGACCGGCTCGCCGCCCCGCCCGGGTCGCGCACCTACGGCGTCCCCTCGGCCAAGGCCGCCTGGTACGCGACCGCCCAGCGCTCCGCCACCATCGGGCGCACGGTGTTCTGGCCGGTTCCGAACGTCGACTCCGCGCTCGTGCGTCTCGAGCGGCGCGACCCGCCGTCGAGCACCGCGAGCCGCGAGGAGGTCTTCGCCGTTGTCGACGCCGCCTTCAGTCAGCGCCGCAAGACGCTGCGCTCCGCCCTCGCCGCCTGGGCGGGCTCGCCCGAGCAGGCCGCCGCCGCTGTCACCGCCGCGGGGCTGGACCCGACGCTGCGCGGCGAGCGCCTGGGCATCACCGACTTCGCGCGGATCGCCGAGCACCGCGCATGACCCCCACCGACGCGGTCTGCGTCCGCGCCCCCGGCAAGATCAACCTCGCGCTGCGCGTCGGCGCCCCGGACAGCGACGGCTACCACCCGCTGGCCACGGTCTTCCAGGCGGTCAGCCTCCACGAGGACGTCACCGCCTCGCCCGCCGAGGGGCTGAGCCTGAGCGTCGTGGGCCGCGACGCCGGCCGCGTCCCCACCGACGAGTCCAACCTCGCCCTGCGGGCCGCCCGGCTGCTCCAGGAGCACACCGGGATCACCGCCGGTGCGCACCTCCACATCGACAAGCAGGTTCCCGTCGCCGGCGGGATGGGCGGCGGCTCGGCCGACGCCGCCGCCGCGCTCCTCGCCTGCGACCAGCTGTGGGGCGCCGGCCTGGACCGCGAGCAGCTCGTCGACCTCGCGCGCCGGCTCGGGGCGGACGTGCCCTTCGCGCTCACCGGCCTCACCGCGATCGGCTCCGGGCGCGGCGACGTCCTCACCTCCGCCATGGTCGGCGGCAGCTACCACTGGGTGCTCGCCGTCCAGGAGGAGGGCCTGTCCACGCCCGAGGTCTTCGCCGCCTTCGACGACGACGGCGGCACGCACGCTCCCGCGCCGCACCTGGACGACGGGCTGCTCGCCGCCCTGCGCGGCGGGGACCCGCTCGAGCTGGCCCGGCACCTCGTCAACGACCTCGAGGAGGTCGCACTCGACATGCGCCCCGAGCTCGGCGACGTCATCGCCGCCGCCGACCGCGCGGGTGCGCTGGCCGCGGTCCTCTCCGGCTCCGGCCCCACCGTCGCCGCCCTCGCCCTGGACGAGAGGCACGCCCGCTCGGTGGCCGCCGTCGTCCGCGAGGCCGAGGTGGCCCGCGAGGTGCTCGTCGTCACCGGCCCCGCCCCCGGGGCCCGCGTCCTCGAGCAAGTGTCCGGCTCGTAGACCTCGCGGCCGGCCCGCGCTCGGGCAGGGGGCCAGTCCCCCCGGACGAGCGCACGCGAAAGTGACCGCCGCGCGCGCGACGACACCGGCGGTCGTCATTGTCGCCTGCGGTCGACCGCGTCCCCGCGCAGGTGTCCGCCTCCCAGACCCCGCGCGACCGGTGCGCCGGACGCAGGTAGGGTGGGCCGCGGCGTGCCGGGAAGTCTGGTCGGCGGGCGGTCGAGCGACCGCTCCTCTGCCCACCCGACCGACGGGACCCCATGACTGCCTCCCTCACCGCTGCCCTCCGCTCGCCCCGCGCCGGAGCCCTGCTCCTGCTCGTCGCGGCCGTCCTCGGGCTGGTCGCCGCGAACTCCCCGCTCGGCCCCTCGCTCAGCGAGCTCCAGAGCACGTACCTCTCGGTCCCCGGGACCGCGATCAGCCTGAGCATCGGCCACTGGATCAGCGACGGGCTGCTCGCGATCTTCTTCTTCGTCGTCGCCATCGAGCTGCGCCACGAGCTCACCGCCGGTGAGCTCAACAGCCCCTCCAAGGCCATGCGGCCCGCCATCGCCGCGGTCGGCGGCGTGCTCGTGCCGATCGGCGTCTTCCTCCTCGTCGCGGCCGGTTCCGGTCTCGAGGACGGCTGGCCCATCCCGACGGCCACCGACATCGCCTTCGCCCTGGGCATCCTCGCCGTCTTCGGCCGCGGCCTGCCCACCCGGCTGCGGGTGTTCCTCCTCGCGCTGGCGATCCTCGACGACATCATCGCGATCCTCATCATCGCCGTGTTCTTCACCACCGACCCGAGCCTCGGCCTCATCGCCGCGGCGGCCGCCGGCACGGTCGTCTTCGCCGTGCTCAGCCGCTTCCTCGGGGGCCGGGCGCGGGTCCTGGTCGGCGTCCTCATGGTCGTCGTCGCCCTCGTCACCTGGGGCCTCGTCGTCCTGTCCGGTGTCCACGCGACGATCGCCGGCGTGGCTCTCGGCCTCGTCATGGCGGCCCGGCCCGCCGACCGTGCGCGGCACGCGATCGAGCCCCTCTCCAACGGGGTCGTGCTCCCGGTGTTCGCCTTCTCCGCGGCGCTCGTCGTCATCCCGTCGGTGCCGCTCAGCGAGCTGTCTCCCGCGTTCTGGGGCATCGTCCTCGCGCTGCCGGTCGGCAAGATCGTCGGCATCATGGCCGGCGGCTGGCTGGGGGCGCGCTTCGTGCGCGCGGGCGGGACGACGCTCGGCGGGCAGGAGCTGCTCGCCGCGGGCGCGCTCGGCGGCATCGGCTTCACCGTCTCGCTCCTCATGAACGAGCTCGCCTACGCCGACAACCCGGCGGTCGCCGACGAGGGCACCCTTGCCGTGCTCGTCGGCTCGGGCATCTCGATGGTGATCGCCGCCGTCGTCGTCAGCCGCCTCGCCCGCCGCTACCGGAGGCGGGAGGCCGTCGCCGGGGCCTGAGGGCCCGTCCCGGGCACCTACCCTGGACGCGTGGCACATCTTCTCGGGGCCGAGGCCCTGCACCTGGAGTACCCGACCCGGGTCGTCTTCGACTCCGTCAGCCTCGGCGTCGACGAGGGCGACCGGATCGGCATCGTCGGCCGTAACGGCGACGGCAAGTCCAGCCTCCTCGGCATGCTCTCCGGGCGCATCGAGCCCGACGGCGGGCGCGTCACCCGCCGCGGCGGCGTGCGGATGGGCGTGCTCGACCAGAGCGACACCCTCGACCCGACGGTGTCCGTGGGCCACACGATCGTCGGGGACCGCCCGGAGCACGAGTGGGCCGGGGACGCGCGCGTGCGCGACGTCATCGACGGCCTCGTCTCCGACCTGCCCTGGGACGCCCCCGTCGGGACGCTGAGCGGCGGGCAGCGTCGCCGCGTCGCCCTCGCGCAGCTGCTCGTGGGGGACTGGGACGTCATCGCCCTCGACGAGCCGACCAACCACCTCGACGTCGAGGGCATCAGCTGGCTCGCCGCCCACCTCAAGCGGCGCTGGTCGGCCACCGCCGGCGGCCTGCTCGTCATCACCCACGACCGGTGGTTCCTCGACGAGGTCGCCACGACGACCTGGGAGGTCCACGACCGCATCGTCGAACCCTTCGAGGGCGGTTACGCGGCCTACGTCCTCCAGCGGGTGGAGCGCGACCGGCAGGCCGCCGTCGTCGAGGCCAAGCGGCAGAACCTCATGCGCAAGGAGCTCGCCTGGCTGCGCCGCGGCGCCCCCGCGCGCACGTCCAAGCCGAAGTTCCGCATCGACGCCGCCAACCAGCTCATCGAGGACGTGCCGCCGCTGCGCGACCGCACCGAGCTGTCCCGCCTCGCCACCGCCCGCCTCGGCAAGGACGTCGTCGACCTCCTCGACGTCTCGGTGTCCTTCGACGGCCGGGAGATCCTGCGCGACGTCGAGTGGCGCATCGCGCCCGGCGAGCGCACGGGCATCCTCGGGGCCAACGGTGCGGGCAAGTCGACGCTCCTGTCGCTCGTGGCCGGCACGCTCGAGCCGACCTCCGGGCGGGTCAAGCGCGGCAAGACCGTGCGCCTGGCGATGCTCGACCAGCAGTTCACCGAGCTCCAGGAGATCGCCGGCGACCGGGTCCGCGAGGTGCTGGCCCGCACGCGCACGAGCTACGTCGTCGACGGCAAGGAGATGACGCCGGCCCAGCTGCTCGAGCGGCTGGGCTTCGCCCGCGAGCATTTGTCGGCCCGGGTGGGCGAGCTGTCCGGCGGCCAGAAGCGGCGCCTGCAGCTGCTCCTCATCCTTCTGGCCGAGCCGAACGTCCTCATCCTCGACGAGCCGACCAACGACGTCGACACCGACATGCTCGCCGCGATGGAGGACCTCCTCGACTCCTGGCCCGGCACGCTCATCGTCGTCTCCCACGACCGCTACCTGCTCGAGCGGGTCACCGACCAGCAGTACGCCGTCATGGACGGGCGGCTGCGCCACGTGCCCGGGGGTGTGGACGAGTACCTCGAGCTGCGCCGCCGGGAGCAGGAGGCGCCGACGGCGGGCGCGGCGGCACCTGCGGCCGTGACCACTGGCCAGCCGAGCAGTGCCGAGCTGCGCGCCACACGTAAGGAGATGGCGGCCGCCGAGCGTCGGCTGGAGAAGCTCGCCGCCCAGGTCGAGCGCCTGCACGCCCAGATGGCCGCCCACGACCCGAACGACTACGGCGGGCTCAGCGCCCTGGGGGAGGAGCTGCGGGCCCTCGAGGCCCAGGTCGCCGAGCAGGAGGAGCGCTGGCTCGAGCTCTCCGAGCAGGTCGGGTAGCCGACCGGAAAAAGGCTGGGCGAGGCGCGCGCGCCGTCCTACTCTCGGACCGATTCCGGAAAGGGAGGCCGCCGATGACAGCCCTCGCCCACCTCGAGCAGACCCTCGACGGCCGGCTCCTGCGTCCCGACGCCGACGGCTTCGCCGCGCTCACCGCGCGGGAGTTCGCCGCTCGCGACACCCCGCCGACCGCCGTCGCGCAGGTGCGCACGACGGCGGAGGTCTCCACCGCCGTCAGGGCCGCCCGGGAAGCCGGCCTGCCCGTGGCCGTGCGCAGCGGCGGCCACAGCTACGCCCACCACAGTGCCGGTCCCGGCGCTCTGGTCCTCGACGTGCGCGGCGTGGACGCCGTGTCGATCGACCCCGGCGCGATGGTCGGGCACGCCGGGGGCGGGGTGAGCGCCGGCGCCTACAGCCGCGCAGCGGGGGAGCACGGGCTCGCGACGGGGTTCGGGGACACCGGGACCGTCGGCGTCGCGGGCATCGCCCTGGGCGGTGGGATCGGCTTCCTCAGCCGCCGCGACGGGCTGACGGTGGACAACGTCCTCGCCGCCGAGGTCGTCCTGGCCGATGGCAGCGTCGTCACCGCGGACGCGGACCACCACCCGGACCTCTTCTGGGCGCTGCGTGGCGGCGGCGGCAGCTTCGGCGTCGTCACCGGCCTCACCTTCCGCCTGCGGCCGACCGCCGTCGTCACGGGCGGGATGCTGGCCTTCGAGCCGAGCCCTGAGCGCCTGGCGGCCGCGGCCCAGGCCGTGCTCGACGCCCCCGACGGGCTCAGCGCCATGGTCAACGTGCTCGTCGCCCCGCCGGCGCCGTTCCTCCCCGAGGCCGTGCACGGCAGGCCCGTCATGCTCGTCCTCGTGTGCTGGTCCGGCGCCGAGGCGGACGCGGCCGCGGCGCTCCGGCCACTCCGGGCGCTGGGTGAGCCCCTGGTGGACGATGTCGGTCCACACTCCTACGTCGACATGCTCCACGGGCCACCCCCGTCCCCGCAGCCCTTGCACCCGGTGATGCGCACGGGCTTCACCGACCGTCTCGACGAGCAGTGGGCAGCCACCGCCCTCGAGGCGCTGGCCGGCGCGAGGACCTTCGCCGCCCTCAACATCCGGCCCATGGGCGGCGCCATCGCTCGGGTGCCGGCGGAGGCGACCGCCTTCGCCCACCGGAAGCGCGCCGTCATGGCCTCCGTCGCCGCGACCGTACCCGACGCCGCCTCCGTCCCGGTGGCCGAGGAGTGGGCCGACGCCACCGCGGGGGCGCTCGGGCTGCCTGGCGCGGGATACGTCAACTTCATGTCGGCGACCGGGGCGGAGGACGTCGCCGCGGCCTACCCCGGTGCGGTCCTCGAGCGGCTGCGCCGGGTGAAGCGGCACTACGACCCGGAGAACGTCTTCCGGTTCAACCACAACGTCGTACCGGCGGACGGCTAGGAGTCCAGCGGGAGCAGCAGACGGCGCAGCAGGCTGGTGAGCTGCTCCGCCTCGGCGGGCTCGAGCTCGGCCAGGAGCTCCTGCTCGGACCGGAGGAGGTCGGCCATGGCGGCGTCGACCGTCTCCTTGCCGCGCGGGGTGAGCCGGACGAGGACGACGCGGCGGTCGGTGGCCCCGACGGCGCGCACGACGTAGCCGTGGGCCACCATCCGGTCGATGCGGTTGGTCATCGTCCCCGAGGACACGAGCGTCTCGTTGAGCAGCCGCCCGGCCGTCAGCTCGTAGGGCTCACCGGCCCGGCGCAGCGCGGACAGGACGTCGAACTCCCAGCCCTCGAGGGCGTGGTCGATGAACACCCGGCGCCGCGCGAGGTCGAGGCGCCGGGAGAGGCGCGAGACCCGCGAGAACACGTGCAGCGGGCGAGGGTCGAGGTCCGGGCGCTCCCGTCCCCAGGCCGCGACGATGCGGTCGACCTCGTCCTGACGCTGGGGCATGCCCCGAGATTACTCGACATCAAGATAAATTGGCGGAGCCCCAAGGTCCCGCTCCGCCCCGACCTGCGCTCCCCACGCCCCGTCGACAGGTCCAGCCGCCCCGGCGAAAGATGGAGCAGCGCGCGGTGCGATCCTCCTGTCGCACGAGGCATGCCCCCGGCGAAAGTGCGGCAAATATCCGAAACGCCCGACCGCTATTCGACAGGTGGATACCTTGCGGGCACGTCCAACGAAGGACGTGACCGACGAGAGGAAGACGCATGACTGATCGATCTGTACGTGATACGCGTCGAGCAGTAACGAGTATCGCTGTCGCAGTAGCGCTCGTGGCGGGCTACTCACAGACGGCGAGCGCCGACGATAAGCCGGCGGCCGACCGGGCGGGATATGCCGTCGAGGCAAGCAGTGCCCGTGCCACCCTGGCGACACCCGTGAGTGGGATCGCCTCGTACAACGACAGGGAGGTCCTCGAGCTCCTTCTCGCGGGGACCGGGACCATCGCCGAGGACAGTCCGCGAATCGTGGACGTGCTCGGGTTCGCGCCCGACCGCGCGCGGATCAGCGACGCTGATCTTCGTGAGGTCGTGGATGCCTACAGCGCCTACAACCCCGACTTCCGGGCGGAGGTGCTCCCGGGTCTCACGTCCGGTGACCCGGACCTCGTGCAGGCCTCGCTCGGGGAGTTCTACGCGTCCGTCGTCGACTTCTTCAAGACCGACCCCGTGTTCGCGGAAGCTCGCACGGTGGCCGGCAAGAAGCCGGTGGTGAGCACGAACGCGACCGGGCAGGCCGTCCAGAACGTCAACTTCGTCGTCAACGTCAACGCCCTGCTCAACGTCAACGTGGCAGCGGTCGCGATTGCCGGTGCGGCCGTGTTCGCCGTTGCGTACGTGTGGACGCGCTACCTCGACGACCCGAACCGGACGTACGACGTCGACCAGGCGAACATGATCCGCGAAGTCACGCTCGCACTGTCCTGACAGAGACCATGACGAAACAGACTATCGCCGCGACGGTCTCGTTTCTCGTCTCAGCACTGGTGCTGGGTAGTGCCATCTTCGTGTCGCTACCCAGCACCGTGCTGTATCCGCGAGACGGAAGTCCATTCCGCGAGGTGCTCGTCACCGTCCTGCCCGAGAGCTGGCCGTTCTTCACCAAACCGCCGTCCGACCCCGAGATCATCGCCTACGCCGTCGAGGACGGGACCATCACGTCCGCGTCGAGCTTTCCGAACGCGCGGTCCGAGAACTGGTTCGGGATCAAGCGCGCTCAGCGGGCGCAGGGGCCGGAGATGGCGAACCTGTCCAACCCGGTCCCCGTCGAGCACTGGGTGCAGTGCGACGAGGAGCCGGACGAGGACTGCCTGGTCCGTGCGGCGCAGAGTGAGGCCTTCGAGATCGTGAACGACTACCCCGCCCAGACGCTGTGCGGGTCCGTCATCATCGCCGAGACGAAGCCGGTCGCGTTCCCGTACCAGGACCTGTACAACGGCTGGCGCCTCGACGTCCAGGCAGCCCACTTGGAGGTCACGTGCTGAGAGCTTGGAACGCTTCTGTCGAGCGCCAGGTCCGGGCGTACTCCGGCTGGCACCTGCCGCTGGCAGCAGGACGCACGATCATTGCCCTGGCCCAGATCTCGATCCTTCTCCTCACCCCGGCCTCGGCACTGTTCGTCCCCGTCGCCGGCGGGGAGGCAATGTCCACGTGCGACAGGACGCTTGTGTTCCTGTCCCCGTACTGCTGGTTCGACGGGGCCGAGCAGGCAGTGAGCATCGCCGTCGTCGTCGCCCTCGTCTGGGTCGCGAGCGGGTTCTTGCCCCAGGTGTCGGGATTCGTCCACGCCTGGCTGAGCTTCTCCTTCGCCCAGGCGATCTCGCTTCCCGATGGCGGCGACTACGTGGCCCAGGTGGTGACGATCTTCCTCGCGTTCGTCTCGCTCGGTCACAACCGGCTGTGGTACTGGCAGCGGCCGAGGGAGGAGACGTCGGTGACGAGCGTCCGCGCCGCGGTCGGCGTCGGTGCCATGTGGGCGGTGCGGCTGCAGATCGCGTGGATCTACCTCAACAGCGGCCTGTCCAAGATCTCCGTCGGTGAGTGGCAGGAGGGCTCGGCGATCTACTACGTGACGAGGATGGAGTGGTTCGGCAGTGCGGGGATCCTCGGTGACCTCGTCATGTGGGCCACCTCGCTTCCCGGTGTCGCCCTCGCGGTGACGTGGGGGACCATCGTCGGGGAGTGCGCGATCGCGGTCCTCATCCTCCTGCCTCGGCGGGTGCCGGCAGTCGCCTGGGCGATCAGCGCCGCGCTGCATCTTGGCATCGTCGTGGTGATCGGCCTGTTCAGCTTCGGGTTCATCATGATCGGAGCCGTTCTCGCGGCAGCCGCACCCGGTGTCGCCATCGTCCTGGACGACCTGCGCCGATGGAGAGTGCGGCGACGCGAGCATCGGCCCGAGCCGGAGCCGGGCTCAGAGCCGGAGCCGGGCTCGGAGCCGGTCGCCGAGCTCGAGAACGCGGGTTCGGTATGACGGACCGTCCGAGCATTGCTCGCCTCTCGGCCGCGGCTCTCCTGGCCGCCCTTCCCGCCGTGGCGATCGCGACGTCGTTCACCGCCTGGGGTGAGGTCGGCGAACTGGCCGTGCACTGGGACGCGCGCGGTCAGGTGGACGGCGTGGTCGACGCCTTCCCCGTCTACCTCCTCGCCCAGGTGGTGTCGGTGCTCGGCTTCCTGGTCGCCGTGCCGTTCGTCCGTCCGGCGGTGACGCCGCTCAGGAGGAGGGCTGCACTCCTGGCGTCGGGTTCCGCGTCAGGGGTGGCGATGGCGGTGTGGCTGGTCCCGGCGGGACTCACCAACGCCGCGGGAGACGCCCGCGGCGCCGAGCTCAACGCCTGGTTCGTGCCCCTTGTCGCGTTCCTCTTCTACGGGCTCCTGCTCAGGAGCGTCGTGCCGAGGCCGGCCGAGGCCGCAGCCGGGGACGAGTCGCGGCGGCCCCTACCGGCCGGCGCGCACCCCGCCTGGTCACGGCTGGTCGTCTCGGTGCCGATGGTCGGTGCGGCAGTCGTCGCCGCCGGCGCTCTCGGGATCGGCGTCGTCGCCGCGCTGGACGCGGGCACGGGTTGGGCGGTGGGCCTGGGGGTCGTGGCGGCCGCGGTCGTGGTGGCCGTCCTCAGCCTGGCGTTCGTCCGGGTCACGGTCGATCACCGGGGTCTGTCGGCGCGCCCCGCCGCTGTCGGACCGAGCCTGGTGTCCGTCCCGCTGGGCGACGTGCTCTCGGTACAGACAGTCGACGTGGCTGCCTCGGAGTGGGGCGGGTGGGGCGTGAGGCGTCGGCGCGGCGAGATCGCCCTGGTCCTCCGCAGTGGCCCCGGCATGAAGGTCGAGCGGCGCAACGGACGCGCGGCGACCGTCACCCTGAGCGACCCGGGGGAGCCCGCAGCGGTCCTGCGCCAGCTGCTCGACAGGGCTCGCTGAGCCCCCGTACACGCCGAGAGCCGGACCCCTCCCAGAGGGGTCCGGCTCTCGGCGTGTACGGGCGGTGAGTCTCAGCCGCGCAGGGCGTCGGCGAGCTTCATCCGGCCACCGGTGTGGAGGACGCCGCGGCGGTAGACGCGCGCCGCGATCCACACGAGCACCGGGATGGTCGCGAGCGCGATGCCGATGGCCAGGAGCATCTCCCAGGTCTCGACGCCACCGAAGGCGCTGCGCACCGGCATCATGAACGGCGCGAAGAATGGGATCTGCGACAGCACGCGGACCGCGGTGCCGTCCGGGTCCGAGGTGACCATGATGATCGCCAGGTAGAACGGCACGAACATGAGGAACATGAGCGGCGTGGTGACCGCGCCGATCTCCTCCTGACGCGAGATGAGCGCCGCGAAGCCGCCGAAGAGCACGGCGAAGAGGATGAAGCCGAGGACGAACCACACGAGCGCGAGGACCAGTGCCGTCCCGAGGTCGATCTGGAAGCCCTCGAGCAGCCCGGTGACCCAGGCCGGGATCGCCGCGGCCGCGCCCAGGGCGACGACCTGGGCGAGACCGACGACGCCGATGCCGAGGATCTTGCCGGCGAGCAGCTCGGAGGGGCGGATGGTCGCGAGGAGGATCTCGACGACGCGCGAGGTCTTCTCCTCGACGACGCCCATCGCGATGAGCGAGCCGGAGCCGATGAGCGCGAAGAGCAGCAGGGAGATCGAGATGAAGCCGACGAGGTAGCGGGGGCCGAAGTCGGCGCCCTCCTCCTCGGTCTCGACGCTCGCCACCTGCGGGCCGGCAGTCGCGAGGGCCTCGTTGAAGGCCTGCGGGTCCCCGCCGAGCTCGCTCACCTGGGCCGAGAGGACGTGCGCCTGGACGGCGCTGGTGACGAGGCCGAGGAGCTGCTGGTCGGCCTCCTCCTCGACGAGCATCTCCGGGCGGGCCGGGTCCCCGCCGAGGAAGGCGTCGAGGTCCTCGGTGAGCCGGGACTCGGCGTCCTCGCGGGTGAGCTCCTCGACCTCGATCGTCGTGCCGAGGGCGGTGCCCGCGGCGGTGAGCTGGGGCTCGAGCTCGGCGACCGAGCTCTCGACCCCGACCGTGAAGTCCGCGGCGCCGTCGTCGTCCCGGTTGGCGAAGTAGTCGAGGACGAAGATGCCGACGACGATGACGACGACCATGATCGCCAGCGAGATGAGGTTGGACTTCGTGAAGAAGCGCGCCTTGACCTCGCGGCGGGCGACCATGCCGACGTTGGCGAGGGTGGAGTTGCGGCTCGTGCCGTTCTGCCTGCTCATGCTGCGTCCTTCTCCTCGGTCTCGCTGACGACGCCACGGAAGAGGTCGGCGAGCGAGGGCACGACCGGTCCGAACTCACGGAGCTGCCCCGCGGCGGTGGCGGCGGTGAGCAGCGGCTGCTCGACCCCCGCCTCGTGGCCGGTGAGCTCGACGACGACCTCGCGGCCGTCGTCGGACAGCACCCGCGCCCCGGGCACCATCCGCGCCCAGCCGGCGGCGGCGCCGTCGACGACGGCGCGCCAGCGGGCGTTGGGGGTGCGGCGCAGCTCCTCCTTGGTGCCGACGGCGACCATCTGGCCCGCGCGGACGATGCCCACGCGGTCGCACAGCCGCTCGACGAGGTCGAGCTGGTGGGAGGAGAAGATGACGGGGACGCCGGCGGCGGCGCGCTCGGACAGCACGCCGCTCATGACGTCGACGGCCACGGGGTCCAGGCCGGAGAAGGGCTCGTCGAGGACGAGGATCTCGGGGTCGTGGACGAGGGCGGCGGCGAGCTGGACGCGCTGCTGGTTGCCGAGCGAGAGCTTCTCGACGTCGTCCCCGCGGCGGGCCGCGACGCCCAGGCGCTCGGTCCACTGCTCCATCGCGGCGGTCGCCTGCTTCTCGTCCATG
This sequence comes from Georgenia phoenicis, assembly GCF_047302425.1. Lineage (NCBI taxonomy): Bacteria > Bacillati > Actinomycetota > Actinomycetes > Allobogoriellales > Allobogoriellaceae > Georgenia > Georgenia phoenicis. The sequence goes on along the minus strand of NZ_CP154855.1, from coordinate 3,499,839 downwards.
CCGTGGAGGCGGGCGAGGTAGACGAGCTGCTCGCCGACCTTCATCTTCGGGTACAGGCCCCGCTCCTCGGGCATGTAGCCGACGCGGCGGCGCATGTCGAGGTCGAGGGGCTGGCCCTTCCAGCGCACCTCACCAGAGTCCGCGGCGAGCACGCCGAGGGCGATGCGCATCGCCGTCGTCTTGCCGGCGCCGTTGGACCCCACGAAGCCGAAGATCTCCCCGGCGTCGACGGCGAAGGTGAGGTCGGTGAGGGCCCGGAGTGATCCGTAGGCCTTGTTGAGGTGGTCGAACTCGAGTTGCGGCATGGCCTCTTCCGTGGTCGCCGGGCGCTGTTCGCGGCGAGTCTAGGGCACGCCCCGGACACCACGGTGGACCCGCTCAGCCCGGCGACGAGTCGGGCAGACCGGTCAGCCGCGGGTTCTTCTCCAGGGACTGCAGCCCGTTCCACGAGAGGTTGACGAGGTGCGCCGCGACGGTCTCCCGGTCGGGGCTGCGCGCCTCGAGCCACCACTGGCCGGTGAGCGCGATCATCCCGACGAGCATCTGCGCGTAGATCGGTGCGGTGCTCGTCGGCAGGCCCCGACGGCGGAACTGCTCGGCCAGCAGGTGCTCCACCTGGGTGGCGACGTCCCCGATGAGCGAGGAGAAGGTGCCGGTCGCCTGCGCGACCGGGGAGTCGCGCACGAGGATGCGGAAGCCGTCGGTGTTGAGCTCGATGTACTCGAGGAGCGCCAGCGCGGTGCGCTCGACGATGCGCTTGGGGTGCCCGCCGGACTCGAGGGCGCCACTGAGCGCGGCGAGCAGCTGCTGCAGCTCGCGGTCGACGATGACGGCGTACATGCCCTCCTTGCCGCCGAAGTGCTCGTAGACCACCGGCTTGGAGACCTTCGCGCGCGAGGCGATCTCCTCCACGCTCGTCCCCTCGAAGCCCTTCTCGGCGAAGAGCTCGCGGCTGACGGCCAGCAGCTGCTCGCGCCGCTGGCTGGCGGTCATGCGGGCGCGAGAGGTGCGAGATCGGTCACTGGTCACCGACCCATCATGCCGTGTACGACGCGGGCGGCGGCGGCGCGCCTGCCCGGCCTGGCACACTGGGCGCTGCGCCGTCGCGCGGCGCGGTCCGCCCTGGTGTAACGGCAGCACACAGGCCTTTGGTGCCTTGAGGTCCGGGTTCGAATCCTGGGGGCGGAGCCCGGCGGCGGCCAGGGACCGCGGGCCCGGGCGCCGCGCGCCGGGATAGAGTGGTGAGCGCACAAAGCCCGGGGACCGCCCCGAGCAGGACCCGACGAGGGAGCCGACACGCGTGAGTGCCCAGCCAGCCGCCGTCATCGTCCTTGCCGCAGGTGAGGGAACCCGGATGAAGTCCCGCACCCCCAAGGTTCTCCACCGCATCGGCGGGCGCAGCCTCCTCGGCTTCACGCTCCGCGCGGGTGCCGAGCTCGAGCCGCGACGCCTCGCCGTCGTCGTCCGTCACGAGCGGGACACCGTCGCCGCGCACGCCGAGGAGCAGCTGCCCGGTGTCGTCGTCGTCGACCAGGACGCCGTGCCCGGCACGGGCCGCGCGGTCCAGTGCGCGCTCGGCGTCCTCGACGGGCTCGAGGAGGCCGGTGCGGCGCTCCTGTCGGGCGTCACCGCGTCCAGCGGCGGACGGCTCGAGGGCCCCGTCGTCGTCACCGCCGGGGACGTGCCCCTCCTCGACTCCGCCACCCTGCAGCAGATGCTGACGGCGCACGAGGCCGACGGCAACGCTGTCACCCTGCTCAGCACCCGCCTGCCCGACCCCTACGGCTACGGCCGCGTCGTGCGCGACGAGAGCGGCGACGTCGTCGCGATCGTCGAGGAGCGCGACGCCAGCGCCGAGCAGCGCGAGATCGACGAGATCAACGCCTCGGTCTACGTCTTCGACGCCGAGGTCCTGCGCGACGCGCTCACCCGCGTGGACGACGCCAACGACCAGGGCGAGGTCTACCTCACCGACGTCGTCGCCCTCGCCCACCGCGACGGCAAGCGGGTGCGCGCGCTCGTCGTCGAGGACGAGTGGCTCGTCACCGGCGTCAACGACCGCGCCCAGCTCGCCGAGCTCGGCGCCGAGCTCAACCGCCGCATCGTCACCGAGTGGATGCGCTCCGGCGTCACGGTCGTCGACCCCGCCACGACGTGGATCGACGTCGACGTCCGCCTCGGCCGCGACGTCACCATCCACCCCGGCACCCAGCTGCACGGCGCGACGAGCGTCGACGACGGCGCGGAGATCGGCCCGGACACCACCCTGCGGGACGTCGTCGTCGGTGCCGACGCCACCGTCGTGCGCACCCACGGCTTCAGCGCCCGGGTCGGGGCGGGCGCGACCGTCGGTCCCTTCGCCTACCTGCGCCAGGACACCGTCCTGGGCGAGGGCGGCAAGATCGGCACCTTCGTCGAGACCAAGGACGCGCAGATCGGCGCCGGCTCCAAGGTCCCGCACCTGTCCTACGTCGGTGACGCGGAGATCGGGGAGGGCACGAACATCGGTGCCGCCTCCGTCTTCGTCAACTACGACGGCGTGAACAAGCACCGCTCGAAGGTCGGCAACGGGGCGCGCACCGGCTCGGACAACATGTTCGTCGCGCCCGTCACCGTCGGCGCCGGCGCCTACACCGGTGCCGGCACCGTCCTGCTCAAGGACGTCCCGCCCGGCGCGCTGGCGGTCAACTCGATGACCCAGCGCAACATCGAGGGCTGGGTGCTGCGCCGCCGGCCCGGCACGCCGTCGGCGGAGGCCGCGAGCAAGGCGCTCGCTGCCGACGACGAGCGCGAGCTCTCCCCCCAGGCTCGGGCCGAGCTGGCCCGCGGTAACCACGGAACCGCCGTCCCCCGCGACGGCGAGGCCACCTCCGACACGACCGGGAGCAGCACCGAGCGATGACAGGCATCACCTCACGCGGCGAGAAGCGACTCGTCCTTGTGTCCGGACGGGCGCACCCCGCACTGGCGAGCGCCGTCGCCGACGAGCTCGGCACCGAGCTCGTCCCCACCACCGCCTACGACTTCGCCAACGGTGAGATCTACGTCCGCTTCGAGGAGAGCGTGCGCGGCTCGGACGCCTTCGTGCTCCAGTCGCACACGGCGCCGATCAACCAGTGGCTCATGGAGCAGCTGCTCATGGTCGACGCGCTCAAGCGCGCCTCGGCCAAGCGGATCACGGTCATCGCGCCCTTCTACCCCTACGCGCGGCAGGACAAGAAGCACCGCGGCCGCGAGCCCATCTCCGCGCGCTTCATTGCCGACATGTTCAAGACCGCCGGCGCCGACCGCCTCATGTCGGTCGACCTGCACGCCGCGCAGGTCCAGGGCTTCTTCGACGGGCCGGTCGACCACCTGTGGGCGATGCCGATCCTCACCGACTACGTCCGCTCGCGGGTCGACACGAGCAACGTCACGGTCGTCTCCCCGGACGCCGGCCGCATCCGCGTGGCGGAGAAGTGGGCCGAGAAGCTCGGCGGGGGGCCGCTGGCCTTCGTCCACAAGACTCGCGACATCACCAAGCCGAACCAGGCGGTGGCCAACCGCGTCGTCGGTGAGGTCGAGGGGCGCACCTGCGTGCTCGTCGACGACCTCATCGACACCGGCGGGACGATCGCCGAGGCCGTCAAGGTGGTCAAGGCGGCCGGGGCGCGGGACGTCATCGTCGCCGCCACCCACGGCGTGCTCTCCGACCCGGCCGCCCAGCGGCTGAGCGAGTGCGGCGCCCGCGAGGTCGTCATCACCGACACCCTCCCGCTGGACGCGAGCAAGCACTTCCCCCAGCTCACGGTGCTGCCGATCGCCCCGCTCCTGGCCCGCGCCATCCGCGCGGTGTTCGACGACGGCTCGGTGACCAGCCTCTTCGACGGCAACGCGTAAGGCCCGTCTTGGGGAGGCCGCCGCCTTCCTCCGGAGCCGAGCGCACGCGAAAGTGACGACCGCGGGTGTCATGACACCCGCGGTCGTCACTTTCGCCTGCGCTCGCGTGTTGGGGGGGTGCCCCTATCTCCTTTGTCAAGCGGCTAGGGGTGTCGGGGCGTCGTAGAGGGAGCCGTCTCGGAGCATGGCGTAGAGGACGTCGCAGCGTCTGCGTGCTAGTGCGATGAGTGCCTGGTTGTGCTTCTTGCCCTCGGCGCGTTTGCGGTCGTAGTAGCGGCGGGAGACCGGGTCGCTGAGGGAGGCGAAGGCAGCGAGGAACAGTGCGCGTTTGAGGACCTTGTTGCCAGCCCGGTTGGGATGCTCGCCGCGGATGGAGGTGCCAGAGCGGCGTGTGACGGGGGCCAGGCCGGCGTAGGAGGCCATGTGTGCGGCGGAGGTGAAGTTCTTCCCGGCGAGCTCGGTCAGGAGCCGTGCGGTGGTCCTGATGCCATTGCCCGGCATAGACATCAGGACCGGGTGAAGAGGGTGGTCGCGCACCAGTTCTTCGACCGTTGCCGCGATGTCGTCGCGCTGGGCGCGTAGCTCGGCGAGCTGGGCGGCCAGGCGCGGCAGCACGACCCCGGCGGCGCTGGTGCCGGCGACGACCACGGTCTGCTCGGCCAACGCGGCGGTGATCTCCTCGGCGAGTCGCCTCCCCATGCGCGGGGCTCGCTTGGTCAGCCGGGTGGCGATGCGCTTGGTGCCGGCCGTCTTGAGGTCTGCCGGGGTCGGCCAGGCCTGGATCAGGTCGAGCACGGCCGGGTGGTCCAGATGCTTACCCAGGACCCGCTCGAGTGCGGGATGGATCTGGGTCAGCAGCCCTCGCAGCCGGTTAGACGTGGCGGTGATCTGCCCGCGCAGGTCGTCATCGAAGCCGCAGAGCATCGCCAGCTCGGCGATCTGCTCATCGGCCATCTCTATCGACCGCAGCGTGTGAGGCATGGTCCGTGCGGCCTCGGCGATGATGAGCGCATCGCGGGCGTCAGTCTTGGCGTTGCCCGGGTGTAGGTCGGCGATCCGGCGCATTGACAGCCCCGGCAAGTACCCGACCGTGGCGCCGGCGTCGCGGGCGACAGCCAGCGGCAGCGCGCCGATCGTGGCGGGCTGGTCCACGACCATCAAGACCGGCCCGTGAGTGGCGAGCTTCGCCAGAATCGCGCGCAGTTTCCCCTCGTCGTTGGGCAGCGGCTTATCGAACAGGACCTTCCCGGTCCGGTCCAAGGCAACCGCGTGGTGCTCGCTCTTACCGACGTCGAGACCGACGAAGACCTCGATGTGGTGGTGTTCCTGGATCATGCCTGACCTCCGTAACTCACCGCCCTGGACCAATGACGCTGGACTGTCCGCGGTGGCTGACGTCGGCATCCACGTTACGAAGGCGACTCCGCACCCCCGGGTGAGGGTGTCTGGCCCGGCCCCTATCAGCGATCACCAGCCACCTATCGGCCTCGGCGGCAACACCCCCCGGATCATCAACGACTGGGGGCAAAGAGCCATACCGAGCCCGACAGGCCAGCACCCCCGAAACATCACTCCCCGAGGGATAGCTAGAAGGTAACGGGGGTGGTTGGTGACCGGTGAGGGTTCGCCCGGGATGCTCCACAGGCGACGGCGGGTGGCGAGCGTTCCACCGGACCGCGCCTCCTCCGGGCCGGGTGAGCGGGAGGTGCCCGACGCTGGCTCGATGAACCAGCTGCCTCCCACCCTGATCCGAACGCGCCAGGCCGTCTCGCGAGGTGTCGACCCCAGGAGGAACGCCTCCGAGTTCGTCAAGGTCCGGCACGGCACCTATCTGCCACGTCCGGAGTGGGAAGCCGCCGGGAAGGAGCGGCGGTACGAGCTCTACGTCCGGGCAACAGTCGAGTCCATGAAGGTCACGGCACCGGTGGCCCGCGAGTCGGCAGCGGTCCTGCTCGGGCTTCCCGTCGTCGGTCCGTGGCCGACGGTCACACACGTCGTGGAGGAGGCGGGTTCCGGAGGTCGTGGCAGCGCCCACGTGGTGCGCCACGGGACCCGGCACGTGCCCGAGGTGGTTCTCGTCGACGGCATCGCCGTGACATCGGCGCCGCGCACCGTCGTGGACCTGGCACGGGTGCGGAGCTTCGCCTCAGGACTGACGAGCGCCGACCACGCACTCAGGCACGGCCTCGTGACGACCGCGGAGCTCGAGGCCGAGGTCGAGCGGCTCGCAGGCACTCGGGGCATCCAGCGTGCCCGTGCTGTCGTCGAGCACGCAGACGGACGCGCTGAGTCTGTCGGTGAGTCACTGAGCCGCAGATGATCACCTTGGCGGTGCCCCTACCGGTGCTGCAGGAGGAGTTCTTCGACGAGAACGGCTTCATCGGCCGCACCGACTTCTGGTGGCCGGAGCTCGGCCTGTGCGGAGAGTTCGACGGCTTCGTGAAGTTCGGACGCGAGATCACGGGCTCCGACGAGGATGCGCGCGAGGCTCTCTGGAAGGAGAAGCAGCGGGAGGACCGGTTGCGCCGGCTGGGGAACGACGTGGCGCGCTGGATCTGGGACGAGGCCTACCGCCTCGAGACCTTCGCGCGCCTGATGGCATCGGCCGGCCTCATCCCGGGCAGCGACCGCAGGTGAAGTCGCCGAGCGCGCCTGCGGTGCGGGTAGCGGTCGTCACGTTCACCTGCGCTCGATCGGGTGGTCGCGCGTCGGGTACCATTGACAGGTTGCCTCGGCGAGGGAGTTCGGACACCGGCTCCGTGATCGACGCGGTGGTGCCTGCGGGTGCCGCGTGTCCTCCCGCGCCCTGGCGCTGCCGCCGACCCGACGCCCAACAGGAGACTCCCGTGGCCGACACCCACACCCTCAACGCCTCTGTCCGCACCGAGTTCGGCAAGGGCGCCGCGCGCCGCACCCGCCGCGCGAACCTCATCCCGGCCGTCCTCTACGGGCACGGCGCCGCCCCGCAGCACCTCGCGCTCGAGTCCCACGCGACCTTCCTCGCGCTCAAGGACAACCCGAACGCGCTGCTCACGCTCGTCATCGACGGCAAGGAGCAGACCGCCCTCGCCAAGGACATCCAGCGCGACCCGGTCCGCCGCACCATCGACCACGTCGACCTCGTCATCGTCCGCAAGGGCGAGAAGGTCACCGTCGAGGTCCCCGTCCACGTCGTCGGCGAGTCGGCCCCCGGCACGATCCACCAGATCGAGCTGCAGAACCTCACCGTGACCGTCCCCGCGACCCGGATCCCCGAGGTCGTCGAGGTCAACATCGAGGGTCTCGAGGACGGCACCATCGTGCGCGTCAGCGACATCCCCCGCCCGGACGACGCCACCATCGACGACGACGCCGAGCACGAGGTCGTCATCATCTCGACCCCGCGCGTCTCGGCCGACGACCTGGCCGCCGACGAGGCCTCCGCCGAGGCGGGCGCCTCCGCCGGCGCGGACTCCTCCGAGGCCTGATGCCCTGAGCCCACGTCACGCCTCCGGGCGTGACGTGGGCTCACGTCTGTGCAGGGAGAGAAGGACAATGAACGACACCTGGCTCGTCGCCGGGCTCGGCAACCCCGGGCCGAAGTACGCGGGCAACCGGCACAACGTCGGGCGCATGGTCATCGACGTCCTCGCCCGCCGCGCGGGCACCTCCCTCACCGGCCACAAGGCTCGCGCGCACGTCGCCGACGCGCGCCTCGGCGTGCTGCCCGGCGGGGCGCCCGGCCCCCGGGTGGTCCTCGCGATCCCCGGCACGTACATGAACCTGTCGGGCGAGCCGGTCAGCGCGCTGCTGCGCTTCTACGACATCCCCCCGGAGCGGCTCCTCGTCGTCCACGACGAGCTCGACCTCCCGCCGAGCACGCTCAAGCTCAAGCGTGGGGGCGGGGAGGGCGGCCACAACGGCCTGCGCTCCATCTCCAGCGCCATCGGGACCAAGGACTACGTCCGCCTGCGCGTGGGCATCGGGCGCCCGCCGGGCCGGATGGACGCGGCCGACTTCGTCCTGCGCGACTTTTCGCCGCCCGAGCGTCCCGAGCTGCTCGTCACGCTCGAGGAGGCCGCCGACGCCGTCGAGCGGGTCGTCACCGAGGGCCTGGAGAAGGCGCAGCTGCGCCTCCACACCGCCTGAGGCTCACTCGAAGCGGGAGGTGTCTCCCGCCCCGGCCCGCACCACCTCGGGCGCCCCGCCGGTGAGGTCGACGACCGTCGTCGGCTCGACCGACGTCACGGGGGCGTCGACGACGACGTCGACGAGGTGGCCGATCTCGTCGTTGACGACCCAGCCCTCCGACATCGTCTCGGCGCTCCCCGGCAGGATGAGCGTCGAGGTGAGCATCGGCTCCCCGAGCTCGGCCAGCAGCGCGAGCGCGACCCGGTGGTCGGGCACCCGCACCCCGACGGTGAGCTTCTTCGGCTGGAGCATCATCCGCGGCACCTCCTTCGTCGCCTTGACGATGAAGGTGTAGGGCCCGGGCGTCAGCGACTTCACCAGCCGGAAGTTCGCGTTGTCGAGGATGACGAAGGTCCCCGCCTGTGCGAGCGTCGCGCACATGAGCGTGAAGTGGTGCTTGTCGTCCAGCCGCCGGATCGTGCGGATCCGGTCGAGGGCGTCCTTGCTGCCCAGCCGGGCGCCCAGCGCGTACCCGGAGTCGGTGGGGTAGGCGATGAGACCGCCGTCGCGCAGCACCTCGGTCACCTGGGACAGGCGACGGGGCTGCGGGTCCTGGGGGTGAAGCTCGACGTAGCGCGCCATCGGCCCAGTGTGCCGCAGCGGCACGGGACCTGCCTTCCCGGGCGGCCGCTGCGCTCTGGGCGGAACGGCCGCCCGCCACGGTGCCGCAACGCGCCGGGACCGTAGAATCGACGGGTTGCCCGCCGTCCCTCCCGGACGCGGGGCCGTTGTGCTGCCCACCTGTCGAGGACCCATGCGACTCACCGGACTGATCCCCCCGCTCCTCGCCGACCCCGCCTTCGCGCAGTCGGCCGCCGCGGCGAAGCACGGCGGCGAGCGGGTGGTGAGCATCCCGCTCGGCGTGCGTGCGGCTCTCGTCGCCGCGATCACGGGCGCCGACGACGGCGCGGACCGGCCCGTTGTCGTCGTCACCGCCACGGGACGGGAGGCCGACGACGCCGCGGCCGCCGTGCGCAACTTCCTCCCGCACGACGACGTCGCCGTCCTGCCCGCGTGGGAGACCCTCCCGCACGAGCGCCTGTCCCCGCGCAGCGACACCGTCGCCCGCCGCATCGCCGTCTTCCGCCGGCTCGCCCACCCCGGCGCCGGGCGCACCGGGCCGATCCGTGTGCTGGTCATGCCGGTGCGCGCGCTCCTCCAGCCGGTCATCAAGGGGCTGGGCGAGCTCGAGCCCGTCGAGCTCGAGGTGGGCGACGAGCGCAGCCTCGAGGACGTCGCCGCCGGGCTGTCCGCGGCCGCCTACTCGCGCGTCGACATGGTCGAGTCCCGCGGGCAGTTCGCCGTCCGCGGCGGCATCCTCGACGTCTTCCCGCCCGCCGAGGACCACCCGATGCGCGTGGAGTTCTGGGGCGACACCGTCGAGGAGATCCGCTGGTTCTCCGTCGCGGACCAGCGCAGCCTCGACGTCGCCGACCACGGCCTGTGGGCGCCGCCCGCCCGCGAGATGCTCCTCACCGGCGCCGTCCGCGCCCGCGCGAAGGCACTCGTCGCGGACATGCCCGGCGCCGCGGACATGCTCGAGCGGCTGAGCGAGGGCATCGCCGTCGAGGGCATGGAGTCCCTCGCCCCGCTCCTCGTCGACGGCCTCGAGCCCGTCCTCGACCTCGTGCCGGAGAACGCGCTCGTCCTCATGTCCGAGCCCGAGCGCATCCGCCGCCGCGCCCACGACCTCGTCGCCACGACCGAGGAGTTCCTCGCCGCGGCCTGGGCCTCGGCCGCCGCGGGCGGCACGACGCCGGTGGAGCTGCGTAGCGCCTCCTTCGCCACCCTCGAGGACACCCACGACCTCGCCCGCCGCCGCGGGCTGGGCTGGTGGGACCTCACCAGCCTGTCCGCGGAGATGCCCGACGCGCCGGACGAGGACGGCGAGGAGACCGCCGCCGTCGCCGCCCGCGACGTCGAGCCCTACCGCGGTGACCTCCCGCGCGCGCTGGCAGACCTGCGCGCCCTCACCCAGGACGGGTGGCGGCTGCTCGTCACCACCCAGGGACCCGGACCCGCCCGCCGCATGGTCGAGCAGCTCGCCGACGCGGACGTGCCCGCACGCCAGGTCGAGGACGTCGTCGAGGAGCCGCCCACCGCCGTCGTCCTCGTGACGACGGCGTCCGTCCCGCGCGGCTTCGTCGCCCCCGAGCTGCGGCTCGCCGTCGTCACCGAGGCCGACCTCACCGGCCGGGCCGGCACCTCGACCCGCGACATGCGCAAGATGCCCTCGCGCCGCCGCGGCGTCGTCGACCCGCTCGCGCTGCGGCCAGGCGACTACGTCGTCCACGAGCAGCACGGCGTCGGCAAGTTCGTCGAGCTCATTCAGCGCACCGTGGGCCGCGGCAAGGACGCGACCACCCGCGAGTACCTCGTCATCGAGTACGCCTCCTCCAAGCGCGGCCAGCCGGGGGACCGGCTCTTCGTCCCCACCGACTCCCTGGACCAGGTGACGAAGTACTCCGGCGGCGAGGCACCGAGCGTCAACAAGATGGGCGGCGCGGACTGGGCCAAGACCAAGAGCCGCGCCCGCAAGGCGGTCCGCGAGATCGCCGCCGAGCTCATCCGCCTCTACGCCGCGCGCTCCTCGACCAAGGGGCACGCCTTCGGCCCCGACACCCCGTGGCAGCGCGAGCTCGAGGACGCCTTCCCCTACGTCGAGACGCCCGACCAGCTCGTGACGATCGACGAGGTCAAGCGGGACATGGAGCGGGAGATGCCCATGGACCGCCTGCTGTCCGGCGACGTCGGCTACGGCAAGACGGAGATCGCTGTGCGGGCCGCGTTCAAGGCCGTCCAGGACGGCAAGCAGGTGGCCGTGCTCGTGCCCACGACCCTGCTCGTCCAGCAGCACTTCGACACCTTCTCCGAGCGCTACGCCGGCTTCCCGGTGGAGATCCGCGCCCTGTCACGCTTCCAGTCGGCCGCCGAGGCGGCCGAGACGCGGGAGGGGCTGAGCTCGGGCAAGGTCGACGTCGTCATCGGCACCCACCGCCTCATCACCGGGGAGGTCCGCTTCAAGGACCTCGGGCTCGTCATCATCGACGAGGAGCAGCGCTTCGGCGTCGAGCACAAGGAGACGCTCAAGCAGCTGCGCACCGACGTCGACGTCCTCGCGATGAGCGCGACGCCGATCCCGCGCACCCTGGAGATGGCGATCACCGGCATCCGGGAGATGTCGACGCTCGCCACCCCGCCGGAGGAGCGCCACCCGATCCTCACCTACGTGGGCCCCTACGAGGAGAAGCAGGTCGCGGCCGCGATCCGCCGCGAGCTGCTCCGGGAGGGGCAGGTCTTCTTCGTCCACAACCGGGTCTCCTCGATCCAGCGGGCCGCCTCGCGCATCTCCGAGCTCGTCCCCGAGGCGCGGGTCGCCGTCGCCCACGGGCAGATGGGCGAGCACCAGCTGGAGAACGTCATCCAGGACTTCTGGAACAAGGAGTTCGACGTCCTCGTCTGCACGACGATCGTCGAGACCGGCCTGGACATCTCCAACGCCAACACCCTCATCGTCGACCGCGCCGACACCTTCGGCCTGTCCCAGCTGCACCAGCTGCGCGGGCGGGTGGGCCGCGGGCGCGAGCGCGCCTACTCCTACTTCCTCTACCCGCCGGAGAAGCCGCTGACCGAGACGGCGCACGACCGGCTCGCGACCATCGCCTCCCACACCGAGCTCGGTGCCGGCATCCAGGTGGCGATGAAGGACCTCGAGATCCGCGGGGCGGGCAACCTCCTCGGCGGGGAGCAGTCGGGGCACATCGCCGGGGTCGGCTTCGACCTGTACATCCGGATGGTCGCCGATGCGGTTGCGGAGTTCCGCGGGGAGAAGGAGCAGGAGAAGGCCGACGTGCGCATCGAGCTGCCCGTCGACGCGCACGTGCCGCACGAGTACATCGAGCACGAGCGGCTGCGGCTGGAGGCCTACGCGAAGATCTCCGCCGCCGACGACGACGCCGCGGTCGAGGCCGTGCGCGCCGAGCTGGCCGACCGCTACGGTCCCGTCCCCGAGCAGGTCGAGCGGCTCTTCGCCGTCGCCCAGCTGCGGATGCGGGCCCGGGCCGTGGGCCTGAGCGACATCACCGCGCAGGGCAAGTACGTGCGCTTCGCGCCCGTCGAGCTGCCCGAGTCCGCCCAGCTGCGCCTCAAGCGGCTCTACCCGGGCACGGTGCTCAAGCCGGCCGTGCGCACGATCCTCGTCCCATTCCCCATGACGGCGAAGGTCGCGGGCAAACCGCTCCACGACGCCGCCCTGCTCGTGTGGGCGGGGGAGCTCATCGAGGCGGTCCTCACCGACTCCGTGGCCGCCGCCGCCCAGGTCGCCACCGCCTGACCTCCCGCCCCGCCCCGCCCGGCGCAACGGGGGCGCGTGCGGCGTGGCAGCCGTGGGGATGTCGGTGGTCGGTGTGACAGTGGGGGCGAGGGAAGGAGATGACATGAGCACTGCCACCGCACAGCGCCCCGCGGCCGAGGACATCGACCGCGACGGCATCGACGTCTACTGCCCGGAGGCCGGGGGCCCCAGCCGCACCCGCCACCTGTTCTGCGAGAGCTGCGGCGCCACCAACCACGACCTCCTCTGAGGGCCGGGGCACTGTGCCGCCTCCCGTACGATGGTGGGGGCCGGTGCGCCGCCGGCCGGACGAGGGAGGTAACACGGTGACATCGACGAGGCTGAGCCGCGGCATCGCCGCAGCCGCCCTGCTGACCGCGCTCACGCTCGGGGGCTGCTCCGCGAACCCCGGTGCCGCGGCGGTCGTGGACGGCGAGCGCATCACCGAGACCGAGCTCCAGCGCGCGGTCTCGGACTTCGCCGCCGTCACCGGCCAGCAGGTCGACGCCGCCGCCATGCTCGGCACCCTCGTCGTGGCTCCGGTCCTCATCGAGGTCGGCTCCTCCTTCGGCATCGGCGCCTCCGAGGACGAGGCCGTCGCCCTCCTCGACCAGCAGGCCGAGGCCGCCGGGCTCACCGCCCCGGAGGACGGCTACGGCAGCGGGGTCATCGACGTCGCGCTCATGACGCTCGTCAACCAGCGCCTCGCCACCGCCCCCGACGGCTCCCGCGCCGCGGAGGAGATCAACGAGCGCATCAGCCAGGCGGTCGTCGAGGTGAGCCCCCGCTACGGCGACTTCGACCCCAGCGGCCAGATCGTCCCGCAGACCCTGCCCTGGATCGCCGAGACCACCCCGCCGGCCACCCCCTTCGGGTGACCGCCCGCGGGGAGGTCCTGGCCGCCGTCGTGGCGGCCATGGACCGCCTGCGCTCGCCCGGCGGCTGCCCCTGGGACGCCGAGCAGACCCACCGCTCGCTGGCGCCCTACGCCGTCGAGGAGGCCTTCGAGCTCGCCGAGGCCGCCGAGTCCGACGACCGCGAGGCCCTGCGCGGCGAGCTCGGCGACCTCCTCCTCCAGGTCGTCTTCCACGCGCGCGTCGCTGAGGAGCACCCGACCGACCCCTTCGACCTCGACGACGTCGCCCAGGTCCTCCTCGACAAGCTCGTCCGCCGCCACCCGCACGTCTTCGCACAGGCCGACGGCGTCCGCTCGGCCGCGGACGTCGAGGTGGCCTGGCACGAGATCAAGAAGGTCGAGCGCAACGGTGAGGACGTCCTCGCCGGCATCCCGCTCGCCCTGCCCGCCCTCGCCCGCGCGCAGAAGGTCGCCCGCCGGCTGCGCCGCGAGGGTGTGGAGGAGGACACGCTCCTGGGCGCCCCGCCCTCCGGGCAGGAGGCGGCGCTGGGACGCGAGCTCATGAGCCTGGTCCTGCGGGCGGACGCCGCCGGCGTCGACGCCGAGGCCGCCCTGCGCGCCCACCTCCGGGAGCTCCACGACCGGCGCCGGCAGGGTCCCACCTGACGGAGGTCCCGATGCCCCGCGCGGCAGCGCGACTATCGTGGACCGCGACAAGTCAGACGTCGACATGAAGGAGACATCCGTGGCCAGCATCGAGGCCGTAGGAGCACGCGAGATCCTCGACTCGCGTGGCAACCCCACCGTGGAGGTCGAGGTCGCACTGGACGACGGCACCATCGCCCGCGCCGGAGTGCCCTCGGGCGCCTCCACCGGCGCGTTCGAGGCCGTCGAGCGCCGTGACGGCGACAAGGGCCGCTACCTCGGCAAGGGCGTCCAGGACGCCGTCAACGCCGTCGTCGACGAGATCGCGCCCGAGGTCCTCGGCCTCGAGGCCAGCGAGCAGCGCATCATCGACCAGACCCTCATCGAGCTCGACGGGACCCCCAACAAGGGCAAGCTCGGCGCCAACGCCATCCTCGGCGTCTCCCTCGCCGTGGCGAGCGCCGCCGCCGAGAGCGCGGGCCTGTCCCTCTTCCGCTACGTCGGCGGCCCCAACGCCCACGTGCTGCCCGTCCCGATGATGAACATCCTCAACGGCGGGTCCCACGCGGACTCCAACGTCGACATCCAGGAGTTCATGGTCGCACCCGTCGGCGCCGCCACCTTCAAGGAGGCGCTGCGCTGGGGTGCGGAGACCTACCACTCCCTCAAGTCGGTCCTCAAGAGCCGCGGCCTGGCCACCGGCCTCGGTGACGAGGGCGGCTTCGCCCCCAACCTCGAGAGCAACCGCGCCGCGCTCGACCTCATCCTCGAGGCCATCGACAAGGCCGGCTTCAAGCCCGGTGAGGACATCGCCCTGGCGCTCGACGTCGCCTCGACCGAGTTCTTCAAGGACGGCGCCTACCAGTTCGAGGGCAAGGCCACGACGCCGGCCGAGATGGTCGCGTACTACAGCCAGCTCGTCGCGGACTACCCGCTCGTGTCCATCGAGGACCCGCTGAGCGAGGACGAGTGGGACAGCTGGGCCGAGCTCGTCGCCGCCATCGGCACGCGCACCCAGATCGTCGGCGACGACCTGTTCGTCACCAACCCCGAGCGTCTGGCCAAGGGCATCGAGCTGCGCTCGGCCAACTCGCTGCTGGTCAAGCTCAACCAGATCGGCACCCTGACCGAGACCCTCGACGCCGTCTCCCTCGCCCAGCGCAACGGCTTCACCGCCATGGTGTCCCACCGTTCCGGCGAGACCGAGGACACGACGATCGCCGACCTGTCCGTCGCGGTCAACGCCGGCCAGATCAAGACCGGCGCGCCCGCCCGCGGCGAGCGCATCAACAAGTACAACCAGCTCCTGCGCATCGAGGAGGAGCTCGACGAGGCCGGCGTCTACGCCGGACGCTCCGCCTTCCCGCGCGCCTGAGCAACCGCGCACACCGGCCCGGCCCCCTTCGCGGGGGCCGGGCTGTTCGCAACTCACGTGCCCGCGCTACCGGGCGCCGTGCCGAGGGTGAGGGACGATGAGGGCATGACAGCGCGCCGCCCGACCGGTCGGCGCGGCACCGGTGGTGCCGCGCGGCCCAGCTCGGCGCGCCCCGCCTCCGCGCGCCCGGCCGGTGCGCGGCGCGGCGGCGACCACCGGCCCCCGGCGCCGGGCCGCCCCGCCGGCCCGAGCCGCGCGACCGGCTCCACCCGGCCCTCCCCGGCCGCCCCCGCGGCCCGCGCCGCGCAGCACGACCCCGGCGAGGAGGCCACCAGTCCGACGATCACGCTGCGGGGCCTCGGGCTCTTCATCGTCCTGCTCGTCGCCTTCATCGTCCTCGCCCCCACGCTGCGCCACGCGGTGGAGCAGCAGGAGCAGCTGCGCCAGCTCAACGCCGACATCGTGGCCGCCGAGAAGCGCAACGCCGCCCTCGAGCTCGAGCTCGAGCAGTGGCAGGACGAGACCTTCGTCCAGGCACAGGCCCGCGACCGGCTCGGCTACGTCATGCCGGGGCAGCAGACCTTCCGGCTCGTCGACCCCGAGACGGTCCTCGGGGAGGACACCGCCGAGGAGGCAGAGGAGTCCGGTGTGCCGGGCATGTCCGACGCCCCGTGGTACCTCGCGCTGTGGGAGTCGGTCTCGATGGCCGGCCAGGCGGTCCCCGGCCAGGAGGCCCCGCCGGAGGGCTGAGGGTTTCGTCGCCCGTCGCTCCGTGGGGGACAATCTCCCGGTGACCGACGCGCAGCCCGTCTCCCCGACCGTGACGCCCGCGGACCTCGAGGTCCTGGCCGAGCAGCTCGGTCGGCCCCCGCGCGGCGTCGTCGACATCGCCGCCCGCTGCGTCTGCGGCCGCCCCCTGGTCGTGCGGACCGCGCCGCGCCTCGACGACGGCACCCCCTTCCCGACGACGTTCTACCTCACCGCCCCCGGCGCCGTGCGCGCCGTGAGCACCCTCGAGGCCGAGGGCGTCATGCGCGAGATGACCGAGCGCCTGGCCACCGACGAGGAGCTCGCCGCCGCGTACACCGCCGCCCACGAGGACTACCTCGCCCGCCGCGCCGAGCTCGGTGCCGTCCCGGAGATCGAGGGCATCTCCGCCGGCGGCATGCCCACCCGCGTCAAGTGCCTCCACGTCCTCGTGGGCCACTCCCTCGCCGTCGGGCCCGGCGTCAACCCGCTCGGTGACGAGGCCCTGGAACGCATCCGGCCACGGTGGCGGCCGGACCGGTGCACCTGCCACGAGGGGGCCGAGCGATGACGCGCGTCGCCGCCATCGACTGCGGGACCAACTCCATCCGCCTCCTCATCGCCGACGTCTCGCGCCGCGGGCCGCTCGTCGAGGTCGTCCGCGAGATGGAGGTTGTGCGCCTCGGGCAGGGCGTGGACCGCACCGGGATGCTCGACCCCGCCGCCCTCGACCGCACCCTCGCCGCCGTGCGCCGCTACGCCGCGACCTGCTCGGAGCACGGGGTGGAGGCGACCCGCTTCGTCGCCACCTCCGCCACCCGCGACGCCGGGAACCGGCACACCTTCGTCGACGGCGTCCGCTCGCTGCTCGGCGTCGAGCCCGAGGTCGTCAGCGGGCAGGAGGAGGCGGCGCTGTCCTTCGCCGGTGCGGCGAGCGTCATCGGCGCCGACCAGGCCCGCCCGCTGCTCGTCGTCGACATCGGCGGCGGCTCGACCGAGCTCGTCGTCGGGGACGACGTCCCCCACGCGGGCGTCTCGATCGAGATGGGCAGCGTGCGGCTCACCGAGCGCCACCTGCGCGCAGACCCACCCACCCCGAAGCAGGTCAAGGCCGCCCGGCAGGACCTGCGCGAGGCCCTCGCGGAAGCCGAGACGGAGGTGCCGCTGAGCGAGGTGCGTACCGTCGTCGGCGTCGCCGGCTCCGTCACCACGGTCACTGCTCACGCCCTTGGCCTGCCCGCGTACGACCGCGCCAGCATCGACGGCGCCGAGCTGCCCACCGAGACCGTCCTCGCCTCCTGCGAGGCGCTGCTGCGCTCCACCCGCGAGGAGCGGGCGGCCATGGGCTTCATGCACCCGGGGCGGGTGGACGTCATCGGCGCCGGCGCGCTCATCTGGGGCGAGGTCGTCGCCACCGTCGCGCGCGCCACCGGCGACCTGCCCACCGTGCGCACGAGCGAGCACGACATCCTCGACGGCATCGCGCTGAGCCTGCGCTGAGCGGGCGCGGCATGATGGGGCGATGAGCTTCGTCCCACCGGGCAGCGGCTGGCCGGGCGACGTCGCCACGCCGCAGACGCCCGTGGCGCGGTCCGCGGCCGGCGTGCGGCGCCTAGCCGCCGGGAGCCCGGACCTCCGCACCCTCGACGCGCGGTCCACCGTCTGCCGCGCCTGCCCGCGCCTCGTCGCGTGGCGCGAGCACGTCGCCGACGTCAAGCGGCGGGCCTACGCCGAGGAGACCTACTGGGGCCGCCCGGCAGCCGGCTTCGGCGACCCGGCCGCGCACCTGCTCGTCGTCGGCCTCGCGCCGGCCGCCCACGGCGCCAACCGCACCGGCCGCCTCTTCACCGGCGACCGCTCCGGGGACTGGATCTTCGCCGCCCTGCACCGCGCCGGGTACGCCAACCAGCCCACCTCCGTGTCGGCCGACGACGGTCTGGAGCTCACCGGCGCACGCATGGTCCCGGCGGTGCGCTGCGCGCCCCCGGACAACAAGCCGACCCCGGACGAGCGGGCCGCGTGCGCGGGGTGGCTGCACCGCGAGATCGTCCTCGTCGAGGAGACGACGACGGCGGTGCTCGCCCTGGGCGGCATCGCCTGGCAGGCCACCCTCGCGGCCCTCGTCGCCCTCGGCTGGCAGGTGCCCCGGCCGCGCCCGGCCTTCGGGCACGGCGCCGAGGCGGTCGTCACCTCGCCCAGCGGCCGGCGCGTCAGCGTGCTCGGCTGCTACCACGTCTCCCAGCAGAACACCTTCACCGGCCGGCTCACCGAGGCGATGCTCGACGACGTCCTGGCCCGCTGCCGCGCGACCGCCTGAGGCCGCCGCGCACCTAGGATGGGGCGTCGCCCCCATAGCCCAATCGGCAGAGGCAGCCGACTTAAAATCGGCTCAGTGCGGGTTCGAGTCCCGCTGGGGGCACCCAACGCACAAGGCTCGAACCTTGGCCCGAGGAATCAAGGGCTGGGGTTCGGGCCTTGTCGGCGTTCTCTGCCCAGGTGAGCGCGTCGGCGTTGACCTCGGGGTCGAGCAGCATCTCGAAGGGCCGGTTGTTCTCGACGCGCAGTTCGTCGTCCTCCTCGATGTAGACCTTGGTGAAGAAGGCCTGGTTGCACAGGCGCCGGTTGGCGTCGTCGCAGCGGGCGTAGATGTCGGCGCAGTTCTCCAACAGGTTCAGGGCGTCGTCCAGGTGCGCGCGGGCGTCGGTGTACTCGCCGTGGTGGGCGTCGAGGCGGCGGTTCACCTGGTCGAGTTCTCCGGCGATGCGGTCTTGTTCCCGTTTGAGGACGGCGAGCGGGATCGCGTCGGCGTAGTGGGCCTGCATGAGCCGGTCTTGCTCGTGCTCCAGGCGGTCGCGGTTCGCGGTGAGCTGGGCGAGTTCGTCGGCTTCGGCGGACATCAGCCGGTCGAACTCGTGGTGCAGCATCCCGGCCAGAGCTTCGCGTCGGGCGGGGGTGAGTTGCACGCGCTGGTAGTAGTTCTCGATCAAGTGCTCGACGTCCTCGATGAGGATGGCCTGCCTCGTGCAGTCGGTCCGCTTGGAGTGCCGCCCTGAGCAGACGAAGTAGGGGTAGACGTTGCCGTGTCGGTTCTTCGCGTTTGACACGATGAGGCGGGACCCGCAGGCCCCGCAGTAGACGGTGCCTTTCAGGTAGTGGTCGTGCACCTGGGTTGCCTCGGATGCGCTCTTGTGCGCGGTGAGGACGGACTGCACCTGGTACCAGACCTCGGCCGGGACGAGCGGCTGGTGCGCACCCTTGTAGGCGACGCCGCGGTAGATCACGTCGCCCTTGTAGTACGGGTTCGTCAGCATTCGGTGTACCGAGGACACAGCGAGCGGTTTCGAGGGCCGCTTCGGGGTGGGAAGACTGACCAGCCCTCGCGACGTCAGCTCGTCGTGGATCTGGCTGACGGTCCAGTTCCCGGAGGCGTATGCCTTGTATGCCCACTCAATCAGCGGTGCCCGGTCGGGGTCGAGCTGCACCGTGCGAACTTCGCGGCCGAGCTCGTCGCGGGAACGGATGTTGAGGTAGCCGATCGGTGCCTTGCCGACCGTGCCGCCGGTGGCGGCTTTCTGCGTCATGCCCTTGATGACCTCGGTGGCGAGATTGCGGGAGTAGAACTCCGCGATCGTGGACATGATGCCGTGCAGCAGCATCCCGCTGGGGGTCTCGTCAATGTTCTCGGTCGCGGAGACGAGCATGACCCCGGCCTCCTGCAAGGCGAGGTGGATCGTTACGTCGTCGGCGCGGTTGCGGGCGAGCCGGTCGACCTTGTGGACGATGCAGTACGCGACACGGTTGCGCTTGACGTACTGGATCATCCGCATCAGCTCGGGCCGGTCGGCCTTGCGGGCGGACTCGCCCGCGTCGATGAACTCCTTCACGATGACCGCGCCGAGCTGTTCGGCCTTGCGGCGGTTGGCCTCGCGCTGGGCGGGAATGGAGAAGCCTTCATCGGTGCCGCCCTTCTCGGCTTGCTCCTTGGTGGAGACGCGCAGGTAGGACACCGCGAGTGCGGTGCCCTGGGGCGGTTCGATGAGACTGCGCACCGGGTCTGGAGTGCGCGCGGACGTGGTACTCATGGGGGCCTGCTCTCACGAAATCTCGGCCCTCGCGCTCGGGCTGAACGCCCGAGGGGTGCTGATCGTGAGAGGAAGCCCGAAAGCTCTAGGACTAGGCCGGAACGGCCACGTAAACGTTGCCCGCCGGAGCGGGGTTTGGGACCACAACACCACGTCGACGCGAGGCTTGCTTGTGCTCGATTCTACCCGGATGCCTGGTCGGCGACCATTGCCGGACGGTAGGTCTCCGGTATTGCGGCGGCGCGACGCTCGGCGCGCGATCGGCCGGTCTCCTGCAAGGTCAGCCGGATCAGAACCTCGGCGAGCTTGTGCAAGTCGGCGTCCTCGCGATGTACCGCGCGTACGGAGAATGAACGGTCCTCATAGCGGCGCCGGTCGGTCTTCTTGACGTAGGTGCCCATCAGTCGCGCAACTCCCCAGTGGCAGGGTCGAGGCCGGCGTAGAACTCGTCCTCGGCCTGCTTGCGGGCGGCGACGTCATCGAGGACGAACTGCACGAAGTCCTCGTCGCGGTTGGCGATGATCCGGTCCTCGACGGGCTCTGCCGGGTCCTCGCCGGGCCAGACGGTCTGCCGGGTGGGGCGGTCTCGGTCGAGGCGGGTGCCGCAGGCGGCGACCCAATCCCTGAGCCGCTGTCTGGCGTCGGCGAAGTCGCGGTGCCAGCCCAGCGGCGCGGAGGCGTTCTGCTCGCTGTCGTAGGCGGCCAGCCAGTGCAGGTGCAGGGCCGAGAGCTCCCAGACGAGCTCGGGGTGGCGGTGCCAGAACGGCGGCACCACCGATGCGGGCAGACCATATGTCGTGCGGAGCCAGTTGACCCACTTATTCAGCTCCAGCCACTCGGCCTCGGCTTCCTCGCTCGTCAGGAGGTTCCAGTTGATAGGGTGCGGCGGCTCGGGCAGCAACGACCCCTCGAACTCCTCGGGCGCCTCATCGAGGTCGGGCTCGTCACCCAGGTCCGGCGCGTCGCTGTCGTTCTCGTTCATCATGGTCACCGCCGGTCAGAGTCCGAGCGCCGGTGCGGCGTTGCGGGCCTCGCGGCGCGCCTCGGCATCGACGGACTGCCCCGCGGCTTCTCGCGTGACGGCGGGCTGGCGGCGGGTCCGCTTGACCTCGTAGCGGGTGCGGGCGAGGTCGTGGCCGAGCTTCTTCGCCACGAACTCCTCGGCTTTGACGACTTCGCCGTCCGGCGTGGTGTGGTCGTACTCGCGGACGTAGCCCTCTGCGACGAACTTGTCGCCCTTGGCGAGGCGGTCGTGCGCGCGTTCGGCGGTCTTCTTGAACGCGACGAGGTCGTGGAAGGTCGTCTCGGTCTGCGTGAACGACCCGTCCTCCTCACGGCGGTAGTGTTCCTGGCCGGTCTTGACGTACAGGCGCGCGTCGCCGCGCTCGGTGTAGGTGAGCTGCGGGTCGGAGGCGATAAACCCGGAGAGGGATTCCTGCGTGTGGAGAGCCATCGGACTGTCCTCATTTCTGACATCGACGGGCGGCCCCACAGCCGGGGCCGCCCTTGTGTCAGGCAGGTGCGCCCGGCTCCTCCAGCGGACGGCGTTGCAGCAGCGCCTCGATGCCGGCCCGGTCGGCCCGCAGTTCCTTCGCATCCGGCCGGTCGAGCCAGGTCCGCATCCTCGTGACTATGGGCGGCGCGGAGCGCAGCAGCACGAGCGCAGTCCCGAACGGCAACGTCCTGATCGTGTCGGGCGGCATGATCGGGACGCGCCGGATGGAGCGTTGCGCGGAGCGGGAGCCGTGGTCTCCGACCGTGGTGGAGTCGGTCACCTCGTCGCGCTCGCCGATGAGCGTGGTCAGGTCGTGCAGGTCGCGGCTGTTGGAAGCGCCGCCGAGGATGATCTTGACGATGGAGGCGTCCCAGATCGCGCCGGCGGCGTTCTCCGACCATTTCTCCCGCGCCTGAGCGAGGCTTTGGAGTACGGGCATGGTCGTGATCCCGGTGCCGCCGCCTTCGGCCATGAGCGTGGGCAGTGACGGTAAGGGGGCGAGGTTGCCGACCTCATCGAGGGCGAGCAGCAAGGGCGGGTCGAGCCTCGCGCCGGGGCTTCCGGCGGCGATGCGGCGGGCGGCTTCCACGACGTCTTCCACGAACGCCGCCACCAACGCCGCGCTGTTGTTGGCGCCGGCGCCGGTCGCCAGCAGGTAGAGCGTTCCGCGGGCACGGAGAAAGGCTTCGGGGTCGAAGTTCTCGCCTTCGCGCGGCGACACGGCGTCGAGCACGCGCGGGTCCGCCAGGGCGGCGAGGGCGAGGGAGACGCCTTGCCAGATGGAGTCGCGGGTTCTCGGGTCGGAGTCGATCATCGCCTGTAGCGACTCCGCCCACCCGACAGCCGCTCGTGGGTTCGCTGTCAGGATCGCGACTGCGTCCGCGGCGGCGGATGGGTCGAGGGTCCACCGGAACAGTTCACCCGGTGGGCGACGGTCGAGGGCAGCGGCGTGGAGCAGGGCTTGGAGGGCGGTGCGGGTCTTGCCTTCCCAGAACCCGCCGCCTTCGACTCCGCCTGCGGACAGGCCGGTGCCGGCGGCGAGTCCGGTGGCGCGGATCATCGCGGTCAGCGGGTCCTCGCACCCGCGGATGGGTGACCATCTGAGGCCTGCGGGGATGCCTTCGGCGAGGTGCTGTGGGTCGAACACGGCGACCGGGCCGATGCGCTCGCGGGCGCGGAGAGTCGCGGTGAGGTTGTCCGGCCGGGTCGAGGTGGTGACGACTGCGCCGGGTGCGTCGAGGATGGTGTTGATGACGATGTGGGCGCCCTTCCCGGACCGGGGCGGGCCGATCAGCAGGATGCTGTCCTCCACCGATGCCCACACGCTCTTGCCGCGCGACTGGCCGATCCGGTAGCCGACGTCCTCCGGTGTCGGCTTGTGGAGCGAGGGTCGCAGGTGCCCGGCCCGGCGCAGCAGCGCGGTCTCGGAGGCGGCCTTGGTGACCTCGGTGCGGGTGGCGATACCGGGGATGCGGTAGGGGTCGTTCTTGACCTGTCGGCCGTGCTCGCGGAAGAACCGCCACCCCCAGCACCCTGCGCCAGCGGCGGCGAGGATGAGGACGGCGGCGGTGATCCAGTACGCCACGACGTTCAGACCGGGTGCGCCGAGCGCGGCCGCCGGGTCGCCGGGGTTGAGCAGCACGCCCAACCCGGCCTCGACTCCGCCGGCGGGTTGCCCGGTCCCGGTGATCCACGCGGCGACCGAGCCGGCGCCGCGGAGGATGGCGGCGAGGATCGCGGCGCCGATGAGGAGGCCGATGCCGAGGTTGCTCAGCTCGTCCCCGAGCGATCCCGTCGGCCTCGGGGTGGTCATTCGGGGTGCCCGATCGTGAGCGTCCCGGAGACGCGGCCGAGCAGGATCACCTCTCGGGTCGGGCTCACGGCGAGCTGGTCGGCGGTGAGCAGGCCGCGCATCGCGCCGTCCGGGGCGGCATCGCCGTGGGCGATGACGACGGCGATCGCCACGTCCTCGCCCGGCACGAACCCCTCGCCGTGGAGCGCCACGAGTTCGGGCGGAGCACTCGCGACCGGTGGCTCAGGTGCGGGGGCGGGTTTTGGTTCGGTGCGGCGGCGTCTGGTCGGAGTGATGATGTCGGTGAACGTGCTTCCGTCCGCTTCGCGCACCTCGACCCGCACCGGCGAGCGGCGCTGTTCGGTGAGCTGGTCGAGGACGGCGGCGAAGTCCTCTCGTCGCCACGGAGGCGCGAACGGCTCCGGCTCGAACGGCACGCCGTCGACGGTGACCGTCATGCGTCCGTCGTCGGTGATCGTGATGACCACGAGCGGGAGAACGACCGGCACAGCCTCGACCTCGTCACGGTGAACAGACGCGGGCATGATCGTGCGCTTATAGCGGGGCCGGGCCATCACGCCGCACCGCCCGCGGCGGGAACCGTCAGCGAGGCCGACGGTTCGTCATTCTCAACGGTGAACTTCCCGGTTTCTGCGATCATGCGGCTCGTGGTGTCGAAGGCGGCGAACTCGGCGGGGTGGAGTTGGTGCTGCACGACGAAGGAGCGGTCCTTGATGCGCCACAGCCCCTGCCCGGTCCCCAGGCCGGGAAGCAGCTTCTGCTCAGTGCCCGTGAGGCCGAGCGCTGTTGCGGTGGAGCCGAGCTGGTCGGCTTCCTGCCGGTAGACGATCCTGGTCTCCGCGTTCGCCAGCAGCGACGATGCGAGGGCGCGCATGGCGGAGCCCTGGTCGCCGACGTTGTCGAGGTCGGAGAGCTTGTGGAAGATCAGCATGTTCGCGATTCCGAAGTGCCGGGCGAGCCGCCACTGGGCGTCCATACGCCGCAGGAGGGACGGGTAGGCCATCAGGCGCCAGGCTTCGTCGTAGATCACCCAGCGTTGCCCGCCTGCCGGGTCGGACAGGGCCGACTCCATCCACGCCGACGAGCACGTCATCAGCACCGAGATCAAGGTGCTGTTCTCCGCGACCCGGGACAGGTCGAGGGACACCATTGGCAGGGACGGGTCGAACCTGACCGTGGACGGGCCGTCGAACAGTCCTTGGAGGTCGCCCGCGACGAGTCGGCGCAGGGCGTGGCCGACGAGCCGACCGTCTTCCGCGAGCCGTCCATCCGCGTCGTCGGCCGAGGTTGGGGTAAGGATGCGGTCGACGACCATCGGCAGGATCGGAACCTCCGCGCTCCGTACCGCGTCTTGGAGGGCGAGGTCGATCGCGGTGTGCTCCAACGGCGTCAGCGCCCGGTCCAGCACGGTCTCTGCGAGGGCGCCGATAAGGTCGCGGCGGCGGGAGGCGACCTGCATCGCCCACTCGCTGTCGGACACCGCGGATGGCCTATGGCCCTCATCGAGAGGGTTGAGGCGGTTGGAGAGGCCGTGGCCGAGGATGATTGCGCGTCCACCGACGGCTTCGGCGACGGCGGTGTGCTCGCCCTTCGGGTCGCCGGGGACGTAGACGCGTCGTCCGAACGGGAGCGAGCGCGTGTAGAGCGACTTTGCCAGGCTCGACTTGCCGGAGCCGACGATGCCGGCCAGGACGACGTTGGGGGCGGTGATGATCCCGCGCCGGTAGAGCACCCACGGGTCGTAGACGAACGACCCGCCGGAGTAGAGGTCCTGCCCGACGAAGATCCCCTCCGATCCGAGGCCGCCTTCGGCCAGGAACGGGTACTGCCCAGCCAACGTCGCACTCGTGTCCTGGTGCTTGGGGAGACGGAACCGGCCCGGCGTGCGCAACGCCGCAGGCCCCGGCTCGCCAGCGGCGGGCAGGTAGGTCGTCGCGCGCCGCTCGGCCTGCTCCGCCTCCCACAGGGCCTTCGCCTCGGCCTTCCGTGCCTTGCGGGCGGTGGTCTCGATTCGGGTCGCAGCCTGCCGGCGGTCCTTACGGGCCCGGCGTCGTTCGCCTTCGGGGCCGACGAGCACGGCCGTGTGCAGGCGGCCCTCGTCCTGCGCGGTCACAGCGCGAGCCCCCGGCCCTGCGCCGTGGCGGCACCGGGGCGTCGAGTGAACCAGTCGCCCGCGCCGCGCTCGCGGTTCGCCGCCTGGGTGTTCGCGCGTGCAGGCTGGTGTGCGACGCGCGCCGACGCCGCGGTCGACGCGGGCGCGGGAATCGGGGTGTCGATGCCGAGGAGTGCCGGGTCGGGCAGGGCGCCGTGCTCGCGCAGTAGCGAGACGTGGCCGAGGAACGGGTTGTAGGTGAGGGTGTAGACGTCTCGGGTCGCTACCTTGTCGAGGGCACCGGTCGGGGGCTCGTCGTAGACGTAGCCGTTCTCGAGCGCTGTCTGTACGGTCTCCTCGCCGTAGTCGAACCCGGCCAGGTGCTCGATCGCCGCGTCCGTGCCCTCCCGGTCGATGAGGTCCAGCACCTCGTAGGCCTCGGAGCCTTGGAGGAACACGACGCTGATCCACCGCACGCCCGCCGCCTCCCCAACGGTGGGCGCAGGGCCCTGCGGGCCGCGGTCGGCCAGCTCGGTCAGGGCGTCGGAGTTCTGCCGGGCGACGTCGGCGGTCCACTCATCGAACGGCCCCTCATACGCCGTGCCGTTGTCGGTGGCGTGTTGGTGCGCATCGCCTGCTGCGGTCAGGTAGGCGGCGAGGTCACGCAGCGCCCGCTCCGGTGAGACAGGCGCGCCGGCCCCGGTAAACAGATCCCGCCCTTGGATGCTCTGCCCGCTGTCCCGGTGCTCGATGAGGTAGGCGTAGCGCTGGTGCTGGCCCAGCGGCTCGTCCGGCCACACCGTCAGCGTGAGCGTCCCGGCCTGCACGCTCGTACGCCCCGCCCCCGCGTCTGCGGGGTCGGGTGCGGGGTGCCAGGCGATACGCCCGGAGTGCTGGGAGGCGGCGTCGAGCCGCCAGGCCACGGAGTCCAGGAGTGTGCCGGCCTGGTGCAGCTCGTCCGCGGCCGCGAGGGCCGAGGTCGCGCCGGTGGCCTGGTTCCCGGCGTCGTCGTGCGCGCGGGCACGGGGAGCGATATGGGCGGCGGCGAGCTGATCCAGTACCTGCCGCAGCGACCGGACTCCGGACAGCAGGTCACCGATCACTGGGTAGGTGTCGGCCGGGTCGGTGAACTGGCGGGTTGCGTGGGCCAGGCCCCGCAACGCGGCGGACGCCTCCGTGGCGTCCGCGACGGGGTTATCGAAGGTAGGCATGAGCGTTGTTCCTCACAGAAGCGTCGGATGGTTGGTGGGCAGGTGCGCCGGGTCAGACCGGCCGGCACAGCGGCAGCGCAGCGGCGGTGAAGGCCTGGGCTTGCTGGCCGACGAGGCGGCGGGTCTCGCAGGAGGCTTGGATCGCGGCCTGCTCGACCGCGGCGACCGCGGCGTCGAGCTCATCGACGGTCGGCGCGGAGACGGACACGAGGCCGGAGACGCGCAGGACGCCGTGCCCGGCGGTCAGGTCCGCCTCTTGCTGGAGGACGTCGTCCAGTTCGGCGCTGGTGGCGGCGTCTTCGATCTGCCCGATCTTGCGCCGCTGCGCCTGGTCGCTGATGAGTTCGGTCTTCTTCTTCCGCAGGTCCCGCGCGGCCTGATCGGCGCGCACCGGCGTGTAGTGCAGGGCGAGGGTGCGGAGGATGCCGTTGGACAGCACGAGCGGGGCAAGGAACCCTGGGTAGACCTGCGAGCGGGGCCACTCACTGATCCACAACACCGCATGGAACGCACTGTCCGACCGCAACCGATCCCACGTCTCGGTCACCGCTACCGGGCCCGCCGTCGCCAGATCCCGCCCGAGGTCGCCATGCCGTTCTAGCGCGGGAGCGGCGGCCGGGTCGTACGCCGAACGCAGGATGACGGCGACCTCGCCGGGCGTGAGCCACCCCGTCGAGGTGAGCTCCGCTGCGCGCAGCGCCGTCGTCAGCGTGGTCATCTCCTGCCGGAGCACCGCGGCGGCACCGCGCATCCCGCCACCGGAAGTCCTGATCTGCCGGCTCGCGGCCTTCATGTCCAGCGCCAGGCTGATCGTCGTGGCGTGGCGTTCCCCGGCGGGGCCGGCGCGCTCGATCAGCTCGGCGTAGGTGGTCGCGGCCCAGGACCCGTCGTCGGTGCCGTGCGTGCGCCACCACTCCGCCAACCCCGTTCCCGAGTCCGGCAGCGTCCGCTCCGACACCTGGATGCGGGCGATGCGCCCCGAACGGCAGGCCGCGGCGAGGACGCGCCCCCACCCGGAGACCCTGCGCTGCTGCTCACCGGGATCGAGGAGCACGAACGCCGGATGCGAGACGCCGAGGATCGCAGTCAGCGTCTGCGCGTGCGGGTCTTGGATCATCGCCGCCCCGGTCTCGGGGTCCTCCCATTCCCGCAACGGTGCCGCATCACCCGGAAGCGCGAGCGTCCCGGCAGGTCTCGGCTTGATGACGCGGCGCCGATAAATGAGCTGCCCCAGATACGTGCGGGCGATCCAGCGGGCCACGATGGGCACCCACTCGATCACCTTCCGCCCACCCGCGGGGATCACCGCGAGCAGTGCTGCGGTGGCCCATACCGGGGCGGTCCAGGCGAAGGCCAGGCCGCCGCCGAGGTAGAGCGAGAAGACGACTGTGAGCACGGCGATGCCGAGGACGATGAGTTGCGGCAGCGACAGGCCCAGCATGATCCCGCGCTTGGTGAGCCGGGAGAACTGCACCGCCGCCAACGGGTAGTCACTGTTCGCGTGCGTGTTCGTAGACATCGCAGGTCACCCCTTCCCGGTCGGCTTGGACGACGGCGGAGGTGGCGGGTCCGACCGGCGCCGAGGCGCGGGCGAGGACTCCGCCGAGCCGGTGGACGGCCCGGACGGCGGCGCCGAGGACGGAGCGGCCGGGGGCGGCGTCGACGGTGCGGGACGCTGCGGCGGGGTGCCTTGCGATGGTGGAACCAGCGGCGGGGATGCCTGCTCCGTGGCCGCGCCTGCCTGACTGTCGGCCGCTCCACCGACCGCATTGCCGGCCTTCGGGCCGGCGGTCGCCGCGCCCTTGACCACCGCACCGCCGACGACGACCGCAGCACCCACAGGGCCGGCGGCTGCACCAGCACCCGCAGCGCCCGCTGTCCCGGCCCCGGCACCAGCGGCGGTGCCAGCTCCCGCTCCTGCCCCTGTCGAGGAAGCGGCGGCTCCTGTGCCCGCTGTGCCGGCTCCCGCACTGGTGGGCGCCGCCGACGAGGAGGTAGGCGGCGGTGTTGGACTACCGCCTCCTCCGCCACCGTTCGAGGGTGCGCTGCCGGAGTCGGTGCTGCCGTCGAGTACCTTCTTGGCCGTGTCAGCCTTCGGCGCAGACGGCACTGGGACAGGCCGGTTCAGCGCCGACTTCGCCTCCTGCTCCGACGACATCGCGTGGTACATGTCGAACCCGACGAAGGACAGGAACTTGTACGTGATGTACGGGGCGAACGCCGCGATGAACATCAGCGCGACGCCGGCGATCGGGTCGGAGATGGATGCCAGGTCCGCCTCGATGGGGGCGGAGACCTGGCCGATGGCGACGAGGAAGATCACGACGAGGACGAGCTTGGAGAAGATGAGGGCGATGACGAAGGTCGCCCATTTGGCGAACCATCCCTTGGTCGCATCCCATGTCGCCCCGGCCAGGGCGACCGGCCCGAACACGATGGCGACCAGCAGCAGGGCTTTGCGGATGAGCAGCGAGAACCACACGATCGCCGCCGCGCTGATAGCGAGTCCGGCGAGGAAGATCGTCAGGATCGCGCCGACACCGGGAGCGGTGATGTTGATGGTGGCCAGGCCTGCGGCGAGGAGCCCGATCTGGGTCCCCATCCCTTCCATCGTGTTGCCGGTGGCCTGGACGATCCCGACCGCGAGCTGGTCGGTCACTTCCAGCAGCAACGCGGTCAGCGTGATGACCAGGAACGATCCGAGCACGCTCTTGGCGAGACCGAGGGCGGCACGGTTGAGGGCGGTCGGGTCGCGGTGGATGAGCCCGGTGATGAGCTGCAAGCAGAAGAACACGAGCATGATGAAGACAGCGACGCCGAACAGGACGTTGTAGACGCCGATGTACTCGGCGCTGGTGACGTCCACGAGGGTCGTGGTGTCGAAGACCCACCAGACCGCCTCGAACAGCCACGCGGCGGCACCGGCCATCGCTTGGGCGAGCCAGTCGAACGGGGCGGCGATCAGGGAGGCGGTGCCTTCGCCCACGGCGTCGCAGACGGAGGAGATGACTGGGACATCGCAGACGCTCACCGCAGCCACCCCCGCGGCCGGGAGTCATGTCGGGTGGTCATCACACGGCCTGCCCGACGCCCCAGAAGAAGTTGATCAGCGTCACCGCGGCACCGCAGATGATCGCCGCCCCGCAGCTCACGAGAACGCCGACCTTGCCCCTGCTCGCGAGGTGCGGGTTGGAGGAGTTGGCGCCGAAGCCCCACACGATCGCGCTGACGATGAGCGCGAGGACGGAGAGGATGAGGCCGACGGTCATGACGGCGCCGACGATGATGCGCAGTTGCTCGATGCCGGGAAGACCGGATGAGTTGGGGTCGATGTCGATCACGGGGTGCTCCTGACTATTGACGAGAAGGGGTTCTCGTCCGTCAGGTGCACCCCGCGATCCCAGCGGCGGCGGAGGTAGTCAGAGTTGGGTGCCGACGTCCAGCAGGAAGTTGAGCCACGCGACGCCGGCCCCGGCGAGAGCGGCGGCGCCGACCGCGACGAACAGACCCGTGCGAGCCTTGGTCGCCGCCTGATAGTTGCCGCTGGATGACGCGATCGCCCAGATGATGGCGCAGACGATGAGCATGAGCACGGCGGTGACGAGCACGAACATGAGCAGCGCGCCAACGATGGCGCGGAGGTCGGCGGCGCCGCCGACGCCGCCGAAGTCGGGGAACACATCCATGGTCATCGTCCTTCTCGGACGGTGATGTGCAGGTGGTCGTAGTGCCCGCCTGTGATGTCCGAGGGGTCGTGCATGCCCCCGCCGTTGTAGGGCCGCCAGCCCTCGTCGGCGCGAGCGAGCGACCAGATCTTGCCTTGCCAGATGAGATACTCGACTCCGAGGGCGGCGGCGTTGGCCTGCAGCCAGTTCGTCATCGCCCACCCCGTGTCGAGGGCGGCGCCGGTCGCGGCCGTTCCGATGGTGTTCCCGAAGGTCACATCGCACGCTCTGCCGAGCGGGTGTTCCGACGAGGTGCCGGGTCGCGGTGACCAGCAGGCCCAGCCGGAGTCGGGAAACGCGGCCCGGGTCTGTGTGAGCAGGTGCTCCATGCGGGCAGTGATCTGGCCGCCGCTCGTCGGATCGTCCCGAAGCTCGTCAGGATCGGTACCTGTGTACGGTGTTGGCGCGGCGATGTTCGGCCCCGGAGCGCAACCTGCGTTTGGTGCCGTGCTCGCGCCGGATTCAGCGGCGCCGTGGTCGGTGAGCCAGGCGTCGGAGTTCACCGGGTCGGCGTCTGCGCCGCCGGGGTGGATTTGCAGGTGCAGGTGAGGGCCGGTGGAGTGTCCCGAGGAGCCGACGTCTCCGATGCGCTGCCCGGCGGTCACGGTGTCGCCTTCTGCGACATGGATGCCGTGCGCCCACATGTGCACGTACATCGACGCGACCCGCTCGCCCCGGACGGTGTGCTCGATGACGATGACCCCGCCTCCTGCGTCGGTGTATCCGGCTCGCACGACGATGCCGTCCGCGACGGCGTAGATGGGGGTGCCGTCGGGGGCGGCGAAGTCGCTGCCTGCGTGGAAGCGGCGTTCGCCGGTGATCGGGTCGTTACGCCATCCGAACGGGCTCGTCCGCGCCCAGGTCCCCTCCGGCAGCGGGAACACGATGCGCGTCGTCTCGGGCACGACGGGCGTCTCGTCCCCGCCATCGTTGCCGGAGGACACGGGACGGGTCAGGGCGGTGAGGATCGCTTCGGCGACCGGCTGGTAGTTCTGATACCGGTCCGGGTAGGCGCTGACCTCGACGGCTTGGGCTGCTTCGCCGGGGTCGAGCTGCTGCCAGCCGGCGATGTCGAGCAGGCCCCGCGGCGATGGGTAGTTCGGGCCCGTGGGGCCACCGTAGAAGGCTCTCGCCTGGTAGCTGGGGTCCATGAGCTCCGCGACTGTGCCCCACCCGCTGACCGGGCGCATCTGAAACAGCCCGAGCGAGTCGTGATCCGAACCCTCGCCGTCGTTGGGGTACTCCGCCGACTCGGGATAGGCGCTCGTGTTGGCGAGCATCCGCAGGGTCGACTCGGTCAGCGCAGCCATCAGCGCGATCAGCACCCCTTCACGTCCGACGCCGGCTGTCTGCCCGCCGACCGTGATGATCGTCGCGGCGTGGGTGAGCTGTTGCCGGTTCAGCGTGACCGTCTCCCCGTTGCGGGTCGTCGCGGTCAGCGAGTCCGGGATCGGGCCGACCGCCAACGAGCCGGGCGTGCAGACGGCGGCGGTCGCAGGTGTTCCGCCGAGCGTGGCGACGCCCAGCAGGATCGTGGACGGCCCCAGGAGCAGCAAGGTGAGGGCGAGGAGCGCGAGCTTCTTCATCACGGCCTCGGCTCAGCGGAGAGGGTTGTCGAGCTGTGAGAGCCGCAGCACCTCACACAACCCCGACCCGGTGCCGCGACCGGGATTGGGCGGGGTGCAGACGAGGAACACAGTGAAGGAGACCGGGCGGGATGCCTCGACGGGGTCGGTGCCCCAGATGCCTTCCCGGTGCCGTGTCCCCGAGATGGTGTACGCGACCGCACCATCAGGTATCTGACCGGGGGCTGCCTGCTCGACGGCGGTCTCCCACGCCTCCGGGACGAACACCTCGTCGAGGGTCAGCCACTGCCGAGTCGCGTAGGTGCGCAGCTGCGCCCACGCATCGTTCGTCGGGATGTAGGCGCGGACGTCACCGACGAAGGCGTCGGCCTCGCTGCCGTGCGCGGCATCCGCGAGCACCTGCGCATAGTCCGATGGCATGTGCCCGGTCGTGGTGTCCCAGGTGAACAGCGCCTCAGCGACCGCTTGGGCGAACGCTTCCGGCCCAAGGTGCTGGTCCAGCGGCTCCAGCTCTGCGACCGAGGTCGGGGCCGGTGTCACGGGCGCGGCGGTGGAAGGTCGTTCGTTCGGCGTCGAGGCCGACGGGGCGGCGGGGCCGCGGACGAGGCCGTAGATGCCGACTCCGACGAGCAAGAGCAGAGCGAGGCCGCCAGCGGTGGCGGCGATCAGCAGGCGACGACGGCGACGGTCATCAGACGTGGCGGGGTCCATGAGCACGGGTCCTTCCCGGACGGCAACAACGGATGCGTGGTTGCCAGGAAGGTGCGCACCACCGCACCCGCCCCGCGGTTCAGGCGATGTGCTCGGCCCTGTCTTGCCGTGCCGCGCGTGCGGCGTCGGTGAACGCGATGGTCCCGGCGATGGTCTCCTCGAACCGTGCCCACTGTTCAGCGGTGAGGGCTGGGCCGACGTCGGCGGGGTCGTAGTGGGTCCACCATTCGGCCATGTCGTCCCAGGTGGCCAGGAACGCGGTCAGCGGGAACGGCACCGGCTCCCCGGTGTTCACCGCCGTCAGCGCGGGCCGCGCTGGCTTCTTCTCCCCGGAGGCCTTGGCTGCTTTGACGCGGGCGAGCGCGGCCTTTGCCAGCTGCTCCAACTCCGCCGCCCTCGCCTCCTGCTCCGCCGCACGCACCGCATCCGCCTCGACCCGTGCTCGTTCGCGCACCTCGACGGACTGGGCGGGATCCGCGGCGAGCTGGTTGAGCTCCGCCAGCGACAGCTCGGCATTCACGCGCAGGTGCGAGGGATAGACGCTCCCACCTGCCTTGATCCGCTCGACCTCCTCTGCCGCACGCGCCCGTACCGGTTCCGGCTGCGACTCGTCCGCGGCCAGGTCCTCCAACCGGCCGATGCGCTCCAACGTCGTATAGGACGCGCGGCCAGTCACCATCCGCGCAGCCTGAGCGCGAGCCTTGCCTTGCTCGAACTGCGGTGGTGCCAAATTGGCACCACCGTCTTCTGCGTCGTCTGCGGTCGTCTGGAACCGGGTGGCCTCCTGGCGGCGGGCGGCGTCTTCGGCGAGCAGGGTCTTGAGTTCGCGGTAGAGGGCTGCGGCTTCGAGCTGGGTGAGCGGCTTGTGCAGGACGTTCTCGTCTTGTTCGGCGAGGAGTTGCCCGAGCCGGTCGGAGATCCCGGACCGTACCCAGACGTTGACGGTCTTGATGCCCAGGAGTTTCAGCGCCGCGAGGCGCCGCGCGCCGCAGATCAGGTGCCCGTCGAGGGTGATCGTGATGGGCTGCAAGAGCCCGTTGCGGCGGATCGACTCCACCAACGGGGCAAGGTCGCCGTGGTCTTGCCGGTGCCGGCGGCCGACGATGATGGAGTCGACCGCGCGCTCCAGCTCGATGTGGCCCGCCGGCACCGTGCTCATGACTCCTCGCCCCCTGCCAGGCGCGGGGCGGCGAGCCCGGCAGTGATCACGAGGTCGTCGTCGGTGAGGAGTGCGCGCAGGGGTTGGCCGATCAGGAGCCGCACGAGCAACCCGCGCCCAGCGTTCGTATGCGCGAGGGTCGGGTCGGGGGTGCCGAGCACGATCCGCAGCAGCGCCGTCCACGACGCACCCGGCAGGTCCAGGAGGGCGCGGGCCTGCCGGTCACGGCGCAGCACCTCGAACGCCGACGCCCGCGACGGCGACCCCGCCAACCTGGTGGTGATGTACTCGACCGCAGCCCGGGCTGTCGAGGGTTCCCAGCCGACCCACGAGAGGAACGCGATCGTGTCCTCGACGGCGGCGGTGACGTTCATCGCCCGCTCCCGCACCGGACGCTCATCGTCCGGGTCCTCGTCGGGGTCGGTGAAGGGGTCGAAGCAGAACGCGGGGTGGTAGTCGGGCAGGGGGTTCTCGCGGTCGCTGAATCGTTCGGCGTCGTGGAACACCGAATACTTCGGGCGACGGGCCTGATGCACGGAGCACAGCAGTCCGTTGCCGCGTTCCTCGGCGGTGCAGGTCACCTGCACCGCCCGCGTCACCACCGCCCACGGGTCATCCGCCCGCCGCGTCGCAGTTCCCCGCATCGCCTCGAACGCCGCCGAAGCCGCCTCCCACGGGTCGAGGCCGTGCTTGCGGGCGAGAGCGGCGTACTTGTTCGCGGCGTGCTCCATCAGCGCCGCCGCCTCCGGGTCACGCTGCCACGCCCCACGCCCCGCCTGATGGAGCCGATTCAGCAGGGCGCGCAGCGCCTCGGAGTCCTCGAAACGATTCCGCCTGTCACGGTCTGATGCAGTCTGCATGGGAGCACCTCCTGACAGGCAGGTGCGCACACGCTCCCCAGCAGGCGCGCTCAGACGTTGGCTGGGGGCGTGCATGGCGGTTACCCGAGCCCGATCCCGGAGCGCGACACCCATGAGAACCGCTCCCCGCCACCACGACCGAACGCGGTCACCGGCGGCAGCTTCCGTGCCCGCTCGCTCACGAACCGCGCACCCGACCGTGCCCCGTCACGGGTCGCCCGATACGCCTGACCAGGTACCCGGCGGGCGCGGCGGGCGAGCTCGGCCTGAAAATCGATACCCCGCCCCACTATCCGCGCCGAACGCGACGCCATCAGATCAGTCGGACGCACCCACTCCACACCAGCACGCGCTCTCGTCGCCGCGTCCTTCGCCGTCGAGTCTTTGGCCAGTGACGGGTCGCGGTGCCGGGCCAGCGCCGACGCCTCGCTTTCACGCGGCGTCTCCTCAGCACGGTCATGGTCTCGCTCGTGCAGCGCCGTAGCGGTGGGCTCGACGTACGTGTGCTGGTCGTCGTTCATGGCGTCTCCTGTTCGTCACGGGTGGTGAGTTCGGGGCGTGCGAACCAGCGGCCCACGGTGGAGGGGTGCACGCCGAGGTGCCGGGCGATCGCTTTGTTCGACCAGCCCTCCTCATCTCGCAACCGCCCCGCCACCTCCCGCGCGGGCGTCTGCTCCGACCCCGGTGTGGGAATAACGGCCTGCAGCTCGGACAGACCGCTCTCCGGCGTCGGCTCGTCCTCGTCGGCGAGATGTGGCTTGGCGGCCTCGGAGGCCGGTCGGGTGAGGATGACGGTGAGGTGCGTGATCGCAAGCAGCACCAGCGGCGGCACCGCCGCCACCGACGCCGCCAGCACCCCGGGCACATCGGCATCGGCGGCGACGACGGCATGGATCGCGTTCGCCGTCACCGACACCAGCGCACCCGCAGCGAGCAGCACCCACGGATACCAAGCCGACCGCTGCCGAGCGAGCGCGACGACGGCAACGGTTGCGACGACGATGATCCCGTCCACGATCAGCGGCCACGCCCACGCCTGCCCCGCATCGATCCCGGAGCGGCGGGCAAGGTCCGCCAGAGCGGTGAAGGAGAGCCAGAACGCACCTGCAGCGATGAACACCGTCCCGGCGACCGCCGTCGCCACCGCCACCCGGCCACCCCGCGACCGCACAGGTGCCGGCGCCTGCGGGTTCATGAGAGCACCTGCCCTGCAAGACGCGGCACGCGCCGCAGATCATCG
Organism: Georgenia phoenicis; assembly: GCF_047302425.1. Classification (NCBI taxonomy): domain Bacteria; kingdom Bacillati; phylum Actinomycetota; class Actinomycetes; order Allobogoriellales; family Allobogoriellaceae; genus Georgenia; species Georgenia phoenicis. The sequence goes on along the minus strand of NZ_CP154855.1, from coordinate 3,463,860 downwards.
TCCCGTACCACGCTGGATGGTGCGGGTTGGACGTGGGTGGCGCGGTAGGCGGAGCGGATCGTCGTGACGACCTCCCGCGGCGGCAACCCGACCCGCTCACCCGCCGGGGCGAGCGCATCGACCATCTCCGGCAGAGACAACCCCGCCTCCGCGAGGCGGCAGGAGGCCCAGAACAGGCCACGGTTGCGTTCGCCCTCCGCGCGCATGCCCACCCAGTCGGCCAGCCGCTTCGCGTCCTCCGAACGAACAGGGCCCCGCGCCCGATGCACGACGGGCTCGGGACGCGGATCGAGGAAGTCCCGCAGCGCCGCCGCATCCACCGGGCGCGGCTCCCGGTTACCGTGCGCGGTGAGCGAGTACCCGGCCGGGCCGTGGACGGTCATGACGTCGGAGGGAGGGACGATGACGTACCCGCCGGTGCCACGGAAGTCGACACGTGCCGCGGCCGCCTGCCACGACGGCTGCGACCGGCCGGGGTCGGCCGGGTAGTAGAAATGCGCACCACCGGACGGCGTGCGCACCACCGCCACCCACCCCTCCACGAGCCCCGCCCGGCGGGCACGACCGAAGGCGTCGAACCCGTTCCCGTCCGGCTTGCGGTCCACATCCACGACATCGACCCCAGACGCGGTGCCGGTGGGGACGCCGATGTTCGCGGACGGCCAGCGATGCCACCACGCCACAACCTGCGCCAGGTCAACGCTCGCCTCATGGAACCCATGCCGGGTGAGCGGACGCTTCTCGCCCGGCACGCACGGGAACACCGGCACCCCCGCCGCCGCGAGCCGCGCGGCGGCTTGCGGAAGCGGGAGCCCGCTGAGGGAGGCAAGGACGCTGGCGACGCTCATCACAGCCCCCTCACCACGGCATCCGCCGCACGCGAGGAACGCGCTGGCTCGACCAGTGCCGGAACTGTTCGCTCCGCCCCGGCCCCTCGCGACGGGGTGGCGGACTCACGGGTCAGGCCGGGTGGGTCGCCCGTGCCGACCTGGACGGTGTCGAGGGCATCGAGGATCGCCCCGGCGGTCTTGCGGACGCGTTCACCGGTGGCCTGCACGACCTCGGCCGGGTCCTTGTCCTTGACCGTACCCGCCCACCCGGAGATATACGGGATCGTGTAGGCGGTGGTGTCCATGCCGTGCGCGGCACCGATCATCAGCGCCACCGACTCCGCCTCGACTTCACCGATCCCGCGATGCCCGGTCGCATCCGGGTTGTCGGGGCCGTGGAGCTTCACATGTGCGAGTTCGTGCGCGAGTGTCTTCACCTGCGCGGCGTCGTCCATGTTCGACCGCACCGCCACCGTGCGGTTCGTGTAGTCCGTGACACCGTTCGCGCCACGAATCTCCCGCTCATCCGCGACGCGCGTCACCGTGAACCCTTCGGCCTCCACCAAGGAGGCAAGCCCTGCCCACAGCCCGTCGGGCGCCTCGCCTTCCAGGAGCGTCGGGGCAGGGCGCTCGGGCACGGGATCACCGCTGGTCTGCGACACATCCCAGACGTAGGCGGGCTTCGCGCCGACCATCCGGGAACGCACCACCTCGCCGGGCTTCGGCTTCTCGAACCGGCCCAGCCGCCGCCACGACTCAGAATCAGCCGGATTACTCGACGCGAACCGACCCGTCACCGGCGCGAAGATCACATACCCCGCCTGACCCCGCTCCACCTGCCGACCCAGCGACTGCCACTGCTTATAGCCCGCGACATAGGACGGCTCCGGCGACGCGACACGACCCTGCTCGTAAGCATCGAGATGCTGGGCGAGGATCAGCAGCGTGTTGCGGAACGAGCGCGCCCGGAACCGAGCAGCGAACTCCAGCGCACGCTTCCAATCCTCACCCGACACAAGCAGGTCGACCGCAGCCGTCAACCGCTCATGGAGCTGTTCGAGCTTCGCGTCGCGCGTAGCCCGTGCCTCCTCGTCCGTCGCCACCTGTGACCTCCTCCCGGCAAGGCCAACGGCACAAGCCGGTGACCCCTGCGACCATTAGGTGCGCCGGGGAGATCAGGAACGAGACGGACGGAACAGAGCGTGGCGACCGCCAGGCTCCACGATGAACCCGACGTGTCTCATCCGGTTTACCTGCGGTGCGGCGTAGAGTCGAAGTCCTTCAAGTGCTCAGGGTTCACACGACGAGAAGTACGCGACATACGGCGAGTCGAGGGGGTTGACGAGTCAGCCTGCCGGTGAGTGCGGAGGGTTTGCTTGGCGTCCTTCGGGACGCCCGCTGGCGCGGTACTGCGATGGCGTGATGCCGTAGCGGCGGGAGAACCAGCGTGAGGCGACCCGGGGATCGCGCCAGCCGACTGCGCCCGCAGCACGTGCCACAGTCCAGTCAGTCTCATCAATGAGCCGGGTGAACTCTGTCAGCCGTATCTCCGTGAGGTAACGCATCGGTGGAAAGCCGGTACAGGCAACGAACAGGCGGGTTAAGTGAGTACGGGAGACGGCGACGGAACGCGCGAGGGCCGTAGTCGTCCACGACTCAGCCATGCGGTCACGCAGAAGCTGCACTGCACGTCCCACGTGTCCGGCCAAGGAGATCGACATGAGTAGCCCGCCTGCCTGGCTCAACTCAGTACCATCTGAGTTGGCGGCCGCATCCGGCGCGAGGAACGCGGGAGTCACAAGGCCTACCCAACCGGCGAACAGTTCTACGGTACGTACTGCCACCACCTCCGGTGACTTCGTGCCGTTGCCGAGTACGCTCAGCTGCCGCCAGATCGGTTCGACACGGCGCAGGGTAGACACACCAGGATGCAGAACGAGTGGGCTCCCGTCCCAGTCGTGAGGATGCACGCCAGCGCGGAGCCGCGTCTTGTCGGGAAGGAACCATGCCATCTGTTCACGCAAGAAGCGTTCATCGCTGTACACCGCCCAGAGTCGGACGTATTGCCTCGGACGCATCTGGCACCATTCACCAGCTCCTAGAGCCAAGGCCATGCCAGGCATGAGAAGGTACCGGCCCTGTGCCGTCGAGATTTCAGCTGCGCCCTCAAGAATGTGCAGGATCTTTATCTCCGCAGGAATCACTCGCCTGGTCATTGCGCTGCGGGAGATTTCGATCGCCGTCAGAAGCCGTGCGCCGCGATTGATTAACCTCGTGCCGGGGTTGTCTGGTCTCGTAGACGACCCTTCATGTGGATCGCGGTATTCGCTTGCTCTCACAGTTCTCGCGCGTTGTTCCTATGTGCGGGTGACATGGCAACAGCCGCTATCAGCGCAGGGAGTCCTTTCTTAAGACTCTATTGAATGCGGTTGATATCATTTCGTAGAAACGTCTTTTGATGCCTCTTCCTTGGTGAGGGGGTGAGGAGCCGTTGTTTGTACGTGGTTGGCAGGTCGGTTCGCTGTCGAGAGTCGCCCGGTTCTTTCCATCCAGAGGTCGAAGGGGACGGTGAGGAACGGGAGCATCGAGGCGATGATGCCGGTGGGGAGTGCCCACCAGGTCCAGCGGAAGCGGATGGCGGCGGCGACGCAGGCGAGGACGAAGGCGATCCATGCGATTCCGTGCACCCACCCCCCAGATGGTGACGGGTAGGGGGCTGCCGTGGAGGGGGTATTTGATAGCGAGGGCGGTGAGCATGCCGAGCCAGCTGATGCCTTCGATGAGCGCGGTGGTGCGGAAGGCGAGTCGGAAGAAGCGTTCGTTTCGTGAGGGCGTGTGTGTCATTGATGCTCCGCGGCGTGGTTGCGGTGGTGACAATCCATAGGTCGTGATCCTCTTAGCGCGAGGCTTAGTGGGTGTTGTCTTCGTAGGCGGAGGCGGTGCTGCCGGGTCCGTACTGTCGGAGCAGCCACCCGGTGGTGATGACGCCTGCGGCGATCACGACGGCGATGATGATCATGATGGTCGTGTAGCCGCTGTTGAACGCGATAGCGGCGGCGTCGAGCAGGCCCGGATGGTCGCTGGCGAGGTCGCGGGCGGTGGCGATGCTGTCGGCGGCTTCGGCAGGGGCGCCCTGGGGGAGGTGGATGCGGGAGGTGTAGAAGAGGGAGAGGAGGCTGCCGAGGACGGCGACGGCGATGAGGCTGCCGAACTCGTAGGACACTTCCTCGACCGAGGCTGCCATACCGGCCTTGCGTGGGGGGACGTTCCCCACGATCGCGGTCGATGCGACTGACATCGTGGCCCCCAATCCGGCGCCGGTGACGGCGAGCCCGGCCACGAATACCGGGAACGCGGTCTGCACTCCGATGAGGGTGATGATCATGCCGATTGTGGCGAGGGTGAAGCCTCCGCTGATGATGATGCGCAGCCCGAGCCTGTGCAGGAACGCGCCGCCGAGAATCCCGGTGGGCAGAGCCCCGATCGCGACAGCGGCCACGAGGAGTCCTGCTTGGAGTGGGGTGAACCCGTCGACGAGTTGGAAGCGTTGCGTGGTGACCAGTTGGATGCCGCCGATGGCGAACATTGCGGTCGCTGCGGTGATGATCCCGGCGCTGAACGCGCGGTTGCGGAACACCCCGAAGTCCAGCAGCGGATCGTTCGAGCGGAGCTGGCGTCTGGTGAACAGGACACCGCCGATGGCCGCGACGACCGTGGCGCCTGCGACGATCGCCCAGTTCTGCGGGGTGTGGGCGGCTTCTTTGATCGCGAGGACCGCGCCGGTGAGGGTGAGGAGGGCGTAGAGGGAGGAGATCGCATCCCACTTCTTCGCCCGGTCCCGGGTTCCTGCAGGGACGACGAGCGGGGTGAGGATGAGGGCTGCGATCACGACGGGGATGTTGATGAGGAACACCGACCCCCACCAGAACCGCTCCAACAGTGCACCCCCGACGATGGGTCCGAGCGCGGCGCCGACCACGGAGATGCTGCCCCAGATCGCGATCGCGATGTTCCGCTCCCGCACGTCATCGAACCCGAGCCGGATCAGCGCGAGAGTGGCGGGCATCATGCACGCCGCCCCCACCGCGAGGAGCGCACGCGCACCGATCAGGACCTCCGGTGTCGGGGAGAACGCGGCCACCAGCGACGCCGCCCCGAAGAGCGTGAGACCGACCAGGAAGAGACGGCGATGCCCGAACCGGTCACCCAAGGTTCCCGACCCCAGCAGCAGGCCCGCCATCACCAGCGGGTAGGCGTTGATGATCCACAGGCCTTGGGAGGCCGACGCGCCCAGGTCCACCGTCAGGGTGGGCAGGGCGGTGTAGAGGATCGAGTTGTCGAGCGTGATCAGCAACAGGCCGAACGCGACAGTCACCAGCAGCACCCACCGCCGCGATGACAGCGATGACGCTTGAGTGTTCACAGTGTTCATGTGCGGGGATGCCTTCTTGTGTCAGGAGTTCTTTCGATCATTGCGCCCGGCCGGTTGCCATAGATTCTTGTGTTCATCGCGCAGAGTCCGTGCTGGTGGTGTCCAGGGAGGCGGCGATGTGTTCCAGGAGCTGCACCCGCAGAGCCTGCGGGATGGGCTCCCCGGTGAGGGCTTCGTAGCTCCACAGCCCGTCGGCGGCCATCCGTGCGGTCAGCATCCGCAGCTCCTCCCGCGGATACCTGTCGTCCACGCCGGGCTGAGGGAGCGGGGTCGTCCACCGCGCGGCCACTTCCGCACAGGGTGCGAAGAGGTCACGGTGCGCGGCGCCGTCAGCCATGAACACCAGTTCCGCGCGGGTCATCGACCGGGCGACCCGCACATACGCCGCCAACCGCTCAGCACGGGTCGCCTCAGAAGCGGGTTTCCCGGCGGCTGAGACCATCTCCTTCTCCCAGTCGGCCGCCAACTGCTCATACACCCCACTCAGCAGTGCCGTCCGGCTCGGGAAGTGATACAGCAGGCCCCCCTTGGTGATGCCCGCCTGCTCGGCGACAGCGTCGATCGTCACCGCAGACAGCCCCTGCTCCTCAGCGACCCGCATCGCCGCCTCGACGATCGCAGACTTCTTACTCGGCCTCACCACCGTGCCGCCTCCTCCGTATCGACGCCGTACCTCACCAACCACTAGACTATACTAAATGGTACAGTAACCGTGTGTGGAGAGGAACGACAGCATGACGAAGTGGACGATCGGGACCGGGGCAGTCGTGACTGTGATCGGGATAGTCGCCTACATCGCGTCGGGGGCATCCAGCCTCACCGCGCTGATCCCCGCAGCCCTCGGCATCCTGCTGGTGATCGCCGGACTCATCTCCCGGAAAGAGGCGGCGCACCGGCACGCGATCCATGCGGCGCTGGCAGTCGCGCTCGTCGGCCTGGCCGGCACGCTCATGAACGTCCTCAAGCTCGGGGAGCTCCTCGGGGGCACCGCAGAGCGCCCTATAGCGGTCATCGCCAGCACCCTGACCTTCGTCGCGCTGCTGGTCTACCTGGTTCTCGGGGTGACCTCGTTCATCCGCGCACGCCGCTACCGCCGTGCCTGAAACCCGCCCCCTCGACACGCCCCACGTCGCCGGGCGGGGCGATGGTTGGCGGGCGCGGCTGTGGGAATGGGTCCGTGCCCGACCGCTCGTGTGGGCGAAGCTCTCCCTGGCCGCGAACATCCTGATCGTCGCGACCGGCGGGGCGGTCAGGCTTACCGCATCCGGGCTGGGCTGCCCGACCTGGCCGCTGTGCACCGAGGACTCCCTCTGAAGCGCCCCGGGTTTCAGTGTTCCAGTCGATGGTGGTGATGTCGCCGAGGTTGGGGGCGTCGGGCCAGTGGTGGGCGAAGACGCGGGCGACGGGCTCGTTGATCTCGGAGAACCAGATCGTGCGGGCGTCGAACACCTCCTCGACAGCGAGGTCGAGTCCGCCGTAGCCGGAGAACAGCGACCCGACCCGCAGGCGGCGGTCGCCCGGTTCGTCGCTGGCGTTCGGCATGAGGACTCCGGCAGATCGGTGATCCCCGGTCGCTGCCTCTGCGAGCGCTGACCGGGCTGGTTATCTGCCAGGTGCTCGCCGCGCCTCCCGCGCCTCCCGTGCCTCCCGTGCCTCGCTGACCGCGCCGCGCCCGGCCTCTGACGGAGCCTTCGTCTCCGCCTCCCTCAGAGCCACCACGCCTCTTGCAGATCGAGGTTGAGCCCGCCTTCGGCGGGCCGCTGCTCACCTCGTGAGCAGGCAGAGAGGGCGGGCCGGATGACGGTTTCGATGCGCGTGATGTCGGCGGGTGACGGGTATAAGTACCTGTTGCGCACTGTCGCGGCCGGCGACGGCGACCGCTCGCTCTCGACTCCGTTGACGCGCTACTACAACGCCGAGGGCACCCCGCCCGGTCGCTGGCTCGGTGCCGGGGTCGCCACACTCGGCGGCGGGCGGATCAGCGTGGGTGATCAGGTCTCCGAAGCCCAGCTCCAGCTGCTGGTCGGCATGGGTCGAGACCCGATCACCGGTGAACCGCTGGGCCGCGCGTACCCCGAATACCGAACCGTGGCCGAGCGGATCGAGGCACGTACCAGTGCGCTTGATCCCGCACTCGGGCCGGCGTCACGCGCGGAGGCGGTCGCGGCCATCGACACGGAGGAGGCCGGGCGCGGGACGCGGCGGGCGGTTGCGGGGTTCGACTTCACGTTCTCGATCCCGAAGTCCGCCAGCGTGCTCTGGGCGGTCGCGGACGCGGGGACGCAGGCGTTGATCGCGGACGCGCATCACGCTGCGGTTGCGGAGGTGGTTGCGTTCATGGAGCGGGAGGTTGCAGCCACCCGCACCGGCGCAACCGACCGCGACGGCGCGGTTGCACAGGTCGACGTCGCAGGTCTGGTCGCCACGGCGTTCGATCACTACGACAGCCGGGCGGGCGACCCGCACCTGCACACGCATGTCGTCATCAGCAACAAGGTGCAGACCGTCCTCGATGGCAAATGGCGGTCGCTGGATGGGCGGCCGATGCACGCCGCCGTGGTCGCCCTCTCCGAGCTGCACGAGGCGGTGTTCGCTGACCACCTCACTCGCTCGTTTGGCGTCTCGTGGGAGGCGCGCGACATGGGCCGCGACCGCAACCCCGCGTGGGCGATCGCCGCGGTGCCCGAGGCGATGGTGAAGGAGTTCTCCACCCGTGCCCGGCACATTGATGCCGAGACCGACCGCCTCATCGGCCAGTACGTCGACGCGCATGGGCGGCGGCCGTCGCCGGCGACGATCATGAAGCTCCGCGCCCAGGCCACCCTCTCGACCCGGCCGGAGAAGGAAGTCCGGTCGCTGGCTGACCTCACCGCCTCCTGGCGGGAACGGGCCGGGCAGGTGCTCGGGTCGGATACGACCTCGTGGGCGCGCGGCGTGACGGCAAACAAGGAGCCGTTGCTGCTGCGCGCGGACGACGTGCCGTTGGATGTGATCGACTCGCTCGGGGCAGACGTTGTGGCTGCGGTCGGTGAGAAGCGATCCACCTGGCATCGCTGGAACCTCACTGCCGAGGCCGCGCGGCAGACGATGGCCTACCGGTTCGCGTCGACAGAGGATCGCGAAGCTATCGTCGGCCTGGTCGTAGACGCCGCCGAAGCCGCTTCGCTGCGCCTGACCCCGCCCGAGCTCGCATCCAGCCCGGCCGCGTTCCGCCGACCGGACGGCACGAGCGTGTTCCGGCCGAAGCACTCCGCGCTGTTCTCCTCCGAGGAGCTGCTGGCCGCCGAAGACCGCCTCCTCGAACGCGCCCACACCACCACCGCACCGACCGTGCCGCTGACCACCGTCGAACGGGTTACGAAGCGGCCCGACAGCAAGGGCCGGATGCTCGGTGACGACCAGGCGGCCGCACTGACGAAGATCGCGCTCTCGGGCCGGGTGGTCGATGTGCTGGTCGGCCCTGCTGGGGCGGGGAAGACCACCGCGATGTCAGCGTTGCGGCGGGCGTGGGAACGCGAGCACGGACGTGGCAGCGTGGTCGGGCTTGCGCCGTCCGCGGTCGCCGCGCAGGTCCTGGCCGATGACCTCGGCATCCAGACCGAGAACACGGCCAAGTGGCTCGACACTCACGACCGCGCCGGCGAGACGTTCCGCAAGGGTCAGCTCGTCATCGTCGACGAGGCATCGCTGGCGGGCACGCTCTCCCTTGACCGCATCACCGCCTTGGCGGCGGAGGCCGGGGCGAAGGTGCTGCTGGTCGGGGACCACGCCCAGCTTCAGTCCGTCACCGCCGGTGGCGCGTTCTCCCTCCTCGTCCACGACCGTGACGACGCCCCGGAGCTGGTCGACGTGCACCGGTTCGTCCACCCGTGGGAGAAGACCGCGTCCCTCGCGCTGCGGCATGGGCGCACCGATGTCATCGACACCTACACCGAACACGGTCGCATCCGAGGTGGTGAGACGGAGGAGATGATCGACGTCGCCTACACCGCCTGGCGCAACGACACACTCGCCGGGCGAGCCAGTGTGCTCGTGACCGCCTCGAACGAGTCCGTCCAGGCGCTCAACAACCGGGCACGCGCTGATCTGATCCTCGACGGCACCGTGAACGCCCGCCGTGAGGTCGAACTGCACGACGGAATGAGGGCTGCGGTCGGGGATACGGTCATCACTCGCCGCAACGACCGCCGCCTCCGCGCGGGACGGTCCTGGGTCCGCAACGGCGATAGGTGGACGGTCACCGAGGTCCGTGACGACGGCGCTCTCACCCTCCGCCGCGCAGGGCGCACGTGGGGCGCCTCGGTCGTGGTCCCGGCCGAGTACGCGGCCGAACACCTCGATCTCGGTTACGCCGTGACGTCATACCGGGCGCAGGGCATCACCGTGGACTCCTCGCACGTCCTGGCGGATGCGTCGATGACCAGAGAGACGTTCTATGTCGCCATGACGAGGGGGCGCGAGCAGAACATCGCCTACGTCGCCGTCGACAAGCCCGACCCCGCCCACGACGGCCCTCGCCCCGGCGACAACACCGAGGCGACAGCCCGGTCCGTGTTGTTCGGGGTGCTGCAGCACGTCGGTGCCGAGCTGTCGGCGCACGAGACGATCACTGCGGAGCAGGACACCTGGGCCTCGATCGCGCAGCTTACCGCCGAGTACGAGACCCTGGCCGCCGCCGCCCAACACGACCGCTGGGCCGCGCTCGTCCGCTCGTCTGGGCTCAGCGACGACGACGCCGAGGACGCGATCGCCTCACCCGCATTCGGAGCGCTGACTGCCGAGCTCCGTCGGGCCGAGGCCAACCAGCACGACGTCGAGACCCTGCTGCCGCGCCTCGTGCGAGCACGCGGGTTCGGGGACGCCGACGACATCGCCGCGGTCCTGCACTACCGTCTTGCCCGCGCGACCGCCAGGCCAGCGGGAGCCGGGCGTGCACGCAGAACACCACGTCTCATCGTGGGCCTCATCCCCGAAGCCACCGGCATCATGCCATCCGAGATGCGGCAAGCGCTGACCGAGCGACGCGACCTCATCGAAGCCCGGGCCGATGCTCTCCTCGACACCGCACTCACCGAGAAACACGAGTGGATCACGAAACTCGGAACCCCACCCAAGACTGCACGAGCGGCCCAGGCATGGCGGAACGCCGCGCGCACCATCGCCGCCTACCGCGACCGCTACGGCATCACCGGACCCGCACCCCTCGGAGCACCCGCCGAAGCCGAGACGCAGAAGATCGACGTCGCCCGCGCCCGTGCTGCGCTTGACCGAACCCGCTCGCTCGAAAGAGAACCGAACAGCGCACGTCAATCGCCTGCTACTACTAGGCCGGTCCGACGCTCCTTGTAGCGCCTGAACGCCAACCTACGAAGCCCGCGACCTGGTAGCGTGAAGATGTGTCCCGTACAAGGAGGCTACGAGAAGATGCCGGAAGATAACGAGGTTCTGACCGCTGATGAAGCGGCAGCGCTCTTGCGTGTCTCCACCAAGACAGTGCTCTCACTCGCCCGCGCGGGGTCGCTGCCCGGAGAGAAGGTGGGACGCGCTTGGCGCTTCGTGAGGAGCGATGTCCTTGCGTACGTCCGCGGTTCACTGCCGCAGGCAGGAGCAGAGCACAATGAGTGAGGTCGTGACGGCACTGTCCGAGATGAACAGTGTCCTAGGCGGTGACAAATGCTAGATACTTCGAACTGGCCCGAAGTTGAGCTTGACGTCCTGAAAGAAATCCAACTCGATCCAAAAAACGTTCGCCTTGAAGTGGCCGACGCGAAGGTCGAGGCCGACATCATTGAAGACCTGTTCGTCAACGAAGATGCGTTAGCGCTTGTCGAGGGCATCTGCAAGGTCGGCTATCTGACACACGAGACGCCGGTCGTCCTAAAGCGACGCGGTAAGTATGTGATGGTTGAGGGGAACCGCAGGCTCGCTGCACTCAAAGCCATCCAGAACCCGATGTTGGTCCCCGACTATCAGGCGCGAGTCGCGTCGCTGGCGGCCCTTCTGCCAGACCGCTCTGCGCTCGCGAAGGTCCGGGTCATGGTTGCACCGAACCAGACCGAAGCGGATCAGTTGATCGCGGCTATCCACACCGGGAACCTGCGGCGGGCCTGGAGTCCCAGCAGGCAGGCGGCGTTCTTCCAGGCGCAGATCGACGCGGGGAGGAAGCTCCGTGAACTTCTGACTAGGTATCCCACGATCGACGTTCGCAAATTCGTCTTTCGAGCGCACATCATCAATCTCTTCAAGTCCGTGCATTACGACGAGGCCGAGCTTCAAGACTTCCTTGCAACAAAGAAGTGGGCCAGGGGCCTATCGACGCTGGCGCGCATCTACGAGTCGAAAGAGTTCCTTGACCTGACGGGGCTTACGATGGATTCAGACGGCAACGTCACGAAGACGCTCTCGGACGAAGTCTTCAAAGATGTTGCTACGGCAATCGTTCGCGGGATGTACGACGAGAACATCAACACGCGCAGCCTGAACTCGGTCTCAAGTCCTCGCTACACGCAGCTGATGAAGGAACTGCGTCAGATCGTTGCTGACGCGGGAGAAGCAGCTCCGCCTAACCCCACAACCCCAACTACAGGGACGACTCCCGACGGAGGGAACAACCCACCGCCCGGTGGCCCCGGCGCTAAGCCGACTCCGCCCACGGGGGCACCTGGTCTCGGAGAACCTCCGAGCGCTGCGCCTGGCACCGCGGAGCCGAAGCCTCCGAGGAAGCGTCCAGCCAAGAAGAAGCTCAGGAACCTCGACCTCGGGCAGATCAAGGCTCCCGCGAGTTACCCCGAAGGGTTGAAACTGCTGCTCGGCGAACTGTCTGAGGTCGACGTGCAAAAGTTCCCTAACGCCACCTTCCTAATGATCCGGGCCGTACTGGAAAAGTCGATCAAGGCGTATGCGGAGGCAAAGTCGATCGACATCAAGGGCTCCGGGAACAACCAGAACGGCCGTGTCCAACTTGGCCACGCCCTGAACTGGCTCTTGGAACACGTCAAGGCGAACGGCCCGAAGCACCTGATCCAGGTCATCGAGGGCGTCAGGACAGGGAAGCTCGTTACGTACACGAACTCAGGCGACTCGCTCAATGCGATCAACCACAACCACCACTTCCTAGTCGATCCCGACCAAACGTTCTCAATGTGGGCCTCCATCGACTCGATCATGAGATACGTGATGAAGCCATGAGCACGAGCGCCATCGGGGTGTCCACACGACGCCCGCGAATCTCACCGCTCCGGTACCCGGGCGGAAAGTCTGCCTTGTACTCGCGCCTGCGCAAGATGATCCGCGATATGGACCTCGCAGGCTGCACCTACGTCGAGCCGTATGCGGGCGGAGTCGGCGCCGGTCTCAGTCTCCTGGTAACGGGGCAAGTCGAGCGCGTCGTCATCAACGACCTCGACCCGGCTATCCACGCATTCTGGACTACGGTTCAGTCCGAGCCCGGATGGCTGATCGAGCGAATCCACAAGGCCAAGCTTGACGTCACCGAGTGGCGGCGGCAGCGCGAAATCTATGTTGCCGCCGACACCAGCGATCTGTCACAGCTCGGATTTGCCACCTTCTATCTCAATCGCACGAACAGGTCCGGGGTGCTCAACGGCGGCCCGATCGGCGGGCTAGACCAAACGGGTAATTACAAGATCGACGCCCGCTTCAACCGGGACGGCCTTGCTGAACGTATCCGAATACTGTCGCTCTATGCAGACAACATCGTCCCGACGTCGCGCGATGGTATTGAGGTCATCGCTGAGTACGCTCCCAAGGACGATGTCTTCATCTACGCCGACCCGCCCTACTTCGAGAAGGCCGGTTCGTTGTACCTCAACGCCTTCTCTGCAACCGACCACGAAGACCTTGCGCGGGTCCTCAACTCCGTCGCAGACAGGCCGTGGATTCTTACCTATGACAACGCTCCACAGGTGGCGGAGCTCTACGCGGCGCGTCGGCGTCGAGAGTTTGAGCTCCACTACTCAGCGCATCGCGTCGGCAAAGCCACTGAGGTCGCCGTGCTCTCTGAATCCGTTCCGGAGATCGGACAGGGCTGGCCGCTCACGCCGACAACGTTGACGTAGCCAGCTCCTACGGGACGAGGGCCGCCCACCGCAGAGGAGGCGGAAGAACTATGCCTCCTCGCGCTCGGGCGGACGGATCAGCCGCACGTTTGATACGCCGCCTTGGTTGACGCAATCCTGAGCGAGGTCGTGAACACGCCAGTAGAAGTCAAGGTCGGCAGCCGCCGCGTTCACGGTGCTCTCGACAGGCATGTAGCGGTGCAACGGTGTGGAGACACCACCGTAGGAGTGGCCGAAGTTATCCACCGTGAGGATCGTCAGGGCCTCTGATCCGGTCCACTCGATCCCGACGCGCACGTCGTACTCGTCGTTGCCCGTCGCGTCGGCGGTCGTCCGGATGAGAGCCATCAGGCCTGCGACGCCGCACTCGACCGCGTCCGACTGGACCTGCGATCCCTCGAAGTACCCGTCGCTACTCATGCGGTGGCCGCCGATTGCGGCTGCGAGCGTGACTGATCCGTCGTGGTGGAGACTTGCCCATGCTTCCTTCCACTGTGATCTGTCGCCCGTTGCGGTGTTGACGGCGACCCAGCGCCGCGATCCCGGTCGTGGGTTGTGCCGGTCGACGTTTTCCAGCGGGTGCACACCTCCACGTCCGGCGTAGAACAGGGCGAGGCCTTCGGCCTTGGTCAGTACGTCGCGCGCTCCGTCGCGCGTCAGGCGGTTGTGGAGGCGAGGGACGCGCGGGTGGGCGACAGCGATCAGCCAGGCGCGTTCGCTCGTGGCGCGGCCGCCCGCGGTCTCGGCATACAGGTTGTCGAGCGCTTCGCTGGCGTGGCGGCGTTCATCGAAGCGTGCTCGGTACATCGCCTCGATCTGTCGTTCCTTCATCCATACGGTGTCGGAGTCGTTGCGCACCGGAGCGCCGAAGTAGTCGTTGCGGTAGATCAGGTGTGGCCCGTCAACGCTTGCCGGCACTTCCACGACGACAGCGCGGGCACCCTCCGTTCCGAGGCGGTGCACGTTGAGGCCGAAGACGGGCGGGGAGATAGCGGTGATCGCTGCGGAGCGCAGGGATCGCTCGTACGCTTCATCGAACTCTCCGACGTCGACTCGCTCTGTCGCGGCCTTCTGCGACTCGCGTACTCCGAACACGATGACGCCGCCGCCGCTGTTCGCCATCGCTGCAACGTCCTTGGGGAAGTCTGTTTGCGGTAGTCCCTTCGCCGGGGGCAGCTCTGACTTCCAGTCCAGGTCGGTCGTCTCCATGACTCCGCTGCTCACCGCCGCATCCAGCAGTTCGTCCGTCAGAGGTCCAGGAGCGACCCCGAGGGCGCGATGCAGAGCGGTGAAGATCATGACCCCCAGCGTAGGGATCACCTGCGACAACTGGCGGTGACGCCGACCAGTGGCTGCCTACAGCGCGCGCCCCTCCCGATGAGCGGACGGGGTGATGCCCGACTCACGCGCGAATGCCTGCCCGCCGCCACCTGCGGGCGAGTCGAGGAGGGCCGTGACGTCTGTGGCGTCGGTGATGAGGGACGCGATGCCTTCGCGCAGGAGCCGGTGCGTGCCGGAGCTGGCGGCACTGGTTACCGGGCCGGGCACGGCGCCGACCGGGCGTCCGAGCTGCGTAGCGCGGGCGGCGACGTTGAGGGAGCTGGAGCGATAGCCGGCCTCCACGACGACGGTTGCACCGGAGAGGGCACCGAGGATGCGATTGCGGGCGAGGAAACGCCACTTGGTCGGCGCGGAGCCGGGCGGCATCTCACTGGCGAGCAGGCCGAGGTCTCCGACTCGTGCCAGCAGCTCACGATTGCCGGATGGGTAGAGGCGATCCAAGCCGCCGACCATGACGGCGAGGGTCTGCCCGCCTGTGGCGAGTGCGGCTCGGTGTGCGGCGGCGTCGATGCCGTAGGCGCCGCCGGCCACGATGATCCGCTCAGCATGGGTCAGATTGGAGGCGAGTTCGCCCGTGACGTGCTCGCCGTAACTAGTGGCGGCGCGGGCTCCGGTGATCGTGACGCGATCGTTCAGCGGCGCGGTGAGGTAGGAGACAGCGCCTCGCAGCCATAGAGCGGTGGGGGCGCGGTTGCCCAGATCGTTGAGGGCGGTCGGCCACTCATCGTCGCTGGGGATGAGGATGCGCAGCCCGAGGCGGTCAGTCTCCGCGAGTGCCTGCGTGACCGTGCGGGCATCCATTCGCGGGGCGACCTTGTTGCGCCACAGCCTGGCCTCGACCGCATCGACGTTCTTCGGGAGTGCGCCGGCACCGGCTGCCAGGCGCACGGTCTCGACCGCGCCGACCGCGGCGAGGAGCCTGCCGGTCACGGCGTCGTCGGGCTCCAAGGTCGATGCCAGGGCGACCCGTGCGGAGCGTTCGTCCTTGGCGAGAGAAGTGATCGTGACCATGCCCGGCTCCCATCCGTGTGTGCCAGACAGGTGCGCGAGCGCCGCCCGAATCCCCGGGCGCACCTCTTACGAATGTCGCCGGAGCGTCGTACTCTGGAGGGGAGGCAGATTCCTCCTTGATGTGGCGTCCCTCGCGGACAGGCCCTCGGGCCACTCTCTACGCACTGTCTCGTCACCTGACCGTGCCACGAGAGGAAACGCCATGATCCGACTGCTCTGGGCGCTCAGCGCCCACGCCCGCTACTACCTGCGGCGTTACATGCCCACCAACATCGCGCTCGACGCGATCCGCACCCGCCGCGGCCTGAAGTGGGGCATCCTCGCGATGCTCCTCGCGGTCCCGTACTTCCTCGCAGCGAACTACTGCATCACGCTGATCGAGGGCGGCGGCCCGGGCTGGCTGAACCTCCTCGTGCTCCTGTTCTGCTGGAATGCGCTCAAGTTCCTCATCATGGGCCTGGTCAGTGTCATCTTGCTCGTCCGCGCCCGCGTCCAGGAGGCCGTCGAGCGTCGCCGCCCGCCGCATGAACGAGGCACAGTCCCTCAAGTACCCGATGGCGAGTGTGGCGTGATGGGCGCCGTGATCTACACCCGCAGCGCACGCCCGAACTGGGCAACCCACGCTCACCAGCGGGCCGCCTGCCAATGCCTGGCCGCCGAGCTCGGCTACGAGGTCAGCGGCGAGTTCCACGACAACGGCCGGACACGACCCGCGCTCGACCAGGCCCTCGCCACCATCCGCGACGGGCAGGCATCGGCGCTCATCGTCGCGGACCTCTACCGACTCAGCCGACCGTCTACCGAGTTCGCCCGCATCATCGAGGCGCTGGACGAGGCCGACGTGCCCCTCTACGTCGTCGGGCAAGGCCGCGTGAGCCTTCCCGCGACTCCCGAGCTCGGCATCATGCTGGCGATCGCCGAGTACGAGGCCAAGCACTCCGAGGAGGACTTCACTCTGTAACCGCCACCCGACGTCCCCGAGGGCGGATGGTCGCACCTGCTGCGGCCACCGCCCTCTTCACTGCCCCCTGACTCACCCCGAAATGCAGACCAACCTCCATCAAGGTCATCCCGCCCTCGTAGAGCCTCACAGCCTCGCACGTGTGCTCCTCAGCCAGCCCTCGCACGCGCATCGGGACGGAACGGCGGACGAGGTGCGCGGCCACCGTTCGGTGGTAGACGCCGAACCGCTCACCGAGCTGCGCTAGCGTCATGCCCTGCTCGTACAGCGCCACCAGCTCATCAACCTCGGCGGCGCTCAGAGAGGTTTGAGTCTTCCCAACTGACCGCACCACACGACCCCGCGAGTCGGTCACCGAGGGTTCGGATGGCCGTTCGCTACGCTCGTAGGCACCCCGAGACAGGCGAGAAGCCACGGTTTTCAGGGCCGGGCCAGGGTTCTCAAACTCTCTACGGAGGTGCACCGGACACAGTCGTCCTTTCGTCCACGCCCGGCCGTGCTCGCGGCGGATGCCCGCCGCCCGCGGCCGCACCACACTGGTGGCACCAGCTCGGGCGGGCGGCCCGAGAGGATGGGGAACGACGATGGACGTCTTCGTGCTAGGCACCCATGCGCAGCAGGAGGAGACCGAGGTCACGGACAACGGCGTCCGTCCCACCCTCCTGCTCGTCGACGACTCCGAGGAGTTCCTCTGAGGCGGACGTGAGATGCGGGACAGTTGGGGTCCCGCACCGCGCATTCCCGACATGACCGACCTACCATCGACACATGACTGCCTCCGCCGGAACGGCCTCGCCCCGCGTGTCGCGCCCGCGCCGCACCAAGCGCATCCTCATCCTCGGAGGCGGGTACATCGGCCTGTACACCGCCCTCGGCCTGCGCAAGCGGATGAGCCGCGACGAGGTCGAGATCGCGATCGTCGACCCCCGGTCGTACATGACCTACCAGCCCTTCCTGCCCGAGGCGGCTGCCGGGTCCCTCGAGCCGCGCCACGTCGTCGCCCCGCTGCGCCGCGAGCTGCGCGGCTGCACGCTCGTCACCGGTGCGGTCTCGGAGATCCGCCACGGGGACCGTCGCGTCGTCGTCGAGCCGGTCGAGGAGGGGGAGCCCTACGAGCTCGCCTACGACGAGCTCGTCATCGGCCTCGGCGCCGTCGCCCGCACCCTGCCGATCCCCGGCCTCGCGGACTTCGCCATCGGCTTCAAGCAGGTCGAGGAGGCCACCGCGCTGCGCAACCAGGTCCTGGGCAAGATGGACGTCGCCGCGTCCACCTGGGACCCCGAGGTGCGCCGCCGCAAGCTGACCTTCGTCTTCGTCGGCGGTGGCTTCGCCGGAGTTGAGGCGCTGGGCGAGATCGAGGACATGGCCCGCGCCGCGGCGAAGAACTTCGACGGCATCCGCCGCGAGGACATGCGCTTCGTCCTCGTCGAGGGCGCCGGGCGCATCCTGCCCGAGGTGGGCGAGGAGCTCGGCGGCTACGCCCTCGAGCAGCTGCGGGCCCGCGGCATCGAGATCCACCTCAACACCTTCCTCGAGTCCTGCGTCGACGGGAACATCAAGCTGTCCACCGGCGAGGAGTTCGAGGCGGACACCGTCGTGTGGACGGCCGGCGTCAAGGCCAACCCCGTCCTCGCCAACTCCGACCTCCCGCTCGACGAGCGCGGACGCGTGCGCGCCCTGCCCACCCTCCAGGTGACGGACGACGACGGCGTGGTCGAGAACGCCTGGGTCGCCGGGGACTGCGCCGCCGTGCCGGACCTCACCGGTGAGCACGGCGCCACGACAGGCCCCACCGCGCAGCACGCGGTGCGCCAGGCCAAGCACCTCGCGCAGAACCTCGTCCGTGCCCTGCGTGGCGAGCCGCTCGAGGACTACAAGCACAAGAACATCGGGACCGTCGCCTCGCTCGGCCTCGGCAAGGGTGTGGCGAACGTCGGCGGGCTCAAGCTCCGCGGCCCCATCGCCTGGTTCATGCACCGCAGCTACCACATGTGGGCGATGCCGACCTTCAACCGCAAGGTGCGCATCGTCCTCGACTGGACCACCGCGCTGTTCTTCCGCCGCGAGCTCGTCGCGCTCGGCTCCCTGCAGAGCCCGCGGGCCTCCTTCGTGGCCGCCGCCACCGGCAACCAGAAGAAGCAGCCCTCGCCCTCCGCCGCCAAGGAGTGACGGGGCCGGCCGCGGTGCCTCAGGCGTCCCGACGACGCAGGAGCACCGCGGCGGCCAGCAGGGCGACGACGACGTAGGCCATGAAGACGCCGTAGCCCACCCACGGGTCGAGGAGCTCGGGCATGCCCGGCATCCCGCTCATGGTCGCGTCCGGCCCGCCGGCGGTGATGATCCGCTCGCCCGCCGTCGTCGGCAGGTAGGGGTAGATGTCGCGGAGCCAGTCCAGGCCGTTCATCGCGACCTGGAGGACCGTCGGCAGGATGAGCAGGACACCGACGACGACGGCGATCGCCCCCGCCGAGTGGCGCAGCAGCGTCCCGATGGCCAGGCCGAAGAGCCCGACGGCGGCGAGGTAGAGCCCGGTGCCCCAGAACATCCGCAGGGTGTCGGGGTCGCCGAGGTCCGCGGCCCCGCCGGCGTCTGCGAGCATCGGCATCGTGACGACGTAGGCCAGCGCCACCCCGAGGACGCCGACGACGAAGGACACGACCGCGACGAGGACCGCCTTGGCCGCGAGGACCGGCACCCGGGCGGGGACGGCGGTGAGCGAGGAGCGGATCATGCCGGTGGAGTACTCGCCGGTGACGACGAGGACGCCGAGGACGGCGATGACGAGCTGGGCCATCCCGTAGGCCGTGCCGAGCACCGCGAGGCCGTCCAGCCCGACCTCGTCGGGGCTGAAGCCCTCCGAGGCCACGGCACCGGCGGCGAAGGCCATGAGCACCGCGAGCATGACCATCGCGAGCAGCGTGAGCGCGATGGTCCAGTAGGTCGAGCGCAGCGACCAGAGCTTGATCCACTCCGAGCGAAGGACGCGGCCGGGCCCGACCGGGCGGACGGCGACGGTGGGCGTGGTGGTGGTGGTCGCGCTCATCGGGTGGCTCCTTGGGAGCGAGTGGTGGTGGCACCGTGCTGGGCCTCGGACCGGTACTCGACCTCGTCCTGGGTGAGGGTCATGTAGGCGTCCTCCAGCGAGGCGCGGACCGGCGTCAGCTCGTGCAGCGGGATGCCGGAGGCCGCGGCGAGGTCGCCGATCTCCTCCGCGCTGCGGCCGGTGACCTCCATGAGCCCCGGCTCGGCGGCGCGCAGGCTCGCGCCGGCCCGGGTGAGGATCTCGCTCAGCTCGGTCGCCCTGGGGGAGCGGACGCGGACGGTGACCCCACGCGTCGCGTCGATGAGCTCCTGCACCGGGCCGGAGGCGATGATCCGGCCGCGCCCGATGACGAGGAGCTGGTCGGCCGTCTGTGCCATCTCGCTCATGAGGTGGGAGGAGAGGAAGACCGTGCGGCCCTCGCCGGCGAGGTGGCGCACCATCGTGCGCACCCACTTGACGCCCTCGGGGTCCAGGCCGTTGACCGGCTCGTCGAGGATGAGGGTGCGGGGGTCGCCGAGCATGGCGGCGGCGATGCCCAGCCGCTGCCCCATGCCCAGGGAGAAGCCGCCCACCCGCTTGCGGGCCACCGCCTGCAGGCCGGTCATCTCGATGACCTCCCGCACGCGGGCGGTGGGGATGCCGTGCGTGGCGGCCAGGGCGCGCAGGTGCTGGTAGGCCGAGCGGCCGGTGTGGACCGCCTTGGCGTCGAGCAGCACCCCCACCTCGCTCAGCGGGGCGCGGTGCTGGGCGTAGGGCCGGCCGTTGACGGTGACCGTCCCCGACGTCGGCCGGTCGAGCCCGACGACCATGCGCATCGTCGTCGACTTCCCCGCCCCGTTGGGGCCGAGGAAACCGGTGACGGTGCCCGGGCGCACGGTGAAGCTCACCCGGTCGACCGCCGTCTTGTCCCCGTAGCGCTTGGTGAGCTCGTGGGCCTCGATCATGCGTACCTCCTTGTCCGACCTCCACCGTAGAGGGCCGCGGGGCCCGCTGGCGACGACCTCGCCGGGGAGATCTGCCCGCCCCGGCCTCCCGCTCGTGGGGGAGGGGCCACCCTCCGGAGGGCGGGTGGGGGAACACGGACGCCGCGGCGGACGTTCCCAGAGCAGCGTCCCACCGCCCGCATAGGATGGTCCGCGGACGAGACCATGGCGTCGGCTCCCGCCGCGCCACGACCAGGAGGCACTGAGTGAGCAATCCAGTCTTCGAGAACAGCCCGTACTTCGGCGAGCGCCGGGCGACGACCCCGAACGGCTACCCCGCCCACCCGGGTCACACGCCGCAGGGCGGCACCACCTACCAGCAGCCTCCGGTGGCGGACCCCTACCAGGTGCAGCACCTGGAGAACGCCTACCAGCAGCCGGCCGCGGGCCCCGCGCAGACCGGCCGGATGACCTACGACGACGTCATCATCAAGACCGGCGGCCTCCTCGCGCTCGTCGTCGCGATGGCCGCGCTCAACTGGTTCGTCCTCGGCGGCAACCCGCTCGCCACCTACGGCGGCCTCGCCGTCGGCTTCGTCCTGGGACTGGTCAACGCCTTCAAGCGGGAGCCCAGCCCGGCGCTCATCGCCGTCTACGCCGCGGCCGAGGGCCTGTTCCTCGGTGGCATCTCGATGGTCTTCGAGTCCATCTTCCCGGGCATCGTGCTCCAGGCGGTGCTTGCCACCGGCGCCACCTTCGTCGCCACGCTCCTGCTCTTCTCGAGCGGCGCGGTCCGCGTGACGCCGAAGATGACCCGCTTCGTGCTCATCGCGCTCGTCGGCTACGCGCTGTTCTCGCTCGTCAACCTCGGCATCATGCTCTTCGGCTCCGGCGACTCCGCCTTCGGCCTGCGCTCGGGCGTCGAGGTCATGGGCATCCCGCTCGGCATCATCGTCGGCATCTTCGCCGTCGGCCTGGCCGCCTTCTGCCTCATCATGGACTTCGACGCCATCAAGCGGGGCGTCGAGGGCGGCATCCCGGCGCGCTTCGCGTGGTCGGCCGCCTTCGGTCTGCTCGTCACCCTCGTGTGGCTCTACCTCGAGTTCCTCCGCCTGCTCGCGATCTTCCGCGGCGGCGAGTAGGCCCTCACCCCACCCCGGTCACGCCGAGAGCCGGACTCCTCCCGAGGAGTCCGGCTCTCGGCGTTCGAGGGGTGCGGACGGCGCTAGGCTTCCGGCCGTGCCCCTCTTCGACATCGATGCCGCTGCCCTGCACGACTACCGTCCGGAGGTCGCCGAACCGGCCGACTTCGACGACTTCTGGGCCCGCACGCTGGCCGAGACCCGCTCCCACGACCTCGCCGTCGAGCTCGAGCCGGTGGACGCCCACCTCTCCGTGATCGAGGCCTACGACCTCACCTTCTCCGGTTTCGGCGGCCACCGGATCAAGGCCTGGTACCTGCGCCCCGCCGGCCGGGGCGACGAGCAGCTGCCCGCCGTCGTCGAGTACCTCGGCTACGGCGGCGGGCGCGGCCTCGCGCACAGCCGCCTCACCTGGGCCGCCGCCGGCTACGCCTACGTCGTCATGGACACCCGCGGGCAGGGGACCGCGCCGACGAACGGCTTCGGTGCCACCCCCGACCCGGCCGGCGCCGGCGTCGCCGCCCCCGGCACCCTCACGCGGGGCATCGAGGACCCGCACGACCACTACTACCGGCGCCTCATCACCGACGGCGTGCGCGCCGTCGAGGCTGCCCGCGCGCTGCCCGGCGTCGACCCGGCGCGGGTCGCCGTCACCGGGGTGAGCCAGGGCGGCGCGATCACCACCGCCGTCGCCGGCCTCATCGACGTCGCCGCCGCGATGCCGGACGTGCCGTGGCTGTCCCACATCCGCCGCGGCGTCGAGACGGCGCCCGCCGGGCCCTTCGCCGAGGTCCGCACCTACCTGTCGGCGCACCGGCACCGCGTCGAGGACGCCTTCCGGACGCTGTCCTACATCGACGGCGTCAACCACGCCAAGCGGGCCCAGGCGCCGGGTCTGTACTCGGTGGCGCTCATGGACCCGATCTGCCCGCCGTCGACCGTGTACGCGGCGGCGAACCGGTGGGGCGGGGAGGTCGACATCGAGGTCTACCCCTTCAACGAGCACGAGGGCGGCACCGAGTTCCAGCGCGAGCGCCAGCTCGGCTGGCTCGCCGAGCGCCTGTCCTGAGGCAACGGCAAAGGGCCGGGCACCGCACGGTGCCCGGCCCTTGTCGCGTCCGTCAGTCGGCCGCAGCCTCGACGAGGTCGGGCTGCTTCTCCGCCCGCCGCGCCCGCTGCTTCTCCAGGCGGCGCTCGACCAGGAGGTAGAGCACCGGCACGAGCAGCAGGGTGAGCAGGGTCGAGGTGATGAGACCACCGATGACGACGAGCGCGAGCGGCTGGGAGATGAAGGCGCTGCCGCCGGTCACGCCGATCGCCATCGGGGTGAGCGCGGCGATCGTCGCCGCCGCCGTCATGAGGATCGGCGCCAGCCGGTGGCGGCCGCCCTCGACGATGCCCTCGTGCAGGCCCATGCCCTGCTTGCGGTACTGGTTGATGAGGTCGATGAGGACGATCGCGTTGGTGACGACGACGCCGACGAGCATGAGCGCGCCGATGAGGCCCGGCACGTCCAGCTGGCTGCCGGTCGCGACGAGCATCCCGACCGCGCCGGTGGCCGCGAAGGGCACCGACACGAGGAGGATGAGCGGCTGCACGAGGGAGTTGAAGGTCGCCACCATGACGAGGTAGACGATGGCGATCGACAGCGCCAGGGCGAGCCCGAGGTTGGCGAAGGCCTCCTCCTGCTCGGCGCTGACACCGGCCACCTCGGCGACCACGCCGTCGGGCAGCTCGAGGTCGTCGAGGGCGGCCTGGAGCTCACTCGTCACGCTGCCGAGGTCCGAGGCGGTGGACGTCGCACTGATCGTCGCGCTGCGCAGCCCGTCGGCGCGGGTGATGGAGACCGGCTGCTCGACCTCGCGGACCTCGGCCACCTGGGACAGCGGCACCGGGCCGACCGGGGTCGGCAGGGGCAGGGCCGCGATCTCCTCGCGGGTGCCCGGCGTCTCCCCGACGTCCATGACGACGTCGCTGCGCCCGTACTCGGTGTTGATCGAGGCGACCGTGCTGCCCTGGAGGGCGGTCGAGACGGTCTGTCCGACGGCGGCCTCGCTCAGCCCGAGCGCGGCGGCGGCCTCGCGGTCGACCTCGACGAGCAGCGTGGGCAGCTCGGCGGCGAGGTTGGAGGTGACGTCGGTCGTCCCCTCGATGCCCTCGACGGCGGAGAGCACGTCCGCGGCGGCGGACTCGACGTCCTCGCCGTCGGCGCCGCTGACGACGACCTCGAGGCTCCCGGAGAAGCCGGCCATGCCGGTGGCGACGGTGAGCTCACCGAGCGTGTCGAGCTCCTCGAGGCGGGAGCGCAGCTCCTCCTCGGCGGCCACCGCGTCGGCGTCGAGGTCGAGGGTGATGGAGAAGGTCGTCTCCCCGCCCGCCCCGAAGAAGGCCATGGCGGAGTCGCCGGACCCGCCGGTCACCTGGTAGGTGTCGACGGCGTCGATCTCGGAGACGACGTCCTCGACCTCCTGCGCGGCGGCGTCGGCCGCCTGGAGCGAGGTGCCTGGGGGCAGCTCCTGGGTGACAGACAGGGTGTTCTGGCCGGTGTCGCCGATGAACTCCGTCTCCAGCTGCGTGGCCAGGCCCACCGTGCCGCCGAGGATGGCGACGGCGACGAGCACCGCGACCCAGGGGCGGGCGAGGGCGCCGCGCAGGGTGCCGACGTAGGCGCGCTGGAGGGCGCCGGAGCGCTCCTTCTCCTCGGCGGCGGCCCGCAGGGCCTCGACGTCCTCCCCGGGCTTGGGGCCGCGGACGAACCAGTACGCGAGCACCGGCACGATCGTCAGCGCGACGAAGAGCGAGGCGAGCAGCGCGAGCGCCGCGGTGAAGGCGAAGGGACGGAAGAGCTCACCGACCATGCCGCCGACCAGACCGATCGGGACGAAGACCGCCGCCGTCGCGATCGTCGCGGAGGTGATGGCGCCGGCGACCTCGCTCACGGCGTCGAGGATCGCCCGGCGGCGCGGCTTGCCGTAGGACAGGTGCCGGTTGATGTTCTCGATGACGACGATGGAGTCGTCGACGACGCGGCCGACCGAGACGGTGAGGGCGGCCAGCGTGAAGAGGTTGAGGGTGTAGCCGACCGTCCGCAGCCCGATGAGCGCGACGACGAGCGACAGCGGGATCGACAGGGCGGTCACGCCCGTGGGCCGCCACTTGCGCAGGAAGAGCAGGATGATGACGACGGCGAAGACGAGACCCAGCAGGCCCTCCGTCGCGAGGTCCTTGATCGAGTCCTGGATGAAGGGCGCCTGGTCGAAGACGACCGTGATCTGCGCGCCGTCGCCGAGGGCGGCCTCGAAGTCACCGAGCAGGTCCTGGACCTCCTGGGACACCTCGACGGTGTTGCCGTCCGGGGTCTTGGTCACGGCCAGGCCGAAGCTCGGGTCGCCGTCGGTGCGGTTGAAGGACGTCGGCTCGGTGCGCTCGTCGCTCACGGAGGCGACGGCGTCGATGCGGACGGGGCCGGCCTCCGTGGCGATCGGCAGCGCCGCAATGTCCTCGGCCGAGGTCAGCCGGGCGCCGGTCTCGACGGACAGCGTGCGGTCGCCCTCGGTGACGGTGCCGCCGGGGACGACGGCGCCGTTCGCCTGGAGCGTCTCGGCGATGGCGCTGGGGTCAACGCCGGCGGCGGCCGCGGCGGCGAGGTCGACGTCGATGCGGACGAGGCGGTCCTGGACGCCGCTGAGCTGGACGTCCCGCACGCCCTCGAGGCGCTCGAGCTCGGGGACGACGACGGTGCGCAGCACCTCGGCGGCCTGCTCCTGGTCGCCGCTCGTCGCGGCCGAGAGCTGGATGACGGGCAGGTCGTCGACGCCGCCGCTGATGACCTGGGTGTCGGCCGACTCGGGCAGCACGGGGTCCAGGCGCGTGACGGCGGCCTGGAGCTCCTGCTGGGCGTTGGTGACGTCCGTGCCGTAGGCGAGCTCGAGGAGGACGACGGAGGAGCCGGCGCTCGACGTCGAGGTCGTGCCCTCGAGGCCCGCGACGACGCCGGCGGCCTGCTCGACGACGTCGGTCACCTGCTGCTCGACGACCTCGGGCGAGGCGCCGGGGTAGGTCGTCACCGCGCCGACGATCGGCAGGTCCAGCGGGGGGATGAGCTCCTGCTTGAGCGTCGTCGTCGCCCACAGGCCGCCAAGGACGGCGAGAACGGTGGCGAGGGCGACGAGGGCACGGTTGGCCAGGCTGAACCGGGCGAGTGACGACACGAGGTCTCCGTCTGACGATGTGGAGTAAAGTGGCGGGCAGGCCTAATTGTTAGGCAAACCCGAAGTAAGGTAACACGTGAGCGACCAGCACCCGAGCGAGCATCATCGCCTCATCGACGAGGTGACGGCGACCGGTGAGATGGTCGCCAAGTTCTTCGTCCACGAGCAGCTCGGTCCCATCCTCGGCTCGACGCTGACCATGCAGCAGCTCAAGCTCGTCGCCCTGCTCGCCACCCACGGGCCGCTGGGCGGCCACGACCTCGCCCGGCACCTCGAGGTCTCGATGCCGACCGTCTCGGGGATCGTCGACCGGCTCGTCGAGCGCGGGATGGTCGAGCGCCGCGAGGACCCGAGCGACCGGCGGGTGCGGCTCACCGCGCTGAGCCCGGAGGGGGAGGCCTTCATCGCGGAGCACGACCGCGCCGGGTGGCGCCTGGGCATGGAGATCCTCGAGACGATGGAGGCGGAGGACCTGCGCGCCCTCGCCCGCGGCCTGGCGGCCATGTGGGCGGCCGTCGAGCAGCGGGTGGCCCGGGGTGAGGGGCCGGCGTGCTTCCCGCTGCACCGCGATGCCCCGGCGGGCGAGGCGCCGGGCGCGCCGTAGGCTGGTGCGCCATGAGCGCAAACCTCCCCATCGCGTCCGGCTCCTTCGGCGACGACCCCACCCTGACTTTCCCCGGCACCCCGGCCCCCGACGGCCTGCAGGTCGCCGTCCTCGAGGCGGGTGACGGGCCGGCGGTCGAGGCTGGCGACACGATCGTCGTCAACTACCACGGCCAGATCTGGGACGGCGCCGTCTTCGACAGCTCCTACGCCCGCGGCTCGACAATCTCCTTCCCCATCGGGATGGGCATGGTCATCGGCGGCTGGGACGACGGCCTCGTCGGCAAGGCCATCGGCTCGCGGGTGCTGCTGTCCATCCCGCCGGAGCACGGCTACGGCTCCCGCGGCGTCCCCCAGGCCGGCATCGGCGGGGAGGACACCCTGGTCTTCGTTGTCGACATCGTCGGCGTCGAGTAGGGCTCTACCCTCCCGCCCTTCTCCACGACTGTGCGCCCGCTGGAATGCTCCGACGGGCGCACAGTGCGTGAGGGGGCGGCTCAGGCCGGGGGCAGGACGTCCTGCTGGGCGGGGACCTGGTCCTGGCGCACCAGGCCCACCGGGCAGGTGTAGCCGTTGGGGCCGTGGTTGCAGTAGCCGCCGGGGTTCTTGTGCAGGTACTGCTGGTGGTAGGCCTCGGCGGGGTAGAAGGTGCCCGCCGGGGCGATCTCGGTGGAGATGGGCCCGTGGCCGGCGTCGGCCAGGACGCGGCCGAAGGCCTCCTTGGTGAGCTCGGCGGCCTGCTCCTGCTGCGGCGTCGTCCAGTAGATCGCCGAGCGGTACTGGGTGCCGACGTCGTTGCCCTGGCGGTTGGGCGTCGTCGGGTCGTGGTTCTCCCAGAAGGCCTTGAGCAGGCGCTCGGGGTCGGTGCGGGCGGGGTCGTAGGCGACGAGCACGGCCTCGGTGTGCCCGGTGCGGCCGGTGCACACCTCCTCGTAGGTCGGGTAGGGCGTGAAGCCGCCCATGTACCCGGCCGCCGTCGTCACGACGCCGTCGAGCTTCCAGAAGATCCGCTCGGCGCCCCAGAAACAGCCCATGGCGACGTAGAGGACCTCGGTGCCCTCGGGCCACGGCCCGCTCAGCGGGGTGCTGAGCACCTCGTGGCGCTCGGGGACGGTGTAACCGGGCGCCTGGCGGCCGGGCAGCGCCTGCTCGGCGGTGACCATGCGGGGCTCGGGACGGAAGAACATGTGACCTCCAGCGGTGCGGGGACGCCGACCGCCGCGGGGGGACGGCAGCCGGCGCTCATCTACAACATCAGCCCCACCTGGGTATTCCCTGGGAGGGCTGTGCCACCGGGCGTCCTCTAGGCTGTGGCCTGGCTCTCCCGACCAGACGATTGTGGGGTTCATGTCCGAGAACACGCCCGGGTGGCTCTCCCGGCTCACACCCACCCGCCGCAGTGCCCCCGAGCAGCCGCCGGTCGTCGCACGCGTCGTCCACGAGTCCCGGCTCGGGGAGGACGACTCCGCCGAGCTCGCCGTCCCGCTGCCCGTCCGCGCGGCGGCGGCGTGGTCGTGGCGGCTGCTCACGATCGCCGCGGCCGCGGCCCTCGTCGGCTACCTCGTCATCGTGTTCAAGACGGTCGTCGTCGCCTTCGTCCTCGCCATCCTGCTCGCGGTGCTCCTCGACCCGGTCTCGGCGTGGCTGCGCAAGCGGCTGCGCTTCCCCCGCACGCTCGCCTCGGCGGTGACGCTGCTCGGGACGATCGCCCTCGTCGTCGGCCTGCTCACCCTCGCCGGACGCTCGATCGTCGCCGGCTTCGCCGACCTCGCCGACCAGGCCACCCAGGGCTTCGAGGAGCTCGTCGGCTGGCTGTCCGACGGGCCGCTCGGCATCGACGAGTCCCAGCTGCAGACCTGGCTCGACGAGGGGCTCGGACAGCTGGAGGCCAACTCCAGCGCCCTCGTCTCCGGCGCCCTGGCCGCGACGACCTCGGTGACGCAGGTCGTCACCGGCGGCGTCATCTCGCTGTTCTGCCTCTTCTTCTTCCTGCGCGAGGGTCGCCGCATCTGGCAGTGGTTCGTGCGCCTGGCGCCCGCGCGCACCCGCGACCGGGTCAACGAGGCCGGCATCCGCGGCTGGCTGACCCTCGGCGGCTACGCCCGCACCCAGATCCTCGTCGCCCTCGCGGACTCCATCGGGATCGGCATCGGCGCCTGGATCCTCGGGCTGCCGCTCGTCCTGCCGCTGACGATCCTCGTCTTCCTCGGCTCCTTCATCCCGATCGTCGGTGCGCTCGTCACCGGCGCGGTCGCCGTGCTCGTCGCCCTCGTCGACCAGGACGTCCAGACCGCGCTCATCATGCTCATCATCGTCCTCGTCGTGCAGCAGATCGAGGGCAACGTCCTGCAGCCGTGGCTCATGGGCAACGCCGTCTCCCTCCACCCGGTGGCGGTGCTCCTCGCCGTCACCGCCGGGACGGGCGTGGCCGGCATCCTCGGCGCGCTGCTCGCGGTCCCCATCGCGGCCGTCGTCAACACGGTGGTCCTCTACCTCCACGGCCACGACAAGCACCCGAGGGCCGCGACCGACTGGTACCGCCCGGGCGGGCCGCCCGGCACCCTGTTCCGGTCGATCGCCGACTCCTACGAGGCCTCGGACGAGGACGACGCCGACGGCGAGACCGTCGACGCCGCCACCGTCTCGGGCCCCGAGCCCGACGACGAGTCCCGCCCGGACGAGGGGGGCCCGGCCAGGTCGTGACGCCGATCGCGCTCACCGAGATCGAGGAGGCCGCCGAGCTGCTGCGTGGCGTCACCGCCCGCACCCCCGTGGAGGCGAGCGGCGCGCTCAGCGAGCTGGCCGGCACGCCCGTCGTCCTCAAGTGCGAGAACCTCCAGCGCACCGGATCCTTCAAGCTCCGCGGCGCCTACGTGCGGCTGTCGCGGCTCACCGCCGAGGAGTGCGCCCGGGGCGTCGTCGCGGCCAGCGCCGGCAACCACGCGCAGGGGGTGGCGCTGGCCGCCCGTGAGCTCGGCATCTCCGCCGTCGTCTACATGCCGCTCGGTGCGGCGCTGCCCAAGCTCGCCGCCACCCGCGGCTACGGCGCCGAGGTGCGCCAGGAGGGCGCCGACCTCGCCGGCGCGCTCGTGGCGGCGCAGCGGGAGGCGGCCGACAGCGGCCGGGTCTACATCCCGCCCTGCGACCACCGCGACGTCGTCCTCGGGCAGGCGACGATCGGCCTGGAGATCCTCGACCAGGTGCCCGACGTCCGCACGATCCTCGTGCCGACCGGGGGAGGGGGCCTGCTCGCCGGCGTCGCCGCCGCCGTCCACGCGCGGGGCACCGACGTCCGCGTGGTCGGTGTCCAGGCGGCGGGGGCCGCGGCCTTCCCCGGGTCGCTCACCGCCGGCCGTCCGGTCCCGGTGGAGCGGATGAGCACGATCGCCGACGGCATCGCGGTCCCCGCCCCGAGCGAGCTGACGCTCGGCATCGTTCGTGAGCACGGCATCGAGGTGCGCACGGTGAGCGAGGAGTCGATCGCCCGTGCGCTCCTTCTGCTCAGCGAGCGCGCCAAGCTCGTCGTCGAGCCGTCCGGCGCGGCCGGGGTCGCTGCGCTGCTCGACGCCGTGCCCGGCCTCGAGGGGCCGGTCGCCGTGATCCTGTCGGGCGGCAACGTCGACACGCTCGTGCTCCACCGCATCCTGCGCCATGGCCTCGTCGCCGCCGGCCGCTACCTTCAGATGGAGGTACGCGTCCCGGACCAGCCGGGCTCCCTGGCGGGGCTGCTCGGGGTGCTCGCCGGCACCGGGAGCAACGTCGTGAGCATCAACCACGACCGCACGAGCGCGGACCTCGGTGTCGCGGAGGTGCAGATCGGCGTCGAGGTCGAGACCCGGGGCACCGACCACTGCCGGGAGGTCGTCACCGCGCTGCGGGACGAGGGCTACGGCGTCGTCTTCCAGTCCGTCGGGTGACGACGGAAACGGGGCGCCGGCGGCTCTCGCCGCCAGCGCCCCGCTCGAAGCCGGAGCTCAGCCGGTGAAGGGCTTGACCTCGACGATGTCCACGGAGATCGCCTTGCCGTTCGGGGCGGTGTAGGTCACGGAGTCGCCGGCCTTCTTGCCGACGATCGCGGCACCGAGGGGGGAGCGCTCGGAGAGGACCTCGATGTCGACGTCCTGGGCGGCCTCGCGGGAGCCGAGGAGGAAGACCTCCTGCTCGCCGGCGATCGTCGCGGTGACGACCATGCCGGACTCGACGACGCCGTCGTCGGCCGGGGCCTCCCCGACCTGCGCGTTGCGCAGCAGCTCGGTGAGCTGGACGATCCGGCCCTCCATCTTGCCCTGCTCCTCGCGGGCAGCGTGGTAGCCACCGTTCTCCTTGAGGTCACCCTCGGCGCGGGCCGCCTCGATGCGCTCGGTGATCTCGGCGCGGCCGGGACCGGTGAGGTGCTCGAGCTCGGCCTTGAGACGGTTGTACGCCTCCGCGGTCAGCCAGGTGGTCGCTGTCTCGGCCACGTCTCCTCCTCCAACACAAAATCATGAGCCTCGGCCACTGGTCGGGCCGAGGCTTTCCGTATGTCACGCGCGCCGCGGGTGGCGACGCTGCGCTGCTCGCCGCGCGGGGCGACGCCGACAGGATAGCAAGGTTCCGTCGAACGGCCGTACAAACGCCGTGGAAACCTGCTCGTCAGCGACTCTCGGACGTCGTCTCCCGGCAGCCGGAGACCCGCGCCCCGGTCGCCGGCTCGGTCGTCGCGACCCGCGCCGTGACGAAGGTGCTGCGCTCGGGCGCCGGGCCGACCGTCACGCGCGCCACCCCGACCTGCGCGAAGGCGTCGTTGAGGGCCAGGACCGTGCACTCCGCCGTCGTGCCCGGGTCCATGTGGGCCACGAAGGAGACCTCGACGGCGGAGTCGTCGACGACGGTGAAGGCGGCGTCCTCGGTGCGCACCGCCTCGTCCGTGGAGACGACGGCGAGGACGACGAAGGCGGCGACGGCGAGGACGGCGAAGGCGACAAGAGCAAGACGACGGCGGCGCCGGGTGCGGGGGTCGGGAGCCGGGCCGTAGCGCTCCTCGAGGGCCGCGCGCTGCTCGTCGTCGTGGGTGCTCACCTCCCCATTGTCGTCCATGGCACGCGTCATCGGCGTTGCCCCCGGGCGCCGCGGCGGGCGAGAATCGATGCCGGCCAGCGATCAGGAGGAACAGAGTGAGCGAGCAGCTGCGGCTCATGGCGGTGCACGCGCACCCCGACGACGAGTCGAGCAAGGGTGCCGCGACGATGGCGCGGTACGTGGCCGAGGGCCACCGGGTGCGGGTGGTGACGTGCACCGGCGGTGAGCGCGGCGACATCCTCAACCCCAAGCTCGCCCACGACCAGACGATCCTCGAGGACATGCCCGCCTACCGCCGTCGGGAGATGGCGGCGGCGGCCGAGGCGCTGGGGATCGAGCACGTGTGGCTCGGCTTCGTCGACTCCGGCCTGCCCGAGGGCGACCCGCTGCCGCCGCTGCCCGAGGGGTGCTTCGCGCTCGAGCCGCTCGAGGTGCCGGTCGAGGCGCTCGTCCGGGAGATCCGCACCTTCCGCCCGCACGTCATGACGACGTACAACGAGGAGGGCGGCTACCCCCACCCCGACCACATCCGCACCCACGAGATCTCGGTCGCGGCCTTCCACGCCGCCGCCGACCCCGAGCAGTTCCCGGACGCGGGCCCGGCGTGGGAGGTCTCCAAGCTCTACTACGACGTCGGCTTCTCCCTCGACCGGATCCAGGCCATCTCCGACGCCATGCACGAACGCGGGCTCGTCTCGCCCTTCGAGGACTGGCTCGAGCGGGCGGCCACCCGCCCCCAGCGCACCGTGACCACCCGGGTGCGCTGCGAGGACTACTTCGACCGCCGTGACGAGGCGCTGCGGGCGCACGCCACGCAGATCGACCCCGACGGCTTCTTCTTCGAGGTGCCGCGGGACATCGAGCGGGAGGTGTGGCCGGTGGAGCAGTTCGAGCTCGCCGAGTCGCGCGTGCCGGTCGAGCTGCCCGAGGACGACCTCTTCGCCGAGCTGCGTAGGCTGAGCGCGTGACCGCCTCCCTGGCCGCGCTGCTGCTCGCGCAGACGCCGGCGCCCACCCCGCCCGCACCCGACCCGGAGATGACGATCTACACCGTCACGCCGGGCATCGCGGGCTTCATCGCCTTCATCGTGCTCGCCCTGGCCGGCTGGCTGCTGTTCCGCTCGCTGACCCGGCACGTGCGCAGGGTCGACTTCGAGGGGCAGCGCCGGCAGGAGGCGGAGCGGGCCGAGGACGACGCCGCCGCGGGGGACGGTCCCGGCCGCTGACTCAGACCGCGGCGACGGCGAGCGCGACGGCCGCGTAGTGGCACCAGTAGCCACCGACCGTGCCGACGTGGAAGATCTCGTGGAAGCCGAACCAGCGCGGGCTGGGGTTGGGCCGCTTGGTGCCGTAGACCACCGCGCCGAGGGTGTAGCAGGCGCCGCCGACGATGACGAGCCACATGATCGTCGGGCTGCCGGCCCGGCCGAAGTCGGGCAGGAACCACACGGCCACCCAGCCGAGCGCGACGTAGATCGGCACGTAGAGCCAGCGCGGGGCGCCGAGCCACAGCACCCGCATGAGGATGCCCGTGACGGCGCCCACCCACACGACCGTGAGCAGGACGGTCGCGGTGCTGCGCGGCAGGAGCAGCGCCGCCAGCGGCGTGTAGGTACCGGCGATGAGCAGGAAGATGTTCGAGTGGTCCAGGCGCCGCAGCACCGCCGCGGCGCGCGGCGACCACGTCCCGCGGTGGTAGACGGCGCTCGTGCCGAAGAGGAGGACGGCGCTGGCCCCGAAGACCGCCGTCGAGACCCGAGGGGCGCCCGCGGGGGCGAGGACGACGAGGACGATGCTCGCGACGAGCGCGAGCGGCGCCGTGCCGGCGTGGATCCAGCCGCGCAGCCGCGGCTTGACGGCCTCGGCGAGGGACTCGGCGGCGTCGCCGATCTCCTCGGCGGCGCGACGAACGGGACGGTCGGGCGTGGGTGCCAACCGGCACCTCCTTCCGGGAGCGGAGCGACAACCTACGCTGCCGTAACTTACGCCAGCGTAACGGACCGGGCGAGCGTGCGGCGCGCACCGGCGGAGTAGCCTGAGGCCCGTCGTCCCACCCCGTCGTCAGGAGTGCCCCAGGACATGCGGCCCCACCGCCTGCTGTACGGACTGTACGAGCGCCGTCTCACCCGCCGCCTCGACCGGTCCGCCACCCCGCGGCACGTCGGGGTGATCCTCGACGGCAACCGCCGCTGGGCCCGCGCCCTGGGCAACCCCGCCTCCCACGGGCACCGCAGGGGTGCGGACAAGATCACCGAGGTCCTCGGCTGGTCGGAGGACGCCGGGGTGCAGATCGTCACCCTGTGGATGCTCTCGACCGACAACCTCCAGCGCGACGCCGACGAGGTCGCCGAGCTGCTCGAGATCATCGCCTCCGCCGTCGACACGCTCGCCGACTCCGGCCGGTGGCGGCTGCGCGTCGTCGGGGCCCTGGAGCTGCTCCCGCCGCCCGTCGCCGAGCGGCTGGCGCAGGCCGTCGAGCGCACCGCCCACGTCACCGGCATGCACGTCAACGTCGCCGTCGGCTACGGCGGGCGCTACGAGATCACCGCGGCCGTGCGC
Organism: Georgenia phoenicis; assembly: GCF_047302425.1. Taxonomy (NCBI): domain Bacteria; kingdom Bacillati; phylum Actinomycetota; class Actinomycetes; order Allobogoriellales; family Allobogoriellaceae; genus Georgenia; species Georgenia phoenicis. The sequence goes on along the minus strand of NZ_CP154855.1, from coordinate 3,429,669 downwards.
TCCCTGCTCCGCTCCTACGCCGCGCAGGGGCTGAGCCTGGAGGAGGCGGCCGAGGCGCTGAGCGTCGAGAGCATCGCCGAGCACCTCTACACCAAGGGCCAGCCGGACCCGGACCTCGTCATCCGCACCTCCGGCGAGCAGCGGCTGGGCGGCTTCCTCCTGTGGCAGAGCGTCCACAGCGAGTACTACTTCTGCGAGGCCTACTGGCCCGACTTCCGGCGCGTGGACTTCCTCCGCGGCCTGCGCGACTACGCCCAGCGCGAGCGCCGCCTCGGCCGATAGCCACGCGCCGTCGGGTGAACTCCGGGTGAACTTCTGCCGCCCGTGGGAGTGTCGCGGGCCCGGACGGGAGCTCACGGGCCTAGCGTCAGCTGTGACGGGCGGCACACCCGCTGCCCTCCGGGAGGCCCACCGATGGATGCGTCAGCAGGGGCCGCCGGCCCCGCCGGCAGGCCACTCGCCCTACTCACCGCGCCCGGCACGGCCGCCGCCGGTGCGCCGGAGGGACACCCATGACCCTGACCCACCCGGACCCGCTCGCCGACCTCGAGCAGGCCCAGCTGGCCGAGAGCACCGTCGCCCAGCGCCTCACCTACGTCCTCGACACCTCCGTCCTCCTCTCCGACCCGCACGCGATCGGGCGTTTCGCGGAGCACGACGTCGTGCTCCCGGTCGTCGTCGTCACCGAGCTCGAGGGCAAGCGCCACCACCCCGAGCTGGGGTACTTCGCCCGGACCGCGCTGCGCCTGCTCGACGACCTGCGCGTGCGCCACGGCCGCCTCGACACCCCCGTGCCCGTCGGGACCGCCGGCGGCACCCTGCGCGTCGAGCTCAACCACTCCGACCCCGAGGTGCTGCCCTCCGGCCTGCGCCTGGGCGACAACGACACCCGGATCCTGTCCGTCGCCGCCAACCTCGCCGCCGAGGGGCACGAGGTCGCCGTCGTCTCCAAGGACCTGCCGATGCGGGTCAAGGCCTCCGCCCTCGGCATCCCCGCCGAGGAGTACCGCGCCCAGCAGGTCGTCTCCTCCGGCTGGACGGGGATGACGACGGCGAACCTCAGCGACGAGGAGATGGCCACCCTGTGGGGGGAGGAGGAGCTCGAGATCGCCGGGCTCACCATGGCCGGCCACCTCACCGGCGAGCTGTGCCACACGGGCGTGGTCCTCCACTCCGGCCGCGGCTCCGCGCTCGGGCGGGTGACGCCCGACGGGCGCCTGCGGCTCGTGCGCGGGGACCGGGAGGTCTTCGGCGTCCACGGCCGCAGCGCCGAGCAGCGGGTGGCGATCGACCTCCTCACCGACCCGGACGTCGGCATCGTCTCCCTGGGCGGCCGCGCGGGCACCGGCAAGTCGGCGCTCGCGCTGTGCGCGGGCCTCGAGGCGGTCCTCGAGCGGCGCGAGCACCGCAAGGTCGTCGTGTTCCGGCCGCTGTACGCCGTCGGCGGCCAGGAGCTCGGCTACCTGCCGGGCACGGAGGCCGAGAAGATGGGGCCATGGGCCGAGGCGGTCTTCGACACCCTCGGCGCGCTGGTGGACCGCAACGTCCTGGACGAGGTGCTCGCCCGCGGCATGCTCGAGGTGCTGCCGCTCACCCACATCCGCGGCCGCTCGCTGCACGACGCGTACGTCGTCGTCGACGAGGCGCAGTCCCTCGAGCGCAACGTCCTGCTCACGGTGCTGTCGCGCATCGGGCAGAACTCCAAGGTGGTCCTCACCCACGACGTCGCCCAGCGCGACAACCTGCGGGTGGGCCGGCACGACGGCGTCGCGGCGGTGGTCGAGATGCTCAAGGGCAACCCGCTGTTCGCGCACGTGACGCTCACGCGCTCCGAGCGCTCGGCGATCGCTGCGCTCGTCACCGAGGTCCTCGAGGACGGCCCACCCGTCATCTGACCCCGGCCTCGCGCCCCTTCCCTCGTCGAGAGCGGAGTTGTTCCGGCGGAACAACTCCGCTCTCGACGCGAGAGGAAGGCGAGCGCGCGTCAGGCGAGCTCGGCGGCGGTGGGCGGGTTGGCACCGGCGCGGGAGACGGTGACGGCGGCGACGGCTGCGGCCCGCTCGAGGACCCCGCGCAGCGTCGCGGCGTCGACGGCGCGCAGCTGCTCGCGCCGCTCGGCGCCCACGAGGTCCGCGCGGACCAGGCCGTCGATGATGCCGCCCATGAAGGAGTCGCCGGCACCCACGGTGTCGACGACGGTGGTCCGCGGCGCCGGGACGCTCACCGTCAGGCCGTCGCCCGCGTAGGCCTCCGCACCCTCCCCGCCCCGCGTCACGACGACGACGGCGGGCCCCAGGGCCAGCCACGCCCGGGCGACCTCGGCGACGGGCTCGTCGGGCGCGAGCCACGCGACGTCCTCGTCGGAGACCTTGACGACGTCGGCGCGCGCGACGAGCGCCTCGACCCGCTCCCGGGCCTCGGCCGCCGAGCCCATGATCGCCGGGCGCGCGTTGGGGTCGTAGGTGACGGTGGCCGTGGCGGCGACGGCGTCGAGCAGGCGGGCGGTGCGGGTGGCCGCCGGCTCGAGGACGGCGCTGATCGAGCCGGTGTGCACCAGCCGCGGGGCGCGGCCGTCGAGGTCGGGGAGGTCGCAGCTGATGTCGAACTCGTAGTCCGCGGCGCCGCCGTCGTCCAGACGCGCGAGGGCGGTCGAGGTCCGCGCGGCGCCGTCGGACCCGGGGACGAGGTGCACGCCGTCGCGCTCGAGGTGGGCCCGGACCCGCTCCCCGCGCTCGTCCCGCCCGAACCAGGTGCCGAGCTCGACCGCGTGCCCGAGCCGGGCCAGGCCGACCGCGACGTTCGCCGGGCTGCCGCCCACGTGCTCCACCGGCTCCGCGCCGGCGCGGTCGACGATGTCGATGAGGCTCTCTCCGAGGACGAGCAGCGGGGCGCTCACTTCCCCTCCTCCGTCGCCTGCTGGGCCTTGGCCAGGCGCTCGCGGGCGCCGTCGAGCCACTCCTGGCAGCGGGCCGCCAGCGCCTCGCCGCGCTCCCACAGCCGCATCGACTCCTCGAGCGTGGCGGCGCCGGTCTCGAGGCGCTGCACGACGGTCTGCAGCTCCTCCCGGGCCTGCTCGTAGCTGAGGGACGCGACGTCGGGGGTGCTCATGGCGTCCAAGTCTGGCAGAGCCGGCGGAAGTCGGGACCATGGCCCGTGGTCTGGACCACAGTCCGGTCCCTAGCGTGGGTACTGGGTCGACGGGGACCCGGTCAGCACACGAGTCCCAGACCATGGAGCCCACGGTGAGCATCGACACGACGACCCCCGCAGCACAGACCGGCACGAGTAGCACCCGGCAGATCGACCGGCTCGTGGCCAACGCGGCGCAGGCCGCGGCCGCCTACGAGTCCTTCACCCAGGAGGACGTCGACCGCATCGTCAAGAAGGCGTCGGTGGCGGCCCTCAACCAGCACGGCGTCCTCGCGCGCCTCGCGGTGACCGAGACCGGCCGCGGCGTGTTCGAGGACAAGGCGGTGAAGAACATCTTCGCCTGCGAGCACGTGACGAACTCGATGTCGGGGATGCGGACGGTCGGCGTCGTCCGGCGCGACGAGCTCAACGGGATCGTCGAGATCGCCGAGCCTGTGGGCGTCGTCGCCGGGATCACCCCGGTGACCAACCCGACCTCGACGGCGATCTTCAAGGCGCTCATCACGCTCAAGACCCGCAACCCCATCATCTTCGCCTTCCACCCCTCCGCCCAGGAGTCCTCCGTGGCCGCAGCCCGGGTGGTGCGCGACGCCGCGGTGGCCGCCGGGGCGCCGAAGCACTGCATCCAGTGGGTGACCGAGCCCTCGGTCGAGGCCACCCGCGAGCTCATGCACCATCCGGGCGTGGCGATGATCCTCGCGACGGGCGGCAACGCGATGGTCAAGGCCGCCTACTCCTGCGGGAAACCCGCCCTCGGTGTGGGGGCGGGCAACGTCCCGGCGTGGATCGAGGCGAGCGCCAAGCTGCCCCGGGCGGTCAACGACGTCGTCCTGTCCAAGGCCTTCGACAACGGCATGGTGTGCGCCTCCGAGCAGGCCGTCATCATCGACGACGCCGTCTACGACGACGCGCTCGCAGAGTTCGCCCGCCTCCACGCCTACCGGGTGACTCCGGCCGAGAAGGCGCTGCTCGAGCGCTTCATCTTCGGGGAGGAGGCCGGAGACGCGGCCTGCTCGGGCGCGCGGCTCAACGCCGCCGTCGTCGGCCGCAGCCCGCAGTGGATCGCGGAGCAGGCCGGCTTCACCGTGCCGGCCGAGACGTCCGTCATCCTCGTCGAGGTCAGCGGTGTCGGCCCGCACGAGCCGCTCACCCGCGAGAAGCTCTGCCCCGTGCTCGCGGTGCTCCGCGCGGCGGACCGGGAGCACGGCATGGCGCTCGCCGAGCAGATGGTCGAGCTCGACGGCCTCGGCCACAGCGCCGCCGTCCACACCGAGGACCCGGCCACCGTCGAGGAGTTCGGCTCCCGGGTCAAGGCCGTGCGCGTCATCTGGAACTCCCCGGCGTCCCTCGGCGGGATCGGCAACATCTACAACTCCTTCCTGCCCTCCCTCACGCTCGGCTGCGGCAGCTACGGCGCCAACTCCGTCTCGGGGAACGTCTCGGCGGCCAACCTGCTCAACATCAAGCGGATCGGCCGGCGCAACAACAACCTCCAGTGGTTCAAGGTGCCCGCCAAGACGTACTTCGAGGCCAACGCGATCCGTTACCTCGAGGACATGCCCGGCGTCCACCGGGTCACGGTCGTCACCGACGCGACGATGACCCGTCTCGGCTTCGTCGACAAGGTCCTCGACGTCCTCGCCCGCCGGCCCGGGAAGGTGGCCCTCCAGGTCATCGACGACGTCGAGCCCGAGCCCTCGATCACCACCGTCGAGCGGGGCGCCGCCGCGATGCGCGAGTTCGGGCCCGACACGATCATCGCGCTCGGTGGCGGCTCACCGATGGACGCCGCCAAGGTCATGTGGCTGCAGTACGAGCACCCCGACGTCGTCTTCACCGACATCCGCGAGAAGTTCTTCGACGTCCGCAAGCGGGCCTTCAAGTTCCCGGCCCTCGGGGAGAGGGCCAGGCTCGTGTGCATCCCGACGACGTCGGGAACCGGCGCGGAGGTGACGCCCTTCGCCGTCATCACCGACCCGCGGACCGGCGTGAAGTACCCGCTCGCCGACTACGCGCTCACCCCGAGCGTCGCGATCGTCGACCCCGCCCTCACCGGAGAGATGCCGGCGTCGCTCGCCGCGGACTCCGGCTTCGACGCCCTGACCCACGCGACCGAGGCCTACGTGTCCGTCTACGCCAACGACTTCACCGACGGGATGGCGCTGCACGCGATCCGGCTCATCTTCGCCAACCTCGCCGAGTCGGTGAACGGCGGGCCGCGCGCGGCCGAGGCGCGGGAGAAGATGCACAACGCCGGCACGATCGCCGGGATGGCCTTCGGCAACGCCTTCCTCGGGATCGTCCACGCGATGGCGCACACGATCGGCTCGACCTTCGGCCTCGTCCACGGGCGCACCAACGCGACGCTGCTCCCGCACGTCGTCCGGTACAACGGGACGGTTCCGACCAAGCTGACGAGCTGGCCCAAGTACGAGTCCTACGTGGCGCCGGAGCGCTTCCGGCAGATCGCCGAGGCGCTCGGGCTGCCGGCCCGCACCCCGGAGGAGGGGGTGGAGTCCTACGCCCGGGCGGTGGAGGAGCTGCGCGAGGCGGTCGGGATCCCTGCGTCCTTCGCGGCGCAGGGCGTCGACGAGCGGGTCTTCGTCGAGGGGCTGGACGACCTCGCGATGCGCTCCTACGAGGACCAGTGCGCCCCCGCCAACCCGCGGATGCCGATGCTCGAGGACATGAAGGACCTCATGCTCGCCGCGTACCACGGCACCTCCTTCACCGAGGTTCGCCGGGCGCGGCTGGCCACGGAGGAGGAGGCGGGCTGAGCGGGGGAGCGGCAGCGCCTCAGGGCTGCGGCCGCTCCTCCTGCACCTGCACCGTGAGGCTGCCACCGGCCACCCGGGCGTCGAGCACGTCCCCGGCGACGACGTCGGCGGGGTCGCGGACCACCGCGCCCTCGCCGGTGCGCAGGACGGCGTAGCCCCGCTCGAGGGTGGCGAGCGGGGACAGCGCGCGCAGGTGACCACGCAGCGACTCGAGCGTGGCGACGTTGCGGTCCACGCACGCCGTCGTCGCCTGGCGCAGCGAACCGAGGAGGCGGGTGACCTCCTCGGCGCGGACGGTGACCATCGTCGTCGGGTCGGCGAGGACGGGCCGGGAGCGCAGAGAGTCGAGGCGTACCTGCTCGCTGTGCACCCGCCCGGCCATCGAGGCGCGCAGCCGCTGGCGGGCGACGAGCAGGCCGCGCCGCTCCTCGGTGACGTCCGGGACCACCCGCTTGGCCGCCGCCGTGGGCGTGGAGGCGCGGTAGTCGGCGACGAGGTCGAGCAGCGGGGTGTCCGTCTCGTGGCCGATCGCGGAGACGAGCGGGGTGCGGCACGCGGCCGCGGCCCGCACGAGCTGCTCGTTGGAGAAGGGCAGGAGGTCCTCGACCGAGCCGCCGCCGCGGGCGACGACGATGACCTCGACGGCTGGGTCGGCGTCGAGCTCGGCGATCGCGCGGCTCACCTGCGCGACCGTGCCCGGCCCCTGGACGGCGACCTCCCGGATCTCGAAGCGCACCCCGGGCCAGCGGGCGCGGGCGTTGACGACGACGTCGTGCTCGGCCTTGGACTCGCGGCCGCAGACCAGGCCCACGACCCCGGGCAGGAAGGGCAGCGGCACCTTGCGCTCGGCGGCGAAGAGCCCCTCGGCCGCGAGGACGCCCTTGAGGTGCTCGATGCGCGCGAGCAGCTCACCGAGGCCGACGGCGCGCAGCTCGCGGGCGTGCAAGGAGAGCGAGCCGTTCTTCTGGTAGAAGTCCGGCTTCGCGTGGACGACGACGCGCGAGCCCTCGGCCACCTCCGGCAGGTCGCGGGCGAAGATCTTCACCGTCATCGACATGTCGACGTCGGCGTCGCGCAGGGTGAGGAAGGCCATCCCGGCGCCGGGCCGGCGGTTGAGCTGGACGATCTGGCCCTCGACCCACACCGGGGACATTCGGGCGACGTACTCGGCGATCTTCGCCGAGAGCAGCCGCAGCGGCCACGGCTGGTCCGGTGAGGTCTGGGCCGCGCGCTCGGGCAGCGGGGCGGCGCTCACGGGGCCACCTCGGCGGGCGCGAGGCGGCGGACCATGACGAGGGTCTCGGGGCGCTCCTCGACCACCGTGAAGCCGAGCCGCCCGTAGAAGGCGATCGCGCCGTCGTTCGCTCTCACGACCTCGAGGTGGACGCCCGGCACGCCCCGCTCCGCGAGGGCCGAGAAGAGCCGGGTGAGCAGCGCGCGGCCCATCCCGCCGCCGCGGGCCGGCTCGAGGAGGTCGACGTGGAGGTGGGCGGGGTACTCGGCGAGCCACTCGCCCCGCGCGTGAAGGCCCTCCTCGATGACCCGGACGAGGCGCTCGTCGGCGCTGCCGGGCCGGGGCGGGTGGGCGCGGTAGTGCGTGCGCAGCGGCGGCCACCATCGCTCCTCGCAGGCGGCCTCGAAGGCCGGGGTGTCCGCCGTCCCGACGACGTAGCCGAGCGGCTCGGGGCTCCCGGCGGCTCGGACGACGAAGGCGAGCTCCGGCTCGAGCTCGAGGTAGGGGCCGAGGTAGACGTGTCCGAGGAGCTCGCGGTCCTCGTGGTCCGGGCTCGCGTCGGTGCCGGCGTTCCCGGTGCGCAGGCAGATCTCGTAGAGCGCGGCGCGGTCGGCCGGGCGGTACTCGTCGAGGTGCAGGTCGGGTCGCATCGCTCACAGCATGCCACCGGGGGCAGACGTTCCCGCCCTCCCGACGTAGCCTGTCAAGGTGACTACCGTGCCTTCTGACGCTTCCCTGGGCGCCCAGGCGCCGGACCGCCGCGAGGTCCAGTCCCTCGCCGGCGCGTCCGCCTTCCCCGACGCCGTGCCCGCGCGCACGCCCGGAGCCGCCGCCGTCCCCGGCCGCCGCATCCTGCTCGCCGCGCCCCGCGGCTACTGCGCGGGCGTGGACCGCGCCGTCGACGCCGTCGAGAAGGCGCTCGAGCACTACGGCGCGCCCGTCTACGTGCGCAAGGAGATCGTCCACAACAAGTACGTCGTCGAGACGCTCACCGCCCGCGGCGCGATCTTCGTCGACGAGACCGACGAGGTGCCCGAGGGGGAGCGGGTCGTCTTCTCCGCCCACGGCGTCTCCCCGGCGGTGCACGCCGCCGCGGCCGCCCGCAACCTCGCGACGATCGACGCCACGTGCCCGCTCGTGACGAAGGTGCACAAGGAGGCCGTGCGCTTCGCCCGCGACGACATGGACATCCTCCTCATCGGTCACGACGGCCACGAGGAGGTCGAGGGCACCCAGGGCGAGGCGCCGGACCACATCCAGGTCGTCAACTCCCCGGACGAGGTCGACAAGGTCGTCGTGCGCGACCCCGAGAACGTCGTGTGGCTCTCCCAGACCACGCTGTCGGTCGACGAGACGATGGAGACGGTCCGCCGCCTGCGCGAGCGCTTCCCCAAGCTGCAGGACCCGCCGAGCGACGACATCTGCTACGCCACCCAGAACCGCCAGGTCGCGGTGAAGAAGATGGCCCCCGAGTGCGACGTCGTCATCGTCGTCGGCTCGGCGAACTCCTCGAACTCGGTGCGGCTCGTCGAGGTCGCCCTCGAGGCCGGGGCCCGCGCCTCCTACCGGGTGGACCGCGCCCAGGAGATCGACGACTCCTGGTTCGACGGCGCCACGACCGTGGGCCTGACCTCCGGCGCCTCGGTGCCCGAGATCCTCGTCCGCGACGTCATCACCCACCTCGGCCGGCTCGGCTACGGCGAGGTCGAGGAGGTGCGCACCGCGACGGAGGACATCATGTTCTCGCTGCCGAAGAACCTGCGCGCCGACCTCAAGGCCGCCGGCGGCACGCCGGACCGCCCGCACCGCGGGAACCGCCGCGCGCTGCCCGTCCAGGCCTGAGGTCGCACACGCACCTACGCCGCCGTAACCTACGGTGGCGTAGGTGCCGATCCCGCGGCACCGCTGAACGAAGTGGGGCTCATGGCCACTGACGACTTCACGGTCCCCGAGCTGACCGTCCCGGACCTCCTCGCCGACGCGGCCGAGCGGGTCCCCGACACCGTGGCGCTCGACTTCCTCGGCGCGACGACGACGTACCGCGAGCTCGCCGAGCAGGTCGACCGCGCCGCGGGAGTCCTCGCCGCGGCGGGCGTGCGCCCGGGGGACCGGGTGGCGCTCGTGCTGCCCAACTGCCCCCAGCACGTCGTCGCCTTCTACGCGGCGCTGCGCCTGGGGGCGGTCGTCGCCGAGCACAACCCGCTCGCCTCCCCGGCCGAGGTCCGCGCCCAGCTCGAGGCGCACGGCGCCCGCGTCGTCGTCGCCTGGGAGAAGTCCCTCGAGAAGGTCTGCCCCGGCGGGGACCAGCAGGGGCGCACGGTGCTCGCCGTCGACCTCACCGCCGCCCTCCCGCGGCGCTCACGGCTCCTGCTGCGCCTGCCCATCCCCGCCGCGCGCGCCCAGCGCGAGGCCATGCGCGGGCCGGTGCCCGCCGGCGTGCTCAGCTGGGAGCGCGAGCTGGGCCGCGCGACCGTACTGCCCGCCGCGACCGAGGGACCGGCACCGCTGGACACCGCCGTCCTCCTCCACACCGGCGGGACGACAGGCACGCCCAAGGCCGTCGTCCTCACCCACCGCAACCTCATCGCCAACGTCACGCAGAACGCGACGTGGATCTCCGAGCTGCGCTACGGCGAGGAGGTCTTCTCCGCCGTGCTGCCCTTCTTCCACGCCTTCGGGATGACGCTCTCGCTCACCACCGCCGTGCGCCTGGGAGCCACCCAGCTCGTCTTCCCGCGCTTCGACCCGGACATGGTCCTCGCCGGCGTGCGACGGCGGCCGGTCACCTTCTTCGGCGGCGTGCCGCCGATGTTCGCGCGCCTCGCCGATGCCGCCGAGGGCAAGGGTGTTGACCTCAGCGCGGTGCGCTTCGCGATCTCCGGGGCGATGTCGCTCCCGCCCGAGGTGGCCGCCCACTGGGAGCGGGTCACCGGCGGGCTCATCATCGAGGGCTACGGCATGACCGAGACCTCGCCGGTCGCGCTCGGCAACCCGCTCGGCCCGGACCGGCGCCCCGGGGCGCTGGGCCTGCCCTTCCCCGGCACCGAGATCCGCGTCGTCGACCCGGAGCACCCGCACACCGAGGTTCCCGCCGGGGAGACCGGGGAGCTGCTCATCCGCGGCCCGCAGGTCTTCGCGGGCTACTGGGAGAACCCCGAGGCCACCGCCGAGGTCATGCTCGACGGCGGGTGGTTGCGCACCGGCGACCTCGTGCGGCGCGGCGAGGACGGCTTCGTCACGCTCGCCGACCGGCGCAAGGAGCTCATCATCACCGGCGGCTTCAACGTCTACCCCTCCCAGGTGGAGGACGCGGTGCGCTCGATGCCGGGGGTGCGGGACGTCGCCGTCGTCGGCGTCCCGGACGGCTCGCGCGGGGAGCGGGTCGTCGCGGCCCTCGTGCTCGAGCCGGGAGCCAGCGTCGACCTCGCCGCCGTGCGCCGCTGGGCCGAGGACCGCATCTCCGCCTACGCGATGCCGCGCGCCGTCACCGTCCTCGAGGACCTGCCCCGCTCCCAGCTGGGCAAGGTGCTGCGGCGCGTGGTGCGCGAGCAGCTCCTCGCCCCGCGCCGGCCCTCCTGAGGGCGCAGCATTTCCCATCCCGGCCCGCCGCGTCATATCGTGCAACGCACGCGTGACTACAGTCACGGGCCTACTGACCACGATTCGGGGACCGTCATGACCAGGATCCGCCCCTACCGCTCCGCCGCGGCCGTTCTCGCCGCCTCGCTCCTCCTCGCCGCCTGCTCCGGCGGCGACGGCGAGGGTGACGGCGACGCCACCTCCTCGGAGACCTCCGCCGGTGGCGGTGTCGTCTCGATCAACGGCACCGAGCCGCAGAACCCGCTGATCCCCACCGCCACCAACGAGGTGGGCGGCGGCGACATCGTCGACCTGCTGTTCGCCGGCCTGGTCCGCTACGAGACCGACGGCACCGTCGTCAACGAGGTCGCGGAGTCGATCGAGACCGAGGACAACCAGAACTTCACGATCACCATCGCGGACGGCTGGACCTTCTCCGACGGCACCCCGGTCACCGCCGACAGCTTCGTCGACGCCTGGAACTACGGCGCCCTGCTCAGCAACGCGCAGAACAGCAGCTACTTCTTCGAGAGCATCGAGGGCTTCTCCCAGGAGGAGGACTCCGAGCTCACCGGCCTCGAGGTCGTCGACGAGCACACCTTCACCGTGCGCCTGTCGCAGCCGGAGTTCGACTTCCCGCAGCGCCTCGGCTACTCGGCCTTCTACCCGCTGCCCGAGTCGGCCTTCGAGGACACGGAGGCCTTCGGCGAGAACCCGATCGGCAACGGCCCCTACAAGCTGGCCGAGGAGGGCGCCTGGGAGCACAACGTCCAGATCGAGCTCGTCCCCAACGAGTCCTACGCCGGCGGCACCCCCGCGCAGAACGGCGGCGTGCGCGTCGTCTTCTACGACAACCTCGACACCGCGTACAACGACCTCATCAGCGGCAACCTCGACATCATGGACGAGATGCCGTCCTCCGCGCTGTCGACCTTCGAGGAGGAGCTGGGTGACCGCGCCGTCAACCAGCCCGCGGCCCTCAACCAGTCGCTGTCCGTGCCGTCCTACCTGCCCGAGTTCCAGGGCGAGGCGGGCCTCCTGCGCCGCCAGGCCATCTCGCTGGCCATCGACCGCGAGCAGATCGCCGAGACGATCTTCGCCGGTGCCGTGACGCCGTCGGTCGACTTCACCGCACCCTCCATCGAGGGCTACACCGCCGACATCCCCGGCAACGACGTCGCCCAGTACGACCCCGAGCGCGCCGCCGAGCTGTGGGCCGAGGCCGAGGCCATCGAGCCCTGGGAGGGCACCCTCACCATCAGCTCCAACGCCGACGGCGACCACCAGGCGTGGATCGACGCGGTGACCAACTCGATCCGCAACACGCTGGGCATCGAGGCCGAGTTCGAGGCCTACCCGCAGTTCTCCGAGTTCCTCGACGCGCGCGACAACCAGCAGATCTCCGGTCTGTTCCGCGCCGGCTGGCAGGCGGACTACCCCTCGCTCGTCAACTTCCTCGCGCCGATCTTCTCCACCGGTGCCGGGTCGAACGACGCGTTCTACGCCAACCCCGAGTTCGACGACCTCATGCGGCAGATCAACGCTGCGGAGTCCGTCGAGCAGGCCAACGAGCTCGTCACCGAGGCTCAGGCGATCCTCTTCCGGGACCTGCCCGGCATCCCGCTGTGGGTGGAGAACGCCGTGGGTGGCTACGGCGAGTCCGTCGACAACGTCGAGTTCTCCTGGAACCGCCAGGTCGAGCTCCCGCAGGTCACCAAGGGCTGATTAGCCCGGAAGCGACAACGGCATGGTCAGGTACATCGGGCGGCGCCTCCTCCAGCTCGTCCCCGTGTTCCTCGGTGCGACGCTACTCATCTACGCGATGGTGTTTGCGTTGCCCGGGGACCCGGTGGCGGCGCTCGGAGGAGAGCGCGGCCTGCCCGAAGCGGTCCAGCAGCAGATCCGAGAGCAGTACAACCTCGACGAGCCCTTCCTCGTCCAGTACCTGCTCTTCCTCCGGGGCATCCTCACGCTCGACCTCGGGGTGACCTTCTCCGGACGTGAGGTGCTCGACGTCATCCAGGACGCGCTGCCGGTGACCTTCCGGCTGGCGATCATGGCCCTCGCCTTCGAGGCGATCTTCGGCGTGGTCCTCGGTCTGGTCGCGGGCCTGCGCCGCGGGGGCGTCTTCGACTCCACGGTGCTCGTCCTCAGCCTGCTGGTCATCGCGGTGCCGACCTTCGTCATCGGCTTCGTGCTCCAGTTCGTCGTCGGCGTCCAGCTCGGCTGGCTACCGGTGACGGCGGGCAACGACCCAGGGTTCCGCTCGTTGCTCATGCCCGCGGCGGTGCTCGGGGCGGTGTCCCTGGCCTACGTGCTGCGCCTGACGCGGACCTCGGTCGCGGAGAACCTCACCGCCGACTACGTCCGCACGGCCCGGGCCAAGGGGCTGACGCGCAACCGGGTCATCTCGGTGCACGTCCTGCGCAACTCCCTCATCCCCGTCGTCACCTTCCTCGGTGCCGACCTCGGCACGCTCATGGGCGGCGCCATCGTCACCGAGGGCATCTTCAACATCAACGGGGTCGGCGGCACGCTGTTCCGGGCGATCATCCAGGGTGAGAACGTCACCGTCGTCTCCCTGACGACCGTGCTCGTCGTCGTCTACATCCTGGCGAACCTGCTCGTCGACCTCCTGTACGCCGCCCTCGACCCGAGGATCCGATATGCCTGAGCTGCCTCAGAGCGCCGGGCCGGCGCCGCGCGCGGCCCGGCGCGGCCAGGAGCACTTCTTCGCCGAGCTCGACGAGGCCGGCCTCGGTGCGGTCGACGCCGTCGCCGACAGCGGCGCACCCTCGACCATGTGGGGCGAGGCGTGGTCCAAGCTGCGCCGTCGCCCGCTGTTCTGGGTGTCCGCCGCGATCATCCTGCTCGTGTGCACGGTGGCGCTGTTCCCGTCCCTGTTCACCTCCCAGGACCCGCGGTTCTGCGAGCTCGCCCGCTCCCTCGAGGGCCCGGGCGCCGGGCACCCCTTCGGTTTCGACCGGCAGGGCTGCGACCTGTACTCCCGCGTCATCTACGGCGCCCGCTCCTCGGTGACCGTGGGTGTGGTGACGACGGCGATCGTCTTCGTCCTCGGTACCGCGATCGGCGCGCTGGCCGGCTTCCTCGGCGGCTGGTTCGACACACTGCTCTCCCGGCTCACCGACATCTTCTTCGCCATCCCGCTCGTCCTCGCCGCGATCGTCTTCATGCAGGTCACCGCGAGCCGCACGATCTGGACGGTCGCCCTGGTGCTCGCCGTCTTCGGCTGGCCGCCGGTGGCCCGCATCGCGCGCGGCGCGGTGATGAACGTGAAGAACAACGACTACGTGACGGCGTCCCGGGCGCTGGGCGCGGGCCGGTTCACCGTCCTGCTGCGCCACATCCTGCCCAACGCGGCCGCGCCGATCATCGTCTACGTGACGGTGGCGCTGGGGACCTTCATCGTCGCCGAGGCGACGCTGAGCTTCCTCGGCGTCGGACTGCCGCCCTCGATCGTGTCGTGGGGTGGGGACATCTCCCAGGCCCAGGCCTCGCTGCGGACCCGGCCGGGGGTGCTGTTCTACCCGTCCGGCGCACTGGCACTGACGGTGCTCGGCTTCATCATGATGGGCGACGCCGTGCGCGACGCCCTCGACCCCAGGGTGCGTGACCGGTGAGCGAGAACCTCCGTCCCGACGAGCCGCTCCTGGAGGTCCGCGACCTCGAGGTGAGCTTCCGCTCGACCACGGGCACCGTCCCGGCGGTGCGCGGCGCCAACCTCACCGTGTACCCCGGGCAGAGCGTCGCGATCGTCGGCGAGTCCGGCTCGGGCAAGTCGACGCTCGCCAACGCGGTCATCGACCTCCTCCCGGGCACGGGCAAGGTCACCGGCGGCACCATCACCTTCGGGGGCCGGGACATCACCCGGCTCAGCCGCAAGGAGATGGAGCGGCTGCGCGGCCGGGAGATCGGTCTGGTCCCGCAGGACCCGATGACGAACCTCAACCCGGTGTGGAAGATCGGCTTCCAGGTGCGCGAGGCGCTCGCCGCGAACGGTGTCGCCAAGGGCCGCGCCGCGAAGGTGCGCGCCAACGAGGTGCTCGCCGAGGCGGGCCTCGACGACGCCGAGCGCCGCTCGCGCCAGTACCCCCACGAGTTCTCCGGCGGCATGCGCCAGCGCGCGCTCATCGGCGTGGGCCTGGCCGGCAACCCGCGGCTGCTCATCGCCGACGAGCTGACCTCCGCCCTGGACGTCACCGTCCAGCGCCGCATCCTCGACCACCTCGACAAGCTCACGCGCGAGCGGAACGTCGCGGTCCTCTTCATCACCCACGACCTCGGCCTGGCGGCCGAGCGCGCCGAGCACCTCGTCGTCATGCGGCGCGGGCTCGTCGTGGAGTCCGGGCCGGCCGAGCAGATCCTCACCGACCCACAGCATCCCTACACGCGCCGGCTCGTCGACTCAGCGCCCTCGCTGACCTCGCGCCGCATCCAGAGTGCGCACGAGCGCGGCGAGGACAGCGGGGAGCAGCTGAGCCACGGTGACGTGAGCAAGCGCCCGGACATCCTCGTGGCCGAGAACCTCGTCAAGGAGTTCTCGCTGCGTGGCTCGCTGCCCGGTGGTGGGAGCACCTTCCGGGCGGTCGACGACGTCTCGTTCACCGTCCCGCGCGGCGCCACCATGGCGCTCGTGGGGGAGTCGGGCTCGGGCAAGTCGACGGTCGCCAACATCATGCTCAACCTCCTCGAGCCCACCTCGGGGCGGGTGACCTTCGAGGGGACGGACCTGTCCTCCCTGTCGAAGCGGGAGCTCTTCGACTTCCGCCGCAAGGTCCAGCCCATCTTCCAGAACCCCTACGGGTCGCTGGACCCGATGTACTCGATCTTCCGCACGATCGAGGAGCCGCTGCGTCTGCACGGGGTGGGCAACGCCAAGGAGCGCGCGGCGCGGGTGGCCGAGATGCTCGACCTCGTCGCGCTGCCGAAGTCGACGATGCGCCGCTACCCCGGTGAGCTGTCCGGCGGGCAGCGCCAGCGCATCGCGATCGCGAGGGCGCTCGCCCTGGAGCCCTCGCTCGTCGTGTGCGACGAGGCGGTCTCCGCCCTCGACGTGCTCGTCCAGGACCAGATCCTCACCCTGCTGGCCGACCTGCAGCGCGAGCTCGGGCTGACCTACCTCTTCATCACCCACGACCTCGCGGTGGTCCGCCAGATCGCCGACACGGTCGCGGTGATGGAGAAGGGCAAGATCGTGGAGATGGCGACAACCGACGAGGTCTTCGAGTCCCCCTCGCAGGCCTACACCCGCGAGCTGCTCGGCGCGATCCCCGGCGCCCACCTCGACCTCGGCGGCGGCCGGCGCGCCTGAGCGCAGGCCCACTCCCCGCTCGGGAAACGGCTCCGCGCTGCTGATTGGATCAGCGGCGCGGAGCCGTTGCCGTACCGGGAGCCAGCGGCACGCCGGCGCCCGGGCTCAGCGGCCCAGCGGGAGCTGCTCGGGGAGCTCACCGGCCAGCGGGTCGGTGAGCTCGTTCGCGGTGAAGCGGCGCACCTGGGCGCGCTCGGGATCCACCTCGCGCACCTCCAGGTCCCCGTGGTCGAGGCCGTCGAAGCCGCGGGCGGTGACGAGCAGGCGGGACTCCACCGAGCCGACGAGCCTGTTGTAGTGCTGCACGGCGCTCTCCAGGGTGCGGCCGAGCTGGGCGGTGTGCCCGGCCACCGTGCCCAGCCGCTCGTAGAGCGTGCGCCCGAGCTCGAGGAGCCGCTTGGCGTCCTCGGTGACGGTCGAGGAGGTCCAGATCGTCGCCGTCGTGCGCAGGAGAGCGAGGAGCGAGGCGGGAGACGTGGGAGCGACGCCCTGGCGAAGGGCGTGCTCGAGGAGGGCGGGGTCGGCCTCGAGGGCGGCGGCGAGCAGCCCCTCGGAGGGGACGAACATGACGACGAGCTCGGGGCTGCCGGCGAGCTGCTCGTGGTAGCGCCGTGAGGCGAGGGCGTCGACGTGGCCGCGCAGCGCCCGGGCGTGGGCGGCGAGGAGACGCTCGCGACGGTCGGCGGCCTCGGGGTCGTCGACCGCGGTGATGGCGCTGGCCTCGAGGTAGGCGTCGAAGGGCACCTTGGCGTCGATGACGAGGTACTTCTCCTCGGGCAGCCGCACGACGACGTCGGGCCGAGCCGCCCCCGCGCCCGCCCGTGCCCCGGGCAGCGAGGCGACGGTGGCCTGCTCGAGGAAGTCGACGTGCCGCAGCATCCCGGAGGCCTCGAGGACGCGACGCAGCTGCACCTCGCCCCACTGGCCGCGGGCCGTTCCCGAACGCAGCGCGCCGGCGAGGCTGGCGGTGGTGGCGCGCAGCTCGGCGTCGCTGCGCTGGGCGGCGTGCAGCCGCTCGGCCAGCACGGTGTACTGCTCGGTGCGCTCCCGCTCGAGCTCGGCGACGTGCTCCCCGACCTGTGCGAGGGTGGCGCGCACCGGCGCCAGGGCGCGCAGGACGTCGTGGTCGCGGGCCGCGCGGTCCCGCAGGTCGGTGCACTCCTCGGCCAGCGCCTCGGCACGCGCGTGCGCGGCGGCGGCCTGCTGCCGTGCGCGGGAGGTGGCCGCCTCGGCGCGCACCCGGCCCAGGAGCAGGCCCAGCACGAGACCGATGGTGAGGGTGGCTACGGCCAGGAGGATCGCCGTCGTCGTGTCCATGCCCCCAGGGTGGCAGCGACCACCGACATCGCCGGGGAGGTCAGAGCAGGAGGGAGGCGAGCGCGAGACCGGCGGTGGCGAGGAGGACTCCGGCCGGGACGATGTCCAGCTGCCGCTCGGGCTGCGCCGAGCCCCGGGTGAGGTGCTCCTCGATCACCCGGGCGGCGACGTGCGGGTCGCCGCCACCGGGCACGTCGGCGTCGATCGTGCGCAGCGGCGGCGGGGCCGCGGGCGCCTCGCCACGCCCGCTGGTCCAGCGGCTGATCGCGCTGCGCGAGGGCAGCGCCCAGGCGCCCACCGGGCGGCCGTGCGTGGTGATCTCCAGGCCCCAGCGGGTGCGGGTGCCGGTGACGGCGGCCCAGGGCAGCCAGGTGGTGCTGATGACGTTGACCACGCGCACGCCGTCGCGCTCGACCCGCACGAGCGGGCGCCAGAAGGCGGTCCAGCCGAGGACGGCGAGCAGGAGTGGCAGCGCCCCGTAGCGGAGCACCTCCTCGGCGCCGCCGTTGACGGCGAAGGCGGCGAGGACGGCGACGGCGACCACCCACGTGGCGACGGCGTAGCCGCGGCTGGCGCTGGCACGGAAGACGATGGCGGGCTGCACCGCGCCATCATCGCAGGCCCGCTCACTCGTTCTGCGGGGGCTCCCCGGGCTGGCTGGTCACGGTGGTGAGGAGGAAGACGGAGTCCTCGAGGGCGACGACGGCGTGGCGCTGGTGGGTGAGGACGTGCAGCTCGCCGGCGGTGAGGACCGGCTCGTCTTCACCGGTCACCCGGACCCGGCCCACGAGCACCTGGAGGCTCGCGGCGTGCGGGGCGTTGTGCTCGGCCAGCTCGGTTCCCTCCCGCAGCGCGAGGATCGACTGGCGCAGCACGCCGTCGCGAATGACGAGCTCGGCGCTGCGGCCGTGCTCGTCGGCGAGGGCGGCCTGGAGATGGGAGGTGACGAGGGCGTTGAGGTCGGGCATCGGTCCTCCTGGGAGCGGGTGGTCGCTCTCACCGTGGCACAGCGGGCGGGCGCCCGCACGGGACGCCGACTCGTCCTCATCCCCGACCCCGCGCCCGTTGGGCCGCAAGGCGCGGGTGCCCCGGGGGCCGCTCAGGCGCCTGGAACAAGACGAAGGACCTCGGGCTGGCGCCGGGATCCATTCCGCCGCTACTGCGGCGGTCTGCGGCGCCAAGTACGCCATGCGCCACCCAGTCAAGGCCGCGGGCAGGACCTTGGTACGCCGCCCTCGGCGCCGTCGATGGTGTCCCCGCCCTCGCCGCCAAGTACGCATCGAACCACCGCAGCGCGATCGCATCCGGAGCGCAAGGCGGTCGGCGCGGTCCGGCGCCAACACCCGCCAGACGGTTGCCGATGTCGACAGGCAGAAGGAGGAGCGCGTCTCTTGCACGGACGTGAGGTCGGATGCCGGGTTGACGAGACCCACAGTGACGGCTCCCAGGATGAGGGTGGGGGCGCTAGCGACCCCACACCAGACGCCGGGCGAGAGGGGGCGAGCCCCGATCTCCGACGTTACTCAAGCTGAGCAGGAAGCCATGCCCGTAGCTGAGGTGCCGCCGATTATGTCGCCTGCCGGAAGCGGGACCACGCGACCCCCGCGGGTTCGAGCGGACGTGTGCCGTACACCGCTCAGCAGCACCGAGGAGCGCAGGCTTCGAGGACGGCCCCCCGCGCTACCACCGGCCGGCCTGCGCTGGTTCGCCTCCTCGTCGATGTCGACGAGCTAGACGCAGTCATCGGCAGCGGTGCGTGACCCGGGAGCGAAGCGGCCGCCGACAGGTGAGCCGGCGCGGTGACGGTTGAGGTTACTCATGCCAAGGTCGTGTGCGGCCCGGCCTGATGTTCGGGGCGGCGGTCCGGCGGAAGTGCCGCCCAAACTTCCGCGGTTGGTGCTCGTTCGCGTCGAGAACTCCTGCCTTTGGTGGTCGATCGAGCAACGGCCCCGTGGATACGTTGAAATCACGGGGAGGCCAACGGGGGCTCCCGCGACTTGCAAGGGGAACAATGAACGGGCTCGCAGCTGTCGTGTCATTGGCGATGGTCGCAGGCGGTGTTTCAGCGGCGCCCGGCGAGCCCGAGGGGCGCACCTCAGATGTCGTACACGAGGCCATGGCCGTTGTCGGTCAGCAGACCGCCAAGGAGAACATCGAGGTTGTCGGCCAGGCCGGCTCCACTGTTCGAGCCGAGACCGAGGATGGAACCTTCGCCGTCACCGCCGAGCCAGGGGTTGACGCCGCAGTCGTCCAGCATGAGGACGGGCTGCAGGTCATGGCGGTCCTCGAGGACGGCGCCACCCAGACCACCTACGACCTGACTGTCCCAGAAGGGGTGGAGCTGGTGCCGTCTGGCGACGCCTTCGAGTTCGTCGTCGAGGAGGGCGGCAGCCGCCTCTCGCTCGGAGAGATCGAGGCGCCGTGGGCGGTGGATGCCGAAGGTCGACTGGTGGAGACCTCCTACGAGCTCGACGGGCAGCGCCTCGTCCAGCACATCGAAGGTGACGTCACCTACCCCGTCGTCGCGGACCCTCGCCTCACCTTCGGCGTCGGTGTGTATCTGAACATGTGGGGCTGGGAGATGAACGCGGTATCCACGGCCATCGTGGCCGCGGGTGGGGCGGCCGCCGTCGCGACGTGCGCTCTGAACAAGGTCCCGGCGGGACTGGCGAGCCTGACGAAGCTGCTATGCACGGCTGTGGGTGCGCCGACCCTGGCCGCCATCTACCGTGAAATCCTGAAGGTCTGGAGGGACGGGAGCGACGTGCAGGCCTGCTACCAGGCTCGGATCGTCGGCCCCCGCACAGCATTCACCAAGGTGGGAGCACAGAACTGTGGGTGAACGGAGCTCGTTCTCGCTGATGGCACCAAGGGGGAGTCGTACTCCCGCTGACCTGTGGTGGGTCGCAGTCATCGTCATCCTGGTCGTCGGTCTCGCGCTTAGCTGGCCGGTGTGGCAAATGCTGCTGGTGTCAGTCGTCGCGGCGGTCGCACTGGGTGCAGGTCACCTCTTGGTGGTGTCGCGAAGAAGGCGCTCCCGCTCCTAGGGGGTCGACGGGCTTCGGCTTTCGGGTCCTGAGCCCACAGCGCCCCCTCACCCGTGCTGGTGAGGGGGCGCTGTGACGTGCACGGTTGGGTCGGGCGCTATGTCGCCGTCAACTTGGCTCGGGTGATGGCGGTCTGGTCCTGGCCGTTGTACTCCTTGGAATCCTTCCCCGTCGCCCGGTCGATGACGACGTCGTCTCTCTAGTCGAGCTTCGGCGGGTTGGTGGCCCACCAGGAGACGACCTCACCGGTGTCGGTCTGCATCTTCACGAGGGTGCGTGGACACCTTCTCGCGCTTCTTGGCGCGCATCCGCTCGACGGCGGAGATTGCCGAGGCGAGCAGGGGTGACAAGGCGGGAGGAGACATGCTCCTCGTCCAGGAGCAGGCGGATGTTGGCCGGCCAGTCGCCGTCCTGCCCGTCGAGGGTTTCCGAGATCTCGGCCTTGAGGTCTGCGGGGTCGATGGCGGCGGCGGCGAGGGGGAGCTGCTCGTCCAGGAGGAGCTGGCCACGACGATGCGCACCTCGCCGCCGACGGCGTCCAGGCCTTTTACACGAGGGCGCTCGCGGACTCGCTGGCCACGGTGCCGGGGATCGACCTGCGTCCTTCGCCGGCTACGAGATCGTGAGTTGGGAGCCGGTGCGCGGCGCCGTCGGGGAGCACGAGGAGCTCGCCCCGCTGCCGCTGCCCGGGGCGTCGCATTCCGCGTGCGCCTTCGGATCCGTCAACGCGCTCGCGGTGGATCCGGGGACCGGGACGCTCACCGGTGCCGCCGACCCGCGCCGGGAGGCGGCCGTGGAGGTCGCCGGCGGCTGACCCGCGCCGCGGGGTGGGGCAGGCCACCGGTCCGCGCCCTCGCCCGGCACGTAGACTCGGTGCCCGTGGCCCTCACCATCGGAATCGCCGGACTGCCCAACGTCGGCAAGTCGACCCTCTTCAACGCCCTGACCCGCGCGACGGTGCTCGCCGCGAACTACCCGTTCGCGACGATCGAGCCCAACGTCGGCGTCGTCCCGCTGCCCGACCCGCGGCTGGACAAGCTGGCGGAGGTCTTCGGCTCGCAGAAGATCCTCCCCGCGACGGTCTCCTTCGTCGACATCGCCGGCATCGTCCGCGGCGCCTCCGAGGGGGAGGGGCTGGGCAACCAGTTCCTCGCCAACATCCGCGAGGCCGACGCGATCTGCCTCGTGACGCGCGCCTTCAGCGACCCCGACGTCGTCCACGTCGAGGGCAAGGTGTCCCCGGCCGAGGACATCGAGACGATCGTCACCGAGCTCGTCCTCGCCGACCTCCAGACGATGGAGAAGGCGATCCCGCGCCTCGAGAAGGAGGTCCGCGGGAGGAAGACCGACGCCGCCGTCCTCGACACCGCGAAGGCAGTACTCGCGCTGCTGGAGGAGGGCACCGCGGTCTCCTCCGGCGCGGAGAAGGCGGGGCTCGACATGGAGCACGTCGCCTCCTTCCAGCTGCTCTCCGCCAAGCCCTTCATCTACGTGTTCAACACCGACGACGAGGGCCTGGCCGACGAGGCGATGCAGGCCGAGCTGCGCGGCCTGGTGGCCCCGGCCGACGCGATCTTCCTCGACGCCAAGTTCGAGTCCGAGCTCGTCGAGCTCGAGCCCGAGGAGGCCGCCGAGATGCTGGCCGACGCCGGGCAGGAGGAGGCCGGCCTCGACAAGCTGGCGCGGGTCGGCTTCGAGACCCTCGGCCTGCAGACCTACCTCACCGCCGGGCCCAAGGAGGCCCGCGCCTGGACCATCCCCAAGGGCGCGACCGCCCCGGAGGCCGCCGGCGTCATCCACACCGACTTCCAGCGCGGCTTCATCAAGGCCGAGATCGTCTCCTTCGACGACCTCGTCGCCGCCGGCTCCATGGCGGAGGCCAAGGCCAAGGGCCAGGTGCGCATCGAGGGCAAGGAGTACGTCATGCAGGACGGCGACGTCGTGGAGTTCCGCTTCAACGTGTGAGCAGGTTCGGGATCGTGCGGGGTTCGGGTCCCAGCAGGATCCGAACCCCTCACGATGTTCCTGGCGGGACCTCGAGCCCGCCGCTACCGTCGTGACATGGCCATCAGGCTCGAGAACGTCGGCATCGCCGTCCGCGACATCGAGGCCGCGGTCGCCTTCTTCACCGACCTCGGCCTCACGGTCCTCGGCCGCGACACGGTGAGCGGGGAGTGGGCCGACACGGCGGTTGGGCTCGACGGCAACCACGCGCGGATCGCGATGCTCCAGACGCCCGACGGCCACGGGCGCCTCGAGCTGTTCGAGTACCTCCACCCGGACGCCATCGAGACCGAGCCGACCCGCCCGAACGAGATCGGCATGCACCGGGTCGCCTTCGCGGTCGAGAACCTCGATGAGGCGCTCGCGGTCGCGGCACGACACGGCTGCCACCCGCTGCGGGGCGTGGCCACGTACGAGGACGCCTACCGGCTCACCTACGTCCGCGGGCCGAGCGGGATCATTGTCATGCTCGCCGAGGAGCTTCACGGCGCCTGAGCAAGGGCACGCGCCTCCCCGGTGCGAGGATTGGCCGATGACCGCGACCCTCGTGACCCACGGCCTGGCCGGCGGGTACGGCCATCGCACCCTCTTCGACTCGCTCGACCTCACCGTCGCGCCCGGCGACGTCCTCGGGGTGGTCGGGGCCAACGGCGCCGGTAAGTCCACGCTGCTCAAGCTGCTCGCAGGCAGGGACCACCCGCAGGCGGGCACCGTCACGCTGTCCCCGGCGGACGCTTTCGTCGGCTGGCTGCCGCAGGAGCACGAGCGCATCCCCGGTGAGACCGTGGCCGAGTACATCGCCCGCCGGACGGGGTGCTCCGAGGCGAGCCGGGACCTGGATGCCGCGGCGGCAGCCCTCGGTGATCCGTCGCTGGCCGCCGACGGCGTCGACCCGGCCGACGCGTACTCCGCGGCGCTGGACCGTTGGATGGCCAGCGGCGCCGCCGACCTCGACGAGCGTCTCCCCGCCGTGCTCGCCGACCTCGGCCTGGACCTCGGCGGAGCGCGACCCGAGGACGCGCTGATGACCTCGCTGTCCGGAGGGCAGGCCGCACGTGTCGGGCTGGCGGCGCTGCTCCTGTCCCGTTTCGACATCGTGCTCCTCGACGAGCCGACGAACGACCTCGACCTCGACGGTCTCGAGCGGCTCGAGTCCGTCGTCCGTCGGCTCCGCGGTGGCGTCGTCGTCATCAGTCACGACCGCGAGTTCCTCGCGCGCTGCGTGACGCGCGTGCTGGAGCTCGACCTGGCCCAGGGCGCGAACCGGGTGTTCGGCGGCGGCTACGACGCGTACCTGGAGGAGCGGGAGACCGTCCGCCGTCACCAGCGGGAGCAGTACGAGGAGTTCGCCGAGAAGAAGGCCGACCTCGTCGCGCGGGCCAGGACGCAGCGGGAGTGGTCGAGCCAGGGCGTGCGCAACGCGATCCGGAAGGCGCCGGACAACGACAAGATCCGGCGCCGGGCGGCGAGCGAGTCGAGCGAGAAGCAGGCGCAGAAGGTCCGCCAGATGGAGAGCCGCATCGCCCGGCTCGAGGAGGTCGAGGAGCCGCGCAAGGAGTGGCAGCTCCAGTTCACCATCGGGTCGGCGCCGCGTTCCGGTTCGGTGGTCTCCACGCTGAGCTCCGCGGTGTTCCGGCAGGGCTCCTTCACGCTCGGCCCGGTGTCGCTGCAGGTGAACGCCGGGGAGCGGATCGGCATCACCGGACCGAACGGGGCGGGGAAGTCGACCCTGCTGCGTGCGCTGCTCGGCCGGCAGCTGCCCGACGAGGGAACGGCGAGCCTGGGGGCCAGCGTGCACGTCGGTGAGATCGACCAGGCACGCGGCCAGCTGGCAGGGAGCCAGCTCCTCGTCACCGCCTTCGAGGAGCGCGTCCCGCACCTGACGTCCGGAGAGGTGCGGACGCTGCTGGCGAAGTTCGGGCTCAAGGCCGACCACGTCAACCGTCCCGTCGACGAGCTGTCAGCGGGGGAGCGCACCCGCGCCGGACTGGCGCTGTTGCAGGCCCGCGGCGTCAACCTGCTCGTCCTCGACGAGCCGACGAACCACCTCGACCTGCCGGCCATCGAGCAGCTCGAGCAGGCGCTCGAGTCCTACGACGGCACCCTGCTGCTGGTGACCCACGACCGGCGCATGCTCGCCACGGTGCGGACCGACCGGCGGTGGCACGTCGAAGCCGGCCAGGTCACCGAGCTGTAGGCGGGCTCCTTGGGCTCGGCCCGACCGCCGTGCCGCATGCCTCATGCGCAGACCGAGCTCTCGTGCACCAAAGCAGCCAGCACGCCGTACACGGCGGTGATGTCGGGAGGTTGCTCTCGAAGTCAGGATCGTCGCCCTGGAGCTGTTGCCGGCTCAGATGGTGATCCGGGAGTCTCGGGTGTGATTCATCGTGAATATGAACGGGCTGATCGAGGGACTCTGTGCCATGTCCCCCGTGCCCAGCCCTTGGCGAATCGGTGGAACTTCGCTGCCGCAGGCGGCTCGCGGATGTTACGGGAACGCCGTCGACAGGCGTCAGGCCATTGCGGAGATTTCTACCGAGACCCGACCCACGCGAGTCACCGACACTCCTAGCCCCGAAGCAAGGTCCGGATCGAAAAGGGCCAGATTCACTCCACTACTAACGGAACTACGGTATATGACCCCTTGGTATCCTTGCTTCTTAATGAACTCGCACAGGTACTGGCTCGGAATGTACTCGAAAGCAGCGCTGCGCGGCTGTACAGGCTTAGTGAGCTCTTCTCCGAGCCGCTCTAACAGCGGTAGCCCAGCCTGAAGTGAGGCCATCTGCTCCCGGTTCTCAAGGAGGAAGGGTGATGCGCTCTTCCGGGGCGAGCGAAGGTCGAGCGCACGAATAGGAGGGACGTCGTACGTGGCGACGCAAGCCATCTCGCCGGTGTGAGGCCGCACTTCTGCAACCGCGGTCCCAGGCGTCGACCCGAGGTAGAGGTACCGAATTCCTGCGGGATTCGCCCGCCCGTGGCCCGCTAGGCGAGCGGGCGGAGCGCCCATATTCTCGAGGGGGATCGGCTCGTCGTTAGGCAAGAGGCGAGCTCGATACCACGTTTCTGCGATGCTTGCGAACTCGTCGGCAGGCGCCAATAGTTGGTCGAGCAACTCGCCAAGCCGGTCTAAATCGATGGGCTCGTCAAGAAACCAGCGGTTACGATGCATCATCTCGTCTCGTAGGTGCTCCCAGCGCTGAGGGGTCTCGTGGAGCGGTAAATCTACGGGCGAGAAGGCCCGCCTTACGATCTCCCCGTCATCGAGAATGTCCGCTAGGAGTTCCTTTGCATGAGCTTCGTCCATCGTGGGATGGTCGAAGAGGCGCCAGTCTTGTGCGAGGAGCGACGGCAGCGACCAGCCACTCTCATCAGGGACGTAGCAGTCAAGCACCATCTCGAACCATTGATTCAATGCCGAAGGGTCAATGGTTGTGGTGTTGGTCGTGCCGCAGTACCCGCAGGTGCCGATATGGGGGGACCCTGTGTCGTCAGAAACTACCTTGGGGATAATGCTACGGGTCAGGCCCGGATCGCCGAAACAGTCGGCACAGCAGTACTTCTTGGCCATCGTTATTGACCGTGGTAAATCGAGAGTGTCTCGAGGTGATGCTTGATCGAGAGCTTCTTTATGTATCCCAATCCTGGGAAGTGTCCCCGGTGGTGCAGGTCTCGAAACTCACTAATGGCACTAGTTTCGAATAGGTGTGATCGCCCAGAGTCGAGCGTCGCGATCAGTTTCCCCACTGCTTGAGCGAACTTTCCGGCAGGGTCTGTTGGAGTGTCGTTTGTGTCGGACTTGAAGTGGTAAATGAGCATGGCGTCATCCTGGCCTGGATCGACGAATGTCAAGTGGATGGCGACCGCGTAGGCGGGCCCGCCGCCTTCGCTGTAGTTGTCGCCCACGGTCAAGAAGTCCCCGTATCCGTCCATGCCCCGGTCTGGGTATGTGATGTGGAGGTCCGAGAAAGTGTCGATGAACTGGTAATCGGCGTTCTTCATTTGCACGAAGCCGTCGCCGACTAGTACTCGCGGCGCTCCCTGAAAATGACGACGATACAGCAGGTTGGAATGTGCTTCTAGAAACACGTTCCAGAAGGGTGCGTCGTCGCCGAGAGTCCGAGAGAGTGTGCGAGCATCAGTAAATCCGGAGTGGATTATCGCCGATCCGCCTGAACTGTGGTCGGTAAGGTATTGAATCGCCTGCGCTGTGGTCGTTTCGCTAGTCAAGAGGATGCCTGCGCGAATCGCGTCATTGCCGCGATGGTCGCCAAGTAGGTCGCGTATGGCGTGGCCGCCGTACCTATGGTCTCCATGGCGCGGATTGACTACCACTACGGCTTGAGCGCCGGCCTCGGTTAGAGCGCCCAGCGTCTTCGTAAGCCCACTGAGCGACTCCCGGACCGGTTCAATGATCGGGGTGAAACCGGAGGATGCGATCAGGGGTGCAGCCTCGCGGATTGCGATCAACTCGAACTGCTTGCCGCGGAAGTACGGATAGTACATGGATCTCATCTCCAGCCAAGGGCGTCGACCAGCGGCGTGTCGAATGCTTCGAGGATGTGCGTTTGACTTCTGGCGTTGGGGTTGATCGCAAGCGATATTGCGCGGACTGAGCCGGGCACTGAACGGACGAAGTTCGCCAGGGACGCTTGCGAGCGCGTCTGCTTCAGCACCTTCACCGCCTCGCCATGGGCGCTTGTCGCGTCTAGTTGTGCGAAGAGGAGGGAGAGCTCGGTGCGCCGGCGGGTGTTGGGAACGTCTGGCACTGCGTGGCCGAGGCGAGTGAGGACTTCGCTTGCCTCGGTGGTGCGCAGAGTCTCCAGGATCATTGTCGGAATGGTGCGCTCCGGGCGCGTCAAAGCCTCGCGTTCGGTCTGGAGCCGGAATCGGTCCGAGAGAGTGATCACTCCCACGTCCGCGGGCGCCGCATTCAGCACTTCGGACAAATGCGTCCTGCTTGTAACTACGTATACTGTAGCGAAAACTTGGCGGTAGTTCGCGAGTTGGCTCGTCAGGCGGTTTAGCGAGTCTCGTTCGGACTTAATCTCATAGGCGGTGGAGGTGCCGTTGAGTACCACTACGTCGGCCTTCGAGGAGCCTGCGCGGAACTCGCTCAGGAGCGTTGCGGTATTTAGGGAGTGGCGACCGAGGAGTATCTTCTGGGTAAGTGCCGATCGGTATACGTAATCATCTCGGAATGGTGAGCGACTTAGTTGATCGAATGCTACGTCGAAGACTTTGCCGACAGTATAAGTGTGGGGAAGTAGCTCGGCGATGTGTGCTTGTTGGATTAGTCGTGAAAACAGAGCCGATTTGCCTTGCTTCCCAAAATCTCGAAAGATGCGGGCGGAGAAGAGGTGACTCAGTGCCGATGCGTTGCGTTCGTCGATTCGCAGGTGCTTCAAATCGTCTCCCTCCCTTGTGTTGATGCCTCCTGTCGGTTCTGATCGTACCGCCCAGGTGAGTCTGAGGCGTTTAGTTGATGAACTTGATGGGACGTGCCTGTCGAGTTGCTGTGGACCGTGCGGCGGTGGGCCAAGGGGTGTCGGATCGAAGCCTGGCCTGGCTGCCGGCGCGCGGTGGTTCGCATGGCCGCGCGCATCGTCGCCCTGCTGGCGTCAGGCTGCCGACGTTCGCAGATCAGGCAGTGCGGACCGCCGCTGCGACACTGGCCGGTGTGCCGCGGCACGGCGCCCCGTGACCGGGCAGCACCCACGAGGCGTCGAGGCCGGCGAGCCGGTCGAGCGAGGTGAGGGCTTCCTCGGGTGTGTCGGTGAACGGAGCTGGCTGCAGCCCGGTGCGGCCGGTGAGGACGTGCCGGGTGGTGAGCGCATCACCCACGAAGACAGCGTCCGCGAGATCCTTGCGGGGGGATAGGATGGCTACAGTAGTTAGCCATGATGGCTAATGGCAATAGCCAAGGAGCCCGGATGCCGTCGCCCAACCGCACGACGAACGAGGAAGTCGTCGCCGCCGCGCAGGAGATCCTCGAGAGCGCGGGCCTGGCCGGCCTGACCATGCAGTCGGTCGCCGCGCGGGTGGGTGTCAGGGCGCCGTCGCTCTACAAGCGGTTCCACGACCGGGACGCGCTCCTCACCGCCGTCGTCGCCGCCGCCGTCGAGGATCTGGGCGAGCGGCTCGAGTGCGCGGGGCCGGACCTCGAGGCGCTGGCCCGCGCCTACCGGGGCTTCGCCCACGAACGGCCCGAGGCCTTCCGTCTCGTCTTCACCCCGTACGCCGAGAAGGACGCCCTGCGGCGCTCATCCGCCCCGGTGCTCCGTGCCGCCGCGGACCTCGTCGGCGACGACGACGCGCTCCCCGCCGCCCGGACGTTCACCGCCTGGGCGACGGGCTTCCTCCAGATGGAGCTCGCCGGGGCCTTCCGCCTCGGTGGCGACGTCGACGCGGCTTTCGACTACGGCCTCGAGCGTCTCCGCGCGGGGCTCAAGGCCGCTGGCGCCTGAGGCGGCGTCAGCGACCGAAGCGGAAGGGGATGGGGATGCCGCCGCAGCAGCACACCCCCTGCACGCCACCGGACGCCGCGAGGAGGGTCGCCGCCTGGTAGCAGGCGACGAAGCGGGCGACGGTCGGCACGACGCTGCGGGCGACTCCTCGCCGGGCGACGACGTCACGGACCGCCGCTGAGCAGGACGGCCCTCCGTGCGCGACGAGGTGCGCGCAGGTCCAGCCCTTCCTGGGCGACAGGCGCTCCTGGTAGAGGCGGATGAGCGTGTCGACGACGCGGGTGGCGGAGCCCATCGCGTCACCGTAGCCGCCGCCCCACGGCTCGGCGCGGCGAGCGGGTCCGGCGGTCCGCCGTCGGACGTCGCGCGCCAAAGCCGCCATCGGTCCGCGGGTGCGCGGCTACGCTTCCGCACATGGGACCGGTGAGCAGGGACGCCCGTCCCCTGGACGAGCCGACGGCGTCGTCCACGGAGGTCAAGCGGCTCTCTCCCACCGGGGTGGCGGTGCGGGCGCTCGCGACGGTCGCCGCGCTCGGCGTCCTCGCCTTCGGGCAGGTCGCCGACACCAACGACCTCTTCCCGCTCGGCACGCTCTCGCAGTTCGCGACGGCGCGGGACCTCAACGGCACCGTCCGCTCGACCTACCTCCTCGCCGACACCGCCACCGAGAGCGGGCAGCGCATCGCCATGAACAAGCAGACGATCGGGGTGGCGCGGGCGGAGGTCGAGGGCCAGCTGCAGCGGATCCGCGACAACCCCGAGCTCATGCAGTCCCTCATCGACGGCTACGCCGCTCTCAAGCCGGACCGGGAGCCGATCCGGACGCTCTACCTCATGCGATCGGTCCAGCAGCTGGAGAACGGCCTCGTCGTGGGCGAGCCCGAGCACGTCGAGCTGCTGCGCTGGGACGCCACCATCACGCCGGAGGAGGGCTGACGTGCGCGCCGTCCTCGACTGGCTCACCCGCCCCGTCCCGCTGGCGCGCGTCGCCGCGTTCCGGGCGCTGGTCTACGCCTTCGTCGTGTGGGACGTGCTCTTCAACTTCAACGACGTCATCGAGCACTCCTACGTCCCCGAGCTCTACCAGTCCACGCTGCTGGCCCGGCTGGTCCACCTGCCGCCGCTGAGCACGGCGGTGTCCTACGCGCTGCTCGCCGCGCTTGTCGCCTCGTGCGTGCTGGCGATCGCCGGCAAGGCGCAACGCCTCACCGGCTGGGGCGTCGCGCTGACCTTCTGGGTCTGGGCGCTCAACTCCCAGGGCTTCTCCTACGTGCAGCACGACCACATGGCGCTCATGATCGCCACCCTCGTCCTGCCGACGGCGGGAGTCGCCCACTACCGCGACCACCGCCTCTCGCAGGCCGCCGGGTGGGCGATGCGCTGCATCCAGATCGCCACCGTGCTCACGTACTTCGGCTCCGTCTTCGCCAAGTGGTCCCGCGCCGGGAGCCTCGTCACCTGGGCCAACGGGTCGGTGCTCACCTGGGCGATCGTCCGGCGCGGCTCCCACTTCGTGGAGTGGACGCTCGCGTACCCGATGCTCCTGCGAGCGGCCCAGTGGGCCTCCCTCACCCTGGAGATCCTCTCCCCGGTGGTCCTCTTCCTGCGGGGCCGCTGGCTCTACCTCGCCATCGGCTGCTTCTTCGCCTTCCACCTCGCCACCTTCATCGCCATGGGCATCCACTTCCTGCCCACGGTGGTGTGCTGGTTCGCCTTTCTGCCGCTGGAGAAGGTCACCGAGCGGATCGCCGCCCGCCGTGAGCGGACGACCGCCGTCGCGGCCTGACCGATGACATCGGGCCAGGATCATCGGGTCCGACTCCCGTGCCGGCGCGCACGCTGGTGTGTGAAAGGAGGACCACGTGATCGGCACGCTCAACGCCCTGGTCGACCTCGTCGAGCAGAACCACGACGAGACGATCGACGCCGCCGGGTTCGCGCGCGAGCACGGCACCACCGAGTACCACCTGCGCCGGATGTTCTCGGCGCTCGCGGGGATGCCGCTCTCCGAGTACGTCCGCCGACGGCGGATGACGCTCGCCGCCGCCGACCTCGTGCGCGGTGAGCCGAACCTGCTCGAGCTGGCCGTGCGCTACGGCTACGGCTCGGTCGAGGCCTTCGGGCGGGCGTTCCGCGCCGTCCACGGCACGGGCCCGGCAGACGTGCGCCGACACGGTGGTCCGCTCAGCACACAACCCGTGCTCAGGTTCCGCCTGAGCGTCGAAGGGAGCACAACCATGGACGTCACCATCACCGACCGTCCCGCCTTCACCCTCGCCGGCCACGTGGCCGAGGGGCCGCTCATCCACCAGGGGGTCAATCCGCACATCCAGGAGCACATCGCCTCGATCGCCCCCGAGGAGCACGGCCACCTCAAGGCGCTGAGCGACACCGAGCCCGGCGGCATCCTCGCCGTCACCGCGGACATCGAGCCCGACGCCCCCGAGGGCTCGATGCTCACCTACCTGCACGCCGTCGCCGTGCGTGCCGAGACCGCTGTACCGGACGACCTCGACTCCATGCCGGTGGAGGCCGGCACGTGGGCGGTCTTCCACTCGAGCGGACCGTTCCCGAACGCCCTGCAGCGGACCTGGGCCGCCACCGCCACCGAGTGGTTCCCCTCCAACCCGTGGCGGCTGCGTCCGGGCCCCTCGATCCTGCGCTACCTCGAGCTCACGGACACCCACGCGACCTGCGAGATCTGGATGCCGATCGAACGGGCCGACTGACCAGCAGTCGCCGAGCGGAGGCCGCCCAGGTCACCGTGCCAGGTGCCGCCGCAGGAACTCGATGGCGGACGGGTAGGCGTCCTGGCGGTTCTCCCGCTTCGCCAGGCCGTGCCCCTCGTCCTCGTACACGCGCAGCTCGCAGTCGACGCCGCGGCCGGCGAGGGCGTCGCGGATCTGCTCGGCCTCGCTCAGCGGCACTCGCGGGTCGTTGGCGCCGTGGATGACGAAGAGCGGCGCGACGATGTCGTCGAGGTAGGTGATCGGCGAGGCCGCCTCGAGGAACTCGCGGTCCTCCGCGAGGCTCCCGTACTCCCGCTCCCGGTACGCCACCCGGTAGGGCGAGGTGTTCTCGAGGAAGGTGACGAGCGAGCTCATCCCCACGATGTCCACGCCGGCCGCCCACCGCTCCGGCTGCATGGCCACACCCGCGAGCACCATGTACCCGCCGTACGAGCCGCCCCACAGCGCGCTGCGCGCCGGGTCCAGCCCCTGGGTCGGCAGCCAGTCGTGGATCGCGGCGAGGTCGGCCACCGAGTCGAGCCGCAGCCGGACGTCGTCGAGGGAGTACCAGCGCTTCCCGTACGTCGTCGAGCCGCGCACGTTCGGGACCAGCACGGTGAGACCGGCCGAGACGAGCGCCTGGACCACCGGGCTGAAGCTCCGCATCGACGCCGACTCCGGCCCGCCGTGGATGAGCAGCACCGACGCACCCGCGAGCGGGCCGTCACCAAGCGCTGAGTAGCGGAAGCACGGCACCTCCTCGCCGTCCGGCGTCGGCACTCGGTGCACCGTCGGCGCCACGAGCGACCCGCCCGCCTCCGCCGGCACCTCGACGGCCGCGAGCGGCGTCGACGCCCCCGTCGCCACGTCGACGAGGTGGAGGCCCGAGGGGTCCGTGGGCGTGGACAGCGTGACGACGAGCCGCCGCTCGTCGGCCGCCCACACGACGTCGGGCACCCCCTCCCCGGGCAGGTCGACGGCGCAGCGGAAGCCGCCGTCGCCGTCGTGCACGGCGAGGGTGACGACGCCGTCACGCACGGTCCCGACGACCATCGCCCTCCCGGACGGTGAGGCCCACAGCCGCAGGTCGTGGGCCTCGTCGGTGACGAGCCAGGTCCACTCCCGCCCGTCGAGGGAGACGCGCGCGATGCCGGTGAACTCGCGCCCGTGGTTGGACTCGACGAGCAGCGCCTCGTCCCCGGGCGCCCACGCGACCTGCGCGTGGCGCGCGTGCTCGTCCGGGTCCGTGACGGCGCCGTCCCCGACGGCGCGCGGCCCCGAGACGCGCACGAGCGTCGAGGCGGGCCGCAGGCTCAGGCACGTCACGGCGACGGAGCTGTGGTCGTGGGAGACGGCGGCCGCGGCCACGTAGCCCCCGCCGTCGTGCACCACCCGCTCTGCCCCGGTGGCGAGGTCGCGGACGACGACGTCCATGTCGACGCCGTTGCGGCGGTTGGTGTGGAAGACGAGGGACTCGGCGGTGACGTCCTGGAGGACGTGCATGTAGCGGCGGTCGCGGACGAGCGGCACGAGCCCGTCGAGCGTCACCGGCTGCGCGGGCGGCGGATCGAGCTCGAGGAGGGAGAGCTGCATGAGCTCGTCACCGTCCGTGTCGTGCTGGACGACGACGGCGCGGCGGCCCGGCACGTAGCGGCCCGAGCAGCGGCTGGGCAGCGCGGTGAGGGGCGTGCGGCTCCCGTCGGGCGCGATCTCGACGAGCTGGACGCTGCCGAGCTCGTCGTGCCCGGCGAGGACGCGGCCGGCGTCGTCGACGTCGAACGCGACCCACGCGCGCAGGTCGAGGAGGGAACGGACCACAGTGTCGATGTCGCTGCTCACGCACTCGAACATATCCCGGTGCGCGGTCTGTCGATCCGCGGGCCCCTCGCGCGACATCATGGTGACGGCACGTCGGCCGTCCTGACGAGAGGAACGCGCGATGAAGTACCTGGTGCTGTTGATCGGGGACGGCGACCTGCCGCCGTGGAGCACGCTGAGCCCGGAGGAGCAGGCCGCGGCGATGGAGCGGTTCGTGGCCTTCGACGACGCCTGCAGGGCGCGGGACGGGGTCGAGATCCTCGCCGGTGAGGCGCTCGCGGAGGGGCCGGCCGCGACGGTGATGAGGACCCGCGCCGGGAAGGTGACGCTCACCGAGGGGCCGTACGCCGAGGCCGTCGAGGGGCTCGGCGGCTTCTACCTCATCGAGGTGCCGGACCTCGACGTCCTTGTCGAGCTGCTCACCGAGCTGCCGCCGTACGACATCCAGCTCTCGCCGGTCGTCGAGCCGTCCTGACCGTGCCGCGCGCCGTCCTCGACGAGGTCTGGCGGGCCCACTGGGGCCGTCTCCTCGGGCAGCTCGTGCACCGCTTCGGGCGCCCGGACCTCGTCGAGGACGCGCTCGCCGACGCGTTCGCGGAGGCGGCCTCCCGCTGGCCCGCCGAGGGCGTGCCGGACAACCCCGTCGGCTGGGTGCGCACCGTCGCGCACCGCCGGGTGGTCGACGCGCTGCGCCGCGAGGGCACCGGCCGCGCCAAGGCGCACCTGCTCGTGGAGGACGACGTCGCGCCCGCGGACGTCACCGACCCGCCGGGCGGTGACGTCGACGACCGGCTGCCCCTCCTCCTCATGGCCACCCACCCGGCGCTCGCCGAGGAGGTCCGCCCGGCCCTCGCGCTCCGGTTCGTCCTCGGCGTGCCGACGGCGGACATCGCGCGACTCTTCCTCGTCCCCCAGGCGACCATGGCGGCCCGCCTCACCCGCGCCAAGCGCCGCCTCGCGACGGCGGGGATCCCCTTCGCGGTGCCGGACGAGGCCGAGTGGCCGGCCCGGCTCGACGACGTCGCCCGGGCGGTCTACCTGGCCTTCACCGCCGCGTACGCGCCCGCCGGGGGAGACGACGTCGTCCGCGTCGCCGAGGCGGGGGAGGCGGTGCGGCTGGCCGAGCTGGCCGCCGACCTCCTCCCCGGGCAGCCGGTGCTCGAGGCGCTCGCGGCCCTGCTCGTGCTGCAGCACGCCCGCCGGGACGCGCGGGCCACCGCCGACGGCCACCCCGTCCGCCTCGCAGACCAGGACCGCGGCCGGTGGCGGCGTGAGGAGATCGTCGCGGGCCTCCAGCGGCTCACCGCCCTCCGCCCGACCACCGGGCTCGCGGAGGAGCTGCGCCTCCAGGCCCTGATCGCCGCCTTCCACGACACCGCCGCGACCCACGCCGACACCGACTGGGCCGCGATCGCCCGCACCTACGCCCGGCTGGAGGCCCTCACCGGATCGCCGGTCGTCCGGCTCAACCGGGCGGTCGCCGTCGGGGAGGCGTCCGGCCCGATGGCCGGTCTCGCCGTCCTGCGCGCGGCGGCGGACCGGCTGCCCGGCCACCACCGCGTCGCGCTCGTCCGGGCCGAGCTGCTCCGCCGCGACGGCCGGGTTGCGCTCGCGGCGGCCGCGTACGACGACGCCGCCGCGGCCTGTCCCGACGGCGTCGAGCGCGCGCACATCCTCGAGCGTCGCGCGAGTCTCCCCGCTGACGCGGACGACGGCAGTCACTAGGGTTCGCCTCATGCGCGAGGAGAGGCTGGGGCGGCTCCAGGTGGTGTGCGGGCCGATGTTCGCCGGGAAGTCCGAGGAGCTGCTGCGCCGGGTGCGCCGCGCGCAGCTCGCCGGCCTCGCCGTCGAGGTCGTCAACCACTCGTGGGACGAGCGGCACGGCGCCGGGCGGATCGCCTCGCACGCCGGGCTGAGCATCCCCTCCAGCGCGGCGAGCGACGTTCCCGCGCTCGAGGCGCTCCTCGCCGGGCACACGCCCGACCTCCTCGCCATCGACGAGGCCCAGTTCTTCGGCGACGGCCTCGTGCCCGTCGTCGAGGCGCTCGTCCTGGCCGGCACCACAGTGGTGGTCGCCGGGCTGTGCGTCACCTTCGACGGGCGCCCCTTCGAGCCGCTGCCCTCCCTCATGGCCGTCGCCGACGACGTCACCCGGCTCACCGCCGTCTGCGCCGTGTGCGGACGCGACGCCCCCTTCCACGTGCGCACCGCCGCCGGCGAGGTGGGCGACGCGACCGTCCCCGCCACCGAGCACGTCGGCGGTACCGAGGCCTACGAGGCCCGCTGCCGCCTCCACCTGCGGACCTGAGGCACCGGCCCGCTTTGGGCGGGCACGTGGGAACGGCCTAGATTCGGGCGGACGCCGCCCGGCGTTCGCCACCCGAGAGGACGCCGCGTGCCCCACCGGACGCTCGACCTGCCCCGCCGCACCCGCCTGCTCGCGGACGACCTCACCCGCGCCTGGCTGGTGGCCCCCGTCCTCGCCGTCGCCGCGCTGCTCGTCACGCTCACGCCCGTGCTCGACGTCCCCGAGGACGAGCGCGTGCTCACCGTCGTCCTCGTCATGTACGTCGTCCTCCTCCTCACCTACCCCGGGCTGACGCTCCTCGCCTTCGTCGGGCTCACCGGGCCCGCGCTCACGGCCGCCCTCGGCGAGGCCCGCCGTCGCCACCTGCGGCGGCCGCGGTGGCTGCGGTGGTCGCTCGGGTGGCGCGACGACGGCGTAGGCGGGGACGGCCCGTCGTGGCCGGTGGTCCTCGCGCTCGGCTCCCTCGTCGTCGCGGTCTGGCTCATCCTCTCGGACTCGATGCGCAGCTCGGGCTTCCTCGTCGGGACGAGCATCCTCATGATCGTCCTCGCCTGGGGCGGCAGCCTCGTCGCCTACGCCGTCCACGTCGCCCGCCTCGACGCCGTCGGCGGGGGCCTGCGCTTCCCCGACGACGGGACGCCCGCCGCGGAGGAGCGTCACTTCTCCGACTACCTCTACCTCTCCCTCGGCGTCCAGGCCGCCTTCGGGCCGGCCGACGTGCAGGCGACGACGGCGCGGATGCGGCGCACCCTCAGCGGCCACGTGCTCGTCGGCTGGGTGTTCAACACCGTCGTCCTCGCGGCGGTCGTCTCCTTCCTCGTCGGCCTGGGCTGAGACACAGGTGGGGCACCTCCCGGAGGTGCCCCACCTGTGCCGCGTCAGTACCGGTAGCTCGTGCAGGCCCGGCCGTCGTTGTTGCCGTCGAGGCCGTGCGGGTCCGCGGGCCACGTGGACATGAGCGCGGCCTGCGCCGCCGCCTGGCTCGGGAAGTCCTTGCAGTCGAGGTCACGCCACGGCCCGGGCGCGGGCGCCGGCGCGGGAGCGGGTGCCGGCTTCGGCGGGCGGCGTACCCCGAGCGTGTCGGTCCCGTCGCCGTTCCAGTCACCGACAAGCGTGGTGTCGGCCGGACGTCCGTAGGTGAGCACGCGGTCGGCTGCCCCGCCCGAGAAGTCGTTGGCGATGAAGTAGGTGCTGCCACGCCGCACCGCGGGCGTGTCGGCGCCGTCGCCGTCCCAGTCGCCGATGAAGACGGCGTCGGAGGGGCGCCCGTAGGCGACGGTCCGGTCCGCGGGGCCGCTCGAGAGGCTGTTGCGGAAGAAGTAGGTGTTGCCCCGCCGCACCCCGAGGCTGTCCCGGCCGTCCCCGTCCCAGTCGCCGACGAGGACGGTGTCCCCGGGGCGTCCGTAGACGACGACCTTGTCCGCGGGGCCGCTGCCGAGGCTGTTCTTGACGTGGTAGGCGCTGCCGCGGCGCACGGCGGGGGTGTCGCGTCCGTCGCCGTCCCAGTCGCCCATGAGCACGGTGTCACCCGGGCGGCCGTAGGTGACGACGGCGGAGGCGGATCCTCCCGTGAGGCTGTTGGTGTAGTGGTAGGTGGCGCCGCGCCGGACCGCGAGGGTGTCGCTCCCGTTGCCGTCCCAGTCGCCGACGTAGACGCGGTCGTCGACCCGGCCGTACGTGAGCACCCGGTTGGCGTCACCCGTCCACCGGTCGTTGAGGAAGTAGTCGGCGCCCCGGCCGCCGACCTCGTCCCCCTTGGCGGACGCGCTCGTGGCGCCGAGCACCGGGACCGCCGCGATGGCGCAGGCGACGACTGCCGTCATGATCTTTCGCTTCACGTTCTCCTCCTGAGAGCGATGTGGACCGTCCGTGGCCCCCGTGAGTCGGACGCTAGCGGTCGCGGCCGCCTGATATCGGCGAATGCGCGCGCCTCCGAGTTGCGCGCGTCACTCTCCCTCCGCGCCCGGTGCCCCCGGCCGTTGCGGGCATGGGAACCTGGGGGCATACCTGCTCCCGTTCCGGGCGATCCCCGAGGAGGCGTCATGACGACCGCGACCCCCACCAACGAGCGGCGGACCACCCCGCCCGACGTCGCCGACCTCGTGGAGGACGCCGTCGCCCTGGCCGAGGCGTGGCTCGCGGCCACCGAGGAGGGCCAGACCCGCCAGGAGCGGGCCGCCTCCACCCAGCTCGCCTCCCTCGTCAGCGACCCGGAGGGCCTGGACCTCGCGATCCACTTCGTCGACCGCGTCGCCCGTCCGGAGGACGAGGAGGTCGCCGCCCGCGAGCTGTCCCGCATCTCCGCCGGCGCCGCCGGCTTCCTCGGCCCGATCGACCGCACGCTCCTGGGTGCCGGGGCGCTCGTCGCGCCGCTCGCCCCGCGCCTCGTCGTCCCGCTCGCCCGCCGCCGGCTGCGCCAGATCGTCGGCCACCTCGTCGTCGACGCCCACGACCCCGCGCTCGCCGAGCACCTCGCCCGCGCCCGCAGCGAGGGCTTCCGGCTCAACATCAACCTCCTCGGCGAGGCCGTCCTCGGGGAGGACGAGGCCCGCGCCCGCACCGAGCGCACCCGCAAGCTCCTCGAGCGCGACGACGTCGACTACGTCTCCATCAAGGTCTCCTCCCTCGTCTCCCAGATCTCCACCTGGGACACCGCCGGCACCGTCGACCGCGTCCTCGAGCGCCTGCGCCCGCTGTACCGCACCGCCGCGGCCCGCAGCCCGCACGCCTTCGTCAACCTCGACATGGAGGAGTACCGCGACCTCGACCTCACCCTCGAGGTCTTCACCCGGCTGCTGTCCGAGCCGGAGTTCGCCGACCTCGAGGCCGGCATCGTCCTCCAGGCCTACCTGCCCGACTCCGTCGCCGCCCTCGAGCGGCTCGTCACCTTCGCCCAGGAGCGCGCCGCCGCCGGGAAGGCCGGCATCAAGGTGCGCCTCGTCAAGGGCGCCAACCTGTCGATGGAGCGCGTCGAGGCCGAGGTCCACGGCTGGGAGCAGGCCCCCTACGCCACCAAGGCCGACGTCGACGCCAACTACTTGCGCCTCGTCGAGCGGGCCCTGCGCCCCGAGCTGGCCGGCGCCCTGCGCCTGGGCGTGGCCTCCCACAACCTCTACGACGTCGCCCTCGCCCACCTGCTCGCCGAGCGCCGCGGCGTCACCGCGATGCTCGACGTCGAGATGCTCCAGGGCATGGCCCCCGCCCAGGCCCGCGCGGTCAAGGCGGCGGTCGGCACCGTCCTCCTCTACACCCCCGTCGTCGCCCCCGAGGACTTCGACGTCGCCGTCTCCTACCTCGTGCGCCGCCTGGAGGAGAACGCGCAGCCGCAGAACTTCCTCCGCGCCCTCTTCGACGACGGCGCGGGCGAGGCGTCGATGGCCGACCAGGAAGCCCGCTTCCGGGCCTCCGTCGCGGAGATGGCCACCGTCTCCGCCGAGCGTCGCCGCACCGGGGAGCGGCAGCCGGCCGGCAGCTCCTTCGACAACACGACCGACGCCGACCCGGCCCTGCCCGAGGTCCGCGCCTGGGCACGCGAGCGGGTGCGCGCCACCCCCGCCCCGCTCACCTCCCCGGTGCTGAGCACGACGGCGCAGGTGGACGACGTCGTCGCCCGCGGCCGCGCCGCCCAGCCGGGCTGGTCCGCGCGCCCCGCCACGGAGCGTGCCGCGCTCCTGCGCCGCGCCGCCGACGAGCTCGAGGCCCGCCGCGGCGAGCTCATCACGCTCATGGTCGCCGAGGGCGGCAAGACGATCGAGCAGGCCGACCCCGAGGTCTCCGAGGCCGTCGACTTCGCCCGCTACTACGCCGACCGGGCCCTCGAACTCGAGCCGGGCGCTTCCCTCTACACCGACGGCGCGCGCTTCACCCCGCACGTCCTCACGCTCGTCACGCCGCCGTGGAACTTCCCGGTCGCCATCCCGATCGGCGGCGTCCTCGCCGCCCTCGCCGCGGGCAGCGCCGTCGTCATCAAGCCGGCCCCCGCCGTCCCCGGCTGCACCGAGACGGCCGTCGCCGCGCTCCGCGCCGCCGGGATCCCCGACGACGTCGTCCAGGTGGTCCGCGCCGAGGAGAACGAGGTGGGCCAGTCCCTCGTCGACCACGACGGCGTGGACGCCGTCGTCCTCACCGGCGCCGCCGAGACCGCCGAGCTCTTCACCTCCTGGCGCACCGGGCGGCCCGAGGGGCCGCGGGTACTGGGTGAGACGTCGGGCAAGAACGCCCTGGTCATCACGCCGGCCGCCGACTACGACCTCGCCGTCGCCGACCTCGTCAAGAGCGCCTTCGGGCACTCGGGTCAGAAGTGCTCGGCGGCATCGATCGCCATCCTCGTCGGCTCCGCGGGACGCTCTGAGCGGCTGCTGCGCCAGCTCGTCGACGCCGTCCGCTCGCTGCGGGTCGGCTGGCCCACGGGCCTCGCGGCGACGATGGGGCCGGTCATCGAGCCCCCGACCGGCAAGCTGCGCCGGGCGCTCACCACCTTGGAGCCGGGGGAGCGGT
Organism: Georgenia phoenicis; assembly: GCF_047302425.1. Classification (NCBI taxonomy): domain Bacteria; kingdom Bacillati; phylum Actinomycetota; class Actinomycetes; order Allobogoriellales; family Allobogoriellaceae; genus Georgenia; species Georgenia phoenicis. Next base: position 3,389,410 of record NZ_CP154855.1, on the reverse strand, counting down.
GGCTCGTGGAGCCGCGCCGGCTCGACGCCAGCGGGCGGCTGTGGTCGCCCGGCCTCAAGGACGGCGTCGCGCCCGGCTCCTTCTTCCACCTCACCGAGGTCTTCGGCCCCGTCCTCGGCATCATGCGCGCCGAGACCCTCGACGAGGCCATCGAGCTGCAGAACGCCACCGCCTACGGGCTCACCGGCGGGCTGCACTCCCTGGACGAGGAGGAGATCGACCACTGGCTCGAGCGGGTCGAGGTGGGCAACGCCTACGTCAACCGCCACATCACCGGGGCGATCGTGCAGCGCCAGTCCTTCGGCGGCTGGAAGTCCTCGGCCGTCGGCCCGGGTGCCAAGGCGGGCGGCCCGAACTACGTCGCCCAGCTCGGCGAGTGGGCGATGGACGGCCTGCCGGAGCGGACGGCGCAGCCCGGCGCCGCGGTCCGCGCGGCGCTCGCGGACTACGCCGCGCTCGTGCCCGACGACGCCGAGCGCACCTGGCTCGAGCGGGCGGCGGAGTCGGACGCCGCGGCCTGGGAGGCGGAGATCGGCCAGCCGCAGGACCACACCGGTCTGCGCGCCGAGTCCAACGCCTTCCGCTACCGCCCCGTGCCGCTCACCGTCCGAACCGTGCCGGGCGCGGCGCCGGTGGAGCTGCTGCGGGTGCTGCTGGCCGGCGAGGCGGCGGGCGCGGACGTGCGCGTCAGCCTCGACCCGGTGACGAGTGCGGCCCTCCGCGGGCTGCGCGGACCGCAGACGCACGCCGGGCTCCGTCGTCTGGGCAGCCACGTCACCCGGGCGGAGACCGATGCGCAGTTCCTCGCGCGGGTCCGCGAGGAGGGCATCGAGCGGGTGCGCGTCGTCGGCCCGGAGGCCGGTGCGCTGCTCGACGCCCTGTGGTCCCCGCAGGTCACGGTCCTTGCCGGTCCGGTGCTCGCCACCGGCCGCCGCGAGCTGCTCTCCGTCACCCGCGAGCAGGCCGTCTCCCGCACGCTCCACCGCTTCGGACACCTTCCCGCCGGCGCCTGAGTCCACATGGTGAGATGTTCACCACATCCTGTCTCAAGTCCATAACGAATCGGTTGCCGGCTTGTTTCGCCTGTCGTAACGGGGCTGGCGGCGTGTGTACCGTGACGGCACCTCGGCGTGCACCGCGGCACACCATCCCGGGTACCCCCCGGCGTAGCCGCAGTGACGTCCCAGCATCCAGGAGGAACATTGAAGATCAGGCGTACGGCACAGGCCGCTGCGGTCCTGGCGGCAGGCTCACTCGTCCTCGCGGCGTGCACCAGCTCGCCCGACGACTCGAGCAGTGACGACCAGACCACCGCGGGCGGCGGCGGCTCGGAGGGCTCCTACGAGGGCACCGACAAGGAAGACCTCGGCGACATCCAGACCGTCGAGGGAGACATCTTCTACTCGACCGGCCAGGACGAGTTCACCGGCTACAACACCCTGACGGCGGACACGTACAGCACGTACAACAACGTCATCATGGACCGCGTCCGTCCCGAGGGCTTCTTCTACTTCGGCACCGACGGCACGATCTACGAGAACCCGGAGTTCGGCACCGTCGAGATCGTCTCGGAGGAGCCCCTCTCCCTCGAGTACACGATCGCCGACGACGCCGTGTGGTCCGACGGCAACGCCATCGACTACGCCGACCTCCTCTTCGAGTGGGTCGCGCAGAACCCGGCATGGCTGTCCCCGGACCCCGAGAGCCCCGTCTTCAACCACGTCTCCGGCATCGACTACACCCAGACCAACGTGCCCGAGGGCCCGAAGGCCGACAGCTGGGACGCCAAGACCTTCACGGTCGACTACGTCGAGCAGTACCCGGACTGGCGCCTGGTCACCGGTGCCTACATCCTCCCGGCGCACGTCGCCGCCGAGCAGATCGGCATCACCGAGGAGGAGCTGGTCCAGGCCATCCTCGACGAGGACGTCGAGACGGTGACCCGGGCCGCGGAGTTCTGGAACGAGGGCTGGCTCTCCAGCCCCGGTGAGGTCCCCGCCCCGGAGATCGCCCCGTCCGGCAACCGCTACCAGCTCATGGAGGGCGGCTGGACCGCCGGCCAGTCCATCACGCTCGAGGCCAACCCCAACTACTGGGGCACCCCCGCCGCCACCGAGAACATCACCTTCCGCTTCCTCGACGCCTCCGGCCACAACCAGGCGCTGGAGAACGGTGACCTCAACATCATCGAGCCGCAGGCCACGCAGGACACCCTGCCGCAGCTCGAGGCCATGGGTGACCTCATCGAGATCCAGACCGGCTCGACCCTCACCTGGGAGCACCTGGACTTCAACTTCAACAACGGCGTGTTCTCCGACGAGGAGGGCGGCCTGGCGCTGCGCGAGGCCTTCGCCTACTGCGTGCCGCGCCAGCAGATCGTCGACAACCTCATCAAGCCGATCGACGCCGAGGCCGAGATCATGAACGCCCGTGAGGTCTTCCCCTTCCAGGAGAACTACGACGAGGTCGTCGAGGCCGCCTACGACGGCCGCTTCGACGAGGTCAACCTCGAGGAGGCCGAGAGCCTCATCGCGGAGTCCGGCATCGCCACGCCGATCGACGTCCGTATCGGCTACTCGGCGCCCAACCCGCGCCGCCAGGCCCAGATCGAGCTCATCAAGTCGAGCTGCGACCAGGTTGGCTTCAACGTCACCGACGCCGGCTCCGCCGACTTCTTCTCCAACGCGCTGCCCGCCGGTGACTACGAGGTCGCGCTCTTCGCCTGGGCCGGCTCCGGCCAGATCGCCTCGGGCCAGAACATCTACTCGACCGACGCGCCGCAGAACTACGGCGGCTACTCCAACGAGACGGTCGACGAGGCCTGGACGACCCTCGCCGCGTCGCTCGACGAGGAGGTCCACCTCGAGCAGACGAAGATCATCGAGCAGGAGCTGTGGGACACGCTGTACGGCATCCCGGTCTTCGCCCACCCGGGCGTGGTCGCGCACACCGCCGGCATGGAGAACGTCCGCCACACGGCGACGCAGAACCAGGTCGCGTGGAACGCCGAGCAGTGGCTGCTCGCGGAGTGACCTCACCTGAGGTGATCAGCACTCCGATCACCTGATACACGCACCGAGTGCCGGTGGGGCAGGAGGGGAGTCCCCCTCCTGCCCCACCGGCGCGCGTGTACGGTGCCTTGACGTGAATTCTCGGCGCCGGCCCGTCCCACAAGGACGCGGCTAGGCTGACCGGGCTCACCCGGAAGACCCGAAGGGCAAGCTCGTGATCAAGTTCATCCTGCGCAGGCTGGGCGTATCTGCCCTCGTCCTGCTCGGTGGGTCCCTCCTCATGTTCGTCCTCACCATCAACTCTGGGGACCCGCTGGCGGACCTTCGGGAGTCGAACGACCCCAACCGTGACAGTCTCATCGCCCAGCGCATCACGAACATGCGGCTGGACGACCCCTGGTACGAGCGCTACGGCGCGTGGCTCGCCGGCGTGGGCAAGTGCGCCGTCGGATCCTGCGACCTCGGACTCAACCGCGCGGGGATCCCGGTCATCGACCTCCTCGGCAGCGCGGCCGCCGCGACGCTGCGGCTCGTGCTCCTGTCGACGCTGCTCGCCATCGTCATCGGCGTCGCCGTCGGCATCCTCACCGCGATCCGCCAGTACTCGGGCTTCGACTACATCGTGACCTTCTTCGCCTTCATGATGTACTCCCTGCCGGTCTTCTGGGCCGCGGTGCTCCTCAAGGAGTACGGCGCGATCCGCTTCAACGACTGGATCATCGAGCCGGACATGACGCTGTGGCAGATCGCCCTCGTCGCGCTCGTGCTCGGTCTCGTCCTGGCCGGCGCGCTCGGCGGGAACGCCAAGCGGCGTCTCCTCACCGGCGGCGGCACCTTCCTCTTCGTCTTCGCCGCGATGGTCTACTTCGACGCCGTCAACTGGTACCGCCAGCCGGCGCTCGGCATCGGCGTCGTCGCCGTCGCCTCCCTCGGTGCGGCGCTCCTCATCGTCATGCTCACCTCGGGGCTGGGGAACAAGAACGTCCTGTACGCCGCCCTCACCACGGTGGGCGCCGGGATCGTCTCCTACTTCGTCTTCTCCAGCCAGCTCAACGAGCCCAGCTGGGGGATCCTCTTCGGCCTCTTCGCCGTCGCCATCGTCGTCGCCGTCGTCAGCGGCGCGCTGTGGGGCGGGTACTCCCGGCGCCTGGCGATCTGGGTGTCGGTCGCGACCGCGAGCGTCATGAGCCTCGTCATCGTCGTCGACAAGGCGCTGTCGAGCTGGGCGAGCTACCTCGGCTCGGTCCGCAACGGCCGTCCGATCTCGACGATCGGTGCCGAGACCCCCAACTACGACGGCACCTTCTGGCAGGAGTTCCTCGACAAGGGCACCCAGCTGCTCCTGCCGACGGTCCTCCTCACCCTCGTGTCGGTCGCCAGCTACAGCCGCTACACGCGCTCGTCGATGCTCGAGGTCCTCGAGCAGGACTACGTGCGCACCGCCCGGTCCAAGGGCCTGTCCGAGCGCGTGGTCATCACCAAGCACGCCTTCCGCAACGCGCTCATCCCGATCACGACGATCGTCGCCTTCGACTTCGCCGGCCTCATCGGCGGCGCCGTGCTCACCGAGACGGTCTTCGGGTGGAAGGGCATGGGCGAGCTGTTCCGCACCGGCCTCGCTCAGGTGGACCCCGCACCCGTCATGGCCTTCTTCCTCGTCACCGGCACCGCGGCCGTTGTGATGAACATGCTGGCCGACATCGCCTACGCCTTCCTCGACCCCCGGATCCGGCGGTGAGCGCAGTGAACGACGCAGGCACCCGTACCAGCCCCGCGACCCGGAGGCAGCGATGAGAAGGTTCAGGAAGAACGACCGGCCGGAGCACATCGTTCCGCAGCCCGGCATGCAGGGGGCCAACCCCGGCTCCGTGCAGAACGTCGACCAGCTGTCCGTCGAGGAGGACCTCGAGGGCAAGACCGACAAGTCCTACTCCCAGGGCCAGCTCGTGCTGCGGCGCTTCCTGCGCCACCGCGGTGCGATGGTCTCCCTCGGCGTGCTCGTGTTCATCACCCTGCTCGCCTACACCTCGATCGGCTTCGGGCCGATCCCGGGCTGGTGGAAGCACGACTACACGCTCGCCGGCACCGTGGTCGACGGCGGGCGGCCCTCGCTGAGCCTGTGGCCCTTCCAGATCGGGGACCAGCCCTTCGGGCAGGACAGCGTCGGCAAGGACTACTTCGCGCTCGTCATGCGCGGCACCCAGCGCTCCCTGATCATCGCCTTCGTCGTCGGCATCGTCTCGACGCTCATCGGCACCGCGATCGGCGCCGCCGCGGGCTACTTCCGCGGCTGGGTCGAGGCCGTGCTCATGCGCCTCACCGACCTCCTCATCGTCATCCCGCTGCTCGTCCTCGCGGCCGTCCTCGGCCAGATGAGCAGCTCGATCTGGACGCTGGCCCTCATGCTCGGCATCGTCACATGGACCGGCCTGGCGCGTCTCGTGCGCGGTGAGGTCCTGTCCCTGCGCGAGCGCGAGTTCGTCGCGGCGGCCCGGGCCGTGGGCACCTCGCCGTGGCGCATCATCGTCAAGCACATCCTGCCGAACACGCTCGGGACGATCATCGTCTCGGCCACGCTGTCCATCGCGGCAGCCATCCTGCTCGAGACCTCGCTGTCCTTCCTCGGCTTCGGCGTCGACGCACCGGACACCTCGCTCGGCGTCCTCATCAGCACGTACCAGGCCTCCTTCACCTCGCGGCCCTGGCTGTTCTGGTGGCCCGGCATCTTCATCCTCGGCATCGCGCTGAGCGTGAACTTCATCGGCGACGGTCTGCGCGACGCGTTCGACCCCCGGCAGAACAGGAACAAGGACTGATGACCAGCACCTCCGAGCAGTCCAGCGGACCGGTCCTCTCCTTCCGTGACCTCGACGTCCGCTTCAAGACCGAGTTCGGCTCCGTCCACGCCGTCAAGGGCATCTCCCTCGAGGTCAATCCCGGTGAGGTGGTCGCGCTCGTCGGCGAGTCCGGCTCCGGCAAGTCCGTCACCTCGATGACGGCGCTCGGCCTGCTGCCGAAGAACGCCCGCACGGCCGGCGGCGTCGTCGTCGGCGACCAGAAGGTCGGCGAGCTCGACGACGGCGCGCTGCGCCGCATGCGGGGAAACGACGTCGCGATGGTCTTCCAGGAGCCCATGACGGCGCTCAACCCGGTGCTCACCATCGGCACCCAGCTCACCGAGGCCCTCGAGCTCCACGGCATCGCCTTCGGGCGGGCGGCGGACGAGCGCGCGGCCGAGCTGCTGCGGATGGTCGGCATCCCCGAGCCCGAGCGGCGGCTCAAGCAGTACCCGCACGAGCTCTCCGGCGGTCAGCGCCAGCGCGTCGTCATCGCGATCGCGATCAGCTGCGACCCGCGCGTCATCATCGCCGACGAGCCGACGACGGCGCTCGACGTCACCGTCCAGGCCGAGATCCTCGACCTGCTGCGCTCCCTCAAGGACAAGCTCAACACCGGCATCCTCCTCATCACCCACAACATGGGCGTCGTCGCCGACATGGCCGACCGCGTCGCGGTGATGTTCAAGGGCAACCTCGTGGAGACCGGCACGGCGGAGCAGGTGCTCAACCACCCGCAGCACGCCTACACCAAGCGCCTCCTCGACGCCGTGCCCCACCTGGGCCGCGGCCGCAACCAGCTCGGCATCGCCCACGTCGAGGCGCCGCCCGTGGAGGAGAACGAGGTCCACGCCCTGCGCATGGAGAACCTCGTCATCGAGTACCAGCGGGCAGGCAAGCCGCCCTTCCGCGCCGTCGACGACGTCTCCTTCTCGGTCCGCCAGGGCGAGGTCGTCGGCCTCGTCGGCGAGTCCGGGTCGGGCAAGTCGACGATCGGTCGCTGCGCGCTGGGACTCATCCCCGCGGCGTCGGGCACGATCCGGCTCTTCGGCGAGGACTTCGGGGCGCTGCGCCGGAAGCAGGCCAAGGCGCTGCGCCGCCGGATCGGCGTGATCTTCCAGGACCCGGCCGCCTCGCTCAACCCGCGCCTGCCGATCGGCGACATCATCTCCGAGCCGATGGTCGTCCACCAGGTCGGGGACCGGAAGTCGCGCGAGAAGAAGGTCCACGAGCTCCTCGAGGCGGTCGAGCTGCCGCGCAGCGTGTTCAACCGCTACCCGCACGAGCTCTCCGGCGGTCAGCGCCAGCGCGTCTCGGTGGCCCGCGCCCTCGTCCTCGAGCCGGAGCTGCTCGTCGCCGACGAGCCGACCTCCGCGCTGGACGTCTCCGTCCAGGCGAGCGTGCTCGCGATGTTCACCGAGCTGCAGCAGCGTTACCGCTTCGCCTGCCTGTTCGTCTCGCACGACCTCGCCGTCGTCGACCTGCTCGCCCACCGGGTGGTCGTCCTGCAGAACGGGCAGATCGTCGAGCAGGGCACCCGCGACGCGGTGCTGCAGAACCCGCAGGAGGAGTACACGCAGCGGCTGCTCGCCGCGGCGCCCGTGCCCGAGCCGGGTGAGCAGCGCCGTCGTCGCGAGGAGCGCCACGCGCTGCTCCAGTCCTTCGGCGAGCGGGTGACCGAGCTCGAGCTCGACGCGGGCACGATCGGGACCGGCCCGCTGGACGACTCCACCCGCGAGTAGCCGTGAGGGCGCCCCGTCTGCTGCTGCGGCGTGGCCGCGCGCAGCGGGGCGCCCTCCTCACCCTCCTCGTCCTCACGGCCACCGTCGCCGCGATCCTCGCCGGCAGCGTCGGCTACACGCGCGCGGCGGGCGTCGCGACGATCCGTGCGACGCTCACCACGGCCGCGCCCCACGAGGCCGGCGTCCAGGTCCAGACCCGGCTGGCCGACGACGCCGAGGCACAGGACGCCGCCGTGGGCGCCACGGTCACCGAGCTGCTCGGCCCGGACACCGAGGTCTCGCGCACCCTGTGGACCGAGGCGGTCGGTGCGGAGGCGGAGGAGCAGGAGCTGCGGGTCGTCCTCGCCGAGCTCCCTCCGGGTGACGGCGTGGTCCTCCTCGAGGGCGCGCTGCCCGGCCCGGGCGAGGTGCTCGTCCCCGAGGCAGCCGCCGAGGCGGGCCTGACCACGGGCAGCGAGCTCGTCGTCGACGACGTCTCCCTCACCGTCTCGGGCACGTGGCAGCCCGGCGACGAGCGGGCCTGGTTCACCGACCCGCTCGCCGGCGACGACTCGACCCTCGGCCCGCTCCTCACCGACGCCGGCACCGTGCGTGACGCCGTCGCGGCCCCCTTCGCCCGCTGGACCGTGGTCCCGCGCGCGGAGGCGCTCGCCGTCGCTGAGCTCCCCGGCCTGGCCGAGGGGCTCGAGCGGCTGGAGTTCGCCCTCGGTGACGACGACGCCGTCGCGGTCCGCGGCCTGGCCCTCACCGGGGAGCTCGCGGGCACCGTCGCTGAGCTGCGCGCCGCGACCGCCACCGCGGCGGCCGTCGGTCTCGTGCCCGTGGCTCTGCTCGGGGTCGTCTCTGTCGTCGCCCTCGTCCAGGTCGTGCGGCTGCTGGGGCAGACCCGGGCCCGCGAGGTCGAGATCCTCGTCGCCCGCGGCGCCGCGGCCCGCCAGGTGACGGTGTGGTCGGGCGCCGAGCTCGCCGTCGTCGCCGTCCTCGGTGCCGCGGTCGGAACGGCGGTGGCCGCCGTCGTCGTCGGCCGGCTCGACGGCGGGGACGCGCAGCGCGGGGTCGTGCTCGCCACCGGGGTGGCCGTCGCGCTCGTCACCGCGGTCACGGGGACGGTGGTCGCGGGCCTGCACGCGCGCGGGATCGCGCGGCGGATGGTCGCCGACCGCTCCGGGCGGCTGCGCGGCGCCGCCGCCGTCGGCACCGTCGTGCTCTCCGGGGCCGCCGCCGCCCTGTCCGCCTGGCAGCTGCGACGGCACGGCACCCCGCTCCTGGACGACGGCGGCGCGGACGTCCTCGCCGTCGTGTCCCTCGGGGCGGTCCTCGGCTTTCTCGCCGTGCTCGCGCTGGCCCTGCTCGGCCCGCTCGCCCGTGGTGCCTCCCGCCTGCGCGAGCGGGAGCGCGGCCTGGTCGGGGTGCTCGCGAGCCGCCAGGTGTCCCGGCGGGTGCGGGCCTACGCCGTCCCGCTCGTCCTCGTCGTCCTCGCCGTCGGTGCCACGACGGTCGCGTCCGCCTTCGCGGGGGCGACCGCGGTGCAGCGCGAGCACGTCGCCGCGCTCGCCACCGGCACGGACGTGCGCGTCACCGTGCCCGCGGGCGCGACGTCCCGGCTCGCCGTTCCGCAAGCGGTGCGGGCCGCGCCCTACCGGGAGCTCCCCGGTGTTGCCGCGGCCGGGACGGTCTTGCGCGGCGGGGGCACCCTCGGCGAACTGCCGGTCGCCGTCACGGCGCTCGACACCGCGCGCCTCGAGGAGGTCACGCGGCTGCCCGAGGGGCTGGAGCTGGCCGCCGCCGACGCTCTCGCCCCCGCGCGCGAGGGCGTGCCGCTGCCCGCCGGTGCGCAGACTGTTGAGATCACCCTGCGCGCCGCGCTGGGCGTCACCGCCGAGGCTCAGGCTGCCGAGGAGGAGCAGCGGGCCGCCCTGCGGCAGTACTACGTGGAGGTCGAGGGGCTCACCGAGGAGGAGGCCAGCGCCTTCCTCGCGGAGCAGGCCGCCGCGCGGGACGGTGACCACGGGCTCGGGGTCACGGCCTGGGTGGCCGACGCCGACGGTGGCCTGAGCATGCTCGAGGGCGGACGGCTGAGCGCCGACGTCGAGGGGGAGGACGGCCTGCTCGGCCCCCGGCCCACCGAGCACACGCTCCGGCTCGAGCTGCCGGCCGCGGGCGAGTACCGGCTCGTCGGCCTCGACCTGGCGGTCACCGGCCCGCCCATCGGCACCGAGCTGTCCGTGGAGGTCCTCGGCCTGGCCGCGGACGGCACCGCCGCCGAGCTGGGGACGGCGGCGTGGGGGCAGGCCGCGGCTCTCGAGGCGCCCGAGCTCGACCCGCTCGGGGTGATCGGCGCGCAGGGTGTCCTGTACGACGAGAGCGGGCTGGGGATCGCCGAGAGCGAGGTGCGCCTCGTCCCGGGCGACGGCGCCGCGCCCGTCCCCGCCGCCGTCACCTCCCACCTCGCCGCGGCGGCGGACCTCGCGGAGGGGGACACGGCCACCGTCGCGCTGGGCGGCACCTCGCTCGACCTCACGGTGAGCGCCGTCGTCGACGCCGTTCCCGGCGGGCTGGAGGAGGACGCCGTCCTCCTCGACCTCGACGCCCTCGGCGCCCACGTGCTCGACCGGGACCCCAGCCCGCTGCTCCCGGGCGAGGTGTGGCTCGCCGTCGACGACGACGCCGACCCCGCCGAGGTGGCCGACGCCGCGGCCGGGCTCGCGGGAGCGCAGGGAAGCGTCGAGGTGGCGGGGCAGGGCCTGACTGACTCGGCCGGCTCGGTGCGCCAGACCTTCTGGACGGTCGCCGCTGGTGCCGCACTCCTCGCGCTCACCGGCGTGGCCGCCGTCGTCCTCTCCCTCGCGCGCGAGCGGCGCAGCGAGGTCGTCGTGCTGCGCGCGCTCGGGCTTCCCCCGAGCGGGCAGGCGCGCACGCGGGTGGCGGAGCTGCTCGGGGTGGGTGCGCTCGGCGTCGTCCTCGGGGCGCTCGCGGGCTGGGCGGCGTCGGTGCTGCTCGTGCCCACGCTGGCGCGGGCCGCCGCCACGCAGCCCTCGCCGCTGCCGCTCGGCGGCCGGCTCGAGGTGTGGCCGGCGCTCGGGGTGCTCGCCGTCCTCGTCGGTGGTCTCGCCGTCGTCGCGGCGGTGCTCGGGGGCCGGCTGCGCGCGCAGGCGCTGGACGCCGAGTACCGGGAGGAGGTGCGATGACCGGCCTCCTCGGACTCGCGCGCCGGCAGGCCACCGCGCACCGTGCCGTCCCGGTCGCGCTCGTGCTCCTCGTCCTCCTCGTGTCCGCCGTCGTCACCGCGTGGCCGCGGCTGCTCGCCGGCGTCGACGACCGCCAGGTGACCCACGAGATCGCCGCGACGAGCCCGCTGTCCCGCGACGTCGTCGGGGTCCTGCCCGCCACGTGGCCGTGGCTGCCACCGCCGCCGCCCGGCTCCACCCCCTTCCCGCCCGACGTCGAGGAGAATCTCGGCGGGGTCCACGTCGCGCTCGAGGAGCTGCGCGCCGCCCAGCCCGAGCCGCTGCGGAGCCTGCTGGGGAAGCCGAGCTTCTGGGTCCAGAGCGAGCCGGTGGAGGTCGAGCCGCCGCCCGACCCGCTCATGGGGCAGCAGCGCCTGCGCCTCACCGTCGACCCGGAGCTCGCGGACCGGGTCGAGCTCGTCGCGGGGCGGTGGCCGGAGCCGCACCTCGCCGTCGACCCCTTCGCCGGGCTCGACGACGTGGAGCGCGCCTTCCTCAACCTCGACGAACGGGTGGCGCTCACCGACGCCGCCATCGCGGCGAGCGAGCCGCTCGAGGTCCTCCTGTCCGCGCCCGCCGCCGAGGTCCTCGAGTGGGAGGTCGGCACCGAGCGGCGCATCATCGGCAACACCGTCCCCGCGCTGCTCACGGGCACCTACGAGGTGACCGACCCCGGCGCCGACCACTGGGACCACAACCGGTACTCGGTGGAGCCCTACGTCGTCGACGACCTCAACCTCGGCACGTCCGCGGAGGCCGCCGCCTACCTCGACCCCGCCTGGGACGGGCAGCTGCCCGCCGGCTTCCCCGAGCACGGGCAGACCTTCCGCACGCAGATGTGGTTCCCCGTGGACCCCGCCGCGCTCACCGCCGACGACGTCGAGCCGGCCGCCGCCCAGCTCACCCGCTTCACCTCGCCCCAGCCGCTCGGCCCGGCGGGCGACACGGCCCCGGCCTACGAGGTGCGCTTCGCCAGCGAGCTCGGGGAGGTCCTCGACCGCGTCCGCCAGCAGCAGGCGGTCACCTCCACCGTGCTCACCGTCATCGCCTCCGGCCCGCTGGGCGTGGCGCTCGCCGTCTTCCTGCTCGGGGCGCGGCTCCTGGTCTCGCGCCGGCGCGCGGGGCTCGCGCTGCTCGCCGCCCGCGGCGGCTCGGGCTCGCAGCTGCGGTCGGTGCTGGCCCTCGAGGGGCTCGTCATCGGCGTGCCCGCTGCCGCGGTCGGGGCGCTGCTGGCCGTGCTGCTCCTGCCGGGGCGCACCGCACCGGGCGATCTCGCCGTCACCGGCGCCGTCGCGCTCGTGCCCGCCGTCCTGCTCGCCGCGAGCACCTCACCGCGCGGCCTGCGCGAGGGCCGCGCGGACCTCGGAGCGCGCCGCAGCCGGTGGCGGTGGATCGCCGAGGTCGTGCTCCTCGCGGTCACCGCCGTCGCCCTCGTCCTCCTCGTCCAGCGCGGGGTGCGGCCCGGGACGGGCGGGACCGACGTACTCCTCACGGGGGTGCCGCTCCTGCTCGCCGTCGCGACCTGCGTCGTCGTGCTGCGCGTGTACCCGCTCCCGGTGCGCGCGCTGGCGGGGGCGCTGCGCCGTCGTCGTGGGGTCATGGCCTTCCTCGGCTCGGCGCGCGCGGTCCGCGAGCCGGCCGGCGGGCTCGTCCCCGCGGTCGCGCTCGTCGTCGGGGTGTCCGTCGCGATGTTCTCCGCGGTCCTCTCCTCGACCATCGGCACCGGCGTGCAGGCGACGGCGTGGCAGTCCGTGGGCGCCGACCTGCGCCTGTCCGGACCGATCCTCGACGAGGAGAAGGCCGCCGCGATCGCCGCCGTGCCCGGCGTCGCGGAGGTGGCGACGATCGGCGACGCCGGCACGGTGAGCATCGCGGGGGAGCGGCTCACCGTCGCCGTCGCCGACCTCGCGGCGGTGCGCGCCGTCCAGGCCGACGGCGTGGGGATCGACCACCTCCCGGCGGACCTGCCGGGTGCCTCGGGCGACGCCGTCCCGACCGTGCTGTCCGACGCGGCGGTCGAGGCACTCGGGGCGGGCGTCGGGGACACGCTCGAGGCCGCCGTCGGGGACGGGGTCACGCTCGAGGTCGTTGGGACCGTGGGCCGGCTCGCGGGCGCGGGCACGACCGGTGAGGTCCTCGTGGACGCCGAGGCCTTCGCCGCCGCCACGGACCGGCCGGTCCTGCCGCGGATCGCGCTGCTCGACGTCACCGACGGCGCGGACCCGACGGCGGTCCTCGAGCGCGTCCGCGAGGTCGAGCCCGTCGCGCTCGCGCAGAACCCGGCCGGGGACGAGCGCGGCTTCCTCTCCTCGCCGATGGCCGGGGGGATGAACGCGGCGCTCACGGTCGCCGTCGTCCTGTCCCTCGTGCTCGTCGTCGTCGCCGTCGTCATGACGCAGCTCATGGGGGCGCCGGTGCGGGCGCGGCTGCTCGCGGTGCTCCGCACGCTCGGCCTGGACCGGCGGCAGGCGCGCGGGATCGTTGCGTGGGAGCTGGTGCCGCTCGCCGCGGTGTCGGTGCTCGCCGGCGGGGTGCTGGGTGTGGTGGTGCCGTGGGTGGTGCTCGGCGGGATGGACCTGCGGGCGCTCACCGGCGGGGAGGAGCAGCCGGAGCTGGTCGTCGACCCGCTCGTCGTCGGGGCGGTGCTCGGCGGCGTCGTGCTGCTGACGGTGCTGGCGGTGCTCGTCTCGACCGTGCTGAGCAGCCGGGCCGACGCCGCGAGCCAGCTGCGGATGGGCGAGGAGACCTGACCCGGCGGGCCTGAGCGGGCATGTCTGTGGCCCGTGCCACACTGGGCGGACCGTGCTCTCGGGGAGGAGACGACGATGTCCGACCGCACCTACCAGCTCATCGCGCTGGTCGCCTACTTCGTGGCCATGCTCGCCATCGGCTACTACGCCTACCGGCGCACCAGCGGCCACGAGGACTACATGCTCGGCGGGCGGCGCCTGTCACCGACGACGGCCGCGCTGAGCGCCGGCGCCTCGGACATGTCCGGCTGGCTCATGATGGGCCTGCCGGGCGCCATCTACGTCAGCGGGCTCATCGAGGGGTGGATCGCCGTCGGCCTCACCATCGGCGCGTACCTCAACTGGCGGCTGGTGGCGCCGCGGCTGCGCTCCTACACGGAGACGGCGAAGAACTCGATCACCATCCCGAGCTTCTTCGAGAACCGCCTGCACGACATCTCGCGCTCGCTGCGCGTGGCCTCCGGCGCCATCGTCCTCGTGTTCTTCACGTTCTACGTGTCGTCGATGATGGTCGCCGGCGGGGTGTTCTTCGAGGTCGCCTTCGACACCTCCTACCGCACGGGCATGCTCATCGTCGCCGGGGTCACGCTGGCCTACACGCTCATCGGCGGATTCCTCGGTGCCTCGCTCACCGACGTCGTCCAGGGCACGATGATGATGATCGCGCTGCTCGTCGTCCCCGTCGTCGTCCTCGTCTCGCTCGGCGGGGTGGGCGAGGCGCTCGACGGGATCCGCGAGGTCGACCCGGCGCGGCTGTCGCCGCTGGCCGGTGCGGGGGTCACCGGCGCGTCGGTGATCGGCGTCGTGTCCGCCCTCGCGTGGGGCCTGGGCTACTTCGGCCAGCCGCACATCATCGTGCGCTTCATGGCCATGCGGGACGCTCTCTCCGCCGGCCGGGCGAGACGGATCGGGATCGGGTGGATGGCCATCTCGCTGGTCGGCGCGGTGGTCACCGGGCTCCTCGGGATCGCCTACGTCAACCGCGAGGGCCTGGACCTGAGCGACCCCGAGCAGATCGTGCTCGCGCTGTCCCAGGTACTGCTGCACCCGCTGCTCGTCGGGGCGATCTTCGCGGCCGCGCTGGCGGCGATCATGAGCACCGTCTCCAGCCAGCTCATCGTGTGCTCCTCGGCCTTCGTCGAGGACCTCTACCGGATCGTGCGCAAGGACGCCGCGCCGCGGAGCCTCGTCGTCCTCGGTCGCGTGGCCGTGCTCGCGGTGGCCGTCATCGCCACGGTCCTCGCGCTCAACCCGGCGGACACGATCCTCAACCTCGTCGCCTTCGCGTGGGCGGGCTTCGGCGCCTCCTTCGGTCCCGCGATCCTCCTCAGCCTCTTCTGGCGCCGGCTCACCAACTGGGGCGCGCTCGCCGGCATGGTGACCGGCGCGGTGACGGTCATCCTCTGGAAGCAGTTCGGGCCGGAGATCCTCGGGGCGACGCTGTACGAGATCGTGCCGGGCTTCGCCGCGAACCTGCTCGTCGCCGTCGTCGTCAGCCGGCTCACCTACCAGCCTGACGAGGAGATGCAGCGCGAGTTCACCGAGGCGGCCCGCGGGGCGAGGCGCGCGCCGGCGGCGTAGCGCGCGGCGAGAACCGGGCCCGCGGCGCCGCCGCCGGTGAGACGATGGCGCCCGCGACCAAGACGAGGGGCCTATGACGACGACGACCGAGCCGGACATCCTGTGCCACGGGCTGGTGCGGATCTTCTCCACCGAGGGCGTGGAGGTGCAGGCGCTGCAGGGGCTCGACCTGCGGGTGGAGCGCGGTGACGTCGTCGCCATCGTCGGGGCGTCGGGCTCGGGGAAGTCGACGCTGCTCACCATCTTGTCCGGGCTCGACAAGCCGACCGGTGGCAGCGCCGTCGTCGCCGGCACCGACATCGGCACGATGAACCGGGCCGACAGGGTACGCTACCAGCGGCACACCGTGGGTTTCGTGTGGCAGCAGACCTCGCGGAACCTGCTGCCCTACCTCACTGCTGCGGAGAACATCGCCGTGCCGCTCGTCCTCGCGGGCGCGGAGGCGCGCGAGGAGCGGGTGGACGAGCTGCTCGCGCTCCTCGGCATCGAGCACTGCCGCGACCGGCGTCCCGAGCAGATGAGCGGCGGTGAGCAGCAGCGCACGGCGATCGCGGTCGCCCTGGCCAACTCCCCGCGCGTGCTGCTGGCGGACGAGCCCACCGGCGAGCTCGACGACGCGACGAGCGCCGAGGTGCTCGAGGCGCTGCGCGGGGCCTCGGAGCGGCTGGGCGTCACCGTCCTCATCGTCACCCACGACCCCACGGTGTCCGAGCACGTGCGGCGCACCGTCCAGATCCGCGACGGCCGCACCGCCACCGAGGTGCTGCGCCGCACCGAGCGCGACGACTCCGGCGCCGAGGTGTACGTCGCCGAGGAGTTCGCCGTGCTCGACCGCACCGGACGCCTCCAGCTGCCCGAGGACTTCGTCACGGCCCTCGACCTGCGCGAGCGGGTGCGCCTGGCCCTGGAGCCGGACCACGTGGGCGTGTGGCCCGACGGCGTGCGGGCGCCGGACGCGGCGGCGCAGGGGAACGGCGCACCGGGCGCGGGGGCGTCGCGAGAGCCGGCCGTCGCGCCGACGCCGGGCGGCCGGCCGCGGCGGCGCGAGCTGCGCGAGCGCGGGGAGGCGGCCGGTGACTGAGGCGCTGCTGACCGCGGAGTCCGTGAGCCGGGTCTTTGCCACCGGCGCCGGGGACGTGCACGCGCTCACCGACGTGACCATGCAGGTGGCCGCCGGCCAGCTCGTCGTCGTCCGTGGCCCGTCCGGCTCGGGCAAGACGACGCTGCTCAACCTCCTCGGCGGGCTGGACCGGCCCACGAGCGGGCGGGTGCTCCTCGGCGACGGGCGCGAGCTGTCGGCGCTGCCGGAGAGCGACGTTCTCGAGGTGCGCCGCACCCGGATCGGCTACGTCTTCCAGTCCTTCGGGCTCATCCCGGTGCTCTCGGCAGCGGAGAACGTCGAGATCCCGCTGCGCCTCCTCGAGGTGGAGCCCGCCGAGCGCGAGGAGCGGGTGGCAGCCGCGCTCGACCTCGTCGGCCTCTCCGGGCACGTCCGCCAGCGGCCCTACGAGCTGTCCGGCGGCCAGCAGCAGCGAGTCGGCATCGCCCGGGCGCTCGTCTCCGAGCCGGAGATCCTCATCGCCGACGAGCCCACCGGCCAGCTCGACTCCGCGACCGCCGCGACGATCATGGAGCTCATCCAGGACCTCACCCACGCCCGCGGCCTCGCCGCCGTCGTCTCCACCCACGACCCCGTCCTCATGCAACGCGCCGACCAGGTCGTCGACCTAAGGGACGGCCACCTGGCGTAACCGGCCGGGTCCCCGCCCGGCCCTTCGCCGAACTCCCCGGTTGTCCTCTGAGCTCCCCCCTCTGCTCATGCTCGGGCGGGGTGAACCGGGGAGGTCACCGCAGGAGGGTTGGCCCCCGAAGCTCCGGCACGGGTCTCAGCGTCGCGAGCCAGCCGGCGGGGAAGGGGCGGCACAGTCGCCGGAACACCGCCTCCTCGTCCGAGAGGTCACTGCGGTCGAAGCGCTCGAGGCTCGTCCTCGGAAGGCTCGTCAGCCGGTTCTGCCGCCGCCGTTCGGCCATGACGCGCTGCGACAGCTGACGGCGGGCAGTGGTGCCGTCGGGATCGTCCGGGACGTACTTCGTCTCGCCGTCGTACTCCCCGAGCTGGGTGATCGTCTCGGTGAGGACTCCGTGCTCGGTGACCGGCAGCCGCCAGCGCATGTCCGGGTAGTACACGTACCCGTCGATCTCGTACCGGGGTTGCAGCGTGGGTCGGGGCAGACCGCGGGAGACGGCGATCCACCGCAGGACCGTCTCGTACGGTGACTCGGAGAGCGGGTCTGCCCAGGTGACCACCGCGCGGGCGCGGCGCAGGTTGCGGCGGTCGCCCTCCTCCACCATGGCGAAGAGTCGGGCCCTCAGATCGGCCGCCTCCTTGGCGGTGCGCCTGGGACTGTTGCGCCTAGGGGAGATCAGCGCGCGCATGCCGCTGTCGGCGACGACGAGCGCGTGCTTCGGGTGCATGGTCTTGGCGCAGTCGACGATCGTCCGCTCGATCGTCGTGGTCCGCAGGCCGTTGAACTCGGTGATGTCGCCGGGTGCCAGGTTGCGGAGGTGCCGCACCCGCCCGGGGACGGTCCGGCTGGGCTGGCGCCGCTGCGAGGTGTGCACCCGAGTGTCGTCGTCGACCAGCCACAGCCCGTGCAGCAGGGCTGCGGTCCGGTGGCTGAACACCGGCCGTGCCGTCGTGCGCCGGACGACGCCAGCGACCCGGGCCAGCGCCAGGTGCTCCTCCTTGTGCCACGGGGGCTCGTCGTCGTCGAGCGGACCGACGAAGACCCCGTGCGCCACCTGGACGAACCCTGCGCTCGCGGCCTGCCGGGTGGCGTTCTTGCCGAGCTCGCGGCTGAGCAGCACGGTCGGGAGCTCCTTCGGGGTGATGGACACGGCCATGACGACGAGGGTGACGGCTGTCGTCCGACGGTGGCCGCCGCGACCGCGCGCCCGTGGACAGCGCTGCCCCGGGCGCGGACTGTGGAGCAGTGCGCCGAGGCGTGACCTACCCGGTTCACCCCAGCCAGACGTGTGCTGAGGGGGGAGGTCAGAGGACAACCGGGGAGGTCAGCCCCGAGGGGCGACAGAACTCTGGTATGGGGGTGGTCACATTCCTCACCGGCGCGGCCCTCCGCCTGTACGATTTACCGGCGGCACTCGGGCCTCGGGTGCCTTCCTGCCCGTCACCCGGCGCACCGTTCCCGCTCTGCGAGCGATGCCGGCGCCGCCCGGGCACCCCTTCACCGGAGGAGCTCCGCGTATGCCCGTTCGCCCCGACCTGCGCAACGTCGCGATCGTCGCCCACGTCGACCACGGCAAGACCACGATGGTCGACGCCATGCTCTGGCAGTCGGGCGCCTTCGGTGACCACCAGCACGTCGACGAGCGGGCGATGGACTCCGGTGACCTCGAGCGCGAGAAGGGCATCACCATTCTCGCGAAGAACACGACGGTGAACTACCGCGGCCCCGCCGCCGCGGCCCACGGCGCCCCCGACGGCGTCGTCATCAACGTCATCGACACCCCCGGCCACGCCGACTTCGGTGGCGAAGTCGAGCGCGGGCTGTCCATGGTCGACGGCGTCGTCCTCCTCGTCGACGCGAGCGAGGGCCCGCTGCCCCAGACCCGCTTCGTCCTGCGCAAGGCGCTCGCCGCCAAGCTGCCGGTCATCATCGTCGTCAACAAGGTCGACCGGCCCGACGCCCGCATCACCGAGGTCGTCGCCGAGTCCACCGACCTGCTCCTCGGCCTGGCCAGCGACCTCGCCGACGAGGTGCCGGACCTCGACCTCGACGCCGTCCTCGACGTCCCGGTCGTCTACGCCTCCGCCAAGGCCCGCCGCGCCTCCCTCGACCAGCCCCTCGACGGCGAGCTGCCGAACAACGACGACCTCGAGCCGCTCTTCGCGACCATCCTCGAGAACATCCCGGCCCCGACCTACGACGAGGGCGCGCCCCTCCAGGCGCACGTCACCAACCTCGACGCGTCCCCGTTCCTCGGCCGCCTCGCCCTGCTGCGCATCTTCAACGGTGAGCTCCGCAAGGGCCAGAGCGTGGGCTGGGCCCGCCGTGACGGCACCGTCAAGCCGGTCCGCATCTCCGAGCTCCTCAAGACCGAGGCGCTCACCCGCGTGCCCGCCGAGGTCGCCCACGCCGGTGACATCGTCGCCGTCGCCGGCATCGAGGACATCACGATCGGTGAGTCGCTCGTCGACCTCGAGGACCCGCGCCCGCTGCCGCTCATCACGGTCGACGACCCGGCCATCTCGATGACCATCGGCATCAACACCTCCCCGCTGGCCGGCAAGGTCAAGGGCGCCAAGGTCACCGCCCGCCAGGTCAAGGACCGCCTCGACCGCGAGCTCATCGGCAACGTCTCCCTCAAGGTGCTGCCGACCGACCGCCCGGACGCCTGGGAGGTCCAGGGCCGTGGCGAGCTCGCGCTGGCGATCCTCGTCGAGCAGATGCGCCGCGAGGGCTTCGAGCTCACCGTCGGCAAGCCGCAGGTGGTCACCAAGACCATCGACGGCAAGGTCCACGAGCCGATGGAGCGCATGACGATCGACGTGCCCGAGGAGTTCCTCGGCGCCGTCACCCAGCTCCTCGCCCAGCGCAAGGGCCGCATGGAGACGATGACCAACCACGGCACCGGCTGGGTGCGCATGGAGTTCGTCGTCCCCGCCCGCGGGCTCATCGGCTTCCGCACCCGCTTCCTCACCGAGACGCGCGGCACCGGCATCGCCTCCTCCATCGCCGAGGGCTACGAGCCGTGGCACGGCCCCATCGAGCTGCGCACCAACGGCTCGATGGTCGCCGACCGCGCCGGCTCGGTCACCCCCTTCGCGATGATCAACCTCCAGGAGCGCGGCTCCTTCTTCGTCGAGCCCACCTCCACGGTGTACGAGGGCCAGGTCGTCGGGGAGAACTCCCGCGTCGACGACATGGACGTCAACATCACCAAGGAGAAGAAGCTGACGAACATGCGCGCCGCGTCGTCGGACTCCTTCGAGAACCTCGTCCCGCCGCGCAAGCTCACCCTCGAGGAGTCCCTCGAGTTCGCCGGCAACGACGAGTGCGTCGAGGTGACGCCGGAGGCCATCCGCATCCGCAAGGTCGTCCTCGACCAGACCGAGCGCGCCAAGGCGGCGGCCCGCCTGCGCCGCGCCTGACACCTGGTCGCCCGGCGGCCTGGGCAGAATGGGGTGATGACGACGCGACCTGAGCAGCGGCTCCTCGCCGTCTTCGCCCACCCCGACGACGAGACGATCGGCGCGGGCGGCCTCCTCGCGCTGGCCGTCCGCGCCGGTGTCGACGTCTCCGTCGTCACCTGCACGCGCGGCGAGCGCGGGGAGGTCATCCCGCCCGAGCTCGCCGACCTCGCCCAGGACGCCGAGCAGCTTGCCCGCCGCCGCGAGGTCGAGCTGTCCGCGGCCCTCGCCGAGCTCGGCGCCCACCGCCACCTCTTCCTCGACCAGGTCCCGGCCCTCGAGGGACAGCGCCCGGCCCGCTTCCGCGACTCCGGCATGCGCTGGGTCCGCCCCGGCCTCGCCGGCCCCGCGGAGGACGCCGGGGAGGACGCCTTCACGGCGGTCGACGTCGACGTCGCCGCCGGGCTGCTCGCCGTCGTCATCCGTCACGTGCGCCCGACGGTGCTGCTCACCGAGGAGCCGGGCGGCGGCTACGGGCACCCCGACCACGTCCACGCGCACCGGGTCGCCAGCCGCGCCGTCGAGATCGCCGCCGACGACGCCGAGCCGCTCGCCGGCCTGGCCCCGTGGCAGGTGCCGACCGTCCTGTGGGTCGCCCAGGAGGAGTCGCACCTGCGGGCGGCGCTCACCGAGCTGGCCGACACTCTGCGGCACCACGAGCCCCGCCGCGCCCCGGACGGCACCGTCCTCACCGTCCCGGACGCGGGCGCGGAGCTGCCCTCCCTCGCGGTCCCGGGCGCGGAGGTCAGCGCCTCCTTCGACGTCCGGCCCGTCGCCGGGCAGGTCATCGCCGCGCTGCGCCACCACCGCACCCAGGTCCAGGCCGTCGCCCCCATCGACGGGCGCCGGCTCGTCGGGCACCTCGCGATGAGCAACGCCGCGCTCGTCCCGCTCCTCGACCGCGTGTACCTGCGTCCCGCCCCCGGGTCCGACGCCACCGCCATCGCCGCCGCGCTCGCGAACGACGACGGCGCCACCCCCGCCCCGTCACCGGCCCCCGTGGCCCCCACCCCGGTCCTCGCCGCCCAGCCCCCCGAGCAGGGCGAGGGCACCGGCCCGGCGGCCGTCCCCGCCCCGCCCGCTACCGCGCAGCCCGCGCGCCGCGGCGTCCTCGCCCGGCTCGTCACGAGCGGCGGCACGACTGGCGTGCTCGTCTCCCTCCTCGCCGGCCTCGTCATGGGCGCGCTCGGGACGGTCGTCCACCGCTTCACCGTGCAGGACCTGCCCGCGGGCATCGTCCTCGGGCTGGTCGGTGTGCTCGCCGCCGCCGTCGCCGCACGGGCGATCGCGGGCGGCGCGGGGCTGCTGCTCACCGCGCTCGCCGTCGTCGCCGTCACCCAGGCGATGGCCTTCCTCCGCCCCGGCGGGGACGTGCTCGTGACCGACGAGGCCATCGGCTACGTCTGGCTCTTCGGGGCACCGCTCGCCTGCGTCGCGGCCGCGCTGCTGCCGGCCCGCTGGTTCGCCGACAAGCCCCGGGAGCGGCCGTGAACGAGGAGCTCGTCGAGCGCTACCGCGCCACCATGCAGCGCCTCGCCGGGGGCGTCGCCGCCGTCTCCGTCCGCCACGGCGCCACCGACCTGGCGATGACGGCCACCGCCCTCACCTCGGTGTCGCTGCGCCCGCCCATGCTGCTCTTCTGCGTCCACACCGACGCGCGCCTGCGCGAGGCCCTCGAGGACGTCGACACGTGGGCGGTGAGCATCCTCGACGCCCACGCCAAGGTCGCCGCCGAGCGCCTGGCCAGCCCCGGCCGGCCCGCCATCGGCCAGCTCGTCGGCGTCGACCACAGCCGCGGGCCGATCAGCGGCGCCGCGCTCGTCGACCAGGCCCAGGGCTGGCTCGAGTGCCGCACGCACTGGATCCGCACCGCCGGGGACCACGACGTCGTCGTCGGCGAGGTCCTCGACGCCACGCTCGGCCGCACCGCCACCGGTGCCCTCGTCCACTACCTCGGGCGGCTGCGGCCGCTCGGGGACGCCTGACCTGCGCGTCGTATCCTGACGCGAGCCCGGAGGGAAACACCTATGGGAACGGACACGTCGACCGACGAGTCACCGCTTGTCGACTTCGACGAGGAGCCGCGACGCCGTCGCCGCGGCTGGATCGTCGCCGTCGTCGTCATCCTCGTGCTGCTCGGCGCCTACGCGGGCGCGGCCTGGTACCTGGGCGACCGGGTGCCGCGTGGCGCGACGGTCGCCGGCGTCGACATCGGCGGCCTCACGGCACCCGAGGCGACCGAGCGGCTCACCGAGGCGCTCGCGGACACCGCGACGCAGCCGGTGCCCGTGGCGCTGGCGGACAACGAGACGACCCTCGACCCGCAGGCCGCGGGCCTCGAGCTGGACGCCGCCGCGACCGTCGACGAGCTCACCGGCCTGTCCTTCGACCCGCGCATCCTCGTCGCCCACGTCTTCGGCGCCGGTGAGCAGGACCCGGTCACCCGCGTGGACGAGGAGGCGCTGAGCGCGGAGATCGAGCGGGTCGCCGAGACCCTCGACGTCGCCCCCGTCGACGGCGCGATCGCGCTCACCGACGGCCAGGCGCAGCCCACCGAGCCGGTCGCCGGCACCGCCCTCGACGTCGAGGCGGCCACCGAGGTCGTGCGCGAGACCTGGCTCACCGGTGAGCGGCCGCTGCCGCTGCCGGGCGAGGAGGTCCCCCCGCACGTCAGCGCCGAGGCCGTCCAGACGGCGATGACGCAGATCGCCGGCCCGCTCACCCGCTCGCCGGTCGCCGTCGAGATCGACGGGCGGCTCATCGAGCTCACCCCCGCGCACCTCACCTCCGTCGCCACCCTCGAGCCGACCGACGACGGCGCCCTCACCCTCCAGCTCGACGGCGAGGCGCTCGTCGATCTCGTCCTCGAGCTCGACCCCGAGGTGAGCACCGCCGCCCGGGACGCGAGCATCGTCCTCCAGGACGGCCGGCCCACGATCGTGCCCGGGGCCACCGGCATGGACGTCGACGCGGCCGGCCTCGTCGACGCCGTCGCCGCGGCCGCCGTCTCGAGCTCCGACCGCACCGCCCGGGCGACCCTCGTCGAGGTCGAGCCGGAGTTCACGGTCGCGGACGCGGAGGCGCTCGGCGTCGTCGAGGTCGTCTCGGAGTTCTCCACGCCCTTCCACAACGACCCCCAGCGCACCCGCAACCTCGTCGTGGGCGCCGAGAAGATCTCCAACACGCTCATCAAGCCGGGGGAGACCTTCAGCCTCATCGAGGCGCTCGGGCCGATCACCCGCGAGCAGGGCTTCGTGTCCTCCGGCGTCGTCGTCGACGGCCTGGAGACCAGCGGCATGGGCGGTGGCCTGTCCCAGGTGTCGACCACGGTCTTCAACGCCGCGTACTTCGCCGGGATGCAGCTGGACGAGTTCCAGACCCACTCCCACCACTACCCGCGGTACCCCGAGGGGCGCGAGGCCACGGTCTACACCCCGAGCGTCGACCTCAAGTGGACGAACACGACGCCCTACGGCGCGCTCGTCCAGGCCTGGGTCGCCGGCGGGGAGTTCCACGTGCGGCTGTGGGGCACCAAGCACTTCGACGTCACCACCCACACGAGCGAGCGCTACAACTTCACCCAGCCCTCGACGGTGTACAACTCCGCACCCGGCTGCGTGCCGCACAACTCGCCCGAGCCCGGCTTCACCGTCACGGTGACCCGCACCGTGTCGCACCAGGGCCAGGAGGTCGACCGCGAGTCGTGGACCACGCGGTACATCCCGTGGGACCGCGTCGTGTGCGGCTCGGCACCGAGCGGGGACTGAGCGTCACTCGCCCCGGCGCCCGCGCGGCGCCGGGGGCGGGGGCACCGGCTTGCCGATGACGGCGTCGGCCACCGCCACCCGCACCGGCCCGCGCCGCGTGTGGACGACGGCGGCGGTGTCGTCGGCCTCGACGAGGTCACCGAGGGCGTCGGAGAACCCGCCCTCGGGCCGCCGGTAGCGGATCACCACGCGCGTGCCCACCGGCCAGTCCGCCCACAGAGGTTCCACCCGCCCATTGTCCCCCGCGCGTCCAGCGCGGCGGGCGCCCGCTCCTCTCCGCGACCATGCGCCCCTTGAGTCCACTGCGGTCGGTAGACCGGGCGCACAGTGGACCGGAGGGAGCACACTGCGGGGGAGGGGCTGCCCCGGCCGCCCACCCACCGGGCGGGGCGCACTGCGGGGCGGGCCGGATGAGGGATACTGGACGGGCACCGACAGGCGGCGGAGCGACGCCGCAGAGGGAGGGAACCCGTGACCTACGTCATCGCGCAGCCCTGCGTGGACGTCAAGGACCTGGCATGCGTCGACGAGTGCCCCGTGGACTGCATCTACGAGGGCAAGCGGATGCTGTACATCCACCCCGACGAGTGCGTCGACTGTGGCGCCTGCGAACCGGTCTGCCCGGTCGAGGCGATCTACTACGAGGACGACACCCCCGAGCAGTGGTCGGCCTTCTACGAGGCCAACGTCAACTTCTTCGACGACATCGGCTCGCCCGGTGGCGCGGCCAAGATGGGGCAGATCGACAAGGACCACCCGCTGGTGGCCGCCCTCCCGCCGCAGGCCTGAGGTGGCGCTGTTCGGCGACGCGCTGCCGAGCTTCCCCTGGGACAGCCTCGCGGGCGCCCGGGACCGCGCACGCGCGCACCCGGGCGGGATCGTCGACCTCTCGGTCGGCACCCCCGTCGACCCGACGCCGCAGGTGGTCCAGGCCGCGCTCGTCGCCGCGGCCGACTCACCCGGCTACCCGACGACGCAGGGCACCGACCGCCTGCGTGAGTCGGTGGCCGGCTGGTTCGCCCGCCGCCGGGGCGTGCCCGGGCTGAGCCCCGAGCAGGTGCTGCCGACCATCGGCTCCAAGGAGCTCGTGGCCCTGCTGCCCGCGATGCTCGGGCTGGGAGCCGGGGACGTCGTCGTCCACCCGCAGATCGCCTACCCGACCTACGACGTCGGGGCGCGCCTGGCGGGTGCCGAGCCCTTCCCCGCCGACGCGACCACCGCCGTCGGGCCCGGTCCGGTGCGGCTCGTGTGGCTCAACTCCCCGTCCAACCCGACCGGGCGTGTCCTCGGTGTCGAGCACCTGCGCAAGGTCGTCGAGTGGGCGCGTGCGCGCGGCGCCGTCGTCGCGAGCGACGAGTGCTACGCGGAGCTCGGCTGGGCCGAGCCGTGGGCCACCGAGGGTGTGCCGAGCCTGCTCGACCCGCGCGTGTGCGGCGGCAGCCACGAGGGGCTGCTCGTCCTGTACTCGGCGAGCAAGCAGTCCAACCTCGCCGGCTACCGCGCGGCGTTCGCCGCGGGTGACCCGGCGCTCGTGGGCCGCCTCCTCGAGCTGCGCAAGCACGCCGGGATGATGATGCCCGCGCCCGTCCAGGCGGCGCTCGCCGCGGCCATGGACGACGACGAGCACGTCGCCGTCCAGCGCGAGCGCTACCGGGCCCGGCGCGAGGTGCTCCTCGCCGCCTGCGCGGCCGCCGGGCTGGTCGTCGCCCCCGAGAGCGAGGCGGGCCTGTACCTGTGGGCCACGACGGCGGAGGAGGCGGACTGCCGCACGATCGTCGCTGCCCTGGCCGAGCGCGGCATCCTCGTCGCGCCCGGTGAGTTCTACGGGCCGGCCGGCGCGCGGCACGTGCGCATCGCGCTCACCGCGAGCGACGAGCGCATCGCCGCGGCCGCCGAGCGGCTGGCCGCCGGGCCGCTGCTGCCGGCCTGACCGGACGTGGCGCGCGTCACGCCGTGACGGACATGTCCGGCGCCGACCCGGGGCGGGACCACCGCGTGGCATGGCTTACCCTTCATGGAGGAACCACCCAACACGACCGTGCGGACCGATGAGGCCTCCGCCTCCGACGGTGCGGACGGTGCCGGCGCCACGAGCAGCCGGCGTACCGATCCTTGAGGAGGCAGTACATGTCCGAGGCCACTCCCACCCCGGCAACGTTCGAGGTCGACGGAACGCGACTGGAGTTCGACCGGGTGCCGGCGGCCGAGGGCAACGACGGGGTGAAGATCTCCTCGCTGCTCAAGGAGACCGGCCTGGTCACCCTGGACCCCGGCTTCATGAACACGGCGTCGACGACGTCCGCGATCACCTACATCGACGGCGACGCCGGCATCCTGCGCTACCGCGGCTACCCGATCGACCAGCTCGCGAAGAGCTCCTCCTTCCTCGAGGTCGCCTACCTCCTCATCAAGGGCGAGCTGCCCACCGAGTCGGAGCTCGAGGCCTTCACCTCGCGCATCCACAAGCACCGGCTGCTCCACGAGGACTTCAAGGCCTTCTTCACGGCCTTCCCCGCCAACGGGCACCCGATGGCGATCCTCCAGTCCGGGGTCTCCGCGCTGGCCACGTACTACCAGCACACCCTCGACCCGCGCGACGAGGAGCAGGTCGAGCTCGCCACCGTGCTGCTCATGGCCAAGGTGCCGACGATGATCGCCTACATCGCCAAGCGTGGCCTCGGCCTGCCGCTGCTCTACCCGGACGCCTCGAAGTCCTACGTCGAGGACTTCTACCGGATGACCTTCCACCTGCCCTACCAGGACCACGAGGTCGACCCGGCGCTCACCAAGGCCCTCGACATGCTCCTCATCCTCCACGCCGACCACGAGCAGAACTGCTCGACGTCGACCGTGCGCATGGTGGGCTCCTCGAACGCCAACATCTACTCCTCGGTCTCCGCGGGCGTCGGCGCCCTGTCCGGCCCGCTGCACGGTGGTGCGAACGAGGCGGTCCTCGAGATGCTCACCGGCATCCAGGCCTCCGGCGGCGACGCCTCCGACTTCATGACCAAGGTGAAGAACAAGGAGGACGGCGTCCGCCTCATGGGCTTCGGCCACCGGGTCTACAAGAACTACGACCCGCGCGCCGCGATCGTCAAGGACGCCGCCCACGAGGTGCTCGGCAAGCTCGGCAAGTCCGACGAGCTGCTCGACATCGCCATGGGTCTGGAGGAGATCGCCCTCAACGACGACTACTTCATCGAGCGCAAGCTCTACCCGAACGTCGACTTCTACACCGGCCTCATCTACAAGGCCATGGGCTTCCCCACGCAGATGTTCACCCCGCTGTTCGCGCTGGGCCGCCTGCCCGGGTGGATCGCCCAGTACCGCGAGATGATCGCCGACCCGACGACGAAGATCGGCCGCCCGCGCCAGGTGTACACCGGCGAGACCGAGCGGGACTACCCCGCCGGCCGCTGAGTTTCGCCGCCGCCCCGGCGGCCCGCACCCCTTCACTGGGGCGGGCCGCCGGGGCGTTCGCGTGCCTGGGGCAGGGGGCGGCCTTCAGAATCCCGCCACAAGCGCCAGCGGAGGCCGGCTCAGGACGCCCTCCGCCCGGCGTGTCGCCGGCGTGTCGCGTGTCGGGGGCGGCGCTTGTGGCGGGATCCGAAAGGTCAGGAGATGCGAACGGTGCCAGCCGGCAGCGCGGAACCCTCCGTCGGGCGCCACTGCGCCTCGTTGCCCTCGGCGCGCTGCCACACCTGGTCTGCCACCGCGACGCTGCCGGCCCCGGTGTCGACCGCCGTCGCGACCGCCCAGTGCGCCACCGCCCACGCCGGCCGCGTCGCGTCGTCGCCGGGGAGGGCGCCGGCCTCGACGACGACGGCGCCGTCCTGCGCCGTCGTCGTGATCCCGAAGTCCTGCTCGAGCCGGGCGGTGACGGCGGTGGCCGGGTCTGCGCCGTCGTCGGGCTCGGGCAGGTGGCAGGTGAGGGAGGCGGGGGAGTGGCCGGTGAGCGCGGAGGCGAAGGCGCGGCCCTCGGGCTCGTGGTCGGCGTAGGCCTCGGGGAAGCCGGAGCGCTGGACGGTCTGGGCGGCCTCGGTCACCGGCAGCTCGGTGTACCCGGGCACCTGGACGAGGCCGTCGAGGAAGGCGTTGGTGGCGTAGACCGGGTCGGTCACCTGCTCGGCCGTGCCCCAGCCCTGCGAGGGGCGCTGCTGGAACAGGCCGAGGGAGTCGCGGTCGCCGTAGTCGATGTTCCGCAGCTTCGACTCCTGCACCGCCGTGGCGAGCGCGATCGTCGCGGCGCGCGCGGGCAGCTCCCGCCGCACGGTGACGGCGGTGATGAGGGCCGCGTTGTCGGCCTGGTCCGCGTCCAGGACGTGGCGCGTGCCGCCGTCGAGTACGACGGCGCAGGTCTCGCTGATGCGGTCCGGCACCAGCCGCGTGAGGAGGAACGCGACGGCGGCGACGGCGACGGCGGCGAGCGCGAGGACCGCGACCGTGCCGCGCAGCAGCCCGCTACGCATGGAGGGCGTCGTTGAGCGTGATCCCCGTCCCCGCCCGGCTCAGCGCCTCGACCGTGCCGGTGACCGAGTTGCGCCGCAGGAGCAGGTGGGAGCGGCCCGAGAGCTCCCGCGCGGCGACGACGGTGGGAGTGGCCGCGGAGTCCCCGGGCGCGGACACGACGGTCACCTTGGTGCCGGCGGTGACGTAGAGGCCGGCCTCGACGACGCAGTCGTCGCCCAGGGAGATGCCGATGCCGCTGTTGGCGCCCAGCAGGCAGCGCTGGCCGATCGTGATGCGCTCCTGGCCGCCGCCCGAGAGCGTGCCCATGATCGAGGCGCCTCCGCCGACGTCCGTGCCGTCCCCGACGACGACGCCCTGGGAGATGCGGCCCTCGACCATCGAGCGGCCCAGCGTGCCGGCGTTGAAGTTGACGAAGCCCTCGTGCATGACGGTGGTGCCGGGCGCGAGGTGGGCGCCGAGCCGGACGCGGGAGGCGTCGGCGATCCGCACGCCGCTGGGGACGACGTAGTCGGTCATCCGGGGGAACTTGTCGACGCCGTGGACGGCGAGGTGGCCGTCGCGGGCCCGCAGGCGGACCCGTGTCTGGTCGAAGCCCTCGACGGCGCACGGCCCGGCCGAGGTCCACACGACGTTGGGCAGCACGCCGAAGATGCCCTCGACGTTGACCGAGCCCGGCGTGAGGACGCGGTGGGACAGGAGGTGGAGGCGCAGGTAGGCGTCAATCGTGCTCGTGGGCGCGGCGTCCAGGTCGATCTCCGCCGTGACCACCCGGGAGTGGACGCCCCGGGCCTCGTCGCGGCGCTCGGCGACCGGCAGCGCGGTGGTGGCCGTGGAGGCGGTGCCCTCCGCGCCGTCGACCGTGGGGTCGGGGTACCAGACGTCGAGGACCGTCCCCTCCTCGGTCACCGTGGCCAGACCAGTACCGCGTGCAAGACGTGCCGACATGGGCCACAGCCTACGAGGGCGCGCGGCCCCGCCCGTACCGCGTCCGTGTGCACCGGCTCACGGGCGTCCGCTGTGCGAGGGTGGGACGGTGGCAGACTCGACGCCGGACCCGCGCCCACCGCACCGGCCAGGTGACGGGTGGGTCGAGTGCCGCTGCGGGTACCGGCACTGGGGCCGTCACGGTGCCGCCGGACTGCTGCTGTGGCGGGCGGACACGCACCCGTCCCACGACCCGCACGACTACGCCGTCGTCCTCCAGCACCGAGCGCTGTGGAGCCACCACGGCGGTACGTGGGGGCTGCCCGGCGGGGCGGTCGACCCGGGCGAGACGGACGTCCAGGGCGCGCTGCGCGAGGCGCGGGAGGAGGCCGCCGTGCCGCCGTCGGGCGTGGCCGTGCGGGCGAGCCACCGCCTCGCGCACCCCGACTGGGCCTACACGACCGTCGTCGCCGAGGCGGTGGAGGACATCGAGCCGCGGGTGAGCGACCCGGAGAGCATCGGGGTCGCGTGGGTCGACGGCGCGGCGGTCCGGGACCGGCAGCTGCTGCCGGCCTTCGCCGACGCGCTCCCCGCGCTGCGCGAGCTGCTCGGGCGTCGGCTCGTGCTCGTCGTCGACGGCGCCAACACGATGGGCTCGCGGCCTGACGGCTGGTGGCGCGACCGCGCCGGTGCCATCGCGCGGCTGCGCGACGAGCTGGCCGTCCTCGCTGCGGCGGGGCTGCCCGCGGAGAAGCTCGGGCTGCCCGGGCACGCGTGGTACCCGCACGTCGTCCTCGTCGCGGAGGGGAGGGGGCGCGGTGCCGCGTCGGTCCCCGCCGTCGACGGCGTGGGCCGGGTCGACGTCGTCGACGCACCCGGCGAGGGGGACGAGGCGATCGCCGCCCAGGCGGAGCGGTACGTGCGGGAGGGGGCGGACGTCGTCGTCGTGACGGCGGACCGCGAGCTGCGCGCCCGTGTCGAGGCGAGCGGCGCCCGGGTGGCGGGTCCCTCACTCGTGCTGGGCTAGCTTTCGCGTGAGCAGTCAAGGGTGACGCCGGGCGCGGGGTATCGGCCGAGCGCGTCGACGAGGACCTCGGCTTGGTTCGCGACGAAGCGGGATGAGTGAGTCCGGCCCGGGGGGCCGCCGAAGTCGGCAGGCTGATCAGGCGCCGTGGATCGGCAGGCTTTCGTGTGCGCCGTAGGGGGCGGCCCAGCGCGGACGGGCGGCAAGCTAGGTTGCGCCGTCGAGCGGCATAGCTAACGTGGCCGTCACCGTCCGCGGCTGAGCCTTCCTCGACGATACGCCTCTTCATCGAAGGGTTGTTGGGTCACGAGCATGCGGTAGATCAGGCGGCAAGCGTTGCGCGCCAGCGCCACGCGGGCCTGGATTGGCGCCATGCCCCGCGCGCGCAACTCAGCGTCACGCTCAGCGAAGGATGGCGAGTACAGCGACAAGCCCCAGGCGATGCCCATCAGTGCGTCGCGGTGTTCGGCCAAGCCTTGGCGGGAGATTCGCCCGCGGCGCCGGATGGTCGCTGATTCGTACATCGCCGGCGCGAGCCCGGTGGCGGAGTACAGGTGCTCGGCGTCGGGAAAGCGGGCGATCGGCAGGCTGTGCGCGGCAAACGGACCTACCGTGCCCCAGCCGGGGCGGACAGCCCCGGGCAAAGCGCGTTGAGCTGGTCGTGGAGTCGCTGCTGGGCCTTCTTCACGGTCCTGCTGGCTCGCACCGATGGCCAGGTGCTGACCAGCCTGCCGGGAGTTGCCGTCAATCGGGCCGGCGGTGGCGGGAGGCAGTCACGCCACCTGCTGACCCAGTACTCGGCCGTCGCCTTGGTCAACTTGCCCGGCGACCTGGCAATCAGCGACCGCGTGGACGGTGCCCGTCCGGCGAAGGCGACCGCGCAGGCCAGCACGGCCTGACCGGTCGACGTCCCGCGGCTACGTCGACCAGCAGCCGGCGGAAACGCGGCGCGGTCCGGAATCGCGGCGTTGGAGAGGATGCTGGCGGCTCACGCTGGCGAGCGGGTCCGGCAGTCAGAGGAAGCGGTGGTCGAGGAGTTGCGTGCTGCGGTGCGGCATCGGCGACGACCACCGTCGCCGGGTCCAGAGCAACCTCCAACATGCCCATGAGCTGCCTCCTTCGCGAGCCGGACCCAACCAGAGTCCTCTCAGCTACAGCTCATGACCTATCAGCTACTCCTCGATGTCGCAGATGACGGTGCCGGCCGAGACGTTCGCACCGACGGCCGCCTGCAGGCCGCGCACGGTGCCCGAGCGGTGCGCGACGAGCGGCTGCTCCATCTTCATCGCCTCGAGGACGACGACGAGCTCGCCCGCCTCGACCGTGGCGCCGTCCTCGACGGCGACCTTGACGATCGTGCCCTGCATGGGCGAGGTGAGGGAGCCGTTGCTCGACGCGGAGGCGGTGCGGCCGCCGCTGCGGCGGGCGGGGCGGCGCACGCCGCGTCCCCCGCGGCCGGCACCGATGCCCAGCCCGGCGGGCAGCACGACCTCGAGACGCTTGCCGCCGACCTCGACGACGACCCGCTCGGTGGCGTCGTCCGCGGTGTCCGGGGTGACGGCGGTGGGCGCCTCGGGGGCGGTGAGCTGGGTGAGGCGCTCGGCGTAGTCGGTCTCGATCCACGTCGTGTGGACGGTGAAGGAGGAGGCGTCCGCGGCGGCGAACTCCGGCGCGTCCAGGACGGCGCGGGCGAAGGGCAGCACCGTGGGGATGCCGGTGATCTCGAGCTCGCGCAGGGCCCGGCGGGCGCGCTGCAGGGCCTGCTGCCGGTCGGCGCCGGTGACGATGAGCTTGGCGAGCATGGAGTCGAAGGCCCCGGAGACGGTGTCCCCGGCGGAGACACCGGTGTCGACGCGCACGCCCGGCCCGCCGGGCCAGGTGAGCGAGGCGATGGTGCCGGGGGAGGGGAGGAAGCCGGCGGCCGGGTTCTCGCCGTTGATGCGGAACTCGATGCTGTGGCCGCGGGTGGGCACCTCGGTGTAGCCGAGCGGCTCACCGGCCGCGACACGCAGCTGCTCACGGACGAGGTCGATGCCGGTGACCTCCTCGGTCACCGGGTGCTCGACCTGCAGCCGGGTGTTGACCTCGAGGAAGGAGACGGTGCCGTCGGCGCCGATGAGGAACTCGCAGGTCCCGGCGCCCACGTAGCCCGCCTCGCGCATGATCGCGGTCGACGCCTCGCGCAGGAGCGCGTCCTGCTCGGCGGTGAGGAAGGGCGCGGGAGCCTCCTCGACGAGCTTCTGGTGGCGCCGCTGCAGGGAGCAGTCGCGGGTGGAGACGACGACGACGGTGCCGTGCTCGTCGGCCAGGCACTGGGTCTCGACGTGGCGGGGACGGTCGAGGAAACGCTCGACGAAGCACTCGCCGCGGCCGAAGGCGGCCTTGGCCTCGCGCACGGCCGAGTCGAAGAGCTCGGGGATCTCCTCGCGGGTGCGGGCGACCTTGAGGCCGCGCCCGCCTCCGCCGTGGGCGGCCTTGATGGCGACCGGCAGGCCGTGCTCGTCGGCGAAGGCGAGGACCTCGTCGGCGGAGTCGACGGGGTCGGGGGTGCCGGCGACGAGCGGGGCGCCGGCGGCGCTGGCGATGTGCCGGGCACTGACCTTGTCGCCCAGTGCGCGGATCGCGGCGGGCGGCGGGCCGATCCAGGTGAGGCCGGCGTCGATGACCTGCTGGGCGAACTCGGCGTTCTCGGAGAGGAAGCCGTAGCCGGGGTGGACGGCGTCGGCGCCGCTGCGGCGGGCGACGTCGAGAAGCTTGCCGGCGTCGAGGTAGGTCTCGGCGGCGCGGGAGCCGCCGAGGCCGAAGGCCTCGTCGCTCAGGCGGACGTGGAGGGCGTCGCGGTCGGAGTCCGCGTAGACGGCCACGGTGGCGATCCCGGCGTCCATGCAGGCGCGCGCGACCCGCACGGCGATCTCGCCCCGGTTGGCGATGAGCACCTTCGTCAACGGGCGCCGGGTGGGCGACGCTCCAGAGGTGCTCGTCATGAATGCTCCGATCTGCTCGCCAGTGCCCCGGGACCAGCGCCCGGACCGACCCACGGTAGCCGCCCGGCGGCGCGCGTCCTACTCAGCCCCCGCCGCGCCGGGCAAGTCTGTCGCCACGCACCAGTCGCCCGACGGCCAGTTGTGCCGACCCTACAAGTGCCGGCCGACGACGCCCCGCCCTGTCCAAGCAAGGTTGTCGCGCCCGCACAGCCCCTCGCCGTCCCGCCGACAGCACACTTACCGCCGACAGTGCAGTTGCCGCCGACAGCACAGTTATCGCCGAGAGCTGGATTCCCCGCGACAGGGCGCAGCCGCGAGCAGCAGCCGAGTAGGGTCGGCGGCACATCCGGCGTGGCGTGGGAGGGCGGACGTGAGCGACCTGCAGTGCCCGGCGACGGTCGTCGTGCTCGGCCCGGACGCCGACGGCGAGGTGCTGAGAGCCGCGCGGCCGGCCGCCGTCTACACCACGCCCGGCGCCCGCGCTGCCGCGAGCAGGCTTGCCGGCTCCCTCGACGTCACGCTGCACGAGCTCGACGGCGAACTCGCCTCCCGGGCGGCGCTCGTCGGGGTCCTCGACGACCTGTCCGACGAGTACCGCGGCGAGTGCGTCGCCGTCGTCGTCACGTCGCTCACCGACCTCCTGCCGCCCGACGAGGAGGCGCCCGCCGTCGTCGTCGAGGTCGACGCGGACGGTCAGCGGTGGTCGCCGCTCAGCGGTTCCACAGCTCGGTGACGGAGACGCCGAGCTCACCGAGGAGGCTGCGCAGGAGCGGCAGGCTGATGCCGACGACGCCATGGTGGTCGCCCTCGATGCGGGTGACGAAGGGGCCGCCGAGCCCGTCGACGGTGAAGGCGCCGGCGACGGCGAGCGGCTCGCCCGTCGCGACGTAGGCCTCGATCTCGGCGTCGTTGAGCTCGGCGAAGTGGACGGTCGTCGAGGAGACGGCGCCAACCTCGGGGGCGGGCGTGGAGCGGGTGTCGACGATCCAGTGGCCGGTGTGAAGCACGCCCGAGCGGCCCCGCATTCGCCGCCACCGCGCGACCGCCTCGGCGGCGTCCGCGGGCTTGCCGTGGACCTCGCCGTCGAGCTCGAGCATGGAGTCGCAGCCGACGACGACGGCGCCCTGCTGGGCGGGCGCGACGTCGCGTGCCTTGGCGCGGGCGAGGAGAAGGACCTGGTCGGCGGGGGTGGCGTCGTCGCCGGCGGCGCGCAGGAGCGCGGGCTCGTCGACCGCGGAGACGTGGACCTCCGGGGCGAAGCCGGCGGAGCGGAGGGTGGCGAGGCGGGCGGGGGAGGCCGAGGCGAGGACGAACTTCACGGGCAGTGAGCCTACGGGAGGCCTGGCTCGACCGACCGCGGAGAATCCGGCTCTCGGCGATAAGTGTGCTGTCGGCGATAAGTGTGCTGTCGGCGATAAGTGTGCTGTCGGCGATAAGTGTGCTGTCGGCGGTAACTGTGCTGTCGGCGGTAACTGTGCTGTCGGCGGTAGGTCGGCTGACGGCGGGTGGGAAGGGCGCTTCGTCCCTGGTTCGCGCCCTGAGCGGTCGGGAGGATCGGGGTATGAGCCGCGCCGCGTGTCGTCCCCTCGTCCTCCTCGCGGCGCTGGCCGCCCTTCTTGCCGGCTGCGGCGACGACCCGGCACCGGACGACGCCACCGGCCAACGCGTACCGGCCGAGGGCACCACCGGCGCAGTGACGGTGACCGCGAGCTCCGTCGTCATCGGCGACCCGGACGCCCCCGAGCGGGTGCACGTCTACCAGGACCTCAACTGCCCCCACTGCAAGGCGCTGCACGAGGAGACGGCCGCGGACCTGGCGGCGTGGGCGCAAGGCGGGGACGTCGCCGTCGAGTTCACTGTCGTCGACTACCTCGGCCCGCGCACCGCCCACGGCTTCTCCACGCGCGGCGCCAACCTCCTCGCCCTCGTCGCGGACGTCGACCCGGAGGCGTGGCCCGCCGTCCAGCAGGCGCTCCTCGACCTGCAGCCGAGCTCGACAACGGCGGAGGTCACCGACGAGGACCTCCTCGCCGCCGCCCAGGAGGCGGGCGCCGACCTGGGCGAGGACGCGGCCGCCGCCCTCGAGGGGCTGGCCTACTCCGGGTGGGTCGAGGCGGCGACGGCGCAGGCGGCCGCCGACGGGATCAGCTACATCCCGCAGGTGTGGGTGGACGGCGAGCTCGTCGAGGGCGCCAGCCACGCGGAGACGGCCGCCCTTCTGCGGGCGGCCGTCTCCGACTGATCAGCCGCGCGTGGCCGCGTCGGGGCGGCCGATGACGGCGGAGCGCAGGACGTCCAGGCCCACCGAGCCGATGTCGAGCGCGCGCCGGTGGAAGGCCTTGAGGTCGAAGACCTCGCCGCGTGCGACGGCGTCCTCGCGGGCGGCGTCGCGGATCTGCTCCCACAACCGCTGGCCGACCTTGTAGGACGGGGCCTGCGCCGGCCAGCCGAGGTAGCGGTCGAGCTCGAAGGCGAGGAAGCCCTCGGCCATGTTGGCGTTCGCCCTGAGGAACTCCCAGGCCTTGGCGGCGTCCCAGGTGCCCCCGCCCCACTGCGCCGGGGCCGGCTTGCCGAGGTGCACGCCGATGTCGAGGACCACGCGCGCTGCCCGCAGGCGCTGCCCGTCGAGCATCCCGAGGTAGTCGGCGGGGTCGTCGAGGTAGCCGAGGTCGGCCATGAGCCGTTCGGCGTACAGCGCCCAGCCCTCCCCGTGGCCGCTGACCCAGCAGGCCAGGCGGCGCCACGTGTTGAGGAGCTCCGAGCGGTACGCCGTCTGCCCGATCTGCAGGTGATGGCCCGGGACGCCCTCGTGGTAGACCGTGGTGAGCTCGCGCCAGGTGCTGAACTCGGTGACGCCCGGCGGCACCGACCACCACATCCGGCCCGGGCGGGAGAAGTCCGCGCTGGGCCCGGTGTAGTAGATGCCGCCGTTCTGCGTCGGGGCGATGCGGCACTCGAGGCGGCGCACCGGCTCGGG
The DNA here is from genome assembly GCF_047302425.1 of Georgenia phoenicis. Taxonomy (NCBI): domain Bacteria; kingdom Bacillati; phylum Actinomycetota; class Actinomycetes; order Allobogoriellales; family Allobogoriellaceae; genus Georgenia; species Georgenia phoenicis. Next base: position 3,352,904 of record NZ_CP154855.1, on the reverse strand, counting down.
GATGTCGAACTGGGTGCCGGTGAGCTCGGCGACGGCGCGGTCGGAGGTCTCCTGCATCCACGCCTGCAGCGCCTCGGTGCCGTGCAGCTGGCGGCCGGGGTCGGCGTCGAGGCGGGCCATCGCCTCGGCGGGGCTGGTCCCGGGCCCGTAGAGCCGGGCGGCGACCTCCTCCTGCTCGGCGGTGACACGGGCGAGCTCCTCCAGGCCCCACTCGTAGGTCTCGTCGAGGTCGACGACGGCGCCGAGGAAGTGGCGCGACCACAGCGAGTACCGCTCACGGCCGACGGCGTCCTGCTCACCGGCCCGAGGCGCGAGCTCCTCGCGCAGCATCTGCGCGAGCTCCCCGTAGGCGCGGCGGGCGGCGCTCGCACCCGAGGTCAGCGCCTCGGCGAGCGCGCCGTGCGGCTCTGCACCGTCGGGACGGGCGCCGTCGACGAAGGTGTCGAAGAACGAGGAGCCCGCCGCGGCGAGCTCCTCGGCCTGCGCGATGCAGGCCTCGACCTGGCGCAGTGCAGCGACCTTCCCGTCCGCGGCGGAGACCCGCAGGGACTCCTGGTACCCGGACAGGGCCTCGGGCAGCGCGGCCAGCCGGCCGGCGATGCACTCCCAGTCCTCGGCCGTGTCGGTGGCCATGAGGTCGAAGACGTCCCGCAGGTCCTGCACCGGGGAGGCGATGACGTTGAGCTCGCGGCCCAGCTCGCCCGCCATGTAGAGCTCGACCTCCAGACCGAGTCGCTCGGCCATGGCGGCCTTCGTCGTCGCGTCGACCTCGTCGACGGCGTCCGTGGCGGCGACCTGGGCGACGGCCTCCATGGCCAGCTCCGCGCGGGCCAGGTGGCCGTCGGGGGAGAGGTCGGGCAGCTCGTCGTCGTGGCCCGGGATGCCGAGGGAGGTGGCCGTCACCGGGTCGAGAGCGGCGAGACGGTCGACGTACTGCTCGGCGATGGCGTCGAGGGCGGTGCTGGCGCGGGACTCGGTCACGCGGACGAGCGTATCCAGCGGGGTTGTGCTCGGTGGGGACAACGCGCAGGGGGGAGACCCACGTCACACGCCTGCCTGTGGACGACGGCGGGAGGCGGCCGGGTCCAAAGGCCCCGGTTCTCGTCCGCTCGAGCCGCGAGGATCGTGCCAGGCCGGCCCTGCCCCGGCGCAGACAGGAGAGCCATGACCGGCGTGGTGTCGGAGCCCTCGGGGATCCCCTCCCCCGCCCAGCTGGCGCGTGCGGCCGAGGACGCCGCCTACGCCAAGGCCACCGGCCGCCCGGCCGCCTCCTTCCTCCTCGGCCTCACCGCCGGTGGGTACATCGCGCTGGCCTTCGTCTTCTACACGACGAGCCAGGTGGGGGCCGAGGCCCTGCCCTGGGGTGTGGCGAAGGTGCTCGGTGGTGTTGTCTTCTCCACCGGCCTCATGCTCGTCGTCCTCACCGGTGCCGAGCTCTTCACCTCCTCCACCCTCACCCTGACGGCGCGCGCCAGTGGCCGGATCACCTGGGGCCAGCTGCTGCGCAACTGGGGCGTCGTCTACGTCGCGAACTTCCTCGGCGCGCTCACCGTCGTCGCCCTCGTCTACGTCGGGGGCACGTGGCACGCCGCGGACGGAGGGTGGGGGCGGGTGGTGCTCGACACCGCGCTGGGAAAGGTCAGCCACTCCTTCGTCGAGGCCGTCGTCCTCGGGGTGCTGTGCAACCTCATGGTGTGCGTGGCCGTGTGGGCGGCCTACTCGGGACGGGCGACGACGGACAAGGTCGTCGCCCTCTCCTTGCCGATCGCGCTCTTCGTCTCCGCCGGGTTCGAGCACTCGGTGGCGAACATGTTCCTCGTGCCGCTGGCCCTGCTCGTCAAGCACGGGGCCAGGGCTGACTTCTGGGCGAGCACGGGGGCGTCGCCCGGTGACTACGTGGCGCTCACCTGGGACGCCTTCCTCGTCGGCAACCTGCTGCCCGTCACCCTGGGCAACATCGTCGGCGGCGGCGTCATGGTCGGCCTCATGTACTGGACGATCTTCCGCCGCCCCGGCCGGTCCTGACCGACGGCCCCCCGCTCAGGGGTGCAGCGACCACCGCCAGGCGCCGGGGCCGGCCACCGGTGGGCGGCCCAGACGGCGCCCGTGGTCGGACCAGGGCGAGGGTGCGGGTCGGGCGGGTGCGCCGTCGTCGTCCATGGCGGCCCGGGCCGCGACGATGCCGGCCACAAGGGCCGCGAGCTCGACGTCGTCGGGCTCCCCCCGCACGACGCGCAGCTGCGCGGCGGTGAGGTCCCCGGACTCGCCCGTCGCGCTGCTCACAGCGGGATGTTCCCGTGCTTCTTGGCCGGCAGCGACGCGCGCTTGGTCCGCAGCGCCCGCAGCGCCCGGGCCACCTGGACGCGCGTCTCCGACGGCGGGATCACGGCGTCGACGTAGCCGCGCGCGGCGGCGTCCCACGGGTTGACGATCGCGTCCTCGTACTCGGCGGTGAGCCGCGCACGCTCGGCCTCGACGTCTCCGCCCTCGTCGGCAACCTTCTTCAGCGCACCCCGCTGGAGGATGTTGACGGCGCCGCCGGAGCCCATGACGGCGATCTGCGCCGTCGGCCACGCGAGGTTGACGTCCGCGCCGAGCTGCTTGGAGCCCATGACGATGTACGCCCCGCCGTAGGCCTTGCGGGTGATGAGCGTGACGAGCGGGACGGTCGCCTCGGCGTAGGCGTAGATGAGCTTCGCGCCGCGGCGGATGATCCCGTTCCACTCCTGGTCGGTGCCCGGGAGGAAGCCCGGGACGTCGACGAAGGTGAGGACGGGGACGTTGAAGGCGTCGCAGGTGCGCACGAAGCGCGCGGCCTTCTCCGAGGCCGAGATGTCCAGCGTGCCGGCCATCTGCAGCGGCTGGTTGGCGATGATGCCCACAGGGTGGCCCTCGACGTGCCCGAAGGCGGTGATGATGTTGGGCGCGTACAGCTGCTGCACCTCGAGGATCTCGCCGTCGTCGACGACGTGCTCGACGACGGTGCGCATGTCGTAGGGCTGGTTGTCCGAGTCCGGCACGAGCGTGTCGAGCTCGAGGTCCCCGTCGGTCACCTCGAGCGGCTCGGTCTCCGCGGGCCACGTCGGCGGCTCGCTGAGGTTGTTGGACGGGAGGAAGGCGAGCAGGGCGCGGACGAAGTCGAGCGCGTCCTCCTCGTCCTCCGCCAGGTAGTGGGCGACGCCGGAACGCTCGTTGTGCGTGGCCGCGCCACCGAGCTCCTCGAAGCCGACCTCCTCACCGGTGACCGCCTTGATGACGTCGGGGCCGGTGATGAACATGTTGGAGGTCTTGTCCGCCATGACGATGAAGTCGGTGAGGGCGGGGGAGTAGACGGCGCCGCCGGCGCTGGGCCCGAGGATGAGGGAGATCTGCGGGATCACCCCGGAGGCGGCGACGTTGCGGCGGAAGATCTCGGCGAACTGGGTGAGGGCCGCGACGCCCTCCTGGATGCGGGCGCCGCCGCCGTCGGAGATCCCGATGAGCGGGACCCCGGTGCGCAGCGCGAGGTCCATGACCTTGGTGATCTTCTGCCCGTGGACCTCGCCGAGGCTGCCGCCGAAGACCGAGAAGTCCTGGGAGTAGATGCACACCTGGCGGCCGTCGACCGTCCCGTAGCCGACGACGACGCCGTCCCCGGCCGGCTTGCGCTTGTCGAGCCCGAAGTTGGTCGAGCGGTGCGTGGCGAAGGCGTCGAGCTCGACGAAGCTGCCCTCGTCCAGCAGGGCGGCGATGCGCTCGCGGGCGCTCTTCTTGCCGCGCCCGTGCTGCTTCTCCTGCGCCACGGACTCGGCGCGCTCGAGCTCGGCGTTGCGGGCGGTGAGGTCGGCCAGCTTGGCGGCGGTGCCGCTGAGGTTGTCGGTGGTCACCCGGCGAGCGTACGTGTGGCAGGCCACCAGTCTCGCTGCCTGTGCGCGGCGTTTCGGCGGCGCGGTGTTGTGGAGGCCCCACAAGGTGGGGCCGCCGGCTACCCGGCGAGCGCCTCCTCGATGAGGTCGACGAAGACCTCCGCGGGCTGCGCCCCCACGACCGGGGTCCCGGCGACGACGAAGCTCGGCGTGGACTGCAGGCCCAGGCGCTGGGCCTCCTCCATGTTGCGCTGCACCTCGGCGAGCACGTCCGGGTCGTTGAGGTCGGCGGCGAACTGCTCGGTGTCCATACCCGCCTGCTCGGCCAGCGCGGTGAGCTGCTCGAGGGAGCGTGCCTCCAGGTCCGCGAAGAGCAGCTCGTGGAACTCCAGGTAGCGGTCCTGCTCGGCCGCGGCGGCCGCGGCGAGCGCGGCGCGGGTGGAGTCCTCGCCCAGGATGCTGATGTCGCGCCACTCGAGCCGGACCTCGCCGGCCTCGGCGTACTCGAGGATCGTCGGCTGGGTCTCGGTCACCCACTGCTGGCAGAAGGAGCAGCTGTAGTCGGAGTAGACGACCACGCCCACCGGGGCGTCGACCGGGCCGACCGCCATGGGGTCGCCCTCCTCCCGGCGGGTGAGGTCCGGGGCCTCGTCCGGCGTCGTCGGCCGATCGGGCTCGATCGGTGCCACGGGACCGGGGGCCTCCGGCGTCGCGTCGACGGAGGTGACGGCGGTGGGCTCGCGTGCGCCGTCGTCGTCCCTCCCGACGAGGAGCCCGGCCACCACCGCCACGACGACGAGGAGGAGAAGGACGGGGACGACGATCCGGGCGCGGGACGCGGGCATGGGGAAGCTCCAGACTTGGCGGTCCTCCCATGCTAGGCGTGGCGGGGCGCTGTGGTTGGCTGGCCGCGTGAGCGAGCAGCCCTTCGCGCGTGTCCTGCACCTGGCCGAGGTCGGCTCGACGAGCACCGCCCTGCGCGAGGCCGTCGCCGCCGACCCCGGCGCCTGGCCGCACCTGTCCGCGCTCGTCACCGACCACCAGACCGCCGGGCGGGGGCGCTCGGGGCGCGGCTGGCTCACCCCGCCGCGCGCCGCGCTCACCGCCTCCCTCCTCCTGCGCCCGCGGGTGCCGCTCGAGCGCGCGCCGTGGCTCACCCTCCTCGCGGGGCTCGCGGTCGTGCGCGCGCTGGGTGCCGGCAGCCGCGTCGGGCTCAAGTGGCCCAACGACGTCCTCGTCGCCGACGGCGGACCGGCGCTCGCGGGGTGGGGCACCGCCCGCAAGCTCGGGGGGATCCTCACCGAGCTGCTCCCGCCCGAGGGCGGGCCGGTCGCCGTCGTCGGGATCGGGGTCAACCTCAGCCAGGACGCCGCGGCGCTCCCCGTGCCGTCCGCGACCTCCCTGGCGCTCGCGGGCCTCCCGGTGCCGGGCCCGGAGGAGCTGCTGAGCGCCGTCGGGCACGAGCTGGGCGGGCTCGTGCGCCGCTGGGAGGAGCACGAAGGCGACGCGCGCGCGGCGGGTCTGCTCACCGAGGTGGCCGCGGCCTGCCTCACCCTGGGCCGTGACGTGCGCGTCGAGCAGCCCGGTGGCGCCGTCCTCCTCGGCCGCGCGGAGGTGCTGGGCGCCGACGGCTGCCTCCTCGTGCGGGACACGGCCGGGGTGCGGCACCGGGTGCTGGCCGGGGACGTCCTGCACGTCCGGGCGGACACCGGGTCGGCTCCACCCGGGGCGGGTTAACCTGGAACTGTGACGGATGCCGCAGACCTCGGGGAGACACTCGCGTCGGTAGGACGACCCTCCGAGCAGGCGCCGCAGGGCCGTTCCACCGTCGACCAGCGGGTGGCCGAGCTCGTCGGCGGCGAGCCCACTCTCACGATGGTCGAGCTCGCCGAGCAGGCGGGGGTCGAGCTGTCAGCCGCGCGGCTCTTCTGGCGCGCCATGGGCTTCCCCAACGTCGCCGACGACGCCGTCACCTTCACACCGCGCGACGTCGCCGCCCTGCGCTCCATCGGTGGGCTCGTCGGCGGCGTCCACATCGACCGGACCACCGCCGTCTCGCTGCTGCGCGCGCAGAGCTACCTCGCCGACCGGCTCGTCCTGTGGCAGATCGAGGCGCTCGTCGAGGACGCCAGTCGCCGGCACCGGCTCGACGACACCGGGGCGCGGCTCGTCGTCCTCGACCGCATCGTCGACGTCGCCGACGTCCTGGAGGACCAGCTCGTCTACGCCTGGCGCCGCCAGCTCGCCGCCCTCGCCCAGCGAATGGAGAACGAGGTCTCCAGCCGCTCGGTCGAGGAGTCGACGAGCGACTCGCTGCCGCTGCCCCGGGCGCTGGGCTTCGTCGACATGGTCTCGTTCACCTCGAGCTCCGCGCGCCTCGGCTCGCGCGAGCTCGCCGAGCTCGTCCAGGGCTTCGAGTTCACCGCCCGTGACGTCATCACCTCCCACGGCGCGCGCGTGGTCAAGACGATCGGCGACGCCGTCCTCTTCATCGCCGACGACCTCACCACCGCCGCTCGCGTGGGCGTCGACCTCGTCTCCGAGATCCGTTCCCAGCCCGGGCTGCTGCCCGTGCGCGGCTCGGTCGTGTGGGGCCGGGTCATCTCCCGCTCCGGCGACGTCTTCGGCCCCGTCGTCAACCTCGCCTCGCGGCTCGTCGACGTCGCGCCGCCCAACTCCGTCATCACCGACCCGGCGACGAGCGAGCGGCTGTCCACCTCGTCCGCCGCGGCCGAGTTCCAGCTCGTCCCGCGCCCGCCGGTCGACATGCCGGGCATCGGCCAGATGAGCCCGGTGGAGCTGCGCCGCGCCTGAACCGGCCCGCTCGATCTTTTGCACCCCGCATGTGCGGAAGTTGGTTGACGCGTGCGGAAAGGCTCGGTAGCGTCGCGCGCACCGGGCGATGACGCTTCGCGGACGACCAAGGAGTAACGATGCTCAGACACTCAGTCCTGCCCACCCGCCAGCCCGCGCCGGCCCGACGTAGACGGCGGCGCGCCGTCGCGGCGCTCGCCGCTGCCGCCGTCGTCGGGACGGGCCTGGCGGCGCCTGCGACCGCCGCCGTCGAGCTCCCGCCGCAGGAGCCCGGTGTCACGCTGCAGACCTACCAGCTGGCCCAGGACCCGGGCAGCGTGTGCACGCTGCGCTCGGCGACGACCCCCAACGTCGACAAGGTCATGCCGACGATCGACTGGCGCACCGACGCCGAGTTCGGCGCCTCCGACAACTTCATCACCCACGTGACCGCCAACCTCATCGTCCCCGAGGACGGCAGCTACGGCCTGCGCGTGACCAACGACGACGGCGCGCTCGTCTACCTCGACGACGAGCTGGTCCTGGAGAACGACGGCCCCAACGACTCGACCTCGGTGGAGGCCACCGTGGAGCTGAGCGCCGGTGCGCACGCGCTGCGCATCGAGCACTACGAGGGCGCCTACAACCAGCGCCTCACCCTCTCCTGGCGCCCGCCGGGCAGCAGTGAGTTCGTCGTCGTCCCCACCGAGAACCTCAGCACCGAGACCGACGTCGTCCGCGTCACCTCACCCGGCGTCAAGTTCTGCGAGGGCGCGACCGACACCCCCGGTGACGGGCTGCGCCTCTACGACGTCAACCCGAACTACGAGCTCGTCGACCTGCGCCCCGAGGGCTTCGAGCCCGCCGTGTCGGCGCTCGACTTCACCGAGGACGGCGAGCAGCTCGTCGTCGTCACGGCCGGGCAGGTGAGCCCGGGCGGCTGGCAGCCCGACCCGTACACCGGGCAGGTCTACCTCCTCGACGGCGTCCAGGAGGCCGACGGGCCCGAGGACGTCAACTACCGCCTCGTCCATGAGGGGCTGTTCAACCCCATGGGCGTGGACGTCATCGGCGACTCGATCTTCGTCTCCGAGCGCGACGGGCTCACCGAGCTCGTCCCGGACCCGGCCGCCGAGGACCCCGCGACCGCCGACTACGTCCGCAACCCGGAGTACCCGGAGGGCAAGTTCGCCACGTGGCCAGACGGCGGCAACTTCCACGAGTTCGCCTTCGGCCTCGTCCACGACGAGGAGAACTTCTACCTCAACCTGTCGGTCGCCATCAACAACGGCGGTGCGTCGACCAACCCGCAGCCGGCGCAGAACCGCGGCACGACGATCGCCGTCGACCGTGAGACCGGCGAGGTCGACTACATCGCCGGCGGCCTGCGCACCCCCAACGGCATCGGCTGGGGCGGCACCGACGGCACCGACCTCTTCGCCATGGACAACCAGGGTGACTGGCTGCCCAGCTCCAAGCTCGTCCACATCGAGGAGGGGCGCTTCTTCAACCACTACACCAACCCGCCCGGGCCCTTCGACGACCAGCCGGTGACCCCGCCGGCGGTGTGGGTGCCGCAGAACGAGATCGGCAACTCGCCCAGCGCCCCGTTCCAGCTGACCGACGGCCCCTTCGCGGGCCAGATGCTCTTCGGTGACGTCACCTACGGCGGCCTGCAGCGCGCCTTCCTCGAGGAGGTCGACGGCGAGTACCAGGGCGCCGTCTTCCGCCACACCGCGGGCCTCGAGGCCGGCGTCAACCGCACGATCGTCGGCCCCGACGGCGCCGTCTACGTCGGCGGCATCGGTGAGGCCGGCAACTGGGGCGAGTCCGGCAAGCTGCGCTACGGCCTGCAGAAGCTCGAGGTCGTCGGCGACGACACCTTCGACATCAGGGAGGTCCGGGTCGTCGAGGGCGGCTTCGAGCTCGAGTACACCCAGCCCCTGTCGCAGGAGACGGCCGACGGCATCGCCGAGGCCTACGACATCACCCAGTGGCGCTACGTGCCCACCGCCTCCTACGGCGGCCCGAAGGTCGGGGAGGAGACGCTCGCCGTCACCGAGGCGGAGGTCTCCGCGGACGGCCGCACCGTGACGCTGGCGATCGACGGCCTCGAGCCGGGGCACGTCGTCCACCTGCGCTCCCCGCGCCCCTTCCAGGACGCGGACGGGGACGAGCTGTGGAGCACCGAGGCCTGGTACACCCTCAACTCGCTGCCCGGGTACGAGGTGCCGGCCGACCGCGGCTACTACGAGGCCGAGGAGGCCACGCTGCTCGGCGGGGCGAACACCCACGACGAGCACAGCGGCTACTCCGGCTCCGGCTTCGCGCAGAACATCCAGAACGTCGGCGCCGAGGTGCGCTTCACTGTCAACGTCGAGGAGGCGGGGACCCACCCGGTCCACCTGCGTTACGCCAACGGCCCGCACCCGTCGGACATGGACAAGACGATGTCGCTCTACGTCAACGGGGAGAAGGTCGGCCCGTGGGAGCTGCCTCGCCTCGGTGACTGGAAGACGTGGGGGACCGTGAGCCGGGACGTCGAGCTCGACGCGGGCGCCAACACGATCGCGCTGCGCTACGACGAGGGCGACGACGGTCATGTCAACCTCGACGTCCTGTCCGTCGGTGCCCCCGACATCTGCGAGCCGACGACGCCGGACGAGGGCTACACCGCCCTCTTCGACGGCACGCTCGAGACCTTCGCCGACTGGCGTCTGGCCGGTGCCGGCTCCTTCGGCCGCTGGGACGACTGCTCCCTGCGCACGACCGGCGGCATGGGCCTGCTGTGGCACCCCGACGAGCTGGGGGACCACTACAGCCTCACGCTCGACTGGAAACTGGTGAAGGACGACAACGGCGGCGTGTTCGTCGGGTTCCCCGACCCGGGCAACGACCCGTGGGTCGCCGTCAACCAGGGCTACGAGATCCAGATCGACGCGACCGACGCCGCGGACCGCACGACCGGTGCGATCTACACCTTCCAGGGCGCGGACGCCGCGGCCGTGGAGCAGGCGCTCAACCCGGTGGGCTCGTGGAACAGCTACGAGATCGTCGTGCACGACGACACCATCCAGGTCCACCTCAACGGGATCCTCGTCAACGACTTCACGAGCACCGACCCGGCCCGGGACCTCAGCTCCGGCTTCATCGGCATCCAGAACCACGGCGCCGGTGAGACGGTCTACTACCGCGACATTCAGGTCAAGGAGCTGACCGACGAGCCGGTCGAGCCCGTCCACGTCCCCGCGGACAAGGTCTCGGTCCAGCTCTTCTCGCTCATCCCGTGGGTCGGGCAGGCGGGCCTCGAGCCGGTGCTCGCCCGGCTGGCGGAGATCGGCCTGGAGAACATCGAGCCGTACGGCGGCAACTTCGCCGGCTACACGGCCGAGGAGTTCCGGGCGCTCACCGACCTCGTCGGCCTGTCCGTGCCGTCGTCGCACTACGACGTCGGGGAGGAGGGCTTCGACGCCACGCTCGACTACGTGAGCACGCTGGGCCAGGAGTACGTCGGCTCGGGCGGCTTCGCGGCGCCGGGCATCGGGTCCTACGAGGACACGCTGGCCACCGCCGAGACGCTCGACCGGCTGGGGCAGCGGTCGGTGGAGGCCGGGGTGGGCAAGGTCTTCGGCCACAACCACGCCGGGGAGTTCACCACCACCTACACCCACGAGGGTGAGGAGATGTCGGCCTGGGAGATCATCGTCACGGAGACCGACCCGGAGTACGTGACCTTCGAGCTCGACGTCGCCTGGGCCGCGGACGCCGGGGTCGACGTGCCGGCCCTCCTCGAGGAACACGGTGAGCGGATCGAGCTGCTCCACATCAAGGACGCCACCAACCTCGACGCACCCGGGAACCCGACGTTCACCAACCTCGGTGAGGGCGACGTCGACCTCCAGGGCATCCTCGCGGCGGCCGAGGAGCACGCCGACATCGCGTACTACGTCCTGGAGTACGACCTCGCGCCGCGCGGCGAGGAGTTCGTGACCACCGGGTTCGAGTACCTCACCGGCCTCGAGCCCGGTGAGCCGGGGACCCGACCGGTGTCGGTGACGCCGCAGGCGGTCACCTTCACCGACGAGGACGGCACCGCGGACGACGTCTACACGGTGCCGCGCACCCCGGGCGTCCAGTACGTCGTCGACGACGCCGTCGTCGCTCCCGGGACCTACCCGGGGGCGGGAACCGTGACCGTCACGGCCCGCGCCCTGGCCGGCTTCACGCTCACCGGCACGGCGACCTGGTCGCACACGTTCTCCACCGACAACGGCACGCCGACCGACCCGGTCTCCGGGCTCGTCCGGCTCGAGCAGTCCCTCGCGGACCACGTCGCCGAGGGGAACGTGGCGGGACCGATCGCCGCCCAGTTGGCCAACGCGCTCGAGCAGGCGTCGCGTCAGCTGGACGGTGGGCGCGAGAGCCAGGCGCTGCGGTTCCTCGACCGGTTCGTCACGCACCTGGACAACCCGAAGCGGCCCGACACCCTGACGCCGGAGGCGCGCGAGGACCTGCGCGGACAGGCCGAGGTGGTGATCGAGCTCCTCGGCTGACCATGGGGGCGGTGAGGCCCGCAGCCGGGCGGCTGCGGGCCTCGCCGCGTCCGCGGGCGGGGCCGCCGCCTGGGTCAAGCGCCGGTGTGGACCGGGCCCGCCGTCTCGAAGAACCCTTTACGATGGCCGGGTGACCAACGTACTTCTTGTCGAGGACGATCCGGCGATCGCCGAGCCGCTGGCCCGCGCACTCACGCGCGAGGGCTACGACGTGCGGGCCTTCAGCACGGGTCAGGGGGCGATCGACAACTCGGCCGGCATGGACCTCATCGTGCTGGACCTGGGCCTGCCGGACATGGACGGCCTGGACGTCGCCCGCTGGGTGCGCAGCCAGGGGATGACCACCCCGATCCTCGTGCTCACCGCACGCGCGGACGAGGTCGACCTCGTCGTCGGCCTCGACGCCGGCGCCGACGACTACGTGACCAAGCCCTTCCGCCTGGCCGAGCTGCTCGCCCGCGTGCGGGCGCTGCTGCGCCGGGCCGGTGGCGAGGTCACCGACGAGGACGAGCTGAGCGCGCAGGACGTGCGCGTCGACGTCGCCGCCCACCGGGCCTTCCAGAGCAACCGCGAGCTGCAGCTGACCGCCAAGGAGTTCGAGCTCCTGCGCGTGCTCGTGCGCGAGGCGGGATCCGTCGTCGCCCGCGACGCGCTCATGCGCGAGGTGTGGGGGTCGGACCCCACGGGGTCGACCAAGACCCTCGACATGCACGTGTCGTGGCTGCGCCGCAAGCTCGGCGACGACGCGAACGACCCCCGCTACATCACCACGGTGCGGGGCATGGGCTTCCGCTTCGAGACCACCGGCGAGGGCTGAGGCAGCGTGCGTCGTCGTGCAGTGACGATGACGCTGGTGGCGGTCACCGTCGCGGTCCTGCTCCTCGGGGTGCCGCTCGCCGTCTTCGGCGGGCTCATGATCTGGGACTCCGAGCGGGCGACGCTCGACCTGCGGGCGTCCTCGCTCGCCCGCTCCGTCGAGCGGCGCATCGCCAACGACGAGGAGCTCGACGACGCGATGCTCTCGCCGTGGGTCGGCGGGGACAGCAACCTCGGGGCGCGGATCGTCGTCCAGGACGCGCTCGGGCGGCAGTTCGCGGCCGGTGACCCGATCGAGGGGCGGGTCATCCGCTCCGTCGAGACGACCCCCAGCGGCGCGACGGTCCGGATGGAGGTCCGCGCGGCCGAGGTGCAGTGGATGGTCGTGCAGGTCGTCGTGCTCGTCGTCGTCGCCGCCCTCATCGCGCTGGGCGTGAGCGTGCTCGTCGCGCGCCGCCAGGCGCGCAAGCTGGCCGCCCCGCTCATCTACCTCGCGGCCAGCGCCGAGCAGATCGGCTCGGGCCAGGTCCGGCCGCACCTGCGCCGGTCCGGCATCGAGGAGATCGACCTCGTCGCCGCCGAGCTCACCCGCACCGGCGACCGCCTCGCCGGGCGTCTCGCGGCCGAGCGCCAGTTCGCCGCGGACGCATCCCACCAGCTGCGCACGCCGCTGGCCGCGCTGTCGATGCGGCTGGAGGAGATCCAGGCGATCGCCTCGGACGACGACGTCGCCGAGGAGGCGCGCATCAGCCTCGAGCTCGTCGAGCGGCTCACCGGCGTCGTCGACGACCTGCTGCGCAACTCGCGCCAGGCGGGCGGCGGGACGACCGAGGCGCTGCGCCTCGAGGACGTCTTCGCCCAGCAGGCCGAGGAGTGGGCGCCGACCTTCGCCTCCGCCGGCCGTGAGCTCGTGCTGCCCGAGTCCAGCGACCTCGCGGTCCTCGCGACGCCCGGTGCGCTCGCCCAGGTGCTGTCCACGCTGCTGGAGAACTCCCTCAAGTACGGCGCCGGCGCGACGACCGTGAGCGCACGCTCCTCGGCCTCCGAGCACGGGGTGGTCATCGAGGTCGCCGACGAGGGGCCCGGCGTGTCCGACGACCTCGCCCCCGACATCTTCGAGCGCTACGTCACCGCCGGGAAGGGCACCGGCCGCGGCCTCGCCCTGGCGCGCGATCTGGTCGCCGCCGACGGCGGACGGCTGGAGCTCGCGCAGCGCCGTCCGCCGGTCTTCGCAATCTTCCTGTCCGCGGTCCCGAAGACGTTCGACCCCGCCGTCGTCCTCCCGCAGGGCTCCCTCGTCAGCATGGGCCGCCGCCGCCGCCGCTGGTAGCTGCCCCCGCGGCCCCCACGCGCCGACAGTACAGTTACCGCCGACAGCACACTTGTCGCCGAGAGCACACTTATCGCCGAGAGTGCACTTGTCGCCGAGCGTGCACTTGTCGCCGAGAGCGGGATTCCTGCATGCGTCCACGGTGACGCCCGCCCAGCCGTCGGGAGTGCCCGTCCCGGAGAATCCGGCTGTCGGCGGCAACTGTGCTGTCGGCGGCAACTGTGCTGTCGGCGGCAACTGTACTTTCGGCGGCAACTGTACTGTCGGCGGTAAGTGTGCGTCGGCGGGGGTGGGGTTTCGGCTACCGCGCGGTGAAGACGACGTGGCGGTAGCAGAAGTAGCGGAACAGGGTCCCGAGGGCGAGGCCGACGCCGTTCGCGGCGATGTTGTCCGCCAGCGGTGAGGTGAAGCCCAGGACGTAGTGCGAGACCCCCAGCGTCCCGACCGCGATGAGCATCCCGCCGGCGTTGACGAGGAGGAACCACGCGAGCTCGCGCCCGCGCTCCTCCCGCCGGGACGCCGCGAAGGCCCAGTACCGGTTGCCCAGCCACGACACGAGCGTGGCGACGACGACGGAGAGCACCTTCGCCGTCAGCGGCTTGTCCCCGAGCACCTCACCGGGCCCGAAGCGCAGCAGGTTCATCAGCCCGACGTCGACGACGAACGCGACCCCGCCGACGGCCCCGAACCGCAGCATCTCCAGCGCCCGCTGGCGCCACCGCAGCCACCTGGCACCCGCGGCAGCGCGGGCGCCCACGGCCTCGCGGTCCCCGTCGCTGCCCGTGGGCAGCTCCGCCGCGGTGTGGGACGAGGTCACCTCCTCACCCTACCGGGCAGTAGGCTCGCCAACCGTGGCAGCAGTCGTGGCAGTCGTGGGAGGCGGGCAGCTGGCCCGCATGATGCAGCAGGCGGCGATCGGGCTCGACGTACACCTGCGGGTGCTCGTCGAGGCCCCGGACGGATCGACCGCGCAAGTCGTCCCCGACGCCCCCGTGGGCCGCGCCAACGACGACGCCGCCGTCCGCGGCATCCTCCCCGGCGCGCAGGTGCTCACCTTCGAGCACGAGCACGTCCCCGGCGAGCTGCTCCGGCAGCTCGAGACGGAGGGCGTCGCCGTACGCCCCGGCCCGCACGCGCTGCGCCACGCCCAGGACAAGATCGTCATGCGCGCCGCCCTCACCGAGCTCGGCGTGCCGTGCCCGCGCTGGGCCGCCGTCCGCACCCGCGAGGAGCTCACCGCCTTCGGTGACGCCACTGGCTGGCCCGTCGTCGTCAAGACCGCCCGCGGCGGCTACGACGGCAAGGGCGTGCGCGTCGTCGCCACCGCCGAGGACGCCGGCGACTGGCTCGACGCCCTCACCGGCGAGGACGCCCTGCTCGCGGAGGAGCGCGTCCCCTTCACCCGCGAGCTCGCCGTCCTCGTCGCGCGCCGCCCAAGCGGCGAGATGCGCGCCTGGCCCGTCGTCGAGACCATCCAGCGCGACGGCGTGTGCGCGGAGGTCCTCGCCCCTGCCCCCGGGCTCGACGCCGACCTCGCGGCCGCCGCCGTCGACGTCGCCACCCGCATCGCCGAGGGCCTCGACGTCACCGGCGTGCTCGCCGTCGAGATGTTCGAGTACGACGACGGCGGCACGTCGCGGATCGCCGTCAACGAGCTGGCGATGCGCCCCCACAACTCCGGCCACTGGACCATCGACGGCGCCGCGACGAGCCAGTTCGAGCAGCACCTGCGGGCCGTGCTCGACCTGCCGCTGGGCCCCACGGACCCGCGCGCGCCGGTGAGCGTCATGGTCAACCTCCTCGGCAGCGAGCTCGCGGACCCGTCGACCGCGCTGGGCGAGGTGCTGGCCCGCTGCCCGGGCGCGCGGGTGGAGCTGTACGGCAAGGAGGTGCGGCCCGGGCGCAAGCTCGGCCACGTCACCGTCTACGGTGAGGACCTCGAGTCCGTCCGGGCCGAGGCACGCACCGCCGTCGCGCTGCTGCGCGGCGAGGACACGCAGGCACGCTGAGCGCGAGGGAGATCGGGATGGACGTCGGGATCGTCATGGGGTCGGACTCCGACTGGCCCGTCATGGAGGGCGCGGCGGACGCGCTGGCGGAGCTCGGAGTCACGCACGAGGTCGACGTCGTCTCTGCCCACCGCATGCCGGAGGACATGATCGCCTACGGCCGTGACGCCGCCGCGCGCGGACTGCGGGTCGTCATCGCCGGTGCGGGCGGCGCCGCCCACCTGCCCGGCATGCTCGCCGCGGTCACGCCGCTGCCGGTCATCGGGGTGCCGGTGCCGCTGCGGCACCTCGACGGGATGGACTCCCTCCTGTCGATCGTCCAGATGCCCTCGGGCGTGCCCGTCGCGACCGTGTCGATCGGCGGGGCGCGCAACGCCGGCCTGCTCGCCGCCCGCATCCTCGCCGCCGGCACGACCGAGGCGGACCTCCAGCTGCGGGAGCGCATGGCGGCCTTCCAGGCGAACCTGCGCGCGCAGGCGCAGGCCAAGGGCGCTCGGCTGCGCTCGAGCCGCCAGCACACGCCCGGCTTCTCCGCCTGATCGAGGCTGTTCGGATCTGGTAGAGCGCGGGCGGGATCCGGTAACCTGAGCGCATGAGCATCATGGTCACCGGCGGCGCCGGGTACATCGGCGCGCACGTCGTCCGGCTCCTGCTGGAGCGAGGGGAGGACGTCGTCGTCGTCGACGACCTGTCGACGGGGCGCGCGGACCGCATCGGGGGGGCCACGCTCGTCGAGCTCGACGTCGCGGCCGGGGACGCCCAGCAGCGCCTCGAGCTCGTCATGCGCGAGCGCGAGGTCGACGGCGTCATCCACTTCGCCGCCCGCAAGCAGGTGGGCGAGTCGGTGCAGCGCCCGGCCTGGTACTACCAGCAGAACATCACGGGCCTGGCCAACGTCGTCGCCGCCATGGAGGCGGTCGGCGCGAACCGGCTCATCTTCTCCTCCTCGGCGGCCGTCTACGGGATGCCCGACGTCGACCTCCTCACCGAGGAGACCGCCACCCGGCCCATCAACCCCTACGGCGAGACGAAGCTCGTGGGGGAGTGGCTCATCGCCGACGCCGAGCGCGCCTGGGGGCTGCGCTCGGCGAGCCTGCGCTACTTCAACGTCGCCGGTGCCGGCTGGCCCGAGCTCGGCGACCCCGCGATCCTCAACCTCGTCCCGATGGTCCTCGACCGGCTCGCCCGCGGGCAGCGGCCGACGATCTTCGGCAACGACTACCCCACGCCCGACGGCACCTGCGTGCGGGACTACATCCACGTCCTCGACCTCGCCCACGCGCACCTCGCGGCCCTCGACTACCTCGAGCGGGACGAGCGCCCGGCCTCGGTGTTCAACGTCGGGACCGGGCAGGGGGCCTCGGTCGCGGAGGTCGTCGCGGAGATCGGCCGGGTCTCGGGTCTGGACGTCACGGCCGACCTCGCCGAGCGCCGGGCGGGCGACCCGCCCCGCCTCGTGGCCTCGGCCGACCGCATCGGCGAGGCGCTCGGCTGGACGGCGCAGCAGGGACTGCCCGAGATCATCGCCAGCGCCTGGGAGGCCTGGCAGGCCGGCCCCCGCCGCATCGGCTGAGTCCCCGCCCCCGCACCGACCCCCTCCTCGCCGACAGCAGAGTTGTTCCCGTAACAACTCTGCTGTCGGCGCGTGAGCGGCGCGGGAGCGCCGGGGGGGTGGAATGACGGTGAGCGCATCCGCGTTGCGCCGGGCATGAGCCACCGCAACGACCCCGCCGTCATCGAGCGGCTGCTGACCACCCCGGGCCGCTGGGCCGTCGTCGGCCTCTCCGCCAACCGGGCCCGCACCGCGTACGGCGTCGCCGCCTACGTCCAGGAGCTCGGCATGGAGATCGTGCCCGTGCACCCGCGGGCGGAGTCCGTCCACGGGGCGCAGGGCTACGCGCGGCTCGCGGACGTGCCGGGCGAGATCGACGTCGTCGACGTCTTCGTCAACTCCTCCCTCGCCGGCGCCGTCGTCGACGAGGCGATCGCCGCGGGTGCCAAGGCCGTGTGGCTCCAGCTCGGCGTCGTCGACGAGGCCGCCGCCCGGCGCGCCACGGACGCCGGGCTCGACGTCGTCATGGACACCTGCCCCGCGATCGAGGCCCCCCGCCTGCGCCGCTGAGACCGGCTACTCGAAGTCGGCGGGCGTGAGCTCGCCGACGGCCAGCCGCTCGAAGAAGCCCGGCGCGCGGTCGGGGTCGAGGAGGACGGTCGAGCCGACGTTGCCGGGACGGTAGTCGAAGCTCGCGATGGGGGGCGGGCCGATGAGCCCGTCCGGGCCGGTGGCGGAGCGGAAGGCCAGGGCCATGCGGCCGAGGTCGACGATGCCGGTGTCGTCGTCGACGGCGAGCGCGTCGAGCGCCGAGCCGATGAGCTCCACGTGGCCGCGCGGGTCGAGCAGCGTGCTCGGCTGGGAGATCGTGGAGATGATCGAGGCGACGATCTGCCGCTGCCGCTCGGTGCGGCCGATGTCGCCCTCGGGGTCGGAGTAGCGCATCCGCGCGAAGGCCAGGGCGGTCTCGCCGTCCGCCTGGTGGCAGCCGGCCTCCCAGACCAGCGTGCTGCGCCAGTCGTTGACGTCGTAGTCGAGGCACAGCTCGATGCCGCCGACGGCGTCGACGACGTCGCGCACCCCCGCCATCCCGACCTCGACGTAGTGGTCCACGGTGAGGCCGGTCAGCCCCTCGACGCTCTCCACGAGGAGCTCGGGCCCGCCGAGGGAGTACGCGGCGTTGAGCTTCGCCGGCCCGTGGCCGGGGATCTCGGTGTAGGTGTCGCGCGGCAGCGAGACGAGCGCGGCCGGCCCCGACTCGGGCTTGTGGAGCAGCATGATCGTGTCCGAGCGCTGCCCCTCGGTGCCGTCGGGCGAGGCGCCGTCGGCCCGCGAGTCGGAGCCCGCGAGGAGGTAGGTCGTGCCGGGCGTGTTCGCCGCGCCGGACAGGGCGCTCACGTGGTTGATCCGCCCGTTGGCCCACAGCAGCAGCCCCACCGGCCAGGCGAGGACGAGGACGAGCAGGACGACGACGACGGCGGCCACCACCCGTCCGCGACGGCGCCGCTTGCGCGGGGCGGGAGCGGGCACCGCGGCCGGCTGCCGCTGCGGCTCGCGCGTGGGAGTGGCCGGGCGGCCCTGCTCGGAGCGGGGGGCGTAGGCGGCCGGCCGCTGGGGCGCGGCGCCCTGCTGGGGCCGGGCCTGCGGCCGTGCCTGCGGCTGGGCGGGCGCCTCCTGGCCGGCGTGGATCGAGCGGCGCTCGGGAGCGGTGGTCGGCCGGGTGGCGCCGCCGGGACCGACGGGGCGCGCGCCGCGGGGGTCGGGTCGGGGAGCCGCTCCGCCGGGCGCGAAGCTCGGGGGCATGGCTGGTTCCTCCGGCCGCGGCCGGCGTCCACGCGCCCGAGGTCCGTCCTGACTCATCTCACTCCCGACTGTCCGTGCTGGGCCAATGTAGTGCGCCCGCTGCCGTGCGTGTGGGAGGCGCTCAGGGGCAGATCGACGTCGGGGTCGGCGCCGGCTCCGTCGTGACGGGCGGCTCCTCGGTGGCGGGCACGTCCGTGCCGCCGTCGGTCGGCTCCTCGGTGGGCTCCTCACCGGTCGCGGTGAGTGCTCCCTCGATCGGCTGGTCGGCGCGCAGCGCCGCCCACAGCTCCTCCGCCTCTGCGGAGGGGCGCACGCGGGGCCCGGCCCAGTCGAAAGGCATTGTCTCGAAGACGATGCTCTCGAGGTCGATGCCGCGCAGCGAGTACGCGAGCCCGGCCAGGGTGGGGATGGAGCCGAGCTGGCTGCCCGTCGTCAGCGTCTGGGTCGCCGAGTCGAGGAAGCGGTAGAGCTGGGGCAGGTCGGTGAGGAGGTTCTTCGACAGCGCCTCCCGCGCGATCGCCGCGACGAGCTCCTGCTGGCGGCCGATGCGGTCGATGTCCGAGCCGTTCCCGATGTTGTACCGCGCGCGGGCGAAACCGAGCGCGTCGCGGCCGTCGAGCACCTGCTGGCCCGGCTCGAGCTGGAGCCCGGCGAGCGGGTCGTCGATCCGCTCGGGGATGCACATCGGCACCCCGCCGAGGGCGTTGACGACGTTGATGAAGCCGGCGAAGTCGACGATGACGAAGTCGTCGAGGAGGACCCCGGTCAGCTCCTCGATCGTGCGCATCGTGCAGGCGGCGGCCGTCCCGAGGTCACCGCCGCCGGCGCCGATGGAGAACGCCGAGTTGAACATCGCGTCGTAGCGCGGCGCGGTCCACGTGCCGTCGGCCATCATGCACGAGGGCACCGTGACGAGGGCGTCGCGGGGGATCGAGACAATCTCCACCCGCGTCCGGTCGGCCGAGATGTGGGCGAGCATCGTCGTGTCCGAGCGCTGGCCGCCGCCCTCGGGGGCGCCGAACTCCTCGTTGCCCTCACCCTCGCGGGTGTCGGAGCCGAGGATGACGATGTTGATGTCCTCGCCGGCGGCCGCGTCGATCGGTGCCGGCTCCTCGCCGTCCGCCGTCGGGCGCTCACCGAGGTACTCGTTGATGTCGTGGCGCTCGATGTTGGTCTGGAAGTCGTTGTACGCGAGCCCGAAGCTGCTGCCGGCGAACAGGGCGACGCTCAGCGCGGCGAGGCCGGCGCCGCGGGCGAGGCGGCGGGGCCGGCGCTGCTCGGAGGCATGACGAGGGGTACGGGCGGACACAAGTGTCGATCATAGGGCCGCGCCACCCGCAGGCGGCGGCGACGCCGTGGGGCGCGCGTGGAGACTTTGTGCAGGCTCAGCCCCGCTGGTCGGTCGACTCCTCGGCCTTCTCGAGCCGCGAGCGCGTGAGCGCCAGCTCCCGGGCGAGGACGGTGATGCGCCGCTCGAGCTCGCTCATGCGGCGGTAGCTCGTGGCGATGTAGGAGAGGAAGGCGATGACGAGCCCGTAGAGAAGGAGGTCCGCGCCACGGCCGACGCCGACCTGGCGGGCCAGCCAGGACAGCCAGTCGGGGAAGACGACCGAGCCCGCCGCGACGACGACGAAGCCGACGAGGAGGATCCGCCGGATCGCCTGGTGCCGCGCGTTCGCCGTCGTCCGGGTGAGGAGCACCGCAACCACGCTCACCCCGGTGAGGAGGAGAACCTGGATGACGATCTGGTCGGACATGACGCTCCTGCGGTCAGCGGAAGATGAGGTCGACGAGGATGTTCACCGAGTTGAGCAGGGACTGGCCCTTGGCGCGCGAGTAGTCGGTGTACAGCAGGTGGACCGGGTGCTCGGCCCACGGTAGCCCGGTGCGTCCGAGCTGCGCGACGATCTCCGAGGCGTGCGCCATCCGGTCCTGGCGCAGGTCGACGCGCGCGGCGGCGTCGCGCCGGATGACCCGCAGCCCGTTGTGCGCGTCGGTCAGGCGCAGGCCCGTCGAGCGGTTGGTCACCCACACCGCGAGCTTGAGCACGATGCGCTTGAGCAGCCCCGGGCGGGTGCGCCGGTCGAGGAAGCGGGAGCCGAAGACGACGGCGAGGTCCTCCTCGCGGGCCCGGCGCACCATCTCCGCGGCGTCGTCGACCTGGTGCTGGCCGTCGGCGTCGAAGGTGACGAGGTAGCGGGCGTCGGTGCGGTCCAGGACCCACTCGATGCCCGTCTGCAGGGCGGCACCCTGGCCCAGGTTGATGGGGTGCTGGACGACGACGGCGCCCGCCTCCCGGGCGCGGTCGGCCGAGCCGTCGACGCTGCCGTCGTCCACGCACACGATGCAGGGGAACGTGGCCCGCGCCCGAGCGACGACGTCGCCGATGACGGCGGCCTCCTGGTAGAGCGGGACGACGAGCCACGCGTCGGTGACCGGCGTCGTGCTCATGCCCCCATTGTGGCAGCCCGGCGCGGACCGTCCCGCACGGGGCGGTGCGGGGGCGCCTGCGACCTCGGTCCCGCTGGCTCCGAGCCCGCTCCGTTAGTCTGTCCGCAGCGCTGCGCCACGGCAGCAGGGAAGGGATGCATGACTGCACGGATCACCGACAGTGCCGACGTCGCGGCCGACGCCCGCATCGGCGACGGGGCCAGCGTCTGGCACCTCGCGCAGGTCCGCGAGGGCGCCGTGATCGGTGAGGGCAGCGTCATCGGACGCGGCGCCTACATCGGCACCGGCGTGCGCCTCGGCCGCCACTGCAAGGTCCAGAACTACGCCCTCGTCTACGAGCCCGCAGAGCTCGCCGACGGCGTCTTCATCGGCCCTGCGGCCGTGCTCACCAACGACACCCACCCGCGCGCCATCAACCCCGACGGCTCCCTCAAGTCGGCCGACGACTGGGACGCCGTCGGCGTGACGATCGGCACCGGCGCCGCCATCGGCGCCCGGGCCGTGTGCGTCGCGCCCGTGACGATCGGGGCCTGGGCGACGGTCGCCGCCGGCGCCGTCGTCACCCGTGACGTGCCCGCCCACGCCCTGGTCGCCGGCGTCCCTGCCCGGCAGATCGGCTGGGTGGGTCACGCCGGCCGGCGGCTCGAGGCCGACGGCGACCAGCTGCTGTGCCCGGCCACCGGCCGGCGCTACGAGATCCGGAACGACGAGCTGTGCGAGGTCACCGAATGAACCAGCCCCTGATCCCTGCCGCCAAGCCCCTCATCGGGGACGAGGAGCGGGCCGCCGTCGACGCCGTGCTGCGCTCGGGGATGGTGGCGCAGGGCCCGCAGGTCGCCGCCTTCGAGGAGGAGTTCGCGGCCGCGCTCGTGGACGGCCGCCGCTGCCAGGCGGTGAGCTCGGGCACGGCGGGGCTGCACGTGGGGCTCCTCGCGGCGGGCATCGGCCCCGGTGACGAGGTCATCGTCCCGTCCTTCACCTTCGCGGCGACGGCGAACTCCGTCGCCCTCACCGGCGCGACCCCCGTCTTCGCCGACATCGACCCGGACAGCTTCTGCCTGTCGGCGGAGTCGGTGGCGGCCGCGGTGACCGAGCGGACGCGCGCCGTCATGCCCGTCCACCTCTACGGTCACCCGGCCGACATGGACGGCATCGGCGCGGTGGCCGCCGAGCACGGGCTGGAGATCTTCGAGGACGCCGCGCAGGCGCACGGGGCGAGCCTGGACGGGCGCCTCGTGGGCACGTGGGGCCGCTTCGCGATGTTCTCCCTCTACCCGACGAAGAACATGACCTCCGGCGAGGGCGGCATGGTCGCCTGCGCCGACGAGGAGGTCGCGCGCCAGGTGCGCCTGCTGCGCAACCAGGGCATGGAGCGCCAGTACGCCAACGAGGTCGTGGGCCTCAACGTGCGGATGACCGACATCCACGCGGCGATCGGCCGCGTGCAGCTGGGCAAGCTGGGCGGCTGGACCTCGCAGCGGCAGGCGAACGCCGCGTTCTTCGACGCGAACCTCCGCGGCGTGACCACGCCGCCAGTGGCCGCCGGCGCGGTGCACGTCTACCACCAGTACACGATCCGCGTGGACGCCGCCGAGCGCGACCGCATGGTCACCGCGCTGCGCGAGGAGCACGGCGTGGGCACCGGGGTGTACTACCCCACCCCCTCCCACCGCCTGTCCTCCCTCGAGCACTTCGTCCCCACGGTCGACATGTCGCAGACCGAGCGCGCCGCCGGCGAGGTCATCTCCCTGCCGGTCCACCCCTCGCTGTCCCAGGCGGACCTCGAGCGGGTCGTGGCGGGCGTCAACGCCGTCGCCGGGGCGGGTGCGTGATGACGACGACGACGCAGCCCGGCCCGATCCGCATGGGCCTCATCGGCCTGGGCTCGATGGGGCGCCACCACGCCCGGGTGATCCGGGCGACCGAGGGCGTGGAGCTCGTGGCGGTGGCCGACCCGGCCGGTGACGTCCACGGCGTGGCCGGCGGCCTGGAGGTCCTGCCGGACGTCGAGGCGCTCATCGCCGCCGGGATCGACGCGGCGATGGTCGCGGTGCCCACCGTGTACCACGAGCAGGTCGGCCTGGCGCTGGCCGCGGCCGGCGTCCACACGATGATCGAGAAGCCCATCGCCCACACCGTGGAGGCGGGGCGCCGGGTGGCGGCCGCCTTCGCCGACGCCGGCCTCGTCGGCGCGGTGGGCTACGTGGAGCGCTGCAACCCCGCGATCCTCGAGCTGCGCCGCCGCCTCGCCGCCGGCGAGCTGGGACAGGTGTACCAGATCCAGACCCGCCGCCAGGGACCATTCCCGGCACGGATCTCCGACGTCGGGGTGGTCAAGGACCTGGCGACCCACGACGTCGACCTCACCGCCTTCATCGCCGGTAGCCCCTACCGGCAGGTCGCGGCGCAGGTGACCCACCGATCGGGCCGCGAGCACGAGGACATGGTGCTGGCCACCGGCATCCTCGAGTCCGGCGTCATCGTCAACCACGTCGTCAACTGGCTCTCGCCGATGAAGGAGCGCAGCACGGTCGTCACCGGCGAGCGCGGGGCCTTCGTGGCCGACACGATGAGCGGGGACCTCACCTTCTACGCCAACGGCACCGTGCCGACGACGTGGGACCGGGTGGCGCACTTCCGCGGCGTCACCGAGGGCGACGTCATGCGTTACGCCCTGCCCAAGCGTGAGCCGCTGGCCGTGGAGCAGGAGAACTTCCGCGACGCCGTCCAGGGCAAGGGCAGCGACATCGTGACGATGGACCAGGGCGTGCACACGCTCACGGTCATCGAGGCCATCCTCGAGGCCGCCGACACCGGCTCCACCGTCACCCTCTGAGGGCCCCCGCCCCCAGCACCCGCAGCGCCACAGCACCGCCGACAGCCGGATTCTCCGCCCGGAGAATCCGGCTGTCGGCGCATGGGGGCCCTCTTCTAGCGCCGAGAGCTGGATTGTCCGGCGCTCGCCCGCGGAGAATCCGGCTGTCGGCGCAAGTGGGAGGGGGCTAGCGGAGGAGTTTGGACATGCGGCGGTCGGCGAGGCGCTTGCCGCCGGTCTGGCAGGTGGGGCAGTACTGCAGCGAGGAGTCGGCGAAGGACACCTCGGCCACCGTGTCCCCGCACCGGGGGCAGGGCTGACCCGTGCGGCCGTGCACGGCCATGCCCGCCCGCTTGGCGTCCTTGAGCTCGGAGGCCTCCCGGCCTGCCGCGGCCGCTATCGCCGCGTCGAGCACCCCGCCGACCGCCCCGTACAGCTGGTGGCGGGCGTCGGCGTCGAGGGAGCGGGTGAGGGCGAAGGGGCTGATCCGCGCGGCGTGGAGGATCTCGTCGGAGTAGGCGTTGCCGATCCCGGCGATGGCGCCCTGGTCCCGCAGCAGTCCCTTGACCTGCTGGTTCCTCGCGTCGAGCAGCTCGTCGAAGCGCTCGCGCGTGAACTCGGCCGAGAGCGGCTCGACACCGAGCGTCGCGACCCGCTCGACGTCCGAGGGGTCGCGGACGACGTGGATGGCCAGACTCTTCTTCGTGCCCGCCTCGGTGAGGTCGAAGGCGCCCTCGTCGAGGACGACGCGAGCGGCGAGCCCGGACTTCCCGCCCTTGGGCACCCCGGTGGGAGCGGTCGCGTGCCAGCGCACCCACCCCGCCCGCGCGAGGTGGAAGACGAGGTGGAGCTCGCCGTCGTCGGTCGTCGTCGTGAGGTCGAGCCACTTCCCGTGCCGGGACGCGCCCGTGACGGTGGCCCCGACCAGCGCCGTCGGCGGCGGGTCGTAGGTCTTGAGCGCCGGGAAGGACGTCACGTGGACGGCGCGCACCACCCGGCCCGTGGCGCGGGCGCCGAGCACCTGCACCAGAGCCTGCACCTCCGGGAGCTCGGGCACCCCGTCAGTGTCACAGAGAGCCGCCCACCGCGCAGGCGACTTTAGGGGCGTCCCATGCCGTGGTAGGTCCAGCCGGCCTCGCGCCAGCGTGCGGGGTCGAGCACGTTGCGGCCGTCGATGATGACGCGCTGCTCGGGCAGGCCGGCGACGGCGGTGGGCTCGAGCTCGCGGAAGTGGCGCCACTCGGTGAGGAGGAGGGTGACCTCGGCGCCGGTCATGGCGTCCTCGGCGCTCGGGGCGATGGTGAAGTCGTGGTGGTCCTGGGTGGCCAGGATCGGGCCGGCCTGCGGGTCGGTGACCGTGACCCGGGCGCCGGCCGCGGCCAGGCGGTGGGCGATGTCCAGGGCCGGGGAGTTGCGCATGTCATCGGTGTCGGGCTTGAAGGACGCACCGAGGACGGCGACCTTCTTGCCGGCCACGTCCCCGCCCAGGGCGGTGGTGGCGAGCTCGACGACACGGTCACGACGACGGTCGTTGATCGAGTCGACCTCGCGCAGGAAGCCCAGGGCCTCCTCGGCGCCGAGCTCGGAGGCGCGGGCCATGAAGGCGCGGATGTCCTTGGGCAGGCAACCGCCGCCGAAGCCGACGCCCGCCCGCAGGAACTTGTGGCCGATGCGGTCGTCGTGGCCGATGGCCTGCGCGAGCTGGGTGACGTCGGCGCCGGTGGCCTCGCACAGCTCGGCCATCGCGTTGATGAAGGAGATCTTGGTGGCCAGGAAGGAGTTGGCCGCCACCTTGACCAGCTCGGCGGTGGCGTAGTCGGTGAGCAGGCGCGGGATGTTCTGGGTGGTGATGAGGTTGTCGTAGACCTCGTCGAGCACCTCCTGGCCCACGCGCGCGGCCTCCGGCTCGGGCGGCAGGCCGTAGACCAGGCGGTCGGGGGAGATGGTGTCCTGGATCGCGAAGCCCTCGCGCAGGAACTCCGGGTTCCACACGAGGACCGCGCCCGCGGCGCCGACCTGCTCGGCGATGCCCGCGGCGGTGCCCACCGGCACGGTGGACTTGCCGACGACGAGCTGCGGGCCGTCGTCGTGCGCGGCCAGGTGGGGCAGCAGCCCCGCGACGGCGCCGTTGACCTGGGACATGTCGGCGGCGTAGGAGCCGGCCTGCTGGGGGGTGCCCACGCCGATGAAGTGGACCCGGGCCCCGGCGACGGCGGCGAAGTCGGTGGAGAAGCGCAGGCGGCCCGCGGCGACGTTGCGCCCGAGCAGCTCGTCGAAGCCCGGTTCGTGGAAGGGGGCCTTGCCCTGGGAGAGCAAGTCGACCTTGGCCTCGTCCACGTCGATGCCGACGACGTCGTGGCCCAGCTCCGCCATCGACGCCGCGTGCACCGCACCCAGGTACCCACAACCAATCACCGAGATCTGCATGGGGGACACCCTAGTCATGCGAAGGTGTGAGAAAGATGAGACCTCGGTCCGGAATTGTCGCAGGCTGGCGCTCTCGCCGTCCCGGGTTAGATTCGCTGCATGACACGGGGACGCACTGCGCTGTGCTGCACGATCGTCGGTCTCCTCGCTGCCGGGGCGCTCGCGCCCGCAGCGCAGGGCGTGGAGGAGCCGGGAGGACGCGACGTCGCCGTCCTCTCCCTGTCGGACTCGACGGGCGCCGCGAGCGAGCTCGCCATCCCCGTGGCCGACCCGACCGCCGGCACGGCGGTCGTCACCGAGGAGCTCGACGTCCCGGAGTTCGCGGTGGCCGGGATCACGTGGTCGGGCCAGGAGCAGCCGGAGGAGGAGATCTCCATCCGCGTCCTCACCGACGGCTCCTGGACCCCGTGGACGCCGCTCGAGGCGGACGACGCCGGAACGGGCGGCGGCGGGGGGACCGAGCCCTACGTGGCGGGCCGGGCCACGGGGGCGCAGGTGCGCGTCAGCGGCGGCGACGGCGTGCTCCCGCCGGACCTGCAGCTCCACCTCATCCCGGCCGAGCCGAGTGAGCAGCAGCAGGTGGCGACCACGCCCGACGACGTCGCCGCCCTCGGCGCGACGGCCGCGTCGGCCACGAGCGCGCGGGCCACGGCCACGACGACGGCCGCTGCACCGGCCGCCACCGCGGCCGCGGCGCCTGCCGGCGCCCCCGCCGTCATCCCACGCGCCCGCTGGGGGGCCGACGAGTCCCTCATGACGTGGCAGCCGGAGTACGACCCGCTGCAGGCCGCCGTCATCCACCACACCGCCGGGACGAACAGCTACACCCGCGCGGAGTCCGCCGGGATCGTCCGCGGCATCTACCACTACCACGCGGTCTCCCGCGGCTGGGGCGACATCGGCTACAACTTCCTCGTCGACAAGTACGGCCAGGTCTTCGAGGGGCGCACCGGCTCCCTGGCCGCGCCCTACGGGCTCATCCCCGAGGGCGGGCACGCCCGCAGCTTCAACCCCGGCACGCTCGGTATCTCCGTGCTCGGCGACTACTCGACCGTGCGCGCCCCGGACATCGCGCTCACGCGCATGGCCGAGGTCATCGCGTGGAAGTTCGCCGACGCCGGGATCAACGTCCGCTCCGCCAGCGGCTTCGTCTCCCCGGGGACGTGGGCGCGGCCCAAGGGGCAGCAGCTGCCGCGGATCTTCGCCCACCGCGACGTCCAGGACACGACCTGCCCGGGCGACAACATCTACGCCCGCATCCCCGCCCTCACCAACGACGTCGAGCGGAAGGTCGCCGCGCTCGGCGGGCGGACGAGCACCTTCCACCTGCGCAACCGCGCGAGCGGCGGGCCGGCCGACACCGTGTTCGCGCTCGGCCGCGCGATGGACAGCGTCCTCGTCGGCGACTGGGACGGCGACGGCCGCGACACGATCGCCCTGCGCCGCGGCAACCGCTACGAGTTCTACAACACTCTCGGCTCCGGGGCGCCGGACGCGGTGGTCGGCTACGGCAAGCCGACCGACGTCGTCCTCGTCGGCGACTGGAACGGCGACGGCGTGGACACCCTCGCCGTGCGTCGCGGCCGCGAGTACCACGTGAAGAACTCGATCAGCGGGGGACCGGCCGACGTCGTCATCGCCTACGGGCGCGAGCGCGACAACATCCTCGTCGGGGACTGGGACGGCAACGGGACAGACTCCTTCACCGTGCGCCGCGGCAAGGAGTACCACGTGAAGAACTCCATGGCCGGTGGCAAGGCGGACCGCGTCTTCGCCTACGGGCACACCTCGGACATCGTGCTCGTCGGCAACTGGAACGGCCGCGGCGGTGACACCCTCACCGTGCGCCGCGGCCGGACCTACTACGTGTCCAACACGCTGACCGGCGGCCAGGCCAACGTCGTGTTCGACTACGGCCGCCCGGGTGACTCGGTCATCACCGGCGACTGGGACGGCGACGGCGTCGACGGCCTCGGCATCCGCCGGCTCGGGTAGCCGCCGCCGGGGGCCGTCCTGCACCCCGCGGGCGGCCGACTACCCTGGGGGCGTGAAGATCTCGGAGACACGCTGGATCGTGACCGGAGCCGGCGGGATGCTCGGCACCGACCTGTGCGAACGACTGCGCCAGGAGGGCGCGGACGTGCGTGCCCTGGACCGCGGCGAGCTCGACGTCACCGACCCTCACGCGGTGGCGCAGCAGGTGCGGGACGTCGACGTCGTCGTCAACTGCGCGGCGTGGACCGCCGTCGACGACGCCGAGGAGCAGGAGGGCGCGGCCTTCACCCTCAACGCCGTCGCCCCGCAGCTCCTCGCCCGCGCCGCCCGCCTCGCGGGCGCGCGGATGGTGCAGATCTCCACCGACTACGTCTTCGCCGGCGACGCGTCCCAGCCCTACCCCGAGTCCGCCGCCGCGGCGCCGCGCTCGGCCTACGGCCGCACGAAGATGGCCGGGGAGTGGGCCGTGCGGGCGGAGACGCCCGACCACCTCATCGTGCGCACCGCCTGGCTGTACGGCGCGCACGGCCCCTGCTTCCCCAAGACGATGGCGCGCCTGGCGTCCGAGCGCGACTCGCTCAGCGTCGTCGCCGACGAGGTGGGGCAGCCCACGTGGACGGCGGACCTTGCCGACCTCGTCCTGCGGATGGTCGCGGCCGACGCACCGTCCGGGACCTACCACGGCACCTCGAGCGGCTCGGTCTCCTGGCACGGCTTCACCGAGGAGATCGTCCGCACGCTGGGCAAGGACCCCGCGATGGTCGCGCAGACGACGGCGGAGGCCTTCTCGCGCCCGGCTCCGCGCCCCTCGTACTCCGTGCTCGGCCACGACGCCCTGCGCGCGGCGGGCGTCGAGCCCATCGGCCACTGGGCCGAGCGGTGGACGGTCGCCGCCCCCGTGGTGCTCGCCTGAGCAGCGGCCCCGGCGGCGGGGGCCGCCCGGGTGCCGGGCGCCGTCGGGCGACCTAGGGTGGGCAGGGTCACTGACCGCTGCCGCCGCGGGCGGCGAATGGGGGAAGCATGAGAACGCACCGCACAGTCGTGGCCGCTGCGCTGACGGCCGCACTGCTCGCCGTCGGCGCGCCCGCCACCGCCAAGGGTGGGGAGGTCGGCGGCGAGGGCAGCATGTACTACCTGTCCGACGGCTGGGCCGGGCGCACCGACCGCGCCTTCGCCTACGGCCGCGCCGGTGACCGCGTGTACGTCGGCGACTGGGACGGCAACGGCAGCGACACGCTGGCCGTCCGGCGCGGGAGCACCTACTACTTCACCAACACCCTCACGGGCGGGGCGGCCCAGCGCGTCGTCGCCTACGGGCGCCTGGGCGACACCGTGCTCATGGGCGACTGGGACGGTGACGGCGTCGACACCCCGGTCGTGCGGCGCGGCAGCGTGTACCACTTCAAGAACAGCCTCTCGGGCGGCGCCGCCGACCGCGTCGTCGGCTACGGGCGCCCCGGTGACCAGGTCATCGTCGGTGACTGGGACGGCGACGGCGTCGACACCCTCGGCGTGCGACGCGGCCAGG
The DNA here is from genome assembly GCF_047302425.1 of Georgenia phoenicis. Classification (NCBI taxonomy): domain Bacteria; kingdom Bacillati; phylum Actinomycetota; class Actinomycetes; order Allobogoriellales; family Allobogoriellaceae; genus Georgenia; species Georgenia phoenicis. Next base: position 3,322,987 of record NZ_CP154855.1, on the reverse strand, counting down.
TCTACCACCTGAAGAACTCCCTGCGGGGCGGCGCCGCGGACGTCGTCGTCGGCTACGGGCGCCCCGGTGACCAGGTCATCGTCGGCGACTGGAACGGTGACGGCACCGACTCCCTCGGGGTGCGGCGCGGCAACACCTACTACGTGAAGAACACGATCAGCGCCGGTGCCGCCGACCGCGTCACGGCCTTCGGCCGCGCCGGGGACGCCGTCCTCGTCGGTGACTGGAACGGTGACCGGAGCACGACCCTCGGCGTGCGCCGGGACGCGCCCGCGCAGCAGCCGCCGGCGCAGGGCGGGCTCACGGCCTACGACGAGCGGATGTTCCGGCTCGTCAACGCCGAGCGCGCCGCGGCGGGCGTCGCCCCGATGCAGCTCTCGACCGGTCTGCGGGCCGGCGCGCTGCGCCACTCCGAGTGGATGGCCCGCACGGGGGAGCTCGAGCACGCCTCGGCCGACACGATCCGCGCCGACGCCCGGGCCGCCGGCTGCGTGGCCGCCGCCGAGAACATCTTCTACGGGTCGCCCGGGTACGCGAACGACCCGGACGCCGCCGTCGAGGCCTACATGAACTCGGCCGGCCACCGTGCCAACATCCTCAACCCGGCGCACCGCTACTTCGCGGCGGGGACGACGCAGGCCGCCAACGGCGACGTCTACAACACCCAGCGCTTCGCCAGCAGCTGCTGACCCGCCCCCGCCCGCCGACAGCACAGTTACCGCCGACAGCACACTTACCGCCGACAGCACACTTACCGCCGACAGCACACTTACCGCCGACAGCAGAGTTGTCGCCGACAGCACACTTATCGCCGACAGTGCACTTACCGCCGACGCGGAGGTGTGCTGTCGGCGGTGCTACGGGACGTCCGCCTGGACCAGGGTGCCCGTGCCGTGGACGGTGAGCGGTCCGTCGTCGGCGCGGACGAAGGCGGCCTCACTGCGGCGCAGGACGAGGCTGCCCGAGGCTCCCGCGACCTCCATCGTGCCGTCGAGGCAGACGAGCATGCGCGGGCCGCGGCCCGGCAGTGGTCGGGGGCCGTCGGTGCAGTCGCCGTCGGCGAGGGTGGTGACCGACAGCTCGAAGTCGTCCACCGGCGCGTAGAACACGCGCGTGGCGCCGTGGAAGACCTCCGGCGCCACCCGGATCGGCGGCGCGGCGACGTAGTCGACGCAGTCGAGCACCTCGGCGACGTCGACGTGCTTGCTCGTCAGCCCCGCGCGCAGGACGTTGTCCGACGAGGCCATGACCTCGACGCCGATCCCCGAGAGGTAGGCGTGCACCCCGCCCGCGGGGACGAACAGCGAGTCCCCGGGCCGCAGCGTCACGGGGTTGAGGAGCAGGGAGGCGACGACGCCCGGGTCGTGCGGGTGCTCCTCCGCGAGCCGGACGACGATCCCGTCCGCGCGGGGGGAGGGTGACCCGTCCGCCACCCGCTGCCGGCACGCGGCGACGACGGCGCTCACCTCCGCTGCCGAGGGGCGGGTCGCCGGGTCGAGGAGCGCGGTGAAGGCGGTGCGCATGCCCCCGGGTGTGGGGTCGCTGAGCAGCGTGGCATGGAGCTCACGGGCGAGCGGGGCGTCGAGCTCGGCGAGGAGCTCGGCGGCCCGCCGCGGGGCGCGGAAGCCGGAGACCGCCTCGAAGGTGGTGAGCGCGAAGACGAGCTCGGGCTTGTGGTTGGGGTCGCGGTAGTTGCGCCACGGGGCGTCGAGCGGGACGCCCGCGCGGTTCTCGGCGGCGAAACGCTCCCGGGCCCGCGCGAGGTCGGGGTGCACCTGGAGGGAGAGCGGCCGGCGCGGGGCGATGAGCTTGAGCAGGTAGGGCAGCCGGGTGCCGAAGCGGGCGAGGACGTCGCGGCCGAGGGTGCCGGCGGGGTCGTCCTCGATGAGCGCGCGCACGTCGGTAGCGCCGTCGTCGGTGGGGGCCGGCCCGCTGGGGTGTGCGCCGAACCAGAGCTCGGCGAGCGGTGCGCCGTCCGGCTCGCTGCCCATGAGCTCGTGGATCGCCGACGGCGAGCCCCATGCGTAGTCGCGCGGGACCCCGAGAACTCGGCGCATCTCCACCTCTCACCGCGGCAGGCGGGCGCCTGCCGGCCCGCTTACCGTATCGGTCCGCGCGGCGGCGACGGTCGTCCGCCGGCGCACCCGGTCGGTAACTGTGCTGTCGGCGGTAAGTGTGCTGTCGGCGGTAAGTGTGCTGTCGGCGGCAGGGGATGCGCTGTGGAACAAGCCTGCTGTCGGCGGTAAGTCAGGCGGGGGTGGGGACGCCGGCGAGGTCGAGGAGGAGGTCGCGGACCTCGGTCGCCCGCACGTGGTCCCGCGCCGTGGAGGGGTCGGAGCACAGGAGCACCGGGCCCTCGTCCGGGGTCTCGGGCAGGCGGCCGTGGCTGCCGCGCAGCGGCGCCGGGTCGAGCGGGACGACGTCCATCATGTAGCGCATCCCGAGCTTCTTGCGCAGCAGCGCCTTGCCGGCCCGCAGCTTGACCCACCGGTCCTTCGGGTCCATGAACAGCTCGACGGGGTCGTAGCCGGGCTTCTTGTGGATCTCCACGAGCCGGGCGAAGTCGGGGGCGTCCCTGTCGTCGAGCCAGTAGTAGTACGTGAACCACGCGCCCGGCTCGGCGACGAGGACGAGCTCGCCCGAGCGCGGGTGGTCCAGCCCAGCGGCCCTCTTGCCCTCCTCGTCGAGCACCTGCTCGACGCCGGGCAGCCCGGCGAGCAGGTCACGGACCGTGGGCACGTCGGCGGGGTCGCGGACGTAGACGTGGGCGACCTGGTGGTCGGCGACGGCGAAAGCCCTGGAGGTCCACGGGTCGAGGATCTCGCCGGTCGAGTTGCGGTGGACGTGGAGCAGGCCCGCCCGGCGCAGCAGCCGGTTGACGTCCACGGGCCGGTTGACGTCGGTGATCCCGTACTCGCTGAGGACGACGACGGTCGCGCCCATCCGCTCGGCGTCGTCCAGCAGCGGGGCGAGCGCCTCGTCGACCTCCTTGGCGGCGCGCACGGCCTCCGGGCCGGAGGGGCCGAAGCGCTGGAGGTCGTAGTCGAGGTGGGGGATGTAGGCGAGGGTGAGGTCGTGGTCGGGCAAGACCTTGCGGGTCGCGCCGACGATCCACCTCGAGGACTCGATGTTCGCGCCGGGGCCCCAGAAGGTGAACAGCGGGAAGGGGCCGAGCTCGGCGACGAGCTCGTCGTGCAGCGACGGCGGCCAGGTCCAGCAGTCCGGCTCCTTGCGCCCGTCGGCGTGGTACTCCGGGCGCGGGGTGACGGTCGTGTCGACGTCGGCGCCCATCGCGTACCACCAGCACACGTTGGCCACGCGGTAGTCGGGGCGGTGGCGGCGGATCGTCTCCCACACCCGCTCGCCCTCGACGAGGCCGCTGTGCTGGCGCCACAGGAGGATGTCGCCGAGGTCGCGGAAGAACCACCCGTTGGCGACGATGCCGTGCTCGCTGGGCGGCAGGCCGGTGAGGTAGGTGGACTGCGCCGTGCAGGTGACGGCCGGGAGCACGGTGTCGAGGCGGGCGCGGTAGCCCTGCTGGGCCACCCGCCTGAGGCGGGGCATGTGCTCGAGGAGCCGCGGGGTGAGCGCGACGACGTTGAGCACGAGCAGCTTGTCGGTCATGCGTCCTCCAGTCCGAGCGCGTGGAGCTCCGCGCGCGCGTGGTCCAGCTCGGCGGCGATCCCGGCGACGAGCCCGTCGTCGTCGGTGGGCCGCTGGTCGGCGGGCAGCACCGACCACGTGTAGGTCTCCACCTCGAGGTGGTCGGTCAGCGGGCGCTCCCCGCCCACGAGGGCCCGCGCGGAGGCGCTGAGCTCGGTGGTCGTCGCGGCGAGCGGGGCACGCGGGGCCGAGTGCAGCGGCAGGTGGAAGTGCACCCGCCACGGCGCCTGCGCCGGCAGCGGGGAGCCGCCGAGCGCGTCCGGCAGGTCGTCGCGGCCGGCCACACCCGCGGCCACCGGCTCACGGACCTGGTGGAGGAAGCGGTCCTCGACGAAGTCGTCGAGCAGGCCGGCCGCCACGGCCGCCGCCGGGTCGGCGACGTGCAGCGCCGCGGACAGCTGTGCCTTGACGACCGGCAGACCGGCGGCGGCCAGCCGGCCCATCGCCTCGTCGGCGTCCTCGAAGGCGGTGGCGAGGTGGGCGGTGTCGACGCACACCCCGAGGAGCTCGGTGTCGATGCCGGCCAGCTCCCGCACCGCGTCCGCCGTCGTCTCGACGACGCAGCCGGGCTCGGGCTCGAAGCCGACGCGCACGGTGCGGCCGGTGTCGTCCCGCAACCGCGCGAGGCCGCCGGCGAGCGCGTCGAGGTTCGCGCGGGCGGCCTGGGCTGCCTCCTCCGACCACGGCGTCGCCCACGCCAGCGGCAGGGTGCTGATGCTGCCGCGGGCGGCGTCGGCGGGCAGCAGGCCGGCCAGCACCCGGGCCGCGGCCAGCGTGTAGTCGAGCCGCGCCCGCTCGGTCCAGTCCGGGCGGTAGACCTTGTGCTTGACGACGGGGTCGTGGAAGCCGCCGTAGGGGAAGGCGTTGAGGGTGACGACCTCCAGCCCCTGCTCGTCCACGACGCGGCGCAGGTCGTCGAGCTCGCCGGGCTCGGCCGCGAGACGGCCCGCCGCCGCGGCCGGCAGCCACAGCCCCAGGCCGAGCCGGTCGACGCCGAGGCGCTCGCGGACCGGTCCGGCGAAGCGCCGCAGCTGCGCGTGGATACCCGCGAGGTCCTCTGCGGGGTGGACGTTGCTGCAGTAGGCGAGGTGGACGACGCCGCCCCCCGGGTGTCGTAGTCGCACGGCTCAGACCTCGGCCGCCGGGCGCTCGCCGCGGAGGATGGAGTTGCCCTCGAAGGTCGCGGCCGTCGTGTCGGAGGTGTCGTAGCCGAGCATGAGCCGCCCGGACTGCCCGAAGAACTCCACGGGGTTGCGCCACAGCACGCGGTCGACGTCGTCGTCGGTGAAGCCGGCGGCGAGCATCGCCTGCCCGGTCTTGTACGTCTTGAGCGGGTCGCTGCGGCCCCAGTCCGCGGCGGAGTTGACCAGCACCCGCTCCAGCCCGCGCTCCTGGAGGATGCGCACCATGCGGTGCTCGTCCATCTTCGTGTCCGGGTAGATGGAGAACGCGAGCCAGGCGCCGGCGTCGTCGACCATCTCGACCGTCGTCTCGTTGAGGTGGTCGACGACGACCCTGCCCGGCTCGATCCCCACCTCGCGGACGAGGTCGAGGGTGCGCCGGGTGCCGGCGGCCTTGTCCCGGTGGGGCGTGTGGACCATGGCGGGCAGGCCGTGCTCCCCGGCGAGCTCGAGCTGGCGGGTGAAGGCCCGCACCTCCGCCTCGGTCATCGAGTCGAAGCCGACCTCGCCGACGGCGACGACGCCGTCCTTGGCGAGGTAACGAGGCAGGAGGTCGAGCACACCGACGCAGCGCGGGTCGTTGGCCTCCTTGGGGTTGAGCGCGATGGTCGCGTGGTGGGCGATGCCGAACTGCGAGGCCCGGAAGCGCTCCCAGCCCACGAGGCTGTCGAAGTAGTCGACGAAGGACTCCACGCTCGTGCGCGGCTGTCCGAGCCAGAAGGCCGGCTCGACCAGCGCCCGCACGCCGGCCGCGTGCATGGCCTCGTAGTCGTCCGTCGTGCGGGACGTCATGTGGATGTGCGGGTCGAAGATGCGCATGGCGGGACTCCTCGTGGTGGGCGGTCAGGCGGACGGGCGCAGCGCGGCCGCGACGTCGGGGAACTGGTCGAGGGCGGCGGGCACCTCGTCGAGCACGAGACGGGCGTCGTCGGGGACCGGGCGCCCGGCGGCGAGCCGCTCGTGGGCGTAGGCGGCGACCATCCGGGCGAGCTCGCCGTCGGTGCGCTCGCGCAGGCGGGCAACGGCGGTGAGCGGGACGCCGACGAAGAGGCACTTGAGCACGCCCTGGCGCCAGGTGGCGGCGTCGAGGTGCGTACCCGCCCACGTGCCCATCGCGGCGGCGACGAGGCGGATGTCGTTGGTGCGCAGCGCGTCCTCGACGATCGGCTGGGCCTCGGGGCCCAGGAGGTCGAGGGCCCGGAGCACGGCGCGCTTCTCGTCGCCGTCGCCGTAGCGGTACAGGTCGCCGACCTCGCGCAGCAGCCGGGCGTCGTCGTCGAGCGCCTCGGCGAGGGCGCTGAGGAGGACCCCGCGCACGGCGTCGTCGAGGGTGGGGCCGTGGATGCCGCTCGGGTCGGCCGGGTCGAGCGGGCCGCGCGCCACCTCGCGGGCGGCGGCGGGGAACAGGCGCCCGACGTCGGCGGGCTTGGCGGTGATCTCGTCCGTCATCTGCGACAGCCGGCTGGCGGCGGCGGGGGAGAGCGCCGCGGCGATGGCGTCGCGCCGCTGGTCGGTGCGGCTCATGTCGTCTCCTTGAGGGGCGTGCGGGCGGCGTCGAGGGCGCTGCGCAGGACGGCGAGGGACCGGGCCGCGACGGCCGGGGCGTCGTGGGCGTGCCGGGTGAGCTCGACGGAGACGAGCCCGTCGTAGCCGATGTCGAGCAGCGCGCGCAGGGCGGCGGGGACGTCCACCTCCCCCTCGCCGAACTCGAGGTGCTCGTGGACGCCGCGGCGCATGTCCTCGATCTGGACGTGGGCGACGATCTCGGCGTTCTCGCGGATGCACTCGGCGGGGCTCGCCTCCTCGTTGACGACGGCGTGGCCGACGTCGACGGTCGCGACCAGCGCCGCAGGGCTCCCGAGCCGCTTGCGCAGCTCCCGCACGCCGGCGAGGCGGCTGACGAACATCCCCGGCTCCGGCTCGAAGGCGAGGCGCACCCCGGCGGACTCGGCGTGCTCGAGCACCGGCGCGAGGTTCGCGACGAGCCGCTCCCAGGCGACGTCGTCGGGCGTCCCCGGGGGCAGGGCCCCGGACCACAGGTGGACGACGTCGCCGCCCAGGTCCGCGGCGACGTCCACGGCGGTGCGCACGAGCCGGGCACGGTCCTCGGCGCCCTCGGCGGAGACGAAGGTGGGCTCGTGCTTGCGCCACGGGTCGAGCACGTAGCGCGCCCCGGTCTCCACGGCCACCGCGAGCCCGTACCGCTCGAGCAGGCCCGCGGTCTGCGAGACGCGCGCGGCGAGGTCGGGCGCGAAGGGGGCGAGGTGCTGGTGGTCGAGGGTGAGCGCGACCCCCTCGTAGCCGAGCTCGGCCATGATCGCCAGGGCCTCGGGCAGGCGGTGGTCGGTGAAGCCGTTGGTCCCGTAGGACAGACGCAGGCTCATGTCGGTGAGATTCCCTTCGCTGCGGCGCGGAGTGCGGGTCCGGCGGCCAGGAGGCCGACGGCGGTCGCGACGGCGCCCCCGCCGGCCACGAGCGCCGCCTGCAGCGGCACCATGCCCCGGATGCCGGTGCCGGTGGCGCGGCGGACCGTCGCGGCGTCGGGGCTGGCCGCGGCGGCGGCCTGTGCCCGGCCCACGGTGAGCGCGTAGCTGCCCGCGAGGGCGGCGGACGCGACCCGGGCCAGCACCCGGCCACGGCGCAGGCCGGAGCCGGCGACGACGGCCGCGACCGCCGTCGTCGTGGCGAGGGCGGCGCTCGCGACGGGCTTGCTGGACCCGTGCACCTCCCCGCGGCTGAGCACGGTGACGGCGCAGGTGTGGGCGCCGAGGGCGAGAGCGGCCGGGGCGGCGCGGCGCGGGTCGGCCGACCCGCCGAGCACGACGTCGAGGCCGCGCGCGGCGGCCATGACGACGGGACCGAGCGGGGTCGGCTTGGCGAGCAGGTCGTAGGCCCACACGGTCGCGGCCAGCGGGACGGCGACGGCGAGGGCGCGGCGTCCGCCGACGGCCGCCAGCCCGACGCCGGCGGCGGTGAGGCCGCCGGCCACGCTCAGGGCCGTCGTCGGGCTCACCCGCCCCGAGGGGATGGGCCGCTCGGGCCGCTCGACGGCGTCGAGGTCGCGGTCGGCGTAGTCGTTGAGCGCCATGCCGGCCCAGTACAGGCAGGTGGAGGAGGCGGCGAGGCCGGCCGTGCGCCACCCCAGCGTGCCCGTGACGGCGGCACCGGCCAGGGCGTCACCGGGCACCGACAGTGCGGCGGGGAGCCGGACGAGCTCGGCGATGTCCCGGGCGCTCACGCCGGAGCCCCCAGGCTCTCGCACCACTGGGTGAGCGTGCGCCACTGCCCGGCGAGGCTGTGGTCGATGCCGCCGAGCGGGTCCTTGAAGAAGAAGGCGAGGGCGCCGACGACGCCGTTCTCCCCGCGCTCGTGGGCGCGGGCGGTGAGCCGGACGAGGTCGATGACGAGCGGGGCGGCGAGCGCGGAGTCGCAGCCCTGCCAGGTGAACTGCATCGTCATTCGGGTGCCGAGGAAGCCCTCGAAGGAGATGTGGTCCCACGCGGTCTTCCAGTCCCCGAGGTCCTCGACGTAGTCGATGTGCATCGGACCCGCGACGTGGTAGCCGAGGATGGCGTCCAGGCCGGCGGCCTTCGTCGTCGTCTTGCTCACCGCGGCCTGCGGGTCGGCCAGGGTGGCGCCGTCGCCGCCGCCGAGCATGTTGTACGACGCCCAGGAGCGGACCTGGAGCGCGCGGGTGGCGAACATCGGGGCGAGCGCGGACTTCACGAGCGTCTCGCCGGTCTTGCCGTCGCGGCCCGCCCACGGCAGGCCCTGCTCCTTGGCGAGCTCGGTGAGCGCACCGAGAGTGGCGCCCGGGCTGGGGGTGAAGGACACGAGCGGGCAGCCGGCCCGGAAGGCCGCGTAGGCGTACAGGGAGCTCGTGGGCAGCGGCGCGTGGCCGGCGTCGAGCGCCTCCTCCAGGGCGGCCAGGCTGTCGAGCTCGGGGCGCTGGGGGACCGGCGGCTCGGTGCTGGACACGTCGACAACGACGACCCGGTCCAGCCCGTGGTCCTCGCGGAAGGTGCGGATGTCCTGCTCGACGGCCTGCGCCGTCTCCCGCTGGGTTCCCAGGCGAGGGGCGAGGCGGATGCGGGAGTCGGCGGCGGCGAGCTCGTCGGCCAGCACCGTGACGAGCGAGGGCGGGAGCACACCGGCGTCGGCGAGGGCCTGGGCGCGGTGGGCCAGCGGTGTCTCGACGACGTCGTGACCGCCGGTGACCAGGCCGTCGACGGGCGGCAGCCCGGCGGCGCCGAGCTCCGGCAGCTCGCTCACCAGCCCCGTCCGCGGGGCCAGCCCACGCGCCATGGCGAGGGCACCGACGGTGGCGGTGGTCGCGACCGACCCGCGCGCGCCGACGAACCACACCCCCACCCGCTGCTCGTGGACGGCGTTAGGCTGGGTCATCACATCACCTCGTTGTCTGCCCTCGACAACCGCCTGTGGTCGTCGAGCCCCCGCCGTGTTACGTAAGACGCTGTTGTCCACGCGATACACGGCTTGACAAAAGACGCTAACACATCGTGCTCTTGTCCCCAGCCTACTCGCCGTCGTGGGGCCGCGGCGGGGGCTTGATGCGCCAGTGGGAGGACCAGTGGACACGACGAGCACCCCCGTGCGCGCCGCCGACGCCGAGGTGAGTGCGGTGCTCACCGCCCTGCTCGCCGACCTGCGCCCGGCCGCGGAGCGGCACGGGCAGCTCTACGGGCGCCTGTGGGAGGAGCTCGGGCGCGCCTCGGCAGGGGGCAAGCGGTTCCGCGGCCGGCTCGTCGTCGAGCTCCACGACACCCTCGGAGGCACGCGGCGCCCGGCCGCCGCCCAGGTGGGTGCCGCCGTCGAGCTGCTCCACGTGGGCTTCCTCGTCCACGACGACCTCATCGACCACGACACGATGCGCCGGGGCGAGCCCAACCTCGCGGCCCGGATGGCCGCCCTCGCGCGGGCGGCCGGCGCGGACGAGCGCGGGGCGCAGGAGCTGGCCGAGGGGGCGGCGGTCCTCGCCGGGGACCTGGCGATGTCCCTCGCCCACCGGCTCGTGGCCACCGTCGACGTCCCGGGCGCGGTGCACGCGCGGCTCCAGCAGCTGCTGTGGGAGACCGTCTTCGTCAGCGTCGCCGGCGAGCTCGCGGACGTCGCGGCCGGGCTCGGCCTCGAGGAGGTCTCGCTCACCGACGCCCTGCGCATCGCCGCCGAGAAGACCGCTCTCTACTCCTTCCAGGCGCCGATGCGCGCCGGTGCCATCCTCGCCGAGGCACCCGCCGAGCTGCGCGCCGAGATCGAGGCGGTGGGCCTGGCGCTGGGCAAGGCCTTCCAGCTCGTCGACGACCTCCTCGGGGTCTTCGCGCCGGAGTCGGTCACCGGCAAGAGCGCCCTGTCCGACCTCCGGGAGGGCAAGGCCACCACCCTCGTCCTGCACGCCCGCACCCTGCCGGTGTGGTCACGGATCGGGGCGGACGTCGGGCGGGCGGACCTCGACGAGGGGACGGCGGCCGTCATGCGGCGCGAGCTCGCCCGCTCGGCGGCGCCCGACCGCGTCGCCCGCCAGGCGCGCGAGGAGCTCCGCGCCGTCGCCCGGCTGCTGGACGGCTCCTCGCTCCTCGCGCCCGCCGCCGGTGTTGTCGGTAGCGCCCGGGACGCCGTCGCCCGTGGTCTCGACGACGCCCTCGGGCACGTCCGGGCCGCCGCGGACTGACGCACCCGCACGCGGAACTGACCTAACTTGCATGTCCACATGCTGACTTTTGGTTTGACGGTTGCTAAACGGGCCTCCTATCGTGGCCGAGTCGTGATCTGAAGCACGTCAGTGGGGAGGGGGCCCCGCGCACCACGAAGTGCGCAGCGGCCCACCGTCCTCCCCAGCCGGGCCCACGGGCAGCTTGGCGGACCTCCCGCCAGACAACGGCCCGGTTCGGACCTCACCGGTCCCCGCGTGCGCGACTCAAGGAGGAATCGTGGTCAGACGATCAACGGGGCGCCGCTGGGCGACCCGAGGTGCGAGCACGCTGCTGGCCAGCGCGCTCGTGCTGCCGCTCGCCATGAGCGGGGCTCAGGCACATCCGGACGCGCCGCACGACGCGGCCCCGGCGCAGGTCGCGGACGACCCGGCGCTGGAGTGGGACAACTACGAGAAGGTCCTCGTCACCAAGAACACCGGTGAGCCCATCGACCTCGCCGTCCTGCCCGACTCACGCGTGCTCCACACGGCACGCAACGGGGTGGTGCGGCTGACGGACCCGGCGACGGGGGCGACGACGCAGGTCGCGCAGCTCGACGTCTACGCCAACTCCGAGGACGGCCTCCAGGGCGTCTCGCTGGACCCGGACTTCGAGGAGAACGGCTGGGTCTACCTGGTCTACGCGCCCCGGGTCATGTCCGGGACCGCCGCCGACGGCACGCCCTACCCCGAGACCACCCCCGCCGGGAACGCCCCCAACAGCCTCCCGGAGGGTGCCGACCCCGAGACCTACTGGGACCAGTGGCTCGGCTACAACGTCCTCTCGCGCTTCCAGTGGGACGCGGAGACGAGCACGCTCGACCTCGACTCCGAGCAGGAGATCATCAAGGTCGACGCCCAGCGCGGCCAGTGCTGCCACGTCGGCGCCGACATGGCCTGGGACGCGGAGGGCAACCTCTTCCTCTCCACCGGTGACAACACCCCTGCCGGCACGCCCGGCGCCAACGGCTACACGCCCATCAACAATGCTCCGGGCATGAACCCGGGCTTCGACGACCGCCGCGGGGCGGGCAACTCCAACGACCTGCGCGGCGCGATCCTGCGGATCAACCCCATCGAGGAGATCGAGGAGGGTGCCGAGCCCGGTCCGGGCAGCACCTACACGATCCCCGAGGGCAACCTCTTCAACAACGGCGAGTACGACGCCGACCTCGTCCGCGAGGAGATCTACGTCATGGGTCTGCGGAACCCGTTCCGCATCGACTACGACATCGAGACCGGCGCGCTGGTCTGGGGCGACTACGGCCCCGACGCCGCCGAGCCCCAGGTCGACCGCGGCCCCATGGGCTACGTCGAGTGGCAGCTGACCACCGAGCCGATCAACGGCGGCTGGCCTTACTGCCACGGCCCCAACGAGGGCGGCGCGTACAACGAGTGGGACTTCGAGAACAACGCCCCGGGCGACATCTTCTTCGACTGCGAGAACGGCCCGGTCAACAACTCGACCTTCAACACCGGCCTCGACGTCCTGCCCCCGGTGACCGAGCCGCAGGTGTACTACGGCGACAACCCGGGCGACCAGCCCTGGGACGAGTTCGTCGAGTTCCGTACCGCCGGTGGCCAGGCGCCCATGGGTGGCCCGATCTACCGCTACGACGAGGAGCTCGACTCCCCGACGAAGTTCCCCGAGTACTGGGACGGCAAGCCGCTCATGGCGGAGTTCTCCCAGGACTACGTCGCCGCGATCACCATGGACGAGCTGAGCTCGGACGGCGTCGTCACGAACGTGGAGAACTTCCTGCCGAACCTCCACCTCGAGACGGTCAGCCAGCCGATCTGGGACAACGTCATGGACATGGAGTTCGGTCCGGACGGCTCGCTGTACGTGCTCGAGTACGGGGACGGCTTCTTCCGCCAGAACCCCGACGCCGGCCTGTACCGCGTCAACTACGTCGGTGACGGCAACAAGACGCCGCAGCCGTCCTTCACGGCCTCGCCGATCTCCAGCAGCACGGCGCCCCTCGAGGTCACCTTCGACGCCTCGGCGTCGCGCGACCCGGAGGGCGAGGAGCTGACCTTCGAGTGGGACTTCAACGGTGACGGCGAGTTCGACGCCGAGGGCGTCGAGGTCACCCACACCTTCGCGGACCTCGGCCAGTTCGACGTCACGCTGCGCGCCACCGACCCGCAGGGTGCGAGCGGTATCTCGACGACGGCGGTCACGGTCGGCAACACCGCCCCCGAGATCACCCTGAGCATCGCCGACGGCGAGTTCTTCAACTGGGGCGACGAGGTGACGATCAACGTGTCGGTCACCGACGCCGAGGACGGCGACGAGGCCAACTGCGACAACCTCAGCTGGACCTTCGGCCTGGGTCACAACCAGCACGCCCACCCCGAGGTCTCCGGCAGCCGCTCGTGCGAGATCGTCATCCAGACCAGCCCGGACGCCGTCGAGCACGGTGAGGGCGAGAAGATCTACGGCACCTTCGTCGCCACCTACCGCGACGCCGAGCAGGAGCAGGCGCCGTCGATCACCAGCGAGGCCACGCTCATCCTCAAGCCCGAGGTGCAGCAGGCCGAGTGGTACGACGCCGCCGAGGGCGTGACCGTCGCCGACGACGCCGAGGCGGGCGCCGGTGCCTACGTCACCGACTTCGAGGAGGGCGACTCGCTCACCTTCCAGCCGGTCGCCTTCCGCCACGCCGCCACCGGCGAGGTCATCGACACCGTCACCGCCCGCGGCGCGGGCGAGGGCACCGTCTTCCTCAGCCGGGGCGACGACGAGACCCCCTTCGCGGAGATCGAGTTCGCGGGCGGGGAGGGCTGGCAGGAGATCGAGACGCGACTGTCCACCGTCCCCGAGGGCACCGGCTCCGTCGTCGTCACCAGCACCGGCGGCGTCGACCTCGACGCGCTCACCTTCACCGCCTCCGGTGAGGAGCCGCCCGTCGAGCGGGTCCTCGTCCCGGCGGAGGACGTGTCGGTCGGCATGTTCTCCCTCATCCCGTGGGTCGAGGAGGCCGGCCTGCCGTCGGTCCTCGCCCGGCTGACGGAGATCGGCCTGCAGAACGTCGAGCCCTTCGGCGGGAACCTGGCCGGCTGGACCGCGGAGGAGTTCCGCGCGATGACCGACCTCATCGGGCTGGACGTGCCCTCCTCGCACTACGACGTCGACGAGGGCACCTTCGCCGAGACCCTCGACTACGTCGAGATCCTCGGCCAGGAGTACGTCGGCTCGGGCGGGTTCGCCGACCCGGGGATCAGCTCCTACGGCCGCGTGCTGCAGACGGCGGAGCGGATGAACCGTCTCGGGCAGGCCTCGGTCGAGGCGGGCATCGGCAAGTTCTTCGGCCACAACCACGCGACGGAGTTCACCACCGTGTACACGCACGGCGGTGAGCAGATGTCGGCGTGGGAGATCCTCGTGGAGGAGACCGACCCGGAGTACGTGACCTTCCAGCTGGACGTGGCCTGGGCCGCGCACGCCGGGGTCGACGTCCCCGCTCTGATCGAGGAGCACGGGGACCGGATCGAGCTGCTCCACATCAAGGACGCCGTCGGACTCGGCGAGGAGGACGGGCCCAGCTTCACCAACCTCGGTGAGGGCGACGTCGACCTCCAGGGCATCCTCGCCGCGGCGCAGGCCCAGGAGACCGTCGAGCTCTACGTCCTCGAGTACGACGTCGCGCCCGAGGGCGAGGACTTCGTGCGCACCGGGTTCGAGTACCTCACCGGCCAGACAGCCGGCGAGGAGGGCTCGCGTCCCGTCCAGGTCACGACCCGGCCGGTGACCTTCACCGACCAGCCCGGCGCGGACCGGGACGCCTTCACGGTGCCCCGCGTCGTCGGGGTCGAGTACCGCGCCAACGGGCAGCTCGTCGAGCCCGGCACCCACCCGGGCGCCGGCGTCGTCACGGTGACCGCGCGCGCGGCGCAGGGCTTCGCCCTCACGCGGGGTGCCGCCACCGAGTGGAGCCACACCTTCTCCACCGCGTCCGCTCCCGGCACCGGGGAGTTCCACCTCTCCAACACCTGGACCGGCTCGACGGACGTGCGCTTCGCGTACGGCCGGACGACCGACGAGGTCTTCATCGGGGACTGGGACGGCGACGGCCGCGACACCGTGGCGCTGCGCCGCGGGAGCACCTTCCACGTCTCCAACGCCCTGCGCGGCGGGGACGCGGACCGGGTCTTCGCCTACGGCCGCCCCGGGGACGTCGTCCTCGTCGGCGACTGGGACGGCAACGGCACCGACACCTTCGCCGTCCGGCGCGGCAAGGAGTACCACGTGAAGAACTCGCTCGCCGGCGGGCGGGCCGACGCCGTCGTCGCCTACGGCCGCGCCGAGGACCAGGTCCTCGTCGGCGACTGGGACGGCAACGGCAGGGACACCTTCACGGTGCGCCGCGGCTCGACCTACTACGTGAAGAATGCGATGGCGGGCGGCAGTGCCGACGTCGTCTTCGCGTACGGCCGCGCCGCGGACGTCACGCTCGCGGGCGACTGGGACGGCGACGGCAAGGACACCTTCGCCGTCCAGCGTGGTCGCACGTACTACGTCAACAACGCGCTGCGAGGTGGCGAGGCCGACCGCGTCGTCACCTTCGGCCGCCTCGGTGACGAGGTCGTCGTCGGCGACTGGGACGGCAACGGCACCGACACGCTCGGCATCCGTCGCGCGGCAACCGTGTCGGCAGCGGCCGCGGCCGCGCCGGTGAAGGAGGTGCGTGGGCTGAGCAAGTCGAGCTGACCCTCGGACGCGGGCCCCCAGCCGGTTGCCGGCTGGGGGCCCGCGTGCGCGCGTACGGTGGGAGGGTCGGAAGGAGCCACCAGTGCCGAGGTCCGCCGCGCTCGCCGCCGTCGCCGTGCTGCTCGTGGGCTGCGCCGGGTCGCCGTCCACCGGTCCGGCCGAGGGCGGGACGTGCCCGCCGGCCGCTCCGGAGGAGGGTTACCGCGCGCTCTTCGACGGCACGCAGGAGAGCCTCGACGCCTGGCGGATGGCCGGCCCCGGACGCTTCGAGCTGCAGGAGGACTGCTCGATGGTCACGGTGGGCGGCATGGGCCTGCTCTGGTTCCCCGAGAGCTTCCGGGACTACCGGCTGTGGGTCGAGTGGCGGATGTCGGGGGACGACAACTCCGGCGTCTTCGTCGGCTTCCCCGACCCCGGGGACGACCCGTGGACCGCCGTCACCGAGGGCTACGAGATCCAGATCGACCCGAGCGACCAGCCGGACCGCACGACCGGCGCGGTCTACGGGGTGCAGGGAGCGGACCTGGCCCGGCGCGACGAGGCGCTCGCGCCGCCCGGGGAGTGGAACACCTACGAGATCGTTGCCGACGGGTCGCGCCTCGCCGTCCACCTCAACGGCGTGCTCGTCAACGAGCTCGTCACCGACCGGCCGCTCGCCGGCCACATCGGGCTGCAGAACCACGGGCCGGCGGACAAGATGGCCTTCCGCGACGTGCGCATCGGGCCGGCCTGAGGGTTCCTCCCATCGTCCTCCTCCGAAAGGAGGATACGCCTTAGACTGCGTCGATGTTCGCGGCTTTTGATTGACGGACACCCAAAAGTACCCCTACGCTCGGGCGTGGAAGTGAGGTAGCACACACCCGTGTGCCGAGTGGACGTCGCTGATCTGCGCAGGTGCAGGGGCGGCTCCAGCCGGACGCCGACGACGGCGCCCGGCCACATCGGCCGCGCCGTGAGGCCGGCCCGCACGTGAACTCGACTTTCAAGGAGAAACCGTGGTCACACGACCGAAGGGGTCGCGGGGGTGGGCCCGGGGAGCGGGCGCACTGCTCGCCTCCGCCCTCGTGCTCCCGCTCACCGTGAGCGGTGCCAGCGCGGGAACGGAACCACCCCCACCGGAGGACGCGGAGTTCAGCGCCCTCGTCTTCACCAAGACCGCCGGCTTCCGGCACGGCTCGATCGAGGAGGGCGTCGCCGCCATCCAGCAGCTGGGCGAGGAGAACAACTTCTCGGTGGACCACACCGAGGACGCAGCAGACTTCACCGAGGAGAACCTCGCCGACTACGACGTCGTCGTGTGGCTCTCCACGACGGGTGACGTGCTCAACGACGAGCAGCAGGCAGCCTTCGAGCAGTACATCCAGAACGGTGGCGGCTACGCCGGCATCCACGCCGCGAGCGACACCGAGTACGACTGGCCCTGGTACGGCGAGCTCGTCGGCGCCTACTTCGCCAGCCACCCGCCCGGGACGCCCAACGCGGACGTCGCCGTCGTCGACCAGGTGCACCCGTCCACGGAGCACCTGCCGCTGACGTGGAACCGCACGGACGAGTGGTACAACTACCAGGAGAGCCCGCGGGGCGAGGTCCACGTCCTCGCCACGCTGGACGAGACCACCTACGAGCCCGGCAACAACGCCATGGGCTCGGACCACCCGATCGCCTGGTGCCATGACTACGACGGCGGCCGGTCCTGGTACACCGGCGGCGGGCACACCGAGGAGTCCTTCACCGAGCCGGCCTTCGTCGAGCACATCCTCGGGGGCATCCGCACCGCGGCGGGCGTCGAGGACGCCAACTGCGCCGCGACCGTCGCCGACTCCTACCAGAAGGTCACCCTCGTGCAGGGCGAGCAGAACGTCGGCGAGCCGATGGCGCTCGCGGTCCTGCCCAACGGGGACGTCCTCCACACTGCCCGCGACGGCCGGATCTTCTACACCGGCGGCGACGGCGGCACCACCCTGGCCGCCACCGTGCCCGTGTACTCGCACGACGAGGACGGCATGCAGGGCATCGCGATCGACCCGAACTTCGAGGAGAACCGGTGGGTCTACGCCTACTACGCCCCGCCGCTCGACACACCACCGGGTGACGCGCCCGAGTGGGGCACGGAGGAGGACTTCGCGCCCTTCGACGGGTACAACCGGCTCTCCCGCTTCCAGCTGAGCGAGGACGGGCTGATCGACCTCGAGTCCGAGGAGGAGATCCTCCGCGTCGAGGCCTCCCGCGGCACCTGCTGCCACGCGGGCGGCGAGATCGACTTCGACGCCGAGGGCAACCTGTGGCTGTCCACCGGTGACGACACCAACCCCTTCGCCTCCGACGGCTACACCCCGATCGACGAGCGCGAGGGCCGCAACCCGGCCTGGGACGCGCAGCGCTCCTCGGCCAACACCAACGACCTGCGCGGCAAGCTGCTGCGGGTCGACGTCCTCGACGAGATCCCCGACGGCGCCGAGCCCGGCCCGGGCAGCACCTACGAGATCCCCGAGGGGAACCTCTTCGCGCCCGGCACCGACCTGACCCGCCCGGAGATCTACGCGATGGGCTTCCGCAACCCCTTCCGCTTCGCGATCGACCGCGAGACCGGCTGGGTGCACCTCGGTGACTACGGCCCCGACGCCGGCGGACCGAACCCCGGCCGCGGGCCCGGTGGTCAGGTGGAGTTCAACCTCATCAAGGAGCCCGGCAACTACGGCTGGCCGTACTGCCACGGCGACAACGACGCGTACATCGACTACCAGTTCCCGCCGCGGGACGCGGAGCCGGGGACGCCCGGTGTCTCGGGTGAGGCCTTCAACTGCGCGAACCCGGTCAACGAGAGCCCGAACAACACCGGGCTGACCGAGCTCCCGCCGGCCGTCCCGGCGTGGCTGCCCTACGACGGCGGCTCGGTGCCGGACCTCGGCAACGGCAGTGAGGCGCCCATGGGCGGCCCCACCTACCGCTACGACCCGGAGCTCGACTCCGACCGGAAGTGGCCGGAGTACTGGGACGGCAAGACGCTCAACTTCGAGTGGGGCCGTGACTGGATCCGCGAGTTCGTCATCGACGAGGAGGGTGGGCTCGTCGACGTCGTCCCGTCGCTCGACTGGCTCAACCCGTCCACGCCGATGGCCATGGAGTTCGGGCCCGACGGCGCCCTCTACGTCCTCGACTACGGCAGCGGCGGCTTCTTCTCCGGTGCCTGGGACTCGGCGCTCTACCGGGTGGACTACGTGGCGGACAGCCCCAACCCGGTTGCCCGCGTCACGACGTCGACGAACAACGGCCAGCCCCCGCTGACCGTCGAGTTCGACGGCAGCGCGTCCAGCGACCCGCAGGGGATGGAGCTGTCGTACGCGTGGGACTTCGACAACGACGGCGAGATCGACTCGACCGAGCCGACGGCGAGCTTCACCTACGAGGAGGCGGGCGTCTACACCGCCCGGCTCAGGGTGAGCGCCGGCGAGGGCGAGGAGCTGCGGACGGGGACGATCACGACGAACGTCATCGTCGGCAACACCGCGCCCGAGGTCACGCTCGAGCTGCCCGTCGACGGCGGCATCTTCAGCTTCGGTGACGAGGTGCCCTTCCGGGTCACCGTCACCGACGTGGAGGACGGGGAGATCGACTGCTCCCGCGTCCGGGTGGAGTACATCCTCGGCCACGACGAGCACGGCCACCCGCTGAGCTCGGCGACCGGCTGCGAGGGGACCATCACGACCCCGCGCGACGAGGGCCACGGGCTGGACGCCAACATCTTCGGTGTCATCAACGCCTCGTACACCGACGAGGGTGCCCCGGACCTGCCGGCGCTCTCGGCCGACGACGAGGCCGTGCTGCGCGTGCGCAACCAGCAGGCGGAGTTCTTCACCGAGGCCGAGGGCGGTGAGGTCGTCGCCCTCGAGGGCGCCAACGGCGGCAGCGCCGTGCAGCTCGGTGACGGCGGCTGGATCTCCTTCGCGCCGATGGACCTGACGAACATCGACGAGGTCTCCGTGCGGCACACCGGTGCCGGCACCGTGGAGGTCCGCAAGGGCGCCGTCGACGGCCAGCTCATGGCGACCGTCGAGCTCGGCGCGACCGAGGACTGGGCGGACTCCGCCCGGGCCGCGGTCACCCCGGTCGGTGGCCCTGAGGCGGTGTACTTCGTCGCCACCGGTGACGTCGTCATCGACGAGCTCCAGTTCCACGGTCAGGGCATGTCCGGCGAGGCACCCGACCCCGACCCGGTCTGCGAGGACCCGACGGCCGAGATCCCGGCGAGCGACGAGTTCGACGGCGACGAGGTCGACCCGTGCCGCTGGGACGTCATCGACCGCAACGAGGACCTCATGGAGATCAGCGACGGCGCCGTCCGCCTGACGACGACGAACAACGACATCTACACGACGCCCAACACCACGGTTCCCAACATCCTGCGCAACACGCGGGTCGAGGGCGAGGAGTGGACCGTCGAGACGAAGGTGACCGGCGCGCTGGAGAGCACGTACCAGCAGGGTGGTCTCATCGTCTACGGAGATGCCGACAACTACGTCAAGCTCGACGCCGTCTCGACCGGCGGCGACGGCTTCCGCGTGGAGCTGCGCAGCGAGGTCGGGGCCGTCATCCAGGACCCGCAGGACGACATCAACGACCTGACGCAGAACGAGGACCAGACGTTCTACCTGCGGCTCAGCCGGGACGGCGACACCTTCACCGGGGCCTACTCCCCGGACGGTGAGACGTGGACCGAGCTGCCCAGCGCCGTCACTAACGGTGCGGTCGCGGACGCCGGACCGGGCATCTTCGTCCTCGGGGCCCAGCAGGTCGCCCCGACGACGCTCGCCTTCGACTACTTCCGGCAGGTGGGCGAGGACGAGCCGACCGACCCGGTCCACATCCCCGTGGACCGCGTCTCGGTCCAGATGTTCTCCCTCATCCCGTGGGTGCAGGAGGCCGGGCTGCAGCCCGTCCTCGCGCGGCTCGCGGAGATCGGCCTGGAGAACATCGAGCCCTTCGGCGGGAACTTCGAGGGCCTCACGGCCGAGCAGTTCCGCGCGATGGTCGACGAGGTCGGCCTGAGCGTCCCGTCGTCTCACTACAGCACCAACGAGGCGACCTTCCCCGAGACGCTGGAGTTCGTCGAGACCCTGGGCCAGGAGTACGTCGGCTCGGGCGGTTTCGCCGACCCGGGGATCAGCTCCTACGGCCGGGTGCTGCAGACGGCGGAGCGGATGAACCGTCTCGGGCAGGCCTCGGTGGACGCCGGGATCGGGAAGTTCTTCGGCCACAACCACGACGGCGAGTTCCTCACCACCTACAACCACGGTGGTGAGGAGATGTCGGCGTGGGAGATCCTCGTGGAGGAGACCGACCCGGACTTCGTGACCTTCCAGCTGGACGTGGCCTGGGCCGCGGACGCCGGGGTCGACGTCCCCGCTCTGATCGAGGAGTACGGGGACAGGATCGAGCTGCTCCACATCAAGGACGCGACGAACCTCGGTGGGGAGGACGGGCCCAGCTTCACCAACCTCGGTGAGGGCGACGTCCCGCTCCAGGAGATCCTCGCCGCGGCCGAGGAGCACGCCGAGATCGCCTACTACGTCATGGAGTACGACGTCGCGCCCGAGGGCGACGACTTCGTCACCACCGGCTTCGAGTACCTCACCGGCCTGGAGGCCGGGGAGCCCGGCTCGCGCCCGGTGGAGGTGGCGCCCGCGCCGGTGAGCTTCACCGACCGGCCCGGTACCGCCAACGACTCCTACACGGTCCCGTGGGACGTGGGCGTGGAGTACCTCGTGGGTGGTGAGGTCGTCGCACCGGGCACCTACCCGGGGACGGGCACGGTCACCGTGACCGCGCGCGCCCTGCAGGGCTTCACGCTGGAGGAGGGGGCGACCACCGAGTGGACCCGCACCTTCTCCACGTCCCAGCCGGGTCCCGTGCCCGGCACCGGTGAGGGCTTCTACCTCAGCAACAACTGGAGGGGCACCACCGCCCACCACTTCCAGTACGGGCGGAGCACCGACGAGGTGCTCATCGGTGACTGGGACGGTGACGGGACGGACTCGATCACCGTGCGGCGCGGCAGTGAGTTCTTCGTGTCGAACTCGCCCCGCGGCGGCGTGGCCGACCGGGTCTTCGCCTACGGGCGGCCCGGTGACACCGTGCTCGTCGGTGACTGGAACGGTGACGGCACCGACACCCTGGCGGTCCGCCGCGGCAACCAGTACTTCATCAAGAACTCCCTGAGCGGAGGGGCGGCGGACGTCGTCGTCGGCTACGGCCGGCCGGCGGACACCGTGCTGGTGGGTGACTGGGACGGCAACGGCACCGACACCCTGGCGGTCCGTCGCGGCAGCCAGTACTTCGTGAAGAACTCCCTCACCGGTGGGCAGGCCGACAGGGTCTTCCACTACGGGCGTCCGGGTGACGTCACGCTGACCGGTGACTGGGACGGCAACGGTACCGACACGCTCGCGGTCCGCCGCGGCGCGACGTACTTCGCGAAGAACTCGCTGACCGGTGGTCAGGCCGACCTCACCGTCACCTACGGTCGGGCCTCCGACGAGGCCTACGTGGGCGACTGGGACGGCAACGGCACCGACACGCTGGGCCTGCGGCGCTTGCCCGCGGGGCGGTGATCGCCCGCTGACCTGGGAACGCCAGGGGCCCGCAGCCGATGGCTGCGGGCCCCTGGTCGTTCCTGCTCGGCGTGCTCAGCCGCGGGCGAGCAGCTCGTCGATGGCGGGTGCCGAGAGCACCTGCTGGGAGACCATCTGCGAGGCGCCGAGCACCCCGGCGCGGCCCTCGGTCTGGGAGGCGACGATGCGCAGGTGCTGGGTCGCCAGCGGCAGCGAGCGGCTGTAGACGACCTCGCGGATGCCGGCCAGCAGGTGCTCGCCCACCTCCGAGACGATCCCGCCGATGACGATGACCGAGGGGTTGAGGAGGTTGACGCAGCCGGCGACGACGTCACCGATGTCGCGTCCGGCCTGACGCACGGTCTGGCTGGCCGTGAGGTTCCCCGAGCGCACGAGGTCGACGATCTGCGCGGTGCGCTGGATGTCCACGCCCTGCGCGCGTAGCGACTCGACGACGGCCAGGCCGCTCGCCAGGGCCTCGAGGCAGCCGACGTTGCCGCACCGGCAGGGCACGGGACGCCCGCGGGGGACGGCGATGTGGCCGAGGTCGCCGGCGGCGCCGAGCGCCCCGCGGCGCAGCTGGCCGTCGGAGATGATGCCGGCGCCGATGCCCGTGGCGATCTTGATGAAGACGAGGTCGCGGACGTCGGGCCACCGCGCCGCGTGCTCGCCGAGCGCCATGATGTTGACGTCGTTGTCGACGAGCACCGGGGTGGGCAGCGTGCGGCTCACGTGGCCGGGGACGTCGAAGCCGTCCCAGCCGGGCATGATCGGCGGGCTGATCGCGCGGCCCAGCCGGTGCTCCACCGGTCCGGGCAGGCCGATGCCGACCCCGGCGACGTCGGACACCGGGCGCCCGAGCTCCTCGACCATCTCCTGCAGGGCGGTGGTGACGGCGTCGAGCACCATCTCGGGGCCGTCGCCGATGGCGATCTCCAGCGAGCGCTCGGTCAGCACGGTGGAGGCGAGGTCGGTGACGGCGAGGCGGCCGTGGCTCACGCCGAGGTCCGCGGCGAGGATGATGCGCGCGCCCGGGTTGAAGGCGAAAGTGGCGGGCGGGCGCCCGCCGGTGGAGGAGGCCTCGCCCGCGGGGACGATGAGACCGGAGCCGAGCAGCTCGTCGATGCGCGCGGCGACCGTGGGCCGCGCGAAGCCGGTGACGGCCGCGAGGTCCGCGCGCGTGCGCGGCCGCCCGTCGCGGATCAGCTGGAACAGGGTGCCTGCCGACCGAGGATCAGCCTCTCGGCGAACGTCACCTCGCTCCTCGAGACCTGTCGGAAGTATGACCATGCGACGAGTAAACCATCGATGCTTCCACAGGTCACGCTCACGTAACTATCATCCTTGTGCGCGACTTTTGATTGACGAATATCAGAACAGGCCCCTACAGTGTCGCCATGGTCACAGCAGACCCTCCAGCACAGCTGCTCCGTCTCTCCGACATCGTCAAGCACTTCCCCGGCGCCAAGGCCCTCGACGGCGTGGACCTCGAGGTCCGTGCCGGCGAGGTGCACTGCCTGCTCGGGCAGAACGGCGCCGGGAAGTCGACGCTCATCAAGGTCCTCGCGGGCGCCCACCAGCCGGACTCCGGCGAGATCCGGTGGAACGGGGAGCCCGTGACGATCGGCTCGCCCACCGCGGCCATCGAGCTCGGTGTCGCGACGATGTACCAGGAGCTCGACGTCGTCGACGGCCTGAGCGTCGCCGAGAACATCTTCCTCGGCCACGAGCTGTCCAGGGGCGGGCTGCTCCGCCGCTCCGAGGCGCACAGCCGCACCCGCGAGCTCCTGGGGCGCCTCGGCCACCCGGAGATCCCGCCGGGCCGTGAGGTCGGGCGCCTCTCCGCCGCGGGGAAGCAGGTCGTCTCGATGGCCCGCGCCCTGTCGCACAACGCCCGGGTCATCGTCATGGACGAGCCCTCGGCGGTGCTCGACCCCGAGGAGGTGGAGAACCTCTTCCGGGTGGTCCGGACCCTGTCGGCCGACGGCGTCGCGATCATCTACATCTCCCACCGGCTCGAGGAGATCCGCAAGATCGGCGACCGCATCACCGTCCTCAAGGACGGGCGGACCGTCGCCGAGAACCTCGCGGTCGCCGACACCCCCACCCCCGAGCTCATCAAGCTGATGACCGGCCGCAGCGTCGGCGTCGACTTCGGCGGTGGCCGCGGCACCCACGAGCGTGGTGAGGCCCTGCTCGAGGTCGAGAACCTCTCCCTGGCCGGCGTCTTCGAGGACGTGAGCTTCACCGTGCGGGCGGGCCAGATCGTCGGGCTCGCCGGCCTCGTCGGCGCCGGACGCTCGGAGATCCTCGAGACGGTCTACGGCGCGCGGAAGGCCACGGGCGGTGCGGTGCGGGTGCGGGGCAAGAAGCTGCGCGCCGGCTCGGTGGACGCGGCCGTCAGCGCCGGCATCGGTCTGGCCCCGGAGGAGCGCAAGAGCCAGGGCCTGCTCCTCGACGAGCCGGTCTACCGCAACATCACCCTCTCGACCTTCGCGCGCTTCGCCCGCTCGGGCCTGCTCAACGAGCGCGCGGAGCGCAAGGCCGCGGAGGAGCAGATCCGCTCCCTCCAGGTGGCTCCGGCGGACGGCGGCCGCCGTATCCGCACCCTGTCCGGCGGCAACCAGCAGAAGGCGATGCTCGCCCGGTGGCTCGTCCACGGCTGCGACATCCTCCTGCTCGACGAGCCCACGCGCGGCGTCGACGTCGGTGCCCGGGCCGAGATCTACGGCCTCATCCGCCGCCTGGCGGCCTCCGGCGCCGCCGTGCTCATGGTGTCCAGCGAGATCGAGGAGGTCCTCGGCCTGGCCGACGACGTCCTCGTCGTCGCCGAGGGCCGCGTCGTCCACCACGGACCGGCAGACCAGATCGACGAGCACGGCGTGCTCGACCTCGTCATGGAAGGAACTCACGCATGAGTGAGAACGCAGCGGCAGACACCTCCGCGGCCGGCGGCAGCTCGCCGGCCCTGCCGCCCACGAACCGGGACCTCGCTCCCGAGCCGAGCCAGCCCACCACGCGGGCACGGCGCGGTGGGGGCGGGGGCGGCGCGCTCCGCAGCCTCGGCCTCGTCATCGCCGTCGTGCTCATCGGTGTGGCCGGTGTCGTGACCGCCGGGGACCGGTTCCTCAGCGCGAGCAACATCACGACGATCCTTGCCCTCGCGGCGACGATCGGGATCATCAGCATCGGGATGACCTTCGTCATCACCGGTGGTGGTATCGACCTGTCCGTCGGCTCCGTCATGGGCCTGGCCACCGTGTGGGCGACCACCCTCGCGACCCAGACGATGGCCGCCGACACCCACTGGATCGTCATCGCGCTCACCGCGATGGTGGTCGGGACGGCCGCCGGTGTCGTCAACGGCATCATCGTCGCCTACGGGCGTGTGGTCTCGTTCATCGCCACCCTGGCCATGCTCGTCGCGGCCCGCGGTCTGGCCGAGATCATCTCCGGCCGCCAGACCCAGCTCATCCCCCACCGGGACCTGAGCCAGGGGAGGGGCGAGGTGAGCGGATTCAGTGACTTCTTCGGCGCCGACGTCCTCGGGGTGCCGATGACGGTGTGGATGTTCCTCGTCATCGCCGCGCTCGGCTGGGTCCTGCTCAACCGCACGACTTTTGGCCGCCGCACCATCGCCGTCGGCGGCAACCCCGAGGCGGCGCGCCTGGCCGGCATCAAGGTCCAGCGCCACACCATGTACCTCTTCGCCCTCTCCGGCCTGGCCACCGGCATCGCCGCGGTCACCATGCTCGCGCGCACCGACGTCGGGACCTCGACCCACGGTCTCCTCTTCGAGCTCGACGCCATCGCCGCGGTGGTCGTCGGCGGCACCCTGCTCATCGGCGGCCGCGGCACCATCGTCGGCACCGTCCTCGGCGTCCTCATCTTCGCGATGCTGCGGAACATCTTCGTCCTCAACAACCTGTCCACCTCGGTCCAGGCGGTGGCGCAGGGCGCGATCATCGTCCTCGCCGTCCTGCTCCAGCAGCGCTTCGCCGCCCGCGGCTCCAGCTAGCCCCCCAGCAGCACCAGCCCATCCCAGTTCAAGGAGGAACCCCTCATGTCCGCACGTACCACGCGCCGCCGGTTCGCCGTCGCCGCCGGCCTCTCGGCCGCCCTGCTCGTCGCCGGCTGCACCGGCAACACCCCCGAGGAGGTCGAGGGCGACGATGCCACCACCGGCTCCGACTCCCAGCAGCAGGCCGGGTCGAGCAACGACGACACCGGTGACACGGTCACCATCGGCTTCTCCGCCCCGGCGGCCGACCACGGCTGGATGGGTGCGATCACCAGCCTCGCCCAGGAGGAGGCCGAGAAGTACGAGGACATCGACTTCCGGATGGCCGAGGGCACCAACGACGTCAACCTCCAGATCAGCCAGGTCGAGACCTTCATCAACGACGGCGTCGACGCCATCGTCATCCTGCCCTTCGACGGCGCCGCGCTCACCGGCGTCGCCCTCGAGGCGATGGAGGCGGGCATCCCCGTCATCAACGTCGACCGTGAGTTCTCCGACCCGAACGCGGCCCGCGTCACCGTCCTCGGCGACAACTACGGCATGGGCGTCAGCGCCGGCGAGTACATGTGCGAGCAGCTCGGCGACCAGCCCGACGCCGTCATCGCGGAGATCGCCGGCATCGACAACCTCCCGCTCACCCAGGACCGCAGCCAGGGCTTCGAGGACGCCCTGTCCGAGTGCGGGCTCGAGGTCGCCAACCGCGTGGCCGCGGACTTCACGGTTCAGGGCGGGGAGTCGGCCACGTCCAACCTGCTCCAGGCGCTGCCCGAGATCGACGCCATCTGGAACCACGACGACGACCAGGGCCTCGGCGTCATGGCCGCCATCGAGAACGCCGGCCGCGACGAGTTCTTCGTCGTCGGCGGCGCCGGCTCGCGCAACATGATGGAGGAGATCCAGTCCGGCGACTCCCTCGTGCGGGCCACCGTCATCTACCCGGCCACGCAGGCCGCCGACGGCGTCCGTCTCGCCCGTCTCCTCGCGCAGGGCAAGGCCATGTCCGACCTCGTCGAGGTCGAGGTGCCGCGGCTCATCCAGCTGTACGCGCCCGTCGTGACCGCGGACAACGTCGACCAGTTCATCGACTCGGCCTTCGCGTCCTGAGCCACCCAGGATCCGGGGGCGCCGGCTGGTCCGGCGCCCCCGGTCCCACATCTGAAGGAGCATGATGAGTGAGGACAAGCCGCGGGTCGGCGTGGCGATGATCGGGTACGCCTTCATGGGGCGCGCCCACTCCCAGGCGTGGCGCAACGCGCACCGCTTCTTCGACCTCCCCCTCGAGCCGCACCTGGCGGTCCTCGTCGGGCGGGACGAGCAGCGCGCGACGAGCGCCGCCCGGCAGCTGGGCTGGGACGCCGTGGAGACGGACTGGCGCCGGGTGCTCGACCGGGAGGACGTCGACGTCGTCGACATCTGCACGCCGGGGGACACACACGCCGAGATCGCGGTGGCCGCGCTCGAGGCCGGCAAGCACGTGCTCGTCGAGAAGCCGATGGCCAACACCGTGGCCGAGGCCGAGACGATGGCGGCGGCTGCCGCCGCGGCCCGGCAGCGGGGGGTGCGCTCGATGGTGGGCTTCACCTACCGGCGGGTGCCGGCCGTGCGGCTGGCCCAGCAGCTCGTCGCCGACGGGCGGATCGGTGAGGTGCGCCAGGTGCGCGCCCAGTACCTGCAGGACTGGCTCGCCGACGCCGACGCCCCGCTGTCCTGGCGGCTGGACAAGGAGAAGGCCGGCTCCGGCGCGCTGGGCGACATCGGCGCCCACATCATCGACCTCACGCAGTTCATCACCGGGCAGCAGATCGCCGGCGTCTCCGGCATGCTCGACACCTTCGTCACCGAGCGCCCCGTCGCCGAGAGCTTCAGCGGGCTGCACGGCACGGGCGGCACCGAGCGCGGACCGGTGACCGTGGACGACTCGGCGATCTTCCTCGCCCGGCTCTCGAGCGGGGCACCGGCCGTCCTCGAGGCCACCCGCTTCGCGTGGGGGCGGAAGAACGCCATCCGCATCGAGGTCAGCGGCACCACGGGCGCCATCGCCTTCGACTTCGAGGACATGAACGTCCTCCACCTCTACGACGCCACCGAGCCCGCCGAGACCGCCGGCTTCCGCCGCATCGTCGTCACCGAGCCGGTGCACCCCTACATCGAGGCGTGGTGGCCGGCCGGCCACGGACTCGGCTACGAGCACGGCTTCGTCCACCAGACCGTCGACCTCGTCCGGGCGATCGGCGCAGGCGAGGACCCCGCCCCCTCCTTCGAGGACGGCCTGCACGTCCAGCGCGTGCTCGACGCGATCGAGCGGTCCAGCGCGCAGCACAGCACCTTCACGACGATTGGAGACTGACCATGGCTCGACCGATCACGCTCTTCACCGGCCAGTGGGCCGACCTGCCCTTCGAGGAGGTGGCCCGCCTCGCCGGCGAGTGGGGCTACGACGGCCTGGAGATCGCCTCGTGGGGTGACCACCTCGACCCGTGGCGGGCCGCGGAGGACGACGCCTACGTCCAGAACCGCCTCGACATCCTCGAGAAGAACGGGCTCAAGGTCTACACGATCTCCAACCACCTCAAGGGCCAGGCCGTCTGCGACGACCCCATCGACCAGCGCCACCGCGACATCCTCCCGGACCGCATCTGGGGCGACGGCGAGCCCGAGGGCGTCCGTCAGCGGGCCGCCGAGGAGCTGAAGATGACGGCGCGGGCCGCCGCGCGACTCGGGGTCAAGACCGTCACCGGCTTCACCGGCTCCTCGATCTGGAAGTACGTGGCGATGTTCCCGCCCGTGTCCGAGGAGCTCGTCGAGGCCGGCTACCGGGACTTCGCCGACCGCTGGAACCCGATCCTCGACGTCTTCGACGAGGTGGGCGTCCGCTTCGCGCTCGAGCCGCACCCCTCGGAGATCGCCTACGACTACTGGACCACCCAGCGCACCCTCGAGGCGATCGGCCACCGCGAGGCCTTCGGCCTCAACTGGGACCCCAGCCACTTCATGTGGCAGGACCTCGACCCGGTCGCCTTCCTCCTCGACTTCCGGGACAAGATCTTCCACGTCCACTGCAAGGACTCCAAGCGCCGCCTCAACGGGCGCAACGGGCGGCTCGGATCCCACCTGCCGTGGGCCGACCCCCGCCGCGGCTGGGACTTCATCAGCACCGGCCACGGGGACGTGCCGTGGGAGGACGCGATCCGGATGCTCAACCACATCGGCTACGACGGCCCGCTGTCGGTCGAGTGGGAGGACGCCGGGATGGACCGCCTCGTCGGCGCCCCCGAGGCCCTCGAGTTCGTCCGCAAGCTCTCCTTCCGGCCCGCCGAGGCGGCCTTCGACGCCGCCTTCTCCACCCGCTGACACGACGACGCCGGCACCCCGGTCCTCCTCCGCCCGCGGCGGTCGGGGCCGGGGTGCCGGCGTCGATGTGACCAGGACGACGGGTTCCGAGGTGCCCGACGCCCCGCACTCCTCGTACCGTGGACAGCCGGACACCACACGTGGGGGAGAGACCACATGACCGCACGCCGCCGCCTGCTCGCCGCCGCCCTGACCGTCGGCCTCACCGCGGTCGCCCTGCCCGCCGCCGCCAAGGGCGGGGAGGTCGAGGGCGAGGGACCGCGCTACCACCTGACGAACACGTGGGCGGGGATCACCCACCTGTCCTTCGCCTACGGGCACGCCGGCGACGAGGTCTACGTCGGCAACTGGGACGGGCGCGGGACGGACACGCTCGCCGTCCGCCGCGGCAAGGACTTCCACTTCCGCAACAGCCTCTCCAGCGGCCCGGCGGACCGGGTCGTCGCGTACGGCCGCCCCGGCGACGTCGTCCTCATGGGCGACTGGGACGGCGACGGCGTCGACACGCCCGCGGTGCGCCGCGGCTCGCTGTACTACGTGAAGAACAGCCTCACGGGCGGTGAGGCGGACGTCGTCGTGCCCTACGGACGCCCGGGCGACGTCGTCCTCGTCGGCGACTGGGACGGCAACGGCACCGACACCCTCGGGGTGCGGCGCGGCAGCACCTACCACCTGAAGAACTCGCTGACCGGGGGGAACGCCGACCGGGTGGTCGCCTACGGCCGCCCCGGCGACGACGTCATGGTCGGCGACTGGGACGGCAACGGCGCGGACAGCCTCGGCGTGCGGCGCGGGGACGTCTTCCACATGAAGAACACCATCGCCGGGGGAGCCGCCGACATCGTCATGCCCTACGGCGCCCGCGGCGACGGCGTGCTCGTCGGTGACTGGGACGGCAACGGGAGCGACTCGATCGGCCTGCGCAACGCGGTCAACCACCCCGTCCCGCCGCGCGTGGGGAGCATGAACGAGTACGACGAGCGGATGATCGAGATGATCAACGCCGAGCGCGCGGCGCGGGGCATCGCCCCCGTGCGCGCCGTGCCCGCCCTCCGCGCAGCTGCGGTGCGCCACTCCACGTGGATGGCGGAGCGCAGCCTCATCCAGCACGCCTCGAGCGAGACGATCGCGGCCGACGCGCGGGCTGTCGGCTGCACCCGCGGCGGGGAGCACATCGTGCGCACCTACCAGCGGGGCACCGCGCCCAACCCGCGCGACGCGATGGACTGGTACATGAACTCCACGGACCACCGCACGGGCATCCTCAACCCGAACAACACCCACGTGGCCGTCGGCACCGTCGAGGCCGGCAACTACATCTACAACACCCAGCGCTTCGTGCGGAACTGCTGACCGGTCAGCCGGCCTTCGCGGCACCGGTGACGACCGTGGCGGCCAGCCGCCCGGTCGCCGCGGCGGAGCGGTGCTCGCGCACCCAGCCCGAGAGCCGGCGCGTCTCCGCGTCGGTGCGCTGCGCGCGCAGGGCGCCGATCATCGCGCTGGCGACGGCGTCGACGTCGTAGTCGACGGCCCAGCCGAGGCGTTCCTGGCGGATCTCGCTGACGGCGGCGCCCACGCCGGCGAAGACGACGGGCGTGCCGCAGGCGAGTGACGAGTGGATCTTTGTCGGGTACGCGAGGTCGTAGCCGCGGCCGGGGATGATGCTCGCCAGGCAGGCGGCCGCGCCGCGCTGCCAGCGGGCAGCAGCCTCGGCCGGCCCGCGCGGGTGGAACTCGACGGAGCCGGCAGGCAGGTCGCGCGCGAGCTCCTTGAGCCGCGGCCAGTCGCTGCCCTGCCCGAGGTAGACGAGGCGGGCGTCGGGGACCTCGGCGAGGACGCGGGGGAGGGCGCGGATGAAGACGTCCGCCCCCTGCCACTCGGAGGCCGTGCCGGCGTAGAGGAGGTACGGGCGTCCGTCGGTGTCGACCGCGGCGCCGTCCGGGGTGAACACCTCGGTGTCGACGCCGTTGGGCACGACCTCGACGTGCTTCACCCCGAGGGCGGTGAGCCGGGCGGCGACGGGCGCGGAGACCGCGACCACCGTGGCGGCACCGCCCATGGCCCAGCGCTCCACCGCGCGCAGGACGCGCACCACCACCCCGGGCATCCCCGCGGACTCGGCCGCGTCCGCCCACAGGTCCGGCGCGTAGTAGACGTACGGGACGCGCCGCAGCGCGCTCACGGCGCGGACGACGGCGCCGGTGGTCGGCGGCGGCTCGCAGACGACGACGTCGGGACGAGGGGTGCGCAGGAGCCGCAGGAGCAGCGGCAGGTCGAAGCTGAGGTACTGGACGTAGCCGCGCACGTAGCCCTCGGCGTCACGCAGCACCGGCCAGCGCTCGACGGCCGCCGGGACGCCGGCCGAGGCGTCCATGCCCGGCGGCGGGGTGGTCGTCAGCACCCGCACCCGCGCGCCGAGAGACGCCAGGCCCCGGGTGAGCGCCGCGAGACGGAAGGACGCCGCTGCCGGCTCCGGGGTGAAGATCCGCGTCGCCAGCACCACACGGACGCCGTCCTGCGCCTCGGCCATGCATCCTCCAGTGGTATTCGAACGGCACGACATCGTGAATCTGCATTAGGTTACGGGCTTCGACACTAGCCCTCGCTGTACGGGTCGTTGGCCGCAGGCCCGCGGGCAAGCGGTCGGGTGTGTTCAGCACTGTGTAGGAAGGAACCGACAGTCTGAGTCAACTACTTGCCGGCCGCCTGGTTCACGGCGTAGCGGACTGCGCGAAGTCCGGTGACCGCGTGAACGCCATGCTTCTTGGCCAGAACCCATGCTGCACGGTTGGCCAGTGGGTCCACTACGACGACGAGTTCCGCGGTACGAAGGGTCTCCATAGCGTCCGCATCTGCACGTAGTGCCCGCCAGGCGCGACGGCCCCTGATGTTCCCCCTGAAGGCCCGCACAAGCGGGGCAAGCGGTCCAGACACGCGGCTCAGGGTCCCGACATCGATGTCAACAGGCCGGTGTGCATACTCCGCGACCTCTACCGGACCGACGATAGTGACCACCGTGTGGTCCGGAAGGGCGTCGCAGACGTCGGCGGCCCGTGCTGCTAAGTCGGCTGCAGTGATGCTCGGGTCCAGGCAGAGGACCGTCACGCGCATGCCTTCAGCCACGCTTGTGCACCCCACTGGCGAGCGCTTCGATCCTGGGTGCGAGCTGCGCAGCCCGTGCGACACGAGGCCCCCAGGTAGCTGCTGCTCGCCATCGATCAGGATCGGGAGCCTGCACCTCGCGTGCTGCGCGCTCAAGCGCGCGTGCAATCTGACCGGGCTCGAGCCCCTCCGTCGGAAACCACAGCGGGTAGCCACGCAGCACGTCATTCACCGCATTCCGGGGATCGTGGACAGAAACGATCGGAAGACCCGTCGCAAGGTACTCGAACACTTTGCCGCTCGTGACGTACTTGCCAGATCCGAGAACAAGGAGAAGTGCGTCGCAACGGGCGTAAAAGTTGGCGACGTCGCCCTTGGGCACCGGACCGATGTACTCCATCCTGGCAGTTGGCTCCGATAGATCTCCGGAACCCGTGGACTCGCCTCCGAACCCGACGTATCCCGCGAGGAGCGCTCGGCATCCGGCACGATCCCTCAGCTCACGGAACCCCTTCCAGCCGTTAATGAACTCAGCCATCGGGACTTTCTCACTGATAGTGCCGAGGAAGCCGAAGGTCGCCTCCTTCGTCGGTGTAGGAATACGACGAGGGCGGAGCCCGCCGTCGTAACCGTTGGGAACGACGTACATGCGGTCCGCGTGCTCGGGATACAGCTCTGCATGCCAAGTACGGATCGGCTCGTTGACGAACCACACCTCCTTTGCGCCAGCAACCAGACGGGACTCCCATCGGGCGACCCTGCTCCGCGGCGCAGCAACTCGTGCACCACTGAATACGTCAAGCTGCCACGCGTCGCGGTAATCCATGACGTACGGCACGCCGACCTTGGCCAGTTCGGCAGCCGCCACAAAGTCGACATGAGGATTGGCCGTCGCAATCACTAGGTCGACGGGGTCTTCCCGGTGTACTGCTCGGGCCGCGCGTTCCAGTGGTCGCCGCCAGAACCCATAGTTCGCCTCTGGAAACGGCGCCACGTCGGCGGCACGTCTCCAACGCAGCCACAGGTCGGGCATCTCGATACGGAACCGGGACCACGTGGCTAGTTCGCCATCGAGATAGGGCCGCTCAAAGGGCAGACGCACGACTCTAACGTCGGGGTGAACAAGGTCGACAAGCGAGTGGTCAGCGCCGGTGTACTTCTCGAACGACTCGGTGCTCGCCGTTAGTACGGTTACCCGCCATCCAGCCTGCGCGAACAGGTTCGGTGTAGCGAGCGCGCGGTAAACACCGCTCCCGCGAGCCGGCGGGAAACCCCATGCCACGTATAGCAGGTGCCGGTTCATTCTCCTCCGAGTGCGGCTCGATAGATCCCACGTAGTCGTGCCACGGCGTGCTCCACGCCGTGGTGCTTACGAATCCAGGCAGGTGAGTTCAACGCCGCACTTCTCGCTGCGGGATCGGCTATCACGTGTCGCGCTATGTCACCGGCATCCCCGAGGTCTCCTATGAGAACCGGTGGAGCTGGATATGTGGGGAGGGGGTGGGCAATAAATGTCGGCACCCCAATGCCCAGTGCTTGTAACTCACTCATGGCGAGAAGTCCCGCAGACTGCCCTACGGCCAGGTGCGCAGAGGCAACCCATGCCAGGAACGCCGGTCGGGGCATGGGCGGGACCAGGCGTACGCCTGCCCTAGCTGCGGCCTTGGCCCCCTCGCCCCAGTCGAGCCCGACGATGTCAACACTGTTCGGAAGTGCCTCTCGCAGTAACCGGGCAATCTTGAGTTGACAGTCGAGGCCCTTGACCGGTTCCCACCGCGACGTGAACACGACCGTCGGGCGGTCGGCCGGAGCCCACTGCGGTAGATCACTGACATCTATGGGATTCGGCAGATAAGTCGCGTCAGGTCGTGCCTCAAGGGCCGCGTCTGCAAGGTCGGGCGTCGAGAAAACGACAGCGCGAGCGCCGTCGAGCCCCTGCTGAATCTCGTCGCGGTATCGCGGGTCGCGGTACTGGGTACGGATGTCGGTCCCGTGTAGGTGGACAACGTAAGGTCGGCGAGGGAACTTGCGTGCCCAAGCGGTGCGGCCGCCGTAGTGGAGGTGTAACAGGTCGGAGCGGAGGAGCGAGGCGATGCGCCTGCCCGTCCAGACGTAGTAGTCACCCACGTACTTCCGCCGCGGGACATCGGCTAGCCCCGGTACGTAGCGCCAGGGGAGATCTTGCCGACGCGCTTCACGGACGAGGGTCCCGCCGACGTCTGCGCAGTCGAAGAGGTGAGTGATTCGGGGTTCCACGCTTACCTCACCAGGATCGAACTGGTCATCATGCGAATCGGTGCCTCACGGTGCAGCAGGTGCAGCGGGCTGCGTGTGACGACGGTGGCAGGGCGTCCGTGTTTGCGTCTCTTCCTTGCCAACTCGGTGAGCTTGTCAGCATGCACTTGTGGGGTACGGGCTGCGTCTAGAAGTGCGCGGTCGGCGAGGGACAGGGGTCGTTCGAAGCCTGGTGCTGCGAGGAGCAGCTCATCGGTGACCGTGGCAAGAGCCGTTCGGTTCTCCGCATCCCAGAAGGTCGCGTCCTGCCGATGGTAGATCGCGCCGAACAGGTGAATCCGGGCGAGCTTGGTGCAGATCGCACGTCGTTCACGAAGGCCGTAATCGCGGAACCATCGCTGTGCCAAGAGATGCCGGACGAACTCGAGCTCGACGATGACGGGCCGCCGCTCGTAGGTAACGCGGTCTTCCGCGTCCTCGCCGATGACGTAGGCCGGACCATGCCTGTCCACGGCCACACGGGTTTCAAACCACAGGCGGGTCACGTAGGGGACGTCGTCTCCGACGACGATTTCCTCGACCAGCTCCAGTCCCAGTCGCCGGCGCGCCTCGGTCGAGACCAGACCGAGCGGAGCGCTGCGGTAGCTGAGGCGGTCCTTGACCGGGTGTGCCGGGCCGCGGAGCAGCGGGCGGACAGGAGGAGTGGGGACCGGCCTTCGCCGGTGGCCGATGACGAGCCGGGAGATGACCGTCTCCGCTCCGGTTCGCTCGGCGAGTTGCAACCACGAGTGGACAGCCCCGGCCTCGAGCATGTCGTCAGAGCCCATGATCGAGACAAAGTCGGCGTCGGCGGCACGCATCCCTGCATTGAAGGGCCCAGCGGGACTTCGCACGTTGTCGCGGTGCTCGAGGAACCGCACGCGTGCCCGATGCTCAGGAGCGACCACCGCCGCGATCTGGTCCACCGGGACGTTGTGGCACACGACGGTGAGCCGTGTGGTGTCGCCGTTCCCGTCGAGGACGGAGGCGACCGCCCTGCCGATCGGACGACGTGTGGTGTGGACGGCGATGACGACGTCGACGGGTGGGGTCACCGGCTGACGTCCCTCGCTGTGTCGTAGGCCCGGCCGTAGCTCTCGGCCACAACGGGCACGGAGAACCGAGGTCCGACCGTGGCTGAGATCTCGTCGGCCGACATGCCTCTCGTCTGTGCGTCGACCCGGAGGATCGCTTCGGCGTACGCGGACGGGGTCTGCTCGGCGACCAGTGCTCCTACCTGGGGGGCGATGTACTCCCCTTGCCCGCCGGTCGCACCGACGACGACGGGGCGACCGCTGACAAGAGCCTCGGCCGCCGAGACGAAGAAGTTGTCTCCCCTTGTCGGTCCGAAGAAGAGATCCGCCGCCGCGAGCTCGACCAGCACCCCAGAGCGCGGGAGGGGGCCGGTGAGCCTTACCCGGGACTCGAGGCCCAGCTCGCCTGTCCGCCGGACAACGGCGTCACGTAGGTGACCCTCGCCGACGAGGACGAGCTCCGTGTCAACGCCCCTGTTTCTCAGCGCGGCGACGGTCTCGACCGCGAGCACAGGATCCTTGCGCTCGATGAGTCCACCGACGTTGACGAGTCGCAGGACGTCGCTTCGTCCCGGACGTGGGGGAACGGGAACCGGCGTCTCGACGATGCAGGGTACGACCTGCGTGGGCCGGCCGCTCCGCTCGGCGCGGATGGGTTGTGCGAGGAAGTCGCAGACGGCGGTCACCACGTCCGGACGGGCTAGCAGCCGCTTCACCATGGGGAGCGCGAGCCGCCACGATGTCGGAAGGTTCTGCGGTGACGTGAGACCGGACCAGTGCTCGGTGTGGACCCACGGTACGGACGGCCGACGGATCGACAGCGGTAGGAGCGAGGAGATCGCCATCGAGTGGACCACGTCTGCTCCGGCGATGAAGGCGGCGAGAGCGCGTGCAACCCTCACGATGTCAGCAGGGCTCGTCGTACGCATCGGCAGCCGGGCAACCTGAAGCCCTTCGTGCACGACACGCCTGGTCCCGTCGTCCTGGTGTGGCGGAACGAGGTGGACGACCTGCACGTCGTGCCCGAGCGAGGCAATCGCGCGGACGTCCTTGACGACGAAGGCGCCGCTAGTGGGGGCGACCGAAGTCGGGAACCACGTCGTCACGGCCACGATTCGCACGTTGTCACGCTACCAGGGCCCCGGCATCGACCCCTGAGTAGGTCGTGCTGACGGGTCAGTCCAGCCGCGCGGCGAGCGTGTCGATTGCGTCGGCCCAGCCTTGCGCCTGCCGTTGTGCCGAGTACTGGGGAGCCACTGCGTGCGATGCCAGCTTCCATCGAGTCACCGTGGCCGGCTCGAGTTCATCGAGGACCCGGGTGAGTGAGTCCGCTGTGAAGTCGTCGGTGACGGCGCCCAGCTCGTGGCGCCGGACGATCCCGGCCATCTCGGGCGACGGCCCCACGATGACGCCGAGACGCGCCTGAACGAAGTCGAAGAACTTGTTTGGCAGGGCCCAGAGGTAGTTGAAGGTCACGGGTGGGAGGACGAACACGCCGACGTCGTAGGACGAAAGTGTCAGGGGAAGGTCTTCCGGAGGCACGGGGTCATGGATCCGTACCTGTGGCAGTCCCTTCGCCAGCTCGTGAAGCTCGGAGAGGTACGCCGGGTCGTTCGGCATGAGGTACAGGTCGAGCGTGACGCGCGAGCGTGACGCTGCCACGGCGTCGAACATGAGCTCCAGCTTGCGGTTCCGTCGTGCATTCCCGGAGTGCACGAGTCGGATGGGCTCGACGACTGTCCCCGGCTCGAGGTCTTCCAGGCGCGGAGCGTTCACTACGACAGACGGGCTGACACCGAACTCTCGCTGGTACTCCGCTGCGAGCCCGGCGCCTACAGTGCTGACGCTATGCACCTGCGGCAGGTAGGTCCGACACAGCCAACGGAAGTATGGCGCGACAAAGGCACGCCAGCGCCACGACTCCTCATTCTCCCGGGGTGCGTACTCGTGCAGATCTGCGTGAACTCCCGCACGTGGACGGAGCGAGAGTGCGAGCGGCACCGTGTCGATGTCGTCCGCAAGGACGACATCGAAGTGGTCGCGGGGAAGCAGGTCCCAAAGGTGGCTGACGGCTGGGCTCGAGCGGTGCGCAGCGGCAAAACGACGTTGAAGGAGAAGCGAACGGTTCTTGTGCCAGTACACGACGTCGTCGGGGATCTGGACATGGTGCGCGACGCCATCGGGGGCTGGGCCGTAGCCGCAGGTCGTCACCTCATACCTGTCAGCCAGCAGTCGGACCTGCCGCAGGACCCTGGCGTCGGCGTGGATAGGGGAGAAGGAGAGAATGAGGAGAGATCGGCGAGTGGGCACGAGAGGATCCTGCCATCAGGCTGTGCTGACCTGTCGCCTAAGGTGATGCTCATGACCGCTGAGCCGGCCGTTCTCCACTTCAACGACTGTGCGTTCGTCGCGCTCAACCTCGTCCAAGCGGCGCGCCGTGCTGGTTTGAACTGGGGCTATCTACCGCCAGCGAAGGTTCGGCCGGCTCGAGCCCCGCAGGGCGGACTGGACCGGCTCCAGTACGTCCCGTTCGTAGCGCGGCGTATACGCGCACTGCGGCGCGCCGACGTCGTCCACGTGCACTACGCGACGAGCGCCCGACTCCTGCGTGAGCCGCTCATGCCGCACCGGCCGTACCTTCTTCACCTGCATGGCACCGACATCCGGGAGCAGTGGACGGATCCGGTGTACCGCGACGAGATCTCCCGTGCCATCGACGGAGCCGAGCACGTGTTCTACACCAACCTAGACACGGCGGAGCAGGCGCGCGCCGCCCGGCCGGACGCGGAGTACATGCCCGCCTTCGTCGACATCGCTGGTCTTCCGCAGTGGACGCCGGGCGTCAATGGTCGACGTCGAGTCTTCTTCGCCTCAAGGTGGTCGGAGGTAAAAGGTGCTCCGACGATGCTGGAGCTCGCGAGGAAACTGCGCGCAGTGCTTCCACGCGACGTCCGCCTGGAAGGGCTGGCATGGGGCGAAGCCGCGCCTGATGCAGCGAGGCTGGGTGTGGAACTGCATCCGCGCGCAGCACACGCGGACTACCTGTCGATCCTGGCGGAGGCTGACGTTGTTATCGGCCAGGCAAGCACCATCCTCGCTGTCAGCGAGCACGAGGCCATGGCTGTGGGGGCGCCTGTCGTCGTACCGAGTGTGCTCCTGCCACATCCCGAGGGCGGAGCGCCGCCGGTCCTCTCCGGCTCTGTCGACGAGTCGATCGAGCACGTCCTTCACGCACTGGATGACCCAGTTGCTGTCAGTCGGCGCCTGGATGCGCGTAGGTGGGTGGCGTCGCACTACAGCGCAGACCGCTACGTGGCCCCGCTACAGAAGATCTACAGAGGTGTGGCCGCGATGACCGGATGACTGGTAGGTGCTGACTTCATCGCCAGAACTTGTCGGCGAGGAAGTAACGCAGGGTGGACTCCCGGTCCAGATTTCCGACAGGGTCAGGGGTCAGGACCGATTCCCACCGTCCCGCTGTAGTCCGGTTATGCACTGCAGCGACCAGTGATGCCGCGGATACGTGCGGCTGCAGCGCCGCGTCGAGCAAGCGCCTGTCGGCCCTGCTGAAGGGGCGCAGGGTGCTTGGTGCCAGGTCTACCCACTCGCTCAGCAATCTGCGCAGCCACTCGGGCTCGCCCTTGTCCCAGGCTGTCAGCGCATCACGACGGCGAATCGCCCCAATAAGATGGATTCGGATCGTCTTGACCGCGAGTGCACGACGCTCAGCCTCGGGAAGATCTATCAGCCACGGCTCGTCGAGTAGCTGTTCGAATGCCCGCAACTCACTGGTGATCGGCCGAACCGACGTCGTGACCCGCGTCTCGGCATCGGTGCCCACGACGTACCTTGGCGCGGAGCGTGCGAGGTCGATCCTGACGGGTGACGACCACAGGCGAGCGGTGAACGCTACGTCGCCGCCCGAGCGCATTCCTTGGACAAGTCTCAGTCCGAGCGTGTCGATCGTGGACTTACGCAGCAGGCCGAGTGGAGCAGTCCGATACGCCAAGCGGTCCTTGACAAGGGATAGGCGGCGGGACCGGAACGGCCGTACGCGCGGCGTGTGGACATCTGTCCCATCCTGCATCCGCACGCGGGCGAGCATGACATCGGAGCGCAGCCGGTCAGCGTCCTGGATCCAGGTCAAGAGAGCCCCGGGTTCGAAGAAGTCATCGGAGCCAATAATGGTGACGTAACGGGCGGTCGCGGCGTCAATCCCTGCGTTGTAGGGCCCGGAAGGACTGCCGAGGCCGTCGTTGACAGCGAGGAATCGGAGGCGGGGGTCAGCAGGTATCAGCTTCGAGACTTCGGCAGGGTCGAGCTCGTGGCACGCCACAGTCACGCGGACATGCGATCCTGCTCCGGCGAGCGCGGAGGTGACACAGCGTGCGACGGGCCGCGAGAGGTCGTGGACAGCAACGACGACGTCAACGTCGGGGGTGTCGGCACCGCTCACGCCAGCCCCGCCAAGCTCGCCTGGTGGGCGAAATCGGGTTCGGAAGCGACGACCTCGTCGAATGTACCTCTTGCGACGATCTGCCCGTCCCGCATGAAGCACACTTGGTCACTGTGCCGGATGGTCGAGAGTCGGTGAGCGACGCTGATGACTGTGACGTCGCCATGCAGCTCACGGATGGCCTTCGCGACGGCCTCCTCGGTCGCGGTGTCGAGCGCGCTCGTAGCCTCGTCCATCAC
Source organism: Georgenia phoenicis (assembly GCF_047302425.1). Lineage (NCBI taxonomy): Bacteria > Bacillati > Actinomycetota > Actinomycetes > Allobogoriellales > Allobogoriellaceae > Georgenia > Georgenia phoenicis. The sequence continues at coordinate 3,282,634 of NZ_CP154855.1, read as the reverse complement.
GAGAACGAGCGGGTCCGAGTACAGCGCCCGCGCAATGCCGAGCCGTTGTCGCTGTCCACCGGACAGTGCCATGCCTCGTTCGCCGATGCGCGCGTGAAGACCACCGGCCCGGTTCTCGACTACGTCGAGGAGCTGGGCGCGGGCGAGAGCTGCGCGGACCTTGTTCTCGTCGATTTCGCTCTCCCAGGAGAGTGCGACATTTTGCGCGATGGTGGCATCGAACAGCGAGACGTCCTGTGGCACGTACCCAACCCTTGATCTCCAATCCGCCAGGACGTCGACCAGGGGTTCGCCGTCGATGGTGATCGTTCCACCCGACGGGACGATAAGCCCGAGGAAGATGTCAACGAGCGTCGACTTCCCAGCCCCGGAAGCACCGACCAGCGCAAGCGAGCTCCCGATCGGCACATTGAGGGTCACGCCGGTGACGGCGGGCGTGTGCGCGCCCGGGTAAGTGAACTCGACGTCCTTGAGAGCGAGGAGCTCCGGCTGGTGCTCGAGCTTCTTCGTGCCGATGCGGTCGGCGGTGCTGGTGTAGCGCTCGGCGAGCTTGATGTCCCGGATCACAGCATTCGCGTGTGGAACGGTTGAGGACGTTTGCGTGACGATTCCCTGGAATCGGGTGACCGAGGGAATCATCCGGAAGCCAGCGACAGCGAAGAGCGCGACAGCGCTGAGGGCGCTAGCCGGGCCGCCCTGGAGGTAGGCGGCTCCGCCGACGAGGACGAAGCCACCGATGAGAGCCGACTCAACGACGAACTTCGGGACAGCACTGAGGAACTGGATGTTTGCGCGCGCTCTGGTGGTGTGGACGCGGTTGCGGTGCACCACGTCGGCGACCTCGTCCGACTTGTTCCGGAGCGTGATCTCCTTGAGCGTGGCTACCATCTCGGTCATGAGCGTAGCGATCCGGAAGGAGTAGTCGCGGTTAACTCGTCCGGCGACGACCGCGCGCTTCGAGATGACGAAGTAGAGCACCGCCGCAACCAGCCCGAGGTAGACAAGGGTGATGGCCGCCGTCACCGGCTCGGCCACGACGAGAACCGCCAGTACCGCTACAAACGTCACGGCCTCCGTAGGGAGCGATGCTGCCGGGAGGAGGAGTCCGGCGGTCGTGTTGCCGATGCCCACGTCTGCCAGACGGACAAGCTCGGCCGAGTTCCGCTTGAGTCGCTCGGTCCAGGGGGCATGGATGTACGCAGAGAAGAGGCGGTCGCCGATAAGGAGCTCGTACGCGGCGAAGCGCCGGGTCGCGAACCACTGGAGCAGGATCGACAGGATGCTCTTGAGGATGATCAGTGCGCAGACGGCCCCGATGACCCACACGGTGTAGTCCGAGGACACCTCACCGATCAGGGGCAAGGTCAGCGCCCGCCCTTGGACCAGTGGGGTCATCGTCAGAGCGAGCAGCCCGAGCGCGGCGATGTCCAGCAACGCGAGGGAGCTGGAGGCGACCGCGAACATGATGAGGAAGCGGCGCGCATTCGACGGCAGGAGTGGCATGAGCTCCTTGAGGGCTGACCACAGGCGCTTCACGCGTCGGACTCCTCGCTCGGCACTGTCATTCGCTCATGGTCCCATCAACCTGCTCGGATGATCGACCCGGCCCGGGACGTCCCAGGACACTTCACGACTCGGTGACTGGCTTGGGTGCCGCCGTGATCCCTGTCGGTAGGGTCGTTGCGTGAGAATTCTCAGTGTCGTCGGAGCTCGTCCACAGTTCGTGAAACTCTCGCCCGTGGCGCATGCGCTCGCGGCAGCGGGCCATGAGCATGTCATCGTTCACACGGGACAGCACTACGACGCTGCCCTGTCGGACGTGTTCTTCGCCGACCTCGGCATCCAGCGCCCGGACCTCAACCTCCACGTCGGCTCGGGGAGTCACGCTGAGCAGACCGGTGCGATGCTCCCCGGCCTCGAGCGGGCGATGCTCGAGCATCGTCCCGACTGGGTCCTCGTCTACGGGGACACGAACTCGACCGTGGCCGCCGCGCTCGCCGCGGTGAAGATCCACCAGCCCGTCGCACACCTGGAAGCGGGTCTCCGCTCCTTCAACCGTCGCATGCCCGAGGAGCACAACCGCGTGATGACTGATCACGCCGCTGACCTCCTTCTGGCGCCGACCGATGCCGCCGTGAGCCACCTCCGGGCGGAGGGGCTCGGCGAACGCACCGTCCTCGTCGGTGACGTCATGGCGGACGTGCTTTACCGGGTGCGTGACGCAGGTCTTGCCGGCGGTCCGGCGCCGCTGCCGCCTGGCATCGAGGAGGGCGGCTATCTGGTCGCGACGATCCATCGCGCTGAGAACACCGATGCCTCCGAGCGCCTCGCTGCCATCATCGGTGCCCTCGCGGGGCTCTCCCGGCCGGTCCTCCTCCTCGCCCATCCCCGCCTACGAGACCGCGCGGCGGCCGCAGGCATCTCGCTCGAGGCCGGCGCCATCACCGTTCTCGAGCCGCAGCCGTACCCGCGGTTGGTGGACCTCGTCGCCAGGTCGGCGGGCGTCGTCACGGACTCGGGCGGGCTGCAGAAGGAGGCCTTCCTCCTGAGGGTCCCGTGCACGACACTGCGTCACGAGACCGAGTGGGTGGAGACGGTTGCACTCGGTTGGAACGTGCTGGACGGCGAGCTCGCGGACGTGGCCGCGCATGCCTCCCGTCCGGCGCCGCCCGCCACTGACGCCGCGCCGTATGGCCGGGGTGACGCCGCTACCAGGACGGTGGAGGCTCTGAGCACCACGCTGCCCTGAGGGCTTCCGTCCCACGCCGTCACCACCGGTTGAAGACGTCCTCCGCCCACCCGGTGAGGCCCTCGACGGCCACTCGCCGCCCGGCGGAGTCGCTCATCCAGCCGTCGTAGTGCCCGAAGAGCTGGTGGGTGTCGCTCGAGAGCACCCCCAGCGCGGTCCGCCCCTCCTTGAGGCGGAAGGGGGTGAAGGTGAGGTCGGCGCGCTCGCCGTGGATCCGCCACGGGCGCATCCAGTCCCCGGTGGCGTACTCCCAGACGAGCTCCTCGCTGACCTTGTGGACCACGCCGTCGACGACGAGCGCGTTCTCGGTCGAGCCGGTGCCCTGCGTCCACTTCGCCCCCAGCTGCACGCCGAGCACGTGCCCGGCGCTCACGCCGGAGGCAGCGCCCCAGTTCCACCGCATCTCGTAGGGCCAGCGGCCGCGGCTGTGGTCGAGCACCGCCCAGGACTCCCCGGCCGGCACCTCGTGCCGCACGCCGTCGACCCACATGCGGCCGCTGGCCGGGCGGGCGACGTCCTTGACCGTGTACTGGAAGCGCTCGGTGTCCCACGGGACGACGACGCCCATCGCCTCGTGCCCGGCCGGCCGGTGGGCGACGACGTCGATACGCCCCCGTGAGGTCACCGCCCGCAGCCGCGTGCCGCCGTCGACCTCGTCGACGGCGATGGCCAGGTCCCCGGCGCGGGCGCGGCCCGGTCCCTGCCCGAGAGTGCCGGGCAGCTCGGTGCGCGCCGCGAGCGGGCTGATCGCGTTGGCACCGATGGCCTCCCCGGTCGCGCGGTCGAGCAGCCACACCTCGTGGACGCCGGCGTAGTCGATGTCCGAGATCGTCATCGCGAGGATGTGGGTGGGCGTGATGACGTTCCAGTACTCCCAGCGCTTGTTGCGCCCCCGCCCGCGCCGGCCGCGGCCGATGCCGCCGGTGTCGTGCAGCGGGCGGCGCGTCCAGCCGACGGCGGCCGGGTTGAGCCGCCCGTCGGGCAGGCACAGCGCGACGGGCTCGGTGATCTCCCGCTCGGGGGCCGTCGTGCCCTCCGAGCCGGCGCGGGTGAGCTGCTCGTTGACGGCGCGCAGGCGGGCGGCGGGCACCTTGACGGTGCAGCGGTCGGCCGACAGCAGCCCGTTGGTCTCGCCCTCGACGTCGGAGACCTGCGTGTACATCGACGCGGCCAGCCCCTCACGCACCGCGGGCAGCACCTCGTCCAGGTGCAGGCGCTCGACGGCGCCGGCGAAGGCCTCGGGGTCGCGGTAGCGGCGGTAGCCGAACTCGCCCGGCACGTCCGTGGCGGCGTCGTCCTCCCGCAGGCTGTACCCGCCGAACTCGGACACCACCAGCGCCCGTGAGCCGCCGCGGTGCCGCAGCCGGACCGGGCGGAAGTAGACGTGCCGGCTGTCGACGTCGCCGGCGCCCTGGTCGTGCCAGCCGCTGGCGTGGTCGACGACGCGGGTGGGGTCGAGCGCGGCCACCTCCGCGGCGACGGCGGCGGCGTCGAACTGGCCCCAACCCTCGTTGAAGGGCACCCAGGCGACGACGCTCGGGACGTTGCGCAGCAGCTCGACCGTCTCCCGGCCTCGCGGCGGAACTCCTCCCGGCCGCGGGCGTCCTCCCGCGCGAAGGCGGCGTAGCGGTCGTCGCGCAGCCGCAGCGGCGTGAGGACCGGTGCGGTGACGACCTCGGGGCGGTAGCGGCCGCCCGCCGTTGACGAAGTCCTGCCACACGAGCATGCCGAGGCGGTCGCAGTGGTGGTACCAGCGCAGCGGCGCGATCTTGATGTGCTGGCGCAGCATCGTGAAGCCGAGGCCCTTCATCGACTCGATGTCGTGGACCAGCCCCGCGTCCGACGGCGGCGTGTACAGCCCGTCGGGCCAGTAGCCCTGGTCGAGCACCCCCGCCTGGAAGAAGGGTCGGCCGTTGAGGTGCAGGCGCGGCACCCCCGCCCGGTCGCGCGCGACGCCCACCGAGCGCATCCCCGTAGCCGCCCGCGACGAACGCCCGGCGGGTCCGCACCCGGTCGGAGGCGGCGCGGATGAGGAGGGTGGCGACCGTCGCGGTGATCGCGCTCGCGGCGACCATCGTCGCGAGCACGGTGGGGTTGTCGGTGATCGTCTCGTAGACGAACACGTTGAGGTACATGTTCTCGACGGTCCAGGCGAGCTGGCCGACGAGCCCGACGACGACGAGGGGCACCCACAGGCGCGCGCCGACGGTCGGTCGCGTCGTGGGGGCCGCGGCGGTGCGGCTGGGAGGCATGCGCCGAGCGTAGCGGCGGCCCGGTCGGCGCACGGCCGCTCCGCGAGAGGTGTCCCTCCCGCCGGTGACGACCGGCGGGAGGGACACCCCCGGTCGTCAGGAGATGCGGCGCACTCCCAGGGTGTCGCGCCCGTCGCCGTCCCAGTCGCCGGTGAACACCTCGTCGCCGGCGCGGCCGTAGACGCGGACGAGGTCCGCGTTGCCGGGGGCGATGCGGTTGTTCACGAAGTACTGGGCGCCGCGGCGGACCGCGAAGGTGTCGCGCTGGTCGCCGTCCCAGTCGCCGACGACGACGGCGTCGGCCGGGCGACCGTAGGCGACCACCTGGTCGGCCTTGCCGCCCGCGATGGTGTTCTTCACGTGGTACTCCCGCCCGCGGCGGACCGTGAAGGTGTCGCGCTGGTCGCCGTCCCAGTCGCCGACGAGGACCTCGTCTCCCGGGCGACCGTAGGCGACCACCTGGTCGGCCTTGCCGCCCGCGATGGTGTTCTTCACGTGGTACTCGCGGCCGCGGCGCACCGCGAAGGTGTCGGTGCCGTTGCCGTCCCAGTCGCCGACGAGGACGACGTCGCCGGGGCGGCCGTAGGCGATGACCGTGCTGGCCTGACCCCCGCGCAGTGCGTTGGAGACGTAGAAGTGGCTCCCGCGGCGCACGGCGATGGTATCGATGCCGTCCCCGTCCCAGTCGCCGACGAACACCTCGTCGGTGGGCCGGCCGTAGACGAACACGGTGTCGGCCGTGGGGCCCCAGCCGTTGTTGAGGTAGAAGGTCGGACCGCTGCCACCGCCCCCGCCTCCACCGCCCGGTGCGCGCAGGGTGAACGCGGTGGAGCCGGCGCACAGGGTGCCCGAGCTGACGTAGTCGACCGTGCCCCACAGGGAGCCGTCGTGGTGGAACTGGCCGCGGACGGTCTCGGTGCCTCCGCTGCCGTCGGGGCTCTGGATCACGAACCCGCCGTTGGCGTTGATACGGACGGGGGAACCGAGCTGGACCTGCCGCTGGCCGCTGTAGGTGAGGCCGCAGAACATGCTGTAGTCGACGGTGACGGCCGTGACCCGGCGGTCGGCCGACACGGTGACCTTGCGCCCGGAGCTGTCGGTGTAGGTCCCCGCGCGCACGGCCACCGGGCTGGTGGGCGCGGGCGGCTCGGTCACCCGGGTGTCCTGGTTGCGCAGCCAGAAGTAGGCCATCGCCTCGCAGTCATACCCGTCCAGCTCCCACTCGTACCTGCCCTCGGCGATCCCGTCGGGTCGGACCTTGCCGGAGAGCTGGCTCACGGCCGTAACCGTCCCGCCGTCGGCGTCGATCTGGTGCGTCGCGCGGGCACTGAAGGTGCCGTCGTCGTTGATCGCCACCGGCTGCGCGAGCGTGGCTGTCACGCCTGCGTCGTCCACGCAGGAGGGGAACACGGTGATCGTGAAGCCGGCGACCTTGCCGTCGTTCGTCACCCGGAGGCTCGGCTTGTTCCTGTCGCTGTCCGCGCCGGTGTAGGTGCCCGGCTGGACCGAGGGGGCCGCGGTGGCCGGCACCGCGGCGGCGGTGAGGAGGAGAGCGGCCCCGGCCAGGGCGGCCAGGCTCGCTCGGACGGGACGGTTCCTGCGGTGACGGACGGCGTGGTGGTCCACGCGGGGACGTGCGCGCACTCTGAGCTCCTTCGTCGGTGAGTGGCCCGCGTGCCGCTGCGCCGCGGACCGGTATGTCAAAGGAACCTAGTGATCCGGCGACAGTCCGGTCAACGACTCCCCCAGACTCGCGGAAGGTTCCGGGGCCCCGTGCGCCCCAGCGTGGTCCCGGATCGCTCACAACGCCGTTCCCCCGGCCGATGGAGCAGGCGTCCCCCACGATCGGAGCACCCGTGGCCCTCGCAGCCCCTGACGTCCAGCCGGCGTCCGTGACGGACGCGGGCCGCGTGCTCGCCGCCGTCCAGGACCGCTACCGCGAGTCCGTCGTCGGGCAGGACGAGCTGCGCCGCAGCCTGCTCGTCGCCCTCCTCGGTGGCGGCCACATCCTGCTGGAGTCGATGCCGGGCCTGGCGAAGACGACGGCGGCGCGCACGCTCGCGGGCCTCCTCGACGCGTCCTTCGCCCGCATCCAGTGCACCCCGGACCTGCTGCCGAGCGACATCACCGGCACCCAGGTCTACGAGGCCCGCACCGGGGAGTTCCGCACCCAGCTGGGACCCGTCGTCGCCAACGTCGTCCTCCTCGACGAGATCAACCGCTCGAGCGCGAAGACGCAGAGCGCGATGCTCGAGGCGATGCAGGAGCGGCAGGTGACGATCGGCGGCGAGGTTCACCGCCTGCCCGACCCCTTCCTCGTCATCGCCACGCAGAACCCCATCGAGCAGGAGGGCACCTACCCGCTGCCCGAGGCCCAGCTCGACCGCTTCCTCCTCAAGGAGGTCATCGACTACCCGGACACGGGCTCCGAGCTCGAGGTCCTGCGCCGCTACGCCGACGGCAGCCTCGTCGACGCCGGGGTCATCACCCCGGTGCTCGACCTCGCGACCATCCGCCGGCTCCAGGAGATCACCCGCCGGGTCCACGTGAGCGAGCCCGTGCTGCGGTACATCCTCACGATCGTCGCCGCGACCCGCGACGCGCGCGCCTACATCGGCGAGGAGGCCCGCTACATCGAGTGCGGCGCCAGCCCCCGCGGCGGCCTCGCCTTCGTCGCCGCCGCCCGCGCCCGGGCGCTCCTGGAGGGGCGCGAGCACGTGCTCCCCGAGGACGTCGTCGCCCTGAGCCACTCCGTCCTGCGCCACCGCCTGCTGCTCACGCTCGACGCGGACGCGGACCGGGTGCGCCCCGAGGACCTCATCGACTCGCTCGTCGGCGCCGTCCAGACGCCGTAATGGCCCACCTCGTCAAGGTCCGGTCCAAGCTCTTCGTCCGCAGCAACCGGCGCGTCCTCCAGGCCCTCGACGGCGAGTACGTCTCGCGCTCCCGCGGCCGGGGCTTCGAGTTCGAGGACCTGCGCGAGTACCACGCGGGCGACGACGTCCGGGACATCGACTGGAAGGCCACCGCCCGCCGCGAGGAGCCGCTCGTGCGGCGCTACCTCACCACCCACCAGCGGCGCCTCGTGCTCGTCGCCGACACCGCCGCGTCCATGCGGGCCGTCACCCCGGCGGGGGAGAGCAAGCGTGACCTCGCCGTCCTCGCCGGCGGCGTGCTCGGCTACCTCGCCGTCCGGCACGGGGACCGGGTGGGCCTGGTCCACGGGGACGCCACGGGGCGGGCCGCCGTGCGGGCCCGGGACGGCGAGCGCCGTCTCGAGCAGCTTCTGGGCACCGTCGACGACGCCGTCCGCGACGCCGTCGCCGGGCCCGACCTGCCGGGGCTGATCTCCGACACCCTCCGGCAGACCGGGCGGGACACGATCGTCGTCGTCATCACCGACGACGTCGCGGTCGACGCGGCCCTCGCCGCCGCCGTCCGCCGCCTGGGCCGGTCCCGCGACGCCCTGTGGGTGAGCGTCGCGGACGCCAACCCGGTGCCGCTCCTGCGCGAGGGGCAGGTGGGCGACGCCGCCGGCCGCTGGCGCGTCCCGCGCCACCTCGTCCGCCGCGCCGGCCTGGCCGAGGCCTACGAGGAGCAGCAGACCGCGCTGCGCGAGGAGCTCGAGGCGCTCCTCGACGAGGCGACGATCTCCCGCTGCCGCCTCGAGCGCGAGGAGACGGCGATCCGCGAGCTCCTCGGCATGCTGCGGAGGCGCCGTGCTTGACCAGCCCCTGTACCCGCCGGCGCCCTACGAGCCGGTGTGGGCCGTCCTCGGCCTCGGCCTGCTGCTCGTGGCGCTCGCGGCCGCCCTGCTGCGCCGCTTCCCGCCCCGCGGCCTGCGGCTGCCGGCCCGGCGCGCCACCCGTGTGCGGCGTGCGGCACTCGCCCGGATCGCGGAGGTCGAGGCCGCGCACCGCGCCGGCACCCTGGACGACGGCTCGGCCGCCAGTGAGCTCTCCCAGGCCGTGCGGCGCTTCGCCGCGGAGTGGACGGGCACGCTCTACCCCGCGATGACCCTCACCGCGCTTACGGAGGCGCCCGGCCCGCAGCCGCTGCGCGACACCGTCGAGCGGCTGTACACCGCCGCCTTCGCCGGCGGTCCCGTCGACGTCGCCGCCGAGGCGGCCCGCGCCCGAGAGGTGGTGACCGCGTGGAGCCGCAGCTGACCGAGCCGCGCGCGCTCGTCGTCGTCGCCGTCGTCACCGGCGTCGTCGCCGTGCTCGCCCTGCTCCTCGCCCTGCGCCGCCCGCCGGCCCGGCCGCAGGCGGTCCCCGTCGCGCACACCGCCCGCCTGCGCAGCCTGCCGCTGTACCGGCGCGCCGTACGACGCCGGCGCCTGGGACTCGGTGCGGTCGCCGTCGTCCTGCTCGCCGCCATCGCGGCGAGCGGCTACGTCGCCGCCCGGCCCTCCGTCGTCGAGACCCAACGCTCCCAGCTCGACAACCGGGACATCGTCCTGTGCCTGGACACCTCGGGGTCGATGAAGCAGGAGGACCTCGCGGTCGTGCGTACCTTCCGCCAGCTCACCGCCGGGCTCGCCGGCGAGCGGCTCGCGCTCGTCGTCTTCAACAGCATGCCCCTCGTCCTCTTCCCGCTCACCGACGACTACGACCTCGCGCGCACCGAGCTCGCCGACGCGCAGGCGAGCCTCGAGCGCCACGGCGGCCGCTTCGGCGCCGGGGCCTACGACTTCTCGGTGGGCATCTCGCTCGTCGGTGACGGCCTCATGGGCTGCGTCCAGCAGTTCACCGCCGACGACGAGGCCGCACGGCTGCGCGGGGAGCTCGACGGCGGGAGCACCGGGCCTGACACCACCCGCTCCCGCGTCGTCATCCTCGCCACCGACAACCAGCAGCGCGGCCGCGACGACCAGGCCCTCTTCACCGTGACGGAGGCCGCCGAGCACGCCCGTGCCCTGGGCGCCGCGATCGTCGTCCTCGACGCCAACACCAACCAGGACTCGCGCTACTCCGTCGAGCTGGCCCAGGCGGCCGAGACGACGGGCGGGGCCGTCTACCCGGTCTCCGGCGGAGCGGCCGCCGTCGACGAGATCGCGGCGATCGTCGAGGGGCTCGACTCCCGCACGGTGCAGGGGGAGCCGGTGACCGCACGCTTCGACGACACCGGGCGCCCCCTGGCGGTCCTCGCCGGGCTCGTCGCCGCCCTCGTCCTGGGCTGGGCGGTGGTCCGGCCGTGAGCGACGTCGTCTGGCAGCCAGTCGCGCCGCCGCTGCTCATCGGCGCCCTCGCGCTCCTCGCCCTGGTCGTGTGCGTACGCGGCCTGTGGCGCGGGCAGCGGCTGCGGTGGGTGCTGCGTGCCGCCGTCGTCCTCGTCCTCGGCGCCATGTGCCTGCGCCCGACGGTCCCCGCGCCGCCCCAGGAGGTGGCGCTGTCCGACGCCGACGTCTACCTCGCCGTCGACACGACCGCGAGCATGGGCGCGACCGACGGCCCCGAGGGCACCAGCCGCCTCGACCTCGCGCGCGCGGACGCACTCGCGATGGTGGACCAGCTCGCCGGGGCCGGGGCGCGCGTCTCGCTCGTCACCTTCGACCGCGAGGCCCGCACCGTCGTGCCGCTGACGACCGACACCAGCGCCGTCCAGCGGGCGATCGCGCTCCTGCAGCCCGAGCTCGCCGCCGCGTCCCGCGGCTCGAGCATCACCGAGGCCGACGACCTCCTCGCGCGTGCGCTGACGACCGTGGGCGAGAAGTACCCCGACCGGTCCACGCTGCTCCTCTACCTCGGCGACGGCGAGCACACCGCCGCGGGGGAGCCCACCTCGCTCGCACCGCTGGCGGACCTGGTCCAGGGCGGCGCCGTGCTCGGCTACGGCACCGCGGAGGGCGCGGGGATGCCCGCCCGGCAGGCCGGCGAGCGGGGCGGGACGACGCCCCTCGTCGACCCGGCGACCGGGCAGCCGGCCGTCTCCCGGGCGGACGGCGACCGTCTGCGCACGCTGGCCGACGAGCTCGGCCTGCCCTACGTCCACCGCGACGGTGGCGAGGTCCCCACCGTCCCCGCGCCCGAGGCCCGGCTCGTCTTCGGCCCGGCCGGCGACGTCCCCGCCGGGAGCACCGAGTACACGTGGCTGGGTGGCCTGGTCCTCGTCGGGCTGCTCCTCGTCGAGCTCGCCGCCACCCTCATCGCGCTCGTGCGCGCCGGCCTGCCCCGGGGCGCGCGATGAGCGCGGCACGGACGCAGCGGCGCTGGTACGCGCGCGCCGTGACACCGCTCCTCGTGCTCGCGGCGCTCGCGGGCCTCTACCTCCTCGCGCTCAGCGGCCTGGGGCGCGTGGCACTCGGCGCCTACCTGGTCGACAACGAGGAGACGGCGGCCCGCGCCGCGGGCTCCATGTCGGCGGCCAGTGTCATCGAGCGCTACCGCGGCCCCTTCGCCGAGGGCACCGTGGCAGCCGCGCACGCCGAGGACGCCGCGGACCTCGCGGTGGCCGAGGAGCTGCTGCGCGAGGCCCTGGCCCTGGCGGACCCCGCCGGGGAGTGCGCCGTGCGCTTCAACCTCGCCCTCGTCCTCGAGGCCGCGGCCCGGGAGGTCGAGGCGGGGGAGGGGCCCGAGGCGGCCGCGGCCGCGGAGGCCGGCTACCGGGAGGCGGCGGCCGTGGCCGCAGCGGCCCCCGACGGCTGTGCCGAGGTGCCCTCGGGGCACGACACCGCCACCGAGGCCTCCGACGGCGAGCCCGAGCGCTCCGCCGGTGACGACCTCGCCGACGCGGCATCCCGCGCCGCCGCGGCAGCGGACGCCGCCGCCGAGCAGGGGAGCGGCGAGAGCGGGGGCGGGGGCGAGGAACCCGCCGAGGAGCAGCCCGAGACGACGCCGCCCTCGACGCCGAGCGACCGGCAGGACGAGCTCGCGCAGCGGATGGACAAGGCGTACGAGACCGAGCAGCACATCAGTGAGGACGGCGACGGGGAGGGTGACCTGGGGGACGGCACGGCCGACGTCCCGGCGCCGTGGTGAGCGCCCAGGCCGTCGCCTCGCCGCCGAGCGGAGGCGCACGATGACGACGTCCACGACCCTGCTGCCACCGGTCCGGCCGATCGCCCGGCCGGTCGAGGCACCGCCCTGGTGGCGCCGGCCTCGGCGCCGGCCCCGTCCCGACCTGCGCCGCCTGGTCCGGCGCGTGCTCGTGCGCTCGGTCGTCGCTGCGCTCCTCCTGGCGCTCGCGATGGTGGGGTGGCTCGGGGTCCGCGCGGCGATGGCCGTGTCGGCCCTCGTCGGGGCCCGCCCCGCGCTCCAGGACGTCACCGGCGCGCTCGCGGGCGGCGACCGGGACACGGTGCTGCGCAGCGCCGACGAGGTCCGCGCCGCCGTCGGCCGCGCCCACGACCTCGTCGACGAGCCCGTGTGGCGCACCGCCGAGCACCTGCCCTGGATCGGCACCCGGCTGCACGCCGTGCGCGCCACCGCGCAGGCCGCCGACATCCTCGCCACCGACGCCCTCGGCCCCGTCGTCACGCTCGCGGACACCCTGTGGTTCGGGCCTTACGACGAGGGTGACGGCTTCACCGAGCTCCTCCAGGCCACCGAGCTGCGCGGCGACGTCGAGACGGTCGCCGACGCCGTGGTCCGGGCGGACGCCGCCGTCGCCGGCGTGACGACGGACCTCGTCGTCCCCGAGCTCTCCGCGGCCTTCGCGCAGGGGCTCGCCGCGCTCGAGCAGGCAGCCGACGTCGCCGTGGGCCTCGGCCCCGGACTGGACGTCATGCTCGACATCTCCGGCTACCCGGAGGAGACGACGACCGCTGTCGTCGTCCTCGACGACAGCGCGGCGCGCCCGCTGGGCGGGGAGATCGAGCGGGTGTACCTCCTGCCCGTGGAGCGCGGGACCGTCCAACGGATGACCGTCCTCGACGTACCGGCCGTCCGGGCCGCGGCGGCCGCCGGCCCCACCTTCACGGCCGCTGCCGCGGGCCCGCAGGCTGCCCTGCTCACGACCCCCGACGTCACGCGGCTCGGCGCGGCCGCCGACGCGGGTGCCGCGCTGGCCGACGGCGTCGCCGCGGTCGCCGGTGTCACGCCGCGCACCGTCGTGCTCGTGACCCCGGAGGGGCTGGACCTCGTGCACGCCCCGGCCGCCGGGGACGCGGGCGCCTCGCTCGCCCAGACGGTGGCCGATGCGCCGCCGGAGCAGCGCGGTGCCCTCCTCGACGAGGGCGTGCGGACGGTCGTCCACGACGTCCTGGCCCTGCGCGCCGCCGCCGACGCGACGGCGCTCGCCGTGGGTGACGCGGTCGTCTCCGGCGAGCTGCGCGTGTGGTCGGCGGACCGGGGGCTCCAGGAGGACCTCGCGCCGATGCGCGGGGGCGGCGGCCTGCCGGGCGGGCCGGACCTCACGGTGACGGTGACGGCGGACGACGCCGGCGCGCCCAGCGGGCTGGCGCCGCAGCACGTCACCACCGCCACCGGGCAGTGCGGCGCGCTGTGGACGCGGCGCTCGGAGGCGGTGCTCACCGTCGCGATGGCGGACGTGCCCGATGCGCCCGAGGGCGCGGCCCCGCCGCGGCTCCTCGTCGGGCTGCCGCGCGGAGCCACCGTCCTCGGCGTCGAGGGGCCCGACGGGGCGCTGCCGCACGAGGTGCTCGACCTCCCCGGCCAGCAGCTCCTCGCCGTGACTCCCGCCGGCGCCGGTGAGGTCTCGGTGCGACTGGCCGGCGGGACGCGCTCGCTCGAGGGCGTCGACGTCGTCACCCGCGGCGGCCTGCCCGCCGCCGAGGAAGGGTCCTTCACCTGCGGGTGACGTCACCGCGCGGCTGGGCGGTGCGTCCCGGACGCCGGTGCCGACGACCTTCTATGATCGACGAGGCGCACCGCGCCGGAAGCCGTCATGAGGGAGCTGGAACTTGCGTATCGCCGTCGTTGCCCTGGGGAAGATCGGTCTGCCGCTGGCGGTGCAGTTCGCTGACGCGGGGCACGAGGTCGTCGGCGTCGACGTCCAGCAGTCCGTGGTCGACGAGGTCAACGCCGGCCGCGAGCCCTTCCCGGGCGAGGCCCACCTGCAGGAGAAGCTCTCCGAGCTCGTGCCGGCCGGCCGGCTGCGCGCGACCACCGACTACGGGGACGCGGTGCCCAGTGCCGACGCCGTCGTCGTCGTCGTGCCGCTGTTCGTGGACGACGCGACCTGGGAGCCCGACTTCGGGTGGATGGACGCGGCGACCCGCTCGCTCGCGGAGCACCTGACCCCCGGCACCCTCGTCTCCTACGAGACGACGCTCCCGGTCGGCACCACCCGCGGCCGCTGGAAGCCGATGATCGAGGAGATCTCCGGCTTGCGCGAGGGTGAGGACTTCCACCTCGTGTTCTCCCCGGAGCGGGTGCTCACCGGGCGGGTCTTCGCCGACCTCAAGCGCTACCCCAAGCTCGTGGGCGGGCTCAGCGAGGCCGGCGCGCAGGTGGCGCGGGACTTCTACGAGGCCGTGCTCACCTTCGACGAGCGCCCCGACCTCGCCCGCCCCAACGGCGTGTGGGACATGGGCAGCGCCGAGGCCGCCGAGATGGCCAAGCTCGCCGAGACCACCTACCGCGACGTCAACATCGGGCTGGCCAACCAGTTCGCCGTCTTCGCCGACACCGCGGGCATCGACGTCTACGCCGTCATCGAGGCCTGCAACTCCCAGCCCTACTCCCACATCCACCGGCCGGGCATCGCGGTCGGCGGCCACTGCATCCCCGTCTACCCGCGCCTGTACCTGTCCACCGACCCGGACGCCTCGATCGTGCGTACCGCCCGGCAGCACAACGCCGGCATGCCGGCCTACGCCGTGGGCCGCGCCGCCGAGCTGCTCGGCGACCTCACCGGCATGCGCGCCGTCGTCCTGGGCGCCTCCTACCGCGGCGGGGTCAAGGAGACGGCCTTCTCCGGGGTCTTCGCGACCGTCGACGCGCTGCGCGAGCGCGGCGCCCAGGTGCTGGTCCACGACCCCATGTACACGGACGCCGAGCTCACGGCCTTCGGCTGGGAGCCCTACCACCTGGGCGAGCCGGCCGACCTCGCGGTCGTCCAGGCCGACCACGCCGAGTACCGCGGGCTGGGTCCCGCCGATCTGCCCGGCGTGCGCCTCCTCGTCGACGGCCGTCAGGTGACCGACGCCGCGGCGTGGAGCGGCACCCCGCGCATCGCCATCGGCGCCGGCAGCTGACCACGCGCCCACACCGCGCGTGACTGACCACGCAGCACCCCGCGGTGCGGAGGCACCCGCGCCACCACATACCCTGGGGCCGATGAACGACGTACGCGTGGTGACCGTGGCCTTCAACCCCGGTGACGAGCTCGAGTCCTTCGCGGCGTCGCTGCGGGCGGCCACGAGCCGCACCGTCACCCTCGTCGTCGTCGACAACGGCTCCGAGGCGGAGGTCGTCGACGACGTCGCCCGCCGCCACGGCGCTCAGGTGCTGCGCACGGGGGAGAACCTCGGCTACGGCGGGGCGGCGAACCTCGGCGCCCGGGACGGCGAGGAGCCGTGGGTCGTCGTCGCCAACCCCGACATCGTCTGGGAGGCCGGGGCCCTGGACGCGCTCCTCGACGCCGGCGCCCGGCACGAGCGCGCCGGATCGCTCGGCCCGCGTATCCTCAACACCGACGGCACCGTCTACCCCTCGGCCCGGGCCGTCCCCTCGCTCACGCAGGGCGCGGGGCACGCCGTCTTCGTGCGGGTGTGGCCTGGCAACCCGTGGACCCGGCGCTACCACCAGCGCCAGGAGCAGGTGCAGCTCACCGAGCACGCCGTCGGCTGGCTGTCCGGCGCCTGCCTCCTCCTGCGCCGCGACGCGCTCGAGGAGATCGGCGGCTTCGACGAGAGCTACTTCATGTTCTTCGAGGACGTCGACCTCGGGGAGCGCCTGGGACTCGCCGGCTGGCACAACGTCTTCGTGCCGACGGCGTGCGTCGTCCACGACCAGGGCACCAGCTGGCGCGAGCGCCCGGCCCGGATGGTGCGCGCCCACCACCGCAGCGCGGAGCAGTACCTGCACCGCCGCTACGACGCGTGGTACCAGCTGCCCCTGCGGCTGGCGATCTCCGTCGGCCTGCGCGTGCGGGCCTGGTGGGAGACCCGCGGCGCACGGTGACCGCGCGCCGCGCGCCGCGGGCCGGTGGCCTACTGGCCCTGCTTGGCGTACTTCGCCTCGACCTCGGCCTTGCGCGGACGCCACCAGGCCTCGTTCTCGCGGTACCAGGCGATGGTGTCGACCAGGCCGGAGCGGAAGTCGGAGAACTGCGGCTCCCAGCCGAGCTCCTCGCGCAGCACCGTGTTGTCGATCGCGTAGCGCAGGTCGTGGCCGGGACGGTCGGCGACGTGCTCGTAGTCGCCGGGGTCGTGGCCCATGAGCTCGAGGATGAGCTCGATGACCGCCTTGTTGTTCATCTCGCCGTCGGCGCCGATGAGGTAGGTCTTGCCGATGCGGCCGCGGTCGACGATGTCCCACACGGCGCGGTTGTGGTCGCGCACGTGGATCCAGTCGCGCACGTTCTGGCCCGCGCCGTAGAGCTTGGGCTTGACGCCGTCGATGAGGTTGGTGATCTGCCGCGGGATGAACTTCTCGATGTGCTGGAAGGGCCCGTAGTTGTTCGAGCAGTTCGAGATCGTCGCCTCGACGCCGAAGCTGCGCACCCAGGCCCGCACGAGCAGGTCGGAGCCGGCCTTCGTCGAGGAGTAGGGGGAGGAGGGGTTGTACGGGGTGTGCTCGGTGAACTTCGCCGGGTCGTCGAGCTCGAGGTCCCCGTAGACCTCGTCGGTGGAGATGTGGTGCAGGCGGGTCTTGTGCCGGCGCACCGCCTCGAGCAGCGTGAACGTGCCCATGACGTTCGTGTGCAGGAAGGGGGAGGGGTCGTTGAGCGAGTTGTCGTTGTGGGACTCCGCCGCGAAGTGGATGACGACGTCGGACTCCGCGACGAGCGGGTCGACGACGTCCGCGTCGGCGACGTCACCCTCGACGAAGGTGATCCGGTCGGCGACCTCGGCCAGGGAGTCCCTGCTGCCCGCGTAGGTGAGCTTGTCGAGGACCGTGACGTCGGTGTCGGGGCGGTCCTGCAGGGTCTGGTGGACGAAGTTGGCGCCGATGAACCCGGCTCCACCCGTGATGAGTGCGCGCACGCCGCATCTCCTCCTGTTGTCTCGAGACGGCTCTACCCCGCGATTATGCCCCGGGGCGTGGGGCGGGGTCACCACGCCGTCACCGGTGCGACCGCGCGATGCCGTACCGTGATGCCGGTCGGGGACCGAGACGACGCCCCGCAAGGCCGCGAGGGCAGTGGGGAAGGGACGTCATGACGTGGGTTGAGATCGTGCCCACGGCTGCCCTCCTGCTCGCCGTGCTGCTCGTGCCCGGCTGGCTCTCCGCGCGTGCCCTGGGCGTGCGCGGGCTGCTCGCGGTGGCCGTCGCCCCCGCCGTCACCGCCGGGACGGTCGGCGTCCTCTCGGTGGCCTACGGCCTCGTGGGCCTGCGCTGGTCCCTGCCCACCGTGCTGCCGGGGCTCGCCCTCGTCGTGCTCGTGGCGCTCGTGTGCGGCCGCCTCCTCGTGCCCGCGCGCCCCCCGCGAGCTGCGCAGCCGCGGGCGCGGACCGGCCGGGGCGCGGGCTGGCTCGTCGCCGTCGGGGTGCTCGCCGGGACGGCGCTCACCACCACCGCCTTCGCGCAGGCCCTCGGCGCGGCCGACACCGTGCCGCAGATGCACGACTCGCTCTTCCACCTCAACGGCGCCGAGCTGGCCACGCAGACCGGGGAGGTGACGCCGCTGGGCGCGATGGGGGGCCTGTACGGCGACGGGAGCGGCGGCGGCTTCTACCCGACCCTGTGGCACGCGCTCGTCGTCCTCGGGGCGGTCGTCGGCGGCGTGGTCCCCGCGACGAACGCGCTGATCGTCGTCGGCATCGTCCTGCCGTGGATGCTGGGGGTGGCGGCGCTCGCCCACGTGGCGGCCCCGCGCCGGCCGCTCGTCGCAGCCCTCGCGCCGGTGGTCGCGGCCTCCGCCGTCGTGTACCCGGGTGTGGCGGTGATGTTCAAGGGCATGTACCCCTTCGGCCTCAGCGTCGCGCTCACGCCCGCCACCCTGGCCCTCGCCGCGGCCCTCCTGCGGGGGCTGCGGCTTGCCGGGGAGGGCCTGCCCCTGGACGCGCTGCGCGGCCGGGCCCGGCTCGCCCCGTGGCTCGCCCTCGCCGTGGCGGCCGCCGGCGTGGTCCTCGCCCACAGCAGCGGCCTGGCCGCGCTCGGCTTCCTCGCCGCCCCCCTCGTGGTCACCGCGGCCTGGCGGCTCGGCAGGGACCTGCGTGCCGCCGGCAGACCGATCCTCGGCTGGGCCCTCGCGCTGGCGCCGGTGGCCGGGCTCGTCCTCCTCGTCGCCGCGGTCTTCACCGTGCCCCGCCTCCAGGCGATGGCCGGGTACGCGAGCCCGGAGGGCTCGCGGCTGGCGGCCCTCGGCCAGGTGCTGCTCGGCTCCACGCCGGAGCAGACGGCCGGCACGCTCGGCGTCGCGCTCCTCAGCCTCGTCGGCCTCGTCACCGCGTGGCGCCGGGCGCGGTGGCTCGCGTGGTCCTGGCTCGTGGCCCTCCTGCTCTTCGTCTCCGCCGTGGGCCCGGACGGCCCGCTGCGCACGCTCACGGGCTTCTGGTACAAGTCCCCGGACCGCCTCGAGTCGCTCCTCGTCACGGTCGGGGCCGTGCTCGGCGCGTGGGGGGCGGTCGCCCTCGGCCGCGGCCTGCGGGTGCTCGTGCGCGACCGACGGCGTGGGCGCCGGCGTGAACCGGCTGCCGGGAGCGCCCTGGCCGGCGTCGTCGCGATCGCGCTCGTCGTCCTCGCCGTCACGGTGCCCGGCACCGCGGAGGAGCGGGAGGCGACGACGGCGGCCGCCTACCAGCCCGAGGTCATGGTCCACCCGGCGTGGGCGACTCCCGAGGAGCTCGAGTTCATCGAGGAGCTCGACGACGTGCTCCCGGAGGACGCCGTCGTCATCGGTGACCCGATGAACGGCGCCGCCTTCGTCCAGGTGCTCGCCGAGCGGCGCGCGTACATCCCCATCCTCGGGGACTCCGCCGTCTCGGCGGACCAGCGCTACCTGCAGGAGAACTTCCACGACCTCACGACCGACCCGGAGGTCTGCCGCATCCTGCGCGAGGACGGCGTCGAGTACTTCTACCAGGACGCCCCGATCCCCTACGGCGCCCAGGGCGTCGTCGGGATGCGCCCCGGGTTCTACGGGGTCGACGTGACGAACGGCCTCGAGCTGGTCGCCTCCTCGGGGACCGCCGCCGTCTACCGGATCGTCGCCTGCGGCTGACTCAGGCGGTGCTGACGGTGACCCGCGGCTCGGTGTGCAGGTAGCCCACCGTGCGGCCCTCGGTGACGACGGCGAAGTGCGCGGCCCGCGCGGCCCGGTCGACATCACGGCCCGCGGCGTCGCGCAGGGCGACGTTGACCGAGTAGTCGCCCTGGGCGATCGGCAGCGCCGGCAGGGTGACGGCGAAGGAGGCGGGGCCGGCGACGTCGGGCAGGTCCTGCTCGAGCAGCTTGGTGTCGGTCGCGAAGATGACCTGGCCGAGCGGGGTCTCGATCGAGGTGCCGAGCGACCAGCCGCTGAGCGGCTCCTGGGGGTCGATGAGGCCGGAGACCGTGAGGTCGTCGCCGGGGTGGATCGTCAGCGGCTCGCCCTCGCGGCCCGGGGCCGAGACGGCGACGGAGTGGAGGCGCGTGCGCTTGACGGCCTCCCCGCGCAGCTCGGCGGCGTCGCTCTCGCGGGCCTCGCGCTCGGCGATGTCCTGGTCGATGCGCTCCTCGTAGTCGTGGCGCAGGCGGCGCATGGCCTCGCGCGGGGAGCCGTCCTCGACGATGCGGCCGTTCTCGAGGACGACGGCGCGGGTGCACAGCTCGGTGACCTGCTCGGCCGAGTGGCTGACGAGGATGATGGTGCGGCCCTCGGACTGGAACTGGCGGATTTTGTCCATGCACTTGCGCTGGAAGGGCTCGTCACCGACGGCGAGGACCTCGTCGACGAGGAGGACGTCCGGGTCGACGTGGACGGCGACGGCGAAGGCCAGGCGCACGTACATGCCCGAGCTGTAGAACTTCACCTGGGTGTCGATGAACTGCTCGATGCCCGAGAACTCGACGATCTCGTCGAAGTGGCGAGCGGTCTCGCGGGACGTGAGGCCGAGGATCGAGGCGTTGAGCTGGACGTTCTCCCGGCCGGTGAGGTCGGGGTGGAAGCCGGCGCCGAGCTCGAGCAGCGCGGCGAGGCGGCCGCGGAGCAGCACCTCACCGCTCGTCGGCTGGATGATGCCGCCGATCGTCTTGAGCAGGGTGGACTTGCCCGAGCCGTTGGGCCCGACCAGACCGACGGTGCTGCCCGCCTCGATCGTGAGGTCAACCCCGCGCAGCGCCCAGAAGTCCTCCTTGTGCTGGGCGGAGCGGCCGGCGTTGACGATGCGCTCCTTGAGGGACTTCTCCTTGCGGATGACGAAGCGCTTGGAGACGTCGCGGACGTCGACGACAGTGGTGCTCACGTCACAGCTCCTGGGCGAAGTTGCGCTGCATCCGGGCGAAGAGGCGCTGGGCGAGGATGAGGAGCACCCCACCGATCGCGAGCGCCACGAGCAGCCGGAGGGCGTGGTCCGGGGGGAAGGCCTCGGCGGGCCCGCTCACCCACACCGCGCGCTGGAAGCCCAGCGTCGAGAGGGTGATCGGGTTGAGGAGGTAGATGTCGGCGAGGGCGTCGGGGATGGTGTCGGCGACCATCGACCACGAGTAGACGATGGGGGAGAGCCAGAAGCCCACCATGATCGCGACCTCGACGAGATACTGGATGTCGCGCAGGTAGACGTTGGCCGCCGCGAGCACGAGGGCCAGGGCGGTGCCCCACGTGATGATGACGAGGAGGGCGAGCGGCAGGTAGAGCAGCCGCTCGTCGATCTCGAGCCCGCGGACGAGGACCGCGGCGACGACGAGGATCCCCAGCTGGATGAGGAAGTTGAAGATCGCCGAGCCGACGACGCTGAGCGGGAAGATCTCCCGCGGCAGGTAGATCTTCTTGACGATGCCGGAGTTCGCGAGGATCGAGCCGGTGCCGCCCTGGACGATCTCGGCGAACAGGGTCCACGCGGTGATGCCGGCGAAGACGTAGATCGCGAAGTCGGGGATGGCCCGCTCGGCGCCGAGGATGCGGCCGATCGCGAGGTAGTAGATGAGGAGCTGGACGAGCGGGCGGGCCAGGGACCACATCAGTCCGAGGGAGGAGTCCTTGTAGCGGGCGCGCAGCTCGCGCCGCACGAGCATGTCGAGCAGCTCGCGGCGTCGCCAGATCTCGCTCAGGGACTCGCGGGCACCGGTGATGAAGCCGCTCCGCGGGCTCGCGGGGCGCAGCTCCTCCTGGGCGAGCGCGGCCGCCCGCGCCTCAGCCTCGTTGTCCATCGCTCCTCCACGGTGTCCACGCCGGCGGGCACGTCCCGGTGCGTGTCAGGGTCCGGGACGCCGTGGCAGCTCGTCTCAGCGTCCGTCCGTCTTCCAGCGCCCCACGATAGACCGTGCCGCTGAGCGACCACGACGCGCGAGGCGCCGCAGGCGGCGGTCGAGGGTCCGCTCGAACACGGCCCGGACCTGGCCGACCTCGCTCTGCAGGCCCCGGACGTGGTTCTCCAGGCCGGCGATGTGGTGTTGGGCACCCGCGAGGTTCTCGGCCGCGGTCGCGAGCTGCGCGTGGAGGTCGGCGTTGGCGGCGCGCAGCGACGCGGCCACCCGGGCGTTCGCGGCGATGAGGTGGTCGCGGTTGCGCAGCGCCTCCTCGCGCTGCTCCGCGGCGAGCACGATGACCGGGCGGGCGCTGTCCGCATCCTCGGGCGAGGGCGGGACGGGGACGACGGGGGAGCCGCCACTGCGGGCGGGGTCGTCCTCGCCGACGAAGGAGGCGATGCGGGAGAAGGCGTCGTGCACGGCGGCGCGGTCCTTCGCGACGAGCTCCTCGAGCGACGGCGGCCCCTCCTCCACGCGGGCGAGAGCCTCGCGCAGCGAGCGGTCGTCGGAGAAGATCCAGTCGGTGAGGCCGCGGTCGGTGAGGAAGTCGCGCACCTTGCGCTGGTCGACCGTCACGAACGGCACGTGCTGGGAGTAGGCGAAGAAGGTCGCGTGCAGGGAGGAGACGACGACGTAGGACATCTGCCCGATGACGGAGTGCAGCTGCAGGGGCGTGAGCCGCGGCAGGTCGATCGCCCGGGAGCGGTCGAAGGGCAGGGCCGCCATGAAGGAGTCGTCGTAGTTGTAGTGGGTGAAGGGGATGAACACCTTCGGGTGGTCGATCGCGTCGACGGCCTCGACGATCTCCGGCGTCAGCTGCATGGTGTGCGGGACGACGTGGATGCCGACGACGGGCTCCCCGGCCGGCAGGCCCGGGATCTCGTAGTGCTCCGACTCCAGCGTCATCGTCGTGTCGGGCAGCAGCTCGGCGTCCGGCACCACGGAACGCAGGTGGTCGACCTCGGCGGAGGTGCGGGCGCTGACGAGGCGGTACTCCCTGAGGTGGTCTAGCTGGTCCGCGTCGGGCCACACGCCCGCCGAGTTGAGGACCGCCGGCCCCTGGACGCGGAAGCGGTCGTAGAAGGGGTCACCGACGGGGCGGATGAGGTCACCGCCGCCGACGACGACGAGCTGCTCGCGCGCGTCGACGGGCTCGAAGGGGTTGAGGACCTCCGGCCGGGCGACACCGTGGCGCGCGAGCTCCTGCGCGACGGCGATGCCGATCGCCCAGTCTCCCGTGTTGGGACTGATTGAGTCGTAGAGCAAGCCCACCACGGCGGGACACCTTCCTTTCCGAGCCCGCACGCGCGTGCGGGCTCCGTTCACTCTAGTGGCGCGCCGCGGACCGACGCCGACTCCGGCAGGAGCGTTCGAGCAGCGGCGGCGCGGGACCGGGCGGCTAGACTTCACGCGGCACAGGGGCCGGCCCCCCGGCCGGGTCACCGCACACGGTGACGTGCTCGGCCGGCCCGCGCGAGGGGGCTGCCGCAGGAGCGGAGAGGACGACATGGGCAGGAACGAGACACCGGACGCCGCGGCGGGTCGGGCCCGAGTGGCCGAGCTCGTCGACGGGGACAGCACCGTGCTCGTGCTGGGCGCCGAGCCGGACGCGCTGGCCGAGGAGCTGCGCGCCCGCGGCCGCGAGGTCACCGCGCTCACCGCGCCGAGCGGTTCCGGGACCTTCGACGTCGTCGTCCTCGACGAGGGCGCCCTCAGCGCCGCCGGGGACCCTGCCGAGCTGCTCACGACCGCCGCCGAGCGGGTCGCTCCGCGCGGCCGGCTCGTCGTCGTGTCCGCGCAGTCCGCGCTCGCGCTGACCGTCCAGGAGGACGCCGCGGCGCCGGCCGCCGACGAGGTCGCCGAGCTCCGGCACCGCCTGCTCACCCAGCGCGACCACGTCATCGGCCTGGAGGCGACGACGGCCACCGCCCGCGCCCAGGCCGCCCGCGCCCAGCGCGAGGCGCAGCAGCAGCTGGAGGAGATGGCCGCCTCGGCGACCTGGCGCGCCGGCCGCCTCGCGGTCAAGCCGGCCTCCTGGGTGCGCAGCCGCCTCACGGGACGGCGCTGATGTCCCACCCGCTCCTGTCCGTCGTCACGCCCGTCTACGACCCGCCGCTCGACGCGCTGCGGGAGATGATCGACTCCGTCCGCGAGCAGACCTTCTCCTCCTGGGAGCTCATCCTCGCCGACGACTGCTCCACCGCCCCGCGCGTGCGGGAGGTGCTGCGCGCCGAGGCCGCCCGTGACCCGCGCATCGTCGTCGTCGAGCGGGAGCGCAACGGCGGGATCGTCGCCGCCTCGAACTCGGCCCTCGAGCGGGCCCGCGCCGAGTTCGTCGCCCTCCTCGACCACGACGACCTCCTCGTGCCCCACGCCTTCGAGACCGTTGCCGCCTGGCTCTCCGCCCACCCCGAGGCCGACTACCTCTACTCCGACGAGGACAAGGTCGACGAGACCGGCCGCTTCTACGACGCCTTCCACAAGCCGGACTGGTCGCCCGAGCGGCTGCGCGGGCAGATGTACACCTCCCACCTGTCCGTCCTGCGCACCTCGCTCGTGCGCGAGGTGGGCGGCTTCCGCGACGGCTTCGAGGGCTCCCAGGACCACGACCTCGTGCTGCGCGTGACCGAGCAGGCCCGCCAGGTGCTCCACGTGCCCGAGATCCTCTACCACTGGCGCGCGCACTCCGGCTCCACGGCCGCGGACTACGGCGTGAAGTCCCACGCCTGGGACGCCGGCCGCCGCGCAGTCCAGGACCACCTCGACCGCAGCGGGATCGACGCGACCGCGCACTTCGGTGAGCTGCCCGGCACCTACCGCATCGAGCGGGCCGTCCCCGCCGGCACACGGGTGAGCGTCGTCATCCCCACCCGCGGCTCCTCCGGCCTCGTGTGGGGCGAGCAGGACGCCTTCGTCACCGAGTGCGTCCGCTCCCTCCTCGAGCGCACCGGCCCGGACCTCGACGTCGAGATCGTCGTCGTCCACGACGACGACACCCCGCCCGAGGTGCTCGCGGACCTGCACACGATCGCCGGCGAGCGTCTCGTCCTCGCCCCCTTCTCCCGGCCCTTCAACTTCTCCGAGAAGTGCAACGCCGGCTACCTCGCCGCGAGCGGCGACGTGCTCGTCTTCCTCAACGACGACATCCGCATCACGTCCGAGCGCTTCCTCGAGTCGCTCGTGGGGCCGCTGTCGGAGCCCGACGTCGGGCTGACCGGCGCCCGTCTCCTCTTCGCCGACGGCACCCTCCAGCACGGCGGGCACCAGTACTCGCGGGGCGACATCACCCACATCTTCCTCGGCGTCAAGGGCACGTGGGGCGGGCCCTTCTCCGAGCTGACGATCAACCGCGAGTGCTCCGGGCAGACCGCCGCGGCCGCCGCCGTGCGCCGGGAGGTCTTCGAGGAGGTCGGCGGGTTCTGCGAGGCGCTGCCGGGCAACTTCAACGACGTCGACTTCTCCCGCAAGATCACCCACCTCGGCTACCGCACCGTGTGGGTCGCCGCGGCCTCGGCCTACCACTTCGAGTCGCGCACCCGGAAGCCCACCGTGCACGAGTGGGAGTACAGCTTCATCACCACCCGCTGGGACTTCGGCGGTGACGACCCGTACATGCCGGTGGAGCTGACGCGGACCCGGCGCGCCGAGGGCGAAGCGTGACCCGAGTCCTCGTCGTCACCCTCGACACGGTCGCCGAGCGCATGGCCGGGCCGGCCATCCGGGCGTGGGAGACCGCCTCCTTCCTCGCGGCGGAGCACGACGTCGAGCTCGTCACCTTCGGCGCCTGCGAGCGGACCGCCCCCACCTTCACGGTCCGGCGCACCAGCCCCGCGCAGTTCCGGCAGGACGTCGCGGCGGCGGACGTCGTCGTCGTCCAGGGCTACGTCATGCGCGCCTTCCCGTGGCTGCAGACCGTGCCCCAGTCGCTCGTCGTCGACCTCTACGACCCCTTCCACCTCGAGTCCCTCGAGGTGACCCGCGGGGACAGCGAGGAGCGGCGGGCCGCCTCGACGGCCAAGGCGGTCACCGAGCTCACCGCGCAGGCCCGGCGGGGGGACTTCTTCCTCTGCGCCTCGGAGAAGCAGCGCGACTTCTGGCTCGGGCACCTCGCCGCCGCCGGACGCGTCAACCCGGCCACCTACGACGACGACCCCTCCCTGCGCCGCCTCCTCGACGTCGTCCCCTTCGGGATCACCCAGGACGCGCCGGTGAGCACGGGCGGGGCGCTCAAGGGCGTGGTCCCCGGCATCGGCGTGGACGACCACGTCATCGTCTGGGGCGGCGGCGTCTACAACTGGTTCGACCCGTACACGGTGATCCGCGCCGTCGACCGGGTGCGCGAGACGGTACCGACCGTGCGGCTCTTCTTCCTCGGCATGAAGCACCCGAACCCCGACGTGCCCGAGACCGTCGCCGCCCGCCGCGCCCGCGCCCTGGCGGACGAGCTCGGCCTCACCGGCCGGCACGTCTTCTTCAACGAGGACTGGGTGCCCTACGACCGGCGCGCGGACTACCTGCTCGACGCCGACATCGGCGTCAGCGCCCACTTCGACCACGTCGAGACCGCCTTCAGCTTCCGCACCCGCATCCTCGACTACCTGTGGGCCGGGCTGCCGGTCGTGTGCACGGCGGGGGACGCCTTCGGCGAGCTCGTCGCGGCCGAGAACCTCGGGCGCGCGGTCCCCGCGGAGGACCCGGACGCGATGGCGGCCGCCCTCCTCGAGCTGCTCACCGACCGGGAGGAGCGCGCCGCCGTCGCCGCCCACGTGCGCGAGGCGGCCGCCCGGTTCCGCTGGCCGGTCGTCCTCGAGCCGCTGGCCCGGTTCTGCGCCGCCCCCCGCCGCGCGGCCGACACCGGCCGGGCGCTCGACGTCCTCGGGGGCGAGCCGGGCGCGCTCACCCGGGCGCGTCAGGACGTCACCGCGGCGGTCCGCATGCTGAAGGACGAGGGGGCCGGCGCCGTCGTACGCCGGCTGCGGGTGCGGCTGGGGCGCTGAGGGGGCGTCGTCCCGCCCGGCTAGGCTGTGCCGGTGCGCGTCGTCCAGGTCTCTGCCCACTTCCCGCCGAACTTCGTCAGTGGCGGCACCCTGGTGCCGCACCGGGTCGCGCGGGCGGTCGCGGACGCCGGGCACGAGTCCCTCGTCTACGCCGGGCACCTCGACGAGAGCCGGGAGCCGCTGAGCACCTGGACCGACGAGGACGACGGCGTCACCGTCCGCTGGGTGACGACCACCCCGTGGACCGGGTGGTCCGACCCGCGCAACAGCGACAACCCCGAGGTCGACGCCGACTTCCGTGGCTGGCTCGCCGAGGTGCGCCCCGACGTCGTCCACGTCCACTCCGTGCAGACCCTCGGCGGCTCCCTCGTGCGCGCCGCCAAGGACGCCGGGGCCGCCGTCGTCGTGACGATGCACGACTTCTGGTGGTTCTGCGCGCGCCAGTTCCTCGTCACCCGGGACATGCGGCCGTGCTCGCTCGTCGTCGGCTGCGGCACCTGCCCGTGCGAGGTGGACCACGAGTGGCTCGAGCAGCGCAACGCCGGGCTCGCCGAGCAGCTCGCGGCGGCCGACGTCGTCCTGGCCCCGTCCGCGAGCGCCGCCCGGGTCCTCGTCGCCAACGGGGTGGACCCCGAGCGGGTGCGGGTCGACGAGAACGGCCTGCCCGCGATCCCGGCACCCGCCGAGGGGCGCCGGCGCGCCGACCACGTGCGCTTCCTCTTCGCCGGCGGCAAGGACCCGATGAAGGGCGCCGACGTCCTGCGCGAGGCGCTGGCACCGCTCGCGCAGCTGCCCGGGTGGACCATCGACCTCTACGGCGTCACCGACACCACCGGGCTGCCCGCGGCCGCGACGGCCCGCCCCGGCTTCCAGCCGGCCGAGCTCGGGACGATCCTCGCCGAGCACGACGTCCTCGTCCTGCCCTCCGTCATGCGCGAGTCCCACTCGATCCTCACCCGCGAGGCGCTCAGCGCCGGCCTCGCCGTCATCTGCACCGACACCCTGGGCCCCGAGGAGGCCGTGAGCGACGGCGTCAACGGGCTCGTCGTGCCCGCCGCGGACGCCGCGGCGCTCACCGACGCCATGCGCCGGATCGTCACCGACACCGCGCTCGCCGACCGGCTCATCGGCGCCGGGCCGGTCACCCCGCCGCGCGACTTCGCCGACCAGGCAGCCGGCCTGCTCGACCTCTACGCCGAGCTCGACGCCGCCGCACCGCCGCCCCCCGCCGCCGCCGACCGGACCATCGACCGGGTGCTCTTCGTCGTCGGGATCCAGGGCGCGCCGCTGCGCTACCGGGTCCACCTGGCCGCCGAGGGGCTGCGCCTGCTCGGCGTCACCACCGAGATCCGCCACTACCGCGACCCCGGGCTGGAGACGGCGCTGGCGGGGGCCGACGCCGTCGTCCTCTACCGCGTCCCCGCGACCTGGCAGCTGCTCGCCCTGCTCGACCAGCTGCGCACGGACCGTCCCGCGGTGCCGGTGGTCTTCGACATCGACGACCTCATCTTCGACCCGCGGCTGCGCGGCCAGGTCGACGGCCTGGAGTCGCTGCCGCCCGAGGAGGAGGAGCTGTGGTGGCGGGGCGTGGCGCGCTACCGCACGACGATGGAGCGGGCCGACCTCTACATCGGCTCCACCCGGATGCTGTGCGAGCAGGCGACCGAGGTCGTCGGGCTGCCGGCCCGCCGCTTCGCCAACGGGGTCGGGGCGCTGCTCGCCCAGGCCAGCGACGAGGCGCTGCAGCGCCCGCGCACCGACGGCCCCCCGCGCATCGGCTACTTCTCGGGCACGACGACGCACGACGCCGACTGGGCCCTCGTCGAGCCGGCCGTCCTCGACGTGATGCGCGCGCGCCCGGACGTCGAGCTGTGGCTCGGCGGGCCGCTGGAGCCCACCCCGGCGCTCGCCGCCGTGGGTGACCGGGTGCGCCGCCTGCCCTTCGTGCCGTGGCACGAGCTGCCCGGGCTGCTGCGCGACGTCGACGTGTGCCTGGCGCCGCTGACCGACTCGCGCTTCAACGAGGCGAAGTCCGCGATCAAGTGGCTCGAGGCCGCGGTCGTCGAGACCCCGGTCGTCGCCAGCCCCACCGAGCCCTTCCGGGAGGCGGTGCGCGACGGGCGGACCGGCTACCTGGCCGTGAGCCGCGAGGAGTGGGTGGGCGCGCTGACCGCGCTGCTCGACGACGCGGTCCTGCGCCGCCGGGTGGGCACCCAGGCCCGGCGCGAGGCCCTGCTGCGGTGGTCGCCCCACCTGCAGGGACGGGCCTACCTCGCGGCCCTGGAGGCGGCGGCCGAGGAGGTCGCCGCCCACGGCCACCGGCCCCCGAGCGGCTGGGAACCGGTCGCCGACGACGAGCCGCTCTCCGCGGCCGACGCCTATGTCGAGCCCTACGCACGGCCCACGCGCCGCCGCCACCCGGCGCTGCGGCGCCTGGCCCGCACCGCGCCCGCGCGGCGGGCGCAGGCGGTGCTGCGTGTCCTGCGCGCCGGTGGCGTCCGCGCCGTCGCGTCGCGCGTAGCGTCCCGCCTGGGGAAGGGGCAGCGATGAGGCGGCCCGACCCGGGGACGCTGCTGGCCTGGCTGGCGCCCGTCGTCCTCCTCGTCGTCATGGTCGGCCCCTCCCTGCTGGGCCTGCGGCTCTTCGCCGCCGGCGACCTCATCGACAGCTCGCAGGCGCCGTGGATCGAGACGACGACGGTCGAGGAGGTCCGTAACGTCTGCGTCTCCGACACCGTCGACTCCGTCATCCCCTCCTCCCTGGAGTTCCGCCAGCGGATCGCCGGGGGCGACCCCGCCCCGCTGTGGGACGACGGCGCCTCCGCCGGGGCGATGCTCGGCGCCGCCCCGCCGCAGGGTGTGGCCTCGCCGCTCTTCCTCGCCACGCTGCCCTTCTCCGACGCCTCCTTCACCGGCTGGCTCAAGCTCTTCGAGGTCGTCGCGGCGGTCGCGGGCACGGTGCTGTGGGCCCGCCGCCTGGGCCTGTCGACGGCGGCCGGCGCCGTCGGCGGCCTGCTCTTCGCGACGAGCGGCTTCATGGTCATGTGGACCAACTGGCCCCAGACCCGCACCGCGGCGATCTTCCCGCTGCTGTTCTGGGCGCTGGAACGCATCGTCCAGGACCGCACCCTGCGCTCGGCGCTGCCGCTGCCCTTCGTCGTCGCCGCCCTCGCGCTGGGCGGCTTCCCGGCGGTCGCGGTCCACGCCGTCTACCTCGGCATCGTCTACGCCGTCCTGCGCCTCGTCCTCGTCAACCGCGCCGACCCCGAGCCCGGCGCCTGGCGCCGCTGGGGCAAGGCCCCGCTGCTCGCCGCCGGCGGCGCCGCCCTGGGCGGGCTCATGGTGGCCTTCCAGCTGCTGCCCTGGCTGGAGCAGCTCGGTGCCACGGACCTCGGCTACCGCGAGAACATGTGGGCCTTCACCTTCGGCATCCGCGAGCTCCTCACCGCGGCGTTCCCGCAGGCCCTGGGCACCTGCGCGACCGACGCGGTCCGCTGGGGCAGCGTCATCCCGGTGGAGGGCGTGTCCTTCATCGGCGCGGGCGCGCTCGTGCTGTGCGTCGCCGCCCTCGTCCTGCCCCGGGCGGGGGAGCGGATGGCCGGTGCCCGGACCTTCTGGCTCGTCGCCGGGCTGCTCACCCTCGCCGTCACCTTCCTCGGCGGCCGGCTCAACCAGACGATCGCCATGCTGCCGCTCATGGACAACTCCCCGATGCACCGCATGCGTGCCATCGGCGGGCTCATGTTCGCCATGCTCGCGGCCGCCGGCGTCGACGCGATCCGTCGCTCGGCCGGCACCCGGAGGGTGCTCCCGTGGCTCGGCGTCGTCGCCGCCCCGCTCGCGCTGGCCGGTGCGGCCTGGGCGGCCCGCCGGCTCGCGCCCGAGCCGGCCGCGTGGGCGCAGGTGCGCACCTCGGTGCTCCTCGGGCTCGCCGCGGGCGTCGTCGTCGCGCTCGCGTGGGCCTGGGTGATGTCCGGGCTCCGCGGCCGCGGCGTCGTCGTCGCCCTCATCCCCCTCGCGCTCGTCGGCGAGGCCCTCCTCTTCACCAGCGCCTTCTGGCCGCGCACCGACCCCGAGCTGCTCTTCCGGGAGACCGGCACCGACCGCTTCCTGCAGGAGAACCTCGGGCACGAGCGGATGGTCGGCGCCGGGTACGCGTACTGGAACGGCGCGAACAAGGTCGCCGGGGTGCGCTCGCTCTCCGGGCACACCTTCGTGCCGGCGGAGTGGCGGGAGCTGCTCGAGGAGGTCGACGAGGGCATGTTCCTCACGCCGACCAACCACACCCTCTCCAACCTCCCCGCCCTCACCCACCTCGTGCTCGACCGACTCGCCGTCCGCTACGGGGTCGCCGACCTCGCGGTCGCGCCGGTCGGCGACCTCCAGGGCGACGGCGAGCAGGACGCCTCCCGCTCGGTCGTGCTGCAGGAGACCGCCGCCCGCCGCGAGCTCGCGCCGGTGGGCCTGCGCGGGGTCGCCGTCGAGATCGCCGAGCCCATCGGTGACGTCGCCGAGTCGCAGGACCCGACGACGATCACCGTCGAGGTGCGCGACGGCGCGGAGGTGGTCGCCACCGCCGAGCGCCGCGTCCGTGACGGCTTCGCGGACCTCGTCACCATCCCCGTCGACGGTGAGCACCTCGCCGCGGCCACCGGCCCGCTCACCATCGAGGTCCGGGCCGAGGGGGAGCCGCAGGTCTCCGTCGTCGCCGGCCCCGACGGCGGCTGGGTCGGCGCGATCACCGCGCCCGACGACGGGCTCGACCTCGTCCTCACCGACGGCGCCCAGGTGTACGAGCGGACGACGGCGCTGCCCCGGTTCCGCTGGGCGCAGGACGCGCAGTCCTGCGAGGAGGCCTGCGCAGCGCTGCTCGCCACCCTGCCCCCCGAGGTCGCGCTCCTGCCGGACGCCGACGAGGTCGACTTCGCCGGGCTCCCGGCCACCGTCGACGTCGAGACGGACAGCGACGACCTCAAGCGGGTCCGGGTCGACGCCGAGGGGGCCGGCATGCTCGTCGTCGCCGACTCCTTCCAGGACGGCTGGCAGGCCTACGTCGACGGCGAGCCCGTGGACGTCCTGCGGGCGGACCACGCCCTGCAGGGCGTGCCGGTGCCCGCCGGCGAGCACGTCGTCGAGCTGTCCTACGAGCCCGTCGGCTGGTCGGTGCTGCCCTGGGTGGCGCTCGCCACCGGCACGGGCCTGGCCACGCTGTGGGTCCTCGTCGCCCTGCGCGCCCGCCGCGACCGGCCCGCCCGGCCCGTGTCGCCGGGACCGGCGGAGGACGACTCGGCCCAGGCGTGAAGCGGGACACGGTCCGCCGTCGCGCCCGCGGGACCGCGTATCGTGTCTCGCAGGTGTGACGTCGACACCGTGGGCGTCACCGCACGACACGCTGCTGGCCCGACGATCCAGCAGCCGCGCTCGACGACGGATGGGTTGAACCAGTGAAGCTGTTTGTCCAGGTCCCGTGCCTCAACGAGGAAGAGACCCTGCCCCTAGTGCTCCAGTCGATCCCGCGGGAGATCCCGGGCATCGACCAGATCGAGATCCTCGTCATCGACGACGGCTCCACCGACCGCACCATCGAGATCGCCCAGCAGCACGGGGTGAAGCACTTCGTGCGGCACGCCCGCAACATGGGCCTGGCCCGCTCCTTCCGCGACGGCATTGACTACGCCCTCGCCCACGGCGCGGACATCGTCGTCAACACCGACGGCGACAACCAGTACCCGCAGGAGCGCATCACCGACCTCGTCCAGCCGATCGTCCACGGCGAGGCCGACATCGTCATCGCCGACCGCCAGACGAGCACGATCAAGCACTTCTCGCCCTTCAAGAAGGCGATGCAGCAGGTCGGCTCCTCCGTCGTCAACAAGGCCGCCGGCACCGCGCTGCCCGACGCCGCCTCCGGCTTCCGCGCCTACTCGAAGAACTCCCTGCTGCGCCTCAACGTCATCACGCAGTTCTCCTACTGCATGGAGACGATCATCCAGGCCGGCAACAAGCGCCTGCGGATCGCGTCGCTGCCGATCGAGACGAACCCCAAGACCCGTGAGTCGCGGCTCTTCAAGAACATCTGGCAGCACATGTTCAAGTCCGCGGGCGCGATCACGCGGTCCTTCCTCATGTTCAAGCCGCACCTCGTGCTCGGCACGCTCGGCACGCTCATGCTCGTCGCCGCGCTCGTGCCCTTCGTGCGCTTCTTCATCTTCTGGCTGCAGGGCGAGGGCAGCGGCCACGTCCAGTCGCTGATCTTCGGCACCGCGATGCTCGTCGGCGCCCTCCTCAGCTTCGCCCTCCTCGTCATCGCCGACCTGCAACGCACCAACCGCGTGCTGCTCGAGGAGAGCCTCGAGCGGATCAAGGTCATGCAGTACCGCCCCCGCACCGAGGTGGCGGCCGACGGCGAGCACCGCAACGGCCACGGGCTGCTCGCGGCACACCTCGACCTCGTGGCCCCGCCGGAGAACGACCAGCACCCCACCACCCTCGCCACCGGCGAGACCGTCGAGCGGTGAGGATCCTCGCCTTCGGCACCTACGACGTCGGCAAGCACCCGCGCGTCCAGGTGCTCGTCGACGGGCTGCGCGAGCACGGCCACGAGGTCGAGGAGCTCAACCGGCCGCTCGGGCTGTCGACGGCGGACAAGGTCCGCGCGCTGCGCGACCCCCGGGTACTGCCCGGTGTCGCGCTCACCGTCGTGCGCCGCTGGGCGTCGCTCGTCGCCGGGACGCGCCGCTACCGCGGGGCCCGGCGCCCCGAGGCGGTGCTCGTCGGCTACCTCGGGCACATCGACGTGCTCCTCGCGCGCGTGCTCTTCCGGCGCTCCACCGTGGTCCTCGACCACCTCATCTTCGCCGCGGACACCGCCCGTGACCGCGGCACGCCCACCGGGCTGCGCACCCGCCTGCTCGGCGCCCTCGACACCGCCGCCATCCGCGCCGCGGACGTCGTCGTCGTCGACACCGAGGAGCACCGCGAGCTCGTGCCGCCGCGCTACCGCGACCGCGCCGTCGTCGTCAAGGTCGGCGCCACGAGTGCGTGGTTCCGGGCCGGCGAGACCGCCGCGGAGCGGACCGCGGACGAGCCGCTGAGCGTCGTGTTCTTCGGCCTCTTCACCCCCCTGCAGGGCACCGGGACGGTGGGCCGTGCGCTGCGCCTGCTCCACGAGCGGGGCGTGCCGGTGCGGGCCACCCTCATCGGCAGCGGCCAGGACGCCGACGCCGTGCGCCGTGAGGTCGGCGACATCCCGACCGTCACGTGGCACGACTGGGTCGACGGCGCCGAGCTGCCCGCCGTCGTCGCCGGCCACGACGTGTGCCTGGGCATCTTCGGCACCACCGGCAAGGGGCAGCGGGTCGTGCCCAACAAGGTCTACCAGGGCGTCGCCGCGGGCTGCGCCGTCGTCACGAGCGACACCCCTCCGCAGCGGCGGGTCCTCGGGGACGCGGCGCTCTACGTCCCGGCCGGCGACCCCGCCGCCCTGGCGGACGCCCTCGCCAGGCTCGCCGCGGACCGTGGCGCCTTGGCCGCGGCGCGGGACCGCACCCGCGGTGCCGACCAGCTCACCGCCGTCGCCGTCACCGCCCCGCTCGACGAGGTGCTCGCGCGGTGAGCCGCATCCTGTCCGCGCTGCGCTCGCGCTGGGCGCGGGCGCTGTTCCTCACCGCCGCGCTCGCCTTCGGCGTGTGGGCGGTGAGCAGCCAGTGGGACGACGTGTCCAGCGCGCTCGCCTCACTCTCGCCGGGCGCGATCGCCCTGGCCCTGCTCGTCAGCCTCGTCTACGTCGTCCTGACCATGCTGTCCTGGCGCGCGGTGCTCACCGACCTCGGCTCACCGCTCGCGGTCAAGGACGCCAGCCGGGTCTTCTTCGTCTCGCAGGTGGGCAAGTACCTGCCCGGCGGCGTGTGGAACATCGTGGCAGCGGCCGAGATGGGCGCCGACCACAAGATCCCGCGGCGCCGCTCGGTGTCCGTCATGGTCGTGTCGATCCTCGTCTCCATCGTCACCGGCCTGCTCCTCGCCGTCCTCGCGGTGGTGCTGGGCCCGGAGGAGATCCGCGAGCAGTACGGCTGGGTGGCCTGGACGCTTCCGGTCTTCGTCGTCGTGCTCGCCCCGCCGGTCCTCAACCGACTGCTCGGCCTCGCCCTGCGGCTCGTGCGCCGCCCGCCGCTGGAGCAGCCGCTCACCCTCGGGGGCGTGGCGCGCTCGGCGGGCTGGGCGCTGGCCGGGTGGGTCGTGGCCGGCGTGCAGGTCTGGCTCATCGCCACCTGGCTCGGGATGGAGGCGACGCTCGCGACGGCGGCGCTGTCGGTCGGCGGGTACGCGCTCGCCTGGATCGTCGGCTTCCTCGCCATCGTCGTCCCGGCCGGTGTCGGCGTGCGCGAGGCGGTGCTGGGGGCGCTGCTCGCCGGGCAGCTCGGTGCGGGCGCCGTCGTCGTCACCGTCCTGCTGGCCCGGGTGGTCCTCACCGCGGCCGACCTCCTCCTCGGGGTGGCGGCGATGGCCGTCGTCCGCAGCCGCGGCCGACGGCTCGCAGAGCGGTAGATCGGCAGCTTTCCCGCGATCCTTAGTGGTCGACAGCTGTGGTGTTTCCCATGGGCGGGTCCCTCCACGCGCGGGGGCGGGCTGGCTACGCTGGCCGGGACCCGAGGGGAGCACCATGAGAACTCGACGCTGGATCACCGGCGCACTCGTCCTGGCGATGACCGCCGGGATGGCCACTGGAGCGACGGCCAAGGGCGGCCAGAGCGAGGGCTGGGGCAACGACTTCTACCTGTCCGACAGCTTCGCCTCCGAGGCGAACACGGTCTTCACCTTCGGGACGCAGACCGACCGGTACTGGGTGGGCGACTGGGACGGCAACGGCACCGACACGATCGCCTCGCGCAACCTCACCAACGTGTTCTCGGTGCGCAACACCAACACGACCGGTGGCGCGCACGTGACCTTCGGCTACGGGCGCCCGTGGGACGAGGTGCTCGTCGGTGACTGGGACGGCGACGGCGTCGACACCCTCGCGGTGCGCCGCGGGCACATGTACCACGTGAAGAACTCCCTGACGGCCGGTCCCGCCGACGTCGTCTTCGGCTACGGCAAGCCGGGCGACGACGTCCTCGTCGGTGACTGGGACGGCGACGGCGTCGACACGCTCGGCGTGCGGCGCGGAGCGCAGTACCACGTGAAGAACTCTCTGGCGGCCGGCCCCGCGGACAAGATCGTCGTCTACGGCAAGCCCGATGACGACGTCCTCGTCGGTGACTGGGACGGCGACAGCGAGGACACCTTCACCGTCCGCCGCGGCCGCACGTACTACATCGCCGACGCCATCCGGCCCGGGCCCGCGGACCGCGTCGTCGTCTTCGGCCGCGAGACCGACGGCATGCTCGTCGGCGACTGGAACGGCGACGGCGTCGACTCCCTCGGCGTGCACCGCCTGCGCCCCGCGCTGCAGCGCCACGCGAACGGTCCGGTGACGGCCGCGCAGCTCCGGGGCGTGGACGCGACCTCCGGCAAGGCTGACTCCCGCAACGGACGCCTCAGCCACTCGGCCCTGTGCCCGATCCCCTTCCTGCCGACGCACGCGATCCAGTGCCGCGCGGTGGGGGACCTCGTGGCCTTCGATCGCGCCTACCGCGCCCGCTTCGGCAGCCAGCTCCCGATCAACCACGCGCCCTTCTCGACGTACCGCAGCCTCGCGGACCAGCAGTACATCTGGGCCGAGACCGGTCCGCCGACCGCCGCGCGCCCGGGCCGCTCCCCGCACGGCTACGGCCTGGCCATCGACTTCGGCGGGCGCACCGACATCGACTTCGGCCGCCAGCCCTACCTGTGGCTGCGCGACAACGGCCCGCGCTTCGGCTGGCACAACATGCCGTGGAACCGCGAGGGCGGCTCCAACCCGGAGCCCTGGCACTTCGACTACCGCAAGTAGCCCTCGGTCAGCGAGGGGCGGGGCCTGTGCGACGGAGGACGCCGTCGCGCAGGCCCTGCGCCATTCTCCGCACCCGCTCGCGGCGCGGGGCGGCGAGCAGGGAGTTGAAGGCGAGGTACTTGGCCAGCCACACGACGTAGCCGACCGACCAGCGGGCGCCGAGCAGGCCCGAGCGCAGGAGCAGCACGGTGTTGCGGGCCAGGTAGTAGGTCCGCACGGGGGAGTGGACGTGCACCTCCTGCGCGCGGCCGGGCAGCTTGGTGAGCCGGTCGCCGAGCGCGTGGTCCAGGTGCGCGCCCGGGACGGCGTACAGGCCGTAGCCGGCGCGGCGGGCGCGCAGCCCCCACTCGAGGTCGACGTGGTCGATGAACCACGCCTCATTCATCAGTCCGACGTCTTCGAGCACCGGGGCGGGCACGAGGCAGCCGGAGGCGATGAGGAAGGCCGCCTCCACCCGCTCGCTGCGCATCTCCTCCGCGGTGGCCCGGCGCGGGCCCCAGGGGCGCGAGACGTAGACCATCTGCTCGGTGGAGGAGCGGGTGTCGGAGGACACCGGCCCGACGGCGCCGACCCGCAGGCCGGCCGCCTCTGCGGAGCGGGCCGCGGCGACGAGGCGGGCCACCATGTCGGGGGCGGGCAGGGAGTCCTGGTCCATGAGGAGGACGTAGCCGGTGCGGGCGCGGTGGATGCCGACGTTCTGCGCGGCCGCGATCCCCTCGTTCGTCGCGAGCTCGACGAGCTCGGCACCGTGGTCCGCGCAGGCCGCGCGCAGCTCCTCACGCAGCTGCGGTGCGGAGCCGTTGTCGACCACCACGACGGCCCGGCACTGCTCGGCCAGGGCGCGCAGCAGCGGCCCGGTGGCCGCGGTGTCCGGCTCGTAGGTGACGACGACGGCGGTGACGTCCTCGCGCCCGTTCGCGCCGTCGGGCTCCGGGGAGCCGAGGGGCTCGGGGCTCACCCGCGCAGGGAGGCGAGGAAGTCCTGCACCTCGGAGAACTGCGGCAGCAGGCCGGCCTCCTGGGCCTCGCGGAGGCCCGGAGCCGCGGTGTCCTTGTCGGACAGCTGCAGCTCGAGGGGGCTACCGTCGCGCGCGGTCGTGGGCCACTCGATGCCCACCTCCTCGCTCAGCGGGTGGATGCCGTGCTCGCGGCCCGGGGCGTAGGGCTCGGAGCAGAGGTAGACGACGGTGGAGTCGTCCTCGAGGGAGCAGAAGGCGTGGCCCAGGCCCTCGGAGAGGTAGATCGAGCGGCGGTCGACGTCGTCGAGCAGGACGCTGTCCCACTGGCCGAAGGTGGGGGAGCCGACGCGGATGTCGACGACGATGTCGAGGACCGCCCCGCGCGGGCAGCTGACGTACTTGGCCTGAGAGGGGGGCAGCTCGGCGAAGTGGACACCGCGCACGACGCCGGCGGCCGAGACCGAGGAGTTGACCTGCTTGAGCGTGAAGGGGTGGCCGACGGCGTCGATGAAGGCCTGCTCCTTGAACACCTCGAGGAAGACGCCGCGCGGGTCGCCGTGCAGCTTCGGGGTGATCTCCCAGGCGCCCTTGATGCTCAGTTCGCGGAACTCCACAGCTTGTCCTCTCTCGTGGCCGACGTGCCCCCTCACCCTACCGGCGCGGGGGCCGACGGCCGGGAGGGCGCTGGACCCTCCCGGCCGCGGTCACTGCACGCGGTGGACGCCGAGGGTGTCGGTGCCGTTGCCGTCCCAGTCGCCGACGAGGACGACGTCGCCCGCGCGGCCGTAGGGCACCACCCGGTCCGCCGGGCCGGCCGCGAGGGAGTTCTTCACGTGGTAGATGTTCCCGCGGCGCACGGCGAGGGTGTCGGTGCCGTTGCCGTCCCAGTCGCCCGCGAGCACGGCGTCCCCGGGGCGGCCGTAGCCGAAGATCGAGTGCGCCGGGCCCGAGGTCATCGTGTTGCGCACGTGGTACATGTGGCCGCGCCGCACGGCGAGGGTGTCGGTGCCGTTGCCGTCCCAGTCCCCGACGAGGACCTGGTCGCCCGGCTTGCCGTAGGCGATGACCGTGGTGGCCGGGCCGGAGGCGATGGAGTTGTTGATGTAGAACATCCGCCCGCGGCGCACGGCGAGGGTGTCGACGCCGTCACCGTCCCAGTCCCCGATGAGCACCTCGTCGGCCGGCTTGCCGTAGGCGATGGTGCGGGCGGTGCGGCTCTGGTGCGCGTTGGTCAGGTGGTAGGTGTTGCCGCGGCGGATCCCGACGGTGTCGGTGCCGTTGCCGTCCCAGTCACCAGAGATAGCGACGTCGCCAGGCCGCCCGAAGGCGAACTCGTGGTTGGCCTGTGGGCCCCAGGAGTCGTTGAGGTAGAACCCGCTCGGCGGCTCGACGCCCGCGGTGGGCTTCCAGAAGTTGGAGTACATGCCGAAGCGGAGGGTGTTCCGAACTTCGTCATCCGCGGGCGGTTCCGACGTGAGCTTGACGTTACCGCCAGTGCACTCGAGCCGGATGCCCGTGATGCGCCCGCCCCACTGCCCGTACCCGTCGCGCTCGGTGATGACGAGCGTGCGAAGCTGGCTCTTGTTCGGGCAGTACTGCTGGAGCGTGGACACCTGCAGAGTGTCGGTCCACGTCGTGCGGCTGTCACCGGTCGCCGTCCCCGTGTACGGGTCCGGCTTGGCGACGAGGTAGGGCCGACTGCCGGGCGCGGTGTGACCACCGTTGGTCGAGCTGAACTGCGTGAAGGCGACGGCGCCCTGGTACCAGCGCACCTGCCCGGCGGTCTCGCGGATGGCGCGGTCGGTGCTGGCGGCCTCCTTCGGCTGCGGGCGGAAGGTCTCGCCGTCGGTGACGACGGCGGCCCGGCCGCCGTAGACCTGGCAGCGGTCGGTGTCACACAGGTCGAAGGCCGCGTTAGGTGCCATCACCGAGAGCCCGTAGCTGCGGGCTGCGACGGCCTGCGCCTTGAGCGCCTCGAGGTGCCAGCTCGAGGGCGATTCGCGGGGGACTACCCCTCGCAGGTACTGCTCCAGGTTCACGTGGTTAACGACGTCAAAAGTTCTTGCCGCCGCGCCACCGACAAGGTTGATGGTGCCGCGGTACCAGGTGCCGTCTGTGGCGTTCTGGCGGGGGAGCACGACGACACCGCCGCCCTCTGAGTTGCCGCCCGCGGAAACCGCGAGCGTGGCACCGCCCTCGTTCCACGTCCGCGTGGGCGTGGCGTCGATCTTCGTGCGGTGCTCGATCCGGTACTCGCTACCCGTGCGGGTGATCGTCAGCCGCCCGGGGGCCACGGTCTTGCCTGCGACGCTGAAGGAGATGCCGAGCGGACTCTGCAGCGTGACTGTGTCGGCCGGTGCATAGGCCGTGAGCGCCACCCGCAACAGGCGGTCGGGCACCGTGTTCATCGTGGTGCCCGGGTAGTAGAAGTCGAGGATCTGGCGGTAGTTCAGTCCGGACTTCGTGGCAGCGCCCTGAGAACCCCACTGGGACATCCCCACGCCGTGACCCCAGCCGCGGCCCTGGACCTCCCAGGCCCCGCCGGCGGGCACGTCGTAGCGCTCCTCGGCGGCACTGGCCGGTGCGGCGGTGACGACGAGCATGCTGAGCAGCAGCGCGAGGACGGAGCCGACGGACGCGGCGACGCGTCGTCTGTACATGGTTCCCCCAGGGGCGGGACGAAGGGCGGTCACGGCGATGGTAGCCGTGGTCCGGGCGGCTGAGGCGGGGACGGGTGTCACACCGTACGGGCCTCAGAAGACACCGCGGTGCGCCGATAGTTGTGGTGTAGCTTTTCGCCGATCGAAGGGGAATGGACCGTGGCGCAGGCCCGTCCGCTCATCCAGACCGTTGCCCGCACCCTGGCTGTCGTCGTGGTCGCCGCTCTCGGCCTCGCCGTCACGACGCCCGCCGGTGCGGACGAGCCCGAGCCGATCGGCCCGCTGAGCTCCTGGGTCTTCAACAACGGCTCCGGCTCGCTGGGCCGGGCCACGTCCTCCCAGTACCAGGTCGGCTTCAACGCCGTCGCCCGCGACTACGCCAACGGCCGCCTGTACGCGACCCCGTCCGGCGTCTACCCGGTCACCGGCCGCATCTTCAAGGTCTTCGTGAACGACGGCGGCCACGGCCAGCTCGGCTACCCGACCTCCGAGGTCGGCACCCTCGAGGGTGGCGCCGGCTACCAGACCTTCCAGTTCGGTGCCGTGTACGTGACCCCCGCCGGTGGCTTCTCCGTCAAGGGCCCGCTCTACGCGCCCTTCATCGCGCGCGGCGGCGTCGACGGCCTCGGCCTCCCGATCGGTCCGGAGATCACCGAGGGCCAGCGCCGCACCCAGCAGTTCGAGCGCGAGACCCTCTCGCTGCCGGTCGGCCACGGCCAGGACTCTCTCGGCGTGCGCCGCGGGAACATGTACTACCTGAAGAACGAGATCTCGCCGGGTGAGGCGCACGAGGTCATCGCCTACGGGCGCGCCGGTGACACGGTGCTCGTCGGCGACTGGGACGGTGACGGCGTCGACACCCTGGCCGTGCGCCGCGGCAACGTCTACCACTTCAAGAACTCCATCAGCTCCGGCCCCGCCGACAGGGTCATCGGCTACGGCCGCGCCGAGGACACCGTCATGGTCGGTGACTGGGACGGCGACGGCGTCGACACCCTGGCCGTGCGCCGCGGCAGCGAGTACCACGTGAAGAACTCGATCAGCTCCGGCCCCGCCGACCAGGTCATCGCCTACGGCAGGGCCGGCGACGACGCCTACCCGGGTGACTGGCTGGGCACCGGTTCGGACACCATCGCCGTGCGACGCGGGAACGAGTTCCACTTCAAGCGGACGATGTCGGGTGGGCCGGCGGACGTCGTCGCCCCCTACGGCCGCCCCGGCGACGTCGTCCTCGTGGGCGACTGGGACGGCAACGGCACCGACTCGATCGCCATCCGCCGCGGCACCGAGTACCACGTGAAGAACTCCCTCGCGGGCGGGCCGGCCGACCTCATGACCAACTACGGGCGCCCCGCCGACGAGGTGCTCGTGGGCGACTGGGACGGCCGCTCCCGCACCCGGGCGCACAGCCTTGCGCGGCCCACGCCCGTCGCGGCGGAGCCCGGCGTCGGTGAGATGTCCGAGCTGTCGGTGGCGTGGGCGAACAACTCGGTCAACACGACGGCCTTCCGCAAGAGCTCGATCGTCACGGCCGAGGCGCCGGACGGCACGAGGTGGCAGTTCACCGCCTACTACGACGCCGTCGGCACCCTCGTCCTCGCCCGCCGCGACCGCGACGGTGGCGACTGGGAGTACAGCTGGACCCAGCACACCGGCAACGTCATCGACGCGCACAACTCGATCAGCCTCACCGTGGATGGCAAGGGATACCTCCACGTCTCGTGGGGGCAGCACGGCTCCCCGCTCACCTACGCACGGTCGGTGGCTCCGTTCTCGATCGACCTCACAGCCAAGCGGGGGATGATCGGCGACGGCCTCGAGAACGGGGTGACGTACCCGGAGTTCTTCCGGCAGCCCAACGGCAACCTCTTCTTCCTCTACCGCAATGGCGGCTCCGGGGACGGCAACGTCGTCCTCAATCGCTACGACACGAGCAGGCAGCGGTGGGTGCGCGTGGAGGACAACCTCATCAACGGCGAACGCCAGCGCTCGGCCTACTGGCAGGCGGCTGTCGACGCCGAGGGACGCCTCCACCTGTCGTGGACGTGGCGCGAGACGGCGGACGTGGCGACGAACCACGACATCGCCTACGCGCGCTCTACCGACGAGGACGGTGATGAGTGGGTCACCGCGTCCGGGAGGCCGTACAGCGTGCCGATCAAGGAAGCTACCGCCGAGCTCGCACAGGAAGTCCCGGAGGAGAGCGAGCTCATGAACCAGACATCGATGACGGTGGACGCCGAGGACAACCCGTACATCGTCTCGTACTGGGACTCGGGCTCGGGCATCGTGCAGTACCAGGTCATGCGGTGGACCGGGACGCGATGGGAGCGCCGCGAGTCGGAGTTCCGAACGACCCCCTTCACGCTCAGGGGAGGCGGGACCAAGGCGGTGCCGATCGCGCGGCCGCAGATTCTCGTGACGGGATCGGGTGACACCGCCCAGGTGCACCTCATCATCAGGGACGTCGATCGCGGCGGCGTGGCGACTCTCGCGACGCTGACAGACTGGGACGACAACACCTGGAGGCTCCAGGACCTCACGAGCTCCCCACTCGGGGAGTGGGAGCCGAGCTACGACCTCGACCTGTGGCTCACCTCAGGCATCCTGGACGTCTTCGTGCAGCGCGTGCGGCAGATCGACGGTGAGGGCCTGGCTGACTTCCCGCCTCAGTTCGTCTACGTGTTCCAGGTCTCGCCGCACCTCGTCTCCCTGCCCGTCGACGAGCTCCCCGACCCGGAGCCGACCGAGCCCGCCCCGGAGCCGACCGAGCCCGCGCCGGAACCGACGCCCCCGGTCGAGGAGCCCACTCCGCCGGTGGACGAGGCCACTCCGGACCCGAACCCGTCCACCGAGCCGCCGCCGGCCACGGACCCGCCGACGGAGGACGAGGAGCAGCCCTCATCGGCTCCCACGGAGCCCAGCGACGAGGAGACCACCGAGGCGCCGTCGGACGACGCGACTGAAGCGCCACCGAGTCCGTGAGCGCCCGGCGGTAACTGCACTCTCACGAGAGTGCAGTTACCGCCCACAGCTCACTTACCGCCGACAGCACAGTTACCGCCGAGAGTGCAGTTGGCCCCGACCGGCCCCTGAATGCGACAACACCCGGGTGCGCAGTGCGCGCCCGGGTGTCGTTGCGTCAGCTCAGTGCTCGAGCAGGCTGAGCAGGTACTGGCCGTAGCCGGACTTGCGCAGCGGCTCGGCGCGCTCGCGCAGCTCCTCGTCGCTGAGGAACCCGCGGCGCCACGCGACCTCCTCGGGGCACCCGATCTTCAGGCCCTGGCGAGCCTCGACCGTGCGGACGAAGGCAGTGGCGTCGGCGAGGGAGTCGAAGGTCCCCGTGTCGAGCCAGGCGGTCCCGCGGGGGAGGACCTCGACCTGCAGCCGACCGGCCTCCAGGTAGACGCGGTTGACGTCGGTGATCTCGTACTCCCCGCGGGCGGAGGGCTTGAGGTCGCGGGCGATCGCGACGACGTCGTTGTCGTAGAAGTAGAGGCCGGGCACCGCGTAGGAGCTCTTCGGCTGGGCCGGCTTCTCCTCGATGGACAGCGCCTTGAAGTTCTCGTCGAACTCGACGACGCCGTAGGCCGTCGGCTCGGCCACGTGGTAGGCGAAGACGGCGGCGCCGTCGATCTGCTCGAAGCGGCTGAGCGTGGTTCCCATGCCCGGGCCGTAGAAGATGTTGTCGCCCAGGACGAGGGCGGCATCGTCGTCACCGACGAAGTCCGCGCCGAGGACGAAGGCCTGGGCGAGCCCGTTGGGCTCCTCCTGGACGGTGTAGCTGATCGAGATGCCGAACTGCGAGCCGTCACCGAGCAGGCGC
Source organism: Georgenia phoenicis (assembly GCF_047302425.1). NCBI lineage: Bacteria > Bacillati > Actinomycetota > Actinomycetes > Allobogoriellales > Allobogoriellaceae > Georgenia > Georgenia phoenicis. The sequence continues at coordinate 3,238,742 of NZ_CP154855.1, read as the reverse complement.
TGGAAGGACTCGGCGTCGTGCGGGGTGGTGATGACGAGAACGTCGCGGATCCCGGCGAGCATGAGCGTGGTCAGCGGGTAGTAGACCATCGGCTTGTCGTAGACCGGGACGAGCTGCTTGCTCACTCCCTGGGTGATCGGGTGCAGGCGCGTGCCGGATCCCCCGGCCAGAATGATTCCTCGCATGGGCTCCAGTCTGGCCCAAAGGCTCCCACCTGCGGAACTCGGGCGAACACGCCTCCTCCGCCGACCGCTCCCGGTAGCGTGCCGGTGATGCCTGAGCCCGCTGACGTTCTCCCGGCCACCGACGACCGCACCCTGCCCTGGCGCGGGGTCCTCGGAGTGCTCGTCGGCGTCTCCCTGGCCTTCGTCGCCATCAGCTACATCACCCTCGAGCTCGTGCCGCACCGCTTCTTCCAGGTCGGCGGCGGTGGGCACGCGTACCTCAACGTCGGGGTGGAGGCCAACGTGCCGACCTGGTGGTCGGCCGGCATGTTCGTCGCGGCGGCGACCCTGCTGCTCCTGCTCGCCGCCCTCCTGCGGGCGGAGAACCGGGCCGGCGCCTGGGCAACCGCGGCGATCGCGGCGATCCTGCTCGCCTTCTCTCTCGACGAGCTCGCCTCGCTGCACGAGCAGCTGTACCAGGTGGGCCGCCTCATCGTCTCGTCGGAGACGCTGCCCTACGTCTGGCTGGCCGTGGGCATCCCGCTCGCGATCGGCGTCCTCGTGGTCGCCGTGCTCCTGGCCCGGCGGATCCCCGCCGCTGCGCGTCCGCTCCTGCTCGCCGGGCTGGCGACCTTCTTCGCCGGTGCCGTCGGGATGGAGCTCGTGGGCAGCCAGCTGCTCGACGGGCACGGACCCGAGGGGAGCGTCGTCGTCGCCGCGTACCACCTCGAGGAGGCCCTGGAGATGCTCGGTGCGGCGCTCGTGGTGGTCGCACCGCTGCGGACGGTGCGGGTGGGCCGCACGGCGCAGGGCGTCACCCTCACGGTGGCCGACGCGTAGGGCTCAGCAGCGCACGGCGACGCGCTCGTCGGCCGCGATCGTGTCGAAGCGGTCCGAGTCGACGTCGTCGCCGAGGAGCACGAGCGAGCCGCCCGCCCGCCAGGCGGCGACGGCGTGCGCGAGCATCTCGAGGTGGTCGCGCGGTGAGCACAGGACGCGTGGCCGCTCCTCGTCGCGGTGCGAGGCCGGGGTCTGCTCCCGGCACCAGTCGGCCAGCTCGCCGTAGCGGACCGGGCCGCCGGACGGGCCGGTGACCTCCGGGCCGGACAGCGCCGCGTCCTGACTCCCGGGCTCCTGGACGTAGCCGAGGTGGTCCCCGTAGGACATGAGGGCCGCGGCCGCGTCGATCGCGCCGCTGGGGATTGGCTCCTCCACGTGCATCGCCAGGGCGGGGAGGGCGACGACGAGCACGAGGCCCGCGCTCGGTGCGCCCGTGGGGCGGGAGGTGACGGCGATGTCGGGCTCCTCGCCCGTCTCGTCGGGCACGAAGGCCGACTCGTCGTCGTCCTGGTCCTCGTCCTCGTCGTCGGTGTCGAGGTCCTCGGGCTCGTAGTCGAGGTCGTCGTCGTCGGTGTCGTCCTCCTCGGCGGGCAGGACGAGCTCGCCACCGGCGCACCACGTGGCCAGCGCCCAGACGAGCGCGCGCCAGTGCACCGGGACGTCGAGGAGCACGCGGGAGCCGGGCTCGACCTCGCCCTCCTCGACGAGGAGGTTCGTGGCCTTGGTGACCCAGTTGGCCAGCACGCGCCCGGAGAGCTCGACACGCTCGTCCCCGGGGCCGTACCAGGTGAGGCGGGGCTGGTTGGGCTCGTCCCCGGTGAGGAGGTCGAGCACCTTCGTGGCGATGCTCATGGGACGAGCCTAGCCGCGCACGGTGCTCGGGAGGAGGGTGGTCGGAGCCCGGGTCGCGCTGGCGGCCACCGAGGGACAGGTGCGACCCTGGGGGTGGCCCCGGGGGAGCGGCGCGGTGTGGCGCCTGGGGCCAGTGGGGCTGGCGATGACGTGAACCATCCCTCATAGCACCGTTCCGCTTGACGCGAGGCGTATGACACGCGTGTAATTCAGTCAGAGAACGCGTTGGTCGACGATGGGAAGAGCAGTGTGGAACATTCTCGGTGATGGTCCGCTGAGCACCGGAGTCGCAGCGGGCACCCAGCAGGGCATCTACGCCATCGACGAGCTCCCGGAGGAGGGACTCCTCGGCTGGCAGGAGCGTGCCCTGTGCGCGCAGACCGACCCCGAGGCCTTCTTCCCGGAGAAGGGCGGGTCCACCCGCGAGGCCAAGCGCGTGTGCACCGCGTGCGAGGTGCGCGCGGAGTGCCTCGAGTACGCCCTCGCCAACGACGAGCGCTTCGGCATCTGGGGCGGCCTCTCGGAGCGGGAGCGTCGCAAGCTCAAGCGCCGGGCTGTCTGATGCTTGATGTCGGCCACTGACGCCGGCGCCGCCACGACCCTCGCTGTCGTGGTGAGCCCCGGCGTCTCGCCGTACCTGCCCCGCACGCTGCGCGGGCTGGCGGAGCAGACTCGTCCGGTCGGCACCGTCCTCCTCGTCGACACCAGCGCCCCCGGCCGCGAGGTCGGCACGGGCGTGCCCGTGCACGCCGCCATCGACGCTGCGGGCCTGCGCGAGGTGTCCACCGTCCGGGTGCTGCAGGTGCCCGCTCCCCGCAGCTTCGGTGCCGCCGTCCGGGCCGCCCTGGCCCAGTACGGGACGGACGACGCCCCCGAGTGGCTGTGGCTGCTCCACGACGACTCCGCCCCCGAGCCGCGCGCCCACGCCGAGCTCCTCCGCGCCGGTGAGTCCGGCCCCTCCGTCGCGGTCGCCGGCCCGAAGCAGCGCGACTGGGCCCGCCCGGACCTCCTTCTCGAGGCCGGTGTGCAGGCCACCTCCACCGGCCGCCGCGTGCCGGACATCGAGGACGGCGAGATCGACCAGGGCCAGCACGACTCCCGCGAGGACGTCCTCGCCGTCGGCACCGCCGGCGCGCTCGTGCGGCGCTCCGTGTGGGACGAGCTCGGCGGCCCGGACCCCGCGCTCGGACCCTTCGGGGACGGGCTGGACCTGTCCCAGCGCGCCTGGCTCGCGGGGCACCGCGTCGTCGTCGTGCCCGGCGCCGTCGTCCACCACGCCCGCGCCTCCTACCAGGGCCTGCGCGACCTCTCCTCCCCGCGGCCCGACCCGCAGACGGTGCCGGACGCGCGGCGCTCCTTCGCGGCCCGACGCCGCGCCCAGCTCTTCCTCTGGCTCACCTCGACGCCCTGGTACTGGGTGCCCCTCGTCGCCCTCGCGATCCTCGCCCTCGCCCCGGTGCGTGCGCTGTGGCGGGTGGCGACCAAGGAGATCGGGCTCGTCGGCGCCGAGATGCGCGCCGCGGCCGAGGTCCTCGCCCGTCCCGCCGCCGTCTGGCGCGCCCGCCGCCGCCACCGCGCCACCCGCCGCGTCCCGCTGCGCTACCTGCGCCCGCTGCGCGCCTCGTGGAGCGACGTGACCCGCGCCAAGCGCGACGAGCGCCGCTCTCAGGCCGCGGGCCGCGCGCACCGCGTGGCCCCCAGCGAGCTCGAGATGCGCGAGCGGGCGGTCCTGGCCCGCCGGCGCCGCGGCACCCTCGGGCTCGTCCTCCTCGGTCTCACCACCGTGGCTCTCGTCGCCCTCGGCCCGCTCCTCACCGCGGGAGCGCTGCGCGGCGGTGCCCTCGCCCCTCTCGACGCCGCCGCCCGCGAGCTGTGGCAGGCCGCCACCTCCGCGTGGCTGCCCGCCGGCCTGGGCCACGCCGGACCGGCGGACCCGCTCCTCACCGTCCTCGCCGTCGCCGCCCTCCCGCTCGCCGGGGCGAGCGGCAACGTGCTCACGACGGCGGTGCTCGTCCTCGCCGTCCCGCTCGCCGGGCTCGGGGCGTGGTTCGCCTCCGGCGCCGCCACCCGCTCGGTCCTCCTGCGCGCCTGGGCGGCGGTCGTGTGGGCACTGGCCCCGGCCCTGCTCGTCGGGGTCGGGCACGGTCGGCTGGGTGCCGTCCTCGCCCACGTCGTCCTGCCGTGGGCGGCGCTCGGCGTCGCCCGCGCCGTGGGCGTCAACCGGCGCGACGTCATCCTCTCCGGGCTCGTCGACGCCAAGCGCGTCTCCGACGACGACGAGGACGCCGAGGCCGAGGCTCAGGTCCCGGCCGCCGCGGCCCCTGTCGCGCCGCCGGCCACCGGGTCCATCTCGGCCGCCGCCGGTGGCGGTCTCGCGCTCGCCGTCGCGTGCGCCGGTGCGCCCGCGCTGCTGCCCGCTGCCCTGCTCCTCCTCCTGGTGCTCGCCCTCGTCGTGCCCCGCCGGCGGCGGCTGCTCGCGCTCGTCGCCGTGCCGCCCGTGCTGCTCCTCGGCCCGCTGCTCACGGTCGCGCTGGGCTCGCTGCCGGAAGGCGGGTGGCGGGTGCTCCTCGCCGACCCCGGGGTGCCGCTCGCGGCCGACCCCGGCGCCAGCTGGCTCGCGGCCCTCGGCTGGCCGCTCGCCCTGTCGGGACTCACCTCCCTCGGCGGCCCCTGGCCCACCGTCCTCGCGCTCGCCGGCGGGGTCGCCGTCGCCGTCGTCGCGGTCCTCGCCCTGCTGCGCGGCACCGCCCGTGCCCGCGCGGTCCGCGCCGGGTGGCTCGCCGTCGTCGTCGGTCTGGCGACGGCGGTGCTCTCCACCCGCACGCCCGTCGCCGTCGGCACCGACCTCGCCGGCGAGGCGCAGCTCGTCCACGGCTGGGCCGGGGCCGGCACCTCACTGGCCCTCCTCGGCATGCTCGTCGCCGCGACGTCGGCGGGCGACGGCCTGCGCGACTGGCTCTCCGCCCGCAGCTTCGGCTGGCGGCACCTCACCGTCGGGGCCGTCGCGCTCGTCATGGTCCTCGGGCCGCTCGCCACCGCGGGCGCCTGGCTCACGACCGTCGTCGAGCAGCGCGGCGACGGCGGCGGTGAGCTGCTCGCGATCGAGGGCCGGCAGGACCCCTCCGTCCCGGCGCTGGCCCGGGAGCTCCAGACCGGGGCCGAGCGCTCCCGCGTCCTCGCGCTCCACGCCGACGGCGACCGCGTGCGCCCCGAGGTGTGGCGCCACGCCGGCCCGCAGCTGAGCGAGACCTCCGCGATCGTCGCGGTGCGCGGGCTCACCCCCGGCGGCCACCCTGCCGAGCCCGACGACGCCACCGCCGAGCTCCAGGAGCTCGTCGCCGAGCTCGCGACCGGTACCGCGGACGCCGCGGGCGAGCAGCTGGGGCGGCTCGCCGTCGGCGTCGTGCTCGTCCCGCCGCTCGCCGACGCGGACTCGGTGACCACCCGCCAGGACCTCATCGCCCGGCTCGACGCGACCGCCGGCCTCGAGCGCGTCACGGAGAACGCCTCGGGCGTCATCTGGCGCACCTCCCGCTCCGCGGAGACGGCGGGCGCGGCGCAGGCCGTCTCCCGCGCCCGCGTGGTCTCCGCCGAGGGGGAGGTCCTCGACACCCCGGCCGCGCGGCCGGTGGGCGTGGGCGGACGCGTCGCCGCGGGCGAGGAGGGCCGCCTCCTCGTGCTCGCCGAGCGCGCCGACCCCGCCTGGCGGGCCACGTACAACGGCAGGCCGCTGCGGGCGACGACGGACGGCTGGCGCCAGGCCTTCGAGCTGCCGGCCCACACCGGCCGCCTCGAGATCAGCTACGAGCCTGCGTGGCTCACGCCGTGGCGCGTCGCGCAGGCGGTGGGCCTCGGTCTCGTCGTCCTGCTCGCCGTGCCGGTCCGCCGCCGCCGGGAGGAGACGACATGAGCAGCCCGAGCAGCCGCAGGACGCTGCGCCGCGTGACCACCGCCGTCTCGGGTGCCGTGCTCCTCGCCGCGGCCGCCGGCGTCGCGCTCGCCGGTGACGACGTCGCACCCGCCGAGCCCGTCGGCGTCGAGGATGTCACCGTCCCGGTGGACGCCGCGACGGTGGCGCAGGTGTGCCCCGGCCCGCCGCGGCTCGCCACCGCCCTCGCCGGGGAGGACCTGGGCTACGACGAGTTCGACCCGCAGGGCTCGGGCACGAGCGCCACCCTCGACGTCCTCACCATCGCTCGCGGCGAGGACGAGCCGCCCGGCGCGCTGAGCCTGCGCCCCACGCTCGACGCGCCGCCCGGAGAGGAGGTGCCGCTGGCCGGCGCTGCCCGGCTCGCGGAGCTCACGGACGTCGGCGAGGCCACCGCGCTCGAGGCCGAGCCGGTGGAGGACGTCGTCGCGCTCGCCGCGGGCACGAGCGCGGCCGTCACCGAGTCCGGGGACCTGCGCGGTCTCGTCGCCACCGCCTGCCAGAGCCCGTCCACCTCGGCCTGGCTCCTCGGCGGGTCCACCGAGCCGGGGGACTCCGCCCAGCTCGTGCTCTCCAACGTGGGGCAGACCCCGGCGAGCGTCACGCTCAGCGGCTGGGGCAGCACGGGCGCCCTCGACCTCTCGGGCGCGGGCTCGGTCCTCGTCCCGGCGGGCGGGCAGCGCGTCGTCCTCCTCGAGTCGCTCGTCGGCGACCCGCGGCTCGCCGTGCACGTCGCCGCCACCGGTGGTGAGGTCACCGCGCTGGTCCAGGACAGCCGCCTCCGCGGCCTCGTGCCCGGAGGTACCGACCTCGTGGCGCCGTCGGTCCCGCCGGCCGAGAGCGTCGTCGTACCGGGCATCTCGCTCGGCTCCGCGTCGGGCGAGGAGGCCGACGCGCCCGCGGTGCGCGTCGTCAACCCGGGGGAGGAGACGGCCACCGTCACCCTCGAGCTGCTCGGCGTCGAGGGTGTCGAGCCCGTGCCCGGCGCCGACGACCTCGTGCTCGACCCAGGCGCCGTCCTCGACATCTCGCTCGCGGGGATGCCCGGTGGCCCCTGGTCGGCGGTCGTGACGGCGGACCAGCCGGTCACGGCGGCTGCCGTCTCCACGCTGGTCGGGGAGCCCGGCGAGGACGACCCGAGCACGCCGCCGGTGGACCGTGCCTGGGCTCCGGCCACCACCGCCGTCGCTGGTGGCGTCATCGCCCTCCCCGGCGACGTCGTCTCCGCGGTCTCCCTCGTCCTCGCCAACCCGGCCGACAGCGCCGTCGACGTCGAGCTCGTCCCCGTCATGCGTGACGGCACGCGCGGTGAGCCCGTCAGTCGAACGGTCGAGGCCCGCACGAGCCTGCGTGAGGTCGTCGCGGACCTGGGGGACGTCGCGGCCATGGAGCTGCGGGTTGCTGACGGTGCCGTCCACGCGGCGGCGCTGCTGAGCGTTCCCGTGGACGACGGCAGTCTGATGTCGGTCGTCCCGGTGACCGAGGACGCCCGCGCCGCGCGCGCCGTCGTGCTGGCGCCGGGTCGGCGGTCGCTGGGCTGAGCCGAGCGCTCAGAGGTCCTCGGGGTCCCGCCCCAGGAGGTGGGCCACCTGCTCCCGGACGACCTCCTCGACCAGGAGGTTGAGCTCGGTGGCGTCCTCGCAGCGCGACTGGATCGGGCGGCGGTAGAGGACGATGCGGTCGGTGAGGCCGGCGGCCGCGTCGGCCGGGAAGTAGCGGCCGAGGGCGACGGCCTCGCTCTCCCACGGGCTCGGGTCCGACGGCGGGACCTCCTCGACGCCGAACTCGACCGCCGACAGCTGGCGCGACCACCGCTTCTCGAGGCGCTCGACAGCACCGAGCACGGCGTCGTCGAAGGCCTCGCTGCGCGTGCGCCAGCCCGGCAGGGTCGGCGGCAGGAGGGGCCCGCGCAGCCCGCGCCCGCGTCGGTCCCGCCGGCGGGCGGTCCGGCGGGAGGGGATCACGAGGTCGTCGGGCACCCCTCGATCGTAGGCGCTGTGCGCCTCCCCACCCTGCGGTGCGCGGGCCGTCCGGCGTGCCCGTGCCGGCGGTGTCGGTGGGACGTTGTACCGTCGTGGGCGTGAGAGCCTCCCGCCACTGCACCCGCGCTGCCTGCGGCCGTCCCGCGGTGGCGACCCTCACCTACGTGTACGCGGACTCCACCGCCGTGCTCGGCCCGCTGGCCACCCAGTCCGAGCCGCACTCCTACGACCTCTGCGAGGAGCACGCGCACCGCCTCACCGCCCCGCGCGGCTGGGAGGTCGTGCGCCTCGCCACCGAGTTCGTGCCCGCCCCGCCCAGCCCGGACGACATCGAGGCGCTGGCCGACGCCGTGCGCGAGGCCTCCCGCGCCCGCCCGGGCCCCTCGCTGCCGGCCACCCGGCCCGGCACGGCGGCCCCCGCCCCGGTCACCCACCGCCTGCCCGAGCCCGAGCTCGGCCGCCGCGGCCATCTGCGGGTGCTGCCCGGCGAGGCGGACTGACCCGGCGACTACGCTGGAGACCTGCGCACCGGGCGCAGGGAGACGGAGCAAGTGATGAGTGCGAGCGAGCAGCCGGCGACTATCGAGCCCTGGGTGCGGGACATCCTGCGCTGCCCCGTGACCGGCGCGGAGCTCGTCGAGGGCACCGCTCCCGACGGCACGCCCGAGCTGCGCTCCACCGACGCCGAGCGGCCGCTCGCCTACCCCGTGCGCGACGGCGTCCCGGTGCTCCTCCCCGAGGAAGCGCGCGAGCTCTAGCCGACCCGGAGAATCCGGCTCTCGCGCAGGGAGGGTGCTCCCTTCCCGCGAGAGCCGGGTTCTCCGTGACAACGACGACGGCCCCGCCGCCCGGGAGGGCAGCGGGGCCGTCGTTCACGACCCGTCGGGTCAGCCGACGATCGAGTCGACGAAGTCGGGGTTCGCCTCGAGCCACTGGTCCACGGCGGCGTCGTTGTCCGAGCCGTCCAGCTCGTTGAACATGATGTTCTCGAGCTCGTGGAGCTGGTCGTCGGTCATCGTGAAGTCCGCGAGCCACTCCGCGACCTCGGGGTAGGTGTCGGAGAAGCCGGCGGTGCCGTAGGTGTAGATGTCGTCCGGCTCGCCGAGCGCGCCCTCGGGGTCCGCGAGGTCCTTGATGGGGAACTCGTCGTAGGCCCAGTGCGGGCGCCACAGGGTGACGACGACGTTCTCGCCGGCGTCGATGGCCGCGCTCAGCTCGGTGAGCATGGCGGGGGTGGAGGAGATGAGGTACTCCATGCCCTCCAGGCCGTAGGTCGGGATGACCTGCTCCTGGGTGACGCGGGTGAGGCCGGCGCCGGCCTCGATGCCGATGAGGCGGTTGTCGAAGAGGTCGGCGTTGTCCGCGAGCTCGGCGAGGGAGTCGATGGGGGCGTCCTCGTTGACCGCGATGGTCAGCGGGGCCTCCTCGAACCAGGTGCCGAGCTCTTCGAGGTCCTCGCCGTACTGGTCGAGGTACTCACCGTGGGTCAGGGGCAGCCAGGTGTCGAAGTTGACGTCGTAGTCGCCCTGGGCGAGGCCGGTGAAGACGACGCCGGCGTCCGCCGTCTCCATCTCCACCTCGTAGCCCTGCTCCTCGAGGATGTGCTGCCACAGGTGGGAGACGGCGATGCCCTCCTCCCAGCCCGAGTGGATGCCGATGGTGATGGGTCCGGCGTCCGTGCCGGTCGCGGTGTCCTCGGAGCCGGCCTCGTCGGCGCAGGCGACGAGGGTCAGGGCGAGGGCGGTGGCGGAGGCGAGGACCGCTCCGCGGCGTCGGGTGTTCTTCATCATTCGTCCTTTCGTGTGCATGGTGAGGTTTCGTGGAGGTGCTGGTGTCGTGGGAGGGGCCACACGGCCCGGGGGAGGGTCAGTCCTCGGCGGCGCGGACCTTGAGGGCGCGCGAGACGGGCGCCCGGTCGCCGAGGGCGGCGGTGACCCGGTCGAGGTACATCGCGAGGATGACGACGGAGAGTCCCGCCTCGGCGCCCAGCCCGATGTTGACGCTCTGCAGGGACTGGACCACCGGCTGCCCGAGCCCGGGGGCGCCGACCATGCCGGCGATGACGACCATCGACAGCGAGAGCATGATGAGCTGGTTGACGCCGGCCATGATCGTCGGCAGCGCGAGCGGCAGCTGCACCTGGCGCAGGATGCGGCCCGGGGTGGCACCGAAGGCGTGCCCGGCCTCGACGACCTCGCGGTCGACCTGCCGGATGCCGAGCTCGGTGAAGCGCACGCCCGGGGCCATTGCGAAGATGATCGTCGCGACGATGCCGGGCACGACGCCCACCCGGAAGAGGATGACGGCGGGCAGGAGGTAGACGAAGGCGGGCATCGTCTGCATGAAGTCGAGCACCGGGCGCAGGGCCGCGGAGACCGTGCCGCTGCGGGCCGCCCAGATCCCCAGCGGGATCGCGATGACGGTGGCGATGACCGAGGCGACGACGACGAGCGCGATCGTCGCCATCGCGTTGTCCCACTGGTTCATGCCGACGATGAGCAGCAGCCCGACGACGGTGGCCAGCGCCAGCTTCCAGCTCTTGGCGAAGAAGGCGACGGCGGCGAGGACGAGGACGACGACCCAGAAGGGCGGGGTCAGGAAGGCGAGCTCGGCGAGGTCGAAGAGCGCGCGGAGCCCGTCGGCGACGAGGCCGAAGAGGGCCGAGAGGTTGGTCGTCAGCCAGTCGACGAGCGCGTCGGCCCAGTCGCCGACGGGGATGCGGAAGTCGTTCATCGGGCCTCACCCTCCAGCGGGGTCTGGACGGGGACGGCGGTCGTCGCCTCGTTGCCACCGGGCGCGTCGACGGCGGACGCGTCCGACGGCGGCTCCTGGTCGGCGGCGACGTCCGTGCCGTCGTCGTCGGCGGTCGGCGGGACCATCGCCTCGAGCATGGAGACGCGCGGGACCACCCCGACCAGGCGGCCGGCGTCGTCGGTGACCGCGAGGGGCAGCTGGGCCTCGGTGGCGGGGGCGAACATGTCCGACAGCGGGGTGTCGGGGGAGACGGCCGAGGTGTCCGGCCGGACGACGCCCTCCAGGGTGCGGTCCCCGCGCCGCTGGGCGGCGAGCAGGTCCTGGTCGTAGACGGTGCCGTGGAGGACACGGCGCCGGTCGACGACGTAGGCGGCGGTGCCCTGGGTGGCCTGCAGCTCGCGCAGGGCCACGCCCGGTCCGCCGCCGAGCTGCACGACGGAGATGGGCCGCCGCATGAGCGCGCCGGCCGTGATGACGCGGGAGCGGTCGACGTCGGCGATGAACTTGGCGACGTAGTCGTCCGCGGGCTCGGCGAGGATCTGCTCGGCGGTGTCGATCTGGACGATCCGGCCGTCGCGCATGACGGCGATGCGGTCACCGAGGAACATCGCCTCGTTGAGGTCGTGGGTGATGAAGACGATCGTCTTGCCGAGCGTCGACTGCAGCTCGACGAGCTGCTCCTGCATCTCGCGGCGGATCAGTGGGTCGAGGGCCGAGAAGGCCTCGTCCATGAGGAGGATGTCGGTGTCCGCGGCCAGGGCGCGGGCGAGGCCCACGCGCTGACGCATGCCGCCGGACAGCTGCGCCGGCAGGGAGTCCTCCCAGCCGGCCAGGCCGGTGAGGGCCACGGCCTCCTCGGCCTTGGCGAGACGCTCGGACCTGACCATCCCGCGGATCTCCTGCGGGTAGGCGACGTTGTCGAGGACGGTGCGGTGGGGGAGCAGCGCGAAGTGCTGGAAGACCATGGAGATCTTCGTGCGGCGGATCTCGCGCAGCTCGGCCGGCGGGACGTCGGTGATGCTCTGCTCACCGATGAGGACGCGCCCGGCCGTGGGGGTGAGCAGGCCGTTGAGCATCCGGATGAGGGTCGACTTGCCGGAGCCCGACAGACCCATGACGACGAAGGTCTCGCCCTGCTGCACCTCGAAGGACGCGTCGATGACAGCGGCCGTGCCCATGGGCTTGACCTCGTCACGGGTCGCGCCGGCCCGGAGCCGGCGGACGGCTTCCTGGGACCGGCGTCCGAAGACCTTGTAGACGTTCTCTGCGCGTAGCGCGCTCACGCTCACCTCACTGCGGCTCGGTGTGGTCACGGCGTGGAGGCGCCGTGGCCGCTCACGATCACCGCGCCTGGGGGCGGGCATCGCAAACTTCGGTGGACTGGGGGAACGGCAATCCACCATGCCACCGAAATGTGCTCGCGGCCAGCAGCGGAGGGTACGTCGGGGTCTCTCAGGCCGCTCGCTGAGCGTCGATATCGTCGAGCTGACCTGCGGCTTTACCACTTCCATAAAAGTTACTGAACTGTGACAGGTATAACGCGAGGAGGACGTGCCCCGCGCTCGGCGGGACACGTCCTCCTCGGTCGCTCGGGTGGCTCAGGGGGTGCGGCGCAGGCCGATCGTGTCGATGCCGTTGCCGTCCCAGTCGCCGACGTAGACCTCGTCGCCGGGGCGGCCGAAGTCCATGACGATCTCCGCGGCGCCGCCGCGCAGGCTGTTGGCGATGTGGAAGGTGCGCCCGCGGCGGACGCCGAAGGTGTCCTCGCCGTCGCCGTTCCAGTCGCCGGCCAGCACCTCGTCGCCGGCGCGGCCGTAGGTGAAGGTGGCGTCGGCGCGGCCGCCGGCCATCGCGTTGCGCACGTGGAAGGTGGCCCCGCGGCGCACGGCGAAGGTGTCCTCGCCGTCGCCGTCCCAGTCACCGACGAGGACGTCGTCCCCGGGGCGGCCGTAGGTGACGACGTGGTCCGCGGCGCCCCCGCTCAGGGAGTTCTTCACGTGGAAGGTGGCCCCGCGGCGCACCGCCAGGGTGTCCTCCCCGTCGCCGTCCCAGTCGCCGACGAGGACGTCGTCCCCGGGGCGTCCGTAGGCGAAGACGCGGTCGGCGGTCCCGCCCCTGGGGGCGTTGTTGACGAAGAAGGTGTTCCCCCGGCGCACGGTGATGGAGTCGCGGCCGTCGCCGTCCCAGTCGCCGATGAGGACCTCGTCGCTGAAGCGGCCGTACATGAAGGCGTGGTCGGCCACCCCGCCGCGCCAGCTGTTGGAGAGGAAGAAGCCGTGCTCCTGGTCCGGGTCCTGCGGGTGCTGCGGCTCCTCGTCCTCGTAGCCGAGACCGAAGCCGATCGGGTGGAGCACGCCCTCGCCGTCGGCGGTCGGGATGTTGACGGGGAGCTTGCCGGTCGGCTCGACGTTGCCGAGGACGACGTCGGCGACGGCCTGGAGCGAGGGGCGCTGGTAGCCGTAGGTGACGAGCTGCGCGGGCGCCGGGTTCTCCCAGGCGACGTCGTAGGGGTTGCGCACCGGCACGTGGACCACCGGGACGTCGGTCGCCTGGAGTGCCGCCAGGAGGTCGCGCTGCGACTGGGTCTGGGCGGCGTTCGCCGGGGTGTGGGTCATGAGGACGATCGCGTCGTGGCCCTCGGCGGCCTCCGCGGCCTGGGCGATCTGCTCGGCGCTCGGGAAGTTGGCCGTGTAGAGGTGGTCGGTCTCCACGCCGCGGTCCGTGAAGGCCTGGGCGAGGCCCGGCACCCCGCTCTGTCCCCACCCGGTGACGAAGACGGACTCGTCGCCGTCGAGCGGGAGCAGGTCGCCCTCGTTGCGCAGCAGGGTGACCGACCGGTCGGCGATCTCCTGGGCGGTGGCGGTGTGCTCGGCGCTGCCGACGACGTCCATGACCTCGTCCACCGGCACGCTCGGGTCCTCCTCCCACACCCCGCGCTCGACCTTCCACTCGAGGATCCGGGTGACCGACTCCTCCAGGCGCTCGCGGGTGATGTCCCCGGACTCGACCGCCGCGTTGACGGCCTCGAAGGTCGCCGGGACGTCGGGCGACATGAGGAGGATGTCCGAGCCGGCCTGGATGGCGAGGACGGCGATCTCGCCGTCGGTCAGCGGGTTGTCGGGCAGCTCCTTGAGTGCCTCCATGTCGAGGGCGTCGGTGGTGATGAGGCCATCGAAGCCGAGCTCCTCGCGCAGCAGGCCGGTGAGGACGGCGGGGGAGAGGGTGCCGGGCATCTCGGGGTCGAGCTCCTCGACGATGACGTGCGCCGTCATGATCATGTCGACGCCCGCGTCGATGGCCGCCTCGAAGGGCAGGAGGTGCTGGTCGAGGGTGGCGCGGTCGTAGGTGACGATCGGCAGGCCCGTGTGGGAGTCGGTCTCCGTGTCCCCGTGGCCGGGGAAGTGCTTGGCCGCGGCGGCGACGCCCTGGGACTGCATGCCCTCGATCTGGGCGACGCCGAGCGCGGCGACGTTCTGCGGGTCCTCGCCCATCGAGCGCACGCCGATGACCGGGTTGGCCGGGTTGGTGTTGACGTCGACGACGGGCGCGAAGTCCGCGTTGACGCCGACGGCGGCGAGCTCGGAGCCAAGGATCTCGCCCTGCGCCCGGGCGAGCGCTGCGTCGAAGGTGGCGCCCAGGGCCATGTTGCCGGGCAGCACCGTCATCGGGGCACCCATGCGGGCGACAATGCCGCCCTCCTGGTCGATCGTCGTCGCGAGCGGGATGCCGGATCCCTCGTCGCCCACGGACACGGCCTGCAGGCCGTTGGACAGCTCGGCGGTGAGCTCGGGGTCGCTGACGATGCCGGGGTTGGACCACGCGAAGTAGAGGACGCCGCCGAGGTCGAACGTCTCGACGACCTCCCGCGGGGTGTCGACGCCGTAGCGCTCCTGGTTCTGCTCGGCCATCGAGGCGTCGTCGGCGGAGTTGCCGTAGACGTAGGTCCACGTCATCTGGCCGATGAGCTCGTCGACCGTCATGTTGCTGACGATGTGGTCGATCGGGTTCGCCGAGTCCGGCGTGGACGTGGCGCCCGCGGGGACGGTGGACGCGAGCAGCATCCCCGCCGCGAGGCAGGTGGCGGCGCCGATGCGGGCGCCGGCGGTTCTCTTGGTCAACGTTCCTCCAGGTGTGAGTCGTCATCGATCACGAAGGGGTCGTGGCAACTCTTTTCCTGTGAACGCATATGGGGGAAAGTGCTGCCGCCCCTCACCCTACGCCAGAGCGCGGCGGCGGTCACGGACCGGACCAAGGTCCCAAGGAGAGCGCCGCCGCGAATAGGACGGTTGTTTCCGTGAATAAAGCTCTCGGGCCCCTCCCCACCCGCGGCCTGGCGCGGGAGGAGCTGTCCCCCGCCCGCCGGGTGACGCTGGACGCCCTCATCGACCTCGGCGGGCGCCGCACCGTCGCCGAGCTCGCCGATGAGCTGGGACAGCACCCCAACACGGTCCGCGAGCACCTCGAGGCGCTCGTGCGCGTCGACCTCGTCGAGCGCACGCTGCGGCACTCCTCCGGGCGGGGTCGGCCGGCCGCCCTCTACCGGGCGACCCTCGCCGCCACACCCGCCGGCCCGGAGTACGCCGTCCTCGCCGAGGTCCTCATCACCTACCTCGCCAAGGCGATCCCGGA
Source organism: Georgenia phoenicis (assembly GCF_047302425.1). Taxonomy (NCBI): domain Bacteria; kingdom Bacillati; phylum Actinomycetota; class Actinomycetes; order Allobogoriellales; family Allobogoriellaceae; genus Georgenia; species Georgenia phoenicis. The sequence continues at coordinate 3,223,593 of NZ_CP154855.1, read as the reverse complement.
CCGGCGCGAGCGCACGGAGCACGCGCTGTCCGCCGGCCGCGACTGGGGCCGGGCCATCCGCTCCCGCCAGCTCGTCGAGGCCCGCCGCGAGGAGCGCCTCGCCGCCGCCGGCCTCCGCCCCGGGAACAGCTCCGCTGTCGCCGACAGCTCACTTACCGCCGACAGCTCACTTACCGCCGACAGTACAGTTGCCGCCCCCGAGGACCCCGCCGCGCTCGCGGACTCGGTGAACCGCCTCGGCGAGATGCTCGACCGCGCCGGCTTCGACTGCCGCACCACCGCGGAGGACGACGGCGGCTACACCCAGCGCCTGCGCCGCTGCCCCGTCCTCGCCCTGGCCCGCGAGCACCCCGACGTCGTGTGCACGAGCCACCTCGGCATGGCCCGCGAGATCCTCGCCCACGACGGCGTCGCCCCCGAGCGCGTCACCCTGGAGGCCTTCGCCGAGCCCGGCGCCTGCCTCCTGCGCATCGCCCCGCCGGCGGCCGACGATGAGTAACGGCGTCCTCACCCGCACCTCCTTCCGCCTGCCCTTCCTCCTCCTCGGCGGCCTCGCCCTGCTCGCCGGCCTCGACGCAGCGCTCGCCCTCCTCGGCCTGCCGCACGTCCTCGTCGGGGACCGCCTCGCCGAGGTTCACGGTCCGCTCATGGTGCTCGGCTTTGTCGGCACGGTCATCGGGCTCGAGCGCTCCGTGGCGCTGGGCCGCGGCTGGGGCTACCTGGCCCCGGCGCTCAACGGCCTCGGGGTCCTCGCCACCGTCTCCGTGCTGCCGCACGCCGTCGGGGCCGGTCTCGTCCTCGCCGGCCAGGTCGGCGGCCTCCTCGTCTACCGCGCGCTGTACGCCCGCCTGCCCGCGGCCGCCGTCGCGGTCCAGGTGCTCGGCCAGCTCATGGCGGTGGCGGCCGCGGCCCTGTGGCTGGGCGGCGTCCCCGTGCCCGCGACCGTGCCGTGGCTCGTCGGCTTCCTCGTCCTCACGATCCTCGGCGAGCGACTGGAGCTGGCCCGCCTCGGCGCGCTGAGCCCTCGGGACGCCACCGCCGCCCAGGCGGTTGCCGTCGCCGTCGTCCTCGCGGCCGTCGTCTCCCTCCTCGCCCCCGACGCCGGCTTCACCCTCCTGGGCGCCGCCCTCCTCGCCGCGGCGCTGTGGCTCGCGGTCAAGGACGTCGCGCGCCGCACCGTCCGCTCCACCGGCCTGCCCCGCTTCATCGCGCTCTGCCTGCTCGCCGGCTACGGCTGGCTCGCCGTCGCCGGGGCGGTGTGGGCGCTCGGCGGGCAGGTCGAGGGCCGGGCCTACGACGCCGCCGCCCACGCCCTCTTCCTCGGCTTCGTCATCTCGATGGTCATGGCGCACGCGCCGGTCATCATGCGGGCCGTCCTGCGCCGACCGCTGCCCTACCGGCGCGCGTTCCTCGTGCCCGCCGCCCTCCTCCACGCCACCCTCGTCCTCCGCCTCGCCGTCGGCGACGCGCGCGACCTCGAGTGGGCCGTCCAGGCCGGCGGGGTCGGGAACATCGCCGCGGTCCTCACCTTCGTCGCCGTCGCCGCCTGGTCCGCCCTCACGGCACGGAGGACGACGACGACGGCGCACCCGCCGTCGCAGCCTCGCGAGCTCAGCACCACGACCACCGGAGCGTCCTCATGAACATCGGCCGACCGAGCCGCCCGCCGATCGCCCGCCGGCCCTGGCACGTCAAGGTCAACGCGCTCGTCGTCGCCTGGTTCCTCGCCGCCTTCGTCGTCGCCGTCGCCCACCGGTGGATCCCCGAGGCGAACTACCTCATGGTCCACCTCACCCTGCTGGGCGCGGTGACGACGGCGATCCTCATCTGGTCGGCCCACTTCGCCGACACCCTCCTGGGGCGCCCTGCGCCCGGCGGGCAGGGGCTGATCTTCCTGCGCCTCGGCGTGCACACGGTCTCGGCGGTCCTCGTCATCGTCGGTGTCGCGACCGGCCGGTGGCCGCTCGTCGTCGTCGGCGGGGTGGGCGTCACGCTCGTCGCCATCACCCACGTCGTCGTCATCCTCGTCCAGCGGCGCGGGGCCCTCATGGCCCGCTTCGGTGCGCTGTCCCTCTTCTACGTGTGCGCCGGGCTGTGCCTCGCCGTCGGGGTGTGGCTGGGGGTCATGCTCGCCCGGACGACGCCCTCCGCCGAGGTCGAGGGCCGCCTGTACACCGCCCACACGACGACGATGCTCCTCGGCTGGGTCGGGCTCACCGTCCTCGGCACCCTCGTCGTCCTGTGGCCGACGATGCTGCGCACCAAGATGGTCCCCGGCGCCCCGCTGGCCGCGCGCCGCGCCATGGTCGTCCTCGTCGCGGGCCTCGCGGTCATCTGGGCCGCGGCCGCCACCGGCCAGCGCCTGCTCGTCGTCCTCGCGGTCGCCGTCTACCTCACCGGTGTCGTGCTCGTCGTGCGCCCGATGGTCACCATCGCCCGCGGCAAGCCGCCGCGCAGCTACGCGACGCTGAGCGCGGCGATGGCCGTCGTCTGGCTCGTCGGCTGCCTGGTCACGCTCGCCGTGCTCGCCGCGACCGCCCCCGGCTGGGCGGCGCTGCGCGAGAGCCTCGGCATCCTCGCCGCCCCCTACGCCGCCGGCTTCGCCGGCCAGGTGCTCCTCGGGGCGCTGAGCTACCTCGCGCCGGTCATGCTCGGCGGCGGCCCGCGCGTGGTCCGCCGCGTGGACGAGGAGATGAACCGGGCCGCCGGTGCGCGCATCGTCATCGTCAACCTCAGCCTGCTCCTCTTCGTCCTCCCGCTGCCGAGCCTCGTGCGCGTGACGACCTCCCTCCTCGGGCTCGCGGGGCTCTCCTCCTTCCTCGTCCTCCTCGCCCGCGCGCTGTGGGCACGCCGCCAGGCCGACCGGGAGAGCTCCGGCGCCGTCATCGCCGCCTCGATCAGCACCGGGCCGCCGCCGGTGCCGCGCCGCCTCGGCGCCCTGTACGGCGTCGGCGCGGTCGCGCTCGCGGTCGTCCTCGGGGTGGCCGGGGACCCGGCTGCCGCCGGCCTCACCGGCAGCTCCGCCGACGACGGCGTGGCCGCCACCGGCCGCACGACCACCGTGCGCGTGGAAGCCCAGGACATGCGCTTCGTGCCCGACGTCGTCGAGGTCCCCGCCGGTGACCGGCTCGTCATCGAGCTCGTCAACACCGACGACGACGTCCACGACCTCGTCCTCGACAACGGCGCGCGGTCCGGGCGCATGTCGGCGGGGGAGACCGTCGAGGTGGACCTCGGTGTCGTCGGGCGCGACGTCGAGGGCTGGTGCTCGGTCGCCGGGCACCGGCAGATGGGGATGACCCTCGACGTCGTCGCCGTCGGGGCCGCGCCCGAGGCGGCCGGTGCCGACACCCACGACGGCGACCACGCGCCGTCGTCGTCCACCGACCCGGCCCGCGACCACCTCGACCTGCGCGCCGACCCGGGCGAGGACTTCACCGCCCATCCGGCCGAGCTGCCTCCGGCGCCCGAGGGCGAGCTCCACGAGGTCACCCTCGCGGTCGGTGAGGTGACCGCGGAGGTGGCGCCCGGCGTCGAGCAGGAGCTGTGGACCTTCAACGGCACCGCGCCCGGGCCCACGCTGCGCGGGAAGGTCGGCGACGTCTTCGAGGTCACGCTCGTCAACGACGGCACCATCGGCCACTCCATCGACTTCCACGCCGGGGCGCTGGCCCCCGACGAGCCGATGCGCACGATCGCGCCTGGGGAGTCGCTGGTCTACCGCTTCACCGCCGAGCGCGCGGGCATCTGGATGTACCACTGCTCCACGGCGCCGATGTCGATGCACATCGCCCAGGGCATGTTCGGCGCCGTGATCATCGACCCTCCCGAGCTGGAGCCGGTCGACCGCGAGTACGTCCTCGTCCAGTCCGAGGTCTACCTCGGGGAGCAGGGCGGGACGGCGGACGCCGAGGCCATCGCGGCCGAGCGGCCCGACCTCGTCGTCTTCAACGGCTACGCCAACCAGTACGGCCACGAGCCGCTCACCGCCCGCGTCGGCGAGCGGGTGCGGGTGTGGGTGCTCGCGGCCGGGCCCAGCCGCGGATCGGCCTTCCACGTCGTCGGCGGGCAGTTCGACACGGTGTGGACCGAGGGGGCCTACCGGCTCGGTGGGCCGGGGGAGGTCGGCGGACCGAGCGGGGGTGCGCAGGTGCTGCCGCTCGTGCCCGCCCAGGGAGGCTTCGTCGAGCTCGAGATGCCCGAGGCCGGCCACTACCCCTTCGTCTCCCACGCGATGGTCGACGCCGAGCGCGGCGCCCACGGGGTCATCGAGGTCACCGAGTAGCGCGGTCGGCGCGGCGGCGTCGCTCCACGCCGCCGCGCCGGGTGCGGTCCGTCCCCAGGGTGCGTCCCTGACCCGGCCGTCCGTCACCGCCCCTTCCTAGCGTCGTCAGCACCGACGACGACGGGAGGTCGCGATGTGTCTCATCTGTGACGGGTGGACGTGGGAGGAGGTGCTGGCGCGCAACCTCGAGCTCATCGAGCGCCACGGCTGGATGGTCCAGTTCGTCGAGCCCAGCCGCAGCAGCCTGGCCTTCGCCTACACGGTCGGGCTCACCCGCTTCCACGACCACCCCGAGCTGCTCATCAGCGGGGCCACGGCGGAGGACTCGTGCCGGATGCTCAACGGGCTGGCGCAGCACGTGCGCGAGGGGCACCGCTTCGCCGCGGGCGACGTGGTGGCCTCGATGTCCCCGCACCGCTACCGGCTGATCCGGGTCAACGACCCGCGGCACCTCGCCACGGCCCAGGAGATCTACGGGCAGGGCGGGCGGACGGTGCCGGGCCTGCAGCTCGTGTGGTCCAACCACGAGGGGCAGTGGCCGTGGGACCCGGCGTGGGCCGACGGGCGCCGCAGGCAGAAGCTCTTCGGGCACACCCGGTGGCCGGGCCGATGAGTGCGGACCGCTTGGCGCGGCGGGCGCCGGTCAGCGCATCTGGAAGGGCAGCCGGCGCAGCTCGGCGGTGGTCCTCGCGAGCGTCTCCCGGGCACGCAGGCCCACGGCGTACTCCCGGTCCCGGCGCGCCACGAGCACCGCCGCGAGGAAGCGCTCGGGGTGGGTGCCCCACGGCGGGGGCGGGGCGACGAGCGGCTCCACCCGGGCGGCGAGCTGACGCCCCAGCTGTTCGCGCGAGGCCGGGTCGAGGGTGCCGGTGCGGTCGAGGAAGCGCCGCGCCGCGAGGGCCAGGCCGTCGGGCATCGCCCGGATGTCGGCGGTGCGGGCCCAGGACTCGAGCTCGGGCGGCATGAGGAGCGGCGGCGCCTTGCGGTCCGCGCCCCGGGTGCGCACGGCGTAGGTGCCCGCGAGCAGGTCGCCCAGCCGCTTGCCGCGGCCGTTGAGGAGCGCCGTCATGACGGCGATCGAGCCCGCCGTCAGCCACAGCTCCCCGAGGCCGGTGAGCGAGCGGATGAAGGCGTGCCGCAGTCGGACGGGTCCGCCGTCGTCGCGGACGATGCGGATGCCGGTGGCGAGCTTGCCCAGGGAGCGGCCGCGCGTGAGCGTCTCGACGACGGTGGGCGCCACGACGACCACCGCCGCGAGCGTCGCGATCGACACGGCCGTCGCCCGGGCCTCGTTGACCTCACCCATGGCGGAGAGGACACCGAAGGAGAGGGCAACGAGCACGACCGCGTAGGCGGCGGCGTCGATGAGCCCGCTGACCACCCGCAGGAGGAAGGCCGCGGGGCGGACCTCCAGCGCCACGGCCTCGCCGGTGATGATGAGGTCGTCGGTCAGGTGGGCGGCCTGCAGCGCACGGCCGGGGGAGTGCGCCGCGTGCGTCGTCATGTGTGGCAGGGTACCCGCGTGGACATCGACGCCTTCGCGGCCGTGCACCGCCCGGAGTGGGAGCGCCTGCGGGCGCTGTCCGCGCGGCGCCGCCTCGCGGGCGGCGAGGCCGACGAGCTCGTGTCGCTCTACCAGACGACGGCCGGGCACCTGTCCGCGCTGCGGACCTCGGCGCCCGACCCGCTGCTCGTCTCCGAGCTCTCCGGCCTCCTCGCCACGGCCCGCGGCCGGATCGCCGGTGCCCACGAGGCCCGCCTCTCGGACGTCTCCCGCTTCTTCCTCCTCTCGCTGCCCGCAGCCTTCTACCGGGTGCGCTGGTGGACGGTGTGGGTCGGCCTCGCCTTCGTCGCCCTCGGCGCGGTGAGCGGCTGGTGGGTGGCGACGAACCCGGCGGCGCTCGCGGCCATGGGCTCGCCGGCCGAGCTCGAGCAGTACGCGGAGGAGGCCTTCGCGGCCTACTACTCCAACTACCCGGCCGGCGACTTCGCCGGGCAGGTGTGGACGAACAACGCCTGGATCGCCGCCCAGTGCATCGCGCTCGGTATCACCGGGTTCTTCCCGGTGTACGTGCTCGTGGCCAACGCGGTCGGGGTGGGCTCCTCGGGCGGCGTCATGGCCGCCCACGGGCACCTCGACGTGTTCTTCGGCCTCATCCTGCCCCACGGGCTCATGGAGCTGACCGCGATCTTCATCGCCGCCGGCGCCGGCCTCAAGCTCTTCTGGGCGTGGGTGTCGCCGGGGCCGCGCACCCGCTCGCGGGCGCTCGCGGAGGAGGGCCGCTCGCTGTTCGTCGTCGCGCTGGGCCTCGTGCTCGTGCTCGCCGTCTCCGGCGTCGTCGAGGGCTTCGTCACGCCGTCCGCGCTGCCCACCTGGGCCAAGATCACCATCGGTGCGCTCGTCCTCGCCGGCTACTGGGCCTACACCCTCGTTCTCGGCCGCCGCGCCGTGCGCGCGGGGGAGACCGGGGACCTCGAGGAGGACCTCGCCGGCCACACCCTCGCCCAGGCGGGCTGAGTCACCAGGCGGGCACGATCTCGATGCGCTCGCGCCGCAGCGTCCGGTGGAAGGCGGGGTCGCGCAGCAGCCGCAGCTCCCACAGCCGCTTGCGGCCGTCCGCGGCCGGCAGCCGGGCCGCAGCCGCCCGCGGAGCCGGGTGGACCATGAGCTCGGAGGTGCCGAGCGGCAGCCGGCGCAGCTGGGAGAGGACCTCGGCCCGCAGCTGCGGGTAGCTCAGAGTCAGCCGGCCCGGCAGCCACGCGCTGACGAGCACCTCCGGCAGGCGCACCCCGAGCTCGTCGGCGCGGGCCACCGCGCCCCGGTGGGCCGCACGCAGCCCGCGCGCCGCCAGCCCGAGCACCGGCCCGAGCCGCCGGGGCAGGCGGAAGGCCAGCCCGTGGGCGGCACAGAAGTCGACGGCGATGTCCGCCAGCGACCGTCCGTGCAGCCCGTAGAGGGTCCCGGAGTGGGAGTCGAGGGCGGGCGGGCGCAGGCCGGCGGCCCTCATCCACTCGAGCTGGGCGCTCATCTCCCGGGTGACGTCCACGGCGGTGGCGCGGCGCTCGGCGACGCCACCCTCGACCGGGAGGGCGCCGTCGGGACCGGTGAGCGAGTCGACGCCGGCGGCGAGGGGGCGCCAGCCCGCCCACTCGTGCCCGGTGGACAGGGCGACGTGGAGGCGCGGCTCGTCCAGCCCCGCGGTGCGTAGCCGGGTGACGGCGTCCTGCGCGGCGGGCGCGACAGGGATGAGGGTCGTCGCCGAGACGAGCCCGTCCCGGATGAGCTCGACGACGACCTCGTCGATGTCGGGGTCCACGCCGAGGTCGTCGGCCGTGATGACGAGCTGGCGCTTCACGAGGCCCACGCTAGGACGGCCCCCGCGCCCCCGCACGCCGTCGCCGGGCGCCGGTGGCGCTACAGGCGGCCGGCGGCCTTGAGGGCGAGGTAGGTGTCGGCCAGGGCGGGCGGCAGCTCGTCCGGCGTCGCCTCGACGACCTCGACGCCCCGCCGGCGCAGCCGGGCCGCCGCGGCCGCCCGCTCAAGGGCGGCCCGCTCCGCCGCGGCCGCGTCGAAGACCTCCTCGCTGCTGCCGCGCCGGCGCCGGATCTCCTCCGCCTCCGGGTCCGCGGCGGAGGCCAGGACCACCTGGTGGTCGCGCGTCATCGCCCCGACGACGGGCAGCAGGTCCGACATCACCGCGGCGGTGTCGAGCGCGGTGAGGAGCACGACGAGAGAGCGCTGGGAGAGCGTGTCCCGCACGACCTGGGTGACGGTCGGCCAGCTCATCTGGACGAGGGACGCCTCGACCGGAGCCAGCCCCTCGGCCAGCGCCGACATGAGCCGCGGCCCCTGCACGCCCGAGACCCTGGCCCGGACGGCGGAGTCGACGGCGACGACGTCCACCCGGTCCCCGGCCCGCGAGGCGAGGGCGGCGAGGAGGAGCGCCGCCTCGATCTGCGCCTCCAGCCGCGGCGCCTCACCGAGCCGCGCCGCCGACAGCCGCGAGGAGTCGACGACGACGAGCACCCGCCGGTCCCGCTCGGGACGCCACGTGCGCACGACGACGTCGCCCCCGCGGGCGGTGGCCCGCCAGTCGATGGCGCGCACGTCGTCGCCGATGACGTACTCACGCAGCGAGTCGAACTCGGTGCCCTCCCCGCGGACCTGGACGGCGGCGCGCCCGTCCATCTCCCGCAGCCGCGCGAGCCGGGAGGGCAGGTGGCGCCGGGAGGTGAAGGCGGGCAGCACCCGCAGCCGGGCCGGGGCGGGCAGCGAGCGCTGCCGGGCGGCCAGCCCGAGCGGTCCGTGGCAGCGCAGCGTGACGAGGTCGGCCTCCCGGTCCCCGCGGCGGGTGGGCCGCAGGGTGGTGCGCACCCGCCGCGCCTCCCCGGCCGGCACGGTGAGCCGGTGGCGGTTGCGCTCTGCGCCGGCCGAGGGCACCCAGGCGTCACGCACGAGCAGCCGCGCGCGCCGCGTGCCGGTGTTGACGACGGTGAGCGTCGACGTCGTGGGCTCGCCCAGCCGCACCGAGTGCGGGACCTGCCGCCCGGGCTGAAGCGCGCGCGGTGAGGCGGCGAGGACGAGGTCGGCGACCACGCCGAGGACGAGCACGAGCACCCACGCGAGCACCGTCGTCGTGCGCGGCACGAGGAGCACCGGCAGCACGCCGACGACGGCGACGAGGACGGCGCGCCGGGTCAGCGCCATGTCACCTCCTCGGGCGTGGGACGGGACGGTCGCACGGCGCTCAGCGGGGGACCGGGACGGTGCGCAGCACGCCGTCGAGGACGGTCTCGGCGGTCACGCCCTCGAGCTCGGCCTCCGCGCGCAGCTGGACGCGGTGGCGCAGGGTGGCGTGGGCGAGGGCCTTGACGTCGTCGGGGGTGACGTAGTCGCGGCCGGTGAGCCAGGCCCAGGCGCGCGCGGTGGCGAGCAGCGCCGTCGCCCCGCGCGGGGAGACGCCGAGGGACAGCGACGGCGAGGTGCGCGTGGCGCGGCAGATGTCGACGACGTAGCCGAGCACCTCGGGAGCGACCTGGACGCGGGCGACCTCCTCGCGGGCGGCCGCGAGGTCCGCCGGCCCGGCGACCGGCCGCACCCCGGCCCCGGCGAGGTCGCGCGGGTCGAAGGCGTGCGCGTGCCGGTTGAGCACCTCGATCTCGTCGTTGCGCTCAGGCAGCGGGACGAGGAGCTTGAGGAGGAAGCGGTCGAGCTGGGCCTCGGGCAGCGGGTAGGTGCCCTCGTACTCGACCGGGTTCTGGGTGGCGATGACCATGAACGGGTCGGGCAGCGGCCGCGGCTGGCCGTCGACCGACACCTGCCGCTCCTCCATCGCCTCGAGCAGCGAAGCCTGCGTCTTCGGGGGCGTGCGGTTGATCTCGTCGGCGAGCAGGAGGTTGGTGAAGACCGGCCCCTCCCGGAAGGAGAACTCCGCGGTGCGCGAGTCGTAGACGAGGGAGCCGGTGACGTCACCGGGCATGAGGTCCGGGGTGAACTGCACCCGGGTGGTCCCCATGTCGAGGCTCGCGGCGAGCGTGCGCACGAGGAGGGTCTTCGCTACGCCCGGCACCCCCTCGAGCAGGACGTGCCCGCGGCACAGCAGGCCGATGACGAGGCCGGTCACCGCGGCCTCCTGGCCGACGACCGCCTTGGCCACCTCCTGCCGCAGCGCGGCCAGGCGCGCCCGCGGCGAGTCGGGCGCCGGGGCGGGGGCCGGCGGCGGGACGGGCGCCTGCGTGGGCGGCGGCAGGGGCTGGGGGTCAGGGGTGCTCACGACGGGTGGACCTCGCTTTCCAGGGTGTCGAGCTCGTGGGTGAGTCGGGTGAGCCCGGCGTCGGACGTCGGGGGTGGGCCGTACAGGAGTGCGCCGACGGCGGCCTCCTCGCGCCCGGTGGCGCGGGCGACGGCGGCGACGAGGACCTCGGCACGCGCGGAGGCCGGCACGCCGAGGCGGGCGGCGACCCTGCTGGCGCAGCCGGCGCGCAGGCCGGCGGCGGCGTGGGCGTGGTCGCGGGCGCGGCGGTACAGCCGCCCGCGTCCCAGAGTCGTCTCCGCGGAGCGGACGACGACGGGCATCGGCTCAGTCACCACGCGCCCCAGCCGCCGCGCGCCCCACAGGACGACGACGACGGCGACGACGAGCAGCTGCAGGCCCAGCGCCCGGGCGGTGGGCGGGACGAGGTCCGCGGCCGAGCCGGAACCCTGCCCGCCGTCGTCGGCGCCCACGGTGTCGCCGATGGTCGGCAGGTACCAGACGAGCTCGTCGTTGGCACCGAGCAGGCGCAGGACGAGGGCGGCGTTGCCGGCGTCGGCAAGGTCCGCGTTGCTCATGAGCGTGGGGTCGGCGAGGGCGGCGATCTGGCGGCCGTCCTGCTCCCAGGTGGCCAGCGCGCCGGCGCCCTCGGCGGTGGGGAAGCACAGCTCGACGTCGTCGCTCAGCGGCACGACGCCACCGGTGCTGCGGGACAGCTCCCCGGCGGCCCGCGCGTGCGGGTCAGCGCAGCTCGCGGCGAGCGGCTCGTCGCTGCCGACGGGGGAGGGCTCGACCTGGTCGCTCAGCGGCTCGAGGTCGGGCAGGAAGGTGAGCTGGCCGAGGACGAGGTCGGCGCCGGTGTCGCGCACGGCGGCGAGCTGGTCGTCGTCGAGCCGGCCCGTGGCCGTGACGAGCAGGGTGGTGCCGGGCCGGGCGACGCGGACGGCGTCGTCGGTCGTCGAGACGGTGCTGATCTGCACGCCCTGCTCGCGCAGGATCGTCGCGGCGGCCTGTGCACCGCCGGGCTGCGGGTTGTCGGGGGCGAGCGGCACCGCGGACGTCGACTCCCGCCCGACGACGATCGCCACGACAGCGGCGACCGCGACGAGTGCGCAGGCGAGGAGGAAGAGGACCTGACGGCGGCTGCGCCGCGGCGGCGCGGTGGCGAGCTCGGTGCTCATCGCACCGCCGCCCACGTCGCACCCACGGCCGCCGGGCTCACCGGGCGGCTGCGGGCGACGGCGGTGGCGAGCTCGCGCAGCCGCGCGTCCTCGGCCTCACCGGGGGTGGCCGAGCCGTAGCAGACGTCGTCGAAGAGGTTCCCGGCCCAGGTGAGGCCGGCCGCGCAGTCGGGCAGCTGCCGGGCGGCGGCGGTGCTCGCCTCGTGGGCGGTGAGGCCGGGGCGGTCGTCGAGGACCGCGCGCTCGTCGAGGGACCGGATGACGGCCCGGAAGCGCATGAGGACCGCCGTCGGCCAGTCGCCACGGCGGGCGGCGGCGTCGGCGGAGGCCGTGAGGTCGGCGCTCGTCGCGTCCGCGTCGTCGAAGACGGCGTGCGAGCGGCTCGGCCCGCCACGCCAGCGGGCGCGGACGGGGCCGGCGAGGTAGAGCGCGACGGCGAGGAGCACGACCGCCCCGACGACGACGATGACGGGCACGACGTTGGGCGGGGCGGAGACCTCGAGCTCGACGAGCCGCTGGAGCTGCTCGACGAACCAGGCCCAGGCGCGCTCGAGCAGGTTCGGCTCGGTGTCGTACGCGCTGCGGGAGAGCTCCTCCTCCGCCCAGCGGCGCGCCTCCTCCGCGTCCGGCTCGACCGGCACGCCCAACCTCACGGTCACCCGCCCTGTGCCGCGCGGGCGAGCTCGACGTCCAGGCCCTCCTTGCGCATCCGCACGTCGATGTAGAGCAGCGCCAGGACGGCGGCCATGACGGGGATGGAGATGGCCGAGCCGACGAGCTGACCGATCGAGGAGATGACGAGCGGGAGCAGGACGTCGCCCTGCACCGTCGTGAAGACGCTGCCGACCATCGTGAAGGGCACCGAGAGGATGCTGATGAGGATCGTCACGAGGACGACGGTGAGCGCCATGATCCCGAACAGGCGCCAGAAGTTCCCGCGGGTGAGGCGCCACGAGCGTGCGATCGAGGCGAGGACCCCGGTGCCCTCGAGCATGATCGCGCAGGTGGCCAGCATGAGGCGTACGCCGAAGAAGCCGATGATGCCGACGAGGAGGAGGAACATCAGCGGGACGACGACGAGCGCGGTGAGGACGCCGTCGCCCGTCACCTCCGCGAGACCGACGGCGACGGCGACCGTGAGCGCGATCGCCCCGACCGCGCCGACGATCCCCGCCACGCCGAGGAGGAGGGACAGCACGACGAGGCGCCACAGCCGCCCCCGGGCGCGCTGCCACACCTCGCCGAGGGTGATCTTGCGGCCGAGGACCGACTCGCTGACCGAGATGATCGCCAGGCCCTCGAGGACGAGGGTGGCGAGGCTGACGGCGGCGGAGCTGAGGAGGAGTCCCGCGACGCTGCCGACGCCGAAGAGGGCGTCGAACTCGGCGACCCCGGACTGCGCGGCACGCTCGACCCGGCCCAGGAGCGGCACCGTCAGGGCGATCTGGACGACCGACCCGACACCGATGACGATGATCGCCAGCCCGAACATCACCAGGGGGTTGCTGCGGATGGCGCGGAAGGCGCCGTCGTAGATCTCCCCGAGCGTGAGCGGGCGCAGCGGGATGATCCCGGGCTGCACCGCCGTCGGGACCGGGGTGAAGCCGGGGCCGTAGTAGCCGCCGGGTGCCTGCCCGTACTGCCCGTACTGCCCCGGCGGGGGGCCGTACTGCCCGGGCGGGGGGACGGGTGGACCCGGCGGCGGCGCCTGCTGCCCGTACTGGCCATACTGCCCGTACTGGGGCGCCGGCTCCTGCTGGCCTGGTTGCTGGCTCATCGGTCCCTCCCCGGTTCTCAGCGGTCATCGTGCCACGGACGGGGACCGGCTCGGGGCGGTGGTGCACGACATGGCCGGGGGGCTCACCGGATTCGCCGCGGTGGGTGCGACGATAGTGGGCATGAACGCTCGAATTCTCGTGGTCGACGACGACACCGCGCTCGCCGAGATGATCGGCATCGTGCTCCACGGCGAGGGCTTCGACACCGTCATGTGCGCGGACGGGTCCCAGGCGCTGGAGATGTTCCGTGCCGAGGAGCCCGACCTCGTGCTTCTCGACCTCATGCTCCCGGGCATCGACGGTATCGAGGTGTGCCGCCTCATCCGCGCCGAGTCCGGCGTCCCCGTCGTCATGCTCACCGCGAAGTCCGACACGATCGACGTCGTCGCCGGGCTCGAGGCGGGCGCGGACGACTACATCCCCAAGCCCTTCAAGCCCAAGGAGCTCGTCGCCCGGGTCAAGACCCGCCTGCGCCGCACGACCGGCCCGCAGACCGAGCGCCTGACCATCGGGGACCTGTCCATCGACGTCGCCGGCCACCAGGTGACCCGCAACGGCGAGCCCATCGCGCTCACGCCGCTGGAGTTCGACCTGCTGCTCGCCCTGGCCCGCAAGCCCTGGCAGGTCTTCAGCCGCGAGGTCCTGCTCGAGCAGGTCTGGGGCTACCGGCACGCCGCGGACACCCGCCTCGTCAACGTCCACGTGCAGCGGCTGCGCGCGAAGATCGAGAAGGACCCGGAGAACCCCGAGGTCGTCGTCACCGTCCGCGGCGTCGGGTACCGGGCAGGCAGCCCGCAGCGGTGAGCCAGGAGCCGCAGGAGGAGACCGGCCCGCGCGGGTGGGCCGGTCGCGCCGTCGACCGCTGGCGCTCCTCCCTGCGGCTGCGCGTCTCGACGACGACGGTGCTCGTCGGGGTCGCCGCGCTCATCCTCCTCGGGGCGGTCGTCAGCGTGACGATCCGCGACGGGCTCTTCGAGACCCGCCGCGACGAGATCCTCGCCGACGCGGCGGCCCGCACCCGTTCGGCGCAGCAGTCCTCCGACGCCGCGATCGCCAACACCGGCCCGCAGGTGCAGCAGCTCGCCGCCGACATCGTGGCCGGCAGCCGGGCGGGGGGCAGCGGGGTGGTCGGCAGCATGCTGCTGCGCAGCCCGGACGAGTCCGCCCAGGTCCTCATCAACGAGGTCGTCCTGCCCGAGCGGCTCCTCGACGGCGCCGTCCTCACCGAGGAGATGCGGGCCGCGGTCGCGGAGGGCGGGCAGCACTGGCAGTCGATCTCGCTGCCGTCGAGCGCGGGTGGTGGCCCGGGGATCATCGTCGGCTCGGACGTGAACCTGCCGGTCGTCGGGACCCACGAGCTCTACACCGTCTACACCCTCGCCCCGGAGGAGGACACCCTCACGCTCGTCATCCAGGTGCTCAGCGCCGGTGCCGTCGTGCTCCTCATCTTCCTCGCCGCGATGACCGGCTTCATCGCCCAGCGGGTCCTGGGTCCGGTGCGGCAGGCAGCGCGGACGGCCGAGCGCCTCGCCGACGGGCTGCTCGACGAGCGGCTCGAGGTCCAGGGGCACGACGAGCTCGCCACCCTCGGCCGCACCTTCAACGAGATGGCCGAGAGCCTGCAGGACCAGATCGAGCGGATGGCCGAGCTCTCCCGCCTCCAGCAGCGCTTCGTCTCCGACGTCTCGCACGAGCTCCGCACCCCGCTGACGACCATCCGGATGGCCAGCGAGGTGCTCCACGCCAGCCGCGACGAGTTCGAGCCGGCCGTGCGCCGGTCCGCCGAGCTGCTCCAGACCCAGCTCGACCGCTTCGAGCAGATGCTCGCCGACCTCCTCGAGATCAGCCGCTTCGACGCCGGCGCCGCGCTCCTCGACGTCGAGGAGCGCGACCTGCAGGACGTCGTCGCCCACGCCGTCGAGCTGGCCGCCCCGCTCGCCGAGCGCACCGGCTCACGGATCACCGTCACCGGCCCCGGCCGGCCCTGCACCGCCGACATGGACCCGCGGCGCGTGGACCGCATCGTGCGCAACCTCCTCGTCAACGCGATCGAGCACGGGGAGGGACGGCCGATCGACATCACGGTGGGGGCCAACGACGTCGCCGTCGCCGTCGTCGTCCGCGACCACGGCACGGGCATGACGCCCGAGGCCGCCAGCCACGTCTTCGACCGCTTCTGGCGCGCCGACCCCGCCCGCGCCCGGACCACGGGCGGCACCGGCCTGGGCCTGTCGATCTCCCTGGAGGACGCGCGCCTGCACGGCGGCACCCTCGAGGCGTGGGGCCGCCCCGACGAGGGCGCCGCCTTCCGCCTCACCCTCCCGCGCCGGGCCGGGCTCGTCATCTCCTCCTCCCCGCTGCCGCTGCACTCCGCACCGGAGGAGCCCGTCGCCGACGACACCGGACCCGCCTCCGTCCCCGACCTCAGCCAGGGGGGCCGATGACTTTGCGCCGCCGCACCGCCGCCCGCCTCACGGCGGCCCTCGCTGCCGCCCTCGCCCTCGTCGGCTGCGTCAGCCTGCCCGACTCCGGACCCGTGACGGCCGTCGACACGGTCGTGCCCGCGGGCAGCCCCGTCGCGCTGCTCGCCTACGGCCCCACCCCCGACGCCACCGCCAACCAGATCGTCCAGGGCTTCCTCCGGGCGGTCGCCGCCGGCGGTAACGACGAGTTCGCCGTCGCCCGGGAGTACCTCGCCGGGCCGGCCGCGGAGACGTGGAACCCCCGCTCCCAGGTGCGCGTCTACACCGCCCGCGACATCACCTACACGCAGGCGCCCGACGGCGCCGTGCGCGCCAGCGCGGTGGCCGCCGCCAGCGTCGACGAGCACGGCCGCTACACGGAGGCGACCCCCGACACGGTCATCGAGGCGGACTTCACGCTCGCGCGCATGCCGGACGGGCAGTGGCGCATCGTCGACCTCGACGACGGCATCCTCCTGTCCCCGGTGGTCTTCGAGGCGCAATACAACCAGTACAAGCTCTACTTCCCGAGCCCGGACGGCGAGGCGCTCGTCCCCGAGGCCCGGTGGTACCCCGACCGCAGCGCCGCCTCCCTCATCGTGCGGCACCTGCTCGAGGGGCCCTCGCCGTGGCTGGCCGGCGGGGTCACCACCGCCGTGCCCACCGGCACCCGTCTGGGAGAGGACAGCGTGACGGTGAGCGACGGCGTCGCAACCGTCGACCTCACCGCCGAGCCGCTGGCGCTCGAGCCGGCCCAGCGGGCCCTCATGGTGGCCCAGCTCCAGGAGTCGCTGCGCACCGTTCCCGCGATCCAGTCGGTCGACGTGCGCGTGGGCGGCAGCCCGCTGCCCGTCGACGCGGAGACGCCCGAGCTGCTGCGCAACCCCTACGTGACGGGCAACCCCGTCGTCGTCGCCGACGGCCAGGTGCAGCGCTTCACGGGATCCGAGCTGGTTCCGCTGCCCGAGTCGACCCTCGTTTCGACCCCGCGCGCACCCGCGCTGCCCTACGAGGGAGCACCGGGGCGGGCGGTGGTGCTCGACGGCACCGACCGGCTCGTCTCCCTCCCCACCGACGACGACCCCGGCGCGGTGCTGCTGACCGGGCGTGACCTCCTGCCCCCGTCGGTCGACCGCCACGGCTGGGTGTGGACCTCGCCCCGGGCGAGCGACGGGGTGCTGCGCGCGGTCCTGCCCAACGGCACGGCCGCAGAGGTGGACGCGAGCTGGCTCGACGGCGCCGAGGTGCTCTCGGTCCGCATCTCGCGCGACGGCACCCGCGCCGTCGTCGTGTGGCGGGACGCGGAGGTCGAGCAGGTCGAGGTCGCCGCCGTGCTGCGGGACGCCGACTCCCAGCCACTCGCGCTCGGCGACCCGGTGCGCCTGGGGGAGTCCCTCACCAGTGCGCTCACGGCCACCTGGGTAGACGAGCAGACGATCGGCGTGCTCGGGACCAGTGGCGGCGAGCCGGCCGTGGCGGTCCACCTCGTGACGATCGGCGGGCCGACCACTGACCTGCCGCCCGTCGAGGACGCCACCCGGCTCTCCGCCGCCACCGGCGACCGCACGATCGTCGTCGGCACCGAGGCGGGTGACCTGTACGAGCGCAACGGCCTGGGCTGGACCCTGGCCGCCAGCGACGTCCGCGACCCCGCCTACCCCGGCTGACCACCCCCCGCCCTGGCGGCGTGCCTCCCGGGCTGATCGTGATCTGCGTACAAGTCCGAGACACGCTCACGACACGCTGGGACACGTGCCGATCAGACCGCCCTCGGGCGGCGGTGTGCGCAGATCACGCGCATGGCGCTGCTCCCCAGCTGACCCTCCCGGGCGGGGTCCGCACCGGCCGCCCGGCCCGGCCAGCGTTCAGGCCGCCGTGCCGGCGACGCTGGTCCGGTGCCAGCGACCCCGCCGATCCGCACGCCCCGTACCGCCCGGGTACTCACCGAGGGGCTCGCCCTCGTGCTGCCCGCCGACTGTGCCGGCTGCGCTGCGTGGGACGTCGCGGTGTGCCCGGCCTGCCGCGAGCTCGTGTCCCTCACCCCCGTGCGCAGCGACCGGGACGCTCCCGCGCTCAGCCTCCTCGGCGACGCCGGCTCGCTGCTGCCGGTGTGGTCGCTGGCCGACTACGCGGGCCCGGTCCGCGGCCTGGTCCTCGCGTGGAAGCGCACCGGCCGAGCCGACGTCGCGCGCGTGCTGCTGGAGCGGGCTCGCCTCGGGGCCGAGACGTGGGCGGCGGACCCCGAGCTGGACCTCACGGGAAGCGGCGACGTCGTCGTCGTGCCGGCGCCCTCCGGGTTGCGCCGACGGCTGCGCGGGGCGCTCGTCGCCGGTGACCTGGCCGACGCCGTCGCCGCCGGGATCGCAGCCTCCGGCGCCCTCGAGCCGGGGCGGGAGGTGCGCTCGGCCGACCTCCTCCGGCGCTCGGGCGGCCGACGCCACCAGGCCGGGCTCGGGGTGCGCGCCCGCGCTCGCAACCGGGGCGGGGGAGTGCGGGTGCTGGCGACGCCGCGCCCAGGCGACGTCGTCGTCCTCGTCGACGACGTCCTCACGACCGGCTCGACCCTCGCCGCCTGCGCGCGGGCACTGACCGGCACCCGCGTGGCCGGGGCCCTGGTCCTGGCGGCCACGCCGCCGCCCGGCCGGACGGCGCCCCTCGCCTGAGGCGGGGGCGGAGAATCCGGCTGTCGGCGAGAGTGTGGGGCGAGTCCGACTCTCGGTGGGGGCGGGCCCGGCTTCCGACGGGGGAGGGGCCCGGCTTCCGGCGGGGAGGGAGCGGCACCGGGGAACCGTTTCCACGAGGCGGGACGACCATCCCAGGTCAGGGGAGCGAACCTCGACTAACGTTCATGTATGGACGCCCTCTCGCCCCGCCGGCAGCTGCCGGAGGCACGCGAGCTCCGAGGAGAGGAGGTGCCAGACATCTTCCTCACCCGCCACAGCCGGCGGGACGCATCAGGAACCGACTAGGTTTCACTCTCTCTACGGAGGACACCATGGACATCGCCGTTGTTGCCCGTAACACCGAGGTGGCGGAGCGCTTCCGCACGCACCTGGAGGACAAGCTCTCGAAGGTGGAGCAGCTCGCCCCTCGCGCGCACCGCATCGAGGTGGAGATCACCCGGGAGCAGAACCCGCGGCTCGCCGACCAGGCCGAGCGCGTCGAGCTCACGGTGATCGACCGCGGACCGACAGTCCGGGCGGAGGCCGCCGCGGACGACCGGTACGCGGCCCTGGACCTGGCGACGACGAAGCTCATGGAGCGCCTGCGCCGTTCGCGCGACCGGCGCAAGAACCACCACCGCCGCGCCGGCGCCAAGGCGCCGACGCTCATGCCCGACACCCTGCCCGAGCCCGTGGAGGAGGAGGCGCCGACCGCGCCCACCCCGCCGACCGAGCCCGGGGTCGCGGTCGAGGCACAGCTCGGTGACTCACCCGTCATCGTGCGCCAGAAGCTGCACGACACCGCCCCGATGACGGTCGACCAGGCCCTCTACGAGATGGAGCTCGTCGGCCACCCGTTCTACCTCTTCATCGACGAGGAGACGAAGCAGCCCTGCGTGGTCTACCACCGCCACGGCTGGACCTACGGGATCATCCGGCTCAACCACCAGGTCCAGGACTGACGGACGACGACGGCGGGTCGCGGCAGACGCTGCGGCCCGCCGCCGTGTTTCGGTAGCGTCACCGGCGTGACGCGCACCATCAGTCTCGCCCAGGCCCGCAGGGTCGCGATCGCCGCCCAGGGCCTGGACCGCCCACGGCCGACGACGGTGACGATGCGCCACCTCACCGGCACCCTCGAGCGCATCGGGCTGCTCCAGATCGACTCCGTCAACGTCCTCGCCCGCGCGCATCTCCTGCCGCTCCTCGCCCGGCTCGGGCCCTACGACACCGCGCTCGTGGACCGCGCCTCGGGCCGCGCCCCGCGCCGCATGGTCGAGGCGTGGGCGCACGAGGCCTCCTACCTGCCGGTCGAGACCTACCCGCTCGTCGCCGGCACGCGCCGGCGCTGGGCAGGCATGGACCCCGCCGTCATCGAGCGGAAGCACCCGGGGCTGCTGCGGCTCGTGCGCGACGTCGTCGCCGAGCGTGGGCCGATCACCTCACGGGAGGTCGAGGCGCTCGTCGACGCGCGGTACGCCGAGCGCGGCGAGGGGTGGGGCTGGCGGTGGAGCGCGTCCAAGACCGCCCTCGAGGCCCTCTTCGACGCCGGGGAGATCACCGCGGCGCGGCGCAACGCCCAGTTCGAGCGCGTCTACGACCTCACCGAGCGGGTGCTGCCCGCCCACGTCCGCGACCGGCCGGCGCCCGCCGTCGAGGACGCCGTACGCGAGCTCGTCCGCATCGCCGCCCGCGCCCACGGTGTGGGCACCCTGCGCTGCCTCGCCGACTACTTCCGCCTCGGCCAGCGGGTGATCCGCGGCGCCGTCGACGAGCTCGTCGACGCCGGCGAGCTGCTCCCCGTCACCGTCACCGGCTGGGACCGCCCGGCGTGGATGCACGCCGCCACCCGCGTGCCGCGCCGTACCGCGGCCCGCGCCCTGCTCGCCCCCTTCGACCCGCTCGTCTTCGAGCGCCGGCGCCTGCTCGAGCTCTTCGGCATGCACTACCGCATCGGCATCTACACCCCGGCACACCTGCGCACCCACGGCTACTACGTCCTGCCCTTCCTCCTCGGGGAGCACCTCGTCGCGCGGGTCGACCTCAAGCACGACCGCGACGGCGGCCGCCTCCTCGTCCGCAGCGCCTTCCTCGAGCAGCCCCGCCCCGGTGACGGGGCGACGTGGCCGGCACCCGCCGTCGTCGTCGCCGAGCTGGCCCGGGAGCTGGCCGTGATGGCGACGTGGCTGGGCGCGGGCGCCGTCGTCGTCGACGACGACGCGCGCGGCGACCTGGCCCGTCCGCTCGGAGCGGAACTGGACGGGGTTCGGCTCCCGGACGCTGACGCTTACCATTGACGGCAGGCGTGCGCACAGACGGTGCGCCCGACGCCGAGCAACGGCGCCGACTTGTCGAACCGGGAGTGGAACCGCGTGGCTTCGATCCTCAGCAAGATCTTGCGCATGGGCGAGGGACGGGTGCTCAAGCAGCTCACCGCGATCGCCGACCAGGTCAATGCGCTGGAGGAGAGCGTCAGCGGCCTCACCGACGCCGAGCTGCGCGCGGAGACCGACCAGTTCAAGGAGCGCCTCGCCGCGGGGGAGACCCTCGACGAGCTCCTGCCCGAGGCCTTCGCCACCGTCCGCGAGGCCGCCAAGCGGACCCTGGGCCAGCGGCACTTCGACGTCCAGGTCATGGGTGGTGCCGCGCTGCACCTCGGCAACATCGCCGAGATGAAGACCGGTGAGGGCAAGACCCTCGTCGCGACGCTGCCGGCCTACCTCAACGCGCTGACCGGCAAGGGCGTGCACGTCGTCACGGTCAACGACTACCTCGCCGGCTACCAGGCCGAGCTCATGGGCCGTGTGTACCGCTTCCTCGGCCTCACCACCGGCGTCGTGCTCTCCGGCCAGAAGCCCGACGAGCGCCGCAAGCAGTACGCCGCCGACATCACCTACGGCACGAACAACGAGTTCGGCTTCGACTACCTGCGCGACAACATGGCGTGGTCCACCGCCGAGCTCGTCCAGCGCGGCCACCACTTCGCGATCGTCGACGAGGTCGACTCGATCCTCATCGACGAGGCGCGCACCCCGCTCATCATCTCCGGGCCCGCCTCCGGCGACTCGAACAAGTGGTACTCCGAGTTCGCCCGCCTGGCCATGCGCCTCAAGCGGGACGACGACTACGAGGTCGACGAGAAGAAGCGCAACGTCGGCGTCCTCGAGTCCGGGATCGAGAAGGTCGAGGACCACCTCGGCATCGACAACCTCTACGAGTCCCTCAACACCCCGCTCATCGGCTTCCTCAACAACGCCCTCAAGGCCAAGGAGCTGTTCAAGCGGGACAAGGACTACATCGTCCAGAACGGTGAGGTCCTCATCGTCGACGAGCACACCGGCCGCGTGCTGGCCGGGCGCCGCTACTCCGAGGGCATGCACCAGGCCATCGAGGCCAAGGAGGGCGTGCAGATCAAGGCGGAGAACCAGACGCTCGCCACGATCACCCTGCAGAACTACTTCCGCCTCTACGACAAGCTCTCCGGCATGACCGGTACCGCCGAGACCGAGGCGGCGGAGTTCTCCAGCACCTACAAGATCGGCGTCGTGCCCATCCCGACCAACCGGGACATGCAGCGCATCGACCAGCCCGACCTCATCTACAAGAACGCCCAGGTCAAGTACAAGGCGATCGTCGAGGACATCGTCGAGCGGCACGCCAAGGGCCAGCCGGTACTCGTCGGCACGACGAGCGTGGAGAAGTCCGAGCTGCTGTCCTCGCTGCTCAAGCGCAAGGGCGTCCCGCACGAGGTCCTCAACGCGAAGAACCACGCCCGTGAGGCCGCGATCGTCGCGATGGCCGGACGCAAGGGCGCCGTCACCGTCGCCACCAACATGGCCGGCCGCGGTACGGACATCATGCTCGGCGGCAACGCCGAGCACATCGCCATCGACGCGCTGCGCCAGCGCGGGCTCGACCCCGAGGAGAGCCCCGAGGAGTACGAGGCCGCGTGGCCCGAGGCCCTCGAGGAGGCCCGGCGCTCGGTGGCCGCGGAGCACGAGGAGGTCGTCGAGCTCGGCGGCCTGTACGTCCTCGGGACCGAGCGCCACGAGTCGCGCCGCATCGACAACCAGCTGCGCGGCCGCTCCGGCCGACAGGGCGACCCGGGCGAGTCCCGGTTCTACCTGTCGATGGAGGACGACCTCATGCGGCTGTTCAACTCCGGGCTCGCCATGCGCGTGATGGACGGCTCCGCCTTCCCCGACGACATGCCCCTCGAGGCCAAGATGGTCTCCCGCGGGATCGCCTCCGCCCAGGCGCAGGTCGAGGGCCGCAACTTCGAGATCCGCAAGAACGTCCTCAAGTACGACGACGTCCTGTCCCGCCAGCGCACCGTCGTCTACGAGGAGCGCCGCCGCGTCCTCGAGGGGGAGGACCTGCAGGAGCAGGTCCAGGGCTTCCTCGACGACGTCATCTCCGGTCTCGTGCGCGAGTACACCGCGGGGCCCGACGCCGGCACCTGGGACCTCGAGACCCTGTGGGCCGAGCTCGCCCGCGTCTACCCCGTGTCCATCACGGCCGAGGACGTCATCGAGGAGGCCGGCGGCCAGAACCGGCTGAGCGCCGACATGCTCGTCGAGGAGCTTCGCTCCGACATCCACCTCGCCTTCCAGCGCCGTGAGGAGGAGCTGACCCCCGACGTCATGCGCCAGCTCGAGCGTCGGGTCGTCCTGTCCGTGCTCGACCGCAAGTGGCGCGAGCACCTCTACGAGATGGACTACCTCAAGGAGGGCATCGGGCTGCGGGCCATGGGCCAGCGCGACCCGCTCGTGGAGTACCAGCGCGAGGGCTACCAGCTCTTCCAGGCCATGAACGAGGCCATCAAGGAGGAGTCGGTCAGCTACCTCTTCAACCTCGAGGTCAAGGTCCAGCAGCCGGGCGAGGCTCAGGCCGACGGCCAGGCCGCCGGCAACGGCCAGGGCGGGGTCACCGCCGAGGCCGCGGCGGCGACCGCCGCCGGTGCCCGCCTGGGCGCGACGGCGAGCGACGGTGCCAAGCAGTCCGGGCGCCGCGCCGGCGCCAAGTCGGTGACGGCGAACCGCGCCGCTGCGGCACCGGCCGGCGACGGCCCGCAGATCGTGGGCCTGGAGGAGCCGCAGCGCCCCTCCGCGCTCACCTACACCGCCCCCTCCGCCGACGGCGACACCCGCCCCACCGTGCGCACCGAGGGCAAGGGCGCGGCCGCCGGGAGCGGGCAGGCCGGGGCCGCCCAGGCCGCCGCCGGCGGCGGCAACCGCGAGGCACGCCGCCGCGCCGCCAAGGCCGCCAAGAAGCGCTGAGCAGCCACTGCCGACGCCCCGCACTGCACCCGCAGCGCGGGGCGTCGGCGTGTGACGTGGCCCTCGGCGCGGCCGGAATAGATCCGCGACGGACCCGGTTGGACGGGGTGTACATGCATACGCATCGAGTCTGAGGGGCTGGCACCATGCAGTTCGGAATCTTCACGGTCAGTGACGTCACCACCGACCCGACGACGGGGTGCACGCCCGACGACACCGAGCGGGTGCGGGCCATCCTCACCATCGCCGAGCACGCCGACCAGGCCGGGCTCGACGTCTTCGCCACCGGTGAGCACCACAACCCGCCCTTCGTCGCCTCCTCGCCGACGACGATGCTCGGCTACCTCGCCGGCCGGACGAAGAACATCGTCCTGTCCACGGCGACGACGCTCATCACGACGAACGACCCGGTGAAGATCGCCGAGGACTACGCGATGCTCCAGGTCATCAGCGAGGGCCGCATGGACCTCATGATGGGCCGCGGCAACACCGGGCCGGTCTACCCGTGGTTCGGCAAGGACATCCGCCAGGGCGTCAACCTCGCCGTGGAGAACTACGCGCTGCTCCGCCGCCTGTGGGAGGAGGAGGTCGTGGACTGGCAGGGCAAGTTCCGCACCCCGCTCCAGGGCTTCACCGCCACCCCCCGCCCGCTCGACGGCGTGCCGCCCTTCGTCTGGCACGGCTCGATCCGCACCCCCGAGATCGCCGAGCAGGCCGCGTACTACGGCGACGGCTTCCTCCACAACAACATCTTCTGGCCCCTCGAGCACACCTCCCGGATGGTCCAGTACTACCGCCAGCGCTACGAGCACTACGGCCACGGCCGCGCCGACCAGGCGATCGTCGGCCTCGGTGGTCAGTTCTTCGCCCGGAAGAACTCCCAGGACGCGTGGAACGAGTTCCGCCCCTACTTCGACAACGCGCCCGTCTACGGGCACGGCCCCTCGATGGAGGACTTCACCCGCGAGACCCCGCTGACCGTCGGGTCCCCGCAGCAGGTCATCGACCGGTACGCCACGATGCGTGAGCACGTGGGCGACTACCAGCGCCAGCTCTTCCTCATCGACCACGCCGGCCTGCCGCTCAAGACCGTCCTCGAGCAGATCGACATCCTCGCCGAGGACATCGTCCCGGCGCTGCGGGAGATCAACGAGTCCAAGCGCCCGGCCCACGTGCCCTCCGACCCGCCCAGCCACGCCGAGCGTGTCGCCGCGGCCCGCGCCGAGGGCAAGGCCGGCGACGGCCACGTCGCCGGCGAGGACCGCTGGACCGGCCGCCGCGCCGAGGACGAGGCCGCCGCGACCGCCACGCGCGGTGCCGCCTTCGGACTGTGAACCGACAGGAGAGAACAGACATGACCAGCCGCACCATCGCCGTCGTCTCCGCCGGGCTGAGCCAGCCCTCCTCCACCCGGATGCTGGCCGACCGGCTCGCCCAGGCCACCACCGAGGCGCTCGCCGAGCAGGGCGTGACCGCCGAGGTCACGGCCGTCGAGCTGCGCGACCTCGCCCACGGCATCACCGACGCCATGCTCACCGGCTTCCCCACCGGAGAGCTGCGCACCGCCCTCGAGTCGGTCACCGGCGCCGACGGCGTCATCGCCGTGACGCCGATCTTCATGACGAGCTACTCCGGGCTGTTCAAGTCCTTCGTCGATGTCATCGACAAGGACGCCCTGCGCGAGGTGCCGGTGCTCCTCGGCGCCACCGGCGGCACGCCCCGCCACTCGCTCGCCACCGAGTACGCCATGCGGCCGCTGTTCTCCTACCTCCACGCCGACGTCGTCGGGACCGCCGTCTTCGCGGCCACCGACGACTGGGCGGGGCAGGGGGACGACATGAACCCGCTGCCCGAGCGCATCCGGCGGGCCGGCCGGGAGCTCGCGGACAAGGTAGCCGCCCGCCCGGCGCGCGCGGCCGCCGCTGACGAGTTCGATGCCGTCCCCGACTTCGCCGACCTGCTCGGCCGGTAGGCGCTCAGCCGATCTCCAGGGCGGTAGCCCGCCAGCGGCCGCGGTGGCACTCGACACGCACCGCGGCCGCCCGGATGCGCACGCCGTCGTGGACGACGACGGCGGCCTCGTGGACGCCCGGGCGCACCTCCGTGCAGCGCACCCTCCGGACTCGCGCGCACAGCGCGGGGTTCGGCCGGCCGAGGATCCGCACCGCGAGCCCGGCCCGCCGGGCCAGCGACTCGTAGAGCTCGGCACTGAGCCAGCGCGCGAGCTGGGCGGTGGGCCGGCTGCCGGTGAGGACCTCGACCGCGGCGCGCACGAGCGTGCCCGCCCACGGGCCCACGGGCGGCAGCCCGCTGAGGTCCTCGCCCGCCGGTGGCGGGTCGGCCGCCTCGGCCGGGGTCTCGGCGCTGAAGCGCACCCGGTCCCAGGTGCGGGCCTCCTCCAGGCTCGGCGTGGCGGGCCGCGGCGGTGCGGCGAGGGGTGGGGCGAGCGTGGTCATCGCTGCTCCTTCGGTTCGGGGGCCTGCAGGGTCTGGCCCGGGTGGATGAGGTGGGGGTCCGCGCCGATGACGGCGCGGTTCGTCGCGTACCAGCGCGGCCACTCGGCCGCGACCTGCGCGTCTGTGACTTCCGGCCCGAGCCGGGCCCGGGCGATCGACCAGAGCGAGTCGCCGGGCCGCACGACGTGCGCCGCTCGGCTCGGGGTGGGTGCGGCGGGTGCTCCGCGTGCGGTGCCGACGGGCGCGGCCACCGGCGCCTCCTGACGGGCGCTGCCGACCGCCGCCGCACTGCCCGCCGGGGACGGTGCGGGTACCGTCGCGTCCGGTGCCGCGGGCGTGGGCTGCGCCCGCGCCGGGGTGTCGGGCGGCGGGGGTGGCTGCGTGGGCGGCGTCTCCGCGGGCGGCTGGTCGGCCGCCACCGGGGACGGCTCCGGAGTCGGTTCGCCGGCCGTCTCCTCGCCGTCTGCCGAGGGCTCGGGCGAGGCGAGCGAGCCGATCCCGGGCCGCAGGTCGTGCGGGACGGCGTCGTCCGCAGTGGTCCCGGCGCTCGCCGGCAGCGCCGCGAGGGCGAGGCCCGCCCCCATGCCGACGACCGCGGCCCGGCGCAGGACGGGTGCCCCCGCCGTCCCGACCGCGGCGCGGAGCCCGCGGGCCAGGCGCGGGGCGCGCCGCCCGAGCTCCGCCACGTGGGCGAGCAGGAGGGCGGTGGCGGTCAGCGCGTACCAGGCCGCGACGAGCGTGCCACCCGCCGCGGCCGCGATTGCGACGGCGTCGTCGACGCGGACGACGCCCCGGGCGGCGAGCTCGCCCGCCCAGCCGCCGAGCAGCACTGTGACGAGCGTGGTGAGTGCGGCGAGCGCGGCGGTCCGAAGCATCCCTTGCCCCCGTATGGTGTCGGACGATGGCGTTTGATGTGCTTTGGTGTGGCTAGGGTCACATGTGTACGCCTCGACAGGCGTCCTGTCCAGGGGGAGGCGGCGGGGTGTGGACGGGCACTACCGTGGGCCGATGCGGTGGGAAGCCCTCTTCGACGACCTCGAGCGCCAGTTCCTCCAGGCGGCGCGGGTGGCCGAGGACGAGGAGGTCGTCGACCTCGCCGAGGCGGAGCAGGCGCAGGTGTCCCTGGCCGACCGGCTCCGCGCCCGCCACGGCCAGGCCGTGGCCCTGCGCCTGAGCGACGGCAGCGACGTGCACGGCACGGTCGTCGACGCGGCGGTCCAGTGGCTCCTCGTCGCGGACGCCGGCCGGCGGGTCCTCGTGCCGACCGCCGCCGTCGCGGCGGCTAGGTCGCTGGGGGCGGCCGCTCCCGAGGCGCCCGTCGTCGAACGGCGGCTGCGGCTGACGCACGTGCTGCGAGCGCTGGCGCGGGAGCAGAGCGCCGTCGTCGTGCGGACGACGGCGGGGGACTTCCGGGGGCGCATCACCCGGGTCGCGGCGGACCACGTCGACGTCGAGGGCGAGCCGGGCGGCGTCGTCGCCGTCGCGCTCGCGCACGTGCTGACGGTGCAGACCGCCTGAGGGTCAGTCGGGCAGGTCCTCACCGCGGGCGAGCGCGGAGCGCGTCCGGGCGTACTGGCGCTGGATGTACTCCTCGAGGACCACGGCCTCCACGCGCCACACCCCCCGGCCACCGACCTGGATGGCGGGCAGGTCGCCCGAGCGCACGAGCGAGCGGGCCTGCGCCACGGAGACAGACAGCTCCTCCGCGACGTCCGCGAGGGTGAGGAAGCGCGCCATAGGCCACAGTCTCTCACCGTGGCGGCGTGCCGCGGCGCACCTGTGCACAGCGCGGCCGTCCAACAGCGCTGTGGAGAACGCCCCCGCGGCGGGTCCGGAGCAGGCACGATAGGCCCAAGCACGCGGAGGGGAGTGCGATGAGCGACGACGACTCGGCACAGCGGCTGAGGCGGCCCAGCTGGCGTGACCCGCGCCTGGGCGTCGGGGTGCTGCTCGTGGCTGCCTCCGTGGCCCTGGGCAGCTGGACGGTCGCGCAGGCCGACCGGACGACCGAGGTCCTGCTCGCCGTCGAGGCCCTGACGCCCGGCGACCGGCTCGCCGACGCGCAGCTGCGGCCCCACGCCGTCCGCCCCGACGGCCTCACCGGGACCTACCTCGCCGCCGGCGACGAGCTGCCCGAGGACGCGGTCGTCACCCGGGTCGTGGGCGAGGGGGAGCTCGTGCCGGCGGCGGCCGTGGGGAGCGCGGAGGAGGTGGACCTGCGTCCGGTCGTCGTCGCGCTGCCCGGCGCCACGCCGAGCGACGTCGTCAAGGGCGCGGCCGTGGACCTGTGGCTCACCGCGCCGGCCGCGCCCGGCGTCCAGGCCGAGGTGGAGCCGCCGACGCCGGAGCTGCTGGCCGAGCGGCTCGTCGTCTCCGACCTGCTCGAGGCCGACACGATCTTCGCCGGGGCGGGCGGCTCCGCCGTCCAGGTGCTCGTCCCGCGAGCCGAGCTGCCCGCCGTCCTCGGTGCGCTGAGCGGGGAGGGGCAGATCGTCGTCCTCCCGGTGCCGGGCGCATGACGAGCGGGGTGCTGCTCGCCCTCACGGGGCCGGAGGAGGCCGAGCTCGTCTCGCTGGTCGACGGGCCCGGGACGGGCCTGCAGGTGGTGCGCCGCTGCGCCGACGTGCCCGAGGTCCTCGCCGCCGGGCTGGCAGGCCTGGCCTCCCTCGGGGTGCTCTCGGCCGAGCTGCCGGGCCTGGACCGGCCGGTGCTGCGGCAGCTGGCCGGCAGCGGGGTCCGCACCGTGCTCGTCGCCGAGGAGGCCGACGCCGAGCGCTGCCGCGCGCTGGGCGCCACGGCGGTCACCTGGGTGGGGGCAGGCCCGCAGGAGTGGTTGCGGGTCCTGGCGGAGCTGGCCGGCAGCGAGCCGGCCGAGCGTCCGGCGCCCGCGCGGCCCGAACCGGCGGACGACGCCGTCCCGTCCGGGCGCCTCGCGGTCGTGCGGGGCCCGCGCGGGTCACCGGGCCGGACGACGGTGGCCGTCAACCTCGCCCACGAGCTCGCCGAGCGCGCCGAGGTGCTCCTCGTGGACGCCGACACCGAGGCGCCGAGCGTGACGCAGGTCCTCGGTGTCCTCGACGAGACGGCCGGCATCGCGGCAGCCGCCCGGCTCGCGGGGGACGGGCGCCTCGACGACGCCGCCCTCCTCCCGCTGACGCGGCGGCTCGGCGGCGGGCCGCGCCTGCTCACCGGCCTTACCCGCGCTGACCGGTGGCGCGAGCTGCCGGCCGCGTCCCTCGACGTCGTGTGGGAGCGGGCGCGCGCCGTCGCCGGGTGGACGGTCGTGGACGTGGGGGCCGGGATCGACGACTCCGCCGGCAGCTTCGGCCCCCGCCGCCACCAGGCGGCGCTGTCGGCGCTCGGGGCGGCGGACGTCGTCGTCGTGGTCGGTGCGGCGGAGCCGGTCGGCATGCACCGCCTCGTCATGGGGCTGCAGGAGCTGAGCGACTCCGGGGTGTGCGGGCCGCAGGCGCAGCGGGTGGTCGTCGTCAACCGGGTGAGGGGGTCGGCGGCGGGCGCGAGCCCCGAGCAGGCGGTCGTCGAGTCGCTCGCGCGCTTCGCGGGGGTGAGCGCGCCGCTCCTCGTGCCCGACGACCGGCCCTCCCTCGACCGTGCCGTGCTGCGGGGCGCGACCCTCGCGGAGGTAGCGCCGGGCAGCCGGGCGCGCGCCGCCCTGCGTGAGCTCGCCGACCGGCTCGCCGGGCCGGTCGAGGAGACCCGCAGGCGCCCGCGGGGCAGACGCTCGGGCAGAGTGGTCCGGGCGGCTCGCACCGGCGCGGGATGACGCGCTCTCGTACGTCCGTGCGGAACAATGCCGGTATGCGGATCTACCTGCCCGCCACCAACGCGGACCTCAGCCGACCGGCCGGGGTCCCGCCGCGCTGGGCGCACGCGGTGACGGCCGAGCTGCGGCGGGCACTTCCCGACGAGGACGACGAGGGCCTGGAGGCCGCCGCGATGCTCGCAGCGGCCGACGAGAGCGTCGTCCACCTCCGGGCGGCGGCCTCCGCGGTACCCCGCCGGGTCGTCATCGCGGCCGACGTCGAGGACTCCGCCGTCGTCGTGCCTGGGCGGGCTCGCCCGTGGCAGCCCGGGGACGACCAGCTGCCCAGCGCCGTCGAGGTCCGCGCGATCGTCCCGTGGACGGACGTCGTGAGCATCCACGTCGACGAGCCGCAGGCGGAGGGCGACGTCACCGCCGCCCTCGCGGACGACGACGCCGTGGACCGCGCCGCCGAGCACGACCTCCTGTGGCACGACATCGTCGAGCGCGAGGTGCTCGCCCGCGAGCTGCGCGGCTGAGCGCTAGGCCCGCACGGTCAGCGTGGAGGCGCCCGAGCCGAGGCGCCGCACCTCGATGCGCTCGGCGATGCGCTCCTTGAGCTCGTTCACGTGGCTGACGATGCCGACGGCGCGGCCACCGGCCTGCAGGCGACCGAGCTCCCCGAGCACGCCGTCGAGGGTGTGGGGGTCGAGCGAGCCGAAGCCCTCGTCGATGAACAGGGTGTCGAGGGAGATGCCGCCCGCCTCGCTCGTCACGACGTCGGCCAGGCCCAGGGCCAGGCACAGCGAGACGTAGAAGGTCTCGCCGCCGGACAGGGTGTGGGGGTCGCGGGTGGTCTCGGTGACGTGGTCGTGGACCGCCAGGCCGAGGCCCGCCTTGCGGGAGCGGCCCTCGCGCTCGTCGATGCGGGTGAGGGCGTACCGGCCGTCGGACATGACGGTGAGGCGGTCGTTCGCGGCGGCGACGACGTCCTCGAAGCGGCGCAGCAGGACGAAGGTCGACAGCGTGGTGGCGCGGGCGTTGCCCTCGCCGGCCGCCGCGAGCTCGCCCATGCGCAGCACCGGCGCGGCGCGCTCGGTGACGGCACGGTGGCCCTCGAGGACTGCGGTGAGGGACCCGTGGCAGCGGCGCAGCCGGGTGACGGTGTCCGCGGCCCTGCCGGCGGTCTCGGTGGCGGCGATGAGGGCGGAGTGCCGCTCGGCGTGCACGGCCTCGGCGGTCTCGACCGCGGGTACCTCCTCACCGGTGAGCGAGGCGATGGGGGCCTCGGCCAGGCACTCGCGCACGCGGGCCGTCGCGGCGCCGTGCGCGCTGACCTCACGCTCGAGCTCCGCCATCCGGGAGGACGGCAGCTGGGCGGCGGAGGCCGCGGCGGCGTCGGCGAAGCCCGACTCGATGAGCGCGGCCGCCAGCGCCGCGGCCGCCTCGTCCTGCCGGTGGCGGGCCGCGTGGTGCGCGTCGCGGGCGTCGACGACCCGCTGTGCCGTGCCGAGCCGGGTCTCGATCCGCCGGGCCCGGGCCGCGACCGTGCCGGCGTCGGCGGCGCCACGGGCGCAACGCTCCCGGTCGGCGGCGATGGCGGCGCGCCGGCCCCGGAGCTCCTCGGACGCGGCGGCGAGGGCGCTCTCCTCGCGGCCCGCGGCCTGCCTGAGTCGCTCGGTCTCCGCATCGAAGGCAGCGAGCTCCTCCTCGCGCAGGGCGGCCAGGCGGACGGCCTCCCGGGCATCGGTCAGCTCCTCCTGCGCGGCCGCGAGGGACTGCTCGGCCTCCGCGAGAGCGACGCCCCCGGCGGCCTCCTGCGCAGCCCGCAGCCCGGCCTCGGTCTGGGCACGAGCCTCACGGGCGGCGCTGAGGGCCTCCTCCGCGCGCACCCGGCGGGCGGCGGCGGCGTCGACGTCCTGCGTCGTCGCGTGCTCGGGAGAGCGGGGCGCAGGGGACGGGTGCTCGGTGCCGCCGCACACGGCGCACGGCTCGCCCGGCTCGAGCTCCGCGGCAAGGCTGCCCGCCATCCCGGCGATCCACCGGCCGCGTACCGCCCGCTCGTCCTGGGCGACGGCCGCGGCGCTGGTCGCCGCTGCGGTGACCGCAGCCTCGGCCGCCACGAGCTCGGCGAGGTGCTGGTCGGCGCGCCGGGCGGCGTCACGGACCGCGCGACATGCCGCGACCCGTGCCTCGGCGGCGGGCACGCTCATCGCCTCGCGCTGGATCCTCGTCAGCGCCTCCGCCAGCCGCTCCCGCTGCCCGGGACGCGCATCGAGCGCTGCACGGCGCTCCTCGAGGGCGGTGCGCCGCTCGGTCAGCGCGGCCTCGTCCGCCTCGACGGCCGTCTCCCGGGCGGCCAGCCCGGCCTCGAGCTCGAGCAGCTCGACGAGCCCGCCGCGCTCCCCGGTGAGCCGGGTGACGACCTCGCGCAGACCGGCGAGCTCGAGGTCGGTGAGGTCGGCGTCGGGACCATCGGCGGAGGCGGTGCACACCTGCGTGAGCCGCTCCTCGGCCTGCTCGGCTGCGGTGCGGGCCGCGGCCTCGGCACGCAGCGCGCCGGCGGCCACCGCGGCCCGCCGCGCGGCCGCGAGCTCCTCGCTGCGCGCGGCAACGGCCTCCTCCCGCTGCGCGAGGAGCTCCTGCTCGGCGAGGAGCTCGCGGCGGCGGCTCACCCGCTGGGCGAGGTCACGCTCGGCGTCGAGCGCCTCCTGGGCGGCGCGCTCGGCGGCACGCGCCTCCTCCCGGCGACTCTCCGCGGCGGCGTGCTCGCTCTCGGCGCGGGCGACGACGGCGGAGGCCGCCTCCTCGAGCGCCGCGGCGTCGAGCTCGGCCGCCGCCTGCTCGAGCGTGGCGAGGGAATCGTCCTCCTCGGGCAGGAGCGCGACAAGGTTGCCGACGCAGCCGGTGACCGCCCGGTGGGCGGCCTCGAGCTCGCGGCGTGCCTCTCGGGCCATGGCGACGAGCTGCTCTTGGACGCGCTGGTAGACCTCGGTGCCGAAGACGTCCTGGAGCACGGCGGCCCGCTCGTCGGGCTTGGCACGCAGGAAGGTGGAGAAGCGCCCCTGCGGCAGCACCACCGTCTGGCTGAACTGGCTGCGGTCCAGGCGCACGATCCGCCGGACCTCGGTGCCGACCTCCTGCGTGGTGGCCGCGAGCGGCTCACCGGCGAGGTCGGAGACGGACTCCAGGCGCCACAGCTTGGCAGTGGCGTTCTGGCGGGTGGTGCCCTCCCCACGGCGCTTGGGACGCTGGAACGCCGGGGTGCGCCGCACCCGGTAGATGCCGGCGCCGGTGGAGAAGACGACCTCGATGACCGGCTCGGTGCCCGGCGCGTGCGCGGAGGGCAGGCGGTCGTCCCGGGCGGGGCTGCCGAGGGTGCCGTAGAGGCCGAAGGTGATGGCGTCGATGAGCGTGGACTTGCCCGAACCGGTCGGCCCCTCGAGGAGGAAGAGCCCGCCCGCGGAGAGCTGGTCGAGGTCGACCTCGTGGCGCCCGGCGAAGGGGCCGACGGCCTCGAGGGCGAGGTGGTGGATGCGCATCACGCACTCCTCTCGGCGGCGAGCGCGGCCTCGTACGCCGCCCGCAGCACCGCGGTCTCGGCCTCGGTGGGAGCCGTGCCGGTGACCTCGTGGACGAACTCGGCCGCCACCTCGAGGGGGTCGCGGGACGTGGTGACGGCGCGCGCCGGGCCACCGATGAGCGGCACCGCCGGCCGGTGCTGGACGACGAGGGCGTGCGGGAAGCGCTCGCGGACCCGGGCGTAGAGCTCACGCGGCCGCGCGGTGTCGGTGACCGCGACCCGCACCCAGTCCTGCGCCTGCGCGTCGAAGGCGGGGGAGAGCAGCTCCTCGAGGCTCCCCGACACCTCCGAGAGCCTCCGCGGGCACGGCGCGGGCAGGAGCTCGGTGTGCGCGACGCCCTCGCTGCCGAGCTCGACGAGCACGCTCGACTTCGTGTGGTGCATCTCGGAGAAGGAGTAGGCCAGCGGCGAGCCGGAGTACCGGGCCACCGGCCCGCGCCCCGCCGTGCTCTCCGGGCCGACCCGCTGCGGGCCGTGGAGGTGGCCGAGGGCCACGTAGTCGGGGGCAAGGTCCCCGCCCGTGAGGACCTCGAGCGGGACGGCGTCCACGCCGCCGACCCGGATGTCGCGCTCGGACTCCGAGGCGCGCCCGCCGACGACGAAGGCGTGGGCCATGAGGACAGCCGGCACCCGCGGGCCGCTCACGCGACGGGAGGCGAGGTCGGCGCGGACCCGGCGCATGGCTGCCGCGGCCACCGCCTCGTGCGAGCGCGCGGGGACGGCGGTGGCGCCGTCGTCGTCCTCCTCGGCGAGGCGGTGGCGGGTGGTGTCCGGGTCGAGGTACGGCAGGGCGTAGACGAGCGCGGAGGACGCGCCGTCCGCGGACGGCAGCTCGACGGGGCGGGCGAGGTCCTCGACGCGGGCGCGCACGGCCAGGCGCTCGCGGAAGAGCGGGGCGGCGAAACCGAGCCGGGTGGCGGAGTCGTGGTTGCCCGGGGTGAGGACGACGCGGGTGAGCTCGGTGAGCCGCAGCAGCGCGTCGGTGAGGAGGTCGACGACGGCGACGGGCGGGATCGCGCGGTCGTACACGTCACCGGCGACGAGGACGGCGTCGACGCGCTCCTGGCGCACCACCTCGACGAGGTGGTCGAGGAAGGCGGCCTGGTGCTCGACGAGATCGACCCCGTGCAGGGTGCGCCCCAGGTGCCAGTCCGAGGTGTGCAGGATGCGCATGGGACGACGGTAACCGCGGCCACCGACATCGCCGGGGAGGCTGGGGAGCGGCGTCACCCACCACGCGTGCGACGCCACCACCTGCGGCGGCGGGCGGGAGGCGCCTGCTCGGCGGGAGCGGGTGGGCCGGCGGCGGGCTCGCGGTCGGCGCGCCACCGGGCGACGACGGCGTCGACGTCCGCGGGCGCGACCGGGAGCAGCGGGCCCGTGGGGGTGCGGATGTAGTCGGCGACCCGCCGGTTGAGCGCGCGGACGGTGTCCCGGACGGCGTCCTCGTCGCGCAGGTGGCGCACGGTCTCCGACAGCGCCGCGAGCTCCTTGCGCAGCAGCAGCGCGGGCGGCAGGAGGCCGTCGGCGGGCAGGTCCTCGCTGCGGAGCTTCTGGCGGATCCACCAGTCCTCGTGGAGCGGCTCGTCGATGCCCGGCAGCGGCTTGCCCGCGCCCGGCAGGTCGGCGAAGGCCCCGCGGGCCTCCGCGTCGCGGACGAGGCGGTCGACCCAGGTCTCGACGGGGACGTCGTGCGGCCGGCGCTCGGTCATCGCCCCATTCTCCCCGTCCACGCCGGAGCGCAGCGAGCTAGGCGCCCCTGCCGGCGACCTCGGCGATGACGGCGGCGAGCTCCGCGGGCCGGGACCACATCGGCCAGTGGCTCGTCGGCAGGTCGATCCACGTCGTGTCGGTGAGCTCGGGGATGCCGGCGAGCCAGGCCATCGTGCCCTCGGCGGCGTAGCTGCGGTAGGCCTCGGCCGTGAAGCTCGTGCAGACGAAGGTGCTGGGGATGTCGCGCCGTGCGTCGTCGACGAGGTCGGCCGCCCCGCGCAGCACCCCACCGGGCTGCGGGACGGCGCGGCGCCGGAAGGTCTCCAGCTGGTCCTCGCTCAGGCCGTCGAGGTTCTCCTCGGCGGCGAGGGACTCCCAGTCCAGCGGCATCTCGACGCCGTCGAAGTCGGGCTCCATGGCGCCGACGCCCGGCGCGGTGTCGACGTAGACCATGGCCGCGAGGCGGTCGGTGAGCCGGTCGCTCGCCGCGTGCCCGGAGAAGCCGGCGCCGCTGTGGACGACGAGGACGGTGGGCCGCCCGGTGGCCTCGACAGCGGCGACGATGGCCTGCACGTGGTCCTCGAAGGTGACGGCCGAGCGGTCGGTGCCGACGGCGTCGAGGCCCGGGAGGGTCAGGGCCTCGGCCTCGACGCCGGCCTGCTCGAGCCGGGCGAGGACCTCCTCCCAGGCCCAGGCGCCCAGCCAGAAGCCGGGGACGAGGACGACAGGGTGTGCCATGGCGCTGCTCCGCTCGTCGGACTGGGGCCGAGCGTAGTCGCGACGGCGGAGCCGTGGAAGGGCTCAGTCCTCTTGCGCGGTGAGCATTTGGAGGACCTCGTCGTGGAGGAGGCCGTTGGTGGCGACGGCGTTGCCGCCGAAGGGCCCCGGCGCCCCGTAGAGGCTGGTGAAGCGGCCGCCGGCCTCGGTGACGATCGGGACGAGCGCGGCCATGTCGTAGGTCTCGAGCTCGGGTTCTGCCGCGAGGTCGACGGCGCCCTCGGCGACGAGCATGTAGGACCAGAAGTCGCCGTAGGCGCGGGTGCGCCAGCAGCGCTGGGCGAGGTTGAGGAAGGAGCGCAGGCGGGAGGCCTCCGCCCAGCCGTCGAGGGAGGAGTAGCTGAGGGACGCGTCCTCGATGCGGGACACGCTCGACACGTGGAGCCGGCGCGCGGACGACAGCGAGCGCCCCGTCCAGGCGCCGGAGCCGAGGGTGGCCCACCAGCGCCGGCCCAGGGCGGGGGCGGAGACGACGCCGAGGACGACCTCGTCGTCCTCGACCAGCCCGATGAGCGTGGCCCACACCGGCACCCCGCGCACGAAGTTCTTCGTGCCGTCGATGGGGTCGATGATCCACTGCCGCGCGGAGCGGCCGGTGGTGCCGAACTCCTCCCCGAGCACCGAGTCGCGCGGCCGGGTGCGGCCCAGCTGGGCGCGGACGATCTCCTCGGCCGACTTGTCGGCGTCGGAGACGGGGCTGAGGTCCGGCTTGGTCTCGACGACGAGGTCGAGGGCCTGGAAGCGGGCCATGGTCTGGGCGTCGACCTGGTCGGCGATGACGTGGGCCAGGCGCAGGTCGTCGTCGTACCGGATCCGCGTGATGGACATGCGCCTCACGCTAGCGGCGCCGCCGCGCGGCGCGGGGACGCGCGCCGGGGATGCGGGTAGCCGGAGAATCCGGCTCTCGGCGATAAGTGTGCTGTCGGCGGTAACTGTGCTGTCGGCGGTAACTGTGCTGTCCGCGGGAGGGGGGTGGTCGGGGGAGAACGAGGGGTCGGCTACAGGGGGGTGCGCAGGCCGCTGGCGCGGCGGACGGGGGTGTCCACGGCGCGGCGGACGGCGGCCGCGGTGCCGACGACGCGCACGTGCTCCCGCGCGCGGGTGACCGCGGTGTAGAGCAGCTCGCGGGTGAGCAGCGGGGAGGCGGCGGGCGGCAGGACGAGGGAGACGCGGGTGAACTGGCTGCCCTGGCCGCGGTGGACGGTCATCGCGTGGACGGTCTCGACGGCGGGCAGCCGGTGGGTGCGCACGCGCACCGGGGAGTCGGGGTCGCCGAGGACGGCGACGACCCCGCCCTCGCCGTCGGCGACGACGACGCCGGTGTCCCCGTTGTACAGGCCGGTCTCGCGGTCGTTGGCGGTGACGAGCAGCGGACGGCCGGGGTACCACGGGCTCGTGCCCCGGACGTCGGGTGCCTCTGGGTGCGGGCCCGCCGCCTCCGTCACCCACTGCTCGACGAGCGCGGACCAGTGCGCCACCCCCGCCGGCCCACGGCGGTGGGCGACGAGCAGGCGGTGGGAGCCGAGCGCGCGCAGCGCCCCCTTCGCGTCCCCGGCGCGGGCGGCCAGCACGAGCTCGCGGCCGGCGGCCCCGGCGTCCGCGCGCAGCGCGGCGAGGTCCTCCTCGCGCGGCAGCTCCTCCTCACCGAGCTCGATGAGCTCGACCGACGGGTGGCCCGCGCGCAGCAGCCGCAGCGTCTTCTCGGCGTCGCCGGCGCGGATCGCCGCGGCGAGCGGGAGGATCGCGCTGCCCTCCTCCTGCCGGTGGACGGTGACGAGGCGGACGACGCCGCCACTGCCGCTCTCCGGGGCGCGCGCCACGAGGTCGCCGAGCACCGCCCCCGCCTCGACCGAGGCGAGCTGGTCGGGATCACCGACGAGCACGAGCCGGGCGTCGGGCCGCAGCGCCTCGAGCAGCCGGGCCATGAGCGGCAGGGACACCATCGAGGTCTCGTCGACGACGACGACGTCGTGCGGCAGGTGCCGCCCCGGGCCGTGCCGGAAGCGGGTGGAG
Organism: Georgenia phoenicis; assembly: GCF_047302425.1. NCBI lineage: Bacteria > Bacillati > Actinomycetota > Actinomycetes > Allobogoriellales > Allobogoriellaceae > Georgenia > Georgenia phoenicis. Next base: position 3,185,887 of record NZ_CP154855.1, on the reverse strand, counting down.
CTGCCGGGCAGCCAGCCGAGCAGGCGGTGGAGGGTCGAGGCGCTCAGCGTCCCGACCCGCTCCCGGTCCTCGGCGCCGAGCGACCCGACGACCTCGTGCACCGCCTCCTGCAGGCGTGCCGCGGCCTTGCCGGTGGGGGCGGCCAGCGCGATGCGCAGCGGGCCGGCGACGTCCTGGAGGACGGCGATGAGGCGGGCGACCGTCGTCGTCTTGCCCGTCCCCGGCCCGCCGGTGAGCACGGTGAGCCGGCCGGTGACGGCGGCCGCCGCGGCCGCCCGCTGCAGGTCGTCACCGGCGGCCGGGAACAGGCGGTCGAGGGCGGTGGCGAGCCGGGCGGGGTCGGCCGGGGCGCTGGGAGCGGCGAGTCGGGCGTCGACCTCGCGGCGCACGACCATCTCGTCGCGCCAGTAGCGGTCGAGGTAGAGCCGCCCGCCCACCCAGCGCACCGGGTGGTCGGCGGGCCCGTCGACCCCGGCCGAGACGAGCGGGCTCGCCTCGATGGCCGCCGCCCACGCGGCGGGTTCGGGCCACGGGAGGTCGGGGGTCTCGGCGTCGGCGGCGAAGGACGCGGCGTCCTCGAGGTGGAGGCACACGGAGCCCGAGCGCACCGCCCGGGTGGCGAGGGCGACGGCGAGCAGCACGTTCTCGTCCGCCTCACCGACCAGCGCCCCGAGGCGCCGGGCGACCTGGACGTCGGCCGCGGCGACCACCCCGGCCGCGTTGAAGCGGGCCAGGAGCGGGGGAGCGTGCAGCGCGAGGCGGGGGTCGCCGTCGTCGAGGATGGTCATGACCCCTCCAGCAGTGCGGACAGGGCGACGACGAGCGAGGCGGGCGGACGCCACGCCATCACCCCGTAGGGCGTGCCGTCCGCGGCAGGCGTGCCGGGGCCGGCCATCCCGCGGACGAAGAGGTAGAGCCCGCCGCCCAGGTGCCGCTCGGGGTCGTAGCCCCGGTGGCGCCAGCGCAGGTAGCGGTGCAGCGCGGCGAGGTACAGCAGCAGCTGCAGCGGGTAGTGCGAGCGCATCATCGCGTCGGCGACGGCCTCGGGCCGGTAGTGCCACAGCGTGAGGGGCTCGTCGGGCGGCGCGAGCCGGTTGGTCTTGTAGTCGACGACGAGGTAGCGGGTGGCGTCCCCGGACCCGTGCCGCAGCACGGCGTCGATGCTGCCGGTGAGGTAGCCGTGCAGCCGCTCGGGTCCGAGCGCGGCGAGCTGGTCCGCGTAGGGCGCGAAGACGTCGTCGGCCGGCAGGTGGCGGCGCAGGAGGAGCGCGAGGTCGACGAGCGTGGCGGCGCTCGCGGCGGGGTAGTCACCGCCCGCGAGGGGCAGCTCGAACTCCATCTCGGCGAGCCGGTCGCGCGGCGCGAACTCCGCGAGGGTGGCACCGCCGGCCAGCGGCCCGAGCGGGGTGGCGAGCACCTGCTCGAGGGCGACGGCGAGGGCGTCGGGGTCGAGCCCCGGCACCCGCGCGGTGCCCGCCTCCGCGCACCGGGCGCGCAGCTCGGTCGCGAGGTCCGGTGCGCTGGTGTCGACCTCCTCGAGCACCTCGTGGACGACGGTCCCGAAACCGGTCCCTCCGGGCAGCTCGGCCATCGGCGAGGGCACCTCGCGGGCGGGGTCGGCGCCGCCCAGGCCGGTGACGACGACGTCCGTCTCGTCCTCCACGCCTGTGCCCTCCGGCTCGCTGCCCACCGCCTCGTGGTGCGCAGCGGCGGTGAGCCCCGTGTAGGAGGTGCGCCGCCACGTGTGGTCGAGGCTCCGGCCCAGCCGCGCGACCGACAGCGCGGGCCGCTCGGGCGCCGGCGGCTGCCAGGTGACCGGGGCCGGGCGGGCGGTCACGCGCTCGAGGGCGACCGTGCCCCCGGAGCGGGCGACGACGTCGGACAGCGCCTCGGTGACGGCGTCGTCGGTGCGCACGGGCACGCGCGGCGGCGGCTCCTGGCCCGGGGAGTGCCCGCCCTGCAGGAGGCGGGTCAGCGGCCCGGCGGGGGAGTTCGACGACGGTGCCCAGTGGACGACGACCTGCGCCGCGGCCCGGGTGAGCGCGACGTAGAGGAGGCGCAGATCCTCCCCGCGCTCCTCGGCGAGGTGGCGCTCGCGGGCGTCGTCGTAGCCGGGGTCCTCGGTGCCGCCGACGTGGAGGAGCCGGGTGCCGGCGTCGTCGTGGTAGCGCAGGATCGGCGGGGTGCGCGACTCGTAGCGGTCCCAGCCGAAGGGGACGTAGACGACAGGGAACTCCAGGCCCTTGGAGGAGTGGACGGTGACGACCTGGACGGCGTCGGCGTCGGTCTCGAGGCGGCGGCTGCGCTCCTCGGCGTAGTCGCGGTCCGCCTCGGCGATGCGGGTGCGCAGCCAGTCGGTGAGCGCCGCGACGCCGAGCCCCTCCTCCGTCGCGGCCAGGTGGAGCGCCTCCCCGACGTGCCGGACGTCGGTGAGCACCCGCTCCCCGCTCGTGGTGGCCAGCAGCCGCTCGGCCACGCCCTCCGCGGTGACGGCCTCGACGAGCGCCGCGACGCCCCGCTCGGTGAGGAGCCGCGCCCAGCCGCGGACCGTGTCCGACAGCTCCTCGCGCGCGGCGTCCTCCGCGGTGCCGAGGCGGGCGGCGTCCCAGCCGAGGAAGGGGGTCAGCGCCAGCGCCGCGGCCCGCCCGCCGTGCCCGGGCTGCTCGAGCGCGGTGAGGAGGGTGAGCCAGTGCCGCGCGGCGTCGGTGGCGAAGACACTGAACAGCCCGGAGACGACGGCGGGCACACCGGCGGCGGCGAGCGCGTCCCGCACGGCGTCGGCGTCGGCGTTGCGCCGGGCCAGCACGGCGATGTCACCGGGGTGCAGCGGCCGCCAGTCCTCGCCCTCGCGCAGGCGGGTGGTGCCGAGCTGGGCGACGACGTCCGCGGCGACGTCCTGCGCCACGAGCCGGCGCACGTCCGCGACCCGCGGGTTCTTCGTGCCGGCGAGCCGGAAAGGCTCCCGGGTGACCTGCCGCAGCCGCACAGGCGCCCCGCCCTCCAGGCGCCGCTCCCCGGTGTGCGCGGCCGCGACGGGCCGCACGACGATGGCCTCGTCCCCGAGCGCGGCGCCGCCGAGCACGGCCTCGAGCCCGGTGAGGAGCGGGGCGTCGCTACGCCAGTTGCGCCCGAGCGTGGCCGTGCTCGTGGCGAGCTCGTGGGCCTGGAGGTAGGTGACGACGTCGCCACCGCGGAAGGCGTAGATCGCCTGCTTGGGGTCGCCGATGAGCACGAGGGTGCGGTGCCCGTGGAAGGCGGTGCGCAGGATCTCCCACTGGACGGGGTCGGTGTCCTGGAACTCGTCGACGAGGACGACGGCGTAGCGCTCGCGGACGCGCGCGGCGGCGGCCGGCCCGTGGACCGGGTGGGTGAGGGCGTCGCGCAGCAGGGTGAGGAGGTCGTCGTAGTCGAGGAGGCGGCGCCCGCGCTTGCGGAGGCGCACCTCCTCGCGCACCGCCTGCGCCAGGGCGTGGCGGTGCCCCGGCAGCGAGTCCGGCGGTGCGTCGGTGGGGCGCAGCGCGGCCTGGTGGTCGCTCACCGCCTCCTTGCCGATGGTGCGCGCCTCCTCGGGGCTCAGCTCGGGCTGCCGCGAGCCGGCGTAGCGGCGCAGGTAGACGTCGTCGAGGACCTCCTCGCGCAGGTCGGCGACGTCGGGGACGAAGGTGTGGTCGGGGTCGAGGTCCGCCGCCACTCCGAGCGAGGTGAGCATCTGCTGGCAGAAGCCGTGCGTCGTCGTGATCGTCGCGGCGTCGAGCTGGGACAGGGCGCGGGTGAGCCGGCGACGGCGGGTGGTGACCTCGGCGTCGTCGGTGGCGGCGAGGTGGGCCACGACCTCGTCGCGGCTGTCGCGTGCGGCGGCCGGGTCCCGCAGGGCGTGCTCGGTGGCGAGCAGCCGGGCGCGCACGCGGTCACGCAGCTCGGAGGTGGCGGCGCGGCCGAAGGTGACGAGGAGGAGGTCGGCGAGGTCGACGCCCAGCTCGGCGACGTAGCGGGTGGCCAGGGCGGCGATGGTGAAGGTCTTGCCGGTGCCCGCGCTGGCCTCGAGCACGGTGGTGCCCTCGGGCAGCGGGCCGCACACGTCGAAGACGGGCAGGTCGAGCTCGGTGGCGGTCACGGCTTGTCCACCCGTTCGTGGGCGAGGAGGGGCTCCCACACGCGGCGGGCGAGGACGCCGAGGCGGCTCGGGTCCTGGGGGAACCAGGCCCGCTCGCTCTCGGTGGGGGTGCCGAGGATGTCGTCGAGGCTCGCGCCGCTGCCCCAGCAGATGACGTGGTGGGCGTCCTCCCGGAGGAACTGGTCCCCGTCCCAGGCACGCCGCGCGTTGACGAGGGCCATGTCCGGGGAGTCCCCGGCGGCGCGGGAGGTGGCGTAGGTGCAGGCGACGGGGACCGGGACGGGCAGCGGCTCGCGCAGGGCCAGGGCGTGGAGGTGGACGAGCTGGTCGAGGATCGCCACGGCCTCCTCCGGCGACGGCGGGCGGAGCCGGGCGACGTAGGCGCCGGGACGGCTGTGGTCGGGCCGGCCGACGGTGGCGGTGCTCCAGGCCCGCCCCGGGTGCGCGGCGACGAGCGCCAGCAGCTGCACCCAGGCGCGCAGCCGGTGCTTGGGCGCGAGCCGCGAGTAGGTGGCGCGCACGACCGTGGAGCCGTGGACGCCGGGGACGGTCCCGGTGAGCGTGACGCCCGAGGGGAGGGGGACGAGGACGTCGACTGTCTCGGCCGGCGCCGCCCGTTCCCCGGCGGCCGCCGCCGCGACGGGCACGACCCGGCTGCCGACGTCGAGCAGGGCGGTGCGGCCCAGCTCCTTGGGCGGGGCGGTGCCGCGGCGCCACTCGGCGTTCATCACCTGCTGGTCCGGCACGCCCTCGAGGCGCGCGTGGAGGAAGCGCTCGCCGATCGCCCAGCCGTCGAGCGGGGGGAGGGTGAGCGGGAGGCGGTCGCTGACCTCGGCCTCCTCCCCGGGCACCGACAGACCCAGCCGGTGGCGCAGGAAGTACTTGACCGGGTGCTCGAGCACGGCGACGAGCTCGGCGAGCTCGAGGGCGGCGGGCGTGGGGAGCGGGGGCAGCGGCTCGCCGAGGAAGGTGGTGCGCTCGACCCGCTCCCCGCGGCCGGCGAGGGCTGCGCGGTGGGCGACGGCGTCGAAGCTGAAGGGGCCGGGCGTGCCGAGCGCGCCGGGCGTGAAGTTGCGCTCGTCGACGACCTGGAGCGGGTGGTGGCGCACGACGTGCTCGCGCACGCTGCCGGAGGGCGCGGTGGCGGCCCGTTCGAGGGCGTCGAGGAGCTCACCGACGGGCACGGCCGGGGGCCGGGTGGCGCCGGTGCGCTCGTGGGCACCGGAGTAGAGGAGGACGAGGTGGTCCTGCGCGGCGGTGACGGCGTCGAGGAAGAGCTGGCGGTCCTCGCTGCGGCGGTCGCGCTCGCCGATGCACGGCTCGCGCAGGAGGAGGTCGTCGCCGTCCTGGCCGCTGCCGCGGGGGAAGGCGGCGTCGTCGAGGCCGAGGAGACACACGACCCGGTGCGGGACGGCCCGCATCGGCTCGAGGGAGCACACGGTGAGGGCGCCGGTGCGGAAGCCGGCGCGGGTGGGCCGCCCGGCGAGCCGGTCGGTGAGCAGGGCGCGCACGTCCGGCAGGCGCAGCGGCCCGTCGGTGGCGCGCGCCCGCTCCTCGGCGAGGACGCGGCGGGCCGCGACCACCTGCCACGAGTCGGCCGGGGCGGTGTCGGCGAGGAGGGTGACGGCGCGGTCGAGGGTGTCGAGCCAGTGCGCCAGCGGGTGGGCGCCGTCGAGCTCGGCGAGGAGCGTGCTCAGCCGCTCGACGAGCTCGGCGAGCCGCCCGGCGAGGTCGACGTCGGTGCTGTCGACGTCGTCGAGCGGCAGTGCGTGGCCGACGTAGCGGTGCTCCTCCTCGGCCATGGCGGCCCCGAGCAGGAGCCGGTCCAGGGCGACGTGCCACGTGCCCTGAAGGACGCCGGGCAGGTCGAAGCGGGCGCGGCGGGCGGCGCCCTCGCCCCAGCGCACGCCGGCCTCCGCGGACCACTCGCGCACCCGGTCGAGGTCGTCGTCGGTGAGGTGGAAGCGGCGGCGCACCGGCTCGGTGGCCGCGAGGTCGAGGACCTCGGAGGCGGTGACCCGGCCGTCGGCCAGCGTGAGGAGCGTGGCGAGCAGACCGAGGACGGGGTTGGTGCGCCCCGGCGCGCGGTCGGCCAGCCGCACCCGCATGGTGTGGCCCGGGTGGACGTCGCTCACGCCCTCGGGCGCCAGCCCGAAGCTCGCCGTGACGAGCGGTGCGACGGCCTCGACGTCCGGGCACATGACGATGACGTCGCGCGGCTCGAGGGTGGGGTCGGCGGCGAAGAGGCCGGCGAGCACCTCGCGCAGCACCTCCACCTGGCGGGCCAGCCCGTGGCAGGCGTGGACCTGGACGCTGGAGTCCTCCGGCGCGACCGGGTGCGGGGCGGCGTCCGGGGTGTCCGCGGCGAGGCGTTCCTGCAGGGCGGTGAGCAGGGTGCCCCCGGCCCGGGGTGCGGGGTGGTGGGTGTCGGTGACGCCCTCGCCGAGCAGGCGCAGCTCGAGCTCGGTGGCATCCCGGGCGGTGGAGGCGAGGAGCGGGTGGTCGGCGTGGACCCGCTGGTCGCGGCGGCGGCGGGAGGGCGGTGCCGCGGCGCCGGCGACGGCGGCCCACAGCGCGGGGGAGGGGTGGGGCAGCCACAGGTGGACCTCGCGGTGGGCGGCGAGGGCGCGCAGGACGCGCAGCTGGTCCTCGGGCAGCCGGGTGGGCCCGAAGACGCTGAGCCGCCCGGGCAGGTCCACCGCCTCCGGCCGCGCGACGACGGCGTCCAGCGCCTCCGCCAGACGCTCGGCCGGGCTCGGCTCACCGACGCGGGCGCGCAGCCGCCGCCACAGCTCCACCTGCCAGGCGAGGTCGGCGGGCACGGTGCCGCCGGCGCCGTCGTCGTCGTGTCCCTGTGCCCAGGCCCGCACCATGTCGGGCCGCTGGGCGGCGTAGGAGGCGTAGAGGCGGGCGAGGTGGCGGGCCGCGCCGAGACGGCGCCCGTGGCGGTGGTCCTCCGGCTCCCCGGCGCCGAGGTAACGGCCCAGCGGCGCGCACCAGGGCTCCTCGGCGTGGGCGTCGATGACCTCCAGCAGGGGCGAGGTGAGCAGCTCCGGCGCCCACGGGTCCTCCTCCGGCGCGCCGGGCAGTCCGCTGAGGACGCGGGCCACGAGGCGGGCGGGGGAGGAGAAGTCGACGTTGGCGCAGATGCCCGGCTCCGCGCCCGGGAGCGCACCGAGGTGGTGGGACAGCCGCTGCGCGAGCCACCGCTCGACCCCGCGCGTGGGCACGGCGACGACGTCCGGAGTGAAGGGGTCCTCCGGGGCGTCGGCGAGCAGGGCGGCGAGCGGCGCGACGAGCGCGTCCGCGCGCTCGGACCGGTGCACGTGCAGCACGTCCCAGCCTCCCTCCGTCGGTTCGCGCCCAGCCTAGGTGGGAGCACCGACAGGCTACGGCGCCTCCGCGAGCGCGCTGGCCGAGCGCGCCGTCAGCAGCCGCCGGAAGGACTCGAGCCGTGCCTCGCCGGACGCGCCGGCCTCGCCGCGCTCCACCCAGGCGTCGAGCTCGCAGTCGAGCGTGCCCTCCTCGTGGTCGCAGCCCCGCGGGCACTCGGCGGCCACGGCGGCGAGGTCGGGGAAGCCGCGCAGGAGGTCGTCCGGGCCCACGTGCGCGAGCCCGAAGGAGCGCACGCCGGGGGTGTCGATCGCCCAGCCGCCGCCGGGCAGCTCGAGGGCGACGGCGCTGCTCGAGGTGTGGCGCCCGCGGCCCGTCACCTCGTTGACGACCCCCGTCGCGCGCCCCGCGCCGGGCACGAGCGCGTTGATGAGCGTCGACTTGCCGACGCCGGAGTGGCCGACGAGCACCGACTCGTGGCCGGTGACGACGTCCCGCACCGCGTCCAGCCCCTGCACCTCGCCGTCGACGACGGAGGTGATGACGGCGGGCACGTCGAGCGCCGCGTACTGCGCGAGGAAGGGCGCGGGGTCCGCGAGGTCCGCCTTGGTGAGGACGAGGACCGGCTCCATCCCGGCGTCGTAGGCCGCGACGAGGCAGCGGTCGACCATCCGGGGGCGCGGCGGCGGGTCGGCGAGGGCCGTGACGATGAGGAGACGGTCGGCGTTGGCGACGATGACGCGCTCGACGCCCGCCGCCTCGCTGTCCTCCGCCGAGCGGCGCAGCGCCGTCGCCCGCTCCTCGACGCGGACGATCCGCGCGAGGGTGTCGGGCGTGCCGCTCGTGTCACCCACGACGCCCACCCGGTCCCCGACGACGACGGCGTTGCGCGCCCCGCGTCCGAGCTCGCGTGCCTTCATCGCGACGAGGCGCACGCCGTCGGCGGTGAGGAGGGCGTAGCGGCCGCGGTCGACGGCCAGGACCCGCGCCTCGACGGCGTCCTCGTGCTGCGGCCGCTGCTTGGTCCGCGGCCGCGAGCCGCGCTTGGACGGACGGACACGGACGCGTTCGTCGTCCGTGCCGATGTCCCGCCGTCGGCTCATTCGCCCCTCCCTCAGCCGCGTCCGCCCGTCGCGACCATGTCGGTCCACATGCGGGTGAAGTCGGGCAGGGTCTTGGCGGTCGTCGCGACGTCGACGACCTCCGTGCCGGGCACGCGCAGGCCGACGACGGCGGCGAAGGTCGCCATCCGGTGGTCGTGGTAGGTCTCCAGCCGGGCGCCGCGCAGGGTGCCGGGCTCGATCTCCAGGCCGTCCTCCGTCTCGCGGGCGTGGCCGCCGAGCCGGTTGATCTCGGTGACGAGCGCGGCAAGGCGGTCGGTCTCGTGCCCGCGCAGGTGGGCGACGCCGCGCAGGCGGCTGGGCCCGTCGGCGAGCGTGCACAGGGCGGCGACGGTGGGGGTGAGCTCACCGGCGTCGTGCAGGTCGACGTCGACGGGGTCGATGGCCCCGGTGCCCGCGACCGTGAGGCCGGCCGGGCCGAGCTCGACCGAGGCACCCATCCGCACGAGCAGCTCGCGCAGCCGGTCACCGGCCTGGGTGGTGTGGGTGGGCCACCCGGGCACGCGCACCTTGCCGCCCGCGACGAGCGCGGCGGCGAGGAAGGGACCGGCGTTGGACAGGTCCGGCTCCACCGGGACCAGGCCGCCCGCGACGGGACCGGGGTGGACGAACCAGCGGGCGGGCTCGCCGTCGTCGCCGAGGGTGACGTCGACGACGACGCCGCGCTCGCGCAGCACCTCGACGGTCATCGCGGCGTGCGGCTGGCTCGGCATCGGGCCGACGCGCCGCAGGTCCAGGCCCTGCTCGAGGTGCGGGGCGACGAGGAGGAGGCCGGAGACGAACTGGCTGGATGCGCTGGCATCGACCTCGACGACGCCGCCGGGCAGGCCGCCGGTGCCGTGGACGGTGAAGGGCAGCGCGCCGCGGCCGTCGTCGTCGACCTGCGCACCGAGGTCGCGCAGCGCCTCGATGAGCGGGCCCATCGGGCGCTCGCGGGCGCGCGGGTCGCCGTCGAAGGTCACGGTGCCGTCGGCCAGGGCGGCGAGCGCGGGCACGAAGCGCATGACGGTGCCCGCCAGCCCGCAGTCCACCTGCGCGGGGCCGCGCAGCGGCGCGGGGTCGATGAGGAGGTCGGCGCCGTTCGCGTCGGGGCGGCCGTCCGCGTCGACGTGCTCCACGCGCACGCCGAGCGCCCGCAGCGCCTCGACCATGAGCACGGAGTCGCGCGAGTGCAGTGGCCGGCGCAGCTGGGTGGGCTCCGCGGCCAGGGCCGCGAGCAGGAGGTAACGGTTGGTCAGGGACTTCGAGCCGGGGACCGGGACGACGGCGTCGAGCGGGCCGGCGGCCACGGGGGCCGGCCAGGCGAGCTCGGACGTGGTCTGGGTTGACATGCCCTCGAGGGTAGCGGGCACGTCGGCTCGCCCAGGCCCTGGGCCCGGGCGAGCGGCGGGTGGTGTGGTCAGCTGAGCTTCGCCTTGAGGTCGGCCTTGGTCTCCTTGGCCGCCGCCCGGACCTCCCGCATCTTGGCCTTGTGGCCGCGGGTGTTGCTCGCGCGCCAGGCGAGGGAGGGCTTGCCGTCCCGGTCGAGGCCGGCGATGAGCAGGCCGCCCACGAGGCTGGCGCCGGTGAGCAGGCCGCGGCGCATCTCCTTCTTGCGCTCGCGGCTGGTCGCCGTCCAGAAGGGGTTGTTGACCAGGGTGACCGGCACGGTCATCGCGGCGAGGGTGAGCGCGGCGGTGCGGGGACGGCGGTTGGTGGCCAGCATGAGGCCGGCGACCGCGGTGATGCCGCCGCTCACCCGGACGAGCAGGCGGGTGTCGGAGGCGATGGACGGCGGGATGCCCGCCTTCTCGAGGGCCGGTTCGACCTTGCGGAAGCGCTCGACGTGCGAGTCCGGGTGCATGAGCGCGTCGACCCCGGTGGCGACGAAGGACGAGGCGAGCAGCGGGCGGGCGAGGCGGCGGGAGATGCTCATGGACCATTGCTACCGCAATCTTCTCGTCGCGGCGAGTGGTGCGGGTCACCGTGTTCGGTGGGCCGTGGAATGTCCGGCGCCCCTCGTCGGTTGCACCCGGCATGACCTGCGTGACCACTGCCCTCGACCAGTCCGCGGACCGGCTCCTGACCCGCGGTCCGGGGCCCGGCGGACTAGGCTCGTGGGTGATGACCGAGGACCGAGACCTGGACCGCGCACCCGAGACGGAGAGTGACGCGGAACGAGCCGCGCGCTTCGAGGCGGACGCGCTGCCCTACCTCGACCAGCTCTACGGCGCGGCCATGCGGATGACGCGCAACCCGGCGGACGCCGAGGACCTCGTCCAGGAGGCCTTCACCAAGGCCTACGCCGCCTTCCACCAGTACCGCCCGGGCACGAACCTCAAGGCCTGGCTGTACCGCATCCTCACGAACACCTTCATCAACACGTACCGCAAGAAGCAGCGCCAGCCCCTGCAGTCCGACGCGGACAGCGTCGAGGACTGGCAGATCGCCCGCGCTGCCTCCCACACCTCCCAGGGCTTGCGCTCGGCGGAGATGGAGGCGATGGACCGGCTCCCGGACTCCGAGATCAGGGACGCGCTCATGGAGCTGCCGGAGGACTTCCGCATCGCCGTCTACCTCGCCGACGTCGAGGGCTTCGCCTACAAGGAGATCGCCGAGATCATGTCGACCCCCATCGGGACCGTCATGTCGCGGCTGCACCGAGGCCGCCGCCAGCTGCGCGAGCGGCTCGCCGACCACGCCCGCGAGCTGGGCATGAGGACCGAGGCGACAAAGTGACCGAGCACACCGACCCGCTCCAGGACATCGACGCCTGCCGCTGCGAGGAGCTCCTCGAGCACCTCTTCGAGTTCGTCGACTCCGAGATGAACGAGCACGACCGCGAGCGGCTGCGCCGTCACCTCGACGAGTGCCCCACCTGCCGCGAGGCGACCGACGCCGAGACCCGCGTGCGGCTGCTCCTGCGCCGCTCGTGCCAGGAGATCGCGCCGTCGACGCTGCGCATGCGCGTCATCACGCAGATCAGCGTGCTGCGCTCGGGCGGCTCCGCCGTCTGAGTCGCCCGGGCCCGGGCATGCGAAAGGGCCGGCCACCCGGGCCGACCCTTTCCCCTTGCCAGCCTCAGCTGTTGGGGCGCTTGCCGTGGTTCGCACCGCTCTTGGCGCGTGCCTTGCGCTTGCGTCCGCGCTTGCTCATGTTGACTCCCTGACGATCGAGCACCCGTTCCGGGTGGGTACAGCGAACCATCGTCCCACATCCTCGCCACCCGCGTGAGACGCGGTGGACGACGACGGCGTGGCAGGCTGGGTCCATGCTCGCCGCCTACGCCGCCGGTCAGGACACCGAGAACCCGCTGAGCGGGCTCGTCGTGGGCGAGGTCGCCGATCCAGGTCCGCCGCACCCCGGCTGGGTGCCGGTGCGGGTACGCGCGACCGCCCTCAACCACCACGACCTGTGGTCGCTGCGCGGGGTCGGCCTGCCCGCCGACCGGCTCCCGATGGTCCTCGGCTGCGACGCCGCCGGCACCGACCCCGACGGGCGGGAGGTGATCGTCCACGCCGTCGTCGGCGACCCACTGTGGCGCGGCGACGAGACGCTCGACCCCGCGCGCACGCTCCTGTCGGAGAAGTACCCGGGCACGCTGGCGCAGACCGTGTGGGTGCCGCCGGGCAATCTCGTGCCCAAGCCCGCGGAGCTCAGCTGGGCGGAGGCCGCGAGCCTCCCCACTGCCTACCTCACCGCCTACCGGCTGCTGTTCACCGCCGCGGGACTGCGCCCGGGCCAGCGGGTGCTCGTCCAGGGCGCCGGGGGCGGGGTGGCGACGGCCGCGGTGATCCTCGGCCGCGCGGCCGGCCTGCAGGTGTGGGTGTGCGGCCGCGACGAGGCCCGCAACGAGCGGGCCCGCGAGCTCGGCGCGCACGCCGTCTTCCCCAGCGGGGCGCGGCTGCCGGGCCAGGTCGACGCCGTCGTCGAGACGGTGGGGGAGGCAACGTGGGCGCACTCGCTTCGCGTGCTGCGGCCCGGCGGGACGATCGCGGTGGCCGGCGCGACGAGCGGGGCCATGCCGCCCGCCGAGCTCAACCGGGTCTTCTTCCGCAGCGTGCGGGTCGTCGGCTCGACGATGGGCACGCTCGAGGAGCTGACGTGGCTCACGTCCATGCTCGTCGCCTCCGGTGCCCGGCCGCTGGTCGACGAGGTCCTGCCTCTCGCGGAGGCGGCGCGCGCCTTCGAGCGGCTGCACCGCGGGGACGTCTTCGGCAAGCTCGTGCTCGAGCTGCCCTGAGCCCTACTGCTGCGCGGCGGCGTATCGCAGCAGCCCGAGGCCGAGCGTGGCCACGCCCTGGAAGCAGAAGCTCTGTGCGCCCAGCTGCACCCGGCTGAGGCAGCGCGCGCCCCAGGTGAGCAGGTGGTCGTGGACGAGCGCGTGGCGCGCGGCCTGGTCCTCGCGGCCCGGCGGGAGCTCGAGCAGCGCGGCCCAGGCGCGCAGCGCGGCGGTGAGGTCGGGGGGCCCGGTGACGGCGACCCGGGCCAGCAGCCCGGCGAGGTCCGGTGCGACGAGGTCGGGCGCGGCGAGCGGCGCGACCGGCGGGCGGCCGGGGCCGCCGAGGAAGAGGCGCTGGTGGTCGGCGAGCAGCCGCTCGGGCTGCTCGGCGGAGAGGCGCGACTCGGCGAGCAGCGCGACGCCGCGCAGGGACTCCGGGTCGTGCACCGGCCAGTTGACCTCGTGGAGCCGGTCGAAGGCGGCGGGCCCGGGGGACCCGATGACGCGCGCGACGGCGGTCACGGCCGTGCCGACCGCGTGGGGACTGCTGAGCACCTGCTGACTCATGGCCGATCTCCCCCTTCCAGCGACCATCCTCGCGCCCCCGTCCCTGTCCGCCCTGGGCCGAACGACCCTGGCGGGTGGCTGGGCCGCCGGAATGACGACGACGGCGGGCCCGCCGCTGGACTACGCTGGAACGCCGCGGCCCGGCCGCGCGCGAACCACCCAGCAGAAGGAGCCCCGGTGTCCCCGACCAAGCCACGCAAGCCCACTGCGGCTGAGAAGGCCAAGGCCGAGGCGGACAAGCGCACCGTGGTGGCCCGCAACAAGAAGGCCCGGTACGACTACCACATCGACGAGACCTTCGAGGCGGGGCTCGTCCTCACGGGCACCGAGGTGAAGTCGCTGCGCATGGGCCGCGCCTCCCTCGTGGACGGCTGGGTCGAGTTCGACCGCGGCGAGGCCTGGCTCCAGGGTGTCCACATCCCGGAGTACAGCCAGGGCACGTGGACCAACCACTCGGTGCGACGCAAGCGCAAGCTCCTGCTGCACCGCGCGGAGCTGGACAAGCTCGTGGGCAAGAGCAAGGACAAGGGCCACACGGTCGTGCCGCTCGAGCTCTACTTCATCCGCGGGCGTGCCAAGGTGCTCGTCGCCCTGGCCCGAGGCAAGAAGGAGTACGACAAGCGCCACGCGCTGCGCGAGCAGCAGGACCAGCGTGAGGCCCAGCGGGCCATGAGCCTGCGCACCAACCGATGAGCCTGGTGCGCCGCGGCGCGTCCGTCCTCGCCCTCGGCCTCCTTCTCGGCCTGCTCACCCTCACGCTGCTCGCCCCGCCCGCCCGCGCGGACGACTCCGTGGGGCACATCTCCCGCCTCGACGTCGCCGCCACCGTCGACGCCGACGGCGGCACGGTGGGCGTCGAGCTCGACCTCACCTACGACTTCGGCGACGACGAGGCGCACGGCCCGTTCCTCGTCCTCGCCGAGCTGCAGGAGATCGCCGACGACCCCGACAGGTACCGCCGGCTGACGGTCAGTGACGTCACCGCCGAGTCGCCCACCGGCGCGCCCGCGGACGTGCGGGTGGAGCGGGACGGCGGCGCCGTCCAGCTCTACATCGGCGACGAGGACGTCGAGGTCACCGGCGCCCACGACTACCGCATCACCTACACCGTGGACGGGCTGCCCAACCCGGAGGTCACCGGCCCCGACGGCACCGTCCGCGACGAGCTGTACTGGAACGTCGTCGCCCCCGGCGGCTTCGACATCCCCATCGAGGACATCACCGTCTCGATCACCGGCCCGGTCCCCACCGAGGTCGGCGGGTGCTACGTGGGGCGGACCGGCTCGGACACCGCGTGCGACGGCGACGGCCAGGCTCGCGGGGAGCGCGTCGACTTCTTCCACGGGCGCCTCGACGAGGGCGAGGGGCTGAGCGTGGCGGTCGGCTGGCCCGCCGGCACGCTCGTCGACGCCAAGCCGGTCTACGAGCCGCGCCGTACCTGGTCCAACACCTTCCAGATCGACGGGCTCACCGGTGGCGCGGCGGGACTGGCCACGGTGCTGGGAGCGGGTGCCGCCGTCGTCGTCGCCTCGCGGCGCGGACGCGACGAGGCCTACCTCGACCTCACGCCCGGGCTCGTCGCCGCGGACGGGGGAGCGGGCACCGTCGGGAAGGTGCGCCGCCGTCAGCCCGTCGCCGTGCGCTTCACCCCGCCCGACGACGTCCGGCCCGGTGAGGTCGGCACCCTCCACGACGAGTACGCCGACCTCCGCGACGTCTCGGCCACGCTCGTCGACCTCGCCGTGCGCGGCTACCTCCGCATCGAGGAGGTCGCGCCGGAGAAGGACGACGACGTGAGCGACTGGCGGCTCGTCCCGCTGCGCGACTGGTCGGAGGGGCTCGAGGCCTACGAGCGCGAGCTCCTCGACGCGCTCATGCCGGAGGGGAAGGCGGTGACGCTCTCGGACCTGGGCGCCGACTACGCCACCGCCGTCGCCAGGACGCAGGAGGCGCTGTACCGCACCGTCACCGAGCGCGGCTGGTTCCGCGGGTCGCCGCTCGCGGTGCGCAACCGCTGGCTCGTCGGCGGGCTCGGGCTGGTGGGGCTGGGGATGCTCGTCACACTCGCCCTCGTCCTGCTGCGGTGGCCCGCGGTGCTCGGCATCCCGCTGCTCGTCGTCGGCCTGGTGGTCGCCGTCGTCGCCTTCGCCGTCCCGGCGCGGACGGCTGCGGGCACGGCGGTGCTCGCGCAGACACTCGGCTTCCGTCAGTACCTCGCGACCGCCGAGGCGGAGCAGATCCGCTTCGAGGAGGGGCAGGACGTCTTCTCGCGCTACCTGCCCTACGCGATCGTCTTCGGGCTCACCGAGCGGTGGGCGCAGATCCTCGCGGACGTCGCGGCCCGCGGTCAGGTGAGCGAGCCGGACTGGTACGTGCCGGTCAACGCGGGTGTCCTCTGGTGGACCCAGCCGGCACTGTTCGCCGGGTCGGTGGGCGCCTTCGCCGAGGCGGCGTCCTCCGCCGTCAGCACGGCCGGCTCCAGCAGCAGCTCGGGCTTCTCCGGCTCGGTGGGCGGCGGGGGCGGCGGCATGGGCGGCGGCAGCTGGTAGCGCGCGGCCGGGAGGTCTGGCGGACAATGGGGATCTGGACCCGTACCGCACCGAGCAAAGGGAAGACCACCATGGGGATCAAGCTTCGTCACGTGCCGCCGCGCCTCGCCGCGGGGGCCTTCATCCTCAACTCCGGGCTGAACAAGCGCGGCCTCGACGAGGAGTCCGCCGCCGGGCTGCAGGCGATGGCTGTCAACGGCGTCCCGCAGCTCAAGGACATGTCCCCGAAGGACTTCGGCAAGCTCGTGAGCACCGGGGAGATCGCGCTCGGCGCCGCCCTGCTGCTGCCCGTCGTGCCGAGCGCGCTCGCCGGCCTGGGCCTGACCGCGTTCTCCGCGGGCCTGGTGCGCATGTACCTCAAGACCCCGGGGATGACCGAGGCCGACGGCATCCGTCCCACGAGCGACGGCACGGGGCTGGCCAAGGACGTGTGGCTGCTCGGGATCGGGCTCGGGCTCGTCGTCGACGCGCTCACCTCGCGCAAGAAGTAGCGGCCCGCCAACCACCGGCCGGGAATAGACCTGACCAGGTCCCGGTTGGGACGTATGATGGATGCGCCGGCTCCGGCCGGTGGTTGACAACTCCACAGGGGATGATCGGTTTCGACGACGGTCGTCGTGCCAGAGGAAGCGGGTCGAGGATGCAGAGTTATCTCGATAACGCCCTCTGCAAACCAATAGGTGCCGATTCCAAGCGCACCGACTTCGCCCTCGCCGCCTGAGCGAGCCTCGAAGTCCGTCAGCCCGGGCTAGCTCTCGACCCGGTTCCTGGCGTCAGCTAGAGAGCCACTGCTCGTAGCCCTCGTCATCGGGGTTACGGGGACTTCTAGATGACTGAGCCCGTCAGCTGCTTGTCTGCGTGACAGCTGGGGCCGAGAAAATCGCAGCAGACTGCACCCGGAGAAGCTCTGGTTCCACGCCGTCGGACGCGGGTTCGATTCCCGCCATCTCCACCATCCCTGTGCCCGAAGGCCGCCTCCCAGGAGGCGGCCTTCGGCATGTCCGGGCACCTTGCGGTCAGGTGTCTGCGGAGACCCGTTCCCCGGCCCCGCCGTGACGCACGACGGTGTCGGAGCCCGGGAAGAACAGCGACTCGGTCCCCGAGTCGCCCCATCGCACGAGGTACGGCGGGCCGCCGTCGGGGCCGCGGGCCGCGACGACCTCCCCCTCACGCTCGCGGCCGCCCACGTGTGTGGCGTGGACGACGATCCGGTCCCCTGGCTGGACAGACATCTCGCTCACCTCCGTCGGCAGCGACGGCACTGCCGGTCCTTCCCATGGTGCCCGAGCCCGGGCGGGGAGGGAAGGGGGTCCGCGCCCGCCCGGTCGCCGACCTACCCTCGTCCCCATGAGCGACGAGATCCTCGTGCGTCCGGCCACCTCGGAGGACTGGCCCGGCATCTGGCGCGCCCTCGAGCCCGTGCTGCGTGCGGGCGAGACCTATACCTACCCCCGGGACATCAGCGAGGCCGACGCCCGGGAGGCATGGACCGCCGGTGCCGCCGTGCTCGTCGCCGTCGGCGCCGACGGCACCGTGCTCGGCACCGCCAGGTACCTGCCCAACCACCCCGGCGCGGGGGCGCACATCGCCAACGCGAGCTTCGTCGTCGCCCCCGAGGCCGGCGGGCGAGGCGTCGGTCGTGCCCTCGCCCACGCCGTCCTCGAGGCTGCTCGCGCGGACGGCTACCGGGCGATGCAGTTCAACGCCGTTGTCGAGACCAACGAGCGTGCGGTCGGGCTGTGGAGGTCACTCGGCTTCGCCGTGCTGGCGACGGTGCCCGAGGCCTTCGACCACCCGCGCCACGGGCTCGTCGGCCTGCACATCATGCACCGCACGCTCTGAGCGACGGGCTAGCTCGCGAGCACCTCGCGCAGCTTGGCGGCGAAGGCCTCCGGTTCGCCCGTCTGGCCGTACTCGCCGCCCATGAAGCCGCTGTGGCCGCTCGGGAAGACCGCGAGCTCGACGCCGAGCTGCTCGGCGAGCGACGCCGTCGTCCGCCACGTCACCATCCCGTTGCTCTCGATGCCGGCGGCGGGTACGACTCGAGCCCCGGAGGCCTTGAGGGCGGCGATGTCCGGCTGGTAGCGGATGATCCCCAGTGCAACGCCGGACAGGAGCGGGTCGTCCCGTGAGCCGTCGTCCTCGCTGGGCATGCCGAACATGGCGGGGTCCGGGAAGTCCGTGCCGAAGTCCTCGGGGAACTCGCCCTGCCAGGAGGTCGTCGCGATGAAGGCGGCCATGCCCCAGCCCCAGCCGCGCTCCTCGTACACCGACATGACCCGGCCCCACGCCCCCAGCGCGCGGTCCGCGTCCGGCAGCAGGAGCAGGGCCGGCGGCTCGTGGGCGACGACGGTCCGGACGTCCTCGGGGAAGGTCTCCGTGAGGCACAGCGCCGTCACGGCACCGCCGCTGCTGCCGAGGAGGTCGACCGGGCCGGCGCCCAGCGCGGAGATGACACGGTGGACGTCGTCGGCCTGCTGCTCGGGCGTCTGGATCTCGCTGCCGTCGTGGCGCACGCTGCGGCCCAGCCCGCGGGGGTCGTAGGTGACGACCGTCCGGTCCGGGAAGTACGAGGCGAGCGTCGTGAAGCCGACGGCGTCCATGGGCTGGCCGATGAGGACGAGCGGGGGAGCGCCGTCGGCGGTCGGAAGAGGCCCGCGGACGTCGTAGGTGAGGGTGGCGCCCGGGACGTCCAGGGTGCGGGTCTCGACGGTCGTCGTGGTCATCGTGCTCTCCTGTCGAAAGTGCTGGCGGTGGCCAGGGGTGGCGCACTGCCGCTACCGACCAGCGACACCTGCGGAACTCATCGCTGCTGTCGCTAGAAGGGCGGTGCGGCTGTGGCCCAGGCGACCTCTGGCTTCGGTGCCTGCTCCGTCGGTGCGGTGTCCTCTGCCCAGTGGGCGAGGGGGTCCTCGCCGATGGAGATGGCCGCGAGGATGGTGTCGATGGTGGCGGGGTCGACGGGCCGGTTGTGGCGTTCGGAGTTCTTGACGAGCTGGCGGAGCTTTGTTGCGGTGTGGCGGGGGAGGGGGATGGTGGTGCCGTCGGGGCGGCGGAGGTAGCCGTGGCCGGTGGGGGTGGTCCAGGCGTAGGTGCGGTCGGTGGCGTAGGCGACGGTGAGGGCGCCGATGGTTTTGGCGCGGTGGTCGGTGGTGCACTGGGGGCCGAGGTTGTCGGCGGAGGTGGTTCCGCCGTGGTGCCATTCGTGGATGTGGTCGAGGTCGGCGGTGCGGGCGGGGTGGGTGCAGCCGGGGACGATGCAGGTGCGGTCGCGGTGGCGGACGTGGTCGGCGATCGCGGCGGGTGGTTGGTAGCGGGTGCGTCCGACGTCCAGGACCTGGCCGGTGGCGGGGTCGGTGAGCAGGCGGCGCCAGGTGCCGCCGGTGGCGAGGGCGCGGGCGATGATGGGTGGGATGGGTCCGTAGCCGTCGAGCTCGGCGACGGGTTCGGGGTCGCGGTCCAGGGCGGTGACACCGGGCTGGCGGGGTTGGGGCTGTAGGACGTTGAGGGGGATCAGGACGCCGATGTCGGCGCGTCCGCCGCCGATCATGCCGACCCGGATGGTGGGCAGAGCTCCGCCGGGGAGCCGGTGACCGGGCAGAGGTGGACCGTCGACCACGCGTCGTGGAGCGGGGGTGGCCGGTGGAGCTGGATCCCCGGCAGGCGGCGGCGGGTTGCCGGGCGGTGCTGCCAGGCCAGACGGTGATGCCTGGTCCAGTGGAGATGCGTCAGCGGCGCTTGGCGGTTCTGTATCCGAGGGCGTCGAGTCCGCGATGTCCGGCGGCGGTGCGTCCGCGGTCGGCAGCGGGGCGGGATCCGTCGACGGTGTGTCCACGGTAGTCAGCGGGGCGGGATCCGGCGGCGGTGTGTTCGCAGCCGTCAGTGGGGCGGGATCCGAAGGGGGCGCGTCCGCCGATGTCAGCGGGACGAGATCCGAAGGCGGCGCGTCTGCGGTGCTCGGTGCGTCAGTGACGGTTGGCGGTGTCGCGTTCTCCGAGGGCTCGGCAGTCAAGGACGCCGTGTCCGAGGGCTGCGGTCGCGAGTCGTCGGCGGAGGGCTGTGTGGCTGTGCCGGCCTGTGCGGTGTGGTCCTGGCAGCCGCAGGGGCAGTGGTGGTTGGCGTGGGGGCCGATGTAGCCCAGGGTCAGGGCGGTGTGGGCCATGAGGGCGAGGCTGTCGGCGCGCAGCTGGTCCAGGGTGCGGGCGTCGCCGTTGTGTTTGGCTGCGCGGGCGGAGGCGTCCAGGGCGAGGTCCATGGCGATGGCGTCGGCGGCGGGGAGGCGGGCGGAGAGGATGGCCATGCCGTCGGGCAGGGGGCGGGGGCGGTAGACGCAGCGTTGCTGGCGGGCGGCGATGTGGCGCTGGTCGGCGGAGTCGGGGTCCACGGCGATGACGGCCTTTTCCAGGTCCTGCTGGACCTGGCGCAGGGTGCGGCCGGGTGCTTTGGGCAGGACGTCCCACTGGGCGGCGAGGGCGACCTCGGCGGGCAGCTTGGTCAGGGTGGTGATGATGGCCTGGGCGCGGGGCCAGTCGATGAGGCCGCGCTCGAGGAGCTCACCGGTGGGCTCGAACATCCCGTCGAAGGCGCGTCCGCAGGCGGCCATCTTGGTGGCGGCCTGTTTGGTGATTCGGAGCCGCATGGACAGCTCCTGGCCCACGACCGACTCACCGCGGGTGTGGCCGGGGGTGTCACTCGGCCAGGTGGGGTTGAGGGAGTCGCGTTCGGCGAGGACCGCGGCGGCGCGGGCGGCCTGGGCGGCGGACCAGGCCTCCATGCGCTTGTGGGCGGCGATGACCTCGACGAGGGAGAAGTCGTCGACCTCGGTGGGGTCGATGGCCCGCAGCAGCGTGGACAGCCGCTCACTCGGCTCCAGGGGTGCGAGGAAGTCACCCAGGGCCCCGGGCTGGGGCAGCAGCTCGGCCAGCACGGCCCGTGCCCAGGTGGGCGGCTGGAGAGTCTCGCCCATGGGGAGCGCGACCTGTACCCGCTCGGCGACGGGCGGGTCGGCAACGGGCGTCACCTCAGGGGAGGAGGGGCGGCCGGCACGCTCACGCGCCGGCTTGGGTTCGAGGCTAGACGAGTCCGAAGAGAGGAAGTCGGACCAGCGGAACGAGAGGATCCGCCACCCGGGGCGCTGTTGCGCTGCGCCGCCCTGCCCGGTCTCCTCGTCGGCCATCCTGTCACCTCCTCATTGCCACTATGATATAGAACACACGTTCGAATAGCAAGGGCCTGTGGAGAGTCCAATAGGACACTCGCCAGCGAGCAAGCGAGCCTGGCCCTCCATACACTCGCTCGCATGGCCGAGGTGCGGATCGGCGTGTCCGGGTGGCGCTACGCGCCCTGGCGCGGGGACTTCTACCCGTCCGGGCTCGCCCAGCGCCGGGAGCTCGAGTACATCGGACAGACCTTCCCCACGGTGGAGCTCAACGGCTCGTTCTACTCCCTCCAGCGGCCCGAGTCCTATGTGCGCTGGCGTGAGAGCACCCCGCCCGGATTCACCTTCGCCCTCAAGGGCGGTCGCTTCATCACCCACTTCAAGGCGCTGCAGGACGTCGAGGTGCCGCTCGCCAACTTCTTCGCCTCGGGTGTCCTGGCACTGGAGGACCGGCTCGGCCCGTTCCTGTGGCAGCTGCCCGCCCGACAGCAGCTCGACCTCGACCGGGTCGCCGCCTTCCTCGAGCTGCTGCCCACGACCACGACGCAGGCCGCGCAGCTCGCCGAGCGGCACGACGAGCGCCTCGACAACCGTGCCTGGACGACGACGGACGCCGACCGTCCGCTCCGCCACGCCCTGGAAGTCCGTCACGAGAGCTACGCGGATCCCGCCTTCCACGAGCTGCTGCGGGAGCACGACGCCGGTCTCGTCGTCTCCGACGGCGGCGCGAGCTGGCCCGTGTTCGAGGACGTCACCGCCACGCTCGTCTACGTCCGCCTCCACGGCGCGACGGAGCTGTACGTCAGCGGCTACGACGAGCCGGCGCTCCAGTCCTGGGCCGCGAAGGTGAGGGCCTGGTACGAGGCGGGGCACGACGTCGTCGTCTACTTCGACAACGACGCGAAGGTGCGCGCGCCCTTCGACGCGCTCGCCCTCACCGAGATGCTGGCGGACATCGCAGAGCGCCCCGCCGCCGCGGTAGGCACACTGGGTGGATGATCAGCGACCACCTCGCCCGCGAGCTCGAACAGGCCGGCCTGCGCTGGGACCCCGCGCCCGGCGACCGGTTCCGCATCAAGGCGGAGGAGCTCTCCGAGGACGTCTTCATCCTCTCCCACATGGTCATCGAGGCCCGGACCTACGACACCGGCACCGTGCTCAACTTCAACGGCACCACCGAGTGGGCGTTGGACAACGTCGACCAGGACGACGCGCTGTGGCTCCCGCGTGAGGACCAGCTGCGGGACTTCCTCGGCGGCACCTTCCGCAGCATGGAGCGGGTCGACGGCGAGTACGTCGTCACCACCGCGGGCGCCGACGGCGGCACGAGCACCCACCGGGCCGCCGACGTCGAGGACGCCTACGCGGCGGCCCTGCTCGAGCTGGTGGAGCGCGCGGTCTCGGCGTAGCCACGGCCCGGAGCCCTGACAGGGGGCTCCGGGCCGCGGGGCTGTGCGTCAGCCGGCCAGGCTGACCGTGACGCCGCCGGAGAACATCGAGTCGTGCAGCTCGATCGCGGTCGGCTGGGCGTCGGCGGGGATGTCGAAGACGACGATCCCCTCGACCGAGTTGCCGGGGTTGATGTCGTTGAGGAAGGTGTCGGACCCGTCGAGGTAGATGGCCGCCGAGCCGTTGGCCGAGTGCTCGCGGCCCTGGTCGTCGATGAGGGTCTGGTTGCTGCCGTCGAGCATCTGCGCCTCGTCGCCGATGTTGCTCACGGTCAGGTGCACCAGCACGAACTGCCCCTGGGCCTGCTCGTTGAGGAACTCGTCACCGACCTCGCTGACGCCGGTCTCGACCTGCGTGACGGTGAACTCGAACTTGCCGTCCCGGACCGCGTCGCCGACCCCGGCCTCGGCGGCAGCCGGCTCCTCCTGCTCGTCGGCAGGCGCCGCGTCGTCGGCGGGCGCAGCATCGCCATCCGCAGGCGGGGCCGCCGGCTCCGTACCAGCGGACGGTGCGTCGTCGTCCCCGCCCCCGAGAGCGCCGACGACGACGAAGAGCGCGACGACCGCCAGCACGGCGGTGAGGATCTTGTGCCGGGCGAACCAGCTCCGCTGCTTCCGGGGCTCGGGCGCCTGCGGCGTCCCGGGGGTGGCGTAGGCGCCGGGACCGTGGGGGAAGGTCTGGCCGTCGGTGTGGTTCATCGTGTCCTCCTGCGTGGTGGGGCGTGTGACCACCAGCGAACTCGACCCGGCCCCGTCGCCACATCGGCCGACTGCCTACCGTTGGGTAACCGATCGGCCAGGGCGCGCCACGCTGCGACTGGCCGGTCGGCGGTGCCGGAGCGTCGTAGGCGTTGCATACGGTGTGCCCATGGAGCGACGTGGGCAGGTCCCGGAGCGGCGCGCCCCGTGGTGGCGCACCGTCCTGTGGGGCACCCTGTGCGCGTTCATGTCGCTGATGAGCTTCGTCTTCTCCGAGACCGGGCAGCGCGCAGACGAGGGGGCGGCGATCATTGCCCTCACCGGCTTCTTCGTCTCCCTCGGTCTTCCGCTGGTCCTCCTGTGGCGGCACCGCGCGCCCTACGCCGTGACCCTCACGGCCGCCGCCACCGCGGTGGTCCTCCCGGTGGGGACCTGGACGGCGCTCGTCGCCCTCGGCTCCCTCGTCTCCCGCAGACGCGGTCCCGACGTGTGGTGGACGACGGCGGCCGTCGCCGTGGCCACGGGCGTCACCGTGGTCCGGGACGCAGCCGGCAGCACGTCGGCCTCGTCCCTCCTCAAGACCTTCCTCGCGCCCGCCGGAGCCGAGCCCGGCGCCGCGGTCACGCTCGGGTGGTGGGTGGCGCCCCTCTTCCTCGGGCTCGGCATGGCGGTAGCGGTCGGCGCCGGCCTCGCCGTCCGTGCCCACCGGGAGGCCGCGGTGTCCGCCGGCCAGGTGAGCGCCGCCGAGCAGATGACCGTCCGCCTCGACGACCAGCTCGCCCGCCAGCGCGAGCGTGAGCGCATCGGGCGCGAGGTGCACGACGTCCTGGGGCACCGCCTCTCCCTGCTCAACCTGCACGCCGGCGCCCTCGAGGCGCACGCCCCGGCGGACGGCCCGCTGCGCGACAGCGCCCGGCTGGTCCGGGAGGGCGCGGCCCGCTCGATGGCGGACCTGCGCTCCCTGCTCGCCATGCTCAACGAGCCGCTCGACACCGAGCCGGCCGAGCCCGACCTCTCGCTCGTCGACCTGCCGGCGATGATCGGCGAGACCGTCGACGCCGGCCTGCCGGTGAGCTCCTCCGTGTTCATCGACGGCGCCGAGCGCGCGGACCCGGCACTGGCCCGGGCCGTCTACCGGATCGTCCAGGAGCTCCTCACCAACGCCCGCCGTCATGCCGAGGGCAGACCGGTGCGCCTCGACGTCCACGGCGGCCCGAGCACCGGTATGCACATCGACTCCCGCAACCCCTACGTCCCCGGCCCGTCGGCCGGCGGGGGAGGGCAGGGGCTGCGGGGGATCGCCGAGCGCGTCGAGCTCCTCGGCGGGGACCTCGCCTACGGCCTGGACGACGACGGCCGCACCTTCCGCGTCACCGTCCGCCTGCCGTGGCGCGAGGCGGGTGCCTGACCCACGCCGCCTACGATGACGGCATGCCCGACGCCCACCGGATCCTGCTGGTCGACGACGACCCGCTCGTGCGGGGCGCACTGCGCCTGCTCCTCAGCAGCGACCCGGAGCTCGAGGTCGTCGGGGAGGCCGGCGACGGCGACGAGGTCGTCGAGGCCGTGCAGCGGCACGCGCCGGACGTCGTCCTCATGGACCTGCGCATGCCACGGCTCGACGGCATCGAGGCGACGCGCGCGGTGCGCGCACTCCCGCGCCCGCCCCACGTCGTCTCCCTGACCACCTGGGACGTCGACGACGCCGTGCTCCGCAGCCTCGAGGCGGGGGCCGAGGGCTTCCTCCTCAAGTCGTCGTCCCCGGCGGAGATCATCGGAGCGGTGAAGGCCGTCGTCGCCGGTGACGCCGTGCTCTCCCCACGCAGCACCCGGCAGGTCCTCGACCACTTCACCAAGCGCGGTGACGGGCGGGCCCGGCAGCAGGCGCAGGAGGCGGTCGCGGCGCTGACCGAGCGCGAGCGGGACGTCGCCGTCGCTGTCGGTCACGGCCTGAGCAACGCCGAGGTCGCCGCCCAGCTCTACGTCTCGCCGGCCACGGTCAAGGCCCACCTCGCGACGATCCAGACCAAGCTCGGGGTGCGGAACCGCGTCCAGGTGGCCGTCCACGCCGAGCGCGCCGGGCTCCTCCAGCTCCCGCCGCGCCACTGAGGCGTTCGCCACGACGCCGTGACCGAAACGTGACATTGGGTCCGCGGCGGGGCTAGTCTCGCCGGTGTCCCGCGCTCCCTCCGCGCGGAACCCTCGGCCGGTTCCCCTCCCGCCACCTGCCGTGGACGACGATCGAGCGGCGGGTGGAGCCTCCGGCCGTGCGCCGGTGCGCCCCAGGGAGTGAGAGGGGCCATTTGTGGCCGGACACGCCCACCGCACGGCGAGCACCGTCGAGCGCCTCACCCGGCTGCTCCGACCCCGCGACTGCGTCGCGCCGGACCTCCAGCGCCGCTACCGCAGCACCCTTGCCGGCGGGCTGGCCCTCGTGCTCGTCGCCGGAGGCGCGGCGGCCGCCGTCGTCGACGACGACGACGCCACTGCCGCCCGCGCGGATCTCGCCGCCCTCGGGCTCGAGGCCGAGCAGGCCGTCGCCCCCGGCGTCACCGTTCCCGGGACCGCCGAGCTCGAGATCGCGCCGATGGACGTCGACGTCGAGCTGAGCAAGACCGACATCGCCTCCATCCCCGAGGCCCTCGCCAGCCGGCAGGCCGAGCAGGAGGCCGTCGCCGCCCGCGAGGCCGCTGCCGCCGCCGCGCGATCCTCCGCCCGCACCGCGCCGCCCGACGCCCCCAGCGGGGGCGCGGCCGCCACGCCCGCACCGGCCGCTGTCTCCGTGGGCCAGGGTGGGGAGCGTGGCGCGATCGGCGCCATGGTCAACGACTTCCGGGCCCAGAACGGCATGCACACCCTCGGCAGCGACCCCACGCTCGACCAGGTCGCGCAGGGCTGGGCCGAGTGGATGGCCGCCAACCAGACCCTGCAGCACAACCCGAACTACCGCTCGCAGATCGGCGCCGGCTGGTCCGCCGCGGGGGAGAACATCGTCCGCAACACCGGCGGCGCCTCGATGGCCCCCAGCGCCATCACGAGCTGGATGGTCGACTGGTGGAAGAACTCCAGCGTCCACCGGGCCAACATGCTCAATGGTCGGTACACCCACGTGGGCGTGGGCTACGCGATGGGCGCGGGCGGCCCCTACGCCGTCCTCCTCTTCGGCGGCCGCTGAGCCGTCTCACCGCTCGCGCCGACGAGCCCGGCGGTTCTCACGCGCTGAGATTTTCCCCGACCTCCCGGTCACACGGCGGCGGCCGACCTCCACGCTGATGGTCAAGCGTTCAACCGAACGCCCGACCATCGCCCGAGAGGACCGCCCGATGCGCACCACCCGTCGCCGCACGCTCGCCGCAGCCACCGCTGCCGCCGCGACCCTGGTCCTCGCCGCCTGTAGCGGCAACGCCGGCCCCACCACCCAGGCGGCCGCCGACGACGGCGCACCCCGGGAGGGCGGGACGCTCACCTTCCTCGAGTACCAGTTCCCCACGTGCTTCTACGCGGGCGGCTCCGGCTACTACCCGGTGGCGACGGTGCTCAACCAGATCGCCGACAAGCTCACCTACCAGGACCCCGAGACCCGCGAGATCCACCCGTGGCTCGCCGAGTCCTGGGACGTGTCCGAGGACGCCACCGAGTACGTCTTTCACCTGCGCGACGACGTCACCTTCTCCGACGGCACCCCGCTGACAGCGGAGCACGTCGCGGCGAACTTCGACCACCTCGGGCTGGGGGACGAGGAGCTCGGTCTGGCCGCCCAGGAGTTCGTCTCGAACTACGCCGGCTCCGAGGTCCGCGACGAGCACACCGTCGCCTTCACCTTCGACGCCCCCGTGCCCGGCTTCCTCCAGGCGACCTCCGTCGTCGGCGCCGCGATCGTCGGCCCCACGACCTACGAGCTGCCCTACGAGGAGCAGTGCCAGCTCGAGAACGTCGTCGCGACCGGGCCCTTCACCGTCACCGAGGTCGTCCCCGAGCAGGAGTACACGCTCAGCGTGCGCGAGGACTACGACTGGGCGCCCCCGCACCTGGAGCACCAGGGCCGCGCCTACCTCGACGAGATCCACATCGTCGTCACGCCCGAGGACTCCGTCCGGATCGGCGCCCTCACGTCCGGACAGGCCGACGCCGTGCGCTCGGTCCAGGCCTACGACGAGCCGACCATCGAGGCGGCGGGCTACCAGCTGTACGCCCCGCAGACCAACGGCGTCAGCCCCCAGATCGCGCTCCGCGCCGACAACCCCGTCCTCACCGAGCTGCCCGTCCGCCAGGCGCTGCTCAAGGCCACGGACACGGCCGCGATCGTCGACACGCTCTTCACGGAGAACTACCCGGTCGCGACCTCGCCGCTCAGCTCCGGCGCCACCGGGTACACCGACCTGTCCGACAGGCTCGCCGCGGACCCGGACGAGGCGAACCGGCTGCTCGACGAGGCCGGCTGGGAGCGCGGCCCGGACGGCATCCGGGAGAAGGACGGCCTCCGCCTGGAGCTGACGACGATCGTCGGGGCGGTCTTCCCGCTCGGCCAGGAGACCGCCGAGCTCGTCGCCCAACAGTGGGAGGCGGTCGGCGCCAAGCTCCACATCGAGCTGCCCGACCCCGCCACCGCCGTCCAGCGCCAGCAGGATCCCGACGACGTCGGGGTGCTCATCAGCCACGTCGGCCGCGTCGACCCCGATGTCCTGTACAGCGCCTTCCACAGCAGCCAGCGCGACTACCTCCTCTCCACCGACGAGACCCTCGACGGGCTGCTCGAGGAGATCACCTCCCTGCCCGGTACGGAGGAGCGCTACGCCAAGGCCGCCGAGGTGCAGGAGTACCTCGTCGACAACGCCCTCACCATCCCGCTGTACGACATGCCCCAGACCTACGCCGCCGGACCGCACGTCCACGGTCTGGGCTGGGAGCCGGTCGGACGCCTGCGCCTGTACGACACGTGGGTGGAGGAGCGGTGAGCGCCCGCTACGTCGCGGGACGGGTGGGCCAGGCCCTCCTCGTCCTGTGGGCCGCCTACACGCTGTCCTTCCTCCTCCTCGGGGCGCTGCCCGGGGACGGGATCATCATCAAGTTCGAGAACCCCGAGCTCGGCCTGAGCGCGGACCAGATCGCCGCCATCCGCGAGTACTACCGCGTCGACGACCCGCTCGTCCTCCAGTACGTCCACGCCCTGGCGGGGACGCTGCGGGGGGACCTGGGCTACTCGGTCGAGACGGCCACCCCCGTCCTCGACCGCATCTCGGCGGCCCTGCCCGCCACGCTGCAGCTCGCGTCGCTCGCCTTCGTCGTGGCCGCGGCGCTCGCCGTCGCCCTGGCGCTGGCGGCGGGCCTCTCCCGCCGCCCGTGGCTGCACAACGCGATCACCTCGGTCCCGTCGCTGTTCGTGTCCGTCCCTGCGTTCTGGCTCGGCATCGTCCTGCTCCAGGTATTCTCCTTCCGTCTCGGGTGGGTGCCGGTCATCGGCGCCGAGGGCTGGCAGGAGCTCGTGCTGCCCGTCCTCACCCTCGCGGTCCCGGTCAGCGCGCCGCTCGCCCAGATCGTCCTGCGCACCCTCGACGACGTCGCCACCCGGCCCTTCGTCCACGTCGTCGAGGCGAAGGGCGCCTCGCGGTGGTGGACGCTGAGCCGGCACACCGCCCGCAACTCCCTGCTGCCCGTCCTCACGATCAGCGGCCTCCTCGTCGCCGAGCTCATCGCCGGCTCGGTCGTCACCGAGTCCGTCTTCGGCCGCGACGGCCTGGGCCGGCTGACCAACCTCGCCGTCGCGGCGCAGGACCTGCCGGTCATCCAGGCGATCGTCCTCGTCGCGGCGCTCGCCTTCGTCACGGTCAACCTCGCCGTCGACCTCCTCTACCCCGTCCTCGACCCCCGTCTGCGCCGGGCGAGGACGACGACGGCGGAGCCACCCGCCGTCGTCGTCGCGCCCGCCGTCACCACGCCGCTGGAAGGAGCGCGGTCATGACCGCGACGACCACCCGTCCGCCCGCCGCCCCGCCGGTCACCGTCGCTGCGACGCCGGCACCCGTGGCGCGCCGGCGCCGGATCGTGCCCGTCGGGCTCGTGCTCGCGTGGGCCGTCATCGCCACGGTGCTGGCATGGGCCCTGCTGCCGGGCGTCCTCGCCCCCTTCGACGCGTACTCGAGCGTCGGTGCCGGGCTCCAGGCCCCGGGCGGCGAGCACCTCTTCGGAACGGACGCCAACGGGCGCGACCTCTTCTCCCGCGTCGTCCACGGGGCCCGGGAGTCGCTCGCCGGCGCGCTCGTCGCCGTCACCGTCGGCCTCACCGCCGGCACCGTCCTCGGGGTGGTGGCCGGGACCGTCGGCGGGATCGTCGAGGAGGCCCTCATGCGGGTCGTCGACGTCCTCCTCGCGATCCCCGGCCTGCTGCTCGCCCTCACCGTCGTGGTCCTCCTCGGCCCGGGCACCGTCAACGCGGCGCTCGCCGTCGGCGTGGGCGCGGTGGCGGGCTTCGCCCGGCTCGTGCGGGCCGAGGTGGTCCAGGTGCGCGCCACCGAGTACGTCGAGGCCGCCTACGGCAGCGGCGGACGGGTGCTGTCGGTGCTGTGGCGCCACGTGCTGCGCAACTCGTTGCGGCCGGTCGTCGCGCTCGCGGCCATGCAGCTGGGCGCCGCGATCCTCGCCCTGTCCACCCTCGGCTTCCTCGGCTACGGCGTCACCCCGCCGGACCCGGAGTGGGGGATGATCATCGCGCAGGGCCGCGACCTGCTCGCTGCCGCCTGGTGGGTGACGACGCTGCCAGGCCTGGTGATCGTCGCCGTCGTGCTCTCGGTCAACCGGGTCAGCCGCTTCCTGGGGAGCGAGCGATGAGCCTCCTCGACGTCCGCGACCTCACCGTCACCTACCGCACCCGCCGCGGCGAGCAGCACACCGCCGTCGACGGCGTCAGCCTCACCGTCGCGCCAGGGGAGGTGGTGGCCGTCGTGGGGGAGACCGGCTCAGGCAAGACGACGACGGCGCACGCCGTCCTCGGCCTTCTCCCACCCGCCGCCACGGTCCGCTCCGGGCAGGTCCTCCTGCACGGCACCGACATCCGCGGGTGGTCGGACAAGCGGCTGCAGGAGGTGCGCGGCCGACGCGTCGGCCTGGTGCCGCAGGACCCGGGCAGCTCCCTGGACCCGCTGCGGACCGTGGGCTGGCAGGTCGCCGAGACCCTGCGCGTGCACGGCGAGCGGGACGAGGGCGTGCTGCGCGCACGGGTCACCGAGCTGCTCGAGCGGGTCGGCCTGCCGGGCGCGCGCGTCGCCCGCGCCTACCCCCACGAGCTGTCCGGCGGCATGCGCCAGCGGGTGCTCATCGCCGCGGCGCTCGCCCTGCAGCCCGACCTCCTCATCGCCGACGAGCCGACGAGCGCCCTGGACGTCACCGTCCAGCGGCGCATCCTCGACCTGCTCGACGAGCTGCGCACGCAGGACGGCACCGGGGTCCTCCTCGTCACCCACGACCTCGCCGCGGCCGCCGAGCGCGCCGACCGGGTCGTCGTCATGCAGGGCGGGCGGGTGGTCGACACTGGACCCGCCGGCGAGGTGGTCGGCGCGCCACGCAGCGACTACACGCGGCGCCTCGTGCGTGACGCACCCGCGCTCAACCCGGCCCCGCTGCGCCCGGTCCCGCCGGTGCCCCCGCCCGGTGCGGTCCCGGCCGTCGAGCTGCGCTCGGTCTCCAAGGACTTCACCGGCCGCGGCGGGCAGCACGTGCGCGCCGTCCACGACGTCAGCCTCACCGTGCCGGCCGGGACGACCCACGCCGTCGTCGGGGAGTCCGGTTCGGGCAAGTCGACGACGGCGCGCATCCTCCTCGGGCTGGAGACGGCGACCAGCGGCACCGCGCTCGTCCACGGCACCGACGTCGCCTCGCTGCGCGGCGAGGTGCGCCGCCAGTGGCGCCGGCAGGTCCAGCTCGTCTACCAGAACCCCTTCGGGTCCCTCGACCCCCGGATGACCGTCCTCGACATCGTCACCGAGCCGCTGCGCAACTTCCGCCTCGGCGGCCGGCGGGAGCGGCGGGCGAGGGCGGCGGCGCTCCTCGAGCGCGTGGCCCTCGGCCCCGAGCTGCACGGGCGCCGGCCGCGGGAGCTCAGCGGCGGGCAGCGCCAGCGTGTGGCGATCGCCCGGGCGCTCGTGCTGGACCCGGGCGTCGTCGTCCTCGACGAGCCGGTGTCGGCGCTCGACGTCAGCGTGCAGGCACAGATCCTCGACCTGCTCGCCGAGCTCCAGCGCGAGCGCGGCCTCACCTACCTATTCATCTCCCACGACCTCGGCGTCGTCCGCCAGGTCTCCGACACCGTCACCGTCATGCAGCGCGGCCGGGTCGTGGAGAGCGGCACCACCGCCGATATCTTCCACGCACCTCGGCACGAGTACACCCGCGAGCTGCTCGACGCCGTCCCCGCCGTCCATGCCACCAGGAGAGAGCCATGACCCACGTCCTCGACCACACCCGGGCGCCCGCCGGCACCGCCGACGTCCTGCGCGAGCTCGCCGGGATCCCCGCCGGCGGCGCCGTCGACGCGCTGCGGGACCTGCGGCCCGCCGCACGGGAGAACGCGCAGCTCACCTACCGGCTGCTCTTCGCCCCCGAGGACGACGGCGAGCTGTCGGTCCTCGACCGGCTCGCGGTCGCCGTCTTCGTGGCGGAGCTGCACCGCGACGAGCGGGCGGTCTCCCACTACCGGCGAGCGCTGCTCGCGGCCGGAGGCTCCGACGCGCTTGCGGCGACGCTCGCGGCGGAGGCCGGGACGGCCGCCGTCGACGGCCCGGTGGGGACGTACCGGGAGCCGGGGCTGGCCGAGGAGTCCGTCCCCGTCGAGGGGTACCGGGTCGTCGCCCGGGAGGCGCTGGGGGAGCGGCTGTCCGCCGCCCTCGAGCACACCCGGCTCCTCGTCCTGCACCCCCGCGACGCCCGCCCGGACGTACTCGAGCGACTCCTCGCCGCCGGCTGGACGGTGGACGCGACCGTCACCCTCTCCCAGCTCGTCGCGTTCCTCGCCTACCAGCTGCGCGCCGCCGCCGGCCTGTCCGTCCTCCACGCCACCCCGGGAGCCCCGCGATGACCCACCCCGAGCTCGACCGCCCCGAGGCCTTCACACGCGAGCCGCTGGGCTGGGTGCCCTGGCTTGAGCCGCTCGCCACGGAGGAGCTCACCGAGCGTCACTACGCGGGCCTCGTCGAGCGCGGCCGGGCGGACTTCGCCTACTTCCGGCTGCTCGCCCGCGACCCCGAGCTGCTCGGGGCACGCACCCGCCTGGACAACGACATCTTCTACACCGAGGACGGCGGCCTGCCCCGCGCCGAGCGCGAGCTTGCGGCGGCGGCGGCCTCCCGCGTCAACGGCTGCGTCTTCTGCGCCTCCGTCCACGCGCGGGCCGCGGCCCGGCTCGCCGGACGTCCCGAGGACGTCGACCGTCTCCTCGACGAGGGGACGGGCGCGGCGCTCGGCGAGCGGTGGGAGTCGATCGTCGCCGCCGCCGAGGCACTGACGGCGACGCCGGTGCGCTTCGGTCCCGGCCACGTCGAGCGGCTGCGGGCGGCGGGCTTGGGCGACGACGAGATCCTCGACGTCATCGGCGGGGCCGCCTTCTTCAACTGGGCCAACCGGCTCATGCTCTCCCTCGGCGAGCCCGAGGTCCCCGCGAGGAGGCGCTCGTGACCCGCCCCCAGCTCGGCTTCTTCACGCGGGTCCTCGACGACGCCCCGCCGGCGGAGCGCTACCGGCTGGCCCTCGAGCAGGTGCGCGCCGCGGAGGACGCCGGCCTCGACGCCGTCGCCGTCGCCCAGCACCACTACGACGGCAGCGAGGGCGGCCTGCCCTCGCCCCTCGTCCTGCTCGCCCACGCGGCGGCGGTGACGTCCCGGGTCCGGCTCACCACCGGCGTCATCACCCTCGCGCTCGAGGACCCGGTGCGCGTGGCGGAGGACGCCGCCGTCCTCGACCAGCTGAGCGGGGGACGGGTGGAGCTGGGCCTCGCGTCGGGAGGGTCACCGGACGCCTTCGCCGCCGCCGGCCTCGACTTCGCCGACCGGCACGCCGTGTTCACGGCCAAGCTCGACCGGCTCGAGGCGGCGCTGCGGGGGGAGCCGCTCGCGGGCGGGCGCCCGCTGTACCCGCCGGGCGGGACGCTCGCCGACCGCGTGTGGATCGGGACCTTCTCCGAGCCGTGGGCCGTGGAGGCGGGGCGCCGGGGCTACGGGCTCATGCTCTCGCGCACCCAGCCGCGGCCCGCGGACGAGCCGGACCTCGGCCTCGGGTCCCTCCAGGAGCGGCTCGTGGACGCCTACCTCGAGCACCTGCCCGCCGGGGTGGCGCCGCGGGTCAGCGTGGCCCGCACCGTCGTCGTCACCGACGACGAGCGGCGGGCCGCCGAGCTCGCCGAGTCGGGCCTGCGGCGGGTCGCGCCGCTCGTCGGGCGGATGACGGGACGGTCCGTCGCGGGCCTGTCGACGGCCGAGCTCGTCGCGGCGACCGACTCGCACGTGGGGACGCCGGCAACCGTCACTGCCGGGCTGCTCGCCGACCCGGCCGTCGCGCGGGCGACCCACCTGTCCTTCCAGGTCCACTCCGTCGACCCACCGCACCCCGAGGTGCTCCGCTCGGTCGAGCTCCTCGCGGCGGAGGTGGCCCCGGCGCTGGGCTGGACGGCACATGAGGCGACGAGGGTGCCGGAGGCGGCCGGCGTCAACCTGGGTTGACGAGCCGGTTGCGTCAACGTAGGTTGACGGCATGACCGGTCCCGAGGAGGTCACCATGAGTGCGCTCGCCCTGTCCGCCGACGACGACGGCGACGTCGTCACCGCCCTCCACGCCCTCGCCGAGCTGCGCCGTCAGGCCGACCGGCGCGAGGCCCTGCTCGTGCGGCGGGCCCGTGCGAGCGGGCTCACCTGGGCCGAGATCGCCGTCCTGCTCGGGGTCTCCAAGCAGGCCGTCCACAAGAGATACGGCGGGCCCCGGCGGGAGGCGCGGCGCGACTGAGCGCGCCCCCCGCCGGGCCTCAGCCCGCGAGGTGCGGACCGGCGGTGGGCGCCGGCGGTGCGGCGTGGCTGAGCGCGACGACGTCGCCGCTGCGGGCCGAGCGGTAGGCGGCGTCGATGACGGCGATCGCGTCCCGGGCCTCGTGCACCGTGTAGTCCGGGACCTCGCCGGCGAGCAGCGACTCGACGACGTGGTGGAGGTAGCGCTCGAGGGCCACCTGCCCGGCGTCGGCGACGAGCGCCCCTGCGCCGTCGGGGCCGAAGAGGGCGACGGCCGGCTTGTCGTCGTCGGCGACCGCGTGGCCGTGCGAGCCGAGCAGGCGCAGCGAGCTCGTCGTCGGTGTCGTGCCCGGGGCGAAGGGGACCCGCCCCAGCGTCACCGTGGCGGTGACCCCGCGGTCGAGGAGCAGGCTGACGACGGCGCTGTCCTCGACGTCGTGCTCGGCGTGGAGCTCGGAGAACAGCGCGCCGGTGAAGGCGTGCACCTCGAGCACCGGCAGGCCGGTGAGGTAGCCGATGGCGTCGACGCAGTAGCCGAGGAAGTTGAGGACCTCCCCGCCGCCCGACAGTGCCGGGTCGACGACGAGCTCGGGCCGCTCGACCGAGGTGGCGAAGTGCGCACCCGAGGCGAGGAACTCCATGTCGACGTGCCGCGGCAGGCCGACGTGGCCGGCGTCCACCCAGGCCCGCGTGCGGCGCAGGGCGGGCGCGTGGGTCCGGTTGACGACGGCGCACACGCGCCCGCTCGCCTCCGCGGCCGCGACGAGCGCGTCGGCGTCGTCGAGCGTCGTCGCCACGGGCTTGTCGACGAGGACGTCGACGCCGGCGAGCAGCGCCGCGAGGGCGAGCCGCGCGTGGCGGGTGGGCGCGCCGCAGACGACGACGAGGTCGACCCGCTGCGGGTCGAGGATCTCCTCGACGACCTCGGTGTAGCGCACCCCGGCCCGCTCGGCCGCGGCGCGGGAGTCGCCGCGCACCCAGTCGGGCGCCGAGGGCTCCTCGGCCACGGCGACGAGCTCCACCCGCGGGTGCTGCCCGAGGATGCGGAGGTAGTCCGTGGCGTGGCGCACCGCGGACAGGACACCGACTCGCAGCACCATCACTGGACCTCCTCGACGACGGCGGCGGCCCCCACGACGGGGTCGCCCTCGATCTCGGTGACGTGGACGCGCCGGCCGGTGACGAGCGAGCGCTGGGCGGCGAGCGCGCCCGCGAGGGTGGCCCGCACCTCGTCGGCCCGGACGAGGGGCTCGGCTGCGCCGGTGACGACGTCTGCCCAGTGGGCGAGCTGGTCGCGCAGCGCGCCGTCGAGGGACAGGGGAGCGGGGCGCGCGGCGTCGGACGTGAGGCCCGGCTCGTTCTCCGTCGTGTGGCTCAGCGTGCCCCCGGTCCCGACGAGGACGACGCGGCGGAGCATGTCCCCGCGCTGGCGCAGGGCGTAGCACAGCTCGAGCGTGGCCAGCGAGCCGTCCGCCGTGCGCAGCTGCACCTGGAAGGAGTCGGGGGACTCCATGTCGGGGGAGAAGGTCCGCACCCCGCGGGCGAAGACCTCGGTGGGGGCGGACCCGAGGAGCCAGGTCGCGGCGTCGACGATGTGGGTGCCGTTGTGCACGGGGTGCCCGCCGGAGAGCGTCGGGTCGAGCTGCCAGCTGCGCCACCCGCCGGGCCACGCGTGCCCGGTGTACCAGGTGATGTGGAGGAGCCGGGGGTCCCCGATGCTCCCGCCCCGGGCGGCCGCGGCCAGGCGGCGCACGGCGGGCTGGAAGCGCACCGTCTGCCCCACCATGAGGCTCGTGCCGGCGGTCGCGTCGACCATCGCGTCGAGCTGGGCGAGGGACAGGGCCGCGGGCTTGTCGACGTGGACGTGCTTGCCGGCCCGGCCGGCGGCGATCGTCCACGGCGCGTGCCCGGGCGTGGCGTTGACGACGTCGACGGCGGCGACGTCCGGGTCCGTGACGGCGGCGCGGACGTCGGTCGTGGCGCGCGCGCCGACCAGGCTGGCCAGCTCCTCCGCGCGGGCGAGGTCGCTGCCCGCGACCCACGCGACCCGCAGCCGCGGCACCTGCCGCAGCGCGAGGAGGTGCTCGCGGGCGAAGGCGCCCGTCCCGACGACGGTGACGAGCGCCGTCATGCCTGGTCCTGGCCGGTGGCCGGGGTGCGCGCCGGTCGCACTCCCTCCAGCGTGCGGACGATCGGCTCGTAGTGGCGCCCGACCGAGGCGATGAAGGCCTCGGCGTCGCCCTCCTCGGCGGCGCGGAGCATGTCCCCGTGCGCCATCGCCGTCTGCACCATGTCGGCCGAGGGGCTGACCCCGAGGCTGGGCATGACCGCGGTGTGGACGTCCCAGAAGGCGCCGACGAGCTGGCCGACGAGGACGTTGTCGATCCGGGCGAGGAGGGAGGTGTGGAAGGCGCGGTCCTGGGCGGGGAACATCTCCCCGCGGGAGGCGATCGCGACCATCTCGTCGACGAGGTCGTGCAGGTCCTGGTTGTAGGTGCCGCGCAAGCTCGCCGTCACCTGCTGCGCCATCGCCATGTCCAGCGCCTGGCGCACCTCGACGATGTCCCGCAGCGCGCGCAGGTCGTCGCCCGGGATGAGCACGCCGCGGAAGACGAGGGACTCGACGAGCGCGTCCAGGCTCATGTCACCGACGAAGGTGCCGTGGCCGTGGCGGACGGTGACGATGTTGAGCGTCGTCAGCGTGCGGACCGCCTCGCGGACGTTGGACCGGGACACCCCGAGGAGGTCGCAGAGCTCGGACTCCGTGGGGAGGCTGTCCCCGGGCTTGAGCCCGTTCGCGAGGATGAGGTCCTTGATCTTGTCGGCCGTTGTCGGCCGCCTCCCCGCGGACCCGTGGGCGCTACCGGTCGATCGTGACCGTGCCGTGATCGCCATGCCTTGACCTTTCGCCGTCGCTGAGTCTAGGGTCACCCTACTACGTCAGACATCAGACGTCATCTGTCTCATAGGAGAGCTCATGCGGACACCATCCTTCACCCGCTCGCGCCGGACGGCTGGCATCACCGCCGCCGTCCTCGCCGGCGCCCTCGCCCTCACCGCGTGCGGTGGCGGCGACGCCGACGAGCCGGCGGGTGACGCCTCCGGCTCGCAGGCCCCCGCCGGAGAGATCGACCCCGACGCCATCATCGAGGCGGGCATCTCGTACCCGCTCAGCGGCGGCTTCGACCCGATGACGACCTCCGGCGCCGTCACCGTCGCCGCCAACTGGCACACCCTCGAGGGCCTCACCGAGCTCGACCCGGTGACCCGCGAGGTCTACGCCGCCCTCGGTGCGGACCTGCCCGAGCAGATCGACGACACCACGTGGCAGGTCACCCTCCGCGACGGTGCGGTCTTCCACAACGGCGACCCGGTGACCACCGAGGACGTCGTCTACAGCTTCGAGCGGGTCATGGACCCGGCGAACAACTCCCTCTACGTCAGCTTCATCAACTTCATCGAGTCGGTCGAGGCGGTGGACGAGAGCACCGTCCAGATCAACCTCGCCCACCCCTTCAGCCTCACCCCCGAGCGCCTGTCGGTCGTCAAGATCGTCCCGCAGGCCGTCGTCGAGGCCGACCCGGAGGCCTTCAACGCGCTGCCCACCGGCACCGGTCCGTACGTCATGACCTCCGCCACCCCGGACGACGCGATCACCTTCGAGCGCTTCGACGACTACACCGGCCCGCGCCCGGCCCAGGCCGCCGGCATGAACTGGAACCTCCTCTCCGACGCCGCCGCGCGCGTCACGGCGATGAGCTCGGGCACCGTCCACGCCATCGAGGACGTCCCCTACATCGACCTGCCGTCCCTCGAGGGCCAGGTCGACGTCGAGTCGGTCCAGTCCTTCGGGCTGCTCTTCATGATGTTCAACACCGACCTCGAGCCCTTCGACGACGTCCGCGTGCGCCAGGCCTTCCACTACGCGCTGGACCTCGAGTCGATCATCGAGACCGGCATGCTCGGCAACGCCACCGCCGCGACGAGCTTCCTGCCCGAGGACCACCCGAACTACAACGAGGCCGCGACGGTCTACTCCTACGACCCCGAGAAGGCGCAGGAGCTGCTCGCCGAGGCGGGCGTCGACTCCCTCGACATCACCCTCCTCACGACCGACACCGGCTGGGTGGCCGACGTCGCGCCGCTCATCAAGGAGGACCTCGACGCCGTCGGGATCAACACCACCCTCGACATCGGCCAGTCCGGTGGTCAGTACACCAAGGTGGACAACGGCGAGCTCGAGGTCATGGTCGCCCCCGGTGACCCCTCGGTCTTCGGCAACGACCCCGACCTCCTCATGCGCTGGTGGTTCGGTGACAACGTGTGGCCCACGGACCGCTACCGCTGGGACGACACCCCCGAGTACGCCGAGCTGACCTCGATCCTCGACGAGGCCGTGCGCACCGAGGGTGACGAGCAGCAGGAGCTGTGGAACTCGGCCTTCGACCTCATCGCGGAGCAGGCCGTGCTCTACCCGCTGTTCCACCGTCAGCTGCCCACCGCGTGGAGCAGCGAGGACCTCGTCGGCTTCGCCCCCGTGCCGCTGACCGGGCTGTCCTTCCTCGACGTCGGCGTCGTCGCCGAGTGATCGTCCGGTGCGGCGGCCGGGTCCCCCCGGTCCGGCCGCCGCACCGCCCCCACCTACCTAAGGAGCCCAGAGCGTGACCGCACTGCTGCGCCTGACGGGCCGGCGCCTCCTCCAGCTGCCCGTCATGATCCTGGGCATCACACTGCTCGTCTTCGTCGTGATGTCCTTCTCGCCGGTCGACCCCGCGATCAACGCCCTCGGTGAGGGCGCCTCCGTCGAGGCTCGTGAGGCGTACCGGGAGGCCAACGGCCTCAACGAGCCGCTGTGGACCCGGTACCTGCTCTTCCTGGGTGGGCTCCTCCAGGGCGACTTCGGCACCTACAGCGCGCGGCAGGCGCCCGTCATCGACGAGATCGTCCGCGCCTTCCCGATCACCCTGCAGCTGACCTTCCTCGGCCTGTCGATCGGCATCGTCGCGGCCTTCGTCCTCGGCGTCGTCGCCGCGCTCTACCGCGACCGCTGGCCCGACCAGGCGATCCGCCTCCTGTCGATCGTCTCGCTCGCCACCCCCTCCTTCTGGCTCGCCGTCCTCCTCATCCAGGGCTTCACCCTCGGCCTGGGCTGGCTGCCCGGCTCCGGGCCGCTGCCCGACTTCGGGGACGATCCCGGCGGCTACCTCGCCCGGATGGCGCTGCCGGCCTTCGCCGTCGGCCTCCCGCTGTCCGGCTCCCTCACCCGCGTCGTGCGCACCGCCGTCGTCGAGGAGCTCGACAAGGACTACGTGCGCACCGCGATCGGTGGCGGCGTCAGCCGCCTTGAGGTCGTCGGGCGCAACGTCCTGCGCAACGCCCTCATCACCCCGCTCACGGTGCTCGGCCTGCGCATCGGCTACGCGATGGGCGGCGCCGTCGTCATCGAGGTCATCTTCGCGCTGCCCGGCATGGGCACGCTCATCCTCTCCGGCGTCACGGCCAACGAGCCGAACATCGTCCAGGGCGTGACCCTGACCGTGGCGCTCGCCTTCGTCATCATCAACATCGTGGTCGACCTGCTCTACCTGCTCGTCAACCCGCGGATCAGGACGGTGTGACCGTGCGACGCAAGCTCACCGAACGCCTCTCCCAGCCCGGCCTGCGCCTGGGTGCCCTCCCCACCGGCGCGAAGATCTCCCTCGGCGTCGTCCTCCTCGTCGCCCTCGCGGCGATCCTCGCCCCGATCGTCGCCACCCACGACCCGCTCGCCAGCGGCGCCCCCGTGCAGCCGCCGGGCGGCGAGAACTGGTTCGGCACCGACCGCCAGGGCCGCGACATCTTCTCCCGCGTGATCTACGGCGCCCGCTACTCCCTCGTCATCGGCCTGGGGGCCACGCTCGTGGCGCTCGTCGCCGCGGCGGTCCTCGGCTCCCTGGCCGCGACGACGGGCAAGCGGTTCTCCGAGGTCATCATGCGGGTCATGGACATCGTCATGTCCTTCCCCGGTATCGCCCTCGCCGCCGTCTTCGTCAGCGTCCTCGGCCGCTCGCTGCCGGTGCTCGTCCTGACGATCGCCTTCCTCTACACGCCGCAGCTCACCCGCGTCGTCCGCGCCAACGTGCTCGCGGCCTACGGGGAGGACTACGTCGCCGCGACGAAGGTCATGGGCGCCTCGACGCCGTGGATCGTCGTCAAGCACGTCGCCCGCAACACGATCGCGCCCGTCATGGTCTTCGCGACCGTCCTCGTGGCCGACGCGATCATCTTCGAGGCCTCGCTGTCCTTCATCCAGGCCGGC
Organism: Georgenia phoenicis; assembly: GCF_047302425.1. Classification (NCBI taxonomy): domain Bacteria; kingdom Bacillati; phylum Actinomycetota; class Actinomycetes; order Allobogoriellales; family Allobogoriellaceae; genus Georgenia; species Georgenia phoenicis. The sequence goes on along the minus strand of NZ_CP154855.1, from coordinate 3,145,417 downwards.
GTGCCGGACCCGGACCCCTCGTGGGGCAACATCATCGCCGCCGGCCGTGACCTCGTCATGAGCGGCTACTGGTGGGCGACCTTCTTCCCGGGCCTGGCGATCATGATCACGGTGCTCGCCCTCAACATCTTCTCCGAGGGCCTCACCGACGCGATGGTCGCGCCCAAGGCCGCCGGCAAGGGCCTGAGCACCCGCGACGAGGTCGCCGCCCCCGCGCGCGCCGCCGCCGCGACCCACGCCCCGGCCCCCGGCACCTCCCTCGAGGAGCAGATCGCCAAGCTCCGCGAGGTCGAGCTGCTCCGCGACGACCGCCTCGTCTACGACCGCGACGAGCCCCCGCTGCTCGAGGTGCGCAACCTGTGCATCCGCTTCCCCGAGCGCCACGGCGACGTCAACATCGTCGACAACGTCTCCTTCACGGTCCGCCCCGGGGAGACCATGGCGCTGGTCGGCGAGTCCGGCTGCGGCAAGTCGATCACCGGTCTGACGATCATGGGCCTCATCGACCGCGGCGCCGAGGTGAGCGGCGAGATCCTCTACAAGGGCAAGGACCTGCTGACGATGTCGGCCAAGGAGCGCAACGCGCTGCGCGGCCACCACATCGCGATGGTCTACCAGGACGCGCTCAGCTCGCTCAACCCCTCGATGCTCATCCGCACCCAGATGAAGCAGCTGACCAAGCGCGGCGGGACCCGCACGGCGGAGGAGCTCCTCGAGCTCGTCGGCCTCGACCCCGAGCGCACCCTGGGCAGCTACCCGCACGAGCTCTCCGGCGGCCAGCGCCAGCGCGTGCTCATCGCCATGGCGCTCACCCGCGACCCGAGCCTCATCATCGCCGACGAGCCCACGACGGCCCTGGACGTCACCGTCCAGGCGCAGGTCATCGACCTGCTCAACGAGCTGCGCGAGAAGCTCGGCTTCGCGATGGTCTTCATCAGCCACGACCTCGCGCTCGTCGCCGAGCTCGCCCACCGCATCACCGTCATGTACGCCGGCCAGGTGGTCGAGCAGGCCCCCACCCGGGACCTGCTCACCGAGCCCGTCCACGAGTACACCCGCGGCCTCCTCGGGGCGGTGCTGTCCATCGAGTCCGGTGCCGACCGCCTCCACCAGGTGCCCGGCACCGTGCCCTCCCCGCGCGACTTCCCCAAGGGCGACCGCTTCGCGCCGCGCTCCTCGCGGCCCGACGTCGGCCTCGACGAGAAGCCCGTGCTCCGCCGCATCGAGGGCACCGAGCACTACTACGCCGCGCACGTCGACGACGCGCCGGTCCTCACGACGGGAGCCCTGCGATGAGTGACACGACCCCGGTCATCGAGCTGCGCGACGTCCGCGTCGTGTACTCCTCCCGCACCGGCACGCTCTTCAAGCCGGTCAAGGTCAAGGCCGTCGACGGCGTGAGCCTCAGCGTCATGCCCGGCCGCACCCTCGGCATCGTCGGGGAGTCGGGCAGCGGGAAGACGACGACGGCGCGCATCCTCCTCGGCCTCGAGCAGCCGACCTCCGGCGAGGTGTTCTTCAAGGGCCGTCTCACCGGGAAGCGCAACGCGCGCCAGCGCAAGGAGATCGGGCGCGTCGTGTCCGCCGTCTTCCAGGACCCGGCCACCGCGCTCAACCCGCGCATGGTCATCCGCGACGCGCTGCGCGACCCGCTGGACGTCCACGGCATCGGCGGCGCCAAGGAGCGGGTGGAGAGGGTGCGCGAGCTCATCCAGCTCGTCGGCCTGCCGACCTCCGCCCTCGACATGCTGCCCACCCAGCTGTCCGGCGGTCAGCGCCAGCGCGTGGCGATCGCCCGCGCCCTCGTCCTCGACCCGGACGTCATCGTCGCCGACGAGCCGACGTCGGCCCTCGACGTGTCGGTGCGCGCGCAGATCCTCAATCTGCTCGCCGACATCAAGTCCGAGCTCGGGCTGGCGATGGTCTTCATCTCCCACGACATCCAGACCGTGCGGTACGTCTCCGACGACATCGCGGTGATGAACCGCGGCCGGCTCGTCGAGCACGGTCCGGCGGAGGAGGTCTTCAGCAACCCCGAGGACGCGTACACGCGGACCCTGCTGGGCGCCGCACCGTCCCTGCTGGCGGGGTGAGCAGTCCGCCGTACCGCCCCCGCTGACCCCACCGAACCACCCGCGGCCCGCGCCGCACCCGAATGGAGCACTCCCGTGACCACCACCCGCTTCCGCGGCATCATCCCCCCTGTCATCACCCCGCTGACCGCCGACGGCGAGGTCGACACGACGACCCTCACCTCCGTCGTCGAGCACCTCGTCACCGAGGGCGTCGACGGCGTCTTCGCCCTCGGCTCGACCGGTGAGGTCGCCTACCTCGACGACGACCAGCGCGACACCGTCGTGCGCACCGTCGTCGCCGCCGTCGCGGGCCGCGTGCCCGTGCTCGTCGGCGCGATCGACACGACGAGCGGGCGGGTCGCCCACGCCGCCCGCCGGGCCGCCGCGGCCGGCGCCGACGCGATCGTCGCCACCGCCCCGCTCTACGCGATCAACGACATGGCGGAGATCGAGCGCCACTTCCGCGCGGTCGCCGCCGCGACCGAGCTGCCGCTCTTCGCCTACGACATCCCCGTGCGCGTGCGGACCAAGCTCCCCGCCGACCTCCTCGTGCGCCTCGGCAGCGACGGCGTGCTCGCCGGCGTCAAGGACTCCTCGGGCGACGACGTCGGCTTCCGCCGCCTCGTGGCCGCCAACGCCGCCGCCGGCCACCCGCTGGCCGTCCTCACCGGCCACGAGGTCGTCGTCGACGGGATGCTCCTGCTCGGCGCCGACGGCGTGGTCCCGGGCCTCGGCAACGTCGACCCGGGCGGCTACGCCCGCCTCTGGCAGGCCGCGCAGGCCGGGGACTGGACCCGCGCCCGCGAGGAGCAGGACCGGATCGCCGCGCTCTTCGAGATCGTCTTCCAGGCGCAGGGGCGCTCGGGCGACGCCGCGGGCGTGGGTGCCTTCAAGACGGCCATGCACCACCTCGGCCTCATCCCGAGCGCGACGATGGCCTTCCCGGTCGAGCCGCTCGACGAGGCGACCGCCGCCCGCATCGCGGCCATCGTGGACGCGACCATGCCCGCCCGCGTCTGAGGACTACGCTGCTGCGCCGACGGCCGGAGAGTCCAGCTGTCGGCGCACAGGGGAGTGGATCCGCGCCGAGAGCTGGACGTCCGGGACATGGAGAGAGGACCACACGTGAGTGACATCGTTGTCGGGGTCGACCTTGGGGGCACGAAGACCGCCGCCGCCATGGTGAGCGCGGACGGGGCGCTCGGACCGGTCCGCTCGGTGCCGACCCCCGCGAAGCTCGGTCCGGACGCGGTGCTCGACGCCGTCGCCGGCCTGGTCCGCGAGGTCGTCGCCCACGGCGGCCCCCTCACCGCACCCGACGGCACGGAGCTGGGCGGCCCCGTGACCGTGCGTGGGGTCGGGGTCGGGTCCGCCGGCGTCGTCGACACGACGACGGGCACGATCCTCTCGGCGACGGACTCTTTCCTCGGCTGGCCGGGCACCGACGTACGCGGCGGCCTGCGCGCGCGCCTGGCCGACGTGCTCGGCGCCGGGCCGGTCACCGTGGAGAACGACGTCGACGCGCACGCCGGGGGAGAGGTGTGGCTCGGTGCCGCGGCCGGGGCGGACAGCGCCCTCATGGTCGCGGTCGGCACCGGAGTGGGCGCGAGCGTCGTCCTCGGTGGGCGGCCGCTGCGCGGGGCGCACCACGTGGCGGGGGAGATGGGCCACCAGCCCAGCCCCGACGCTGCCGGCCTGCCCTGCGGCTGCGGGCGCCCCGGCCACCTCGAGGCCCTCGGCTCCGGACCGGCGCTCCACCGCCACTACCTGCGCCTGGGCGGGGACGCCGCCGTTGCGGACACCCGCGAAGTCTGTGCCCGAGCCGCCGCCGGCGACGAGCTCGCCGCCCGGGCCGTGCGCGAGTCCGCCCGCGCCGTGGGCCGGTCGGTCGCCGGCGTCGTCACCGTGCTCGACCCGGCCGTCGTCGTCCTCGGGGGCGGCATGAGCCAGGCGGGGCCGCTGTGGTGGGAGCCCATGGAGGCCGCCCTGCGCGAGGAGCTCATCGAGCCGCTCGCCGACATCCCCGTCCGCCCCTCCGCGCTGGGACCGGTCGCCGCCGTCCTCGGCGCGGCCCGCACCGCGATCGACGTGCGCGCCTGACCGAAGGAACCCCACATGTCACCGATCCTCGAGCGGCTGCGCGGCCGCCTCATCGTCTCCTGCCAGGCCTACCCCGGTGAGCCGCTGCGCGTGCCGGAGATCATGGAGCGCATGGCCCAGGCCGTCGTCGCCGGGGGAGCGGCCGGCCTGCGGGCGCAGGGGCTGGAGGACATCCGCCTCATCGCCGCGTCCACCGACGTCCCCCTCACCGGGCTGTGGAAGGACGGCGAGGACCCCGTCTTCATCACTCCCACCCTCGAGCACGCGCTCGCGGTGGCCGAGGCGGGCGCGGACATCGTCGCCCTCGACGGCACCCGCCGTCCCCGCCCGGACGGGCGCACCCTCGCCGAGACGATCACCGGGCTGCGCGAGCAGCACCCCGAGGTCCTCGTCATGGCCGACTGCGGCAGCCTCGACGACGCCCTCGCCGCGGAGGACGCCGGAGCGGACGTCGTCGGCACCACGCTCGCGGGCTACTCCGGTGAGCGCGAGAAGACCAAGGGCCCCGACGTCGAGCTCATCGACCAGATGGTCGCCCGCTGCCGACGGCCCGTCGTCGTCGAGGGACGCGTGCACACCCCCGCCCAGGCGCGGGACGCGATCGACCGCGGGGCCTTCGCCGTCGTCGTCGGCACGGCGATCACGCACCCGACGACGATCACCAGCTGGTTCCACGAGGCGGTCACGGCGGGGTAGCAGGTACTGACAACGGGGCGGTCGGGGAGCACCATGGGCACCATGACGGTCATGCCGCGCACGGGCGAGGAGTGGACGGTCGATGACCTCGACCGGATCCCCGAGGACGGCCTGCAGTACGAGCTGCTCGACGGGCTCCTCCTCGTGACGCCGGCTCCGGTGCGCGTGCACCAGCGTGCGATCGGCAACCTGCACCTCCTGCTCCGGGCGGCCTGCCCGCCCGGATTCGAGGTGCTGCTCGCGCCCTTCGACTGGCGGCCGGACCGCCGGACGTCGCTCCAGCCGGACCTCCTCGTCGTCCGCGACGACGACCCCGGCACCAAGAACGTCACGAAGCCGCTCGCGCTCGCCGTCGAGGTCCTCTCGCCGTCGACGCGCCGCAAGGACCACGTCCTCAAGCGCTCGAAGTACGAGGAGGCCGGCGTCGAGTCGTACTGGCTCGTCGACCCGCAGGAGCCGGGCATCCTCGCGCTCGACCTCGTGGACGGCCGGTACGTCACGGCCGCCGAGGTGGTCGGCACGGACACGGCCCACCTGCGCCTGCCCTTCGCCGTTGACGTCGTGCCGAGCGCGCTCGTCGCGCCGCCGGGGTAGCTCAGACCCGGGCGTGCTTCGCGCGCCCGAAGGAGTAGACGCCGTAGGCCGCGATACCGAGCCCGACGGCGCTGAGCAGCCCCGTGCCCAGCGGCAGCTCGAGCAGCGTGCGCAGCGCGCCGTCCAGGCCCTGCGCCTCCTCGGGGTCGTTCTGCACGGCGGCGACGACGAAGAGCACCCCGACGATGCCGAGGGCCACGCCCTTGGCGACGTAGCCGACCCTGCCCGCGACCGTGACGGCCCGGCCCGGGTTCTCCCGCAGGTCCTCGAGGAACCTCTCCCGCCACCCCTTGACCACGTGGTAGCCGCCGACGACGACGACGCCCACCCCGACGAGCCCGACGGCCACCTGCCCGAGCGGATGCTCCATGATCCGCGCGGTGAGGCTGGTCGTCTGCTCGTCGCCACCGCCAGAGCTCTGCCCCGTGGCCGTCTGTGCCGCCAGCCCGGTGAGGACGAGGTAAGTGACGGCCTTGCCGACCGACTTGAGCCTGTCCGTGGTCTCGGGCGTGGTCACCGCTGTGGCCACCTGCCACAGGGTGAGGAGGGCGAAGCCCACGACGATCACCCACAGGAGGACCCCGCCCACGGGCGTCTCGGCGAGCTGCTGCAGGGCGCCGGACTGGTCGGCCGACCCGGAGCCGCTGCCCCACGCGAGGGTCACCGCGGTCCACCCGAGCACGAGGTGGAGGACCCCGCTGGCCGCGTACCCGAGCCGCGCGCCGGTCGTGAGGACGGGACTGTCGTCGAGCTGGTCCGCGGTGCGGCGCACGGTGTTCATGCGCCACACCCTGCAGGAACGTGCCCCGCCGTGCGACCGCTGGGACAGTGCCGGAGGTCCCGGCCGGGCACGTGCCGGACCGGATACCGTGGCCGCTGTCCCAGGTCTAGGAGCACTGATGATCCGACTCGCCGTCCTCAACGCCGCGACGAGCCCGAACCGGCTCGGCAACCACATCACCGACTGGGTCATCGACCGGCTCGGCACCAACCGTGCCTTCGTCATCGACCGCATCGACCTGCGCGACGTCGGGCTGCCGCTCTTCGACGAGCCGGACCTGCCCCGCTACGGCCACCACCGCCACGAGCACACCCGGCGCTGGGCGCGCCGCATCGACGCCGCCGACGCCTTCGTCGTCGTCAGTCCCGAGTACAACCGCGGCTACTCCGCGCTGCTGAAGAACGCGCTGGACTACCTCGTCCAGGAGTGGGCCTTCAAGCCGGTCGGCATCGTCAGCTACGGCTCGGGCATGTCCGGCGGGCTGCGCGGGGCGGAGGCGCTGCGCACCGTGCTCAGCGCCCTGCAGATGTACCCGGTGCGCGAGATGGTCGTCGTCCCCTTCGTCACCGAGGCCGCCGTACGGGAGGGCACCCTCGAGGCCTCCACGGGGATGGTCGAGGGGATGGAGCTCATGATGGACGCCCTCGTGCGGATGGACGCCGCCATGCACCTGCTCCGCGCGCCGGACGAGGAGCTGGGCGACCAGCAGGGCGAGCAGGCGGGGCGCGACGGCGGGGAGACCCGCTGGCAGCCGCGTGATTCCGGGACGGAGGCCGGGTGGAGCGCCACGGCCGCGCTCGAGCGGCCGCCGGGCTTCGTCTGAGGGGCGCCGCAGGCCGTCACACCCACCCCATCCGCCCCACGGGGAGGCGAAATCCGCGGGGACACGCCGAAAATACGGCGCGTGAAGGCGACAACGGCCGCCCCGACGCCGTAATGTCTGCCCCGTCGCACCCACAAGGGTGTGCACGCCGACTGAGAGAGGGATTTCATGTCCGTCAACCGCACCGAGCTCGTCGCCGCCGTGGCCGAGCGCTCCTCGCTCACCAAGTCCCAGGCCGACGCCGCTCTGTCGGCGCTGCAGGACGTGCTCGTCGAGTCCGTCAGCAAGGGCGAGGCCGTCAAGATCACGGGCCTGCTGTCCGTCGAGCGTGTCGAGCGCGCCGCGCGCACCGGCCGCAACCCGCAGACCGGCGCCGAGATCCAGATCCCCGCCGGTTACGGCGTCAAGATCTCCGCCGGTAGCGCCCTCAAGAAGGCCGTCTCCAACAAGTGACGTCCTAGCGACATCACCGCAAGGCGGGCAGGACGGGCAACCGTCCTGCCCGCCTTGCTGTCTGCCTGCTGTCCACGGGCCGGGGGTCCCGGCCGGGGCGTCCCGGGTCGCCTAGGCTTGACCCCGGTGCGCCCCGCACCACGCAGCGCCAACAGGAAGAGGTGTCCGGTGGAGGTCGTCATCAGGTCGAGCGCCGAGGAGATCGGTGCTCTTGTCGCGGACGCCGTCGAGCAGCTGCTCACGGCCAAGCCCGACGCCGTCCTCGGCCTCGCCACCGGCTCCAGCCCGCTCGCCGTCTACGACGAGCTCGTCCGCCGCCACGAGGCCGGCCGCGTCTCCTTCGCCCGCGCCCGCGGCTTCATGCTCGACGAGTACGTCGGCCTGCCCGCCGACCACCCCGAGCGCTACCGCACCGTCATCGAGCGCGAGATCGCCGGGCGCGTGGACTTCGCCCCCGACGCCGTCCAGGGGCCCGACGGTCTCGCGGAGGACCCGCAGGCCGCCGCGGCCGCCTACGACCGCGCGATCGCCGAGGCCGGCGGCGTGGACCTGCAGATCCTCGGCATCGGCACCAACGGGCACATCGCCTTCAACGAGCCCGGCTCCTCCTTCGCCTCCCGCACCCGCGTGGTCCCGCTGACCGCGCAGACCCGCCAGGACAACGCCCGCTTCTTCGACGGCGACGTCGACGCCGTCCCGCGCCTGTGCCTGACCCAGGGCCTGGGCACCGTCATGGACGCCCGCCACCTCGTCCTCGTCGCCCTGGGCGAGGGCAAGGCCCCGGCCGTCCAGCAGCTCGTCGAGGGCCCGGTCAGCGCCTCCTGGCCCGCCACGATCATGCAGCACCACCCGCACGCCACCGTCCTCCTCGACGAGGGCGCCGCGAGCCGGCTGGAGCGCGCGGACTACTACCGCGAGGCCTTCGCCGCCAAGCCCGGGTGGCAGGGGATCTGAGCCGGCGGGTGTGACGACCACGGCACTGCGGACCACCGGGACCTCGGCCGGAGGACGACCTAGACTGGTCGCCATGAGTTCCACCGAGCCTCCCAGCAGCCCGAGCGAGCCGTCGACGTCGTCGGGAACGAGCGTCCTCGAGCGCGAGGAGCTGCGCGAGCACGAGGCCGGTGACAACGACCGCTACGCCCACTACGTCAAGAAGGACAAGATCATGTCCTCGGCGCTGTCGGGCCAGCCGGTCGTCGCGCTGTGCGGCAAGGTCTGGACCCCGGGCCGCGACCCCAAGAAGTACCCGGTGTGCCCCACGTGCAAGGAGATCTACGAGGGCCTCCAGGGTGGCGGTGACTCCGGGCGCGGACGCTTCGGCGGCTTCGGCCGGGGCGGCCGCGGCGGAAGCGGAGAGTGAGCGCCGCTCCACAGCGCAGGCCGGCCACGACGACGCAGGGCACCCCTGCGGCCGTCTCGACCGCTGCCGCCGAGCACCTGCCCCCCGCCTATCCGGCGCGGGCGGCCTGGGGCACGGCGTCGCGGCTGCGCGCCTGGCAGGCCGAGGCGCTGGAGAAGTACCTCGCCGACGACCCGCGTGACTTCCTCGCCGTCGCCACGCCCGGCGCCGGCAAGACGACCTTCGCGCTGCGGATCGCCACCGAGCTCCTCGCCCGCGGGGAGGTCACGGCGGTCACCGTCGTCGCGCCCACCGAGCACCTCAAGGGCCAGTGGGCCGAGGCCGCCGCGCGCGTGGGCATCCAGCTCGACCCTGCCTTCCGCAACGCCCAGGAGCGGCACGGGGCGAGCTTCGACGGCGTCGCGCTCACCTACGCGCAGGTCGCGGCGAACCCCGACCTCCACCGCCGTCGCACGACGGCGGAGCGCACCCTCGTCATCCTCGACGAGGTGCACCACGGCGGGGACGCGCTGAGCTGGGGCGACGGCATCCGCCTCGCCTTCGAGCCGGCCCGCCGCCGCCTCGCGCTGACCGGGACGCCCTTCCGCTCCGACACCGCCGCGATCCCGTTCGTCACCTACGAGCGGGACGCCGACGGCGTGCGCCGCTCCCGCGCGGACTACTCCTACGGCTACGCCGACGCCCTGCGCGACGGCGTCGTGCGGCCGGTCATCTTCCTGTCCTACTCGGGCCAGATGCGCTGGCGAACGCGCGCCGGGGACGAGGTGAGCGCCTCTCTCGGCGAACCGCTGACCAAGGACCTCGTGGCGCAGGCCTGGCGCACCGCCCTGGACCCCACCGGCGACTGGATCCCCGCCGTGCTCGCGGCCGCCGACCGCCGCCTCACCGAGGTGCGTCGCGGCGTGCCCGACGCCGGCGGCCTCGTCATCGCGACCGACCAGACCAAGGCGCGGGCCTACGCGCGGGTGCTCACCGAGATCACCGGGGAGAAGCCCACCGTCGTCCTGTCCGACGACGACGGCGCCTCCGCCCGCATCGACGAGTTCTCCGCCGGAGAGCAGCGGTGGATGATCGCCGTTCGCATGGTGTCCGAGGGCGTGGACGTGCCCCGCCTCGCCGTCGGCGTCTATGCGACGTCCGCGGCGACCCCGCTCTTCTTCGCCCAGGCCATCGGCCGCTTCGTCCGCGCCCGCCGGCGTGGGGAGACGGCCTCGGTGTTCCTGCCCAGCGTGCCGATCCTCCTCGAGCTGGCCGCCCAGCTGGAGGTCGAGCGCGACCACGCCCTGGACCGGGTCCTCACCTCCGAGGAGAAGGGCGACTTCTTCACCCCGGAGGACGCCCTCGTCGCCGCCGCGAACCGGGAGGAGAAGGCGAGCGACGAGCTCATGCTCCCCGGCTTCGAGGCTCTCGACGCGCAGGCGTCCTTCGACCGGGTGCTCTTCGACGGCGGCGAGTTCGGTGCCGGCGCGGAGGTCGGCTCGATCGAGGAGGAGGAGTACCTCGGGCTGCCCGGCCTGCTGGAGCCGGAGCAGGTGCACTCGCTGCTGCGCCAGCGGCAGGCCGAGCAGGTCAAGCAGCAGAAGCGGCAGGCCGCCGCCCGCGCCCAGCGCGACGAGAACTCCGGGCTCTCGGACCACAAGCGGCGCGCGGCCCTGCGCAAGGAGCTCTCCAGCCTCGTGTCCGCCTGGTCACGGCGCAGCAACATGACCCACGCCGTCGTCCACACCGAGCTGCGCAAGGCCTGCGGCGGCCCCGAGGTGCCCCTGGCGAGCATCGAGGAGCTGGAGGCCCGCATCGCCCTGCTGCGCAACTGGTTCGTCGGCCGCAAGTAGCGCCTCAGCCCAGGTCGCACAGCAGAAGCCAGTCAAGGCTACGGAGGATCCGGCTGTCGGCGTGGGGTGGGGCGCGGCACGCGCCGCGGGCGGTCCTGCCTGGCGCCGGCTCGTGGAAGGGTGCCTGCACCCGCGGGCCGACCTCGCTAGGTTGGACGCCATGTCACGCGCGACGACCGCCCTCCTCACCGACCGCTACGAGCTGACGATGCTGGAGGCGTCCCTCCAGTCCGGCGCCGCCCACCGCGCCAGCGTCTTCGAGGTCTTCTCCCGCCGCCTGTCCGGCGGGCGGCGCTACGGCGTCGTCGCCGGCACCGGTCGGGTCCTCGACGCGATCGCCGACTTCACCTTCTCCGGCGCCGAGATCGACTGGCTGCGCGAGGAGGGTGTCGTCAGCGGCGAGACGCTGGACTACCTCGCCGACTACCGCTTCAGCGGCGACGTCCTCGGCTACGGCGAGGGGGAGTGCTTCTTCCCCGGGTCCCCGATCCTCACCGTCCGTGGCACCTTCGCCGAGGGCCTCCTCCTCGAGACCGTCGTCCTGTCCGTCCTCAACCACGACTCCGCTGTCGCCGCGGCCGCCTCCCGCATGACGACGGCGGCCCATGGCCGCCCCTGCCTCGAGATGGGGGCCCGCCGCACCCACGAGGAGGCGGCGGTGTCGGCCGCCCGGGCCGCCGTCGTCGGCGGATTCGCTGCCACGAGCGTGCTGGAGGCCGGCCGGTCCTACGGGATCCCCACGATGGGGACGGCCGCCCACTCCTTCACCCTCGTCCACGACGACGAGGAGGCCGCCTTCGACGCGCAGGTGCGGGCGATGGGCCCGGGCACCACGCTGCTCGTCGACACCTACGACGTCGAGCGCGGGGTCGAGCGGGCGGTGGCCGCCGCCCGCCGCCACGGCGGTGAGCTGGGCGCGGTGCGCCTCGACTCCGGTGACCTCGTCGCCCAGGCCTTCACGGTTCGCCGCCAGCTCGACGAGCTCGGCGCGACCTCCACCCGCATCACCGTGACCTCCGACCTCGACGAGTACGCCATCGCCGCCCTGGGTGCCGCACCCGTCGACTCCTACGGCGTGGGCACCAAGCTCGTCACCGGCTCGGGCCTGCCGACGGCGGAGCTCGTCTACAAGCTCGTCGAGCGCGAGGGGTCCGACGGGAAGATGGTCGACGTCGCCAAGGCGTCGGCGGCCAAGGCGACCGTCGGTGGCTTCAAGGTGGCCGGCCGCGTCTTCGAGGACGGGGTGGCCCAGGAGGAGCTCGTCGTCGGCTGCGACGACGAGGCGTCCGGTGCGCGGATCCTCGAGGAGCACGGCGCTCGCCCGCTCCAGCTGCCGCTCGTGCGCCAGGGCGTCATCGCCGACGAGCACCGCGGCCCCGAGGCCCTGCGGGCGGCCGCCGAGCGGCACGTCGCCTCGCGCGCCGCGCTGCCCTACGAGGGCTGGCGGCTGAGCGAGGGGGAGCCCGCGATCCCCACCCGCCACGTCGTCGGCTGAGCGAGACTTTCCGGTTCAAGATGCCGGGGTGAACAAGATCCGCAACGATTGGTGCCACTGCGGTACCGGACAGGTGCCGGAACGAAGGGAGCTCGTATGTCCTTGTGGCTGATCCTCATCATCCTCGGCGTGATCATGCTCATCATCGGCGTGGCCGTGGAGGCCGCGCAGATCCTCATCTGGATCGGTGTGGCGATCCTCGTGATCTCGCTCATCCTCTCGCTGGTGGGACGCGGCAAGAACAAGGTGTAGTGCCGCGGCGGGGCTCCTCCACGCGTGCGCCGCACGTGCACCGAGGCCCGGCAGGAACGCTCCTGCCGGGCCTCGTCGCGTCCTCGGTCATGGGGGCGGCCGGTCGCGCGCATGCCTAGGCTGGGGGCATGACGGTCACGACGCCCCGCCCGGTCACCGTGCCGGAGGAGACGCAGCAGGAGGAGCGCGAGCCCGCGCGGCCCTGGCGCACCATCGTGTGGAACGACCCCGTCAACCTCATGAGCTACGTGACCTACGTCTTCCGCACGTACTTCGGGTACTCCGAGGGGCGCGCCCGCGAGCTCATGCTCCAGGTCCACCACGACGGCCACGCCGTCGTCGCCGAGGGAGGTCGCGAGACGATGGAGGTCCACGTGACGGCCCTGCACTCCTACGGGCTGTGGGCCACGCTCGCGCCCGAGGGGGAGGGCTGAGGTGCGCGCCTTCACCGCCGTCCCCGGTGGCTGGGCCTGCGAGCTCGACGACGCCGAGCGGCGCATCATCGCCCGGGTCGCCGCGGACGCGTGCGAGCTCCTCGGCCTGCCCCTCGGGGACGACGACGCCGCCACGGCCGCGCCGTCGAGCGAGGACGAGATCCTCGCCGCCCTCGACTGGGACCCCGCGGCCGGGCAGACCCCGCGCGACCCCGCCCTCGCCCGTCTCCTGCCCCCGACGAGCACCGACGACGACGAGCTCGCAGCCGAGATGCGCCGCCTGACGGAGAGCACGCTGCGCGAGGCCAAGGCCGGCCACCTGCGGGTGGTGCACGACGCGCTCGAGGCGAGCACCGGCGTCGTCATAGTCCGCGCGGGGGAGGAGCGGGCGTGGCTGTCCGGGCTCACCGACCTGCGCCTCGTCCTCGCGGCGCGGTTGGGCATCGACACCGAGGAGGACGCCGAGCGCGTCTACGAGCGGGCCGGCACGGGCACGCCGCAGACTGCCGCCGACGAGCTCGACGCCGCCCTCACCAGCCTCTACGCCGCCCTCACCTGGTGGCAGGAGTCACTGCTCGTGGCCATGTCGGGCGGGGCGTCGTGACACTACGCTCGGGCAGCGTGAACGACGCGCCGATCGGTGTCTTCGACTCAGGTGTCGGAGGCCTCACGGTCGCGCGCGCCATCCTCGACCAGCTCCCGCACGAGTCGATGCTCTACATCGGGGACACTGCGCACACGCCCTACGGCCCGAAGCCGATCGCCCAGGTCCGGGCGCTGGCCATCGACGTCATGGACCGGCTCGTCGCCTCCGGGGTCAAGGCCCTCGTCATCGCGTGCAACTCCGCCTCCTCCGCGGTCCTGCGCGACGCCCGGGAGCGCTACACGGTGAGCGCCGGGGTGCCGGTCGTCGAGGTCATCCAGCCGGCGGTGCGGCGCGCCGTCGCCGCCACCCGCAGCGGGAAGGTCGGGGTCATCGGCACCCGCGCGACCATCGAGTCCGGTGCCTACCGCGACGCCTTCGCCGCCGCCCCGCACCTCGAGCTCACGATGAACGCCGCCCCGCGCTTCGTCGAGTTCGTCGAGCGGGGCGTCACCTCCGGGCCGGAGGTCCTCGCGGCCGCCCGGGAGTACCTCGAGCCGGTGCGGGCCGCGGGCGTGGACACCCTCGTCCTGGGCTGCACCCACTACCCGCTGCTCACCGGCGTCATCTCCTACGTCATGGGCGAGGAGGTCACGCTCGTCTCGAGCGCCGAGGAGACGGCCAAGGACACCTACCGGACGCTCGTCGCGCACGACCTCGAGCGCGACCCCCTCGCGCCGCCGCCCGAGCACCGCTTCGTCGCCACCGGCGACGGCGCGAGCTTCTCCCGGCTGGCCCGCCGGTTCCTCGGGCCGGAGGTCGACCGCGTCGACAGCGACGCCGAGCTGGAGGTCACCGCATGAGGCTGACGGTCGTGGGCTGCTCCGGGTCGATGTCCGGCCCCGACTCCGCCTCCTCCTGCTACCTCGTCCAGGCCGAGGGCCCCGACGGCGAGGGCGGAAGCCGCACCTGGAGCATCGTCCTCGACCTCGGGTCGGGCGCCTTCGGCGCGCTGCTGCGCCACCTCGACCCGGCCCGGCTCGACGCCGTCGTCCTCAGCCACCTGCACGCCGACCACGTCGTCGACATGACGGGCCTGGAGGTCTACCGGCGATACCACCCCGCCGGCGCCCTCGGCCCCGTGCGTGTGCTCGGCCCGGCCGGCACCCCGGAGCGGATCGCGGCGCTGACGATGGAGGAGGACCTCAGCGCCCTGGACGCCTCCTTCACCTTCGAGGCGCACACCCCCGGCCAGGCAGTCACCGTCGGGCCGCTGCGGATCGAGTCCGTCGCCGTCGAGCACCCGGTGCCGGCCTTCGGGCTGCGGGTCACCGGGCCGTCCGAGGACGGTGAGCGGGAGGTCGTGCTCGCGTACTCCGGGGACAGCGACGCCTGCGAGGGCCTCGTCGAGGCGGCCCGGGACGTCGACCTGTTCCTCTGCGAGGCAGCGTTCCAGGAGGGGCGCGACGAGGTCCGCGGCATCCACCTCACCGGCCGCCGTGCGGGTGAGGCCGCGACCCGCGCCGCCGTCCGGCAGCTCGTCCTCACCCACCTGCCGCCGTGGACCGACGCCGAGGTCGTCCGCGCCGAGGCCGCCGAGGCCTACGCCGGCCCCATCGAGCTCGCCAGCCCCGGCGCCGTCTGGAAGCTCTAGCCGCACCCCCGCCCTCTCCCACCGACAGCACACTTACCGCCGAGAGCTCACTTACCGCCGACAGCTGAGTTGTCGCCGACAGCGCACTTACCGCCGACAGCTGAGTTGTCGCCGACAGCTGAGTTGTCGCCGACAGTGCACTTACCGCCGCACCGTCGGACGCTCTGACCTCCCCGGTTCTCCCCGTCTGCGATCGCGCGGTCGAGGGGCTGCGGCGTACCTCGCCGCCGGTGGCACGGTCCGGCCGCTCCCCGAGACTGTCGGCCGGGTGCTTGGCGACGAGGTGGCGCGGGGAGTGGGCAGGGAGCGGCGCTCGGGACTGACCGCCGACGAGGAGAACGTGCTGCTGCGCGAGATGGCCGGTCGGTAAGTGTGCTCTCGGCGATAAGTGTGCTGTCGGCGACAACTGTGCTCTCGGCGGAAGCGGGGACGAGTAGCACGGGACAGGGGATCTCGCCCGTGCACCTGGTGGACGCCTGGGACGAGGAATGGTCAAGGGTCGTTAACCTGAGCCCATGATGCAGACCTCCTCACCGGACGAAGCACGGAGCAACGCCCGTCTCGACATGCCCGACGCCCTGCGCGCCGACGTCCGCACCCTCGGTGCGCTCCTGGGACGGGTACTGCGGGAGGACGGCGGGGAGGAGCTCTTCGCCGACGTCGAACGGCTCCGTGAGCTGGCCATCGGCGCCGTCGAGGACACCGACGGCGACGGGCGGCTGGCCGAGGCGCAGGCGCTCATCGACTCCTTCAGCGTCGAGCGCGCCGACCAGGTCGCCCGCGCCTTCACCTGCTACTTCCACCTCGTCAACCTCGCCGAGGAGTACCACCGGGTCCGCGCGCTGCGCGCCCGCGAGGACGCCACCCCGCGCTCCGACGCCCTGGCAGGCGCCTACGAGCAGCTCGCCGCGGAGACCTCCGAGGAGGAGGCCGCCCGCCGGCTCCGTGAGATCGAGTTCCACCCGGTCCTCACCGCTCACCCGACCGAGGCCCGCCGCCGCGCCGTCTCCGGCTCGATCCGGCGGATCTCCGAGCTCGTCGCCGAGGCCGACGACCCCCGCCTGGGCGCCAACGGGCGGCTGCGCATCGAGCGCCGCCTCCTCGCCGAGATCGACACGATGTGGCGCACCGCCCACCTGCGCGAGAGCAAGCCCTCGCCGGTGGACGAGGTGTTCACCGCGATGTCCGTCTTCGAGTCGACCCTCTTCGAGGTGCTGCCCCAGGTCTACCGGCAGACCGACGACTGGCTGCTCGGCGACGAGCGCGGCCTGGCCGCACCGCGCGCCACGCCCTTCGTGCGGCTCGGCAGCTGGATCGGCGCCGACCGCGATGGCAACCCGAACGTCACCGCCAAGGTGACCCGCCAGGCGGCCGCCATCGCCGCTGAGCACGTCCTCACGGCCCTCGAGCGGGAGACCACCCGCGTGGGCCTGGCCATGACGCTGGACGAGAAGTCCACCCCGCCGTCGCCGGAGCTGCTCGCCCTGTGGGAGTCGCAGCGCCAGCTGTCGGAGGAGGTCACCGCCCAGGTGGCCGCCCGCTCCCCGCGCGAGCCGCACCGCCGGGTCATGCTCGTCGCCGCCGCCCGCCTGGCCGCCACGCGCGAGCGCGACGCGGACCTCGCCTACGCCGGCGCGGAGGACCTCCTCGCGGACCTGCGCACCGTGCAGGACTCCCTGCGCCAGGCCGGCGCGCTGCGCAAGGCCCACGGGGACCTGCAGAACCTCATCTGGCAAGTCGAGTCCTTCGGCTTCCACCTCACCGAGCTCGAGGTGCGCCAGCACTCCAAGGTGCACGCCCAGACCCTGGCCTGGATCGAGGACCCGGACTCGATGCCCGACCCGAGCGTCGACCCCGAGGAGGTCCTCGAGACCTTCCGCGCGATCGCCGCGATCCAGCGCCGCCACGGCGTGGACGCCTGCCGCCGCTACACGGTCTCCTTCACCCGCAGCAGCGAGGACCTCATCGCCGTCTACCGCCTCGCCGAGCACGCGCTCGGCTCGGCCGACGCGGCGCCGGTGCTCGACGTCGTCCCGCTGTTCGAGACCTTCGACGACCTCCAGAACGCCCCGCGCATCCTCGAGGAGATGCTCGAGGTCCCGCAGGTGCAGGCCCGTCTCGAGGCCACCGGCCGCCGCCTGGAGGTCATGCTCGGCTACTCCGACTCCGCCAAGGACGTCGGCCCCGTCTCCGCGACCCTGGCGATCTACACCGCGCAGGAGGAGATCGCGGCCTGGGCCCAGCGCCACGACATCCGCCTCACCCTCTTCCACGGCAAGGGCGGTGCCCTGGGCCGCGGCGGTGGCCCGGCGAACCGCGCGATCCTCGCCCAGCCGCCGCACTCGGTGGACGGGCGCTTCAAGCTGACCGAGCAGGGCGAGGTCATCACCGCCCGCTACGGCGACCGCGCGATCGCGGCCCGGCACATCGACCAGGTCGCCGCGGCCACGCTGCTGGCCTCCGCGCCGTCCACCGAGAAGCGCAACGCCGAGGCCGCCGAGCGCTTCGCCGACCTCGCCCGCACCCTCGACGAGACCTCGCGCGAGCGCTTCTTCGGCCTCATCCACGCCGAGGGCTTCGCCCCGTGGTTCGCGCAGGTCACCCCGCAGGAGGAGGTCGGCCTGCTGCCGCTCGGCTCGCGCCCGGCGCGTCGCGGCCTGTCCGTGGAGTCCCTCGAGGACCTGCGGGCCATCCCGTGGGTCTTCGCCTGGACCCAGGCCCGCATCAACCTCACCGGCTGGTACGGACTGGGCACGGCGCTCGCGGCCGTCGGCGACCTCGAGCAGCTGCGCACGGCCTACCGTGAGTGGCCGCTGTTCAACACGCTCATCGACAACGTCGAGATGTCGCTGGCCAAGACCGACCGCCGCATCGCCCGCCAGTACCTCGAGCTCGGTGACCGCGACGACCTCGCCCAGCTCGTGCTCGAGGAGCTCGACCTCACGACCGAGTGGGTCCTGCGCATCACCGGCCACGAGTACCCGCTCGAGGGCCGCCGGGTGCTGGGCCGTGCCGTCCAGCTGCGCAACCCCTACGTCGACGCGCTGTCCCTCATCCAGCTGCGGGCGCTGCGCGCACTGCGCACCGAGAACGGCGACGCGCGCACCGAGGAGGAGGTCGCCGAGATCAAGCGGCTGCTCCTCCTGTCGGTCAACGGCATCGCGGCTGGCCTGCAGAACACCGGCTGACCCCACCCGTCGCCGAGAGCGGAGTTGTTCCCAGGAACAACTCCGCTCTCGGCGTTTGGAGGGAGGTGAAAGGGGCGTCAGGAGACGGGGGCGGCAGCGCTGAGGAGGGCCCTTGTCAGCTCGGCCTGCGGGTGCTGCCACACCCGCTCGACGGGACCCTCCTCCACGACGCGTCCGTCCTGCATGACGACGACGGCGTGGCACACCTCCCGCACGACGGCGAGGTCGTGGGAGATGAGGACGAGCGCGGTCCCGGTGCGCTCCTGGAGGTCGACGAGCAGCTCGAGGATCGCGGCCTGGACGGTGACGTCGAGCGCGGAGACAGGCTCGTCGAGGACGAGCACGGCGGGGTCCGCCGCCAGGGCCCGCGCGATCGCCAGCCGCTGGCGCTGCCCGCCGGACAGGGAGCGCGGCCGGCGCCCGAGCGTCTCCGCCGGCAGCCGCACCAGCTCGAGCAGCTCCGCCGGTGTGCGTGTGCCCCCGGACGCCCGGACTGCCGCCCGCAGCACCCGGCCCGCGCTCCAACGCGGGTCGAAGGAACCCAGCGGGTCCTGCGGGACGAGCCGCACGAGGTGGCGGCGCGGCCGCCGCCGCCGCTCGGGCAGCCCGCTCCACGGCTCCCCGGCCAGCTCCACCGTGCCGGCGTCGGGCTGCTCGGCGGCGACGAGCATCCGCGCGAGCGTCGACTTCCCGCTGCCCGACTCTCCGACCACGCCGACAGCCTCGCCGCGCCGCACGACGAGGGAGACGTCGTCGAGCGCGTCGACGGCGCCCCCGCCCGGGAGCCGGTAGCGGCGGTGCAGCCCGGTGGTCCGCAGCACCTCGGGGCCGGGGTCCGCGAGCGGTCCACGTGAGCCGCGCGGGACAGCGGCGAGCAGCGCCTGGGTGACGTGGTGAGCGGGGCGGGTGAGGACGGCGTCGGCCGGCCCGTGCTCGACGACGCGGCCGCCGTCGAGCACGAGGATGTCGTCGGCCAGCCGCGCGACGGCACCGAGGTCGTGGCTGACGAGGACGATCGCGGTGCCCTCGTCGCGCAGCCGGCCGAGCATGTCGAGGACGCCCTGGGCGACGGTCGCGTCCAGCGCGGTGGTCGGCTCGTCCGCGACGAGGAGCGCGGGACCGGAGACGATGGCCGAGGCGATGAGGGCGCGCTGGCGCATGCCGCCGGAGAGCTCGCCCGAGCGCTGCGCCGCGCGGACCGCCGGCTCGTCCAGCCCGGCGGCGGCCAGCGCGGCGAGCACCCGCTCGTGGCGCTCGGCCCGGCCCATGCCGCGCACGGCGAGCGACTCACCGACCTCCGCGCCCACGGTGCGCAGCGGGTCGAGGGACTGGAGCGCGTCCTGGAGCACGAGGCCCACGTGCTCCCCGCGCAGGGCCCGCCACCGGCGCTCGTCGGCGCCCAGCACGTCCTGCCCGGCCACGACGAGCCGCTCGGCACTCACCCGCGCCGGCGCCCCGCCCTCCCCGGCCAGGCCGACGAGGCTGCGGGCGAGCACGGACTTGCCCGCGCCGGACTCGCCCACGACGGCGAGGCAGCGCCCGGCCTCCAGGCGCAGGTCGACGCCGCGCAGCACCTCGCCCACCCCGGGGAAGGCGACGGTGAGCCCGGCGACGTCGAGGACCGCGCTCATGCCGGCGCCACCGCGCTCAGGCGCCGCCCGAGCATCGTCAGGGCCGCGGCGGTCACCGTGATCGCCAGTCCGGGCGCGACGGTGAGCCACCACGAGCTCGTGATGTGCAGGCGTCCGGCGTTGAGCATCGCGCCCCACTCGGGGGAGGGCGGCAGTGCCCCGAGGCCGAGGTAGCTCAGCGCGGACACCCACACGATCGCCTGCCCGATGCCGAGCGTCGCGACCGCGACGAGCGGCCACACCGTGTTGGGCAGCACGTGGCGCACGAAGGCGGCCGGGGC
Organism: Georgenia phoenicis; assembly: GCF_047302425.1. NCBI lineage: Bacteria > Bacillati > Actinomycetota > Actinomycetes > Allobogoriellales > Allobogoriellaceae > Georgenia > Georgenia phoenicis. The sequence goes on along the minus strand of NZ_CP154855.1, from coordinate 3,125,182 downwards.
CGAGACCCCCTCGAGCCGCGCCGCCGCGACGTAGGGGCTCTGGGCCACCGCCTGCGCCCGGGCCCGCAGGATGCGGGCGTAGCCCGGCGCCGTCGCCAGGCCGACCGAGATGACCGAGGGCCCCACGCCCGCGCCGAGCACCGCCACGAGCAGCAGCGCGAGGACGAGGCTGGGCAGCGAGAAGAGGACCTCGATGACCCGGCTGAGCAGGCCGTCGAGCCACCGCGGCCCGAGCGCCGCCCCGAAGCCGAGCACGACCCCCAGTCCCAGCCCGATCGCCGTCGCCAGGGCACCCACGCCCAGGGACTGCCCGGCACCGTGGACCACGCGCGTGTACACGTCCCGCCCCGAGGCGTCCGTCCCGAGGGGCGCGTCCGCACCCGGCGGCTGGTAGGCCTCGGCCGGCGCGACGGCGGTCGGGTCGCCCGGTGCGAGCAGCTGCGGCCACAGGGCGGCGAGCAGCACGAGGACGACGACGGCGGCACTCACCACCCCGCCCGGGCCCAGCACCCGCCACGCTCGCGTGGTCCGCGCGCGCTCCAGCACGGTCGTCACGAGACCACCTGCCCCTGCGGGGCGCTGCGCACGGCCTCGAGGCGGCCGCGCAGGCGCGGGTCGACGACGCGCTCGAGGACGTCGGCCACGGACATGACGAGGACGTAGCCGAGCGCGATGACGAGGACGACGCCGATGACGACGGGCACGTCGCGCGCGTGGGTCGCGTCGATGAGGAGCCGGCCGAGCCCGGGCCGGCCGAAGAGCGTCTCGACGACGACGGCGCCGGAGAGCAGGTTGCCGAAGGCCCACCCGGACAGCGCGATCGCCGGCAGGGCGGCGTGCCGCAGCGAGTGGCGCCACAGCACCCGGCCCTCGGAGGCGCCCCGGGCGCGGGACGTCGTCGCGAAGGGGGCGGCGTGGGCCTCCTCGAGGCCGTCGCGCATCACCTGGCCGAGGAAGCCGGCGACCGGCACGGCGAGGGTGACGGCGGGCAGGAGGAGGGAGCGCAGGGAGCTGTCGCTGCTGGTGGCGGGCAGCCAGCCGAGGCCGCCGGCGAAGACGGCGATGAGCACGGCGCCGAGCCAGAAGTGCGGCATGACCGAGGCGACGACCTCCGCCCCGCGCAGCAGGCCCACGGCCCGGCGGGCGAGCCGCCCGCGGGCCAGGACGGCCGCCGTCGCCACCGCGAGGGCGAGGACCCAGGCGAGGAGCAGACCGAGGGCCGCGAGGACGAGCGTGCCGGTGAGCTGGTCGCCGATGAGCTCGGCGACCGGCCGCCGTCGGGCGTAGGAGTCGCCGAGCTGGAAGGTGACCGTGCGGCCGAGCTGGAGGAGGTACTGGACGAGGAGCGGCTCGTCCAGCGAGTACTCCTCCCGGACGCGGGCCACCGCCTCCGGGCTGGCCTGGGAGCCGGGCCCGCCGAGGATCGCCTCGGAGGGGTCGCCGCCCGCCGAGCGCAGCGCGAAGAAGACGACGGTCGCGACCACCCAGGCCACGAGCGCCGCGGCGGCCAGGCGCCCGAGGAGCCAGCGCAGCAGGGTCATCGGCGCGGGCCTCAGGAGGTGAGCCGGGCGTTGACGAAGGTCGGGGTGGACACGGTGCCCAGCGTCGTCACGCCGCTCACCCCGCGGGTGAGGAAGTGGTTCTGCTGGTCGTACAGCGGCAGGATGTAGTAGCCCTCGAGCACGCGGCGCTGGGCCTCCTCGTAGAGCTCGGCGCGCTGCTCCGGGTCGGTGATCCGGGCGGCCTCGTCGAGGAGGGCGTCGACCTCGGGGTCGGTGACCTGGGAGAGGTTGGCGAAGTAGCCGCTGGGCGCCGGGACGGTGCCGTCGGAGTGGTAGAGGGTGCGGAGCACGTCCGGCCCGACCTTCGTGTACGGGGCGCTGACGGCCTCGTAGGTGAACTCCCCGCCGTCCTCGGGGGCGGCGAGCGCGCCGTACCAGGCGGACAGGTCGAGCGGGGTGAGCACGACCTCGAAGCCCACCCGCCGGGTGTTGGCCTGGACCTGCTCGAAGAGCGCCTGCTCGGCGGCGACGGACTGGTTGGTGCTCACCGGGAAGCGGACGGTGAGGCGCTCGCCGTCGCGCACCCGGTAGCCCTCGTCGTCGACCTCGCTCCACCCGGCCTCGTCGAGCAGCCGCGCGGCCTCCTCGAGGTCGGTGACGAAGAGCGAGGGGTCGCTGTAGCCCATGGGCTCCACGCTGGACAGCGGGGAGTGGGAGCGGGTCGCGACGCCCTGGTAGAGCGCCTCGATGCCGGGGTCGACGTCGGCGGACCAGACGAAGGCCTGCCGCACGCGCTCGTCGTCGAAGGGGGCCTGCGCCGAGTTGAGCTCGATGCGGTTGACCGAGCCGGGCCGCGGCGCGTCGATGTGGGTGATCTCCTCGCCGGCCTCCGCGGAGACGATCGCCTCCGGCTCGGGGTTGTCGATGACGTGGACCTCCCCGGACTGGAGGGCCGCCCAGCGGGTGGCGGGGTCGGGGATGAAGCGCCACTCGATGCGCTCGAGGTGCGCGGCGCCGTCGTGGTCCGCCTCCGGGCCGTGGCTGGCGTAGTCCTCGTTGCGCTCGAGGACGACGTGCTGCTGGGGCACCCACTCGGTGACGACGAAGGGGCCGGTGCCGATGGGCGCCGCGCAGTTCTCGTCCTGGCCGCGCTCGATGCCGGCCGGGGACTGCATGGCCGTCCACTGCATCGACAGGGACTCGAGGAGCGCGGAGTCCGGCTCGGAGAGGTGGAAGCGCACGTGGGTGTCGTCGACCGGCTCGACCTCGGCGATCTTCTGCACCCCGAGGTAGCCGGTGGACGAGGCGGTCTCCGGGTCCTGGAGGTGCTCGATGTTGGCCTTGACGGCCTCGGCGTCCATCGGGGTGCCGTCGGTGAAGGTGATGCCCTCGGCGAGCGTGAGGTCCCAGGTCAGCCCGTCCTCGCTGACCTCCCAGTCGGTGGCGAGCCACGGCTGGATCTCGCCGGAGGCGTCGCGGCCGACGAGCGGCTCGAGGTACTGGGTGCTGATGAGCGCCTGGGGGTAGTTGCCGCCCACGTGCGGGTCGAGGCAGGTGGGCTCGGCGTCACCGGTGGCGTAGACGAGGGTGCCGCCCTCGACCGGGTCGCCGGTGGCCGCGCCGCCGTCGTCGTCGCTGCCGCCGCTGCACGCGGCGAGGAGGAGGGTCGCCGCGAGGGCTGCGGCGGTGAGGCGGGAGGCCTGGGCCATGGGGACGCACCGTTCCACTGGAGGAGGTTCTTGGTCTGCGTCCAACAATATCGCCGCGGCGGGAGGGCTGGGTCGTAGGATCGGGGCGTGAGCGAAGGGCGCCGGGTGGGCCGGCCGCGGTCGGCGAGCCGCGAGATGCTGGAGGAAGCGGCCTGTGAGCTCTTCCTCGAGCAGGGCTACGCCGCGACCTCCGTGGCGGACATCACCCGCCGGGCGGGCGTGAGTCGCGCCACGTTCTTCAACTACATCCCGGCGAAGAGCGACCTCCTGTGGGCCTCGGTCGACGACGCGCTCGAGGTGCTCGCCGCCCGGCTCGCGGACGACGACGGCGCCGCGTCCGACCCCGTCACCGAGACTCGCGCCGCGCTGCTCCGGGTCGCTGCCGCGCTCGAGCCGGGGACCGTCGTCCTCGCCTTCGCGAACGCCGAGCCGATGGGCGTGGCCGAGGAGCTCGAGGAGTCGGCGGCGCGGCGCCAGGTCCGCGCGGGGCGAGTCCTCGCCGCCCACCTCCGGCGCCGTGGGGTGGAGGAGCTCGCGGCCGAGGTCCTCGGCACCGCCCAGGCCGGTGCGCTGCTCGCGGCCCTGCGGGCGTGGTCCCGGGCACCGGTGCCCCGCGCGCCCTTCGAGGACGTCCTCGCCCGGGCGCTCGACGTCCTCGGGCCGGCCACGTCCGCCTGAACCCCGTCCTCCTCCCGGGCACGGGTGAGAGGCTGGGGCCCACGACCGACGAGGGAGGTGAGCGCGATCTCCGAGCAGGCCGAGGGTGACGGGCTCGCCGCTGGTGAGCGCGAGCGGCTGGTCGCCGCGCTCGAGTCGCGCTTCGCCCCGCACCTCGAGGCCGCCGCGGCAGCGGTGCGGGAGGCCGAGCGGCGGCTGACCGAGGCCCAGGAGCGGCTCGCGCACGCGGCGGCGGCGGCCGCGCAGCCCTACCGCTCCGACCCGCGCGTCTTCATGCGCGAGACGGTGAGCGAGGACGTCGAGGCGATCGAGCGCAAGACGACCGGCAAGAAGGTCCGCGCCGCCTACCGCTTCCTCCTCGACCGCGCGGTCGAGCTGGCTGCCGGGGAGGTGCAGGGCCTGCACGACGACCTGGCCGCGGCCGAGCACGAGCGCGAGCACGGCGTCGACGCCTGCCGCGCGGCCGTGGACCGCGCCGTCGCGGCACTGGAGGAGGCGCGCGCCACCGAGGAGCGGGTGCGCTCCGCTGAGCAGGCGGCCCGCCAGGGCCTGGCGGTGCTGGTGGACAAGCTGACGGCTCCCTAGTTCCGCCCGAGCCGCCGCGGTGCCGTCAGCGCCCCGATCTCCCGGCGCACCCACCACACCCGCTCGCGGCGCAGCTCGTCCCACGTCGAGTAGCGGTAGCGGAAGACGCGCGCCCGCACCCACACCGGCCGCTCGCCGTCGAAGGGGTCGTGGGCGAGCAGCCGCAGGGTGGGCCGGTCCGCCGCGAGGAGCCGGTCGAGGAAGGGCAGGAACCACGACAGCTGCGCCGAGGATCCCAGCCCGAGGAACCACATGCCCCAGTCCAGGCGCAGGTGGTAGGGCGCGAACTGCCGCGGCAGCCGGCCCACCGGCCCCGGCTTCCCGCGGAAGACGTACTCCTCCCAGTCGTCCTCTCCCGGGTCCTCCACGCGCGTGCCCTCGACGACGATCTCGTCGCGCCGTCGCGTGATCGACCCGAAGGCCCCGTAGGCGCCCACGAGGTGGAAGACGTTGAAGGAGGCGTTCATCCGCTGCCGCCGCGACACGAGGTTGCGGGCCGGCCACCAGCTGAGGACGAGGAGCACCGCCCCCACCCCGATGACGACGACGGCGAACCACAGCGGCGTCGGGCCGTACGCCCGGTCCGGGGCGAGGGAGGGGACCAGGCCGCGCACGACGTCGTCGTCCACGGCGGAGAAGGCGAGGACGATGGTGAGCCAGTTGAGCCAGGCGAAGTTCCCCGACGCGACCAGCCACAGCTGCGTGACGACGACGACGGCGGCCGCCCACGTCGCGACCGGTTGCGGCGCGAAGAGGAGCACGGGCACGACGAGCTGGGTGACGTGGTTGGCGGCCACCTCGACCTTGTGCAGCGGGCCGGGCAGGTGGTGGAAGAACCAGCTGAGCGGGCCGGGCATCGGCTGGGTCTCGTGGTGGTAGTGCAGGGCGGTCAGGTCGCGCCACGCCGGGTCGCCGCGCAGCTTGATGAGGCCCGCGCCGAACTCCACCCGGAAGAGCAGCCAGCGGAAGGCGAGGAGCGTGATCCACGGGGTGCCGACGTCGTCGGAGCCGAGGAACGCGGCGAGGAAGCCGGCCTCGAGGAGCAGCGACTCCCACCCGAACCCGTAGAAGACCTGCCCGACGTTGACGACCGACAGGTACAGCCCGTAGAGGGCGAGGAAGACGAGCATCGGCACCCACGGCGGCCCCTGCTGCGGCAGGCCGACGACGACCGCGAGGGCCAGCAGCAGGCCGGTCCAGGCGACGACGCGGAGCAGGCGGTCGGAGTAGCGCCAGTGGAACAGGCTCGGGGTGCGGCGTGCCGGGACGCGGGCGGTGAAGCGAGGGACGGGCAGCAGTCCGCGCTCGCCGAGCAGCGCGGGGAACTGACGGAGGACCGCGACGAAGGCGACGACGTACAGGAGCGCGGTGCCGCGCTGCAGCACGAGGCGCGCGAGTCCGTAGTCCTCTGCGACGAACCAGTCCACTGCCTGTCCTCCCGCGCCCATCGAACACCGGACGCCGCGCAGGTGCACTCCTGGGCGGTGCTTACCCTCCGTGGAAGCGGTGTGCATACTGTCCACCACGAGACCACCTGCCGGAGGGAGGGAGCCCCCATGGTGACGCCGCTGAGAGACTCGGCCCCGACCCTCGACACGGTCGCCGAGCGCGCCGGGGTCTCCCGTGCGACCGCCAGCCGGGTGCTGAGCGGCGACCCGCGGGTGAGCGACCGGGCGCGCGAGTCCGTTCGCGCCGCGGCCGCCGAGCTCTCCTACGTGCCGCGCCAGGCCGCCCGCTCGCTCGCGACGAGCCGGAGTGACGCCCTCGCCTTCGTCGTCGCCGAGTCCGGCGAGAAGTTCTTCGCCGACCCCTTCTTCGCCGGGGTGCTGCGCGGCGCGCAGGTCGCGGCGGCCGAGCGACGGCGCCAGCTGCTGTTCGTCGTCGTGAGCAACGACGACGACCGCGCCCGCCTCGAGGAGTACGCCGCCGGCGGCCACGTCGACGGCGCGATGTTCCTCTCCGTCCACGGCGACGACCCGCTGCCCGGGCGCGTCCACCGGCTCGGCGTGCCGGTCGTGCTCGCGGGCCGCCCGCCGAGCCGCCGCGCCTCCTTCCCCTACGTCAGCCCGGACAACTTCTCCGGGGGGCGGCTCGCCGGACAGGCGCTGCTCGCCCGCGGCTGCCGCCGGCTCGCGACGATCACCGGCCCCCGCGACATGACCGCCACGAGCGACCGGCTCGGTGGCTTCCGGGCCGAGCTCGACGACCAGGGCGTCGAGCTGCCGGACTCGCGGGTGGTCGAGGGCGACTTCACGATCGGCGGCGGCTACCGGGTGATGCGGGACCTGCTCGCCACGGGGGAGGAGATCGACGGCCTCTTCGCTGCCAACGACCTCACCGCCGTCGGCGCCCTGCGCGCGCTGCGCGAGCAGGGGCTGCGGGTGCCCGACGACGTCGCTGTCGTCGGCTTCGACGACGTGCCGATCGCCGTGGACGCCGACCCGCCGCTCACCACCGTCCGCCAGCCGCTCGAGGCGATGGGGCGGCAGATGGCGCGCATGCTCATCGACCTCGCCGACGGCGACCAGGCGACCTCGATGACCCTCGAGGTCGCCCTCGTCCCCCGCGACTCCGCCTGACCCAGCCCCGGCCTGCCACCCCGTCGACAGCCGGATTCTCCGCGCCCTTCGAGACGGGTGCGCTCACGGTGCTCCTGCGTCAGGACGCCCGGAGAATCCGGCTGCCGGCGGTCATGACCTCGACCCGGGTGGGTCTGTCGTGACCGTGTTGTGACATGGCGTGCTTGACATCACCTGCATCGCCCCGGCACAGTGTGTGGAACGCTTTGGAACCGCTTCCATAGCGCCCATCCGTTCCCGAGTACCCAGGAAGAGCTGGGTGCAAGGACGGGGCGATCAGGAAGGCCTGATCCGCCCGCCGACACCAGCCGGCCGCTTCGGCCGGGAGGAGGAACAATGCACACCAGGAAGTCTGTGGCCGTCATCGCGGCCATGACGGCGGGCGCACTGACGCTGTCCGCCTGCGGGGACGGCGACGCCGCCGACACGGCAGCCGCCGACGACAGCGGCAAGACGACGATCACCGTCTCCCTGTTCGGCACCTTCGGTTTCGAGGAGTCGGGCCTCTTCGAGCAGTACATGGAGGAGAACCCCGACATCGTCATCGAGTACGACTCCACGCAGGGCGAGGACAAGTACTGGCCGGCGCTGCAGACCAAGCTCAACTCCGGCAGCGGCACCGCCGACATCCAGGGCATCGAGGTCGCGCGCATCTCCGAGGTCACCGCCAACCAGGCCGACCTGTGGACCGACCTGCGCGACACCCCCGCCGCGGACCGCATCGGTGACTACGTCCAGTGGAAGGCCGACGCCGCCACCACCGAGGACGGCCGCGTCCTCGGCCTGGGCACCGACATCGGCCCGATGGCCCTGTGCTATCGCACCGACCTCTTCGAGGAGGCCGGCCTGCCGAGCGACCCGGACGAGCTGGCCGCGCGCCTCGGCTCGTGGGAGGACTTCCTCGCCCTCGGCGAGGAGTTCCAGGCCGGTGCCCCCGACGGCACCGCCTTCCACGACTCGGCCGGTGGCCTGTACAACGCGATCATCTCCACCGAGGAGGAGATCTACCACGACGAGAGCGGCGAGCTCATCGTCGACAGCAACGAGGCCGTGCGCGCGGCCTTCGACCTGGCGGCCCAGGCCGGCCAGGACGGGCTGACCGCCAAGCTCGAGCAGTTCGTCGACCCGAGCTGGGACGCCGGCTTCGGCAGCGGCACCTTCGCCTCCATCGCCTGCCCCTCGTGGATGATCGGCTACATCAAGGGCAAGGCCGGCGACGCCGGCAGCGGCCAGTGGAACATCACGACGCTGCCCGGTGGCCAGGGTGGCAACTGGGGCGGCGCCTACCTCGGCATCCCCGAGGCGAGCGAGAACAAGGAGGAGGCCGCCGAGCTCCTCGCGTGGCTGACCGACGCGGAGCAGCAGGCCGCCGTCTTCGAGAACGTCGGCAACTTCCCCTCCAACACCGGCGCCATCGAGCTGGTCGGTGACACGACCGACGAGTACTTCAACGGCGCCGCCACCGGTGAGGTCTTCACGACCTCCGCCGAGAACGCGCCCACGCAGATCCTCGGCCCGCACGACGGCGTGGCCAAGAACGCTCTCGTCCAGGCACTGCTGTCCATCGAGGTCAACGGTGTCGACCCGGACGAGGCCTGGGAGAACGGCGTCTCCCAGATCCTCAACCAGGTCGGCTGACGCACACCGGTGGGGCGGGCACCACGCCCGCCCCACCGGTCCGTCCCGTTCCCGTCCCGACGAGAGGCCACCATGACTTCCACCGTCCCCGTGCGGCCGGCAACCGGCGCACCGGACCCCGAGCCCCCGGCGCGTCCCGCGCCCGAGCCGCCCCGCCGCTCCCTGCGGTCCCGGATCTTCCGGTGGGAGGCGGTCACGGCGCCGTACGTTTACGTCGCGCCGTTCTTCATCCTCTTCGCGGCCTTCGGGCTGTTCCCGCTGATCTACACGGTGTGGGTCAGCCTCTACGACTTCCGCCTCAACTCGGAGATGACCTGGGTGGGGCTGGACAACTTCGTCTGGCTGTTCAGCAACGAGAAGTTCTACAACGCGCTGCTCAAGACCTTCACCATCGGGGTCCTCTCGACGGTGCCGCAGCTCATCCTCGCGATCGGCCTCGCGCACCTGCTCAACTACAAGATGCGCGCCCGGAACTTCTTCCGGATCTCGATGATCATGCCCTACGCCACCTCCGTGGCGGCCTCGACGCTGGTCTTCGCACAGATCTTCGGCCGTGACGGCGGCTTTGCGAACTGGATGCTGTCCCTCATCGGCATGGACGCCATCGACTGGCGCAACGGCAACCTCACCGCGCAGATCGCCATCTCGATCATCGTCACCTGGCGGTGGACCGGCTACAACGCCCTCATCTACCTCGCCGGCATGCAGTCGATCCCCTTCGACCTGTACGAGGCGGCCTCGCTCGACGGCGCGAGCCGGTGGCAGCAGTTCCGCCACGTCACCCTGCCGGGCCTGCGCCCCACGATCGTCTTCACCGTCGTCGTCTCGACGATCGGCGCCACCCAGCTCTTCGGTGAACCACTGCTCTTCGGCGGCGGCACACCCAACGGCGGCGCGGTCAACCAGTACCAGACGCTCGGCCTGTTCATGTACCAGCAGGGCTGGCAGTTCGGCAGCCTCGGGCGGGCGGCGGCCGTCGCGTGGGTGACCTTCCTGCTCATCGTCGTCCTCGTGCTGCTCAACTCGGCGCTCGTGCGCCTGCGCACCCGCCAGCGCCTCACGGACGGAGACGACCGATGACGACGATCACCCGCCCGCCGGCCATCCCCGGCACGCCGCTCGCCGCCCCGGCCCGTCGCCGCAAGCGGGGCAGCCACTCCGCCGGCTGGCTCACCTACGCCGTCCTCGGCGTCACGGCCTTCCTGTTCGTCGCGCCCTTCTACTACATGATCGTCGCGGCGAGCCGGCCGATGTCGGAGATGGTCCAGTCCCCGCCGCCGCTCACCCCCGGGCCCAACCTGTGGAGCAACATCCAGACGGCGCTGGACCAGCAGAACATCGGCCTGGCGATCACCAACTCGGTCATCGTCTCCGGCACGGTCACCGTCGCCACCCTGCTCTTCTGCACCCTCGCCGGCTTCGCCTTCGCCAAGCTGCGCTTCAAGGGCAAGAAGCTGCTCTTCAGCATGACGCTGGGGACGATGATGATCCCGCCGACCCTCGGCGTCGTGCCCCTCTACATGGTGATGTCCGAGCTGGACCTCGCCGGGCGGCTGTCCTCGGTCATCCTGCCGACCCTCGTCTCGGCCTTCGGCGTCTTCTTCATGCGCCAGTACCTCATGCAGTCCCTGCCGGACGAGCTCATCGAGGCCGCCCGCGTGGACGGCGCGACGTCGCTGCGCACCTTCTGGAGCATCGTCCTGCCCATCGCCCGCCCGGGCATGGCGGTCCTCGGGATGCTCACGTTCATGACGGCCTGGAACGACTTCTTCTGGCCGGTCATCACGCTCAACTCGTCCAACCCGACCGTCCAGGTCGCGCTCAACAACCTCGGCAGCGGGTACGTCCCGGACACGGCGATCATCATGGCCGGCACGCTCATCGGCACCCTGCCCGTCGTCGTCGTCTTCATCCTGCTCGGGCGCCAGATCGTCAGCGGCATCATGGCCGGCGCCGTCAAGGGCTGACGCCACCTCACCCACGAAGAAGGGAGCAGGGCGTCAGCGCCCTGATTCACACCATGACCATCGAGACCACCACCGCGGCCGTGCCGCACCTGGACCTGCCCGCGACCTTCGTGTGGGGCGCGGCGACCGCGGCCTACCAGATCGAGGGTGCCGCGACCGCCGACGGCCGCACCCCCTCGATCTGGGACACCTACAGCCACACCCCCGGCAAGGTGCTGAACGGGGACACCGGCGACGTCGCTGACGACCACTACAACCGCTTCCGCGAGGACGTCGCGACGATGAAGGAGCTCGGTCTGCAGACCTACCGCTTCTCCATCTCCTGGCCCCGCATCACCCCGCAGGTCACCGCCGACAGCCTCGGCCCGGTCAACGAGGCCGGCATCGACTTCTACTCCCGCCTCATCGACGAGCTCCTCGCCGCCGGCATCATCCCGGCCGCGACGCTCTACCACTGGGACCTGCCCCAGGCGCTCGAGGACGCCGGCGGCTGGCCGGCCCGGGCGACGGCGGAGCGCTTCGCCGAGTACGCGGGCCTCATCGCGGGCCGCCTCGGCGACCGGCTGCACACCTTCATCACCCTCAACGAGCCGTGGTGCTCGGCCTACCTCGGCTACGGCTCCGGCGTCCACGCACCGGGCCGCACCAACCCCGCCGACGTCCTCGCGTCGGTGCACCACCTCAACCTCGCCCACGGCCTGGCGACGACGGCGATCCGCGCCGAGCGTCCGGACGCGACGGTCGGGCTCACGCTCAACCTCGCCTGGGTGAACCCGGCGACCGACGCGCCGGCCGACGTCGCCGCCGCGCAGCGCATCGACGGCCTGCAGAACCGCGTCTTCCTCGACCCGGTGCTCCGCGGCTCCTACCCGCAGGACATCATCGAGGCGACGTCGTCGGTCACCGACTGGTCCTTCGTCAAGGACGGCGACCTCGAGCTCATCAAGCAGCCCCTCGACGTCCTCGGGGTCAACTACTACAGCCCCACCGTCGTGCGCGCCTACGACGGCGTGGGTGAGCGCGAGGAGGCCGACGGCCACGGGGCGAGCACGGTCAGCCCCTGGCCCGCCTGCTCGGACATCGAGTTCCCGCAGCAGCCCGGCCCGTACACGGAGATGGGCTGGTCCATCGACGCCCGTGGCCTCACCGAGCTCCTCGTGCGCATGCACCGCGAGCACCCGGGCCTGCCGCTCATGGTGACGGAGAACGGGGCGGCCTTCCCCGACGCCGTCCAGCCCGACGGCAGCATCCAGGACGAGGATCGCATCGACTACCTGCGGGACCACGTCCAGGCCGTGAGCGACGCCGTCGCCGCGGGTGCCCCGGTCCGCGGGTACTACGTGTGGTCGCTGCTCGACAACTTCGAGTGGGGCTACGGCTACTCCAAGCGCTTCGGCATCGTCCACGTGAACTACGAGACGCAGGAGCGCACGAAGAAGGCCAGTGCCCACTGGTACGCCGAGCTCATCAGGACCCAGCAGGCCTGAGCCCACCGCCCGTCCCCGCACGTCGCACCACCTGCCCGGTGCGGCGTGCGGGGCCGTCTCATGCCAGGCCCGCCTCGCGGGCGCGGATGGCGGCCTGCACCCGAGAGGTGCAGCCGAGCTTGGCGAGCACGCGCGAGACGTGGGTCTTGGCGGTCGCCTCGCTGATGTGGAGCGCCTGCGCCAGGCCCGCGTTGGACAGCCCCCGCCCGAGACCGGCCAGCACCTCGTGCTCCCGGTCGGTGAGGGCGGCGACGTCGGCGGGGACCTCCGGGCGCTCGGGTGCCTGCGCGAAGGCGGCGAGCAGCCGGCGGGTCACCTCGGGCGCGACGACGCCCTCCCCGGCCGCGACCCGACGGACGGCGTCGAGGAGCGTGGCGGCGTCGGCGGTCTTGAGCAGGAAGCCCGCCGCCCCCGCACGCAGCGCCCCGAAGACGTACTCGTCGAGGTCGAAGGTCGTGAGGACGAGGACGTCGGCCAGCCCGTCGGCGACGATCTGGCGGGTCGCGGTGATCCCGTCGGTGCCGGGCATGCGGATGTCCATGAGGACGACGTCGGGGCGCAGGGCCCGCGCGTTCGTCACCGCTGCCGCGCCGTCGGCCGCCTCCGCGACGACCGTGACGTCGTCGGCGCCCTCGAGGATGAGGCGCAGTCCGGAGCGGATGGCGGCATGGTCGTCGGCGACAATCACTCGGACGGTCACGGTTCCTCCACGGGGATGGTGGCGCGTACCCGCCAGCGGTCGCCGTCGCGGCCGGCGGCGAAGGACCCGCCCAGCGCCTCCGACCGCTCGCGCATGGTGAGCAGCCCGACGCCGGCACGCGCGGCGCCTGGTGTGGTCGTCGTCGCGTTGGCGACCTCGACCCGCAGGGCACCGTCGTCGAGGGCGACGACGACGTCGACCGGGCCGCCGTCGCCGTGCTTGAGCGCGTTGGTGAGGGCTTCCTGGACGATGCGGTACCCGGCCTGGTCGACGGCGGCCGGCAGGGGAGGGAGGTCGTCGGGGCAGGTGGTCCTCAGCTCCATGCCGTCCCCACGGAATCCGGCGACGAGCGTGTCGAGCTCCGCCAGGCGCGCCGGGCTCGTGCGGGGCTCGTCCCCGGTCCGCAGCAGGTCGATCATCGACCGCATCTCCCGCAGTGCGGCCACGCTCGAGTCGCGGATGGCGGCCAGCGCCTGACGGTCCCGTGCGGCGCCGTCCTCCGGCGGGCGGGGGGCGGACAGGGCGGCCTCGGAGTGGATGGCGATGGCGGACAGGTGGCTGGCCAGGGCGTCGTGGAGGTCGCCGGCCATGCGGGTGCGCTCGGCGTGGAGGACCTCGTGCTCGCGCAGCTCACCGATCCGCGCGAGGTCGCGGGCCCGGGCGGAGGCCAGCTCGGCGAGCTCGGTCTGCTGGCGCACGGAACGTCCCCACCACAGCGGGGTGCCGAGGACCGCGAAGACGAGCATCGCCGCGTAGACGGCGGTCTGCAGGTCGCCCGTGGCGATGATCGCCACGGCGGCCGTTCCGGCGATGCTCACGGTCGCGGCCATGACCATGCGCCGGACCGCCGTGGCGCTCGCGCGCAGCGCCGCGGAGTAGATGAGGTCGAGGAGCGCGACGAGCACACCGGTGCTGCCGCCCAGGGCGGCGTCGACGACGAAGACGCCGAGCCCCGCCGCCAGGGCGAGGAGCGGGCGGCGGCCCTTGCCGAGCATCACCAGGCACGCCGCGGTCAGGGTGAGGAGGTACCACCAGCGGTCGGTGGGGGCGTCGTTCTGCCACATGTCGACGAGGCCGGCCGCCAGCAGCACGAGCCCCAGCGCGAAGGTGGCGCCGGCGTCGCTGACGATCCGCGCACGCTCGGTGCCGCGCACCCGCGCCCGCCACGTCGCCACCCACTGTTGCACGGGCCCATCCCAGCACAGCCGCGCCGCCGCCACGGTCCGTCGAAAGATGTACGTGACGGTGCGCCGTCGTCGGTCCGACGGCCGACGACGGCGGGTGCCGGCTCCCGGCACCGTGCTGCCATGACACTTGCGACCGCCGGCACCCTCGCCGTCCTCGCCCTCGTCGACTCGACGAGCTTCGGCACCCTGCTCATCCCGATCTGGTTCCTCCTCACCCCGGGCCGGGTGCGGGTGGGACGGATGCTCGTGTTCCTCGGGACCGTCGCCGGCTTCTATCTACTCGTGGGCCTGGCGCTGGTGGCCGGCGCCGGCGTCCTGCTGGAGAACCTCGACGGGGCGCTGGACAACCCGCTCGTCGTGAGTGTGCAGCTCGTGCTCGGTGTGGGGCTGTTCGCGGCCAGCTACCTCATCGGTCGCAAGCGCCCCGGGGAGGAGAACCGCCCGGGGCGGCTGCTGCGCTGGCGGGAGCGGGCGGTGGGCGCGGAGACGCAGGCGGGCGTCGGGGGCCTGGTGACGCTGGCGCTCACGGCGGCCGTGCTCGAGGTCGCCACGATGCTGCCGTACCTCGCCGCCACGGGGATCATCGGCTCGGCCGGACTGCCGCTGCCCGCCCGCGTGGGAGTGCTGGCGGCGTACTGCCTGGTCATGGTGCTGCCGGCGCTCGTCCTGCTCGTCGGCCGGCTGGCCGCGCGCCGGGCCGTCGAACCGCTGCTCACCCGCATCGCTGGGTGGATGGAGCGCAGCGGCGCCGAGACGACGTCGTGGATCGTCGCGATCGTCGGCGTGGTCATCGCGCTCGACGCGCTCGACCGGATGCAGCACCTCGGCGGCTGACGTCCCGGCCGCGCCGCGGGTGCGTGGGGCGAGGAAGGTCACCTCAGCTGGACGCGCCTCGCCCCGATGGCGGGGGAGTCGTTAGCCTGGCCCGATGACCAACGCGAGCACCATCGTTCCGCGCGCCGACGGCCGCGCCCCCGACGAGCTCCGTGAGGTCCGGTTCACCCGTGGCTGGCTCGACAACGCCGAGGGCAGCGTCCTGGTCGAGTTCGGTGCGACCCGGGTGCTGTGCGCCGCATCCTTCACCGAGGGCGTGCCGCGCTGGCGCAAGGGCTCGGGCCAGGGGTGGGTCACGGCCGAGTACGCGATGCTGCCCCGCTCGACGAACACCCGCAGCGACCGCGAGTCCGTCAAGGGGCGCGTCGGGGGCCGCACCCACGAGATCTCCCGCCTCATCGGCCGCTCGCTGCGCGCGATCATCGACGTGAGCGCGCTGGGCGAGAACACGATCGTCCTCGACTGCGACGTCCTCCAGGCCGACGGCGGCACCCGCACGGCCGCCATCACCGGCGCCTACGTCGCGCTCGCCGACGCCGTCGCCTGGGGCATCGCCCAGGGTGCCATCAAGAAGCGCGCGACGCCGGTGCTCACCGACTCGGTCGCCGCAGTCTCCGTGGGGATCGTCGACGGGCAGCCCGTCCTCGACCTGCCCTACGTCGAGGACGTCGCCGCGGAGACCGACATGAACGTCGTCGTCACCGGCTCCGGTGGCTTCGTCGAGGTGCAGGGTACCGCCGAGCGCAAGCCCTTCGAGCGCCACGAGCTCGACGAGCTGCTCGACCTCGCGGTCACCGGCACCGCCAAGCTCACCGAGCTGCAGCGCACGGCCCTCGCCGCGCCGCTCCCCGGCCGGTGAGCACCACCGCCGCGGGCCCGCGGCTCGTCCTCGCGACGCACAACGCCCACAAGATCGGTGAGCTGCGGGCGATCCTCGCCCCGCTGCTGCCGGACCTCGACCCCGCGTCCGTCGTCGGGGCCGCCGACGTCGGTGCTCCGGAGCCCGTGGAGGACGGCGTCACCTTCGCGGAGAACGCGCTCATCAAGGCGCGGGCGCTGGCCGCCGCCACGGGGCTGCCCGCCGTCGCGGACGACTCGGGCCTCGCCGTCGACGTCCTCGGCGGTGCGCCCGGGATATTCTCCGCCCGCTGGTCCGGCCGGCACGGCGACGACCGCGCCAACCTCGAGCTCCTCCTCGCCCAGCTCTCCGACGTCCCCACCGCGCACCGCGGCGCGCGCTTCGTCTGCGCCGCCGCGCTCGTCACGCCGGGTGGGGAGGAGGTCGTCGAAACGGGGGAGATGCCCGGACGCCTGCTTACCGCACCGCGCGGCAGCGGCGGCTTCGGCTACGACCCGATCCTCCAGCCCGACGGCGAGGAGCGTTCCGCGGCCGAGCTGAGCGCCGAGGAGAAGAACGCGATCTCCCACCGCGGAAAGGCCTTCCGGGCCCTCGCCCCGCACGTCGTCCGCGTCCTCGCCGGCTGACCCCAGACTCCGCGAGTACGCACCT
The DNA here is from genome assembly GCF_047302425.1 of Georgenia phoenicis. NCBI lineage: Bacteria > Bacillati > Actinomycetota > Actinomycetes > Allobogoriellales > Allobogoriellaceae > Georgenia > Georgenia phoenicis. The sequence continues at coordinate 3,108,806 of NZ_CP154855.1, read as the reverse complement.
ACGGTCACCCGGCGGGCGCCAGAGCGGCGTCCAGATGACCGTAGGTGCGTACTCGGCGAGAAGGGGGCGTGGGTCAGCCGCGGCGACGAATGCGCGTCACCAGCAGCCAGACGGCGCGCCAGCCGAGGAGCAGGGCTCCCAGCACGCCCAACGCCACGAGAACGAAGGGCAGCGCGGTCCCGCCACCCAGCGCGGCACGCAGGCCCATGCCGCCGGCCCAGGTGACGAGCCAGACGACGACGCCGCCGGGCCACAGCCGCAGCGAGCCGTGCTGGACGAGCACGGTGACGAGCAGCCGGGCGACGAGGAAGGGCAGGGCCACCTCGAGGACGTCGGTGACCGAGCGGCCGCCCTCGTGCGCCCCGCGGCCCAGGTAGGCGAAGAGGACGACGCCCGCCATGTCGAGGAGCATCGCCACCCCGCGCTGGCCCCACTGACCCGTGCCGGCGGCGCGGGAGGTGCGGCCGACGTCCAGGCCCTGCGGGCCGGTCCCGGGCTGGATGCTCACGGCAGGCGGCCGACGTGCGCCAGCGCCTGCCGCAGGAGCGTGCTGTGCCCGTCGACGAGCTCGGCCTGCACCTCGGGAAGCAGCGCCTCGCGCGGGGTGAACCAGCCGACCTCGAGGGTGTCCTGCTGTGGCTGGCAGTCGCCGTCGACGGGGACGACGTAGGCAAGCGACACCGCGTGCTGGCGAGGGTCGTGGAAGCCCTGTCCCGGCGTCGGGAAGTACTCACCGACCGTGAAGGGCTGCGGGGAGAGCGGCACGCGCGGCAGGCACAGCGAGCCGAGGTCCTTCTCCAGGTGACGGGTCAGCGCCTCGCGCAGCGTCTCGTGGAAGAGCACCCGGCCCGAGACGAGCGCGCGCTGGAGGCGGCCGTCGGTGGCCCGGAGGAGGAGACCCACCTGCTGCACCTGGCCGGTGGCGTCCACGCGCACGGGCAGCACGTCGACGTAGAGCATCGGGACCTGGCGGCGGACCTTGTCCAGGTCCTCCGGCGGCAGCCAGGGGGTGATGTCGTCCGAGGCCAGTCCGCTCATGGTGCTTCTCTCTCGTGTCGTGCGTCGGTGCCTGCGTCGTGCGCGAGGCGGGACTCGAACCCGCACGTCCGAGGACACCAGGACCTAAACCTGGCGCGGCTGCCAGTTACGCCACTCGCGCGCGGGACCAGCCTACGGGGTCTCAGTCGACGCCCAGGTCCTTGCGCAGTCGGGCGACGTGGCCGGTGGCCTTGACGTTGTACTTGGCCAGCGTGACCGCACCCTCGGTGTCGACGACGACGGTCGAGCGGATGAGACCGGTGTAGGTGCGCCCGTAGTTCTTCTTCTCGCCCCACGCGCCCCACGCCTCGATGACCTCGTGCTCGGGGTCGGACGCCAGCGGGAAGGTGAGCGACTCGGCCTCGGCGAAACGCGCCAGCTTCTCCGGCCCGTCGGGCGAGACGCCGACGACGGCGTAGCCCTTGCCCTGGAGGGCGGCGAGGCTGTCGCGGAAGTCGCAGGCCTCAGTGGTGCACCCGGGCGTGGAGGCGGCCGGGTAGAAGTAGACGACGACGCCCTTGTCGGCCGAGGCGCGCAGCTCGGCGAGGCTCACCGTGGAGCCGTCCGCGGTGGGCAGGGTGAAGTCGGGGGCGGTGTCGCCGGGGGAGAGCTGGGGCACGGAGTCCTCCGTCGTCGTCGTGGGCGGTCCCTCCCAGCATCGCACGGCCCCAGCAACGCGAAAGGCCGCCTCCCGGGGGAGACGGCCTTCGGCTGGTGCGCCATCTAGGACTCGAACCTAGAACCCACTGATTAAGAGTCAGTTGCTCTGCCAATTGAGCTAATGGCGCTTGCGGTTGCACTTGCGGCAGTCCCAAACGTTACCACCGCCGTCGGGCCGAAAGCACACCAGAGGGCCAGTCGTGACGAGTGTCACCGACCGTCGTGTGTGAGCCGCGCCATTCCGCGGTTTCGGATAGGTTGAGCGCGTGTCGAAGCCTCGTGTCACTCTCGCGACCTGCCTGGACCACCCCGAGCTGGACTCGGGTGAGGAGGGGCTGCCCGACGCGCTCGCGGAGCGGGGCATCGATCCGCACGTCGCCGCCTGGGACGACGAGTCGGTCGACTGGTCGCAGGCCGGGATCGTCGTGCTGCGCGCGGTCCACAACTACGCGCAGCGGCGCCATGACTTCCTCGCGTGGACGCGGGGCATCCGCAAGCTCCTCAACAGTGCGGACACGGTCGAGTGGAACACCGACAAGCACTACCTCCAGGAGCTGGGCCGGCGCGGCATGCCGACGATCGACACCGTGTGGCTCGAGCCGGAGAAGGACCTGTCCAAGCACCAGGTGCACACCCGCTTCCCCTCGCTGGGCGACTTCGTCGTCAAGCCGGCCATCTCCTCCGGCTCCCGCGACACCGGCCGGTACACCGCCCGCGACGCGATGTCGCGCATGGACGCCATCCAGCACGCCTACGGCCTGCTCCAGGAGGGCCGTGCGGTCATGGTCCAGCGCTACGTCCAGTCGGTCGACGAGCGTGGCGAGACCGCGCTGATCTACCTCAACGGCGTGCTGTCGCACACCGTGGAGAAGGAGCCGATGCTTCTCGGGCCGCTCGCCTCGGCCGAGGAGGTCGCCGAGGAGGTCGCCACCGCGCGCGAGGCCACCGAGGCCGAGCTGCGGGTGGGGGAGCAGGCGCGCGCCGCGATCCACGGCTACATCAAGTCCCGGATGGGCCGCGACGCGCAGCTGCTGTTCAGCCGTATCGACATGGTCGAGGGCGACAACGGCGAGCCCTGCATCATGGAGGTCTCGCTCGTGGACGCCTCCCTCTACCTCGGTGCCGCCGACGGCGCCCTGGACGGCTTCGCGGACGCCATCGCCTCCCGCGCCTTCTGGTGACCGGCGGTCGCCGACCCCAGGCGCCCGTCTCACCTGCCGGACGCGGTTCGACCCGCCGGCACACACGCTCCTAGCGTCGCCGCCAGGTCGCAGGACCTGACAAGGGGGAACCACCATGCTCAGCCAGACGTACCAGCCGCCGCGCACCGCTGCCCGCCGCCTGTGTACCGGCGAGTGTCGGTGATCCCGCTCGCCTGACCGGCTCGAGCCCCGACCCCGGCGGTGCGCCGGCCCGTCCGCACCTTCGCCACCCCTCGGCGCGCCCTCTTCGGCGCGCCCTGCCCGCGCGCGCCGCCGCGCCGGGCCCGTGCCACCCCATACCCAGAAGGACAACCCACCCATGGTCCTCACCGGACTTGTCGTCGGCGGAGCCCTCGGCTTCGCCATGCAGCGGGGACGCTTCTGCGTCACCGGCGCCTTCCGCGACGTGTGGATCGGGCGCAACACGCGCTGGATCACCGCGTTCCTCATCGTCATCGCCGTCCAGAGCGTCGGCGTCTTCGCCCTCGACGCCCTCGGCGTCATCCAGCTCAGCTCCGGCGAGCTCGCCCCCGTCGCGACCATCGTCGGCGCCTTCATCTTCGGCTTCGCCATCGTCCTCGCCGGCGGCTGCGCCACCGGCACCTTCTACCGCTCCGGCGAGGGACTCATCGGCTCCTGGTTCGCGCTCATCTTCTACGCCGGGTCCGCCGCGGCGATGAAGTACGGCGTCTTCGCCGACCTCACCACCGCCGCCCGCGCCCGGACGGTGGGCCTCACCTCGATCCACGAGACGCTCGGGATCTCCCCGTGGTGGCTCGTCGGCGGCCTCGTCCTCGCCGTCGGCTACGCGGCCACCCGCCACCTCGCCGCCGAGCCCAAGCTCGCCGCCCTGCCGGCCCGCCGCACCGGCCTGGCCCACCTCCTGCTCGAGAAGCCGTGGCACGCCTTCGCCACCGCCGTCGTCATCGGGGTCATCGCGATCGTCGCGTGGCCGCTGAGCACCGCCGCGGGCCGCCCCGCCGGCCTCGGCATCACGACGCCGTCGGCCAACACAGTGGCCTTCCTCGTCACCGGCGACGTCGAGCTCGTCGACTGGGGCGTCTTCCTCGTCCTCGGCATCCTCGTCGGCGCCTTCATCGCCGCCAAGGCCTCCGGGGAGTTCCGCCTGCGCGTCCCCGACGCCACGACGATGGTCCGCTCCATCACCGGCGGCACCCTCATGGGCGTCGGCGCCGCGCTCGCGGGCGGCTGCACCATCGGCAACGCCATGGTCAACACCGCCCAGTTCTCCTACCAGGGCTGGCTGTCCTTCGCGTTCATGGTGCTCGGCACCGGCGCCGCCACCCACGTCTTCATCCTGCGCCACCGCCCGACGGCGCAGCGCACCCCCGCCCCGTCCCTCGTGGACGCCTGAGAAAGGAACCACCGTGCCCCTCACGCTCCAGACTTCCGGACAGGTCTGCCCCTTCCCGCTCGTCGAGGCCAAGGACGCCATCGCGTCCCTGCCCGACGGCGACTACCTCACCATCAACTTCGACTGCACCCAGGCCACCGACGCCATCCCGCGCTGGGCCGCCTCAGAGGGCTACCCGGTGACCGACTACCGCCGCATCGGTGACGCGGAGTGGTCGATCACCGTCCAGAAGAAGTAGCCGCGGAGCGAGGACGACGACGGCGGGTGCGTCCCGCCGTCGTCGTCCTCGCGTATTCCGTGGCCGGCGCGGGCCGCGGCAGGGAAGGATGGCGCGCGGACCGCACCCGACGAAGGAGACCCCGTGCGCCGACTGACCTACTACATCGCCGCCTCGCTCGACGGCCGGATCGCCGGCCCGGAGGACGAGGTCGACTTCTACCCGCAGCCCCAGGAGTACTCCGCATGGATGCTGGAGGAGTACCCCGACACGATCCCGAGCCACGGCCGCGCGTACCTTGGCATCGCCGACCGCCCGAACAAGCACTTCGACACCGTCGTCATGGGCAGGCGCACCTACGAGCCGGGTCTGCGCGAGGGCGTCACCAGCCCGTACGCGCACCTGCGCCAGTACGTCGTCTCGACGACGCAGGAGGAGCTGGACCCGGACGTCACCATCGTGCGGGACGACCCCGTCGCCCTCGTGCGCCGGCTCAAGGCCGAGGACTCCCCGCTCGACATCTACCTCGCGGGCGGGGCGCGGCTGGCCGGGGCGCTGCTCGCGGAGATCGACCGCTTCATCGTCAAGCTCTACCCCGTCGTCGCCGGCTCGGGGCGCCCGATGCTCGAGGGCGCCGGCTTCGCGCCCGGCGAGCTCGACCTGACGGACGTGCGGACCTTCGACGGCGGGAACGTCGTCCTCACCTACGACCGGCGGTAGCTCACCCGGCCGGCTCCCCGTCCCAGACGACGACGCCGTCGCCCACCCGGGCGCCGGCCGAGGGCTCGTGGATCCGCACCTCGCCGTCGTGCATGAGGTGGTGGACGGGCAGGTCGTGGAGGAGCGTGGCGACGTCGGCGACGAGCCGGCGGTGGCAGCGCCACCACACCGCCTCGGAGCACATGACCGCGACCCGTGCGTCGCCGCGGGCCTCCTCAACGACCTCGGCGAGCGCGGCCGTGAACTCCTCGGTGCGGGTATAGCCCGCGTAGGCGCGGAAGGCGTCGACCTGCCACCACGTGTCCGGTGAGGCGGCGTCCTCGGCCTTGCGCAGGTGGCGCCGCCCGCCCAGGCGCTGCTCCCAGCGGTAGGCGACGCCGGCCTCGGGCAGCCACTGTGCGAGGGCGTCGCTGGCGACGTCGGGGTTGCGCCTGCTGCCGGGGAAGCGGCGGATGTCGACGACGAGCGCCACCCGGCGGCCGGTGAGGAGGGCGGCGAGCCCCGCGCGGTCGAGCGCGCCGTGACCGACGGTGAGCAGAGGCATCGAGCCATTGTCGGCCGCGGGCGCGGGGCTCGCAGGTCAGCCGCGGTCGAGGTCCTCGAGCAGTGCGACGGCGGCGCGCGCGTACGCCCCGATCCACCGGTCGTGGATGCGCTTGATGGGGAGCGGGGCGAGGGACAGGTGGCGCTCGCGGCCGACCTTGCGCCCGGTGACGAGCTCGGCGCGCTCGAGCACGCGCAGGTGTTGGAGGACCGTCGTGCGGTCCAGCTCGGGGAACTGCGCGGCAACGTCGCCCGTCGTGCGGGGCCGCTCCTTGAGCAGGTCGAGGATGCGCCGCCGGGTGGGGGAGGCGAGCGCCTTGAAGACGCGGTCGTCGTCCTCGTCGGACCCGTTGACCTCAGCACCAGACACGTTGTAAAAATATCACATGAACGCCACCGAGCTGACAGAGCTGTCCTTCACCGTGTCGGGCCGCGTCTCGCGGCCGGTCGCCGAGGTCTACGAGGCCATCGCCGACCCAGCCCAGCTGTCGAGGTACTTCACCACCGGAGGCGCCCGCGGCCGCCTCACCGCCGGCGCCGAGGTGATCTGGGAGTTCGCCGACTTCCCCGGCCCCTTCCCCGTCCGCGTCCTCGAGGCAGACCCACCCGGCCGCATCGTCATCGAGTGGGACGGGGAGGCGACGACGAGCGAGCGCGGCGTCACCCGCACGACCTTCGAGCTCGAACCGGTCGACGACGGCGCCCGCACCCTCGTCACCATCACCGAGTCCTCGTGGCGGGCGACCCCGGACGGCGCCCGCAGCGCCTTCGGCAACTGCGAGGGGTGGACGAGCATGCTGGGCGCGCTCAAGGCGTGGGTCGAGCACGGCATCAACCTGCGCGAGGGCTTCTACCGCTGAGGTGACGCGCCGCTCACCGGGTGCCGTTCCGCCTCGTGGAGGATGTTGCGGGCCATCGTGGGGAAGATCAGGGCGTGGAAGGGCAGCACCGCCAGCCAGTACAGCCGCCCGATGATGCCGCGGGGGAAGAAGATGGCGCGCTGGCGGTAGCGGGAGCCGCCGCCGGGCAGTGCGTCGACGGACAGCTCGAGCCAGGCGCGCCCCGAGGAGCGCATCTCGGCGCGCAGCGTGAGCCGCTCTCCGGGCTCCACCGACTCCACCCGCCAGAAGTCGACGTGGTCCCCGACCTGCAGCCGGTGCGGGTGGCGCCGTCCCCGCGCCATGCCCGGACCGCCGACGAGCTTGTCGAGGAACCCGCGCAGCCGCCACAGGACGGCGGGGGAGTACCAGCCGTTCTCCCCGCCGATGCCCTGGACCACCCGCCACACCGAGTCCGGGGCGGCCCGGCCCTCGCGCTCGCGGACGTCGGTGTACACGGTGTGCCCGGCCCACTCCGGGTCCGAGGGCAGCGGGTCGGCGGGGCCGGCGGAGGCGGTGACGTCGTCGTCCCAGCTGGCCGTCACCCGCCCGGAGACCTGCCGCTCGATCGCCAGCCGGCACGCGTCGGGGTACTGCGTGAGCCCACCGGGAGGGTCGGGGATGACGGTGGCGATCTCGTGGTCCGCGGCGACGGCGTCCTCGGCCATGGACGCGGCCAGCGGCATCGCCAGCCCGCGCGGGATCGGCGTCGTCATCCCGATCCAGAAGCCGGACAGCCGCGGCGCGGGGATGGGCAGTGCCCAGATCCGGCGCGGGCGCAGCCCCGCCACCCGTGCGTAGCCGGAGAGCAGGTCCTTGAAGGGCTGCGGCCGTCCGGAGCCGACGTCGTAGGTGCCGTTGACGGGGTCGGTGAGCGCGCTCGCGTGGGCGAGGTAGTACAGGACGTCGCGGATCGCGATCGGCTCGACGAGGTTGTCGAGCCAGCGCGGCCCGGGCATGACGGGCAGCCGCTCGGTGAGGTGGCGGATCATCTCGAAGGACGCCGAGCCGGAGCCGATGACGATGCCGGCCCGCAGCACGAGCGTGGGGACGGCGGACTCGAGGAGGATGCGGCCCACCTGCTCCCGGGAGCGCATGTGGTCCGACAGCTCCTCGAGCGGCTTGTCGGGGTGCAGTCCGCCGAGGTAGACGATCTGCTCCACGCCCTGCGCCTCCGCCGCCTCCGCCACCGTGCGGGCGATCTGCGCCTCCCGCTCGACGAAGTCGCCGCCGCCGCCCATCGAGTGGACGAGGTAGAGGACGGTGTGGACGTCGGCCATCGCGGCGCGCACCTGGTCGCCGTCCTCGAGGTCGGCGGCGACGAGCTCGACGTCGCCGGCCCACGGCCGGTCCTCGAGCTTGCGCGGGTCGCGTGCCCCCGCCCGGACGGCGAAGCCGGCGGCGACGAGCTCGGGCACGAGGCGCCCGCCGACGTAGCCGCTGGCACCGGTGACGAGGACACGCCGGCCCGCGCCCTCGGGCAGGGCCAGGTCGAGCGGGGACGTCGGGCGCGAGCTCATCCGCCCACGCTAGAGCGGGGGCGCTCCGGACACCTGTCGAGCGGTCACCCGTGCAGGTGCTGTGCCGCGGTGCCGACCCAGCGCCGCTGCTGCCGCGTCTCGACCGCCCGCGGGTGGTAGCGCAAGCGCACCCAGGCGACGGCGTCCTCGGTCGGCACCCCGCCCATGACGGCGAGCAGCGCCAGCGCCGCGCCCGTCCGGCCGACCCCGCCCCCGCAGGCGATCTCCACCCTCTCGGTCGCGGCGCGGGCGTAGGCCTCCGTGAGTGCGTCGACCGCGTCAGGTGTCGAGTCCGGGAGCCGGAAGTCGCGCCAGCGCACCCACCGGTAGTCCCGCCCCTCGACCCGGGGCTCGCGGCCGAGGAGGTAGACGGCGAAGTCCGGGACGTCAGAGTGCGGGCGGCGCACGCCACCACCCCGGACGCGGCGCCCGTCCGGCAGCTCGACGACCCCGGGCCCGGGGTCCCAGCCGGTCATGCGCAGAGCCTAGTGCGCCCCACCAGGGCCTATGTGATGACGACGTAACACGGCGCCAGTACATTCGCGGAATGGACACCCAGCTGCAGTCGGAGATCATCACCGCGCTCGAGGTCGTCGACCCCGACACCTTCGACGCCGCCGCCGAGGCGGAGCGTCGCATCGAGTTCCTCGCCCGCTACCTCCAGGACACCGGGGCCAAGGGTCTCGTGCTGGGGATCAGCGGCGGCGTCGACTCGACGGTCGCCGGGCGCCTGTGCCAGCTCGCTTGCGAGCGGGTGCGGGAGGCCGGCGGTGAGGCCACGTTCGTCGCCGTCCGCCTGCCCTACCGGGTGCAGAAGGACGAGCACGACGCCGTCGCCGCGATCGAGTTCATCGGCGCCGACATGGTCGAGACGATCGACATCGGCCCCGCGACCGACGCCCTGTGGGACCAGGTGCTCGCCTCGCGCACGCCGGTGACCGACGCCCGAGACGACTACCACAAGGGCAACGTCAAGGCCCGCCTGCGCATGGTCAGCCAGTACGCCATCGCCGGCGCTCGCGGGATGCTCGTCGTCGGCACCGACCAGGCGGCCGAGGCGTGCGTCGGCTTCTACACGAAGCACGGCGACGGCGCCGCGGACCTCACCCCGCTCTTCGGCCTTCCCAAGCGCCGGGTGCGCGACATCGGCCGCCACCTCGGCACGCCCGACGATCTCGTCAACAAGATCCCGACGGCGGACCTCGAGTCCGACAAGCCGCTGCTGGCCGACGAGGAGGCGCTCGGCGTGCGCTACGACGCGGTCGACGACTACCTCGAGGGCCGCGAGGTCTCCGCCGAGGACGAGGCGACGATCGTCGGCTGGTACCGCCGCACGGGCCACAAGCGCGCCCTGCCGGTCACCCCCGACGGCTACCTCGGCCGCCCCTGACGCAGTAACAACTCCGCTCTCGGCGACAGAACGCTGTCGCCGAGAGCGGAGTTGTTCCGGGGACGGCCTTGCGTGCCACAAAGGCGCCACGTCCGGGCGCCGATCAGGCCTGGGGCCTTGACGTCGGCGGCCGGTCGGCGGTCCTGGCGCCCGCTTGTGGCACCCTCCCCGCTGACCCGGCTCGTCCGGTGACAGTGCGGGGTTGTTCCAGGGACAACCTGGGTGCCACATAGGCGTCTGGTCCGGGTGTCGATCAGGTCCGGGGCCTTGACGTCGGCGGCCGGTCGGCGATCCTGCGCCCGCTTGTGGCACCCTCCCCGGTGACCCCTGTCGACGCCGAGGGGGCTGGAGAATCCGGCTGTCGGTGATCAGTGGGCGGCGGCGTCCTTCTTCTTCCGGGGGACGAGGTGCATGACGACGACGGCGAGGGCGCCGACGATGAGCCCGACGACGGCGGAGGCCAGCGTGTCGACGAGCCAGGTGACGAAGCCCTGCAGCGCGCCCAGCCCGCCGGCGACCGCCTCCTCGAGGTGGTGGACGAGCTCGTAGGGGGCGTGCCAGCCGAGCTCGTCGACCCCGACGAGCAGGATGTGCCCACCGACCCACAGCATCGCGATGACACCGACGACGGACAGCACCGCGAGGACCTTCGGCATCCCCTTGACGAGGCCCCGGCCCACCTTCTGCGAGAGAGTCGAGTCCCGCTGCGCCATGCGCAGCCCGATGTCGTCCATCTTGACGATGAGCGCGACGACCCCGTAGACGAGCGCGGTGATCCCGAGCGCCACGACGACGAGGATGATCGCCCGGTTGAGCAGCGGCTCGTCCGCGACCTCGTTGAGCGCGATGACCATGATCTCGGCGGAGAGGATGAAGTCGGTCTTGATGGCCGAGCTGACCATCCTGTTCTCGTGGTCCTCGCCCTTGGCCGCGACGGGCTCGGCCGTCTTCTCCTTGTGGTGCCCGGTGACGTACTCGTAGAGCTTCTCCGCGCCCTCGTAGCTGAGGTAGAGCCCGCCGAGCATGAGGATCGGGGTGAGCAGCCACGGGACGAACTGGCTGAGCAGGAGGATCGCCGGGAGGATGAACAGGAGCTTGTTGCGCAGGGAGCCGCGGGCGATCCGCCAGATCATCGGCAGCTCGCGCTTGGCAGTGAAGCCGTGGACGTAGCGCGGGGTCACCGCGGCGTCGTCGATGACGACGCCCACCGCCTTGGCGCTCGCGCGGCCCGCTGCGGCACCGATGTCGTCGACCGAGGCCGCGGCGATCTTGGCCAGGGCGGCGATGTCGTCGAGCAGTGCAGCTAGGCCACCGGCCATGGGATCTCACTTCCGTTCACGAGGGCGCACGCGCGCCGCTGGTCAGCGAGAGCATAAGTGCTGCACGGGCCGGGGGCGCGCGTGCCCGTTCGCGCCGGCCCGCACCCGGCGGGCAGGATGGGCCACGTGATGGCAGAGGCGTACTGGACGGTCGGTCCCGAGCGGGGAGAGATCCGACAGGCGCCCCTCGACCCTCCCGACGCCGGTGAGGTTCTCGTCCGCACGCTGCGCTCGGCGATCAGCCGCGGCACCGAGACGCTCGTCCACCGCCACGCCGTCCCCGAGGCCGTCCGCCCGCTCATGCGCGCGCCCTTCCAGGAGGGTGACCTCCCCGGGCCGGTGAAGTACGGCTACCTCTCCGTCGGCGTCGTCGAGGACGGCCCCGACGAGCTGCGCGGCCGGCGGGTGTTCTGCCTCCACCCCCACCAGACCCGGTACGTCGTCCCCGCCACCGCCGTCGTCCCCGTGCCCGACGACGTGCCCACCGACCGTGCCCTCCTCGCCGGCGCGGTGGAGACCGCCGTCAACGCCCTGTGGGACGCCGCCCCGCGGCTGGGGGACCGGGTCGCCGTCGTCGGGATGGGGATGATCGGGGCGTCCGTCGCCACCCTCCTCAGCGGCTTCCCGCTCGAACGGCTCGAGGTGGTCGACGTCGACCCGAGCCGCCAGGAGCTCGCCGCACGTCTCGGCCTGACGCTCGTGACGCCGGAGGACGCGACGGGCGACTGCGACGTCGTCGTCCACTGCTCGGCGAGCGAGGCGGGGCTCGCCACCGCCCTGCGCCTGGCCGGTGAGGAGGCGGAGGTCGTCGAGCTGTCCTGGTACGGCACCGACGCGCCCCGGGCGCCGCTGGGGGAGGCCTTCCACGCCCGGCGGCTGACCCTGCGCGGCAGCCAGGTCGGCGCCGTCAGCGCCGCCCGCCGCGCCCGCCGCACCACGACCGACCGGCTGGGGGTGGCACTCGACGCGCTGCGCGACCCGCGCTTCGACGCCCTTCTCACCGGGACCAGCGACTTCGCCCGGCTGCCGGAGGTCATGGCGGACGTCGCCTCCGGCCGGCTGCCCGCCCTGTGCCACGTCATCCGCTACCCCGAGGAGAGCTGAGTGTTCAGCGTGACGGTCCGCGACCACATGATGGTCGCCCACAGCCTGCCCGACCCCTTCTTCGGCCCCGCCCAGGGGCTGCACGGGGTCACCTACGTCGTCGAGGCGACGTGGTACCGGCCCGAGCTCGACGAGCACGGGGTGGTCATCGACATCGGCGCCGCGACCGAGCGGCTCGGTGAGGTGACCGGCGCGCTGCGCTACCGCAACCTCGACGAGCTCGAGGAGTTCGCCGGCGTCGTCACGACGACCGAGGTCGTCGCCCGGCACGTCGCCCACCGCCTCGCCGAGGGCCTGGACATGACCCCGTACACGGCCCTGGAGGTCACGCTGCGCGAGCACCCCGACGCGTGGGCGACCTACCGTCTCGAGCTCCCCGGGAGCTAGCCGTGCCGGCGCTGCGGCTCGTCGTCCCGGCCCGCGGGGCCGGACCGAGCGGCGGGGACGTCTACGACGCGCAGCTCGCGCGCGCCTGGGAGGCGGCGCACGGACCGGTCGAGGTCCGTGCCCTGCCCGGCCCCTGGCCGCGGCCCGGGCCCGCCGACCGGGAGGCGCTGCGCGGGGCGCTGGGCACCTCCGGCACGGTCGTCGTCGACGCCCTCGTCGGCAGCGCCTGCCCCGGGGAGCTCGCCGAGGCCGTCGCCGCGGGGGCGCGGGTCGTCCTCCTCGTCCACCTGCCGCTGCCCGCGGAGGCGGGTCTGCCGCCCGCGGAGGCGGACCGGTTCGCCGCGCTCGAGTCCCGCACCGTCGACGCCGCCTCCGCCGTCGTCACGACGAGCCGCTGGGCGGCCGCCGACCTCGTCCGCCGCTACGGCCGCGCCGACGTGCTCGTCGCCGAGCCCGGCGCCGAGCGCGGACCGGTCGCCGGCGGCAGCCGCCCGCCGCACCTCCTCGCGCTCGGGGCGCTCACCCGGGCGAAGAACCACGCCGTGCTCGTCGCGGCACTCGACGCCGTGCGGGACCTGCCGTGGCGGGCGACCTTCGCGGGGCCGTCCGGTGCGCAGCCGGAGGTGGCCGCGGAGGTCGCGCAGGCGCTGGACGCTGCGGGACTCGCCGGTCGCGTAGCGCTGCCCGGCGCCGTCACCGGGGAGGAGCTCGAGGCGCTGTGGCAGCGCACCGACCTGCTGCTCGTGCCCTCGCTCGTCGAGACCTACGGGCTCGTCGTCATCGAAGCCCTGGCCCACGGCGTCCCCGGCGTCGTGGCCGAGGGCACGGGGGCCGTCGAGGCACTTGCCGGGCGCCCCGGCCCGCTCACCGGCGGCGCGCCAGGTACGGCAGTGCCGGCCACCGAGGCCGAGGCGTGGACCCGGGCGCTGCGCCGCTGGCTGACCGACGCGGACCAGCGGACCGCGTGGCGGGCGGCCGCCCGCGCGCGCCGGGAGGAGCTGCGCACGTGGGCCGACACCGCGGCGGACCTACGGCGCGGGCTCGGCCTCGACTGAGCGCAGCGCCCGCAGGTCGAGCTCGGTGCACACGTCCTCGCCGAGGACGAAGCGGCGGGTGCGGGTGCGCAGGGCGTCGGCGAGCAGCTCGGAGCCGGTGAAACGGACCCCGGGCACGCCGTCGCCGATGAGCACCGGCGCCGTCGTGAGGAAGAGGCGGTCGAGGACACCGGCGTCGAGGAAGGCGGAGACGATGCGGCCGCCGCCCTCGACGAGCACCCGGCCCAGGCCCCGCTCGCGCAGCAGCTCGAGGACGCGGGACGGGTCGGCCGGGCCGTTGTCGTCGAGGCGGAGGACCTCGACGTGCGGGGCGAGGTCACCGGGGACGGTGGCGCCCGGGCCGACGAGCCACAGGGTGGGCGCGGCGCCGTCGGTGAGCACGTGGGAGTCGAGCGGCGTGCGGGCCCGCGGGTCGAGGACCACGCGGACCGGGTGGGCGCCGGGGACGGCGCGCACGGTGAGGCGGCAGTCGTCCGCGGTCACCGTCCCCACACCGACGACGACGGCGTCGACGAGCGCCCGCAGCCGGTGCAGGTGCTCGCGGTCCTCCTCGCCGGTGACGAACTCCGCGTCCCCGGTGCGCGAGGCGATGAAGCCGTCCAGGCTCTGGCCGAGCTGGGCGATGACGGCGTGGGAGCCGAGCGCGACGAGCGGGCCGTAGCGGTCGACGAGCTCGTGGGCGGCGTCCTCCGGGGCGACGACCGGCACCGCACCGCGCAGCAGCGCGTCCCAGGCGTCCTCGGCGGCCGGGCGGTCGTGCCGCATCCGGGCGCGCTTGGTCGCGAGGTAGGCCTCGTTCTCCGGGTGGGCCGGGACGATGAGGCTGACCCGCTCGACGACGTCGACACCCAGGGCGGTCAGCGCCTCCTCCTTGGCGGGGTTCGAGGACAGCAGCCGGATCCGCTGCACGCCGAGGTCGCGGAGGATCGCCGCGGACTGGTCGTAGCTGCGGGCGTCGGCGCTGTGCCCGAGGGCGAGGTTGGCGTCAACAGTGTCGGCGCCCATGTCCTGCAGCGCGTAGGCGCGCAGCTTCTCGAGCAGGCCGATGCCGCGACCCTCGTGGCCGCGGACGTAGACGACGGCGCCCTCACCCTCGGCGGCCACCGCCGCGAGGGCGGCGTCGAGCTGCTCGCCGCAGTCGCAGCGCCACGAGCCGAAGGCGTCACCGGTGAGGCACTCGGAGTGGACCCGCACGAGCGGGGTGGTGCGCGGATCCGGGTCGGTCAGGCCCATGACGAGGGCGACGTGCTCGGTGCCGCCGGCGTCGCGGAAGCCGAGCATCCGGAAGGCACCGTGCCGGGTCGGCAGGACGGTCTCGACCTCACGCTCGACCACGGCGGGCGGCTGCGCGGCCAGGGGTTCGGCGCGCTCCTCGAGCTGGGACATCGATTGATCCTTCCTTCACCGGTCGGGCGACCTCGCCACTCTAGACGGGACCACTCACAGCGCGGCGAGGCTCGGCGCGGCCGCCACGGCACCCGCGGCGAGCAGCTCCGCCCGCCGCGCGGGGTCGGGGGACAGGCCGATGCAGGGCATCCCGGCCGCCGTCGCCGCGTGGACGTCGCTGGCAGAGTCGCCGACCATGACGCCGTCCGCGGGCCTCACGCCGGCGCCGTCGGCCGCGGCCAGCAGCGGCTGCGGCGAGGGCTTGAGGCGGTCCAGGCGCTCCGGGTCACGCCCGTGGACGGGCAGTCCGGCGAGGAGCACCCCGCCCTTGGCGAGGACCGCGGCCGCCGCCTCCGGTGCGTTGTTCGTGACGACGGCGACGGCGGTACCCCGGTCGAGGCAGGCGGTGACGAAGGTCTCTGCACCGGCAGCCAGCGGTGCGCCGGCCGCGGCCGTGAGCTCCCGGTCCGTGCACCACCGCTCCACGGCGCGCCCCACGTCCGGGCCCCGCTCGGCGACGAGGCGAAGGAGCTGGACGTGGTCGGTCTCGGCGGCGAGCTCGTCGTCGGGCTCGAGACCGAGCGAGAGAGCGAGCTCCAGCGCGCCGGCTGTGACCCGCAGGTACTCCTGGCCGGGCAGCAGCCGGGTGAGCGGCCCGTCGAGGTCGAGCACCACGAGCCGTCGGGAGCTGAGGAGCGCTCGTGCCGCGTCGTCGTCCACGGCGCGATCGTACGGGGGAACGACCGAGGCCCGGACCGTGACGGTCCGGGCCTCGGGCTCGGGGTGAGTGACGGGACTTGAACCCGCGACATCCGCGACCACAACGCGGCGCTCTACCAGCTGAGCTACACCCACCATGCGCGCCTCAGCGAGACGCAGCAGTCACCCACTCTAGCCGGTGGATCCCGGCGGTGTGGAATCCGGACGGCTCAGGGAGCGGTGATGCGTGTCTCACCGGAGGTCTTGGCGGCCGCCTTCGCGGCCAGGCGCTCGACCTCCGCCGCGGTGGGGCTGGCCATGACGGCCTCGGCAGCGGCCTTGACCGTGGGCGTGTCCGGGCCATCGCCCTCGGGCCACAGGGCGGCGCGGTAGTAGCGCAGCTCGTCGATGCTCTCGAGGATGTCCGCCAGCGCCCGGTGACCGCCGTGCTTCTCCGGGGAGTTGAAGTAGGCGCGCGGGTACCAGCGGCGAGCCAGCTCCTTGATCGAGGAGACGTCGATGATCCGGTAGTGCAGGTGGGCGACGAGCTCGGGCATGTCGCGCTCGAGGAAGGTGCGGTCGGTGCCGACCGAGTTCCCCGCCAGCGGCGCCTTGCGGGGCTCCGGGACCCAGCGACGGACGTAGGCGAGGACCTGCTCCTGCGCGTCGGCCATGGTGAGCCCGCCGTCGAGCTCCTCGAGGAGACCGGAGGTCGTGTGCATCTCGCGCACGACGTCGCCCATCTGCTCGACGGCGCCGGCCGGCGGCGCGATGACGAGGTCGATCCCCGCGTCCACCGGCTTCAGCTCGGAGTCGGTGACGACGACGGCGACCTCGATGAGCGCATCGCGGCTGAGGTCCAGCCCGGTCATCTCGCAGTCGATCCAGACGATCGGGTCCTTGACGGTTCGCGCAGGCACCGTCCCACTGTAGGTGGTCGCGCCGCGGCCGTTACCGAACGGAGACCGGTGCGGCGAGGAAATCCACCCTAGGGATGACGTGATCGTCGACGTCTGCTCACTACCGTGAGCCCGAGTGGCTCGCAACTCGTGCGGGCCTCGTCCGAGGAGATGCCCATGCGCCCCCGACGCGTTCTCGCCGCCGCCGTCGCCGTCGCAGCACTTGCTGCCTGCTCAGGAGGCCCGGCCTCCGAGGACGGCGAGCTCAGCTGGGAGGACAGTCCGCTCGACGAGGCGCTGGGTGCCCTGTGGGGCAGTGACCAGAGCCCGGAGGACCTCGAGCGCGAGCAGGTCGAGCAGAACCGCGAGATCGAGGAGATGGTCGCTGCCTGCATGGCCGAGGAGGGCTTCGAGTACACGCCGGTCGAGCAGGACATGGGCACCGTCGTCACCGACGACGAGGACTGGAACACCGAGGAGTGGGCCCAGCAGTACGGATACGGCGTGACCACCGACCCGTGGTCGGAGGAGGTGTCGGACGAGCCCGAGGAGGAGTGGACCGACCCCAACGAGGACTACGTCGCCGGCATGTCCGGCTCCGAGCAGGAGGCGTACTACGAGGCGCTCTACGGCCCGCCGACCATGGAGGACGAGGAGTGGGTCGAGGGCGAGGAGATCGTCGAGGAGTACAACTGGGAGGAGGGCGGCTGCCAGGGGCGCGCCTACCACGAGGTGTACGAGGGGGAGGAGGACTCGTGGTCCGACCCCGCCTTCACCGAGTTCTTCGAGGCCATGGACAAGCTCTACGAGGACGCCGAGAACGACTCGCGCACCCGTGAGCTCTACGAGGAGTGGGCCACCTGCATGGCCGACGCCGGGATCAGCGGCATGACCACCCCCGTCGAGGCCACCGACCACTTCTACACGGAGTACGACAAGCTCTACACGGAGGCCGACGCGCAGATCGACTGGGACAACCTCGACTGGGAGGCCCTGGAGGCCTCGGGCACCGACCCCGTCCGCGACATCATGGAGGAGATGGGGCTGGCCGAGCTGCGTGAGCGGGAGATCGCCACCGCCGTCGCCGACTACCGTTGCCAGGAGGAGATCGACCTCGAGAGCCGCTCCCTCGAGATCCGCTTCGAGCTCGAGGAGGAGTTCGTCGAGACCTACCAGGCGGACATCGACGCGCTGCTCGCCGCCCACGGGCAGGACGCGTGATCCGGCGCCGGCAGCGCCCCGACGACGCGGAGGAGCCGGTCCTCGACCTGCCTGCTGCCCCCGAGGACGAGCTGCCGCCCGAGGTCCGGGCGCCCCGGGCCAACCGGACCATCGTCGTCGTCGCGGTGACCGCCGTCGCGAGCCTGGTGGCCGGGATCCTGGTGAGCAACCTCGTCATCTCACCGGCGCAGCGCGCCGCGGAGGCCGCACCCCCGGAGGCGGGGCTCATCACCGTGCCGGTGGAGGAGCGTGAGCTGTCCACCGACCTCACGCTGCGCGGCGACGCGCTGTACGACGACCCCGTCGCCGTCAGCATCGAGACCACCGACATCGGCGGGCCCGCCGTCGTCACCGGCCAGGTGCCCGCCGTCGGCGACGTCGTCGAGGCGGGGCAGGTCGTCATGGAGGTCGCCGGCCGCCCGGTCATCGTGCTGCCCGGTGAGCTGCCCGTCTACCGCACGCTGCGCGTGGGCAGCTCCGGCCCGGACGTCACCCAGCTGAAGAACGCGCTCCACGCCCTCGGGATCAACGCGGGCAACCGGGAGTCGGACGTCTTCGACGCCGCCACGGCCGCCGGCGTCGACGCCCTCTACCAGCAGGCCGGGTACTCCTCGCCGCTCGCGGAGGAGGGCGCCGACGAGGCGCTCGCCGCCGCCCGGGAGGGGCTGCGGATGGCCGAGGAGGCCTACGCCCAGGCGCAGGCCGAGGTCGGCCGCGCCGCCGGCGGGCCCCCGCCCTCCGAGCGGCTGCGGCTCGACACCGCGGTGGCCCGCGCCGAGCGCGCCGTCCAGCTCGCCGCGCCGGAGGGGGCCGAGGCCGTCACCCAGGCGCAGGAGGAGCTCGCCGTCGTCCGCGCCGAGCGCGAGGAGGCGCTGGCCGCCCGCGACACCTCGGTCGAGCGCGCCGCCCGCGACGCCGCCGCGACCGCCGTCGAGGAGGCCGCGCGCGCCCTGGAGGAGGCGCGCAGCAACGCGATGACCCCGCTGCCCGCGGCCGAGGTCGTCTACGTCGACACACTGCCCCGGCGGGTGGACTCGGTGACGGTCCGCCGCGGGGACACCGTCAGCGGAGAGGCGCTGACCATCTCCGGTGCCACCCTGCAGGTCCTGGCGAGCGTCTCCGCCGCCGACGCCGCTCTCGTCGCCGAGGGGACCACCGCCTTCCTCGCCGTCGGCGAGGAGGAGATCGAGGCGACCGTGACCGAGGTCCGCACCCCCACGCGCCGTCCCGAGGGCGGCGGCGAGGGCGAGGGTGAGGGCGACGGCGGGTCGAGCGGTGGCGGCGACCGCCGCGAGCTGGTCCTCGTCCCGGTCGAGATCAGCGAGGAGCAGCGCGCCGCCGTCGTCGGCGACAACGTCCGCGTGACGATCCCCCTCGAGTCGACCGGCGGTGAGGTCCTGGCGGTCCCGGTCGCCGCGCTGACCGCCGGGCCCGGCGGGGAGAGCCGCGTGGAGGTGGACCGCGGCGGTGAGCGCACCGAGATCGTCGTCGTCGAGACCGGGCTCGCCGCCGACGGCTACGTCGAGGTGAGCGCCGAGGGCCTGGCGGCCGGGGACCTCGTGGTGGTGGGCCGGTGACGGCCACCCGCGAGGACCCTGCCGCGCTTGCCGACGACGCCGGGCAGGCGCCGCCCGTCGTCGACCTCCGCGAGGTCTCCCGCTCCTTCCCCGGCCCGCCCGCGGTCACCGCGCTGCACCCGGTCTCGCTCCGGGTGCCGCGCGGGGAGTACCTCTCGATCGTCGGGCCCTCCGGCTCGGGCAAGTCGACGCTCCTCAACCTGCTCGGCCTGCTCGACCGGCCCTCCGCCGGTGAGTACTGGCTCGACGGCATCCCCACCCACACGGTGGGGGAGCGCGAGCGCACCGCCCTGCGCGGCGGCCTCATCGGCTTCGTCTTCCAGGCCTTCCACCTCCTGCCGCACCGCACCGTGCTCGAGAACGTCCTGCTCGCCACGATGTACTCCGGCGTGCCGCGGGAGGAGCGGCTGCGGCGGGCCTACGGCGCGCTGCAGCGCGTGGGCCTCGAGCACCGCATCGGCTTCCGGCCCACGACCCTCTCGGGAGGCGAGCGCCAGCGGGTGGCCGTCGCCCGCGCCGTCGTCACCGCCCCGCGGCTGCTCCTCGCCGACGAGCCCACCGGCAACCTCGACACCGCCACGTCCGGCGAGGTCCTCGACCTCTTCGACGAGCTCCACGCCGACGGCCTCACCCTGCTCGTCATCACCCACGACGACGCCGTCGCCGCCCGCGCGCAGCGCCGGGTGCGGATCACCGACGGCGTGCTGCGCGAGGTGACGGCGTGAGGGGCGGCAACGGTTTCGGTGCGCGGGACCTGCTGCGCGAGTCCGCGCACGGCATCGGCGCCCGCCCGGGCAAGCTCGCCCTGACGATCCTCGGCACGGTGCTCGGCATCGCGGCCCTCGTCGTGACGATCGGCATGGCCCAGACTGGCGGCGGGCAGATCGCCCGCCAGTTCGACGCCGTCGCCGCCACCCAGGTGGTCGTCACGCCCGGCACCGCGGAGGGGGCGGGCGGCACGAGCCGCTCGCGCACCGCCCTGCCGTGGGACAGCCCGGAGCGGCTCGAGCGGCTCAACGGGGTCGAGGCCGCCGCCCTCCTGGCCGAGCTCGACCCCGGGGACCGCCGCATCACCTCCGTGCCGCTCGTCGACCCGGCTGCGGCCACCCAGGCGCAGCCCACGCTCGTCGCGAGCTCGGCCGAGCTGCTGCCCGCGCTGCGCGGCGAGCTCGCCACCGGCCGCATGTTCGACGCCGGGCACGACGCCCGCGCGGACCGCGTCGTCGTCCTCGGCTCGGGCGCGGCCCAGCGGCTGAGCGTCAACCGGGTGGACTCCCAGCCCGCCGTCTTCATCGGCGAGGAGGCCTACACCGTCATCGGGATCATCGACGACGTCGCCCGACGGCGCGACGTCCTCGACGCCGTCATCCTCCCGCTCGGCACCGCCCGCGCCGACTTCGGTCTCACCGCGCCGAGCGAGGTGCAGGTGCGCATCGCCGTGGGCGCCGGGCCGCTGCTGGCCGAGCAGGCACCGCTCGCGCTGTCGCCGAACACGCCGGAGAACATCACCGTCCAGGCACCCTCCCTGGGTAACGCGCTGCGGGAGAACGTCCAGGGCGACATCAACGCGATCTTCCTCGCCCTCGGCGGGGTGGCGCTGCTCGTGGGAGGCCTCGGCATCGCCAACGTCACGCTGCTCGGGGTCATGGAGCGGGTGGGGGAGATCGGCCTGCGGCGGGCGCTGGGCGCGAGCCGCCGGCAGATCGCCACGCAGTTCATCGCCGAGTCGGTGACGATCGGCCTGCTGGGCGGCCTCATCGGTGCCTCGCTCGGCGCCTTCGCGGTGGTGGGCATCAGCGTGGTGCAGGAGTGGACGCCGATCCTCGACCTCTGGCTGGTCGCCGGCTCGGCCGCGCTCGGCGGGGTCATCGGCCTGCTCGCCGGCGCCTACCCGGCGCTCAAGGCCGCCTCCCTCGAGCCCGTCGCCGCCCTCCGCGGCGGCCTCTGACCCACCCGCCCGAGCCCACCGCGCCGCCGACAGCACACTTACCGCCGACAGCACACTTACCGCCGACAGTGCACTTACCGCCGACAGCCGACTTCTCCGAGACCGCTTGACGCCCGACTGAACGCGCGTTTAGCCTCTTGAACATGAGTTCAGCCGAGGCGGTCGAGCTCACGACCCGCGCCCGCATCCTCCGTGCCGCCGTCCGCCGGTTCGCGGCCGACGGCATCGCCGCACCGCTGCGCACCATCGCGGCGGACGCCGGGGTGAGCGCGGCGCTGATCATCCACCACTTCGGCTCACGGGACGGGCTGCGCGAGGCCTGTGACGAGCACGTCCTCGCGGTGACCCGGCAGAGCAAAGCCACCGTCTTCACCGGGGGCGCCGGCGCAGGCGCGATGCTCACGCAGCTCGCCCAGGTCGAGGGCTACGCGCCGGTCGTCGGGTACGTCCTGCGCCGGCTCCAGGCCGGCGGCCCGCTGGCTGCCCAGCTCGTCGACGGCTTCGTCTCCGACGCCGTCGAGTACCTCCGCCAGGGTGAGGAGGCCGGCGTCGTGCGCCCCAGCGCAGATCCCGAAGCACGCGCCCGCGTCCTCGCCGAGCAGGCCCTCGGGGCCCTGCTCCTCCAGCTCCCGGCCCAGCAGGACCACCTCGACCTCGAGGAGCTCCCTGCCTGGCTGCGGAGCTACTCCGAGCGCATCGTCGGCCCGCTGCTCGAGATCTACACCGAGCCGCTGCTCCTCGACCGATCGCTGCTCGACGCCTACCGGGCCGACCGTGCCGGCCGACCCGCCGAACCCTGACCCCTCAGGAGAACGCCATGTCGGACACCGCCATCCGTGCGCAGCACCTGACCAAGACCTTCGGCTCCGCCCGCGCCCTGGACGGCTTCTCGCTCACCGTGCCCACGGGGCAGGTCACCGGCTTCCTCGGCCCCAACGGCTCGGGCAAGTCGACGACCATCCGGGTCCTGCTCGGGATGCTCCGCGCCGACTCCGGGACCGCGGAGGTCCTCGGCCGCGACCCCTGGCACGACGCCGTCGCCGTCCACCGCCGCCTCGCCTACGTCCCGGGGGACACGAGCCTGTGGCCCGGCCTCACCGGCGGCGAGGCCATCGACGTCCTCACCCGGCACGAGCGGGGCACCGCGCACCGCCGGCGCCGAGCCGAGCTGCTCGAGCGCTTCGAGCTGGACCCGACGAAGCGGACCCGCACCTACTCCAAGGGCAACCGCCAGAAGGTCGCGCTCGTCGCCGCGCTGTCGCGCGACGTCGAGCTCTACCTGCTCGACGAGCCCACCTCGGGGCTCGACCCGCTCATGGAGGCGGTCTTCACCGAGGAGGTGCGGCGCCTGCGCGACGCGGGCCGCACCGTCCTGCTCTCGAGCCACATCCTTGCCGAGGTCGAGAAGCTCTGTGACACGGTGACGATCATCCGCGCCGGCCGCGACGTGGAGAGCGGCACCCTGGCCCAGCTGCGCCACCTCACCCGCTCGACCGTCACCGCGACGACGACGGCGGACCCGGCCCGCGTCGAGCGGGTACCGGGCGTCCATGACCTCGTCGTCGACGGCGGCCGCCTGCGTTTCGACGTCGACGACACCGCCGTCCCGCGGCTCCTGCCGCTGCTGGCCGAGCTCGAGGTCCACGACCTCACGATCACCCCGCCCTCCCTCGAGGACCTGTTCCTGCGCCACTACGGCGACGAGCTGGTCCACGACCAGGTCGTGGGGGCCGGACGATGACCACGACGACCGCGACCCCGGCCACCCACCGGGAGCCCCTCACCGGCACCGGCATGCTCCTGCGGCTCTTCCTGCGGGTCTCCCGGCGCCAGATCCTCGTCTGGACGCTCGCCTTCGCCGTCCTCGTCGCCGCCTCCGTGGCCGCGCTCCGCGACACCTACCCGGACGCGCAGGCCCTGCAGGCCCGGGCCGCGCTCATGGACAACCCGGCCGCGGTCATGATGACCGGGCCGGCCTTCGCGCTCAACGACTACACCTTCGGGGCGATGCTCGCGAACGAGCTCTCGCTGTGGGTGTTCCTCCCCGCCGCGATCATGAGCGTCCTCCTCGTCGTGCGCCACACCCGCGGCGAGGAGGAGTCCGGCCGCCTGGAGATGGTGCGCTCGCTGCCGGTGGGCCGCTTCGCCCCGGCGCTCGCCGCGGTGCTCACCGTCGTCGTCGCCGACGCCGCCGTCGGGCTCGCCGTCACCGGGGCGCTCGCCGGCACCGGGATGGAGGCCGCCGACTCGGTCGCCCTCGGCCTGGCGACGGCGCTCACCGGTCTGGTCCTTGGCGCCGTCGCCGCCGTCACGGCCCAGCTCAGCGAGCACGCCCGCACCGCCTCGGCCCTCGCCCTGGGGGCGATCGCCGTCGCCTTCCTCGTGCGCGGGACCGGCGACGTCCTCGACCGCCAGGGCTCGTGGCTCTCGTGGCTCTCGCCCTTCGCCTGGGCGCAGCAGACCCGCCTGTACGTCGACCTGCGCTGGTGGCCGCTGGCAGTCTCCGCGGTGGTGACCGTCGCGCTCCTCGTGCTCGCGGCCACGCTCGCCCGCCAGCGGGACCTCGGCGCGGGGCTCCGCCCCGCCCGCACCGGGCCGGCCACCGCCTCCGACTCCCTCCGTCGACCGGCGGGCCTGGCCACCCGCCTCCTGCGGGGCACCTTCGTCGGCTGGGCGGTCGCGCTGTTCCTCTTCGCGCTCGCCTTCGGGACGCTGGCCACCTCCCTCGAGGGGATGGTCGAGGACATCCCGGCGGTGGGGGAGTGGATCAGCCTCGACCTCGGCGACCTCACCAGGTCCTTCGCCGCCGTCATCCTCGGCTTCTTCGCGGTCGGCCCGCTGGCGCTCGCCGTCTCCGGCGTCCTGCGCCTGCGCGAGGAGGAGCGGGCCGGCCGGGTCGAGGGGGTGCTCGTCTCCGGCAGCTCCCGGACGGCGCTCGTGGGCGCCTGGGTGGCGGTCGTCGCCGCGGGCACGGTGCTGGTCCAGGTCCTCCTCGGCCTCGGCGTCGGGCTCGGCGTCGCGCTCGCCACCGGCGAGGCGGCGTGGGTCGGTGAGCTCATCGCCGCGTCGCTCGCCCACCTCCCCGCCATCCTCCTCGGTGGTGCCGTCGCCCTGGCGCTGCACGGCCTGGCCCCGCAGCTCGGTGGGCTGGCCTGGGTGCTGGTCGTGTGGGCGGCGATCGTCGCCATTCTCGGCGGCCTGCTGGGCCTACCCACGTGGGCGCAGGACCTCTCGCCGCTCGCGCACACCCCCGCCGTCCCCGACGAGCCCCTCGCCCTCGCCCCGCTGCTCGTCATGGCGGCTCTCGCCGCGGCCCTCACCGCCGTCGGCCTGCTCGGCTTCCGACGGCGCGACGTCGCCGCCGCCTGACCCGCCTGTTCACCGGCCGGTCACCCGGGCGCTGTAGCGTCCCGCCACACCTGCCCACCTGCTCGAGGAGGACCGTGCCGAGCGAGCCCGCCCTGACCCGCCGCCTGGGCACCGGCGACGCCGTCGTCGTGGGCCTGTCCTCGATGATCGGCGCGGGAGTCTTCGCCGTCTTCGCACCGGCCGCCGCGGCGGCGGGCAGCGCCCTCCTGCTCGGGCTGCTCGTCGCCGGCGCCGTCGCGGTCTGCAACGCGACGTCCTCGGCGCAGCTCGCCGCCCAGTACCCGAGCTCCGGCGGCACCTACGTCTTCGGGCGGGAGCGGCTCGGCGCGTGGCCCGGTTTCCTCGCGGGCTGGTGCTTCGTCGTCGGCAAGGCCGCGAGCTGCGCGGCGATGGCGCTGACGGTCGGCGCCTACGCCGCGCCGGACGGCTGGGAGCGGCCCGTGGCGGCCGCCGTCGTCCTCGTCCTCGGCGCCGTCAACTGCGCGGGGGTGCGGCCGATGGCGGTGGTCGCGCGCGTGGTCGTCGCCGTCGTGCTCGCCGTCCTGCTGCTCGCGGTCGCCCTCGGCCTCGGCGAGGCGGGCGGGGGCGCGGCCCTCGGCGCGACCGACTGGTCCTGGTACGGCGTGCTGCAGTCCGCCGGCCTCCTCTTCTTCGCCTTCGCCGGCTACGCGCGCCTGGCCACCCTCGGGGAGGAGGTGCGCGAGCCGGAGCGGACGATCCCGCGCGCCGTCCTCCTCGCGCTCGGCCTCGTCCTGGCGACCTACCTCCTCGTCGCCGTCATGCTCCTGCTCACGCTCGGCCCCGAGCGGCTGGCGGCGTCGCCCGCCCCGGTGGCCGACGCCGTCGGCGGGACGTGGCTCGCCCCGTTCGTCCGCGGTGCGGCGGCGCTCGCGGCCCTCGGCGCGCTGCTCACCCTGCAGGCCGGCATCGGGCGCACGACCCTCGCCATGGCCCGGACCGGTGACCTGCCGCGGTGGCTCGGCGCTGTCCACCCGCGCGCCCGGGTGCCGTACCGGGCCGAGGCGGTGCTCGCCGTCGTCGTCGCGGCTGCGGTCCTGCTCGTCGACCTGCGCGAGGCGATCGGCTTCTCCTCCTTCGGGGTGCTGCTCTACTACGCGGTCACCAACGCGGCCGCCCTCACCCAGCCGCGGGAGTGGCGCCGCTTCCCGCGGGCGGTGCCGGTGGCGGGGCTGCTCGGCTGCCTCGTCCTCGTCGCGACCCTGCCGGCGACGGCGGTCGTGGGCGGCGCCGTCGTGGTCCTCGCGGGTGCGGCCTACAGGGCCGGGCGGCGGGTGACCCGGCGGTAGGCGCGGTCCCACCAGTGCTCGGTCTGCGGCACGACGACGCGCTCGCCGCGGCTCATCCGCTCGAGGACGTCCGCGCGCACCCCGAGGAGGGTGAGGACGAGGGCGAGGGTGGAGACGACGGCGATGAGGCCGATGGAGGCCACCGCCCACCGGTAGTCGAGCAGGCTCGGGTCGGCGGCGCCGGACCGCAGGTCCAGGACCCTCCCGACGACGATCGCCGCCACCATCGCCCCGACGAAGCCGCCGGCGTTGACCAGGCCCGTCGCCGTCGAGATCCGCACCGGTGCGTTGTAGTCGCGGGCGATGTGGAAGCCGATCTGCGAGCCGGGACCACCGAGGGCGAGCAGGACGAAGGCCACCGTGACGACCGCGTGCGGCGGCTCGCCGCCCGGCCACAGCACGAGCAGCGCCAGGCCGGCGATGCCCAGGAGGGCGACGGCGATCGCCATCGGGGACCGCCAGGTCGGGCGGCGGCCGGCGAGCGGGCCGACGACGAAGCTCATCGCGAGCGTGCCGAGGACGAAGATCGACAGCTGGGAGGCCGCCGCGGCGTCGGAGTAGCCGAGGCCGGCGGTGAGGTAGGGGTAGCCCCACACGAGGGAGATGACGACGCCGGGCGCCATCGTGGCCTGGTGGGTCCAGAAGCCCAGGCGCGTCTCGCGCCGCGACCACGCCTCACGCACGTCGGCGACGGCGCGGCGCGGGACCGCGGGCACGTCGGCGGGCAGCACCCGGTAGGGCGCCGCCACCGCGGGCCGCAGCAGGAGCAGCGCGTAGACGAGCGAGGCGGCGGCCGTGAGCGCGAAGGTGCGCGTCCAGCCGAGCCAGCCGAGGGCAGCGACGAGCGGGACCGTCGCGGCGAGGTTGCCGGCCATCCCGATGAGGCCGGTGAGCATCGTGAGGACGGCGTAGCGGTGGTGCGGGAACCACATCGCGGCCAGCCGCAGCACCGCGATGAAGACGGCGGAGTCCCCGATCCCCAGCAGGCCGCGGGCCGCGAGGGCCACGGGGTAGCTCGTGGCGAAGGCGAAGGCGAGCTGCGCGGTCCCGAGCACGAGGGTGGCGGCGAACAGCACCCGGCGCGGGCCCCACCGGTCGATCGCGACCCCGGAGGGGACCTGCATGACGGCGTACAGGCCGAGCTGGACCATGACGAAGGAGCCGAGCTGGGTGGCCGTGATACCCAGCCGGTCCACCGCGTCCGGACCGGCCACGCCCAGCGAGGCGCGGTGCAGCAGCGCGAGGAAGTAGACCCCGCCGCCGGTCAGCCACACGGCCCACGCGGACTGGCGGGCGCGGTCACCGAAGCGGGAGAGTGGCGAGGTCACGATGGTCCATGATCCCACCGCACGGTGGCGGTCAGTAGCATCGTGAGGCACACATCGACGAGAGGCGGCCCACCCTGAGCCCGACGAGCGCGGTGAGGCCGTGAGCCCGGCCGAGGACACCCCGGACCCCAGGCGCTGGCGCATCCTCGCGGTGCTGCTCGTCGCCATCTTCATGTCGCTCGTCGGCGTAAGCATCATCAACGTCGTCCTGCCCTCGATCCAGCGCGGGCTGGAGGCCAGCGACTCCGAGCTCCAGTGGGTGCTCACCGGGTACGCGCTGACCTTCGGCGTCGTGCTCGTCGCCGCGGGCCGGGCGGGCGACATCCTCGGGCGCGGGCCGCTCTTCATCGTCGGCGTCGCGCTGTTCACGCTCTCCTCGGTGGCCGGCGGCCTCGCGCCGGACCCGCTGAGCCTCAACATCGCCCGCGTCGTCCAGGGCCTGGGCTCCGGGCTGCTCAACCCGCAGGCCGTCGGGATGATCCAGCAGTACTTCCGCGGCGCCGAGCGGGGCCGCGCCTACGGCGCGCTCGGCAGCGTCATCGGGGTGTCCGTCGCGATCGGCCCGGTCATCGGCGGGCTCATCGTCCAGCTCGCCGGGGAGGCGCAGGGCTGGCGCTGGACCTTCCTCGTCAACGTCCCCGTCGGGATCGCGGCCATCGTCCTCGCGCTCCGCTGGCTGCCCCGGCCGCTGCGCAACCCGCGCGAGGCGGGCGCACGCTCGGTGATCCGGGACCTCGACCCCGTGGGTGCCGTACTCCTCGGCCTCGCCGTCCTCGCTCTCCTCCTGCCCTTCGTCGAGCGCACCCTCGGGCCGGGCGGCTGGCTCGTCCTGCCCGTGGGCCTGGGGCTGCTCGGCCTGTGGGTGTGGTGGGAGCGGCGCTACCGCGACCGTGGCCATGCCCCCATGGTCGACCTCGCGCTCTTCCGGGTCCGCAGCTTCTCCACCGGCACGCTCATCGCCGGCCTCTACTTCATGGGCGTGACGAGCGTGTGGGTGCTCGTCGCGCTCTACGTCCAGAACGGCCTGGGCCGCAGCGCCCTCGAGGCCGGCCTCATCGGCATGCCCGCCGCCGTGCTCTCGGCCTTCACCGCCAACTGGTCCGGCCGGCGGGTGGGCCGCCACGGCCGGCGGATCGTCGTCGCCGGGATCTGCAGCGCCATCGTCGGGCTCGGGCTGAGCATCGCCGTCGTCCAGCTCGTCGACGCAGAGCGCGCGAGCGTGTGGTGGATGCTCCTCACCCTCGCCTTCGTCGGCGGCGCGCAGGGACTGGTCATCACCCCCAACCAGACGATCACGCTCGGGGAGGTGCCGCTGGAGTACTCCGGCAGCGCCGGCGGGGTGCTGCAGACCGGCCAGCGCATCGGGACGGCGATGGGCCTGGGCATCATCACCGCCGTCGCCTTCGCGGTGCTCGACGGCGGTGGGTGGCCCCTCGCCGTCACCGCAGGCTTCGCGACGACGGCGGGGCTGCTGCTCGTCACGCTCGTCATCGCCGTCGTCGACGTGCGCGGGGAGCGGCGGCCCACCGCCTGAGCGGAGGGTCGCCGCGGTCCTAGGACTCGCCGCTCAGGTGGCCGGCGAGGCGGGCGTGCCGCTCGGCGCTCGCCTCGTTGAGCCCGGTGATGGTGACGTTCTTGCCCTTGGCGGCGTACTTCGTCGTGATGGCGTCGAGCGTCGCGACGGTCGAGGCGTCCCAGATGTGCGACTGCGACAGGTCGATGACGACGTTCTTCGGGTCTCCGGTGTAGTCGAACTGGTAGACGAGGTCGTTGGACGAGGCCCACAGCAGCTCACCGACGACGGCGTAGACGCGGGTGTCCTCGTCCGGGTGGGCGACCTCGACGACCTGGGTGAAGTGGGAGACCCGGTTGACGAACATGACCGCGGCGACGACGACGCCCGCGATGACGCCGTAGGCGAGGTTCTCGGTCGCGACGGTGACGGCGACGGTCGCGAGCATGACCGTGGTCTCGCTCTTCGGCATGCGGCGCAGGGTGGACGGCTTGACCGAGTGCCAGTCGAAGGTGGCGACCGAGACCATGACCATGACGGCGACGAGGGCGGCCATGGGGATGGTGCCGACGATGTCACCGAGCCCGACGACGAGGATGAGGAGGAAGACACCCGCGAGGAAGGTGGAGATGCGGGTGCGGGCGCCGGAGACCTTGACGTTGATCATCGTCTGGCCGATCATCGCGCAGCCACCCATGCCGCCGAAGAAGCCGGTGATGACGTTGGCGGTGCCCTGGCCCCACGCCTCGCGGGTCTTGTCGGAGTGGGTGTCGGTGACGTCGTCGACGAGCTTGGCCGTCATGAGCGACTCCATGAGCCCGACGAGCGCCATCGCGACGGAGAAGGGGCCGATGATCTGCAGGGTCTCGAGGGTGAGCGGGACGTCCGGCAGGAAGAGGGAGGGCAGGGAGTCGGGGAGCTCGCCCTGGTCGCCGACGTTCGGGACGGCGAGGCCGAAGGCGAGGGTCACCGCGGTGAGGACGACGATCGCGACGAGCGGGCCCGGCACCGCCCTGGTCACGCGGGGCACGAGGACGATGAGCGCGATGCCCGCGACCACCATGGCGTAGACGTGCCAGGAGACGTCGGTGAGGTACGGCAGCTGGGCGAGGAAGATGAGGATCGCCAGGGCGTTGACGAAGCCGACCATGACGCTGCGCGGGATGAACCGCATGAGCCGGGCGACGCCCAGGAGACCCATGGCGACCTGGATGAGGCCGGCGAGGATGACCGTGGCGATGAGGTAGTTCATGCCGTGCTCACGCATGACCGGGGCGATGACGAGGGCGACGGCGCCGGTCGCCGCCGAGATCATCGCGGGGCGGCCGCCGAGGAAGGCGATGGACACGGCCATGGTGAAGGAGGCGAAGAGCCCCACGCGCGGGTCGACGCCGGCGATGATCGAGAAGGAGATCGCCTCGGGGATGAGCGCGAGCGCGACGACCAGGCCGGCGAGCACCTCGGTGCGCAGGCGGCGGGGGCTGCGCAGCGCCCCGACGACGGAGGTGACGTCCTCGGTGCGTGCCCGGCGGCGCTCCATGGGGCTGGGGCCGGGCGCGGCGAGGGGTGAGGTCACGAGGTCTCCCGTGGTCGAGGCGGCGGGGCGCCCGGTCGTCAGGTCAGGCGGCGCGCCGTCGAGCCGGGAGCAACTCTAACGTGACGTGAGAGTTCTGCGGGCGTGACATCGCCCACCACCGGTGCGTGCGGCCCGCTCGGTAGAGTCGGGACCCCGGACGAGAGGACGCCGCATGGGCAGCCGCATGCAGATCGGCGAGGTCGCCGAGCGCACGGGGCTGTCCCTGCGCACCATCCGCTACTACGGCGAGGTCGGCCTCGTCGCGCCGTCGAGCAGGACCGAGGGCGGGTTCCGTCTCTACACCGACGGGGACGTCGCCCGGCTCGAGCTCATCAAGACGATGAAGCCGCTGGGGTACACGCTCGAGGAGATGAGCGACGTGCTCGAGGTGCTCGCGGAGCTCGAGGGCTCCGCGAGCCGTCGTCCCGAGCTGGACGAGCGGCTGGTCGCCATCCGCGCGTCGGCCGCGACCCGCCGGGACCGCCTGCGCAAGGAGCTCGCGGCCGCCGAGTCCTTCATCCTGCAGCTCGACGAGCGAGCCGGGGACGGCGCCTGACCGGCGTCGTCCTCGGCAGCTGTCGTCAGCTCGTCGCGGCCTGGCTGTCGCCGTCGTCGCCGCGGCCACCCACGCCGGCCGGCTGGGGCTGCTGCCCGCCGGTGCGGCCGCGGACGATCTCGAGCAGGTCGATGCCGGTCTGCGCCTTGAGCAGGGTGGCGAGCTCCTGGACGCCCACGGAGACCTGGTCGGTGAGCCGGGAGGCGCCGTCCTTGTCGATGACGGTGATGTCGTCGATGCTGCCGAGCGCGTCGGCGTAGGGCTGGGCCATGCGGGGGAGCGCGTCGAGGACCATCTGGAGGCGGGCCGACTCGGGGAAGGCCTCGTAGGCGTCGGCCTCGGCCTTGATCGCGGCACCGCGGGCCTCACCCTTGGCCCGCTCGGCGGCCGCCTCGGCCTCACCGCGCGCCTGGACACCGTCCGCCTCGGCCCGGGCCAGGGCGAGGGCACCCTCGGCCCGGCGCTGCTGCTCGATGAGCTGGGCCTCGGCGCGGGCACGGGCCGCGGAGGCCTCGGCGTCGGCCTGTGCCATGGTGCGCTGCGCCTCGGCCTCCGCCTTGCGGATCGCGGCGGTCTTCGATGCCTCCGCCTCCTGCTCGGCGGCGTACTTGCGGGCGTCGGCCTCCTGCGCGGCCTCGTACTTGCGGGCCTCGGCGGGCTTGCGGACCTCGGTCTGCAGCTCCTGCTCACGCAGCGCCGCCCGGCGCTGGGCGACCTGCTCCTGCTGGACGAGGACGGCCTGCTGGGCCTCCGCCTCGGCGCGCTCGCGGGCGGCCTCGGCCTCGGCCTGCGCCGTCGCGGTCTCCTGGGCAATCTGCGCGTTGCGCAGCGCGAGGGCCTTGTTCGACTCGGCGATCTGGACGGCGGACTCGTTGGACCGTTCCGTGCTCTCCTGGCGGGCCTGCGCCTCGGCGATCTCCGCGTCCCGGGCGACGGCGGCGGCCCGGGGGCGCCCGAGGTTGCGGATGTAGTCGCCGCTGTCCTCGACGGTCTGGATCTCGAAGTTCTCCAGGACGAGGCCGCGCTCGGCGAGCATCGGGACCGCGATGTCCTTGACCTCCTTGGAGAACTCCTGGCGCTCGTAGAGGATCGACTCGACGGTGAGCGTGCCGGCGATGGTGCGCAGGACACCGACGAGGACCTCGCTGGTCTGCTGCTCGATGACCTGCTCCTGGCTGCGGCCGGCGAAGCGCTGGGCAGCGGCGCGCACCATCCGCTCGGTCCCCCCGACCTTGACGACGGCGATGGAGCGCAGCGTGACGCCGACACCGCTCTTCGTCGTCGCGTCCTCGGCGGCGACGGAGAAGCTCTGAGAGGCGAGCGACAGGCGCACGACCTGCTCGAACACCGGCTTGACGAAGGTGCCGCCCCCGATGACGACGCGCTGGCCGGACAGGTCGGTCGTCTCGTCCCCGGTCTCGGGGTTGATGACCGGCTTGCCGCTCTTGCGGCCGGTGATGATGAGCGCCTCGTCCGGCGTCGCGATCTTGAAGCGCACCTTGGCGTAGATGAAGCCGGCGATGACGAGGACGATGAGGGCAACGACCGCCACGACGACGATCAGGGCGGTGCCGGCGAGTTCCATGGGGCTCCTTCGCGGTGGACGGTACGGCCGTGCGCAGCCACCCTACCGACGCCGGACGCGACACTTGTCGCTTTCCACCGCCCCGCCCCATCTCCCGCCGACAGCACACTTACCGCCGACAGTGCACTTAGCGCCGAGAGCCGACTTCTCCGGCGTCGTCCCGTCAGCCGGCGTCGAAGCGGTCCTCGCCGGCGGCGTCGGGGTCGTCCCGCGGCTCGCCCTGTGCCGGTACGGCGCCGGTGAGGTCGGGGGTGTCCTCCCTGGTCTCCGGGGCGGCGCGGTCGGGTGTCTCGGGGGCGG
Source organism: Georgenia phoenicis (assembly GCF_047302425.1). Taxonomy (NCBI): domain Bacteria; kingdom Bacillati; phylum Actinomycetota; class Actinomycetes; order Allobogoriellales; family Allobogoriellaceae; genus Georgenia; species Georgenia phoenicis. The sequence continues at coordinate 3,076,134 of NZ_CP154855.1, read as the reverse complement.
ACGTGTTCTGCGGGTTCTCCACGGGCACGTCCCCGGTCGGGCTCTCACTCATCGCTGTGCTCCTGTTCTGTCACTGCTGCGGTGACGTCTGGTCGGTGCCGCCCCCGAGCTGGCGGAGGAACTCGTGGCAGCGGTGCGCCCGCTCGGAGTCCTCCCTCATCACCTGCTCGAAGAAGGCGGCGATGTCCTCCTTGCCGGCGTTGCGGGCGTCGCGCACGTACTGGCCGTAGTCGTGCCCGGCCTTGAGCGCGTGGTACTGCACGGAGATGAGGTCGAAAGTGACGTCGTCGAAGCCGGTCTCGCCGGTGGCCATGGTCTGCTCCCTCGTCGGTGAAACGTGCTGGTCCTCCTAGTGTGTGACCGCCATCACGCCCGGTGCATCTCGGGACTTCGACCACCTCGTCCGCAGAGCCCTGAAAGATCGTGCTGCCGGCCGACACAGTCGGGACATGGCTCCCGATCGACCCGCAGGCCACCGACGGCGGCTCCGTGTGGCCCTCGCCGCTGCCAGCCTGTGCGCGCTCGCCGCGTGCGGGACACAGTCCGCGCCGGTCGACCCGGGTGTGACGGACCCCGGGACGAGCGCCCCTCCGCCGGCGGAGGTCGTCGAGACGGGTCCGGACTGCCTCGCCGACGACGTCGTCGCCAGCATCTCGCTGTTCCCGCACGAAACCGGCCGTCCCGGCCCTACGCCGGGCACGGTCCCGCCGGACTTCGCGCCGGCCGCCGTCGTCACCTGCAGGGTCTCGCTGACCGAGCCGCTCCTGGAGCCCGCCCCGCCCACCCTCGTGCCGCGGATCGACGACCTCGGTGCCGACGAGCCCGTTCCCAGCGACGACGGCGAACCCGGCGCGGTCCAGCGGCTCACCGTCGAGGAGGTCACGCTCACCGGCGACCTTGAGCCACTCCTCGACGCGCTCGCCCGAGAGTCGGAGCCGCCGAGCACGGGTGCGTGCATGGCGATGATGGAGATCAAGCCGGTGGTCTTCCTCGTCGACGACGAGGGCCGGGCGGTGTGGGCGCAGTGGCCGGTCGACGGCTGCGGCTTCACCCTCGAGGGAGCCACCGCGACGCTGGACGGACTGGGGGAGACGAGCGTGACCGTGCACCGTGTCGACCAGTGCGTCGGGCCGTGTGCGACGTCGGACTGAGCTGCTGCCATGACCCGGGTGCTGGAACGTGTTCTTCGACGCGACGCCGTCGCGACGGGTCCTGGGCCATGATGAGCTGTGCAGTGGAGCCCGGAGACGATCGCGGACGTAGCGCAGGCGTACCGCGCCAACCACTCGCTCGGCAGGGGCGACAGGCAGGCCCGCCTCGCACAGGAACAGCACTTCTGGGCTGCGGATGCCGTCACGGATGCCGCGGGAGACGGCACCCTGCCGCTCGAACTCATCGACGCGCTCCTGCACCTGGAGCCGCACGACGAGGCGCTCGAGTCGTACGTCGCCGCCGATGCGATCGAGGACGTCATGAGGAAGCACCCCGGCCGGTATGTGGCAGCCATCGCTGAGCGCTGCCGGCGGGACCCGGTCTGGGCGCGCGCGGTCGGCGGCGTGTGGCTGGACCGGTCCACCTGGGACCTGATCCCCGACGAGCTCCGAGCGCTCATGCTGGAGCCGGAGATCCCCCAACAGGTGCAGCGGGTGCGCACGCGCCGCGGGCGGAAGGCAAAGCGCCAGTCGCAGCGGGGCCGGCGCCGCTGAGGCGAGTGCTCGCGAAAGCGGCATCTCAGATGCGGCGCTGTGGCACGGTGTCGAGGTGCGTCGAGTGCTGAGCAGTGTCGCGGCCCTGTCCGTCGTCGTCCTGGCCGCGTGCTCGCCGGCCGAGCCTGCGTCAGAGCCTGCCGCGGCCGCGGCCACCCCTGTGCCGTCGCCTGACGACGGCGAGCAGGAGGGCACCCTGTGCGCGGAGTTCCCGCCGCGGGAGCCGATGTACCCGCCGGACCAGCTGGAGGGGTGGTGGAACGCGACCCCCGCCGACCCGCAGACGGGCGAGGTCGTCGTGGACCCGGCCGAGTGGGCCGACGCGCGGATGCGGGAGCACCCGCGCGTGGCGGTCGTCAGCACCCAGTCCGGGGCGGGGGTGACGTGGGACCGGACGAGCTGCGGCACGTCCGTCGACGGCATCCCGACCGTCGCCGACGACTGGCCACCGCTGTCCTACGTGGTCGTCGACGCGGACACTGGGGAGCTGCTCGACTCCGTGGAGATCGTCGACGTCGACGGCGGCGAGGACCTCGCGACGACCGCGAGCGTCTTGGCCACCGTTCTCGACAACGGGGGAGTGAGGCTTGAAGGGCACGAGGCCGCCCGGTACTCCGCCCTCGTGGCCCCAGAGGACCCCTATGGCCTCGAGCTCGCCGGGGCCGTCGGCATCGACGACCCCGACGTCGTCGGTGGCGCCTTCGAGTCTCCCGACGGTGTGGGCTTCAGCTTCCGCGTCCAGCGCGGGCCGGACCTGGACCTCGGCGACTTCCTGGGCTTCGTCACCGAGCCGCTCGAGGTCGACGGCGGTGAGGGGCGGACCGCCGGCGCCCGGTCGTGGAGCTTCCTGGCGGAGGCGCTGGCCACCGGCGGCGAGTGCACCGCCTCGGTCACCGCGCTGCCCACCAGCACCGACGTGCCGCCGTTCCCAGAGGGCTACGCGGACTACCTCTCGACCACCGTGCTCCAGCGGCTGCTGGCGACCTGCTAGCCCGCGGCCGCGCTGGCCCGTAGACGGTCAGCGAGGGCGAGGACCTCCTCGCGCAGCGCGTCGGGGGTGAGGACCTCGAAGTCCCAGCCGAGCCCGGCGAGCATGCGCGCCATGCCGTCGAGGCGCTCGGCGCGTGTCTCGAGGAGGACGCCGTCGGCGTGCTCGCCCAGGCGCCCGACGCTCGGCGGTAGCCGCTCGGCGGCCTCCGCGCGGGTGGCCCGCAGGACGACCCGCACCTTGTGCGCCCACCGGACCTCCGCGATCCCGGACACGACCCGGGCGGTGGCGTCGAAGTCGGCGGGGACGTCGTAGGAGCCCTCGCCCTGGGCGACCGAGGCGATGCGGTCGAGGCGGAAGGTCCGCACGTCGTCCCGGCCGTGGTCGTGCCCGGTGACGTACCAGCGGCCGGAGTGGAACACGAGGCCGTAGACGTCGAGCTCGCGCCGGGACTCGCGCCCGTCCCAGGCGGTGTACGCGACCGCGACGGTGCGCCGCGCCTGCGCCGCCGCGGCGAGCGCGAGGAGGACGTCGGCGCCGGCCGGGGCGGCGACCCGGGCCGGGCTCGTGAACTCGGCGCTCGCGAGCAGGCTGTCGAGCCGCCGGCGCAGCGCCTGCGGCAGGACGCGCGAGACCTTGGCGAGCGCGCTCGCCGTCGCCGCGGGGGCGGTGGTGGCGAGCCCCGCGCGCTCCGCTGCCTTGAGGCCGAGGACGACGGCAACCGCCTCGTCGTCGGTGAGCATGAGCGGCGGCAGCTTGTACCCGGGCAGGAGCCGGTAACCGCCGTACCGGCCGCGCTCGGACTGGACGGGGATGCCGAGGTCGGCGAGGTGCTCGGCGTACCGCCGCACCGTCCGCTCGTCGACCCCGAGCCTGCCTGCCAGCTCGCCGACGGTGCGCTGCCCACCCGTCTGGAGCAGCTCGAGCATGGCGAGCACGCGGGCGGTCGGGCGGGTCACCGCGGACCTCGCCGCGTGCCGTCGAGGTCGCTCCGATATACCGGGCGGGAAGTGTCCACAATGCACCCTAGCGTCGTGCCCATGAGCACCGACACCACCACCTACGTCCTCGTTCCCGGCTTCTGGCTGGGCGCCGCGGTCTGGCGACCGGTCGCCGACGCGCTGCGCGCCCAGGGCCACACGGTCCACGCCGTCGACCTCACCGGGATGGGCGAGCGCGCCCACCTCGCCACCCCGCAGACCGGCCTCACCACCCACGTCGACGACGTCGTCACCCTGCTCGAGGAGCAGGACCTGCACGACGTCGTCCTCGTCGGCCACAGCTACGGCGCTCTCGTGGTGACCGGCGCGGCGGACCGCGTGCCCGAGCGGGTCGCCCGCCTCGTGTACATCGACTCCGGCCCCCTGCCGCAGGGCATGGCGCAGGCCGACTTCGACGGGCCGGAGACGCGCGCGGCGAACGAGGACCAGGTCATGACGCACGGCGAGGGCTGGACGCTCGCGCCCCCGCCCTGGGCCGTCCTCGCCGACGGCGTGGACGGGGTCGATACCGCCGCCGTCGCCGCCCTCGTCGCGGGCTCACGGCCGCAGCCCTGGCGCACCGCCACCGAGCCGGTCACGCTCACCGGCGCGTGGGAGCGGCTGCCGCGGACCGCGGTGCTGTGCAGCTTCGGTGTCGACCAGGTGAGGCAGCTGGCACCGCACGCGCCGGTGTTCGCGCTCATGGTCGACGGCGACTGGAGCTACGTCGAGCTCCCGACCTGGCACTGGCCCATGGTCAGCCGCCCGGCAGAGCTCGCAGACGTGCTTGGTTCGGTCGGTCAGGCGGCGCCCGTGCACGCCTGACGGCGGTCCGGCCCGCCCGCCGTCTGCGCCCCCGGCAGGACTCGAACCTGCAACCTACGGATTAGAAGGCCGTTGCTCTATCCATTGAGCTACGGGGGCCCGGCGCGCGGCCAGGTCCCACGGTAGTGCCTGTGGACGACACGCACGCCGACACGTGACGCGCAGGCTTGGTCCTGGACGCGCTGACCAGGGAGGATGGAGGGGTGACTGCCACCCCCTACTCCCGAGACACGCTCTCGGCCCGTCATGTGCGGGGGCGGTCCCCGATTCTCGACGTCGTCACCGACCTGCTCGACGACGTCACCTCCACCCGTTTCCCGCTCGACCTGCCCGGTACCGAGGGACTGCGCGAGCTGCGCGACCGCGTCGAGACGCAGATCGGTGCCCACCTCCTGCCGCGGCTCAAGCGGGAGGCGGGTCCCGCCGTCGTCGTCCTCGGGGGCTCGACGGGGGCGGGGAAGTCGACGCTGGTCAACTCCGTCGTCGGCCGCGAGGTCTCGCCCGCCGGAGTGATCCGGCCCACGACCATCAGCCCCGTCCTGGCCGTGCGCAGCGAGGACACCTGGCTCGTCGCCGAGCACCCCGTCACCGAGCTCGCCCAGGTCGTCCCCGACGACGGCGTGCCCGCCGGCCTGGCCCTGCTCGACGCCCCCGACCTCGACTCCGTCCTCGAGGGCAACCGCACCCTGGCCAACCTCCTGCTCGAGACCGCCGACCTGTGGCTCTTCGTCACCACCGCCGCCCGCTACGGGGACGCCGTGCCGTGGCGGGTGCTCGCGCAGGCGCAGGAGCGGGGGATCTCCGTCGCCGTCGTCCTCAACCGGGTGCCGCGCCGCGTGCTGCCGGAGGTGCGGGCCGACCTCATGCGCCGGATGACCGAGCTGGGCCTGGGGGAGGCGCCGCTGTTCGTCGTCGAGGACGTCGGACCGCACGAGGGCCTGCTGCCCGAGCGCGTCGTCGAGCCCGTCCGCACCTGGCTCGGTCTCCTCGGCGGCCGCAACACCGCCCGCGGCGTCGTGCGCCGCACCACCCAGGGCGTGTGGGGGACACTGCGCGAGGAGCTGCTGCGCCTCGCCGACGGCGTCACCGAGCAGGCCATGGCCGCCGGCACGCTGCGCTCGCGGGCCGAGCAGGCGGTGGGGGAGGCCGCCGACGCGCTCGTCGCCCGCCTGCGCACCGGCGTGGCCACCCAGGGCGCCCCGACCACCCGCTGGCTCTCCGCCGCCAGCAGCGGCGGCGTACTCGCCCCGCTCACCGGCGACGTCTCCCGCATCCGCAAGGGCTGGCGCGGCAGCGGCGTGCGCGACCGCAGCCGCGCCGCCGTCGCCATCGGCGCCGAGACCCGCCAGGCGCTGGCCCCGCTCGTCGCCGACGCCGCCGCCGACGCCGCCGCGGGCCTCCGGGCAGCCTGGTCCGAGCCCGGTCGCGGCGGGACGGCCCTGCTCATGGACGACGACGGCGCTCGCGACCCGCGCGTCGAGGGCGCCATCGCCGCGTGGGCGACCCGTACCGGCACGCTCGCCGAGCGGGTGCTCGGCGAGTCCGCACGTGCCCTCGACCCCGCGGGGCTGAGCGGACTGCTCCAGGCGGCCGCGGCCGGTCTCGAGGGCGCCGCCCGCGCCGTGCGCTCGCTCGTGCCGGGCGAGGACGTCGTCGCGGCCGTCGCCCAGGACCTGCACACGACCGCGGCCGAGGCCGTGCGGGACGAGGCTCGCCCGTCCCTCGACCGGCTGGCCGCCCTCGGGCTGCGCAGCGAGGCCGGAGCGGGCCTGCGGCTGCGGGCCAGCGAGCTGAGAGGACACCGATGAGCCACCACGGCGCGCACGCCGCCCCCGCCGCCGACGACGCCCGCCTCAGCGCGAACGTCCAGCGGATCGCCGCCGCGCTCGAGCAGGCCGGTGACGAGGTCGCGCCCGAGCTCGTCACCGCCTCGCTCGCCGACATCGCCCAGGTCGAGCGGCGCCTCGCGCTCGGGGTGGACCGCACCGTCGTCGCCCTCGTCGGCGGAACCGGCTCGGGCAAGTCCTCGCTGTTCAACGCGATCTCCGGGCTGCGCTTCGCCGACGTCGGGGCGATCCGCCCCACGACCGACCGGGCGGCGGCGTGCGTGTGGGGCGGCCCTGCGACCGAGCTCCTCGACTTCCTCGAGGTGTCCGAGCACCGGCGTATCGGGCGCGAGAGCGTGCTCGACGCCGACGAGGAGCGCGCCCTGCACGGCCTCGTCCTGCTCGACATGCCCGACCACGACTCCGTCGCCGAGGCGCACGCCGACCAGGTCGACCGGCTGCTGCCGCTCGTCGACATGCTCATCTGGGTGGTCGACCCCCAGAAGTACGCCGACCACGCGCTGCACGACCGTTACCTGCGGGCCCTGGCGGACCGCCAGGAGGCCATGCTCGTCCTCGTCAACCAGGCCGACACCATCCCGGCCGCCGCGGTGCCCCGGGTGGTGGAGTCCGTGCGGGAGCTGCTGCGCGCGGACGGCCTTGACCGGGTGGAGGTCATCACCACCTCGGCCGTCACCGGGCTGGGGGTGGCCGACGTGCGCGAGGTGCTCGCCCGGACGGTCGCCCGGTCCTCGACGGCGGCGCGCACCGCCGAGGCGGAGGTCGCCGCTGTCGCCCGCCGGCTGCGGGCCGCCGTCGGCGCGGACGAGCCCTCCCTCGGGGCCGCCGAGGTCGATGCCGCCGCCGGCGAGCTGAGCCGGGCCGGGGGCGTCGCCTCCGTCGCGGACTCCGTGCGCGCCGCGCTCGTGCGGGTGCGCTCCAGCGCCCTGGCCCGGCCCGAGCCCCCGGCCACGGGCGCCGTCGAGGCCGTGCGGGGCCGCTGGCTCACCGCCGCGACGACCGGCCTGCCCGAGCGGTGGGAGCGGGCCGTGACGCAGGCCGTGCCCACGGCCGAGACGCTGCGCGAGTCCGTCACGGCCGCCGTCGAGGGCGTGCCGCTCCCCGACGTGCGGCGACCCGGTCTGCTGGCCCTGCACGTCGGTGGCCTCGTGCTGGCGGCGCTCGGCGCCGTCGCCCTCGTCCTCGGAGCGCTCGGCGCCCTCGGGGCGGCCGACCTGCCCGGCGGGGTGCTGCTCGCCGTCGGGGCCGGCCTCGTGGTCCTCGGTGTCGTGGGGCTCGTCGCCGCGCGGGTGTCGCGCGGCTCGCAGGGGGAGCGGGCCGCGGCGCAGTACCGCCGCCAGGTGGAGGAGCGGGTCGGGGAGGTCGTCCGGCAGGAGCTCGCTGCCCCGACGGTCGCCGTGCTCGAGCGCCACCGCACGCTGCGCCTGGCCCTCGACGCGGCTGCTGCACAGGACGCCTGAGCCGCCGGACCCTCCACAGCCGGGGTCCACGCCGTCCCCGGACGACGGCGGGCAGCGGCATCGTCGTGCTCACCGCCGGCACCCGGCCGGCTCTCAGCGAGGGAGCACTGCGATGAGCGACACCAACCAGATCACCGTCCGTGGCCGCGTCGGCACCGACCCGGAGATCGTCGTCACGACGAACGACCGGGAGGTGACGAAGTTCCGGCTCGCGTGCACACGCAGCTACCGGGACTCCGCCACGGGGGAGTGGCGCGAGACGGAGACCGAGTGGTTCACCGTCAAGACGTGGGGGCCCAACGGCGCGATGGTGCAGCGGTCGGTCCGCCGGGGCATGCCCGTCGTGGTCCAGGGCGTCTTCAGCTCCGAGGAGTGGGCCGGGCCCGAGCGCACGAGCCACACCAACGTCATCACGGCCGGCGTCATCGCCGTCGACATCAAGTACGGGCAGGTGAGCTACACGAAGGTGACCCGCGAGGTGCCGAGTGAGGCGGTGCCGACGGCGGAGGGCGCGGACACCGGCGAGGACACCGGCGCGAGCGGGCCGGAGCCGCTGACGGCCGACGACCCGTGGGAGAAGGCGCCCGCGGAGGTGTGATCGCCTCGAGCGAAGCGACGTACGCCCCGGGCGCGGCCGTGGCCTACCCTGGAGGACGCAAGTGGCCGGGCGATCCGGCCCGCATCCTCGAGCAGTGGGAGAGTTGTGGCCGAGTACATCTACTCGATGGTCAGGGCACGCAAGGCGCACGGTGACAAGGTCATCCTCGACGACGTCTCCATGTCCTTCCTGCCCGGCGCCAAGATCGGCATGGTCGGTCCGAACGGCGCGGGGAAGTCGACGATCCTCAAGATCATGGCCGGGCTGGAGCAGCCCTCGAACGGTGAGGCGCGGCTGAGCCCGGGCTACTCCGTCGGGATCCTGCTGCAGGAGCCGCCGCTCGACGAGTCGAAGAACGTGCTGGAGAACGTCCAGGACGGTGTCGCCGAGATCAAGGCCAAGCTCGACCGCTTCAACGCGATCGGCGAGGAGATGGCCAACCCTGACGCCGACTTCGACGCCCTCATGGCCGAGATGGGCACCCTCCAGGGGGAGATCGACGCCGCCAACGCCTGGGACCTCGACTCCCAGCTCGAGCAGGCGATGGACGCCCTGCGCCTGCCCCCGCCGGACGCCGACGTCTCCGTCCTGTCCGGTGGTGAGCGTCGCCGCGTCGCGCTGTGCAAGCTCCTCCTCGAGGCGCCCGACCTCCTGCTCCTCGACGAGCCCACCAACCACCTCGACGCCGAGTCGGTCCTCTGGCTCGAGCAGCACCTGGCGAAGTACGCCGGTGCCGTCATCGCCGTCACCCACGACCGGTACTTCCTCGACCACGTCGCGGAGTGGATCGCCGAGGTCGACCGCGGGCGCCTGTACCCATACGAGGGCAACTACTCCACCTACCTGGAGAAGAAGGCCTCCCGTCTCGAGGTCCAGGGCAAGAAGGACGCCAAGCTCCAGAAGCGCCTCAAGGACGAGCTGGAGTGGGTCCGGTCCTCGGCCAAGGGCCGCCAGGCCAAGTCCAAGGCGCGTCTGGCCCGCTACGAGGAGATGGCCGCCGAGGCCGAGCGCACCCGCAAGCTCGACTTCGAGGAGATCCAGATCCCGCCGGGCCCGCGCCTGGGCTCGGTCGTCATCGACGCCAAGAACCTCGAGAAGGGCTTCGGGGACCGCACGCTCATCGACGGGCTGTCCTTCTCCCTGCCGCCCAACGGCATCGTCGGCGTCATCGGCCCCAACGGCGTCGGCAAGACCACGCTCTTCAAGACGATTGTCGGCCTCGAGCCGCTCGACGGCGGCGACCTCAAGGTCGGGGAGACCGTGAAGATCTCCTACGTCGACCAGTCCCGCGAGGGCCTGGACCCGAAGAAGACGCTGTGGGAGGTCGTGTCCGACGGCCTGGACTTCATCCAGGTCGGCAAGGTCGAGATCCCCTCGCGCGCCTACGTCTCCCAGTTCGGCTTCAAGGGCGCCGACCAGCAGAAGCCGGCCGGGGTGCTCTCCGGCGGTGAGCGCAACCGCCTCAACCTCGCGCTCACCCTCAAGCAGGGCGGCAACCTCCTGCTCCTCGACGAGCCGACCAACGACCTCGACGTCGAGACGCTCGGCTCGCTGGAGAACGCCCTGCTCGAGTTCCCGGGCTGCGCCGTCGTCGTCTCGCACGACCGGTGGTTCCTCGACCGCGTGGCCACGCACATCCTCGCCTGGGAGGGCACCGAGGAGAACCCGGCGAACTGGTACTGGTTCGAGGGCAACTTCGCCGCCTACGAGGAGAACAAGGTGGCTCGTCTCGGCCCGGACGCCGCGCGTCCCAGCCGGATGACCTACCGCAAGCTCACGCGCGACTGATGGCCCGGCTGACCGTTCCCGTCAAGCTCCGCTGGTCGGACATCGACGGCTACGGGCACGTCAACAACGCGGCGATGCTCACCCTCCTGGAGGAGGCGCGCATCGCCGCGTTCTGGGCGAGCCCGGAGGACCCGGACGTCACCGGCGGCAGGATCCTCGCCGCCGGTGACGGCGCGCAGACCGCCACCTTCATCGCGCACCAGGAGATCGAATACCTCGCGCCGCTCGAGTACACGACGGCGCCGCTCCAGGTGGAGATGTGGCTCGCCCGCATGGGCGGGGCCAGTATCGACGTCTGCTACGAGGTGCCCGGCCCGGAGGGTGTGGCCGTGCGCGCGATGACGACGCTCGTGCTCGTCGACAGCGCCACCGGCCGCCCGCGCCGCATCACCGACGACGAGCGTGCCGCCTGGTCCGAGCTCGTCGAGGCGCCGGTGACCTTCCGCCGCAACCTCACCCGCTGACGCAGCAGCACGCGCCCTTCCGCCGAGAGCCGGACTCCTCGGACACCTTCGCTGTCCCCCGTGCGGGGGACGACCAAGTGTCCACCCCGGGGTGACGACCCGGCCGAGGCCCGAGACCTAGCGTTTCGAGCAGTCGCAGCACCCTGCGACGGAACCTCGGAAGGGACTTCTCGTGCGTCTTGCCAAGCAGCTCGGAACAGTGGTGGTTGTCGCCGCCCTCGGCAGTGCCGCCGTCCAGGTGGTGCAGGGGAGCTGGCTCCTCACCCTGGCCGCCGGCGTCACGGCGGCGCTGCTCATGCTCCTCACCTACCGCTGGGTGGTGCGCCGCACCGAGCAGCGGCCGCCGCACGAGCTGGGCCGCGCCGGTGCGGTCGCGGGCTTCGGGCAGGGGCTCGGGATCGGCGTCCTCCTCTTCGCCGTCGTCATCGGCGTCATCGCCCTCGCCGGCGGCTACCGGGTCGAGGGGTGGGGAGCCCCGGCCGCCGCGCTCGGCTACCTCGGGATCACCACCGCGGCGGTGGCCACGGAGGAGCTGGTCTTCCGCGGGATCGTCCAGCGGCTGCTCGAGGAGCGGGTGGGCACCTGGGTCGCCCTCGCCGTGACGGCGGTGCTCTTCGGTGCGATGCACCTGGTCAACCCGAACGCGACCCTCTGGGGCGCCGTCGCCATCGCGATCGAGGCGGGTGGGATGCTCGGAGCCGCCTTCGTCCTGACGCGCACGCTGTGGCTGCCCATGGGGCTCCACTTCGGCTGGAACATCGCCGCGGGCGGCATCTTCGGCACCGAGGTCTCCGGCAGCGACACCCCGCAGGGGCTGCTCGAGGGAGTGCCGTCCGGTCCGGTGCTGCTGACCGGCGGGGCCTTCGGGCCGGAGGGGAGCGTCGTGGCCGTCGTCGCCTGCTCGCTCGTCACGGCGGTGCTCCTGCTGGTCGCGCGCCGGCGGGGGCGCATCGTGCCCCGCCGCCGGCCGGTCCTGCCCGCCACCACCGCTACGGTGTCGGCATGACCGACCCGCGGGCAGCCGCCGCCGTGTGGCGACGGCTGCCCGTGGTGGTCCGTGACCTGCCGCTCGCCGTGCTCATCGCGGCGGCGCCGTGGGTCGAGGCCCTCCAGGGGCAGGGAACGCGGCTCGGGGACATGCCCGAGCGGCCGCTCGACGCGCTCGCCCTCGTGCCGGTCGCGCTGCTGTCCCTGCCGCTCGCGGTCCGGCGGCGGTGGCCCGCCGTCAGCCTCGCGCTCGTCGCTCTGGGCTTCGCCGTCGACCAGATCTCCGGCTACCTCTCCGTCGCGAGCATCGCCCTGCCGATCGCCCTGGTGAGCGCGGGTGCCCACCTCGAACGCCACCGCAGCGCCGTCGTCGTCGCCGCGTCCGCCGGCTACGTGCTCCTCGCCGTAGCGCTCGACCGCCCGGGCACGGGGGAGGAAGCCTCGAGCTTCGTCGTCTTCTACCTGGTGCTCGCGGTCGCGTGGGGGATCGGCGCGTGGCTGCGGCAGTCGCGCGACGCCGAGGCCGAGCAGCGCCGCCACGTCGAGGAGACCACGCGCCTCACCGAGCGCACGCACCTCGCCCGCGAGCTGCACGACGTCGTCACCCACCACGTCACCGCGATGGTGGTCCAGGCCGAGGCGGCGCGGTACCTCACCGCCCGGCCCGACCGCCTGGACGAGGCGCTCACGGCCGTCACCGACACCGGACGCCGCGCGATCTCCGACCTGCGGCAGGTGCTCGACCTCCTCGATCCCGCCGCCGGGCCCGCCGAGCGGGTGCCCGCGGGCGGCGAGCTGCGCGAGCTCGTCGACCGAACACGGCTGGCCGGGCAGCCGGTGGAGTACCGGCAGGAGGGCGAGCCGCGGCCCGTTGCCGGGGACGCGGAGGCCGTCGCCTACCGCGTGGTCCAGGAGGCGCTGACGAACGCGCTCAAGCACGCCCGCGGCCGGCGGACCACCGTGCACGTCGGTTACGACACGGACGTGCTCACCGTGGAGGTCGCGACCCACGGGGTGGGCAGCAAGAAGGCGGTCCCGCCGGGCGGTGGCCGCGGACTGGCCGGGCTGCGGGAGCGGGTGGCGACGGCGGGCGGCGAGCTGGTCGCCGGACCGGACGACGGCGGAGCGTTCGTCGTGCGGGCCAGCCTCCCTGCGGGCGGTGCCGCGTGAGCGCGCCGCTGCGCGTGCTCGTCTGCGACGACCAGGCGCTCGTCCGCACCGGCTTCGCGACGATCATCGACGCCCAGCCCGACCTCGAGGTCGTGGGGGAGTGCGGCGACGGGCGCGCCGCGGTGGACCTCGCGCGGCGGCTCCGGCCCGACGTCGTCGTCATGGACGTGCGGATGCCCGTGCTCGACGGCATCGAGGCCACCCGGCGACTGGCCGGCCCCGGGGTCGCGGAGCCTGTCAAGGTGCTCGTCGTGACGACCTTCAACCTCGACGCCTACGTCTACGAGGCGCTGCGGGCCGGGGCCAGCGGCTTCCTGCTCAAGGACGCGCCGCCCGCGCAGCTGCTCGACGGCATCCGGACGGTCGCGGGTGGGGCGGCCCTGCTGGCCCCGGAGGTGACACGCCGGCTGGTCGGCCGCTACGCCGACCGCATCCGGCCGCCGGCCACCGAGGAGGGCCCGCTCACGCCGCGGGAGCTCGATGTCCTGCGGCTCGTCGCGACGGGGATGTCGAACGCCGAGATCGCCGAGAGCCTCGTGCTCAGCCCGGAGACGGTCAAGACCTACGTGTCCCGGATCCTCACCAAGCTCGACCTGCGCGACCGGGTGCAGGCCGTCGTCCACGCCTACCGCCACGGGCTGGTGACCTGACCCGGGCGGACCGAGCGGCCGCGCACGAGGGGCGGGTGGCGGCGCGTAGAGTGGACCGGTGCGCGGCCAGGGTGGCCGTGACGGACGACGATCAGGGACGACGATGAGAGGCAGGCTCCTCGCAGCCGTGGCGAGCGCCGTCCTCGCCGTGGCGGGAGCCGCGGTGCCCGCGCAGGCCGCCTACGAGTCCCAGCCGGAGCACACCCACGCCAACGTCTCCATCCAGGGTGAGGACCACGCCGGCGCGCAGGCCTTCGTGCCCGAGGACGACGAGCTTCACACCGTCGGCGCCTGGCTCGTCAGCCGCTCGGCGAGCGGGACGGTCGCCGCCTCGGTCCGTACCGACGTCACCGATCCCTCCACGGAGGTCGCCGCCGCCGAGGTCGAGCTCGGCGGTACCGGGAGCGGCTGGCTCGAGCTCGACCTCGGCGGGGCCGCGGTCACGCCGGGCGAGGAGTACGCGCTCGTCCTCCAGGCCCACGGCACCGACGGCTCCGTCGAGTGGTGGGGGAGCCGGTCCGCCGCACCGGGCGCACCGCCCAGCTGGAACTACGACCGCGAGCACTGGGGCGGCTGGGTGCAGCAGGGCGTGGGGGTCGCCCGCGGCCTCGCCGGCTGGGACCTGGCCTTCTACGTCAACGACGCGCTGGGCTCTGGGGGCTGCGGCGCGCAGAACTCCTGCTGGCGCCATCTCGGCGGGGAGCAGCTCAACGTCCAGCCCGCCGGCCTCATCGGCACACCCGGCCGGCCCTACGCGTTGTCCGCCTTCGAGGCGGCGGGTGCGCGCTACGTGCCCGGGTCCAGCGTGCTCGAGCTGTCGGACGGCAGCTGGCTGTACCTCCCCGCGGGCGCCGAGGTGCCCGCCGTCGTGCCCGCCGGGCACCCGGAGGCGCTCGCGCAGGTCGAGGAGAGCCGCGCCTGGCTCTCCTCGGGGGACGTGCCCGGGCGCACCGAGCGTGAGCGTGAGATGGCCGAGCGGGCGCTGCTCGACATGCGTCTGCTCGTCCAGGACAACGGCGCCGTCGCCGCAGCCTGGCACACCATCTGGCGCTACTCCTGGCCCCGCGACTCCGCCTTCACTGCGGTGGCCCTGGCCCGCGCCGGCTTCCTCGAGGAGGCGCTGCGGATCCTGCGCTACAACGCGCGCACCCAGCGCCCCGACGGCACGTGGGAGGCGCGCACGCTGCTCGACGGCTCCGGGCCGCCCGACGCGCGCCCCTGGCAGCTGGACGCCAACGGCTGGGTGCCGTGGGCGACGTGGCAGTACCTCCAGGTCGCGCCCGCTGCCGAGCGCGACGCCGTCGTCGCCGAGCTCTACCCGACGGTCCGGGCGGCCGCCGACGTCGCCGCCGCGAGCCTCGACGAGAACGGCATCCCCCCGGCCCGCCCGGACTACTGGGAGAGCGGCTACCCGGCGCCCAACCTCGGCACCGCCGCCCCGCTGCTCGCCGGCCTGCGCTCCGCCGCCGCCGTCGCCGAGCTCGCCGGCGAGGACGACGACGCCGCCCGCTGGCTGGCCGCCGCCGCCCACCTCCAGCGCGGGATCGACCTCTCCTTCGGCTCGATCGGCTACCAGCGCACCGTCGTCGAGGGCAGCGGCAAGGACTCCGCCGTCGCGTGGCTGGCCCCGCCCTTCAACCCGGCGACGGCGGAGGTGCGCGCCGAGCTCGACACGACGTGGGAGGTCCTCGTCCAGGACACCGGCGGGGTGCAGCCCGGCGAGCGGTGGGGCGACGACATGACGTGGACGCCGGAGACGATGTTCTTCGCCCTCGCGTGGGCCAGCGACGGCCAGCAGGCCAAGGCCGAGGAGCTCGTCGAGTGGATGGACGCCCACCGCACGGAGGTGGGGGCCTACCCCGAGAAGGTCGGCCCCGACGGCAACCCGGCCGCGGTCTCCACCCTCGGCTGGACCGCCTCGCTCACCGTGCTCACCCTCGACGCGCTCGAGACGCCGGCCCCCACCCCGTCCGCGGGTCCGGGGGACGACGGCGTGGCGGGCGAGGGGCGCACGGCCGCAGCCGCCCGGGCCGCCGTCCCCGAGTCCGCGGCCGGTGGTCCCTGGCTCGTGGCGCTCGCCGTCGCCGCAGCGGCGGGTGCGCTGGCGGCCTCACTGCGCCGCCGTCGCCGCGCTCAGCCGGCAGCGGCCCGGACGTCCCGGCGCTGACGGGCGGCGGCGGACTGCCGGCGCTCGCGCCGCACCCGTGCCGCGACGTGGCCCCCGGCCAGCACGGTGAGCGCGACCAGGCTGCCGGCGATGTTCGCCCCCGGCGCCGAGCCGGTGTCGAGGAGCAGGAACGCGGCCACGGTGAGGACGCCGTAGAGGACGGTGAGGCCGGCTACCGTCCGCGTCCCGAACAGGCGCGTGACCGCGAGGAGCCCCACGATGACGGCCGTGAAGGCAAAGGCCAGCAGCAGTGCCAATGTCGTCTCCCCTCGACAGGCGCGTGCCGCCATCGTAGGCGCGCGGCCGGCACTGGACCGGCGCTTTCGCGGGGTCAGGACAGGAGGTCGATGACCGCCTGCTCGGCGGGGGCCAGCCCCGTGCGCACCTCGACCTCGCCGGGTGCTGCCGCGTCGGGCGGGATCGTCGTGCCGCGCTCGAAGCTGTCGATGACCTGCGGGTCGATGTAGGAGGCCCGGCTCACCGCCGGGGTGTTGCCGAGGTCCTCGGCGACCCGCTTGACCGCCTCGCGCACCGCTGCCTGCCGCTTGCGCGTGGTCGAGACGTCCTCGGCCCGGGCGAGGTGGACGGCGGCCATGACCGTCCCGCGCCACGTGCGGAAGTCCTTGGCGCTCGCGTCGGGCCCGAGGAGCTCCTTGAGGTAGGCGTTGATGTCGGCCGTCGACAGGTCGACCCAGCGGCTGCCGTTGCGGTAGGCGAGCAGCTCGACCCCACCGCCGCGCCGGCGGCGCAGGGTGGTGAGCGGGCCGGTGAGCTCGGGGTCGTGCAGCTCGAGGGAGCGGGGCAGGCCGGACTTGGCGGTGTACTGGAAGCTCAGCGTGCCGTCGGCGCGGATGCGCAGGTGGTCCTTGCGCAGCGTCGCCAGCCCGTAGGTCTCGTGCCGGGCGGCGTAGGTCTCCCCGCCGATGCGGAAGGCGCCGCGGTCGAGGAGGCGGAAGGCGATCGCCAGGGACTGCTCGCGGGTGAGGCGGGACAGGGCCAGGTGCTCGGCCACCTGGGACCGCGCCTCCGGCAGCCGGGTGGCCACCTCGAGGACGTGCCGGTACTTCGCCCGCTCGCGCCGGGCGCGCCACACGTCGTGGTAGAGGTACTGGCGCCGCCCGGCGTCGTCGATCCCCACGGCCTGGATGTGCCCGGCGGGGTCGGGGCAGATCCACACGTCGCGCCACGCGGGCGGGATGACGAGGGAGCGGCACCGCTCGACGACCTCGGGGTCGGTGACCCGCTGCCCGTCCGGGCCGAGGAAGTAGTAGCCCTTGCCGGCACGACGGCGGGTCAGCCCGGGGGAGTCGACGCGGACCTTGCGCAGCCTCACCTGGTATCCCTCACGGGCCCCAGTCTGGGAGCTGTGCGCCGATCTCGCTCGCCGAGGCGCGCGACCGGGTGGGCCGCGCCCCCTGCCCGGCGGCCGGCTCAGCTGTGCCGGCCGCGGCGTCGCACGAGGCCCGCGCCGGTGCCGACGAGGGCGACGACGCCGAGCGCCACCAGCCCCAGCGGGACGCCCGTCGCGGGGAGCGTGCCGCCACCGGGCCGGGCCGGCGGGCCGGGCGGGACGGCGGTCGGTGCCGGCTCGCCCGGCGGGGGCGGGGGCACCGGGTCCCCGAGGACCGTCACCGTGAGCGGCGCCTGCGCGGTGCCGTTCGGGGCGGTGACGCTGAGGACCGCGCTGTAGGTGCCCGGATCGGCGAAGCCGTGCTCGACCTGGAGGAGGTACTCGCCGTTGACGGTGAGGTCGTCGCCCGCGCGGGTGGGGACCACCGCTGCGGGCACCGGGCCGCTTCCGTCACCGAGGTCGACGGTCGCCGTGATCTCCTCCGCGGAGGTGCCGGGCGCTGTCGCGACACCGACGGTCATCGCGGCGGGCGTCCCGGGGCTCTCGAGACGCTGGTCGATCCCCGCGGCGTCCACGCTCCACGCCACCTCCGGGGTGGCGTAGAGGTTGTGGTCCTGCAGGGTCAGGCGTCCGCCGAGGGGTGCCAGCCGGTCGAGGAAGTCCGCGAGGTCGCGCGTCTCGCGGGGCGTCCAGCCGATCTCGAGGGTCGCCGCGGCCCGCGGCAGCACGAGCCACTGCGCCTGCGCGAGGCCGCGGACGGTTTCGGACCACAGCGGCCCCTCGACCCCGAGGAAGCCCTCGGGGGTGACGTCCGGGAAGAGCTCCTGCGGGTCCCACTCGTAGTACCGCTGGACCGTGCAGTCGTCGGGGCAGGCCCACGACAGCCCGATGGGCGAGACCGGGTCGTCCGGGTCGTCCGGGTCGTCGGGGTCGTCGCCGTCGTAGCGCTGGTCGAGGTAGGCGTGCGGGGCGTCGGAGACGACCATCCGGGCACCGTTCTCGTTGACCCGCTGAGGGGCGATCGCGGCGCTGGCCGTGCCGGCGCTCCACATCTGCAGGACGTTGCCCTCGTGGACGTCGGCGAGGGCGAGCTCGTTCCAGCCGAAGGGCTCCTTCCCGAGCCCCTCGACGACGTCGACCATCCGCTCCATGAAGTAGATGTAGTCCTCCTCCTCGGTCACGTGGGACTCGTCGCCGCCGATGTGGAGGTAGGGCCCGGGGGTGAGCGCGGCGATCTGGGACCACACGTGCTCGAGGAAGGTGTAGGTGACCTCGCTGCGGGTGTCGAGCGTCGAGTGGCCGACCTCGCCGGTGCCGTGCGCCGGCGGGACCCCCGTCTCGGGGTCCGGCTCCGGCGCGGCGCCCTCGGTGTTGAGCTGGGGGATCGCGTGGAGCGCGGCCTGGGTGTGCCCCGGGGTGTCGATCTCCGGGACGACGACGACGTGCCGCTGGGCGGCGTAGGCGACGATCTCGGCGTAGTCCTCCTGGGTGTAGAAGCCGGTGCGCCCGGGCTCGCCCTGGTAGCCCTGCTCCGTCATCGCCGTCTGCCCGGAGACCGAGGTGAGGCGCGTGTAGTCGATGTCGTCGCCCGCGGCCCGGCCCTCGTTGGTGATCTCGATGCGCCAGCCCTGGTCGTCGGCGAGGTGCAGGTGCAGGTGGTTCATCTTGAGCTGGACGAGGGAGTCGATGAAGGCCTTGACCTCGTCCACGGTCTGGAAGCTGCGTGCGACGTCGAGCATGATGCCGCGGTACGCGAAGCGGGGGGCGTCGAGGACGCTCACGGCCGGCACCGTCCACGGCCCGGAGGTGACGGTGTCGTGCTCGACGAAGGTGGGCAGGAGCTGGCGCAGGGTCTGGACGCCGTTGAACACGCCCTGGGCACTCGTCGCGGAGACGACGACGCCGTCGGCGCCGGCCACGAGGGTGTACGCCTCGGGGGAGCCCTCATAGCCGGCGACGGCGTGCTCCGGCCCGACCCGCAGCGTGATGTCGGCACTCGGACCACCTTCCGCCGCGACGGGCAGCTCGTAGCCGGTGGACGGGCGCAGCACCTGCGCGAGGAAGTCGCCGGCCGCGGCGGCCTCCCCGGCCGCGACGATGCGGGCGTCCGGGGCGAGGACGAAGGGGGCGGCGTCGGCGTCGTGCTCGACGGAGACGGGCCGGGGGACGATGCGCGGCGCGGCGGTGGGCTCGGACATGGCCTCCAGCGTGCCACCGACCGGTGCCGCCGCGGGGCCGTTCAGGGCGGCGGCCGGGAGGCCGAGCGCCACGACGGGCAGCAGCAGCGCCGCCGCGAGGGCGGCGCGGCGCCGTTGACGGCTCGTGGACGGTCCGGTCGTGGTCATGGCGAGCTCCCCCTTGGTCGCGACCACGGGAGGCGCGCTGTGCCCGCCCCACCGCGAGTGACGGGGTCAGGCTACGACCGTCGTCAAGACCCGGCGTGCACCCGGATCATGCCCTCCTGCGCGAGGGTGGCGACGAGCGCACCGGCGCGGTTGTAGACCTTCCCGATGCCGAGCCCGCGCCCGCCCTGGGCGCTGGGGGCGTCCTGGACGTAGAGCAGCCACTCGTCCACCCGCACGTCGCGGTGCCACCACATCGCGTGGTCGAGGCTGGCGACCGAGAGGCCGGGGGAGGTCCACACGAGCTCGTGGCGGCGCAGCACCGGCTCGAGCATCACCTGGTCGCAGGCGTAGGCGAGCAGCGCGCGGTGGGTGAGCTGGTCGGCCTCGACCGCGCCCCGGGAGCGCATCCACAGCGCCTGGCGGCTCAGCGGGGACCGGCCGCGCGGCACGTAGATCGAGCCCTCGACGTGCCGGATGTCGAAGGCACCGGTGCGGGCGTAGAACTTCGCGGCCGGGTGGTCGTAGCGGGAGAAGAGGTCCGCCGAGCTCTCCAGGCCCTCCGGGCCGGGCACCTCGGGCGGCTCCTCGGCGTGCTCGAGGCCCGGCTGCTTCTCCTGGAAGGAGGTGATCATCGAGAGGATCGGCTCGCCGTCCTGGATCGCGTGGGTGCGACGGGCGCTGAAGGAGCCGCCGTCGCGCATGCGCTCGACCTCGAAGGTGATGGGCCGGTCGAGCTTGCCCGGGCGCAGGAAGTAGCCGTGCACGGAGTGGGGCAGGCGCTCGGCCGGCAGGCCGGCGTCGGCCACGGTCTGCGCCGCCGCGATGATCGACTGGGCGAGGACCTGCCCGCCGTACACGCGGCCGCTCAGGTGCTCGAGCGAGCCGCCCGTGCACGTGTCGTGGCCTGTGCGCTCCAGTCGCAGCAGCTCGAGGACAGAGGCCAGTGCCTCGCTCTGCTCACCGGTGTCGGGAACCGTCACGGCGCCTCCATCGTGTTGACGAGCGAGAACGCGGCCCGCTCGAGGTAGGTCCACAGCATCGTCTCGAGGTCCTCGGGCAGGCCGAGCTCGTCGACGCCGTCGCGCATGTGCTGCAGCCACCGGTCACGGGCCAGCGGCGTGACGGCGTAGCCCGCGTGCCGCATCCGCAGCCGCGGGTGGCCGCGGGTCTCGGAGTAGGTCGTCGGGCCGCCCCAGTACTGCTCGAGGAACATCGTCAGGCGCTCGACGGCACCCTCCATGTCCTCCTCGGGGTACATCGGGGCGAGGACGTCGTCGGTGCGCACGCCCTCGTAGAAGCGGCGCACGAGGCGCTCGAAGGTCGCCCGGCCACCGAGCGCCTGGTAGGCGGTGACCTGGTCGGGGGAGGAGGTCACAGGCCGAGCTCGTCGAGGACCGGGAGCTGACCGCGCACGAGGGCCCGGGCCTGCTCGGCGGACTCCGCACCGAGGGCGAGCTGGGCGATCTCCTGGCAGCGCTGCAGCGTGACGGAGGCGAGCACGGCCGCGACGTCCGCGAGCGAGCGCGGGGACATCGACAGCGAGGACACGCCCAGGCCGACGAGGACGACGGCGGTGGCCGGGTCCGCGGCCGCCTCACCGCACACGCCCACGGGCCGGCTCTGCTGCGCGCCGCCGCGGCAGGTCTCCTCGACCATCCGCAGCACGGCCGGGTGGAAGGCGTCCGACAGCGAGGCGAGGGAGCCGAGGAGGCGGTCGGCGGCCATCGTGTACTGGGTGAGGTCGTTGGTGCCGATGGACGCGAAGGCCGCCCGGGCGAGGATCGGCCCGGACATGAGGGCGGCGCTGGGCACCTCGACCATGACGCCGGCCGTCGAGAGGCCGTGCTTGGCGCAGGCGGCGACGAACTCCTCGGTCTCGTCGACGGTCGCGATCATCGGGGCCATGACCCACACGTCGGCGCTCTCGGCGGCGGCCGCCTCGGCGATCGCGGTCAGCTGGTTGTCCAGGATCCGGGGGTTGCGCCACGAGGTGCGCAGGCCCCGCACGCCCAGGGCCGGGTTCGGCTCGGCGGTGTCGGTGAGGAAGGGCATCGGCTTGTCGGCGCCGGCGTCGAGGGTGCGCACGACGACCTTCTTGCCGGGGAACGCGGCGAGCACCGTGCGGTAGGCCTTGACCTGCTCCGCGACGCTCGGCTCCTCGGCGCGGTCGAGGAAGCAGAACTCGGTGCGGAACAGGCCCACACCCTCGGCGCCGGCCTCGGCGGCCTTGGCGGCACCGGCCGGCTCGCCGACGTTCGCGAGGAGCTGGACGTGGTGCCCGTCGCTCGTGCGGCCCTCGCCGTCGAAGCTGCGCACCTGCGCGGACAGCGCCTCGGCGGCGGCGACCTCCTCGGCGCTCGGGTCGAGGACGGCGGTGCCGGCGGCGCCGTCGACGAGGACGGTGCGGTCCTCCTCGAGCAGCTCCAGGGCCTGCGGCGCGCCGACGACGGCGGGGATGCCGAGGGACCGGGCGAGGATCGCCGTGTGGGAGGTCGGGCCGCCCTCGGCGGTGACGATCGCGCGGACCTTGCTCGGGTCGAGCAGCGCGGTGTCGGCGGGGGCGAGGTCGAGGGCGACGAGGACGAAGGGCTCCTCGCGCTGCGGGATGCCCGGCATCGGAATGCCGAGGAGGCTGGCGACGACGCGGTCGCGCACGTCGCGCACGTCGCGGGCCCGCTCGGCCATGTACCCGCCGAGCGCGCTCAGCTGCTCGGCGACGGCGTCCGCGGCCTCCCACACGGCCAGTGCGGGAGTCTTGCGCTCCTCGCGGACCTTGGCCTGGGCGGCCTGCACGAGCGTGGGGTCGGCGGCCATCTGGGCGGTGGTCGCGAGGATCTCGGCGGCCTCGCCCTCGGCGGTCTCGGCGGCGCTGCTCAGACCCTCGGCGACGGTGGCCGCGTGGGAGGCGACGGAGGCTGCGGCCGCCTCGACGTCGTCGGCGTCGGTGAGCCGCTCGTGCGGGGAGGGGGCGGGGACGGCCCCGGCGAGCTGAGCCACGGGGCCGACGGCGCGTCCGGGGCTCACGCCGATGCCGCGGACCTGGGTGCGGTGTACGTGCTCAGTGCTCAAGTGGGTGCTCCCGTCACGTGGTGCCATGCTGTGCCTATTGTGCGCCCTGGCCAGCGACGCTCGGCCGCTGCGCCTCGACCCTACCGCCCGCGCCGCCCGTGGTGGCACGCCCGCGCCCGCGCCCAGGCCCGGCCGGTCTGGCAAGATCACGCGGAGACCCGGCTGCCAGGCAGCCATGACGCACGAGCCGAGGAGCAGCTGAGCACGTGAACACCACACCGTCGTCCGGGCAGGCCAGCGGGCTGCCGAGCGAGACGCTCCAACGGCTCGCGGCGGCGCACGGCGTGGCCACCGACTTCTGGGACTACACCGGCAACCACCGGGTGGTCCCGGCGAGCACGATCCGTGCGGTGCTCGCCGCGCTCGGCGTCGTCGTCGAGACGGAGGAGGAGGTCGCCCAGGCGCTCGCGGACGCCGAGCTCGCCCCGTGGCGCTCGGTCCTGCCGCCCAGCCTCGTCGTGCGGCGCGGCCGCGAGGACCAGGTGGCCGTCCACCTGCCCGACGGCAGCGCCGTCGCCCTGCACGTGGCCCTCGAGGACGGCGGTGAGCGCCGGCTCGAGCAGCTGCCCGTGTGGACCGACCCCCGCGACGTCGACGGCGTGCGCACCGGCCGGGCGACCTTCGGGCTGCCCGCCGACCTGCCGCTCGGCTGGCACGAGCTCGTCGCCGTCGTCGAGGGGGAGGAGGCCGCCCGCTGCACGCTGGCCGTCACCCCCGACGTCCTCGCGGCGCCGGCCGCCGTGCCCGAGCGGGCGTGGGGCGTCATGGCCCAGCTGTACTCGGTGCGCTCGCGCACCTCGTGGGGCGTGGGTGACCTCGCGGACCTCGCGGAGCTCGGCAGCTTCTTCGGGGAGCAGGGCGCCGACTTCCTCCTCATCAACCCGCTGCACGCCGCCGAGCCGGTGGGCCCGATGACGCCCTCGCCCTACCTGCCGGTCACCCGCCGCTTCCACAACCCGCTGTACATCCGGCCCGAGGACATCCGCGAGTGCGCCTACCTGCCGGGGCCGCAGCGCGCCCTCGTCGAGTGGGCCGCCGAGGAGGTCCGCGGCGCAGCCACCGACCCCAGCCCCATCGACCGGGACGCCGCGTGGGCGGCCAAGCGCCAGGCGCTCGAGGTCATCCACAAGGCCGGCCGCTCCCCGGCCCGCCAGCGGCAGCTCGATACCTTCCGTGCCGAGGAGGGGCAGGGCCTGGAGGACTTCGCGCTGTGGTGCGCCCTCGCGGAGCGGTACGAGGGGCAGGAGTGGCCCGCCGAGCTGAACGACGTGTCCTCCCCGGCCGTCTACCGCGCCCGCGTGGAGCTGGCCGAGCGCGTCGACTACTACGTGTGGCTCCAGTGGGTCGCCGACACCCAGCTCGCCGACGCCCAGCGCACCGCCCGTGAGTCGGGCATGGCGATGGGGATCATGCACGACCTCGCCGTCGGCGTGCACCCCAGCGGCGCGGACGCGTGGAGCATGGGCGACGTCCTTGCCCGCGGCATCGGGGTCGGCGCGCCGCCGGACATGTACAACCAGCAGGGCCAGAACTGGTCCCAGCCGCCCATGCGCCCCGACGCGCTCGCCCGGGCCGGCTACGCGCCCTTCCGCGACATGCTCCGCACCGTGCTCCGCCACGCCGGCGCGCTGCGCATGGACCACATCCTCGGCCTGTTCCGCCTGTGGTGGATCCCCGACGGCCACGGCGCCGACGAGGGCACCTACGTGCGTTACGACCACGAGGCGATGGTCGGTGTCCTCCTCCTCGAGGCGCAGCGCGTGGGCGCCGTCGTCATCGGCGAGGACCTCGGCACCGTCGAGCCCTGGGTGCGCGACTACCTCGCCTCCCGCGGAGTCCTCGGCACCTCCGTGCTGTGGTTCGAGAAGGACGACGACGGCGGCCCCCTCCGCCCCGAGGAGTACCGCGAGCTCGTGCTCGCCACCGTCAACACCCACGACCTGCCCCCGACGGCGGGCTACCTCGCCGAGGAGCACGTCGACCTGCGCGAGCGGCTGGGCCTGCTGGCCGACCCGGCGCCGGTCGTCCGCGCCGAGGCCCGGCGCGAGCGCGAGCGGATGGTCGCCCGGCTGCGGGAGTACGGCCTGCTGCCCGACAGCCCCACCGAGCGGCAGCTCGTCGAGGCGCTGCACGCCTACGTCGCGCGCACGCCCTCGCGGCTGGTCGGGGTGGCGCTCGTCGACGCCGTGGGGGAGCGGCGGGCGCAGAACCAGCCAGGCACGGACACCGAGTACCCCAACTGGAAACTGCCGCTGGCCGACGGCTCGGAGAACGTCGTTCTCGTCGAGGACCTGCCCGGCATCGCCCGCCTGCGCTCCCTGGTGGAGGTCGTGGAGGAGTCCCTCAACCGGTAAACCCACCCCCTCCCGCATACGCCGAGAGCCGGATTCCTCCGTGGAGGAATCCGGCTCTCGTGCGCGTGAGCGGGGGAGTGCTAGCGCTTGCGCCTGCCGGCGTCGCCCGCGGCCTCCTCCTCGGCGGCACGCTTGCCGGTGGAGACGGCGGCCGCCTCCTGCGCCTCGTCGAAGACCGACGGGGCCGGAGCACCGTCCACGGTGTCGTCCTCGCGACCGGGGGTCTTGAGGTTGAACTTCTTGATGATGAAGCGGAAGAGGAAGTAGTAGATGACCGCGTAGACGAGGCCGATGACGATGATCATCAGCGGCTGCTCGGCGATGCGGAAGTTGAGCAGGTAGTCGATCGCGCCGGCGGAGAACGTGAAGCCGCTGCGGATGTCGAGGGCGTTGACGAGTGCCAGCGACGTTCCGGTGAGCACCGCGTGGACGACGTACAGCGGGAACGCGACGTAGGCGAAGGCGAACTCGAGCGGCTCGGTGATACCGGTGAGGAACGCCGTCAGGGCGACCGAGACCATGATGCCGCCGGTGACCTTGCGGCGGGAGGGCTTGGCGGTGTGCCAGATCGCCAGGGCCGCGGCCGGCAGCGCGAACATCATGATCGGGAAGAAGCCGGTCATGAAGATGCCGGCGGTCGGGTCGCCCGCGAGGAAGCGGAAGATGTCGCCGTTCGCCACCTGGTCGGTCTCGGGGTTGACGTACTCGCCGAACTGGAACCAGGGCAGGTTGTTGAGCAGGTGGTGCAGCCCGAAGGGGATGAGCAGGCGGTTGACCGTGCCGAAGACGAAGCCGCCGAGCACCGAGTTGCCCGGGTTGGTCACCCAGTCACCGAAGCCCGTGATGACGGTGTCGAACAGGGGGTAGATGAAGGCGAACACGACCGCGACGATGACGGACGTGAAGGCCGTGATGATCGGGACGAAGCGGCGGCCGCCGAAGAACGCGAGGTACGGGGGCAGCTTGATCCGGTAGTACCGCTGGTAGAGGAGGGCGGCCACGATGCCGATGACGATGCCGCCGAGGACGCCGTAGTTGATCGTGTACGTGAGGATCGGCTCGCCGCTGTCTGCGGCGATGGTTCCGCTGTCGGCCTCGACGCCGAAGGTCCCGCCCCACGGGGCGTTCATCGGGGCCAGCACACCGAGGACGTTGGTGAGCACGAGGTAGCCGATGACGGCTGCCAGGGCGGTGGAGCCGTCCGACTTGCGGGCGAAGCCGACGGCGACACCGACCGCGAACAGCAGCGCCAGGTTGTCCATGAGCGCCCCACCGGCAGCGGCGAAGACGTCAGCCACCGGCTGGACCCAGCCCATGCCGGACCAGCCCGCGACACCGTCGGCACCGAGCATGTCGCTCTGGCCGAGGCGCAGCAGGATGCCCGCGGCGGGCAGGGAGGCGATGGGCAGCATGAGGGAGCGACCCACACGCTGGAGCTGGGCGAAGCCGGGGATCGGCTTCCGTTCCTTCTTGGCCGGGGCCGAGCCGGCGCCGGCGGTGGCAGCAGTCACGTCAGGCTCCTCGTCGAGGGCGGCGGTGGAGGACCGTCGCGGGGTGGTCCGGCCGGGGAAGGACCGGACGGGGAAGCTGGTGTGAACATCCTGTGCAGGATGTCTGGACCAGTTGCGCATACTAGACCGCCATATGATCGTGCGTGTCAAGCATCACCCGGGCGTGGCCCCGGGTCCGTCGGTCACGGTCCGGTGACGGGAGGGTCGAGCCTTGAAGTACCTCACCGTGCGTGACCACCTGCGCGGCCTCATCGACGACGGTCTGGGCGTCGGGCAAGCCATCCCCTCCGAGCGCGAGCTGTGCGAGCAGTTCGGCGTGTCCCGCATGACGGTGCGCCAGGCGGTCGACGCGCTCGTCGTCGAGGGCCTGCTCGAGCGGGTGCAGGGCCGCGGCACCTTCGTGGCCCAGCCCAAGGTCGACCTGCAGCTGCGCCTCGTCTCCTTCCCCGAGGAGATGCGCCGCCGCGGGATGGAGCCCTCGCTGCGGGTGCTGGCCGCCGAGCGCGTGGCGGCACCGCCCCACGTGGCCGACGCGCTCGACCTGCCCCCGGAGGCCGAGGTGCACTACCTGCGGCGCCTGCGCCTGGCGGACGGGCTGCCGATGGCGGTCGAGGAGAACTGGCTGCCGGCGACCCTCGTCCCTGACCTCCTCGACGAGGAGCCCGCTCCCAGCGTCTACGACGCCCTGACTGCCCGGGGGCTGGGGCCCACCTGGGGCGAGGACGTCATCGAGGCCGTCCTGCTCGAGTCGGAGGTGGCCGGGCACCTCGACCTGCCGGCGGCGACGGCGGGGCTGCAGATCCGCCGCCGGACCTTCAGCGGGGACCTCGCCGTCGACTACGCCACCTCGATCTACCGTGCTGACCGATACTCGCTGTGGGTGCCGGTGAGCGCCCCCGGACCGACCCTGGTGCCCTCGCGCCGTCGTCTCGAGCCGACGGCGGCCGGTCACCACCCCACTCGTGAGGAGGGTCTGGCGTGAAGGACATCCACGCGATCCTGGCCGGACTCGGCGGCGTCGACAACATCCGCGAGATCGAGCCCTGCGTGACCCGGCTGCGCGTCGAGGTCGAGGACCCGGCGCGGGTCGACGCCGTCGCCATCCGGGCGGCGGGTGCACACGGGACGGTGCAGCGCGGCAAGGTCGTCCAGGTCGTCGTCGGGCCCGAGCTCGACACGCTGCTCAGCGAGCTGAGCGACGAGACGTGGCGACGCGCCGACGACGCCTAGACCCGTCACGCCGAAGACGTCTGGACCAGTTAAGGTTTCGGTACGAGACGGCGCCGTCCGTCACCGACCAACGGCCGCGGCCGTGGATGAGGAGCAGAACATGAGCAAGGCAGAGTCCATCCTCGCGGCCCTCGGCGGCGACGAGAACATCGTCGACCTCGAGGCGTGCATCACCCGTATCCGTGTCGAGGTCGAGGACTCGAGCAAGGTCGACGAGGCCGCGCTGCGCGCCGCCGGCGCCTTCGGCGTGGTCCAGCAGGGCACGGCCGTGCAGGTCGTCGTCGGCCCCGAGGCGGACAACATCGTCGAGGACATCGAGGACCTTCGGTGAGCCTGCGGGTCCTCGCACCCGTCAGCGGCACGGTCGTCGCGATGGCCGACGTCCCGGACCCCGTCTTCGCGGGTTCGATCGTCGGCCCCGGCGTCGCCATCGAGCCCGACGGCGAGGGGGAGGTGCACGTCGTCGCCCCCGTCGACGGCACCGTCGCCAAGCTCCACGCGCACGCCTTCGTCCTCGTCACCGAGGAGGGCCGCGGGGTGCTCGTCCACCTCGGCCTGGACACCGTCCAGCTCGAGGGGCGCGGCTTCACCCTGCACGCCCAGGAGAAGGACACCGTCACCGCCGGGCAGCGGCTGGTCAGCTGGAACCCGGCCGAGGTCCGAGCCGGTGGTCGCTCGCCGGTGAGCCCCGTCGTCGCCCTCGAGGGCAAGCAGGAGGCGCTCGCGGTGGCCGTCGAGCCGGGCGCCGAGGTCGCCGCGGGCGACGAGCTGTTCGTGTGGGAGTGACCCCTTCCGAGGACCTGCGGCTCCGGGTCGGCGAGTTCCTCCGCCGGCCCGGGGCCGCCGTCCTGCTCGACCTCGACGGCACGCTCGTCGACTCCGAGCCCATGCAGCGGGCGGCCTTTGCCGCCTACTTCGCCTCCCGCGGCTGGGAGGTGCCCGACGAGGTCGTGCGCCTGTTCATGGGCCGACGCGGGCGCGAGTCCTTCGCCTCGATCGACGGACCGTGGGCGGGGGAGGACCCAGGCGTGCTGACCGAGGCGGTCATCGCGATGACCGACCCCGTCGCGCACCCGCCCACGCCGGTGGCGGGCGCCGCGGAGGCGATCCGTGCCTGGCGCGAGCAGGGGGTGCCGGTCTCGCTGGTCACCTCGGCCTTCCGCACGTGGGCCGAGGAGGCGCTCGAGCTGCTCGGCGTCGCCGAGCTCGGGGTCCGTCTCGTCACCGCCGAGGACACCCCGGTGGGCAAGCCCGCGCCCGACCCGTTCCTGCTCGGTTCCGAGCGGCTCGGCGTCTCGCCCGGCGACTGTCTCGCGGCCGAGGACTCGGTCGCCGGCACGACCTCCGCACGGACCGCGGGTGTGGGCATCGTCGTCGGCGTGACGACGAGCCTGGACGCCGACGCGCTGCTCGCCGCGGGCGCCGACGCGGCTGTTCCCGACCTCACCGCCCTCGTCTCCTGACCAGCGCGGGAGGCGCCCGCCCTCACCGGGCTCCCCCCGTACGAGGCCCTCCTGCCACGTCCCTCGTGCCGGAGCCACCTGGGCCCTCGGCTGGCTACTCGCTCCGTCCGCGCCACTTGCGCCCGGAGCGCTGCCGCCGGACGCGTGCGAGGAGGAGTGCACTGCGAAGCCCTGTCGGCCGAGCAGGACTGGTGGTGGAAGACCGCGACACATGGTCGGCCAGGCGGGATCGCGTCGGCTCAGCGCGAGCGGCGGTTGCCGAGCAGGAACCGTGGTTGCTCAGCGGGTGTGACTCCCGAGAATCGGGAGCGGTGCTCGTCCGAACGAGCACGGATGCTGCGGAGCGGGACGGTTCCCGGTGAGCGGGAGCAGCGCCCGCCCGGCGCGACATCGCTCCCGGTGGGCCGACAGGCGCTCGCAACGCACCTTCTCCCGAGCGGCCTGAGCGGCCTGAGCGGCCTGAGCGGCCCGAGCGCCCGAGCGGCCCGAGCGCCCGAGCGGCCCGAGCGCTCGAGCGGCCTGGGCGGCCGGAGCGGTGGCCCTAGCGACGGCGCTCGTAGCGCAGGAAGAGCATCTCCTCACCGTGGAGGACGTGGCCGAGCCGCATGCGGCGGCTGACGGCACGGCCACTGACGGCGATCCGCGGTGCCGTCCCCGCCTCGAGGAGGGGCGAGAGGCTGAGGCACAGCTCGTCGAGCACGTCGGCCTCGACGAGGGTGCCGAGCAGGCGCGGGCCGCCCTCGGTGAGGATCTGGTGCATGCCCCGCTCCTCGAGCGCGGCGACCAGGCGGGCCGGCTCCACCCGGTGCTCGCCGCAGTCCACGATCTCGGCGACCTCCTCCAGCGCGGTACGCCGTGCGGGCGGGGCGTCGCCGTGGGTGAGGAGCAGGGGCCGCGGGCCCGGGGCGCGGAAGACCTCGGCGTCGGGCTCCAGGGCGAGTGCCGAGGAGACGATCGCCAGCCGCGGGAGATCAGGGATCCCGCGGTCGCGGCGCCAGGTGACAGCGGCGTCGTCGAGGCCGAGCCCGCCGTAGCCCTCGACCCGCACCGTCCCCGCCCCCACGACGACGACGTCCGCCAGCTGCCGCAGGGTGCGGAGCAGCAGCTGGTCCTCGGCGTCACCGAGCGGGCCGGCGACACCGTCGTGGGTCGCCGCGCCGTCGAGGCTCGCGACGACGTTCCCGCGCACCCACCGGCGGCTGCGGTCCGCGCGACCGTAGGCGGTGAGGAATTCGTCCTGGGTGGCCATCATCGTGCTACATGTTGTGGCGCAGGTGGGCGGGTGGGCGCAGGCCGAGGACCGCCTCGGTCATCCGGACCGCGTCGACCGTCGGCGCGACCTGGTGGGTGCGCACCACCCGGGCTCCGGCCGCGACCGCGAGGGTGGTCGCGGCCAGCGAGCCGGGCAACCGCTCGGCCGGCCTGCGGCCCAGCGTCTCCCCGACGAAGTCCTTGTTCGACACCGCGGCGAGGACCGGCAGCCCGATCGCCACCACCTCCGGCAGCCGCCGCAGGAGCTCGAGGGTGTGCAGGGTGTTCTTGTTGAGGTCCGGTCCAGGGTCGACGAACAGCCGCTCGGTCGGCACCCCGGCCGCCACCAGCGCGTCCACCCGCTCCCGCAGGAATCCCGTCACCTCCGCCACGACGTCCCCGTAGCGCGGGCGCGGCAGGTGCTCGTGCGGGGCGGCCACCGAGTGCGTGACGACGACGGCGGCGCGCCCCTCGCTCAGCAGCTCCACCATCGCGGGGGCCCGTGCCCCGTTCGTGTCGTTGACGACGCTGGCGCCCGCCTCGAGCGCCGCCGCCGCGACCTCCGCCCGCGCCGTGTCCACGGAGATGACGACATCGCTGCGGGCGGCCAGCTCCGCGACGATCGGCACCACCCGGTCGATCTCCTCGGCCACCGCGACGGGCGGGGTGTCCGGCGAGAAGGGGACGCCGCCGACGTCTACCCAGTCGGCGCCGTCGTCGACGGCCGCGAGGGCCGCCGCGACGGCGGCGTCCAGGGCGAAGGTCGCGCCCCGGTCCCAGAAGGAGTCCGGGGTGCGGTTGACGACGGCCATGACCGCGACCTGCCGCGAGAAGTCGAACTCGCGCCGCCCGACCGTGCGGCGCGGGGCGAGCAGCTCGGGCAGGACCGTGGTCACCGGAGCGCGGCGCGGTCGGTCTGCTGGGCGGCCAGCGCCCGGCGCACGGCGTCGCGGTCCTCGCTCACCAGGCGGCGCAGCGCCGCGGGCGCGTCGGCGTGCGCAGCGAGCCACTCGTCGGTGCGGGCCAGGACGTCCACCCCGTGCTTGTCGGCGAGGCCGGCCAGCGCGAAGGGGTAGAGCCCGGTGACGATGTTCTGCGCCATCTCGTTCGTCCGCTCGCGCCACACCCGCTCGAGGGCGTCGAAGTAGCGGTCGACGAAGGGGACGAGCAGTGAGCGGTCGTGGACGTCGGTGAAGCCGTCGATGACGGCGTCCTGCAGCGCGTTGGGCAGCTCGTCGGCCTCGACGACCGACGCCCACACCCGCTCCTTGGCCTCGCCCGTCGGGATGATCGCCCCGGCGCGGGCGGCGGCCTGCCGCCCGGCCGCGGTGTCGTCCCGGCGCGCCTCCGCCGCGATCTCCGCCTCCCCGGCGCGGCCGCCGGCGGCCAGCGCGGTGAGGAGCTTCCACCGCAGGTCGGTGTCCACCGCCAGGCCCTCGAGCACGCGGCTGCCGTCGAGCAGGCCGGCGACGACGTCGAGCTGGGCGTCGGTCGCGGCCTCGTCGGCGAAGGCGCGCACGAGCTGCAGCTGGGCGTCGGAGCCGGCGGCGGCCCCCTCGGCGAGCTCCCACAGCCGGTCGACCACCCGCGGGGTCAGCTCGGCGCGGCTCTCCGGGGCGGTGTAGGCACGCAGCGTGAGGCTGAGCTGGCGCAGGAGGACGAGCAGCACGGTGGAGTCGGTCTCGGCGCCGATGTTCGCCAGCACCAGCTCGAGGTACTCGCGGGCCGGCAGCTCGCCGTCGCGGGTCATGTCCCAGGCCGCCGCCCACACGAGCGAGCGCGGCAGGGACTCGGTGAAGCCGGCGAGGTGGGCGACGGCGGTGCGCAGCGACTCCTCGTCCAGGCGCACCTTGGCGTAGGCGAGGTCCTCGTCGTTGACGAGGAGGAGGTCGGGCCGCGGGCGGCCGACGAGCTCGGGGATCTCGGTGCGCGCGCCGTCGACGTCCGTCTCCACCCGCAGCACCCGCTCCAGGCGCGTGCCGCCGTCGTCCTCGACGACGTCGTAGCCGCCGACGACGAGACGGTGCGGGCGCAGCACGGGGTGCTCGTCCGGGGCCTCCTGGGTGAGGGCGAAGGAGGTGATGACGCCGTCGTCGTCGGTGCCGATCTCGGGGCGCAGGAGCGTGACGCCCGCCTGCTCGAGCCACACCCGCGACCACGCGGACAGGTCGCGCCCGCTCGTGGCCTCGAGCTCGGTGAGGAGGTCGCGCAGCTCGGTGTTGCCCCACTCGTGCTTGGCGAAGTACGCCCGTACACCGGCGAGGAAGGCGTCCTGGCCCACCCACGCGACGAGCTGCTTGAGGACGGAGGCGCCCTTGGCGTAGGTGATGCCGTCGAAGTTGACCTCGACGTCCTCGAGGTCGTTGATCTCCGCGACGATCGGGTGGGTCGAGGGCAGCTGGTCCTGGCGGTAGGCCCAGGACTTCTCGAGGGAGGAGAAGGTGGTCCAGGCGTCGCGCCAGTCGGTGGCCTCGGCGGTGGCGAGGGTGGACATGTACTCGGCGAAGGACTCGTTGAGCCAGAGGTCGTTCCACCAGCGCATGGTGACGAGGTCGCCGAACCACATGTGGGCGAGCTCGTGGAGGATCGTGACGACGCGGCGCTCGACCGTCGCCTCGGGCACCTTGGAGCGGAAGACGTAGTTCTCGAGGAAGGTGACCGCGCCGGCGTTCTCCATCGCGCCCGCGTTGAACTCCGGGACGAAGAGCTGGTCGTACTTCTCGAAGGGGTAGGGGCGGCCGAAGGCCTGCTCGAAGAAGGCGAAGCCCGCTCGGGTGATGTCCATGACGTTCTCGGCGTCGAGGTGCTCGGCGAGGGAGGCGCGGGCGAAGACGCCCAGGGGGATGGTGCGCCCGTCGCTGCTCGTCAGCTCGCCCGTCACCCGGTGGTAGGGCCCGGCGACGATCGCCGTGATGTAGCTCGAGATGCGCGGGGTGGGCGCGAAGTGCCAGACGGCGGCGGCGTCGTCGCCGTCCACGACCTGCGGCTCGGGGGTGGGGGAGTTGGACACGACGGTCCAGTGCCGCGGCGCCCGGACGCTGAAGCGGAAGCTCGCCTTGAGGTCGGGCTGCTCGAAGACGGCGAAGACGCGGCGGGAGTCGGCGACCTCGAACTGGCTGTAGAGGTAGACCTCGCCGTCGACCGGGTCGACGAAGCGGTGCAGACCCTCGCCGGTGTTCATGTACCGGGCGTCGGCGACGACGACGAGCTCGTTGCGCTCGGCGAGGCCGTCGACGGAGATGCGCGCGCCGTCCCACGCCCGGGGGTCCACGTGGCTGCCGTTGAGGCGGATCTCGTGGACGGCGTCGGCGAGGAGGTCGACGAAGGTGCTCGCGCCGGGCTCGGCGGTGAAGATGATCGTCGTGCGGGAGGCGAAGACCCGGGCGCCGCGGGTGAGGTCGAGGTCGACATCGTAGCTCTCGACGGCGACGAGCGCGGCGCGCTCGGCGGCCTCCTGGCGGGTGAGGTTCTCTCCGGGCACGGTCTGCTCCTTCTCGCTGGGCGGCGGCCGGTGGGCCTCCTCGATCCTGCCACGCCGCTCGGCGCCAGCACACGCGGATACCGCCGGGTGCCCGGGCCGGTCCCGGCCTAGGCTGGCTCGGCGGGCGCAGCAGCGCCGCCGAAGCACTCAAGGAGGACGTACATGGCCGATGACGTCAAGGATGTCGCCGACTTCTGGTTCGACCCCATCTGCCCGTGGGCGTGGATGACCTCGCGCTGGATGGGGGAGGTGGAGAAGGTCCGCCCGGTGACCACGCGCTGGCACATCATGTCGCTGGCGGTGCTCAACGAGGGCCGGGACCTGCCGCCCGCGTACCAGGAGTCGATGCGCAAGGCCTGGGGCCCGGCCCGCCTGGTCAACGCCGCCCGCGAGCTGCACGGCGAGGACGTCGTCAAGCCGCTGTACGACGCGCTCGGCACCCGCTACCACCCCGGCGGCCGGGACACCGGGGACGTCTCGGTCTTCACCGAGGCGCTCGCCGAGGTCGGCCTGCCCGAGGAGCTCGTGCGCTACACGACCTCCGACGAGCTCGACGACTCCCTGCGCGCCTCCCACCGGGAGGGCATCACCAAGGTGGGCGAGGACGTCGGCACCCCGGTGGTGGCCTTCAACGACACGGCCTTCTTCGGGCCCGTCGTCACCCCCGCGCCCAAGGGCGAGGAGGCGGGCCGGCTGTGGGACGGCTGCGTGCTCGTCGCCGGGATCCCGGGCTTCTTCGAGATCAAGCGCACCCGCACCCAGGGCCCCGTCTTCGACTGACACTGCCCCTCACCGCCGAGAGCCGGATTCTCCAGGAGAAGTCCGGCTCTCGGCGCTGTGCGGGTGGTGGTCAGGCGGTGAAGCGCTCGACGGCGCGGGCAGACTCGGCGCGGTAGGCCTCGAGCACCTGCGGGGTCGGCTCGGCGGAGAGCACGCGCGTGCCCTCGCGCTCCCACACCGGCGGCTCGTCGGCGCCGGAGAGCACCCAGGCGGCCTGGCGCGCCGCGCCGTCGGCGACGTACTCCCCGGGCTCGGGCAGCTCGACGTCCTGGCCCAGCACGGCGGGGGCGATGCGCTGGACCGCCTCGGAGCGGGCGGCACCGCCGATGAGGCTGATGCGCCGCACGTTGACGCCCTGCGCCTGCACCGCGGCCATCCCCTCGGCGAGGTGGCAGAGCATGCCCTCGACAGCGGCGCGGGCGAGGTTCTCGCGGGTCATCGACGCCCGGGTCATCCCGTGCAGGGAGCCGGTGGCCGTGGGGAGGTTCGGGGTGCGCTCGCCGTCGAGGTACGGCACGTGGACCAGGCCCCCGGAGCCCGGCTCCGCGGCCAGGGCCAGCTCGCTGAGCCCGGCGTGGTCGACCCCGAGCAGCCCGGCGGTGGCGTCCAGGACGCGGGAGGCGTTGAGCGTCGTCGCCATCGGCAGGAAGTTGCCAGTCGCGTCGGCGAAGCCGGTGACGAGCCCGCTCGGGTCGCGGACCGGGTCAGCGGCGACGGCGGAGACGACGCCCGAGGTGCCCAGGGAGATCGTCACGTCGCCCGGCCCCATGCCGGTGCCGAGCGCGGCGGTCGCGTTGTCCCCGGCGCCGGGGCCGAGGAGCGCGCCGGTGCCGCCCACCTGACCGGCCGCCGTCGCCGGTCCGAGGACGCGCGGGAGGATGAGGTCGGTCTCGCGGCCCAGGGCCAGGTCGAGCAGGTCGCGCCGGTAGGTGTTGCCGGCCGGGTCGAAGTACCCGGTGCCGGAGGCGTCGGAGCGGTCGGTGGCGAGGTCCTCGAGCGCGCCGGTGCCGAGGAGGCGCCAGGTCAGCCAGTCGTGGGGGAGGGCGACGGCGGCCACCCGGGCGGCGTTCTCGGGCTCGTGCTGGGCGAGCCAGCGCAGCTTCGTCACCGTGAGGGAGGCGACCGGGACCGAGCCGATGGCCTCCACCCACGCGCGGCGTCCGGCGTCGACGTCCCCCTCCCCGAGCTCGCTCACGAGGTCGGCGGCGGCCTGCGCGGAGCGGGTGTCGTTCCACAGCAGGGCGGGGCGGATGACGGCGCCGTCCGCGTCGAGCACGACCATCCCGTGCTGCTGCCCGCCCACGGCGACGGCGTCGACGTCGTCCAGCCCCCCGGCCTGGGCGAGGGCCTCCTGCAGGGCGTGCCACCAGGCCTCGGGGTCGACCTCCGTGCCGTCGGGGTGGCGGGCCTGCCCGGAGCGCACGAGCCGTCCGGTGTGGGCCTCGCGGACGACGACCTTGCAGGACTGGGTCGAGCTGTCGATCCCGGCGACGAGCCGGCCGGCGAGCGGGGGAGTCATGGCGCCACCTCTTCGTGAGTCGGAACGAGATTGTTGAAGCATAGAACTAAAACAGGGGCGGTCGGTAAGGTTCAGCGCATGACGGTCACCGACGACGCGCGGAGCGTCCCCCCGGGCTCGCTCACCCCCGGGGTGGGTCAGGCCTCGCTGCGGGACCAGAACCTCTCCGTGGTCACCATGCTCGCCTACGGGGCGCCCGAACCAGTGTCCCGGGCCGGGATCGCCGCCGCCAGCGGCCTCACCCGCTCGACGGTCTCCCGCCTCGTCGACGAGCTGCTCGCCGGCGGCCTGCTCGACGAGCTGCCCCCGCAGATCGCCGGTCGGGGCCGGCCTGCCACCCCCCTCGTCCCGGCCCGCGGCACGATCGCCGGCCTCGGCCTGGAGGTCTCCCCGAGCTACCTCGGGGCGCGCCTCGTGGACCTCAGCGGTGCCGTGCTCGCCGAGCGGGTGGTGCCCGAGCACCTCGAGGGCAGCGACCCGCACGCCGTGCTCGCCCGCCTCGAGGGCCTGGCCCGCGAGCTCCTCGTCGCGAGCGAGGGCCGCTGGACCGTGCTGGCCGGGGCGCAGGTCGCCGTCCCGGGCCTGGTCGACTCCGTCGGCCGGGTGCTGCGCGCGCCCAACCTCGGCTGGCGCGAGGTGCTGCCCTCCGAGCACCTGCGGCTGACTGGCGGACCGGACGGGCAGGCCGTCCCCGTGGGGGTCGGCAACGAGGCGGACCTCGCCGCCCTGGCCCACGCGCTGGACGCGCCCGGGCGGCCCGCCGGCAGCGGCACCTTCTTCTACGTCTCCGCCGACATCGGCATCGGTGGCACCTCCGTCGTCGACGGCGTCCCCGTGCGCGGGCGGCACGGGTGGGCGGGGGAGGTGGGCCACACGCTCGTCGACCCGGCGGGCCCGCCCTGCACCTGCGGCGCCACCGGCTGCCTCGAGCAGTACGCCGGCCGCGACGCGCTCCTCGCCGCCGCCGGCCTCGACCCGGACGCCACCGTCGCGGACATCGCCGACGCCGCCGCCACGCCGGGCCCCGCGCGCGAGGTCGTCGACCGCGCCGGGCACGCGCTCGGCACCGCCCTGGCCAACGTCGTCAACCTGCTGGACGTCGACGACATCGTCCTCGGCGGGCAGTTCATCCCGCTGCTGCCCGTCCTGCGCCCGGCGCTGGAGGAGGAGCTGGGTCGCCGCGTGCTCGCCGCGCCCTGGCTCGACGTGACGATCCGGCCCGGCCGCTCGGGCGAGCCGGCGCTCACGGGCGCGGCGCTCGCCGTCGTCGGCGACGTGCTCGCTGGCCCGAGCGGGTGGATCCCCGGGGCTTGACACGACCCGGCCCCCGCGTAGTTAAATTGCGCTACAAAACAAAACCCGCTCGACGAGGAGTCACCATGGTTCGCAAGCCCACCCCCGACGACCGCTTCTCCTTCGGCCTCTGGACCGTCGGCTGGCCCGCACAGGACCAGTTCGGCGCCGCCACCCGCCCGACGCTCGACCCCTGGGAGTACGCCACCAAGCTCGCCGAGCTCGGCGCCTGGGGCGTGACCTTCCACGACGACGACGTCGTGCCCTTCGGTGCCGACGACGCCGAGCGTGAGCGCATCCTCACCCGCTTCAAGCAGGCCACCGACGACGCCGGGCTGACCATCGAGATGGTCACGACCAACACCTTCAGCCACCCGATCTTCAAGGACGGCGGCTTCACCGCCAACGACCGCTCCGTGCGCCGCTTCGGGCTGCGCAAGGTGCTGCGCAACGTCGACCTCGCCGCCGAGCTCGGTGCGACGACCTTCGTCATGTGGGGCGGGCGCGAGGGCAGCGAGTACGACGGCGTCAAGGACGTCAACGCCGCGCTCGACCGCTACCGCGAGGGCATCGACACCGTCGCCGGCTACATCAAGGACAAGGGCTACGACCTGCGCATCGCGCTCGAGCCCAAGCCGAACGAGCCCCGCGGCGACATCCTCCTGCCGACGGTCGGCCACGCGCTCGGCTTCATCGCCGAGCTCGAGCACGGCGACATCGTCGGCCTCAACCCCGAGACCGGGCACGAGCAGATGGCCGGCCTCAACTACACCCACGCGCTGGCCCAGGCGCTGTGGTCGGGCAAGCTCTTCCACATCGACCTCAACGGCCAGCGGTCCATCAAGTACGACCAGGACCTCGTCTTCGGCCACGGCGACCTGCTCTCCGCCTTCTTCACCGTCGACCTGCTCGAGAACGGCTTCCCGGGTGGCGGCCCCCGCTACGAGGGCCCCAAGCACTTCGACTACAAGCCCTCGCGCACCGAGCACATGCAGGGCGTGTGGGACTCGGCCGAGGCCAACATGTCGATGTACCTCATGCTCGCCGAGAAGGCCAAGGCCTACCGCGCCGACTCCCGCGTCCAGGAGGCCTTCGAGGAGTCCGGCGTCCTCGAGCTGTCGCAGCCCACGCTCGCCGAGGGTGAGTCGCTCGAGGGCTTCCTCGCCGACCGCAGCACCTTCGAGGACTTCGACGTCGACGCCGCCGCGGCGCGCGAGTACCGCTTCGTGCGCCTCAACCAGCTCGCGATGGAGCACCTCATCGGCTGACCCAGCCCCTCACGCGCCGAGAGCCGGACTCCTCCACGGAGGAGTCCGGCTCTCGCCGTCTGGGCCCCCATGACGCCGAGAGCGGAGTTGTTCCTGGAACAACTCCGCTCTCGGCGCTCGGGGGAGGGGGTTACAGGCCGATGAGGGCGCTGAGCTCGGCCCGGATCTGGTCGAGGCGCTGGGCCGCGGCGCGGCGGGCGGCGGGCAGGCGGTCCCGCTCGGTCACCGGCTCGACGGCCTCGAGGTAGCACTTGAGCTTCGGCTCGGTGCCGCTGGGCCGGACGATCGCCCGGTCACCGCGCGCGGTGAGGTAGACGAGACCGTCGGTCGGGGGCAGGCCGTCCTCGCCGGCGGACAGGTCGATGGTCCGCACGACCGGCGAGCCGGCCAGCGTCTGCGGCCCGCTGTCGCGCAGCCGCTGCATGGCCGGTGGGATGACCGAGACGTCCGAGACCCGCAGGGTGAGCGGCGCGGTCGCGTGCAGTCCGTGCTGGAGGGCGAGCTCGTCGAGGACGTCGAGCAGCGTGCTGCCCCGGTCGACGAGCTGGGAGGCGAGCAGCGCGACCCGCACGGCGGCGCTGATGCCGTCCTTGTCACGCACGGCCTGCGGGTCGACGCAGTAGCCCAGCGCCTCCTCATAGCCGAAGACGAGCCCCGGCACGCGGCTGATCCACTTGAAGCCGGTGAGCGTCGTGCGGTGCTCCAGGCCGTGGGAGGCGGCGATGCGGGCGAGCAAACGCGAGGAGACGATCGAGCTGGCGAGCACGCCGTGCCCGGAGACCGCCGCGCTGATCGCGGCCTGCTTGCCCAGCAGCGCGCCCACCTCGTCACCGGTCAGCTGGCGCCAGCCGCCGGCCACCGCGGTGTCCGGCACGGCCACCGAGCAGCGGTCGGCGTCGGGGTCGTTGGCGATGACGACGTCGGCCTCCACCTGCTGCGCGAGCCGGAAGGCGAGGTCGAGGGCGCCGGGCTCCTCGGGGTTGGGGAAGGCGACGGTGGGGAACTCGGGGTCCGGCTCGGCCTGCTCCGCCACGACGTGGACGTCGGTGAAGCCGGCGGCCGCGAGGGCGGCGACGGCCACCTCGGCGCCCACCCCGTGCATCGGGGTGTAGACGATCCGCAGGCTGCGCGCGTAGCCGTGGGGCACGAGCGAGGCGACTCGCGCGATGTACTGCTCGGTGATCGAGCCGTCGAGCACCTGCCACCCGTCGGCGGGCCGCGGCACGTCCGCGAGCGCCCCGACGGCCGCGATGCGGGCGGCGATCTCGCCGTCGGCGGGCGTGACGAGCTGGGCGCCCTGCCCGGCGTCGGTGACGACCCGGCCCCCGAGGTAGACCTTGTAGCCGTTGTCCTCCTTGGGGTTGTGGGAGGCGGTGACCATGACGCCCGCGTCGGCGTCGAGCGCGCGCACGGCGTAGGCGAGCACCGGGGTGGGCCCGACGCTCGGCATGAGCATCGCCTCACCCCCGGCGCCGGTGACGACGGCGGCGGCGTCCTCGGCGAAGCGCGCCGAGCCGTGCCGGGCGTCGTAGCCGATGACGACTCGCGGCGCCGCCCCGCCCAGCTGCTCGCTCAGCCACGCGGCCAGCCCCGCCGTCGTGCGGATGACGACGGCGCGGTTCATCCGGTTGGGCCCGCCGCCGAGCGCCCCGCGCAGCCCGGCGGTGCCGAAGACGAGCGGGCCGGAGAACCGGTCTTCGAGCTCGGCGCGGGCCGCGTCGGCCTCCGGGCCCCCGGCCGTGGCGCGCTCGAGGAGCACGCCCAGCTCGTTGGCGGTCTGCGGGTCGGGGTCCTCGGCGATCCAGCTCCGGACGACGTCGACATCCATTCAGGGGTTCCTCTCTCAGAGACGACGGACGATGTCTGCCAGCAGCCGGGAGATCCGCGGGCCGGCGGCGCGGCCGGACTCGATGACCTCCTCGTGCGAGAGCGGCTCGGGGCTGATTCCGGCCGCCTGGTTCGTCACGAGCGACAGGCCCAGGATCTCCAGGCCCACGTGCCGCGCGGCGATGGCCTCCAGCGTCGTCGACATGCCCACGAGCGTGCCGCCGAGGAGCGCGACCATGCGCACCTCCGCGGGCGTCTCGTAGTGGGGGCCGGGGAGCTGGACGTAGACACCCTCGGTGAGGGTGCGGTCGACCTCCCGCGCGATGTCGCGCAGCCGGGAGGAGTACAGGTCGGTGAGGTCGACGAAGGTCGCGCCCTCGAGCGGGGAGGCGGCCGTGAGGTTGATGTGGTCGGAGATGAGGACGGGGGTGCCCGGCCGCACCGCCGGGTCCAGGCCGCCGCAGCCGTTGGTGAGGACGAGGCGCTGCACGCCGGCCGCCGCCGCGGTCCGCACCCCGTGCGCGACCGCGCGCACGTCGCGGGACTCGTAGTAGTGGGTGCGCGAGCCGAGCACGAGGGCGTGGCGGGGTCCGCCGTCGGCGTCGATGCGGATCGAGCGGATGGTGGCGCCGTGCCCCGCGACGACGGGCGCGCGGAAGCCGGGCACCTGCTCGGCGGGGACCTCGGCGACGGTCTCGCCGAGGAGCTCGGCGGCCCCGCCCCAGCCGGAGCCGAGGACGAGCGCGACGTCGTGGCGGGCCACCCCGGTGAGCTCGGCGAGCCGCTCGGCGGCCTGCCGGGCCAGCTCGAAGGGCGCGTCGTGGTCCGGGGCGTGGGTGGGGGTGACCATGCCCTGACGTTACCTGCCGGGGTGGTCGGTGGGCATGGTGCGGGACAAAGACGGCACAATGCCCCCGTGAGCACACCGACGGACGAGCACAGGCCCGCCGGGGACAGCCCCGGACCGACCGCACCCACCGAGGGGCGCCGCAGCCAGGACGCCGCCGGCCGGTCGCCGGTCCGCGAGGGCAGCCGCGTCGTCATCATCGGTGGCGGCCCGGGCGGCTACGAGGCGGCACTCGTCGGCGCCCAGCTGGGCGCTCGCGTGACGGTCGTCGAGCGGCAGGGGCTGGGCGGGGCCGCCGTCCTCACCGACGTCGTGCCCTCCAAGACCCTCATCGCCACCGCCGAGTGGATGACGACGACGGGCGCGGCCGCCGAGCTCGGCATCCGCGGCGTCGGCGGCACCTCGGTCGACATGGCCGCCGTCAACCGCCGCGTCCTCGACCTCGCGGCCCGCCAGTCCGCCGACATCCGCGGCCGCCTCGAGCGTGAGGGCATCCGGGTCGTCGACGGCACCGGCCGGATCGCCGGGGACCTGCGCGGGGACGGCACCCGCCCGGTCCACGTGACCACCGACGACGGCGAGGAGGAGCTCGTCGCCGAGATCGTCCTCGTCGCGTCCGGGGCCCACCCGCGCGTGCTGCCCGACGCGCAGCCCGACGGCGAGCGCATCCTCACCTGGGCGCAGATGTACAACCTCACCGAGCTGCCCGAGCACCTCGTCGTCGTCGGCTCCGGTGTCACCGGCGCCGAGTTCGCCGGCGCGTACAACGGCCTGGGCGTGCCCGTCACCCTCGTCTCCAGCCGCGACCGCGTGCTGCCGGGGGAGGACGAGGACGCCGCCGAGCTCATCGAGACCGTCTTCCGCCGTCGCGGCATGACCGTGCTGTCCCGCTCGCGTGCCGCCGCCGTGCGCCGCGTGGGCGACGGCGTCGAGGTCGAGCTCACCGACGGCCGGGTCATCAGCGCCTCGCACTGCCTCGTCGCCGTCGGCGGTGTGCCCAACACCGAGGGGCTGGGCCTGGAGGAGGCGGGGGTCGCGCTGAGCGGCAGCGGCCACATCCAGGTGGACCGCGTCTCGCGCACGACGGCGGTGCGCGTCTACGCCGCCGGCGACTGCACCGGCGTGCTGCCGCTCGCGTCGGTGGCCGCCATGCAGGGCCGCATCGCCATGTGGCACGCCCTGGGTGACGCCGTCTCCCCGCTCGACGTCACCGCCGTCACCGCCAACATCTTCACCGCCCCCGAGATCGCCACGATCGGCGTCGCCGAGCGGGCGGTGCACGACGGCGAGGTCGACGCGGTCGTCACCCAGCTGCCGCTGGCCCGCAACCCGCGCGCCAAGATGCTCGGCATCCGCGAGGGCTTCGTCAAGGTCGTCGCCGACCGCCACTCCGGCGCGGTCCTCGGCGGGGTGGTCGTCGCGCCGCGGGCGAGCGAGCTCATCTTCCCGCTCGCCGTCGCCGTCACCCAGCGGATCACGGTGGACCAGCTCGCCAACGTCTACACGATCTACCCCTCGCTCAGCGGGTCGATCACCGAGGCCGCCCGCACCCTGCACCAGACTGGCCGGTGATGACCACGCTCCCGGACCTGCGCACCGCCGACGTCGTCGACCTCACCCGTGCGCTGTGCGACGTCCCCTCCGTCTCGGGTGAGGAGGGGCCGCTCGCCGACGCGATCGAGGCGGCGCTCTCGGGCCTGCCGCACCTCGAGGTGCTGCGCGACGGGGACGCCGTCGTCGCGCGCACGCACCTGGGACGGGAGCGGCGGGCGGTCGTCGCGGGGCACATCGACACCGTGCCGGTCGCCGGGAACCTGCCCAGCGAGCTGCGCACCGTCGACGGGCAGGAGGTGCTGTGGGGGCGCGGGAGCGTCGACATGCTCGGCGGCGTCGCCGTCGCCCTCCACCTCGCCGCCCGGCTCACCGCGCCGGCCTGGGACGTCACCTGGGTCTTCTACGACAACGAGGAGGTCGAGGCCGAGCGCAACGGCCTGGGCCGCCTGGCGCGCCACCACCCCGAGTGGCTGGCCGCGGACTTCGCCGTGCTCGGCGAGCCGAGCAACGGCGGCATCGAGGGGGGCTGCAACGGCACCCTGCGTGTGTCCGTGACGACGGCGGGACGCGCCGCCCACTCCGCGCGCGCCTGGCGCGGGGTCAACGCCATCCATCTCGCCGCCCCGGTCCTCACCCGGCTCG
This sequence comes from Georgenia phoenicis, assembly GCF_047302425.1. Taxonomy (NCBI): domain Bacteria; kingdom Bacillati; phylum Actinomycetota; class Actinomycetes; order Allobogoriellales; family Allobogoriellaceae; genus Georgenia; species Georgenia phoenicis. Next base: position 3,032,719 of record NZ_CP154855.1, on the reverse strand, counting down.
CCGAGTACGAGCCCCGCTCCGTCGAGGTCGACGGGCTCGTCTACCGCGAGGGCCTGTCCGCCGTGGGCATCTCCGGTGGCATCGCCGGCAACGTCGTCCCCGACTCCTGCGAGGTGCTCGTCAACTACCGCTTCGCGCCGTCGTCCTCGCTCGCCGAGGCGGAGGCGCACGTGCGGGAGGTGCTCGCCGGCTACGACGTCACCGTCGTCGACGGTGCCGCCGGCGCCCGCCCGGGGCTCGACGCCCCCGGGGTGGGCGACTTCATCGCCGCCGTCAGCCGCGTGACGGGCGGCGGGCCGGCACCCAAGTACGGGTGGACCGACGTCGCCCGCTTCGCCGAGCTCGGGGTGCCCGCCGTCAACTTCGGCCCCGGCGACCCGTCCCTCGCGCACGCGGACGACGAGCACTGCCCCACGACCCAGATCCGCGACTGTGCCACCGCCCTCGAGGCGTGGCTGACGGAAGGAGCACGATGAGCCGGTCCTACAACCGCAACGGCTCGGGAGGCCGGGCGTCCGAGCGTCCGGTCGTCCGCGACAGCCGGGAGGCCGACGTCTACCGCAAGGGCCCGGTGACCCTCCGCGGCGCCCAGATCCCCGAGGAGACCTCCGACGAGCGCCTGCTCGCCAAGGACGGGGACGCCGACTGGGTGCACTCCGACCCGTGGCGCGTCATGCGCATCCAGAGCGAGTTCGTCGAGGGCTTCGGCGCGCTCGCCGAGCTCGGCCCCGCCATCAGCGTCTTCGGCTCCGCCCGCACCGGGCGGGACTCCGCGGAGTACCGCATGGGCGAGGAGGTTGGCCGCCTGCTCGTCGAGGCCGGCTACGCCGTCATCACCGGCGGCGGGCCTGGCGTCATGGAGGCCGCCAACAAGGGCGCCTGCGAGGCCGGCGGCGTGTCCGTGGGCCTGGGCATCGAGCTGCCCTTCGAGCAGGGCATGAACGAGTGGGTCGACCTCGGCGTCAACTTCCGCTACTTCTTCGCCCGCAAGACGATGTTCGTCAAGTACGCCCTCGGCTTCATCGTGCTGCCCGGCGGCTTCGGCACGATGGACGAGCTGTGGGAGGCGCTCACCCTCGTCCAGACCGGGAAGGTCAGCTCCTTCCCGATCGTCCTCGTCGGGCGCGAGTACTGGGGCGGGCTGCTCGCCTGGGCGCGCGACACCATGGTCCCGGCCGGCACGATCGCCGAGGCCGACCTCGACCTCATCCAGCTCGTCGACACCGCCGAGGAGGCGGTCGAGCGGGTCCGCGACCGCCTCGCACTCATGCGCGACGAGGCCGAGTCCCAGGCCCGTGCGGCCGAGGAGGCCTCCACCTCCTGAGGGCTCCCCAGCCCCGCCGCAGCGCGCCCACCTGCACCGTTGCTGCCCGAGGCGTGCCGCCGCGGGGCGGCGGTGGACTAGACTGAGGGCGGTGCGCCGCAGACCCTGCGGCACGACACGTGGAAGGAATGGGGTGCCAGATGGCCGCGATGAAGCCGAGGACCGGGGACGGGCCGATGGAGGTCACGAAGGAGGGACGCGGCATCGTCATGCGCGTTCCCCTCGAGGGCGGCGGCCGTCTCGTCGTCGAGCTCACCCCCGCCGAGGCGGGAGAGCTCAGCGAGGCCCTCAGCGCCGTCGCCCCCGCCTGACCCTTGACGTCCCTGCGCGACCTCGGTCTCACCGAGCTGCCCGAGGTCCTCGGTGAGGCCGGGTCCCTCGTCGACCACCCCCTCACGGGGGCGGACGCCGTCGTCGTCGCCGTCGCGCCGGCCGGTGCCGGCGAGGAGGGCGTCGAGCCGCGTCCCGGGACGGTGGACGCCGCCGCGCGCTACGGGATCGACCTCGTCGACCTCGCCGCCCGCAACGGCCTGACCGGCCGCGCCGGCGAGTCGGCGGTCCTCGACCTGCCCCGCGCGCTGCCCGGCCGCGACTTCGGCTGGGACGCGCTGCCCGGCCGCCTCGTCCTCCTCGGCGTGGGCGACGCCGGCCCGGCCGCCATGCGTAAGGTCGGCTCGGCCCTGTGCCGCGCCACGGTCGGGCTGGGGACGGTCGTCACCCCGGTCGGCACGCTCGCCGGCAGCACGGGCCTGGCGGCCCTGCTCGAGGGCTTCTGGCTCACGGCCTACCGCGGCCCGCGCCTGGCGCAGGCCGAGCGGCCGGGCAAGCCGCCTGCCGCGCGCCTGCTCCTGCTCGGCAACGAGGGCGACACCGCGGCGATCGCCGCGACCCGCACGGCCGCCACCGCGACGGTCCGGGCCCGCTTCCTCGCGGCCACGCCGTCGAACGTCAAGAACCCCCAGTGGCTCGCCGAGCAGGCTCGGGAGCTGGCCACCGGCGTGCCCGGCGTGAGCGTCGAGGTGCACGACGAGGCCTGGATCCGCGCCCAGGGGATGGGTGCGCTGCTCGCCGTCGGCTCGGGCTCGGCGACCCCGCCGCGGCTCGTCACCGTCACCTACGACCCGCGCAGGAGAGGCGGGCGGACGATCGCGCTCGTCGGCAAGGGCATCACCTTCGACACCGGTGGCATCTCGATCAAGCCGCGCGAGGCCATGGTCGGGATGAAGACCGACATGGCCGGTGCCGCGGCAGTGCTCGCCACCGTGCTCGCCGCCGCCGAGCTGCAGGTGCCCCACCGGGTGGTGGGCGTCCTCGCGCTGGCCGAGAACGCCTTCGGCGCCTCGTCCTACCGCCCCGGCGACGTCGTCCGCGCCTACGACGGCACGTCGATCGAGGTTTCTAACACCGACGCCGAGGGCCGCATGGTCGTCGCCGACGCGATGGCCTGGGTGCGGGACACCGCGCGTCCCGACGTCCTCGTCGACGTCGCCACGCTCACCGGCGCGGTGACCCTCGGGCTGGGACGCACGCACGCCGGCCTCTACGCCACCGACGACTCCCTCGCCGCGGCGCTGGAGGCGGCCGGCGAGCTGAGCGGGGAGCGCACCTGGCGCCTGCCGCTCGTGGACTCCTACCGGCACGCCCTGGACTCCGCCGTCGCCGACATCTCCCACCAGGCGCGCGACCCGCACGTCTCGGGCGGCTCGATCACCGCGGCGCTCTTCCTCCAGCACTTCGCGGGGGACACCCCGTGGGCGCACCTGGACATCGCCGGCGCGGGCCGCGCGACCAAGGCCCACGACGAGATCCCCGAGGGCCCAACGGGCTACGGCGCCCGCCTGCTGCTCCGCTGGCTGCAGGACCTGTAACCTCCAGGAGCCCGTAACGCCGAGAGCCGGATTCTCCAGGAGAATCCGGCTCTCGGCGTTACGGGGGGCGTCAGGCCTCGGTGATCAGGGGGTAGACGCCGTTCTCGTCGTGGACCTCGCGGCCGGTGACGGGCGGGTTGAAGACGCAGATGGTGCGGATCTCCGTGCGCGGGCGGACGACGTGCTTGTCGTGCTCGTTGAGGAGGTACATCGAGCCGGGGCGCAGCTCGTGCGTCTCGCCGGTGCCGAGGTCGGTGATCGTGCCCTCGCCCTCGATGATCATCACCGCCTCGATGTGGTTGGCGTACCAGAACTCGTTCTCCGTGCCGGCGTAGAGGGTGGTCTCGTGGACGGAGAACCCGACCTTGTCCTTGGCGAGGATGATGCGCTTGGAGCGCCAGTTGGGCGTCTGGATGTCGAACTCGGTGTCGTCGAGGTCGTGGAAGCTGCGGACGATCATGGCTCAGTTCTCCTGGTTCTCGAGGACGGTGACGACGGCCTGCTCGAGGATCCGCATCCCGGCCTCGAGCTCGGCCGGGCTGATGGTGAGGGGCGGCAGCAGCTTGACCACCTCGTCGTCGGGACCGGAGGTCTCGACGAGCAGCCCGTTGGCGAAGGCCTCCTGGGTGACGCGCCCGGCGACCTCGCCGGAGGCGAACTGGAGCCCGCGGGCGAGGCCGCGGCCCTTGGCGACGAGGCCGTGGCGCTCGTAGCGGGCGACGAGCGCGTTGAAGCGCGACTCGATGGCCATGCCGCGGGAGATTGTGCTGCGCTCGAGCTCGTCGTCCGACCAGTAGCGGCGGATCGCCTCGGTGGCGGTGACGAAGGCGGGGTTGAAGCCGCGGAAGGTGCCGTTGTGCTCGCCCGGCTCCCAGATGTCGAGCTCGGGGCGCACGAGGGTCAGCGCCATCGGCAGGCCGTAGCCGCTGATCGACTTCGACAGCGTGATGATGTCCGGGACGATGCCGGCCTCCTCGAAGCTGAAGAAGCCACCGGTGCGGCCGCAGCCCATCTGGATGTCGTCGACGATGAGCAGGATCCCGTGCCGCTTGCACAGGTCGGCGAGGTTGCGCAGCCACTCGGCGCGCGCGGCGTTGATCCCGCCCTCGCCCTGGACGGTCTCGACGATGACGGCGGCCGGCTCGTTGAGGCCGCCGCCCGCGTCGGTGAGCAGCCGCTCGAGGTAGAGGAAGTCCTCGACGCCGCCGTCGAAGTAGTCGTCGTAGGGCATGGGGGTGGCGTGCACGAGCGGGACGCCCGCGCCGCCGCGCTTCATCGCGTTGCCGGTGACCGACAGCGCGCCCAGCGTCATGCCGTGGAAGGCGTTGGTGAAGCTGATGACCGACTCGCGGCCGGTCACCTTGCGGGCGAGCTTGAGGGCGGCCTCGACGGCGTTGGCGCCGCCCGGGCCGGGGAAGACGACCTTGTGGTCCAGGCCGCGGGGGCGCAGGATCGTGTCGGCGAAGGTCTGGAGGAACTCCTCGCGGGCGGCGGTGAACATGTCGAGGGAGTGGACGACGCCGTCACGGGCGAGGTAGTCGAGCAGCGCCTTCTTCAGGGCCGGGTTGTTGTGCCCGTAGTTGAGCGAGCCGGCACCGGCGAAGAAGTCGATGTAGGGGGTGCCGTCGGTGTCGTACATCGTCGCGCCGACGGCGCGGTCGAAGGTGACCGGCCAGGAGCGCGAGTAGCTGCGGACCTGGGACTCGAGCTCGGTCGTCGTCGGGGTGGTGATCGTCATCGGGAAGGCTGCCTTTCGTGGCGGTACGCGTCGGTGTGGGGGTTCAGCTCTCGATGGGCTCCAGGGGGCCGATCCTCACCAGCCCTTCGGTCTCGTGTCCGGCGTCGGGGAAGTCCGCGGCGGCGAAGAGCTCGCTGCGGACGAGGGGGGCGCCGCGCTCGGCGGCAAAGCTCTCGAAGAGGCGCTGGGAGGCGGTGTTGTCCGCGGTGATCGAGGCCTCGACGAAACGCGCGCCGCCGGCGGCATCGGCCAGGAGACGGGCGGCCAGCCGCCGACCGCGCTGTGCGGCGTCGACGGCAACCTGCCAGACGAACAGCGTGGCCGGCTCCTCGGGGCGGCGGTAGCCGAGGAGGAAGCCCACGACCTCGCCGTCGACCACGGCCACCCGGCAGGTGCTCGCGAAGTCGCGGGCGAGCAGGAGGTAGGCGTAGGAGGTGTTGAGGTCCAGGGCGCCGGAGTCGCGGGCGAGGCGCCACATGTCGGCGCCCTCGGCCGGCTGCGGGGGCCGCACGGTCACGGGCGTGTCGCCGCCGGTGTCGACGGCGGCGGGGACACGGGGTACTGCTGGTGTGGCGGGGGGCATACGGCCGACCACGTTAACGAGGTCCGGCGCCGTCCGACAGCCGTCCGACGGCATCACCGGCCGATCCGGGCCGCTTCCCGCCGGTGCGGGGAGCGGCGGTCTGGCGTGGCACCATGCGGGAAGGTCGCCCTGCGCCGTGGCCCGTTCCGAGCGCCCGAAAGTCTGTCCGTATGGTGAGATATTTCCCCGGGTGTGACCCGGGCCATACGAGTTCGAGCCCTTTGCGAGCGAAGCGCCACGGCACGCCGGTGCCCGGCCATCCCGCGACCGCGACCGCAGGCGAGAGCGACGAGCGCGCGTGTCGTTTCGCTAGCGCTCGTCGCAGTCGCGTGCGCTCGCCTCACGCGGACGTTGGCGGGCCCCTCGGTCAGCGGCGGGTGCGGGCCGCCTCCGAGGTGCGCTCGCCCTGGCCGTCCTTCTCGGCCCGGCGCCGCGCCCGCTCGAGGGCCCGCTCGCGCATCGCCCGGGCCTCCTCCTCGAGCTCCGCGGCCCGCTCCTCGCTGCGGGTGAGGTTATCCCCGGACTCCGGGTCGAAGAGGTGGAGCGAGGCAGGGTCGAACCACAGCTCGGCGGGGTCGCCGGGCCGCACCGTGCTCGCCGCGTCGAGCGAGATGATGAGCTGGGTACGCATGCCCTCGCCGTCGAGGTCCCGGTCGAGCTCCTCGAGCTGGGCCTTGACGGCCTCGTGGGTCTCGAAGGGGATGTAGGCGTAGAGCACCTCACCCAGCCACTCGGTGACGTCGACGTCGACCTCGAAGCGCACCCCGCGCTCGGCGCGGGCCGGCTCGATGGTGTCGACGTCCTCGAAGGCGTCGGGGCGGATGCCGACGATGACGACGTCCCGGTTGCCGACGGCGGCACGCATCCGCTCGTCCATCGGGACGTCGACGACGGGCAGGCGCAGGACGTCGCCCTCGACGATCCCCGGGAGGAAGTTCATCGGCGGGGAGCCGATGAAGCCGGCGACGAAGAGGTTGACGGGCTGGTCGTACAGGCCGCGCGGGCTGGCGACCTGCTGCAGCTCACCGCGCCGCAGGACGGCGACCCGGTCGCCGAGGGTCATCGCCTCGGTCTGGTCGTGGGTGACGTAGACGGTCGTGGTGGCGAGGTTGCGCTGGAGGCGGGCGATCTCGGTGCGCATCTGCCCGCGCAGCTTGGCGTCGAGGTTGGACAGCGGCTCGTCGAAGAGGAAGGCCTTGGCGCGCCGGACGATGGCCCGGCCCATGGCCACGCGCTGGCGCTGGCCGCCGGAGAGGTTGGCGGGCTTGCGCTCGAGGTGCTCGTCGAGCTCGAGGAGCCGGGAGGCCTCCCGGACGCGCTCGTCGATCTGCTCCTCGGTGTACTCGCCCTTGGCCAGGCGCAGCGGGAAGGCGATGTTCTCGTAGACGGTGAGGTGGGGGTAGAGCGCGTAGTTCTGGAACACCATGGCGAGGTCGCGGTCGCGCGGGGCCTTGTCGTTGACGACCTCCCCACCGATGCGCAGCTCGCCGTCGGAGATGTCCTCGAGGCCGACGATCATCCGCAGCAGGGTGGACTTCCCGCAGCCGGAGGGGCCCACGAGGATGACGAACTCGCCGTCGGCGATGTCGAGGTCCACGCCCTTGACCGCGGTGAAGCCGTCCGGGTAGGTCTTGACGACGTTGTCGAGGGTGATCGATGCCATGGGAGTCTCCTTGTCGTTCGGGCCTCAGCCCTTGACTGCGCCCTGGGTGAGGCCGGACACGATGCGCCGCTGGAAGAGCAGGACGACGATGACGACCGGCACCGTGACGACGATGGCCGCCGCCGAGATCGAGCCGGTGGGCTCCTCGAACTGCGAGGCGCCGGTGAAGAAGGACAGGGCCGCCGGGACGGGCCGGGCGGCGCTCGTCGAGGTGAGCGAGATGCCGTAGACGAAGTCGTTCCACGCGATGAAGAAGGCGATGATCGCCGTCGTGAACACGCCGGGGGCGGCGAGCGGGACGACGGCCTTGCGGAAGGCCTGGAACGGGGTGGCGCCGTCGACCTGGGCCGCCTGCTCCAGCTCCCACGGGATCTGGCGGAAGAAGGCGGCCAGCGTCCAGATCGAGATCGGCAGCGTGAGCGACAGGTAGGGGATGACGAGGCCGGCCCACGTGTCGTAGAGGCCGATCGTGCGCCACAGGTTGAACAGTGGCGTGACGATCGAGACGACGGGGAAGACCGACACGGCCAGGGCGGTGGTGAGGATGACCCGCTTGCCCCGGAAGTCGAGGCGGGCGATGGCGTAGGCGCACAGGGTCGCGAGGACGACGGCGATGAAGGTCGCGATGAGCGAGATGCCGATGGAGTTGCGCAGCGAGGGGAGGAAGAGGTCCTGGGCGCTGCCGCCGGGCGCGAGGATGGTCTCGTAGTTCTCCAGCGTCCACTCCTCGGGCAGGAAGGTCCCCGAGAAGAGGCCGGCCTGCGTCTTGAACGAGGTCATGAGGATGGAGACGACCGGGAAGAGGGACCACACGAGCACGACGAGCGTGATCGCCACCCACCCGACCTTCTGCTTCGTGGACAGGCCTCTCATCACTTGCCTCCCGTCGAGCCGGCGAGATCCACCTTGAAGCCCTTGATCGCGATGCCCGCGATGATGAGGACGCAGAGGAACAGCAGGACCGAGATTGCCGAGCCGAGCCCGATCTCCAGGCGGCCGATCGAGGTGTTGTAGGCCAGCAGGGAGAGGACCTCGGTGTTGTTCGCGCCGTTGGTCATGATGTAGACGTTGTCGAAGATCCGGAAGGCCTCCAGCGCCCGGAAGAGGACGGCGACCATGATCGCGGCCTTCATGTTCGGCAGGATGACCCGCTTCATCACCTGCCAGCCGGTGGCGCCGTCGACCTTCGCCGCCTCCTCGAGGTCACCGGGGACCTGGGCCAGGCCGGAGAGCAGGAGCAGGGAGATGAAGGGCGTCGTCTTCCACACCTCGGAGGCGATGATGACGAAGAGCGAGGTCCCCTGGGCGGAGAACCAGTTGAGGTCCTCGGTGATGCCCGGGACCCAGCTGAACCAGTTGTTGACGTAGCCGCCGGAGTTGATGTCGAAGGCGTAGAACCACGCGAAGGCCGAGACGACGGTGATGATGCCGTAGGGCACGAGGATCGCCGTGCGGATGAGGCCGCGGAGGTTCTTGATCGCGCGGTGCATGACGAGCGCGAGGAGGAAGCCGAGGACGAGCTCGATGAGCACCGTGATGACGGTGATGACGATCGTGATCCACAGCGACTGGAGGAACGCGGGGTCCCCGAGCACGACCTGGTAGTTGCGGAACCACACGAGCTCGGTGTCGTCCGGCGCCGTGAGCCGCAGGGAGAACAGCGAGTCGTACAGCGCCTGGAGGATCGGGTAGAGCGTGACGAGGAGCATGACGACGAACGCCGGGCCGGCGAGGTACCAGCCGAGCCGCGCCTCGGAGCGGGAGCGGTCCGAACCGCGCCTGCGGCGCGGGCGGGAGTCGGGCCGTCGGGTGGGGGCGTCGGGGCGCCGGTCCGCCGCGGGACCGGCCGCCGGGATGTTCGAGCTCATAGCAGCCTCTCGTCTCGCAGGACCGCGGTGATGAAGTCGGCCGAGGACCCGGGTGTCTCCTCGGGGTCGACCGACGCGGGCGGGTGCCAGGTCTCCTGCAGGCCGATCGAGACCTCGTTGTAGTAGGGGGTCTGGGGCCGGGGAGCGGCGAGCTCGAGGGACTCCCGGATGGTGTCGGCCATCGGGAAGTCCTCCTGGACGCGCTCGTCCTCGTAGGCCTCGACCGACGACGGCGGGTTGCCGTTGGTCACGAAGTACTCGGCCTGGTGCTCGGGCCGCACGATGCACGCGACGGCGTCGTACGCGGCGTCGACGTGCTCGCTGAAGGCGCTGACCCCGAGGTTGATGCCGCCCACGGGCGGTGCGGCGTCGGTGCCCTCGTCCATCCGCGGGTAGATGGCCCAGCCGATGTCCTCGACGATCTCCGGGTTCGAGCCGTTGATCGCCGGCCACACGAAGGGCCAGTTGACCATGAAGGAACCGTCGTCCCCACGGAAGAGGTTCATCGACGCGTTCTCGTCCGCCGTCGGGAAGCCCGAGCCCGCGAGGCCACCCTCACCGATCTGCTGGAGCACCGCGGCGGCGGCCCGGCCGGCGTCGGAGTCGACGGCGAGCTCCACCTCGTTCGCCGGTGCCTCGGGGTTGGAGATGACCTCGCCGCCGGCGGAGGCGATGAGCGCGTTGATCCACACGGTGAGCGACTCCGCCTTGGTGCCCTGGACCCCGAGGAGCAGGTCCTGCTCGGTGGCGGCCTGGATGAGCTGGTCCCAGGTGACGGGCTGCTCCATGTCGAGGCCGGCCGCCTCGGCCACCGACTTGCGGTACCAGAGCAGCTGGGTGTTGGCCCAGAAGGGGACGGAGACGAGCTCGCCGTCCCACGTCGCGGAGTCGACGGCGCCCTGGACGACGTCCTCGGTGTCCTGCAGCTCCTCGGGTACCGGGGCGAGGAAGCCCGCGGCCGCCATCTCGGGGATGAAGGGCGGGTCGAGGCTCATGATGTCGATCGACTCGTCGGAGGCCGCCAGGCGCCGGGCGAGCTGCTCGCGCTGGGAGGCGGCGTCGCGGGGGAGCAGGGAGGTCTCGATGCGGTACTCGCCCTCGGCCTCCTCGGTGCAGGTCTGTGCGAGGGCCTCCTGGCCGCCGTCGTCGGGGTTGATGTACCAGGTGAGCACGGGTGGCCCGGACTCGCTGGCGCAGGCGCTGAGGCCGGCGGCCAGGGCGAGCGTCAGGACCGTGATCGTCGTTCGCGGTCGTCGCACGTGCCCTCCTCGGCGTCGCGGCCGGCCTCCGTCGGCCGACGTTGGCCATAGACAACACCGGAAGGGCACGCTCCGCATCCGGAGAGCCCCCACCGCATCCGCCCACACCCCGCCTACCGCCGAGAGTGCAGTTATCGCCGAGAGTGCACTTACCGCCGAGGGCGGTGCTCGGAGCCGGTGGTGAGGTGAAGCAGCAGGCCTGCGCTGACCAGGGTGACCGCGGCGACACCGAGCACGGCGCCGCCGTAGGCGATGAGCAGCTCGGTGCGGCTGGCGGCGGTGACGCCCGCCGTGACGACCAACGAGAGGCCGGCCATCATCGCGCAGACGCCCGCCCCGAGGACGAGCAGGCGGAGTGCCAACGTGGTGCGACGGTCACGCGGGCTGTGCAGGTCCGGCCCCGCGACGAGGACGGCCAGCGCTCCCCAGAGGAGGACGACGAGCATCGCCGCGGCGACGTCGGAGGCACGGTGCCAGCCGTTGACCATCGTCGCGAGCCCCGTCCCGCCCGCGTAGGCCCACCCCGCGAGGGCGACGGCCCAGCGCCAGCGGGGCGGGGCGACGAGGAGGGCGACGGCGGCCACCGTCCCCGCGACCGTCGTGTGCCCGCTCGGCAGCGAGTTCGCGACCGCGTCGGAGATGCCGAGGTCCGGCCGCGTGAGGACCTCGTACTTGAGGACCTGCGTCGTCACGTTGGCGCCACCGACGAGGACCGGGACCGCCAGGGCGGCCCGCCACTGCCGCCGGAGCAGCGCGACGACGACACCGACGAGGATGACGACGACGAGGAAGGGCACCGAGACGACGTCGAGCACTGTCTGGCTGCCCTCGGACAGCCGCCACCGCCCGATGCGCGAGCCGTCGAGCGTGGTGCTCTCCACGCGCTGGCCGAGGGACGTGGTGACGAACAGCCACCACACGGCGAGGACGCCCACCGCCGCGAGGACGGCGGTGAGCGCGGCGTCCCGGCGCAGCGTGCTGGCCGGCCGGGTGGTGGAGGCGCGGTCTGTCACGTCGCCACGATAGGCGGCCTCGTGAGGCCGGGAGCCACGCTCAGTGCCCGGTGCGCTCGTCGTCCCCGCCGCTCACCGGGGCGGCGTCCTCGTCGCTCGCCGGGGTGGCCTCCTCGTCCGCCTCCTCGCGCAGGAAGGGCAGCTCGGCGGTGGCGTTGGGGTCGAGGCCCTCGTCGTCGTCCGCCTCCACGGCGTCGACGTCCTCGTCCTCCTCGGTCCAGTCCTCCGGGCGCCCGGGGACGACGACGGGCTCGCGGTAGCCGATGGGCTCGGCGTCGCGGATCTGCTCGGCGAGGTCCTCGAGCATCTGGACGGCGTCGGTGACGATCTGCTCGTTGCCCGTGTTGACGCCGTGCATGAGCCAGCGGGCGAGGGCCAGCTCCCCGACGAGCTGGGCGCGGTCGAGGAGGTAGGTGTCGGCGTTCTCCGGCCGCGCCAGGGCGTAGGCCTCCTCGATCGAGTCGAGGCAGTCCTCGGGGGCGCTCGCGAGCAGCCAGGCGAGGTCGACGGCGGGGTCGCCCACGTGCGCCTCGGAGAAGCTGATGACGGCGCTCACCTCGCCGTCGAGCACGAGGACGTGCTCCTCGGCGAGGTCGCCGTGGACGGGGGTGGTGCGGAACCGCCACAGTGCGACGTCCTCCAGCGCCCGCTCCCACCGGGCCAGGACGACGGTGGGCACGTGGCCGGTGCGGGCAGCGGCGTCGACCTCCGCGAGCGAGCGCTTGCGGTACTCGTCGGCGTCGTAGACCGGCAGTCCGGCGTCCTCGACCACGCGCGCCGGCAGCTCGTGGAGCGCGGCCAGGCTGCGGCCGAGGTCCGCGGCCAGGCCGGGGCCCGGGCCGAGGCGCTCGAGGTCGAGCGGGCGGCCGCGCAGCTGGCGGTAGACCATCGCCCGTCCGCCCTCGGGCAGGGCGGCGAACCCTGCCGGCTCAGGGACGGCGAAGGGCAGCGCGCCCTCGCGGACGTGCACCGCGAGGTTGCTGAGCAGGGACACTTCCGCCTCGAGCGACGCGCCCGCCGACGCGTGCAGCGGGCAACGGACCACCCAGTGGCGGCCACCGGAGTCGAGGACACCGGTGACCTGGAAGTCGGCGGTCGTGCTCTGCGGGGAGCGGGTCGCGACCACGTCGAGGCCCGGCACCGCCGCAGTGGCGAGCGCCGCCAGGGCGAGGGGCGATCTACGTGTCACGCCCCCAACCGTAGGACGCCCGGGCCCGCCTCACCCGCGGCGGCCGCGGCGCGCCTCGAGATCGGCCTGCGGATACGGTGCCCGGGTGGCCCTCACCCAGCTCCCCCTCGCCCGGACGACCATCGACGCCGACGGCGCCTCCCGCACCCGCCCCGGCCTCCTCGCCGAGCTCCGGGACGACGCCGCCACGCGCGTCGTGCTCGTCCACCGCGGCCTCGTGGGGGCGGGGGAGGAGGGGCTCGCCCTGCTCCGCGCGGCCGACGTGCCCGCGGAGGCGTGGACGGCCGAGCAGGTCCACTACCTCGGCCGCGAGGGGGAGGCGCGCTTCGTCGCGCTCGTCCTGCCCGGCCACCTCGGCTCCGAGCGCGACCTCGACGGCGCGCCCGTCGACACCGACGCCCCGCTCGTACGGCTCCTCTCGGGGCTCGAGATGCGCCACCTGCGCGAGCTCGGGGACCGGCTGAGCGACCGGGACACCGGCCTGGGGACGACGGCGGTCGCCCTCGCCGCGTGGCACGAGCGCAACCCGCGCTGCCCGCGCTGCGGCGAGGCCACGGAGGTCCTCGAGGCGGGCTGGGTGCGCCGGTGCGTCGTCGACCACTCGCTGCACTACCCGCGCACCGACGCAGCGGTCATCATGGCCGTCGTCGACGCCGAGGACCGGCTGCTGCTCGGCCACGCCGCCCACTGGCCCGACCACCGCTTCTCCACCCTGGCCGGCTACGTGGAGCCGGGGGAGTCGCTGGAGGCGGCGGTGCGGCGGGAGGTGGCCGAGGAGACTGGCGTCGTCGTCGGCGCGGTGCGCTACGAGGGCAGCCAGCCCTGGCCCTTCCCCTGCTCCCTCATGACCGCCTTCCGGGCGGAGGTCGCCCCGGGGGCGGGCACGGAGGTGACCGTCGACGGCGTCGAGCTCACCGAGGCCCGCTTCTTCACGCGCGAGGAGCTCACGGCGGCGGTCGCGGAGGGGACGGTGCTGCTGCCCTCGCTGTCCTCGATCGCGCGCTCGCTCATCGAGGACTGGTACGGCGGCCCGCTCAGCCCAGGCGGGTCTTCACCTCGTTGAGCGAGGGGTTCGTCGCGGCGGAGCCGTCGGGGAACAGGACGGTCGGGACGGTCTGGTTGCCGCCGTTGACCTCCTCGACGAAGCTCGCGGCCTGCGGGTCCTCCTCGATGTTGACCTCGCGGTAGCCGATGCCCTCGCCGTCGAGCTGCTTCTTCAGCCGCCGGCAGTAGCCGCACCACGTGGTCGTGTACATCGTGATGGTGCCGGGCTCGGGCGTCGTCGTGCTCATCGAGGTGCTCCTTCTGTCGGGTTCGCCGACCATAACGCCCCGCCTCGACGGGATCATCCCGGGGAGCTGGGGACGGCTCGGCCACGTGTGGGCGGCGGCTGAGACACTGGCGGCGATGAGCAGCACGACCACCCCCAGCAGCGAGGAGCTCCTCGCCGCTCTCGACGACGACCAGCGCGCCGTGGCCCAGACCCTCACCGGGCCGCTGTGCGTCCTCGCCGGTGCGGGCACCGGCAAGACCCGCGCGATCACCTACCGCATCGCCCACGGCGTGAGCGCCGGCGTGTACAGCCCGACGACCGTGCTGGCCGTGACCTTCACGGCGCGTGCGGCGGGGGAGATGCGCTCCCGGCTGCGCGACCTCGGGGTGGGCGGCGTGCAGGCCCGGACCTTCCACGCTGCCGCGCTGCGCCAGCTGTCCTACTTCTGGCCCGCCGCCATCGGGGGCGGGCTGCCGAAGATCCAGGAGCACAAGGCGCCGCTCGTTGCTGAGGCTGCCTCGCGGCTGGGTCTGGCGGTGGACAGGGTGAGCATCCGGGACCTCGCCGCGGAGATCGAGTGGGCCAAGGTCAGTCTCGTCACCGCCGAGGACTACGCCGCGCGGGCCGCCTCTGCGGGCCGGGAGGAGGCGGCGGGACAGGACCGCGCGACGGTGGCCCGGCTGCTCGAGGTGTACGAGGACGCCAAGACCGAGCGCGGCGTCATCGACTTCGAGGACGTCCTCCTCCTCATGGTCGGCATCCTCGAGGAGCGGGCGGACGTCGCCGCCGAGGTCCGCCGCCAGTACCGCCACTTCGTCGTCGACGAGTACCAGGACGTCTCCCCGCTCCAGCAGCGGCTCCTCGACCTGTGGCTCGGGGACCGCAAGGAGCTGTGCGTGGTCGGTGACGTCTCCCAGACGATCTACTCCTTCACCGGGGCCACCCCGCGCTTCCTCACCGACTTCCCGCGCCGCTTCCCCGGCGCGGAGGTCGTCCGGCTCGTGCGGGACTACCGCTCCACCCCCCAGGTGGTGTCCCTCGCCAACAGCGTCCTCGAGCGCGCCGGGCGCCATCGCTCCAGCGCCGCCGTGCAACTCGTCGCCCAGCGGCCCTCCGGCCCGGCGGTCCGCTTCGAGGCCTTCGACGACGACGTCGCCGAGGCCGCCGGCGTCGCCGCCCGGATCGCGGCCCTGGAGAAGTCCGGGGTGCCGCGCAGCGAGATCGCCGTCCTCTACCGCACCAACGGGCAGGCCGAGGCGCTGGAGCAGGCCCTCACCCAGGCGGACATCGGCTACCTCGTGAGGGGCGGGGAGCGCTTCTTCTCCCGCCGGGAGGTGCGCGAGGCCGTCGTCCTCCTGCGCGGGGCCGCGCGCACGATGGCCGGCCACTCCATGCCCGAGGCCGTCCGCGACGTCCTCGCCGGGATGGGCTGGGCGCCGGAGCCCCCGGCGGCGCGTGGCGCCGTCCGGGAACGGTGGGAGTCGCTACAGGCGCTCGTCGCCCTCGCGGACGAGATCGCCGCCGCCCGCGGCGCCGACCTCGCCGGCCTCGTCGCAGAGCTCGAGGAGCGGGCCAGCGCGCAGCACGCGCCCACCGTCTCGGGGGTCACCCTCGCCTCCCTCCACGCGGCCAAGGGCCTGGAGTGGGACGCCGTCTTCCTCGTCGGGGTGAGCGAGGGCCTGCTGCCCATCTCCATGGCCGAGACCGACGACGCGATCGCCGAGGAGCGGCGGCTCCTCTACGTCGGGATCACCCGCGCCCGCGAGCACCTCATGATCTCCTACGCCCGCGCGCGCACCGTGGGCGGGCGCGCCAGCCGCAAGCCCTCGCGCTTCCTCGACGGGCTGTGGCCGGAGGAGGGCACCACGCGCCGCCGCCCCGCGGCCCGCGCCCCCCGGCGCGACCGCCTGGCCGAGCTCGCCGAGTCCGACCCCGAGGGCGCCGCTCTCGTCGAGCGGCTGCGCGCATGGCGGAGCCAGGTGGCCATGGCCACCGGCAAGCCGCTGCACACGATCCTCCACGACACCACCCTCGCCGCCATCGCCGAGGCCCGGCCCAAGGACCTGCGCCAGCTCGGGATCCTGCGCGGCATCGGTGCCGCCAAGCTCGAGGCCTACGGGCCGGCCGTCCTCGCCGTCGTCCGCGGCGAGGAGGTCCTCGTCGAGCCGCCCGGCGCCTGAGCCGCGGAACGACGGCGTTCCGGCCCCTTGGAGACGTTCGCGAAAATCTCCGCGATAAATACCTTGCCCCCCGTCACAGGGCGGGCGTAGTGTCCCTCTCGTCCGTGACCGAGTCGGGGCCCGTGCCTAGCCAGCACACAGGGGCTCCCATGTGCGAAGGGGAGGTGAACCGACGTGATCACCATCATCTCGATGGATGCCGCCAGCCGTGGGCTGGGCCGAGCTATGCCCTGGTTCACCCGGGACTGCTCCCGCCTTCGCCCCGCGCCCGTCGGCTACGCCGAGGGCCGCGCGCTCCGGACGCCGTAGAACCGCACACGTTCTCCGCCGGACCGCGCAGCTCCCGACCGCGGTTCGCCCCTCCCGGGGATCGCCGCAGGTCCGTCCAGACCCGGCTTCGCACTCACGGAGACACTCGTGCAACTCACCACCCTTCTCGACCGACTCACCCAGGGGTCCTCACAGTCGTGGCCGCTGCCTGAGACGGACGTGCTCGCCCTGGTCGAGCCGACCGCGGTGGCCCCGTGCCAGGACACGGAGGACCCCGACCTCTGGTTCGCCGAGCGCCAGGCGGACGTCGAGTTCGCCAAGACGCTGTGCCGCACCTGCCCCGTCCGCGAGGCCTGCCTCGCCGGCGCGATCGACCGCGCCGAGCCCTGGGGTGTGTGGGGCGGCGAGGTGTTCGTCGGCGGCGAGGTCGTCGCGACCAAGCGCGGTCGCGGCCGCCCACGCAAGCACCACCCCGCGGCCTGAGTCAGGCCCGGGCGGGCACCACCCCCGTCCGCGACGGCAGGCCGGTGCACCCGCAGTCCGGGTGCACCGGCCACTGCTGTGTCCGGGGCACCGGCCGGCGGGCGTCGACGACGAGGCTCGTGCCCGCCGTCGCCACCGGGGTGCCGTCGAGGTGGGCCACGACCTGGCCGACCGTGACGGCCGCCGCGAGGAGGCAGGTGCAGGCCTCCACGCCCCGCGACGGCGTGCCGAGCAGCTGCGTGGCCACCGCCGGCCAGCGCTCGTCCGCGGCGGTGCGGTGCAGGTCGACGCAGCGCCCGCACGGCCCCACGCCCGGGGTGACGAGCGGCCCGACGACGACGTCCACCTCCCGCACGACGACGAGCAGGTGGACGACGTCCTCCCGCACGAGCGGGCGCAGCCGCACCGGGTCGCTGACGTCCTGCTCGACGAGGACGACGACGTCGGGCCGGGTGCGCGGCGGTGCGGACGTGCGCAGGTGCGGGTGCGCCAGCCGCAGCACCGCACGCCCCCGCTCGCCGCGCTCCTTGCCCACGTCGTGCAGGCCGTAGCCGCCGAGCCCGACGTCGTCGCGCCTCACCCGCGCCCGGTCCTCCACGAGCAGCGTCCCCACCCCCGCGGCCGCGAGCCCGGAGGCGACGAGCATCCCGAGCCTGCCCAGACCCAGGACCGCGACGACCGTCTCACCGCGGGCGGCGACGACCTCGCTCGCGTCCCGCTGCCGCACCCGGGACCAGTGGTCCACCTCGGCGCCGAGCCCGAGGTGGTCGAGGCCCGGGTCGCGTGCGTGCTCCACGGCGCCGCAGGCGTCGAGCGCCGCCAGCAGCTCGCGCACCCGGGGCGCACGCACCCCCAGCTCCCGCCCGCGGGCGAGGACCGCCTGCTCGCTCGTCTCCCGCTCGAGCCCGTCGAGGAGCCGCTGCTCCTCACCGCTGAGGCCCTCGAGCACGACGGCGAGATCCGGGTCCGCGTGCACCTGGCTGCTGCCCTCCTGGCGCCACAGCACGTGCGTGCCTGGTCGTAGTCGCATCTGCCCTCCCACCACCGAGGATGGCAGCGGCCGGCCCCCGGGCGCTCGGGTGCCCCACCGTCCTGTGGACAGCGGCGACCTGTGCACGGGCCGACGCCCGGCGCCGGGGGTGTCGGAGGCTGCCCGTAGATTGGTCGCATGTCCCAGATCGAGGTCCGGCGCAGCCGCCGCCGCACGCGGACGGTGCAGGCCTTCCACGAGAACGGGCGCACCGTCGTCGCCATCCCCGACCGCTTCACCGCCGCCGAGGAGGCGGAGTGGGTGGCGCGGATGGTCGAGCGGCTCGAGCGCACCGGCCGCCGGCGCCGTCCCTCCGACGCGCAGCTCGCCGCCCGTGCCGAGCAGCTGTCGGAGCGCTACCTCGAGGGTCGCGCCCGTCCTCGCTCGGTGGCGTGGGTCGGTAACCAGACCACGCGCTGGGGCTCCTGCACGCCCAGCACTGGCACGATCCGGATCTCCGACCACGTCAAGGGCATGCCCACGTGGGTGCTGGACTACGTCCTCGTCCACGAGCTGGCGCACCTGCTCGTCGGCGGCCACGGGCCCGACTTCTGGGCCTGGGTGGAGCGCTACCCGCAGTCCGAGCGGGCCCGCGGCTTCCTCGACGGCGTCTCCTTCGCCCGCCGGCAGGAGGGCCAGGCGGCACCCGAGCCGGGCGGCGCGGAGGACTAGCGGGGCTCGTCCTCGCCGTCGTCGTCCGCGGCGGATTCCTCGTCACCGGGGGTCTCCTGCTCGGCCTCGGCGAAGATGCTGGCGAGCGCCGCGTCGACGTCGCCCTCGGCGGAAGCCGCGGCGTCGCGCGCGGCGACGAAGCCCTGCGGGTCGTCGAGCTCCTCGGCGGTGGGCATGAGGTCGGGGTGCGACCACAGCGCGTCCCGGGCCTCGGTGCCGCGCTGCTCCGCCAGGTGCGTCCACAGCGCGGCGGCCTCGCGCAGCCGGCGCGGCCGCAGCTCCAGCCCCACGAGCGAGGCGAAGGTCTGCTCGGCGGGCCCGCCGGCGGCGCGGCGCCGGCGCACCATCTCCCGCAGCGGCACCGCGTGCGGCAGGTGCGGGGCGACGGCCAGCCCGGTGACGACCTCGACCCAGCCCTCGACGAGGGCCAGGGCCGTCTCGAGGCGGACGAGCGCGGCGCGCTGGGCCTCGCTCTGCTCGAGGGCGAAGACCCCGCCGGAGAAGGCCTCGCGCAGCGCGTCGGGGTCGCTGGGGTCGATGGAGCGGACGGCCTCCTCGATGGCGCCGGTGTCGATGGAGATCTCGCGGGCGTAGGCCTCGACCGTGCCGAGCAGGTGGGAGCGCAGCCACGGCACGTGGGCGAAGAGCCGCGCGTGGGCGACCTCCCGGACCGCGAGGAAGAGGCGCACCTCCTCCGCCGGGGCATCCAGGCCCTCGGTGAAGGCGGCGACGTTCGCGGGGACGAGCGCGGCGTCGGGACCCTCGACCAGCGGGAGCCCGGTGTCGGAGGCGCCGAAGGCCTCGCCGGCGAGGGTGCCGACGGCCTGCCCGACCTGCATGCCGAAGACGGCGCCGCCGAGCTGGCGGATCATCCCGCCGCCCGCCCCGGCACCGAGACCGGCGGCGAGGGGGTGGTCACCGAGCTCGCGGGTCTGCTCCTCCAGGACGCGCTCGAGCGCGCGCGCCACGGAGGTGGCGATGGGCTCGGCGAGCTTCTTCCACGTCGGCAGCGTCTCGCGCGCCCAGTCCGAGCGCGACCAGGCGCGGGTGGCGCCCCCGCTCGGGCCCAGCTCGGTGACGGCGTCGAGCCACAGGTCCGCGACACGCAGGGCGTCGGTGACCTCGGCGGCCTGCGCGGCGGTGACGGTGACGTCACCGTGCTGGCGGACCACCTGGGTGGCGACGTCCCCGGCGAGGGCCCAGTTGACCGGGTCGGTGCCGCCGGCCGCGAGGATGTGCTGCATCTGGCTGAGCATCATCGCCAGCTGGTTGCGGTCCTGCGGCAGCCCGGCGGCGTTGGCCATCGTCTCGGGGTCGAGGCCGGCGGCGCGCATCGCGGCCATCGCGTCCTCGGCGGCCTGCGGGCCGAGCATGGAGCGCAGCAGCGCCTCCCAGCTCTCGTCTCCGGCTCGCGGGTCCTGGCTCATGGGGCAGCTCCGATCCTTCGGGAGGCACCACGGTAACCCCCGGGACCGGGGCCGCCGGTGCGCGGCCCGAGCGGTTTCGCCCAGGGCGTGACGGGGCCCGACGGTTCGGCCCGGGGGCGTGGCGGGGTGATGATGTGGCGGTGCGCCCCGACCTCACCACCGACCGGCCGCTGCTCACCCCGCGGACGGTGACGGCGGCGGTGGCCTGCGCGGTCACCTTCGTCCTCGCCCTCGCCATGCTCTTCGTGACCCCGCCCTACGCGATCCAGAGCCCCGGCCCCACCGTCGACACCCTCGGCGAGGTCGCCGAGGACGAGCCGCTCATCACGGTCGAGGGCGTGGAGACCTACCCCACCGAGGGCGAGCTGCGCCTCACGACCGTCTCCACGCGAGGCGGCCCCGGGTTCCCGGCCACCGCGGCCCAGGTGGTCAGCGGCTGGCTGTCCGGGACGACGACGGTCGTGCCCCGTGAGGCCGCCTTCGACCCGGAGCAGACGCGCGAGGACGTGGAGGAGGAGTCGAGCCTGCAGATGAGCTCCTCGCAGACCAACGCCACCGTCGTGGCGCTCACCGAGCTCGGCTACGACGTGCCGACCGAGCTGCGCGTGGCGGGCACGAGCCCGCACGGCCCGACCGCCGGGCTGCTCGAGGAGGGCGACACGCTCGTGAGCATCTCGGCCGGCGGCCCGCCGACCGAGCTCAGCTCCTTCGCCGTGCTCAGCGAGGTCCTCGCCGGCACCCCGCCCCGGTCCACCGTCACGCTCGGCGTCGAGCGGGAGGGGGAGCAGACCGAGGTCGAGGTCGTCACCAGCGACGACGGCGACGGCGGCAGCCTCCTCGGCGTCATGATCTCGCCCGACGTCGAGCTGCCCGTCGACGTCGAGTTCGCCATCGAGAACATCGGCGGACCGAGCGCCGGGCTCATGCTCACTCTCGGGATCGTCGACATCCTCACGCCCGGCTCCCTCACCGGCGGCGCGGTCGTCGCGGGGACGGGGACCGTCGACCTCGCCGGCGACGTCGGCCCGATCGGCGGGATCGCGCAGAAGATGGCCGGCGCCGTCCGCGACGGTGCCGAGTGGTTCCTGGCGCCCGTCGAGAACTGCGACGAGGTCGTCGGTGCGGTCCCGGACGGGCTCGAGGTCGTCGCCGTCGACACGGTGTCCGACGCCGTGACGGCGCTCGAGGCCGTGGCCGAGGGCGCGACGGCGGATCTGGAGCGCTGCCCGGCGCCTTAGGGAATCAGGAGAAGGTCGCGCGCAGCGCCTCGACGAGCCCCGGCACGGCGTCGGGGGAGCCGCCGACGGCGTCGTCGGTGTCGTGGTTGCGCGAGCGCAGCGCGCACCAGGACTCCCCGCTGCGCAGCACCCCGGCGACGATCCGCACGTCCTGGCGGTCGGGGTGGGCCTCGAGGTAGGCGACGGCCGCGTCGGGGTCGCGCGGCATGTCGGCCTCGGCCTCCGGCGGCACGACGATGCGCTCGACGACGATCGCGGCGCCGTCGACCTCCTCGGGCCAGCCCAGCTGGGCGAGGAGCTCCTCGAGGGTGTCCGCCTGCGGCAGACCGTCCTGCTCGATGGACAGCAGGTGCTCGGGGTCGAGCCGCGCCGACTCCTCCGCGCCCTCGGGCAGCTCGCCGGCCAGGGCGGGGTTGACCGCGAGCGCCGCGGCGGTGCGCACGAGCGAGAAGACGAGGACCGGTGAGTCCCAGCCGAGCGAGCTCACGTGCCGCTCGATGTCGACGACGGCCTCGGTGAGGGCGCGCTGGCGGGGGCTCGGGTCGGTGGGGGAAGTCGTCATGCGCTCATGATCGCGCACCCCGGCCGGGGGAGGCGACCGTGGGATATGGGAACCTAGGAGGCGGGTGGCGCGTTGCCCCAGCAGGGGCGACACAGACAGCCGCCCACCGTCAGCTCCACGACCGAAGGTGCCACCACGTGACAACTTCCTCCGTCCCACGCCCACCACGGCCCGCGGGGGGCCGACGACGCGGCGCGCTCGTGCCCACGCTCGTCGTCCTCGGCGTGCTGGCCGCGCTCCTCATGCTCGTCGCCCAGTTCTGGACGGAGGTGCTGTGGTTCTCGCACCTGGACTTCGAGGACGTCCTGTGGCGGGAGTGGATCACCCGCGCGGTGCTCTTCGTCGTCGGCTTCCTCGTCATGGGCGCCTCCGTCTGGCTGGGCCTGCGCCTGGCCTACGGCTCCCGGCCGATCTACGCGCCGGTCACCCCCGAGCAGCAGAACCTCGATCGCTACCGCGAGAGCGTGGAGCCGCTGCGCCGCCTCGTCATGATCGGCGCCCCGATCGTGCTGGGCATCTTCTCCGGCATCTCCGCGAGCGGGAACTGGCGCGCGGTGCTCATGTGGCTCAACCGTGAGCCCTTCGGCACGAACGACCCCGAGTTCGGGATCGACATCGGCTTCTTCGTCTTCACGCTGCCGGTGCTGCGCACGCTCGTCTCCTTCCTCATGACGGTCGTCCTCATCACCCTCGTGGCCTCGCTCGTCACGCACTACCTCTACGGCGGCATCCAGCTCGCCGGCCGCCCCCAGCGGGTCACGCGCGCCGCGCGGGTCCAGCTGTCGGTCATGGCGGCGGTCTTCGTCCTCCTCATCGGGGCGAACTACTGGCTGGACCGCTACTCGCTGCTCGTCGGGCAGAACGAGCGCTTCGCGGGCGCGTCCTACGCCGACATCAACGCCAACCTCCCGGGCCGGGAGATCCTTGCGATCATCGCCGTCATCATCGCGGTGCTCTTCATCGTCGCCGCCTTCCGCGGCAGCTGGCTGCTGCCCGCCGCGGGTGTCGGCGTCATGATCGTCTCCGGCGTCGTCATCGGTGGGATCTACCCCGCGATCGTCCAGCGCTTCCAGGTGACCCCCAACGCCGTCGAGGCGGAGTCGCCCTTCATCCAGCGCAACATCGAGGCGACGCTCGCCGCCTACGGGCTCGACGACGTCGAGAGCCAGACCTACGACGCCGTCACCGAGGCCGAGGCGGGGCAGCTGCGCAACGACACCGAGTCGACCGCCAGCATCCGCCTGCTCGACCCCAACATCGTCAGCCCGACCTTCCGCCAGCTCCAGCAGAACCGCCAGTACTACGACTTCAACGAGACGCTGTCGGTGGACCGCTACGAGATCGACGGCGAGAAGCGCGACACCGTCATCGCGATCCGTGAGCTCAACCAGGAGGGCCTGGGCAACGACCAGCGCACCTGGGTCAACGACCACACGGTCTACACCCACGGCTTCGGCGCGGTCGCGGCCTACGGCAACACCGTCTCCGCGGACGGCCAGCCGGCCTTCTTCGAGTACGGCATCCCGAGCGTCGGTGAGATCGGGGAGTACGAGGAGCGGGTCTACTTCGGCCAGAACACCCCGAGCTACTCCATCGTCGGCGCCCCCGAGGGCACCGACCCGTGGGAGCTGGACTACCCGGACGACGACGCCGACCAGGGCCAGGTCAACACGACCTACCAGGGCGACGGCGGACCGAGCCTCGGCAGCTTCTGGAACAAGCTGCTCTACGCGATCCGCATGGGCTCGGAGCAGATCCTCTTCTCCGACCGCGTCAACGAGGAGTCCCAGATCCTCTACGACCGCGACCCGCACGAGCGCGTGCAGAAGGTCGCGCCCTACCTCACCCTCGACGCCCGCGCCTACCCGGCGATCGTCGACATGGACGACGACGAGTCCACGCCCAAGGAGCTCGTGTGGATCGTCGACGGCTACACGACGACGAACGAGTACCCCTACTCGGCGCGTGAGTCCCTCGAGGACGCGACGACCGACGCCCTGACCGACGAGCTCGGCGGCGTCGTCGTCGGCCCCGCGCCGGAGGAGGTCAACTACATCCGCAACTCCGTCAAGGCGGTCGTCAACGCCTACGACGGCGAGGTCACGCTCTACGAGTGGGACGAGGAGGACCCGATCCTCCAGACCTGGCAGAACGTGTTCCCCGAGCACATCTCGCCGATGGACGAGATCAGCGGTGACCTCATGAGCCACCTGCGCTACCCCGAGGACCTCTTCAAGGTCCAGCGCGAGCTGCTCAGCCGTTACCACGTCACCGACGCGGCCTCGTTCTACTCCGGCGGCAACTTCTGGAACATCCCCAACGACCCCACCGCGGGCGAGGGCGTGCCGCAGCCGCCGTACTACCTCACGATGCAGATGCCGGGGCAGGAGACCGCCGAGTTCTCCCTGACCTCCAGCTTCATCCCGGGTGGTCAGACCGACCGGAACATCCTCACCGGATTCCTCGCGGTGGACTCCGAGACCGGCAGTACACCGGGCGAGGTGAGGGAGGGCTTCGGACAGCTGAGGCTGCTCGAGCTGCCGTCGGACGTCACGGTGCCCGGCCCGGGCCAGGTGCAGAACACCTTCAACTCCAACCCGACGATCTCCACCGAGCTCAACCTGCTCCAGCAGGGTGGGTCGCAGGTGCTGCACGGCAACCTCCTCACCGTCCCGGTGGGTGGCGGCCTGCTCTACGTCCAGCCGGTCTACGTCCAGGCCTCGGCCGGTACGCAGTACCCGCTGCTGCAGTACGTGCTCGTCGCCTTCGGTGAGGAGATCGGCTTCGCGCCGACCCTGACCGAGGCGCTCGACCAGGTCTTCGGTGGCGACTCCGGCGCGGAGGGCGGTGACGCCGACGTCGTCGGCGAGACACCCGCCGACACCCCCGCGGGCGAGGAGCCCGAGGGGACCACGGAGGTCGACGCGGGAGCCCAGCAGCGCCTCACCGACGCCCTGACCGAGGCGAACGAGGCGCTCCAGGAGGGCCAGGCCGCCCTCACCGAGGGTGACTGGACCGCCTACGGCGAGGCGCAGTCCCGCCTCCAGGCCGCGCTCGAGGAGGCCGCCGAGGCCCAGCAGGAGCTCGACGCCGCGGGCACCGCGCCCGCCGACGGGCAGACGCCACCGGCCGACGACGCCGAGTCACCGCCCGAGGGCGGCGACGACGGCGGCGGCTGACCGGGCGGTCCGGCGGGCGGTGAGTCGACTCACAGCCCGCCGGATTGCCACCCGGGGGCACCGCCGCGTAAGGTGGTGTTCACCGACGCGGGGTGGAGCAGTTCGGTAGCTCGCCGGGCTCATAACCCGGAGGTCGCAGGTTCAAATCCTGCCCCCGCTACCAGATCAGGCCCGGGAATCCACGGATTCCCGGGCCTGAGGCTTATAGGGATTTGATCCACCCTCCACAAACCCTCCACTTTGACCTCTCCGTCGAGGTCGGGTCGGGGCTGCCGCGCGGTCGTCGCCGGTCGCTGCCGGGGTGTCACGGCTACCACGGCGCGCCCCGCGCACCTGGCAGGCATGGGAACCTCACCGACACAGTGGAGCGGGCTGGACCCGCTCCTGGGCATCCAAGAGCTCGCCGAGTACCTCGGCGTGCCTGTCCGGACGATCTACGACTGGCGCCAGACGGGGCACGGTCCGCGCGGCTTCCGGGTCGGCCGGCACCTGAGGTTCGCCGTCTCCGACGTCGCGGCGTGGGTCGAGGGCCAGCGCGACGCCACGGCGAACGGCCGCGATCGCTCGGCGGGGTGAGCTGAGGTGGCACGGCCCCGCACCCTGATCGGCACGTTCGGCGACATCGAGTTCACCGCCCTGGCGGGCGGGGTGGTCCGCGCTCGTGTGCGCGTCAGGGACCTCGACGGTCGGCTCCGGCGGGTCGAGGCCCGCGGCCCGACGCGCAAGGCGGCCGAGCATCGCCTCAAGGAGAAGCTCGCCCGGCGGGCCGACTACGCCACCGGGACCGGCGAGCTGACGCCCGACACCTCCTTCGGGCGCCTCGTCGACCTCTGGCTGGAGGATCTCGATCTCGAGGGCAAGCTCGCGCCGAGCACCAGGGCGCTCTACGAACGCAACATGCGGCAGCTGGTGATGCCGGCCTTCGAGCACTACACGCTGCGCGAGATCAGCGTCGCCAAGGTCGACAGGTTCATCAAGGCGCTGGCCACCACCCGGAGCTACAGCATGGCCAAGCAGGCGCGCACCGTCCTCAGCCTCGCCCTCGGCCTGGCGGTCCGCTACGACGCGCTACGGGAGAACCCGGTGCGGGACACGGCCCGGTTGAGGAAGCCGCCGACTCGGGCGATGGCCCTGACCCTGGAGCAGGTCAACGCAATCCGAGCCGCGGTGCGGGGCTGGCGCCGAGAGCCCGGGATGCCCGGACCGCCGCCGGACGGCCAGCTCGGCCAGATCATCGAGGTCATGCTCGGCACCTCTGCCCGGATCGGCGAGGTGCTGGCGATCCGCAAGTGCGACGTCGACCACACCGCCTCACCGGCCACCGTCCGGCTCAGCGGGACGATCGTGTCCCCGACGGGCAAGCCGACCCACCGGCAGCCGCACCCCAAGACCGCGAAGTCGGCCCGAACCGTGGCGGTGCCCTCGTTCACCGCTGAGGTGCTGCGCCAGCGGCTCGCCGAGATCGCCGACGAGGACCCGGAGCACCTGATCTTCTTCAGCCGCAACCACACGCCGCTGACGACCAACAACGTGCGCCGGCGCCTGCGCGCCATCCTGGAGGAGGCCGGCATCACGGGTGTCACGCCGCACTCGTTCCGTCGGACCGTCGCGACGGTCATCGACCGGGCCGGCGGTGCGGACCTCGCGGCCGAGATGCTCGGCCACACCTCCTCCCAGATCACCAAGGAGCACTACATCGAGCCCGACGAGAAGGTGAACCCGGTGACCGCCGAGATCCTCGAGTCACTCGCTCCTCGTGACAGCAGCGACGACGAGAAGTGAACGTTGGACGCGGTGGTGGGGAGTCCTCAACGTCGCTCTCTCCCCCGAGGTCGGCGACTGCACCGAAGGGAATCGCCTGCCCGCCGGCGCGTCCGCGGTGGTGATGAGTCATCACCACCGCTCTCTTCCCCCAAAGCACGCTCGTCGAACCCGGGCGCGGGCCGACCTCGGCCTGCTCACCGTCGACACGTGCGATCGCTCGATCCATGTGGCCAGTCTCGCGTGGGTGCGTTACCGAGAACGTACGGGGTGCCTGACCCCGTACGCACCCCGTACGCACCCCGTACGCACCCTGGCGAGGAGCATCAGCCCAGGTCATAGTGCGTACGGGGCAATCGTCGCCGCGGCGGGGGCGACTGGTCTAAGACACCCCGCCCGAGACCGTCGGCGAGGCGTCGATCAGCCGCTCACGCGGTGCTTCCAGTACCCCGGCAGCCGCCTCTCATGGGCGTACGCGACGGCTACGACCTCGCCATCGGCTACGTAGTGGATCACCCCGTGGCGACCATCAGCCGCCGGCGCGGCGCGGCTCGGCGTGCCGGTTTAAATCGATGGCGATCAGTTCGTTGCGGATACCCTAACCGTCGGCGCTGTTCGCCTCGATGTCCTCGGCGAGGTCCTGCAGCGTCCCCGCGTCGCACTCGAGCGCCGCCTGCAGCGCCTCAGCCGTGATGTGCCCGGAAAGCCGGTGCACGTCGCCATAGTCCTCCGCGAGCTCGAAGACCTCTTCGCAGGTGATGATCTGCTCGTGTGGCGAGGTCGCGCCGGCCGGGACTTTGATCATGGTCGTCTTGTCGGCCTGGGGGCACCCGGAGGTGAGCAGACATGTTCTTCACCGGGCGCTTCGCCCACGCGTCAACCAGCAAGCCCTACGGTGAACGTATGACAGATGACGGCCCTGACGGTCCGGCTTGGCGGCATCGGCTCCGGCGCGTCGTGGGCGCTGCCCGCGAATGGGAGGCGATCGGCCAACGTGAGCCGGAAGTCCACCCGAGGAGCGAGCTTGCTGGCGACGACGCACGCTGGCCGAAGTACCCGGCTAGCTCTCTAGTACGGATGAACCTGCTTGCAGCCTTCGACCATCTTGGCCTCGCGGCTGATGACGTCGAGCGGGTGCTTAATCAAGAAGGTCCACTGCGTACTCAGGCGCCGTTCACCCTCACACGGTCGGCGCTCCTGGGTGCATCTCACGCGGTGTGGGTGCTCTGCAGCGAAG
The DNA here is from genome assembly GCF_047302425.1 of Georgenia phoenicis. NCBI lineage: Bacteria > Bacillati > Actinomycetota > Actinomycetes > Allobogoriellales > Allobogoriellaceae > Georgenia > Georgenia phoenicis. The sequence continues at coordinate 3,004,902 of NZ_CP154855.1, read as the reverse complement.
ACCGCGAGGAACGGGTGCGGCGCGGTCTGGCGTTGGCAGAACACGACCTGAAGGACATGTCCGACTACTTCAGAGACTATCTGGAAGACGACGACCGACTCCACGAAGACGTCTCACAGGACCTTCTGGACGCCATGCGAGCCAGGTACGAGAGCATCAAGAGGCAGCGGACGGCCATCGCTCAACAACTCGGAGGCAAGCCTCCGAACGCCACCAGGATTCTCCGAGAAGCAGCTCTCTACCTCACCAGGCGCGAACGAGACTCCTGGCAGCTCCGGGCTCTGCGAAGCGAATGGCGGATGTCCAGTGCTTCCGCCCACGGACGGCTTTGGCCCTTCTTCGTCCGTCCGACCGAGCGCATTCCGCGACCAGGCGGTGGCGAAACGCGAATCATGCTAGCGACCCTCCAGGACTGCGCGACAGCGATGGGGGCCGCGACGCTGATGACCAGCGAGGCGCTACGTCTGTGGGATCAGCGATCAAGTCGACCCAATGCAGGCGCGGCCTTTGGCTTGTAGTGGACACCCTCCATGAGGTGCTCGGGGGGCACGTGTTACTCATGGAACCGGCGGTGGCCCTGCCCATCCTCCGGGAGGCGCCATCGCGAGCGCCGATAGATGTTCGGGTCCCACACCGTATGACCGCAACCAGGTCAAGCTGCGCGCCGAGGGCCGCCACGGCCTCGCGGTGCTCCGCCCCCATGCCATCGCCGTGGTCCACCTGACCGCAGCCTGATAGACCCCCCGGGCATCGACCTCACCCCGCCGACCTCCAGGTATGGCACGGGTCGGTCCAGGATGGATGCTGGGGGGAACCCCTCCTAGTGGGCCGCTCGCACCCCGACCAGCGCCACGGCGGGACCACGCCCACGGCGGAACCCGGTGCAGCCCTCCCCTGCTCCGCCGTGGCAGCCCAACGACGAGGAGACAGCTCCATGCGACCGTTCGACCGGCTACGGCTCGACCCCTGAAGGCCGACGCCGCCGACGGGTGACCCCACCCCCATCGCACGCGAAGGGCTGGGAAAGTGGCGAACCGCCGGTACGTTGGGACGCATGCCGTACCAATCCCCCCACTCAGCGCCGCATACCCACGCTTCGCGCGGGGAGGCACGCATCTCCCGTGTTACCAAGGCGAAGTGACTCGGCGAGATGGACTCTGGGGCGCTCGGCATCATCGTCACGGCTGTGGTCGGCCTCGCTGGGATCTTGGGCACTTACCTCGTTGCCCGGTTGCAGCGCAAGAGCGACGCTGAACGGGCGGAACGGGAGAGGAGAGAGCGCTACACGTTGGCGCGCCACGAGATGCTCACTTCTGCGGTGTCGGATTACGTGGCGGAGCTGCGCGCAAGTTCGATCGCCGTAGCACTCCGAGTCAGGGTGACCCGTGCGGTCCAGCAACGTCTATCGGTGGATCAGTTGATGGAGGTACTCGGCGCAGATGCGGACCCCGAGGTCGTCAAGGCGCTGAACAACCCCAACTTCAATGCAGCGTTGCGCCGCTTCCAGCCGCCTAACGGCGCCTCACCTCCCCTCGATGCCATGACCGTCGTTCGACGTGTGGCCGAACTGTCGTCGCGAATCACGGTGCTGGCTGGCAGGGAACTGCACTCGGCCGTACGAGACGCGGAACGTCAGGCGACTGCGCTCCTATTGCGGCTGCAAGCTTCCGAGCTTCGAGGGGTCATGGAGGACATCTCCACGGATGGTCTGGATTCGGCAATCGAAAAGGTCGAGATTGCTGCCATCTACGAACTGCAGCTCCTGCCGTACGGGGAGAAAGCCTCGTTCGAAGAACTTCTAGCCCAAACTTCACGGGAAGGTGCTGAGAAGAATATGTAGCGCCGTCCCTAGGGCTTTCCCCAGGGACGGCGCTACGACCTGCGAGAGCGGTTACTAGCAGAGCGCCTCGGTTCTCACCGCCTCGACTGGGCGCTTGGTCGCCGGGCCGGTCCATCTCCAGCTCCGCGCCCAGCGAAGCCGGATGTGGGTCTTCACGTGGCCGGTGTGGAGGTACTTGATCAGTGCCTCCCCGGTGGTCAGCTCGCGCTTGAAGGCCAGCAGTTCTCGGTGTTGAGCGAAGACTTCCGTGTCGCAGCGCGCGGCCTCCCGCGCCTCCGCGAGCGAGGGCACCGGGGCGGGGGCGGCCCGTCTCCTCCTCGTCGTCTCCGCCACGGTGTACTCCTCCCAAAGCGCCCCGGCGCAGCACGCGCAGGTGTTGGGCCCCACGTCCAGCCACGTCTGCACCACAGTGCAGTCAGGCGGATGGCCGATCATGCCGTCCATGTAGGTGGTGCCCTCGCAGCCGGTGCAGTCCTCGCCCTTCCTGGCCTCGCGCACCGTTATGTCCATGTCTTCCGTGTCGTAGCGACCTGCGCCCCAAGGGGCACTCTCCGAACGAGACCTGGTCGTCCCGCCCGACGTTCCGACAGTCCATGCCGACTTGCTCCGGGGGCAGCGGATTCTCGTGCCGCTGAAGGTGCCCGATGGCGATAGGGGAAGCCGGCCACGCCCTTGCGCTGGACGACCGGCTCACATTCCCAGTCGCGACTCGGCGGCCATGGGTCGGGCATCGCGGCGATGCTCTCCCGTATCTGTCGCGTCGGATCATGGAACTCTTGGCCTGTGGCCGAGTCGTCGTACCAAGTGGCTCCGGCACGAAGCTCAGCGCGTGCCTCGGGATGCTCGCACTGGGCGAGCGTCACCGGCGCTTCGACGCGAGTTCAGCTGAAAGGAGCCGGTACGTCTTGTCCGCGTCGCCCAGTTCGACATCGCCCGCGAGGATGTCGTCGATCCGCGAGCCGACCTCATCGCGCCAGGCGACCTCGACCTCCGCCGGTTCAGTGTCGGCGTCCTGGTCCACGCTGAGCCGAAGCACGCGAGCAGCTTCCAGGCGCTCACCAGGGGCGAGCGAGTAGCCCGCCTCGATGTACTCCGTCAGCTTCGGGGTCATGCATCGATGGTCGGGCGGCGCACCGACGTCGGCCATGACTGTGGCTTACTACCAGGTGCGCCGTCGGTGCCAGGGTGCACCACTGTGTAGCCCGATGCGGACCGGGACCGAGGGCTCGTCGCTGAGAATCACGCCGCCGTGCGAGCGGTCGCACGCTTGCTCGGGTACCTCAAGAATGAGCGGAGGCAGTGGCCGAGTTGTAGTCCTCACACCTCTGGCACCCGAGGCACACCTCGTTGGTGTGACGGTCTCGATGCGGGTGATCTCCGCGGGCAAGGGGGTACGGATACCTGCTCGGTCGGTCATGCAGGGCGACGGGGACGCGACCCGGGCGAGCGCGTGTCGGCGGCGTACTTCACCGAGGCGGGCACACCGCCTGGTTGTGATGGGCGGGGGAGTTGCGTACTTCAGGGCGGGCGACCTGCGCCGCGGCATGACGGTGACGCCGGAAAACTTGCGACGTTCTTGGCCGTGGGAACGACCCAGTCACCGGGAGGGAACCTGGGCCGGCCGTTCCGGGAGTACTCGAGCGGGGCCGCGCGGGCCGCGGCGTTGACCGCCCGGGTCAGCCGGTCATGGCCTGCTGAGGAGTTCACCGCCGAGGTGACTCGCATCCAGACAGGGTAGGCCGCATGGGGACCGCAGACCGCGGCCGCCGGGTTCGCCCTGACGTTCTCCATCCCCACGTCGGTCTCCGTGTTGTAGGGCCTCGCCGATGCCAACACCCAGGAGCTCATCGTCGAGGCCCACCACGCCGCCGTCGCCCAGGTGCTCGACCTCGTCGAGCGAGAGATCGTAGTGACTCGCACGGTCATGCCTGGATCGCGCAGGTGCTCAACCCCGGCCGGAATGCGGCGTAAGGACGGCACGACCACCGTGCGCCCCCGGCAATGGACTTGCTACTTCAGTGCGCACCTGCTCGTTGCGGAGGACCGGCTGCTCAACTGGCCGAGGACCGCCTCACGGCTCTCGTCGTCCCGGACCACATGGTCGACACCGTGCGTCTCGGCATCAGGGTCGATAAGGCGGTGATCGACGGCGAGCAGGCCGCGCTCACGAGGGTCCTCACCTCGGGCCGGCGCCTGCACCTGTTGGTCGGTTCGGCGGGCACCTTCAACACCACATGGGAAATCTGGCGCCAGTAACGACCGTCGACGACGGCATGCCGACGGCCAGTGAGCGTTCGGCGTCGAAAACTAAAGCGATGTGATAGCTTCGCTATAGGCGAATGAAGGGAGCCTCAGGTGGCGATCGACGAGGGACGTGCGTGGGCGCTGCGAACGCTGGGAGCTGATGGGGTAATGGTGCGAGAGCAGATCCCGGCCATCATCCGCGACTGCCACGAGAAGATGGCGAACGCGCAGGCGGAAGCCGAGATGAAGCACACCGGGGTGTACGGGCAGATCTGGCGCAAGTGCCTGGATGAGTTCGTGGCGGTGCTCGGGCGGCTTCCTTCGGCTGAGATCATCCCGCGGCGAGGCTACAAGCTGGTCTCGTTCAACGGCGTGGTCCTGTTCCCCTGGCGATTCGCTCGAGAGCGTTCCACGGACATCGGATCGCGTCCTTTCGCGGTGTCAGACACGCGCACCTCCCTCTTTAGGCAGGAACGGGATTTCGCGCAGCGGCGCCTCGATATCGAGTTCGAGCACCCGGAACTGACCGAGGAGGAGCGCGAGTTGCTCGACGCCGAAGCCAAGGCGCTCGAAGAGACGCTGACGTCTTACCGTGTTGTCGTCGTGCCCTACGCGAGCAACCCGTTTGCGCTCCACAGCGTCGACTGGGGCGAGGCGAGTATGGAAGCCGATGGTTACCTCACCTTTGCGTCGATGGAGTCGTTGCTAGACGTCGGCTCGGGCTCGCTGGTGGATGTCAAGCCTGTGGAAGACGAGGGCTTCTCGAACGGCCCTGTCCCGCGCCCTCAGCTGGGGGTGAGGGAGGAAAAGGCAGATGGAGGCACTCATGGATGACCGGGACACGCTGTTCTCCCTGGTGGAGCCATCCGATCGCCCTGACCTCGATACTGTCGCGGGCAGCTTCGACCCTGCACGCCTCACGCAGGCGCGCTGCGCGGCAGGCCTGTCTAAGGCCAAGCTCGCCGATCTCGTCGGAGTGACACCCGCGGCCATCGGTCAGTACGAGTCACAGTCCTCCACGCCGCGACGTGACCTCCTGCCCGTGTTGGCGCGCGAACTGCACGTTCCCGTGGACTACTTCGCGACCGGGCGCCCGATCGGTCGAGTGGACGGGTCGCAGGCGCACTTCCGGAGCCTGCGTTCGACGTCCGCGCGGGACCGCGCGAAGGCGATCGCCTTCATCGAGCAAGTTTGGGAACTGACGTTCGCGCTGGAGAAGAAGGTCCGCTTCCCGGAGGTCGATCTGCCACCGATCAATCGGGGGCACGCAGATCCGCTTTCCGCCGCCCAGGCACTTCGCGCGCGATGGGGACTCGGCGTGAAGCCGGTGAAGCATCTCGTCGCCCTAGTGGAGTCGCGCGGGATCGTCGTCAGCCTACTCACCATGGCGAACGCGGACGTCGCTCGCGTTGGCGCGTTTTCTACATCCCACCTGGCAAGGCCCGTCATCGTCGTCACCCCGGAACGAGCAAAGTCCGTGTTTGTGTACCGGTTCACGGTCGCGCACGAGCTCGGGCACTTGCTGCTGCACGGTGAGGCGGCGCCGGGTGACAAGCAGCAGGAACGCGAAGCGGACCAGTTCGCCGCTGAGTTCCTCACGCCGCACTCCCAGATCGTCAACCTGCTGCCACGCACGGTGAACTTGTCGCGGCTGGACGAGTTGTCGCGACACTGGGGTGTCTCCGTCGACTCGCTGCTCCTGCGGATGAAGGAGACTGGCACCGTCTCTGACGCGTCGATACGGCGCGGATATCAAAAGTTGAACCAGTTGCGGAGTTCGGGACTGAAAACGCCGGAACCCGTGAACGCCTACCCCGGAGAAGTGCCCTCGATGCTCGCCCAAGCTGCGGAACTCGCCGGTCAAGCAGGCTACGGTCGGGCGGACCTTGCGCGAGAGCTGAGGTGGCACCCTGCGCGCGTGCGCGAGGTGCTCGGCGCGGAAGACCCCCGACCTGCTTTACGAATCGTTAGCGACCCGCCTCAGGCGTAGGACCTTATTCCGTAGAGGTCGCCTCCTTGAAACAGTCACTGTAGTTGATACCTCACTCAATTCTAGGAATGTGCGCTAGTGTAGAGTCGTGAGTTTCGCTAGCCGCCCTCGAGGAGTTCGTAGTGCAAATTAAGTGTTTTCGTGTTGAGAACTTCAGGCGACTCAAGAGTGCGCGGGTTGACCTCGAGCAGGAGCGCACTATATTTGTCGGCGCAAACAACAGCGGTAAGACGTCGGCCACGCATCTGTTCCAAATGTTTCTGACGCAGCAACCGCGTGCGCCGTTTCAGATCTACGACTTCACTGCCGACTGCTGGGAGGTTTTCGACTCCTTCGACGTCGACGACGGGGATCCAGACGTCGAACTTCCTCGAATCACGTTCGATCTGTGGTTCGAGGTCGACGAAGATAACCTCCACCGCGTGCTCGAACTCTTGCCAAGCCTGGACTGGGAAGGCGAACCCGTGGGTGTCCGAATGGAGTACGCTCCGCGGGACGGTGCCAAACTGGTTGCGAACTATAAGGAAGCGCGCGCGAAGGCCGAGGCAAGCACTGGTGGCGTCGAGACGTTCTACAAGCCGTGGCCACAAACCATGGTGGAGTACTTGACGAAGCGGCTTCAGCAGGAGTATGAGATCAAGTACTATGCACTCGACGCTAATCAGTGCGACGACCAGTTCGTGCTGAACGACGGGTACGAGCCCTTCTTCCTTGGCGCCCACACAACCGGCGCGTCGAGCATCGTTGACTCGATTATCCGCGTCGACTTCCTGAACGCGCAGCGGCACCTGTCCGATGTCGACTCGCGCGGTAGAAGTGAGGACCTCTCGAGGCGTCTGAGTCGCTTCTATGAGCGGAGTCTTCAGAAGCTGGATAGCGACCTGGACGCCCTTGGAGCTATTGCCGAGTCGGAGGAGCGTCTGAACGAGCACTTCGCCGACGTCTTCGGACCGACCCTGGCGCGACTGGGGGAGGTGGGCTACCCCGGCGTCGGCAATCCCGGCATGGTCGTCAAAGCATCGTTCAATGCCCATGGCATCCTCAGCGCCAGCGCCAAAGTCCACTACTCGCTACCCGCGCCAGCGGGTGCCGGCGTGGTCATCGAGCAAATGCTCCCCGATCAGTACAACGGCCTTGGCTTTAAGAACCTTATCTTCATGGTGGTTGAGGTGCTCGATTTCCATCAGGCATGGGCGGAGGCCGAGATCGACCGTCCGCCGATTCACCTCGTTATGATCGAGGAGCCAGAGGCCCACCTTCACGCTCAGCTACAGCAGGTGTTCATCCGGAAGATCCTCGAGATCTTGCCCGCGCCTGAGGCGGGCTTCCAGACGCAACTAGTGGTCACGACGCACTCGCCGCACATCATCTATGAGAGCAACTTCAAACCGATCCGCTACTTCTGTCGATCAGTCGCGCCGAACGGACTCCATTGCAGCGACGTCAAAAATTTGTCGATGTTCTACGACGAAGAGGAGGTGACGACGCGGGAATTCTTGCAGCAGTACATCAAGTTGACCCACTGTGATCTCTTCTTCGCCGATGCCGCCGTTCTCGTCGAAGGCAACGTCGAGCGCCTGCTCCTACCACTCGTCATCGAGCGATTCGTGCCTGAACTCCGCTCGTGTCACCTGACGATCCTGGAGGTCGGCGGCGCCTTCGCGTACAAGTTCGCCAAGCTCGTGGACTTCCTGAGCCTTCCGACGCTCGTCATCACGGATCTCGACAGCGTGGCTGTTCCGGACGCAACGGGAAGAGGCGATGAAGATGGCAAGCGCGCATCTGCCTGTGCGGTAGATACCCCTGGAGCAATCACCTCTAACGAGACGCTGAAGCAGTGGCTTCCGAAAATTGAGAAGATTAGTGAACTTCTAGCGGCCGATGCTAATCAGAAGGCGCCCGTTCGTCCTGACGGCAGCCCCGGCTTGGTTCGCGTTGCCTATCAGACCAACGAGACCGTCTCCTGGCAGGCGGCCCAGGAGATTAGGGCTGGTAGGACGTTGGAGGAAGCGTTCGCTCTTCAGAATCTCGACTGGACTCAGAGTGTGGAGGGCAAAGACCTGGGGCTGCGCATTGGCAAGGCGTCCGAACTGTCGATCACAGAGTTGCACGAGGAGCTCTTCAAGCGCGTTAAGGGAGCGCGCTTCGACAAGACCGCCTTTGCTCTTAATGTGATTGCGGCGGCCGAGCAGTCCTGGAAATCGCCCGCATACATTACTGAGGGCCTTGAGTGGCTGCGCGAGCAATTGGAGCTTGTCGTGCCGGAGGAGCTCGCCAACCAGGTAGCTGGGGGGTCCGACTCAGAATGACGTCTCGAGTTGATGCGCCCGACACCGACGCCGATCGCCAGATTCGAGAGATCCTGGACCGCGATCAACTGATCGGGTTTACAGTCGTAGCTGGCGCAGGGTCAGGTAAGACCACGTCGCTAGTGAAGGCGCTGGCACATGTCACGAGAACCCGCGGGCCGTCACTGCTCGCAAAGACGCAGCGCGTCGCCTGCATCACCTACACCGAGATTGCCGCACGGGAGATCCACGAGGAAATCGGCAACGATCGTCTCGCCTCCGTGTCCACTATCCACAGTTTCTTGTGGGCGCTCGCGAAGCCGTTCCAGAAGGACATCGGCGTCTGGGTTGCGGCTCGCATCGACGAGCAGATAACTGGGCTTCTTGAGAAGCAAGCGAGCTACAAGCCCGGCACGCGTCAGACGACGAAGGACAACGATGCGGCGGATTTAGAGAAGCGCCGACACCAGCAGGCCGCCGTGAAGGACATCAAGCGGTGGACGTACGGGATCGGGGCCGACTATGCCCGCGGCGTCGTCGGCCATGCGGACGTCATAAAGATGGTGCCAAAGATGATCCTCCAAAGCAGGCTCTTGGCGCAACTTGTGGGCCGGCAGTTCCCGTTCGTCTTTGTGGACGAGAGCCAGGACACGTTCCCTGAGGTCGTCGAGGCGCTGAAGCACGTTTGGTGGCTCTTCCGGAATGAGGGTGTAGAGGCGGTGTCGGCCGGGCGCCCAGCGCGAAGTGGCGTGTCGGGGGCCGGGTAGGGGTCGAGGTCTTCCGATGATGGGGGTTCCTACGCCAACCCATCGGGAAGACCTCGACGTGTCTGACGCTACCTTCGCTCGCCCTGACCTGACCACGTTCGCACGCCTGGACGAGCTCGGCCTCGAAGTCATCGGGCAGCGGCTCGAGCCGGATCGCGCGGTCCTGGCATGCCGAGTCGTGGAGCCCGATGAGTGGTGCCGGCGCTGCGGCTGCGAGGGCGTCGCGCGTGACACCGTCACCCGTGAGCTCGCGCACGAGCCGCTGGGTTGGCGGCCCACGACGCTGCTGCTCACCGTGCGCCGCTACCGGTGCACCGGGTGCGGACATGTCTGGCGCCAAGACACCGGTGCGGCGGCCGAGCCGCGAGCCAAGCTCTCGCGCCGGGCTCTGCGGTGGGCGCTGGAGGGCATCGTGTGCCAGCACCTGAGCGTGGCCCGCATCGCCGAGGCGTTGGCGGTCTCGTGGGACACCGCCAACGCCGCGGTGCTGGCCGAAGGGCGCCGAGTCCTGATCGAGGACCCGACCCGGTTCGACGGCGTGAGGGCTATCGGTGTCGACGAACACGTGTGGCGCCACACCCGCCGCGGGGACAAGTACGTCACCGTCATCATCGACCTCACCGGCATCCGCGACGGGACCGGCCCCTCCCGGCTGCTCGACATGGTTGAGGGCCGCTCCAAGCAGGCGTTCAAGACTTGGCTCGCCGACCGCCCGCAGGCCTGGCGCGACGGCGTCGAAGTCGTCGCGATGGACGGCTTCACCGGGTTCAAGACGGCGACCGTCGAAGAGCTACCTGAAGCCGTCGCGGTCATGGACCCCTTCCACGTCGTCCGCCTGGCCGGGGACGCTCTGGACCAGTGCCGCCGCCGCGTCCAGCAAGACATCCATGGCCACCGCGGCCGCAAAGGCGACCCGCTCTACGCCGCCCGCCGCACCCTGCACACCGGCGCCGACCTGCTCACCCAGAAGCAGACCACGCGGATCGAGGCGCTGTTCACCGGTGAGGACCACGTCCAAGTAGAGGTCACCTGGGCCGTCTACCAGCGCATGATCTCCGCCTACCGCGAGCCCGACCGGGCCAAAGCACGTGACCTGATGACCCGCCTGATCGACTCCCTGAGCGGCGGTGTCCCGGCGCCCATGACCGAGCTCCGCACCCTCGGCCGCACGCTCAAGCGTCGCGCCGCCGACGTCCTGGCCTACTTCGATCGCCCCGGCACGTCCAACGGCCCCACCGAAGCCATGAACGGACGCCTCGAGCACCTACGCGGGTCCGCCCTCGGCTTCCGCAATCTCACGAACTACATCGCCCGATCACTCCTCGAGGTCGGCGGATTCAGACCTCGACTACACCCTGGATTCGGATGAGCCCGTTTGGTCGCTCGCGGGCGGGAGGATGTGCCTTGCCTTCTTCGGTGACCCGATGCAGCAGATTTACCAGCAAGGTGTCGTATCGGTGTCGCTGGAGCCGGGGTGGGTGAACGTCGACAAGCCACAGAACTTCCGGTCTTCACGGCGGGTGCTGGCCTGCGTAAACGCCATTCGGTCAGAAGGTGACTCCCTTCAGCAGGTGAGTGGCTTATCGGAACAGGCAGAAGGGGAGGCTTTCTGTTTTGTTCTTCCGTCAGACGACCAACGGGGTGAGCGGCTGGAGGTTGTGCGTTCTTGGCTCGACGAACACAGCACTTCAGGGAACTGGACTCGCTCCGCGCACGAGGGCGGCTCCAAGATCTTGATGATCGTGCACCGCATGGCGGCTAAGCGCCTCGGCTTCGAGAATCTATACGCGGCGTTCAATGACCTCAAGGCCGGCAGCCTGGGTGAGGCCTTCGCCGAAGGCAACGCGTGGCCACTGACGCCTTTTAGGGACGTGATTTTGCCGCTCTGTTTGGCGAGAGATGCAAGTTCGTCGGCAGTTCTGGCGGTGCTGAGAGAGAGCAGTCCTCTTGTGCGTGCTGGGCAGGCGTCCCGGCAACTCAAGGCCGTCCTGGCATCGAGCAAGGCGGCCGTTGGGGAGCTGCGCCAGCTCGCGCGAGATCCGAGCACCGCGAAGCTGGGCGACCTGCTCCGCAGCGCAGCCAGCAGCGAACTAATTGAGCTCGATCCCCGAATGGCGGCGTACCTCCACCCGGAGGGAGAGCACGGCGACGTTGTTCTCGACGAGCGGGTTGTCGACGTATTGAATGCTATGTCCGACTGCGTCTTGTCCGAGTTGGAGGGCTACTACACCTACGTCAAGCAGGAGTCACCGTACTCCACGCAACATGGCACGAAGGGCTCTGAGTTCGAGCGCGTCATTGTCGTCCTCGACGACAATGAGGGGCGATATCCCCTGTACTCATATGATAAGTTTCTCGGCTTGAAGGAGCTGTCGGCCGCCGATGTTGGCAACCAAGCGAGGGGTGCCGACTCTGCGATCGAGCGGACGCGCAGGCTCTTCTATGTCTGCGTCTCTCGTGCACGGGAGTCAGTCGCCGTTGTCCTATTCTCCGATGACGTGGCTCGGGCTGTCGAGGCAGTTCGCGAGTCAGCGATTGGGCAGCATGTTCAGGTTCTCACGGTCGATGACCTGTCACCTCAGTCCTGACTGAGGCGGATGGACTGCTGCGCGAACAGGCGACATTTGATCTGGGGTGCCAAACGGTGCCACTGGAAGGGTGTAGCCGGTGCCGAAGCCCTACCCCAGGGAATTCCGCGGCGATGTTGTCCGTGTCGCGAGGAACCGTGAGCCGCGCGTCCGTCACCAGCACGACAACTGCCCTGTCGACTCCTGGTAGGACTGCGGCAGCATTGCGGTATGAAGCTCAGTGTCAGCCTGCCAGAGGAGGATGTGGCGATCCTCGACGAGTACGCCCGTACCGCCGGCCTGCCCTCGAGGTCTGCAGCGTTGCAACACGCCGTGCGGATGCTCCGCTTGCCCGCTTTGGAGCAGGACTACGAAGCCGCGTGGCAGGAATGGGAAGCCTCGGGTGATCAGGCGGCATGGGACTCGAGCGCAGCCGACGGGATCGCTTGATGTTGCGCGGTGAGATCCGGCTCGTCGAACTGGACCCCGATCGCGGGACCGAGGCCAACAGTCGTCGTCCTGCCGTGATCGTCAGCAATGACCGAGCGAACGCGACCGCGGCTCGACTCGGCCGCGGAGTGGTCACCGTGGTGCCAGTCACCAGCAACACCGACCGGAGCTTCCCCTTCCAAACCCTCCTGCCCGCAGCCGCGACCGGCCTCCGGCAGGACTCCAAGGCCCGGGCCGAGCAAGTCCGCGCCATCGCGGTCGAGCGCCTCGGCGCCGTCATCGGACGAGCCCCCGCCGACGTCATGGCCCACCTCGACGATGCACTTCGCCTCCACCTGCAGCTGTAAGCACTGCACTCCAAGAGTGGCGCTGGCCTGGATCCTGGGGACGCTGGCTGTCGGCAAGATCGCTGGACTGCCAGCGTTCGAGCCGCCCTCCATTTACCCTCCACATTGAGCCGTCACAGTTCGTCACAGACCGGGTAGAGTCGGAGGTGCCAGCGAGGAGACTTCCTCGACAACACAAGCGAATCCGCTGTTTCCCGCGCCGATCGGCGGTAGCCGGAAGGCCCTTGATCCGTTCCGGAGGTCGCAGGTTCAAATCCTGCCCCCGCTACCAAGGAGAAGGCCCGGACCATCTGGTCCGGGCCTTCTGCGTTCCCCGTGTGCCTCAGGCCGGGCCGCGCCAGGTGAGCAGGAGCAGGCAGACGTCGTCGTGCCCCTCGCCGGGCGGCAGCAGGCGCTCGGTCACCGTGCGCACCAGCGCCGGGGCGGTGAGGGCCGCCGTCTGCCCGCCCACGGTGAGGAGCTCCTCGAGCCGGTCGGGCAGCGGCCGGTCACGCCGCTCGACGAGCCCGTCGGTGTACAGCAGCAGGCGGTCGCCGGGGGCGAGGTCGACCGCGCCCTCCGCGCGTCCCCGGCCGGGCACCGTGACCCCCAGCGGGGTGGAGCGCCCGTCCCACACGAGTCGCTGCGCGCCGCTGTGCTCGAGCAGCAGCGGTGGCAGGTGACCGGCGCAGGCGAAGCGGAAGCGGCCCGTGAGGAGGTCGAGCTCGCCGTAGAGGAGGGTGGCGGAGGCGGCGTCGGGCACGAGAGGGACGAAGCGGTCCAGCGCGTCGAGCACCCGGACGGGGCCGACGTCGGGAGCAGCGACCGCCCGCACGGCGCTGCGCAGCTGGCCCATGGCGATCGCGGCGTCCAGCCCGCGGCCGACGACGTCGCCGACCGCGACGGCCAGGACGTCGTCGGTGAGGTGGAAGGCGTCGTGCCAGTCCCCACCGACCTCGAGGGACTCCACGCCCGGCCGGTACGCCGTCGTCACCTCGACCCGGGCGTCGTGCGGCTGCGGAGCGGTGAGGAGCGCCTGCTGGAGCTGGTGGGCGATGGCAGCACTGCGGTCGAAGAGGCTGGCGCGGTCCAGGGCGGCGCCCGCCTGCTGGCCGACAGCGGTGAGCACCGCCAGGTCTGGCGCCTCGGCTCCCGCGGCGTCGTCGGGGAGCAGGGACAGCACCCCGCGGAGGCCGGACTGGCCGTGGAGTGGGACGAGCACGCGGCGGCCGTCGACGAGGGCGGTGCGTGGCCACGGCCACGTGGGCAGGACGCCCGTGCTGCCCGCACTCTCGCCCGTCGCCGAGTGGGGGACGAGCCGGCCCTGGGCGTCGGTCAGCCAGCACGTCGCCGCACTGGCGGCGAGGGAGGGCAGCGCGCCGAGCAGCGCCCCGACCACCCCGTCCCGGCCGACCGCGGCGGACAGCGCCGCGGTGACGTCCTGGAGCACGCGGGCGCGGCCGGCGGCGGCGTCCGCGTCCTTCCGTGCGGCGAGCAGCTCGCGCTCGTAGCGGGAGCGGTCCCGGGCGCTGTGGACGGAGACCCGCACGCCGCCGTCCCCGGCGACGACGGCCGTCATCATGACCGGCAGCCGGCCCCCGGGGGCGCGCAGCTCCAGGGCGACCTCCTCGGCCCGGCCCTCGACGTGGAGCAGCGGTGACAGGTGCGTCTCCCAGTAGATCCGGCCCCCGACCGAGAGGAGCTCGCTCAGCCGCACCCGCCCGAGCACCTCGGCGGCGGGCCGCCCGACCCACCGCAGGAAGGTCGCGTTCGCGTCGCGGACCGTGCCGTCGCCCGCCAGGACGAGCAGGCCGCACGGGGCCTCGTCCCAGGAGCCGGCACGGTCGTTCACGCCGCCAGGTACGCCTTCATCGCCGCGACGAGCTGGTCCGGGGCGCTGAGGTTCGGGCAGTGCCCCACGGTGTCGAGGACGGTGAACTCGCTGCGCGGCAGGTGGTCGCGAACGTACTCGCCCACCTGCATGGGGGCGATGACGTCCTCACGGCACTGGACGACGAGCGCGGGGGTGTCGACCTCCGGCAGGTCCGCCCGGTTGTCGGAGAGGAAGGTCGTGCGGGCGAAGCTCCGGGCGAGGTCGGGGTCGGTGCGGCAGAAGCTCGCCGTGAGCTCCTCACCGAGCTCGGGACGGTCGGGCCTGCCCATGATGACCGGGGCGATGTGCGCGGACCAGCCGAGGTAGTTGTCGTCCATCGTCTCGAGGAGCTCCTCGATCTCCTCCCGGGTGAAGCCACCGCGGTAGTCGCCGTCGTCGATGTAGCGGGGGCTGGGTCCGACGAGCACGAGCCGCTCGACGAGATCGGGCCGTGAGCGGGCCGCCAGCACGCCGATCATCGCGCTGACGGAGTGGCCGACGAAGACCACCGGCTCCCCGCCGAGCGCGTCGAGGATCTCGACGACGTCCTGCGCGTAGCCCTCGAGGCGGGCGTGGCGGGTGCTGTCGAAGGCGGAGGGGTCCGCGGCGCCCGCACCCACGTGGTCGAAGAGCACCACCCGGTGCGTCTCCTCGAAGTGCGGGGCGACGAAGCGCCACATCTGCTGGTCGCAGCCGAAGCCGTGGGCGAGGACCAGGGTGGGCGCCCCGGTAGTACCGCTCACCCGCACGTTGTTCCGCTCCATCACGTCCACGAGTCCGACATTACGGCACGGTGGAGCGAGGTTCGGGGTGGTTCGGGCTCAGGCGGTGGGCTGCGGCGCGGGCAGCGGGAACGAGCGGTCCTCGAAGAAGATGCTCCGGGCCGCGCGCTGCCCGGGCGGTGTGCGCAGGGCCGCGAACCCGGCCTCCATGAGGCCGGGGGAGCGAACGAGGCCCATCGCCCGCCGCATCGCGACCCGGCCGCGGAAGCGACGGCGCAGCGCCGCGCCGTCGTAGGAGCGCAGGGCGCCCGGGTCCCCGCTGCGCAGTGCCTCGTCGAGGGCGTCCGCCGCGTGCTCCGACAGCCGCAGGCACGGGTCCAGGCCGCCGGCGGTCAGCGGTGACACCGCCCCTGCGGCATCGCCGACGAGCAGCCCCTGCGCGGAGCTGATCCGCCGCAGCAGCCCACCGACGGGGATCGGCCCGCCGCGCCGCTCGACGACGTGGGGCCGTGCCGGGAGGCCTGGCGCCACGGACGCGAGCTGCCGCAGCGCCGCCCACACCCCGCCGGGGTAGCGGGCGGCGTAGCCGGCGGTGCCGAGGTGGACGTGCTCGCCGTCGTCGACGACCCAGCCGAGGTACCCGGGAGCCAGCCGCGGGTCCAGCACGCAGTGGAAGGTGGGCGTCTGCGTGCCCGCGCTCGGGAACACCTCCTCCGCGCCGACGAGCAGCCGTTCGTTGCGGTCCAGGCCGAGGTCGCGGGCCACCCGGGAGCGTGCGCCGTCCGCGCCGACGATGTACCGCGCCCGGACCGCCGACGGCGCCCCGTCAGCGCCCACGACCCGGGCCACGCCGTCGGCGTACCCGGTCCAGCGGGTGCCGAGGAGCAGGCGCGCCCCCGCAGCGACGGCGCGTGCGGCGACGGCCGTGTAGAGGCCGGGCATGTCCCCGACCCGGAACTCGTCGCGGTCGCTGACGAGGATGAGGGGCTGCCGCAGGCTCGGTGGGTACAGCGCGACCTGCCGGATCGGCGGGCCGAGGCAGTCCTCGGGGAGCGGGAAGTCGTCGAGGGTCCGGCGGACGAAGATGCCGGTCGTGCGGATGGAGCGCGTGAGGTCGCTGCGCTTGTCGACGACGGTGACGCCGTGGCCGCGCGCGGCGAGCAGCGTGGCCAGGTGGAGGCCCGCGAGGCCGGCGCCGACGACGAGGACGTCGGCCCGGTGCCCGGTGCTCACGGTGCCCCCGCCCCGTCCGGCTCCCACCGCAGCAGGTCGCCCGGCTGGCAGTCGAGCGCCTCGCACAGCGCCTCGAGGGTGGTGAAGCGCACCGCCTTGGCGCGCCCGTTCTTGAGGACGGCGAGGTTCGCGGGCGTGATGCCCACCCGCTCGGCGAGGGTCCCCACCGACATCTTCCGGCGGGCGAGCATGACGTCGATGTCGACGACGATGGGCACCTAGATCACCTCGTCGAGCTCGGAGCGCAGGTGCTCGGCGCGGGCAGCGGTCTCGACGGCCTGCACGAGCAGCGTGCGCATGACGTAGACGACGAGCGCCACGCCGCCGACGACGAGTGCGATCCCGCAGATCAGACCCACGATGCCGGGTGGGACGACGTCGCCGTCGGTCGTCCGGTTGAGGACGGCGGAGACGACGGCGATGCCGAGGACGAGCACCGATGCGGCCGCGATCGCGCCGATGACGACGTCGACGTACCGGAACGCCGCGGTGGAGAAGACCGTGCCGCGGCGGACCATGGTGAGCAGCCGCCAGACGCACACGGCGATGACCTGGAGGCAGAGCACGCCGAGGAAGAAGATCGCGACGAGCGTGACCCGCGGCCCGGTGGCGAGGTCCTCCATGTCCACCCACAGCAGGGGGATGAGGACCGCCTGGACGACGAGCGAGCCGGCGAGCGCGACCGCGATGACGAGCCGGAGGACCCGGATGACGTAGCTGCCCACGAGGGCCTCCTTTGATCGAGCGACGATGTGAATCTATCGAGACTCGATAGGTGCTGGCAAGGGTCCGGGATATTCCGTTGCCGGCCGGCTGCCGCGGCACGCACACTGGCGGCCGTCCCCGCGGGCCCGCCGCGCGTGTGAGGGGACGGACGAGAAGGACCGAGCGATGATCGACCTCCGGAGTGCTGCCCCCGCGCGCTGACGCCACCGGCGCGGCGCGACGTCCCGCAACCGGAAGGTCCCCGTGCCCACCCCCTCGTCCTCCGTCGTCCTGCACGACCTCTCCTTCTCCTGGCCCGACGGCACCCCCGTCCTCGACGGCGTCTCCGGCGCCTTCGGCCGCGGCAGCACCGGGCTCGTCGGCGCCAACGGCGCCGGGAAGTCGACCCTGCTCCGGCTCGTCTCCGGCGAGCTCGCCGCCACCGGCGGCTCCGTCTCGGTGCGGGGAGTCGTCGACCACCTGCCGCAGCGGCTCACCGCTGCTCCTGCGGCCACGCTGGCCGACCTCCTCGGCATCGCCGCGACCCGCAGTGCGCTGCGCGCCGTCGAGGCGGGCTCCACCGACCCCGCGGACTTCGACGCCGTCGGCACGTCCTGGGACGTCGAGGAGCGCGCCGCCGCCGAGCTCGCCGCCCTCGGCCTGCCGCAGGACCTCGACCGCCCCGTCACTGCCCTGTCCGGAGGGGAGGCGGTCCTCGCGGCGCTCGCCGGCGTGCGGCTGCGCGGTGCCGACGTCGCCCTCCTCGACGAGCCGACGAACAACCTCGACGGCGACGCGCGCGAGCAGGTCTACGAGGTGGTGCGGGGGTGGCGCGGCACGCTCGTCGTCGTCAGCCACGACCTCGCCCTGCTCGAGCTCATGGACGCGACCGCCGAGCTGCGTGCCGGTGAGCTCGCCGGTTTCGGCGGCCCCTACAGCGCCTACCGGGAGTGGCTCGCCACCCAGCAGGAGGCGGCCCGGCAGGCGCTGCGCACCGCCGAGCAGGGCCTGCGCCGCGAGCAGCGGGAGCGCGTCCGGGCGGAGGAGCGCATGGCGCACAGCCAGCGGCAGGGCCGCCGGGACCGCGCGGAGGGCAAGTACCCGCCGATCGTCCTGGGCGCCCGCCGCAGCGCCGCCGAGCGCTCCCAGGGTGAGCGCAGGGCGGCGGCCGACGCCCGGCTCGCTGCCGCCCGGGCCGCCGTCGACCTCGCGGAGGAGGCCGTCCGCGACGACGACGCCGTGCGGGTCGACCTGCCCGACCCCCACGTCCCCCGCGGGCGGCGCCTCGCCGTCCTGCCGAGCAGCGACGGGCGCGACGTCGTCGTCCAGGGGCCCGAGCGCGTCGCGCTCGTCGGCGCGAACGGGGTGGGCAAGACGACGCTGCTCCGCGAGCTGCTGCCCACGCTGACGGTGCGGGTCGGGTACCTGCCGCAGCGGGCCGAGCTCGACGACGGCGCCACCGTCCTCGACACCGTGCGCGCCACCGCTCCGCACCTGGCGCCCGGTGACGTGCGGGGCCGGCTGGCCCGCCTCCTCGTCCGGGGCGACATGGTCGACCGCCCGGTCGCGACGCTCTCCGGCGGTGAGCGCTTCCGGGTCGCCCTCGCCCGGCTGCTCCTGGCCGACCCGCCGCCCGAGCTGCTCGTCCTCGACGAGCCGACGAACGACCTCGACATCCCGACCGTCGACCAGCTCGTCGCGGCCCTCGGCGCGTACCGGGGTGGCCTGCTCGTCGTCAGCCACGACGGCGCCTTCCTCGAGCGGCTCGGGCTCGACGCCGTCGTCCGGCTCACCGCCGACGGCCGCCTCGAGCGGTGCTCCTGAGGCGGCTCAGGGGCGGCGCAGCTCCCGCACGAGGGCGCCGGCCAGCACGGCCAGGGCGGCGACCGCGACGGTGACGAGCCACGGCACCGGCGCGGCGCTGTCGAGCACGAGGGCGAGGACGGCGGCCGTCTGCGCGACCACCTGGACGGCGAGGAACCCGGGTGTGGCCTCGCGCAGCACGGCCAGCTCCACCCGCCCGCGCCACGAGACGGCGTCGGCCGTCGCGCCGAGGCGCAGCAGGGCGTGGGTGAGGAGCACGAGGAGGGGCAGCGCCCACCACGGCCCGGGGGAGAACGCGAGCAGGGCCGCGAGGACGGCCACCGCGATCGCGAGCAGGGCGGCGTGGGGACGCAGCGCCACGACGACGGCGAGGGCGGCCACCACCGTCCACTGCGTCTCGTTGGCCGCCACGGTGGCGCCGGCACCGAGGACGAGCAGGAGCAGGACGCCGCGCAGCACGAGCGCGGGCACGGCGGGGCCGGTGCGCAGCGTGGTGCTCGGGCGCACCTGCCGGTGGCCGGGGAGCCCCTCTGGCCGGGGCAGGGCGGCCCGCACCCGCTCGGGCAGCCGCGCGCTCATCGCGGCGCTCCGTGCCGGCGGCGCGCGAGGGTGGCGAGCTGGGCGCGGCCACCGGCAGGCGGCGGGCCGTCCTCCGCCCAGCGCACCACCTCCACGCCGCCGCGGCGCAGCGTGGCCAGCCGGTCCTCCCGCTGGATCGACACCATCCGGAAGGCCATGAGCTGCCGCACCGACATCTGCGCCCCGCGCACCGGCGGCAGGACGTCGACGGCGAGCACCCGGTGGCCCGCGTGCCGCCAGGTCAGCGCCATCGTCACCGCCTCGTCGTCGAGGAAGGTCGACAGGACGACGACGAGCGCCCCGGACGGCACCTGGGGTGCCCGGACGCGCGGGCGCGGTGTGCCCTCCGGCGCGGACAGCGCCAGGCGCCGCACGACCCGCTCGAGGTGCCGCCGCCCGCCCCCGGGACGCACCGGCCGCCGCCGCAGACCCAGGTCCTCCAGGCCCACGCGGTCACCCTGGGCGAGGTAGGCCCGGGCGAGGGACGCGGCGGCCTCGCGGGCGATGTCGAGGGAGGTGACGTCGCTGGTGAGCACCTCGCGGCCGCCTGCCCAGGTCGCGACGTCGGGCCCGACGTCGTCGCGGGAGTCGATGACGAGGACGACGGTCGCCTCCGCCGTCGACTGCGTGCGGCGCACGTACAGGTCCTGCAGGCGCCCGCCCTGCACGCCCCGGCGGGCGCTGGTGCGCCAGTCGATGCGGCGCAGCCGGTCCCCGGCCGTGAAGAGGTTGACGTCGTGCAGCTCCTCGCCGTCGCCGATGCGCCGGGCGGCGTGCGGGCCGACGAGCCCCTGCAGGCGCGGCGGCAGCGGCAGCGCGTCGAGCGGACGCTGCCCCGGGACGACGAGGACGGACGCGGGTCCCACCGTGACGACGTCGCCCACGGTCAGGTGACCGCTGCCCAGCCCCACGGCGTCGAGGCGGAAGAGCCGGTTGTGCCCGGTGCGCACGGTGCTCGTCGCGAGCACCACCTCGCGGGTCCGGCCCGGCTCCAGCCGCACGAGGCACTCCTGGGGCACCGTGCCCGGGCTCGAGGCCCGCAGCCGGGCGGCGACGACGCCCTCCGGGGCGTGGACGAGCGCCGGGGCGCGCAGCTCGCTGCTCGCGGTGAGCTGGCGCGGGGCACGCAGCTCCACCTCCATCGGCCCGCGCGGGCGGCGGCTCCAGCCCCACACCGCCGTGAGGAGCGGGGCCACGCCGAGCGCCGCCACGTCCGGGCGCCCCGCCAGCGCACCGGCGAGCAGCACCCCCGCCCCGAGGAGCAGCGCGGCGGTGAGGTGGGTGAGCGGGGCCCAGCGGGTCACCGGGTGCTGGCCGGGCCGGGGACGGAGGACAGGAGCGCGGTGACGACGCTGCTCGGCTGGGTGCCGCCCGCCCACGCCGCGGCGGTGAGGGTGAGGCGGTGCGCGAGGGCCGGCACGGCCACGGCCTTGACGTCCTCCGGGGTGACGAAGTCACGCCCGTCGAGGGCGGCCAGCGCGCGCCCCACGAGGAGCAGCGCCTGGGAGCCGCGCGGGGAGGCGCCGACCTCGACGGCGCTGTGCGAGCGGGTGGCCGCCGCCAGCGCGACGCAGTAGGCGACGACGTCGGCATCGACGTCGACCGCCTCCACGCCCGCCTGCATCGCCAGCAGCTGCTCGGGCGTGACGACCTGACGCACGTCCGCGCGCTCGCGGCGCCGCTCCAGCCGCCGGTGCAGGACGTCGGCCTCCGCCTCGGCGCTCGGGTACCCGACGGCGAGGCGCACCATGAAGCGGTCGAGCTGGGCCTCGGGCAGCGGGTAGGTGCCCTCGTACTCGACGGGGTTGGAGGTGGCCATGACGTGGAAGGGCTCGGGCAGCGGGAAGCTCGTCCCCTCGACCGACACCTGCCGCTCGGCCATCGCCTCGAGCAGCGCCGACTGGGTCTTCGGCGCGGTGCGGTTGATCTCGTCGGCGAGGAAGAGGCCGGTGAAGACGGGGCCGGGGCGGAAGGTGAACTCCGCCGTCGCCGGGTCGTAGACGTAGGAGCCGGTGATGTCCGCCGGCAGGAGGTCGGGGGTGCACTGCAGCCGCCGGAAGTCCAGGCCGAGCGCCGTCGCCAGGGAGCGTGCCGCCAGCGTCTTTCCCAGCCCGGGCACGTCCTCGAAGAGCACGTGCCCGCCGGCGAGCACCGCCGCCAGCGCCAGCCGCAGCGGCTGCGTCATGCCGACGACGGCGGTGCCCACCTCGCGCAGGACCTCACCGCCCAGCGTGGCGACCTCGGCGACGTGCAGCGGGGCGGGGGAGAGGGTGGGCAGCTCAGGCACGGTCGGCTCCAGGGAGGTTCTCGAGGGCGGTGAGGCAGGCGTCCAGCGCCCGCACGGGCTGAGGGGTGGTGGCGCGCAGGGTGCGCCAGGCGCGCTCCCCGAGGGCCGCGCGCACGGCGGCGTCGTCCGTGGGGTCGATCCCGGCGCCGGTGAGGCGGCCGGCGGCGACCTCGCGCAGCTGGCGCAGGCCGCGCTCGCCGACGCGCCCGTCGCGGTCGGTCAGCGACCAGGAGAGCTGGGAGACCTCGTGGCGGTGGCCGGCCCGCTCCTCCGCGGGCAGCTGGGGCAGCTCGTGCTCGCGGCCCAGGTCGCGGTGGCCGACGACGACAGCGACGACGGCGGCAGCCCCGGCCGCGAGGGCGATGTTGACGCCGGTGAAACCGAGGGTCCACAGCAGCCCGGCGACGACGGCCGCGGCAACGACTGCCGCCACCGCCCGGGCCGCCGTCACCGGTCCTCCCAGGAGTCGGCGAGCCGCTCGAGGCAGCGGCGTGCCTCGGCGACGTCCGCGGGCGTGAGCACGGCGTGCGGCGCGAAGCGGGCGCGGTGGTACAGGCGCAGCAGGCCGCGGGTGGCCGCGGGGTCGGCGCTCGTGGCGTCGAGCACGGCGGTGGTGAGCTCGGTGGGCGTGTCCGACGGTGCGCGCGGCACCCCGGAGCTGGCGGCGGCGGCCTCGAGCTCGAGCCAGGCGGCGATGACGGCGTCGTCGGGCGCGGCCGGGGAGGAGAGGACGGCGCGGGCCGCCGCGACGCCCCGGCGCAGGGCCGGCAGGTCCGGCTCCGGCTCGGCGGCGGTGGACGGGACGGCCGTCCCGACGGCCGGGTCGTGGGCCGGCGGGCTCGTGCCGCGGGCGAGGGTCACGCGGCGCAGCAGCGCCCGCAGGAGGAGGACGATCAGGACGAGACCGGCGGCGGCGAGGAGCAGCGTCACCGGGATGCCGCGCTCGCCCGCGTCGGGCGGCGGCTCCTCCTCGGCCTGCTCCGCCGTCGGCAGCTCGCGCTGCTCCACGGGCGCCGCGGGGGGAGGGACGTCCCGGGCGGCGAGCTCCCACGGCCCCGCGAGCGCCGCGCCGGCGACGACGGCGAGCGCGACAACGGCCGTGAGCAGGGGGAGGAGCAGCGGGCGAGGGGTGGCCGGGCCACGGCGCTGCGCCGTCGCCTCCCGCCCGTCCATGGCCCCACGCTATCGGCCACGGTCCCCTACCGTGGCTGCATGGACCGACGCGTGCGCAGGGGCCGCCTCAGCTTCGACGTCCGTGACGAGGGGAGCGGGCCGCCGGTGCTGCTGCTCCACGGCTTCCCGCAGGACTCGACGAGCTGGCGGCACGTCGTGCCCCTGCTCCACGCGGCGGGGCTGCGAACGATCACGATGGACCAGCGCGGATACTCGCCCGGTGCCCGGCCCGCGCCCCGGGCGGCCTACCGGCTGGAGTTCCTCGTGGCCGACGCCCTCGCCGTGCTCGACGACGCAGGCCTCGAGCGCGCACACGTCGTCGGGCACGACTGGGGCGGCGGGGTGGCCTGGGCCGCCGGCGCGCTGCACCCGGAGCGGGTGGCGTCCCTGACGGTCGTCTCGACCCCGCACCCGGCGGCCCTGAGCGCTGCCCTGCCGCGCTCCGACCAGGCGCTGCGCTCCTCCTACATGGCCTTCTTCCAGCTGCCCGGGCTGCCCGAGCGGGTGCTGCGGACCCGGCTCGAGCAGGTGCTGGTGTCCGCCGGGCTCCCCGCCGAGCAGGCGCGGCACTACCAGGAGCGCATGCGTGAGCCGGGCGCCGCCCGCGGCGCCCTCAACTGGTACCGCGGCGCGCCGCTCAGCCGCGAGCGCGCCGGGCGGGTGCGGGTGCCGACGACGTACGTGTGGGGCGAGCGGGACCCCTACCTCGGGCGCCGGGCCGCCGAGCTGACCAGGGACCACGTGCGCGGAGACTACGAGTTCGTCGCGCTGCCCGGCGGGCACTGGCTGCCCGAGCTCAGCGCGGACGCGGTCGCCGACGCCGTCGTGCGACGGGTGCGCGCGCAGTCCTGACGCGCTGCCGTGCGAGGGCGCACCCCGCGGGGTTCACTGGTCGATGACCGTGCCACCGACGCCGGAGGGCTGCCGTGAGAGTCAAGGGTTGCGTCGTCGTCATCACCGGCGCGTCCAGCGGGATCGGACGTGCGAGCGCGCTGCGCTTCGCGCGCGAGGGGGCGGACGTCGTCGTCGTGGCCCGCCGGGGCGAGGCGCTGGAGACGCTCGCCGAGGAGTGCCGCCGGCACGGGGTGCGGGCGCTGCCCGTCGTCACCGACGTCACCGACGCGGCCGCCGTCGACCGGCTCGCGCAGCAGGCGGTGGCCTCCTTCGGCCGGATCGACGTCTGGGTCAACCTGGCGTCCGTCAGCGTCTTCGGCGCGTTGCACGTCACCCCGGTGGAGGACGTCCGGAGGGTCATCGACGTCAACGTCATGGGCTACGTCCACGGGGCGCGGTCGGCGCTGGAGCACATGCGCCGGCAGGGGCGCGGCGTCCTCGTCAACGTCTCCTCCGTGGTGGGTGAGGTGCCCCAGCCCTACACCGCCGCCTACTCGATGGCCAAGGCTGCCGTCCGGGCGCTGTCGGTGAGCCTGCGCTCGGAGCTGTGGCTCGACGGCGCCAAGGACATCCACGTCGTCACGGTCCTGCCGGCGACCTACGACACCCCGTTCTTCCAGCACGCCGCGAACTACAGCGGCCGGCGCGCGCAGCCGCTGCCCCCCGTCTACGCCCCGCAGCGCGCCGCGCGCGGGGTCGTCGACGCGGTGCGCCGACCGCGGCGGGAGGTGACCGTCGGGCTCGGGGGCAGGCTCATGCGGGCGCAGCACCGGGTCGCACCGGCGTTCACCGAGACGATGATGGCGGTCCTCGTGGACCGCACCCACCTGTCGCGCAGGCACAGCGCCCCACCCACCACCGGGAACCTCTACGAGCCCTCCTCCGGCGAGCGGTTCGCCCGCGTGACCGGAGGCTGGGGCGGGCGGCGACGCACGGCCGTGCGCACGCTCGCCGGAGCGGGCGCGCTCGCCGGTGGCGGCCTGGCGCTGCGCCGGCTGCGCCGTTGAACCCACGAGGAAGGCCCCGCATGACCCAGTCCCCGACCATGTCCGCTCCCGACGCCGCGCGTGCGCTGGTCAACGTCCTCGTGCCGATGGTGGCGGGTGGCGCCATCGCCCGCCGCCCCCGCGTCATGGGCCTGGCCCAGCGCCTCGACCTCGACAGCCGTGCGGTGCGGGAGATGCAGCGGCTGCGCGACCGCTACGGGCCGGGCCCGGTCCAGGTGCTGCCGGGCCGGGGCATGGCCCTGCTCCTCGACCCCGCCGACGTCCACCGAGTCCTCAATGGCAGCCCGCAGCCGTTCAGCCCCGCCAGCCTGGAGAAGCGCGGCGCGCTGGGCCACTTCCAGCCCGCCGGTGTGCTCGTCTCCAGCCCGCAGGAGCGGGTGCACCGGCGGCCCTTCAACGAGCAGGTGCTGCAGGCCGGGAAACCCGTGCACGACCACGGGGAGCACATGGCCGCGGTCGTCGCCGAGGAGGTCGACGCGCTGCTCGGCCACGTCGACTTCGCCGGGGAGCTCACCTGGGACTCCTTCGCCGTCGCCTGGTGGCGGATCGTGCGCCGCATCGTCCTCGGGGACGGCGCGCGCGACGACGAGCAGGTCACCGACGACCTCCTGCGGCTGCGCAAGGACGGCAACTGGTCGTACCTCAAGCCGCGCCGGACCGCCCGGATGCGCCGCTTCCTGCGCCGGGTGGAGGAGTACGTCGGGCGGGCCGAGCCCGGCAGCCTCGCCGAGCTGACGGCTCGCACCCCGGCCGCTCCGGGGACCGAACCGCACCAGCAGGTCCCGCAGTGGCTCTTTGCCGCCGACGCCGGTGCCTGGTCCGCGTTCCGCGCGCTCGCGCTCCTGTCCACCACACCGGGGGCGACCGCCCGGGCCCGTGCGGAGCTCGTCCGCTCACCCGACCTGCCCTACCTGCGCGCCGCCGTGCTCGAGTCCCTGCGCCTGTGGCCCACGACCCCGCTCATCCTGCGCGACACGACCGAGGACACCGAGTGGGCGCGCGGGACCCTCGCGGCCGGGTCCTCCGTCGTCGTCTTCGCGCCCTTCTTCCACCGCGACGAGCGGAACGTGCCCGAGGCGCACCGCTTCGCCCCCGAGCTGTGGCTGCGGGAGCGCACCGACGCGGACTGGCCGCTCGTGCCCTTCAGCGGCGGCCCGGCGATGTGCCCGGGCCGCAACGTCGTCCTCCTCATGGCGAGCACGGTGCTGGGACGGCTCGTCGCCGGGCGTGACTACGCCGTCGAGGGCGCCCCGCTGCGGGGGGACCGGCCGCTGCCCGGCTCGCTCAGCCCCTTCCACCTGCGCTTCCGCGTCGACCGCTGACAGCCCGCTCGCAGCGCGCGACCGGTATTCCCTTCCCAGTTGTGTAGCAGTCCTGCTACATTTCCTCCCACCACTACGACGGGGAGGTGGGTCATGAACGGCACCGGGTCCGCGGTCATCGAGGCCACGGACGTGCGGATGCGCTACGGGACCACGGACGTCCTGGACGGCGTGAGCTTCCGCGTCGACCGCGGCGAGGTCGTCGTGCTCCTCGGGCCCAACGGCGCGGGCAAGACGACGACGATCGAGATCCTCGAGGGCTTCCGGCTACCCTCCGGCGGCGAGGTCCGCGTGCTCGGCCAGGACCCCGCCCGCGGCGACGAGGGGTGGCGCGCGGACGTCGGGGTGGTGCTCCAGTCCTGGCGCGACCACGGCAGGTGGACGGTGCGGGAGCTCGTCGAGCAGTTCGGCTCCTACTACCGGCCCTACTCGACCCCGGAGCGCCCGCGGCCCTACCCGACGGCGGAACTCCTCGAGCGGGTGGGGCTCGGCGAGCACGCCGACCAGCAGGTCAAGAAGCTCTCCGGAGGTCAGCGGCGCCGGCTCGACGTCGCGATCGGGATCGTCGGCCGTCCCCGGCTCCTCTTCCTCGACGAGCCGACGGCGGGCTTCGACCCCGTGGCGCGGCGCGACTTCCACGACCTCATCCACCGGCTCAGCGACCTGGAGGACACGACGATCCTCCTCACCACCCACGACCTCGGCGAGGCCGAGAAGCTCGCCGACCGCATCCTCATCCTCGACGGCGGACGGATCGTCGCCGACGGCAGCGCCGAGCAGCTCGCCCGGCAGGTCGCCGGACGCACCGAGGTGCGCTGGTCCGCCGACGGTGAGCGGCACGTCCACGCGACCTCCGACGGCACCGCCTTCGTCCGCGACCTGCTCGCCCGCCTCGGCGACGAGGTCAGCGACCTGGAGGTGCGCCGCACCACCCTGGAGGACACCTACCTGGCGATGGTCGCACGCAGCGACGCGCCACTGCGCCACGCGGCCGCCCTCCCCAACCTCAGCCCCGCCTCCCGGGAGGACGTCCGATGAACCCCACGACCAGCGCCGTCCGCGCGGGTGCGCGCCGCGGGTGGATCGAGTTCCGCAACTCCCTGCGCGCGCCCGAGGACCTCACCTACTACCTCGTCGGGACGACGATCTTCCTCGTCGTCATGTGGTTCAACCGTGACAACGAGGTCGAGGGCACCGGCATCTCGCTCGCGCTGCTCCTCCTGCCCGGCGTCCTCGCGTTCACGACGATGTTCTCCGCCTCCTACGGCCTGGCGTCGGCGGTGGCCGCCGAGCGCGAGGACGGCACGCTCCTGCGCGCGAAGTCCGTGCCCCACGGCATGCGCGGGTACGTCACCGGGCAGACCGTCCGGTCCAGCCTCGAGGTCGCCTTCAACGTCGTCGTCCTCACGGTCCCGGCGACCGTCGTCGTGCCGCGACTGTGGTCAGCCACAGACGCCGGTGACGTCCTGCTCCTCGCCGCGGCGCTCGTGCTCGGCCTGGCCGCGTGCCTGCCCATCGGCTTCGCCGTCGGCTCGGTGTTCCGCAGCCCCCGGGCCGTCGGCGGCTGGGGGATGCTCGTCATGGCCGCCCTCGTCTTCGTCTCCGGCGTGTTCGTCCCCGCGAGCCAGCTCCCGGGCTGGGCGCAGCTCCTCGGGCAGCTCACCCCGATGTACTGGATGGGCCACCTCATGCGTCAGGCGGTCCTGCCCGAGGGAGTCGTCGTCATCGAGATCGGCGAGACCTGGCGCACGGTGGAGGCCTTCGGCGTCCTCGGGCTGTGGGCGCTCGTCGGTATCCTGCTCGCGCCGGTGCTCCTGCGCCGGATGGCCCGGCGCGAGTCGGGCTCCGTCGTGGCCGCCGGCCGGGAGAAGCAGCTGCAGCGTGTCTGAACCGAAGAGCCCGGAGACCGTCCACAACCGCATCGCGACACTCCGCGTCGACCGCGGCGTCACCCGCCGCGAGCTCGCGGACGCACTGGGTGTCCACTACCAGACGGTCGGCTATCTCGAGCGCGGCGAGTACGCCCCGAGCCTGCACCTCGCGCTGCGGATCGCCGCGTACTTCGACGTCCCGCTCGAGTTCGTCTTCTCCCTCGAGCCCTTCCCGCGCATCGGCCCGGGCTGAGCTCAGCGGCGACGGTAGGTGAGGATGCGGAAGCGCATGCCGTTCTCGGCGACGTGCCAGCCGCCGTCGTCGGGGTCCTGCTCGACGACCTGCCACTCCGGGCCGATCGGCGGCGCGTAGGTGTCGCCGTCGACGGCGTGGTCGATCTCGGTGACGACGAGGAGGTCGGCGTGGTCGATCGCGGCCTCGTAGACCTGGGCGCCGCCGCAGATCCACGCGTCCTCGCCGGCGACGAGCTCGAGCGCGGCCGGCAGGTCGCCCACGACCTCCGCCCCCGGAGCCTCGAACTGCGGGTTGCGGGTGAGGACGACGTTGCGCCGCCCCGGCAGGGGGCGGATCTTCTCCGGCAGCGACTCCCACTGCCGGCGCCCCATGACGACGGCGTCGCCCGCCGTCGTGTTGCGGAAGTGGCGCAGGTCCTCGGGCAGGTGCCAGGGAAGGTCGTTGTCGCGGCCGATGACGCGGTCGTGGGCCTGGGCCCAGATCATCCCGAGGGTCATACGGCCACCGGCGCCTTGATCGCGGGGTGGTGCTGGTAGTCGTGGACGACGACGTCCTCGAAGGAGTAGTCGAACAGCGAGGGTGCCTGGCGCAGCTCGAGACGCGGCAGCGGGTACGCCTCGCGGGAGAGCTGCTCGCGGACCTGCTCGACGTGGTTGTCGTAGATGTGGCAGTCCCCGCCGGTCCAGATGAAGTCCCCGACCTCGAGGCCCACCTGCTGGGCGACCATGTGGGTGAGCAGGGCGTAGGAGGCGATGTTGAAGGGCACGCCGAGGAAGAGGTCGGCCGAGCGCTGGTAGAGCTGGAGGGACAGGCGCCCGTCGGCGACGTAGAACTGGAAGAAGGCGTGGCACGGGGCCAGCGCCATCGCGTCGAGGTCGGCGACGTTCCACGCCGAGACGATCATCCGGCGGGAGTCGGGGTTGCTGCGCAGCGTCTCGAGGACGCCGGCGAGCTGGTCGACGTGGCCGCCGCCCGGCGTGGGCCACGAGCGCCACTGGTAGCCGTAGATCGGGCCGAGGTCCCCGTCCTCGGCGGCCCACTCGTCCCAGATGTGCACGCCGCGGTCCTGGAGGGGGCGGGCGTTGCGCTCGCCGCGCAGGAACCACAGGAGCTCCTCGACGACGCCGCGCAGGAAGACGCGCTTCGTCGTGACGAGCGGGAAACCGGCCTGCAGGTCGAAGCGCATCTGGTGGCCGAACACGCTGCGCGTGCCGGTCCCGGTGCGGTCGGACTTCGGCGTGCCGTGCTCGAGCACGTGCCGCAGGAGGTCCTCGTAGGGGGTCGGGACGAGCGGAGTGGTCACCGCGCCATGGTAAGCCGAGGGCCGCCGCCCGGGTGGTCCGGTGCGGCGGCCCTGTGGTGTGTCCGGCGCGTCAGGCGTTCGCCGGCTCCTTCTCGCTCTGCTCGATGGTGCGGGGCGTGTGCGCGACCTGGATCTTGCGCGGCTTGGCCTCCTCGGCCACCGGGATCGTCAGGGTGAGCACGCCGTCGGCGTAGTCGGCGTCGATGCGGTCGACCGCGAGCCCGGTGCCCAGCGCCAGCTGGCGGGCGAAGGTGCCGGTGGGACGCTCGTGGGACAGCCACTGGACGTCCTCGCCGTCGATGCTGGTGCGCTCGGCGCGGACGGTGAGCGTGCGGTCCTCGACGTCGATGTCGATCGTCGACGGGTCGACACCCGGCAGATCGATCTGGGCGACGAAGGTCTCACCGCGCCGGTAGAGGTCCAGCGGCATCGCCGTGGCCGCGGGGGCCTGGCGCAGCACCGTGTTGAACACGCGGTCCATCTCGCGGAACGGGTCGGTGAAGTGAGCCATCAGGGGTACCTCCTCCTCGGTCAGGCGCCCGATCCGTCCGGGCGCCGCTGACTCAATTTTGGCACTCGGAGGGTGAGAGTGCCAGCGTCGTTCACCGACGGCGAAAGAGTTGAGTGGCCTCGGCTCAACCTAGGTGCTGACCTGCACAGACGCGGTGGTTTCCGGTGCTGGCCCGAAGGCTTCGCGGGCGCCGGTGACGACCTGCGCGGCGAGGCGGCGGCCGACGAACCACCCGACGACGGCCCCGACGCCGAAGGGCGCCAGCCGCCCGAGCATCATGGCGCCGCCCTTGGCCGCGGCCGCGCGCACGAGCCGCCGGGAGAGCCCCTTGTTGACGGCCCGCACCGTGCCGAGCGGCAACCGGGTGAGCAGCCCGCGGCCCCAGTAGAGGGTGCTGACGCCGAGCTCGTCGTGGACGGCACGGGCGCCGTCCTCGCCGAGGAGCGCGGAGAGGAGCAGCGTGCGCCGGCGTGCGACGTCCTCGACGTCGATCCCATGCACGTGCGCGACCGCCCCGACGAAGGTGGTGCTGGCGCGCAGGTAGCTGCCGAGGTTGGCGGTCGTGAGCAGCGCTGCCACCCCGGTGCCGACGCCCGGCACCGCGGCGGTGAGACCGACGGCGGCGCTCAGCATGCTCACCCGGCGGCGGTAGCGCCGCTCGAGAAGGGCGACGACGTCGGCGGGCGACGCGCCGGGGTTGGCGGCGGCCACCTTCTCGGCGAGCGCCCTGGAGCGTCCGGCGCCCTTGCTCAGCGCCTTCTCGACGCGCCGCTCCAGGGCGTTGGCGGCCGGCTCGACCTCGGTCGGAGCGGCGGTGGTGCGGTGGCGGCGTCTCATGACTGCCCCTTCAGCGGTTCGTGCGTCACGGCGACCTCGTAGGTCGCGCCGGCCTTGAGGGTGCGGCCCACCGTGCACTGGCGCCCGGACGTGCGGTCGACCCGCTCGGCGAGCTTCTCCCGCTTCTCCTCGTCGAGCTCGGCGAGGTCGAGGAGCAGCTCGACGTCGAGGTGCCCGTAGCGGTTCTCGCCCTCGACGCCCGTGGAGGAGACGCCGACGACGGCGGGGAAGTCGTCCCCCAACCGGCTGCGCAGCACGTGGTCGGTCGACAGGGCGGTGCACGCGGCGAGCGCGATCTTGAGCAGCTCACCGGGGGAGAAGACGCCCTCGGCGTCACCGCTGCCGATCCGCACCGTCGCGCCCCGGCCGTTGTAGGCGATGTACTCCGGGCCGCCCTGGCGCTCGGCCCACAGGGCGCGCGCGGGGGAGGCGTTCTCCTCCGGGACGGAGGCCGGCTCGTCTGGTGTCGTCGTGTCGGTCATGCCCCGATCGTGGCACGGGCCACGCCACCCCGACACCGGCGGAGTATCCAGCTCTCGCCAAGAAGGCGCCCCCCTCGCGCCGAGAGCGGGATTCTCCGGGGGCGCCTACGTCGGGAGCCGGACTCCTCGGCGGCGGGGGAGGAGGGCGGTGAGCTGGGTGCGGCCGCTGGCGGGCAGCAGGGCCGCCAGCAGGCGGCGACGGCGCGAGACCCGCCCGCGCTGCCACTCCACCACCCGCCGCACGTCCTCGCGCATCGTCCCGGGCTCCGGCGGCTGCGCGGCGTAGCGGGCGGACTCGAGGCGGTCGGTGGCGCGGTTGAGCGCGTCACGGGTGGGGGTGTCCGGCTCCAGCTGGCGCACGTAGTGGTCGCGCAGTGCGCGGGGCGTGGCAGCGGGCGGCGGCTCGGCCCCGAGGTCGGCGAGCCCGTCGACGAGCGCGGCCCACTCGCCCTCGATCCGCGCCGCGGCGCCGCGCCCGCGGCGGGCGCGCCACCGGCGCCAGCGACCGGCGAGCGGGACCACCGAGGCGAGGACGCCGAGGGCGGCCAGGCCCAGGGCGGTCCACCCGATGACCTGCGCGTGGCGCTCAATCCAGCTCTCCTCGGCGGTCGCGCCCTGCCCGCCGGCGGTGTCGGGCACCGCGGGGGCGACGGTGGGCTCCTCCGCCGTCGGCACCTCCTGCGGGGCGGGGGCCACCGGTTGCTGCCCCTCGGTCGCGAAGGTGGGCGCGGTGCCGCTGCGCTGGCCCGGCGTCGGCTCGAAGCGGGTCCAGCCGAGCCCGGTGATGTAGAGCTCGGGCCAGGCGTGGGCGTCGGACGCGACGACGGTCCGCGTGCCGTCCAGGCCGCGGGAGCCGGGGAGGAAGCCGACGGCGAGACGGGCCGGGATCTCCTGCGCGCGCGCCAGCATGACCATCGCGGTGGCGAACTGGGTGCAGTAGCCCTGCTTCGTCTCCAGGAAGTGGGAGACCGGGTCGAGCGGCTGCCCGTCGGGCCCCTCGACGGGGTCGGCGAGGGTGAGGGAGTAGGTGAACTCCGGGCCGCGCAGGTAGCGCTGGATCTCCAGGGCGATGTCGATCTGGTTCGTCCGGCCCCCGGCCAGCTCGGCGGCCAGGGGCCGGACGACGGACCACGAGTCGGGGTCGATGGCCAGGGCGTCGGGCCCGGCGAAGGGCAGCTCGCGGCGCAGCGACCCGTCGGGGCTCTCCAGCTCGGCGCTGCCGTCAGTGAGGTAGCGGTGCACCGTGCCGTCGGGGAAGGCGAAGGAGACGGTGTTCCCGTCGGGTGCCATGGTGTGCACCGTGCCGTCGTCGTAGGTCTCGGTGACGAGGTCCGCGGCCGAGTAGCGGTCCGCCAGCGGTGTGGGGGGTGCGCCCACGGTGTCGGGCAGCGCCGTCAGCGGGGCGATCTCGAGGTACTCGGCCTCGTAGCTGCCGGGCGCGGACTCCACCTGCACGGCGTCGGCCATGCCGCTCCACCACCACTCGACGTCGCCGGGGTCGACCGCCGTCGTCGGGTAGGGCAGCGCCAGCTGCGGGTCGCGCAGGCCGTTCTGGGTGACGGTCATCGTCCGGGTGGTCGCCTCGACACCGGAGATCGCGAGGGTCGCGGAGGTCCACGACTGGATCCCCTCGAGCTGGTAGTCGGTGGCGGCGGTCGCCGCGCCGTAGGGCGTCCACTGGCCGTCGGCGTAGAGGGTCGACGACGTCACGCGCAGCGGCGGCGGGGAGCTGTCCTCGGTGCGGTAGCGGATGACCGGCGCGTTCGAGCGGTCGCCGAGGTCCTGGGCGAGGTCGAGGGTCTCGGTGAAGGTCACGCTCCCCGGCGCGCCCTCGCCCGAGCGGCCGTCGAGGAGGACGGTGGGCGGCAGGTGCGGCAGCAGACCGGGCACGACGACGGCGAGGACGAGCGCGGACAGCCCCATGACCCGCGCCGTCACCCCCAGGCGGTGCTGGTTGCCACGGGCGGCCGCCACCCTGTCGACGCTCACCGCGGCGACCGGTCCCTCGCCCCACTCCTCCAGCCGCGCACGTCCCTGCTGCGAGAGCAGGACGAGCCAGGCGGCCGCCCCGACGAGGAAGTAGCGCGGGTCGAGCGCGGTGCCCGTGCCGGAGGCGGCGCCGGCCGAGACGAGCAGGAGCGGGACGCCCGCCAGCGCGCCCGCGCGCAGCGTCACCCCGAGCGCCTCGACGACGAGCGCGAGGGTGGCCATCGAGGCGAGGACGACGAAGGTGAGGCCCTCGGTCGCGGGTGCCGGGACGGCGTAGGTCTGGATCGTCCAGATGCCTTCCCGCACGAGCTCGCTCATCGCGGTGACCGCCGACTCGTCGGGCGGCCGGTACTGCGCCGCCCAGCCGGCCAGGCCGCTGAGCAGGGCGAGCCCCTGGGACAGGAGGACGAGCCAGCGCGGCGCCCGCGCCATGCGCACGAGCGAGCCGGCGGCGACGAGGAGGAGCAGCACCCCCACCAGCGGGCCGGTCCACGGCCGGGAGGAGACGAGCGCGCCCAGCGGCCAGGACACCGCGACGAGCGCCGTCACGGCGAGCGCCGACTCCAGCCACCGGCCGCGGAGGAAGGCCGCCACCCAGGGGTCGTTCATCGCAGCCCCGCGAGGTCCGCACGCCGCCCGGGCGTGGGGGGCACCGCGGCCGCCCACGCGTCGGCGACGGAGTCGCCGTCACGGACGGTGCGGGTGCGCCAGCCGGCGGCGGTGAAGATGGGGACGAGGTCGCCGTCGTCGGGGTCGGCCCAGCTGCGCACCTCGGGGTCGTCGGCGAAGGACGTGGTGTCGAGGACGAGGGCCACGCCGAGGCTGCCGGGGGAGCGGACGGCGGGGACGGCGAGGACGGCCTCGGGGTCGTGGTCGGCGACGACCGCGACGACGACGGCGCCCTCCGCCGTCAGCGCGTGCGCGTCGCGGACGTCGCGGGTCAGGGCCTGCGCGGTCGGCTCGACGAGGGCGAGGGACTGCAGGACGGTGAGGAGGTCGGTGCGGGACGGCTCACCGGCGCCGACGACGTGCACGGCGTAGCCGTCCTCCCCGAGGTGCACGGCGAGGGAGGCGACGGCGCGCACCGCCCACTCGAAGGCCTCGGCGGCGTCGCCGTAGGCGGCGGCCCGGGTGTCGAGCAGCAGGACCGCGCGCCGGCGGGCCGGGCGGTCCTCCTGGCGCACCATGAGCTCGCCCCGGTGCGCGGTGGTGGGCCAGTGGACGCGGCGCAGGTCGTCGCCGTCGCGGTAGGCGCGGATGCTCACGTCGTCCTCGCCGTGGAGGGCGACCATGTGGGGGACCTGTCCCTCCCGGCCCAGGCCGCCGCCGTGCACGCGGCCCGGTCCCAGCGCCTCGATGCGGGGCAGGACGAGGAGCCGGCCCTCACCGGGCAGCTCGACGGTCGCCGTCGTCATCCCGAAGGGGTCGCGCCGCTCGAGGCGCAGCGGCCCGAGGCGGTGGGCGCCGCGGACCGGGGAGGACACGCGGTAGCGCACGGTGTGGCGCTCGCCGGGGTCCATGCGCGGGAGCAGGAAGCGGGGGCCGGCGCCGAGGATCGGGTCGACCTGCTCCTCGGCGACCTGGAGCGGGCTGAGCCGGTTCCCGCGCCCGCGCAGGAGGAGCTCGACCTCGGCCGGCTGCTCGGGTGCGACGAGGGTGGGCGCGACGAGCCGCTGGAGGGTCAGCGGAGGCGTCGGCCGCCAGCCGACGACGACGGCGAGCACCGGCAGCCCGGTGACGAGGACACCCGCCCGGGTGATGTCGGGGTAGCCGAGCAGCGTGCCCAGGGCGACGACCACCACCCCCAGCGCGAGGAAGACCTGTCCTCGGCCGGTGAGGCGCGGGCGTCTGTTCATCGTGCTCCCACGGGGACGGGGACCTCGCCCAGCAGACCGGCGAGCACCTGCTCGGGTGTCTCCCGGGCGAGCTGGGCGTCGTTGCTCAGGATGACCCGGTGGGCGAGGACCGGCACGGCGAGCTGTTGGACGTCGTCGGGGAGCACGAAGCTGCGCCCGTCGAGGGCCGCGTGGGCGCGGGCGGCCCGCACGAGGTGGAGGGCCGCGCGCGGGGAGACGCCCAGCCGCAGCCGCGGGTGGCGCCGCGAGGCGGTGGCGAGGTCGATGACGTACTGGAGGACGGCCGGGCTCGCGTACAGGGTGCGGACCGCGGCCACCAGGCGGGCGACGGTGACGGCGTCGGTCACCGGCCGCAGCTCGGCGAGCGGGTCGGTGCGCGAGTGCGCCCCGATCATGTCGAGCTCGGCCGCGGGGGCGGGGTAGCCCATCTCGATGCGCGCCATGAAGCGGTCGCGCTGCGCCTCGGGCAGCGGGTAGGTGCCCTCCATCTCGATGGGGTTCTGGGTCGCCATCACCATGAAGGGCTCCTCGAGCCGGTAGGTGGTGGCGTCGACGGTCACCTGGCCCTCGGCCATCGCCTCGAGGAGCGCGGACTGGGTCTTGGGGGAGGCGCGGTTGATCTCGTCCCCGACGACGATGTTCGCGAACACGGCGCCGGGCCGGAACTCGAAGGTGCGGGCGTCCTGGTTGAAGACGCTGACCCCGGTGACGTCGCTGGGCAGCAGGTCCGGGGTGAACTGGATGCGCTGGACGCTGCAGTCGATGCTGCGGCCCAGCGCCTTGGCGAGCATCGTCTTGCCCACGCCCGGGACGTCCTCCACGAGGAGGTGGCCCTGGGCGAGCAGGACGGTGACGACGGTGCGGACGACGTCGTCCTTGCCGGCGATGACGCTCGCCATGGCGGCCTCCACCCGGTGGGCGACCTCCTGGAGCTCCTCGAGTTCGTTCACCACCCGATCCTCCCCCATGGACGCGGCCCCGGGGAGGGGATCGGGCGGCTCATCTGCCCGCGAGGAAGTCCAGTCCGATGGAGCGCTCGACGGCGAGGACCTGGTCCACGGCACCGGCGGCGGCCTTCTCGATCGGCTTGCCGAAGAAGGGGATGGAGGCGGTGATGTCGCCCTCGAAGGACTGGGCCGTGCCCCCGCCGGCGGCGGGCCGCAGGTGCATGCGGCCGGTGACGCGCACCGGCGCGCCGACGATGTCGAGGGACAGGGTGCCGGCGCGGCTGCGGTCGGCGGCCGGGGCGTCCCAGGCCTCGACGAGCCGCACGTCCAGGCTCTGGCCGACGAGGGAGCGGAAGGAGGAGGGCACCTGGTCGGTGGGCAGCTGCCGCCGGGTGGTCACGGTGAAGGCCTCACCCTCGCGGATGACCTCCTGGGTGGACTCGAGCGCACCAGTGGCGGCGATCTTGCGCCGGACGAACTCCTCGTCGGCGAGCATCGCGGCCACCGTGTCCACGTCGGCGGGGTAGTCGATCGTCGCGTCGAACCGCACGTTGCTCCTTCAGTCGCCGGGGGTCCTAGCCTAACCGGGAGCCGCGGCGCCGCACGGGCGGGCTATACGCTGGCCGGGTGTCGACGCTCAGCGAACTCATCCAGGACCGCTCACGGCTCGACCCGCACAGCATCGAACGGCTCCACCAGCTCGTCGGTGACTGGCAGGTCGTCTCCGACCTCTCCTTCGCGGACCTCCTGCTGTGCATCCCCATGGGGGAGGAGGACTTCCTCATCGTCGCGCACTGCCGCCCCTCCACCGGGGCGACCGTCTACTACGAGGACGTCGTCGGCCGGCTCATCCCCGCCGGGCGCCGCCGCCTGCTGCGGCAGGCGATGGAGCGCCAGGTGCCGGTGCGCGCCACCGAGCCCCGCTGGATCGGCTCCCACGCGGTGCGCGAGGACGCGGTGCCGGTGGTCCACGAGGGCCGCACCATCGCCGTCATCTCCCGGCAGGCCAACCTCGGCATCACCCGCACCTCCAGCCGTCTGGAGCTCAACTACGTCGAGGCGGCCGACGCGATCTGCGCGATGATCGCCCGCGGCGAGTTCCCCCAGCCGGGCTCGCCCACCGGCTCGCGCCGCGGTGCGCCGCGCGTGGGTGACGGCCTGTTCCGGCTCGGCCTGGACGGTGAGGTCCTCTACGCCAGCCCGAACGCGCTGTCCTGCTTCCACCGCCTCGGGGTCATCGGTGACCTCACCGGCAAGGTCCTCGTCGAGGCCGTCACCGACGTCATGGACGGCCAGAGCCAGGTGGACGAGTCGCTGCCCGTCGTCATGACCGGCAAGGCCGCGTGGCGCTCGGAGATCGACGCGCACGGCGTCGTCGTCTCCTTCCGGGCCATCCCCATCACGGAGAACGGCCAGCGCCGTGGCGCCGTGCTCCTGTGCCGCGACGTCACCGAGGTGCGCCGCCAGGAGCTCGAGCTGCTCACCAAGGACGCGACCATCCGGGAGATCCACCACCGGGTGAAGAACAACCTCCAGACGGTGGCCGCGGTGCTGCGCCTCCAGTCGCGCCGCTCGAGCAGCACGGAGGTGCGTGACGCGCTCGGCGAGGCGATCCGCCGGGTCTCGACCATCGCGCTCGTCCACGACATGCTGTCGCAGATCATCGACGAGATCGTCGACTTCGACGCCCTCTTCGTCCGCGTCCTGCGCCTGTCCGCCGACGTCGCCGCCGGGGAGGGGCACGTACGCACCGAGGTGCAGGGCAGCTTCGGTCAGGTGCCGGCCGACGACGCGACGGCGCTCGCCGTCGTCCTCACCGAGCTCGTCACCAACGCCGTCCAGCACGGTCTGGGCCCCACCGGCGGCACCGTCGTCGTCACCGCCCAGCGGGAGGGGGAGCAGCTGGACGTCACGGTCCGCGACGACGGCGCGGGCCTGGCCGAGGGCAGCGTGCTCAGCGGCCTGGGCACCCAGATCGTCTCGACGCTCGTGCGCGGCGAGCTCGGCGGCACGATCGACTGGCGTCCGGCCCCCGGGGGCGGCACCGAGGTGGCGGTGCGGGCGCACATCGCCGACGCCCGCTAGTCCGCGGCGCGCTCCTCGCGGCGGCGCTGGCGCTCGCGGCCGCGGCGGCCGGTGCGGCTCCACACGAACCAGCCGACGGCGCCGACGACACCGGCGATGACGATCCACTGGAGGATCCCGGTGTACTGCTCGACGACGTGCCAGTTCTCCCCGAGCAGGTAGCCCGCGCCGACGAGCACGGTGTTCCAGATCGCCGAGCCCGCCGTCGTGAGCGCGATGAACACGGGCAGGGACATGCGCTCGATGCCCGCCGGGATCGAGATGAGGCTGCGGAAGATCGGCAGCATGCGCCCGAAGAAGACAGCCTTGGTGCCGTGACGGGCGAACCAGCGCTCGGTGTCGTCGATGTCACCGGCGTCGACGAGCGGCAGCCGCTCGGCGATCGCCTTGAGCCGCCGGACGCCGAGCGCGGCACCGAGCCCGTAGAGGACGAGGGCGCCGACGACGGAGCCGAGGATCGTCCACAGGATGACGCCGACGAGCGAGAGGTCACCCTGGCTGGAGGTGAAGCCGGCGAGCGGGAGGATGACCTCGCTGGGGACCGGCGGGAAGAGGTTCTCCAGCGCGATGGCGATCGCGGCCCCGGGACCGCCGAGGGTCTCCATGAGGTTGACGGCGAAGTCGGTGACTCCGCCGAACAGGCCACCGTCCCCGGACACGGAGGAGGCCCCCGGTGCCGCCAGGGGCGCCGGGGGCCTGCTCTGCAGTGCGGTGAGGATCAAGAGGCGCGGCGGGCCCGGGCGGTGCGGCGCTTGAGGGCGCGGCGCTCGTCCTCCGAGAGCCCGCCCCACACGCCGGCGTCCTGGCCGTTCTCCAGTGCCCACTTGAGGCAGGTGTCGACCACGGGGCAGCGGCGGCACACGGCCTTGGCCTCCTCGATCTGGAGGAGCGCGGGCCCGGTGTTGCCGATGGGGAAGAAGAGCTCGGGGTCCTCGTTGAGGCAGGCAGCGGTGTGGCGCCAGTCCATGGCAACTCCTTCTTGGGCGCAGCGGAAGGCCGTGATCGTTGACGAGAAAAGCGCAACGCGGCCCGTGACTGCCACCAACCTTCACACGGCCCTGACGTGCCCGACAAGGGGGTGGGGACGGTGAACTCCCGGTTAACCCCCGTGGTCTTTGTCACAGGAGCGTCACGGGTCACACGGGCGCCCGACGTACCCTGGGCGGGTGACCCCCGACCGCCCCGCGCGCCCCCCGCTGCCCCTCGTCCTCGCCCTGCTGCTCGTGCTCGTCGAGGTCGGTGCGATCGTGGCGCTGAGCGTCGGGATGCTCGTCGAGGTCCTCGGCGGGCGCACCACCGGTGGTGTCGTCACGGCGGTGCTGGCGCTCATCTTCCTCGGCATCGCAGCCCTGCTCGTCGCCGCCGCACGGGCGCTGCACCAGCGGCGCCGGTGGGGCCGCGGCCCGATCGTCACCTGGCAGCTGCTCGTCCTGGCGACGGGGCTGTCGCAGACCGGGACGGTCGTGTGGTGGGTGAGCGCGCTCCTCGTCGCGCTGCCCGTGGCCGTCACCGTCGCGCTGCTCGTGCCGCCGTCGGTGGCCTGGGCGAACCGGACCACCCCGCCCCGCGCCGTCGTCTGAGCGCCCCAGTCTTAGGGGCGGGTGGGGCGTCCGGGCAGGACGAGGACGGCGTCGCCGACCGGGCGCTCACCGGCCGCGTCCGAGGGGACGGTGAGCAGCTCTCCGCCGGCGACCATCGTCGTCGACCCGCCGCCGTCGAGGTTGAGCGCCTCGCGCAGGCCGAGCCCGACGGCGACGTCGGCGGCCTCGGGGATCGACAGGCCCAGCGCATCGGTGCTGCGTCCGTCCGCGGTCACGAGGACGAGCCGGCCGCGCTCGTCCACGCCCGCGAGGGTGCGCGGGTTCCGCTTGTGCGCCCAGCCGTAGTAGAAGCTCGGGTTGTCCGGGTGGACCATGCCGTCGGCCGCGGCGGTGACGTGCCGCCGGCCGTCGCGGACGAGCTCGGGCCCGCCGTTGACGACGGCGGGGTAGCGGCTCGGGTGGACCGTCCGACCGTCCTCGTCGGTGAGCGAGGTCCGCACGTCGAGCCGCTCCCCCTCCGGCGCGAGGGCCCGCAGGACGGGGGCGAGGTCCCCGGTGGCCTGGACGGTGCTGCCGCCGTCGGGGACGGGCCCGCCGCGCGCGTCGCGGACCTCGGTGACCCGGTCGTGCGCGTCGAGGACCACCTCGACGCCCTCGCCGGCCGGCGTCAGCTCGGCGTAGGCGCCGGCGAAGACGACGATCTCGTCCGGGTCGGTGCACGTGACGTCGTGCAGCGGCAGGGAGGTGGGCAGGTCGTCGAGGCCGCCGCAGTTGCGGACGAGGCCGGGGACGCGGTTGAGGCCGTCGAGCGGCAGGCGGGTGCCGCCGGCCCGCAGCTCGGCCTCCCAGGTCAGCCGCTCGACCTCCGTGCGCCGGGCGTCGGGGCGCAGCAGCAGCGCGGGACGGTCGCCGACCGGCTCGCTGAGGAGCTCGCCGTCGACGACGGACACCCCGGCCGGGTCGCCGGGTGCGCCGGCGCGTGGGTCGAGGACGAAGAAGCCGCCGTTGACGGCCGCGAGCGCACCGGCCTGCTCGGCCAGCTGCGACGTCGTCTCCCGCTGCTCGACGTCGGGCCCGAGGGAGGCGGCCACCTCACCGCGGAAGTGACGGGGGTCGACGGTGAGGACGTCGATGCGCCAGGGGCCGCGGTCGTCGTCGCCGTCGGCGTCCCAGGCCGTGGAGAGGGTGGAGCCGCGGTGCCCGGCGGCCACCACCTGCTCGCGCGCCGCGTCGGCAGCGGCGCGGTCGGCGAAGGATCCGACGCGGACCCGCCAGCCCAGGCTCCCGCCGGCGAAGTCGGCGACCGGCTCGGTGCGGACCTCCTCCACCCGGGCGTCCAGGCCGAATGCGCGCAGCTCGGTGGCGACCTCCTCGGCGCTCGCGCGGTCCCGCAGGGCGGTCGCCGGGGCGTCCGGGTCGGGTGACCCCGAGCCGGCCGGGACGGAGACCTCGACGGTCCACGGGTAGGTGGCCGTCGTCTCCCCGCGCACGATGCGGGTGAGCGTGACCCCGGGGGCCAGCTGCTCGGTCTCGCGCACCTCGGGCAGGTCGGCGGCGCCCAGGGGCAGGGCGGGGGCCTCCTCCTCGGGCGGCTGGGCGCCGGCGAGGAGCGGCAGGGTGAGCACGGCGGCGGTCGTCGCGGCGAGGACGGCGGCGCCGCGCCGGGCGCGGGGCTGGGACATGGGGGCCTCCCGGTCGGTGCCGTCCGGCGCCGGACGGCGGGCGAAGCGGTCGCCGCCAGTCTCACCGCCCCGCCGCCGCCGCGCCACAGCACGACGGAACCCCGCCACGTGGGGGGCGTGGCGGGGTCCGTCGTCGTCGGCACCGGCCCCTCCAGCCCGGCGCCGACGGGTCTACTCGGCCGCGAGGGCGGCCACGGGCGGGGTCCGCACGGCGCTGCGGGCGGGCAGCACCGAGGCGGCCAGGCCGGCGAGGAGCGCGACGACGACGATCGCGCCGAGGTAGGCCCACGGCACCGCGAGCTCGAGCTCGCCGGACGGGCCGAGGAGGACCGCGGTCCCGGCCCAGCCGTACACCAGCCCGAGAACCGCGCCGATGAGCACACCGGCCAGGGCGAGGAAGACGCCCTCGACGGCGAGCATCCGCCGCAGCTGGCCGCGGGTCAGGCCCATGGCTCGGAGCAGCGCGGACTCGCGGCGCCGCTCGATGACCGACAGGGACAGCGTGTTCGCCACGCCGATGAGCGCGATGACGACGGCGACGGCGAGCAGCCCGACGACGATCGCCAGCAGGGTGTTGATGACCTGCTCGAAGATCTCCCGCTGGGCGGCGGGCCCGTCGACGTAGGGGGTGTTGTACATCGCGTCGGGGTCGTCCACGCCGGCGGCGGACTGCGCCTCCGTCAGGCGGTCGGTGACCGCGGTGATCGTCTCGCTGTGCTCGCCGCCGGACAGGCGCGCCCACAGCTCGGTGACGGGTGCCTCGGGGTCGATCGCCTCGCCCAGCTCGGCCGGGGCGTAGGCCCAGTCACCGCTGCCGCCGACGACGACGGTCAGCTCCGCGTCGCCGAGAGCGAGCTCCTGGCCGTCGGTGACGCCCACGTACTTGGCCCAGCTGGAGCCGACGAGGAGGGTGTCGGACTCGAGCCCCTCGAACGTCGACGCGTCGCGCATGACGTCCTCGGCCGCGTCCCTGTCGACGAGGTTCACGGAGGTCTCGACCTCGCCCTGGGAGGTCTGCAGGATGACGACCGCGTCGCGGACCTCCAGGGTCTCTGCGACGTTCTCCGTGCGCTCGACCGTCTCGCGCTGGGCGTCGGTGAGGGACAAGGCCCGGCCCGTCTCCGGGTCCCAGGCGCTGGACGTGACGGTGAGGTCCACCGGGAACTCGCTGCGGAGCATCGCGTCGAGGCTGGCGCGGGCGCTGACCGCACCGGTCGACATGAGCGCGACGAGGGTGACACCGATGACGAGCGCCGTGGCCGTGGCGGCGGTGCGGCGCGGGTTGCGGACGGCGTTCGCCGTCGCGATCCGGGACGGGGTGCCACCACCCAGCCGCCGGGTGGCCGCGCCGAGGGCGCGGACGACGGACGGGACGACGAAGACCATGCCGAGCATGACGCCGGCGAAGGACACGACACCGCCGAGGAGCCCGAGCGTGAGCCCGCCGAGCAGGGCGTCCTCCTCGCCGATATCCGAGGCCGAGAGGACCGGCGCGACGGCGACCATGGCGCCACCGACGACGATGAGCAGGATCGAGGCGATGACCCGCAGGCGCGAGGCGC
Source organism: Georgenia phoenicis (assembly GCF_047302425.1). Taxonomy (NCBI): domain Bacteria; kingdom Bacillati; phylum Actinomycetota; class Actinomycetes; order Allobogoriellales; family Allobogoriellaceae; genus Georgenia; species Georgenia phoenicis. The sequence continues at coordinate 2,961,889 of NZ_CP154855.1, read as the reverse complement.
CGCGCGGGTCCGGCGGCTGCGGGGGACGGAGCGCGGCGAGCGGGGAGACGACCGTGGCAGCGCGCGCCGGGGAGAGCGCGGCGAGCACGGTGACGACCGCGCCCGTGACGACCGGGACGATGACCGCGGCGGCCGTGATGGTCACGCTGCCGGGGACCGCGAAGGGCAGGTCCTGGGTGCCCAGCACCCACAGGGCGCCCTGCGCCAGGCCCGTGCCCAGCAGGAGGCCGGCGACGCCGGCGACGACACCGAGGATGAGCGCCTCGGTGAGCACCGAGCGGCGGACCTGCCGCTTGGTCGCCCCGACCGCCCGCAGCAGCGCCAGGGTGTGGGTGCGCTGGGCGACGAGGACCTGGAAGGTGTTGGTGATGACGATCGCCGCGACCACCATGGCCAGGGCGCCGAAGGCGAGGATGACGGCGCTGAGCACGTAGGCCTGGCCGGTGAGGTCCTGGAGCCGCTGCTCGGCGAAGGACTCGCCCGTGAACACCGTGGCCTCGGGCAGCACGTCGGCGACGTCCGCGGCCAGGGCCTCGGGGGTGGTGCCGTCGGCGGCGCGCACGAGCAGCTCGTCGAAGGCGAGGTCGCGGTCGGTCTCCGCCACCCAGGCGTCACGCTGCGCCTCGGTGACGAGCACGGCGGCGCTGCCCCCGACGAGGGGCGAGGGATCCTGGAGGAGCCCGACGACCGTGATCTCGTCCTCGGTGACGGCGTTGCTCTCCTCCGCACCGGCGGGTGCGGGCAGGTAGACGTCCGCGGAGATGTCCACCGTGTCACCGAGTCCGACCTCCAGCCGCTCGGCGGAGGAGGCGCTGATCGCGGCCTCGCCCTGCGCCGTCGGCAGCGCGCCGTCGACGAGCGTGGCACCGGACAGGCCCGGGGACCCGACCGACTCGACGGAGGCCCAGTCCTGCCGGCCGCCCGAGACGATCGAGCCGAAGATCGCGAGGTGGCCGTCGGCGACGGCGACGCCCGGCAGCGCCCGCACCTCGTCGAGCTGCTCCGGGGTGACCAGCTCGACGCCGGCCGGGACGACGACGTCCGCGTCGGCGATGTCGGCGGTGACCGCGCCGTAGGTCGTGTCACGGATGACCGCGGTCCCCAGCAGGGTGGCCGCGATGAAGGCGGTGCCGAGCATGATCGCCAGCCCGGCGGCGAACAGGCGGCCGGTGCTGCGCCGCATCTGGGTGAGGGTGAGGCGCAGCATCAGGCGTTCACCGTGCGCAGCGCGTCGAGGCCGGCGAGGACCGACTCGGGGGTGGGGCTCTGGATCGTGCCGGCGATGCGGCCGTCGGCGAGCAGGACGACGCTGTCGGCGTAGGACGCGGCCGCGGGGTCGTGGGTGACCATGACGACGGTCTGCCCGAGCTCGCGCACACTGGTGCGCAGGAAGGACAGCACCTCGGCGCCGGAGCGGGAGTCGAGGTTGCCGGTGGGCTCGTCGGCGAAGACGACCTCGGGGCGGGTGATGAGGGCGCGGGCGATGGCCACGCGCTGCTGCTGGCCACCGGACATCTCGCTGGGCCGGTGGGTGAGGCGCTCGCGCAGGCCGAGGGTGTCGACGAGGGTGTCGAGCCAGGCCTGGTCCGGCGTCGTGCCGGCGAGCTCGCAGGGCAGGGTGATGTTCTGCAGGGCGGTGAACATCGGCAGCAGGTTGAAGGACTGGAAGACGAAGCCGACGCGCTCGCGGCGCAGCAGGGTGAGCTCGGTGTCGCCCAGGGCGGTGAGCTCGGTGCCGCCGAGGACCACCTGGCCGCCGCTCGCGGAGTCGAGCCCGGCGAGCAGGTGCATGAGCGTGGACTTGCCCGAGCCGGAGGGGCCCATGATCGCGGTGAACTGGCCGGCGGGGAAGGCGACGTCGACGCCGCGCAGCGCGTGGACGGCGGCGTCGCCGCTGCCGTAGACCTTGCTCAGCGCGCGGGCGTGGACCGCGGCTCGGGTGGGGGAAGTGCTCACAGGTGGTCTCCTCGGTGGGGCGGCGGGGTGCCGCGTCTGGTGATGTCACCGACGCTACGAGCGCCGCCCCCGGAACGGCGTCGTGCCGTGGACCCGTTCTGGGGTCATCCCGTGGTCGTACACCGGGTGGGCCGGCTCCGCCCTGCGGGGTGCCGCGTCAGGAGCCGGGGGTGACGAGACCGGTCTCGTAGGCGATGACGACCGCCTGGACGCGGTCGCGGGCGCCGAGCTTGGCCAGCACCCGGCCCACGTGGGTCTTGACCGTGGCCTCGGCGACGTAGAGCTCGCCGGCGATCTCGGTGTTGCTGCGGCCGCGCGCCATGAGGACGAGGACCTCGCGCTCGCGCTCGGTGAGGCCGTCGAGGACGGCCGGCGGCGCCTTCTGCTCGTCGGGCAGGATCTGGGCAAGGTGCTCGATGAGCCGCTTGGTGGACGAGGGCGCGATGACGCCGTCGCCGGCGTGGACGGTGCGGATGGCGTCGAGCATGTCCTCGGGCGGGACGTCCTTGAGGAGGAAGCCGCTCGCGCCGGCCTTGATCGCCTGCATGACGTACTCGTCCAGGTCGAAGGTCGTGAGGATGACGACCCTCGGGCCCGAGCCGTTCCCGCGTGAGGTCAGCTGCTCGGTGGCGGTGAGCCCGTCCATGCCGGCCATGCGGACGTCCATGAGGACGACGTCGGCGACGTAGGACTCGAGCATGCGCAGGGCCTGGGCGCCGTCGGAGGCCTCGACGACGACCTCCATGTCCGGCTGGGAGTTGATGACGAGCGCGAAGCCGGCGCGGACGAGCTGCTGGTCGTCGACGAGGGCGACGCGGATGGGGGTGGGCTCGGGGGGAGTGCTCACGGGGTTCCGTTCTGCTGGGGCTGCGGCCATGATGCCGGAGCCAGCGGCGCACCGGTGGGAGCGGCGGGCGCAGGGAGTGGTGCGCCGGGCAGCGGGATCTCCGCCCGCACCCGGTACCCGCCGCCGGGCTTGGCGCCGGTCTCCAGCGTCCCGCCGAAGAGCGCGACCCGCTCGTGCATACCCACGAGACCGTGCCCGGCGCCGTCGCTCGTCGCCGCGGCACCCCGGCCGGTGTCGTCGACCTGGATCGACAGCCGCTGGGGCGCCCACTGGAGCATGACCGTGGCGCTCGCGGAGGGTCCGCCGTGCTTGAGGACGTTGGTCAGCGCCTCCTGGCAGATGCGGTAGACGGTGAGCCCGAGCCCCGGGGGCAGCGGCCGGGCCTGGCCCACGCGCACGAGGGAGACGTCGAGACCGGAGGACCGCACCTGCTCGACGAGCGTGTCGAGGTCGGCGTCGATGGGCTGCGGCGTGGTGGTCTCGGGCTGGCCGTCGTTCCCGGGGGCGCGCAGCACACCGAGGATCTTGCGCATGTCGGCGAGGGCGGCGCGGCCGGTCTCGCTGATCGTCGTGAGCGCCCGGACGGCCGCCTCGGGGTCGGCGGTGGCGGCGTAGCGCCCGCCGTCGGCCTGGGCGATGACGACGGACAGCGAGTGGGCGACGACGTCGTGCATCTCCCGGGCGATGCGGGAGCGCTCGGCGGCCGTGGCGATCTGGGCCTGCTGGTCGCGCTCGATCTCCAGCCGCTTGGCGCGCTCGGCGAGGGTCTCGGTGTGGGCCAGGCGGCTGCGCCGCACCAGGCCCATGGCCCAGACGAACAGGGCGGCCACGCCGATGAGCGAGCCGATGATCGCGATGAAGACGAGGTCCTCGAGGGAGAGGACCAGGCTGTACAGACCCCCGCCGGTGAGGCCCGGGCCGGACGTCCCGGCGAGCCACCCCGCCAGCAGCAGCCCGCCGAAGATGGCGCTGCCGAGGGCCACCCGGCCGGCCCACACGGGGCCGTAGACGGTGACCGAGTAGAGCGCCACGAAGATGAGGACGTCGGAGACGATGAGCGGTGACTCGAAAAGGAAGTGGACGAGCGCGGCCGCGTAGACGACGACGGCGGAGGCCACCGGCCGCGACCGGCGCCAGTAGAGTGCGGCCGGCATGACGATCGAGGCCACGACGGCGACGACGACACCGAAGGGGTTCCCCGCCGCCGACGCCGACACGAGGGAGGGCAGCGTGACGAAGACCGCGAGCCCGAGGACGACGAAGAGGTCGGTGACGCGGCTGCTGCCCCGCAGCACCGGCTCGGCCGGCCGCGGCACACCCGCGAACGTGGGCTGCGTGGCGCCCTGCCACGCGGGGACGCGGACCTGCTCGCCGGGCTTCGGGGGCGGCGGGGGGTAGAGCCCCCAGGGGGAGCCGGGCGGGCTCGGCGGGGTGCTCACCGGCTCAGTCCACCGGTTCGATGAGGGCGGGGGAGTCCACCCGGACGTTGCCGACCTGCGGGCCCACCCGGTGGAACTCCATGCGGGGCCGCTCGGGGGCGATCACGGAGAGCGCCTCCTCGGGCGCGGTGACGGCGGGGTCGAGCCACTGCGCGACCGCGGCCCGGCGCAGCACGACCGGCTCGCGGTCGTGGATGCCGGCGAGCTGCGAGCGGGCCGGCTGGGTGAGGATCGTCGTGGACAGCAGCCAGCGGCTCGGGTCCGACTCGTCCTTGCTGGGGTCGCGCCAGAAGGCGTAGAGGCCGGCGAAGGCGAGGGGCGCGGCGTCGGCCCGGTGGATGAAGTGGGGGGTCTTCGAGCCGTCGGGGTTCTTGCGCCACTCGTAGTAGCCGTCCGCGGGCAGGATGCAGCGGCGGGTACGCAGCGACTTGGCGAAGGCGTTCTTCTCGGCGACGGTCTCGATCCTGGCGTTGATCATCCGCACGCCGATCTTGGGGTCCTGCGCGAAGGCCGGGACCAGGCCCCAGCGCGCGGCGTGCATCTCCCGGCCCGCGTCCGCGCGCTCGAGGACGACCCGCACCTGGTCGGTGGGCGCCACGTTGAAGGAGGGGTGGACACCGATCGCGTCCTCGGCGATCTCGGCGACGTCGAAGGCGTCAGCGAGCTCCTGGGCCTGACGGAAGGATGCATAACGTCCGCACATGGTCATAGCGTGCCAGGGGGTACCGACACCCCGCGTCCGCCGGCGGGTTGATTCCCGCCGTCCACCCGTAGGTGGACCTCAGCGCACCCGGGCGTACTCCGAGCCGGACCTGGTCCGCTCGAGCAGCTCCTCCTCGACGAGGTAGCGGCGCAGCGTGGCGGTGTCCGGGCCGAAGCGGACCAGCCGCTCACCGAGCACCTTCTCGGTGACGACCTCCTCGGGACCGAGCACCTGCTCGGCGACGAGCGCGAGGAGGGCGCGCCGCTCTCCGGCGTCGGCGGGATAGCGGTCGATCCGGCCGCGGCCGTCGAGAAAGCGTTCCGGCCCGGTGGGGCGGGGACGCGAGGCCCCGGCCAGCAGCCGGGGAAAGGCCCCCGGCTCCTCGACCACCCGCCCCTCGACCTCGCGGACCAGGCCGGCCGTCAGCAGGCTGTCGAGGGCACGCCGCCGGCGCGAGCGGCCCAGCTCCGCACCGAGCAGGTCGGTCTCCACGCCCAGCACGACCTGGGCGTAGACCTGCCGCACGTGCGGGTTGGCCAGCGCCGCCACGGCGGGGCGCCAGTCCGGTCGGTCGTCGTCGTCCATCGCGTCAGCCTATGCCGGACCGGGCAGCGCTCACGCGCCTCAGCCGAGGGCGTCCGGCCCCTCCTCGACGAGCAGGCGGAACTGGGCGGCATCGAGGATGGGCAGCCCCAGCTCCTCGGCCTTGGCGAGCTTGGAGCCGGCTCCCGGCCCTGCCGCGACGTAGTCGGTCTTCTTGCTCACGCTCGACGCCGCCTTCCCGCCGGCGGCGATGACCGCCTCCTTGGCGCCGTCGCGGGTGTAGCCCTCGATGGCACCGGTGACGACGACGGTGAGACCGTCCAGCACCCCGCCGGTGGCGGCTGCGGCCCCCGGCCCGGGGTGGCCGGGGGTGGCGAAGCGGACACCGGCCGCCGCCCACCGCTCGACGATCTCCACGTGCCAGTCGACCTCGAACCACTCCTTGACGGCGTCGGCGATGATCCCGCCGACGCCCTCCACCGCCGCCAGCTCGGCGCGGTCCGCGGCGCGGATCGCGTCCAGCGAGCCGAAGTGCGCGGCCAGCGCGCGGGCGGCGACCGGGCCGACGTGCCGGATGTTGAGCGCGACGAGCAGGCGCCACAGGTCCTTCGTCTTGGCCTTCTGGAGCTCCTCGAGCAGCGTGACGGCCTGGCTCGAGGGGTGGACCTTCCTGAAGTCCTTCCGCACCCCCGCCTTGCGGCGCTCCGCGGGCGTGACGTCCTCGTACCCCGGCGGGTAGGTGAGCTCCACCCGCTGGAACGGTCGACGGCGCACCGGCTCGCCGTCGTCGTCGACCCGGGGCTCGCCCGTCTCGTTGTCGCGGACGACCACCTCGATCGGCACGAGCTGCTCGAGCCGGAGGTCGAAGAGGCCGGCCTCGGTGGTGAGCGGTGGCTCGGCGGGCGTGGCGGGCTGGGTCAGCGCAGCCGCCGTCACCTCCCCGAGCGCGTCGATGTCCAGGGCCCCGCGGGAGCCGATGTGCTCCACCCGGCCGCGCACCTGCGCGGGGCACGAGCGGGCGTTGGGGCACCGCAGGTCGATGTCGCCCTCCTTCATGGGCCGCAGCGGGGTGCCGCACTCGGGGCACTCGGCGGGCATGACGAAGGGCTGCTCGCTGCCGTCGCGGCGCTCCGCCACCGGCCCGAGGATCTCGGGGATGACGTCGCCGGCCTTGCGGAGCACCACGGTGTCCCCGATGAGCACCCCCTTGGCCTCGACGATCTCCTGGTTGTGGAGCGTGGCCTGCCGCACCGTGCTGCCCGCGACGTGGACGGGCTCCATGACGGCGTACGGGGTGGCGCGGCCGGTGCGCCCGACCCCGATGCGGATGTCGAGCAGGCGGGTGTGGACCTCCTCGGGCGGGTACTTGTAGGCGATCGCCCAGCGGGGCGCCCGGCTGGTCTGGCCGAGCTCGGAGTGCAGGGCGAACTCGTCGACCTTGACGACGACGCCGTCGAGCTCGTGCTCGATCTCGTGCCGCTCGCGTCCGTACTGCTCGACGAACGCGAGCACATCGTCGACGTCGTGCAGCACGCGCGTGCGGGGGCTCACCGGCACGCCCCAGCCGGCGAGGAGGTCGTAGACCTCGCTCTGGGCGGCGACGGGCGGGTCGTCCCAGGCGCCGAAGCCGTGGGCGTAGAAGGAGAGCGACTGGAGCCGGGCCACACCGGCCTCGCGCTCCAGACCGGTCTTCTTGTCGAGCAGCTGGCGCAGCCCACCGCTCGCGGCGTTGCGCGGGTTGGCGAAGGCGGGGAACCGACGGGCGGCGCTCTCGCGCGCCCGCTCCTCGTCGAAGGGGCGCCCCCGCGCCTCCGCGCGCTCACGCGCCTCCTCGACGGCGCGGTCACGCAGCCGCGCCTGCAGCGCGTTGAGCTCCTCGAAGGCGGCGACGGGGATGAACACCTCCCCCCGCACCTCGACGAGGGGAGGGTGACCCTCCCCGGCGAGGCGCTCCGGGATGAGGCCCAGGCGCCGCACGTTGCTCGTCACGAGCTCGCCCGTGTGACCGTCGCCGCGGGTGGCCGCCGACGTGAGCACACCGTGCTCGTAGCGCAGGGACACGGCCGCGCCGTCGATCTTCAGCTCGGTCAACCAGGCCACCCGCCGCCCGGCCGCCGCCTCGGTCTTCGCGCACCACTCCCGCAGCTCCTCGGGGGAGAAGACGTTGTCGAGGCTGAGCATGCGCTCCGCGTGCTCGATGGTGGGCAGGTCCGTCGCCCCGGGCGCCCCGACGCGCTGGGTGGGGGAGTCCTGGCTCTGCAGCTCGGGGTGGCGGCGCTCGAGGTCCTCCAGGCGCCGCATCCACCCGTCGAAGGTCGCGTCGTCGACGGGGGAGGTGTCCTGCCCGTAGTACGCCTCGCGCGCGGCGGTGATCCGCTCGGCCAGCGCGAGGGCCTCCTCGCGTGCCTCGTGGAGGGTGACGGGCTCGGGTCCGGTGTGTGCCACGCCGGCCAGTTTACGAAGGCCTGGCGACATCGGCCCGGAGTGCCTGCCAGACTGTGCCGGAGCCGGTTCGGGGTGCCGCGGGAGAGCCGAACGGCCGATCATCCGCCAGCGAGGAGGTGAGGTCCTGTGGGGACCGTCCGCACCGTCGAGGTCCGCCCCGTCGACCCCGCCGATGCCGAGCGCCTGGGCGAGGCGCTGGCCGCGGCCTACGTCGCCGGCGAGGTCATCGGGCCCGACGACGGCTACGCCCAGGACCTGCGCGACGTCGCCGGTCGGCTGCCGCACGTCGTCGCCGTCCTCGCCGCCTACGACGGCGAGGAGGTGCTCGGCGGCCTCACGCTCACCGAGGCGGGCACGGCGGAGGCGGAGGTCGCCGTCGCCGGTGAGCTCGAGATCCGCATGCTCGCCGTCGCACCGCAGCACCAGGGACGCAAGGTCTCCCTCGCTCTGCTCGCCGCGGCCGAGGAGCTCGGACGGGCCGGCGGGTACGACGCGCTCGTGCTGTCCTCGCTGCCCGCCATGTCCTCGGCCCACCGCGTCTACCAGCGCTACGGCTTCGAGCGGGTCCCCGCACGGGACTGGGTGGCGAACTGGGACCCCGAGGCGCTCGCGAACGGCACCGCCCCCACCCTCAGCGTCTACCGCCTGCCTCTCGGGGAGGACTCGTGACGAGCTTCGGCCTGTCGGCCTACTTCCGCCACCTCGACGTCGCCGAGGAGGTCTGCGCCACCGCCCGCGAGGACGGCTTCACCATGCTCTTCGGCTCCCTCCACGTGCCCGAGGAGCCCGAGGGCGACTTCCGCGCCCGGATGAAGCGGGTGGGGGCGCTCGCGCAGGACGCCGGGCTCGGGCTCGTCGTCGACATCTCCGGCCCCTCCCTCGCCGCCGTCGGCCTGGACGTGACGACGGCGGGCACCATGCGTGACTGGGGCGTCACCGCGCTGCGGGTGGACTACGGGCTGAGCGACGAGGAGATCGTCGCGCTGTCCCGCTCGATCCCCATCTGGTTCAACGCCTCGACGGCCACCCCGGGCGACTACGAGCGGCTCGTCGGGATGGGGATGCGCACCGAGGGCATCGGCATCTCCCACAACTTCTACCCCAAGCCGTGGACCGGCCTGTCCGACGAGTTCCTCGACTCCCAGACCCGGATGTTCCACGAGCTCGGCTTCACCGTGCAGGCGTGGGTGCCGGGCGACGGCCTGCGGCGCATCCCGCTCGGCTTCGGGCTGCCGACCCTCGAGCGCCACCGCGACGTCCACCCGCTCGCCGCCGCGCTGGACCTGCGCCGCGCCGGTATCGACGACATCTTCGTCGGTGACCCGTCCCTGTCCGAGCGCACCCGCCGCGCGTGGCGGGCGTGGGCCCTCGAGGGCGTCGTCGAGCTCGAGGTCGAGCTGAGCGCACCGGTGCCACAGGCCGTCGCCCAGCGGCTCGCCGTCGTCGACCGCAACCGCACCGACGACGCCGCCGCGATGGTCCGCCTCGAGGGCGCCCGTGCGGCGCTCGCGGACGTGACGATCCCGCCCGGCCCGACCGTGGGGCGTGCGCTCGGCTCGGTGACCGTCGACAACGACGGCGCCGGCCGCTACAAGGGCGAGATCGCGATCCAGCGGCGCGACCTGCCCGCGGACGCGACCGTCAACGTCGTGGGCCACGTCGTCGCCCAGGACCGCGACCTCCTCTCCCGCATCGGCCCCGGCCAGCCCGTCCGTCTCCGCCTCCGCTGACCCGCGGTCAGCACACGAAGGCGAAGGGGGTGTGGGAGGGGATGCTCAGAGGATGACGACGACCTGGACGAGGAGGATCTTGGCGATCATCCCGACGGCGAAGAGCGCGGCGTAGCCCGCCTCCACCCGCTCGTCGGTCACCCGCGAGCCCGCGTAGGCGAGGATCGCCGGCTGCCCCACGAAGCCGGCCAGCCCGCCCGCCGTGCGGGCCGTGCTCTGGCCGAGCAGCCGGGCCGCGAGGACGAAGCCGGCCCCGGCCAGCGCGGTGAGCACCGCACCGGCCAGCACCACCCGCAGCCCCAGGCCGGTGAAGGCCTGCGCGACGAAGGCCTGCCCCGAGGCCAGGCCGGTGGCCCCGAGGAAGAGCAGCAGGCCGAGCTGGCGGATCGTGAGGTTGGCCGAGCTCGGCAGCGTCCACACGATGGGGCCGGTCCGGTCCAGCCGCCCCAGCACCATCCCGACGACGAGCGGTCCGGCCGCCGAGCCGAGCGCGAAGGCCACCCCGCCCGGCAGCGGCAGGGTGAGCAGCCCGAGGAGGAGCCCGACCGCGACGCCAGAGCCGAGGGAGAGCGGGTCGATCTCGCTCACCCGCCGCTCGGAGTCGCCGAAGAGCTCGGACAGTGCGGTCAGCTGCCCGCGCGGGAAGACGACCCGCACCCGGTCGCCGAGCTGGAGGACGAGGTCCTCGTGGGCGAGCAGGTCGGTGTCACCCCGCCGCACCCGCGTGACGACCCCGTTGAAGCGGCCGGGGATGTCGAGCTCGTGGACGGTGCGGCCGGCCACGCGCCGGTCGGAGACGACGAAGCGCCGGAAGTGGACGACCGAGCGGTCGTGGGCCAGGTGCCGGTGCACCCGCCGCCCCAGGTGCGTGACGGCGTCGTGCACGGCCTGCCGCGAGCCGACGACGACGACCCGGTCACCGGCCCGCAGCTCCTCGTCCTCGTCGACGACGCCCATCTGCCCGTCCCGCTCGAGGTAGGACAGGCGCACCGTGCCCTCCGTGTACCCGGGGATGTCACGCAGCGGGCCGGGGTGGAGGACCTCGGCGCTGACGTCGACGAGCCCGATGCCGGCCCGCGGCTGCGGGTCGCGTGCCGACGTCCACGGGCGGGAGACGACGACGGCGACGAGCAGGATCGTCACGACCACCCCGAGCGGGTAGGCGAGCGAGTACCCGATGGCCGGCTCCTGCGTCCCGGTCGCCGTCGTCGCCGCGGCGAGCGCGGGAGTCGCGGTGAGCGAGCCGGCGAAGACGCCGCCCACCATCGCCGCCGGGACGTCGAGAACGCGCCCGAGGACGACGGCGGCCCCCGCCACCACCGCCAGCACACCGACCGCCGCCGCGAGCAGCGGCAGCTGCGTGCGCAGGTCACGGAAGAACCGGCCCCCCGCCGCGAGACCGACCATGTAGACGAACAGCACCAGCCCCAGGGTCTGGACCAGGCCGAAGCCCTCACCCAGCCGCGGGTCCAGCGCCCCGACCGCGAGGCCGACGAACAGCGCCCCCGCCGCCCCGAAGCGCACCGGCCCGAAGGGCACCATGCCCAGCAGCGTCCCGGCCGCGACGACGAGCATGATCGTCAGCAGCGGGTTGTCCGCGAGGAGCTCGATCACGTGGTTCCTCAGAACAGCCAGCGCAGCGGGTGGAGCAGCTCCTCGCCGACTCGCGCGAGGAAGGGCCGCCGCTCCCACTCCTCGAGCGTCAGCTGCCGGGCGTTGGTGAGGTCCGTCTCGAAGACCTTCTCCATGTGCGCGGCGAGGTCCCGGTCGTGGATCTCGAGGTTGATCTCGAAGTTGCCGATCATCGAGAGGCGGTCGATGTTCGTCGTGCCGATCGTCGTCCACCTGCTGTCGGCCGTGGCCGTCTTCGCGTGGACCATCGCGCCCTGGTAGAGCCAGATGGACACCCCACCGCGCAGGATCCGGTCGTAGAAGGATCGGGCCACCCAGTCGGACAGGACGTGGTTGGACACCTCGGGGATGAGGACGCGCACGTCCACCCCCCGCCTCGCCGCGCCGAGCATCGACTCGAGGAACTCGGGGTCGGGGATGAAGTAGCCCTGGGTGATGTAGACGTGCTGGACGGCCCGGTCCATCGCGTCGATGTACGCGCCGCGCACCGGGAAGAGCATCGAGGACGGGGTGTTGCGTGCCGCCCGGATCCGTGAGTCCCAGGCGTGGGCGCCGCGGTCCTCGAGCTCGGGGTGGTGCGGCTTGCGGTGGGCGTTCCAGAAGTCGACGAAGGCGTTGTCCAGCTCCCAGACGGCGGGACCGTGCACCTGCAGGTGGGTGTCGCGCCACTGCGTGGCGTACAGCTCGCCGATGTTGTACCCGCCGACGAAGCCGCGCTCGCCGTCGACGACGACGATCTTGCGGTGGTCGCGGCCGGACTTGCGCATGTTGAGCGTGAGCAGACCCGGGCGCCACAGCGGGAACTTGAGCACGTGCACCGAGTCGGGGAAGCGCTTGAAGGCCGGCGGGACGACGAGGTTGCCCCAGGAGTCGAAGACGACGTACACCTTGACGCCGCGCTCGGCCGCGGCGACGAGCTCACGCTTGAACTCCTGGCCGACGGCGTCGTCCTTCCAGATGAAGGTTTCGAAGAAGACGTACTCCTGCGCACCGCGGATGGCCTCGAGCATCGCGGCGTAGGTGTCCTCGCCGTAGGTGTAGACGGTGAGCTCGGAGTCGCCGACGTCGACGCCGACGGGGTCGGTGCGGGGGAAGTCGCCACCGGGGGGCTCACGCCGCTTGCGCAGGGTGTCCACGCCCCAGATCGTCGTGGCCGCGGCGAGCTGCGCGCCCGCCAGGCCCAGCACCCCCCACTTCACCGCCCTGCGGACGCGCGGGCGCAGCCAGTGGCGGACCGTGCTCAGCTCCATGGCCCCAACCTAGAGCAGCGTGCCCGGGTGGGGCCTCGCGGCCGCGCGACGGAGGGGCGATAGACTCGGTCCCCATGTCCACCATCAACGCAGCCGAGGTCGCGCGCGTCGCCGCGCTGGCCCGGATCGAGCTCACGAACGAGGAGGTCGAGCGCCTCGCGGGGGAGCTCGGCGTCATCGCCGACGCGGTCGCCCAGGTCGGTGAGCTCGTCGGCCCCGACGTGCCCGCCACCAGCCACCCCATCCCGCTGACCAACGTCATGCGGGAGGACGTCGTGGAGGAGCCGCTGCCCGTGGAGGCCGCGCTCTCCGGCGCGCCCGCGAGCGAGGACGGCCAGTTCCTCGTGCCGCAGATCCTGGGGGAGGACGCATGAGCGAGCTCACCACCGCCACCGCCGCCGAGCTGGCGCAGCGGCTGCGCGCCAAGGAGGTCAGCTCCGTCGAGGTGACCCAGGCGCACCTGGACCGCATCAACGAGGTCGACGGCGCCGTCCACGCCTTCCTGCACGTCAACGGGGAGGAGGCGCTGGCCACCGCCCGCGACGTCGACGAGCGGCGCGCCCGCGGCGAGGAGCTGCACCCGCTCGCCGGCGTGCCGATCGCCGTCAAGGACGTCGTCGTGACGAAGGGGCAGCCGACGACGGCCGCCTCGAAGATGCTCGAGGGCTGGGTCCCGCCCTACGACGCGACCATCGTCGAGCGCCTGCGCGCCGCCGGCCTGCCGATGCTCGGCAAGACGAACCTCGACGAGTTCGCCATGGGCTCCTCCACCGAGCACTCGGCCTACGGCCCCACCCGCAACCCCTGGGACCTCGAGCGCATCCCCGGCGGCTCCGGCGGTGGCTCCGCGGCCGCCGTCGCCGCCTTCGAGGCACCCCTCGCGATCGGTACGGACACCGGCGGCTCGATCCGCCAGCCCGCCGCCGTCACCGGCTCCGTGGGCGTCAAGCCCACCTACGGCGGCGTCTCCCGCTACGGGCTCATCGCCCTGGCCTCGAGCCTCGACCAGGCCGGCCCGGTCTCCCGCACGGTCCTGGACTCCGCGCTGCTCCACGAGCTCATCGGCGGCCACGACCCCCGCGACTCGACCTCCCTGCCCGACCCGGTCGGCGACCTCGTGGGCGCCGCCGGCGCCCAGGACCTGCGCGGCATGCGCATCGGCGTCGTCCGCGAGCTCGGCGGCGAGGGCTACCAGGCGGGCGTCGAGGCGAGCTTCACCGCCGCGCTCGAGCTGCTGCGCGGCGCCGGCGCCGAGGTCGTCGAGGTCTCGTGCCCGAGCTTCGCCTACGCGCTCGCGGCCTACTACCTCATCCTCCCGGCCGAGGCGTCCTCCAACCTCGCGAAGTTCGACGGCATGCGCTTCGGCCTGCGCGTCGAGCCCACCGAGGGCCCGCTGACCGCCGAGCGCGTCATGGCCGCCACCCGCGGCGCCGGTTTCGGCGACGAGGTCAAGCGCCGCATCATCCTCGGCACCCACGCGCTGTCCGCGGGCTACTTCGACGCCTACTACGGCAGCGCCCAGCAGGTCCGCACGCTCATCCAGCGCGACTTCGCGGCCGCCTTCGAGCAGGCCGACGTCCTCGTCTCGCCGACCACCCCGACGACGGCCTTCCGCTTCGGGGAGAAGCTCGACGACCCGCTGGCCATGTACCTCAACGACGTCGCGACGATCCCGGCGAACCTCGCCGGCGTCCCCGGCATCTCCGTGCCAAGCGGCCTGAGCGACGACGGCCTGCCCGTCGGCTTCCAGGCCCTGGCCCCGGCGCGTCAGGACGCCCGGCTCTACCGGGTCGGCGCCGTCCTCGAGCGTCTCCTCGACGAGAGCCGCGGGCACCGGCTGCTCGCCGACGCCCCGTCACTGCCCACCACCGTCTCCCAGGAGGCCGCCCGATGACCGCGACCACGCCCGCGCTCGTCGACTTCGACGACGCGATCAGCCGCTACGACCCCGTCATCGGGATCGAGGTCCACGTCGAGCTCGGGACCGCGTCGAAGATGTTCGATGGCGCCCCCAACGCCTTCGGTGGCGAGCCGAACTCCCACACCACCCCCGTGTCCCTCGGCCTGCCCGGGACCCTGCCGGTGGTCAACCGCACGGCCGTGGAGTACGCCATCCGCATCGGCCTGGCCCTCGGCTGCGAGATCGCCGAGACCTGCCGCTTCGCCCGGAAGAACTACTTCTACCCGGACGTGCCGAAGAACTTCCAGACCTCCCAGTACGACGAGCCCATCGCCTTCGACGGGCAGGTCGACATCGAGCTCGAGGACGGCACGGTCGTGCCCGTCGCCGTCGAGCGCGCCCACATGGAGGAGGACGCCGGCAAGAACACCCACATCGGCGGCTCCGGTGGCCGTATCCACGGCGCCGAGCACTCCCTCGTGGACTACAACCGCGCCGGCGTGCCGCTCGTCGAGATCGTCACCCGCCCGATCACCGGCACCGGTGCGCGCGCCCCGGAGGTGGCCCGCGCCTACGTGAGCAACCTGCGCGACCTCTTCCGGGCGCTGGGCGTCTCCGAGGCGCGGATGGAGCGCGGCAACGTCCGCGCGGACATCAACGTCTCCCTGCGCCCGAGCCCGGACGCGCCGCTCGGCACCCGCACCGAGACGAAGAACGTCAACAGCTTCCGCTCGATCGAGCGGGCGGTGCGCTACGAGATCTCCCGCCAGGCCGCCGTGCTCGACGCGGGTGAGGCCGTGGTCCAGGAGACCCGCCACTGGCACGAGGACACCGGTACGACGTCGTCGGGCCGGGTGAAGTCCGACGCCGAGGACTACCGCTACTTCCCCGAGCCGGACCTCGTGCCGCTGGCCCCGAGCCGGGAGTGGGTGGAGGAGATCCGCGCGAGCCTGCCCGAGCTGCCGGCGCTGCGCCGTCGGCGCCTGCAGTCCGAGTGGGGCTACGCGGACGCCGAGATGCGCGACGTCGTCAACGCCGGTGCGCTCGACCTCATCGAGGCGACCGTCGCCGCCGGCGCGGACGCCGCCGCCGCGCGCAAGTGGTGGATGGGCGAGCTCGCCCGCACCGCCAAGGGCGTCAACGTCGACCTGGGCGACCTCGCGATCACGCCGGCGCAGGTCGCCGAGCTCGCCGCGCTCGTCGACTCCGGCCGGATCAACGACAAGCTCGCCCGCCAGGTGCTGGCCGGCGTGCTCGCGGGGGAGGGCGGCCCGGAGGAGGTCGTCGTCGCCCGTGGCCTCGAGGTCGTCTCCGACGACGGCGCCCTCATCGCCGCCGTCGACGAGGCCCTCGCCGCCAACCCGGACGTCGCGGACAAGATCCGCGGCGGCAAGGTGCAGGCGGCCGGCGCGATCGTCGGTGCGGTCATGAAGGCCACCAAGGGCCAGGCCGACGCCGCCCGCGTCCGCGAGCTCATCATGGAGCGCGTCGGCGCCTGACCGACACCCCCAAAGACGCCGACAGCGGAGTTGTTCCTCGGAACAACTCCGCTGTCGGCGTTTGGGGGGCTTACTCCGGCTGGGGGACGCCGGTGAAGCGGGCGTAGCTGTCGAGTGCTCCGAGGGAGAGCTGCGCCAGGCCGCGCATGAACGCGGTGTCCGCCTCGGCCACCACGCGCCCCAGCATCTCCGGCGCCCACTCGAGCAGGTGGGTGCGCAGGAAGTCCGCGCCGTGGCGGACGTAGCGCTCGGCGTCGCTCGCGGAGCCCTGCTCCAGCGCGTCCAGCGCCCGGAGGCAGGACTGCGCGACGAAGTCGAGCTCGAGGCCGATGTGGTCGTCCGGCTCCCGGTTGAGGTGCGGCGCCTGGAGCGACAGGGCGCGGTAGGCGTCGCGCACCTCGAGGGTGTGGGCGTCGAAGACGAGCCGCTCCTGGCCGCGGTGCACCGACTCGTAGGGGGCGACCTTCGCGGTGGCCAGCGTCCCGTAGAGCCAGGCGTGGTCGCGGCGGATCGCGGCCGCGTCCTCACCGGCGTCGCGCGAGGCGCATATGAGCCGCAGCCCCTCCTCTGCGCCTGGCGTGCCCGGGAGCGGCCACTCGTCGAGGAGCTCGCGCAGCCCGGCCAGCGCGTCGTCGTCGGGCGGCTCCTGGTGGAAGCGGCCGAGGACGGCGAAGGCGGCGGCGAGGTCGTCGAGCTGGTCGGTGTCGGTCACGAGACTCCTTGGAGGACGGTGGCGCACAGGGCGGTGTGCCCGCTGAGGAAACCACGGAGCAGTCCGGGCACGGCCCGGTAGAGCCGGGTCCGGGCGTGTCGGGCGATGCTCTCGACGACGGGGCCGACGACGTGGTCGGTGTGCTCGGCGCGCAGCCGCGTGGCCGCCTCCGCCGCGTCCAGTGCGCCCGCGACGTCGCCGGCCGCGTGGCACCGCCCCACCCGGGTGGCGAGCTCGGCGAGGTAGGCGAGCTGGTAGCCGAGGTGGTCGTCCACCGGCGTCGGCAGCCCCGCGAAGGTCGTGCCCGCGTAGGTGGTGAGGAGCTCCTCCCGCAGCGCGTCGCGGTCCGTGCCGCTGGGCCGCCACGCCGACTCGTGCAGCGGCACGAGCGGAGGACGACGGCGGAACATCGTCGCGTGGTCCCGGGCCAGGGCGTCGAGGGGCTCGGCGCTCACCGACTCCACGGCGTGGAGGCTGTGCGCGTCACGCAGCGGCCACGTCTCGCGCATCTGCGGCGAGGCGAAGCTCTCCGCGAGCGCCTGGCTCGGGGGCTCGAGGAGGAGGCGGGACAGGACGAAGCCTGCCGTCCCGACCCGAGCCCCCTGGGCGAGGAGCTCGTCCATCAGATGCCGATGCGGAGCATCGAGTCGTAGTGGAGCGAGCGGCCCATGAGCTCGGCGGCCAGCGCGACGACGAAGGCCGCGGTGATGAGCCCGGTGAGCAGCCGGGGGCGCTCGAGGACGGTGCTCGTCGCGGTGCGGAACACGAACAGGGCGAGCAGCACCGCCGAGAGCCCCAGCAGGAGCAGGCGGGCGGTGAAGAAGGCGCCGGAGAAGACCTCGGCCGAGACGGCACCCACCGGGTCGGCGGCGAGGTCGGCGACGTGGAGCGGGTAGGAGACGAGGACCGCCACCCCCACCACCGCCGAGACGACGGCGAGCCACTGGATGGTCCGGGTGGTCAGGGCCCACTCGGCCGTCGTCGTCGGCTTGTTGATCTCCTCGACGCGGGTGCGCACCGCCGTGAGGACACCGCCGGACGACGGCGGCTCCTGTGCGGGCGCGGCCGCCCCCGCCCCGCCGGTGGTCGCCGTGCGGCGGCGGACCCACGTCGTGACGACGAGTGCGCAGCCGACGGCGAGGGCGCCGAGCATGAGCGTGGTCGCGAAGAAGTGGAAGGGCACGACCGGGGTGTTCCACGCCGGGACGGTGACGAGGGAGTAGTAGATCTGGGACATCGACCAGATGAGGGCGATGCCGGCCACCGCCGTCGCCGCCGCGAGGAGCTGGCGCAGGCGGAAGGTGCCGATCTTGAACCACTGGAGCAGGGCGAAGCCGAAGCCCAGGCCGGCGAAGGCCATCCCGAAGACGATCTCCCGCGACAGCCAGGAGCTGCCGACGTGGCGGAAGACGTTGAGGGTGTTGGTGATGTCGTTCATGTGGAGCGTGGAGGCGGCCAGGCCGAGGACCATGGCGGGGCCGATCGCGTAGACGATCGGCTCGGTGAGCCGCTCCACGGTGCGGGTGTCGTGGCGCCGCGAGGCCAGCAGCTGGATGGCGCCGAGGACGACGAAGGAGCCGACGCACATCTGGGCGATGACGGTGAAGATGATCATCGGCAGCTCGTGGATGTTCATCAGATCTCCTTCGGGTTGGCGATCTGCCCCGTGGCCGCGTCCCAGGGCTGGGCGTCGCGGTGGGGGGTGATGACCAGGTGGGGCTTGGTGATGGAGGGGTCGGGCAGCGGCGCGATCGCGTCGGTGTCGCCGTACTTCTCGCGCAGCTCGTCGATGGGGCCCCAGTCCAGGGCGCGGGAGGGGCAGGCGTCGACGCAGGCGGGGTTCTGGCCCTGCTCGCGGTAGTCGTAGCAGAGGTCGCACTTGGACATGTGCCCGGTCTCCACGTTGAACTGCGGGGCCGAGTAGGGGCAGGCCCACTCGCAGTAGCGGCAGCCCACGCACTTGTCCTCGTTGACCCACACGGTGCCGTCCTCGCGCATCGACATCGCGGTGGTCGGGCACACCTGCATGCACACCGGGTTCTCGCAGTGG
Organism: Georgenia phoenicis; assembly: GCF_047302425.1. Classification (NCBI taxonomy): domain Bacteria; kingdom Bacillati; phylum Actinomycetota; class Actinomycetes; order Allobogoriellales; family Allobogoriellaceae; genus Georgenia; species Georgenia phoenicis. The sequence goes on along the minus strand of NZ_CP154855.1, from coordinate 2,943,183 downwards.
TTGCACGCGATGGAGGTGTAGTAGGTGAAGACGTTGGGGGTGAAGGTGTCGCCGTCGGTCTGCCAGGAGCCGCCGGAGTACTCCACGACCCGGCGCCAGTTCACCCCGATGGGCAGGTCGTGCTTGTCCTTGCAGGAGACCTGGCAGGCCTTGCAGCCGGTGCAGGCGGACTGGTCGAAGTAGAAGCCGTAGTCCGCCCCGGCCTCGGTGAAGGTGTCGGTCATGATGCTCCCTAGGCCTTGACCACGTTGGCGATGGTCGTGTGGACGGCGTTGCCCTTCGCCAGCGGCGAGGGGTGCAGCGAGGTGAGTGAGTTGACCGAGCCGGCGATGTCGACGGGACGGTCGGGGTTGGCCTGCGGCGGCGGCGTGACCTCCGACGCGGGCCGCGGGTCGAACCAGGCCCCCTGCGGGATGGAGATGACACCGGGCGCGATGCGCTCGGTCACCTTGGCCTCGAGGCGGACGGTGCCGCGGTCGTTGTATACGAAGACCTCGTCCCCGTTCTCGATGCCCTTCCGGGCGGCGTCGAGGGTGTTGAGCCACACCTGCTGGCGGTGCGCCTCCTTGAGCCAGTCGACGTTGCCGTAGGAGGAGTGGGTGCGGGCCTTGTAGTGGTGGCCGATGACCTGGAAAGGGTGGTCGCTGGACTCGCGGGCGGCGAGGGCGCCCTCCCACGTGTCGACGTGCTCGGGCAGCGGGGTCAGCTTGTCTCCGGGCTGCTCGGGCCGGAAGACCCCGAAGGTCCACTTCTCCGCCATGGCCGCCAGCCGGTCGGAGTAGACCTCGATCTTGCCCGACGGCGTCGCGAGCGGGTTGGCCTCGGGGTCGGAGCGGAAGTCCGCCATGGAGATCGCGGGGCCGAGGTTCTTGCGGTAGATCCCCAGCTCCTTCCACTCGTCGTAGGTGGGCAGGTCGGGGTCGTTCTCGCGGGTGGCCTCGATGGTCTCCCGCAGCCAGTCCTCGCGGCTCTTGCCCTCGGTGAACTCCGGCTCGGTGCCGAGGCGGCGCGCCATCTCGGTGCAGATGTCGAAGATGCTGCGGCACTCGTAGAGCGGCTCGATGGCCTGGGAGGAGACGATCCCGTAGGCCATGGGCCCGCCGTTCTCACCGGGGTGGACGTCGAACTCCTCGGCCGTCGAGGTGCCGGGCAGGATGTAGTCCGCGTAGCGGGCCGAGACCGTGTACTGGATGTCGCACACGACGATGAGCTCGCACTTGGACTCGTCCTGGAGGATCTCCACCGAGCGGTTGTTGTCACCGGTCTGGTTGACGATCGAGTTGCCGCCGTACTGCCACACCATCTTGATCGGCACGTCGAGCCTGACGTTCGTGGGCTCGCCGTTCTCGTCGACAGGCACCTTGTTGTCCCGGACACCGGGGGCGGGCTTCTCGCACACGCCGGCGTTGAAGGTGTCCATCTCCGGGCCGTGGTCGATCGCGTCGAGCCAGGAGAAGACCGAGATGATCTTGTTCGAGGGGTTGATCGTGCCGGTGTTGAAGGGCTTGACGAAGGGCAGCGACTGCGCGCCCTCACGGGCTCCGGTACCGCCGCCCGCGATGCCGACGTTCCCGGTCACGCAGGCGAGGAGGAAGATCGCGCGGGCGTTGTTCTCCCCGTTCGCGTGACGCTGGGGACCCCAGCCCTGGGTGATCGCGCAGGGCTTGGCGCCGGCGATCTCGCGGGCCAGCTGGCGGATGCGCTGGGCGGGCAGGCCGCAGATCCGGGACGCCCACTCCGGGGTCTTCTCCACGCCGTCGGGACCGCGGCCCTCGATGTAGGAGCGGTAGGAGGAGTTGGCCGGCGCCCGCTCGGGCAGGGTGTGCTCGTCGAAGCCGACGCAGTAGGTGTCGAGGAAGTCCTGGTCCTGCAGCCCCTCGGTGAGCATGACGTGGATCATCCCGGCGATGAGGGCCGCGTCGGTGCCCGGACGGATCGAGACCCACTCGTCGCCCAGGATCGCGCCCGTCTCGGAGTAGCGCGGGTCGATGACGATCGTGCGCACCCCGTGCTCCTTGCGCGTCATCTGCGTGACGGCGAGCTGGCCGCCGCCCGACATCCGCGTCTCGAGCGGGTTGTTCCCGAACATCACCTGGAGCTGGGCGTTGGCGGCGTCGTCGAAGGAGTTGCCGTTGACCCAGCTGCCGTAGAAGTACGGGTAGGCCTGGGTGATCTCCGTCGTCGAGTAGTCGGAGTAGTGGTCGAGGTAGCCGCCCCACGTGTTCATCAGGCGCGCGAACGGGGTGGCGTCCGGCGGCCAGGAGCAGGCCATGGTCGAGCCGAGGGTGCCGGTGCCGTAGTTGATGTAGAAGGCCTCGTTGCCGTACTGGGCCTTGATCTCCTTCATCTTGTCGGTGATCTCGTCCAGCGCCTGCTCCCAGGAGATCTCCTCCCACTGCTCATCGCCGCGCTTGGTCCCCGGCTTGCGCTTCATCGGCTTCTTCAGCCGGTCGGGGTTGTAGATGCGGTGGCGGATGGAGCGGCCGCGGACGCAGGCGAGCACGCGCTGGCTGCCCAGCTGGTCGTCACCGGTGTTGTCCGGCAGCACCCGCACGACCGTGCCGTCCTTGACCTGGAGACGCAGCGGGCACCGGGAGCCGCAGTTGACGGTGCAGGCGGACCAGACGGTCCTGTCCGCGTCGGCCAACCCCTCCGCGGCCGCCGCCGGGGCCGTACCGGGCATCCCGAGGTGGGAGGCGGTCGACACGAGGGCCGCGGCCCCACCGGTCACCGCGGACCACTTGAGGAAGGTGCGCCGGCTGGGGCCCGGGCGGGTGCCCGGGGCCAGGGTGCTCGTCTGACTCATTTCGTCGCCTCCAGCGAGAAGATCAACAACTGTGGACATCGGACCACGGGCCCGGAGGCGGATCGGAGGACCTTCGTCCAAGCCCGGTCGGGTACGCCGTCGTCCGACGACGGCGTCGCGCGAGTACCCGCGGGTCGCCTCGCGCGGGGGAGCGGGCGCGTCAGGCGGGGGAGACGGGCGACGCCGTCGGCGCGTCGTCGCGCGCCGTCCGGCGGCGCAGGGCCGCCTCGCGCAGCGCCGCCACCCCGACCGCGAGGAGGTAGAGCCCGACGAGCGCCAGGGCCTGGCCCACCATGAACACCGGGTTGGGCAGCGGGTTGATCATCGCGGCGAAGGTGAAGGCGACGACGACGGCCCAGCGCCAGCCGCGCAGCATCGTGCGCACGGGGAGCACCCCGAGGAAGTTGAGCGCCACGAGCAGCTCGGGCAGCAGGAAGGACAGCCCGAAGGCGAGCACGAGGTACATGAAGAAGCTGACGAAGGACGTCGCGCTGAGGAGCGCGGCGGCGTCGTCGGGGACGAAGGACAGCAGCGCGGTCACCGCGCGTGGCACGACGAGCGCGCCGGACACGGCCCCCGCCGCGAAGAGCACGATGCCCGCGGCGCCGAAGGCCAGCGCGTGGATCTTCTCCCCGCGCTTGAGGCCCGGGCCGATGAAGGCGCCGAGCTGGTAGATCCACCACGGGCTGGAGAGGATGGCCCCCGCCCAGAAGGCCACCTTGAGCTGGAGCTCGAAGGCTGCGCCGATGGTCTGGAAGTTCAGCTGCGAGCTGCCGCCGAAGTCGGTCAGCGGCTCCTGGAGGAAGGCCATGACCGGCTCGTAGAGGAACCAGCCGGCCGTCGTGCCGACGGCGAGGCCGAGCAGGACGAGGACGAGTCGTTTGCGCAGCTCGCGGAGGTGGGCACCGACGCTCATGGCCCGCTCCGGGTTGGCGCGTCGGTGCGACCTCATCTGTCCGTCGGTGCCGTCTCACCGGCAGCCGGTGCGGCGGGCGCGGGTGCCGGGGCGGCAGGGGCGGCGGGAGCTGCGGGGGAGACGTCCTCCTGCAGCTCGGTGATCTCCTTCTTGAAGACCTTCATCGACTGCCCGACGGACCGGGCGACGTCCGGCAGCCGCTTGGCCCCGAACAGGATGACGAGGACGATGAGCAGGATGAGGATGTGGGTGGGTCTCACGGGTTCTCCCAGCGTCAGGACGGCCCGGTCGTGGCCGTCCACTCGAAACTAACGGCCCGTTCCGGGCGGAAGGTCGGACTTCGGTCCCGGCCCGCCCTGCTTCATCCAGGCGTCCATCTCCTCGCGGACGGCCTGGCGGACGATCTCGCGCGGGTCGTACTGGCGCAGGTCGAGGGAGGAGAGGTCGAGCTCCTCCACGCCGAGGGCGGCGGAGTCGTGCTGCGCCTCCTCCCGCAGACGGGCGCTCCACGCACGCACGAGCTCCACGCCCCGACGGAAGGCGCGCAGCGCCTGCGCGAAGCCGGACGGTCCGAGGACGAGAACGACGACGACGAGCACGATGACGAGCTCGACCGAGCTGATGCCGAACAGGTTCATCGCCCCTCCTCACGCCGGCTCCTGCCAGGCTAGGTGCGCCGCGAGGGGCGGTTGTGGGGCATTAGTCCCCTTCGTGCGCTCCCGCCCGTGGTCCCTGTCCCGGCGCCAGCCGGGCGAGGAGCGCCGGCGGGAGTGCCGAGCCGAAGGCGTTGCTTCCGCGGTAGCGGCACGTCGGGCACAGCGCGCCCTCGTCGGCGGGGTGCTTCGCCCCGCACCGCTCGCAGGCGGCGGTGGTGAGCCGCGCGAGGGTGACGACGGGCTCCTCGAGCAGCTCGGCGAGCGGCAGCGGACCGGCGGCGGAGTAGGCGTCGACGGGGCACAGCCGCACGCACTCGTGCTCGGAGCGGCACTGCTCGCGCAGGTGGGTCAGCGTGCTCGTGCCGTCGGCGTGCTCGAGGACGAGGGCGTCGTGGGGGCAGGCGCGCACGCACACGCCGCAGGCCGTGCAGCCGTCGACGAGGAGCCGCGTGGCCGCGGGATGCTCGACGGCGGGCGCCTCGCGGGGGCGGGCACGGCCGGACTCCTCGAGCAGCCGGAGCGCCGCCAGGGTGCGGGCTGCGTCGTCGAGCTCGAGGTCGAGCGGGGTGGTGTCGCGCAGTCCCAGCCCGAGCAGCGTCCGGCGGGGGAGCGGGATGCGTCCGAGGACGAGGACCTCGGGGCGCGACCGCCCGCGCCGCGGGGCGACGAAGGGGGTGACGCCGTCGGGCAGGACGGCGCTCCACGCGGCGACGTGGGCGGCCGCCGCGTCAGGGGCATCGGGGCAGGGCAGCACCTCGACGGCGCCCACGCCGGACGCGAGGAGCTGGGCGGGCAGGCCGACGCCGACGTCGCGCACGCAGCCCTCGAGGCGGACGACGACGGTCCCGCGTGCGACGCGGGGCAGCTCGGCGTCCGCGCACGCGAGGAGCACGCGCTCGGGGCAGTCGTGCGCGGCCAGCCAGCGCAGCAGCGCCCGGACGGCATCGGCCACGGCGGCGTCAGTGCGCCGGGCGGGAGGCGACGAGGCGCTCGACGGCGTCGGCCCGCTCGGTCACGCCCCGCACGGTGGCGGCGGTGTCGAGCTCGCGGCCCCCGGCGCCCGCGGCGAGGCCGACGAGGAAGGCGGTGAGCGGCGCGCCCGGACGGGTGGGGCCGTGGGCGACCTGGCCCACGAGCGCGAGGAGCTGGTCGGTGGTCCCGTCGAGGACGGCGGGGTCCAGGCCGAGTTCGGCGCAGACCTCCTCGAGCCACTCCCGCATCTGCACCATCCGCTCGTCGCTCATGGCTGCTCGTCCGCCTCGAGGACCTCGCTTGCCCACTTCCAGGCCGCGATGGTCGCGGGGAAGCCGCGAGTGGTGAGTCCGAGCAGGACGACCTGCTCCACCGCCTCGCGGCTGGCCCCCGCCTCCAAGGCCTTGCGGACGTTGGAGCGGACCGCGCCGTCGGCCTGCGCGCCGAGCGCGATGCCGAGCTTGACCAGGCGGACGGTCTGCTCGTCGAGCGGGCCGACGGCGTCGACCGCCCGGGCCACGGCGTCGTGGCGCTCGACGACGTCACCGAACCGGCGACGGAAGGACTGGTAGACCTCGGGAAGGTACTCGGTGTTCTCGTCCATGGGCGTCATCGTGGCACAGGCTCCTCGCGGCGGATCGGGACGCACGAGCGCCGAGGACCGCGGGGTCCTCGGCGCGTGCAGCGGGTCAGCGAAGCCAGCTGTTGCCCACCTTGCCGGCCCACCACTTACCCAGGCCCCACTTGTCACCGGAGAGGGTCACCGCGGCGATGATGAGGAGCAGCGCCTCCATCCAGTGGGAGTCGAGGATCGGGTTGGTGCCGTGCTCGCCCACCCACGGGAGGGCGACGACGTACATGAAGGCCATGAGCAGGGTGCCGCTGACGGCCGCGATGCGCAGGCCCGCCCCGGTGAGCATCGCGACGCCGATGCCGAGGAGGCCCAGCATGAAGACGATGTCGCCGAAGGGGTTGAGGAACAGGGACTGGAAGAGCTCGGCCAGCGGCTGCTCCGGGGGGAGGTTGCCGATGTAGCCCTGGGCGGGGGTGCCGCCGTTGATCCAGGCCCGCTCGCTCGGCGTCGTGAAGCCGAGACCGAAGGTCTTGTCGAGGAAGGCCCACAGGAAGTAGAAGCCGATGACGATGCGTCCCACGGCGAGCGCGGCCTGCGCGCCGGGCCGCGTGACGACGTCGTCCATGTACAGGGTCCGGCCGCCGGAGCCTGGCGCGGTGGCCCTGGCGGGAGTGGTCGTGGATGCCATCGGAGTGCTCCTCGCTGCTTGGTGGTGCTGTGTGACTGCTGTCATACACAGCGTGACGGTCGGACTTGTCCGGCAGCAGGGGCCAAGGTCCCGACTTTTCGCCGGGTCCCGCCACGCCCGTCCCGCGCCCGTGCCGAGCGGCGCGGGTGGCCGATAATGGCGGTGGTCGCGAAGTCGCGGCCACGGCGAGAGGACATGACACCGATGGCACTGCCCAGCCCGAGCTACACGATCACGATGCGTGTGCAGGTACCCGCCTCCCAGGCGGCCACGAGCGAGCTGGTGGCGGCGGCGGCCGCACAGGGTGCCTCGGTCACCGGCGTCGACATCGCGCAGTCGAGCACGGACCACCTCACGGTCGACCTCACCTGCGACACGATCGACGGGGCGCACAGCCAGCGGGTGGTGGACGCCCTGGACGCGCTCGACGACGTCCACGTCCAGAAGGTCTCCGACTCCACCTTCCTCATGCACCTGGGCGGCAAGATCGAGGTGGGTCTCAAGGTGCCGCTGCGCACCCGCCGCGACCTCTCCCGCGCCTACACCCCGGGTGTGGCCCGGGTGTGCCTGGCGATCGCGGAGCGTCCCGAGGACGCCCGGCGCCTGACGATTAAGCGCAACACGGTCGCCGTCGTCACCGACGGCACGGCGGTGCTCGGTCTCGGCGACATCGGGCCCGCGGCGGCGCTGCCCGTCATGGAGGGCAAGGCGGCCCTGTTCAAGAAGTTCGCCGGGGTCGACGCCTGGCCGGTGTGCCTCGACACGACCGACACCGAGGAGATCATCTCGATCGTCAAGGCCCTCGCCCCCGTGTACGGCGGGGTCAACCTCGAGGACATCTCCGCCCCGCGCTGCTTCGAGATCGAGCGGCGGCTGCGGGCCGAGCTCGACATCCCGGTCTTCCACGACGACCAGCACGGCACGGCGATCGTCGTCCTCGCGGCGCTCATCAACGCGCTGAAGGTCGTGGACAAGCGGATCGAGGACGTCCGGATCGCCGTCGCCGGTGTCGGCGCCGCGGGCTCGGCGATCATCCGCCTGCTGCACGCCCAGGGCGCGCGGAACATCGTGGGCTTCGACCGCGACGGCGCGATCCACACCGGCAGCGACACCCCGGGGGAGCACCACCAGTGGATCGCGGCGAACACCAACCCCGAGGGTTTCACCGGCAGCCTCCAGGAGGGGCTCGAGGGCGCGGACGTCTTCATCGGCGTCAGCGCCGGCGACATCCTCACCGGTGACGACGTCGCCCGGATGGCGGAGGGTGCCATCGTCTTCGCGCTCGCCAACCCCGTGCCCGAGGTCGACCCCATCGCCGCGGCAGCGCACGCGGCCGTCGTCGCGACCGGCCGCAGCGACTACCCCAACCAGATCAACAACGTCCTCGCCTTCCCGGGCCTGTTCCGCGGCCTGCTCGACGCCGGGGCGCGCGACGTCACCCAGGAGACGATGCGCCGGGCGGCCGTCGCGATCGCCGGTGTGGTCGGCGACGACGAGCTCAACCCCTCCTTCGTCATCCCCGGCGTCTTCGACAGCAGGGTCGCGGAGGCAGTCGCCGACGCCGTGCGTGAGGAGGCCGAGGAGGCACGCGCCGCCGGCCGTTCCCCGGCCCTGGCCGACCAGGCGGCAGAGGACGCCCGGGTCACGTGGCCGGGCCGCCGACCGGGCGGTGAGGCCTGAGGTATGTCGTGGCGCACATCTGTCCTGAGAGCCCACGCCTGACACCGACCTTTCCGCGAGATCCCGGGCGTTTGGGGGCGCCTGGCAGCGGTCCGCCGTCGGCTTGACCCGCGGTCCGCGGCCTGCCTATGATTCTCGAGCCGGCAAGGGAGGCACGGACACGAAGAGCCGAAAGGCTCGGTGGCCGGTCCCGCCGGAACGGCTGGGCGCCACGACGGCGCCGACAGTCGGAACTCGACAGGGTTCAGTGCCACGCTCGCTCCGCGAGCACAGCGAGCTGAGTCGTGTCGGGCAGATGGAGATAGCGCCCCGGTCCGGGGTTCGGGTCTGATGGCTCGGGTTTCGGCGGTGTGTGTCTGTTTCTTGAGAACTCAACAGTGTGCCAAGTTTTTGGTGCCAAATATGGTCCTGGCGTCGGCTGTGTCCCCTCCGTCTGGTGGGGGCTGGTTGGTGTCTGGGGTCGTTAGTTTGTTTGGTTGATGCCCGTCCCGTGGTTCCTCGTTTCTGCGGGTGGGTGTTTGCCTGGATCGCTCGCCACTGTTTGGTGGTGGGTGTTTCTTCGTATGGTTGTTACCCCTTTTGGGGTGGCGATAGACATTTACGGAGAGTTTGATCCTGGCTCAGGACGAACGCTGGCGGCGTGCTTAACACATGCAAGTCGAACGATGAAGCCCAGCTTGCTGGGTGGATTAGTGGCGAACGGGTGAGTAACACGTGAGTAACCTGCCCCTGACTTCGGGATAACCTCGAGAAATCGTGGCTAATACCGGATATGACACGCATTCGCATGGGTGTGTGTGGAAAGATTTATCGGTTGGGGATGGGCTCGCGGCCTATCAGCTTGTTGGTGGGGTGATGGCCTACCAAGGCGACGACGGGTAGCCGGCCTGAGAGGGTGACCGGCCACACTGGGACTGAGACACGGCCCAGACTCCTACGGGAGGCAGCAGTGGGGAATATTGCACAATGGGCGCAAGCCTGATGCAGCGACGCCGCGTGAGGGATGACGGCCTTCGGGTTGTAAACCTCTTTCAGTAGGGAAGAAGCTCCTCGGAGTGACGGTACCTGCAGAAGAAGCGCCGGCTAACTACGTGCCAGCAGCCGCGGTAATACGTAGGGCGCAAGCGTTGTCCGGAATTATTGGGCGTAAAGAGCTCGTAGGCGGTTTGTCGCGTCTGCTGTGAAAACGCAAGGCTTAACCTTGCGCCTGCAGTGGGTACGGGCAGACTAGAGTGCGGTAGGGGAGACTGGAATTCCTGGTGTAGCGGTGGAATGCGCAGATATCAGGAGGAACACCGATGGCGAAGGCAGGTCTCTGGGCCGTTACTGACGCTGAGGAGCGAAAGCATGGGGAGCGAACAGGATTAGATACCCTGGTAGTCCATGCCGTAAACGTTGGGCACTAGGTGTGGGATCCATTCCACGGGTTCCGTGCCGCAGCTAACGCATTAAGTGCCCCGCCTGGGGAGTACGGCCGCAAGGCTAAAACTCAAAGGAATTGACGGGGGCCCGCACAAGCGGCGGAGCATGCGGATTAATTCGATGCAACGCGAAGAACCTTACCAAGGCTTGACATACACCGGAAAAGTGCAGAGATGTGCTCCCCGTAAGGTCGGTGTACAGGTGGTGCATGGTTGTCGTCAGCTCGTGTCGTGAGATGTTGGGTTAAGTCCCGCAACGAGCGCAACCCTTGTCCTGTGTTGCCAGCACGTGATGGTGGGGACTCATAGGAGACTGCCGGGGTCAACTCGGAGGAAGGTGGGGATGACGTCAAATCATCATGCCCCTTATGTCTTGGGCTTCACGCATGCTACAATGGCCGGTACAAAGGGCTGCGATACCGCGAGGTGGAGCGAATCCCAAAAAGCCGGTCTCAGTTCGGATTGGGGTCTGCAACTCGACCCCATGAAGTCGGAGTCGCTAGTAATCGCAGATCAGCAACGCTGCGGTGAATACGTTCTCGGGCCTTGTACACACCGCCCGTCACGTCATGAAAGTCGGTAACACCCGAAGCCGGTGGCCCAACCCCTTGTGGGAGGGAGCTGTCGAAGGTGGGACTGGCGATTAGGACGAAGTCGTAACAAGGTAGCCGTACCGGAAGGTGCGGCTGGATCACCTCCTTTCTAAGGAGCTCACCACATCATCGCCCGCTTCGTCGGGGTTCATCGGTGGTGTCAGGTGGCCACGCAGGCGCCGCACGTGTGCCTGGTGGTTGCTCATGGGTGGAACATCGATGCTTGGCATGCTGTTGGGTCCTGAGGACACAGGCACCCGGCCACGGTTGTGGCTGGTGGGCGTGTTTCTTCTGGTGGCCGCCTTCTGCCGGCTCTCGCACTGTGTGTGCTGGGGAGACGGGGTTGGTCGGTGGGTTGCTTGAGAACTGTACAGTGGACGCGAGCATCTTTGATCTTTTGTGGTCAAGTTTTTAAGAGCATTCGGTGGATGCCTTGGCACTAGGAGCCGAAGAAGGACGTGGTGGCCTGCGATAAGCCTCGGGGAGTTGGCTAACGAACCGTGATCCGAGGATGTCCGAATGGGGAAACCCAGCTGGGGTCATGCCCAGTTACCCGCGCCTGAATATATAGGGCGTGTGGAGGGAACGTGGGGAAGTGAAACATCTCAGTACCCACAGGAAGAGATATTCCGTGAGTAGTGGCGAGCGAAAGCGGATGAGGCTAAACCGGGGGTGTGTGATAGACGGCAGTCGTTGCACCTCCGGGGTTGTGGGACCCGCCAGCCCGGTCTGCCGACCGGGTAGGGAGTGACAAAGTGCTGTCATAGTCGAACGGTCTGGGAAGGCCGGGCACAGAAGGTGAGACCCCTGTAGACGAAATGGCAGTGCCTCCCGGTGGGGATCCCGAGTAGCACGGGGCCCGTGAAATCCCGTGTGAATCTGGCAAGACCACTTGCTAAGCCTAAATACTACCTAGTGACCGATAGCGGACAAGTACCGTGAGGGAAAGGTGAAAAGTACCCCGGGAGGGGAGTGAAATAGTACCTGAAACCGGATGCTTACAACCCGTCGGAGCCTCCCTAGTTGGGGTGACGGCGTGCCTTTTGAAGAATGAGCCTGCGAGTTAGTGGTACGTGGCGAGGTTAACCCGTGTGGGGAAGCCGTAGCGAAAGCGAGTCCGAACAGGGCGACACAGTCGCGTGCTCTAGACCCGAAGCGAAGTGATCTACCCATGGGCAGGTTGAAGCGCGGGTAAGACCGCGTGGAGGACCGAACCCACTTAGGTTGAAAACTGAGGGGATGACCTGTGGGTAGGGGTGAAAGGCCAATCAAACTTCGTGATAGCTGGTTCTCCCCGAAATGCATTTAGGTGCAGCGTTGCGTGTTTCTTGCCGGAGGTAGAGCTACTGGATGGCCGATGGGCCCCAACAGGTTACTGACGTCAGCCAAACTCCGAATGCCGGTAAGTGTAAGCGCAGCAGTGAGACTGCGGGGGATAAGCTTCGTAGTCGAGAGGGAAACAGCCCAGACCACCGGCTAAGGCCCCTAAGCGTGTGCTAAGTGGGAAAGGATGTGGAGTTGCACAGACAACCAGGAGGTTGGCTTAGAAGCAGCCACCCTTGAAAGAGTGCGTAATAGCTCACTGGTCAAGTGATTCTGCGCCGACAATTCAGCGGGGCTCAAGCACACCGCCGAAGCCGTGGCATCAGCACATGTCCCCAGCACCCACCTTCGGGTTGGTGTTCAGGGGTGTTGATGGGTAGGGGAGCGTCGTGTGGGAGGTGAAGCTGCGGGGTGACCCAGTGGTGGATCCCACACGAGTGAGAATGCAGGCATGAGTAGCGAAAGACGGGTGAGAAACCCGTCCGCCGAATGACCAAGGGTTCCAGGGCCAGGTTAATCCGCCCTGGGTAAGTCGGGACCTAAGGCGAGGCCGACAGGCGTAGTCGATGGACAACGGGTTGATATTCCCGTACCGGCGAAACACCGCCCATACCGAGCCCGGTGATGCTAACCGCCCAACGCCCACATGACACCCTTCGGGGTGCGCGTGGGCCGCGCGCGGGACCCGAACCGGTAGTAGGTAAGCGTATTAACAGGGGTGACGCAGACAGGTAGCCTCCGCGTGCTTTATGGCTATGCACGTCTAAGGAAGCAGGGCGAGGTCCAGGCAAATCCGGGCCTCATACAAGCCTCAGAGCCGATAGTGACCGCATTCGCGGGAAGCAGGGTGATCCTATGCTGCCAAGAAAAGCCTCGACGCGAGGTGTTAGCCGCCCGTACCCTAAACCGACTCAGGTGGTCAGGTAGAGTATACCAAGGCGATCGAGATAATCACGGTTAAGGAACTCGGCAAAATGCCCCCGTAACTTCGGGAGAAGGGGGGCCTGAGGGGTGAAGCCACTTGCTGGCTAGCCTTTGAAGGCCGCAGAGACCAGGGAGAAGCGACTGTTTACTAAAAACACAGGTCCGTGCGAAGTCGCAAGACGATGTATACGGACTGACGCCTGCCCGGTGCTGGAAGGTTAAGAGGACGGGTCAGCTCAACTTCGGTTGGGCGAAGCTCAGAATTTAAGCCCCAGTAAACGGCGGTGGTAACTATAACCATCCTAAGGTAGCGAAATTCCTTGTCGGGTAAGTTCCGACCTGCACGAATGGCGTAACGACTTCTCCGCTGTCTCAACCGTGAACTCGGCGAAATTGCACTACGAGTAAAGATGCTCGTTACGCGCAGCAGGACGGAAAGACCCCGGGACCTTTACTATAGCTTGGTATTGGTGTTCGGGACGGCTTGTGTAGGATAGGTGGGAGACTGTGAAGCAGCCACGCCAGTGGTTGTGGAGTCATCGTTGAAATACCACTCTGGTCGTTCTGAACATCTAACTTCGGTCCGTAATCCGGACCAGGGACAGTGTCTGGTGGGTAGTTTAACTGGGGCGGTTGCCTCCCAAAATGTAACGGAGGCGCTCAAAGGTTCCCTCAGCCTGGTTGGCAATCAGGTGGCGAGTGTAAGTGCACAAGGGAGCTTGACTGTGAGACTGACAGGTCGAGCAGGGACGAAAGTCGGAACTAGTGATCCGGCGGTGGCTTGTGGAAGCGCCGTCGCTCAACGGATAAAAGGTACCCCGGGGATAACAGGCTGATCTTGCCCAAGAGTCCATATCGACGGCATGGTTTGGCACCTCGATGTCGGCTCGTCGCATCCTGGGGCTGGAGTAGGTCCCAAGGGTTGGGCTGTTCGCCCATTAAAGCGGTACGCGAGCTGGGTTTAGAACGTCGTGAGACAGTTCGGTCCCTATCCGCTGCGCGCGCAGGAAACTTGAGAAGGCCTGTCCCTAGTACGAGAGGACCGGGACGGACGAACCTCTGGTGTGCCAGTTGTTCCGCCAGGAGCACGGCTGGTTGGCTACGTTCGGAAGGGATAACCGCTGAAAGCATCTAAGCGGGAAGCCTGCTTCAAGATGAGGTTTCCACCACCCTCGAGGTGGGAAGGCCCCCAGCAGAACACTGGGTTGATAGGCCGGACGTGGAAGCGGGGACTAAAGACCCGTGGAGCTGACCGGTACTAATTGGCCAACAACTTCACCACACTCATGAAGATCAATGACTGACGCGTCCACTGTACGGTTCTGGAGCCACCCACCCCTACACACACCCGTGTGTGAGGAAGCGGTCGGACAACTCCACAGAGTTACGGCGGTCATAGCGAGGGGGAAACGCCCGGTCCCATTCCGAACCCGGAAGCTAAGCCCCTCAGCGCCGATGGTACTGCGTGGGAGACTACGTGGGAGAGTAGGACACCGCCGAACACCCGTTCCGTAAGGGCCGCACCACTGGTGCGGCCCTTACGTGTTTCTAACGCCGGCCACCGGCGCCAACGACGGGGGCTCGAGGGCAGGCGCACACACCTCGTGCCGCGGAGACGGTTCGGCGCACCGTCCGTGGCCTCGCACGTAGGTGCTCGGCACCCGGTCCGTGGATTGGTAGGCTGCCCGTGAATCGTTACATCAGCGTGTGCTGTGCGGCTCCGTCGACATGGCTGTCGCGTCGCCGGCACCGGAGCTCGGCGGATGCGATCGGGCCGTGACGTGCCAGGCCCAGACACTTCTCGAAAGGCTGCCCATGACCGCTGTCCGCGCTGTCATCAACCTCGATCTTCCGGGTGCAACCATCAGCCGCCACGTCTACGGCCACTTCGCCGAACACTTGGGCAGGTGCGTCTACGGAGGCTTCTGGGTCGGGGAGGACTCCACGGTCCCGTACGCCGGCGGGATACGCCTGGACGTCGTCGAGGCGCTGCGCGAGCTCAACATCCCCAACCTGCGCTGGCCGGGCGGCTGCTTCGCGGACGAGTACCACTGGCGGGACGGTATCGGCCCGGGTAGCCAGCGCACCCGCGTGGTCAACTCGCACTGGGGTGACGTCGTGGAGGACAACTCCTTCGGCACGCACGAGTTCATGGCTCTGTGCGAGCTCCTCGGCGCCGACGCATACATCAGCGGAAACGTGGGTTCAGGCTCCGTGCAGGAGATGAGCGAGTGGATCGAGTACCTCACGCGAGCCGACGACTCGCCCATGGCAGCCCTCCGGCGAGCCAACGGCCGTGAGCAGCCGTGGAAGGTGCCCTTCTTCGGCATCGGCAACGAGGCCTGGGGATGTGGGGGCAACCTGCGCGCCGAGCAGTACGCCTCCCTGGCCCGTCAGTACTCGACCTACGTGCGCAGCCACGCGGGCAACGACGTGTACCGGATCGCGTCAGGTGCGTCCGACGCCGACTACCACTGGACCGAAACGCTGATGCGTTCGTTCGGCCCACTGGACGAGGACGACGGGCCGGCTGCTCCGTTCCAGGCGCTGTCGCTTCACTACTACACGATGACCGGCCCGTGGGCGGACAAGGGCTCGGCCACGGAGTTCTCGGACGAGGAGTGGTACCTCGCACTGAAGCGCGCTCACCACATGAACGAGCTGTTGACGCGACACGGGCAGGTGATGGACCGCTACGACCCCAAGAAGCGGGTCGGCCTGGTGGTGGACGAGTGGGGCACCTGGTGGAACGTCGAGAGGGGAACCAACCCCGGCTTACTGTTCCAGCAGAACACCCTGCGCGACGCCCTCGTCGCCAGCGTGCATCTCGACGCGTTCCACCGCCACTCCGACCGCGTCGTGATGGCGAACATCGCCCAGACGGTCAACGTCCTGCAAGCGATGCTGCTCACCGATCCGGAGACGGACCAGCTGGTGCGCACTCCGACCTTCCACGTCTTCGCGATGAACACCGGGCACCATGACGCGCAGGGACTGGCGACCCATCTGCTCGGCGATGTCCCCACGCGTCACGTCGAGGGAGTCGACCTACCACTGATCTCCATGTCTGCCTCGACCAAGGGCGACACCGCGCTCGTCTCGCTGACCAACCTCGACGCAGACCAGGGCCACACCGTCGTCCTCGACCTGCGGGGTCGCGACATCCACGCCCACCGCGCCCGGGTGCTGACGGCACCGCAGACGAATGCGCACAACACCGCGCCTGAGCCCGACGCCGTTGCCCCGGAGGACCTCGAGGTGGTGGCCGCGCACGAGCGTGGCCTCGAGCTGGCGCTCCCGCCTCACTCGTATGTCACCGTCCACCTGGAGCTGGCTGCGCCCGCCCATCGGTGACCGCGGCGACCTGGGCGAGCCTGCCCGCCCGTGGCCGTCGGCCGACGCGGGCCCAGGCGCTCGCGCACCCGGGAGCTCACCCCGCGGTATGAACGAGAACACAGCGGCGCAGTCAGGGCTGGCAACGTGCGCACAGCCCGATCGATGGCGCATCGCCGCAGGTCAGGAGCCTGGACGGGCCGGCAGGCGTCGTCTCCAGCCGTCGTTTGACGCAAGGCCGGCGAGCCCGTAGTGTTTCACCTCGTTGCCCCCCAGGGAGGCACGGACGCCAGGCCGAGAGGCTGAGCGGCCGGTCCCGGGGATGGCGAGTCCACAGCGAAGCGAGCGGCCGAGCGCCGTGCCCACTGGTGTGGATGTCGGGTGGTGCAGGTCCTGAAAACGCGAGTTGACAGGGCGGGGCCGCCCGGGTAACTTTAAGAAGTTGCCCCGGTCCGGGTCGGCGCTGCAGAGCGCAGATCACGGCGGTGTGTGTCTGTTTCTTGAGAACTCAACAGTGTGCCAAGTTTTTGGTGCCAAATATGGTCCTGGCGTCGGCTGTGTCCCCTCCGTCTGGTGGGGGCTGGTTGGTGTCTGGGGTCGTTAGTTTGTTTGGTTGATGCCCGTCCCGTGGTTCCTCGTTTCTGCGGGTGGGTGTTTGCCTGGATCGCTCGCCACTGTTTGGTGGTGGGTGTTTCTTCGTATGGTTGTTACCCCTTTTGGGGTGGCGATAGACATTTACGGAGAGTTTGATCCTGGCTCAGGACGAACGCTGGCGGCGTGCTTAACACATGCAAGTCGAACGATGAAGCCCAGCTTGCTGGGTGGATTAGTGGCGAACGGGTGAGTAACACGTGAGTAACCTGCCCCTGACTTCGGGATAACCTCGAGAAATCGTGGCTAATACCGGATATGACACGCATTCGCATGGGTGTGTGTGGAAAGATTTATCGGTTGGGGATGGGCTCGCGGCCTATCAGCTTGTTGGTGGGGTGATGGCCTACCAAGGCGACGACGGGTAGCCGGCCTGAGAGGGTGACCGGCCACACTGGGACTGAGACACGGCCCAGACTCCTACGGGAGGCAGCAGTGGGGAATATTGCACAATGGGCGCAAGCCTGATGCAGCGACGCCGCGTGAGGGATGACGGCCTTCGGGTTGTAAACCTCTTTCAGTAGGGAAGAAGCTCCTCGGAGTGACGGTACCTGCAGAAGAAGCGCCGGCTAACTACGTGCCAGCAGCCGCGGTAATACGTAGGGCGCAAGCGTTGTCCGGAATTATTGGGCGTAAAGAGCTCGTAGGCGGTTTGTCGCGTCTGCTGTGAAAACGCAAGGCTTAACCTTGCGCCTGCAGTGGGTACGGGCAGACTAGAGTGCGGTAGGGGAGACTGGAATTCCTGGTGTAGCGGTGGAATGCGCAGATATCAGGAGGAACACCGATGGCGAAGGCAGGTCTCTGGGCCGTTACTGACGCTGAGGAGCGAAAGCATGGGGAGCGAACAGGATTAGATACCCTGGTAGTCCATGCCGTAAACGTTGGGCACTAGGTGTGGGATCCATTCCACGGGTTCCGTGCCGCAGCTAACGCATTAAGTGCCCCGCCTGGGGAGTACGGCCGCAAGGCTAAAACTCAAAGGAATTGACGGGGGCCCGCACAAGCGGCGGAGCATGCGGATTAATTCGATGCAACGCGAAGAACCTTACCAAGGCTTGACATACACCGGAAAAGTGCAGAGATGTGCTCCCCGTAAGGTCGGTGTACAGGTGGTGCATGGTTGTCGTCAGCTCGTGTCGTGAGATGTTGGGTTAAGTCCCGCAACGAGCGCAACCCTTGTCCTGTGTTGCCAGCACGTGATGGTGGGGACTCATAGGAGACTGCCGGGGTCAACTCGGAGGAAGGTGGGGATGACGTCAAATCATCATGCCCCTTATGTCTTGGGCTTCACGCATGCTACAATGGCCGGTACAAAGGGCTGCGATACCGCGAGGTGGAGCGAATCCCAAAAAGCCGGTCTCAGTTCGGATTGGGGTCTGCAACTCGACCCCATGAAGTCGGAGTCGCTAGTAATCGCAGATCAGCAACGCTGCGGTGAATACGTTCTCGGGCCTTGTACACACCGCCCGTCACGTCATGAAAGTCGGTAACACCCGAAGCCGGTGGCCCAACCCCTTGTGGGAGGGAGCTGTCGAAGGTGGGACTGGCGATTAGGACGAAGTCGTAACAAGGTAGCCGTACCGGAAGGTGCGGCTGGATCACCTCCTTTCTAAGGAGCTCACCACATCATCGCCCGCTTCGTCGGGGTTCATCGGTGGTGTCAGGTGGCCACGCAGGCGCCGCACGTGTGCCTGGTGGTTGCTCATGGGTGGAACATCGATGCTTGGCATGCTGTTGGGTCCTGAGGACACAGGCACCCGGCCACGGTTGTGGCTGGTGGGCGTGTTTCTTCTGGTGGCCGCCTTCTGCCGGCTCTCGCACTGTGTGTGCTGGGGAGACGGGGTTGGTCGGTGGGTTGCTTGAGAACTGTACAGTGGACGCGAGCATCTTTGATCTTTTGTGGTCAAGTTTTTAAGAGCATTCGGTGGATGCCTTGGCACTAGGAGCCGAAGAAGGACGTGGTGGCCTGCGATAAGCCTCGGGGAGTTGGCTAACGAACCGTGATCCGAGGATGTCCGAATGGGGAAACCCAGCTGGGGTCATGCCCAGTTACCCGCGCCTGAATATATAGGGCGTGTGGAGGGAACGTGGGGAAGTGAAACATCTCAGTACCCACAGGAAGAGATATTCCGTGAGTAGTGGCGAGCGAAAGCGGATGAGGCTAAACCGGGGGTGTGTGATAGACGGCAGTCGTTGCACCTCCGGGGTTGTGGGACCCGCCAGCCCGGTCTGCCGACCGGGTAGGGAGTGACAAAGTGCTGTCATAGTCGAACGGTCTGGGAAGGCCGGGCACAGAAGGTGAGACCCCTGTAGACGAAATGGCAGTGCCTCCCGGTGGGGATCCCGAGTAGCACGGGGCCCGTGAAATCCCGTGTGAATCTGGCAAGACCACTTGCTAAGCCTAAATACTACCTAGTGACCGATAGCGGACAAGTACCGTGAGGGAAAGGTGAAAAGTACCCCGGGAGGGGAGTGAAATAGTACCTGAAACCGGATGCTTACAACCCGTCGGAGCCTCCCTAGTTGGGGTGACGGCGTGCCTTTTGAAGAATGAGCCTGCGAGTTAGTGGTACGTGGCGAGGTTAACCCGTGTGGGGAAGCCGTAGCGAAAGCGAGTCCGAACAGGGCGACACAGTCGCGTGCTCTAGACCCGAAGCGAAGTGATCTACCCATGGGCAGGTTGAAGCGCGGGTAAGACCGCGTGGAGGACCGAACCCACTTAGGTTGAAAACTGAGGGGATGACCTGTGGGTAGGGGTGAAAGGCCAATCAAACTTCGTGATAGCTGGTTCTCCCCGAAATGCATTTAGGTGCAGCGTTGCGTGTTTCTTGCCGGAGGTAGAGCTACTGGATGGCCGATGGGCCCCAACAGGTTACTGACGTCAGCCAAACTCCGAATGCCGGTAAGTGTAAGCGCAGCAGTGAGACTGCGGGGGATAAGCTTCGTAGTCGAGAGGGAAACAGCCCAGACCACCGGCTAAGGCCCCTAAGCGTGTGCTAAGTGGGAAAGGATGTGGAGTTGCACAGACAACCAGGAGGTTGGCTTAGAAGCAGCCACCCTTGAAAGAGTGCGTAATAGCTCACTGGTCAAGTGATTCTGCGCCGACAATTCAGCGGGGCTCAAGCACACCGCCGAAGCCGTGGCATCAGCACATGTCCCCAGCACCCACCTTCGGGTTGGTGTTCAGGGGTGTTGATGGGTAGGGGAGCGTCGTGTGGGAGGTGAAGCTGCGGGGTGACCCAGTGGTGGATCCCACACGAGTGAGAATGCAGGCATGAGTAGCGAAAGACGGGTGAGAAACCCGTCCGCCGAATGACCAAGGGTTCCAGGGCCAGGTTAATCCGCCCTGGGTAAGTCGGGACCTAAGGCGAGGCCGACAGGCGTAGTCGATGGACAACGGGTTGATATTCCCGTACCGGCGAAACACCGCCCATACCGAGCCCGGTGATGCTAACCGCCCAACGCCCACATGACACCCTTCGGGGTGCGCGTGGGCCGCGCGCGGGACCCGAACCGGTAGTAGGTAAGCGTATTAACAGGGGTGACGCAGACAGGTAGCCTCCGCGTGCTTTATGGCTATGCACGTCTAAGGAAGCAGGGCGAGGTCCAGGCAAATCCGGGCCTCATACAAGCCTCAGAGCCGATAGTGACCGCATTCGCGGGAAGCAGGGTGATCCTATGCTGCCAAGAAAAGCCTCGACGCGAGGTGTTAGCCGCCCGTACCCTAAACCGACTCAGGTGGTCAGGTAGAGTATACCAAGGCGATCGAGATAATCACGGTTAAGGAACTCGGCAAAATGCCCCCGTAACTTCGGGAGAAGGGGGGCCTGAGGGGTGAAGCCACTTGCTGGCTAGCCTTTGAAGGCCGCAGAGACCAGGGAGAAGCGACTGTTTACTAAAAACACAGGTCCGTGCGAAGTCGCAAGACGATGTATACGGACTGACGCCTGCCCGGTGCTGGAAGGTTAAGAGGACGGGTCAGCTCAACTTCGGTTGGGCGAAGCTCAGAATTTAAGCCCCAGTAAACGGCGGTGGTAACTATAACCATCCTAAGGTAGCGAAATTCCTTGTCGGGTAAGTTCCGACCTGCACGAATGGCGTAACGACTTCTCCGCTGTCTCAACCGTGAACTCGGCGAAATTGCACTACGAGTAAAGATGCTCGTTACGCGCAGCAGGACGGAAAGACCCCGGGACCTTTACTATAGCTTGGTATTGGTGTTCGGGACGGCTTGTGTAGGATAGGTGGGAGACTGTGAAGCAGCCACGCCAGTGGTTGTGGAGTCATCGTTGAAATACCACTCTGGTCGTTCTGAACATCTAACTTCGGTCCGTAATCCGGACCAGGGACAGTGCCTGGTGGGTAGTTTAACTGGGGCGGTTGCCTCCCAAAATGTAACGGAGGCGCTCAAAGGTTCCCTCAGCCTGGTTGGCAATCAGGTGGCGAGTGTAAGTGCACAAGGGAGCTTGACTGTGAGACTGACAGGTCGAGCAGGGACGAAAGTCGGAACTAGTGATCCGGCGGTGGCTTGTGGAAGCGCCGTCGCTCAACGGATAAAAGGTACCCCGGGGATAACAGGCTGATCTTGCCCAAGAGTCCATATCGACGGCATGGTTTGGCACCTCGATGTCGGCTCGTCGCATCCTGGGGCTGGAGTAGGTCCCAAGGGTTGGGCTGTTCGCCCATTAAAGCGGTACGCGAGCTGGGTTTAGAACGTCGTGAGACAGTTCGGTCCCTATCCGCTGCGCGCGCAGGAAACTTGAGAAGGCCTGTCCCTAGTACGAGAGGACCGGGACGGACGAACCTCTGGTGTGCCAGTTGTTCCGCCAGGAGCACGGCTGGTTGGCTACGTTCGGAAGGGATAACCGCTGAAAGCATCTAAGCGGGAAGCCTGCTTCAAGATGAGGTTTCCACCACCCTCGAGGTGGGAAGGCCCCCAGCAGAACACTGGGTTGATAGGCCGGACGTGGAAGCGGGGACTAAAGACCCGTGGAGCTGACCGGTACTAATTGGCCAACAACTTCACCACACTCATGAAGATCAATGACTGACGCGTCCACTGTACGGTTCTGGAGCCACCCACCCCACACACACCTGTGTGGTGCGGTCGGACAACTCCACAGAGTTACGGCGGTCATAGCGAGGGGGAAACGCCCGGTCCCATTCCGAACCCGGAAGCTAAGCCCCTCAGCGCCGATGGTACTGCGTGGGAGACTACGTGGGAGAGTAGGACACCGCCGAACACCCGTTCCGTAAGGGCCGCACCACTGGTGCGGCCCTTACGTGTTTCCGGGCTCCTTGTCAGCCGTGCAGCGCCAGGAGGGCGGACTCCAGGCGCTCGAGCAGCAGGGTGAGCTCGTCCCGCGTGATGATGAGTGGGGGAGCGAGGCGGATCGTCGAGCCGTGCGTGTCCTTGGCCAGCACCCCGTGCCGCTGCAGTTCCTCGCACAGGCGCCGGCCGCTGGCCACCCGCGGGTCGACATCGACGCCCGCCCACAAGCCTCGCACGCGGTGGTGCAGCACGCCCAGGGTGTGCAGGCGCGCGAGCCCCTCCTCGAGCACGGGCTCCAGCTCGCGCACGTGTGCCTGCACGTCGCCCGGCTCGAGGAGCTCGACCACCGCCTCGCCCACGGCGCAGGCCAACGGGTTGCCCCCGAAGGTCGAGCCGTGCTCTCCCACGCCGAGGACACCGAGGATCTCGTGGTTAGCCACGACCGCGGACACGGGCAGCACACCGCCGCCCAGCGCCTTGCCCAGGACGTAGACGTCCGGGACCACCTGCTCGTCGCCGCAGGCGAAGGTGTGGCCCGTGCGCCCCAACCCGCTCTGCACCTCGTCGGCGATGAGGAGCAGGCCGCGCCGGTCGCAGAGCTCCCGGACCGCGGCGAGGTAGCCGGGCGGGGGGAGGATGACGCCGGCCTCACCCTGGATCGGCTCGAGAAGAACTGCGGTGGTCGTCGGGGTGACGGCGGCCTCCAGGGCGTAGACGTCACCGAAGGGGACGAGGTCGAAGCCGCCGTCGTAGGGACCGAAGCCCGTACGGGTGGCAGGGTCGGAGGAGAAGCCGACGATCGTCGTCGTCCTGCCGTGGAAGTTGTTCTCGGCCACGACGATGCGTGCGCGGCCGTCCGGTACGCCCCGACGCGAGTAGGCCCACTTCCGAGCCACCTTGATTGCCGTCTCCACGGCCTCGGCCCCCGTGTTCATCGGCAGCACCCGGTCCTTGCCGCACAGGCCGGCGAGGCGGGCCGCGAAGCCGGCGAGCCGGTCGTTGTGGAAGGCGCGGCTCGTCAGCGTGAGCCGGTGGAGCTGCTTCTCCGCCGCGGCCAGCAGCTGGGGGTGGCAGTGCCCGAAGTTGAGGGCCGAGTAGCCGGCCAGGGCGTCGAGGTACTCGCGGCCTTCGGCGTCCCGCACCCACACCCCGCGCCCCTCGGTGAGCACCACCGGCAGCGGCGCGTAGGTCTGGGCGAGGACGGACGCCTCGGCCGCGATGGTCTCCGTCGTCGTCATGGAACGCCTCCTCGCGTCGGTGCGATCCATCACGATGCTATGCCTCAGATCCGCGGAAATCCCGCGTTCTGGGAGCCCTCCGGCGGTGCGGCCGTGTCATCCGCCGGTAACGTTGGAACGCGTAGCATGACGCGAGTCGTCTCTCACCCAGCAGAAGGACCACGCACCATGAACTCTCTTCCCCTGGCTCGACGCACCGCGCTCGCCGCGTCCGCGGCTGCAGCGCTCCTGCTCGTGTCGGCCTGCGGGGGCGGCGAGGAAGAGGGCGGCGAGGACGCCGGCCTCGGTCTCGTCAACGAGGGCACGCTGACGGCGTGCTCCAACGTCCCCTTCCCGCCCTTCGAGGTCGAGGACCCCGAGGCGCCCAGCGGGTACAGCGGCTTCGACATCGACCTCCTCCAGGCGATGGCCGACGAGATGGAGCTCGAGCTGGAGGTCCTCAACGTCAGCTTCGAGGCCCTGCAGTCCGGCTCCACCTTCGCAGCGGGTCAGTGCGACATCGGTGCCTCGGCCATCACGATCACCGAGGAGCGCGAGGAGAACCTCACCTTCTCCGAGCCCTACTACGACTCCCTCCAGTCCCTGCTCGTCGCGCCCGGCTCGGGCATCGAGTCGATCGACGACCTCGAGGGCAAGAGCGTCGGCGTCCAGGCCGGCACGACCGGCCTCTCCTACGCGCAGGAGAACGCCGAGGGCGCCACGCTCGTGGAGTACCCGGGTAACGCCGAGCTCTGGTCTGCGATCCAGGCCGGGCAGATCGACGCGATCCTCCAGGACCTTCCCGTGAACCTCGAGAACGCCCAGGCGGACCCGAGCTACGTCATCGTCGAGGAGTACGAGACGGACGAGCAGTACGGCTACGCCATGTCCAAGGACGCGTCCGCCGAGCTCGTGGAGGCGGTGGACTCCGCCCTCCAGACCCTGCGTGACGACGGTACCTACCAGGAGATCTACGACTCCTACTTCTCCGTCAACCCGCAGTAGACCATGCGCATCACCACACGTCGGCGGTTGACGAGGACCGGG
Source organism: Georgenia phoenicis (assembly GCF_047302425.1). Lineage (NCBI taxonomy): Bacteria > Bacillati > Actinomycetota > Actinomycetes > Allobogoriellales > Allobogoriellaceae > Georgenia > Georgenia phoenicis. The sequence goes on along the minus strand of NZ_CP154855.1, from coordinate 2,919,110 downwards.
CTGTACGTCCTGTTCTTCGCGGTTCTCGCGGCCGTCGCCCTGCTGGCGGACTGGGAACGGATCGCCAACCAGTTCTTCCGCCTCGACATCGCCCGGGACCAGTTCCCGGAGATCATCACGATCGCGCTGAAGAACACGGTTCTCTTCACGCTCATCTCCTTCGCCGGGGGACTGGTCCTCGGGATCTTCTTCGCGCTGATGAAGCTCTCGAGCGTGGGCCCCTACCGGTGGTTCGCGACGGCGTGGATCGAGCTGTTCCGCGGCATGCCGGCACTGCTCACCATCTTCGCCATGGTCTACGTGGTGCCGATCGCCTTTGGCTTCCGCATCCCGGGCGGACAGGTCGGGGCGGGGCTCATCGGCCTCATCTTCGTCGCGTCCGCCTACATGGCCGAGGTCATCCGCTCGGGGATCCAGGCGGTGCCGAAGGGGCAGACCGAGGCCTCGCGCTCGCTCGGCATGAGCCCGGCGAAGACGATGGGCTGGGTGGTGCTGCCGCAGGGCTTCCGGATCATCATCCCGCCGCTGACCAACGAGTTCGTCCTCCTCCTCAAGGACACCTCGCTGCTGTTCATCGCCGGCTCCACGGTGCTGACCAAGGAGCTGACGACCTTCGCGCGCGACGGCCTGACCAACACGGGCAACGGCACGACGCTCGTCATGGCCGCGATGCTCTACCTGCTCATCACGATCCCGCTCACCCGGCTCGTGGCGGTGCTCGAACGACGGATGGCGAGGGGACGATGACGGCACGCACCACGGTGCCCGCGATCGAGGTCGTGGGCCTGCGCAAGAGCTTCGGTGACAACGAGGTCCTCAAGGGCATCGACCTGTCGGTGCACAAGGGCGAGGTCGTCTGCGTCATCGGTCCGTCCGGCTCGGGCAAGTCCACCCTGCTGCGGACGGTCAACCGGCTCGAGGAGCCCAGCGGGGGCGCGCTGCGCATCGAGGGCGAGGACATCCTCGACCCCGACTGCGACATCGACGCCGTGCGCACGCGCATCGGGATGGTCTTCCAGCAGTTCAACCTCTTCCCGCACCTCGACGTCATGGGCAACCTCACCATCGCCCAGCGCCGGGTGCTCAAGCGCGGCAAGCAGGAGGCCGTCGAGGTGGCCCGCGCGATGCTCGAACGCGTGGGCCTCGCCGACCGCGGTGACGCCTACCCCGCCCAGCTCTCCGGCGGGCAGCAGCAGCGCGTGGCCATCGCCCGCGCGCTGTCGATGAACCCGGACATGATGCTCTTCGACGAGCCGACGTCCGCACTGGACCCCGAGCTCGTCGGGGAGGTCCTCGACGTCATGAAGCTCCTCGCCGCCGAGGGCATGACGATGATGGTCGTCACCCACGAGATGGGCTTCGCCCGGGAGGTGGGCGACCGCCTCGTCTTCATGGACGACGGCCTCATCGTCGAGGAGGGCGTCCCCGCCGAGGTCCTCGCCTCACCCCAGCACGCCCGCACACAAGCCTTCCTGTCGAAGGTGCTCTGACCCGCGCCACCTCCACCCCAGGCGCGTCCCTCCGAATGCCCGTTTGACCGGTCAACGAGAGGAACACCATGCAGGTTCGACGACGAGTCTGGGGAGGAGCAGCGGCGTGCGCCGTGCTGCTCGGGGCGGTGACGGTGCCCGCCGCGGGCACCGGGCCGGTGACGACCGCGGTGCCACCGCCGGCGGTGGACGCGGCACCTGAGGGCATGCCCTACCCCCGGCAGGAGCCGCTCGCGGAGCCTCCTCCCGACGCCGAGGACCAGTCGCTCTGGCGGGGCGCCATCCCCTTCCACGAGATCGCCCCGCTCCTCAACGGGCTCGCGGAGGACAGCCAGTACGTGTCCACCGAGGTGGTCGGTCAGTCCACCCAGGGACGCGAGCTCTACCTCGTGACGATCACCGCCCCTGAGACGGCGGAGGAGAGCGCCCAGCAGGACGAGTGGCGCGACCGGATCAAGCGCGACGCCGCGGCCGCCCAGGAGGACGCCGAGCTCATGGCCGGCTACAAGCCCCCGGTCTGGTTCAACAACAACATCCACGGCAACGAGTGGGACGGCACCGACGCCGCCCTGTCCTACATCACCGAGCTCGTCGGGGCCCTCGAGGCGGGGGACGCGGAGGCTCTCGCGCTCGCCGCGGGCTACCGGCTGTACTTCACGGTCACCAACAACCCCGACGGCCGCGTGGCCGGGACCCGGGCCACCGCCCTCAACCTCGACGCGAACCGCGACTTCATCACCAACACGACACCGGAGACGCGCGCCATCCGCGACCTCACCGGGGACCTGCAGCCGATCTTCTTCGTCGACCTGCACGGCTACACCGACATCCTCCAGGTCGAGCCCACCGGCCCGCCGCAGGGGGAGAACTACGAGCACGACCTCCTCATGCCGTACTCCTACGCCGCCGCGCTGCGCATCGAGCAGGACGTCGTGGCCGCGGACATCGAGGGCAACCCGCTGACGGAAGCCGGCGGGATCCTCATCCCGTACCGCGACATCCCCGACGGCTGGGACGGCTGGCCGCCGATCTTCACCCCGCAGTACGTCCAGTTCCAGGGCTCGATCGCCTACACCGTCGAGCTCGGTCCCGGCAGGGTCGACGACCCGGAGGAGAACGCCGCTCGCCTGGCGACCAACCGACAGGTCGGCCACCAGGTCATCGAGTCGACGATCGCCTACGTCGCCGAGAACCGCGACGCCATCCTCGGCAACCAGATGGAGATCTTCCGCCGTGGCGAGGCAGGGGAGCCGCTCCGCGAGATCCCCGCGAACCCCGACCCGGACGACTACGCCGGCCCCGACGAGTGGGCAGCGGAGTGGGACGCCGCCGACGTCACCGGCACCGCCTTCCCGCGTGCCTACGTCATCCCCGCCGGCTCGACCGACGCCGCGACGCTCGTCGACCACCTCCTCGCCCACGGCGTCGAGGTGGGCGCCGCCGACGCCGCCTTCACCGCTGGTGGGCAGGAGTACCCGGCCGGCACCTTCGTCGTCGACATGCACCAGCCGCTCCGCGGGCTGGCCAACGTGCTGCTCTCCGTCGGCTCGGACATCTCCGACCGCGTGCCGAGCATGTACGACATCTCCGCCTGGAGCCTCGGTCGCCTGTGGGGAGCGGACGTCGACCGCGTCGGTGCGACCACCGACCCGGCCCTCCCGGTGACGACGACCCCCCTCGCCGTCGCCCCGCCCACCGGCGCCTTCCCGCAGGGCACCGAGTACGTGAGCCTTACCCTCGACGGCGTCGCGCCCGTCCAGGCCGTCAACCTCCTCCTCGCCGGCGGGGTCGCCGTCGCCGACGTCGGTGACGGCACCGTCGTCGTCGGTCCCGAGGGCCTGGAGGACGCGGCCGCAGTGAGCGAGCTGCTCGGTGTCGCCTTCGCGGCCACCGACGGGAGCGAGCTCGCCGGCGACGACGTGCGCGGCCTGTCCGCGCTGCGCGTCGGCTACACCTCCTCGGCGCCCTACGGCGGTGAGGACGAGCTCGTCCTCACCGGCCTCGGCTTCGTCGACCCGGTGCGCGTGACGGCGGCCGGGCTCGCCGATGGCAGCGTCGACCTCGAGGAGGTCGATGTCCTGTGGCTCGGGGCGCCGCTGCGGCTGGGGGCGGACGACGCCGCGGCCCGGGCAACGCTCGCGCTGGACGAGTACTTCGAGGCGGGCAAGGGCGTCGTCGCCACCGCGCAGGCCGGTGTCTGGGCGGCCGACACCTTCGGGCTCTTCGACGCCTCGGCGGTCGGTGGGCCGGGCCGCGCCAACGGCGTCGTGCTCGTCGACACGGCCGACGGCGTCATCGGCGCCCAGGCGGAGGAGGCCGCCTTCACCTACGGGCCGGTGTACTTCACCGAGCTCGGGGAGGAGGTGACGGTCGAGCAGACCTTCACCACCGCGCCGCTCCTCAGCGGGCACTGGCTGCCGAACGCGGACGGCACCGGAGGGCCCGAGCAGGCCGCGGGCCGACCCTCGGTCATCTCGGCGGTGACCGACGCCGGCACCCGAGCGCTCGTCTTCGGCACCGACCCGCTCTTCCGCACGCACCCCCGGGGCATGTTCGACGACGTCGCCGCCGCGCTGCTGTGGGCCGGGCCGGAGGGGGCGCTCGTCGAGGCGCCGGTGGAGGAGCCCACGGGAGCACCGACGGAGGAGCCGACCACCGCGGAGCCCGGCGAGGGACCGACCACGCCGCCCTCGACGTCGGAGCCGCCCACCGCGGCGCCCACGGCCGCACCGGCCGACTGGCAGGGGAGCGGGCGCCTGCCCGCCACGGGCGCGGACGTGTGGCCGCTCGTCCTGCTCGCCGTGCTGCTCGCCGGTGGGGGAGCGGTGCTCGTCGTCCGCCGTCGTCGGCGCGAGGTCTGAGCCGGTGGGGCGGCACCTCCCACGGGGCTGCCGCCCCACCGCATGTCTTGCCGCTCGAACGGCGTACGAGCGTGTCGGCGGGGAGTCTAGACTCCCCCCATGACCACCGAAGCCACTGACATCAAGCCGCGCAGCCGTCAGGTGACCGACGGCCTCGAGGCGACGGCGTCGCGAGGCATGCTCCGCGCCGTCGGCCTGGGGGACGACGACTTCGCCAAGCCCCAGATCGGCATCGCGAGCTCGTGGAACGAGATCACGCCCTGCAACCTCTCCCTGGACCGCCTTGCCCAGGGCGCGAAGGAGGGCGTCCACGCCGGCGGTGGCTACCCCCTGCAGTTCGGCACCATCTCGGTGTCCGACGGCATCTCCATGGGCCACGAGGGCATGCACTACTCCCTCGTCTCGCGCGACATCATCGCCGACTCCGTCGAGACCGTCATGCAGGCCGAGCGCCTCGACGGCTCCGTGCTCCTCGCCGGCTGCGACAAGTCGCTGCCCGGCATGCTCATGGCTGCGGCCCGCCTCGACCTCGCCGCCGTCTTCCTCTACGCCGGCACGATCATGCCCGGCTGGGTCAAGCTCGAGGACGGCACCGAGAAGGACGTCACCCTCATCGACGCCTTCGAGGCCGTCGGCGCCTGCTCGCGCGGGCTCATGAGCCGCGAGGACGTCGACCGCATCGAGCGCGCGATCTGCCCGGGCGAGGGCGCCTGCGGTGGCATGTACACCGCCAACACCATGGCCTCGGTGGCCGAGGCTATGGGCATGTCCCTGCCCGGCTCCGCCGCGCCGCCGTCGGCCGACCGCCGCCGCGACATGTTCGCCCACCGCTCCGGCGAGGCCGTCGTCGAGATGCTGCGCCAGGGCATCACCGCCCGCGACATCATCACGAAGAAGTCGCTGGAGAACGCGATCGCCGTCGTCATGGCCTTCGGTGGCTCGACGAACGCCGTCCTCCACCTCCTCGCGATCGCCAACGAGGCCGAGGTCGACCTCACGCTCGACGACTTCAGCCGCATCGCCGACCGTGTGCCCCACCTGGGCGACCTCAAGCCTTTCGGCCGCTACGTCATGAACGACATCGACCGCATCGGTGGCGTGCCCGTCGTCATGAAGGCCCTGCTCGACGCCGGCCTGCTCCACGGGGACTGCCTCACCGTCACGGGCAAGACCGTCGCGGAGAACCTCGAGGGCATCAACCCGCCCGACCCGGACGGCAAGATCCTGCGCGCGCTCGACAACCCGATCCACGCGACCGGTGGCATCACGATCCTCGGCGGCTCCCTCGCCCCCGAGGGCGCCGTCGTGAAGTCCGCAGGCTTCGACTCCGACGTCTTCGAGGGCACCGCTCGCGTCTTCGAGCGGGAGCGCGCCGCCATGGACGCCCTCGAGGACGGCACCATCCAGGCCGGCGACGTCGTCGTCATCCGCTACGAGGGCCCCAAGGGCGGCCCGGGCATGCGCGAGATGCTCGCCATCACCGGTGCGATCAAGGGCGCCGGGCTCGGCAAGGACGTCCTCCTCCTCACCGACGGCCGCTTCTCCGGCGGCACCACCGGCCTGTGCGTCGGGCACGTCGCCCCCGAGGCCGTCGACGCCGGCCCGATCGCCTTCGTCCGCGACGGCGACAAGATCCGCCTCGACGTCGCCGGCAAGACGCTCGACCTCCTCGTCGACGACGAGGAGCTGGCCCGCCGCCGCGAGGGCTGGGCGCCGATCGCGCCGCAGTTCACCAAGGGTGTGCTCGGCAAGTACACGAAGCTCGTCCAGTCCGCGTCCAAGGGCGCCATCCTGGCCTGAGCCACCCCGCCCCACAGACGCCGAGAGCCGGACTCCTCGTAGAGGAGTCCGGCTCTCGGCGCCTGTGGGGGCGGCTACGGGACGAGGAGGACCTTGCCCGTCGTCTGGCGGCCCTCGAGGGCGGTGTGGGCGGCAGCGGCCTCGGCCAGCGGGAACTCCTGCCCGATGCGCACGTCCAGCCCCTCGGTGACAGCGTGGAAGAGGTCGGCGGCCCGCCACAGCAGCTCGGCGCGGTCGGCGGTGTAGTGCGCGAGCGTCGGGCGGGTGACGAAGAGCGAGCCCGCGGCGTTGAGCCGCTGGAGGTCGAAGGGCGGCACCTGGCCGCTGGAGCCGCCGAACAGCACGAGCATGCCGCGTGGGCGCAGGCTGCCCAGGGAGGCGTCGAAGGTCGCCTTGCCGACGCCGTCGTACACGACGTCGACGCCGCGGTCGTCGGTGAGCTCCCGGACGATCCGGGGAAGCTCGGCGGTGAGGTCGTCGAGCTCGGTGTAGCGGATGACGTGCTCCGCGCCTGCCTCCCGGGAGAGCTGCTCCTTCTCCGCGGTGCCGACGGTCGAGATCACCCGGCCACCGCGGCGCACGACCAGCTGGGTAAGCAGCAGGCCCACACCACCGGCGCCGGCGTGGACGAGCGCGACGTCGCCGGGGGAGACGGGGAAGGTCGAGGCGCTGAGGTAGTGGGCGGTCATGCCCTGGAGGGGGAGGGCTGCGGCGGTGTGGAGGTCGATGCCCGCGGGGACGGGGATGGCCTCGCGCACCGGCACGTTGACACGCTCGGCGTAGCTGCCCGGCGCGGCCGCCCACGCGACGTGGTCACCGACGGAGAACTCCGTGACGCCGTCGCCGACCTCGACGACGCTGCCGGCACCCTCGGAGCCGACCACGTGCGGGAACTCCATCGGGTACACCCCGCCGCGGCGGTAGGTGTCGATGAAGTTCACCCCCGCGGCGGCCACCTGGACCCGGACCTCGCCCGGACCCGGCGGGACGTCGGGCAGGTCGACGACGGTGAGGACCTCGGGGCCCCCGGCCTCGGTGGCATGGACGGCGCGCATGCTTCATGTATAGCGGGTGCTCCCGCCCCGGGGAGCGTGGCGGGCGGTACGCGTGCTGTCGACGCCCGAGAGTCCGGCTGTCGGCGGGCGCGGGTGTGTTCGGATGGCGGAATGGGAAACCAGTATGTGAGACGGGTTGGGTTCGGTCGGTGGGCGGGGTTACAGTTTCGGCATGCAGCAGGACGTCGTACTTCCCAGGCGCGCAGCCGCCGACCGCTGAGCCGGTCCCGCTGCGCGCATCCCTTCGCACCCACACCGGGTCGAGGGGTTTTTTCTTTGCCGCTCTGCCGCACCACCACCGAGGTACCAGGAGGGTCATCATGGCCAAGGGACCAGTCCCCGCGCCGCCCCGCACCACCCCGCAGCCGCCCAGCGTCGTGGCGCCGGCCGCGCCCGCCGGGCAGATCCGCGAGGAGGTCGACGGCGCCACGAGCATCGTCCGCTCCCTCGAGGAGGTCGGCGCGGAGGTCATCTTCGGCATCCCCGGCGGCGCGATCCTGCCGACCTACGACCCGCTCTTCGACTCCACCCGGCTGCGGCACATCCTCGTGCGCCACGAGCAGGGCGCCGGGCACGCCGCGACCGGCTACGCCGCGGCCACCGGGAAGGTCGGCGTGTGCATGGCGACCTCCGGTCCGGGGGCGACGAACCTCATCACCGCCCTGGCGGACGCGAACATGGACTCGGTCCCCGTCGTCGCCATCACCGGGCAGGTGGGTGCGAGCGCGATCGGCACCGACGCCTTCCAGGAGGCGGACATCGTCGGCGCGACGATGCCGCTGACCAAGCACTCCTTCCTCGTCACCGATGCCGACGACATCCCTGCCCGCATCGCCGAGGCCTTCCACATCGCCTCGACCGGCCGGCCCGGCCCGGTGCTCGTCGACATCGCCAAGAGCGCGCAGCAGGCGCGCACGACCTTCGCCTGGCCCCAGCAGCTCGACCTGCCCGGCTACCGCCCGGCCGTCAAGCCGCACTCCCGCCAGGTGCGCGAGGCGGCCCGCCTCCTCGCGACCTCGCGCCGCGCCGTGCTCTACGTCGGCGGCGGCGTCATCCGCGCCCAGGCCTCGGCCGCGCTGCGCCAGCTCACCGACCTGTCCGGGGCACCCGTCGTCACCACGCTCATGGCGCGCGGTGCGCTGCCCGACTCCCACCCCCAGCACCTGGGGATGCCGGGCATGCACGGCTCGGTGGCGGCGGTGGCCGCGCTCCAGCAGGCCGACCTCATCGTCACCCTCGGCGCCCGCTTCGACGACCGCGTCACCGGCCAGCTGTCCTCCTTCGCGCCGAAGGCGACGATCGTCCACGCCGACATCGACCCGGCGGAGATCTCCAAGAACCGCCACGCGGACGTCCCGATCGTCGGCGACCTCGCCGACACCATCCCCGACCTCGTCACCGAGCTCGCCGCCGCCCACGAGCAGTTCGGCAAGCCGGACATCGAGGCCTGGTGGAACCGCCTGGACGAGCTGCGCGAGACCTACCCGCTGGGCTGGACGCCGACGGCGGACGGTCTCGTCGCGCCGCAGCACGTCATCAGCCGGATCGGGGAGATCTCCGGGCCGGAGTCGATCTACGCCTCGGGCGTCGGGCAGCACCAGATGTGGGCCGCGCAGTTCATCCGCTACGAGCACCCGCGCACCTGGCTCAACTCCGGTGGCCTGGGAACGATGGGCTACGCCGTCCCGGCCGCCATGGGCGCCAAGGTCGGCATGCCCGACCGCACGGTGTGGGCGATCGACGGCGACGGCTGCTTCCAGATGACCAACCAGGAGCTGGCCACCTGCGCCCTCGAGGGCATCCCGATCAAGGTGGCCGTCATCAACAACTCCTCCCTGGGCATGGTGCGCCAGTGGCAGACCCTCTTCTACGACGGGCGCTACTCCAACACCGACCTCAACACCGGGCACCAGACCGCCCGCATCCCCGACTTCGTCAAGCTCGCCGAGGCCTACGGCTGCGTCGGCCTGCGCGCGGAGACCGTCGCGGACGTGGACGACACGATCAAGCAGGCGATGGAGATCGACGACCGTCCCGTCGTCGTCGACTTCGTCGTCAGCCGCGACGCGATGGTGTGGCCGATGGTCGCCGCGGGCGTGAGCAACGACGACATCCAGTACGCGCGGGGGATCACCCCCTCGTGGGACCGCGACGAGTGAAGCGAGGAACCCGATGAGTACCCGTCACACCCTGTCGGTGCTGGTGGAGAACAAGCCCGGCGTGCTCACCCGCGTCTCCGCGCTGTTCGCCCGCCGCGCCTTCAACATCCACTCCCTCGCCGTGGGCCCCACCGAGCACCCGGAGATCTCGCGGATCACGGTGGTCGTCGACGCCGCCGAGCTGCCCCTCGAGCAGGTGACCAAGCAGCTGAACAAGCTCATCAACGTCATCAAGATCGTCGAGCTCGAGCAGGAGTCCTCCGTCCAGCGCGAACTGCTGCTCGTCAAGGTGCGCGCCGACGACTCCTCGCGCACCGCCGTCCTCCAGGTCGTCGAGCTGTTCCGGGCGCACGTCGTCGACGTCGCCCCGGACGCCGTGACCATCGAGGCGACCGGCTCGCACGGCAAGCTCCAGGCGCTGCTCACCGCCCTCGAGCCGCACGGCGTCCGGGAGATCGTCCAGTCCGGCACCGTGGCCATCGGCCGCGGCTCCCGCTCGATGACCGACCGCGCCCTCGAGCGGGTCCGGTCCGCCTGACCCGCATACTGACCCCCAGAACCACCACCCGGCCCCGGCCGGACCGAACCCACCAACACCAGGGAGAACACTGTGGCTGAGCTGTACTACGACGACGACGCCGACCTGTCCGTCATCGCCGGGAAGAAGGTCGCCGTCATCGGCTACGGCAGCCAGGGGCACGCCCACGCGCTGAACCTGCGCGACTCGGGCGTCGACGTCACCGTCGGTCTGCGCGAGGGCAGCTCCTCGGCCGCCAAGGCCAAGGACCAGGGCCTGCAGGTCGCGAGCATCGCCGACGCCGTCAAGGGCGCCGACGTCGTCGTCATCCTCGCCCCGGACCAGGTGCAGCGGACCCTGTACGCGCAGGACATCGAGCCCAACCTCAAGGCCGACGCCACGCTGCTCTTCGCCCACGGCTTCAACATCCGCTTCGGCTACATCAAGCCGGCCGCCGGCCACGACGTCGTCATGGTCGCCCCCAAGGGCCCGGGCCACCTCGTGCGCCGCGAGTACGAGTCCGGCCGCGGCGTGCCCGTCATCGTCGCCGTCGAGCAGGACGCGACCGGCACGGCCTGGGACACCGCGCTGTCCTACGCCAAGGCCATCGGCGGCCTGCGCGCCGGCGGCATCAAGACGACCTTCACCGAGGAGACCGAGACCGACCTCTTCGGCGAGCAGGCCGTCCTGTGCGGTGGCACCTCCCAGCTCGTCCAGTACGGCTTCGAGGTCCTCACCGAGGCCGGCTACCAGCCCGAGGTCGCCTACTTCGAGGTCCTCCACGAGCTCAAGCTCATCGTCGACCTCATGTGGGAGGGCGGCATCGCCAAGCAGCGGTGGAGCATCTCCGACACCGCCGAGTACGGCGACTACGTCTCCGGCCCGCGGGTCATCTCCCCGGAGGTCAAGGAGAACATGAAGGGTGTCCTCGCCGACATCCAGTCCGGCGCCTTCGCCGACCGCTTCATCAAGGACCAGGACGCCGGTGCGCCGGAGTTCAAGGAGCTGCGCGCCAAGGGCGAGCAGCACCCGATCGAGACCACCGGCCGTGAGCTGCGCAAGCTCTTCAGCTGGGTCGAGACCAAGGACTCGGACTACACCGAGGGCAGCGCCGCGCGCTGAGCCCGGCACACGAGGCGCCGGTCGGGGAGCTCCCCGGCCGGCGCCTCGCGCGTTCGCCGCAGGCGCTACCAGCCGCGGTGGTGGTACCTCACGAGCTGCCCCTCACCCATGGCGCCGGTCGTCGCGTAGATCGTGCGACCGTCGACCTCGACGTCGGCCGGTGAGTCGGCCGTGAAGAGGGTGCTTGCCCGTCGGTGGAGCGGGCGGATGACCGAGACCTCGCCGCCGAACATCTCCGCGACGACGATGTGCCCGGACTCCATGAGCGCCAGGCCGGTCGCCCCGTGCATCCCCCCGGCGAGCTCCAGGAACCACCCCCGCTGGCTGACGCGGTACACCTTGCTCAGCGGCAGCGCCTCACCCGCGCCGCCCTCGAGCGTGGTGACGTAGAGCGCGCCGTCCCACCCGACCTCGACGTCGGTCGGGACCGGCTCGGGCGTGTAGCGCTTGCCCACGACGCAGTCCGGCAGCGCCGCCCCCTCGAACTGCCCGTCGGCCCAGGCCTTGAGCTCCGCGGTGAAGGTGATGGTGGTCGCGGGAAGAACATGGGTCCGCGTGACGCGCCCGGTCCTCTCGTTGATCTCGAGGATCGCGTTGGCGGCCGCGTCGGCGACGTAGATCGTCCCGTTGTGGACGTCGAGCTGGTAGCCGTGGGACTCGACGATGCCCTGGTACTCGCTGAAGAGCGGCAGCCCGATGGCCTCCTCGAACGCCGCCAGGTCCGCGGCGCACTGCGCGCCGAGGTTGCGGAAGCCGTAGGTGTCGTCCGCGTCCGGGTTGTGCGCCATCTCGTAGGCCCACAGGTCCTCGCTGACGACGGACCGCGTGCCGTTCTTCGCGGTCTTGACCACGTGGCTGGTCGGCGCCTCGCCCCTGTAGTCGGTCTCGATGTGGTAGGTCGCCCCGCGGTCGTAGGCGACGCCGACGAGCTCGCCCTCCTCGGGGGAGAGCGGGAGCTGGTGGAGGGTGGAGACCTCGCCGCGACTGGTCACCTTGGACAGGGTGTTGGCGAAGGTCTGGGTGACGTAGACGTCGCTCTTGTTGCCGACGGCGAGCGTGAGCGGGCCGATGAGGCCGCCCGCGACCCCCTCGGGCTCGCGGGCACGGTCATCGGCCTGTGCCGGGACCGTGAGGAGGGTGGCGGCCAGCGCGAGGACGCTCGCTCCGGCTGCCAGGGTGGACTTGCGCATGGGCTTCTCCAGGCGTGAGAGAGGACGGTCGGTCCCTGGGTGGGAACGCCGGTACCCGAGTGCGCGGCGACGGGCTGCCTGGGCCCGCCTCGCCCTCCCGTATCCGCCGGGACAGCGTGAGGTTATGCCCGCCCGTCGAGAAACGGACAGGGTGACGAGGGAGGATTCGCGCGGAGCCACCCGCACTCACCCTCCCGCGCTCAGCGCAGGATCGGGACCTGGAGCGGGTAGCGGTAGACCTCGCCCCGGTTGGCGGCGATGGCGCCCCTGATCGACAGGACGAGCTGGGCGATGAAGGCCCCCGCCCACAGGACGAGCGCGACGGGGATGAGGAACACGGTGACGAAGCAGACGAAGGCGATGACACCGACGATCCACACGGTGAGGTTGAAGTTGAAGGCGCTCGCCGCCGCGTTGCGGATGAGCGGCCCGCGGTCGCGCCAGACGAACCACACGATGAGCGGGGCGAGCCAGCTGACCGTCCCGACGCTCAGCACGATGCCGGCGAGCGGGGAGAGGTGGGCGATGACGGCGATGGTCCGGTCGTCGGCGGAGGGCTGCTGCCCGTAGGGCTGGTTCGCGTAGGGAGCCTGGCCGTAGAGCTGGTTGCCGTAGGGCGGGTAAGGGGGCTGCTGCTGACCATAGGGGTCGGCCGGGGCGCCGTAGGGGGACTGTCCGTACGGGCCGGCGGGCTGCTCGTAGGGCGAGTGTCCGTACGGGGACTGCCCGGGCCCTGGACCGCCGCTGGACGGGCGCTGGGGGTCGTCACCGAAGTCGGGTGTGGTGGACATGGTCGCTCCTTCGTCTGCACTGCGCGGCGCTCGCGACCAGCGTACGGGCGAGCAGGTGCCGCGCGCCGAGCTACTGGCAGACTCCCACCATGACCGACGACGCCGCTCACGTCCCGACCGACCCCCGCGACGCCGCGATCGCCGCGTACTGGGCCACCGCCCGCAAGCGGGCCGGGCTCAACCGGCTCGACGTCGTCGTGGGCCAGCAGGCCCTGGGGACGGTGCAGCCGCCGGCGTGGTCCTTCGGCTCCGACCCGCGGGAGGCCGACTCCCTCCTCGCCCTCGTGCTCTCGGGCGCGAAGACGGCGACGTCGAGTGCCGCCGAGCCCTACCCCGTGCGCGGCGAGCCCGTGCCGCGGCCCGGCGACCTCTCGATCATCCTCGACGGCGCGGGCCGGCCCCGGGCCCTCATCGTCACGACGGCGATCGACGTCGTCCCGTACGCCGCGGTCGGCGCGGAGCACGCCGCGGCCGAGGGGGAGGGCGACCTGTCCCTCGAGCACTGGCGGGCCGTCCACGCCCCCTTCTTCACGGCCGAGCTCGCCGAGGTGGGGCTGACCTTCGACGACGACAGCGAGGTCGTCCTCGAGCGCTTCCGGCTGCTGGACCCGCGGCCCGGCAAGGACACCGCGGACGTCCGCGAGCCGGTCACTACGTGAGACAGCCGTCCCGATCAGTGGACGGATGACTACGGTGGGCGCATGACGCGCACTATCGACCTCGCAGTGATCGCCGGAGACGGCATCGGCCAGGAAGTCGTCGCCGAGGGGCTCAAGGTCCTCGACGCCGCCCTGCAGGACGTCACCGTCCGCACGACGCCGTACGACCTCGGCGCCGCCCGCTGGCACCGCACGGGGGAGTCCCTCACCGACGAGGACCTCAGCGCCATCCGCCAGCACGACGCGATCCTCCTCGGCGCCGTCGGCGACCCGAGCGTGCCCAGCGGCGTCCTCGAGCGCGGGCTGCTCCTGCGGCTGCGCTTCGAGCTCGACCACTACGTCAACCTGCGCCCCTCGAAGCTCTTCCCCGGCGTCCCCACCCCGCTGGGCGAGCCCGGTGAGATCGACTTCGTCGTCGTCCGCGAGGGCACCGAGGGCCCCTACGTCGGCAACGGCGGCGCCATCCGCGTCGGCACGCCCCACGAGGTGGCCAACGAGGTCAGCGTCAACACCGCCTTCGGCGTCGAGCGCGTGGTCCGCGACGCCTTCGCGCGCGCGGCGGCCCGTCCCCGCAAGAAGCTCACCCTCGTCCACAAGCACAACGTCCTCGTCCACGCCGGCCACCTGTGGCGGCGGACGGTCGAGCGCGTCAACGCCGAGTTCCCCGACGTCACGGTGGACTACCTCCACGTCGACGCCGCGACGATCTTCCTCGTCACCGACCCCGGGCGCTTCGACGTCATCGTCACCGACAACCTCTTCGGCGACATCATCACCGACCTCGCCGCGGCCGTCACCGGCGGCATCGGCCTGGCCGCCTCGGGCAACGTCAACCCCGACCGCACCACCCCGAGCATGTTCGAGCCGGTCCACGGCTCCGCGCCGGACATCGCCGGCCAGGGCAAGGCGGACCCGACGGCCACCGTCCTGTCGGTCGCGCTCCTCCTCGCCCACCTCGGGCACGACGACGCCGCCACTCGCGTCGAGCGCGCCGTCGCCGCCGACATCGCCGGGCGCGGCACCACCCCGCGCACGACGAGCGAGGTCGGCGACGCGCTCGCGGCCGCCGTCGCCGAGGGCGCCCGCGCCCGCTGAGCGGCCGCGCGCCGGGCCTGTCCGGCGGCGCCCGGGCGATACTCTCGAGTACCACTGCACGCACCAGCACCCGCCGCCGGCGGATGACCGAAGGACCGCTGGAGGCCCGTCATGACCACTGCACCTGCCGATTTCGCGATCGTGCCGAGCTCGCGCCCGCGGACGACGGCGGAGCGCACCGCCGCCCTCGAGCGGCTGAGCTTCGGGGTGGAGTTCACCGACCACATGGCGCGGGCCACGTGGTCGGTCGACGGCGGGTGGCACGGTCACCGGGTCGAGGGCTTCGCCCCGCTCGAGCTGTCCCCGGCCGCCTCGGTGCTCCACTACGGCCAGGAGATCTTCGAGGGCCTCAAGGCCTACCGGCACGCCGACGGCTCGGCCTGGGCGTTCCGGCCCGAGGCCAACGCGCGCCGCTTCCAGCTCTCCGCGCGCCGCCTGGCGATGCCCGAGCTGCCGGTCGAGGACTTCCTCGCCTCCATCCGCGCCCTCGTCGAGACCGACCTCGAGTGGGTGCCCTCGACGCCGGGCGCGAGCCTGTACCTGCGGCCCTTCATGATCGCGACCGAGCCCTTCCTCGGGGTGCGGCCCGCCCACCGCTTCGAGTACCTCGTCATCGCCTCCCCGGTGGGGCCCTACTTCGTCAACGGCTTCCAGCCGGTCTCGATCTGGGTGGCCGAGGACTACCACCGCGCCGGGCCGGGCGGCACCGGCAACGCGAAGTTCGGCGGCAACTACGCTGCCAGCCTGCTGCCCCAGCAGACGGCCTACGCCCGCGGCTTCGACCAGGTGTGCTTCCTCGACGCCGCCACGGGCACCAACCTCGAGGAGCTCGGCGGGATGAACATCTTCGTCGTCGGGGCCGACGGCGTCGTGCGCACCCCGGCCCTCACCGGCACGATCCTCGAGGGCGTCACCCGCTCCTCGATCCTTACGCTGCTCACCGACCAGGGCACCGCCGTCGAGGAGTGCGACATCCCGCTCGCCGGGCTGCTCGACGGCATCCGCGACGGCTCCGTCAGCGAGGTCTTCGCCTGCGGCACCGCCGCGGTCATCACGCCCATCGGCCGCCTGGCGGGGGAGTCCTTCGACGTCACCGTGGGCGACGGCGCCGCCGGGCCGGTCACCGAGCGCCTGTTCACCCAGCTCACCGACATCCAGTTCGGCCGCGCCGCGGACCCGCACGGCTGGATGCAGCCGCTCGTCTGAGCGGGCGGGAGGCCGGGGTGGACGGGTGCTACAGGTCACCCGCCGGGTGTGGCATCATGACGCCATGCAGTTCCGGCTCATTATCGGCTAGCGCACGCGGCACCACCCGCCACGTGCGCAACCTCCCGTACCCCGGGAGGTTTTTTTGTTGCCGGAGACCCCGGCGGCGACCGAGACCGGCACCACCCCCGTCGGGGAGCAGGACTGCGACGGCTGACAGAGGGAAGACACACCATGAGCACGACGACGCGCCTCGCCTCGCAGGCTGAGCTCGCCATCGACGTCTACGACACCACCCTGCGCGACGGCGCCCAGCAGGAGGGGATGAACCTGTCCGTCGCGGACAAGCTCGCCATCGCCCCGCTGCTCGACGAGCTCGGGGTGGGGTACATCGAGGGCGGGTGGCCCGGCGCGATCCCCAAGGACACCGAGTTCTTCGCGCGCGCGGCCAAGGAGCTCGACCTGCGCCACGCCCGCCTGGCCGCCTTCGGCTCCACCTGCAAGGCCGGCACGCGTCCCCACGACGACCCCCAGGTCCGTGCGCTCGTCGACTCCGAGGCGCCCGTCATCACGATCGTCGCCAAGAGCGACATCCGGCACGTCGAGCGCGCCCTGCGCACGACGGCGGAGGAGAACCTGCGGATGATCGCGGACACCGTCCGCTACCTGCGCGAGCACGACCGCGAGGTCATCCTCGACGCCGAGCACTTCTTCGACGGCTACCGCTACGACGCCGAGTACGCCGTCGCCGCGGTCCGCGCGGGCCTCGACGCCGGCGCGCACGTCGCCGTCCTGTGCGACACCAACGGCGGGATGCTGCCGGGGTGGGTCCACGAGATCGTCACCGACGTCCGTGCGCGGGTCGACGGCGTCCTGGGCATCCACGCCCACAACGACACCGGCTGCGCCGTCGCCAACTCCCTCGCCGCCGTCGAGGCGGGGGTGCGGCACGTCCAGGGCACGGTCAACGGCTACGGCGAGCGCACCGGCAACGCCGACCTCGTCACCGTCGTCGCCAACCTCGAGCTCAAGCACGGGGTGGACACCCTCGCCGGGGACGGGCTGCGCGAGTCGAGCCGCCTGTCGCACGCGATCAGCGAGATCACCAACATCAGCCCCTACGCCCGCCAGCCCTACGTCGGCGCCAGCGCCTTCGCCCACAAGGCCGGCCTGCACGCCTCGGCGATCCGGGTGGACCCCGACCTCTACCAGCACATCGACCCGGTGGCCGTGGGCAACGACATGCGCATGCTCGTCTCGGAGATGGCGGGGCGGGCGAGCATCGAGCTCAAGGGCCGCGAGCTGGGGATCGACCTGTCCGGCCGGCCGGACGTGCTCGCCCGGGTCACCGAGCGGGTCAAGGCCGCCGAGGCGCAGGGCTACACCTTCGACGCGGCCGACGCGTCCTTCGAGCTGCTCCTGCGTGAGGAGCTCGACGGCAGCCGCCCGCGGTACTTCTCCGTCGAGAGCTGGCGGGCCATCGTCCAGACGCTGAGCGAGGACATCTCCCTCACCCTGGCCGAGGCCACCGTCAAGCTCCACACCGGCCGCGGCCGGGTCGTGTGCACCGGCGAGGGCAACGGTCCGGTCAACGCGCTCGACCACGCACTGCGCCAGGCCCTGGTCGACGTGTACCCCGAGCTCGAGGACTTCGAGCTCATCGACTTCAAGGTCCGCATCCTCGACACCCAGTCGGGCACCGACGCGACCACCCGCGTGCTCATCGAGACCTCCGACGGCGCCCGCTCCTGGAGCACCGTGGGCGTGGGGCCCGACATCATCGAGGCCAGCTGGGAGGCCCTCGTCGACTCGGTGGTCTACGGCCTGCTGCACCGCGACGTCGAGCCGCGCTGAGGCCGGGCGCCACTGCCGGTAGCCTGAGCCGGTGCGTGGTGAGTACAAGGTTCCCCAGGGCAAGCTCGTCGCCGTCGACCTCGAGGTCGTGGAGGACCGGCTGCGGCACGTCAGCGTCTCGGGGGACTTCTTCCTCGAGCCGGACACCGCCCTCGAGGCCATCAACGCGGCCCTCGAGGGCATGCCGGCGACGGCGGGCGCCGAGGAGCTCGCCCAGACGGTGACCCGCGCGCTCACCCCGGACGTCGCGCTCGTCGGCTTCAGTGCCGACGCCGTCGGCATCGCGGTGCGCCGCGCCCTGGGGCACGCGACGAGCTGGGCCGACCACACCTTCGAGGTCATCGGCCCGCGCGTGCTGCCCCCGGCGATGCACGTGGCCCTGGACGAGGTGCTGCCCGGCGAGGTGGCCGCCGGCCGCCGCGGCCCGCTCATGCGCATCTGGGACTGGGACGGCCCGCTCGTCGTCATCGGCTCCTTCCAGTCGGTGCGCAACGAGATCGACCCCGAGGGGCTCGCCCGCCACGGCATGTCGGTGGTCCGCCGCGTGTCCGGCGGCGGGGCGATGTTCATGGAGCCCGGCAACTGCATCACCTACTCCCTCGTCGTGCCCACCTCCCTCGTCGAGGGGCTGAGCTTCGAGCGCTCCTACGCCTTCCTCGACGACTGGGTCCTCGGCGCCCTCAAGGAGGTCGGCGTCAACGCCCGCTACGTGCCGCTCAACGACATCGCCTCCGACGCCGGCAAGATCGGCGGCGCCGCCCAGAAGCGCTTCGCGAGCGGCGTCGTCCTGCACCACGTGACGATGAGCTACGACATCGATGCCGACAAGATGCTCGAGGTGCTCCGCATCGGGCGCGAGAAGATGTCGGACAAGGGCACCACGAGCGCCAACAAGCGGGTCGACCCGATGCGCTCGCAGACCGGGATGAGCCGCGAGGCCATCATCGAGTCCTTCATCGCCCACTTCGAGGGCCGCTACGACACCGTGCGCTCGGACTACACCGCCGAGGAGCTGGCCCGCGCCGAGCAGCTCGTCGAGGAGAAGTTCCTCGACGACGCCTGGACCTACCGCGTGCCCTGACGCAGCCTCGCAGCCGGATCCCGCCACAACCGGCGGCGACACGCCGCCGGTCACGGGCGGCGAGTCGCGCTCATCCGCCGGCGTTTGTGGCGGGATCCGGAAGCTGGACGAGGGGCTCAGTCGATCCTGCGCGCGTAGGCGGGGATCGTGAGGAACGGCGGGTAGTCCTCCGCGAGAGCCGTCTCGGCGAAGAGCTCGGCGGCCTGCGCCACGCGATCCACCCGGTCCGCGTCCCCGTCCACCTCCGAGACCAGACGCAGCCGCTCCTCCTCGAGGAGCGCGGTGACGAGCTCCCGGGTGACCGGGGCGCCGTCGTCGAGCACGGTGCGGTGACGGACCCACTGCCACACCTGGGAGCGGGAGATCTCCGCGGTGGCGGCGTCCTCCATGAGCCCGGAGATCCCGACGGCGCCCCGCCCGCCGAGCCACGCCTCGAGGTAGCGCAGCGCCACGGCGACGTTCGTCCGCAGACCCTCGCGGGTCACCCGTGGCGGTGGGACGGCCAGGAGGTCGGCGGCGGTGACGGTGACCTCCTCCCGGGTCCGGTGGATCTGGTGCGGGGTGAAGCCGAGGGTGGCGTCGAAGACCTCCCGGACGGCGGCGACCATGCCCGGGTGGGCGACCCACGAGCCGTCGAAGCCGTCGTCGGCCTCCCGCTGCTTGTCGGCCCGCACCCGGGCGAGGACCTCCTCGGTTCGCTGCGGGTCCTTCGACGGGATGAATGCCGACATCCCGCCGATCGCGTGGGCGCCGCGCCGGTGGCAGGTGCGCACGAGAAGCTCGGTGTAGGCACGCATGAACGGGACCGTCATCGTGACGTCGGCGCGGTCGGGCAGGACCATGTCCGGCCGGTCCCGGAAGGTCTTGATGAGGGAGAAGATGTAGTCCCAGCGCCCGGCGTTGAGGCCGGCGCTGTGGTCCCGCAGCTCGTAGAGGATCTCCTCCATCTCGAAGGCCGCGGTGATGGTCTCGATGAGCACCGTCGCGCGGATGGTGCCGTGCTCGATGCCCAGCTGCCGCTCGGTGAAGGTGAAGACCTCGTCCCACAGCCGCGCCTCGAGGTGGTTCTCCAGCTTCGGCAGGTAGAAGTACGGGCCGGACCCGCGGGCGAGGAGCGCGTGAGCGTTGTGCACCATGTACAGACCGAAGTCCACGAGGCTGGCGGACATCGGCTGACCGTCGAAGCGCAGGTGCTTCTCGGTGAGGTGCCAGCCGCGCGGGCGCATGACGATCGTCGGGAGCTCGCCGTCGTGGAGGCGGTAGTCCTTGCCCTCGGGGGAGGTGTAGGTGATGGTGCGGCGGATCGCCTCGCGCAGGTTGGCCTGACCGGCGATGACGTTCTCGAGGTGCGGGGTGTTCGCGTCCTCGAGGTCGGCGAGCCACACCTTCGCCCCGGAGTTGAGGGCGTTGATCGTCATCTTCCGCTCGGTGGGGCCGGTGATCTCCACCCGGCGGTCCTCCAGGCCAGGCGCCGGAGGCGCCACGTGCCACGAGGTGTCCTCGCGGATGTGCCGGGTCTCGGGCCGGAAGTCCAGCCGCCTGCCGTCGGCGAGCTCCTGGCGGCGGCGCTGGCGCAGCTCGAGCAGCTCGGCGCGGCGACCGGCGAAGCGCTTGTGGAGCTCGGTGAGCAGGGCGAGGGCCTGGGGCGTGAGGATCGCCTGGCTCGCCGGCGTGGATGGGATGTCGACGACGGTGCGCACGGTCCCGTCCAGCCCGAAAGGTGGCCGTTCGCGGCGCCGACGACGGCGGGGCGGGGCGATCTCGTCTCCCGCGGTCGGCGGCGTGGGCGCCGAGGGCGGGGTGAGGGGAGGGTCGTACCGGTAGGGGGCGGTGGTCTGCGTGGTCATGGCGGTGTCCTTCGGTGTTGGCTTGGGAGTGCGGGCCGGGTCGGCGCCGGGTGGCGCCGCCCCACCGGCCTCAGAACTGCTGCTCCTCGGTGGACCCGCGCAGGGCGAGGGTGTCGCTGCCGGGGTTGAGCGCGGTGGAGACGAGGTCGAAGTAGCCGGTGCCCACCTCCCGCTGGTGGCGGGTGGCGGTGTAGCCGTCGGCCTCCGCGGCGAACTCCTTCTCCTGGAGCCCGACGTAGGCGGTCATGCCGTGCTGCGCGTAGCCGCGGGCCAGCTCGAACATGCCGTGGTTGAGCTGGTGGAAGCCGGCCAGGGTGATGAACTGGAACCGGTAGCCCATGGCGCCGAGCTCGCGCTGGAAGCGCGCGATCTCGTCGTCGTCGAGGTGCTTCTTCCAGTTGAAGGACGGCGAGCAGTTGTAGGCGAGCATCTTGCCCGGGTGCTCTGCGCGGACCGCCTCGGCGACCCGGCGGGCCAGGCCGAGCTCCGGCGTCGAGGTCTCGACCCAGATGAGGTCCGCGTACGGCGCGTAGGCCAGGGCGCGGGCGACGACGGCATCCGGTCCGGGCGCCGTGCGGTAAAAGCCCTCGGCGGTGCGCTCGCCGGTGGTGAAGGCGGCGTCGTGCGGGTCGATGTCGGAGGTGATGAGGTTGGCGGCGAGGGAGTCGGTGCGCGCGACGAGCACGGTGGGAACGTCGAGGACGTCGGCGGCGAGGCGGGCCGCGCTCAGCGTGCGGATGTGCTGGGAGGTCGGCACGAGCACCTTGCCACCGAGGTGGCCGCACTTCTTCTCCGCGGCGAGCTGGTCCTCGAAGTGGACGCCGGCGGCACCGGCCCGCACGAGGGCCTTGGTGAGCTCGAAGGCGTTGAGCGGCCCGCCGAAGCCCGCCTCGGCGTCGGCGACGATCGGGGCGAGCCAGTCGAAGCCCGGGTCGGTGCCCTCGGCGAAGGAGATCTCGTCGGCCCGGAGCAGGGCGTTGTTGATCCGCCGCACGACGCGCGGGACGGAGTCGACGGGGTAGAGCGACTGGTCGGGGTAGGTCTGGCCAGCGGTGTTCGCGTCGGCCGCGACCTGCCAGCCGGACAGGTAGATCGCCTCGAGGCCGGCACGGACCATCTGGGTGGCCTGGCCGCCGGTGAGCGCGCCGAGCGCGTGGACGTAGTCCCGGGTGTGGAGCAGCTCCCACAGCCGCTGCGCACCGCGCCGGGCGAGGGTGTGCTCCTCGCGGACGGTGCCGCGCAGCCGGACGACGTCCTCGGCCGAGTAGTCCCGCCGGACTCCCGCCCAGCGGGGGTTGCCCGCCCACTCCTGGGCGAGGTCGGCGGCCTCGCTGCGGATGCGGGTGGCGACCGACCGGCCCTCACCGTGCGTCGTCGGGGTCAGCGTCGTCGTGGTCATCGGTTCTCTCCCTGGTCGGCCGGCTCGCGCCGGTGAACAACTGCGTGCCTCCACTCTGGAAGCATGATCTGCGCCACACCAAGGTCTAAGGTTGGTGAAGTTCCGTGATCCTTCACTGGAGGAGAAGAAGTGCCGGACGCAGACGACATCGACCTCGCCGTCCTCGGGCCCCGGATCCGCCACGCCCGCCGCGCCCGCGGGCTCACGCTCGCGCAGCTGGCCGGGCGGGTGGGTCGGGCGCAGTCGCTGCTGTCCCAGATCGAGAACGGTCGGCGCGAGCCGCGGCTCGCCCTCCTCGCGGCGATCGCCCGCGAGCTGCACGTCCCGGTCGAGGAGCTCCTCCGTCCGGAGCCGCCGTCACACCGAGCGGCGCTGGAGATCGACCTTGCCCGGGCGCAGGCGGCACCTCACTACTCCGCGCTCGGCCTGCCCGTGGTCAAGCCGGGGGCCACCCTGCCCACGGAGGTGCTCGAGGCGCTGGTCGGCATGCACCACGAGCTCGCGCGGGCCACCGCGATCCGGGCGGCCACGCCCGAGGAGGCTCGTCGGGCCAACGCGGAGCTGCGCGCGGACATGCGTGCCCGGCACAACTACTTCCCGGAGATCGAGGAGCTCGCGGCACGGATCGGGGAGGCGGTGGGCCACCGGTCCGGGCCGCTCACCGACCGGGGAGTCGGTGCCGTGACGCGGCACCTCGGCTTCACGGTGGAGCGGGTCCCCGACCTGCCGCGCTCCACCCGCTCGATCATCGACCGCCGCAACCAGCGCATCTACCTGCCCGTCACCGCGCGGGCCGGCCAGGACCCCCGCACGATCGTCCTGCAGACCTTGGGGCACGTCGCGCTCGGGCACGTCGAACCGCAGAGCTACGCCGACTTCCTGCGCCAGCGGGTGGAGGTCAACTACTTCGCCGCAGCGCTGCTCGTGCCCGAGGCCGCGGCCGTGAAGTTCCTCAGCGCGGCCAAGGACGAGCGGGCGCTGGCGATCGACGACCTGCGCGACGCCTTCGCCGTCTCCTACGAGACCGCCGCGCACCGGTTCACCAACCTCGCCACCGAGCACCTCGACCTGCCCGTCCACTTCATGCGGGTGGGGGAGGACGGGGTCATCTACAAGGCGTACGAGAACGACGACGTCACCTTCCCCACCGACGTCACCGGAGCCATCGAGGGGCAGGTCGTGTGCCGCTACTGGGCCTCCCGCGCGGTGTTCCACAACCCTGACCGGTACGCCACCCACCACCAGTACACCGACATGGGCCGCGGGACCTACTGGTGCACCACCCACGTCGAGCGGACGGGAACGGGGGACTTCGCCATCGACGTCGGCGTCCCGTTCGCGTACGCGAAGTGGTTCCAGGGCCGCGAGACGACGGTCCGCGCGCGCTCGGCGTGCCCCGAGCCGGCCTGCTGCCGCCGGCCCCCGGCCGAGCTCGCCGCCCGCTGGGCGGCCGACTCGTGGCCCAGCGCCCGGGCGCACTCCCACCTGCTCGCCGCGATCCCGCCCGGCACCTTCCCGGGCGTCGACGACACCGAGGTCTACGAGTTCCTCGACCGCCACGGCGCCCGCTCCTGAGGCTCCGCAGGGGCGCCCCGGCGTCAAGGCCGGGCCTGTGGGGGCGATAGGCTCGGGCCCGTGAGTGAGGTCCTCGAGGCGCTGGCGGCGGTCCGGGACCGGGTGGCCGCCGGGGCACGGAGCGTCGGTCGTGATCCGGCCGAGGTCGACATCCTCCTCGCGGTCAAGACCCAACCCGTCGAGCTCGTGCGCGAGGCCGTCGCGGCCGGTTTCCCCCTCCTCGGGCACAACCGCGCCCAGGAGCTCGTCGCGACCGCGCCGGACCTCGCCGACCTCCCGCACGAGATGCACTTCATCGGGCGGCTGCAGTCGAACAAGGCGGGCAAGGTCGTCCCGCTCGTCGGCTGCGTGCAGAGCGTCGACAGCCTGCCTCTCGCCGAGCGGCTCGACCGCCTCGCCGGCCGCGAGGGACGCGAGCTCGAGGTCCTCGTCCAGGTCAACACCTCCGCAGAACCGACCAAGGCGGGTGCCGCGCCCGAGGACGCGGTGGCGCTCGCCGTCGCCGTCGGGGCACTGCCGCACCTGCGGCTGCGCGGGCTCATGACGATCGGGGCGAACTCCACCGACGTCGACGTCGTCCGTGCCTCCTACGAGCGCCTGGCCGCGCTGCGCGACGAGGTGCTCGGCAGCGGCGCGGACGGCACCGGTGCGGCGCGGGAGCTGTCGATGGGCATGAGCGGTGACCTCGAGGTCGCCGTCGCCGCGGGCGCGACGATGGTCCGGGTGGGCAGCGCCGTCTTCGGGGCGCGTCCGGCCTGACCGGCTAGGTTGTCCTCGACGGGGGCTCGTCACGTACCGTGTCGGGGTTCTTGAGAGACGGGAAGGTCCATGTCCGACACCGGCCGCCGGCTGACGCCGGCGCAGCTGTTCCTCATCGTCGTCGTCAGCATCCTCGTGCTGCTCTTCGTCATCCTCCTCGCCGGCCGCCTCGGGGGCGGTGGCGAGGACCCGACGCCGTCGTCGACGAGCACCGAGCGGGAGAGCGAGCCGGCCGAGACGCCGACGCCGGAGCCCGAGGCGGAGTACTTCTCCTCGCCGTCGGGGAACATCGTCTGCGCCATCGGCACCGACTCCGCCGACTGCGTGATCTCCAACTTCACCTACGACCCGGTGGACGCCGCCTCCTGCGAGGAGGAGGGCGCGGGCGGCCACCTGCGCGTGGAGGAGGCGGGGGCCTCGATGCCGTGCGAGCCGCTCGTCGTCGCCGGTGACGTGCCCGTCCTCGACTACGGGCAGACGACGGCGGCGCACGGCTTCACCTGCGAGAGCGCGCGGTCCGGGGTCACCTGCCGCCACGACGGGTCCGGCTACGGCTTCAGCGTCGCCCGGGCCGCCTACGAGCTGTTCTGAACGGCGAGGGCCGCCCGGGGGCTCCCCGGGCGGCCCTCGCCGTCAGGTCACCAGATGCGCACGCGCTCCTCGGGCGGGAGGTAGAGCGCGTCGGTGGGCTGGACGTCGAAGGCCTCGACGAAGGCGTCGAGGTTGCGCACGACGCCGTTGCAGCGGAACTCGTTGGGCGAGTGCGGGTCGATCGACAGCAGCCGGATCACCTCGGCGTCGCGGGCCTTTTGCTGCCAGATGCGGCCCCACGAGTAGAAGACCCGCTGCAGACCGGTGAGCCCGTCGACCACCGGGGCGTCCTCGAGGCCGGACAGGCCCTGCTTGCGCAGCGCGATGTCGTAGGCCTTGATCGCGATCGACAGCCCGCCGAGGTCGCCGATGTTCTCCCCGATCGTCAGGGCGCCGTTGACGTGGTGCGAGCCGTTCAGCTGGGCGGGGGAGAAGGCGTCGTACTGCGCGATGAGCGCCTTGGTGCGGGCCTCGAACTCGGCGCGGTCCTGCTCGGTCCACCAGTCGTGCAGGCGGCCGGTGCCGTCGTACTTGCTGCCCTGGTCGTCGAAGCCGTGCCCGATCTCGTGCCCGATGACCGAGCCGATGCCGCCGTAGTTCCACGCGTCGTCGGCGTCGACGTCGAAGAACGGGGGCTGGAGGATCGCCGCCGGGAAGACGATCTCGTTCATCGTCGGGTTGTAGTAGGCGTTGACCATCTGCGGCGGCATGAACCACTCGTCGCGGTCCATGGGCTCGCCGAGCTTGGCGAGGTTGCGCGCAGTCTCGAAGAGCTCGGCGCGGCGGACGTTGCCGAGGAGGTCGGTCGGGTCGGTCTCGAGGGTGGAGTAGTCGCGCCACGTGTCGGGGTAGCCGATCTTCGGGGTGAAGGCGGCGAGCTTGTCCAGCGCGCGCTGCTTGGTCTCCTCACCCATCCAGTCGAGCTCGGTGATGGACTGGCGGTAGGCCTCGATGAGGTTGTCGACGAGCTTCTGCATGCGGGCCTTGTGCTCCGGCGGGAAGTGGCGCTCGACGTAGAGCTTGCCCACCGCCTCGCCCAGGGCACCCTCGACCAGCGAGACGCCCCGCTTCCAGCGCTCGCGCATCTCCGGCGCGCCGGTGAGCGTGCGGCCGTAGAAGTCGAAGTGCTCCTCGACGAAGGCGGAGGGCAGGTAGGGCGCCCGCGCCGAGACGACGTGCCACAGCAGCCACATGCGCAGGGAGTCGACGTCCAGCTCCTCCCACGCGGCGGCGAAGTGGGTGAGGAAGGACGGCATGCCGACGATGGTCGAGTCGACCGCGCCCGCGGGCAGGTTGAGGGACTCGCGCCACAAATCCCAGGGGAAGCCGGGCGCGGAGTCGACGACCTCGGCCCAGGTGCGCGGGTTGTTGATCTGGTCCGCCTCGCGCGAGCGGACCTTGTCCCAGTGGCCGGCGGCCAGGCGGGTCTCGACGTCCATGACGCGCTGGGCGGCGCCCATGGCCTCGTCGGCGGTGACGAGCCCGGAGAGCTCGAGCATCGCCGCGACGTGGGCGAGGTAGGCCGAGCGGGTCTCGGCGTGTGCGTCCTCGCGGTAGTAGGACTCGTCCGGCAGCCCGAGACCGCTCTGCCACAGGAAGACGCGGTAGCTGTCCGGGTCGTTGAAGTCGGTGTCGACGAAGAGCGCGACGGCGCCACCCACGCCGGTGGAGGCGAGCGTGCCCATGGCGCGGGCGAGGGCGTCCTTGTCCCGGGCGGCGGTGAAGAGCTCGACGTCGGGCTGGAGGGGTCCGGTGCCGAGGGCCTCGACGCGCTCCTCGGCCATGAAGGAGGCGTAGAGGTCACCGATCTGCTTGGCCTCGCCCGTGGCCTCCTCGTCCGCGGCGGCCTCGGTGATGATGTCGCGCACCCGCTGCTCGGACAGGTCGCGCAGCACCATGAAGGCGCCGTCGCGGGCACGGTCGGCGGGGATCTCGTGCTCGCGCAGGTAGGTCCCGTTGATGTGGCGGTAGAGGTCGTCCTGCGGCCGCACGCTCGTGTCCATGGCCTGCGCGAACGACATGGTCGTCTCGTCAGTCGTCATGGTCCGACGATACGGGAGGGCCGGGCGCCGGCACGGGCCGAGACGGTGGCCCCGGCCCGCCGCGCGGCACGGCAAGATAGGGGCCATGCGCATCCACATCGCCGCCGACCACGCAGGCTTCGAGCTCAAGGCCGCCCTCGTCGAGCACCTCACCGCGGGGGACCACGACGTCGTCGACCACGGGGCCGCGACCTACGACGCCCAGGACGACTACCCGTCCTTCTGCTTCTCCGCGGGTGAGGCCGTCGTCGCCGAGCCGGGCAGCCTCGGCATCGTGCTGGGTGGCTCGGGCAACGGTGAGCAGATCGCCGCCAACAAGGTGCGCGGTGTGCGTGCCGCGCTCGCGTGGGACCTGGACACCGCCACGCTCGCGCGGGCGCACAACGACGCCAACGTCATCTCCCTCGGCGCTCGCAAGCACTCGGTCGACGAGGCGATCGCCCTCGTCGAGGCCTTCATCGCCGAGCCCTTCTCGGGGGAAGCCCGCCACCAGCGCCGCATCGACCAGCTCGCCGCGTACGAGCAGCGCTGACCCCACCTGCCGGTCGCCGAGAGCGGAGTTGTTCCTGGAACAACTCCGCTCTCGGCGTTACGAGGGGGGCTCGGCGTTGGTCAGAAGCCCCAGCCGGTGGAGGGGGCCACCGGCCAGGAGAAGGCCGTCGCGGCCGGTGCGAGCGCGCCGGGGACGAGCTCGGTGACCCGCCCGGCCGCGGCGAGCGCCGTGAGCGTCGTCCCGCCGAGGTAGGCCGCGCCGAGGTCCGCGATCCCCACCGCGAGGTGCGCCGGTGCCTCGGTGCGGGCCACCTCCACGCCGTCCGGCCCGCCGCGCACGTGCCAGCGGCCGGCGTTGTCCGGGACGAGCGGGTCGCTCACCTCGAGGACGACGTCGACGGCGCACGGGTAGGCCCGCGCGCCCAGTGCGGCGGGAAGGTCGAGGATGCGCAGCCACACGTCGTCGTGCACCTTGCGGTTGATGCCGCGGACGTCGATGAGCAGGCCGAGGAGGGCGTCGTCGGGCGCGAGGTTGCCCACCTCGACGCTCCCCATGAGGTCGAGGTCGAGAAGTGCGGCCCACAGCGCGCGGGCGGCCGGGGCGTCGAGCGCGAGGGCGTCGTGCACGTGGACGGTGCCCTCCGGCCTGCCCTCGTCGCTCCACTTCTCCTTGCGGCGGAACAGCGCGTAGCCCCGAGGTGCACCCGTCGCGTCCCGGACGAAGGCGATGCGGCGGCGCTCGGCGCCGCGCCGCGCGGAGGGCCAGTCGATGACGCGCATCTGCCGCAGCGCCTCCGTGTCCCGGGTGATCCACCCGGGGCGCAGCACCTGGCCGTGGACGTGCTCGAGCTCGGTACTGTGCCGCGGGCCGTCGAGGCTCTCGAGCTCGACGACGAGGTCCTCACTGCCGGGGACCTCGCGGAGCCCTGCGCCGCGGCCGAGCGTCGCGGACACGCGGTGGGTGGCGATCCCGTAGCCGTAGCGGCCGTAGATGCCGCTCTCCGCGGCGTTGAGGACCGAGACGACCTCGCCGCGCTCACGTGAGCGGCGCAGGTGGGCGTGGAGCATCGCGCGGCTCAGCCCGCGGCGGCGGTGGCCCGGGTGGACGCCCACCCAGGTGAGGCCGGCGGCGGGCAGGCGCTCGCCACCGGGCACCTGGACCCGGAAGGCGTACGAGGAGTGCATCGCCGCGAGCGTGGTGCCCCGCGGTCCGTCGTGCCAGACGCCGACGCTGCGGCCGGGCTCGAGCTCCCAGACGTGGACCTGCTCGTCCTCGGGGGCGAAGTCGAAGGCGAAGGCCCACCGGTCGATGTCGTGCATCGCGGCGCGGTCGGCGGCGTCGTCGAGCTCGGCCAGGCGGTAGCCGGTCGGGAGCGGGGGAGCGGGCGGGTCGGTGAAGGTCACCGCCGGATCATGGCAGCGGCCGGCCCGTGCGGTCAGGTGATTTTGCGACAATGGCCGGCGTGACCGACTGGAGCGAGCTCGTCCTCGACATCGCCGACGACGTCCCACCCGGCCGCGCCACGACGTACGGCCTCATCGCCGAGGCGGCGCGCCTGCGGACGGGCCGCGGCTCGGCACGGTCGGTCGGCGCGGTCATGGCCCGCGAGGGCGGCGCCGTCGCGTGGTGGCGGGTCGTCCGCGCCGACGGGTCCCTGCCCGAGCAGCTCACCGCCCGGGCCGCCGAGCACTACCGCGGGGAGGGGACACCGCGCCGCCCGGGCGGCGCCGTCGATCTCACCCGCGCCCTGTGGGACCCCCTGGAGGAGACACATGCCTGAAGGCCACTCGATCCACCGCCTCGCCCTCGCCTTCGACGAGCTGCTCCACGGGCAGCGCCTGGCCGTGAGCTCCCCGCAGGGGCGCTTCGCCGCCGGTGCCGAGGTCCTCGACGGGCGGCGCCTCGTCGCCACCGACGCCCACGGCAAGCACCTGTTCCTCGGTTTCGGCGAGGACGGTGAAGCCCGTGAGGAGCTGCGCTGGCTGCGCGTGCACCTGGGCCTGTACGGCTCGTGGACCTTCGCCGGGGACGCCACCTTCCAGGCCCCCCACGCCATCGGTGCCCCCCGCCGGCGCGTCGCGGAGGAGGAGACGCCGCTGCCCGTCGGCGACGACGGCGCGCAGGTGCCGCCGTCGGAGTGGACGGTGCCCGAGCCGCGCGGTGCGGTGCGGGTGCGGCTGCTGGGCGAGCACGGCGTCGCCGACCTCACCGGCCCCACCGCATGCGAGGTGGTGACGCCCGAGGAGAAGGAGGCGGTCCACGCCCGCCTGGGGCCCGACCCGCTGCGGGCGGACGGGGACGTCGAGCAGTTCGTCGCGAACGTCCGCCGCCGCGCCCGGCCGGTGGGCGAGCTCCTCATGGACCAGTCGGTCATCGCCGGCGTCGGCAACATCTACCGCGCGGAGGCGCTGTACCGGGCGCGGCTGCACCCGCGCAAGCTCGGCCGGACCGTGGCGGCCCCGCGGCTGCGGGAGATGTGGGCCGACCTCGTCACGCTCATGTCCGACGGCGTGAGCACCGGCCGCATCGTCACGACCGAGCCGGAGGACCGCGAGGTGGAGGACGACCGCTGGTACGTCTACCACCGCTCCGGCGGGCCGTGCCTGCGCTGCGGGAGCACGGTCGCCGAGGACGAGATGGCCGGGCGGCGGGTCTTCTGGTGCCCCCGTGAGCAGCGGCGACCGGCGGCGGCCTAGCGCACCTGCGCGGGGGCGGTGGCCAGCAGTGCGCTGACCGTCTCGGCCAGCGGCGTGCCCAGGTGCACGGTGCGGTCCCCGCGCGGGGCGAGCAGCCCCTCCTCGTCGGCCCGGTAGAGCTCGGCCAGGCTCTCGGCGACGGCCACGGGCAGGCCGGTGCCGACGAGCGTGTCGACCCACGCCTCCTCGGGGATCGTGACGGCCGCGACGTCACGCCCGAGCGCGGCGGACAGGACGGCGGCCACCTCGCGCTCGGTGGTGAGCGGGCCCAGGACGTCGACCGCCTCGCTGGACGCGGGAGGGGAGAGCAGGCTCCTGGCGGCGACGGCGCCGACGTCCCGGGTCGCCCCCATCGGCAGCGGCACGTCCGCGGACGTGGCGAGCACGGGGTAGACGCCCTCCGCCCGGACGAGGTCGAGGGCGTCGGTGACCTTCTCCTGGAAGTGGCCCGAGCGCAGCGCGGTGAGGGTCGTCCCCGTCGCCCGCACCGCCTCCTCGAGGGCGTGGAGCCCGACGACCGGGCCGGTGCCGGCGGGCAGGTCGGCACCACCGGAGGAGAGGGCGACGACGTGCGGCACCCCCGCGTCGGCCACCGCGCCGGCCGTGGCCGTGACGACCGCCGTGGCGTGGGCGGCGGGGTCGGAGGAGGTGAGGTCGAAGGGCAGGAGGGTGAAGAACCCGGTGCACCCGGCGAGGGACGCTGCGAGCGCGGCGCGGTCGCGCAGGTCGACGACGCGGACGTCGGCGCCCCGCTCCTCCCACTCCGTGGCGGCGGCGGGACGGCGGACGAGGACGCGGACCTGCGCCCCGGCGTCGAGCAGGTGCTGTGCGACGGCGGACCCGACGCGTCCGGTGGCTCCGGCGATGACGTACATGGCGTTGCTCCCTGGGTCGAGGTGGCTGGTAGTCCGACGCTAGAAGGCCTGGTCCGGCTGATCCATGCTCGAAAGGCCGGCGCTCTTGCTCGTTCGTCCAGGTCTCCCGGACGGGCGGCACGGGTGGGACACTCGCGACGTGGACGTGACGGCACCGTGGCGGCCGACCGACCGGTTGAGCCGAGCCCTGCACACCGTGCGCATGCACGGCACCTTCTACTGCCGCGCCGAGCTCACCGCGCCGTGGGCCCTGCGCATGCCGGCAGTGCCCGACGCCGTGAGCTTCCACGTGCTCACCGCCGGCGCCTGCTGGGTGGGCGTGCCCGGCCACGCGCCGGTCGAGCTGCGCGCCGGCGAGCTGGCGCTCGTCCCGCACGGGCGGGGGCACGACCTGCTCAGCGCCCCCGGCGCCGGCCCCGCGCGGAGGGTCGAGCGGCTTCCGCAGGACTACCTCACCGAGCACTACTCGGTCCTGCACCACGGCGGTGGCGGGCCGCCCACGCAGCTCGTCTGCGGCGTCGTCGGCTTCGCGGAGCCGACCGCCCGGGAGCTGCTGCGCGCGCTGCCACCCGTGCTCCTCACGCGCGGCGCCCCCACCGTCCGGGAGACGGTGCGGCTCATGGCCGAGGAGCTGTCCCACCTGCGCCCGGGCGGCGAGGCCGTGGCCACCCGGCTCGCGGACATCCTCGTCGTCAGGGCGGTCCGCGCCTGGCTCGAGCACGACCCCACGGCCCGCGAGGGCTGGCTGCGAGCCCTGGACGACGAGCACGTCGGCCGGGCGCTGGAGGCCGTCCACGCCGAGCCGGGCCGGCCGTGGACCCTCGAGCTGCTCGCGCGCACGGCCGCGATGTCGCGGTCGTCCTTCGCCGCGAGGTTCACGGCGCTCGTCGGTGAGCCGCCGATGGCCTACGTGACCCGGTGGCGGATGCTCCTCGCCCAGGAGCGGCTGGCCCGGGACGACACGACCGTGGCGGCGCTCGCGGCCGAGCTGGGCTACCGCTCGGAGGCGGCGTTCAGCCGCGCCTTCACCCGCACCGTGGGCAGGACGCCCGGAGCAGTCCGGCGGGAGTCGGGTCGGACGAGGCCCACCGCGTGAGGAAAGGCCTCGCGTCGGCGAGGGGACCGCGGGCACCATCGACGGCATGCGAGGAGACGAGCACCAGACCGTCACCGCAGAGCTGAGTGGCGTCGTCCGGCGAGCAGAGGCCAACGTCGCGGGCGGGGGTGGGCCCTTCGCCGCCGTCGTCGTCCTGCCGGACGGGCGGCGCTTCGAGGGCACCAACCGGGTGGTGGCGACGAGCGACCCGACCGCCCATGCGGAGGTCGTCGCCATCCGGCGGGCGTCCAGCGCGACCGGGTCGGTCGCGCTGGACGGCGCCGTCGTCTACGCCAGCTGCGAGCCGTGCCCGATGTGTGTCGCCGTCGCCCTGTGGGCACGCGTCGGCGAGGTCCACTACGCAGCCGACCGCCACGACGCCGCCCGGGCGGGCTTCGACGACGCCGCCTTCCACGACTACTTCACCGACCCGGCGCGTCGGGAGCTGCTGCCCGTCGTGGGGCAGCGGGTGCCCACGGCCACGCGACCCTTCCTCGCCTGGGAGGCCAGGGCGGACCGCACCCCGTACTGAGCGCGGGCCGGCTCAGATGAACAGCGCCGGGTCGGCCCAGGGGTCGATCTCGGCCGGACGCTCCCGGACCCGGCCGGGCACCCCGACGGCGACGGCACCGGCCGGCACGTCCTTGACGACGACGGCGTTGGCCCCGACCTGGGCGTCGTCGCCCACCGTGATGGGCCCGAGGACCTTGGCTCCCGCGCCGATGACGACGCGGTCGCCGATCGTGGGGTGGCGCTTGCCGCGGGTCATCGAGCGGCCCCCCAGCGTGGTGCCGTGGAACATGACGACGTCGTCGCCCACCCGCGCCGTCTCCCCGATGACCACGCCCATGCCGTGGTCGATGAACAGGCGCCGGCCGAGGACGGCGGCGGGGTGGATCTCGATACCGGTGAGGGCGCGGACGAGCTGGGACAGCAGCCGTGCGGGCAGCCGGCCCAGGGGGCCGGCGTGCCACATCCGGTGGCAGACCCGGTGGGCCCACAGGGCGTGGACACCGGGGTAGCCGAGGGCCACCTCCGCGAGGCTGCGCGCCGCGGGGTCACCGCGGCGCGCAGCCTCGAGGTCCTCCCGCAGGAGGACCCAGAAGCGGACGGAGGAGTTGTGCACGTCAGTCGGCGAACTCGCTGTAGAGCGGCGTGGACAGGTAGCGCTCGCCGAAGCTCGGGATGACGACGACGATCGTCTTGCCGGCGGCCTCGGGCCGGGCGGCGATCTCGAGGGCGGCGGTCACCGCGGCGCCGGAGGAGATGCCGACGAAGATGCCCTCCTCGGCGGTGAGCCGGCGGGCCATCTCGACCGACTGCTCGGCGTTGACGTCGATGACCTCGTCGTAGACCGAGGTGTCGAGGATCTCGGGCACGAAGTTCGCGCCGATGCCCTGGATCTTGTGCGGGCCGGGCTGGCCGCCGTTGAGGATCGGGGACTCGGCCGGCTCGACGGCGATGACCTTGACGTCCGGCTTGCGCTCCCTGAGCACCTGGCCCACGCCGGTGATGGTGCCGCCGGTGCCGATGCCGGCGACGAAGTAGTCGACCTCGCCGTCGGTGTCGTTCCAGACCTCCTCGGCGGTGGTCTGGCGGTGGATGGCGGGGTTGGCCTCGTTGGCGAACTGCTTGGCGAGGATCGCGCCCTCGCGCTCGGCGGCGATCTCCTCGGCCTTGGTGACGGCGCCCTTCATGCCCTCGGAGCCGGGGGTGAGGACGAGCTCGGCGCCGAAGGCGCGCAGCAGCGCCCGGCGCTCCTTGCTCATCGTCTCGGGCATGGCGAGGACGACCTTGTAGCCGCGGGCGGCGCCGACCATCGCCAGCGCGATGCCGGTGTTGCCGGAGGTGGCCTCGACGATGGTGCCGCCGGGGGGCAGGGCGCCGGACTGCTCAGCCGCGTTGACGATCGAGACGCCGATGCGGTCCTTGACGGAGTTGGCCGGGTTGTAGAACTCGAGCTTGGCCAGGACCGTGGCGTTCAGGCCCTCGGTCACCCGGTTGAGGCGCACGAGCGGGGTGCGGCCGATGAGGGCGGTGACGTCGTCGTAGATGCGTGCCATTGGGGGTTCCTTCGCGTCGGGAGGTTCGGGTGCAGGGGCCACCGACGGTGGTGGCGGGGGAGCGCCGGGCATGCGGCAGGCCGCACGGTTGGAGCCGGGCGCTCTACAGACAGCGGTGGCAGCGGGAGGAGGCGGGGAGGGCGAGCACGGGCACGGCTGCGGCATCTCCTCTCACTGCTGCCGGGCCGGTCAGGTGCCGGCCGCGTTCCTTGAACCCTAAACCAGGCCCACAGGGCGATCAATCGGTGGCCGTATCGCGGGCGGACGTCCGGGCGCGGGCCGCGTAGGTGTTGAGGAGTGCGGCGCCGGTCGCGGCGTCGTCGACGGTGACGACGAGGTGCCGGCCCCCGGAGCGCTCGACGGCGATCGCCTCGCCGGCGCGGATGACGACCCCGACCGTGCCGGAGACGTTGGTGCGTAGCCCCCAGCCTCCGAACTCGGGGAAGGGGTTGACCGTCGTGACGTCGGCGCGCTCGACCTCGCCCGCCGGGACCTGGAGCCGGGGCCAGCCGAAGGTGCCCCGGGCCGTGAGGCCTCGCGCGTCGACCTGGACCTGCCAGGTGGTCATGGTGAGGACGAGGACGAGCACCGGGAGCGTGATGACGAGCGGCAGGACGGTGTCCGCGAAGAGCCACAGAACCACCCCGGCCACCGCGCCGGCGGCGACGACGACCCAGGTGACGGTGGTGCCGAGCCCCGCGACGCCACGCACCCACACGGCACGCTGCCCCTCGGGGAGCTCCGCCGTCGGGGCGCCGTCGGCGACCGCGCC
Source organism: Georgenia phoenicis (assembly GCF_047302425.1). Taxonomy (NCBI): domain Bacteria; kingdom Bacillati; phylum Actinomycetota; class Actinomycetes; order Allobogoriellales; family Allobogoriellaceae; genus Georgenia; species Georgenia phoenicis. Next base: position 2,884,022 of record NZ_CP154855.1, on the reverse strand, counting down.
GGTCGCGGGGAGGGCGGGGTCGGCCCCGGCCAGTGCCCCGGCGGCCGTGCCGAGCGCGAGGGCCACGACGATCGTGACGGCGAACCAGCCGTCGGGCGAGCCCGCGTCCGCGGCGGACGCGGCGTCGACCTGGGGGACGACACTCGCCAGCGTCATGCCGGCGAACATGACGGAGAAGCCCGTCGCGAGCCCGAGCACCATCCGGCGGTTGAGCGCCTGGCGGCCCGTGAGGACGGAGAGCGCCGCGAGGACCACGAGCGAGACGCCGCTGATGACGGCCATCGGGACGAGCAGCTCGCCGACCGAGCCGGTGCGGTCCACGCCCGACGGGCCCCAGTGCACCGCGACCTCCTCGGGCAGCCGGGGGACGAGCCGGGCGACGACGACCCACGCGGCGGCCGTGACGAGCACGGGGACGAGGACGCCGAGCAGCCAGGCGCGGCGGCGGTGGGGCAGGGTCTGGTTCATCGGGTCTCCTCGGTGGTGAGCAGGGCGGCGACGGCGGACAGCGGCAGCCCCAGGCGGGCCGCCTCGCGGCGGACGGTGGCGACGGCCTCGAGCAGCGGCGTGTACTGCTCGACGGCGTGGGCGGTGACGACGGCGCCGCGGCCGCGACGCAGCTCGACCAGCCCCTCGTCGCGGAGCAGCTGGTAGGCGTGCAGGACGGTGTGCTGGTTGACGTCGAGCGACTCGGCGAGGTCGCGTGCCGAGGGCAGGCGCTCGCCGCTGGCCACCTCGCCGCGGAGCACCGCCGTGCGCACCTGGTCCGCGAGCTGCTCGAAGAGCGGCAGCGGCGACGCCGCATCGATCCGGATCAACATGCTTAAACCATACTTGCTCTATCCCAACTAGAACAAGTCCCCAACCGCCGACAGCACACTTACCGCCGACAGCACAGTTACCGCCGACAGCACAGTTACCGCCGACAGCACACTTACCGCCGACGGTCGGATTCTCCGCGCGCCAGGTCCAGGCCGGAGAATCCGGCTGTCGGCGATGAGGGGGGTCGGAGGATCCGGCTGTCGGCGATGAGAGGGGGGCGATGAGGGGCGGTGCGCTGGGCTAGGCGGGGAGCTCGACGACGCGGGTGCCGGCGGCGCGCACCTCGGCCGCCCCGCCGGTGAGGCCGGCGACGGCGGAGGCGAGCGCGTCGTCGTCGTTCGTCGCGAGGGTGAGGGTCACGTGCTCGGCGTAGGCGACGTCGTCGACCACGAAGCCGAGCGCGCGCAGCTCGGACTCCACGCGGCCGGCGTCCGCGTGGGGGAGTGCGACCGCGTGCAGGCGGCTCTCGCGCTGGACGACGACGGGCGCCTCCTCGAGCGCGCCCCGCACGGCGTCGGAGTACGCGCGTACCAGCCCGCCCGTCCCGAGCTTGACGCCGCCGAAGTACCGGACGACGACCGCGGCGAGGTCCACCAGGCCGCTGCCGCGCAGCACCTCGAGCATCGGCATGCCGGCGGTGCCCGCCGGTTCGCCGTCGTCGGAGGAGCGCTCGACGAGGTTCGCCCCCGGGACGCGCACGACGAAGGCCGAGCAGTGGTGCCGCGCGTCGGGGAAGGCGTGCCGGGCGTCCTCGACCAGGCCGCGCGCAGCCGTCTCGTCGTCGGCGCGGCGCAACCAGGTGATGAAGCGGGAGCGGCGGATCTCCAGCTCGGTCGCGGTGGTCACGCCACCGGCAAGGGTGCGAACATCCATGGTGCGGCCATTGTGGACGCCCCGGAGGGGGCAATGTCACACCCGTACCGGGCACCCGGCATTGGACCCGGGCGGCTGTGGCGTGGCACGCTATACGACGGCAATCGTCTCGACCACGAAAGGAGCGGCAGGGCAGATGGCAGTTCCGAAGCGCAAGATGTCCCGTAGCAACACCCGCTCTCGCCGGTCCCAGTGGAAGGCGGAGCCCACCACGCTCCAGACCATCCGCGTGCAGGGCCGCGAGATCCAGGTGCCCCGGCGCCTGGCCAAGGCCTACCAGAAGGGCCTGGAGTTCGCGGACTGATCCGGTACTTCACGCAGACGGCCGTCACCCCTCGGGGTGGCGGCCGTCTCGCGTTCCCGGGCCCTGCTGCTCGAGCCAGACGAGGACGTCGTGGGGCACGTCGTCGCTCGAGACCGTCCCCACGTGCCCGCGGCCGGGGTAGGTGACGAGCGTGCAGTCCGTGATGCCGGCCGCGGTCTCCCGGACGGTCTCCAGGGAGAAGAAGCGATCCTCCTCGCCGGCGAGGAGCAGGACCGGTGCGGTGATCCGTCCGAGGACCTCGCTCGCGTCGAAGGAGCGCTCGGCGTCGGCCTCGACGAGCAGGTCGCCCGGCGGGGTCGCCGACCCGGAGACGAGCCGGCCCGCGACGGGGCCGAGGACCCGGCGTGCCCGCTCGTGCCGCGGCTCGGGCAGCAGGTACTCGAGGAAGACGGCGCCGGCCTCCGCGTCGCGGCCCTCGGCGCGCAGGCGCGCCCAGCGGGAGTCCACGTCCGTGCCCCACTCCTCGACCCGAGCGGCGGCACCGACGAGCACGACGGCGCTCGCGGTGTCGGGGTGGGTGGCGGCGAGATGCAGCGCCACCATGCCGCCGTAGGACGTGCCGAGCACGACGTCGACGGCGCCGCCCAGCTCCTCGCGGACGAAGCGTGCGTAGTCGTCGGCCATGTCGGCCACCGTGTGGCCCGGTGCCATGCCGCGCGGCCGGGTGACCGTCCAGACCGTGAACCCGGCGCGGACGTAGGGGCGCAGCTCGCGCTCGGTCAGTCGGCCCAGCAGCCCCTCGGGCAGGTCGCTGCCGGGGCCACCCGGGATGCTGAGGAGGGACCGCGGGCCGTCGCCGAGGGCGAGGAACTCCATCCCGCCGGCCGAGGTGCCGGTACGGCGGGGGACTGGGGGTTCGTTCGGACGGGCCGCCGCGACGACACCCGCCGCGACAGCGGCCAGGACCGCACCCACTGCCAGACGTCCGCGACCGTCCATCGGCCACCTCCCGGGGAGGGCTGCACCTGCACTGGTACGTGGAGCGGGTGACCAGAATCGAACTGGCACCATCTGCTTGGAAGGCAGAGGCTCTACCATTGAGCTACACCCGCAGCGCGCCGGTCTCCGGCGTGCAGCAACGAGTGTAACGCGCCCTGGGCGGTCGCCTACAATCGACTCGCGGCCACCGGCCGAACGGGATGTAGCGCAGCTTGGTAGCGCATCCGCTTTGGGAGCGGAAGGTCGCAGGTTCAAATCCTGTCATCCCGACCCTCGCCTGCGGCGGACGTCACCCCGGGCCCCCGCTCCCGCCGTCGCGGGCCCGCGCGGCGGTGCTCTACGATGGAACGCGCCTGTGCGCACGTCCGTCTGCCTCGGTTCGCGCACGCACAGCACCCGCACTTCCCCCGCGCGGGGGCGTCCCCAGGAACCGAAGAGTGGAGAGCATCGCAGTGAAGAGCGCCGTCGAGACCCTTGAGCCCACCCGGGCCAAGCTCACCGTCGAGGTGTCGTACGAGGAGCTCAAGTCGAGCATCGACCACGCCTACTCGCACATCGCCGAGCAGGTGAACGTGCCCGGCTTCCGCAAGGGCAAGGTTCCTGCACGCATCATCGACCAGCGCGTCGGCCGCGCGGCCGTCATCGAGCACGCCGTCAACGACGCGCTGCCGGGCCTGTACCGCGACGCCGTCGCCGAGACCGGCATCAAGCCGATCGGCCAGCCCGAGGTCGACGTCACCGAGGTCCCCAACCTCACCGGCGCCGTCGGCGGCCAGCTGACCTTCACCGCCGAGGTCGACGTGCGGCCGGAGATCACCGTGCCCGACCTGTCCACCTACGAGATCACCGTCGACTCCGTCGAGGTGAGCGACGAGGACGTCGAGCAGCGCCTCGAGTCCCTGCGCGAGCGCTTCGGCACCCTCGTGGGCGTCGACCGCGCCGCAGGCGACGGCGACTTCGTCTCCATCGACCTCAAGGCGACCGTGGGCGAGGAGGAGGTCGACTCCGTCACCGGCACCTCCTACCAGGTCGGCGCCGGCACGATGCTCGAGGGCATGGACGAGGCCATCACCGGCCTGTCCGCCGGCGAGAGCACCACCTTCACCACCACCCTCGTGGGTGGCGAGCGCGCGGGTGAGGAGGCCGAGGTCACCGTCACCGTCAACAGCGTCAAGGAGCGCGAGCTCCCCGCCGCCGACGACGAGTTCGCCGAGCTCGCCTCCGAGTTCGACACCATCGACGAGCTGCGCGCCGACCTGCGCGAGCAGGTGGCCAAGGACAAGAACGCGAACCGCGCCGTCGCCGCCCGCGACGAGCTGCTCGAGCGCCTGCGCACCGAGATCGACTTCCCCCTGCCGAAGAACGCGGTCGACGCCGAGATCAAGGCGCACCTCGAGGCCGAGGGCAAGCCCGAGGACGACCCGCACGGCGAGGAGGTCCGCGAGGACACCGAGAAGGCCATGCGCGACCAGTTCATCCTCGACGAGCTCGCCGAGGCGCTGGAGGTCCAGGTCGGCCAGAACGAGCTCCTCGAGTTCCTCCTGTCCACCTCCCGCCAGTACGGCATGGACCCCAACGAGTTCATCCAGTCCGCGGGCCAGGCCGGCCAGATCCCGATCTTCGCCGGTGAACTCGCGCGCAACAAGGCGCTGGCCGTCGCGCTGCGCAAGGTCAAGGTCGTCGACGGCGAGGGCAAGGACGTCGACCTCAGCGACTTCATCGGCTCGGACGACGACGACGCCGCTGCGGCAGCCGCCGCGGCCGCCGCCGTCGCGGACGCCGCCGAGCAGGCCGGTTCGGCCGAGAGCGCCGACTCCGGCGACAGCGCCGACTCGGCCGACTCCGGCGAGAGCGCCGACTCCGCGGACAGCGGCGACTCGGCCGACAGCGCCGAGTCCGCGCCCAGCGCCGACTGAGCTCAGTGATCCACAGGGCGGTGCCGACCGGCGCCGCCCTGTGGCGTACCCGGGCAGGGTGCGCCATGAGCGAAAACGCCCCGGAGGCGGCAGGAATGAGCCGCGGGCGGGGTTAGTGTCCTAGAAACATCGCCGCGGCGGGCCGGTCCCGACCGCCGGTGCCCGGACGACCAATGGGAGCGTGCACGTGAGCCAGCAGCCTCGAGGTGCCCACGAGGGCAACAGCCTCGGCCTCAGCGACTCGATCTACCAGCGCCTGCTCAGGGAGCGCATCATCTGGCTCGGCTCGGAGGTGCGTGACGACAACGCCAACGCCATCTGCGCCCAGATGCTGCTGCTCGCCGCGGAGGACCCCGAGCGCGACATCTTCCTCTACATCAACTCCCCGGGCGGCTCGGTGACCGCCGGCATGGCCATCTACGACACCATGCAGTACGTCCAGCCGGACGTCGCGACCGTCGGCATGGGCATGGCCGCCTCGATGGGACAGTTCCTCCTGTCCTCCGGTGCCAAGGGCAAGCGCTACGCCACGCCCCACGCCCGCGTCATGATGCACCAGCCCTCGGGCGGCATCGGCGGCACCGCCACCGACATCCGGATCAACGCCGAGCTCATCCTCCACATGAAGCGCGTGCTGGCCGAGATCACCGCCGAGCAGACCGGCAAGACGGTCGAGCAGATCAACCGCGACGCCGACCGCGACCGCTGGTTCACCGCGCCCGAGGCCCTCGAGTACGGCTTCGTCGACCACGTCGTCGAGTCCGCTGCCTCCGTCTCCGGCGGCGGCGGAACGACCGGCAAGTAGCGGACCACCGACGACCACCCAGGAGCACCAGTGAGCATCGAATCCCAGTTCATGGCCCGCGCCGGACGCCTCGACGGCTCCGCCCTCGCCGGGGGCCTCGCACCGGCCGCGCCGTCCGCGCGCTACGTGCTGCCCCAGTACGAGGAGCGCACCGCCTACGGCTACAAGCGGCAGGACCCGTACACCAAGCTCTTCGAGGACCGCATCATCTTCCTCGGCGTGCAGATCGACGACGCGTCGGCCGACGACGTCATGGCCCAGCTCCTCGTCCTCGAGAGCTCGGACCCCGACGGCCTCATCACGCTGTACATCAACTCGCCCGGTGGCTCCTTCACGGCGCTCACCGCGATCTACGACACGATGCAGTTCATCAAGCCGCAGATCCAGACCGTCTGCCTCGGCCAGGCGGCCTCCGCCGCGGCCGTGCTGCTCGCGGCCGGCTCGCCCGGCAAGCGGCTGGCGCTGCCGAACTCGCGCGTGATGATCCACCAGCCGGCGGTCCAGGGCGGCGGCTACGGCCAGGCCTCGGACATCGAGATCCAGGCCCGCGAGATCCTGCGGATGCGCGAGTGGCTCGAGGAGACCATCGCCCACCACTCGGGCAAGCCGATCGACGAGGTGCGCGAGGACATCGAGCGCGACAAGATCCTCACCGCGGCCGAGGCCCTCGAGTACGGCCTGGTCGACCAGGTGCTGGAGTCCCGCAAGGCGGAGACCCCGGCGATCAAGGCCTGAGCACCGTCCGAGCACGAGCCGCCGGCCGGGCAGCACGCCCGGCCGGCGGTGTCGTGCCGGACTGTGGACAGGTATCGACCGACACACCCCGGCCCGGCGACAAGACACGCGGGCCCGTCATGGTGTCCAATGGGACGAGAACCCCCACCGGTGAAGAGGAGTGAGCATGGCGCGGAGTGCTGAGGGTGCTGACCTGCTCAAGTGCTCCTTCTGCGGCAAGAGCCAGAAGCAGGTGAAGAAGCTCATCGCCGGGCCGGGGGTGTACATCTGCGACGAGTGCATCGACCTGTGCAACGAGATCATCGATGAGGAGTTCGCCGAGGCGAGCGAGATCGGCCTCGTCGACCTGCCCAAGCCGCGGGCGATCTTCGACTTCCTCGAGCAGTACGTCGTCGGCCAGGAGCCCGCCAAGCGCTCCCTCGCCGTCGCCGTCTACAACCACTACAAGCGGGTCCAGGCCGCCGAGAAGGCACCCGCGTCCGACGACGCCGTCGAGCTGGCCAAGTCCAACATCCTCCTCATCGGGCCCACGGGTACCGGCAAGACCTACCTCGCCCAGACGCTGGCGAAGATGCTCAACGTGCCCTTCGCCATCGCCGACGCCACCGCGCTCACGGAGGCCGGCTACGTCGGTGAGGACGTCGAGAACATCCTCCTCAAGCTCATCCAGGCCGCCGACTTCGACGTCAAGAAGGCCGAGAAGGGCATCATCTACATCGACGAGATCGACAAGATCGCCCGCAAGAGCGAGAACCCGTCGATCACGCGCGACGTCTCCGGCGAGGGTGTGCAGCAGGCGCTGCTCAAGATCATCGAGGGCACTCAGGCCTCTGTGCCGCCCCAGGGCGGGCGCAAGCACCCCCACCAGGAGTTCCTCCAGATCGACACCTCGAACGTGCTGTTCATCGTCGCCGGCGCCTTCGCCGGGCTCGAGGACATCATCACCTCGCGCATCGGGCGCAGCGGCATCGGCTTCGGCGCCACGCTGCGCTCCACCGACGAGGACGTCGACCCCTTCTCCGAGGTGCGCCCCGCCGACCTCCACAAGTTCGGGCTCATCCCCGAGTTCGTCGGCCGCCTGCCCATCGTCACGACGGTCTCCCCGCTCGACCGCGGGGCGCTCATCAAGATCCTCACCGAGCCGCGCAACGCACTGGTACGCCAGTACCAGCGGATGTTCGAGATCGACGGCGTCGAGCTCGAGTTCACCGAGGACGCCCTCGAGGCGATCGCCGACCTCGCCCTCCTGCGCGGCACCGGTGCGCGCGGCCTGCGCGCCATCATGGAGGAGATCCTGCGCGAGACGATGTTCGACGTCCCGAGCCGGGACGACGTCGAGAAGGTCGTCATCACCGCGGACGTCGTCCAGCAGAACGTCAACCCCACGCTCGTGCCGCGCGAGAAGAAGCGCCGTCCGCCTCGCGAGAAGAGCGCCTGAGCCCCCTCCCGCGAGGTGCGCGCCCGCGTTTCGTGGGTCACAGTGGACAGCACTGCACGCGATTCGAGTGAGGTGCTGTCACATGCAGATCGATTGGCTCACGAGCCAGGTCCCCAGTGGCGACGACGTCGTCACGGTCACCTTCGACGCCACACGCGAGACGGAGAACGGCTACCAGGCCGTCGTCACCCGCTGGCGAGATCTTCGGCGCACGCTGGAGGGCCGAGGCATCAGCGCCCGCACCCTCGACCACGTCGAGGAGCAGGTGCGGATCCCCACCCACGTGGCCGGGAAGCACGGCCGCACGATCGTGGCCGGGCCGGACGGCGTCGTCATCGACCGCGTGCTTCGCGAGCCGCCGTCGGACGACACGGGGGTCGTGGGCCTCGACGTCGTGTCGCTGGCGAAGGTCGCGGACGGCACCGTGTCCTACCTGCTGGCTGAGATCGACCGCACGGGGGCCGATCTCACCCTGCAGCGCCACTCCGCCTTCGAGTACGAGGCCGGGGACGAGCTGGGCAGTGTCGAGGGCGACCAGGACGTCATCAACAAGGTGCGCCGGGCGGGGATGGCCACCCGCCGGCTGCAGGCCCGCGCCGAGGACTCCTGGGAGCGCAACGCGGAGACGGTCGCCTCCGAGCTGGACCGGATCGTCACCGAGCGTCGGCCCGAGCTCCTGCTCCTCACCGGTGACGTGCGGGCGGTCGCGCTCGTGCGCGAGCGGCTGGGCGCGGAGGCGGGAGCGATCGCCACGGTGCTCGACGGCGGCTCACGCGCCGCCGGCGTCAACGAGCAGGCCTTCGACAAGAACCTGCACGAGGCGCTCGACGTCTTCCGCGCTCGCCGCACCGAGGAGGTCCTCGACCGTTTCCGGCAGGAGGAGGGCCGGGAGGGCACCGCGACGCAGAGCGTCGACGACGTCGTCGCGGCACTCGCCCGCGGCCAGGTCGCCGAGCTCATCCTGCGCGAGGACACGGTCGGCCGGAACTCCCAGCTGCGGCTGCGCAGCCTGTGGGCGGGGGAGGGGGCGCTGGAGGTCGCCACGACCCCGGCGCTGCTCGCCGACCTCGGGGTGACCGAGCCCCGGGAGGTGCGCGCGGACCTCGCGATCGGACGGGCCGCCGTCGAGCAGGGTGCGGGGGTGACGATCGCCGACGAGGCGAGCGCCTCCGAGCTCGTCGACGGCGTCGGGGCGCTGCTGCGGTGGCGTGACGCGTCCACGCCCAGCGAGCACGCCTACAAGGTGAGCGGGGACACCGCCCGCTCCTGAGCCGACGACGACGGCGCCCCCACCACTCGCGGTGGGGGCGCCGTCGCGTGTGAGACGCGGCGGGGACGGGCTCGTCGGGCGGCCTAGGATCGGCCCATGAGCGAGACCATCCCGGCCGAGCTGGCACGTGCCCGCGGCACCATCGACAACATCGACGCCGCCCTCATCCACCTGCTCGCCGAGCGCTTCAAGTGCACCCAGCGGGTGGGCCACATCAAGGCCGACCTCGGCCTGCCGCCGTCGGACCCCGCTCGGGAGGCGGAGCAGATCCAGCGCCTGCGGGCCCTGGCCGAGGAGGCGGGCCTCGACCCCGTGTTCGCCGAGAAGTTCCTGTCCTTCATCGTCGCCGAGGTCATCCGCCACCACGAGGCGACGGCGGAGTCCCGCCAGGCGGAGTGACCCCCCGCCCGTGCGGGCGGGGGGCGGCGCCGGTCAGGTGCCGTAGATGTCGTTGATCTCGCGCTCGAAGTCGGTGAGGACCTTGGCCCGCTTCACCTTCTGGCTCGGGGTGAGGTAGCCGTTCTCCATGGTGAAGTCGGTCGTCAGGACGTTGATCTTGCGGATCGACTCCGCCCGGGAGACGGCCTCGTTGGCGCGGGTGACGGCGCGGTCGAGGGCGGCGAGCACGCGCTCGTCGCTGGCGGCCTGCTCGACGTTCATCGGGGGCAGGTCGTGGTTGGCGAGCCAGCCGGGCAGCATGTCCTCGTCGAGGGTGACGAGCGCGCCGATGAAGGGGCGCCCGTCACCGACGACGACGACCTGGGAGACGAGCGGGTGGCCGCGCAGGCGGTCCTCGAGCACGGCCGGGGCGACGTTCTTGCCGCCGGCGGTCACGATGATCTCCTTCTTGCGGCCGGTGATGCGCAGGTAGCCGTCGGCGTCGAGCTGTCCGAGGTCACCGGTGACGAACCAGCCGTCCTCGGTGAAGGCCTGCGCCGTCGCCTCGGGGTTGTCGTGGTAGCCGCGGAAGACATGGTCGCCCTTGACGAGCACCTGGCCGTCCTCGGCGATCGCGACGCGCGTGCCCGGGTAGGGCGGGCCGACCGTCCCGATCTTCGTGAGCCCGGGCCGGTTGACGGTGGTCGGGGCACCGACCTCGGTGAGGCCGTAGCCCTCGAGGACGCCGACCCCGATGCCGCGGAAGAAGTGACCCAGGCGCTCACCGAGGGGGCCGCCGCCGGAGATGGCCCAGTCGAGGTTCCCACCCATGGCGGCACGGATCTTGCCGTAGACGAGACGGTCGGCCAGGGCACGCTGCGCCTTGAGGGCCGCGGACGGACCGCCGTCGGCCTCGAGTGCGCGCGAGTAGGTGATCGCCACCTTGGCGCCCCAGCGGAAGATCCGCTGCTTGGCACCGGAGCCGGCCTTGGCGTCGGCGGAGTTGTAGACCTTCTCGAAGACGCGGGGGACGGCGAGGAGGAAGGTCGGCTTGAAGGCGTCGAGGTCCGCGACGAGGTTCTTCGCGTCCGGGACGTGGCCCATGGTCGCGCCGGAGTACACGCACAGGACCTCGACGAAGCGGGCGAAGACGTGCGCGAGCGGCATGAAGAGCAGGGTGCGCTTGTCGCTGCCGCGCACCACCCCGGAGAAGTTCGGGTCGTCGCTGCCGTTGACGACGAGCGAGACGAAGTTGCCGTGCGTCAGCTCCACGCCCTTGGGCCGCCCGGTGGTGCCCGAGGTGTAGATGATCGTCGCGAGGCTCGACAGGTCGGTGGCCTCGGAGCGCTCGGTCACCCGTTCGGCGGGCACGTCGACGCCGTGGCCGATGACCGTCTCCACGGCGTTCTCGTCGAGGACGAGGATGTGCTCGAGGTGGTCCAGCCGCTCGAGCAGCGGCTGGAGGAGCGCGGCCATCGCCCGCGTCTCGGCGAAGACGACGCGTGCACCGGAGTTCGAGACGATCCACTCGGCCTGCTCGGCGGAGGAGGTCTCGTAGATCGGCACGGGCACGGCGCCGGCGGACCACGCCGCGAAGTCGAGCAGGGTCCACTCGTAGCTCGTGTGCGCCATGATCGCCACGCGGTCACCGGCCTCGACGCCCAGGCCGATGAGGCCCTTGGCGACGGCGGTGACCTCCTCGGCGAAGGTCTGGACGCTCACGGGGACGAAGCGGGTGCCCAGCGAGGACTTGCGCTCGAAGATCGTGTCGGCGGGGTCGCGGGCCAGACGGTCGGCCAGGACCCAGGGCAGGGACATGTGGGGCTCGATCCGCCCGACCCCGGGCGTGCTTGCCTCGGGACGCTGCTCAGTCATCGGTTCTCCTCGTCGCTCAGCGCTTGGCCGGGGGCTCGTCGAGCTCGTGGGCGCCGACGACGGCGTCCTCGAGCTCCGTGCGGCCCGCGATCTCCAGGTCGCCCCGGACCCGGCCGGCGGCGCGCAGGTCGGCCAGGGCGTGGCCGATGCGGTCGACGTCGGCGGTGGGCAGCTCCAGGCGCACCCGGGCGAAGGTCGTGCGCTGGGAGACCTTGGCCTCGGACTTCACCTTGCGCAGGGCCGCGAGGGCCTTCCCGGTGGCGTGGAGGAGGCCCGGGTCGGCGTCCGTCACGGCCTGGCGCAGCGGCGCGGCCGAGGGCCACGGCGCGGCGTGCACCGACCCGCTGCGCCACCAGCTCCACACCTCCTCGGTCGCGAAGGGCAGGAACGGGGCGAGCAGCCGCAGGACGACATCGGTCGTCACGGCCAGCGCCGTGCGCGCCGAGGCGACCTCGGTGGGCGTGTAGCCGGCCTCGGTCGAGCCGTAGGCCCGGTCCTTGACGAGCTCGAGGTAGTCGTCGCAGAAGGTCCAGAAGAAGGTCTCGGTCAGCTCCAGCGCACGGGTGTGGTCGTAGCGGTCCAGCGCCGTCGTCGCGCTCTCGACGACGTCGGCCAGCCCTGCGAGGAGCGAGCGGTCCAGCGGCTCGGTGACCGCGGAGACGTCGAGGCTCGCGGGGGTGTCCCCGCCCATGGTGAGCGCGAACTTCGAGGCGTTGAGGACCTTGATCGCCAGGCGGCGCCCGATCTTCATCTGGCCGGTGTCGAAGGCCGCGTCCGTGCCGAGGCGGGCCGAGGCGGCCCAGTAGCGGACGGCGTCGGCCCCGTGCTCCTGGAGCAGGCCGAGCGGCGTGACGACGTTGCCCTTGGACTTGGACATCTTCTTGCGGTCCGGGTCGAGGATCCACCCGGAGATCGCGGCCTCGCGCCACGGCAGAGAGCCGAACTCGAGGTGGGAGCGGACCACGGTCGAGAAGAGCCAGGTGCGGATGATGTCCTGGCCCTGGGGGCGCAGGTCCATGGGGAAGACGCGGGAGAAGAGGTCCTCGTCGCGCAGCCAGCCGCCGGCGATCTGCGGGGTGAGCGAGGACGTCGCCCACGTGTCCATGATGTCGACCTCGCCGACGAAGCCGCCCGGCTTGCCGCGCTGGTCCTCGGTGTACCCGGCGGGCACGTCGATGCTCGGGTCGACCGGCAGCATCTCCTCCGACGGCGTGAGCACGCGCTCGTGGTCGACCTCGCCGTTCTCGTCGACGGCGTACCAGACCGGGATCGGGACGCCGAAGAAGCGCTGGCGGGAGATGAGCCAGTCGCTGTTGAGGCCCTCGACCCAGTTGTTGTAGCGCACCCGCATGAAGTCGGGGTGGAAGTTGAGCTCGCGGCCGCGCTCGAGGAGCGCCTCGCGCAGGTCGCGGCCCGCGGAGTCGGTGCCGGGGCGGCCGCCGTTGCGGATGTACCACTGGCGGGAGGTGACGATCTCGAGGGGCTTGTCGCCCTTCTCGAAGAAGTTCGTCTTGCGCTGGGTGGCGACCGGCTCGCCGTCGAGGTCGCCGCTCGCGCGCAGCGCCTCGACGACCTCCTTGCGGGCGGTGAAGGTCGTCCTGCCGGCGAGGGACTCGGTCCACAGCTCGACGGCGGCGGGCTGCTCGAGCCACTCGGGCGCCTCGGCGAGGAGACGGCCGTCGCGGCGGATGACCGGGCGGGTGGGCAGGTCGAGCTCGCGCCACCACTGGACGTCGGTGAGGTCACCGAAGGTGCAGCACATCGCGATGCCCGCACCCTTGTCCATCTCCGCGGCCGGGTGGGCGAGCACCGGGACCTCGACCCCGAAGAGGGGGGAGCGGACCGTGGTGCCGAACAGCGGCTGGTAGCGCTCGTCGTCGGGGTGGGCGATGAGGGCGACGACGGCGGGCAGCAGCTCCGGGCGGGTCGTCTCGATGTACACCTTGCCGTCGGTCACCTGCTCCAGGCTCTCGCCGACGGCGGGGTCGGTGAGGTGGAAGGCGACGCGGTGGTAGTGGCCCGGGTAGTCGCGCGCCTCGAGCTCGGCCTGCGCGACCGCCGTCTGGAAGGTGACGTCCCACAGGCCCGGGGCGGCGGCCTGGTAGGCCTCCCCGCGGGCGAGGTTGCGCAGGAACGCGGCCTGCGCGACGAGCTGGGACTCGCGACCGATGGTCTGGTAGTGCAGCGACCAGTCCACGCTCAGGCCGAGGTGGCGCCACAGCGCCTCGAACTGCTTCTCGTCCTCCTGGGTGAGGCGCTCGCACAGCTCGACGAAGTTGCGACGGGAGATGGGCTGCTGGTCGGCGGCCTTGACGCTCTTGCCCTCACCGCCGTCGTGCGGGGGCACGAAGTCCGGCACGTAGGGGAGCGTGGGGTCCACGCGCACGCCGTAGTAGTTCTGCACGCGGCGCTCGGTGGGCAGGCCGTTGTCGTCCCAGCCCATGGGGTAGAAGACGCGCTTGCCGGTCATCCGCTGGTAGCGGGCGACGACGTCGGTGTGCGTGTACGAGAAGACGTGACCCACGTGCAGGGAGCCGGAGACCGTGGGCGGCGGGGTGTCGATCGAGTAGACCTGCTCGCGGGTGGCGGTGCGGTCGAAGGCGTAGGTGCCCTGCTCGGCCCAGCGCGCGTCCCACCTCTCCTCCAGGCCGTCGAGGCTGACCTTGTCCGGGACGGACGAGGTGGACAGCGGGGCGGCGGGGGTGGGGTCGTGCGCGTCGGTCATGAGACCCGATTGTTCCACGGTCCCGGAGGAGTGGGCTCACCCGTCCGCGGCGGCGCCGGTCACGCGGTGGGCGGGCTGCACCTGACAGACTGGGACCATGGACCTCACGATCGGGTACGCGGCCGCGCTGGAGCAGTTCCACCCCACCGAGGTGGTGGAGATCAGTGCGCTGGCCGAGGAGCACGGCTTCTCCGGCGTCATGGCCGCCGACCACTTCCAGCCGTGGACGCCGTCGCAGGGGCAGGCGGCCTTCGTGTGGAACGTGCTGTCCGCGCTGGGGGAGCGCACCCGCGGGGACATCGGGCCAGGTGTCACCGCGCCGACCTTCCGCTGGCACCCGGCGATGGTCGCGCAGGCCTCGGCCACGCTCGCCGCGATGTACCCGGGCCGGCACTGGCTGGGGCTCGGCTCCGGCGAGGCGCTCAACGAGCACGTCACCGCCGGCTACTGGCCCGAGGCGCCCGAGCGGATCAACCGGATGTTCGAGGCGATCGAGATCATCCGCAAGCTCTTCACCGCCTCCCTCGCCGGCAAGGACACCAAGCACTCGGGGACGTTCTACAAGCTCGAGTCGACCCGGCTGTGGACGATGCCGGAGGAGGCCCCGCCCATCTACGTCGCCACCGGCGGGCCGGTCACCGCCCGCCGCGCCGGCAAGCACGCCGACGGCCTCATCACCGTGGGCGCGCCGCTGGAGAAGATCTCCGGCCTCTTCGACAAGTTTGCCTCCGGCGCCCGGGAGGTGGGCCGGGACCCGGAGACCATGCCGAAGATTCTCCAGCTGCACATGTCGTGGGCGTCCACCGACGAGGAGGCGCTCGCGAACGCCCTGGACCAGTGGCCCAACGGCGGGATGAAGTTCCCCAAGGCCGACATCCGCTCGCCCTTCGACTTCGCCGCGATGGCCAAGCTCGTGCGCCCGGAGGACTTCGAGGGCCGGATGGTCATCTCCGCCGACCCCGAGGTCCACCGCGCGGAGATCCAGAAGTATGTCGACCTCGGCTTCGACCGGATCTACCTCCACAACGTCGGGCGCAACCAGCGGGAGTGGGTCGAGGTCTTCGGCCGCGACGTCCTGCCGAAGCTGAGCCGCTGATGCTGCTCGCCCAGGCCGTCGAGGGCCTGCCGCCGGTCACCGGCGGGGACGACCTCGCCGCCGTCGTCGCGCCCGCCCTGCGGGAGCTGAGCTGGCCTGACGGGAGCGTCGGGGTCGCCGAGGGGGACGTCGTCGTCGTCGCGAGCAAGGTCGTGGCCAAGGCGGAGCGACGGCTCGTCGCGGCGCGGACGCGTGAGGAGCTGGAGGCGGCCATCGACTCGCAGACGGTGCGGGTCGTGGCCTCGCGTCCGCGGCCGGACGGCTCGATGCTGCGGATCGTCGAGACGCCGCAGGGGCTGGTCATGGCCGCCGCCGGAGTCGACTCGTCCGACGTGCCGCTCGGCACCGCGCTGCTGCTGCCCGAGGACCCGGACGACTCCGCGCGGCGGCTGCGGCGTGGGCTCGACGCCCGCCTGGGCGTGCGCCCCGGTGTGGTCGTCACCGACACCGTGGGGCGGCCGTGGCGCGAGGGCGTCGCGGACATCGCGATCGGCGCGGCCGGGATCGTCGTGCTCGAGGACCACCGCGGCCGGCGCGACGGCTACGGCCGCGAGCTGCGGATGACCCAGATCGCCGCCGCCGACGAGATTGCCGCGGCCGCGGAGCTCGTCAAGGGCAAGGCGGACGGCCGGCCGGTCGCCGTCGTGCGCGGCCTGGCCCATCTCGTCACGGTGGAGGACGGCGACGGCGCCCGCGTGCTCGCCCGGTCCGCCTCCGACGACCTCTTCCGCGAAGGCTCCGCCGAGGCCTACGCCCGCGGCCGCCGCGAGCGATAACCCCGCCCCTTCCCGCGCCGACAGCCGGATCTCCGGCCCGCGACCCCGCCCCTCCTGCGCCGACAGCCGGGTTCTCCGGAGCTGGGCCACCGTCGCGCACCCGCTGCGGTCACGTAGCGTGTTTCCCCGCTTGGCGCGCGGCTCCGACGCGGGTGACCGTTTCGATCTCGCGCACAAGTCCGCGACACGCGGCCGACACGCCGGGACAGGTGTCGCCTGGAACGCCGTCCCTCCGACTTGTGCGCGATTCACGAGCAGCCGCTGCCGAGGCAAGCCCCTGCACCCGGCCGGCCGCCGGAGGATCCAGCTGTTGGCGCAAGGGGCAGGGGCAAGGGGGCGGTACGCGGGCCGGAGAATCCGGCTGTCGGCGATGGGGGGGGAGGGCGGGGGAGGGGGAGGAGGGGGCGTTCGGTGACCGCTCAGGCGCGCTGGTAGAGGAGGAGGTCGCGGCCGTTCACCGTGACGCGCTCGGCGTGGACGCGGTAGACGCGGGAGACGAGCTCCTCGGTGAGGACCTCGGTGGGCGGCCCGGCGGCCACGACCCGTCCGGCGTCGAGCACGACGACGTGCGCGCAGTGCTCGAGCGCGTGGTTGAGGTCGTGCAGCGCGGCCAGCACGGTGACGCCCGTGGCCGCGAGCTCGCCGGCGAGGTGGAGGACGTCGAGCTGGGCGGCCACGTCGAGGTGGTTGGTCGGCTCGTCGAGCAGGAGGAGTCGCGGTGTCTGTGCCAGCGCACGGGCCAGGTGGACGCGCTGGCGCTCGCCGCCGGACAGCGTCGCGACGTCCCGGCCCTCGAGGTGCGCGGCGCCGGTCCGCTCCAGCGCCTCACGCGCGAGGGCGACGTCGTCGCTCGAGTCGGCGGACCACGTCGGGCGGTGCGGGGTGCGGCCGAGGAGGACGACGTCGAGGACGTCGAGGGACACCGGTGCGCTCGAGTCCTGCTCCACGAGGGCCAGCTCGCGCGCGCGGGCGCGGCGGGACATGTCACCCAGCTCCCGCCCGTCGAGCAGCACGGTGCCGACGTCGGGCTCCAGCGCCCCGACGAGCAGTCGCAGCAGGGTCGACTTCCCCGAGCCGTTCGGGCCGACGACGGCGCTCACCTCACCCGGCGGCAGCTGGGCAGCGACCTCGTGCAGCACCGGCGTCCCGCCGAGGCGCACCCCGAGCCCGCCGACGGTGAGCGTGAGCGCCTCGGTGTGCGCGCCCGTGCGCACCGGCCCGCTCACAGCCGGCTCCGGCGCAGGAGGACGGCGAACACCGGTGCGCCGATGGCGGCGGTGAGGATCCCGACGGGCAGCTCGCGCGGCTCGAAGACGGTGCGGGCCGCGGTGTCGGCGAGGAGGAGGAACAGCGCCCCGACGAGCGCGGCCACCGGCATGACCCGGTGGTTGCGCGAGCCGAGCACGAGCCGGACGGCGTGCGGGACGACGAGGCCGACGAAGCCGATCGACCCGCACACCGAGACGAGGACGGCGGTGAGCAGCGTGACGACGACGAGCAGCAGCCACCGCTCGCGCCGCACGTCGACGCCGAGGGAGGAGGCCGACACGTCCCCGAAGGCGAAGGCGTCGAGCACCCGCGAGCGCGCGGCGAGCAGCCCGCCGAGGACCACCGTGCCGCCAGCGGCCAGCAGCGCCTCGCCCCACGTGATGCCGCCGAAGGAGCCGAGCAGCCAGGACAGGATCTCCCGGTAGGAGTCGCCGGTCGCGGACCAGAAGATGACGAAGCTGACGAGCGCGGAGCACGCCTGCCCCACGGCCACGCCGGCGAGCACGGTGCGCACCGGCGGCAGGCCGCCGCCGCGCCCCGCGGCCAGCAGCAGGGTGAGGACCAGCGCCCCGATCGCCCCGACGAACGCGGCCACCGGCAGCAGCACCGTCATCCCGAGCACGAGGACGCCCACCGCCCCGAGGGAGGCCCCGGAGGACACCCCGAGCAGGTAGGGGTCGGCGAGCGGGTTGCGCACGACCGACTGCATGACGGTCCCCGCCACCGCGAGCCCGGCCCCGACGCTCGCCGCCGCGACCACCCGCGCGCCGCGGCCCTGCCAGACGATGGCGTCCTGGATCTGGGTGAGCGGGTCACCCGCGCACGTGACAGCGCCCGGGGCGAGGGCCGAGCACACGTGGTGCCACGCCGAGCCCCACACCTGCCCCACCGTGATCGACGCCGGCCCCACGGTCACCGCCCAGCTCATCGCGAGGAGGAGCAGCGCGAGCAGACCGACGAGCAGGCCGGCCAGCGCCAGCCGCCCGTGCCGCCGGCCGCCCCCGGTCCGGGGGGCGGGGGCGTCGGTGGCCGGCGCGCGGCGGTCGAGGTCGGTCACGGCGTCAGCTCGCCGATCTGCCGGGTGAGCTCGACGACGGCGTCGACGTTGCGCACCCCGGCCTCCGTCGCCGGGAAGGGCACCGTGAGGTAGCGCCCCTCCTGCACGGCCGGCATGGCCGCGGTGACGGGGTTGGACTCGAGGACCTCGATCTTGTTCTCGGCGGTGTTCCACGCGGAGTCGACGAGGACGAGGACGTCCGGGTCGCGGTCCGCCACGACCTCCCACGACAGCGAGGTCCACGTGTCCGCGACGTCCGCGGCGATGTTCTCCAGCCCCGCCGCGCTCATGATCATCTGCGGCGCCCCCGCCCCGGCGCCGACGAAGGGCGTGTCGGAGCCCGAGGAGTACCACAGCGCGGTGAGCCCCTCACCGGTGGGCGTCACCGCCTCGAGGGCCTCCCGCTGCTCGGCCACCAGGTCGGCCGCCTCCTCGGGAGCCCCGAGCATCCGCCCGACCGTCTCGATCTCCGCGAACACGTCCTCGAAGGAGAGCTGCTCGGGCTGGTGGGCGGGGTCCTGGCAGGCCGAGGGGGAGACGAAGGTCGAGATGCCGAGCTCCTCGTAGCCCGCCCGGTTCCCGGCGCCGTCGTCGGAGAGGTTGGACTCCCACCCCGCGTAGACGAGGTTGGGGGCGAGGTCGAGGACGGACTCGCGCGAGGGGTTGCGCTCGGCGAGGACGGGCGGCTCGCTCACGCCGTCGGGCAGGGGGCCGTCGGAGAAGGCGGTGCCCACGAGCCGGTCACCCGCGCCGAGTGCGATGACCATCTCGGTGGCGGAGGACTTGATCGTCACGATCCGCTCGGGCGGCGCCTCCAGGGTCGTCTCGGTCCCGCAGCTCGCCACCGTCACCGGAAACCCGGCGGCGGACGACGACGGCGCCGTGCTCGCGCCGTCGTCGTTCGTGGCGTCGTCGGCGGGGGCGGCGGAACAGGCGGTGAGGACGAGGGCGAGCGCGCCGAGGACGGCGGCACGGCGGGGCAGGGGCACGCGTGACTCCAGAGCGGGAACGGATGAGCTCTGCGCAGTCACAGCGCCGCGCGTGGACCGTGGGCCCAAGGTCGAGGCCCGCCACCGGGCGTGGCCCGGGGTCCGCCGCCCAGCCTACGCCTCCAGCCGGGCCGCGCTAGGTGCGCGCCTTGCTCTGCCGGGCGTCGTCGGTCATGTCCTCGAGCTCCCGGCCCCTGGTCTCGGGGACCTTCCACAGGACGAAGAGCAGGGACAGGAGCGCGAAGGTCGCGTAGAGCCCGTAGGCGACGCTCAGGCTGATCTCGGAGAGCGTGGGGAAGGTCGTCGAGACGGCGAAGTTCGCGAGCCAGTTCGCGGCGGAGGCCACGGAGACGGCGGTGGCGCGGATCTTGTTGGGGAACATCTCCCCGAGCATCACCCACATGATCGGGCCCCACGTCGCACCGAAGGAGACGACGAAGAGGTTCGCGGCGATGAGCGCGACTGTGCCCCACGGCTGGGGGAGGCTGACGTCCTCGCCGCTGCCCTGCGCCTGGGAGAAGGCGACGGCGAGGGTCCCGAGGGTCACGGTCATGCCCACCGAGCCGAAGATGAGGAGCGGGCGGCGGCCGACCTTGTCGACGAGGAGGATCGCGACGATGGTGACGACGACGTTCGTCACCGAGGTGATGACCGACGTCGTCAGCGCCTGGCTCTCCTCGAAGCCGACCGAGCGCCACAGGGTCGTCGAGTAGTAGAAGATGACGTTGATCCCGACGAACTGCTGGAAGATCGCCAGCGCGATGCCGACCCACACGATCGGCTTGAGGCCCATCGACGCGCCGCGGAGGTCGCCCAGGCTCTCGCGCGCCTCGCGCTTGAGGGACTGGTGGATCTCCTTGATCTTCGCGGCGGTGTCCTTGACGCCGGTGTACTTCGTGAGGACCTCGGCGGCCTCCTCCTCGCGGTCCTGGTCGACGAGGTAGCGCGGGGACTCGGGGATGGTGAGGGCGAGCAGGCCGTAGATGGCGGCGGGGACGGCCTCGGCGAGGAACATCCAGCGCCAGGCCTCCTGGCCGAGCCACAGCTCCTCGGCGGCGCCGCCTGCGACGTCGGCGAGGAAGGCGTCGGACAGGAGGGCGGCGAAGATGCCGAGGACGATGGCCAGCTGCTGCAGGGAGCCGAGGCGCCCGCGGACGTCGGCGGGGGAGACCTCGGCGATGTAGGCCGGGGCGATGACGGAGGCGGCACCGACGCCGAGGCCGCCGAGCGCGCGCCAGGCGATGAGGTCCCAGGTGCCGAAGGCGAGACCGGAGCCGACCGCGGACACGAGGAAGAGGAGGGCCGCGATGACCATGACGCGCACCCGGCCCTGCCGGGCGGCGATCGGGCCGGCGAGCCACGCGCCGACGACGCAGCCGAGCAGCGCGGAGGAGACCGCGAAGCCCTGGAGGAAGCCGCTGATGCCGAAGTTCTCGCTCATCGCGTCGATCGCGCCGTTGATGACGGCGGTGTCGAAGCCGAAGAGGAAGCCGCCCATGGCAGCCGCCAGGCTGATCCCGAGGATGCGTCCGTTCATCGTGCTGCCGCTACTGCTCATGGCCTCTCTCCCTCGCGCCGTTCGGTCACGGGGACGCTAGCGCCGAAACCGCAGGTCGGCGCGGGGAGAGGTGCGGGGGGTCAGTCGGCGAGCGCGCGGTCCCGGTCGACGACGGCCCGCACCCCGCGCACGACGGCGGGGGTGAAGCCGGCCTCCTCCATCTCGACGATCCCGGCGATCGTCGTCCCGCCGGGGGAGCAGACCATGTCGACGAGGTCGGCCGGGCTCACGCCGTCGTCGGCCCGCTCGAGGACCATGCGGGCGCTGCCGAGCACCGCCTGGGCGGCGATCCGGGTGGCGAGGGCCTTGGGCATGCCGTCGCGGACCGCGCCGCGGGCGAGGGCGTCGATAAAGGTGAAGACGAAGGCGGGGGAGGAGCCGGCGATCGCGGTGTAGGTGGCGAAGTCCTTCTCGGCGAGGACGACCGTGCCGCCGACGGCCGCGAAGATCTCCTCGACACGGGCGACGTCGGCCTCGCCTGCGGCCTGGTTGCCGCACAGGGCGGCCATCCCGGCGCCGATCATCGCGTTGACGTTGGGCATGACGCGCACGACCGGCACCTCGCCGCCGGGCAGCAGCGCGTCCAGGGCGGAAAGGGTGATCCCGGCGGCGATCGACACGAGGACCGGGCGGCGCTCGACGACGGCGCGCGCCAGCTCGCCCAGGACGGCGGGCAGCACCTGCGGCTTGACGGCGAGGACGACGACGTCGCTGCCGGCGACGACCGCCTCGGCCGAGTCCGCCACGGAGGCTCCGACGTCGTCGGCGAGGCGCTGGGCGACCGGCTCGTTGACGTCGTAGAGGAGCACGTCCCCGCCCGGGACGACGCCCGCCGCGGTCATGCCGCACACGATGGCGCCGGCCATGGTGCCTGCCCCGATGAACCCGATGGTCATGCTGCCTCCCGCTGCCGTCTGCGAACGCACCCAGTATCCACGCCCGCCCGCGCGGCAAGGCACCATGGGGGCATGGACACCACTTCCCCCAGCCCCGTCCGCCGCGCCCTGGTCACCGGTGCCTCGAGCGGTATCGGTGCCGCGACCGTGCGGCGTCTGCGCGCCGACGGGTGGGACGTCGTCGCCACGGCTCGCCGCGCGGACCGGCTCGCGGCGCTCGCCGAGGAGACCGGCGCCGTCGCCGTCGCCGCCGACCTCACGGACGAGGAGGACGTCGCCGCCCTCGTCGCGTCGGTGCGCGCCGGGGGCCCGCTCCACGCGCTCGTCAACAACGCCGGTGGCGCTCGCGGCGCGGACCCGGTGGAGACGGGCAGCGTCGAGGACTGGCGGGTGATGTACGAGCTCAACGTCCTGTCCACGCTGCGGCTCACGCAGGCGCTGCTGCCCGACCTGCGCGAGTCGGGAGCGGGGGACGTGCTCGTCGTGTCCTCGACGGCGGCGCTCGACACCTATCCGGGCGGCGGTGGGTACGTGGCCGCCAAGCACGCCGAGCGGGTCATCGCGACGACGCTGCGCCTCGAGCTCGTCGGCCAGCCGGTGCGTGTCATCGAGATCGCGCCGGGCATGGTGCGCACCGAGGAGTTCTCCCTCAACCGGCTCGGTGACGAAGCGGCGGCGGCGAAGGTCTACGAGGGGGTCGCCGAGCCGCTCGTCGCCGAGGACGTCGCCGACGCGATCGCGTGGACGCTGAGCCGGCCGCACCACGTCAACGTCGACCTCATGGTCCTGCGGCCCCGGGCGCAGGCGTCGAACACTCTGGTGGCGCGCCACCGGTAGGGGCCGGTCCACTGAGTGTCGTGGTCCGAGCTACACCCGGACGGAGGTCGGCAGGAGGCCGAGGAGCGATCGCCGACGGGGGACACCTGTACAACGCATGCTTCTTGGGGGAGGCCGTCCTCCGCCGTCAGTGTCTCGCGGCGCGCTCGGTCCTGGACGGTGGATCGGGCCGGTCCGCGCCAGGGTGAGGCAGGGTGATGGTGAACGCCGTCGACCCTGGGGTCCCGTCGACGTGGATGCGCCCACCGTGGGCCCGGACGATGGCCTCGACGATGGCCAGTCCGAGTCCGCTGGACCCGTTCCCGGGGCTGCGGGCGGCGTCTCCGCGGGCGAACCGCTGGAACAGGCGCGGGAGGAGGTCGTCGGGGATCCCGGGGCCGTCGTCGAGCACCCGAAGGACGACGTCGTTGCCGTCACGCCGAACTGTGGTGATGACCGTGGTGCCCGCAGCGGTGTGGACGCGGGCGTTGGCGAGGAGGTTCGTGAGGACCTGTCGGAGGCGGTCCTCGTCGCCGATGACGGTCATCGGGGCGTCGTTCTCAGGGTCGGGGAGGTCGAGCTCCCAGGAGTGGTCGGGGCTGGCGACGTGGGCGTCGGCGACGGCGTCGACCGCGAGGAGGGAGAGGTCGACCTGGGACTGCTCGAGCGGCCGTCCGGCGTCGAGCCGAGCGAGGAGGAGGAGGTCCTCGACGAGCGTGGTCATCCGCCGGGACTCCGACTCCACCCGGCGCACGGCTTGGTCGGCCTCCTCGGGCAGACCGCCGGGAAGGCGGCGGAGCAGCTCGGTGTAGCCGCGGATGGACGCGAGCGGGGTGCGCAGCTCGTGGCTCGCGTCCGCGACGAACTGGCGCACGTGCGTCTCGCTCTCGTGCCGGGCTTGCAGGGCCCCCTCGACGTGCCCGAGGAGCTGGTTGAGGGCGGCGCCGACCTGGCCGACCTCGGTCGCCGGGTCGGTGTATCGGTCGGGGACTCGCTCGCGCAGGCTGACCTGTCCCTCGTGGAGGGGCATCTCGGTCACCCGGGTGGCGGTGCCTGCCACCTGTTCCAGCGGGCGCAGCTGGTGGCGCACGAGGAGGCCGCCGGCGAGGGCGGCGAGGATGATGCCGGCGAGGGCGATCCCGGTCTCGGCGAGGAGATAGTCACCGACGGTGTCGTCGACATCGCTGGTGGATACCCCGGTGACGACGGTTCCACCGTCGGGGGTCGTGACGGCGACGGTCCGGTAGGCGCCGAGCTCGTCGAGCTCGACGGTGGCGGGTGGCTGGTCCGGCGTGACGGCGAGGAGGGTGGCCTCCTGGTTCTCGGTCAGTGGTTGGAGGGTGCCGCCCTCGTCGATGTAGCCGGACTGGGTGGTGGAGCCAGTGAGCGAGACGTTGACGGTGCCGACGCGTTGGCCGGGCACGTCGAGCCCCGGCGGCGGGCCACCGGGTCCGGCGTCGCCCTCACTGGGAGGGAACGAGCCCTCGTCCGGCGGTGCCTGGCGCTGCGCGTCGACGGCGCGTTGGCTGGAGGACAGGACGCGTTCGTCGAGCTGGTCGGTGAGCGAGCTGCGCAGCGCCAGGGTCGACAGGACACCCGTCGTGAGGGCGGCGGCCGCGAGCAGTCCGACGAGCACCGCGAGGAGGCGGCGTCGTAGCGTCCAGTGCCTCATCGGTCGGCCGTCGACCCGGCCGGGTCCTCGGCGGGCTTGAGCAGGTAGCCCACGCCCCGGACGGTGTGGATCATCGGTGGGCGTCCGGCGTCGATCTTTCGCCGCAGGTAGGAGACGTACAGCTCGACGATGTTGGCCCGGCCGCCGAAGTCGTACTGCCAGACGCGGTCGAGGATCTGAGCCTTCGACAGCACCCGGCGGGGGTTGCGCATGAGATAGCGCAGCAGCTCGAACTCGGTGGCCGTGAGCGTGACCGGTTCCCCGGCTCGCGAGACCTCATGGCTGTCCTCGTCCATGTGCAGGTCGCCGACGACGAGGACGTGGTCCTCGGTCGCCGCGGTCGCGCCCGCGCGCCGCAGGAGCGCCCGCAGCCGGGCGATGACCTCCTCGAGGCTGAAGGGTTTGGTGACGTAGTCGTCGCCGCCCGCGGTGAGGCCGGCGACCCGGTCCTCCACGGCGTCCTTGGCGGTGAGGAAGAGGACGGGGACGGTGGGGTGGACGGCGCGGATGCGCCGAAGGACCTCCAGTCCGGACAGGTCGGGCAGCATGACGTCGAGGACGACGACGTCGGGCTGCTCCCGGCGGGCCACCCGGACGGCGGCATGTCCGGTGACGGCGGTGTCCACGTGCCAGCCCTCGTAGCGCAGAACAGTGGCGAGCAGCTCGCCCAGGGCAGGTTCGTCGTCGACGACGAGGGCACGGATCGGGGAGCCGTCGGCCCGGGTGAAGGCGTCGCGCGGTCCGGTCGCGGGCGCGGTGGGCGTGGTCATGGCTCCATCGTGCCGCCGAGGCGTGGGCGGCGCCTGAGGACGTGCTGTGAGGCGCCTGTGAGTCGTCGTGGCGCGCGGGTACGCCGCTGCCCGGACCCTGTGGGGTCCGGGCAGCGGCGTGGGGGATGAGCTCAGACGGACGACGCGTCGGCGGCGTTGCTGTCGGTGTCCTCGGTCGGAGCGCCGAACCCGCCCGCCGGGGCCTGCGGCGGCTCGCGGAAGTCCCCGCCCGGCATACCGCCCGGCCCGCCCGGCATGCCGCCGCCGCCGAACATGCCGCCTGCGGCATACTCGCCGCCCGTCACGGAGGCAACCACGCTCGCCCCGGTCAGATCGCCGTTGTCGTACAGGCCGGCGGTCGGGGTGCTGGCCACGGTGCCCCCGACGTAGACCTCGTAGGTCTCCCCGGCGATGATCTCACTGCTGGAGAGGACGACGGAGGAGAGCTCCTTGGTGGCCGTGAACGAGGCCACGACCTCGCCGTCGGCGGTGGCGACGGTGACGACGGTGCCGACGGGCTGTCGGTCGAAGGTCGCGAGGATGGAGGCCTGGGGTGAGTCGGTCCCCGGTGCCATGGCCATGCCGGAGCTGCCGGCGGCGAACAGGACGCCGCCGTCGATGGTGAAGGTGCCCTGGACGTCGAGCGCGCCGTTGCCGTTCTCGATGGGGCCGGAGACGACGACCGTCCCGCCGCTCATGTCGACGGTGCCGTTGGAGTCCACGCCGTCGCCACCGGCGTCGATGGCCAGCGTCCCGCCGGTCACCGTGAGCGCGTACTGCCCGGACGTCTCCTGGGCCGGGTCCATCGGCACGTCGGTGGTCGTCGTACCTCCGCCGGCGGCGTTGACGCCGTCGTCGGTGGCGACGAGGGAGACGTCTCCGCCGGCGATGGTGATCGACTCGGCTTCCAGGCCCTCGTAGGAGTCGACGACGGCGAGGGTGCCGCCGGTGACCACCAGGGACTCCTCGGCGTGGACGCCGTCGTCGCCGCTGGCCAGGCTGAGCTCGCCGGCGGTGACGGTGATCGCGCCGTCGGAGTGGACGGCGTCGTCGGCAGCGTCGACGACGGTGGTGCCGCCCCCGACGACGACCGCGACGTTCGCCTTGAGGCCCTTGGCGGAGGCGTCCTCGGCCAGCACCTCGCCGCCGCCGGTGGTGATGTCGAGGGTGCCTCCGCCGACGATGACGTCGGTCGCGGCGTCCAGGCCGTCCGCGCCGGCGTCGACGGTGACCGTGCCGCCAAGGACGGCGACGTACCCGGCCGTGACGTCCTCCTCCTCGTCGGACTTCAGTCCGTCGCCCCCGGCGGTCACCGTGACGTCGCCGCCGGTGACGAGGAGGTAGTCCTTGCCGCGGATGCCGTCGTCGACGGCATCCACCGTCAGGGTCCCGGAGTCGATGACGAGGCCGTCGTTGGCGGCGATGCCGTCGTTGACGTGGCCGGTGACGGTCAGCGAGCCGGTGCCGGTGATGGTGAGGTCGGTGCGGGAGAAGAGGGCGCCGTCGGGCTCGTCGGCGTCCTCCGCGACGGTGCGGGCGGTGTCGGCGAGAGCGTTCGTCGAGTCCTCGGCCAGCACGATGACGGCCTCGTCGGCGTCCTCGATGGCGATCGGCGCGGTGGTCGAGCTCGTGATGTCGACGCCGTCGAGGACGAGGCGCACAACGCCGTCGAGTGCCGAGCTCACGATCACCTCTCCGTCGGACACCGTGCCGCTGAGGCGGTAGGTGCCGGGTTGGGTGATGGTGACGGTGTCCCCGTCGACGACGGCG
The DNA here is from genome assembly GCF_047302425.1 of Georgenia phoenicis. Lineage (NCBI taxonomy): Bacteria > Bacillati > Actinomycetota > Actinomycetes > Allobogoriellales > Allobogoriellaceae > Georgenia > Georgenia phoenicis. The sequence continues at coordinate 2,857,252 of NZ_CP154855.1, read as the reverse complement.
CCCTCGCCGGAGACTTCCGTGGCGCCGTCGGCGAGGTCGATGGCAACCTCGGCGGCGGTGTCCCACTCGGTCTCGGTCTCGTGGGCCGGGAGGTTGGCGCCGAGAGCCTCCTCGACGGAGGCGGCCCCGACGGTGCTTGCCGCCGCCGTGGCCGCGCCGGTGTCCTCTGAGCTGACGACCTGCTCAGGGGCGGCGTCCGAGGCGGAGCCGGTACCGGCTGAGCAGCCGGCGACGAGACCGCCTAGCAGCAGCAGGGAGGCCAGGGATCGGGTGATGGTGCGCATGGAGGTGTCTCCGGTCAGTTGGGTCGGTGACTGGTGGCGGCGTCGTCGAGACGACGGAGCGTCCGGTGCCACCGGTTGGCGGGAAGGTCGGGGTGCAGCAGGGCGAGGCCGGTGGCGAACTTCGAGACGGGCGCCGGGCGGTGGCCTCGCGCCCAGAGGCGGCGGTCGACGGCCGACGGAGCGGCGGCCGTCTTCGTCTCGACGATGGCGAGGCCGGCGGCGCGGCGGTGGTGGCCGGGTGCGCCGACCCACTCCAGGTCGGTGTCCAGGGTGGCTCGGGCGCCTTCGGCGGGCAGGTAGAGCGTCGACCGGCGGTAGCGGGTGAGCAGCACCGGGTGGAGCGCCGCTGCAGGTGCTGGGTCGATGCCTGCGTGCTCCAGCGTGGTGGTGAGGAAGTGCTGTTCCTCGGTCGTGATGGCCGACGGCGCGCTGCGCTCGCGGGGGCGACGGACCTTCACGCTCGCGCCGCGCGGGCCGCGGGTCTTGACCTCCAGCCAGGACTCGCCGGTGTCGAGGTAGGTGCGGGTGCGGATCTTGAACCGCCGGCGCCGCCGATGGGCGGTGAGCGCGAAGCTGTCGAGCAGGGGCGTGTCGAAGTAGACCGACTCGTAGCCGAAGCAGCGCCGTCCGTCGATCTCCAGAGCGCCGACCGCGGCCGGCAGGTCCGCGATGACGGCCGCGGCGTCCGTGTGACTGAGGAGGTACTTCCGGTCCACCCGGGTGAGGCGGGCGGCCCGGGCGTTGAGCTCCGCCAGCCCAACTCCGGTGAGCCGGCCCAGGGGCAGGTCGGCGGTGCTCATCGGGGTACCCGACCGGCACCGGCGAGGCTCACGACGCCCTCGCGGGTGCGCGCAGCGGGATCCGGGGTGCCGGCCGCGCCCGGCGCTGCAGGGACGCTCACGGCGGGGACGGTCCTCGTGGCGCGGCGCGAGCTGCGCTGTCGGGTACGCGGGATGCTGTAGCGGACGTCCACGAGAGTGGTGTCGTTGACGAGGTCGAGGCGCTGGACGCTGGCGGTGTGCACGCGGCCGCCGACGAGCTCGGTGAGGTGGGCGGTGAGCTCGTCCTCGCGGCTGATGGCGCGGTCGACCACGACGGCCTGCGAACGCAGGTTCGGCAGCAGCCGGGGGTGGTCACCGAGATACATCACCAGGACGACCAGGCCCATGAAGGCGATGCTGACAGCGGGGGTGGTGACCGTGAGCCCGCCGAGCAGGCCCAGGGCGAGGGCCGAGAAGTAGTAGGCGACCTCCCGCTGGGACAGCTCGCTGGAGCGCAGCCGGATGATGGACAGCACTCCGAAGAGCCCCAGACCCAGGCCGGCCCCGACCGTGCTGGAGGAGAGGGACGCGGCGACGGCGAGGACGCCGACGTTGACGCCCAGGTAGGCGACCGCGAGGTCACGGCGTCGGTGCCGCGGCAGGTAGAGGGCGAAGGTGAGCAGGCCGACGGCGAGGATGTCGGCCAGGACGAGGACGAGGTTCGGCACGCGAGACTCCCGGGGTGCGGTGGTGAGCTGGACGAGTCCTAGTCAGCCACCCGCCGCTACGTCACCCCTGTGCCGGTCCTGTGAGGAGCATGTGAGTGAGGCGGCCCGCCCGGCGACGGCCTGGCGTCGCTGATCGGGGCACCTCGTGCGCCGCTGACAGTGTCCTCACGGCGAGGCGCGCGGCCAGCTCGTCCTCATGCCCCCACCTCCAGCACCCGCACGGCGCAACCGCGCACTGGGCGAGCACGGCAACGAAACGGCCTACGGAGCAGCCCGAGGCCGCCTGACTCCCCAGGGCGAACCGTCAACGGGACCGTGCTGGTCAGCCAGGCAGCTCGGCCTCGCTCGAGCCGTGACGTCCCGCAGGGCCCGTCCGGCGGACGTCCGGTGAGGGTGCGCTGTCCGGCCGTGCCCTACGCCGTGGCGGCCGGATCGTGCGCCAGCCCGCGCTGGATGCGGCGGGACCCACGCCACAGGGCGACGGCCGGGACGGCACACACGACCGTGAGCACGGCGAACGCGACGCCCATCAGCGCGCCGAGCGCGACGTCGGGCGTCCCCTCGGTCAGCTGCCAGACGGAGTAGCCGACCGCGCTGGCGGACAGCACGGCGGCGAGCCCGCTGAGGCTGCACAGGATGACCCGGGGGAAGATCTCGGGGCGCAGGGCGGAGAGCAGACCGTGCACCCGGTGCCCCAGGCCGGCCATCCGCGACGGGCCGCTCGACATCCACGCCTCCGCGGCGCGGGAGAGCCGGGCACCCGCGCGGAGGAGGTCGAGCGCCCGCGAGGCCGCCATCCCCCCGCCGGCGAGGGCGACGACCATGCCGAGACCGCCCAGCACGCCGGTGGTCACGGGGTCCCCTCCGACGAGGGTGGCGAGGACCGCGACGCAGCCGACGACGGCGATACCGAGTGCCACGACGACGCCCAGCCACAGCCCCACGCCCGTGAGGAGGCGGGGCGAACCCGTGTACTCGCGCACGAGGGCGTGGACCGCCGGGCGGCGCGCGCCCGTCGTCTCCCCGCGCTCCGCGGCGGCGACGTAGGGCTCGACCGTCGCCGGGAGGTACCTCACGCGCCCTCCGGGCCGTTGACCGGCAGCACGCCGCTGGCCTTGGCGACCCCCTCCGGCGGCTCGGTCCCGACGTGCACGCCGGCTGCGATGGCGCTGGCGACGTGCGCCAGCAGCGGCCGGTGCTCGGTGTCGGGGGAGCTGCCGGTGACGAGGACGAGGTCGTGCGGACGGTCGGGGAGGGCGACGGCGACGACGCAGCAGCCGAGCCGCTCGACGGGTGGGGTGCCCGTGACGGGCCGCGGCGCCGCGGACCGGTGCGCCCGTCCCAGTGGGGTCTGCGGGGTGAGCGTGAGGAAGGCCTGGACCGCGGTGCGGCCGTCGACGAGAGTGATGTCCTCGACGCGCTCGACGGTCCCCGCGGTCCCGACGGCCCGCTCGACGAGCGCGACCGGGTTGACCTCCCCGCTCGGGACGTGCTCGACCGTCGTCGAGAAGGTCCACACGGCGGGCTTGTCGTCGACCTCGGTGACGACGACGCCCGCCGAGGTGACGCCGGTGCCGGCGACGGCCGCCCGGGCCTCGCGCAGGCCGACGTAGAGGTGGTCGGTGGGGCCGTCACCGAGGTGCTCGCGGGCGGGCTCGATCATGTCGCGCCAGTGCGTCTCGGCGCGGGCGTCGGTGTCGAAGGCGGCGATCTCCACCCAGCCCGGTGGGGTGGGGACCCAGAACTGCTTGGGGGCAGCGGTCGCGGTGGTCATCAGTCGTTCCGATCGGCGATGTCGCGCTGCTGCTCGTCGGTGACGAAGCCGTGCCCGCCGAAGAGGTTGCCGAATCGCTCGACGGTCCGGCCCAGGGGGTTGCCGAGGTCGTTGAGGTTCTCCTGCGTGTCCATGACGTTCTTGCTCTCCTCGTACGTGCGGCCCGTGACGTAGCCCCACGTCGCCAGCGGGCCCACCGGGTTGAAGGAGAGCGCCGCCGTCGCCGTGGCCCCGGCGCCGCCGGTCCCGCGGGAGATGCCCGCCACCGCCGGGACCAGCCCCGACATCCCGCCCGAGCTGGCCGCCAGCGAGCCGAGGCCCTGGACGATCTTGCCCAGGCCCGCACCGGCGAGGAGGCCGAGCGCACCGGTGAGCATCTCGGTGGCGTCCTCGCGCCCACCGGCGAACTGGAGGAAGTCGACGGCGACGGCGGCACCACCGAGGATGAGCCCGGCCATGCCGAGCCAGCCGACCGGCCCGGAGACGATGAGCGCGATGATCGCCGCGACGGCGACGACGACCGCGAGGATGTCGATGATGTCCTCGAGCACCGGCAGGACGTAGTCCTGGAACCAGTCCTCGACGTCACCGAGCCAGTCGGTGAAGCTGTCCCACATGCTCGAGTCGGGGGCGTCGTCGGCGGCGCACGACAGGCAGCTCGCGACGTACTCCGCCTCACCCGCGTAGGTCTCGGCCAGCCCGTAGGCCTCGGAGCGGATCTGCTCGAGCTCGGCGGTGGCGGCGGAGAGCTGGTTGGCCGGCCCGTCGGTGTCGACGTCCGGGTCCTCGCTCTGCTGGGCGGCCGTGAGGTCGTCGGCGGCGTTCGACACGGTGCTGATCGCCGTCGCCGCGCGGGTCTCGAGGTCGTCGGCCTGCTGCTGGAAGGTGACGAGCGAGGACGCCCACGTCTCCAGGGCGGCGGCCGCCGCCTCGAAGCTGTCGGCCGCGGTGACGACCTTGGGGGTCAGCTCGCCGGACATGGTCTCGTGGAAGGCGGTGGCGGTCTCGCCCTGCCAGTTCTGCTGACCGGTGCCGCCGAGCACGTCGGCGGCCTCGCGGATGCGGGCGGCGGTCGTGCGCACCTGCTCGGCGACCGACTCGGCGGAGAGGACGCTGCCGGGCGTGGGGTCGAAGCCGAGCGCGGGGAAGGACCTGGCGACCATCAGCCCTCACCGCTCTCGAGGGAGGCCTTGAGGGCGGCGTCGAGCTCTGCGAAGCCCTGCGCGATCGCGGCGAGCCCCTCGGCGCCGTTGCCGGACACCTCGGCGAGCTCGCCGATGCCGTGGTTCCACTCCTCACCGAAGGTGCTCAGCTGCTGCCGCAGGGCGTCGTGCCCGGTGACGTCGCCGGGGACGGCGGACATCGCCCCTGCCGCGCCGGACAGGGTCTCGCGGATGTTCTCCAGAGTCGTCCTCGTGGCTGCCAGGGCGTCGCCGTCGATGAACAGGTCGACCACGTGTGCGCCTCTCTCTCGCCGGTGACGTGCCCGGTGCACGTCTGCCGGGGACCATCATGGCGAGCGCCGCCCGCGAGGGACAGCGCAGCGCATAGGGAGAACTCCCCATGTGCCACCCGCCTCACCGCAGGGCCGCTGCGAGCGGCTACACTTCCGGGCACAGGCATCGACCCGGCCATCACCGGTGAGCCGCCGGAAGAACGGAGCCCCGGCTCCCAGTAGAACCGGCCGGTTGCGGACCGTCACCCCCGCGCGAGAGTGGCCCCGGGCCGTGGCTGCGGCCGAGGACCCGGTGGCAAGCGAGGTGGTACCGCGGCAGCGGACCCGCCAGGGCGGGTACGTCGTCGTCCTCGCAGCGACGCGAACGACGACGAGGAGCACCACCACCATGGCCACCACCCCCCGCTACCCGCGCCACCAGACCGGCGGCGAGGTCCCGGCCTCCCCGCGGTTCCCGGAGCTCGAGCAGCAGGTGCTCGCCCACTGGGCGGCCGACGGCACCTTCCAGGCGTCGATCGACAACCGGCCCGCCGGCGAGGACGGGAGCAACGAGTTCGTCTTCTACGACGGCCCGCCCTTCGCCAACGGCCTGCCCCACTACGGCCACCTCCTCACCGGCTACGTCAAGGACGTCGTCGGCCGCTTCCAGACCCAGCTCGGGCGCCGGGTGGAGCGCCGCTTCGGCTGGGACACCCACGGCCTGCCCGCCGAGCTCGAGGCCGAGCGCACCCTGGGGATCACGGACAAGTCCGAGATCGAGGAGATGGGCATCGAGGCCTTCAACAAGGCCTGCGAGGACTCCGTCCTGCGCTACACCGGCGAGTGGCGCGAGTACGTCACCCGTCAGGCACGCTGGGTGGACTTCGACAACGACTACAAGACCCTCGACTCCTCCTACATGGAGTCGGTCATCTGGGCCTTCAAGCAGCTCTACGACAAGGGCCTGGCCTACGAGGGCTACCGCGTGCTGCCCTACTGCTGGAACGACCAGACCCCGCTGTCCAACCACGAGCTGCGCATGGACGACGACGTCTACCAGATGCGCCAGGACCCGGCGGTCACGGTGGGGCTGCGCCTGGAGAGCGGCGAGCTCGCCCTCATCTGGACGACCACCCCCTGGACGCTGCCCTCCAACCTGTCCCTCGCCGTCGGCCCGGACGTCGAGTACGTCACCGTCGTCCCCTCCGAGGGGGCGCTCGCGGGGGAGAAGGTTCTCCTCGCGGCGGCCCGCGTGGGCGCCTACGCCCGCGAGCTCGGTGAGGAGCCGCAGGTCGTCGCGACGACGACGGGACGCGAGCTGGCCGGGCGCCGCTACGCGCCCGTCTTCGACTACTTCGTCGGCCGCGAGGGCCTGGGCGAGAACGTGTGGACGATCCTCACCGCCGACTACGTCTCCACCGACGACGGCACCGGGATCGTCCACCAGGCCCCCGCCTTCGGTGAGGACGACATGGCCGTGTCCGCCGCCGCCGGCATCGGCACCGTCGTCCCCGTCGACGACGGCGGCCGCTTCACCTCCGAGGTCGCCGACTACGCCGGCACGCAGGTCCTCGAGGCCAACCGTGCGATCATCGCCGACCTCAAGAACGCCACGGGCCCGATCGGGCGCCGGCCCGAGGCCGAGCGGCCCGTCCTGGTGCGCCAGGAGACCTACGACCACTCCTACCCGCACTGCTGGCGCTGCCGCCAGCCGCTCATCTACAAGGCGGTGACGAGCTGGTTCGTGCGCGTCACCGAGTTCCGCGACCGGATGGTCGAGCTCAACCAGCAGATCACCTGGGTGCCCGACCACATCAAGGACGGCCAGTTCGGCAACTGGCTCGCCGGCGCGCGCGACTGGTCGATCTCCCGCAACCGCTACTGGGGCACCCCGATCCCGGTGTGGGTCTCCGACAACCCCGAGTACCCGCGCATCGACGTCTACGGCTCCTTCGCCGAGCTCGAGGCCGACTTCGGGCGCCTGCCGGTGGGCCGCGACGGCGAGCCCAACCTCCACCGCCCCTTCATCGACGAGCTCACCCGCCCCAACCCGGACGACCCGACCGGCCGGTCGACGATGCGCCGCATCCCCGACGTCCTCGACGTGTGGTTCGACTCCGGCTCGATGCCCTACGCCCAGGTGCACTACCCCTTCGAGAACCGCGAGTGGTTCGAGCACCACTACCCGGGCGACTTCATCGTCGAGTACATCGGCCAGACCCGCGGCTGGTTCTACACCCTCCACGTCCTGGCGACCGCCCTCTTCGACCGCCCCGCGTTCACGACGTCGGTCTCCCACGGCATCGTCCTGGGCTCCGACGGCCGCAAGATGAGCAAGTCGCTGCGCAACTACCCCGACGTCAACGAGGTCTTCGACCGCGACGGCTCGGACGCGATGCGCTGGTTCCTCATGGCCTCCCCGATCCTGCGCGGCGGCAACCTCGTCGTCACCGAGGAGGGCATCCGGGAGAACGTCCGCCAGGTGCTGCTGCCGGTGTGGAACACGTGGTACTTCCTGTCCCTGTACGCCGGCGCCGCCAACGGCGGCCAGGGCATCGTGGGCCGCGAGGTCACCCCCGAGGAGGCGGCCGGCCTGCCGGTCATGGACCGCTACCTCCTCGCCCGCACCCGCACGCTGGCCGCCGACGTGCGCACCATGCTCGAGGCCTACGACGTGCCCGGCGCCTGCCAGGCCGTGCGCGAGCACCTCGACGTCCTCACCAACTGGTACGTGCGTACCTCCCGCGACCGCTTCTGGGCGGAGGACACCGATGCGTTCAACACCCTGCACACCGCGCTCGAGGTCCTCATGCGCGTCATGGCGCCGCTCGCGCCGCTCGTCACCGAGGAGGTGTGGCGCGGGCTCACCGGTGGGCGCAGCGTCCACCTCACCGACTGGCCAGTCCTCGACGACGCCTTCGCCGCCGACGAGCTCGTCGCCACCATGGACCGCGTGCGCGACGTCGTCTCCACCACCCTGGGCCTGCGCAAGGCCGGCTCCCTGCGGGTGCGCCAGCCGCTGCGCACCCTCCAGGTCGTCACCGACGAGCCGGCGGCGCTCGAGCCCTTCACCCGGCTCATCGCCGACGAGGTCAACGTCAAGGCCGTCGAGCTGCGCTCGCTCGCCGACGACGCCGCCCAGGAGTACGGCGTCTACACCAAGCTCACCGTCAACGCCCGCGCCGCCGGCCCCCGCCTCGGCAAGGACGTCCAGCGCGTCATCAAGGCCGCCCGCTCGGGCGCCTGGGAGCAGGTCGACGGCGGCGTCGTCGTCGACGGCATCGCCCTGGAGGAGCAGGAGTACACGCTGACGACGGAGGTCGAGGACCGTCCGGGCGACGAGCGTGCCGCGGGCGTGCTCGACGGCGGCGGCTTCGTCGTCCTCGACACCGCCCTGGACGACGAGCTCCTCGCCGAGGGCGTCGCCCGCGACGTCGTGCGCCGCGTCCAGGACGAGCGCAAGGCCGCCGGCCTGCACGTCACCGACCGCATCGCCCTCGCCGTCGACGTTCCCGGACGCTACGCCCGCTGGATCGAGAACCACGCCGACCTCGTCACCGAGGAGACCCTCGCGGTCTCCCTCACCGTCGACGTCAGCCCCACCGACGAGATCGCCGTCCGCCTGGAGGTCGTGCAGCCGTGACCGACTACTTCGAGACCGACAGCCCCGACGAGGCCGCGGACGCCGCGGAGGAGGCGCAGGCCGAGCACGACCGCGCCGCCCAGGAGCTCGTCGCCTCCGGCCTGTTCAGCGGCCCCGACCCGACGGTCGTCGACGACGTCCTCGCCTCCTCCGACCCGAGCCCCGTCGTCGACCCGGTCGCCCGCGCCCAGGCCGAGACGGAGGTCCACCGGATCTACACCGAGATCCTCACCAGGGCCCCCGAGCACGACGTCCAGCCCAGCCTCGAGCGGGTGCGGGCCGTCCTCGACCTCCTCGGCGAGCCGCAGCGCGCCTACCCGGTCATCCACATCGCCGGGACCAACGGCAAGACGTCGACGGCGCGGATCGTCGAGCGGCTGCTGCGCGAGCGCGGCCTGCGCACGGGGCGATTCACCTCCCCGCACCTGTCGACCGTGCGCGAGCGCATCGCGATCGACGGCGAGCCGATCAGCCCCGAGGCCTTCGTGCGGACGTGGGAGGACGTCGCCCCGTACGTCGAGATGGTCGACGAGCGCTCCCGCGCCGAGGGTGGGCCGCGGCTGAGCTTCTTCGAGGTCTTCGTCGTCATGGGCTACGCGGCCTTCGCCGACGCACCCGTCGACGTCGTCGTCGTCGAGACGGGCATGGGCGGGCGCTGGGACGCGACGAACGTCGCCGACGGCACCGTCGAGATCCTCACCCCGATCTCCCGGGACCACGAGCAGTGGCTCGGGCACACCCTGGAGGAGATCGCGGGGGAGAAGGTCGGCATCCTCACGCCCGGCTCCACGGTGGTGAGCGCCGCCCAGCACGACGACGTCGTGCCCGTCATCGCCGACGCCGTTCACGCGCTGGGCGCCCGTCTCGTCGTCGACGAGCAGGACATGGAGGTCGTCGACCGCCAGCTCGCCGTCGGCGGGCAGATGCTCGTCCTGCGCACCCCGGCCGCGACCTACACCGACGTCTTCCTCCCGCTCCACGGCGCCCACCAGGCGCACAACGCGCTGCTCGCGGTCACCGCCGTCGAGGCCTTCTTCGGCGGCGGGTCGCTGAGCGGGGAGGTCGTCGAGCACGCCCTCGCCTCCGTCGACTCGCCCGGCCGCCTCGAGCTCGTCCGCACGAGCCCCACCGTCCTCGTCGACGCTGCGCACAACCCCGCCGGGGTCGAGGTGCTGCGCACCGCCCTGGAGGAGGCCTTCGACCTGCGGCGCGTGGTGGGCGTCGTCGGCGTCATGGCCGACAAGGACGCCGAGGCGATCCTCTCGGGGCTCGAGCCGATGCTCACCGAGATCGTCGTCACCCGGGCGGGGACGAGCCGGGCGCACGACGTCGAGGACCTCGCCGAGCTGGCGCGGGACATCTTCGACGCCGACCGCGTCCACGTCACCGACCGGATCGACGAGGCCATCGACCTCGCGGCGGCCCGCGCGGAGTACGGCGGCGAGCCGGGCGGGGCCGTCCTCGTCACCGGCTCGGTCGTCCTCGTCGGGGAGGCGCGCCAGCTCCTGCGGCGCGGCGGCTGACCGCTACGCGTGGGCGAGGTCGGCGAGACTCATCCGGCCCAGCCACCCTGGCACGGCCCGCCGGGCCTCGCTCGGCCCGGTGAGCCGCACGGCGCCCGAGCCGAGCGCGCGCTCCCACGTCGTGTCGGCGCGCCACAGCTCGACGAGCGTGCGCAGGGTGGTCTCGACGTCGACGGTGACGTCGTAGCCCGGGTCGTAGTCGCACACGTCGACCTCGTCGCCGGCGACGACGAGCCACCAGGCGGCGTCGCGCGGCGGCAGGTCGGTGAGGTGGAAGGCGAGCACCGTGCGGGTACGCGGCCACGCCGCGACGGGGATGGTCCGGCGCATGTCCCAGAACAGCAGGTGCGGGTCGAGGTCCTCCTCGCCGAGGTCGCCGATCCACCGCAGGCTCCAGACCCCGAGGGAGGTCACCACCCCCTCGAGGTCGCGGCCCGCCTCGGTGAGCGTGTAGCCGACCTTGCCGCGCGTACCCTCGCGCCGCACCAGGCCCGCGCGCTCGAGGGTCCGCAGCCGCTTGGACAGCAGCGCGGGCGACATGCGCGGAACACCGCGGCGCAGCTCGTTGAAGTGGCGGCTGCCGGAGAGCATCTCCCGCACGACGAGGAGCGTCCACCTCTCGTCGAGGATCTCCATCGCCTTGGCGACGGGACAGAACTGGCCGTAGCTCGTCATCGCAGCCTCCGGTGACAAGTACACGCCCGCCCGCCGCCCCGCGACAAGTACAGATCCAGTACCTCCGCCGCTACACAGATGACACTGGAGGCGCGCCCGCGGCCCGCCGGACCCTGGAGGCGAACCAGCCAACGAGAAAGGGGTTCGCCATGACACAGTCCACCGTCACCAGCGCCGGTCCCGGGACCGCCGCCGACCGGGACCTCAAGGCCCGGCACCGCGCCATGTGGGCGCTGGGTGACTACCCGTCCGTCGCGGAGGAGGTCATCCCCGCCCTCGGCGCCGAGCTCGTCGCGGAGGCCGGGGTGGGACCCGGCCAGGCCGTCCTCGACGTCGCCGCCGGGTCCGGGAACGTCGCCGTCCGCGCCGCGCTCAGCGGCGCGCAGGTGGTCGCCGCCGACCTCACCCCGGCGCTCCTCGAGGCAGGCGCCGCACGTGCCCGGCAGGTCGGCGCCACCGTCGAGTGGGTCGAGGCCGACGCCGAGGACCTGCCCTTCCCCGACGCCTCCTTCGACGTCGTCACCTCCTGCGTCGGGGTCATGTTCGCCCCGCACCACGAGCGGGCGGCGGACGAGCTCGTCCGCGTCTGCCGGCCCGGCGGGACGGTCGCGCTCACCGCGTGGACCCCCGAGGGCTTCATCGGCCAGCTCTTCGCCGCCGTCCGGCCCTACGCGCCGACCCCGCCCCCGGGCGCGCAGCCGGCGCCGCGCTGGCGCGACAAGGGGCACCTGCGCGAGATCCTCGGGGACCGGGTCGAGGTCCGCACCGCCGAGCGCCGCACGCTCACGGTCGACCGGTTCACCGGGCCGGAGGACTTCCGGGACTTCTTCGCCACGAGGTACGGCCCGACCGTCGCGCTCTACAGGTCCCACGCCGACGACGCCGAGGCCCTGGCCGGGCTCGACGCTGCCCTCACCGGCGTCGCGGACCGCTTCGGCCGCCGCGACGGCGGCGGGTTCTCCATGGGCTGGGAGTACCTGCTCCTCGTCGGCCGGCGACGCTGAACCCGCTGCGCAGGGCGGCCGCACCCCGGCCGCCCTGCGCTCGTGCGCGGAACCAGCGGCTCGTGTCGCACCGGCCGAGTACGGTGTGGTGAGGCGGAGGTCCTCACCGGCCTGCGTCAGCCCGCCGGGAGGCGGCCACTGCCGCGGCGCGGCAGTGCGCGCCGCCCCACGACGACGAGGGAGACCGCAGTGAAGAAGCTCATCAACGACCCCGGTGACGTCGTCACCGAGTCGGTCGCCGGCCTCGTGGCCGCGCACGCCGACATCCTCACCGCCAGCACCGACCCGCTCTTCGTCTCCCGCGCCGGGGGCGCCGTCAGCGGGAAGGTCGGGCTCGTCTCCGGTGGCGGCAGCGGCCACGAGCCGCTCCACGCCGGCTTCGTCGGGGCCGGCATGCTCGACGCCGCCGTGCCCGGGGCCGTCTTCACCTCACCGAGCCCCGAGCCGATCCTCGCCGCCATGCAGGCCGCCGACGGCGGCGCCGGGGTCATCCAGATCGTCAAGAACTACACCGGCGACGTCCTCAACTTCGAGGTCGCCGCCGAGCTCGGCGCGGCCGAGGGGATGGCGGTGCGCAGCGTCCTCGTCGCGGACGACGTCGCCGTCGAGGACTCGACGTGGACGGCCGGGCGCCGCGGCGTGGCCGGCACCCTCGTCGTCGAGAAGATCGCCGGGGCGGCGGCCGAGCGCGGTGACGACCTCGACGCCGTCGTCGCCGTCGCCGAGCGCACCGCCGCCGCGGTGCGCACCATGGGCATCGCCCTCCACGCGCCCACCGTCCCCGCTGCGGGCCGCCCCTCCTTCGACCTCGAGGACGACGAGGTCGAGCTCGGCATCGGCATCCACGGCGAGCCGGGCCGCAAGCGCGTCAAGGCCGCCTCCGCGGACGAGACCGCCGACCTCCTCCTCGAGGCCGTGCTCGCCGACCTCGGCGACGTGTCCGGGCGCGAGGTCCTCCTCCTCGTCAACGGCATGGGCGCGACCCCGGCACTCGAGCTGTACGTGCTCTACGGCGCGGCCCGCCGCCGCCTGGAGGAGCGCGGGGCGACCGTGGCACGCTCGCTCGTGGGCAGCTACGTCACCTCCCTCGACATGGCGGGCGCGAGCATCAGCGTCATGCCGCTGGACGAGGAGCTCATCGCGCTGTGGGACGCTCCTGCCCACACAGTGGCACTGCGTCAGGGAATGTGAGGACCGCATGAACGACACGCTCGACACCGCCTGGGTGCTGCGCTGGGCCGAGACCGCCCAGCGCGTGATCTCCGAGAACCGCATCGCGCTCATGGAGCTCGACCGCGCCATCGGGGACGGTGACCACGGGGACAACCTCGACCGGGGCTTCACCGCCGTGGCCGCCAAGCTCGCCGAGGCGTCGCTCGAGACCCCGCAGGCGGCGCTCAAGCTCATCGCCACCACCCTGATGTCCACCGTCGGGGGCGCCGCCGGCCCGCTGTACGGCACGGCCTTCCTCCGCGCCGCCACCGCGGCGGGGGACGGCCCGGTGGACGCCGAGGGGGTCGCCGCGCTCCTCACCGCCGCCGTCGAGGGCGTCACCGCCCGCGGCAAGGCCGAGGCGGGGGACAAGACGATGGTCGACGCCCTCGCGCCGGCCGCCGAGGCCGCCCGCGGGGTGGCCACCGGCGGCGGCGGCGCCCGCGCCGCCCTCGAGGCCGCCGCCGACGCCGCCGCGGCCGGCGCCGAGGCCACCGAGCCGATGGTCGCCCGCAAGGGCCGGGCCAGCTACCTCGGGGAGCGCTCGGCCGGTCACCGCGACCCGGGCGCCCAGTCCAGCGCCCTCATCCTGCGCGCCGCGGCGGACGCCGCCGGCGGGGATGCGGGGGCCGTGCCGTGACGACGGCGATCGTCGTCGTCTCCCACTCCGCGCAGCTCGCGCAGGGGGTGTGCGAGGTCGCCGCGCAGATGGCGCCGGACGTGCGTCTGCGGCCGGCCGGGGGCACCGACGACGGCCGCATCGGCACGAGCTTCGACAAGCTCCTCACGGCGGTCGGGGAGCTGACCGCCGACGGTGAGGACGGCGTCGTCGTCCTCACCGACCTCGGCTCGGCGACGATGACCGCCGAGTCGGTCCTCGAGATGGTCGAGGACGAGCGGGTGCTGCTGGCCGACGCGCCGCTCGTCGAGGGCACGGTCGCCGCGGCCGTCGCCGCTCAGGGGGGGGCCGACGCCGAGGGGGTCCGCCGCGCCGCGGAGGAGGCGGCGCTGTCCTTCGCCCGGGCCCAGGGCGGCCGGCCGGAGGAGCGCCTCGGGGGCGAGGTGCTCGAGCGGGAGCTGGAGCTGCGCAACCCGCTGGGGCTGCACGCCCGCCCCGCCGCCCAGCTCGCCCGCCTCGTCTCCGGCTTCGACGCCCACGTCGAGGTCAACGGGGTCGACGCCGCCAGCGTCCTCGCGCTCATCGGCCTCGGCCTGCCGGGCGGTGCACTCATGACGGTGCGGGCGAGCGGCCCGCAGGCCGAGCACGTGCTCGACGCCGTCGCCCAGGTCGTCGACGACGGCTTCGGGGAGGCGTAGCCGGGCCGGTCCGCGGGGACGTGGTTATGGTGGCAGGGCACCCCACTCGCACCGTCGCCCGAAGGGAACTGCCCCATGCACGAGGTCAAGGCCGTCGTCGTCAAGGGAAGGAGCGAGCCCGCCACCGTCGAGACCATCCTCGTCCCCGACCCCGGGCCGGGGGAGGCGCTCGTGGACGTCGTCACCTGCGGGGTGTGCCAGACCGACCTCCACTACAAGGTCGGCGGCGTGAGCGACGACTTCCCCTTCCTCCTCGGCCACGAGGCCTCCGGCGTCGTCTCCGCCGTCGGTGAGGGGGTCACCGAGATCGCCGTCGGCGACCGGGTCATCCTCAACTGGCGCGCCGTGTGCGGGCAGTGCCGCGCGTGCCGCAAGGGCCAGCCCTGGTACTGCTTCGCCACCCACAACGCGCGGCAGAGGATGACCCTCCAGGACGGCACCGAGCTCACCCCGGCGCTCGGCATCGGCGCCTTCGCCGAGAAGACCCTCGTCGCCACCGGGCAGTGCACGAGGATCGAGGGCGACATCGCCCCCGAGCAGTACGCCGCCCTCGGCCTGCTCGGCTGCGGCGTCATGGCCGGCATCGGTGCCGTCATCAACACCGGCGCGGTCCAGCGCGGGGAGTCCGTGGCCGTCATCGGCTGCGGCGGCGTCGGCACCGCCGCGATCGCCGGGGCAGTGCTCGCCGGGGCGACGACGATCATCGCCGTCGACCTCGACGACGAGAAGCTCGCCACCGCGCGCCGCTTCGGCGCCACCCACACCGTCAACTCCCGTGACGAGGACCCGGTCGAGGCGATCCGCGCGCACACGGGCGGCTTCGGCGCGGACGTCGTCGTCGACGCTGTCGGCGTGGCCGCCACCTTCGCCCAGGCCTTCGAGGCGCGCGACCTCGCCGGCCGCGTCGTCCTCGTCGGCGTGCCCGACCCGGGCACGACCTGGGAGATCCCGCTCGACCAGGTCTTCGGGCGCGGCGGGGCCATCAAGTCCGCCTGGTACGGCGACACCCTGCCCTCGCGCGACTTCCCCATGCTCGTCGACCAGTACCGCCTGGGCCGCCTCGACCTCGACGGCTTCGTCACCGAGCGCATCGGCCTCGGCGACGTCGAGCCCGCGTTCGACAAGATGACCGCCGGCAAGGTGCTGCGCTCCGTCGTCGAGATCAACGACCCCCCAGCGACCTGACGAGCCCCCACCGCCGACAGCAGACCTACCGCCGACAGTGCACTTACCGCCGACAGCCGACTTATCCGCGTCGTCCACCGACCCGACAGGAGCAACCCGATGACCACCCGCACCGACAGCACCGGCCGCGCCCGCGTCGAGAACCTCGTCACGAGCGGCACCTTCTCGCTCGACGGCGGGACCTGGGACGTCGACAACAACGTGTGGATCGTCGGGGACGACGCCGAGTGCGTCGTCATCGACCCGGCGCACGACCCGGCCGCCGTCGTCCAGGCCGTCGGTGGCCGCCGCGTCGTCGCCGTCCTGCTCACCCACGGCCACGACGACCACATCCGCGCCGTGCGGGAGGTCGCCGGGCAGGTGGGCGCGCCGGTCCACCTCAACCCGGCCGACACGGTCCTGTGGGAGCAGGTCTACCCCGGCACGACGGCGGACGAGGAGATCACCGACGGGCAGGAGATCACCGTCGCAGGGGTCACGCTCACCGCCCTGCACACCCCCGGCCACTCGCCCGGCTCGACGTGCTTCTACGCACCCGACCTGGGGGAGGGCGGTGTCCTGTTCTCCGGGGACACGCTCTTCAACGGCGGGCCCGGCGCCACCGGCCGCTCCTACTCCGACTTCCCGACGATCATCGAGTCGATCCGCGAGCGCATCCTCACCCTGCCGGAGTCGACCGAGGTGCTCACCGGCCACGGGGAGGCGACGTCCGTGGGGGCCGAGAAGCCGCACCTGCAGGAGTGGGTCGACCGCGGCCACTGACCGGCGGTAGGGCACGATAGGGGCCATGACCGAGAACAAGCCCGTCGAGAGCTGGCTGACCGACATGGACGGCGTGCTCGTCCACGAGCAGCAGGCGATCCCCGGGGCCGCCGAGTTCATCCAGGCCCTCATCGACTCCGGGCGGCGCTTCCTCGTCCTGACGAACAACTCGATCTTCACCCCGCGTGACCTGCGCGCCCGCCTGCGCGCCGGCGGCATCGACATCCCCGAGGACGCCATCTGGACCTCGGCGATGGCCGCCGCCCAGTTCCTCGACGGCCAGCGGCGCGGGGGCAGCGCCTACGTCGTCGGGGAAGCCGGGCTCACCACCGCCCTGCACGACATCGGCTACACGATGACCGACGTCGACCCCGACTACGTCGTCCTCGGGGAGACACGCACGTACTCCTTCGAGGCGATCACCCGGGCGATCCGGCTCATCGAGGCCGGGGCACGCTTCATCGCGACCAACCCCGACCCCTCCGGCCCGTCCCAGGAGGGCACGCTGCCCGCCACAGGCGCGGTGGCCGCGCTCATCACCCGGGCCACCGGCGTCGAGCCCTACTTCGTCGGCAAGCCCAACCCGCTGATGATGCGCAGCGCGCTCAACCGGATCGACGCGCACTCGGAGTCCACCGTGATGATCGGGGACCGGATGGACACCGACGTCGTCTCCGGCCTCGAGGCCGGCATGCGCACGATCCTCGTGCTCTCCGGCTCCACCCGGCCCGAGCAGGTCGACCGTTTCCCCTACGTCCCCAGCCGCGTCGTCGACTCCATCGCCGACGTCATCCCGCTCGTGGCGGAGTACGCGGAGGAGGGCCGGTGAGCCGCCGTCCCAGGCGGAGCGCGCGGGCCCTGTTCACGGCCACGCTGCTCCTCAGCGAGGCGCTCGTCGTCCTCTTCGCCGGCCTCGTCGCCTACGGACTGCGGCTCGTGCCGGTGCCCGCGCTGCTCGGCGGTGGCGCGGCGCTCGCGGTGTGGGCGGTCGTCGCCGGTGCGCTCGTGCGCCGGGGGACGGTGGGCTACGTCCTCGGGTCCCTGCTCCAGCTCGCGCTCATCGCCACGGGCTTCGTCGTGCCGATGATGTTCGGCATCGGCGGCGTCTTCGCCGTCCTGTGGCTCGTGTCCCTGCGGGTGGGCGGCCAGATCGACGCCGAGCGAGTCGAGCGCGAGGACGCCGAGCGCGAGTACGAGCGGCTCCACGGCACGGGCGGCGACGCGCCGGGCCGGTAGGGTCGGTCGCGTGACTGCTACCGAACGCACCCTCGTCCTCATCAAGCCCGACGGCGTCCAGCGCGCCCTCGTCGGGGAGGTCCTGCGCCGCATCGAGGCCAAGGGCTACCGCATCGTCGCGCTCGAGATGCGCAGCGCCGACGCCGAGCTCCTCGGCGAGCACTACGCCGAGCACCGCGGGCGTCCCCACTTCGAGCCGCTCGTCGAGTTCATGGGCTCGGGCCCGCTCGTCGCCGCCGTCGTCGAGGGCAACCGCGTCATCGAGGGCTTCCGCTCCCTCGCCGGCACCACCGAGCCGACGACGGCGGCCCCCGGCACCATCCGCGGCGACCTCGCCCGCGCGTGGGACACCCAGGTGATCCAGAACCTCGTCCACGGCTCGGACTCCCCGGAGTCCGCCGAGCGCGAGATCTCCCTCTGGTTCCCCGCGCTCTAGCACCGCCTCCTCCCGCCGAGAGCGGAGTTGTTCCGCGGAACAACTCCGCTCTCGACGTCATGGGGGTGGGGGCCCGGCCCGTTAGGCTGCACCCGTGCATCTCAAGACGCTGACGCTGCGGGGGTTCAAGTCCTTCGCGTCGGCGACGACCCTGCACCTGGAGCCGGGGATCACCTGCGTCGTCGGCCCCAACGGCTCGGGCAAGTCCAACGTCGTCGACGCCCTGTCGTGGGTCATGGGCGAGCAGGGCGCCAAGTCGCTGCGCGGCGGCTCGATGTCCGACGTCATCTTCGCCGGCACCTCCTCGCGCGCGCCGCTCGGCCGCGCCGAGGTCTCCCTCACCATCGACAACTCCGACGGGCTGCTGCCCATCGACTACTCCGAGGTGACGATCTCCCGCACGCTCTTCCGGGGCGGTGGCTCGGAGTACGCGATCAACGGTGAGTCCTGCCGGCTCCTCGACATCCAGGAGCTGCTCTCCGACACCGGCATGGGCCGGGAGATGCACGTCATCGTCGGCCAGGGCCAGCTCGACGCCGTCCTGTCCGCCGGGCCGGAGGAGCGCCGCGGCTTCATCGAGGAGGCCGCCGGCGTCCTCAAGCACCGCCGCCGCAAGGAGAAGGCGCTGCGCAAGCTCGAGGCGATGAAGGCCAACGTCGACCGCGTCACCGACCTGTCCACCGAGATCCGCCGCCAGCTCGGCCCGCTCGCCAAGCAGGCCGACGTCGCCCGCCGCGCCCAGGCCATCCAGGCCGACCTGCGCGACTCGCGCGCCCGCCTGCTCGCCGACGACCTCGTCCAGCTCACCGCCACCCTGCAGCGGGAGGTCGCCGACGAGACGGCGTTGCGGGAGCGGCGCACCGCCGTCGAGGCGGCCGCCGACTCCGCCCGCAGCCGCCTGGCCGCCCTCGAGGGGGAGGCCGCGGCCGCCGCGCCGCTCCTGCGCGAGGCGACCGACACGTGGCACTCGCTGTCCGGGCTGCGGGAGCGCCTGCGCGGCCTGCACTCCCTGGCCGCCGAGCGCACCCGTCTGCTCGGCGCCCCCGCGCAGGAGCACCGCGGCACCGACCCCGAGGAGCTCGACGCCCGCGCCGCCCGCGCCCGCGAGGAGGAGGAGGCGCTCGCCGCGGAGGTCGAGGCCGCCAAGGCGGCGCGCGACGCCGTCGTCGCCGAGCGCACCCGCCTGGAGGAGGCCGAGCGCGAGGCCGAGCGGGCCCTGGCCGCCGTCCACCGCGGGGTCGCCGACCGCCGCGAGGGCCTGGCCCGGCTCACCGGCCAGGTCGCCGCCCGCCGCAGCGCCGCCGAGGCCGCTCAGGCCGAGCTCGGGCGCCTGCGCGCCAACCTCGCCGAGGCCGAGGAGCGCACGCGCCGCGCCCAGGCCGAGTTCACCGCCCTCGAGCAGCAGGTCGCCGGCGAGGAGGAGGGCGAGGAGGGCCTGGACGAGGCCCACGAGGAGGCGCTCGAGGAGCTCGACGCCGCCGAGGCCGCCCTCGCGGCGCTCCTCGAGGAGGAGCGCACCGCCGACGGCGAGCGGCGCACCTGGCAGACCCGCCGCGACACCCTCGAGCTGTCCCTCGCCCGCAAGGACGGCACCGGCGCGCTGCTCGACGCCGCCGAGCGCCTCGCCGGCCTGCGCGGCGCCCTGCCCGACGCGCTGAGCGTCGAGCACGGCTACGAGACCGCCGTCGCCGCCGTCCTCGGCGCGCACACCGACGCGGCCGTCGTCGAGTCGACCGACGTCGCCGTCGACGCCATCCGCCGCGCCCGCGACGAGGACCTCGGCCAGGTGCGCCTCGTCGTCGCCGGCGCCGACCAGCCCGACGACGACGCCCCTGCACCCGCAGGCGGGCGCTGGGCCCGCGAGGTCGTCACCGCCGACGGCGAGGTCGCCGGCGCCGTCGCCACCCTCCTGGCCCGCGCCGTCGTCGTCGAGGACCTCGCCGCCGCGCGCGCCGCCGTGGCCGCGGCCGACGTCGTCGCCGTCACCCGCGACGGCGACGTCCTGTCCCGCGCCAGCGCCGCGGGCGGCAGCAGCAGCGGCCCGAGCGTCCTCGAGCTGCACGCCGCCCACGAGGAGGCGGTGGCCGAGGCCGACGCCGCCACCGCCCGCGCCGAGCAGGCACGCTTCGGGCTCGTCGCCGCCCGTGACCGCGTCGCCCGCGCGCAGGAGTCCGTCGACGCCACGCTCGCCGCGCTCCACGCCTCCGACGCCCGCCTCGCCGGCGTTGCCGAGCAGCTCGGCCGGCTCGGCTCCGCGGCCCGCTCCGCCGAGGCCGAGGCCGAGCGCATCCGCCCGGCCATCACCGAGCTCGTGGCCAAGGGGGAGGAGCACGAGCGTGAGCTCGCCGAGCTCCTCACCCGCCTCGAGGTCGCCCAGCAGGAGCCCGAGCGCACCGAGGAGGACCTCGCCGCCGCGACCGCGGAGCGCGACCGGGCCGCGGGGGAGGCCCGGGCCGCCCGGGCGCGGGAGACCGAGGCGCGGCTCGCGCTGCGCACCGTCGAGGAGCGGGCCGGGGCGCTGTCCGGGCGCGCCGCCTCCCTCGAGCGCGCCGCCGAGGCGGAGCGGGTCGCGCGCCGCAAGGCCGCCGAGCGCGAGCAGCGCCGGGCCCGGCAGGCCGAGACGGCCGCCCTCGTCCGGGCCGGGGCCGAGCAGGCACTGGCCGCCGTCGAGCGCTCCCTCGAGGCCGCCGCCGCGGCCCGGGAGGAGGCCGAGGAGGCCCGCAGCGCCCGGGAGACGGAGATCGCCCAGGTGCGCGGCGAGCTGGAGCAGGCCACCGCCGAGCTCGCCCGGCTCACCGACGCCGTCCACCGCGACGAGGTCGCCCGCGCCGAGCAGCGGCTGCGCATCAGCCAGCTCGAGGAGCGCGCGGTGAGCGAGCTCGGCCTGGACCCCGAGGTGCTCGTCGAGGAGTACGGGCCCCACCAGCCGGTGCCCGTCGTCGTGCCCGAGGGGGAGGAGCCGCGCGAGCCGGTGCCCTACGTGCGCGAGGAGCAGGACAAGCGCCGCAAGCGCGCCGAGCGCGACCTCGCCCGCCTCGGCAAGGTCAACCCGCTCGCCCTCGAGGAGCACGCCGCGCTCGCCGAGCGCCACCGCTTCCTCACCGAGCAGCTCGCGGACCTCAAGAAGTCCCGCGCCGACCTCATGGAGATCGTCCGGGAGATCGACGAGCGCGTCGAGCGGGTCTTCGCCGAGGCCTACGCGGACACCGCCGCCGCCTTCGACGACGTCTTCGCCCGCCTCTTCCCCGGCGGCGAGGGCCGGCTCGTCCTCACCGACCCCGAGGACATGCTCACCACGGGCATCGAGATCGAGGCCCGCCCCGCCGGCAAGAAGGTCAAGCGGCTCTCGCTCCTGTCCGGCGGGGAGCGCTCGCTCACCGCCGTCGCCCTCCTCGTCGCGATCTTCAAGGCGCGCCCCAGCCCGTTCTACGTCATGGACGAGGTCGAGGCGGCCCTCGACGACACCAACCTGGGCCGGCTGCTGGAGATCTTCACCGAGCTGCGCGAGGACTCCCAGCTCATCGTCATCACCCACCAGAAGCGCACGATGGAGATCGCCGACGCGCTCTACGGCGTCACCATGCGCGGCGACGGCGTCACGACGGTCATCAGCCAGCGCCTCGCCGAGGAGGAGCGCGCCGGGGTCTGAGCCACGCCCGTGGACGACTAGCACAAACCACCCCCGCGTGGGTGATAATGGAGCCCATGACGGGGGCGATCCTGGTGACCACGCTCGCGGTGCTGTGCGCCGCGGGGATCTTTGCTGCCGTCCTCATGGCCCAGCGCCCCGAGGAGGGCTGGCGCACCTGGCTGCGGGACACCGTGCGCGCCTGGCGCCGCGAGGACTTCACCTGGGCCGACGAGGTCGACGAGGAGGCCGCCGGCGGCCTGGGCACCCTCTACCTCATGAGCGAGCCCGGCAACGCCTACACGAGCGCCGACGAGATCACCGGGCGGCTGCGTGAGCTCCGCGAGCACGCCCCCTCGCTCCCCGAGGCCGGGGACGGCCGGCCCTCCGAGGCGCGCGCCTGACCCTGCGCGCCGTGTGGGTGTGAGCCTGCTCGCGCCTGCCCGGTGGCCCCACCACCGCCGCGTGGTCCAGACTGGTTCGCTGTGACCGATCAGCTCTGGGCAGTCCTCGCCGTCTTCCTCGTCGTCCTCGCCGGCGGCGTCGCCGCGCTCACCGCGGGTGTGCGCAGCCGCCGCCGACCGCCGCAGCTGCCGCCGGAGCAGTCGCTCGGCAGCGCGCCCGTCGACACGCTGCCGCCGGACGTGGACGACAGCGACGTCCTCGTCGAGGAGCCGCCCGCCGTCGAGACCGAGCGGCCCGCGCCCGTCGCCGGGCGGATGGTGCGCCTGCGCGAGCGGCTGTCCCGCTCGGGCACCATCGGGCGCTCCCTCCTGGCGGTCCTCTCCCGCGAGTCCCTCACCGAGGAGGACTGGGAGGAGATCGAGGAGACCCTCCTGCTCGCCGACGTCGGCATCGGCCCCACGACCGAGCTCATGGACCGCCTGCGCACCCGCGTGCAGGTGCTCGGCACCAGGGACGCCGCCTCCGTGCGCGACATCCTGCGCGAGGAGCTCCTCACGCTCGTCGACCCCGCGATGGACCGCTCCCTGCGCACCGCCAAGGGCGTGGGCGACGACGGCGAGCCCCACCCGGCCACGATCCTCGTCGTCGGCGTCAACGGGACGGGCAAGACGACGACGGTCGGCAAGCTCGCCCGCGTCCTCGTCGCCGAGGACCTCGAGGTCGTCCTCGGTGCCGCCGACACCTTCCGCGCCGCCGCCGCCGACCAGCTGCAGACCTGGGGCGAGCGCGTCGGCGTCACCACGGTCCGCTCGGACCGGGAGGGGGCCGACCCCGCCGCCGTCGCCTTCGACGCCGTGCAGGCCGGACGCACCGCCGGCGCCGACGTCGTGCTCGTCGACACCGCCGGCCGCCTGCAGAACAAGGCCGACCTCATGGGCGAGCTCGGCAAGATCAAGCGCGTGATCTCCCGACAGGCGCCGGTGAGCGAGGTGCTCCTCGTCCTGGACGCCACCACCGGCCAGAACGGCCTGCGCCAGGCGCAGGTCTTCGCCGAGGTCGTCGACGTCACCGGCATCGTCCTCACCAAGCTCGACGGCACCGCCAAGGGCGGCATCGTCGTCGCCGTCCAGCGCGAGCTCGGCGTCCCGGTCAAGCTCGTCGGCCTGGGGGAGGGCGCCGACGACCTCGCGCCCTTCGTCCCCGAGGACTTCGTCGACGCCCTGCTCAGCTAGCGGCCGCTCCTCCTCGAACGCCGAGAGCCGGATCCCTCTCCGAGGGATCCGGCTCTTGGCGTTACGGCGGTGGAAACACCGCTGTCACACGACGCCGCACAACGTCACGTGACCGCAACATTGCCGCGGCGTGCCTGAAACATGGTGCGAGCAGGGTGTGTCCCAGCCGGCCGCAAGGAGCCGGGATCGAGAGGACCACCCATGGAGCTCGACAGCGGCATCACCGCGTGGATGCTGGTCTCAGCATCGCTCGTGCTGCTCATGACCCCCGGGCTGGCGCTGTTCTACGGCGGTATGACCCGGTCCAAGTCCGTACTCAACATGATGATGATGTCCTTCGGCGCGATGGGCGTCATCGGCGTCATCTACGTGCTGTGGGGCTGGTCGATGTCCTACGGCAGCGAGAGCATCGGCGGCATCTTCGCCAACCCCTTCGAGATGTTCGGCCTCGACGGCGCGATCCTCGACGAGTCCGGGGAGTTCGTCCTCGACGGCGGGCTGCCCGTCATCGTCGACGTCGGCTTCCAGGTCACCTTCGCCATCATCACGACCGCCCTCATCAGCGGCGCCCTCGCCGAGCGCGTCAAGTTCGGCACGTGGATGGTCTTCACCGGGCTGTGGGTCACCCTGGCGTACTTCCCGATGGCCCACATGGTCTGGGGCGGGGGCCTCCTCAGCGGTGACGGCCCCTTCGCCTCCATCGCCGAGCCGATCGACTTCGCCGGCGGCACCGTCGTCCACATCAACGCCGGTGTCGCGGCCCTCGTGCTCGCGATCGTCGTCGGCAAGCGCCGCGGCTTCGGGCGCACCCCCAGCCGCCCCCACAACCTGCCCTTCGTCATGCTCGGCGCGGCGCTGCTGTGGTTCGGCTGGTTCGGCTTCAACGCCGGCTCCGCCTACGCCGCCGACGGCCTCGCCGGCCTCGCCTGGGTCAACACGACGACGTGCGCCGCCGCCGCGATCATCGGCTGGCTCGTCATCGAGAAGCTCCGTGACGGGCACGCCACCTCCCTCGGTGCCGCCTCCGGCATCGTCGCGGGCCTCGTCGCCATCACCCCGGCCGCCGGCGCCCTCAGCCCGGTCGGCGCGATCGTCCTCGGCCTCCTCGCCGGTGGGCTGTGCGCGCTCGCGGTCTCCCTCAAGTACCGCTTCGGCTACGACGACTCCCTCGACGTCGTCGGCGTCCACCTCGTCGGCGGCCTCGTCGGCACCGTGATGATCGGCTTCCTGGCCACCGACGGCGGCCTCCTCTACGGCGGCGGTCTCAACCTCCTCGCCGTCCAGGTCATCATCGCCGTCGTCGCGATGGCCCTGTCCGCCGTCGTCACCCTCGTCATCGGCCTCGCCCTCAAGGCGACCTTGGGCTGGCGGGTGCCCGAGGACGTCGAGACGACCGGCATCGACTCCAGCGTCCACGGCGAGTCGGCCTACGAGGGCCTGGGCAGCGGCCTCGCCGCCACCCTGCCGCCGCGGGAGACTGCTCCCACCACCGTCAGCAGCGAAGAGAAGGTCGGGTCATGAAGCTCATCACCGCAGTCGTCCAGCCGCACCGGCTGACCGAGGTCAAGCAGGCGCTCACGAGCGTGGGGGTGCGCGGCATGACGGTCTCCGAGGCCAGCGGCTACGGCCGCCAGCACGGGCACACCGAGGTCTACCGCGGCGCCGAGTACGCCGTCGACCTCGTGCCGAAGGTCCGCATCGAGATCCTCGTCGACGACCACGACGTCACCGTGGTCACCGGCGCGATCGTCCAGGCCGCCCAGACCGGGCGCATCGGCGACGGCAAGGTCTGGGTCTCGCCGGTCGAGGAGGTCGTGCGGGTGCGGACCGGCGACCGCGGCGCCGTCGCGGTCTGACGGTGGGCCACGCGCAGCTCGTCGGCGGGCTGCGCGCGGCCCGGCTCGCCCTCCCGCTGCCCGCCCCGGTCCCGACCGGGGCGGGCAGCGCACGCCCTGACGGGACCCGGTACCGTGCCGAGCTCGCCGGCCTCGTCGACAGCGCCCTCGCCGAGCTGTGGGGTGTCGCAGGCCCGACGGCGGCGAGCGGGGTCGCGCTCGCCGTCGTCGGCTCCCAGGGACGCCGCGACGCCGGACCGACGAGCGACCTCGACGTCGTCCTCCTCCACGACGGGCGCCACCACGACGCCGCGTCCGTCGCCCCGCTCGCCCAGGCGCTGTGGTACCCGCTGTGGGACGCCGACCTCGACGTCGACCACGCGGTCCGCAGCCTGGCCGGCTGCCGGCAGGTCGCCTCCGACGACCTCGTCTCCGCGGTCGGCCTCCTCGACGTCCGGCACGTGGCCGGGGACGCCGACGTCGTCGCCCGCGCCCGCAGCGCCGTGCTCGCCGACTGGCGGGCCGCGGCCCGACGCCGGCTGCCCGAGCTCCTCGGCTCCGTGCGCGAGCGGGGGGAGCGGCACGGCGAGCTCGCCTACCTCGTCGAGCCCGACCTCAAGGAGGCCCGCGGCGGGCTGCGCGACGTCGTCGTCGTCCGCGCGCTCGCGGCGACGTGGCTGGCCGACCGGCCCCACGGCGAGCTCGACGACGCCGCCTCCTTCCTCCTCGACGTGCGCGACGCCCTCGCCGTCGTCACGCGGCGCCGCACGACGCGCCTGCTGCGTGCCGACACCCCCGACGTCGCCGCCCGGCTCGGGCTGGCCGGCCCGGACGCGCTGCTCGCCGAGCTCGCCCAGGCCGCCCGCGTCGTCACCGCCGCCCTCGACCTCACCGTCCGCCGCGCCCGGCAGGCGCTGCGCCGCACCCCGCCGCTGTGGCGCGGACCGACGGTCGTGCGCGGCCGCCGCGTCCCCCCGCGCCTGCGTCCCGTCGCCGCGGGACTGGCGGAGCACGACGGCGAGCTCGTCCTCGCCGCGGACGCCGACGCCACCGACCCCGGGCTGACGCTGCGCGCGGCCGCCGCCGCGGCGCGGACCGGGCTGCCGCTGTCCCCGGTGACGGTCACCAGCCTGCAGCGCGCACCGGCCCCACCGGTGCCGTGGCCACGGCAGGCCCGGGCGGACCTCCTCGAACTGCTCGCCTCCGGCGACGCCCAGGTCCCGGTGTGGGAGGCGCTGGACCTCGCGGGCGTGGTCACCGGGTGGATCCCCGAGTGGGCCGACGTGCGCAACCGGCCCCAGCGCTCACCGGTGCACCGGCACACCGTCGACCGGCACCTCGTCCAGACCGCCGCCAACGTCGCGGAGCTGCTGCGCGAGCGCTCCCCGCGCGCCGGCGAGGAGACCCGCACGGCGCTGCTGCTCGCGGCCCTCCTGCACGACATCGGCAAGGTCAACGGCGCCGCGGACCACTCCCGGGAGGGGGAGCGGCGGGCGCGCGACGTCGTCGCCCGGCTCGGGCTGCCCGCACCGGTGGCCGCCACCGTCACGCTGCTCGTGCGTGAGCACCTCACGCTGGCCACGCTCGCCACCACCCGGGACCCCGCGGACCCGGACGTCGTCGCGGAGCTGCTCACCGCCGTCGGGCACCGGGCCTCGACCCTCGAGCTGCTCGTCCTGCTCACCGAGGCCGACGCGAGCGCGGCCGGGCCGGTGGCGTGGACGCCGTGGCGGGCGCGGCTGGTCGGGGAGCTCGCCGCCCGCGCCCGGGAGCAGCTGCGGCACGCGGCGTCGGCACCGGCAGATACCCTGGGAGCCTGACCGGACCCAACGAGCACGAGGAACGTCCTTGTTCGCCAGCCTCTCCGACCGCCTGACAGCCACCTTCCGCAACCTGCGCGGCAAGGGACGGCTGTCCGAGCAGGACATCACCACCACCGTCTCCGAGATCCGGCGCGCCCTCCTCGAGGCGGACGTCGCCCTGCCGGTCGTGCGGGAGTTCACCGTGGCCGTGCGGGAGCGGGCCCTGGGCGCCGAGGTCTCCTCCGCGCTCAACCCGGGCCAGCAGGTCGTCAAGATCGTCAACGCCGAGCTCGTCGAGATC
Source organism: Georgenia phoenicis (assembly GCF_047302425.1). Lineage (NCBI taxonomy): Bacteria > Bacillati > Actinomycetota > Actinomycetes > Allobogoriellales > Allobogoriellaceae > Georgenia > Georgenia phoenicis. The sequence continues at coordinate 2,830,074 of NZ_CP154855.1, read as the reverse complement.
CTCGGCGGCCAGGCGCGGGACCTGCGCTTCGCCAAGCGCCCGCCCACCGTCATCATGCTCGCCGGCCTCCAGGGCGCCGGTAAGACGACCCTCGCGGGCAAGCTCGCGAAGTGGCTCAAGGACCAGGGCCAGACCCCGCTGCTCGTCGCCGCGGACCTCCAGCGCCCCAACGCGGTCACCCAGCTCCAGGTCGTCGGCGAGCGCGCCGGCGTGCCGGTGTGGGCGCCCGAGCCAGGTAACGGCGTCGGCGACCCGATCGGGGTGGCGCGCTCGGGCCTGGCCCACGCGCAGGACAAGCTCTACTCCGTCGTCATCGTCGACACCGCCGGCCGTCTGGGCGTGGACGCCGAGATGATGGCGCAGGCCGCGGCGATCAAGGACGCCGTCCAGCCCGACGAGACGCTCTTCGTCCTCGACGCGATGATCGGCCAGGACGCCGTCGCGACGGCGCAGGCCTTCCAGGAGGGCGTCGACTTCACCGGCGTCGTCCTCACCAAGCTCGACGGCGACGCCCGCGGTGGTGCGGCGCTCTCGGTCGCCAAGGTCACCGGCCGGCCGGTGCTCTTCGCCTCCACCGGTGAGAAGCTCACGGACTTCGAGCGCTTCCACGCCGACCGGATGGCCTCCCGCATCCTCGACATGGGCGACATCCTCACGCTCATCGAGCAGGCCGAGCGCGCTTTCGACCAGGACGAGGCCGAGCGGATGGCCGCGAAGGTCGCCGGCGGCGAGGACTTCACGCTGCAGGACTTCCTGGACCAGATGCAGCAGCTGAAGAAGATGGGCTCGATGAAGAAGATGCTCGGGATGCTCCCGGGCGCGGGCCAGATGCGCGAGGCCCTGGAGAACTTCGACGAGCGCGAGGTCGACCGCATCGAGGCGATGGTGCGCTCGATGACCCCCCAGGAGCGCGCGAACCCCAAGATCATCAACGGCTCGCGGCGCTCGCGCATCGCGCGCGGCTCGGGCACCACGGTCACCGAGATCAACCAGCTCATGGAGCGCTTCGACCAGGCGAAGACGATGATGCGGCAGATGGCCCGCTCCGGCGGCAAGCTGCCCCCCGGCGGTTTCGGCCCCGGCGGCCTGCCCGGTGGCGGCAAGAAGTCCAAGGGCCGCATGGCCCCGCCCCCGAAGAAGGGCAAGAAGGGCAAGTCCGGCAACCCCGCCAAGCGCGCCAGGCAGGAGGCCGAGGCGCTGCGCAAGGCCGCCGAGCAGCCCGCGGCGCCCTCCGGCTCCGCCTTCGGGCTGGGCGGCGGGTCCGCCGGTGCCGCGGACGCCGTGCCGGACCTCGAGGACCTGCAGAAGTACCTGCGCTGACGGGAGTGGGATGGGCGAGCCGCTGCACCTGACCGAGACGATCGTCGTCGGCGACCACGCCGAGCTCGACGAGTGCTGGGTCGTCGACGGCCGCCTCACCCTCGACCCGCCGTCGGCCCCCGCCCGGACCATCGAGGGCTGGGTGCTGCCCGGGCTCGTCGACGTCCACTGCCACATCGGGCTCGGGGCCGAGGGCGAGGTGAGCGTCGCGGAGGCCGAGGTCCAGGCCAAGGCCGACCGCGAGGCCGGCACGCTCCTCGTCCGTGACGCCGGCTCCCCGCAGGACAACCGGTGGGTGCAGGAGCGCGCCGACCTGCCGCGGCTCATCCGCGCGGGGCACCACCTCGCGCGGCCCAAGCGCTACCTGCGCCACTACGGGCGCGAGCTCGACGACGTCGCCCAGCTCCCGCAGGCGATGGCCGAGGAGGCCGCCAACGGGGACGGCTGGGTCAAGATCGTCGCCGACTGGATCGACCGGTCCGAGGGGGCCGACTCCGACCTGCGCCCGCTGTGGCCGGCCGACGTCCTCGCCGAGGGGGTCGCCGCCGCGCACGAGGCCGGCGCCAAGGTCACCGCGCACGCCTTCTCCCGCGAGGTGGTCGACGACCTCCTCGAGGCCGGCATCGACGGCATCGAGCACGGCACCGGGATGACGGCCGACCACATCGCCGAGGCCGCCCGCCGCCGCATCCCCGTGACGCCCACCCTCCTCCAGGTCGCCCACTTCGCCGACTTCGCCGAGCAGGCCGGCGCGAAGTACCCGGTCTACGCCGCACGCATGCTCGCCATGCACGAGCGCCGCTACGAGCAGGTCCGCGCCTTCCACGAGGCCGGGGTGCCGCTGCTCATGGGCTCCGACGCCGGCGGCACGATCGCGCACGGCTCCCTGCCCGCGGAGCTCGCCGAGGTCGTCCGCGCCGGGGTCCCGGTGGCAGACGTCGTCGCCGCCGCCAGCTGGCGAGGCCGCGAGCTGCTCGGCGTGCCCGGGATTCACGAGGGCGCCCCGGCGGACGTCGTCGTCTACGCCGACGACCCGCGCGAGGACGTCACCGTCCTCACCCGCCCGCAGCACGTCATCCTGCGCGGCCAGCCCTACTAGCCCCGGCCGGCTCCGTTAGCGCCGACCACGGTGCGCGGTGGGCCTGCGCCACGAGCGGCACGAGCGCACGCGACCGTGGCGAGCGCGGGCGACACGACGCCCGCGCTCGTCGGTCTCGCCTGCGGTCGGCGCCGAGGCTCGTCCGGCCGCCGAGGAAACCGTTGACACCGACTCGGTCCTATGGTTCATTAGTCGAGTAATGAACCAGTGAGGCGAGGAGGTGGGAGATGTTCGACGGACCGGAGCCGATCTACGTGCAGATCGCCGAGCACCTGCGTCGCCAGATCCTCGACGGCGCGCTGGCCGAGGGGGACCAGGTCATGAGCACCACCCAGTTCGCCACGAGCTACCGGATCAACCCGGCGACCGCCGCCAAGGCGTTCGCCCAGCTGGTCGACGAGGGCGTCATCTACAAGCAGCGAGGAGTGGGCATGTTCGTCGCCGACGGCGCCCGGGAGCGGCTGCGCGAGCACCGCCGCGGCGCCTTCTTCACCGACCGCCTCGACGCGGTCCTCGACGAGGCGCGCGTGCTGGGCATCCGCCCGGCGGAGCTCGTCCGCTACATCGAGCAGAAGGGAGCCGGATCATGAGCGGCCTCGACGTCGAGCTGCGCGACCTCACGGTCGACTACAAGGACACCCGGGCGGTCGACTCCGCGACCGTGACCTTCCCCGCGAACACCATCACCGGGCTGCTCGGCCGCAACGGCTCGGGCAAGACGAGCATGCTCTCGACCATCGCCTCCCTGCGGCGGCCGTCGAGCGGCGCCGTGCGGGTGGACGGCGCCGACCCCTTCGAGAACGAGCGCCTCATGCAGAGCGTCTGCCTCGTCCGCGAGAGCGGGGACGTGCTCACCGAGGAGAAGCTCAGGGTCACCCTCGAGCTCGTCGCCTCCGCGCGGCCCACGTGGGACCAGGCCTACGCCGAGGAGCTCCTCGACGCCTTCGAGCTCGACCCGCGCAAGAAGCCGGGCAAGCTCTCCCGCGGTCAGCGCTCCGCCTTCGGTGCGGTCATCGGGCTCGCCTCCCGCGCACCGGTGACGATGTTCGACGAGGTCTACCTCGGCATGGACGCCCCGTCCCGTCGCCGCTTCTACGACCTCCTCATCGCCGACTACGTCGAGCACCCGCGCACGATCATCCTCTCCAGCCACCTCATCGGGGAGGTCGAGCGCCTCTTCGAGAACGTCGTCGTCCTCGACCACGGCCGGGTGCTCGTCGCCGAGGAGGCCGACACCCTCCGCAGCCACGGGGTCACGGTCACCGGCCCCGCTGCCGAGGTCGACTCCGCCACCGCCGGCCTGCGGGTCCTCGGCGAGCAGGAGCTCGGCCCCACGAAGCGGGTCACCGTCGTCGGCCGGCTCGACGACGGCGCCCTCGCCCGCTTCCGCGCCGCGGGCCTCGAGATCGGCGCCGTGCCGATCGAGGACCTGTTCATCGCCCTCACCGAGAAGGAGGACCACCGATGATCACCGGCACCTCAGCGCCGCGCCTGCGCGGCAGCGTCAGCGCCAGCCGCCCCCAGTGGGTCCGCGCGACCGTGCACCACCTGCAGGTCTACGTCCTCATGTGGGTGTGGCTGTGGGCGATCGTCGCCGTCGGGGCGGCGGTGGCGATCGTGATCGTCGACCGGGTGGGGACCGTCAACGTGTCGGTCCTCCAGTTCGTCCGCACCGGGCCGCTCGTGTGGTTCCTCTTCTCCATCGCGGTCATCGTCGCGACGACGTACCTCACCGCTCACGTGGCCAACGGCATGACCCGCCGCTCCTTCCTCACCGGCGGGCTCGTCGCCGCGGTGACCAGCTCCGTGCTCCACGCCGTGACGGGCGCCGGGCTCCTCCTTCTCGAGGGGGTGCTCTACGACCGCATGGGGTGGCAGCACGACGCCAAGCCGGGGCCCGAGTACACCGCGGGCGTCTGGGACTCGGGCCTCGGCCCGCTCCTCGTCGACCACACGGTCCTCGCCCTCTCCGGCACCCTGACCGGCCTTCTCGTCGGCATCACCTACTACCGGCTCGGCGGCTGGTGGGGCACCCTCGCGCTGCCCCTCACCATCTCGCCGATCCTCGCCGTCATGTTCATGACGAGCTGGACGGAGGCACCCTTCGTCCCCTTCGACGCGCCGGGCTGGAGCGCCTACCTCGTGGGCGCCGCCCTCGTCCTCGCGGCAGGCCTTGCCTTCGCCCTGCTCGTCCGCCGTGCCCCTATCGCCCGAACGGAGTCATGAGATGGAACCCGTCATCGAGGTCCGCCACCTCCGCAAGACCTACGGCGACAAGGTCGCCGTCGCCGACGTCAGCTTCGACGTCCACCGCGGCGAGATCGTCGCCGTCCTTGGCCGCAACGGTGCCGGGAAGACGACGACGGTCGAGACCGTCGCCGGCCTGCGCACCGCCGACGGCGGGCAGATCCGTGTCCTCGGCGTCGACCCGCAGCGCCACCCCGAGCTCGTCCGCGAGCACGTCGGCATCCAGCTGCAGGAGGCCAAGCTGCCGCCGAAGATCACCGTCGCGGAGGCCGTGGAGCTCTACGCCTCCTTCTACGCCGAGCCCGCCGACGGCGCCGAGCTGCTCGACATGCTCGGCCTCACCGAGCACCGCGACAAGCGCTTCGAGAAGCTGTCCGGGGGCCTGCAGCAGCGCCTGTCCATCGCCCTCGCGCTCGTCGGCAACCCGCGCATCGCGATCCTCGACGAGCTCACCACCGGCCTGGACCCCCAGGCCCGCCGCGACACCTGGGCGCTCATCGACCGGGTGCGCCAGCGCGGCGTCACCATCCTCCTCGTCACCCACTTCATGGACGAGGCCGAGCACCTCAGCGACCGCGTCGTCGTCATCGACGGCGGGCGGGTCGTCGCCGACGGCTCCCCGGCGGAGCTCGCGACGGGCGGCACCGACCAGCGCAGCTTCCGGATGACGACGCCGGAGCCCGTCGACCCCGCCCTCCTGCGGTCCCTGCCCGAGGTGACCGACGTCGTCGCCCACGGTCGCGAGGTCGAGGTGACGGGCACGCGGCGGGTGCTGCCCGCCGTCGTGCTCGAGCTCGCCCGTCACGACGTCGTCCCCGACGACATCACCACCGTCCGGCGCACCCTCGAGGACGTCTTCCTCGAGGTCACCGGCTCACCCAGCACGGAAGGAGTACCCGCATGAGCGCCACCGCTGTCACCACCGCCACCCGGGCGCCCTCGGGGCGCCGCGGGCTGGCCACCCTCGTGAGGACCGAGGGACGGCTCTTCCTCCGGGACCCCGGAGGCGTGTTCTTCGCCCTCGCGTTCCCCGCCGTGCTCCTCCTCGGCATGGGGCACGCGATCCCCGGGATGCGCACCGAGGTCGAGGACGTCCCGGGCCTCGAGGGCGTCACCCTCATCCACCTGTGGGGGCCGGTCGTCCTCGCCACCGCGATCGCCACCGTCGCCCTCACGACGCTGCCGGCCACCGTCGCCGGCTACCGAGAGCACGGCATCTTCCGGCGCCTGTCGACCACCCCGATGCGGCCGAGGGCGGTCCTCGCCTCGCACGTCGCGGTCAGCGGTGCGGCGCTCGCCGTCGCCGTCGTCCTCGCCCTCGTCGGCGGGATGACGACGCTGGGAATCCCGCTGCCGGAGAGCCCGCTCGTCGTCCTCGCCGCCTTCGCCCTCGCGACGCTCGCGCTGTTCGCGATCGGCCTCGTCGTCGGCGGGCTGGCCCCGAAGGCGTCGACGGCGTCGGGCATCGGGATGCTCCTGTACTTCCCGCTCCTCTTCTTCGCCGGCCTGTGGCTGCCGATCTCGCAGATGCCCGACACCCTCGCGACCATCGCGACGTTCACGCCCCTGGGGGCGGCGAGCGAGGCGATGACCACCGCGTGGTTCGGCGGGGACCTGCCGTGGCGCGAGCTCGTCGTGCTCGCCGCGTGGAGCGTCGTCGGCTTCCCGGTGGCCGCGAAGGTGTTCCGCTGGGCGTGACCAACGCCCCACCCGCCCGGGAGGGACGCAGGCTTGGGAATGGGCCCGCCGGTCTGGCAGAATGACCCGCTGTACTCGGACCGGTGGGCCCCTCTCACCCGTCGGAGCCGCGTCCAGGGCCAGGCACGTCCCCGAAACCCACCGGGGCCACGCGTCGGCCCACCCCACATGAACCAGGAGTGACCACCACAGTGGCAGTCAAGATCCGTCTCAAGCGCATGGGCAAGATCCGCGCGCCGTACTACCGCGTCGTCGTCATGGACGGCCGCAAGAAGCGTGACGGTCGGGCGATCGAGGAGATCGGCAAGTACCACCCGACCGAGGAGCCCTCGCTCATCGACATCGACTCCGAGCGTGCGCAGTACTGGCTCTCCGTGGGCGCCCAGCCCACCGAGCAGGTCACCGCGCTCCTCAAGGTCACCGGCGACTGGCAGAAGTTCAAGGGCCTGCCGGGCGCCGAGGGCACCCTGCGCGTCAAGGGCGTCAGCGCCGAGGACGCCGCCGAGGCTCGCGCCGCCGCCGTCAAGGCCGCCGAGGACGAGGCCGAGAAGCGCAAGGCCAAGGCCTCCGAGGCCGCCGCCTCGGCCGCCGAGGAGAAGCCCTCCGAGGACGCGCCCGCCGAGGAGCCCGCCGACGAGACCAATGCTGGCTGACGCCCTCGAGCACCTGGTGCGCGGCGTCGTCGACAACCCCGACGACGTCACCGTCACCTCCCGTTCGCTGCGTCGCGGTGAGCTGCTCGAGGTCCGGGTGCACCCCGACGACCTCGGCCGCGTCATCGGCCGGCAGGGGCGCACGGCGCGAGCCCTGCGCACCGTCGTCTCCGCGCTGTCCACGCGCGGACCGGTCCGCGTCGACGTCGTCGACACCGACCGCTGACCACCGGCGCGAGCCCTGGTTCACCACCGGTGAGCCAGGGCTCGCGCTCGTTCTACCCCGAGGAGAGCTGAAGATGGAGCTGGTGGTCGCCCGCATCGGCGCACCCAACGGCCTGCACGGCCTGGTTCGCCTGGAGGTCCGGACCGACGACCCCGCCGGCCGCCTGACGCCCGGGACGGTGTTCGCCACCGACCCGTCCGAGCGGGGTCCCCTCACCGTGGCCGCCAGCAGCCAGCGGCAGGGCTCGTGGTACGTGCGCTTCGAGGAGGCGCCCGACCGCACCGCCGCCGAGGCGCTGCGCGGCACCCTCCTGCTCGCCGCCCCCGAGGAGGAGGCCGAGGAGGACGCGTGGTACCCCCACGAGCTCGTCGGCCTGCCGGTGGAGGACACGACCGGGCGCCACCTCGGCACGGTCGCCGGGATCGAGCACATGCCGGCGCAGGACCTCCTCGTCCTCACTGAGACGGGCGGGCAGCGCACGCTCGTGCCCTTCGTCAGCGAGATCGTGCCGGTCGTCGACGTCCCGGGCTGCCGCGTCGTCATCGACCCGCCCCGCGGCCTGCTCGCCGGCGACGACGAGGCCTGAGATGCGCATCGACGTCCTGACGATCTTCCCCGACTACCTCGCCCCGCTCGAGCTCTCGCTCGTCGGCAAGGCGCGGCAGAGCGGGATCCTCGACCTCGCCGTCCACGACCTGCGCGCGTGGACCACCGACCGCCACCGCACCGTCGACGACACCCCCTTCGGCGGGGGAGCGGGCATGGTCATGCGCCCCGACGTGTGGGGCACCGCCCTCGACGACGTCCTCGGCGAGGAGGACGACGACGGCGGCACGGTGCTGCTCGTGCCGAGCCCGGCCGGTGAGGTCTTCACCCAGCGCACCGCCGAGGAGCTGGCGGGCGTGCGGCGGCTCGTCGTCGCCTGCGGCCGCTACGAGGGCATCGACGCCCGGGTCGCCGAGCACTACGCCACCCGCCCCGGCGTCACCGTCCGCGAGGTGTCCATCGGTGACTACGTCCTCAACGGGGGCGAGGTCGCGGCGCTCGTCGTCGTCGAGGCCGTCGCGCGGCTGCTGCCGGGCGTCGTCGGCAACCCCGAGTCGCTCGTCGAGGAGTCCCACGGCGCCGCTGGCCTGCTCGAGTACCCCGTCTACACCAAGCCGCCCGCGTGGCGGGACCTGCCCGTCCCCGAGGTCCTCACCTCCGGGCACCACGCCAAGGTCGCCCGCTGGCGCCGCGACCGGGCGCTGGAGCGCACCGCCGGCCGCCGCCCCGACCTCCTCGCGCGCCTGGCGCCCGAGGCGCTGGACCGCGAGGACCGGCGCGTTCTCGCGGGGCTCGGCTGGTACGTCGGGCCGGCCGGCCCCCGCCGCGCCCAGGTGCGCACCGCCGTCGCCGACGACGCCGCCGCCCTCGCCGCGCTGGCCGCCCTCACCTTCCCGCTCGCCTGCCCGCCGTCCCTCGGTGCGGAGGCGATCGCCGCGCACATCGCGTCCCAGCTCGACGCCGGCACCTTCGCCCGCCACCTCGCCGACCCGGCGCGCCTCCTCCACGTGGCCGTCGACGAGGAGACCGGGGCGCTGCTGGGGTACACGATGGTCGTCCTCGACTCCCCGGCGCCCGGCCGGGAGGAGCACGAGGGCGTCGCCGAGTTGAGCAAGTGCTACGTCCACCCCGACGTCCACGGCGGGGGGCTGGCCGGGCGGCTCGTCGCCGCCGCGACCGAGGCCGCCGCCCGCCGCGGGGCGCGCGAGCTGTGGCTCGGGACGAACGCCGGCAACCGACGGGCGCGCCGCTTCTACGAGCGCTGCGGCTTCGCCGTCGTCGGGAAGCGGACCTACGACGTCGGCGGGGTCCCCAACGACGACGTGGTGATGAGCACACCTGTTTTGGCGTGCTGACGCGCTGTGGCAAGATGGACCGGTCATGCGCCCACGGCGCGCGGTCTGCCTCAGGGGACCGGCGCATCCGGGCGGCGTGACCACCACCAGAAGACTCCGGCAGCGACCGCTGCCACGAACAGCGCCGGTGACCTGTGGCACCAGCGGGAAGGCACCACCATGCAGACCCTCGACCACGTCGACGCAGTATCGCTGCGCGACGACATCCCCGACTTCCGCGCGGGCGACACCCTCAAGGTCCACGTCAAGGTCGTCGAGGGCAACCGCAGCCGTATCCAGATCTTCCAGGGATACGTCATGGCCCGCTCCGGCGCTGGGGTCCGCGAGACCTTCATCATCCGCAAGGTGAGCTTCGGCGTCGGCGTCGAGCGCACCTTCCCGGTCCACTCCCCGTCGATCGACAAGATCGAGGTCGTCTCCCGCGGCGCCGTCCGTCGCGCGAAGCTGTACTACATGCGCGGCCTGCAGGGGAAGAAGGCCAAGATCCGCGAGAAGCGCTGACTCGCGACGTACCATCACTTCTGCCCGGCTCGTCGAGCCGGGCAGAAGTCTTTTTCCGACAGGAGAGCGCCAGGCCGTGACGAACGACGACGACGCGCGGACCAGGCGCCGCGACCGCGAGGACCTGCGGTCCGACGAGCCGGACGCGCAGGCGGCCCCGCGCCGCAAGGGCGGCTGGCTGCGGGAGACCGCGATCGTCGTCGTCAGCGCCCTCGTGCTGTCGGTGCTCATCAAGACCTTCCTCGTCCAGGCCTTCTTCATCCCGTCCGGGTCCATGGAGGACACCTTCGCGGTCGGCGACCGGGTACTCGTGAGCAAGCTGGCGCCGGGGCCGCTGGACGTGAGCCGCGGGGACGTCGTCGTCTTCGTCGACCCCGGCGGCTGGCTCGACCAGCCCGCCGACACCCGCAACCAGCTGCAGCGGGGGCTGGAGGAGGTGCTCACCTTCGTCGGGCTGCTGCCGCAGAACGCCGGGGAGCACCTCATCAAGCGGGTCATCGGCCTGGGCGGGGACACCGTCGAGTGCTGCGACGCGGACGGCCGGATCATGGTCAACGGCGTCGGCATCGACGAGCCGTACCTCAAGCCCGGTGTCGCGCCGAGCGAGAGCGAGTTCGCGGTCACGGTGCCGGAGAACCACCTGTGGCTCATGGGGGACAACCGCTCCAACTCCCAGGACTCCCGCTCCCACCAGGGCGAGCCGGGCGGGGGAGCGGTGCCGATGCGCAACGTCGTCGGCACCGCGGTCCTCATCCTGTGGCCGATCGACAGCTGGACCGTGCTGCGCACCCCCGGCGACACCTTCGCCGAGGTCCCCGAGCCCTGACCGGACCGGTGCCTACGATGGCTGCGTGTCTGTGAATCGCCCGCCCACCCGGCAGCTCGAGCGCGAGCTGCTCGACTCCGGCCACCGGCTCGTCGCCGGGATGGACGAGGTCGGGCGCGGTGCCCTCGCCGGGCCCGTCAGTGTGGGCGTCTGCCTCGTCGACGCGAGCACCGGCCGGCTGCCGCGCGGGCTGCGTGACTCCAAGCTCCTCACGGCCGCCGCGCGCGAGGCCCTGTGCGAGCCGGTGCGCCGCTGGTCGGTGGGCAGCGCCGTCGGGCACGCGGGCCCGGACGAGATCGACTCGATGGGGATCATCGCCGCGCTGCGCCTCGCCGGCACCCGGGCCCTGGCCACCCTCGCGGCGCAGGGCCTGGTGCCCGACGTCGTCGTCCTCGACGGCATCCACGACTGGCTGACCCCGCCGCAGGACCTCTTCGGCGGGCTCGAGGACCCGGTCGACGTGCCGCCGGTGCGGACCCAGGTCAAGGGCGACCTGCGCTGCGCGGTCATCGCGGGGGCGAGCGTGCTCGCCAAGTGCGAGCGCGACGCGATCATGGTCGACCTCGCCGAGCACCACCCGGCCTACGGGTGGGAGGCGAACAAGGGCTACTCCGCCCCCGGGCACCTCGCCGCCCTGCGCGAGCTGGGGCCCACGGAGCTCCACCGCCGTTCGTGGCGCCTGCCCACCGCCCAGGAGGCAGCCGTCGAGGCCGCTGTGCCGCAGCCCACGCCCGTCCCGGTCGCTGCCGGGGCGGCGCTCGGTGCCGCTCCCGGGGCATGATGGGGACGTGAGTGCTGAGGACCTGGAGAACTACGAGGCCGATCTCGAGCTCGGCCTGTACCGCGAGTACCGGGACGTCGTCGGGCTCTTCTCCTACGTCGTGGAGACCGAGCGCCGCTTCTACCTCGCCAACGAGGTGGACCTGCAGGTGCGCTCCGCCGGAGGCGAGGTGTTCTTCGAGCTGACCCTCGGGGACGCGTGGGTGTGGGACGTCTACCGCTCCGCGCGCTTCGTGCGCTCGGTCCGGGTGGTCACCTTCAAGGACGTCAACGTCGAGGAGCTGCCGCGAGCGGAGCTCAACCTGCCCTCCTAAGCTCGTTGCCCCACAGGGCGGGCTCGTGCCGTGCCGGTGCACCGGTGAGGTGACCGGCCCGGCGGGGCGTGGGCGGCGTCGGTGACGCTGGTCGCGGAGGTGGTGCCCCGTGGCCGCGAAGGACGAGCTCGGCGCCCGTGGTGAGCGCATCGCAGCGGCGATGCTCCGCGCGGACGGCTACGAGATCCTCGACCGCAACTGGCGGTGCCGCGAGGGCGAGATCGACATCGTCGCGCGGGACCCGCGTGCCGACGCCATCGCCTTCGTCGAGGTCAAGACCCGCAGCGGCACCGGCTTCGGCCACCCGGCCGAAGCGGTGGGCGCGGCAAAGCTCGAGCGGCTGCGGCGGCTCGCCGGCCGCTGGCTGAGCGAGCACGGCACGCGCGCCGCCGAGGTCCGCATCGACGTCGTCGCCGTCCTGCGCCGGCACGGGCGCCCCGCGCTCGTCGAGCACCTGCGGGCGGTGGGCTGAGGTGGGCCTGGCGCGGACCTGGTCGGTGGCGCTCGTGGGGGTCGAGGGGCACCTCGTCCAGGTGGAGGCGCACGCCGCGAGCGGGCTGCCCGCCTTCATCCTCGTCGGCCTGCCGGACGCCTCCTTGTCCGAGGCCCGGGAGCGGGTGCGGGCCGCGGTGACCTCGTGCGCGCTGCCCTGGGACGCGCGGCGGCGCACCGTCAACCTCTCCCCGGCCTCGCTGCCCAAGGCCGGCTCCGCCTTCGACCTCGCCGTCGCCGTCGCCTGCCTCGGGGCGGACGGCCTGCCCGGTGCGGAGCGGGCCGGGCGCGCCGTCCACCTCGGTGAGCTGGGCCTGGACGGGCGCGTCCACCCGGTACGGGGCGTGCTGCCGGCGGTGGCGGCCGCCGTCGCCGCGGGCCGGCCCGACGTCGTCGTGCCGGCCGGGAACCTCGCGGAGGCGAGGCTCGTCCCCGGGGCCCGGGTGCGCGGGGTGCAGCACCTGGCCGAGCTGGCCCGCGACTACGGCGCCGACGTGGGCGTGCCGGTGCCCGAGCCGCTGCCGGTGCCCGCCCCGCCCGCACCCCGCACGCCGCCGGACCTCGCCGAGGTCATCGGGCAGGACGAGGCCCGCTTCGCACTCGAGGTCGCGGCCGCCGGTGGGCACCACCTCCTCATGGTCGGGCCGCCCGGGGCCGGCAAGACGATGCTCGCCGCGCGCCTGCCCGGCCTGCTGCCCGACCTCGCGGACGCCGACGCCCTGGAGGTGACGGCGATCCACTCGGTGGCCGGCACCTTCGACGCCGGCGGGGGGCTGCTGCGCCGCCCGCCCTTCGAGGACCCGCACCACACGGCCACCGCCCAGGCCATCGTCGGGGGCGGCTCGGGGGTGCCCCGTCCCGGCGCCGCCTCCCGCGCCCACCGCGGGGTGCTCCTGCTCGACGAGGCCCCGGAGTTCGCCCGCCGGGTGCTCGACTCCCTGCGTCAGCCGCTGGAGCACGGGGAGATCGTCGTCCACCGTGCCCGCGGCGCCGCACGCTACCCCGCCCGCTTCCAGCTCGTCCTCGCCGCCAACCCCTGCCCGTGCGGCAAGGCCACCGGCAAGGGGCTGGCGTGCACGTGCACGCCGCTGGAACGGCGCCGCTACCTCGCCCGGCTCTCCGGCCCGCTGCTCGACAGGGTGGACCTCCAGATCGACGTCCCCGCCGTCACCCGTGCCTCCGCGGCGCTGGGCTCGCTGGGCGAGAGCAGCGACGTCGTCTCCGCCCGGGTCGCCGCGGCGCGCGAGGTGCAGCGCCGGCGGCTGGCGGGCACGCCGTGGCAGAGCAACGCCGAGGTGCCCGGTTCCTGGCTGCGCGCGCCGGAGCAGGGCCTGGGTGCCCGCCCGCGGGCCGTCCTCGAACGCGCCCTCGACTCCGGGACCCTGAGCCTGCGCGGCATGGACAGGGTCCTCAAGATCGCCTGGACGCTCGCCGACCTCGCCGGGCGTCCCCACCCCGACCTCGACGACGTCGGGACCGCCATGAGCTTGCGCACCCGAGGAGGCACCGGTGCCTGACCTGCCCTTCGACACCACCGACGTCCGGTTCGCCGCGGCCGCGTGGACCCGCGTCGCCGAGCCGGGGGACCCCGTCGCCGGCGTGCTCCGTGCCCGCCTCGGCCCGGGCCCCGCGCTCGAGTGGCTCTGCCACGTCCGGCGCTCGGACGCGAGCTCACCGGTCCCGCCCGGCGGGCTCGACGACGGCGTCACCGCCGACGAGTGGGGCAAGGCCGTGGCCCGGTGGGTCCCCCGCCTCGAGGACCTCGACATCCGTCGCGAGCTCGCCGTGCTTGAGGCTCTCGGCGGTCGCCTCCTCCTGCCGGGCGACGCCGAGTGGCCCGCCCCGCTGGGCGACCTCGGCGCCCGCGAACCGGCGGCCCTGTGGCTGCGGGGCAACGGGCGCCTGGACCACCGGCGCCCCACCGCCGCGATCGTCGGGATGCGGGCGAGCACCGGGTACGGGGAGACCCTCGCCGCCCAGATGGCCATCGAGCTCACCGAACGGGGCGTCGTCGTCGTCTCGGGCGGCGCCTACGGGATCGACGCCGCCGCGCACCGCGGCGCGCTCAGTGGCGACGGCGTCACGTGGGCGGTGCTCGCCGGGGGAGTGGATCGCCTCTACCCGGCGGGCAACACCCGCCTGCTCGAGGCGGTCATGGAGGACGGCGTCGTCCTCTCCGAGCCGGCGCCCGGGTCCGCGCACAGCCGCCACCGCTTCCTCGACCGCAACCGGATCATCGCGGCACTCGGGCGGGTGTGCGTCGTCGTCGAGGCGGGGTGGCGGTCCGGGGCGCTCAACACGGCCCGCCACGCCGAGGACCTCCTGCGCCCGGTCGCCGCCGTGCCCGGGGCGGTGGGCTCGATGTCCTCGGTCGGGTGCCACCGCCTCATGCGCGAGCGCGGCGCGGTCTGCGTCACCGACGCCGCGGAGGTCCTCGAGCTGCTCGCCCCCAGCGGGGAGGACCTCGCCCCGGACCGGCCCGTGCAGCCGGGGCTGCTCGACGGGCTCGACCCCCTCGGGGCCCGCGTGCTCGACGCGCTGCCGGCGAGGTCGGGGGCCTCCCTCACGAGCCTGGCGCGCGCGGCCGGGCTGAGCGAGCAGGAGGTGCGCGCCGGTGTCGGGCGCCTCGAGCTGAGCGGCCACGCCGAGCGCAGCGGCAGCGGCTGGCGGCGCAGCCAGAGGTCTACGTGAGCCGCGTCACAGTGGGGTAGCGTGGCGGGACGACGACGTCGTCGTCCGGCCGCTCCACCGACGCGACGTAGCGCCCGCGGCCGGCTCAGCACAGAAGGGCAGGAACATGGCAGGAAACCGCGCAGTCGCCTACAAGGGACCCGGCAAGGTCGAGGTCATCGACACCGAGTACCCGACCTTCGAGCTGCAGGACGGGCCGGGCGTGAACCCGGCGAACGTGGGACGCCAGGTGCACCACGGCGTCATCCTCAAGACGGTCGCCACCAACATCTGTGGCTCCGACCAGCACATGGTCCGCGGCCGCACGACCGCGCCGAGCGACCTCGTCCTCGGTCACGAGATCACCGGCGAGGTCGTCGAGGTCGGCCGGGACGTGGAGTTCGTCAAGAAGGGCGACCTCGTCTCCGTGCCGTTCAACATCTCCTGCGGCCGCTGCGTCAACTGCAAGAAGCGGCGCACCGAGATCTGTCTCAACGTCAACCCCGACCGGCCCGGCAGCGCCTACGGCTACGTCGACATGGGCGGTTGGGTCGGCGGGCAGGCCGAGTACGTGCTCGTGCCCTACGCCGACTGGAACGCCCTCGTCTTCCCGGACAAGGACCAGGCGATGGAGAAGATCCTCGACCTCGCGATGCTCTCCGACATCCTGCCCACCGGGTACCACGGTGCGGTGAGCGCGAAGGTCGGGACCGGCTCGACCGTCTACGTCGCCGGAGCAGGCCCCGTCGGGCTCGCCGCCGCGGCCTCGGCGCAGCTGCTCGGGGCTGCCGTTGTCGTCGTCGGCGACTTCAACACCGACCGGCTGGCCCAGGCCCGCAGCTTCGGCTGCGAGACCATCGACCTCAGCAAGGGGGAGCCGCACGAGCAGATCGAGGACCTGCTCAAGGTCCCCGAGGTCGACGCCGCCGTCGACGCCGTCGGCTTCGAGGCCATGGGCCACGGTGGCAAGGAGGCCCCGGCGACGGTGCTCAACAGCGTCATGAGGGTGACCTCGGCTGGCGCCTCGGTCGGCATCCCCGGCCTCTACGTCACCGGTGACCCGGGCGGTGTCGACGAGGCGGCCCAGCGCGGGGCCCTGTCGATGGACTTCGGGACCGGCTGGGCGAAGGCCCTCACCTTCGTCACGGGCCAGACGCCGGTGATGAAGTACCACCGCGGCCTCATGCAGGCGATCCTCAACGACCGGATCCACATCGCCAAGGCCGTCAACGCCGAGGTCATCAGCCTCGACGACGCACCGCGCGGCTACGAGGAGTTCGACAAGGGTGCGGCGAAGAAGTACGTCATCGACGCCCACGGCTCCATCCGCTAGAGCTGCGACGCGCCCGGCGGTGAGGCTTGCCCTCACCGCCGGGACGCGCCACGGTGAGCGCGTGCCCGACTCCGACGCGCTCCTCGACGCCTTCGGGCGGCACCTCTCCCTGCAGCGCGGGCTCTCGGAGCACACCGTGCGCGGCTACCTCTCCGACGTCCGCTCCCTCCTCGACACGCTCCGCGACGAGGACGACGGCGACGACGTCGACCTTGCCCGGCTCGACCTCACCGCGCTGCGCGCGTGGCTGGCCGGGCAGGCGCGCGAGGGGCGCTCGCGGGCGACGCTCGCGCGACGCTCGGCGGCCGCCCGCACCTTCTGCACGTGGGCCGTGCGCCAGGGCCACCTGGCCGAGGACGTCGGCGTGCGCCTGCAGAGCCCCCGCGCCGACAAGCGGGTGCCGCAGGTGCTCGCCGTCGACGAGGCGAGCGTCCTGCTCGACCTCGCCGAGCAGGTGGCCGACGACGGCGACCCCGCCCACCTGCGGGACTGGGCCGTCCTCGAGATGCTCTACGCGACCGGGGTGCGGGTCGCCGAGCTCGTCGGCATCGACCTCACCGCCGTCGACCGCCGCGAGCGGACCGTGCGGGTCCTCGGCAAGGGCGGTGCCGAGCGCATCGTCCCCTTCGGCGTCCCGGCCGACCGGGCGCTGGGGGAGTGGCTCGAGCGCGGCCGCCCGCAGCTGCTGACCCCGACGTCGCCGCCGGCCCTCTTCCTCGGGGCACGCGGCGGCCGGCTGGGCGTGCGGGCGGTGCGGGAGCGGGTCCACCGACTGACGGCGCTCGCGGGCGTGCGGGACCTCGCGCCCCACGGCCTGCGCCACAGCGCCGCCACCCACCTCCTCGCCGGCGGCTCGGACCTGCGCACCGTCCAGGAGGTGCTCGGCCACGCGTCGCTCGCCACCACCCAGCGCTACACCCACGTCACCCCCGAACGCCTCCGTGCCGCCTACACGCAGGCCCACCCCCGCGCCTGACCCACTCGCCCCGTCCCGCCCCCTCGCCGACAGCACACTTACCGCCGACAGCGCACTTACCGCCGAGAGCGCACTTAGCGTCGACAGCCGGATTCTCCAGGTCGGAGGCTCACCCGTGCCGGGGAAGCAGCCGGATGACGACGTCCTCGGCGAGGAGGCTCAGCGGGTCGACGTAGTCGTCCTGGCCCCGTCGCGCTCCCCAGTGCAGGCACGGCTCGTCCGGGCAGTGGTGCCCGGCAGGCTCGAGCACACCGACCACCTGTCCCGCCGTCACCTGAGCGCCGCGAGCGACCGTCGCCTCGACCGGTTCGTAGGTGGTGCGGAGCCCGTCGGCGTGGTCGACGGACACGACACCGCGGCCGGCGACCCGACCGGCGAAGGCGACGACGCCGTCGGCGGCTGCCCGGACGTCTGCGCCTGCCGGGAGGGCAAGATCGGCGCCGCGGTGGCCCGCCAACCAGCGTTCCGGCGGCGCGGCAAAGGGGCGGACCAGCTCGGCCGGGGCCCCTGTCGGCCACTCGTACCGAACCCGACCGGCCGACTCGGCTGCGCTCGTCGCGACGACTGTTGGCGGCGCCGCCGGCTGCGGTGCCAGGAGAAGTGCACCGCCCAGGACGGCGAGCACACCCGCCGTCGCCACCGCACCGCTGCTCAGTCCCATGGCACCAGGCTTCCGGGAGCACGTCGGTGTCGTGGGACGCCGGACGGTTCCTGGGGACGGCGGTTCCGCGACGGTGACCGGTGGACCGGAAAAGCCGACTGTCGGCGGTAAGTGCACTGTCGGCGGTAAGTGCACCCTCGGCGACAAGTGCACTCTCGGCGGTAAGTGTGCTGTCGGCGATAAGTGCACTCTCGGCGGTGGGTGTGGTGTGGGCGGGGACTCGGTTGTCGGCGACGAGTCGGTTGTCGGGGGTGCGGTAGAGTTGTCCCCGCAACCGGAGCGATCTGGTTGACATCGCGTGCCCACATGTCGCAGTCGCAGTCCTCGGACCCAGTGACGCGAGGCAGCCGGCGCGGTCCCGCCCAGGCGGGTGCCGGCAGTCGTGAGCACCAGGAGTGGCGGCCACCCGGTCGACCACTGGACAACCGAGTAGCGGACCAGGCAGCGGCACGCCCGCGCCTGCCCGCCCGACGTGCGGAGCACCCGCACCGGAAAGGACGAGCCATGGCCGTCGTCACCATGCGCCAGCTCCTCGAGAGCGGCGTCCACTTCGGGCACCAGACCCGTCGCTGGAACCCCAAGATGAAGCGCTTCATCTTCACCGAGCGCAACGGCATCTACATCATCGACCTGCAGAAGTCGCTGACGGACATCGACCGTGCGTACGAGTTCGTCAAGGAGACCGTCGCCCACGGCGGCAGCATCCTCTTCGTCGGCACGAAGAAGCAGGCCCAGGAGGCCGTGGCCGAGCAGGCCGCGCGCGTCGGCATGCCCTACGTCAACCAGCGCTGGCTGGGCGGCATGCTCACCAACTTCAGCACCGTGCACAAGCGGCTCCAGCGCATGAAGGAGCTCGAGCAGATCGACTTCGACGACGTGGCGGGCTCTGCCTTCACGAAGAAGGAGCTGCTCATGATGCGCCGCGAGAAGGAGAAGCTCGAGCGCACCCTCGGCGGCATCCGCGACATGGCCAAGCTGCCCTCCGCCGTGTGGATCGTCGACACGAAGAAGGAGCACCTCGCGGTCGCCGAGGCGCGCAAGCTCAACATCCCCGTCGTCGCCATCCTCGACACCAACTGCGACCCGGACGAGGTCGACTACGGCATCCCGGGCAACGACGACGCCATCCGCGCCGTCGGCCTCCTCACCCGCGTGATCGCCGACGCCGCCGCTGACGGTCTCGTCACGCGTCACGGTGGCGGCTCGGGCAACGCCCCGACCGAGGCCGAGCCGCTGGCCGAGTGGGAGCGCGAGCTCCTCGCCGCCAACGAGGCCGACCAGAGCGCCCAGGCCTCGGCCGTCGTCGCCGACCAGGGTGACGCCGCCGTCGACGCCGCGCAGCACGCCGCGGGTGTCACCAACGACGCCGAGCAGGTCGCGGCCGCCGCCGAGGCCGGCGAGGAGTCCGCTCCCGTCGTCAGCGGCGAGGGCCCCGACACCACGCAGGTGGCCGACAACGCCCCCGCGACGGACGCCCCCAAGGCGGACGAGCCCCCCGCCAGCCAGGCCTGATCCCCGCAACTAGGAGACACACACATGGCGAACTACACCGCCGCTGACATCAAGGCGCTGCGCGAGAAGACCGGCGCCGGCATGATGGACGTCAAGAAGGCGCTGGACGAGGCCGACGGCGACGCCGAGAAGGCCATCGAGATCATCCGCGTCAAGGGCCTCAAGGGCGTCGCGAAGCGTGAGGGCCGTGCGGCCTCCGACGGCCTCGTCGCCGTCGAGGTCGTCGCCGACGGCGAGGGCGAGACCGGCGTCATGGTCGAGCTCAACTCCGAGACCGACTTCGTCGCGAAGAACCAGGTCTTCATCACCCTCGCGGAGAAGGTCCTCGCGGCCGCCGTCGCCTCCGGCGCGGCCGACGTCGAGGCCCTCCTCGCCGCCCCCGCGGGCGACACCACGGTCGGCGCCCTCGTCGACGAGCACGCCGCGACCCTCGGCGAGAAGCTCGTCGTGCGCCGCGTGGCCCGCCTCTCCGGCGCGAAGGTGGCCCACTACCTGCACCGCACCGCCAAGGACCTGCCCCCGCAGGTCGGCGTGCTCGTGGCCACCGACGCCGCCGGCGCCGAGGTCGCGCGCGACGTCGCGATGCACATCGCGGCCTACAGCCCGCAGTACCTCACCCGTGAGGACGTCCCCGCGGACATCGTCGCCAACGAGCGTCGCATCGCCGAGGAGACCTCCCGCAACGAGGGCAAGCCCGAGGCTGCGCTCCCGAAGATCGTCGAGGGCCGCATGAACGGCTTCTTCAAGGAGTCGGTGCTCCTCGACCAGGCCTACGCCCGCGACCCGAAGACCACGGTCGGCAAGGTTGTCGAGGGTGCAGGCGGCACGGTGACCGGCTTCGTCCGGTTCCGCGTCGGCGCCTGACCCCACGTAGTCCGGTGGCCCCGGCCCGCAAGGGCCGGGGCCACCCGCACACCATCACCCGGAGGTCTGCATGAACGTCCCGTCCGACTCTCACCAGACCGGGGCCCCGCCCCGGCGGGTGCTCCTCAAGCTGTCCGGCGAGGTCTTCGGCGGCGGCTCCATCGGTCTCGACGCGGACGTCGTGGCCGGGGTCGCGCGGCAGATCGCCGAGGCCAACGCCGCGGGCGTGCAGATCGCCATCGTCGTCGGCGGCGGCAACTTCTTCCGCGGCGCCGAGCTCTCCCAGCGGGGCCTGGACCGCTCCCGCGCCGACTACATGGGCATGCTCGGCACCGTGATGAACGCCCTGGCCCTCCAGGACTTCCTCGAGCAGGCCGGCGTGCGCACCCGTGTGCAGACCGCCATCACGATGGGTCAGGTCGCCGAGCCCTACATCCCGCTGCGCGCCGTGCGCCACCTGGAGAAGGGGCGCGTCGTCATCTTCGGCGCCGGCGCCGGCATCCCCTTCTTCTCCACCGACACCGTCGCCGCCCAGCGCGCCCTCGAGACGCACTGCGACGAGGTGCTCGTGGGCAAGAACGGCGTCGACGGCGTCTACACCGCCGACCCGCGCCTCGACGAGACGGCCACCCGCCTGGACCACGTCACCTACGGCGACGCGCTGCGCCAGGGACTGCGCGTGGTCGACGCGGCGGCGTTCTCCCTGTGCATGGACAACGGCCTGACCATGCGCGTGTTCGGCATGACCACGCCCGGCAACGTCACGCGTGCGTTGATGGGTGAGAAGATCGGCACACTGGTGACGGTCGACGGCGGTGGCGACACCCCGGCGCCCGGAGACGACATGAAGGAGACACGGTGATCGACGAGATCCTCCTCGAGGCCGAGGAGAAGATGGACAAGGCTGTCGAGGTGGCCGGCGAGAACTTCGCCTCGATCCGCACCGGCAGGGCGAACGCGGGGATGTTCTCCAAGATCCTCGTGGACTACTACGGCGCGCCCACGCCGCTGCAGCAGCTCGGCTCCCTGACGATCCCCGAGGCTCGCACCGTCCTCATCCAGCCCTACGACCGCGGCGCCTCGAACGCGATCATCAAGGCGCTGCGCGAGTCGGACCTCGGCGTCAACCCCACCGACGACGGCAACGTCATCCGCGTCGCGCTGCCCGCCCTCACCGAGGAGCGCCGCCGCGACTACGTCAAGCTCGCCAAGACGCAGGCCGAGGACGCCCGTATCTCCATCCGCAGCGTCCGCCGCAAGGCCAAGGACGAGCTCGACCGGATGAAGAAGGACGGCGAGGTCGGCGAGGACGAGGTCGACCGCGCCGAGAAGGAGCTCGAGGCGCTGACGAAGAAGCGCGTCGACGCCGTCGACGACCTCCTCGCCGGCAAGGAACGAGAGCTGCTCGAGGTCTGAGTGGGCGCTACCGGCGGTGACCCTCCGCTCACCCGCCGCCAGATCCGCGAGATCCAGGAGGGGGCGCGGCGCGCCATCGTCGCGCAGCCGCCCCCGAAGCCCGGCGGTCGCGCCGGGCGCAACCTGCCCGCGGCCATCGCGGTCGGTGTGGGGCTCCTCGGCCTGCTCCTCGTGTGCCTGTTCGTGCGCGAGGAGGCCTTCGTCGTGCTCGCGCTCGTCGCGACGAGCGGTGCGCTGTGGGAGTTCGCCCGCGCCGTCGGCACCCGCGGGGTCGCGATCCCGCTGCTGCCGCTGTGGGTCGGCAACGCGGGCATCCTCGTCTCCGCGTACGCGGCCGGGCCCGGCGCGATGCTCGTCGCCTTCTTCCTCACCGCGGGCGGGGTGCTCGTGTGGCGGGTGCTCGACGGCGGTGGGCCCGACGCCGTGCGCGACGCCTGCGCCGGCATCCTCGCCTCCGCCTACGTCTCCTTCCTCGCCGGCTTCGCCGTCCTCCTCCTCACCGAGGACCGCGGCCCCTGGCTCGTGCTCACGCTCGTGCTGTGCGCCGTCGCCAACGACACCGGCGGCTACGTCGCCGGGGTGCTCGTCGGACGCCACCCGATGGCCCCGTCGATCAGCCCGAAGAAGTCCTGGGAGGGGGCGGGCGGCTCGCTCCTCCTCGCGGCCGCCGTCGGCGTCGGGCTGGCCCTGCTCGCGCTCGACGCGCCGTGGTGGGTCGGCCTCGTCCTCGGTGCGGGCGCCGTCGTCACCGCGACGGTCGGCGACCTCGCCGAGTCGCTCCTCAAGCGTGATCTCGGACTCAAGGACATGGGCACGCTCCTGCCCGGCCACGGCGGAATCCTCGACCGGCTGGACTCCCTGCTCATGACGGCGCCGGCGAGCTACCTGCTGCTGACGACGTTCGTCAGCTGATTCCCAGGAACGTCTGGAACAATCGGCCCCGACATGTCGACGACCGCACCCCTCCCTCCGACGCCAGGCGCTGCCGGTGAGCGGCCCCAGCTGACCTTCACCGCGCGCCGCCGCGGCAAGCCCCCGCGCCACCTCGCCGACCTCACCCGTGAGGACCGCGCCGAGGTGCTGCGCGAGAAGGCGCTGCCCGCGTACCGCGCCGACCAGCTCTCCCGCCACTACTTCAGCCACCTCACCCGCGACGACGCCGCGATGAGCGACCTGCCGGCCAGCGGCCGCGGCGAGCTCGTCGCCGAGCTGCTGCCCGAGCTCCTCACCGAGGTCCACACCCTCCAGGCCGACGACGGCGCCACCCGCAAGGCGCTGTGGAGCCTCTTCGACGGCGCCAAGGTCGAGTCGGTGCTCATGCGTTACTCCGAGCGCGCCACCCTGTGCGTGTCCTCCCAGGCCGGCTGCGGCATGGCCTGCCCCTTCTGCGCCACCGGCCAGCAGGGCCTCACGCGCAACCTGTCGACGGCGGAGATCGTCGAGCAGGTGCGCGTCGCCGCCGCGGCCTGCCGCGACGGCCTGCTCACCGGGGGCCCGACCCGCCTGACGAACGTCGTCTTCATGGGCATGGGGGAGCCGCTGGCGAACTACCGCGCCGTCGTCAACGCGGTGCGCCGGATGGTCGAGCCCAGTCCCGCGGGCTTCGGGCTGTCGGCCCGCAACGTCACCGTCTCGACGGTCGGCCTCGTGCCCGCGATCGACAAGCTCGCCAAGGAGGGCCTGCAGGTGACGCTGGCGGTCTCCCTCCACGCCCCGGACGACGGCCTGCGCGACGAGCTCATCCCGATCAACTCCCGGTGGAAGGTCGGTGAGCTGCTTGACGCGGCCCGCCGCTACTTCGACGCGACCGGCCGCCGGGTGAGCATCGAGTACGCCCTCATCCGCGACATCAACGACCACCAGTGGCGCGCCCAGCTCCTCGCCGACGAGCTCCTCGCCCGCGGCAAGGGCTGGATCCACGTCAACCCGATCCCGCTCAACCCCACCCCCGGCTCGAAGTGGACGGCCTCGGACCCGGACGTCGAGGACACCTTCGTCCGCACCCTGCGCAAGGCGGGGATCCCGACGACGGTCCGCGACACCCGCGGCAGCGACATCGACGGCGCCTGCGGCCAGCTCGCCGCCGAGGTGCTCGCCACGTCCGCCCCCAAGGTCGGTGTCCCCGAGGAGACCACGCGATGAGCACCCTGTTCCCGGTCGTCGGACGCATGAGCACCGGCTACGACCGTGAGCAGGTCGACGAGTTCTTCGCCCGGGCGCGGGAGGCCTACGAGGCGGCCCGCGCCGGGAACGTCGGGGCGCTCACCGAGTCCGAGGTCCGGCAGGTGGCCTTCGACCTCGTGCGCGCCGGCTACGCGACCGGCTCGGTCGACTCCGCGCTGGACCGCCTCGAGGCGGCGCTCGTGCAGCGCCGCCGCGACGTGTTCATCGCCGCCCACGGGCAGCAGGCCTGGATGGACCGCATCGCCGAGCGCGCCACCACGCTCTACCCGCGTCTCGTCCGGCCGGCCGGGGAGCGCTTCGCGCCGCCGGAGCGCGGGCACGGCTACGACCGCCGGGCCGTGGACGCGCTCATGGACCGGCTCGTCGCCTACTTCGACGCCGACGGCGACCTCACCGCCGCCGAGCTGCGCTCGGTGACCTTCCCCTCCGCCCGCCGCGACAAGGCCTACGCCGAGGGCGTGGTCGACGCCTACCTCGACCGCGCCGTCGAGGTCCTCCTGGCCGTCGAATGACCACGCTCACCCTCCTCGGCTCGACCGGGTCGATCGGCACCCAGGCCCTCGACGTCGTCTCCCGCGGCGGCTACGAGGTCACCTCCCTCGCCGCCGGTGGCGGGAACCTGCGCCTGCTGGCCGAGCAGGTCCTCGACCACGAGGTCCCGCTCGTCGCGGTCTCCCGCGGCAGCGCCGCCGAGGTCCGCGAGGCCGTCGCCGCCGTCGCGGACGAGCGGGGCGTCCCCGTCCCGCCGCTCGAGGTGCTCGTGGGGGAGGACGCGGCGACCGAGCTCGCCGGCGCGGGCAGCGACGTCGTCCTCAACGGCATCACCGGCTCGGTCGGCCTGGAGCCCACGCTCGCGGCCCTGCGCGCCGGGTCGAGCCTCGCGCTGGCCAACAAGGAGTCGCTCGTCGTCGGCGGCGCGCTCGTGCGCGCGGCGCGGCAGCGGCCCGACCAGATCGTCCCCGTCGACTCCGAGCACTCCGCCATGGCCCAGGCGCTGCGGTCCGGCACCCACGCCGAGGTCGCGCGGCTCATCCTCACCGCCTCCGGCGGCCCCTTCCGCGGCAAGCGCCGCGAGGACCTCACCGGGGTGACCGCCGCCGAGGCGCTCAAGCACCCCACGTGGGCCATGGGCCCCGTCGTCACGGTCAACTCCGCCACCCTCGTCAACAAGGGCCTGGAGCTCATCGAGGCCCACCTGCTCTTCGACGTCGCGGTCGACGACATCACCGTCGTCGTCCACCCGCAGTCGATGATCCACTCGATGGTCGAGTTCGTCGACGGCTCGACGATCGCCCAGGCCTCCCCGCCCGACATGCGCCTGCCCATCGCGCTCGCCCTGTCCTGGCCGGCGCGCCCGCAGCGGGCCATCGCGCCGTGCCGCTGGGACGAGGTGACGAGCTGGACCTTCGAGCCGCTCGACGAGGACACCTTCCGCGGGGTGTGCCTGGCCCGGCAGGCGGCCGCCGCCTCGGCCACCCACCCGGCCGTCCTCAACGCCGCCAACGAGGAGTGCGTCGCCGCCTTCCTCGACGGCCGCCTCGGCTTCCTCGCCATCACCGACATCCTCGAGCAGGTCCTCGCCGAGCACGACGGCGCCGCCGCCGACCGCCTCGACCTCGCCACCGTCCACGCGGTGGAGGACTGGGCGCGGCGGCGGGCCCGGGAGCTGGCAGGCGCGCGATGAGCTTCCTCGTCGGCGTCCTCGTCCTCGTCGTCGGGCTCGTCGTGTCGATCGGGCTCCACGAGGTCGGGCACCTGCTGCCCGCCAAGCGCTTCGGCGTCAAGGTCAGCGAGTACTTCGTCGGCTTCGGCCCCACGCTGTGGTCCAGGCGGCGCGGGGAGACGGAGTACGGGGTCAAGGCCGTGCCGCTGGGCGGCTACGTGCGGATGGTGGGCATGTACCCGCCCGCGCGGGCCGGGCGGACCGTGCGCCGCCGTCGTGACGGGCGTGCCACCCTCGTCGAGGAGGCCCGCGAGTACGCGCTGGCGGAGGTCGGGCCGGGGGAGGAGCACCGCACCTTCTACGCCCTGAGCGTGCCCAAGAAGCTCGTCGTCATGCTCGGCGGCCCGGTGATGAACCTCGTCATCGCCGTCGTGCTCCTCGCCGTCATCCTCGTCGGCGTCGGTGTGCCCACCTACACGGCCACGCTCGGCAACGTCCAGGAGTGCCTGCCGGAGGACCCCGCCGCCACCGAGTGCACCGCCACCGACCCCGCCGCACCGGGCTCCGTCGCCGGCCTGCAGCCCGGTGACACGGTCGTGTCCTGGGGCGGGACGCCGGTGGAGAGCTGGGACGACGTCCGCGCCGCCATCGCGGCGTCCGGGCCGAGCCCGGCGACCGTCGTCGTCGAGCGCGACGGGCAGGAGCGCACGGTCACGGTGACGCCCGCGATGAGCGAGCGGCCCGTCGTCGAGGACGGCGAGGTGGTGACCGGCGAGGACGGCGAGCCGCTGACCGAGCCGCAGCCCTTCGTCGGGATCGGCCCGGTGGCCGAGCTCGTGCCGCAGCCGGTCACCGCGGTGCCCGGCCGCGTGGCCGAGGCGCTGGGCGCGACCGTCAACGTCGTCCTCACCCTGCCGCAGCGGCTCGTCGACGTCGCGCAGGCCGCCTTCGGCGAGGAGGAGCGCGACCCGGGCGTCGTCGGCCTCGTCGGCGTGGGCCGCTTCGCCGGCGAGATCGCCTCGATCGAGAGCGACCGGTACGGCGTCGTCGAGCGGGCGGCCGACCTCCTCGGCCTGCTCGCCTCCCTCAACCTCGCGCTGTTCGTCTTCAACCTCATCCCCCTGCTCCCGCTCGACGGCGGGCACATCGCCGGTGCGCTGTGGGAGGGGCTGCGGCGCCGGGTCGCGGCGTGGCGCGGGCGCCCGGACCCCGGCCCCGTCGACGTGGCGCGGATGCTGCCGCTCACCTACGTCGTCGTCGTCGCGATGGTCGGCATGAGCCTGCTGCTCGCCTACGCCGACATCGTGCGACCTGTCACCCTGACCGGCTGAGCCGTGCACACAGGCGGTGCGGTGGGCGATACTGGCGGGGTGAGTACTCCGATCTCCCTCGGCATCCCGACCGTCAAGGAGCAGCCGCCCGTGCTGGCTCCCCGTCGGCCCACCCGCAAGATCCGGGTCGGCAACGTCGAGGTGGGTGGTGACGCGCCGGTCAGCGTGCAGTCGATGACGACGACGAAGACCCACGACATCAACGCCACCCTCCAGCAGATCGCCGAGCTCACCGCCTCCGGTTGCGACATCGTCCGCGTGGCCTGCCCCACGGACAAGGACGCCGAGGCGCTGCCGATCATCGCCAAGAAGTCCCAGATCCCGGTGATCGCCGACATCCACTTCCAGCCGAAGTACGTCTTCGCGGCCATCGAGGCCGGCTGCGGCGCGGTCCGGGTCAACCCCGGCAACATCCGCAAGTTCGACGACAAGGTCAAGGAGATCGCCCAGGCCGCCTCGGACGCCGGCGTCTCCCTGCGCATCGGCGTCAACGCCGGGTCGCTGGACCCGCGCCTGCTCAAGAAGTACGGCAAGGCCACCGCGGAGGCGCTCGTCGAGTCCGCCGTGTGGGAGGCCTCGCTCTTCGAGGAGCACGGCTTCCACGACTTCAAGATCTCGGTCAAGCACAACGACCCCGTCGTCATGGTGCGCGCCTACGAGCTGCTCTCCGAGCGCGGGGACTGGCCGCTGCACCTCGGTGTCACCGAGGCCGGACCGGCGTTCCAGGGCACGATCAAGTCGGCCACGGCCTTCGGTGCGCTGCTGTCCAAGGGCATCGGTGACACCATCCGCGTCTCGCTGTCCGCGCCCCCCGCCGAGGAGGTCAAGGTCGGCAACCAGATCCTCGAGTCGCTCAACCTGCGCCCGCGCAAGCTCGAGATCGTCTCCTGCCCCTCGTGCGGCCGCGCCCAGGTGGACGTCTACACCCTGGCCGACGAGGTCACCGCCGGCCTCGAGGGCATGACCGTCCCGCTGCGCGTCGCCGTCATGGGCTGCGTCGTCAACGGCCCGGGCGAGGCCCGCGAGGCCGACCTCGGTGTCGCGTCCGGCAACGGCAAGGGCCAGATCTTCGTCAAGGGCGAGGTCATCCGCACCGTCCCCGAGGACCAGATCGTCGAGACCCTCATCGCCGAGGCCAACCGGATCGCCGAGGAGATGGGCCTCGAGTCCGACCCCTCCGGCGGCCCCGTCGTCTCGGTCGGCTGAGCGGGACCCACGTGCTGGGCAGGTGGCTCCATCCCGTGGGTGCGCGGGTGCGACCCCTCCGCGAGGAGGACCGCGCCGCGGCCCTGGAGCTGTGCGCCGCCGACCCCGTCGGCAACGTCCTGGCCGCCGTCCAGGTCGAGATGCTCGGGCACCGGCGCCTGCCGGGCGCCGAGCTGCTCGGCGTGTGGCGTGACGGTGCGCTGCGGGCGCTGTGCTGGTCCGGTGCCAACCTCGTGCCGGTCGCGGTGGACGAGCCCGAGCTGCTCGACGCCGTCGCCGACCACGTTCGCAACCGCGGGCGGCGCGCGTCCTCGATCGTCGGGCCCGCCGAGCAGGTCCTGTCGCTGTGGGACCGGCTGGGCCCGGGCTGGCTGCCCCCGCGCGAGGTGCGCGGCAACCAGCCGTCCATGGCGATCGCCGATACCCCCGCCGTCGAGCCCGACCCTCGCGTGCGGCTGAGCCGGCTCGACGAGCTCGACGTCGTCGTGCCGGCCTGCGTGGCGATGTTCACGGAGGAGGTCGGATACTCGCCGCTCGCCTCCGGTGGCGCCTACGCGGCGCGGGTGCACGAGCTCGTCTCGACCCAGCGCTCCTACGTGCGCATCGAGGACGCGCCGGAGGGCCGGCGGGTCGTGTTCAAGGCCGAGGTCGGTGCCTGCGCCCTCGGCGTCGCGCAGGTCCAGGGCGTGTGGGTCCACCCCGAGCACCGCGGGCAGGGGATCGCGGCGCCGGCGATGGCCGCCGTCGTCGAGGACGTGCGGCAGCGGACCGCGCCGACCGTCTCCCTCTACGTCAACAGCTACAACACCGCCGCGATCGCCACCTACCGCCGGGCCGGCTTCGAGCAGGTCGGCACCTACGCCACCGTCCTCTTCTGAGGCGTTCGGCACGCCCCCGCGCCTGCCGCGCGGCGGCCCCGTGCACGGCGGCGTGCCACAAACGAACCGTCCGCCGTCCGCCGAGCGGCGACACGCCGGGCGACACGCCCACCGGCAGCCCGCCCCCACGAGCGGTGGGTCGCTTTGTGGCACGCAGCCGCTGAGGAGCCGTCGGGCGCGGCGGTGGGAGGCCGCGCGTCCGGTGGGCGGGCGGGGCGGGGGAGTGGGGCGCGATACGCTGGCGCGCGTGCTGATGCGGATGTCGACCCTGTTCCTGCGGACCCTGCGTGAAGACCCGGTGGACGCCGAGCTGCCGAGCCACCGGCTGCTCGTGCGGGCCGGCTACATCCGCCGCGCCGCCCCCGGGATCTACACCTGGCTGCCCCTCGGGCTGCGGGTGCTCGGCAAGATCGAGCAGGTCGTGCGCGAGGAGATGGCCGCCGCCGGCGCCCAGGAGGTCCACTTCCCGGCGCTGCTGCCGCGCGAGCCCTACGAGGCCACCGGCCGCTGGACCGAGTACGGCCCCAACCTCTTCCGCCTCCAGGACCGCCGCGAGAACGACTACCTCCTCGCGCCCACCCACGAGGAGATGTTCACCCTCCTCGTCAAGGACCTGTACTCCTCGTACAAGGACCTGCCGCTCACGCTCTTCCAGATCCAGACGAAGTACCGCGACGAGGCCCGCCCCCGCGCCGGCCTCCTGCGCGGGCGCGAGTTCATCATGAAGGACGCCTACTCCTTCGACATCGACGACGCCGGTCTCGAGCGCTCCTACCAGGCCCAGCGGCAGGCCTACGAGCGGATCTTCACCCGCCTCGGCCTCGAGTACGTCATCGTCGCCGCGACGAGCGGCGCGATGGGCGGCTCCCGCTCCGAGGAGTTCCTCTTCCCGACGCCGTCGGGCGAGGACACCTTCGTCCGCTCGCCCGGCGGGTACGCGGCGAACGTCGAGGCCGCCCTCACGGCCGTGCCCGAGCCTGTCGACGCGAGCGGCCTGCCCGCGGCGGAGGTCCGCGACACCCCCGACTCGACGACGATCGACACCCTCGTGGCCCAGGCCAACACGCTCTACCCGCGCCCCGACCGCCCCTGGACGGCGGCGGACACGCTGAAGAACGTCGTCCTCGCCCTCACCCACCCCGACGGCAGCGAGGAGCTCGTCGTCGTCGGCCTGCCCGGTGACCGCGAGGTCGACCTCAAGCGCCTCGAGGGCGCCCTCGAGCCCACCCTCGTGGCCCCCGCCACCGACGAGCAGCTCGCCGCCCGCCCCGAGCTCGTCAAGGGCTACATCGGCCCCTCCGTCATCGGCCCCAACACCGGCGACGACGGCGAGGAGCGCACCTCCCTGCGCTACCTCCTCGACCCCCGGGTCGTGCAGGGTACGAGCTGGATCACCGGCGCGAACGCGGAGGGCAAGCACGTCTTTGGGCTCGTCGCCGGCCGCGACTTCACCGCCGACGGCACCATCGAGGCCGCCGAGGTCCGCGCGGGCGACCCTGCGCCGGACGGCTCGGGCCCCCTCGAGCTGGCGCGCGGCATCGAGATCGGCCACGTCTTCGCCCTCGGCCGCAAGTACGCCGAGGCGCTCGGCCTCAAGGTCCTCGACGAGAACGGCAAGGCCGTCACGGTGACGATGGGCTCCTACGGCATCGGCGTCAGCCGCGCGCTGGCCGCCGTCGCCGAGGCCACCTGCGACGACTCCGGCCTCGCCTGGCCGATGACCCTGGCCCCCTTCCACGTCCACCTCCTCGCCACCGGCAAGGACCCCGAGGTCTTCGCCGAGGCCGAGCGCATCGCCGCCGAGCTCAGCGCGCAGGGCGTCGAGGTGCTCCTCGACGACCGGCCCAAGATGTCCGCCGGCGTGAAGTTCGCCGACTCCGAGCTCCTCGGCGTCCCGCTCGTCCTCGTCGTCGGCCGCGGGCTGGCCGAGGGCAAGGTCGAGCTGCGCGAGCGCACCACCGGCGAGCGGCGCGAGCTGCTCGTCGGGGAGGCCGTGGAGACCGTGGCGGCGGCCGTGCGGGCCGCACTCGGGCGCTGACCGGCACCGTGCGTGCCCGTCTGGGGGCCGCGCTCCTCGTCGCGCTCACCCTGACGGGGTGCGGGGTCCGGCTCGAGACGCCGCCGCCCGAGGTGCCGACGGCGGACGCGGTCGAGCAGGCCCGGCAGGACGCCGCCCTGGTGGCCGCGCAGCTGCGCGACGCCCCCGGCGCGGCGTCGACAGACGCGGACGTGCAGGAGGTCCTCGAGGTGGTCGGGTCCGCCTCGGCCGAGCACGCCGAGGCGCTCGGCGGCGTCTGGGAGCCGTGGCCCGGAGCCGGCCCCGACGCGACCGCCTACCCGCAGGACCCGGCCACACCCGAGCCCACCGCGACCGCGAGCCCCGAGGAGGTGCTCGACCTCCTGGAGGAGGGCGCCGCCACGGCCCGCGAGGACGCGCTCACCCACGACGGTGAGCTCGGCCGGCTCCTCGCCTCGGTGGCGATCTCCCGCACCTGGCTCGCCACCGACCTCGCCCGGGCGCTCGGGACCGAGGCGGAGCGGCTGCCCGCCGAGCCGTTGCCCGCCCCCGAGCCGGGCACGGTCGACCCCGCGACCTCCCGCGCCGTCGACGCCGCCCGCTACGCCTTCGAGGTCGTCGCCGCCCGCAGCAGCGGCGCCCAGCGCGAGGCCGCCGTCGAGCGCGCCGAGCAGCTCGCCCGGGTGGCCGGCGCCGTCGCCCCCGAGGAGGACGAGCGCGACGTCGCCTACGACGTCAGCGGCGCGACGTCGGAACGTGCGCTGGCCGGCGCGGCCGAGCTCGACGTCGTCGGCGCCTACGTCGCCCTCCTGGGCACGCCGGCCGCGGACCGGGAGGCGGTGCTGAGCGCCGCCAGCTACGCCGCCGGGCAGGCGCGCTCGTGGGATACCGCACTGCCGGCCCTGCCGGGCCTCTCCTGAGTCCGGGCGGCCCCCGGCCCCCGGGTAAGGTGTGGGAGTTCCGCAGCCGAGCCCCCAGGAGAGCACCATGGCACGCCCGTCGGACGTCGCAGCCCAGCTGCGCCGCGTCCTCGAGCCCGTCGTCACCGACGCCGGCCTGTACCTCGAGGACGTGAGCGTGAGCGCGGCCGGCCGGCGCAGCGTCGTGCGGGTCGTCGTCGACCTCGCCGACGGGCCCGGTGGGGTGGGCTCGGACCTCCTCGCGGACGTCTCGCGCCAGGTCTCCGCCGCCCTCGACGACGTCGACGTCGTCGCCGGGGCCTACACCCTCGAGGTCTCCACCCCGGGGGTGACCCGCCCGCTCACGACGGCGCGGCACTACCGGCGTGCGGAGGGCCGCCTCGTCCGCCTGCGCACGACGTCCGGCTCCGTCCGTGGGCGCGTGCTCGCGGTCGACGGCGAGGACGTCGTCATCGACACTGAGGGCACGCGTCAGGTCGTGGCGCTCTCCGACATCACCACGGGCACGGTCGAGCCCGAGCTGGGGCGTCCGGCGGACACCGCCGGAGAGGGCTGAGGAGGACACATGGACATCGACATGACCGCGCTGCGCCTGATCGAGAGCGAGCGCGAGATCCCCCTCGACGTGCTGGTCGGCGCGATCGAGGAGGCGCTCCTGCTCGCCTACCAGCGCACCCCGGGCGCCGCCGAGCGCGCCCGCGTCGAGCTGGACCGCCGCAGCGGGCGCGTCACCGTGCTGGCGACCGAGCTCGACGAGGAGGGCAACGCCGTCGGCGAGTACGACGACACCCCCAGCGGCTTCGGCCGGATCGCCACGTCGACCGCCCGCAGCGTCATCGTCCAGCGGCTGCGTGACGCCGAGGACGACCAGGTCATGGGCTCGCTGCGGGACCGCGCCGGCACCCTCATCGCCGGCGTCGTCCAGCAGGGCCGCGACCCGCGCGTCGTCCTCGTCGACATCGGCGAGCTCGAGGCCGTGCTGCCCGCCCACGAGCAGGTGCCGACCGAGACCTACCGTCACGGTGACCGGCTGCGCGCCTACGTCCTCGAGGTCACCCGCGGCGCCAAGGGCCCCTCGGTCACCCTCTCGCGCACCCACCCCAACCTCGTGCGCGAGCTCTTCGCCCTCGAGGTGCCCGAGGTCGCCGACGGCAGCGTCGAGATCAAGGCCCTCGCCCGCGAGGCCGGGCACCGCACGAAGATCGCCGTCGCCTCCACCGTCCCCGGCCTCAACGCCAAGGGCGCCTGCATCGGCCCGATGGGCCAGCGCGTGCGCGCCGTCATGAGCGAGCTCGACGGCGAGAAGATCGACATCGTCGACTACAGCGAGGACGCCGCGACCTTCGTCGCCAACGCCCTCTCGCCGGCGCGCGTGACGAGCGTCGAGGTCGTCGACCCCGAGGAGCGCTCCGCGCGCGTCGTCGTCCCCGACTTCCAGCTGTCGCTCGCGATCGGCAAGGAGGGGCAGAACGCCCGCCTCGCTGCGCGGCTCACGGGCTGGCGCATCGACATCCACTCCGACACCGAGGGCGAGCAGGCCGAGGGCTGAGCCCCGCGCGAAGGGCGTGTGAGCAAACACACCACCCCCTGCACCGGGGGCCCTCGCTGTCCCCGAGTGGCCCGTGGGGGTAGACTTCCCGACGGGCCACAGCCCGATATCCCATGACGATGCCACCCCCCTCACCTCGCGGCGGGGGACAGGTGCGCACATGTGTGGGGTGCCGGACCAAGGCCCCACGGTCCGCCCTCGTGCGGGTCGTCCTGGTGCCTCACCCGCCTCGCGCGGTGGTGGACGAACGGACGGACGCCCCTGGGCGGGGGGCCTGGTTGCACGCTGACCGGGCCTGCCTGGACCTCGCCGAACGCCGGCGGGCCTTCCCCCGGGCCCTGCGCTCCGCAGGGCCGGTGGACACCACCGCCGTCACGGAGTGGTTCAGCACGAGAACGCCGGGTCAGACCTGAGCCGGCACGAGTCATCGACGAAGAAAGCGGGTTGGAAGCCGATGGGCACCCGATGAGTACCCAGCGATGAGTTCCAAGCACTAAGACGGCCCCACCCTGTCCCGGGCGGGCCGAGACAGGAGAGATGTGGCAAAGCTTCGCGTCCACGAGCTCGCAAAGGAGCTCGGCGTCGACAGCAAGACGGTCCTCGCCAAGCTCGGCGAGCTCGGAGAGTTCGTCAAGTCGGCGTCCTCGACCGTCGAGGCGCCGGTCGTGCGCCGCCTGCGGGAAGCCATTCCCGCGCCGACGGCCTCCGAGGAGAAGCCGGCACCCAAGAAGCCGAGCAAGCCGAAGGCACCCGCCAAGGCAGCCGAGCCGGCCCCCGAGGCCCCCGCCGAGCAGGCCGCCCCCGCGGCCCCGGCCCCGGCCCCCGCCCCGGCCCGCCCGCAGGCGCCCGCCGCCGAGCGGCCCGCGGCGCCCAAGCCCGGTGCACCCGCGCCGAGCGCCCCCGAGAGCACCCCGGCCGCTCCGGAGGCCCCGCCCGCCGCGCAGCCGGCGGCCAAGGCTGAGCGTCCCGAGGCCCCCAAGCCCGCCGCGGCCGGCCCCAAGCCCGGTGCCCCGCGCCCCGGCAACAACCCCTTCGCCACGAGCCAGGGCATGCCCCGGCCCGGTGGCAGTGGTGGACCCCGTCCCGGTGGTCCGCGTCCCGGCGCCCCGCGCCCGGGCAACAACCCCTTCGCCACGAGCCAGGGCATGCCCCGGCCCGGTGGCAGCGGCGGCCCCGGTGCAGGCGGCCCCCGCCCCGGCGGTCCGCGTCCCGGCGGTCCCCGCCCCGGTGCGGGTGCCGGCACGGCCGGCCCGCGTCCGGGTGGCGCCCCGCGCCCCGGTGGCGCGCGTCCCAGCCCTGGCATGATGCCCGGCCGTAGCTCGGTCGGCACGCCCGGCGCCCCCGCACGTGGTGGCGGCCGTGGCCGTCCCGGTGGCGGTGGCCCCGGTGGTCCCGGTGGCGCAGGCGGTCCCGGTGGCGGCGGTCGTCCGGGCGGTTTCGCCGGTCGCGGCGGCCGTGGTGGCCGCGGCGGCACGCAGGGTGCCTTCGGGCGTCCCGGCGGCAAGCCGGTCCGCGGGCGCAAGTCCAAGCGCGCGAAGCGTCAGGAGTTCGAGCAGCAGGGCGCGCCGAGCCTCGGCGGCGTCCAGGTTCCCCGCGGCGACGGCAGCACCGAGGTGCGGATCCGCGCCGGTGCCAGCCTCGCGGACTTCGCCGACAAGATCGACGCGAACCCCGCAGCGCTCGTGACGGTGCTCTTCCACCTCGGCGAGATGGCCACGGCCACCCAGTCGCTGGACGAGGACACCTTCCAGGCGCTGGGTGACGAGCTCGGCTACGTCGTCAAGATCGTCTCGCCCGAGGACGAGGACCGTGAGCTGCTCGGCGGCTTCGACATCGACCTCGACGCCGAGCTGGCCGGGGAGACCGACGAGGACCTCGCGGCCCGTCCGCCGGTCGTCACCGTCATGGGTCACGTCGACCACGGAAAGACCAAGCTGCTCGACGCGATCCGCAGCACCGACGTCGTCGCCGGCGAGGCCGGTGGCATCACCCAGCACATCGGTGCCTACCAGATCTGGACCGAGCACGAGGAGCAGGACCGCGCGCTCACCTTCATCGACACCCCCGGTCACGAGGCCTTCACGGCCATGCGTGCCCGTGGTGCGGACGTCACCGACATCGCGATCCTCGTGGTCGCGGCGGACGACGGCGTCATGCCCCAGACGATCGAGGCGCTCAACCACGCGCAGTCGGCCGGTGTGCCGATCGTCGTGGCGGTCAACAAGGTGGACAAGGAGGCGGCCAACCCCGCCAAGATCCGCCAGCAGCTGACCGAGTACAACCTCGTGGCCGAGGAGTACGGCGGCGACACGATGTTCGTCGACGTCTCCGCGCTCCAGCGCAAGGGCATCGACGAGCTCCTCGAGGCCGTCCTCCTCACGGCGGACGCCGCGCTGGACCTGCGGGCAAACCCCGACAAGGACGCGCGCGGCGTGGCCATCGAGGCCAACCTCGACAAGGGCCGGGGCACGGTCGCGACCGTCCTCGTCCAGTCCGGAACCCTGCACGTCGGGGACGCCATCGTCGCCGGCACCGCCCACGGGCGCGTCCGGGCCATGTTCGACGAGCACGGCGAGGCGGTCGAGGAGGCCGGCCCCGCGAGGCCGGTGCAGGTCCTCGGCCTCACCTCGGTGCCGCGCGCCGGCGACACCTTCCTCGTGGCCGGCGACGACCGGACCGCGCGGCAGATCGCCGACAAGCGGGCCGCCGCCGAGCGCGCCGCGACGCTGGCCAAGCGCCGCAAGCGCGTCTCGCTGGAGGACTTCACCGAGGCGCTCCAGCAGGGCCGGGTCGAGACCCTCAACCTCGTCCTCAAGGGCGACGTCTCCGGTGCCGTCGAGGCGCTGGAGGACTCGCTCCTCAAGATCGAGGTCGGCGACGACGTCGCGCTGCGGATCATCCACCGCGGCGTGGGTGCCATCACCCAGAACGACGTCAACCTCGCCACGGTCGACAACGCCATCATCATCGGCTTCAACGTCAAGCCCGCCGAGCGCGTCAACGAGCTGGCCGACCGCGAGGGCGTCGACATCCGGTACTACTCGGTCATCTACCAGGCGATCGACGACGTCGAGCAGGCGCTCAAGGGCATGCTCAAGCCGGAGTACGAGGAGGTGCAGCTGGGTACTGCCGAGGTGCGCCAGGTGTTCCGCTCCTCCAAGGTCGGCAACATCGCCGGTTCGATCGTCCGGTCCGGCACCATCCGCCGGAACACCAAGGCGCGCGTCCTGCGGGACGGCGTCGTCGTGGGGGAGAACGTCACCATCGACTCCCTGCGTCGCGAGAAGGACGACGTCACCGAGGTCCGCGAGGGCTTCGAGTGCGGCATCAGCCTCGGGTCGTTCAACGACATCACCGAGGGCGACGTCATCGAGACCTTCGAGATGCGCGAGAAGCCGCGTAGCTGACCGGGCACCAGCCCGACGGCGTGGCGCGCACCATCCCTGGTGCGCGCCACGTCGCGTCCGCCCCGACAGGAGGGAACCATGGCCGACACCCCGCGCATGCGCCGCGTGAGCGACCGCATCCAGCAGATCGTCGCGTCGATGCTCGAGTCCCGCATCAAGGACCCGCGCCTCGGCTTCGTCACCGTGACGGAGGTCCGGGTCACCGGTGACCTCCAGAACGCCACCGTCTACTACACCGTGCTCGGCGACGAGCAGGCGCAGCGCGACACCGCTGCCGCCCTCGCCTCCGCGCGCGGCCACATCCGCTCGGAGGTCGGCAAGCAGCTCGGCCTGCGGCTCACCCCGACGCTCGAGTTCACGGCCGACGCCGTGCCCGAGACCGCCGCGGACCTCGAGCGGGCCCTGCGCGAGGCCGCCGAGCGCGACGCCGAGCTGGCCCGTCTCGCGGCCGGCGCCACCCCCGCCGGGGACGCCGACCCGTACCGTCGCCCCGCCGCGGACGACGACGACCAGGCCGGCGACACCGCCGACGACGCCCGCTGATCATGCAGGTGAGCATCCCGCGGCTCGGCGCCGCCGGCGTCGCCGTCGGGGTGCTCTCCGGGCTGCTCGGGATCGGCGGGGGAGTGGTCCTCGTCCCGCTTCTCGTCCTCCTCCTCGGGATGGCGCAGAAGCGGGCCCAGGCCACGTCCCTCGCCGCGATCACCCTCACCGCCGTCGCCGGTGCGGTGAGCTACGGGCTGGCGGGCGACGTCGTCCTCGTGCCCGCGCTCGTCGTCGCCGCCGGTGGGATCGCCGGCACGCTCATCGGGGCCGAGCTCGTCCACCGCATGTCCGAGCGGGCGCTGCGGCTCGTCTTCGCCGTCGTCATGATCGCCGTCGCCGTCCGTATGGCCCTCGCCCCGCCGGTCGAGGGCGCGGGCGAGCTCGCCCACCTCGACCCGCCGGTCCTCGCCGGCTACGTGGGCGCCGGGCTGCTCATGGGGCTGCTCTCCGCGATGGTCGGGATCGGCGGCGGCGTCGTCATGGTGCCGCTGCTCGTCATCGGCTTCGGCTTCTCGCCCCACGAGGCGCAGGGCACCTCGCTGGCCGTCATGGTGCCGGTGTCCCTCATGGGGGCCTGGCGCCACGCGCGGCGCGGGTACACCGACTGGCGCGCGGGGCTGATCCTCGGTGCCGGCGGCGTGCTGGGTGCCCCGCTCGGGGCGCTGCTCGCGCAGGCGGTTCCCGAGGAGTGGCTGCAGCGGCTCTTCGCCGTGCTCCTCGTCTACTCCGCCGTCCAGCTCGTCCTCAAGGCCCGCAAGCGCTGACGGCTGCCGCCGGCCCCGCCCCGCCCCCGTGTGCCGACAGCCGGATTCTCCGCGCTCGACGACGTCCCCGATGCCCCCGGGTAGCGCCGAGAGTCGGATCTTCCGCGGTCGACGACGTCTCCGACGCTCCCAGTAGCACCGAGAGTCGGATTCTCCGCGCCGCAGCGACGAGCGCCGCCGGAGAATCCGGCTGTCGGCGGAGGGGGCGCGCCGCGCCGCCGGAGAATCCGGCTGTCGGCGGAGGGCGGGGGCGAGCGCTGCTAGCGTCGCCGGGTGACTGAGCGACGTTCCCCCTCCGGTTCCGCCGAGCCGACCGACGGCCTCCTCGTGGTCGACAAGCCGCCGGCGTGGACGAGCCACGACGTCGTCGGGCGGGTGCGCCGCCTGGCCGGCACCCGCAAGGTCGGCCACGCCGGCACCCTCGACCCCATGGCCACCGGGGTGCTCGTGCTCGGCGTCAACCGCGCCACCCGGCTGCTCACCTACCTCGTCGGCGCCGACAAGGAGTACACCGCCACCGTGCGCCTCGGCCAGGCCACCGTGACCGACGACGCCGAGGGGGAGGTCACCGACGCCCCCGGGGCCGCCGCCGTCGACCCCGACGCGCTCTCCGCCGCCGTCGCCGCGCTGCGCGGGCCGATCGAGCAGGTCCCCAGCTCCGTCAGCGCGATCAAGGTCGACGGCAAGCGCTCCTACGCGCGCGTCCGCGGCGGCGAGGAGGTCGCGCTCCCCGCCCGGCCGGTCACCATCCACCGCCTCGACGTGCTCGCGCAGCGCACGACGACGGCGCAGGACGGCACCGCCGTCACCGACCTCGACGTCGTGGTCGGGTGCTCCTCGGGCACCTACGTCCGTGCCCTCGCCCGCGACCTCGGCGCCGCGCTCGGCACCGGGGGCCACCTCACGGCGCTGCGCCGCACCTACGTCGGCCCCTTCGCCCTCGACGGCGCCGCGGACCTCGAGGCCCTCGGCGCCGCGCACGCGGAGGGCCGGCCCGTGCGCCTGCTCTCGATGACCGACGCGTGCCGCGCCGCCTTCACCGTCCGCGAGCTCACCGAGCGCGAGACGACCGCGGTGCGCTACGGCCAGCGCGTGGACGCCACCGGCCAGGACGGCCCGGTCGCCGCGCTCGCCCCGGACGGCCACGTCGTCGCCCTCCTCGAGGACAAGGGCGCCCAGGCGCGCCCGGTGCTCGTCCTCGACCCCGCCTGAGCCGCCCGCCTCTCCGCGCGAGGCCCGCCCGGGTGTGCCACCCTGCCCGGACGGCGTCACGCGACGAGAGGGGGAGCGGTGCTCCAGGTGCTGTGGGGAGTGGGCGGCATGGTCGTCGTCCTCGGGATCGCGTGGCTGCTGTCGGTCGACCGACGGCGGATCAGCTACCGCACCGTCTCCCTCGCGCTGCTCGTCCAGATCGTCTTCGGCGTCCTCGTCCTCTACGTGCCCGCCGGCCAGCGGGTCCTCGAGTCGGTGACCTCGGGCGTGCAGTCGGTCATCAACTCCTCCGCGGAGGGGATCGCCTTCCTCTTCGGCCCGATCCTCCCCGAGGAGGGCTCGGTCTTCGCCTTCCAGGTGCTCCCGGTCATCGTCTTCTTCGCGGCGCTGACCGCGGTGCTTTACCACGTGGGCCTGCTCCAGCTCGTCACGCGCTGGATCGGTGGCGCGCTGGCCAAGCTGCTCGGGACCACCGGGCCGGAGTCGATGAACGCCGCCGCGAACATCTTCGTCGGCCAGACCGAGGCACCCCTGGTCATCCGTCCCTACATCAAGCACATGACGCCCTCGGAGATCTTCGCGGTCATGGCCGGCGGCCTCACGACCGTCGCCGGCTCGGTCCTCGTCGGCTACTCGCTGCTCGGCGCGAACCTCGAGTACCTCATCGCCGCCAGCTTCATGGCCGCCCCCGCCGGCCTCCTCATGGCCAAGATGCTCGTCCCGGCCGGCGCCCTCGCGGACCTCGGCCCCAACGCGCGGACGGACGCGACCGCCGTCGCCACCGACGACGACGTGACCCCGCCCGCCCGCCGCGGCGGCAGGCTGGCGGCGGCCTTCCGTCGCGGCTCCCGCCGGGGCGGCACCCACGAGGGCCGCGACGAGCTGGTCCGCCGGGCGCGCGGTGAGGACGCCCCTGAGGAGGACGAGGAGGAGCCGCCGATCAACGTCATCGACGCCGCCGCCCGCGGCGCGTCCGACGGCCTGTCCCTCGCGCTCAACGTCGGCGCGATGCTCCTCGCGTTCATCTCCCTCATCGCCCTGGCCAACATCGTCGTCGGCGGCATCGGCGGGTGGTTCGGCTACGAGGACCTGTCGGTCGAGGAGATCCTCGGCTACGTCTTCTCCCCGGTCATGGCGGCCGTCGGGGTGCCGCTCCACGAGGCCGTCGACGCCGGCTCCTTCCTCGGCCAGAAGGTCATCCTCAACGAGTTCGTCGCCTTCTCCGACTTCGCGCCCCGGGCGGACGACTACAGCGAGAAGTCCCAGGCGGTCATCACCTTCGCGCTCACCGGCTTCGCCAACCTCGGCTCCCTGGCCATCCTCCTCGGCGGGCTGGGCGGCATCGCACCGACACAGCGCAGCGTCATCGCCACGCTCGGTCTGCGCGCGGTGCTCGCCGGCACGCTCGGCAACCTCCTCTCCGCGGCCATCGCCGGGATCCTCATCGGCTGAGCCGGGGTACTCTCGCCTGGGCCCACGACAGTCGACGACAGAAGGAGCACCAGCGTGCAGGTGTGGCACGGCATCGAGCAGATCCCCGACGATCTCGCCGGCAGTGTCGTCACCATCGGCAACTTCGACGGCGTCCACCGCGGCCACCGCGCCGTCCTCGCGAGGACGACCGACCGCGCCCGTGCCCTCGGCGTCCCCGCCGTCGCCCTCACCTTCGACCCGCACCCCGCGCAGGTCCACCGCCCCGGCAGCACGCCGCCGCTCCTCACCGGCCTCACCGACCGCCTCGAGCTCCTCGCCGGGCTCGGCGTCGACGCCACGCTCGTCGTCCACTACACCCTCGAGCTCTCCCGCCTCACCCCCGAGGAGTTCGTCACCGGCTACCTGCGCGACGCGCTGCGGGCGCGGGCCGTCGTCGTCGGCCACGACACGCGCTTCGGCCGCGACAACTCCGGTGACCAGCACACGATGGCGGCCCTCGGCGAGGAGCACGGCTTCGCCGTCGACGTCGTCGCGGACGTCGGCGCCGACCGCCGCTGGTCCTCGAGCTGGGCCCGCGAGCTCGTCGAGGCCGGGGACGTCGCCGCCGCCGCGACCGTCCTCGACCGCCCCCACCGCATGCGCGGCGTCGTCGTCCGCGGCCAGGCCCGCGGCCGCGACCTCGGCTTCCCGACGGCGAACCTCGCCCCGTCCGCGACCGGCACCATCCCCGCCGACGGCGTCTACGCGGGCTGGCTGCGCCGGCACGGCGGCACGGGGGAGCGGCTGCCTGCCGCGATCTCCGTGGGCACCAACCCGACCTTCGGCGACATTGCCGAGCGCATCGTCGAGGCCCACGTCATCGGCCGCGACGACCTCGACCTGTACGACGAGGAGGTGCTCGTCGAGTTCGTCAGCCGGCTGCGGCCCACGCTGCGCTACGAGGGCATCGAGCCGCTCATCGCCCAGATGCGCGTCGACGTCGCCGACGCGCTGGCCGTCCTCGGCGTCTGATAGCATCGGTCCTTGCCGTAGATCGGCCGCGGATGCGTCATGCCCGGGTGGACATGCCCCGGTGCTCCGCGCAACGACACCCCAAGGAGAACCCGTGCCCCTCGCTGCAGACGTCAAGCAGTCCATCATCGCCGAGTACGCCACCCACGAGGGCGACACCGGTTCGCCCGAGGTCCAGATCGCGCTCCTGAGCCGTCGGATCCTCGACCTCACCGAGCACCTGAAGTCGCACAAGCACGACCACCACAGCCGTCGTGGTCTGCTCCTGCTCGTCGGCCAGCGCCGCAACCTGCTCAAGTACCTGCAGCGCGTCGACATCGACCGGTACCGCGCCCTCATCGGGCGCCTCGGACTGCGTCGCTGACACTCGAGCCGGCTCGGACCCACACGGGTCCGGGCCGGCTGTGCATGTCCGCCGGTCACGGCGGACGACAACTCCACACACACCACCACCGCGCAGGACGTACCGTGCCGGTTTTCGGTAGTGGCCCCCGGAACGCCGCATCGTCGGCAGGTCCGTGGGCCTCGATCGAAGGCCGCCGGACACCGCGCGGACGACCACGAAGGAGGGCGCCCCATGGAGGGACCCGAGATCACGTCCGCCGAAGCTGTCATCGACAACGGCAGCTTCGGTACCCGCACCATCCGCTTCGAGACCGGCCGCCTGGCCCGTCAGGCCGCCGGCTCCGCCGTCGCGTACCTCGACGAGGACACGATGCTGCTGTCGGCCACCACGTACGGCAAGAACCCGAAGGACCACTTCGACTTCTTCCCGCTCACCGTGGACGTCGAGGAGCGCCAGTACGCCGCCGGCAAGATCCCCGGCTCGTTCTTCCGCCGCGAGGGCCGCCCCTCGACCGAGGCGATCCTCGCCTGCCGGCTCATCGACCGCCCGCTGCGCCCGTCCTTCGCCAAGGGCCTGCGCAACGAGGTCCAGGTCGTCGAGACCGTCCTCGCGATCCACCCCGACGACTCCTACGACGTCCTGGCGATCAACGCCGCGTCGATGTCGACCCAGATCTCCGGACTGCCCTTCTCCGGGCCGATCGGCGGCACCCGCATCGCCCTCATCGACGACCAGTGGGTCGCCTTCCCGCGCTACTCCGAGCTCGAGCGGGCCGTCTTCTCGATGGTCGTCGCCGGCCGCGTCGTCACCGACGCGCAGGGCAACGAGGACGTCGCGGTCATGATGGTCGAGGCCGAGGCCACCGACAACGCCTGGACCCTCATCCAGGACGGCGCCACCGCGCCGACCGAGGAGGTCGTCGCCCAGGGCCTGGAGGCCAGCAAGCCGTTCATCCTCGCGCTGTGCCGCGCGCAGAGCGAGCTCGCGGAGAAGACCTCCAAGCCGACCACCGAGCTGCCCCGCTTCCTCGACTACACCACCGAGGAGTACGAGGCCGTCGTCGCGCACGCCGCCAAGGACCTCGCCGAGGCCATCGCCATCGCGGGCAAGCACGAGCGGGAGAACCGTCTCGACGAGGTCAAGAAGGCCACCCTCGAGGCGCTCGCCGGGCAGTTCCTCGACGCCGAGAAGAACCTCTCCGCCGCCTTCCGCGCCGCGACGAAGCACTTCGTGCGCCAGCGGGTCCTCAAGGACGGCGTCCGCATGGACGGCCGCGGCCTGCGCGACATCCGCACCCTGTCGGCCGAGGTCGACGTCCTGCCGCGCGTCCATGGCTCCGCGCTCTTCGAGCGTGGCGAGACGCAGATCATGGGCGTCACGACCCTCAACATGCTCCGCATGGAGCAGCAGCTCGACACGCTGTCGCCGCAGACGCGCAAGCGCTACATGCACAACTACAACTTCCCGCCCTACTCGACCGGTGAGACCGGCCGCGTGGGCTCGCCCAAGCGCCGCGAGATCGGCCACGGCGCCCTCGCCGAGCGCGCGCTCGTGCCCGTCCTGCCCTCCCGCGAGGAGTTCCCCTACGCGATCCGGCAGGTCTCCGAGGCCCTCGGCTCCAACGGCTCCACCTCGATGGGCTCGGTCTGCGCCTCGACGCTGGCCCTGTACAACGCCGGTGTGCCGCTGCGCGCGCCCGTCGCCGGCATCGCCATGGGCCTCATGAGCGACGAGGTCGACGGTGAGACCCGCTACGCGGCGCTCACCGACATCCTCGGCGCCGAGGACGCCTTCGGCGACATGGACTTCAAGGTCGCCGGTACCCGCGAGTTCGTCACGGCCATCCAGCTCGACACGAAGCTCGACGGCATCCCGTCGTCCGTGCTCACCGGTGCCCTGTCCCAGGCCCGCGACGCGCGTCTGCACATCCTCGACGTCATGACCGAGGTCATCGACGCCCCCGACGAGATGGCCCCGACGGCGCCGCGCGTCATCACCGTCAAGGTCCCCGTCGACAAGATCGGTGAGGTCATCGGCCCCAAGGGCAAGATGATCAACCAGATCCAGGAGGACACCGGCGCGGACATCTCCATCGAGGACGACGGCACCGTCTACATCGGCGCGACCGACGGCCCCTCGGCCGAGGCCGCCCGCCAGGCGGTCAACGCCATCGCCAACCCGCAGATGCCCGAGGTGGGCGAGCGCTTCGTCGGCACCGTCGTCAAGACGACGACCTTCGGCGCCTTCGTCTCCCTGTCCCCGGGCAAGGACGGCCTGCTCCACATCTCGCAGATCCGCCGTCTCGTCGGTGGCAAGCGTGTGGAGAACGTCGAGGACGTCCTCTCCGTGGGCCAGCAGGTCCAGGTCGAGCTCGCCGAGATCGACCCGCGCGGCAAGCTC
The DNA here is from genome assembly GCF_047302425.1 of Georgenia phoenicis. Classification (NCBI taxonomy): domain Bacteria; kingdom Bacillati; phylum Actinomycetota; class Actinomycetes; order Allobogoriellales; family Allobogoriellaceae; genus Georgenia; species Georgenia phoenicis. The sequence continues at coordinate 2,785,717 of NZ_CP154855.1, read as the reverse complement.
TCCCTCCACGCCGTCGTCGACGACGAGGAGCAGGGCGAGGCCGCCGAGGGCGAGCAGGCCGAGGCCGCCGAGGCGCCCGAGGCCGAGCAGGCCGAGCGCACCGAGCGTCCGCGCCGCGAGGGTGGCGGCCGCCGTCGTGAGCGTCGTACCCGTACGCGGGAGGACGGCGACAGCGCCGGTGCCTGAGGCACTTCCCCTGGGCCCGGCCGGTGAGCCGGGTACCGAGATCTCGCTGGAGCAGGACGGCAGCGTCATCCGACGCTCCGTCCTGCCCGGCGGGATCCGCGTGCTGAGCGAGGCCATGCCGGCCCAGCGCTCGGCCACGATCGGGGCCTGGGTGGCCGTCGGCTCGCGCGACGAGACCGACGGCCACCACGGCTCCACCCACTTCCTCGAGCACCTGCTGTTCAAGGGCACCCCGCGCCGGGACGCCATGGACATCGCCGTCGCCTTCGACGCCGTCGGCGGGGAGGCCAACGCGGCCACCGGCAAGGAGCACACCTGCTACTACGCGCGGGTGCTCGACGCCGACCTGCCCATGGCGGTCGACGTCATCACCGACATGGTCACCTCCGCCCTGCTCGACGCCGAGGAGTTCGAGACCGAGCGCGGTGTCATCCTCGAGGAGCTCGCGATGGCGGGGGACGACCCCGTCGACGTCGCCCACGAGCAGTTCGCCACCGCGGTCCTCGGCCCGCACCCCCTCGGGCGACCCATCGGCGGGACGCCCGCGACGATCCGCGGCGTTCCCCGTGAGGCCGTGCTCGAGCACTACCGGCGCACCTACGTGCCCAGCGAGCTCGTCGTCACCGCGGCGGGCGCCGTCGACCACGACGAGCTGTGCCGACAGGTCCTCGACGCCGTCCGTGCGGGCGGCTGGGAGCTCGACCCCGCCGGCCGGCCCGCCGAGCGCCGCACCGCCGGAGACGACGCGCTGCCCGACGAGGGCCGCGCCCTCACCCTGCACCGCACGACCGAGCAGGCCAACGTCATCCTCGGCTGCCAGGGCCTGCCCGCCGGCGACGACCGCCGCTGGGCGCTGTCGGTCCTCATGACCGCCCTCGGTGGCGGGATGAGCTCGCGCCTCTTCCAGGAGATCCGCGAGCGGCGCGGCCTGGCCTACTCGACCTACGCCTTCGCCTCCTCCTACGCCGAGGCCGGCGTCGTCGGCCTCTACGCGGGCTGCGCGCCGGAGAACACGACGCAGGTCGTCCAGCTCCTCGGCGAGGAGCTCGACCGCATCGCCGCCGAGCCGCTGCCGGACGAGGAGCTCGAGCGGGCGATCGGCCAGCTCAGCGGCAACCTCGTCCTCGGCCTCGAGGACACCGGCTCGCGCATGTCGCGGCTCGGGCGCGCGGAGATCGTCCACGGCGAGCTGACGACCGTTGCCGAGACCCTCGAGCGCGTGCGCGCGGTGACGGCGGAGCAGGTCCAGCAGCTGGCCGCCGAGCTCGCCGCTCGGCCCCGCTCGCTCGTCGTCGTCGGCCCCTTCGACCACGACCTCGCCACCGAGCTCCTCAACCGATAACCGCCAGCCGCCGACACCTCACTTACCGCCGACAGCTGAGTTGTCGCCGACAGCTGAGTTATCGGTGAGAGAGGGGCGGGCGCGACCGGGTGACGGGACCGTCCGACCCCGCCTCGCACGCCCCGCTTATGCTCGCTCGCATGAGTGACTCCATCAGGGTGGCCGTGCTGGGAGCGGACGGGCGCATGGGCGCCACGGTCTGCCGCGCCGTCGAGAACGCGCCGGGCCTCGAGCTCGTCGCCCGTCTCGAGCGGGACGACGACGTCGCCTCGCTGGCCGGGCGGGCGGACGTGGCCGTCGACTTCACCGTCCCCTCCGTCACCGAGGCCAACGTCCACGCGCTCCTCGACGCCGGGGTCCACGCCGTCGTCGGCACGACCGGCTGGGACGACGCCGCCCTCGCCCGCGTGGAGGAGCACCTCGCGCGCACCGACGGGCTCGGGGTGCTCATCGCCCCGAACTTCGCCCTGTCCGTCGTGCTCGCCATGCAGTTTGCAGCCACGGCGGCCCGCTACTTCGAGTCGGCCGAGGTCGTCGAGCTGCACCACCCGAACAAGGTCGACGCGCCGTCGGGCACGGCGGTGGCCACGGCGCGCGGCATCGCCGCCGCCCGCCGCGAGGCCGGCCTGGGGGACATGCCCGACGCGACCGAGACCCAGCTCGACGGCGCACGCGGCGCCGTCGTCGACGGCGTCCACGTCCACGCGGTGCGCCTGCGCGGGCTCGTCGCCCACGAGGAGGTCGTGCTCGGCAACCCGGGGGAGCAGCTGACGATCCGCACCGACTCCTTCGACCGGGAGAGCTTCATGCCCGGGGTCCTCCTCGGCGTCCGCGAGGTCGGCGGCCGCCCCGGCCTCACCGTCGGCCTGGAGCACCTCCTCGACCTCGGCTGACCGCCGTCCCGGGAGGCGGCCTCGCCGAACGCTGCGCAGAATGGCGGGCGTGACTCGTCTCGCGGGCAGGTACGAGCTCCGGCACGTCGTCGGGCGTGGCGGGATGGGGCGTGTCTGGGCGGCCCACGACGTGGTCTCCGGCCGCGACGTCGCCGTCAAGACCGCGCTCCCCGCGCAGACCGAGGGACTGCGACGGGAGGCCGACCTCGCGGGCTCGGTCGACCACCCGGGCGTCGTCGACGTCCACGACGCCGGCCACGAGGGCACCACCGCCTACCTCGTCATGGACCTCCTGCGCGGCCCCGACCTCGCGGCGGTGCTGGACGAGGGCCCGGTCCCGCCCGCGGAGGCCGTGCGCGTCGCCCACGGCGTGGCGGACGCGCTGGCCGCCGTCCACGAGGCAGGGGTCGTCCACGGGGACGTCAAGCCGGCGAACGTCGTCCTCGAGGGCGACGCCGTCGTCCTCGTCGACTTCGGCGTCGCCGCTGCCGCGTGCGACGACGGCGGCCCGGTCACCTTCGGCACCGCGCCCTACATGGCGCCCGAGCGGGTGGTGTCCGCGCCGATGACCGGCGCGAGCGACGTCTACGCCCTCGGCTGCCTCCTCACGGCGATGCTCGCCGGCCGCCCGCCGTTCACCGCCGACACCGCGACGGACGTGCTCCACCGCCACGTGCGGGCCTCGGCCCCGCGGCTGCGCGACCTCGTCCCCGACGTCCCCGAGCGGCTCGACGCGCTCGTGGCGGCGATGCTCGAGAAGGAGCCGGGCACCCGGTGCACGGCGGCCCAGGCGCGGGACGTGCTCGCCGGGCTGCGCGCCGACCACCCGCTCCTCGCCCGGCCGCTGCGTGCCGTGGGCGACGGCGGCACGCGGCTCGACCCGGACGCCACCCGCCCGGTCCTCGAGGTCCTGCCCTCCGCGGCCTGAGCCGCGGGCCGGCTAGCGCCCGAGGGCGGCGAGAGCCGCGACCGTCATGTCCCACAACCGCTCACGGTCCAGGCCGACGGCCACGGAGGTCCGCAGCGGGCGCCCGAGGTCGCCGTCGAAGTCGGTGACGGTCATGCCGGTCGTCCATCGTCCCGCCGTCTCGACCGTGACGAAGGCGTCCCGGTAGCTCATGATCTCGGGGTCGAGCGCCGCGGCCACCGCGCACAGGTCGTGCACGGCGGGCGCGGGGAAGCCGCGCCGCGCGTAGGCACGGGTGAAGAACTCGAGCAGCTCGTCGACGAAGGCGGCCAGGGGAGTGCCGAGCTCCCGCACCCGCGCCCGGAAGGCGTCGTCGGCGAGGGCCTGGTGGGTGAGGTCCAGGCCCACCATGGTCACCGGCCAGGAGGCGGCGAAGACCGCGTCGGCCGCCTCCGGGTCGACGAGGATGTTGAACTCCGCGGCCGGCGTGCGGTTGCCGCGGGTGTAGCTGCCGCCCATGAGCACCACCCGCTTGACCAGGTCCGCGAGCCGCGGCTCGCGGGCGAGCGCGAGGGCGATGTTTGTGAGCGGGCCGGTCGGCACGAGCGTCACCGTGCCCGGCTCGTGCGCGAGGACCGTCTCGACGATGAGCTCGGCGGCCCGCCGCCCGTCCAGGCCCACGGCGGGCTCCGGCAGCTCCGGCCCGTCCAGGCCGCTGTCCCCGTGGTAGTCCGGCGCCACGATCGGCTCACGGACCAGCGGCCGTGCGGCGCCCTGCGCCACCGGCACGTCGACCCCGGCCACGGTGCACACCGCGCGGGCGTTGCGGGTGACCTTCTCGATCGTCTGGTTGCCGGCGACGGTCGTGATGCCCAGCAGCTCGCAGCGCGGGTCGCCCGCCGCGAGGAGGATTGCCAGCGCGTCGTCGTGCCCCGGGTCGCAGTCGAGGATGATCTTCTCGGTCATGGCCCGAGTGTGGCCCCCGGCTCAGACCTGGGCGAACCAGCAGCTCTCGACGACCTCGCCCGCACCGGTCGCCAGCACCCGGCGCGGACCGGCGGGGGCGAAGCCTGCCGAGGAGAGGAACCGGGTGCGGGCGTCGTCGGTCTGCCCGGCCCAGGTGAGCAGGGAGGTCGCCCCGGCATCCCGGGCGAGGTCCACGCAGGCGGCGAGGAGGCGCGAGCCGTGACCCTCGCGGGTGTGGGAGGCGGTGACCTCGAGGGCGAGCACCTCGAGCGGCACGTCGCCCGCCGCGTCCGGCAGGTCCACGCCCTCGACGGGCGCGAAGGCGAGGAAGCCGACGACCTCGGCGCCGGCGCAGGCCGTGAGCACCCGGTGGCGCGGCGAGGGCGGCTCGGTGACGGCGGCCCGCCACTGGGCGGTCACCGCCGCGGTGTCGACGGCGCCGAGCTCCTCCTCGGTGATGATCCCGCGCGCGCGCCAGGCCGCCAGCTGCAGCCCGGTGATGAGCCCGGCGTCCTCCGGGACGGACGGACGGACCGAGAGGTCCGCCGTCGGGCCGTGGTCGTGACCCGCGTGCGGGTCGTCGTCGGGCATCGCGCCGGCTGCCAGGGCACCGAGCAGGTCGTCCGCGTCGTGCGGTCCGCTGTCCATCCTCACCCGTGCAGGCTACCGGCGCCGGGCGGTCACGGGGCGGACCGCCGCAGTCCGTCGGCCGCGTGGACGGTACCGTCGTCCCCATGAACGCTGCCGCACCCTCGCGCACCTTCGGCTCGGTGTCGGTCGCCATGGTGACCCCCTTCCACGCCGACGGCTCGGTCGACGTCCCCACAGCGCAGCAGCTGGCCGTCGACCTCGTCGACGCCGGCTGCGACAGCCTCGTCGTCAACGGGACGACCGGGGAGTCCTCGACCACCCACCAGCCCGAGAAGGACGCGCTCGTGCGCGGCGTCGTCGAGGCGGTGGGGGACCGCGCCATGGTCATCGCCGGTGCCGGCTCCAACGACACCGCCCACGCCGTGCGCATCGCCAAGAGCGCCGAGCGCACCGGCGCCCACGGGCTGCTCGTCGTCACCCCGTACTACAACCGCCCCTCCCAGGCGGGTGTCGTCACCCACATCGAGACCATCGCCGACTCCACCGGTCTGCCGGTCATGCTCTACGACATCCCCGGCCGCACCGGCGTCGCCATCGGCGACGAGGCGCTCGACCGGCTCGCCGAGCACCCCCGCATCCTCGCGGTCAAGGACGCCACCGGGGACGTGCCGCACGGCTTCGAGCGCATGGCCCGCACCGGCCTGGAGTTCTACTCCGGCGACGACGGGCTGAACTTCGCGTGGCTCGCGCACGGCGCCTCCGGCGTCGTCAGCGTCGTCGGGCACCTCGCGGCCGGTGCCTACGCCGAGATGGTCGCGGAGGTCGACGACGGCGACCTCGTCGCCGCCCGCGCCGTCGCCAACCGCACCCGCGGCCTGGTCAATGCCATCATGGGAGGTGGCCAGGGCGCCGTCATGGTCAAGGAGGCACTTCACCTCCAGGGCCGACTGCCCAGCCCGGCCGTGCGGCTGCCGCTCGTGCGCGCCGCGGAGAACGAGATCGTGGCACTGGAACAGGTGCTGCGCCAGGAAGGACTTCTGTGAGCCACACCCACCCCGACCTCGCGCCCCCCGCGCCCCTCGCGCCGGGTGCGATGCGCATCGTCGCCCTCGGCGGCCTGGGTGAGGTCGGCCGCAACATGGCCGTCCTCGAGTACGAGGGCCGTCTGCTCGTCATCGACTGCGGCGTGCTCTTCCCCGAGGACGACCAGCCCGGCGTCGACCTCATCCTCCCGGACTTCGACTACATCGCCGACCGGATGGGGGACATCGAGGCGATCGTCCTCACTCACGGCCACGAGGACCACATCGGTGCCGTGCCCTACCTCCTGCGCCTGCGCCAGGACATCCCGCTCATCGGCTCCCAGCTCACGCTCGCGTTCATCGAGGCCAAGCTCAAGGAGCACCGCATCACCCCCCGCACCCGTGCGGTGAAGGAGGGGCAGGTCGAGCGCTTCGGGCCTTTCGAGACCGAGTTCGTCGCCGTCAACCACTCGATCCCCGACGCGCTGGCCGTCATGGTCCGCACCGGGGCCGGCAACGTCCTGCACACCGGTGACTTCAAGATGGACCAGCTGCCGCTCGACGGCCGCATCACCGACCTGCGCGCCTTCGCCCGCCTCGGCGAGGAGGGCGTGGACCTGTTCATGACCGACTCGACCAACGCCGAGGTTCCCGGGTTCACGACGGCGGAGGCCGAGATCGGCCCCGTCCTCGACTCGGTCTTCGCCGACGCGACGCAGAAGATCGTCGTCGCCTCCTTCGCCTCGCACGTGCACCGCGTGCAGCAGGTGCTCGACGCCGCCTACGCACACCGCCGCAAGGTCGCCTTCGTCGGCCGCTCGATGGTGCGGAACATGAAGATCGCGGCGGACCTCGGGTACCTGCACGTCCCGGAGGACACCGTCGTCGACATCAAGCAGGTCGACGACCTGCGGGACGACGAGCTCGTCCTCATGGCGACGGGCTCGCAGGGTGAGCCGATGGCGGCCCTCAGCCGCATCGCCAACCGCGACCACCGCGTGTCGGTGGGCCCGGGGGACACGGTGATCTTCGCCTCCTCCCTCATCCCGGGCAACGAGAACTCGGTCTACCGGGTCATCAACGGGCTCACCCGCCTCGGCGCGAAGGTCGTCCACCAGGCCAACGCCCGCGTGCACGTCTCGGGCCACGCCAGCGCCGGTGAGCTGCTCTACTGCTACAACATCGTCAAGCCGCGCAACGTCATGCCGGTGCACGGGGAGATCCGTCACCTCGTGGCCAACGGGGCGCTCGCCGTCAAGACCGGCGTGCCTGCCGAGCGGGTCGTGCTCGCCGAGGACGGCGTCGTCGTCGACCTCGTCGACGGCAGGGCCCGCATCGTCGGGGCCGTCCCCAGCCGCTACGTCTACGTCGACGGCTCGAGCGTCGGGGAGATCACCGAGGCCGAGCTCAAGGACCGCCGGATCCTCGGCGAGGAGGGCTTCATCTCGATCTTCGCCGCGGTGGACTCCGCGACCGGCGCGGTCGTCGCCGGCCCGCACATTCAGGCGCGCGGCATGGCCGAGGACGAGTCGGTGTTCGACGCGATCCTGCCCAAGGTCGCCGAGGAGCTGACCAACGCGGCCCGCGGCGGCACCACCGACACGCGCCAGCTGCAGCAGGTCATGCGCCGGGTGGTGGGCCGCTGGGCCTCCAGCCGGCTGCGCCGCCGGCCGATGATCATCCCGGTGGTCGTCGAGGCGTAGCCCGAAGGAGTGTGACGATGGCCGCGACGCTGATCATCCTCGTCGCGGCCATCGTCGCCTTCGTCTCCGGACGGATCCCGCTCGCCGTCGTGGCGGTGGGGGTGGCCCTGGCGCTGTGGGCCACCGGGGTGCTCGAGCTCGACGAGGCCCTCTCCGGCTTCGGCGACCCGACGGTCCTGTTCATCGCCGCGCTCTTCGTCGTGAGCGAGGCGCTGGAGGCCACCGGGGTGACGGCGTGGGCCGGCGGCCAGGTCGTCCGCCGGGCCGGCACGACGCGCACGGCGGTCCTCCTCGCCGTCTGCCTCCTCGTCGCGGTCCTCACGGCCTTCATCAGCGTCAACGGGGCCGTGGCCGCCCTCATCCCGATGGTCGTCGTCGTGGCCACCCGGGCCGGGATCCCGGTGTCGCACCTGCTGCTCCCGTTCGCGTTCACGGCGCACGCCGGGTCGATGCTCCTGCTCACCGGCACCCCGGTGAACATCATCGTCAGCGAGGCCGCGCAGGACGCCGGCGAGCGGGCCTTCGGCTTCTTCGAGTTCGGGCTGGCCGGTGTCCCGCTGCTCCTCGGGACCCTGCTGATCATCGTGTTCCTCGGGCCCCTCCTCCTTCCGAACCGCACGCCCAGCGAGCTGCCCAACGACCTCACCGCGGTGACCGGAGCGCTGCGCGAGCAGTACGCGCTGCCCGCCGACCAGCGGCTGACGAGCGCCGAGCGCGGGGTCGCGGAGGTCATCGTCGCGCCCCGGTCCACGCTCGTCGGTCTGCACGTCTTCCCCGGCATGGCGACACCGAGCGGAGACCTCGTCGTCGTCGCGGTCCAGCGGGGCGGTGAGGACCTCACCGACCCGGAGTCCGCCCTGCGGCCGGGGGACACCCTGCTCGTCAGCGGCACCTGGGAGGACCTCGAGCGGCACACCTCCGGGCCCGACGTGCTCGTCGCGACCCCGCCGGACGAGCTGCGCCGCGGCGTCCCGCTGGGGCGTGGGGCCCGGCGCACGGTGGCCGTCCTCCTGCTCATGGTGCTGCTTCTCGCCACCGGTGCGGTGCCGCCCGCGGTCGCCGGGCTCCTCGCGGCGTGCGCGCTCATCCTGTCCGGTGTGCTCACCCCCGTCCAGGCCTTCCGGAAGATCGGCTGGTCCACCGTCGTGCTCGTCGCGGGCATGATCCCGCTGTCCACCGCCTTCATCACCACGGGCACGGCGGACCGGATCGCCGAGGAGCTGCTCGGCGTCGTCGGGCAGAGCTCCCCGCGCGTGGCGCTGCTCGCCATGTGCGTGCTCACCGTGGTGCTCGGGCAGCTCATCTCCAACACCGCGACCGTGCTCATCCTCGTGCCGGTCGCCGCCGCGCTGGCCACCGACCTCTCGGTCTCGGTCCTGCCCTTCATGATGGCGCTGGCGGTCTCCGGTGCCGCCTCGTTCCTCACGCCGGTGGCCACCCCGGCCAACACGATGGTGCTGGAGCCGGGCGGGTACCGCTTCGGTGACTACGGCAGGCTCGGACTGCCCCTCCTGCTGCTCTTCCTCGCCGTCGCCGTCCTCTGGGTACCGGTCGTCCTGCCCTTCAGCTGACGTGAGGGGCTGCCGCAGCGGCCCCCACCGTCGCTATGCTGAGCCGCGTCGCGGGTGCCTGCGAGGGCGGAGAAGCGGGTGCGCGCGAGCGGATCTGCGAACGGGGCGCGCATGGCGACCACCGAGAAGAAGACCTCCGAGGCGTCGGGGTTTCTCGACTGGATCGAGCGAGTCGGCAACAAGGTGCCGAACCCGTCGATCATGTTCGTCTACCTCATCGGGGTCGTGGCCGCCTTGTCCGCGCTGCTCGCCTGGGCGGGCGTCAGCGTGACCGACGAGGTCGTCATCCCAGTCCCGCGCGACGAGTTCAACCAGATCAACGAGCACCTCGGTGGGACGTACTCGATCTACGACTCCACGACGGGTGAGCCGGCGACGCTGCCGGACTACATCGTCGCGGAGGAGACCTTCGAGGTCCGCAGCCTCCTGTCGGTCGAGGGCCTGCGCTACTTCTTCTCCTCCTTCGTCGACAACTTCGCCGGCTTCGGCGTCGTCGCCACCGTGCTCATCGCGATGGCCGGTGTGGGCGTCGCCGAGCACGCGGGCCTCATGGCCGCGCTCATCCGCAAGGTCGTCAAGGTGGCGCCGCCCCGGTGGCTGGCCTTCGTCCTCATCTTCGTCGGCGTCCTGTCCTCGGTCGCCACAGACGCCGGCTACCTCATCCTCGTGCCGCTGGCTGCCGCGGCCTTCCTCTCGGTGGGTCGCCACCCGCTGGCCGGCCTCGCCGCCGCCTTCGCCGGGGTCGGCGCGGTCTTCGGCGCGAACCTCCTCATCACCCCCTCGGACAGCATGCTCACCGAGATCACCAACGAGGTGCTCTCGACCGCGGGCATGGACACGATCGAGGTGACGCAGAACTTCTACTTCGCCGTCGTCTCCTCGGTCGTGCTCGCCGTCGTCGTCCTCCTCGTCACGGTGCTCGTCACCGAGAAGCGGCTCGGGACCTACGAGCCCACGGACGGGAGCGGGGCCGAGGAGGAGGCGGAGGTGGACGAGGCGGCGGTCTCCCGCGGGCTGCGCTTCACGCTGTGGGCGCTGCTCGGGTACGTCGTCGTCGTCGCGCTGCTCACCGCACCGCCCGGCGCGCCGCTGCGACACCCGGAGACCGGCGCCATCATCGGCACGACCCCGTTCATGGCGAGCCTCATCTTCATCATCTCCCTCGCCTTCCTCGTCGCCGGGGTGGCCTACGGGGCGGGGGCGCGGACGCTGGTCGGCGGGGACGCCGCCGTGGGGGCGATCGGCACGACCTTCGGCAGCCTGGGCGGGCTGCTCATCATGTTCCTCATGATCGCCCAGTTCATCGCGCTCTTTAACTGGAGCAACCTGCCCACGGTGGCGGCCGTCTCCGCGGCCGAGCTGCTCGAGCAGGCGAACGTGCCCGCGATCGTCCTGCTCCTCGCGTTCGTCCTCGTCATCGTCGTCCTCGACGTCATCCTCCCCGGCCTCGTGCCGAAGTGGGTGATCTTCGCGCCGGTGTTCATCCCGATCTTCGCCACCCTCGACGTCGCCCCGCAGACCCTGCTCGCGGCCTACCGGGTGGGCGACTCGCCCGTCAACGTCCTCACGCCGCTCATGGTGTACCTGCCGTTCATGGTCACCGTCGCGCAGCGCTACAAGAAGGACGCGGGCATCGGGACGATCATCGCGCTCATGCTGCCCTACGCCGTCGCGGTCCTCGTCGCGTGGACGGTGCTCTTCGTCCTGTGGTTCGTGCTCGGCATCCCCTGGGGCCCGGGCTCGCCCGTCAACCTGCCGGGGTGACCCGGCACCCGCCCCCGAAGGAGTCCTCGTCATGAGCACCACCACCCTCGACGACACCCTCGCCCGGATCGTGCCCTCGCTGCACGCCGCGCCCACGGCCACCGTCGTCGCCGACGGCGGGAGCGTGGACGCCGACGCGCTCGCCGTCCCCGTCGCTCGCGACGGCGAGGTCCCCGAGGTCCTCGGTGTCGGCCTGGCGGCCCTCGAGCGCGCCGGCTTCACGCCCGAGGTGGGCACGGCCATCGCCTTCCCGTCCTCGCAGGCGCCCGTGCTCGTGGCGGTGGGCCCCAGCGGAACGCCAACCCCTGGCACTACGAAACCTACTGGCCGGACGCGACCGCCATCGTCGACGCCTTCCAAGCCCAGACGACGGCAGCGAGTCCCGCAGTGGACCTGGTCTCACTACCGGACCAGCAGGCGGCCAATCGCTTCGGACGTGCCCCCTGCGCGGGCGAGGTGTCCACCGGAGCCATCAGCCCCCAGGGCTGGGCGAACCCGACCAGCGGCCACCTGACCTCCCCGTTCGGATACCGAACCCACCCGATCACCGGTCAACACCACCTCCACACGGGCTCCGACGTCGCCAACGCCTGCGGGTCCACTCCCGTGTACGCAGCAGCCGACGGGGTCGTCATCTGGCAAGGAGCCGGCGGCTACCAGGGCCGCACCGGCAACCAGATCGTCATCGACCACGACGGCACCGGAGGAGTGATCACCCGGTACGGACACGTCCTGACCGGCTCGATCCTGGTCCGCACCGGCGACCACGTCACCGCCGGCCAGCAGATCGCCAGCATCGGCGGAGACCCACAGCTCGACCCTCAGGGCGCCGGAGGCTCGACCGGCTGTCACCTCCACTTCGAGGTCAACCTTCTCGGTGTCCCGGTCGACGCCCGCGACCATCTCGCATCCTTCGGCGTACAGCTGGGGTCATGATCGGTTCGTCTCATCGAGACTCAGCATCTTGTCGGGTTCTTCGGAGTCGGGTCGCCAAAGCATGATCGACCCGGCCCGGTCTCCCCGCTGGGGCGCCTCCCGCCGGCGGCGGCACCGACGCCGGGGCCCCGTGTGGGATGCCGATCTTCGCTTCCGCTGACGCCGCGGTCTACGCCCGGGCCCGGCCCCCACCCGCGCTTGGGGCTGACGGGGGCACGTGGTTGTCATCGACCACGGCGCCGGGAGACAGACGAGCCACAACCACATGTACGCGGGCGGAGTGGGGTGCGCGTGTGGGGCAGCGGGTGGATGGCGGACAGGTGATCACGGCCGTGGGAAACGACCGCAACTTCACCGGCTGTCACTTGCACTTCGGGGTCTACGACCGTGGTGGGTACACCGACCCGATGCTGTTCCTGGCGGGCCCGGACGTGCCCGTGTGGGATGAGCGGCCGGTGGTCAGGTGAGCTGGAGGGTGGTCAGGCAGGTGGCGCCCTCGTCGGTGGTGGTGAAGTCCGTGGCACCGGTCCGCCCGTCGTAGCTGACCTCGACGGTGCCCTGGACGTCGCGGGGCAGCCAGAGTCCGACGAAGCCGTTGTCGAAGGTGGTCATCTCCTCTTCGAGGAGGACCTCTCCGTCGTCGTTGACGATCCGCACGTCGAGGTCCTGGCCGGTGAGCTCACCTTGGCAGGTGGTGAGGCTGTGGTAGAAGCACTCGTGGGTCTGGTCGACGTAGGGGGCCACGGACAGGTAGAAGCGGTCTTCGGGCATGTCCAGGGCCAGCTCCTGCTGCCCGTCGGAGAAGACCAGTTCGTCGGGGCGGATGGAGGCCATGAGGTCGGTGGGCCGGTCGGTGCCGCCGAGCCGGTCGAGGTGGTCGATGATCTCGGTGACGTCCATCCCCGCCAGGCCGTGGGCGTCGAGGAACTCGGCCTGGGCGCCGGTGGCTGCCTGCTCGGCGGGGGTGTCCGTGGTTGAGCACCCGGCAAGGACGAGCACGAGTGCCCCGATGGCTACGGCGAGTCGTTTCACGTTCTGCTCCTGTGTGGTTGTCCCGGCGGTTCGCAGGGGCATTCGGAACGGGATGAGGTGGGGGTTGCGCGGTCGGGGTGGGATTGGCTGACGCTGGTTAGAAGGCGTAGCCGTGGACGGTCTCGGTGAAGAGGTTGACCACGAAGTAGTTGATGAGCACGAGCACGAAGCCGGACAGGCCGAGGTAGGCGGCTTTGCGGCCGTCCCAGCCGCGGGTGGCGCGGGCGTGGAGGTAGGCAGCGTAGGTAACCCATACGACGAAGGTGCCGACCTCCTTGGGATCCCAGTCCCACGGGCGGCCCCAGGCGTGCTCCGCCCAGATCGCGCCGGCGATGAGGGTGAAGGTCCACAGCAGGAAGCCGACGGCGTTGAGCCGGTAGGCGTAGCGCTCGAGCTCACCGGAGCCCGGGAGCACGTCAGCCAGCCGCCCCCAGAACCCGCGCTCCACTGCTTCGGCGTGGTCACCGGAGGTTGCGGCGCCGCTTGTCCCGGTGAGCCCGCCGGCGCGGGCGACGGCGGGCTCACGCTGCTTGTGGCTCTCCAGGGCGGTCTGCTCCCCGCGCTGCTTGACCAGCTGGACCACCGACAGTACGGCGGCCACGGCGAAGACGCCGATCGCCATCGTTGCGACGGAGACGTGGATGACGAGCCAGTAGTGGTCCAGGGCGGGACTGACGCCGTCGGCCTTGACGTAGAACACGGACACCGCTAGCCCGAGGGCGAGCAGCGTGGGCGTGATGACCATTGCGCCGAGGTAGCGCAGGTCGCGCCAACGCTGGATGGCCAGGAACGTGCCGACCGCGACGAGGGTGAAGACGAGGGTGAACTCGTACATGTTCGCCCAGGGCACCCGCCCGGCGGCGATACCGCGGGTGACCACGCCAATGGCGTGCAGGGCCAGGCCGGCGGTCGTCGTGGTCATCGCGATGCGGGCGGCGCGGCGGGGTCGGCCTGCGGGGCCGCGGTCGCGCAGCGCGGACAGGTCGATGCCGAAGGCGATCATCGCGAGGGCGTAGGCGGCCATGGCGCCGTAGATCACCAGCAGGCTGAGCTGGCCGAGGTCGTTCACGTGTCCTCCTGTTGGGTGGGGGTGGTGGCCCGAACCGCGGTCATGACGCGCTCGAGCTCGCGCGGAAGGCCCGGGTCGTCGCCGCGGGCCAGGGCGGCGGCCTCGACGAGGGTGTGGCCGGTGCCGTTCGGGGTGGTCTTGACCCACAGCCGGCGGCGGGGGGCGAACAGTGAGGCGGACAGGCCGGCCATGGCCGCGAGGGAGGAGACCAGCAGGAGGGGGAGGGTGGGGTCGTAGCGCAGGTCGATGGCCGCGAAGCGGGGCAGGGACTCGAAGGAGATGGTGCCCAGCCCGTCGGGGAGCTCGACCTCCTCACCGGGTGCGATGAGGATCTTGACCTCTTCGGCGCCGTCCATCACCTGGGTCATGTTGTCGGTGTCGAGCTGGTAGACGTTCTGCGGGATGCCCTGGTCCAGGCCGAGGTCACCGGTGTAGACCTCCAGGACGATGAGCGGTGCGTTGGGTTGGGGGTGCACCGAGCGCAGCCCGTCCTCCTCGGACATGGCAGTGGGCAGCAGGTAGCCGGTGAAGCCGAGCTGGTCCAGGCCGGGGGAGACGTCGGGGACCTTGACCACACCGCGGGAGGTGTAGAAGTCGTCCTCGGGCAGGAAGGGCACCGGCTGGGAGAACGCCACCTGCCCCTCGGCGTCACGCACGGTCAGGTGGGGGGCGAAGCCGTTGCCGGCCAGGTAGATGTTCGCGCCGGCTGCGTTGATCGGGTAGTTGACCCGGATGGTGTCCTCGTAGCGCCGGCCGTCAGGCTCGGTGACCACGACCCGGGCGGCGAAGTCGCGGGCCTGGGCGTCGACGGTGAACCGGGAGGTGAGCTCGGTCAGGGAGAAGGTGAAGGGCTCGAGGTCGTCGCCCGTGACCAGTGTCCCGGGGGTGAAGGTGTCGTAGTCGACCAGGGCGTTGGCGAAGGTGCGACCCTCGACGACGACGGCCTGCCCGCGGTAGGCGACCAGCTGCGCGGCACCCAGGGCGACGAGCACCCCGATCAGGGACAGGTGGAAGACGATGTTGCCGGTCTCGCGCAGGTAGCCACGTTCGGCGCTGATCCCTTCCGCGGTCACGGCCACCCGGAAGCGGCGGCCCAGCGCCGAGCGGACCGCCCCGGTCACCTCCTCGGGGGACGCCGTCGTCATGTGCGTGTCACGGACCGGGAAGCGGGTCAGGCGGCGCGGGACACGGGAGGGTGCCGCGCGCAGCGCGGTGATGTGGGCCTTGGTGCGCGGCAGGATGCAGCCGATGAGGGAGATGAACAGCAGCAGGTAGATCGCGGCGAACCAGGGCGCGGCGTAGATGTCGAGCAGGCCAAGGCGCTCGAGCCAGGTGGCGAGCTGGGGCCGGTCGGCGCGCAGGGTGGCCACGCCGGCGGGATCCTGCGGGATCTGCGGGATGAACGCCCCGGGCAGCGCGGCCAGGGCGAGCAGCATGAGCAGCAGCAGCGCCACCCGCATCGAGGTGAGCTGGCGCCAGGCCCAGCGCAGCCAGCCGCGCACACCGATTCCGCCGGGAGCCGGGGGCTGGGACGGAGTGCCCGGTGCCTCATCCATCGTCCGTAGACCGGCGGGACGGTAGACCATCACACAGTCCTCACGTAAGCCGACGACCGGGGACCCGTGCACACACGGGGACGCTAACCCACCGTCCTGAAAGACCGGGAATGCCGGTTAAGGTTTGATTAAGATGCGTCGGTTTCGGTGTGGCGACGCGACGGTCGGGGCTGTGGTGCGGGCGTCGTCAGCCGATGGTGGCGAGGAGCTCGGTGCAGGCCTGCTCGCAGGCACGGCAGGCCTCGGCGCAGATGCGGCAGTGCTCATGGTGGCCGGCATGGGCAGCGCACTCATCCCCGCAGGAGCGACATGCCTGGATGCAGGCCTGGAGCAGGGCGCGGGTGAGGTTGGCGTCATAGCCGGTGTGCCGGGACAGCACGCGGGCTGTGGTGTCGCAGATATCGGCGCAGTCGAGGTTGGTCCGGATGCACTTGCGCAGCTGGTCGACCATGTCCTCGCTGAGGCAGGCGTCCGCGCAGGCGGTACAGGCCTGGGAACACGCCACCAGGGCCTCGATCGCCCGCGCGAGCGGGTCGACGTCGAGGCCGATCTCGCCGGGGTGGGTGGTGATCATCTCCGCGGTTCTCATTGTCTTCCTCCATCTCTGATTGCTTGCCCCGTGTCGGTGCGGGCTTGCGACGTTACGCGGGGTGCCCGGGGGGTGCCTGGGCAGGAGTCGTGATGTTGATGAAGGTTTGATGAACTCTTCCCGTAGGGCCGTTATCGAACCGTGATCCTGGGGTTGGCGTGTGTAGCGTCGCTTCTGCTTCTTGCCCCCTTCATCGCAGAAGCTCACGTGCGGACGCCGAGCCCTGCCACCGCACTGTGGTCCTCGATCGTCCGTGGCAGGGACGGGGAACCCGATGTGGGCCTGCGTGCAGGTCCTTGGGGTGAAGCTCGATGCCTGAGCCGGGTGTGCTCCTACCCGAACCCGACAGCTGACCTCGTAGGCGCCCTGGAGAGGTTTACCCGTGACATCTAGCCACACCCGTGGTCGGCACCGTGCCGAGGGCCGTCCCGTTACCGTTTTCTCATCACTGGGTCCGTGCTTGACGGGTCCGGCCGCGCGTCGTGCCGCGCTTGCCGCGGCTTCCTCCGGTTTGGTGCTGACCATGGCCACGACCACCGCCTCTGCGATGGAGCCGGTCCACCCCGACCCGCCGGTGGTCGGCACCCAGGCCAGCGATACCCCGACGGCGAGTGCGCAGGCCAGTGGTACCGAGACCGCGGAGGTCACCCACACCGTCGTCTCCGGTGACACCGTGTGGAAGCTGGCGCAGCGCTACGACAGTACGATCTCGGCGATCGTCACCGCCAACGGTCTGAACGCGCAGGCGCTGATCCGTGTCGGTGAGGTGCTGACGATCCCCCAGGGGCAGGCGAGCGTGTCGGCGACGACGTCGACGGCGGTCACTGAGCGGGAGGCTGCTTCGGCCTCGCGCTCGGCTTCCCGCAGCGAGGCCCCGCCGGCCAACACGTCGGGCAATGCTGTCCTTGACATCGCCTACCGGTACGTCGGCACCCCTTACGTGTGGGGCGGGTCGACCCCGGCGGGCTTTGACTGCTCGGGGTTCACCCAGTACGTCTACGCCCAGGCGGGCATCTCCATCCCGCGGTCCTCCGCGGCGCAGCGCAACGCGGGCACGCAGGTCTCCGCCTCCCAGGCCCAGCCCGGTGACCTGGTGTGGTGGCCCGGGCACGTGGGGATCTACGTGGGTGAGGGGCAGTACATCGCGGCCTTCAGCCCGGGTAACCCGCTGTCGGTGCGTGACATCTACAAGGCCAACCCGACGTTCATCCGGGTGGGCTGAGCAGCGGTGGTGGCCCGCAGCTGGCTGCGGGCCACCACCGGCCCGGGTCAGACGAGGGTCTGGAAGTTGGCGACGAGGCCCTGCAGGTAGCCCGACACCCAGATCCACAGCCCGGTGACCATCGCGAGTCCGAGCAGGACGAGCAGCCCGCCGCCGAGGCGTTGGAACGCGCGGCGGTGGCGGCGCAGGAAACCCAGTGCGCGGGTCGAGCGGGACAGCAGCATCGCCCCGGCGACGAACGGGACACCGAGGCCGAGGCTGTAGGCGAACACGAGGACCCCGCCGCGGGCGGGATCGGCCTCGCTGAAGGCGAGGCTGAGGACCGCGGCCAGGGTGGGGCCCATGCAGGGCGCCCAGCCCAGCCCGAACACGACACCGAGGAGCGGCGCTCCCCACAGGCCCTGCCGGGGGGTCAGGTGCAGGCGGCGGTCGCGTTGCATGAATGGGACGTAGCCCATGAAGGCCAGGCCCATGAGCACGACCAGCGCGCCGAAGATGCGGGTGGTGAGGTCGAGCCAGGGCGCGAGCAGGATCCCCAGCCAGGCGAAGACGACGCCGAGCAGGACGAACACGGCGGTGAAGCCGGCGACGAAGAGCAGTACCCCGGCCAGGAGCCGCCCGTCACGGACCTTGGTCTGCTGCCCGCCAGGCAGGCGGGCGCCGGGGGTGGTGGCCCCGGCCATGCCGCTGAGGTAGCCGACGTACCCAGGCAGCAGGGGCAACACGCACGGGGAGGCGAAGGAGATAAATCCGGCGATCGCGGCCACGGGGAGCGCGGCGAGCATGGGGCCGGTGAGCACGGTGCCGGCGAAGAAGGAGCCGAGCTGGTCCATCGCTCAGGCCGTCTCGGCGAGGGTGTCGTCGATGAGGCCGCGCAGCATGGTGGGGTCGATCTGGCCCATGATGCGGGCCGCGACCCGGCCCTGGCGGTCCAGGACCACGGTGGTGGGCATGGCCTGGAGTGGCACGAGTCCTTGGAAGGCGGCCACGGCCGCGGCCCCTTGGTCGTGGATGGAGGGGTAGGGGACCTGGAAGGTGCGCTCGAAGGCCTGGGCGGTGGCCGCGTCGTCGCGGGGGTTGACCCCGAGCAGCTGCACCCCCTGGGGGGTGTAGTCCTCGTAGATGGCCCCCAGGTCCCCGGCCTCGGCGCGGCACGGCGGGCAGGCGGCATACCAGAAGTTGACCACCACCACCTCCCCGCGCCACTGGCTCAGGTCGACCTCCTCGCTGTCGTAGGTCTGACCGATGAGCTCGATGGCGCCGTCGCGCTGCTGCGGCTCCCAGGTCGCCAGGGACCCGTCTCCGGCGATGTAGCCGGCGCCGGAGTCTTGTCCCGCGTCGGTCTGGGCGGTGGCGGCACAGCCGCTCAAGGCCACGACGGTGGCCAGGGCGGCCGCCGTGAGCACGCGCCTGAGGGGTGCCCGACGCCTGGAGGGTCTCACGCTTGTCACCTTTCCCAACCGAAACCCCGCCCGGGGCTCACTGATCGCTGCACTGGTCCGGCGACCATCGTCGCCGCTTTGGTGGGAAGTTCCCCAACCGGGGGGCGACCGGGCCGGTTCTTAACCGAATCTTCACCGTTCACCAGGCGGTGCCGCCGGTGCGGCGACCCCTTCGGGAACCGCGAGGATCCACGCGTTTTCGGAGCACGCTTGCCGTGCCAGCACCATAACCCGGCCACTTGTCCAGCGTACCCCCAGGGGGTATAAAAAGATGGTGCCGTCCTGGCACGCACCACCGATCAAGGGGAGGCCCTCATGGCTACCAGTACCTTCAGCGTTACCGGCATGACTTGCGGCCATTGCGTCGGCTCCGTGGCCGAGGAGGTCGGCAAGATCGCCGGCGTCCAGAACGTCGAGGTCGACCTGGTCGCCGGTGGAGAGTCGACAATCAAGGTCTCCAGCGCCGGCGACGTACCGGTGGATGAGGTCCGAGCGGCCGTGGACGAGGCCGGCTATGAGCTCACCCGGACGCCTGCGTGAGGAGCAGTGCCAAGTTGACCGGGTTCGCGTTGGTCCTGGCCCTGGCGCTGGGCGCCGGCTATGGGCTGGGGTCGGTGCTCGGCCCGGATGAGCCCGACGCCGCCGCGGGCCCGGGTGTGGTGGAGCTGGAGGAGGCCGCCGCCCGCTGAGGTCGGTGGCCCAAGGGGATGGAGGTGAGTCGATGAGTCAGCAGGTCATCGAGCTGGAGATCGGCGGGATGACGTGCTCCTCGTGCGCGGCCCGGGTGGAGAAGAAGCTCAATCGGATGCCCGGGGTCGAGGCGAGCGTGAACTTCGCAACCGAGCGGGCCAAGGTCGCCCTACCAGAGGGTGCCTCCGTCCAGGACGCGCTGGCCACGGTCGAGGCCACCGGGTACACCGCGCGGCTGCGTGAGGATCCCGGGACGGCCCCGGCCGAGGAAACGGCCCGGGACGCCGAGCCTGACGCCGTGGCCGAGCTGCGGCGGCGGGTGATCATCTGCGCGCTCCTGACGCTGCCGGTGCTGGCCTTCATGTTCCGGCCGCTGCAGTTCGACAACTGGCAGTGGCTCTCCCTGACCCTTGCCGCCCCGGTCGTGGTGTGGGGGGCCTGGCCCTTCCACCGGGCCGCATGGATCAACGCCAAACACGCCGCCGCGACGATGGACACCCTGATCAGCATCGGGGTGACCGCAGCATTCGGCTGGTCCCTGTACGCCCTGTTCCGGGGCGGGGCCGGTCACCCGGACATGCGCATGGACTTCCACCTCATCCCCGAACGGGGTGGCGGCTCCAGCGAGATCTACCTCGAGGTCGCCGCCGCGGTGACGACGGCGATCTTGCTCGGCCGCTACTTCGAGGCCCGCGCCAAGCGCCAGTCCGGGGCCGCGCTGCGTGCCCTGCTGGAGATGGGCGCCAAGGACGTGGCCGTGGTCCGCGACGGCCGCGAGGTACGGATCGCAGTGGACCAGCTGGCGGTGGGCGATGAGTTCATCGTGCGACCGGGAGAGAAGATCGCCACCGACGGTGTCATCGTCGAGGGCGCCTCCGCGGTCGATGCCTCCATGCTCACCGGCGAACCGGTCCCGGTCGAGGTCGGACCGGGTGACGGCGTGGTGGGAGCGACCGTCAACGCCGGCGGCCGGCTCCTGGTACGCGCCACTCGGGTGGGCGCCGACACCCAGCTGGCCCAGATGGCCCGCCTGGTGGAGGAGGCCCAGACCGGCAAGGCCCCCGTCCAGCGGCTGGCCGACCGCATCTCGGCGGTCTTCGTCCCGATTGTCATCACCCTGTCGGTGGCGACGCTGGGCTTCTGGCTGGGCTACGGGGCGGGCGCCGAGCTGGCGTTCACCGCCGCGGTGGCCGTGCTCATCATCGCCTGCCCGTGCGCGCTGGGCCTGGCCACCCCGATGGGCCTGATGGTTGGCACCGGCCGCGGCGCCCAGCTCGGCATCCTCATCAAGGGCCCAGAGATCCTGGAGTCCACCCGCCGGGTGGACACCATCGTGCTGGACAAGACCGGCACCGTCACCACCGGGCAGATGCGCCTGGTGGACGTCGTGCCCGCCGCCGGCGGCGAGGCGGACACGGTACTGCGGCTGGCCGGCGCACTGGAGAACGCCTCCGAACACCCGATCGCCGCGGCCATCGCCGCCGGAGCGCGCGAGCGGCTCGGTGACCTGCCGGCCGTGGAGTCCTTCGCCAACACCCAGGGCCTGGGAGTGTCCGGGACCGTCGAGGGACATGCCGTCATCGCCGGTCGGGCGCGGTGGCTGACCGAGCAGTCAGCCCAGCCACTACCGGCCGAGCTCGCCGCCGTCCTGGAGGAGGCGGAGGGCGCCGGGCGCACCGCGGTGGCCGTGGGCTGGGACGGGCGCATCGGCGGGATCCTCATCGTGGCCGACACCGTCAAGCCCACCTCCGCCCAGGCCGTGGCCGAACTCAAGGGGCTGGGCCTGCGCCCGATCCTGCTCACCGGTGACAACACCCGCGCGGCCCGCCAGATCGCCGCCGAGGTGGGGATCGAGGAGGTGATCGCCGAGGTCATGCCCGAGGACAAGGTCCGCGTCGTGCGGGAGCTGCAGGACTCCGGCCGGGTGGTGGCCATGGTCGGGGACGGCGTCAACGACGCCGCGGCACTGGCCCAGTCCGACCTGGGCATCGCCATGGGCACGGGCACCGACGTGGCCATCGAGGCCTCGCCCCTGACCCTGGTCAGGGGCGACCTGCGCGCCGCGGTGGACGCGGTACGCCTGTCGCGGCGCACCCTGTCGACCATCAAGGGCAACCTGTTCTGGGCCTTCGCCTACAACGTCGCCGCGATCCCGCTGGCGGTCGCCGCCCTGCTCAACCCCCTCATCGCCGGGGCCGCGATGGCGTTCTCCTCAGTCTTCGTGGTGACCAACAGTTTGCGGCTGCGCGGCTTCCGGGCCGTGTCCATCGACCGGGCCAGGCCCGCCGGCCGGCCCTCACCGGCCGCTGAGCCGGCGCGCTCGGCCGCATGACCACCTCACCACGACCCGGACCGATACCCCCCGCGGGTACGATCAGAGTGGAACGATTGGGCTCGGAGAAGGCGGCGGAGACGGTGAACGGGTACACCTCACAGAAGGATGACCACCTGCTGCGGTTGCGGCGCATCGAGGGCCAGGTCCGCGGGATCGCCAAGATGGTCGAGGAGGACAAGTACTGCATCGACATCCTCACCCAGGTCTCGGCTGCCTCCCGGGCACTGCAGTCCTTCGCGCTGGGCTTGCTCGATGAGCACATGGCCCACTGCCTGGTGGAGGCCGCCCGGGCGGGCGGTGAGGAGGAGGCGACCAAGCTGAAGGAAGCCTCCGATGCCATCGCCCGACTGGTTCGCAGCTGACCCACCTTGACCGACGCCTTCCATGGTCCGCACGGGCGATGAAGAGTCGATGAAGAATCGCCGTGGGGCCGCTGCTGGGCTGGGTGTCGCTGAGGCGGGCGTGGTTAGCCTCCGTTAGCCCCACACGATGGGTCGGCCGTTGGCTACGGCTGGGGCCTTGCTGCCCGTCGATGACCTTGAGCAGATGGAGACGCCCGTGACACTCAGGACCCGACTCGCCGCCGTTGCCGGCGGGATCGCGCTGACTTTCTCCCTTGCCGCGTGCGGCGACGGCGAACAGACCACTCCGGAGGAGCCGGCTGCGGGCACCGCCGCGGAGGAGAGGACCGACAGCACCTCGCAGACGGAGGCCGAGGACGTGCACAACGACGCGGACACGATGTTCGCCCAGATGATGATCGTGCACCACGAAGGCGCCATCGAGATGGCCGACCTGGCCGTGGAGCAAGCCGGCAGCGAGGAGGTGCGCTCCCTCGCGGAGCGGATCTCCGCCGCGCAGGGGCCGGAGATCGAGCAGATGACGTCCTGGCTCGAGACGTGGGGGGAGGAGACCTCCCCGATGGGCGGCATGGAGGGTATGGACCACGGCGGCATGGACATGGAGGGCATGAGCCAGGAGGAGGCCATGGGCGAGCTGGAGTCGCTGTCCGGTTCCGAGTTCGATCAGCGGTTCCTGGAGCTGATGATCGCCCACCACCGTGGCGCGGTGGACATGGCCCAGGCCGAGCTCGACGGCGGGGAGAACCCCCAGGCGCTGGACCTGGCGCAGACGATCATCGATGACCAGCAGGCCGAGATCGCCGAGATGGAGGAGCTCCTCCAGGGCCTGTGACGTTGATCCGCCGGCGGGCGAGCCACCTGCATTCCCCCCAGGTTCGCCCGCCGGCTCAGCGAGATGGAGCAGCTGTTGGAGACGCCGCCATTCCTCGGGACGGGCCGAGGAATGCACAGGCGAGTGAACGATGAGGATCACTGCCCTGATGGAGAGGAGAGTGTTTGGCGATGGAAGAGCACGAACACCCGAACGAGGACCACGACAGCAGCTCGCGCAACATGAACGTGAAGATGTACCTGCGGTTCGCCGCGATGCTCTTGACGGCGATGGTCGTCATGTACTGGGTGATGTTCGTCGGCTCGTGGGAGTGGGGCCACGTGCGCTTCAGCCAGAGCCGCATCTTCATGGCGGTGACCATGGGCGGCGCGATGGGGTTGGTCATGCTCGCGTGGATGCTCAACATGTACAAGAACGCCAAGGCGAACGTCATCGTCGTCGTGGTCAGCCTCGGGCTGCTGGCGGGCGGGACCGCGCTGGACCGCAGCCAGGCCACGGTGGACGACTCCGCGTTCATGCGCGCGATGATCCCCCACCACTCCCTGGCCATCACGCGGTCGGAGCGAGCCGGGATCGAGGACGTCCGGGTGTGCGAGCTCGCCGTGGAGATCAGCGAGGCTCAGCGGCGCGAGATCTTCGAGATGGACTGGCTCATCGAGGACATCGCGGAGAACGGGGTGGCCGCGACCCCGGAGGAGGCCGAGGCGCGCCCGGTGCCGGCCTTCGACGAGCCCGCAGAGCGGCTGTGCGCCACGGACTGAGGACATGTCATAGACCAACTTTTGCCCACCTCCCCATCGACGGCGCCACTGTCAGCCCGTGAGCGGATGGCTCGCCCATGGACAAGGTCTGGGTGTCGGTCGGCACCGGGTGGACCGCATCCAGTGGCGCTGTCAGCGGAGCCTTGTTTGTGCCTCGTCCAGCAGGTCCTGGGGGGCGAGCCACATGGAGGGGTAGTCGCCCTGCCAGACCTGGTTGCCCTCGGCGTCGATGAGGACGAACCCGTGCCCGGGGACCCCGGGGTGCATCCCGGTCCCGAGGGTGCCGTAGGCCTCGGAGACCGTGCCATCGTCGAGCAGGTAGGGGGTGGTGGCCCCGTAGCGGCGCATGTCGAGGCGGATCTGCTCGGCGGTGTTCATGACGATCGGCAGGACCGTGATGCCGGCCTCGGCGAAGCCGGGCTCCTTCTCGATCTCGGCCATCTGCACGGTGCACGAGGCGCAGCCGGCGCCCTCGTTGAAGTACAGGATGACCGGTTCCCCGCGGAGCTCGGACAGGGTTACGGTGGTCCCGGCCGTGGTGGGCAGGGTGAAGTTCGGGGCGCGGCGAGTCTCCTCGGAGCTGGCCGTCCCGGAGGTGGCCAGGGCGTAGACGGCGGCCGCGACCACCACGAGGAGCGCGCAGATTCCCAGGATCCGCCGGCGGCGGGCCTTGCTTGCGGCTGCTTGGGCCCGTGCCTTCTCCTCGGCGTGCTTGTGCCGGACCCGGTCCTTCGCGCTGGGGTGGAGGGTGGAGCTGGTGGTCATCGGGGCAGTCCTTCGGTGTCGTGGCTGTCGTGGCAGGCGGGCGCCTCGGCGGGGAACTCAGGATCGGCAGTGGCCGGGTGGGTCCGGGTGCGTCGGTCGCGCAGGGTGAAGAGCACGAACACGCCCGCCAGGGCGAGGAGGCCCGCGCCGAGGAGGGGCTCGGGCACGGGGCTGAGCCAGTCCTGCAGCCGGCTCAGCGTGGTGGCGAGCCAGTCACCGATCGTGCTTTGCACCGCCCCGCCGCCGGTCATCTCGGCGTTGCCGGCCAGGGTGATGACCCAGATGCCCATGACGGCGAAGGCGATCGCGACGGCGAGGTTGACGGTGTTGGTGACCAGGGTGCGTGCACCGAGGCGGATCTTGATGAGCCGTGCTTGGAAGAGGCGGCGGTCCCCGAGGCGGGCCTTGTCCCAGATCAGGGCCATGACGAAGAGGGGGAAGACCATCCCGAAGACGAACGCCAGGCCCAGTGCCACGCCGCCGGCGGCGGACCCGGAGAGCACCGACAGTGTCATGACGCCGGCCAGGACGGGGGCGCAGCAGCTGGAGGCGATCCCGGAGAAGACGCCGAGGGCGAAGAAGCTGGCGCCGTCGCCGCGGCTGGTGTCCGGTGCGCGCAGGAAGCGGGGCAGGGACCACATGGTGCCCGAGAGGGACAGCCCGGCCAGGGCGATCATCAGCAGGCCACCGGCCCAGTAGAGCTGGGTGTGGTACTGGTTGATGGCCCCGGACAGCATGCTGACGCCGAGGGTGATGGGGACCAGCACCAGGGCCAGGCCTGCGGCGAACACGAACGTCAGGGGCAGGATCCGCCACCGGCGGTTCTTCACCGCCCCGGCCAGGTAGCTGGGGGCGAGGAAGACGATGCAGCACGGTGCGAACAGGGCCACGCCGCCGGCGAAGAAGGCGGCCAGGACGCTGCCGGTGGTCAGGAGCTCACTTCCCACGGCCCGGGTCCCTTCTCACGCCGCGGCCGCGCGCAGCTGGAGAAGCTTCTCCAGCCGCCGCCGCGGGAGGCGTCCGCTGCTGAAGAACTCCTCATCGACCAGGACCAGCGGCGCCATGGGCGGCCGGTGCCGCAGGATGAGCCTGCGTCCCTCGTCGGAGTCGCGCGCCAGGGTCCGCACCAGGAAGTCGAAGCGGGCGCTGAGCTCGGCCAGGGCCGCGGCTGCGTCCTCGCAGTAGTGACAGGCGGGCGCCTCGACGACGGTGATCACGGTGGGGTTGTTTGTTGCTGCCACGAGTCCTCTTCCATTGATTTCCGTGTTGCCAAGAGCATCGGCCGCCCGCCCGGGGCAATCGATCGACCTTCCATGAAGAACCGATGAAGATCTCTGCCCCTTGCGGGCAAATCGGGAATGGACCGCCGCCCGGTCGCCTTTACGGTCGATAGAGATACCCTCTAGAGGTATGCCGAACGATGGAATGAGGGGTTGCCATGGGTACGCCACCGGGTCACGATCACGCAGGGCACCCGCCACGCGAGGACCACGAGGCCGCACACGCTCACCACGACTCGGCTCACGGTGACGGGGGCGGACACGAGGGGCACGAGACCACGCACGGGCAGGCGATACCCACTGACGGCGTGGGTGTCACCGACCCGCTGACCGCCGCAGGCCACGACTCGGCCGCGCACCATGGGCACGGCAAACACACCGGCCACGACGGCGGGCATGGTGGGCACGACGCTCACGCCGACCACGACGCTCACGCCGACCACGACGCTCACGCCGACCACGACGCTCACGCCGGTCACGCCGGTCATGGCGACCATGGCGACCATGTGGGCATGTTCCGTCGCCTGTTCTGGATCATGCTCGTCCTGGCGGTGCCCACGGTGCTGCTCAACGGGATGTTCGCCGACCTGCTCGGGTACACGCTGCCCGACGTTCCGGGGGTGGAGTGGGTCTCCCCGGTCCTGGGCACGGTGATCTACCTGTGGGGTGGGCGCCCATTCCTCACCGGCGCGGTCGACGAGCTGCGCTCCCGCAAGCCGGGCATGATGCTGCTCATCGGGATGGCGATCACCGTCGCCTTCGTCGCCTCCCTGGGGGCCAGCCTGGGATTCTTCTCCCACGAGCTGGACTTCTGGTGGGAGCTGGCGCTGCTCGTGGTCATCATGCTGCTGGGCCACTGGCTGGAGATGCGCTCCTTGGCCCAGACGTCCTCCGCGCTGGACTCCCTGGCCGCGCTGCTCCCGGACCAGGCCGAGCGAGTGGAGGGGGACCAGGTCGTCACGGTCGACCCTGCCGATCTTCGTCTTGGTGACGTGGTCATCGTGCGCCCGGGCGGGCGGGTGCCGGCCGACGGTGAGGTCGTCGACGGCGGCGCAGACGTGGACGAGTCGATGATCACCGGTGAGTCCCGCCCGGTGCTCCGCACCGTGGGGGACCACGTCGTTGCCGGCACGGTGGCCACCGACAACGCGCTGCGGGTGCGGGTCTCGGCCGTGGGGGAGGACACCGCCCTGGCCGGCATCCAGCGGCTGGTGGCAGAGGCGCAGGCCTCCACCAGCCGCGCCCAGCTCCTGGCGGACAAGGCCGCCGGCTGGCTGTTCTGGTACGCGCTCATCGCCGCGGTCATCACCGCGGCAGTGTGGTTGTCGTTCGGGGTTCCGGAGAGCGCACTGGTCCGGGCGATCACCGTCCTGGTCATCGCCTGCCCCCATGCCCTGGGCCTGGCGATTCCGCTGGTGGTGTCCATATCCACCGAGCGCGCCGCCCGCGGAGGGGTGCTCGTAAAGGACCGCGGCGCCCTGGAGCGGATGCGCGTGGTCGACACCGTGCTGTTCGACAAGACGGGCACCCTGACCAAGGGCGAGCCGGCCCTGACCAACATCACGGCAACCGGCGGGTATGAGACGGAGGAGCTGCTGCGTCTGGCGGCGGCCGCCGAGGCCGAGAGCGAGCACCCGCTCGCCCGGGCGATCGTCGCGGCCGCCGAGCACCGCGGCCTGCAGGTGCCGCGGGCCAGCAACTTCCGTGCCGCAACCGCCGTCGGGGTGCGCGCCACCGTCGAGGACCGTGAGGTCCAGGTCGGCGGGCCAGCGCTGCTCTCCCAGCACGGCGCCGAGCCGCTGCCCGCGACAGCGCCGTGGTCCCAGGCCGGTGCCACCGTCCTGCACGTGATCATCGACGGGCAGGTGGCCGGTGCCGTTGCGTTGGCCGATGAGGTCCGCGAGGAGTCGCGTCAGGCGATCGACGCCCTGCACCAGCTGGGCATCCGGGTCGTCATGATCACCGGTGACGCCGAGCCGGTGGCCCGGGCCGTGGCCGCCGAGCTGGGCATCGACCAGGTCTTTGCCCAGGTGCGCCCGGAGGACAAGAGCGAGAAGGTCGCCCAGTTGCAGCACGAGGGCCGCACCGTGGCCATGGTCGGGGACGGCGTCAACGACGCTCCCGCGCTGGCCCAGGCCGACGTCGGCATCGCCATCGGCGCGGGCACCGACGTGGCGATCGCCTCCGCCGGCGTCATCCTCGCCTCGGACGACCCACGCTCGGTCCTGTCGGTCATCCAGCTCTCCCGCGCCGGATACCGCAAGATGAAGCAGAACCTGTGGTGGGCCGCCGGCTACAACATCGCCGCCGTCCCGCTCGCCGCGGGCGTGCTGGCACCGGTCGGGTTCGTCCTGCCCATGTCGGTCGGCGCGATCCTCATGTCCCTGTCGACCATCGTCGTCGCGCTCAACGCCCAGCTGCTGCGCCGCCTGGACCTCAGCCCCGAGGCCAGCACCGCCGCGGCACACGGCGCCCCGCAGGTCCAGTCGGGCCGCACTGCGCGGGCTGCTGACCACTCCGAGGAGGCCGTGGGAGCGCACCACTAACAGAGGCCGTATTTACCTTCGCGGGGTAGCGGCTACCGGCGGGGCGGCTGCCGGTGCTCGCGGTTCTTCAGCAAACCTTCATGCAACGGGACCGGACTTCTTCGGGGTCCGTGGTCATCGTGGTGGGAGGACGCCTGCCGCCGTCGGTGGCACGTCCCCACGATGATGGGAGGGACCGTTGCGTCCGGTGCTGTTCACGTTCCTCGGGTTCGATGTCCAGAGCTACGGGGTGAGCAAGGCCGCGGCCGCGCTCGTCGCGGCGTGGCTGCTCGGCCGGGCCTTCGAGCGGCGGGGCCTGAAGAAGAACTCGGCGCACGCGCTGGTGCTGTGGGCCACGGTCTGGGGGTTCGTCGGCGCGAAGGTCTACTACCTGCTCGAGCAGTACCCGGGCATCACCGCGCATGACCTGGGCGGGATGGGGTTCACCTGGTACGGCGGCCTGGTGGGAGGGATCCTGGCGGCCGTGGCTGTCATCCGCCGCCACCAGCTGCCCCTTGACGTTGTCGCGGGCGCGGTCGCGGTGCCGCTGACGGTGGCCTATGGCATCGGCCGGCTGGGCTGTTTCGTCAGTGGTGACGGGACCTACGGGCGTCCCACCGACCTGCCGTGGGGGATGGCTTTCCCCTCGGGTGTGGTGGCCACCGATGTGCCGGTGCATCCCACCCCGCTGTACGAGGCGATCCTCGCGGCCGTCGTCGCCGGTGTGCTGGTGCTGCTCGCCCGGCGCTGGGCGCCGGGCGCGGTGTTCGGCGCCTACCTGGGCCTGTCGGGCCTCTCGCGTCTGCTGGTGGAGTACCTGCGGACCAACGACCCTGTGGTCTTTGGCCTGACCCAGCCTCAGCTGTGGGCGTTGGCCAGCATCGCCGTCGGCTGCGTGCTGGTCGCCCGCCAGCGCACCACCGCGCGCCGGTCCACGGCCGAGGAGACGGACGAACCCCGCGCGCCGGACCTGGCCGTGCGGTGACCGGCCGGGAGGGCGGGGAGTGCCGATGACCGTGGCCGTGGTGGTTCTGGTGCTGGTGATCTGCCTGGGCTTCATGGCCCTTGGCCTGGGGGCCATCAGGGCCCTGTTCCCCGGCGACTCAGCTGGCAGCCAGTCGCCGGATCGGCTCACGGAGCGGACGACGACCAAGGAGGGCACCCGGTCAGGGTGAGCGGTGCTCCGCCCGGGTCCCGATGTCCACGGGCAGCTCGACGGTGAACAGGGCGCCGTGGCCCGGCCCGGAGCTGGTCGCGGTCACGGCACCGCCGTGGGCGTGGACGATGGAGTGGACGATGGCGAGCCCGATCCCCGAGCCGCCGTGGGCGCGGTCCCGGGCCGCGTCGGCACGGTAGAAGCGCTCGAAGAGATGTGGCAGGTGCTCGGCGGCGATTCCGCTGCCGGTGTCCCGGACCGTCAGCCGCAGCGTGGACCCGGCCCGCTGTACGCCCAGCTGCACCCGCCCTCCTTGGGGGGTGTGTCGCACGGCGTTGTCCAGCAGGTTGGTCAGCACCTGGCCGAGCCGGTCGGGGTCGGCCGTGAGGACCGTCTGGCGGGCCTCGTCCGTGGCCTCGACCGTCAGCTCGACGCCCTTGTCGGTGAACCTGGACCTGGCCTGGGCGGCGGCGTCGTCGATGAGGGCACCGACCTCGAGGGGCTGCCAGTGCATGCTCAGGCGTCCCTCCCCGGCGGCGGTGACCAGGGCGATGTCCTGGGCGAGGCGGGCCAGGCGCGCGACCTGCTCGCGGAGCATCCCCACCGTGGGTTCGTCGGCCTTCACGACACCGTCGAGGATGCCCTCGAGGTAGCCGTCGAGCG
This sequence comes from Georgenia phoenicis, assembly GCF_047302425.1. Taxonomy (NCBI): domain Bacteria; kingdom Bacillati; phylum Actinomycetota; class Actinomycetes; order Allobogoriellales; family Allobogoriellaceae; genus Georgenia; species Georgenia phoenicis. Next base: position 2,755,557 of record NZ_CP154855.1, on the reverse strand, counting down.
TCGCCACCGGGGTGCGCATCTCGTGGGCGAGGTCACCGAGCATGCGCGTGCGGGTCTGTTCGATCTCACCGAGGTCGGCGGCCATGGTGTTGAATGCGCCGGCGAGGTCGTCGAACTCGGTGCCCATGTGGACCTCGGGGACGCGGGCGGCGTAGTCGCCGCTGGCGACCTGGGCGGCGGCCTGCCGCACGCGCTCCAGGGACCTGGCGATGCGCCTGGTGAGGAAGACGCTGACGACGACCGAGGTGAGGAGGGCGGCGAGCAGCGCCAGGGACAGCGACAGTGTCCACGCCGTGGTGAAGGCTTCCTCGGTGTGGGCGACGACTGAGGAGTCGGCGGGCTGGGCCATGAGCATGTGGTCGTGGAAGATCTCCGGGCCGATGGCCGAGGCGACCGCCCATGCGGTGCCGGTCGCGACGAGGATGACGGCGACGATCGCGGCGAGGAGCCGGGCTCCGAGCCCCCACCGGCGGCGCGGTGTGGGGCTCACTGCCCGGTGCCCATCCGGTAGCCCACGCCGCGCACCGTGCGGATGAACCTGGGGGCGGAGGCGTTGTCCCCGAGCTTGCGCCGTAGGTGGGCGATGTGGACGTCGACGAGGTGCTCATCGCCCACCCATCCCGGTCCCCACACCGTTTCGATGAGCTGGCGGCGGGAGAAGGCCATGTTCGGGCGGCTCGCCAGGGCCGCGAGGACGTCGAACTCGGTGCGGGTCAGCCCCACAGGTTCCCCGTCGATGAACGTCTCCCGGCCCAGGAGGTCGATGTTCAGTGGCCCGAAGGACGCGCCGGCTCCGTGGGGGCCGGTGTCCTGGCGTGGGCGACGCAGCATGGCCCGTACCCGGGCGACGAGCTCGCGGGGACTGAAGGGTTTGGTGACGTAGTCATCGGCGCCGACCGAGAGCCCGATGAGCTTGTCGACCTCCTCCACGCGTGCGGTGAGCATGATGATGTAGCAGTCGGAGAAGGTGCGGATCGTGCGGCAGACCTCGATGCCGTCGGCGCCGGGGAGCCCGAGGTCGAGGACGATCACGCCGGGGTGCCACTGGCGTGCCCGGTCAATGGCGTCACTGCCGTCCCCGGTGACTTGTACCTCAAAGCCATGGCGTTCCAGGTAGCTTGCGACAAGTCGTGCCAGCGGCGCCTCGTCGTCGACGACCAGTACGCGGGGCAGGTTCACGTCAGTAGGGACCGCAGTCATGTCCCTCATTCTCATGGTCACGAAGGCAACTGCGTGACCATCATCGGCCGCGGCGATTCAGATCCGTCTCGATCGGGTCATGCGCTACGGCGTCTGGGCGGCCTGGGTGTCGGGTTAGGCGGAGCCGTCTCGGCGTTCGAGGGCGCTGCTGGCATGGCTCTGCGCGTTTGGGAGCGTTGCATCGATGCGGAAGCCGCCTGCTGAGGCGGGGCCAGCGTGGAGGCTGCCTCCTAGCAGACTCGCACGTTCCCGCAGGCCGGCCAGGCCATGGCCGCCGGTGGGGAGATCAGTGGGTGGGGTGGCCGGCGGGCCGTTGCTCACGATGACGTGCAGGGCATCCCCGCTGGGTTTGACGGTGACGGTGACGGGGGCGCCGGGGGCATGCTTGCTGACGTTGGTCAGGGCTTCTTGGACGGTGCGGTAGGCCGCGCGTTGGGTGGGTTCGGCCCATTCCTGCCCGTCCTCGACATCAAGGGTGAGGGTGACGTTGTGGCCGCTGTCGTGCACGAGCCGGGGGATGTCGGCGAGCCGGGGCTGGGGGGAGATGGTGGTGGGGGTGGTGTCGCTGCGGCGCAGTACGCCGATCATGTGGCGGAGCTCGTCGAGGGTGCGCGTGCTGAGCTGGCGGATGGTTTGGGCGCTGGTGCGGACGTTGTCGTTCGGGGCGGTGACGCTCAGGGCGCCGGCCTGGACGGCGATGAGGCTGACCTGGTGGGAGACCACGTCGTGCATCTCGCGGGCCAGGCGGGCGCGTTCCTGGGTCAGGACGCGCTCGGCGAGGTGAACCGCCCCGGGTTTAGTGGCGGCTCGGTTCTCTGGTTTCGGCCGTCGTGGTGACGGGGTTCTGACGGTAGTGGTTGGCCTCGTGCTCGGCGGGTGGAATGTCACCGAGCTCGGAGTGCAGGCGGCTGTTGTTGAACCAGTCGACGTACTCCAGGGTGGCGATCTCGACGTCCTCGAGGTTGCGCCAGGGGCCGCGGCGGCGGATGAGCTCGGTCTTGAACAGGCCGATGGTGGACTCGGCCAGGGCGTTGTCGTAGGCGTCACCCACGGTCCCGATCGAGGGCTGGACACCGAGCTCGGCGAGCCGCTCGGTGAAGGCGATGGAGGTGTACTGCGAGCCGGCGTCGTTGTGGTGAATGAGCCCGGCAAGGTCGGTGACCCCGGCGCGCCCGCGGGACCAGGCCGCCATGTTCACCGTGTCGGTGACCAGGTCGGCGCGCATCGTGGTGGAGGCTTTCCAGCCCACGATCATCCGGGAGAACACGTCGATGGTGAACGCGACGTAGACGAACCCGGCCCAGGTCGCGACGTAGGTGAAGTCCGCGACCCACAGCTGGTTCGGGCACTTGCGGTGAAGTCGCGGTTGACCAGGTCACCGGCCCGTATCCCGTCCTTCGCCGGGATCGTGGTGCGCCGCGTCCTGCCGCGGACCGCGCCCTGCAGGCCGGCGTTACGCATCAGGCGTTCGACCGTGCAGCGCGCCACCGGCCGGCCGATCCGGTTCAGGTGCTTCCACATCTTCCGCGCGCCGTAGACCCCGTAGTTGGCCGCGTGCTCGGCACTGATGACCTCACCGAGCTCGGCGTCGGCCACCGCCCGGGCCGAGGGTGAGCGCTTCTTCGCGGCGTAGTAGGTGCTCGGGGCGACCTGCAACTGGGTGCAGATCGGCTCGACCCCGAACTCCTCCTTGTGCTCGTCGATGTACTTCACGATCACCGATGTGGGCGGTCGAGCTCCGCCGCGAAGAAAGCCGAGGCGCTCTTGAGGATCGCGTTCGCCCGCCGCAGCTCGCGATTCTCCCGTTCCAGCTCGGCCAACCGCTGGGCATCACTGGTCGTGGTGCCCGGCCGGTCTCCGGCATCGACCTCAGCCTGGGCAACCCAGCCACGCAGCGTCTCGGGGTTGATCCCGAGCTGCTCTCCCACCCGCCGACACGCCCCCACACGTGACTCGGGATCCTTCTTCGCTTCGAGCACCAGCCGCACGGCCCGCTCACGCAGCTCGTCGGGGTACTTCCTCGGTGCGCTCATAGCTCTCATCCTCCGTGGACTGAGAGCCTCCATGGAACCCGGGGCGGTTCAAGGAGCCGTTGTTCTCTGTCATGGCTTGCGCTCGTCTCCTCCAAGCTGTTGGACAGGTCCCGCTTGGTCTGGGCCAGCACGCCGAGCGCTACGGGGGCGCCGACGTAGACCGCGGTGTAGATGAGGCCTAAGAAGCCGGCCGGGCCGTGCGGCCAGTGGAAGTCGGTCAGCGGCCAGGGAAGGTAGTAGCCCGCCGCGGTGAGGATCGTGCAAATCACCACCGGCCACCGGCTACGGGCGGTCGCCGCGATGGTGTACAGGGCTGCGAGGGGCGCGATCAACACATAGGCGACGAACAGCGCCGGCAGACTCAGGGCGAAGCTCAGATAGGGCCAGCGCTGGCGCACGGCCAGACCCAGTGCCGCCAGGACAGACAGCACCATCGGGGTGCCCCGTTACCTTCTAGCTATCCCTCGGGGAGTGATGTTTCGGGGGTGCTGGCCTGTCGGGCTCGGTATGGCTCTTTGCCCCCAGTCGTTGATGATCCGGGGGGTGTTGCCGCCGAGGCCGATAGGTGGCTGGTGATCGCTGATAGGGGCCGGGCCAGACACCCTCACCCGGGGGTGCGGAGTCGCCTTCGTAACGTGGATGCCGACGTCAGCCACCGCGGACAGTCCAGCGTCATTGGTCCAGGGCGGTGAGTTACGGAGGTCAGGCATGATCCAGGAACACCACCACATCGAGGTCTTCGTCGGTCTCGACGTCGGTAAGAGCGAGCACCACGCGGTTGCCTTGGACCGGACCGGGAAGGTCCTGTTCGATAAGCCGCTGCCCAACGACGAGGGGAAACTGCGCGCGATTCTGGCGAAGCTCGCCACTCACGGGCCGGTCTTGATGGTCGTGGACCAGCCCGCCACGATCGGCGCGCTGCCGCTGGCTGTCGCCCGCGACGCCGGCGCCACGGTCGGGTACTTGCCGGGGCTGTCAATGCGCCGGATCGCCGACCTACACCCGGGCAACGCCAAGACTGACGCCCGCGATGCGCTCATCATCGCCGAGGCCGCACGGACCATGCCTCACACGCTGCGGTCGATAGAGATGGCCGATGAGCAGATCGCCGAGCTGGCGATGCTCTGCGGCTTCGATGACGACCTGCGCGGGCAGATCACCGCCACGTCTAACCGGCTGCGAGGGCTGCTGACCCAGATCCATCCCGCACTCGAGCGGGTCCTGGGTAAGCATCTGGACCACCCGGCCGTGCTCGACCTGATCCAGGCCTGGCCGACCCCGGCAGACCTCAAGACGGCCGGCACCAAGCGCATCGCCACCCGGCTGACCAAGCGAGCCCCGCGCATGGGGAGGCGACTCGCCGAGGAGATCACCGCCGCGTTGGCCGAGCAGACCGTGGTCGTCGCCGGCACCAGCGCCGCCGGGGTCGTGCTGCCGCGCCTGGCCGCCCAGCTCGCCGAGCTACGCGCCCAGCGCGACGACATCGCGGCAACGGTCGAAGAACTGGTGCGCGACCACCCTCTTCACCCGGTCCTGATGTCTATGCCGGGCAATGGCATCAGGACCACCGCACGGCTCCTGACCGAGCTCGCCGGGAAGAACTTCACCTCCGCCGCACACATGGCCTCCTACGCCGGCCTGGCCCCCGTCACACGCCGCTCTGGCACCTCCATCCGCGGCGAGCATCCCAACCGGGCTGGCAACAAGGTCCTCAAACGCGCACTGTTCCTCGCTGCCTTCGCCTCCCTCAGCGACCCGGTCTCCCGCCGCTACTACGACCGCAAACGCGCCGAGGGCAAGAAGCACAACCAGGCACTCATCGCACTAGCACGCAGACGCTGCGACGTCCTCTACGCCATGCTCCGAGACGGCTCCCTCTACGACGCCCCGACACCCCTAGCCGCTTGACAAAGGAGATAGGGGCACCCCCCTCGCGGGCGGAGCTGAAGGTGGCGTCCAGCAGCGCGAGGGAGACCAGGGCCGCATCGACCGCGATCGGAAACAGCAGCACCGGGCTCACCCGCTTTCGGTCGGGGGCGCGGGGATCAGTCCGGCGTCCCGGGCGATGACGGCGGCCTGGACCCGGTTGGTCACGGCCAGCTTGGTGAGCACGGCGCTGACGTGGTCCTTGACGGTAGAGGGGCTCAGGTGAAGGCGACGAGCGATCTGCGCGTACCACCGGGATCGCGATCGCCCTGCTTGGCGGCATGCTCCTGCTGGCCGACGCGGCAAGCCGCGACTGGTCCATGCTCCGAGGGATCTTGAACGTGTTCGGTGTGATCGGGGCGATGACGCTGACGCTCTACACCGCCCACGTGATGTTCATGAGCTCCCCGCTGGACGTCTTCGATGCCACCATCGGCTACCTCATCCAAGTGGCCGCCGCCATCCTTTTTGCGCTCATCTGGCGTGGCTACTTCGATCGGGGGCCGCTGGAGGCGCTGGTCGCGCGGGCCACCCGCGCTGTGCGGCGGGCGGTCTCATCCAGGTAGCGCCTCGGTGCGGTCGGGGCCGAGCTGCACCGCGGGGCTGACCTGTACCGAGGCGCGCTCCAGGTGGGGAACCTGAGCCCGCAGCTGGTCCTTGACGGCGTGCGCGAGGGCGTGACCGCCGGCGAGGGTGAGGTCGGGATCCACGGTGATCTCGATGTCGGCTTCCAGGCGATGACCCGTCCACCGGGCGCGCGCCGTGTCCACCGAGGTGACGCCCTGCACGCGGGCGGCGGTGGCTTCGATGAGGTCCAGGGTGGCCGGCTCGATGCCGTCCATGAGCCGGCGCACGACGGTGCGCATGGAGCCGATCAGCACCGCGACGATCACGGCCGCGATGACCAGCCCGATGACCGGGTCAACCCAGGGCAGACCGACCCAGGCCCCGATGACACCGACGACGACGGCCAGTGAGGTCAGGGCGTCGGTGCGGGCGTGCTGCCCCTCGGCGATGAGGGCGGCTGAGCCGATCCGTCGACCGGCGCGGATGCGGTAGATCGCCACGACCTCGTTACCGGCCGCCCCGATGAGGGCGGCCGCCAGGACCCAGCCCAGGTGGGTCATGTCCCGTTGGTTGCTCAGGGCGCGGATGGACTCCCACACGATCAGCGCTGCGGACAGCGCGATGACCGCCCCGATCAGCACACCGACCAGGTCCTCGGCGCGGCGGAAGCCGTAGCTGTAGCGCCGGGTCGCGGCGCGCCGGCCCAGCCGGAAGGCGATGATCAGCGGGATGGTCGTGGCCAGGTGCCCCAGGTTGTGCAGGGTGTCGGCGAGCAGCGCCACTGACCCGCTGAGCCAGACGATGACGATCTGCAGCACCGCGGTGGCGCCCATGCCGGCCAGGCTGAGCCACGCCGCCCGGATCCCGATCGCGCTGGTCTCCTCGGCGGTCTGGATCGCCTCACTGTGGTCGTGGCTGTGCGGCACCAGCGCGTGCTTGACCCGCGCCCACAGTCCGGACCCTTCGTGGGGGTGGTCGTGCCCGTCCCCGTGGGGATGGGGGTGGTCGTGATCGTGCCCATGGGGGTGCGGGTGGTGGTGGGCGTCCCCGTGGTCGGAGTCGTCGTTCTTCTGCGGGTGTGCGTGCCCGCCGTGGGGATGCGTCTGTCGCGCCAGGTCCATGTCGCCAAACTATCTGCTCAGCTATGCAGATAGCAAGCGAGGTCGGTAGGATCTGGGCGTGCACGATGAGCCGGTACGCCCCGTTGCCGACGACGAGCATGCGCAGATCGCCGCGGCCACCTTCCGCATGCTCTCTGACCCGACGCGGGTGAAGATCCTATGGGCCGTGTTCCAGAGCGAGGCGAACGTCAACTCCCTGGCGGAGAGCGTGGGGGCCACACCCGCCGCGGTGAGCCAGCACCTGGCCAAGCTGCGCCTGGCCGGTCTGGTCCGGACACGACGGGAGGGCACCTTCATCTACTACTCGGCCACCGACACCCACGTCCACCGCCTGCTGGCCGAGTCCCTGTCCCACGCCGAACACGTCACCGGCGCCGCCGCCGAGGCAGACCCTCACAGTTACCGGGCGCAGGCAACGGCCAGCTCAGTATCCGGATAGGCAGGCTTCCCCCACTACCGACGCGTCGCCGCGAGTACGGCCAAAGATGCGGTTCCACCGCCAACGGCTCCTACGGCACACGAAGGAGGAACGCGCATGCCTCGGTGTCGCAACCAGATGAGTCCCAATCCTGATCCGATACTCCACGCCGCTGAGCCTGGCATCCGGCCGCGAATATCGCTCGACGTCCCGGTGGTCATCGCCGCCGGGGGTGCGCTCGGCGCGGTCGGACGCTACGGGCTCACTGTCGTGATGCCGCACAACCAAGGTGGATTCCCCTGGGCGACGTTCTGGACGAACGTGGCCGGGTGCCTGCTGATCGGGGTGGTCATGGTGATGCTGACCGAGGGTGCGGGTCGCCCGCACCGACTCGTGCGTCCATTCGTCGGGGTCGGCATCCTCGGGGGCCTCACCACGTTTTCGACGTACACCGTGGATATAAATCGGCTGGTCGCGGCGGGAACGCCGGGCACAGCACTGGTCTACATGTTCGCCACGCTCGCCGCGGCGCTGGTCGCGGTACAGGTCGGCATGGTCATGACCCGTTGGGCCACCCGTGCCCGGCGCACCGGGAAGGACACGGAGACATGAGCGAAGGGCGCAGGCTGTTGCGGCTGACAGTCCTGGTCGGGGAGTCTGACCAGTGGCACCACCGGCCCGTCTATGCCGAGATCGTCCACCGGGCCCGCGACGCGGGCCTTGCGGGAGCGTCGGTCCCGCGGGTGGTTCCCAGCAGCACACCGGCGCGTCCGTCCCGATCGCGGCCTACGGTCCCGGTGCGGCGAACGTGGCCGGGCTGACCGACGACACCGACACCTTCTTCACCACGATGAACGTCCTCGAGCTCAACGGGGACCTGGAGTCCCTGAGCGCTTCTGCCACGATCGCGCTCGACCCCTCGCCGGTCGCGCCCGGTGAGGCCGTGACCGCATCGACGTCCGAGCTGAACGGTGACCGTCAGGTCCTCGCCACCGTGGGCGACGAGCCTGTGGGCCAGGCCGACGTCATCGACGGCGTCGCCTCGTTCGACCTCACGGCGCCCGACACCCCGGGTGAGTACCCCGTCGTGCTCACCGGCCTGCAGACGGGCACGGAGCTCACCGCCTCGCTCGTCGTCTCCCAGTCGCCGACCACACCCACGCCCGACGACACCGACGAAACCGACGACAACGGGACGGACGCTGGCGGTGGCGTAGACCCTGATGGCACCGGTGGCTCTGGCCTCGGCGCCGCTCCAGACTCGGCCGGCGGGCCCCTGGCAGTGACCGGCGCGGAGGCTGCACAGGCAGCACTGCTGGCGGTCCTGCTGCTCGGCTCCGGTGGCGCCGCCCTGTGGCTGCGCAACCAGCGTCTCACGCGGGCCCACTGACCAACGCACCACACGAAAACCCACAGGGAGGCCGTCGCCCCACTCCGGGCGACGGCCTCCCGCCGCCCTGGGTGAGGTCCGCATCCCAGCGCCGGGCCAGGCGGTCCGGGGCTCCCGGCGGCTAGGAGGTGTGCGGCGCGAGCGTGCCGAGACCGGGGAGGAACCGGCCGACCCGCTGGGCGTAGCGGGCGTAGGCGGGGCCGTGGGTGCGCAGCAGGTATGGCTCCTCGACGAGGCGGACCTGGATCTCCACCGCGAGGAGCAGGCAGGCCAGCGCCGCGGCGGTCAGGGCCGTCGGGACCAGGACGGTCAGTCCGAGCAGCGCGGTCAGCATCGCGGTGAAGATCGGGTTGCGGACCACGGCGAACATGCCGGAGGTGACCAGGCCGGTGCGCTCGGTGGTGTCGACACCGATCCGCCAGGAGGCGCCCATGCCGGCCTGGGCGGCCAGGACGGCGGCGAAGCCGGCGATGGCCACTGCCAGGCCCGCCCACTGGACGGCCGGGGGCGGGGTGATGGGGGCCGTGGTGCCGGTGAGGGCCAGGGCGGGGCCCGCGGCGCCGAGGGCGAGGGCGGCGGCGAAGAGGATCCCGCCCCACCACTCGGCCGATCCGGGGGCGCCGCTCAGGCCGCGGAAGCCGGTGGAACCGGTACGGCGCCGGTGGATCCAGGAGCGCGCACCGAACGCGGCGACGAGGCCGGCCAGGTACAGGGTCAGTGCCGCAGCGGCTGCGACGTCAGCGGTCATGGGGTCTCCTCGGCTCAGGTCGCACGTTCTGCGGCCGTCGGGTTCTCGGTCGTGTCGCCGCTGATGAGGGCTACCAGGACCAGGGTTATCGCCCCGCCGGTGATGTAGACATCAGCGAGGTTGAAGGTGGGGAACCAGCCGGTGTGCAGGTAGTCGGTCACGACGCCGTCGGGGGCACGATCGATCAGGTTTGCCACCGCACCCGCCAGGATCAGGGCCAGTGCCAGCCACGTTGAGCGCGTCGCGGTGCGGGTGGCACGCCAGGTGAAGACAGCCAGCGCGCCGATGATGAGCCCCGTGATGGCGAGCACGACGCCGGCTGGCAGGCGAGCGCCGAGGCTGAAAGCCATCCCAGCGTTGAAACCGAGGCGAAGCTCGACGGGCCCCAAGTCCACCGAGCGACCGTCGGCCAGTGCTCCACCTGCCCACGCCTTCACTGCCAGGTCGATCGCGGTCAGCAGCGTGATGGTGACGACGAGGGCGACCCGAGCCCGGGTGCCACTCCTCGCTGAGGTGAGATCCGGTGTGGTCATGAGGACGCCGTTCGTGTGTTGGTCATCGCCGCAGGCACAACTTCCAGCACGTCAGGGCTCACGGCTACCCCGTGAGACGAGCCGTCGAGCGTCAGCGACCTCATAGGCCAAAGGCCCCACCCTCGAGGAGGATGACGACGCCCAGGCCGATGAGGACCAGCGGGAAGAGGATGTGTTCCCAGCGTTCGAGGACCTCGGCGATCGGCCGGCGGGTGGCGACATACTTCGCTGCGAGCACGAGGAGGCCCACCAGGGCGAGGAAGACGAGGCAGTAGGCGATGATCGCGGTGGTAGACGCGGTGGCGAAGACGGGGACGTAGACCCCGATGTTGTCCCCGCCGTTAGCGAACGTCACGGCCGCCACCGTCAGGACTCCGACCTGCTTGTCGGCGACCTTGGCCTCGTCGTCGTCGTCATCGTCGTCGCGGTTGCGCCACGCGTGCCACGCCGCGTACAGGCCCAGGGCGAGGGGGATGAGACCGAAGTAGGGCAGGGCGGCCTCGGGCAGGAAGGAGCGAGCTCCCAGGGAGACCACCACGGCGGCCAGCAGGATGCCCCCGAAGCCGAGGTACTGGCCGGCGAGGATCTTGCGGGTGGTGCCCCGCTGGCCGGCGCCGCGGGCGTAGAAGAGGGACAGGATGATGATGTCGTCGATGTTCGTGGCCACGAACAGACCGAGCGCTTGCAGGATCGGGGTGAGCAGGTCCATCAGTGCCTTTCAGGGCGCGCCGAACCGCCGGCGGTGGTCAATGGGGCCGCGTTGGCCCGCGGGTCAGCGTCCGGGCGCGGTGGCGTGGTGGGTGCGTGCGGCGCGCAGGCCGTTGAGGATGACCAGGACCTCGGCGATCTCGTGGATGAGCACGACGGCTGCCAGGCCCAGGACGCCGGTGATGGCCAGGGGTGGCAGGGCGGCGATGATGAGCAGCGACAGGATGATGTTCTGGTTGACGATGCGCCGCCCGCGTCGGGCGTGGGTGATGGCCTGGGGCAGGAGGCGCAGGTCCTGGCCGGTGAAGGCGATGTCGGCGGACTCGATCGCGGCGTCGGAGCCGGTGGCTCCCATGGCGATCCCGACGTCGGCTGCGGCCAGGGCGGGGGCGTCGTTGATGCCGTCGCCGATCATCGCGGTGGGCCGGTGGGCGCTGAGCTCGTCCACGGCGGCGGACTTTCCTTCGGGGCGCAGCTCGGCGCGCACGTCGGTGATGCCGGCCTGCGCCGCGAGGGCGCGCGCGGTGCGCTCGTTGTCACCGGTGAGCATCGTGAGGCCGATGCCGCGGCCCGCCAGGGTCTGGATGACCTGGGGGACCTCGGGACGTAGCTCGTCGCGCACCCCGATCGCCCCGGCGACCGTGCCGCCGCGGTGGACGACGACGACGGTCATCCCTTGGGCCTCCAGGTCACGCACTCGGTCGGTGAGGTGGCCGGGGTCGACCCAGCGGGGGCTGCCGACCCGCACTACGGCGCCGTCCACGGTGCCGTAGATGCCGTGACCGGCTTCCTCGGTGATGCCGTGACCGGCGGGGGTGGCGGGGGCGGCCTGGGTGATGGCGGTGGCGAGGGGGTGGGTGCTGTGCTGCTCGAGCGCGGCGGCCCAGGCCAGGACCTGCTCCTCGGTCACGTCCATCGCGGGGACGACGGCGGTGACGGTGGGCCGGTTGGCGGTCAGGGTCCCGGTCTTGTCGAAGGCGACGTGCCCGATGCTGCCGAAGCGTTCGAAGATCGCGCCGCTCTTGATGATGACGCCGAACTTGCTGGCCGAGCCGACCGCGGAGACCACGGTGATGGGCACGGCGATCGCCAGCGCACACGGGGAGGCGGCCACGAGCACGACCAGGGCGCGGGTGATCCAGGTCTGCGGGTCACCAGCGAGGGAGCCGATGACGGCGACCAGCACGGCCAGGACCAGGACGCCGGGCACGAGCGGGCGGGCGATGCGGTCGGCCAGCCGGGCGCGCTGCCCCTTCTCGGCCTGGGCGCGTTCGACCAGGCTCACGATCGTGGTCAGGGAGTTGTCGGTGCCGGCGGCGGTCGCCTCGACCTGCAGGGCCCCGGTGGTGTTGATCGCCCCGGCGGACACCTCATCGCCGGGGCCGGCCTCGACGGGGATGGACTCCCCGGTGATGGCGGAGGTGTCCAGGCTGCTGTGGCCGGTCCGTACGATGCCGTCGGTGGCGATGCGCTCACCGGGCCGAATCACCATGACCTGCCCCGCGGTGAGGTCACGTGCCGGGACCGTAGTGGTCTGACCGTCGGTGAGGACGGTGGCGCTCTGGGGCACGAGCTTGAGTAGTGCGCGTAGGCCGGCCCGCGCCCGGTCCATGGCGCGGTCTTCCAGGGCCTCGGCGATGGAGTAGAGGAAGGCCAGGGCCGCTGCCTCTTCCACGTGGCCGAGGATGACCGCGCCGGTGGCGCTCATGGTCATGAGGAGCGCGATGCCGAGCTTGCCCGTGGCGAGCCTGCGCAGCGCACCGGGGACGAAGGTGGAGGCCCCGAGCAGCAGACCGACCCAGAACAGCACCGGCGCCGCCTCTTCGGCCCCGGACCACTCGAAGATCCATCCGGCGATGAAGGCCACCCCCGAGGCGACCGGGACCATGACCGCGCGGTCGGCCCACCACGGAACGTCGTGGTCGTGGTGGGTCTCGAGCTGCTCGACGGGCGTGTGGGTGGTGGCGCTCATGCCACGGTCCCGCTCGGGCAGCAGCCGGGCACCGTGCAGCTGGCATCCACGCAGGGGGCGTTCTCATCGACCGCCAGCGTCACCTCGACCAGTGCGGTCATCGCCGCCGCCAGGTGGGGGTCGGCGATCTCATACCGCGTCTGGCGCCCTTCGGGCTCGGCCACGACGATGCCGCAGTCCCGCAGACAGGTGAGGTGGTTCGACACGTTCGACCGGGTCAGGCCCAGGTCCCGGGCCAGCGCCGCCGGGTAGCTCGGGCCCTCGAGGAGGGGCATGAGGATCCGGGAGCGGGTCGGGTCGGCCATCGCCCGGCCCAGCCGGTTCATCACGTCCAGCCGCGAGGCAATAGTCAGCATGCGCTGACCATACAGCACACGCTGACTTCTGAGAGTAACACCTACACATCTGCATAGGTGTATGGTTGTGGCATGACTGTGACGCCGTTGGATTCGTGTGAGGTCGCCGCCGTCCATCCGGAGAAGGTGGCGTTGACCCGGGAGAAGATCCCCGACGAGGCGGAGGCCGGCCGGTTGGCCGGGTTGTTCAAGCTCCTGGGGGACCCGCGACGTGCCCGGGTGCTGTATGCGTTGCTGGAGGCCGGGGAGCTGTGCGTGTGCGACCTGGCGGCGTCGGTGGACGTCCCGGAGGCGTCGGTGTCCCAGGTGCTGCGCCTGCTGCGCACCGCGGGTGTGGTGGCCAACCGGCGGGAGGGCCGGATGGTGTACTACCGGCTAGCTGATGCGCATGTGCGGATGCTGCTGGACGTCTCCCGGGAGCACGCCCGCCACGAGGGGCAGGGCTGATGGGCGCGGGACACAGCCACGCCCCGGCGACCGGGCACGCCGGGGGCCGTTACCGTCGGCGGCTGGCCGGGGCGTTCGCCCTGACCGCCAGCTTTTTCCTCATCGAGCTCGTCGCGGGGCTGGTGTCGGGGTCCTTGGCGCTGCTGTCGGATGCCGGGCACATGGCTGCCGATGTGGTGGTGCTGGGTGCCGCCCTGCTCGCGACGCGCATCGCGAGCCGCCCGGACTCCTCGGGGCGACGCACCTACGGCTCCTACCGGGCCGAGGTGTTCGCCTCGGCGCTGGCGGTGCTGGCGATGCTCGCGGTCGGGGTGTACGTGGTGGTCGAGGCCATCAGCCGGCTGGGTGATGCGCCGGAGGTGGCCTCCGGGGCCATGCTCGCGGTCGGGTTCGCCGGTCTGGTGATCAACATCGTCTCCATGCTGCTGCTGCGCAGCGGGTCGAAGGAGAGCCTGAACGTCAAGGGCGCCTACTACGAGGTGATCGCCGACGCGGCGGGGTCGGTGGGCGTCATGGTCGCCGGTGTGCTGATCATCCTCACCGGTCAGCCGATCTGGGACATCGTGGTCGCGGCTCTCATCGCGGTGTTCGTCATCATCCGGGCTGTGGTGCTGGGCCGGCAGGTGATCGCGGTCCTGGGCCAGCACGCCCCTGAGGGGGTCAACCCGGAGGAGGTCGCCGGTGCCCTGGACGCGGTCCAGGGGGTGGAGGAGGTCCACGACCTGCACGTGTGGACCCTGACGTCGGGGATGAACGTGGCCACCGCCCATCTCGTGGCTGGGCAGGACGCTGACCACAACGCCGTCCTGATCACCGCACGGGAGGTGTTGCGCGACCGGTACGGCATCGAGCACGCTACCTTGCAGGTGGAGGCCGCCGGCAGTGGCGGCTGTCACGACCTGAGCTGGTAGCACTGCCACCGGCAGCCCGCTCATGAGACCCCGCTGCACATACTCAAGCCGACGTCACGGAGCGCGCGATGACCGCGAAGCAGGGCAAGGGTCCCGGGCCGGACAAGGGCCAGCGGCGGGCACGGCGCGGTGTGGTGCTCACGCTGCTGGGGATCGGCCTGGTCGCCGCGGCGTACGTGGTGACGATCGTGGTCATGGTGGTGCGGTGACGTGGCCGTGGGGTGTGGTCCGCGCGGTTAGCATCACGGGGTGTCGATCCTGACGACGAGCGGGAAGCCGCCGCACGGTAAAGCGTCTGCCGGCCGGGGTACCTCGGCGTGGCCGTGGGCGGTGGGGGCGCTGCCGCTTGTCGTGGTGGGTCTGGTGGCGGGCCTGGCGCTGAGTGGTGCGGCGGCGCCGCGCGAGCTCATCGATCCCGGCCCCCTGGTGCGGTGGGGTCTTCCACTGGCGACCTCACTGGCTCGCGTTGCGGCGGCCGTGACGATCGGCGCGCTCATGCTGTGCGCCGTGGTCCTGCCCCGCACCGCACCTGCCCGGACGGGTCGAGACCACGCCGGTCGGGAGGCGCCCCGGGACGGCAGCGGCCGGCGCGCGACCGGCGAGCCCACGGCGCCTGAGGACCCGACGTGGCGGCGGGTGGCGAACATCGCCGTCCTCGCGGCCGTGGTGTGGGCCCTGGCGCAGCTGACGCATCTGCTGCTGACCCATGCCGCGGCGCTGGGCACGAGGATCGGTGGGCCGGGGTACGGCGCTGAGCTCGTCCAGTTCGTCACGCAGATCGACATGGGCCGGTACCTGGGTGTGGCCACGCTCCTGGCCGCGATGGTCGCACCGGTGGCCGCGGTCATCGCCGGCCCCGGCTCGGCGGCCTGGGCCATGCTGCTGGCCGTGGCCGCGTTCTCCCCGGTCTCGGTGACGGGCCATGCCGCCGGGGCGGCCAACCACGACTTCGCCGTGACCTCGTGGTGGTTGCACGTGGCTGCCGTGGCGGTCTGGGCGGGGGGCCTGGGTGTCCTGTGCGTGGTGGCCTCCCGGGTGGGGCCGGGCCTGGCGGATGTCACGCAGCGGTTCTCCAGGATCGCGGTGTGGGCCTTCGCGGTCGCGACCATCGCCGGCGCGGCCAACGCGTGGATCCGGTTCTCCACCCCGCTGGACCTGCTCATGCATCCCTACGGTCAGCTCCTGATGATCAAGGTGGTCCTGACGGTGGCGCTAGGCCTGGCGGGCTGGGCCCACCGCACGATGACGATCCCGGCGATCCGTGCCCAGGCCCGGCCCGGTGGTGGGGCGGGGCTGGCGTTCTGGCGGTTGGCCGGGGTCGAGGTCATGATCATGGGTGCAGTGATCGGCGTGGCGGTCGCGCTGGGGTCCTCCGCGCCACCACAGCCGCAGGAACCACCGGTCGACGCGAGCCCGGTCTACCTGCTGACCGGCTACCCCCAGCCCCCGGCACCCACGGCGTGGGCCTACCTCACGCAGTGGCGCCCCGACCCGGTGACGATCTTCGTGGCCGTCGCTGCCCTGGTGGCCTACCTGTCCTGGGTGTGGCGCCTGCGCCGCACCGGACGGCCCTGGCCGGCCATCCGGGTAGCCAGCTGGGTGGCGGGGGTACTGCTGTTCGCGTGGGCCACCAACGGCGGCCCGGCGGTCTACGGCAGCGTCCTGTTCAGCGCCCACATGGCCCACCACATGGTTCTGATAATGGTGGTGCCGATCCTTCTGGTGCTCGGGGCGCCCACCGCGTTGGCGATGAGCGTCCTGCCGGCGCGGGGCGACGGTTCACGTGGCCCGCGCGAGTGGATCGAGGCACTGCAGAGCTCTGCGGTCATGGCGTTCCTCGCCCGCCCCGTGGTGGCCACCCTCCACGTGGCCCTCTCCCTGGTGGTCTTTTACTACACCCCACTTTTTGCCCGTGCCCTGGACAGCCCGATCTGGCACGCGCTGTTCGTCCTGTACTTCACCGCGGCGGGCTGCGTCCTGGTCCACGCGCTCCTGACCGCGCACCGCCGCCGGGTTCCCCTCGCGGTGCGCTTGGGGGCAGCGGTGGTCGCCATGGTCTTCTACGGCGCGTGGGGCATGGGCCTGGCCTCCAGCATCTCACTGCTGGGCGCCGACCATTTGGGCCGGCTTGGGTTGAGCTGGGGGGTCGACGCCCTGACGGACCAGCGGACCGGGGCACTGGTGGTCTGGGGCGTAGGGGAGGTGGGCATGCTGGCCCTGGCCCTGGCGCTGATCCTCACGTGGATGCGGACACCTGAGACGCCCCGAGCCACCGTCCCGGCGCGCCCCTGAGCGCCGGTCAGTCCACCCCGGGGCTCACAGCACAGGACGCAGTACCGGACCGTTGCGAGGACCCGGGCCTTGAGCGAAGCAGGTGTGCCCGGGAGAACCTCGCTCTACGGGATGGAGGTCGTTGCGGTCGGCAACGGGGACCGGTGCCTACTCGATCGGCCGAGCTGGCCGTCGGATAGCTGCTGGCGGTCGTCGATCATCTCCATGCCCGCCTGTAGGTGGGTCAGCACGATGATGGTTCGTTGCCGGGCGGCGGCGTCGGCGAGCAGTGTGTGCATCAGCGCCTCGGCGGTGTCCTGGTCCAGGCCTTCGGTGGGTTCGTCAAGCACGAGGACATCGGGGTCGCGCAGCAGCGTCCGGGCGAGGGTGAGGCGTTTTCGTTCGCCGCCGGACATCACTCGGCCGCCGGAGTCCAGCCAGGTGTCCAAGCCGTGTTCCAGGGAGATGAACCAGTTGCGCAGCTGGGCCTGGTGGAGCACGTGCATCAGCGCGTTGTCGGTGGCGTGCGGTTGTGCCAGGCGAAGGTTTTCTCGAAGGGTGGTGGCGAAGATGTGGTCGTACTGTCCGGCCAGGGCTACCCGTTCACGCACGGTCTGGCCAGCGAGCTGTGTCGTGGGCAGGCCGCCGAGTGTGACGGTGCCCGCGGCCGGGTCCAGCAGCCCGAGCAGGAGGGCGGCCAGGGTCGACTTGCCTGCCCCGGACTTGCCGTGGATGAGCACCGCTTGGCCCGGCTCCAGGTGCAGGTCCAGATCGCGTAGTGCGGGTTTTGCCGGGTCCCAGCCGGCGCGCACCGCCTCGAGGTCGACTGCCAGGGGAGCGGTGGTGGCCAGTGTCCTGGGGTGGGTGGGGTCCGTGGCGGCTGGTGGGACCGCGCGCAGGGCGGTGAGCCGGTCGCGGGCCCACCGGCCCAGGACGATGGCCCGGACGGCCGGTGCGATTGCCAACGTCGCCTCACCCAGGGCGAGTGCTGCCAGGATGAGTACGCCCACGACCTCGGCGCTGATCTGTCCGTCTCGCCAGGCGATGGCGGCCACCGCTGCCGTGGCGAGGATGGTGGCCCCGAGCCCGACTTGGGCGAGGCCGGCTGATAGGCCCTGGGCATGGGCCGCGCGCTGTTCGGCCGCGTCCAGCTGTGCAGCGCGGGTGGCCACGGCAGCACGGAGGTGTGATCCACGGTGTCCGTGGAGTTCCTCAGCGCCTTCCAGGGTTTCGACTACGGCCTCTAGGAGGTTGGAGCGGGCCTGGACGCGGGGGGTCTCGCTGCGGTGGGCCGTCCAGGCCGCGACCAGTGGCGCGAGCACGGCACTGATCAGTAGGCCACCGGCCAGCGGCAGCACCGCCTGCGGCAGCAGCCAGTACGTCGCCAGGGTGATGACCAGGAGGGCGAGGGTTGCCGAGGCCACCGGTAGGTGGCCTCGGATCAGCCCCGATAGCCGCACGTCGACGTCATCGACCACCCGGCTCAGCAGTGACCCGCGCCGGGGTGTCAAGGTTCCTGGCACGCGGGGAATCAGATCTGCCACGACCCCCGAGCGCCACTGTGCCAGGTGGCTCAGGCCGGTGTCGTGCGCGGTGAGCCGTTCCAGGTAGCGCAGCAGTGGTCGGGCGATCGCGCAGGCCCGTACCGCCACGGCGGCCAGCGACAGGGTCAGGATCGGTGGTTGGTCGGCTGCCCGGATGATCATCCAGCTGGCGGCCGCGGTCAGAGCCACCCCGGCCAGCAGGGAGCCGGCCCCCAGTGCTGCTGAGATGACGTACCGGACCTGGACTGAGCGGCGAGACCACCAGCCGCGGATGCCTCTGGTCATCGGCGACGGACCGGTGGCCTGGTGCTCGACGGGCGCGTCGGCTGTATGGCCGTGACGAGCGGGGGGCTCCTCAACGATGGCAGAGGGGCGCTGCAGGTCGATGACCCGCGAGGCCGCACCGATCAGCGCGGGTCGGTGGGCTGCGGCCAGGATCGTGCCACCGCGATGGGCAAGTTGCGCGAGCTCGTGGACGATGTTGCGTTCGGTCACCGGGTCCAGATGGGCGGTGGGCTCATCCAGCAGAAGGATGATGTCGCGCTGGTGGGCCAGGTGCTTCTTGGCCACCCGCAGGGCACGGGCCAAAGCGATGCGCTGATGCTGGCCGGCCGACAGGCCCTGACCATCGTCTCCCAACGGTGTGTTCAGCCCCTGGGACAGCTCCTCGGCCCGGAGGCCGACAACGCCCAATGCCTCGATGAGGTCTTCATCGTCGACGACCTCGTCCGGCTCTTGCAGCAGTGCCTCAGCCACGGTGCGCGCCTGGGGCAGGGTGGGGCGTTGCGGGACGTACTCCACGGCCGGTTCCTGCCCGGTGCTGGTCACCACGTGGACCTGCCCGCTGTGGGTGTCCTGGGTTCGGGCCAGGATCCGCAGCAAGGTGGACTTGCCGGCACCGGAGGGCCCGGTCACCGCGAGCAGCTCACCACGGCGCAGGTCCAGCTCGGGCAGGTCCAGGGCCCTTGCCCGCCGGCCCGGGTAGTGGACCCGCAGGCCCTGGGCGCGCAGCAGCACCGGGATCGGAGGCACTGTCGGACCCCGGCCCCGCGGGGCCGGGGTCGAGGGGTGGCGGCCAGCGGGGTGAGCGACCACGGATCGCGAGTGTGGAACCTCAGCCGATTGGCCCTCAGCATCTAGTTGCTCGAGCTGGTCAGCAACTGCGCTGGCTTGGGCGCTGTCGTGGAACTGTGCTCCCGCCTCGCGCAGCGGCCGGTAGGCCTCGGGGGTGAGCAGGATGACCGCCAGGGCCGGCCAGAGGCCCATCTCCCCCTGGGCCAGACGCACGCCAGCCTCCACGGCGACCAGGCCCACGGAGAGGCTGGCGACCAGGTCCAGCGCTGTGGAGGACAAGAAGGCGACCGTGAGGACCTTCATGGTGGCGCCCCGATACTGCTCGGAGACCTCGCGTACGGCGCCGGTCTGTCGCTCGGCCCGGTTGACCAGTCGCAGGGTGGGCAGGCCCCGGACCACGTCCAAGAAGTAGCCGGCCAGCCGCCCGCCCGCCTCGTACTGGCGCTGAGCCTGCCGCTGGGTGGCCCACCCGAGCAGCGCGGCGAAGATCGGCACCAGGGGCAAGGTGAGCAGCACGACGAGCGCCGAGGGGACGTCGATGAGGGTCATCGTGGTCAACACCCCGACAGGAAGCACCGCGGCCACCACCACCGAGGGCAGGTACCCGGAGAACCAGGGCCGCAACGGATCCAGCCCGGTCGACACGAGCGTGCCCACATCAATTGGGTTGGGCCCGGCGCCGACGCTGGCCAGCCAGGCTGGACCGCGCTGTTCAACCCGGTCCAGGGCGTGGCGCCGCACGTGTGCGATCACCCGCCAGGAAGCGGCGTGAGCCACCAGTGGTTGCAGCCAGTCGATCAGCGCCCGCAAGGCCAGGCAGGCACCCAGCAGCACGAGAGCAGGGCCCATCGCCCCGGCGCTTGCGGTGAGCACCTGGACCACGAGGTGGGCTCCGGCCAGCGCGGTGGCAACGGGCAGCGCCGCGGACAGCAAGGAGAGCGCCGTCAGCACACCGATCGGGCCGACGGCGGGCCGAGAGAGCCGAAACAACCTCGCATCGACCGGGCCCCGACTCATGTCACCACCCGCTCGCTGCTCACCCGGCGCCGGAAGACCCAATAGGCAAAGGCTTGATAGGCCAGCACCCCGGGCAGGATGACCACCCCTGCGGCAGTGATAGTGCCCAGCGCCGTGTCGCTGGCCGCGGCCCCCTGCAGGGTCAGCGACCATGCAGGGTCCAGCGTGCTGGGCAGGAGCACCGGCAATGAGATGGTGAAGACGGCCACCACCACGGCCACGACCAGGAGACTGCAGATGCCAAAGGCCCAGCCCTCACGGCGGTAGCGGGCGGCGAGGACGGCCAGCAGAAGTAACGCGATCACCACCGTGGCCGGCAGCCAGCGGACCACGCCGGTCACTGCCCCGAGGGCCACTAGCGCGACAAGCGCCGCTGCCAATGGCGGCACGATCATTCGGGCCCGCTCACGAACGGGCCCGGTGGTGCGTAGCGCCAGGTAGGTTCCGCCCAGCAGGCAGGCAGTCAGTACCCCGGCCCCAGCTCCCACCAGTGCCCCAGGCTGGGCCACCACCGCCAAGGTGCGTGCTAGTGCGCCTCCCGCGCCGGCCGCGACCTCGCCATCGGCTCCGATTGCCAGTCCGCCGGGCAGCACGCCGAGCAGGCCCCCGAAGGCGGCCGCACACAGTAGTGAGCAAGCAGCCAGCACCCTCTCGCACCGGCGCCGCCAGATGGGGTCATCCTTCTTTCCCCGGAACTCCAGGGCGACCCCGCGTCCGGCCAGGGCCAGCAGGATGATCACCATCGGCAGGTACAGGCCCGACAACAACGCCGCGTACCAGTCGGGGAAGGCGGCAAAGGTGGCACCGATGGCAGCGACCAGCCACACCTCGTTGCCGTCCCAGACCGGCCCGATCGTGGTCAGGGCAGCACCGCGTTGATGGGAGTCTCGGCCCACGACCGGGGTGAGTATCCCGACGCCGAAGTCGAATCCCTCCAGCACGAAGAACAGCACCCAGCACAGCACGATCAGCGCGAACCACAGGGTGGGCAGATCCATCGTCGTCCTCTCCGGGGCGGTCAGTAGCTGGGTGCGGTCGGTGCGGGGCTGCGGTCTCGCTCCGCCGTTTCTGAAGTCCTCGCTGGATCTGGCTGTGAGTCGCTCTCGCCGGGCTGATCAGGTGGCGCGGACAGGTCCAACCGCGCGAGATGACCCACCAGACGCAGCCACACCACAGCGAGCACGGCGTACACCGCGGCGAAGCCGACCAGGGACAGGACCGCTTCGATGGGGGTCAGGCCCGGGGAGACGCCGTCCTGGGTGCGGAACAGGCCAAAGACCAACCAGGGCTGACGGGCGGTCTCGGTGAAGATCCAGCCGAAGGTGTTCGCAGCCATCGGCATCAGTGGCACCAGCGGCAGCGAACGTAGAGTCCAGCGCCCCAGGAGCGAGGAGGAGTCGAGGTCGCGTTGGCGCCGGGTCTTGAGCAGGACCAGTAGGGCGATCCCCGCAGCCAGTACCCCCAAGCCGATCATCAGGCGGAAGCTCCAGTAGGCCACCGGTATCCACGGCATGTAGTCCCCGGGCCCGTACAGCTCGGCGTACTGACTTTGCAGCTCGGCCAGGCCCTGCACCGGTGCGTTGGGGTCACCGACCGCCAGGATGGACAGCAGGTAGGGGATGTCGATGGAGAAAAACGGCTCGGGTGAACCCGGAGCACCGATGGCGAATATCGAGAACGGTGCACCGCTCTGAGTGGTGTACAACGCCTCGGCGGCCGCCATCTTCATCGGCTGCACCTTGGTGATGACCTTGCCCAGCACGTCACCGCTCACCGCCACCGCGGCCCCGCCCACCAAGGTGATCCACGCCCCCAACCGGGCCAGCACCCGCCACGAGGCGTGATCGCGGTGCGACCTGTCCGCGCGCTGACCCCAGGCCCGCCGGGCTCCGATAGCCAGCAGCAACGCCCCACCGACCATCGCCGCCCCAGCCATCGTGTGGGGAAACGCCGCCAGATTCACCTCGTTGAGCAGCAGATCGATGAAGCTGTCCAGCTCGGCGCGCCCGGTTTCGGGATTGACCGTGTAGGCCACCGGGTTCTGCATGAAGGAGTTGGCCGCCAAGATCACGAACGCGGAGATCGCAGTGCCCACCGCGACGATCCAGATGGTGGCCAGGTGCACCTTCGCCGGCAGGCGGTCCCACCCGAAGAACCACAACCCAAGGAAGGTCGCCTCCAAGAAGAACGCGAGCATCCCCTCAATGGCCAGCGTCGGACCGAACACGTCGCCGTAGAACCGCGCAAAAGCGCTCCAGGACAAGCCGAACTGGAACTCCTGGACCAGTCCGGTCACCACGCCGACGACGAAGGTGGCCATCAGCAACTTGCCGACCAGCATCGTCATATCGCGGTAGGCCTGCCGCCCGGTACGCAACCAGGCGGTCTGCAGCCCGGCCGTCGTGGCCGCCAGCGCGATCGAGAGCGGCACGAAGAAGTAGTGGTAGATGGTCACCACTGCGAACTGCAGCCGCGCGATGTCCACCGTCTCGATATCCACCGCGTTCCTCCACCACCAGAGACCAAGGTCCTACACGACGTAGTAGACACTACATGCTGTAGTACTTCGGTCGTCGTAGAGCTGGGTTACGCTGCTCACATGGCGATGGGTGAGCTGGAGAAGGCCGTGATGGCCGACCTGTGGGTTGCCGATGGGCCGCGCACTGTGCGTGAAGTCCATGCCAGCCTCAGCGCAGAGCGGTCGCTGGCGTACACGACTGTGATGACGGTGCTCGGGCGGCTGGCCAAGAAGGGCGTGGTTCACCAGGAACGCCACGGGCGCGCCTACCGGTACTCACCGGTGCGCAACCGTGAGGAGATGACTGCCGAACTGATGTTGGACGCGTTGCGCACGGGCAGTGACCTGGGCAATCGGGAGGCAGCGCTGCAGCATTTCGTGGGGCAGGTGAGCCCTCGGGAGGCCGAGGCCATTCGCGCCGCACTGTCGAGCTCCACGGCCGACCCCCACTCTTAACCAGCACGCCGTGGCCGGGTTGCTGCTCGCCCTGCTGGCGATCGTCCTGTCCGGGCCGCTGCCCAGCGCACTGTCGCGCAGCCGGTGGCCCAGGCGGGTTCCGCGCGCTGCGCTGGTGCTGTGGCAAGCGGTCGCTCTGGCGGCCGTCCTGGCCGCCATCGGCAGTGTGCTGGCCACCCCCGAAGGGCTGCTACGGCACTTGAGCGGGCACGGCGAGATCGGCCTGGGGGCCGGCGTCGTGGTCGCGGCGGGAATCGCTGTGGTGCTTGCCGCCACCATCGTGTTGCGGCTCGGCGTCGTGGTTATCAGGCTCGGGCTGGGGACCAGGCGCCGTCGTCAGCGCCAGCGCGACATGCTCGACCTGCTCCAGACGGCCAGCCCGGCCGATCTACACCTGCACGTGCTGTCCGGGGACGTGCCGCTGGCCTACTGCGTGCCTGGCCGTCAGCCGAAGGTTGTGGTCAGCGCCGCCACACTGAACCTGCTCTCACCGGACGAAACCGCTGCGGTTGTCGCCCATGAGCGTGCCCACCTGCGGGCGCGCCATGACCTGGTGCTGGAGGCGTTCACCGCCCTACACGTGGCCTTTCCCCGGTTTGTGCGAAGCAAAGCCGCACTGGATGCGGTGAATCAGCTGTTGGAGATGCTGGCCGATGATGAAGCCGCTCGACGAGTCGGCCCGGCTCGGTTGCACCAGGCGCTGGAGAAGTTGTCGCACACCGCCGGCACCGAGGGGGTGACGGCGCGTAGCCAGCGACTGCAGTCGTCCTCGACATCGACAGCGCAGGTCTCTGCCCGGCTCTTGAGCACTGCGGCCTACAGCGGCGCAGTGGCGGTCCTGGCGGTGCCGACCATCACGGTGGTGAGTCCGTGGTTAACCGGCGCACTTGCCGCCGCGGGGTTCTCCCTCTGATCGGCCTCATCGGCCGGTCGTTCCCGGTGGCGGGACCTGCCCGGTGAATGATCGGCGGCGGGTTGGCCACCGCCGGGCGCGGTCTTGGACGTGCCCACCGCTTCCCGGAGCCCTATTCAAGCCGGCGGGGGTCACGGTTGCCGACCGATCGTCCGGGCGATTCGTGCCGCATCGCGGCCCACGCCAGTGAGCAGCGCGGAACTGCGGGTGTGCATCCAGGGCAAGCCCAAGACATACAGGCCCGGGACGCACGTCGTGCCTCGAGTCTGCACAACGACACCGTTTGAGTCCCGGACCTGGCCGGGAAGCCAGCCGAACCCCGGCCGGTAGCCGGTCGCCCACAGCACGGACTGGGCGGTGAGGCTGGTGCCGTCCTGAGAATGGAAGGTTGAGCCCGCCGCGTCGAGGAGTCGCGGCACTATCCGCACCCCCAGGGCGCGTAGCTCGTGAAGGCTCTGGCCGATCACCACCTCGCGGTGGGACAGACGTCGACCGACGGGGGATCGGGCCGGGACTCGCAGGATCCCGGTCGCGGTCATCCAGGAGAAGATATCGACGCCGAGGAATCGCTGCGGCAGCTCGCGTTGAGGAACGCCGACGGCGAGTGTCACCTCGTGGGAGCCGGCGAGCTCGCGGGCCAACTGGCGACCGGTGTTGCCAGCCCCGATGATCAGCACCGATCCGTCGGGCAGCTGCTTGGGATGTGTGTAGCTGTCGCTGTGCAGGTTCTGCCCGGACACGCGAACCCGGCTGGCGAACTCGGGAAACCGCGGCTCGGTGAATGGCCCTGTCGCGGCCACCACGTTGCGGGTGGCGATCTCGCCGATGTTCGTGACCAGCGTCAGTTCATGACGGTGCGGGTCGAGCCGAAGACCATGCACGCGGGTGCCCCACCTCGGCGCCAGACCCAACTGGTTGGCGTAATCCTCCAGGTAGTCGGCCACTTCATCGGTTCTCGGATACCGAGCCCCTGAGCCGGGGAAGGGCATACCCGGAAGGGAGGCGTGCTTGGCGGGGGTGAACAGGCGAAGCGAGTGCCATCGCCGATCCCACGCCCGCTCGCCCATCACGTCGGCATCAAGGATCGTGAAGTCGACCTGGGGCCTGAGCCCCGTGCGGATTAACGCGTGGCCCATGGCTAGGCCAGCTTGGCCGGCACCAACCACGATCACCCGTTGTGACTGGAGGTCTTCCAACGGCGTGGTCAACGGTCGAGCTCTGCTTGGATCGCTTCGCGAAGATCGTCGTAGGCGGTGAGCTGCACCAGCTGGTCGTTGACGAAGAAGCTCGGGGTGGAACTGACGCCGAGCGTGACGCCATCATCGAAGTCCGACTGCACGCGTTGGGCCGTGGCAGGGTCGGCCACGGCGGCGTCGTACCGGGCCAGGTCGAGACCAAGCTCCTCGGCGAACTGACGGAACAGCGGCGCGTGGGACTCCTGTGCCTCACCCCACTGCGCCTGTGTCTGGAACATCCGCTCGTACATCGCCTCCAGTTGCCCCTGCTGCGCTGCCGCCTCCACGGCGAGTGCGGCGTTCTGGGAGTTGAAGTGCCCGGGCAGCGGGAAGTAGCGGATGGCGAACGTCACCTGGCCGGCGAACTCCTCCCGCAGATCCTCCACGACCGGGTAGAAGGCACCGCATGCTTCGCATTCGAAGTCGAGGAACTCCACCACGGTCACGGCACCGTCGCCCGCGTCATCCAGACGGTGGCTGTCCTCCCGGATAGCGGAGGCCACCCCAGTTCCGGGGGCACCCTCCGCTTCAGGGCTGGTCTGCGGGTCCTGTGTGATCGCGGCGATGATGACCACGCTCACGGTCAGGACGATTACGCCGAGCACTGCGATGGCGACTTTGGTTCTACTGTTCATTTCCGGACTCTCTCCACGGCTCATCGGACACATCAGGAGCGCGCCCGGAAGTGCTCGGAGCGCACGCAGTACGGCTGGCACGGAGAAGGGGGTGCACTGCGGCGCGCCCTAAGCTTCAGTGCCGGCGCGTGTCTATGTGCGACTAATGGAGAGGGCGATGAGGTCGGGGCGGGCGGCAAAGGTCGGCCCGGTCGGAGTCACGCCGATGACCGCGCGAAGGGTGTCCGTGACCCAGCTAAGCCGCTTGAGCAGGTCTCCCCGCCCCGCACGAGCGGGCACCAGTGCCAGGCACGCGATCAGCACAATACAGCCCGTGACTAGCCCTGCCGCAGGGTGACCACCGGGACTATCCGGCGCTCCGCCGCTGCCGGCGAGCGGCTGAGCGGCTGCGTCAACTTCCAAGACAACCGGCTGGCTAGTCTCGCCCTGAACGGTCTGAGCGTGATGCGCGGCCAATGCACCCAGCACGACCATCACCACCGCCAGGAGGATGGTGACGAGCCTCATGGCCGCAGGACTCGGGCAGTGCCTCGAGCTGGGGGGCAGACTCATCGGATCAAGGCTACTTCCCCCCGGGGGCGGCTGTGTCCGCGGCACGACCGCTCTAGCGGCACGTAAGCCGGTGGTGGGCCTGGCCCGCCCATCGCGCACTGGCCGGATCGGTGCTGAGGCACATCACCGACGTCAACTGCTGCCACCCCGCTCACTGTGTCCCACGCCTCAGCCAACGCCGTGACCTCTCCGTTACACTTCTCGTCGGCGTTGTTGATCGGGACTGTGAAAGAGATCGTGTGACTTGCTGCTTGGAGACTGCTTGATGCCCGAGAGGTCCGGGGCATCGTCACCGCCGTCGGTGACGCGACGCCAGCTGCGCGAGAGCCGCAGCAAGGGCTCCCGCCACCGTCCCACCGGTCCGGTGCGTAGGCGCGCCGTCGGGGGACCGGCGGCTTCGGGTCCTGCCCCGGCCTCGCCCACCCGCCGGGGTACAGGCTCCTCCCGTGAGGCGAGTTGGTCGCAGATCCTCGGCGAGCGTGAGCCCGCCCCGGAGATGAGTGCCAACCGCCCGGTCTCCCGCCGCGAGCTGCGCACCACCGGGAAGGCGTCGCGCTCACGGCGACGCTCCACCTCCCGCGGTGGCCTGCGGCGCGCCGCGACGCGGTCCGCGATCGTGACGGCCCTGGCGGCCTCAACGATCGTCATCCCCCTTCTGGGAACGTTCTGCATTGACCCCGCCCACGCCCACCCCGGCGAGACGCGGCAGCTGGCACCAGCCACCACTCCGGACGCCACCGGCACCACGGAACAAGCCGCCACCCGGGCTAGGCCCATCGAGACTCCCGATGATGTGCCGTCCGCTGCTCCGGACCCCTCGCGCAGTAAGGACCAGGCATCGCGCTCCGCTGAGCGTGAACCCGCCGAAGACCCCCAGATGAAGGCGATGCCAGAACTCGAACTGCTCGCGGAGGAAGGCCCTATCGAGCCGGTCGAACCGGCCGAACCGGCGCCGACGTTTGTGCTGCCGCTGGCTCAGGACGCCTTCCGGTTGTCGTCGTCCTACGGAGGACGGGCCGACCCGTTCAACGGGGCAGCGGCCTTCCACGAGGGGGTGGATCTGGCCGCGCCGATGGACACCCCGATCTACGCCGTCGCCGACGGGGTGGTGGACTATGTGGGTCCGGGCAAGGACGGACGGTCCAGCATGATCATCGTCGTCGCCCACGAGATCGAGGGCCAGCGGGTCTATAGCTGGTACAACCACATGTACGCCGATGACCTCTACGTGCAAGAAGGCCAGGGCGTGGCCGCTGGTGAGGTCATCGCCGGTGTGGGGTCCAATGGCAGGTCTACCGGGCCGCATCTGCATTTCGAGATCCACACCGATGACGAGTTGACCACCACCGACCCGCTGGCGTGGCTGCAAGAGCTGGGCGCAGTGGACATCAGCGCACTTTCGTGACGCTGCTGGCGCTGAGTCGGGACGGGCAAGTTTCTGGCAGTATCGGTGGGCTTGGCCGGACGTAGTTGCGTCCCCTTCACGGTCCTGACGTGCCATGGTCACAGTGGCCCGGATCGGCACCGCCAGGAGGTCAGGCGGCTGGTGCTTACGTCCCATCTTGGAGGTGCCCCGATGCCAGGAAGGTCAGAACCGACCAGCCAGCAGATCGACGGTGGACCAGTGTCCAGTGTCATCACCACCTCGCAATGGCTGACCATGCGGCCCTTCGTCCTTATCGGGGCGATTGCGATCATCGGTGGTGGACTCGTCGCCGCTGTTACCGGCCCGCTCGGCTTCGCCAGCGGGTCCTGGGCGGCGGCCTACCTGGTGTTGGTCGTCGGTGCCGCGCAGGTCGCGTTGGGTGGGGGACAGGCCATGCTCGCCGATACTGTC
This sequence comes from Georgenia phoenicis, assembly GCF_047302425.1. NCBI lineage: Bacteria > Bacillati > Actinomycetota > Actinomycetes > Allobogoriellales > Allobogoriellaceae > Georgenia > Georgenia phoenicis. Next base: position 2,727,175 of record NZ_CP154855.1, on the reverse strand, counting down.
CCCTCCTGCCGGCGCCGCGGCTGGCAACTGTTGTGCTACAACACGGCCAACGTCGCAGTGCTCACGGGCACCCTGACCGGTGCGGTGGCGGTGGTTGTGGCAGGCGGGGTGATGCTGTTCGTTGCCCTCGTGCTGTTCCTCACCGCAGCACCTCGCAGGCACACGCGCCGGTGGCCGCTGATGATCTACCGGGGACTCATCGTCGTGCTCGCAGTGAGTATCCCAGTCGGTCTAGTGCTCTCAGCCCTACGCCATGGCTGAACCGTGCTGATTTGGCGCGGCCACGTGTTCATGGATGAGCGGTGCCGCGACCGTCATGGAGCGGTGCGCACTGGAGGAAATACCGGAGAGGCCAGCGCCTGATGGGGGTTACGGCACGGGCTGTTTGCGGCCGGTGGCTAGGTACTCCGGTGTTCGAAGGCGGGGGACCCGTCCGGTGCACCGGGTGCGGCGGCTCAGCAGGCCGGCCGCCACCCCAGCAGCAGCCAGCACCCAGGCGATCACCTCGGGGGCGGCGCCGAGTCGGGCGGCTGGCGTCAGGGTGGTGCGCAGCGGGAGCGTGGCGGTCAGTTCCTCGGCGGTGAACAGTCCGCTGCGCTGGGTCATGGCCCCGTCGGGCATGATGACGCCGCTGACACCGACGGTGGAGATCTGGATCGTTGCCCGGCCGTGTTCCACCGCGCGGAAGCGCGACATCGCCAGTTGCTGGGTCGACTCCGCGGAGTAACCGAAGGAGGCGTTGTTCGTCGGAATGATGATGAGCTCTCCGCCGGCAAGGACACCTTGGCGGATCAGGTCGGCGTAGGCGACCTCGAAGCAGATACCCACGGCGGCATCAACCTCGCGCTCGAGTCGGTTGACGGGGATGGTCATGAGCCCCGGCCCGGTCCCGGCCGCCATGTCGGTGGAGACCCGGTCCACCAGTGGGGTGATCTGCCGGAAGAAGTCCCGGTAGGGCACGTACTCCCCGAAGGGGACGGGATGCTGCTTGGCATAGGCGGCGCTGGCGCCCTGGCCGGCCTGCCACAGCACCATTTCGTTGTAGCGGATGTCCTGTCCGGTGGGGAACCGTTGGGTTCCCAGCAGCAGCGGCGCGCCGGCAGTTTGCGCGGCCGCTTCGACGAGCGCGGCCTGGTCCGCGTCGGTGCGCGGGTCGATGTCCGCGGCGCTCTCCGGCCAGAGCACCAGGTCCAGTTGGGCTGACCCCACCGAGTCCACCAGCCGCTGCGTGCCGCTGGCGTGGTTCGTGGTGATCTGACGGGCTTGGGCCAACCAGTGGGCACCCTGCTGGGGCACATTGCCCTGCACGGCACCCACCCGCAACGTCCCCCCCTCCGCGCCGGTGTGCACCGGAAGAAGCCACGGTCCGAGGCCTAGGACGACAGCAGCGCCGGTGGCGCCCACGCAGGCCGCGATTCGCCGTTGGCGCCCCCAGACCCACACCAGCGCCATCAACCCGGCGATGGCCACCACGACGGCGGAGACCAGGACCTCACCACCGTAGGGAGCCAGCCGCAGCAGGGGCGCGTCGGTCTGGGAGAACGCCAGGATGCCCCACGGGAACCCTCCGAACGGCCACGAGCCACGAATCTGCTCGACCCCCACCCAGATGACCGCGGCCAGGGCGATCTTGCCAAGGGGGTGGTCGCGGACCCACACCGCTTCTCGGGCAAGCGTCCACGCGGCGGCGAAGCCCGCGATGTAGAGAGCCTGCGCCAAGCTCAGCGCCACCCACGGCAGGAGTGAGCCGGTGGCGTGCACCGCCCAGTAGATGTGCGGGAGGAAGAATGTCAGACCCCACACCAGTCCGGTGACCCCCGCCCGCACCATTCGCGCCTTACGTAAGGCGAGCAGCAGCAGCGCGACCCCGAGGTAGGCCAACGGCCACCAGCCCCGATCAGGGAAGGCAAGGTTGGTCAGCCAACCCCCCACCGCAGCCATCAGCAGCGGTATCAGCGCAACCCGAGAGGCAGGCATCAAGGAGCCCGCGGGGCGCCTGTCACAGATAACGGGGTCACGTGCCACAGCACCTATGGTGCTGCCATGTCCGCCCCGATCCACGCTTCACGTAGCTCCCTGGCCCGACTGTCCGTTCTCGCATTCCTGCCAGCACTTGTCCTTGCTCTTCTTGGCGCCATGATGGTAGCCCTGGCCACGAGCGCGGCCGCGCACGACACCATCATCGACGCCGAGCCGGCCCACGACGCTGTGCTGGACACTGCACCAACGGAGATCGTGCTGACCTACAGCGCCGAGGTCCTTGATCTGCCGGCGGCCATCATCGTCACCGACGCCAACGGCGAGATCGTCGTCGAAGGCGAGCCGAGGGTCCAGGGGCACTCGGTGGTCCTGGACCTGCCCTCTTTGGCGAATGGGACCTATGAGGTGCTGTGGTCGGTGGTCTCCTCCGACGGGCACCGCACCGAAGACGTGTACAACTTCACGGTGGACGCCAGTGAGACAGCCGGCGACCCGCTGGCCACCACACCCGGCGAATCGACCAGTGAGACCCCCACCGCGGAGACAGGCGCAGAGCCTGCCACACCGGCACCCGCCACCAGCCCCGACCGCGCCGCGGATGCCGATTCCCCGGTGACAGGGTGGCCCATCGGCGCCGTGATCCTGGTGCCGGTCGCTGTCCTTGCCCTCGCCCTGATCGCTGCCCTCCTCTACCGCCGCAGGCGACAGCCCTAGACCGCTTGGGTGGATCACACGCCGGACGGTGCTATGTACCGCGACCTCTGCACCGTTCAACGCGAGATCCCGTTGACCCTCAAAGCCTTCACATGGGCCATGACGCCTATGATGTCGCTCCATGGACTACGTCGTGGCGCTCTTGCCCTCCATCGGCGTAGGCACGCTCTTTTTCATCGTCATGCGTGCCATCCTCCTGGCGGACCGACGCGAACGCGCCGCCATGCGTAAGTTTGAAGAGGCGCAGAACTCCCGAGTTGCTGCGCAACGCAGCGAAGAGGACACGGACGGCAGCTGAAGGCGTTGCACGGCACGCTTGCGTCACATCGGCGGTTTCCGCCGGCAGGTTGCCACACTAGTGTCATGGCCCCCACTTTCCCCGCCGACTGAGGAACGTCCACACCAGCACCCTGAGCGGCGAGGCCACAGCACCCGCACACCGGCCGAACAATGTGGGCACATGAGGCGGGCGCGACGCGCTCCTGGTGTTCGTCAACTACTTCGTCGTCAACCTCTTCACTACGTCTTCCAGGTCTCGCCACAGCGAGCGGCTCGAGAAGTACACCCCCCCTCCCAGGTTGTCCGCTTAGTGTTCTCCCTCAAAGGACAAAGGTGTGCTCGACAGCGAAGGGGAACCCGGTGGGCGACAAGAGGCAGCAGGCGCGCGAACGTGCCGCCAAGGTGGCGGAGCTGCGGGCGGCGCAGGCCCGGCAGGAACGCCGGCAGAAGTTCCTCGTTTACGGGGTCGTGGCCGTGGTCTGCCTCGCCCTGGTCACCGCCGTCGCGGTGCCACTCATCAGCCAGGCCCGGCGCCAGGCGGCGATCGAGGCCACAGCCGGCGCACCGGTGGAGGGCGTGGAGCTCATTGAGGTTGCCTCGGCCAACCACGTCCCCGGCACTGTGGACTACCCGACCTCCCCGCCGGCGGGTGGGGACCACAACGGGGTGTGGCAGAACTGTGGCGTGTACACCGAGCCGGTGGTCAACGAGAACGCCGTCCACTCCCTCGAGCACGGCGCCGTGTGGATCACCTACTCCGCTGACCTCCCCAGCGAGCAGGTCCAGGTCCTGACCGACCGGGCCGCACAGGGGCAGGGGTACGTACTCGTCAGCCCCTACCAGGACCTGGCCGCGCCCATCGTGCTCAGCGCGTGGGGCGCCCAGCTCGCGGTAGACGAGGCCGACGACCCCCGCGTGGACGCCTTCCTCACGCAGTACGTCCAGGGCGAGCAGACCCCCGAACCCGGTGCGGCGTGCTACGGCGGCACCGGCACGCCCGCCGCCTGAGCACGCGGGCATGACCGACACACCCGACATCCCCCCTCCGTCCGCCTCCCGAAGCGGCGACTTCCCCCGCCGGCTGGCGATCGCCGGCGCGGTGGGCGTCCTCATCGCGCTGGCCGCCGTGGTGGGCCTCATCGCCGGATCCCGCCTTGCCGTGTCCGCCCCGCAGTTGCCCGGTGAGGGCTCGGTGGATGCTGGCTTTGCCCGCGACATGGGAGTCCACCACTCCCAGGCCGTGGAGATGTCGGTACTCATCCGTGACCGCACCGACGACGCCGAGTTGCTCAGTCTCGCACTGGACATCATCCTCACCCAGCAGCAGCAAGCCGGACAGATGTACGCCTGGCTCGAGCTGTGGGGCCTGCCGCAGACCTCGACCCAAAGCCCCATGGGCTGGATGCAGGACCACTCCGATCCCCAGGCCCACGCCACCGCGTCCGACCCCATGCCCGGGATGGCCACCCGGGAGGAGCTCAATCGGCTCGCGGCCGCATCCGGCGCCGAAGCCGAACGGCTCTACCTGGACCTCATGGTCGCGCATCACGAGGGTGGGATCGAGATGGCCCAGTACGCCGCCGACAACGCCCAGAACTCGGCGGTCAAGGGACTGGCGGTGAGCATCGTCAACTCCCAGAGCGCGGAGTTGAACGTGCTCAATGACCTCCTCGCCGCCCGCGGCGGACCACTGCCCGACTGACCTCAGTCGTTGCACCGCGCGCCGGTTGCCGTACCCCGGGCACGTCGACTCCACCGGCTGCCTCTGGCCTCCACGTCGGGTGTGGGGAGGGTGTGTCTCGACCGTCCGGGGCGCTGATCTGGTGGAAGGTCTGGGTGCTGGCGCGGACGGCCGTCCGGCGGCCTCGCGCTCAATGTCTCTCCGGCGTCAGGAGGGTTGGAACGCCCAGTGCCAGGGTTCGCGTGGGGTGTCCTCCATGAATCCGAACCGTGCGGCGTTTGTGCGCATCCATGCCTGCGCCGATGTGTCCAGGTCGAGGTCCACGGCCATTCCCCAGCCGTGCTGGCTGGTGCCCGGCTTGGCGCCCAGGCCGCCCTGCGAGTACAGGCCCTTGCGTCGCACGACGTCGACCTGCACGTCGTAGGACCGGTAGGAGTCGGTGACGCCGATGGCTATACCGTCGGCTGCGGCTGCCGAGAGGAGCTTCTCGAACGCCTGGGCGGCGGGCGCCCACAGTTTGTGGCCGGTGTCGCCCACCGGTTCCAGAGCGTCACGCGGGATGCGGCCATTGCCGTACGCGGCGAGATCGACCGGCACGCCATCGCCGTTGACCTTGAACGGAGACCCTCCAAGGTTGGAGGTGCCGGCGGCCACAGCGGGGGCGGCGTCGGCGACGGCGCTGGCGAGGACCTCGGCGAATGCTGTGGCCGAGCCGGTGGCTGACTGCATCCGCGGGGGCGAGATCGAGCTAAGGGTCGCCTCGATCTGCGCCATGCGCTGAGAGATGGCGAGGATCCCATCCACCGATACTCCGTTCGTCGTCCACTACGTCCTATCGGCCCGTCTTCACCTCTCGTTAGCGAGAACCGCCGCCTCCACTCACCTTGTGGACGCGTGAAGTGCGCGCACCGGCGACGTCCCGCCTGCAGTGACCTGGTGGATGCGGTCGTCGAGCTCGCGCACGAGTTGGAGCCCCTCAGGCGTGGTGTTCTGACGGCACCGCACCCAGCCGAGCCGGGTCCGTTGCGGAGAGGTTCGGCCCCAGCCGCACGCCCCGTCATCGCGCCTCGAACGCACAGAGACTAAGACGCCGATAGTGACAATCCGGCCCCATCTCTACTGTACTCGGCGTGCGGCAGCCCCCTTTCGGTTCGCCCTGCGCAGCAGGAGAGCTTGGTGACGCCGACGCCGCCCGCGGGATCGGTGGAGTCAGTAGCGCGGCGCACCGGGGAGCACCTCGAGCTGCCAATCGGTAGTGACAGCGCGGAAGGCGTCGCCGTCGACGTTGAGGTCGTCGATGGTCTTGGGGTCGTTGTCTCCGGGCATGAGGCCGTCGTCGGCTCTGCGGTCCCACCAGGCCCAGCAGGTGCCGTAGCCGGTCTTGGAGGTGAACTGGATGCCGAGCGGGAGGGAGCCGTCGAAGAGTGTCTGGCTGCGGACTTGTTGCGCGAGGAGGGTGGTGACGGCGCGGTTCTCACCGGTGGTTCCGCTCAGGGTGAGCAGCGGGACGCCGGCCTGGCGTAGCGGTTCGGCGAGGTCCAGGCCCAGGCGGTTGAGTGTGGCCTTGTGGTCGATCTGGACCCACCAGCCATCGGCTGGCATGGCGACGCGGTGCAGGCAGCGGCTCATCTGCCAGTCCACGCTGACGGCCCAGGGGCGTTCTCGTCCGTTGGCGTCGGCCTGGTCGCGGACCGCGGTGATGTAGTCCTCCACGCTCAGGCCGATGGCGTCAGCGTCGGCCTGCAGGGCGGCGCGGGCGGCGCGGAAGTCCTGGAGGACCTCAGCGAACGCAGTGGTTGCCCGGTCGGCGAAGTAGACGGTGCGCCCGATGGTGTCGAAGCGGCCGCGCTGGTCGGGAAGTTCCGCGGGCAGCGGTCCGACGTGCTCGTTGACGCGCACGGCGAGGATGCCGCCGGAGCGGGTGTAGCGCTCCTGGGCGACGCGCCAGCCGTCTTGACCGCGTGCCGGCACGAGGTAGAGACCGGTGCGGGGACAGACCCGGGATCGTGAGGCGGTGCTCACGCCGCCGGGGAGCCATCGATGAACGCCAGGGCGGCGCCGATGACCTCGGCGCTCTTGAGGTCGCGCACCGCGGAGACGGGGGTCGTCTCACCGAGGCGCGGGTTGGCGCCCACCAGCCAGGCGAGGGCGACGTCGGGCCCTTCTGCTTGAGCCATGAGGTGCCAGACGCGGTAGCCCAGCCTGAGCTGGTTGACGGTCTTCAGGCGCGGCTCGGGGCCGTCGGGGCGGGCCCACCTGGCGGGTTGGCCGCGGTCCCTGGTGCCGGTTATCGCCTGCACGACGGTGGTGCCTACGTTCTCGTTGAGGATTCGCACCAGGTCGTGGATGTCGAGCCTGGTGGCGTCGGCATGCGTGGCAACAACATCGGATCTCATGCCAAAACACTACGCGTGAAGCGACCTAAAAGCCACTGCGGATCCGACTGGAAGCCATGGGAACTGGTAGTCCTGTTGGCTGCGCATCTCCGTGAGGCCCATGGGTCAGCGAGGCGGACGTGGGGTGCCACCGGCTGCGGCAGATCTCGGGTCCATGGTGGGTGGCCCTCTACGACCGACCTATGGTCGGTGAGATAGTGCAACCGCTGCTCGATAAGCTCGGCGACTGCGGTGAACAGCAGTGCCGCTGTACCGAAGGCCAGTCCCGCGATCGGTACGGGAGCGAAGACCACGGCGTCATGCTCGTGGGCCGGCCCCTTGCAGAGACCGGCCCACCTGGGGTGGCTCAGCCCACTCGGGCGGGCTCCACCGGCTGCGCCGCGGGTGCCGGGGCGACCTGCGTCGTCGCCGGCTCGCGGCGCCGCATGAGGCGCATGGCGTTGACGATGACGACGAGCACGGAGGCCTCGTGGACGAGCATCCCGATGGCCATGGTGACCCCGCCCGCGAAGACGCCGGCCATGAGAGCAGCGACGGTGGCCAGGGCGATGACGATGTTCTGGCGCATGATGCGCACGGTGCGCTTGGCCAGGCCGATGGACTCGGGCAGCTTGTGCAGCTTGTCGCCCATGAGGGCGATGTCGGCGGTCTCCACGGCCACGGCCGAGCCGGCCGCGCCCATCGCCACGCCGATGTCGGCGACCGCGAGCGCGGGGGCGTCGTTGACGCCGTCGCCGACCATGGCCACCGTGTGGCCCTGGGCCTGCAGCTCGCGCATCGCGTCGAGCTTGTCCTCCGGCAGCAGCCCGGCGCGGACCTCGTCGATGCCGGTGGCCTTGCCGATGGCCTGGGCCACCAGCGGGGCGTCACCGGTGAGCATGACGACCTTCTGCACCCCTGCGGCGTGCAGGTCGGCCACCATCTGCGCGGCGTCCATCCGTACCTGGTCGGCCACGGCGATGACGCCGAGGACGGCGTCATCGAGCGCCACGATCATCGGAGTACGGCCGGCGGCAGCCAGCTCCTCGGCCGCCCGGGCGGCTCCGACGGTGTCGGCCACCCCGTACTGCTCGAGCAGGCCGGCGTTGCCGATGAGCACACGCCGTCCACCGGTGGTGGCGGTGATGCCCTTGCCGGGCACCGGCTCCGTAGCCTCCGGCAGGCCGGCAGTGGACAGGCCCTCCGCCGCGGCGGCCTCCAGGACCGGGCGGGCCAGCGGGTGCTCCGAGCCGGCCTCGGCGCGAGCGGCCCAGGTGAGTACCTCCTCGCGGGTCGAGGCGGGGTCCAGGACGACGACGTCGGTCAGGTAGGGCCGACCCTCGGTGAGGGTGCCGGTCTTGTCCAGGGCCACGGCGTCGATGCGCGCGGAGCTCTCCAGGTACTCCCCACCCTTGATGAGGATGCCGTCGCGCGCGGCGCGGCCGATACCGGCGACCACCGTGACCGGGATGGAGATGACCAGCGCACCGGGGCAGGCGATGACGAGCAGCGTCAGGGCCAGGACGACGTTGCCGGTGGCCAGCCCCACGATCAGTGCCATGGCCATGATGCCGGGGGTGTACCAGGTGGCGAAGCGGTCCATGAACGCCTGGGTCTTGGCCTTGGCGTCCTGGGCCTCCTCCACGCGGTGGATGATGCGGGCCAGGGTGGTGTCGGCGCCGATGCCGGTGGCGCGCACCTGGAGGAAGCCGCCACGGGAGACGGTGCCGGCGAACACCTGGTCGCCCTCGGTCTTCTCCGCGGGGATGGACTCACCGGTGATCGAGGCCTCGTCCAGCGCGCCGTTGCCCCCGATGACGACGCCGTCGACGGGCACCTTGGCACCGTTCTTCACCAGCACCGTCTCACCCGTGGCAACCGCACCGGCCGGGACCTCGACCTGCTCACCGTCGCGCAGGACGACGGCCACGTCGGGAGCGACCGCGACCAGCTCGGCCAGCGCCGAGCGGGTCTTGGTCATGGTGCGCGCCTCCAGCGCGTGGCCGATGGCGAACAGGAAGGTCACCGCGGCGGCCTCCCAGTACTCCCCGATGATCACCGCACCGATCGCGGCGATCGAGACCAGCAGGTCGATGCTGATGTTCCTCACCATGAGGGCCCGGACGGCCTTGATCGCGATCGGGACACCGGCCACCGCCGCGGCGGCCACCATGAGCAGGTTGCTCACCGGGTCCGAGCCGAGCACCCGGGCCACGAAGAACGAGAGCAGGATCAGGGTGCCGGAGACCGTGGGCACCATCCACGGCCCGTTCCACCACTTCGTCAGCTTGTTCACTGTCTTTCCTTCCGATGTCACCCGCAGTCCCGGGCGTCTGATCACGACGTTACGAGGACGGCGGCGAAGCTTCCTTGACGTGCGTCAATCACCGGTAGACCGCCCTGAAGTACCGCCTTGGCAGTGGCGCAGCATGCGACAGCGCCACCACCGAGACGACTCGGTGGTGGCGCTGTCGGAGCGGGTCAGAAGGCGGAGGGCCTGGCCACGTAGCCGGCCTTGGCCACGGCCGCTACCAGGTCCTCCACGCTGGCGGTGGTCGGGTCGTGGTCCACCTCGATGCGGGCGGAGGCGAAGTGCACCTTCACTGCGTCCACGCCGTCCAGGCGGCCCACCTGCTTCTCGATCTTGGCCACGCACGAGGGGCAGGAAAAGTCCTCGGCCCGCAGGATCGTGCGGGTGGTGTTCGTCGTCGTGCTCATCGGTCTCGGTTCCTCTCGTCGTCACTCATCGGTGCAGCTCTTGGCTACTAACCACAACGCTACGCACCTGGTGCTCGACCGTCCTTGACGCAGATCAATCGACCGTAGATATGAGCCACACGGGCGCGAGTGGCGGCGCGCTGCCGCCGCCATCGATCGCGGTCTTCACTGATAAACCTCCCGGCCGACCCCCTTGCGAGAAGGTCGGAGGTCAGTGCCGGTGTCGGGCGGGGCGGCCGAGTAGGGGGTGTTCGGAGCTGGTTCCCGCTAGGCGGGGTATCCGACACACTGCCCAGGTGGTCTCCCTGGTGATCGGCTATGCCCGGGGCTCCCGCTTCGGCGTCGACGGCAACGAGCGGCTCTGCTGGCACTGGGAGCCAATGTCGACCGTGTGTACCTCGACGAGCGGCCTTAGACCGGGATGAAGCGTCCGCGGCTGGGACTGCGAGAGCACTGGCCGCGCTCGTCGCTCATCAGCTCTTGACCCGACTGCAGGCGTCACGCACGGTGCAGGTCGGTGAGGACTGCTATGCAGCGGCGCAGCCGGACACCGAGCTTCTGCTGACGTGCTGGCCCGGATCATGGACCTCCAAGCCGGGCTGGACAGCAAGCGGACCGCAGAAGGCTTGCCCACCGCGCGCCGGAGTCGCGGACAGCTGCTCGGCCGCCCAAGGTCAGTCCTCTCCGGGAGCGCGAGCCCCCGCCAAATAGCTTCTAACAGGCGGCGGCGGGTCGGATTGCCGGTGAGGACGGGTGGTGCAGACGGGGGAGGTCGCTCGCTCCTTAGCTTCCTGATGAAGCCGTCGCGAGCGTAACTTCCCTAGTCAAGTGATGGGCAACGAGTCCGCAATCCTTAGCACGGCCGTAGTGCCGCAATGCCTGAGCTGCTGCGGTATCTGCGCGCAACGGTGCCTGCGGCATGACGGCTGGGGGACATACCGCCGCAGACCAGGTGCCTGTGGAGGGACCGACGGGTGTCCTGTTACTCCGCTGTGCCCGAGTGCACGTATGACCTGTGAAGGCTGATTGAGCTGACAGGTGGTGAAACGTGGCGATGAAGCAGTTTCGACGTGCGGCCCTGAGGGGTCATTGCGACGTGGGGACGGGGGAGCGGCAATGAGTGCCACCGCCGACACGGCTGCTGGTGTGTGGGTCAGTGACTACACCACTGCCGGCGGGGTGCACGTTGCTGGGCACTGGCGCCGGCGTCGCACCGGTACCGCCCACACCTCGTCGGGTGGTGGACACGGCGGGGAGGATCGGGCAACGAGACCGCATGGTCATGAGCTGCTGGCCAACAGTGCGACCAGCGCGGCGAGTGCGGAGACTGAGCCGTGCGGGACGGGGAGCATTGCTCCGTTCGTCATGGCGGCTGGGATGGGCACGGCCGCTGAGCGGTTGGCGGTGGCGGAGGAGCGGTATCGGGCGGCGGTGGTTGCCGCGGGGGTGAGCTCGCTTCAGCGGCGTCGGGGTGACCTGTCTGCGGATCCGCAGGCCGCGATCCGGGAGCGACGTGAAGCCAAGCTCGCGTTGGAGAAGGCTCGTGTCGAGCTGGCTCAGCAGACCGTGGCCGTCCCCGACGCTGAGGACGGGCCCACTCCCAACACCACAACGGGCCCAGCGCGGTGCACCGGCTGTGGTCAGTTCCGTTCCGCCGAGCATCACTGCCCAACTCCCGCTGGCCTCCCTGGAGGGGACTACGCCGGCATCAAGCCCGATGAGCGGGTCAAGGCGATGGTCGCCGACCTCGAGACCGCGGTCGCGGCCATCGTCGAGTCTGGCCAGCTACATCGTTGGCTGGACGCGATGGCCAGCAACGGGCTGAGCCGCTGGAGCGCGAACAACCGGATCCTCGCAACCGTCCAGATGCTGCAGCGCGGTGAGTCCCTCGAAGGTTTGCACATGATGGGTTTCCGGCAGTGGCAGAAGTACAACCGCCAGGTCACCAGGGGTGCCCGGGCGGTGTGGATCCTTGCACCTGTCACACGCAAGATCCTCGTCGAGAACGATGATGGCACCCGCACCCCGGTGCAGCGCCTTGTCGGGTTCAAGAGCGTGTCGGTATTCAACATCTCTGACACTGCCGGAGAGGATCTCCCCGGACCACCAGTCCGCCCCGCCCCGGGTGAGGCGACGCGCGGCACGCTCGAGGGGTTACGTGAACGGGTCGCCAAGGCCGGCTACACCTACGAGGAGTCGCAGATCCCTGGATGTCGCCCGGACACGGGCGAGGGGGCCTTGGGCTACACCGATCCAGGTACCAAGCGAATCGTCGTTGATTCTCGACTGGGTAGCGCGCAGAAAGCCGCGGTCATCGCCCACGAGCTCGGGCACGTTCACTGTGGTCACGTCGACGGTGACTACGCCGAGTACCAGCGCCACCGCGGGCAGATGGAGACGGAAGCGGAGATGACTTCCTATCTGGTCAGCCGGTCCCGGGGCATGACCCGGGACCAAGTCGAGGCGTTCTCGCCCGGCTACATCGCCCACTGGTCACAGGGCGATCCCGCCGTCATGCACAAGGCAGTCGATAAGGCCACCCGCGCCTTCAACAAGATCGTCGACGGCACCTGGCCCACGGAAAGGAGGTGAGACCCATGACCGAGATCGAGACCCTCACCCGCGCGCTCGGCCTAGCTCTCGATGCACGCGATGCCCTTACTGCTGAGCTGGAGTGGTTGCGAGGAAGGAGCGGGGGACCGGACGCACTGTCACACCGAACCGGTTTCGACCCAACAAGCCAGTGTGACTTCACCAGCACCACGAGAACGGAAAGAAGGGGAGCGGCATGACCGAGATCCACGTCGCCGAGATCACCGACCCGATCACTGGGGAGAAGACCACACTGACTGCCGACACGGAGAGCGAGCTCGAGCAACTCATTACCGCTGAGCTCGAGTCCGCCTACCCTTCGCCCGAGCAGACAGCCACCGAATGATCGACGGATGCGCGCCCGACTAGATCTGGGGCGCGCTGCTGTTACCTGCCGCCGGCTCGTTGCACGTATGACCTGTGAAGGATCGTCGACTCGTAGGCGGTGAGGTTGGTGCGGTATCCGTTCCCGAGCGCGCAGGCACGACCGACCGTGAGGTGCGGAGGGTATCCAGCGTCGTCGCTCGCGGTGTGGGGAGGGGACGTGTCTACTGACGCATCGGCGGCGGCTGACTATCAGCTCATCCATGAGCCGGACAGCAACTCCCACTGGATGACCGCCTACCTGCCACCCCACCAGCTGGGCGAGCTCTTGGGTGATGAGCGGATCACCCCGGCTCATGCGCGGGAGTTCTTCGACTACTCGCGGGTCATGGCCGTCAGCGCCTTCGTTCGCCGGCGATGGGCCGCCCACGGCGTGCAGGCTGACTTCGTCGCACTCCTCAGCGGCAAGGTTGCGCTCTCCCAATCACTGCTTGTGGGCGACGAGTGGGGAGATCTCAGCGATGAGGACCTCGCCGATGCGGTCAGGCACCTCACGGAGACCGCCAGGTTGATCGAGCTGGACATGGCCGCTCGACCTGGGCAGGTCTCACTGTTCGGCAAGGAGCTACTCGACTACCTGGACACACGCGTGCAGGCACCGTCGCGAGGAGCCGGCAGTGAGGTGCGCAGCGCGCAGAGCGGGGATGAGGAGGTCAACGTCCTGCTGGAAGCAGTCCTGGTGCATTCCGCGGGTGGTCCGGCTACCGGGGGATCTGGTGGCGCGCGCGACCTGCTGGGACATGGAGGCGAGGCCGATCGTGCTGTGGTGGAGCACGAGGTGGAGATGTTCGCCCTCGCGCACCCCGCCGCAGGAAGTGCGCTGCGGGCCTGGGTTGCCGACCAGCCCACCGCTCGCCAGCAGCTGGAGGAGATCGTTGCAGGAGCGGGTGGCTCACCTGATGCCGGCTGCCTCGCGGAGATCCGATGAGTGCCTCAGGTGGCCCGGGTGTGTGGGTCAGCGACTACACCACTGCCAGCGGGGTGCACGTTGCTGGGCACTGGCGTCGGCGAAGCTTCGGGGCGCAGTTCGAGAGCGGAAGTGACCCCCCCCGACCAGGGTCGGGCGGCCGAGTCACCATCGACGGCATCTGCCGCTGCATGGTCGTCGGCGGCCGAGCGGCTCGCGGTGGCGGAGGAGCGGTATCGGGCGGCGGTGGTTGCCGCAGGGCTGAGCTCGCTTCAGCGGCGTCGGGGTGACCGGTCGACAGATCCGCAGGCCGCTGTGAGGGAGCGTCGCGTGGCGAAGGAGGCGTTGGAGGCCGCGAGGTCCGCAGCCGCCGCCCCGCCCTCGGCCGGCAACCTCCCCGGCGGCAGCTCGGCGCTCGAGCGATGCACGGAGTGCGGCCAGTTCCGATCTGCTGACCACAAGTGTGCGCCCCGCGGCGTCGCCGCGGAGGACCGCGCCGCGCTGCAGTGGACCCACGAGGGTCGCGAGGACCTGGACCCGGAGGTCGGTGCGCTCTACGCCGACCTCGATGACTACGAAGCCTCGGGCGTGTATGACGAGGACACCCAGTTCATGCTTGCCGCTCGCGCCCGCCGGCTCGGTGTCGGTCCACGCCGGAAGTCTGCCCTCGTGGATGGCGTCAAGGTCACCGCCTTCGCCCGTCACCTCGAGGACGAAGGGCAAGCCACCGCTGAGCATCGCCTTGAGTTTCCCGATGAGCAGCGCGGATCGGTCTACTACGGCGACGGCACCGGTCGGTGGTACTCCTACGGCCCCGGAGGGCAGCAGCTCGCCACCACCCGCGAGGCTGCGATCGGTGCGCAGGTCTTGTACTGGAAGGCAAGCCAGCGTTGGCCCCACACCCATGACGCTCTTGACCGCGGCGAGGACGTCGAACCCAACGTGCACTACATGCATCTGCCCAACCAGCACACCCATCCCGGGCGGTGGTGGGTCCGTCCCCCCGCGGAGCTGTCCAAGTTCCCCCAGCGCCGGTACGTGACCACCCCCGAGACCCGCACCTGGGCGGTTGATCTCGGCCCCGCCGGGACGGCGTGACGCCGCGACCCGGGCGGCAACGTCATCGACGGGAGCGAAGAGCTCAGCCCCCAGGAGTGCAGCCGAATCCGAGCAGCTGCAGCCTCCGACCCGAGTCTGGACGGACCGTGATGTGGGCCGGGCCAGCACCGAGCTGTGAAGGGACATCAACTCACAGGGGGTGTTCGTAATGGTCACGACAGCCCGACCTGCAGCCGCGGAAGAGCTCCCGAGCCTGCCTGGACGCGTGGCACGAACCGTGGTCAGCGCAGGGCTGGTGTCCTGTGTGCTCGTTGCCGTCATCTGGTTGCAGGGGGCGCTGTGGCGGCTCTGGATAGTTGGTCCGGTCCTCGTCGTTGCCTCCGTGGCAGTAGTTGCCAGGCAGGTCCACTCTCACCGGCGGCGTGAGCTCGAGGCCCATCTCGCACGGGCCCTTGCCCCCTTGACCGGGGAGCGGGCAGCCGGAGTGGCTGCCGTGCAAGGCAGCAGATGGCGCGGCAGGGGCGTCGGCGTGCCGGGACGGATACTGGTGCGCTACCAGCCGGCGGTCCACGACGGCCCGGACTGGGTGGGCCAGGTCCACGAGGCGATCGAGCGCCGGCTCGCGATGGACGTCTCCACGCTGAAGCATGATCGCCGCCGTTGTCGGATCATCCTCAACGTCACTGACGAGACCGAGGCCACAGCGGGGGAGAAGCAGGCAGCCCGAGCGCGCTTGGTGGCCCGGGAGCTCTTCGGGCGAGGTGCCTCGATCAAGATCGAAACTCGCCCCGCAGCCGACGGTGAGGCGGAGCTGATCGCGGTCGACGTGAAGCATGAGCTACGCGCCAGGGTCGTCTCACCGTCCACCCGCGCCCGGATCGAGCGCGTGTTCTCGGCGATGCTCCCCAACCGCTGGCGCGCGCGGTGGGACCTGGTCGAGGACCAGGTGCGCTTCGAGCTTCGACCAGTCATGCCCACGGCGGTGCCTCACCCGGCCGAACCGCTGACCGCGGAGAACCTCCACCGCATCCCGGTGGCCGTGGATGAGGACAGCCAGCCGGTGAGCTGGGCGCTCAATGGCTCGGGACCGCACTTGATGATCGTCGGCAAGACCGGCACAGGAAAGACCGTGGCAATCCTGGGTGCGGTCATGGAGTTCGCACGTCGCGCGTGGCCGGTGTGGATCTTGGATCCCAAGCGGATCGAGTTCATGGCGATGCGCAGCTGGCCCAACGTGCAGATCGTCGCCACCTCGGTCGAGGACATGGTCGCCACCGTCAAGGCCGCACACGACCTGATGGAACGCCGCTACGAGGACATCGAGAAGAGGGGAGCGGACGAGTCGGAGTTCGAGCCCCTGCTCGTGGTCCTGGACGAGTTCCGCAACTTCCACCGACTGGTCACCGCATGGTGGACCGCGATCAAGGTACGCGGGATGCCTACGAAGTCCCCGGTCTTCGACTGGGTCGCAGCCATCGCCGAGAAAGGCAGATCCGCTCGCGTGCACCTGATCCTGGGAACGCAACGCCCCGACGCAGACTTCATGACTGGCTCCATGCGCGACAACTTCGACACAAGACTGGCGATGGGCCGCCTATCACCGCAGGGTGCCCAGATGATGTGGGACAGCCCCTACCTGGGCATCGCGGTACCTCGGAAGATCCGAGGCCGCGGAACAGCGATCTCCGAAGAGGAGAGAGTCTCCGAGGTCCAGGTCCTGTGGACCCCAGATCCGCGCCGGGCCACACGAGACGCCCGCGAGAGCGACCTGGCGATCCTTGCGCAGCTACGCCCCAATCAAGCGTGGGGGAGGTGGCGCAGCTCGGCGCCGCCGAGGTGCGCGACGCCGCGGCCGCCTTCGCCCGCGCCGTGCCGCAGGACGCCCGGCTGGCCACGCGGGTCCCCGACGGCCTGCCCGCGGGTGACGCCGCCGCGGCGGTCGTCGAGGGGATCGTGCTCGCCCGCTACCGGTTCTCCCTGCGCAGCGAGCAGACGGGGCCGGTGGCCCTGCGCTCAATCGTCCTCGTCGCCCCCGAGGGCGAGCTCGGGGAGGTCCGGGCCGGGGTGGCCCGCGGCCTGGCCACGTCCCGGGCCGCCTGCCTGGCCCGCGACCTCGCCGCCTGCCCGGCCGGGCTCCTCACCGCGACCCGCCTCGGGGAGATCGCCGAGGCGCTGGCCGAGGGCTCGCGGCTGCAGGTGGAGGTCCACGACAGGGCCGCCGCCGTCGAGATGGGCCTGGGCGGGCTGCTCGGCGTCAACAAGGGCTCGGTCGAGGAGCCGCGGATGGTCGTGCTGCGCTACGTCCCCGAGGGGGAGCCCACCGGCCACCTCGCGCTCGTCGGCAAGGGCGTCATGTACGACTCCGGCGGCATCAGCCTCAAGCCCAGCGACCTGTCCCACTCCCAGATGAAGAACGACATGACCGGGGCCGGGGACATCCTCGCGGCGATGTCCGTGCTCGCCGAGCTCGGCGCCACCACGCAGGTCACCGGCTACCTCATGTGCACCGACAACATGCCCTCCGGCTCGGCGATGCAGCTCGGCGACGTCCTCACCATCCGCGGTGGCCGGACCGTCGAGGTGCTCAACACCGACGCCGAGGGCCGGCTCGTCATGGCCGACGCGCTCGTCCTCGCCGTCGAGGAGGGGGTCGACGCGATCGTCGACATCGCCACGCTCACCGGGCAGTGCCTGCGCGCCCTGGGGGAGGAGGTCGCCGGGCTCTTCGCCAACGACGACGACCTCGCCGCCCAGGTGAGCGCGGCGGCCGAGCGCACCGACGAGCAGGTGTGGCGCCTGCCGCTCGTGCGCAGCTACCGCACGGAGCTGGACTCGGAAGTGGCCGACATCAAGAACATCGGCGGCCCCAACGGCGGCTCGATCCACGCCGCCCTCTTCCTCGAGGAGTTCGTCGCCGGCAGGCCGTGGGCGCACCTCGACATCGCCGGCACCGCCCAGTCCTCGGCCGAGCGCAGCTGGGTGAATAAGGGTCCCACGGCCTTCGGCGTCCGCCTGCTCATCGAGCTGGCGCTCGCCTTCGCCCCGCCCACCGTGCAGCCCGAGCAGCCACCCCGCGGCCTCGCGTGACGGTGGCCAATACGGCCGCTATCGCGTGTCCACCGGGCGATCGGTGGGCCCGGTGTGGTTCAGTGGACCCGCAGGTGCGTCGCTGACGCACCGCTTGGAGGACACACATGGCGACCCGTACGACTTCCCCCGCACGGTCCGCCCGGCCCGCCAGGCCGAGCGCGAGCTCGGCCGCGCGCTCCGGAGGACGGTCGAGTCGCGCCCCCAGCCCGTCACGACCCCCGTGGCCGGTCCGGGCGGTGCGTGGGCTGTGGTTGGGGATCGCCCACGGCATCGGAGGGACGCTGCGTCGTATGGGAAGTGGTGCGCGCGGTCTGGACCCGGCACTCCGCAAGGACGGGGTGGCCCTGCTGCTCCTCGCGCTCGCGATCATCGTCGCCGCGCGTGAGTGGTTCGGGCTGTCCGGGGCGGCGGGCACCGTCGTCCACGCCGTCACCGCGGGGAGCGTCGGCGTGCTCGCCGTCCTCCTCCCCGTCCCGCTGGTCGTCCTCGCCGTGCGCCTCATGCGCCACCCCGAGCGCGGTCAGGACAACGGGCGAGTGACGATCGGCGTCGCGATCGCCGTCGTCGCCGTCACCGGCATCATCCACATCGCCAAGGGCGTGCCGAGCGCCACCCAGGACTTCCCGGCGGTGCAGGACGCCGGCGGCGTCGTCGGCTGGCTGGTGGGCACCCCGCTCACCGTGCTCCTCAGCGAGTGGGTCGCCATCCCGGTGCTCGTCCTGCTCGCCTTCTTCTCCCTCCTCATCATCACCGCGACGCCGGTGGCCGCCATCCCGCGCAAGCTGCGGGCGCTGACCGGCCGCAAGGACCGCGCGAGCGACGACGGCGCCCCATCCCCGCAGGAGGAGGAGGTCGCCGCCCCCCGCCCGCCCAGGCCGCGCCGCCGTCGGGCCCCCAAGGCCGAGACGGAGGTCGTCCCCGGGGACTACGCGGCCGACGAGGCCTACGCCTCGGCCGCCGAGATCGCCGCCGCCGCGGAGGAGACCACCGTCCTGCCCGAGCAGGGCCGCAAGCGCGGCGCGCGCAAGAAGGCCGCTGCGCCGGAGCCGGAGGAGGCGCCCGAGGAGGAGCTCCACGCTCCGCCCACCGAGCCGCTGCCGGCCCGCGCCGAGCAGCTCGAGCTCAGCCCGGACATCGTCTACCAGCTCCCGGCCGACGACGTGCTCGTCAAGGGTGCGCCGCACAAGGTCCGCTCGGCCGCCAACGACCGTGTCGTCGAGGCGCTGAGCAACGTGCTCGAGCAGTTCGAGATCAACGCCAAGGTCACCGGCTTCTCCCGCGGCCCGACGGTCACCCGGTACGAGGTCGAGCTCGGGGCCGGCACGAAGGTCGAGCGCGTCACGGCGCTGAGCAAGAACATCGCCTACGCCGTCGCCAGTGCCGACGTCCGCATCCTGTCCCCGATCCCCGGCAAGTCCGCGATCGGCATCGAGATCCCCAACGCCGACCGCGAGACCGTCTCCCTGGGTGACGTGCTGCGCTCCTCGGTGGCCCGCCGCAGCGAGCACCCGCTCGTCATGGGCGTGGGCAAGGACGTCGAGGGCGGCTACGTCGTCGCCAACCTCGCCAAGATGCCGCACCTGCTCGTCGCGGGCGCCACCGGCGCCGGTAAGTCGAGCTTCGTCAACTCGATGATCACCTCGATCATGATGCGCGCCACCCCCGAGGAGGTGCGCATGGTGCTCGTCGACCCCAAGCGGGTGGAGCTGACGATCTACGAGGGCATCCCGCACCTCATCACCCCGATCATCACCAACCCCAAGAAGGCCGCCGAGGCCCTGGAGTGGGTGGTGCGGGAGATGGACGCGCGCTACGACGACCTCGCCGCCTTCGGCTACAAGCACATCGACGACTTCAACGCCGGGGTGCGCGCCGGCAAGGTCAAGCCGCTGCCGGGCAGCGAGCGCAAGATCTCGACCTACCCCTACCTCCTCGTCGTCGTCGACGAGCTCGCCGACCTCATGATGGTGGCCCCGCGCGACGTCGAGGCCTCCGTCCAGCGCATCACCCAGCTCGCCCGCGCGGCCGGCATCCACCTCGTGCTCGCCACCCAGCGGCCCTCCGTCGACGTCGTCACCGGCCTCATCAAGGCGAACGTGCCCTCCCGGCTGGCCTTCGCGACGTCGTCGCTCGCGGACTCGCGCGTCGTCCTCGACCAGCCCGGCGCGGAGAAGCTCATCGGGCAGGGTGACGCCCTGTTCCTGCCGATGGGCGCGCCCAAGCCGATGCGTGTCCAGGGCGCCTGGGTCACCGAGTCGGAGATCCACGCCGTCGTCGAGCACGTCAAGAGCCAGCTGCAGCCGAGCTACCGCGAGGACGTCGTCGTCGCGGCGGCGAAGAAGCAGGTGGACGAGGACATCGGCGACGACCTCGACCTGCTGCTCCAGGCGGCCGAGCTCGTCGTCAGCTCCCAGTTCGGCTCGACGTCGATGCTCCAGCGCAAGCTGCGGGTCGGCTTCGCCAAGGCCGGGCGGCTCATGGACCTGCTCGAGTCGCGCGAGGTCGTCGGCCCCTCCGAGGGGTCCAAGGCGCGTGACGTCCTCGTCCAGCCCGACGACCTGCCCGCCACGCTGGCGATGCTCCGCGGTGAGACGCCTCCGCCGTCGGGCGAGGACGTGCCCTACGACATGGCCGCCGAGGTGGACGCCACGACCGTCCTGCCCACGGGCGACGCGGAGGTCGTCGAGGACTACTACGACGACGACACCCCCTCCGACGAGGACGCCTGGAACCTCACCGACCGCTGATGGCCGAAGCGGTCCTCGCGCCGCCTCCCTCGCGCCGACAGCAGAGTTGTTCCAGGGTCTCCCGCTCCGACAGCAGAGTTGTTCCCGGTGCCCCTCGCGCCGACAGCCGGATTCTCCGGAGGCGAAGACACACACCGCGTGCGTTCCGCGGCTGCGTGTCCCGCCCCTTGCGTCGAGAGCCGGATTCTCCGTACCCGACGGGCGCGGAGAATCCGGCTGTCGGTGAACGGGGCGGGTGGTCAGCCGGCGGAGCGCGGGATGACGCGGGGCGGCGGACCGGTGGGCTGGGGCGGCTCGGTGCGCTCGGCGGCGTCGTCCCCGACGACGTCACGCACGTCCTCGTAGCGACTGGTGATCTGCGCGTCGGTGAGAGTGAGGCCCTCGGGCCGCTCGCCGGCGACGAGGTCGGAGAGCACGTGCAGGCGCTGGGCGCCCACGCGGTCGACCGTCACCGCCGTCCACTCCACCGTCTCCACCCGGGCGGGACCGCCGTCGGGCTTGACGACGTGCGCGATGGCCATGAGCCCCGACGCCGTCTGCGCGACGCAGCACAGCTCGTCCTGGTTGGAGATGAAGTTGCCCAGCCCGTAGGCCACCCACATGCCGTTGCCGCTGGGGCCGCCGGGAAGGAGCTCGATGGGCTGGGGGACGTGGGCGTGGTGGCCCAGGACGAGGTCCACCTGGCCCGACTCGGCGAGCGTCTCGGCCAGGGAGAGCTGGTCCGCGTGCGCCGTACCGCTGTACTCGCTGCAGCAGTGGATGCTCGCGACGACGAGGTCCGCCCCCGCCTCCCGGGCCTCGGTGGCCATGCGCACGAGGCGGTCGGGGTCGATGAGCTCGACCGCCCAGGGGCTGTCGGAGGGCACCGGGATGCCGTTGGTGCCGTAGGTGGCGGCGAGCTGCGCGACCCGGATGGTCTGGCCCTCGCGCTCGAGCTCGTACCACTGCGGGCTGTCCGCCTCCGCCCGGCTGCGGGCGGTGCCGACGTGTCCGAGGCCCGCGGCGTCGAAGACGTCGAGGGTGTGGGTGAGGCCCGCGAGCCCCCGGTCGAGGCTGTGGTTGGTGCCCGTCGAGCAGCCGTCCCAGCCGAGCGTCGCGAGGTTCGCGGCGAGCTCCTCGGGCGCACCGAACATCGGGTAGCCGCTCGGCTCGGTGCCGGGCGGCGCGACGGGCACCTCGGCGTTGCACAAGGCGAGGTCCGCGCCGCGGGTGTACTCCGCGGTCGCCTCGAGCATCGGGACGAAGTCGTAGCCCTCGCCGGTCCGGGCGTAACGGATGACCGTCGCGTGCGGCAGCACGTCGCCGGCGCCCAGGATGGTGAAGCGGGCGTCGGGCCGTGGCTCGGGCGTGGGCGTGGGAGCAGGGGTGGGGGTGGGCTCCGCGGCGGGGGTCGACGGCGTCGTCGTCGCGAGCGGTGCGGCGGGGGGCCCGGGCTGCCACGGCTGCCACAGGGCAACGGCGGTCAGGGCGAGGGCGAGCAGGACGACGCCGAGCACACCGAGCACCACCCGGGGCGCGGGGCCGGGGCGTGCGGGCAGGGCGTGGCGTCCCATGGCGCAGAGAGTACTGCGCGGCGGTCGGTGTCCCGGCACCCCGGCCCGTACCCTGGACCCCATGTCGACGGAGAACCCCCCGCACGTCCCGCTGTGGAACCTGGCGAACGTGCTCACGATGGCGCGCGTGGCCCTGGTGCCCGTCTTCGCCGTCCTCATGCTCGGCGACTCCACCGCGGCGCGCGTGGGGGCGACCGCCGTCTTCCTCCTCGCCGCCGCCACCGACAAGCTCGATGGCCACATCGCCCGCAGCCGCGGCCTGGTGACGAACTTCGGCAAGATCGCCGACCCCATCGCGGACAAGGCGCTCGTCATCGCGGCGCTCCTCCTGCTGTGGGCGGAGGGCACGATCCCGTGGTGGGTGCCTGTCGTCATCATCGTGCGCGAGCTCGGCATCACGCTGCTGCGCTTCGTCATGGTCCGCCGCGCCGTCATGGCCGCCTCCAACGGCGGCAAGCTGAAGACCGTCCTCCAGATCGTCTTCATCACCGCCTACCTCGTCCCGTGGGGCTCCCTGCTCCCCGAGGCGGCGGCCGACGTCGTCCTCACGTGCGCGTGGTGGGTCATGCTGCTCGCGGTCGTCGTCACCGTCGTCACCGGGCTCGACTACGTCGTGCGTGCCGTGCGTATCGCGCGGGCCCCGGCCCGCCGGTGACCGCCGCGGCGGTCGTCGCGCGCCTGCGGTCCGCGGGTCTGACGGTCGCGACCGGCGAGTCCCTCACCGGGGGACTGGTCAGCGCCGCCCTCGTCGACGTCCCCGGCGCGTCGAGCGCCGTCCGTGGCGGTGTGGTGACCTACGCGACGCCCCTGAAGGCGCAGGTGCTGGGCGTCGCGCAGGAGGTGCTCGACGACGGCGGCCCGGTCCAGCCCGAGGTCGCCCGGCAGCTGGCCCTCGGCGCGGCGCGCCTGCTCGGTGCCGACTGCGGCATCGGGACCACCGGCGTGGCCGGGCCCGGTCCGGCCGACGGCGCCCCCGCGGGCACGGCCTTCGTCGCCGCGAGCCTCGCCGGCACGGTGCGGGTCCGCCGGCTGGTGGTCGCCGGAACCCGGCCGGCCGTGCGCCGTGCGGCGGTGGGGGCCGGGCTCGCCCTCCTCCTCGGGCTGCTGGAGGACCGGGAACAAAGTGGTGCGCCCGCCCGTTGACCACACTGATGACGACGAACAGTGTTCCGGGCCGCACCGAGGTGCGACCGACACGCCGCCCTGTGGGACGGCGCCCCGCCCGACCCGCGCCCTCGCCCGGGTCGGGGTACGGTAAGACGACTTTCGGCGAGCGACAGGAGGTGGCCCCGGTGATCGTCCTACGACGCGAGATCGGTGATGTGCTCCGGACGGTGCGCCAGCACCAGGGCCGGACGCTGCGTGAGGTCTCCTCCGCGGCCCGTGTGTCCCTCGGCTACCTCAGCGAGGTGGAACGCGGTCAGAAGGAGGCCTCCTCGGAGCTGCTCGCCTCGATCTGCACCGCACTCAACATCCCCATGTCCTTCGTGCTGCGCAAGGTCAGCGACCGGATCGCGGTCGCGGAGGGCGTCCACGTGCCCGACACCGTGCCCGAGGAGCTCGTCTCCTCGCTCCGTGAGGAGCTTGCCGGCGTCGCCTGACACGCGTCCCAGCACTGCCCGCACCCCCGACGGCCGACCGGCCGGCGGGGGTGTGGTCGTTCTAGGCCGGCTGGCAGTGCGGGCAGAAGAAGGCCGGCCGCTCCTGGCCGGGCGGGCCGACCTGGATCTCGACGATCGGCGTGCCGCAGCGCCGGCACGGTCGTCCGCGCCGGCCGTGGACGTGGCTGCCGCGTCCGGGCCCGGTCTCCCCGGTGGCCGTGGGCAGCGGGGCGTCGGCCGAGCGCAGCATGAGGTGGCGGGCGGTGGCGCACACCGGCTCGGTGACGTCCCGCGCGGGGCGCAGCGGGTGGACGCCGTGGGCCCACAGGGACTCGGCGAGGTAGAGCGTGCCGATGCCGGCGACGACGGTCTGGTCGAGGAGGACCGCACCGATCGGGCGGTCACCCTGGGCGCGGACCCGCTCGCCGCACTCCTCGAGGTCGACGTCGTCGGCCAGCAGGTCCGGTCCCAGGTGCCCGACGACGAGGTGCTCGTCGCGGGTGCGGACGAGGTCGACCATGCCGAGCAGCCGGCCGATGCACGTCCACCGCTCGGTGCCGAGCACGGCTCGCACCCGGTGGGCACGGTCGGCTCCGCGCTCCTGCCCGGCGCGGGTGATCCACCAGCTGCCGTCCATGCGCAGGTGGGTGTGGAGGGTGCGGCCGTCGTCGAGCCGGGTGAGCAGGTGCTTGCCCACGGGGTGGTTGCCGAGGACGACGGCGCCCGCGAGGTCGGTGTCGCCCAGCCGGCCCCAGCGCAGCTCGCCGCGCACGAGCCGCTGGCCGGCGAGGGCGGCGTCCATCCGCCGGGCGACCCGCAGGACGATGTCACCCTCGGGCACGGGTGGCCCCCTCCGCGGCCCGGCGCGCCGGGCCGTCCTCCCGCAGCCGCAACCCGCGCGGGGTGGCGAAGAAGCCGGCGGCCTCGAGCGCCTCGCGCGCCGGGCTCCCCGCGCTGAGCGCCGGCTCGCCGTCGATCCGCTGGAGGGTGAGGCGGCCCAGCGTCCCGCCCGCGGCCGTGGCGGCGAGCTGCTGCGCGGCCGCCGCGAGCCGGCCGGGATCGGCGGTGAAGGACAGGAGGGTGCGCCTGCCCCGTTCGACGTACAGGCACAGCTCGCCGCCGACGAGGACGACGACGGCGCCCGCCGCCCGCCGCGGGCGCGCCCCCTCGGTCGTGGTCTCGGGCCACGGGAGGGCGGCGCCGTAGGGGTTGGCCGGGTCGGTGGCGGCGAGGAGGAGGGCGGAGGGGTCCTCCCGGCGGACGGCGTCGCGCAGGAGGTCGACGCACTCGGGCAGGGCGAACTGGGCGGCGCCCAGCCCCTCGACGAGGTACCCGCGGCGGACCTTGCCGGCGTCCTCGAGCCGGGTGAGGACGGGGTAGGCGGTCCCGAAGCCGCCCGGGAGGTCCTCCAGTCCCGCGGCGCCGCGGGTGAGGACGCCGTGGCGCTCGAGGAGCGCGGCCACCTGGGCGAGCAGCGCGGTCGACGTGTCGCCGCCACGCGCGACGAGCGACCAGCGCCCGGCCGCGGCGGGCGGCTGCGGGCCTCCGGGGCGGGAGCCGGCGGCGGCCATGAGCGAACGACGGCGGGAGAGGGCGCCGTTCGCGCGGGGCGGGCGCCGCGCGGAGTGGTGGGCCGGCCGGCCGCCGGAGAGCCGGGCTCGGACCGGGCCGAGGGAGTCGTTGGTGACGTGCCCGCCCCAGGCCAGCTCCCACAGGGCGTCGAGCACCCGCTCGGTGCTCGCGAGGGCGTCCTCCTCGCGGCAGGCGGCGAGGAGGTCGCGGAAGAACTGCCCGCCGCCGGCGAGCGCCTCGAGGATCGTGTGCTGGAGGGGGTCCTCGGGCACCTCCTGCGGCGGGGGCAGGAGCTCGGGGCTGTCGGCCGGGGCGAGCACGAGGTAGCCGTCGACCCCCGGCAGCGCGCCGGCGCCGCACCACACGACCTCACCGGCGGTGGTGAGCTCGTCGAGCAGGGCGGGCCGGTAGCCGCTCACCCGGGCGGGCAGGACGAGCGACTCGAGCGCGGAGGCGGGCACGCGGGCACCGGCCAGCTGGTCGACCACCGAGCTCAGCGCGGCCGTGCCCGAGCCGGCGGTGCCGACCTGCTGCCAGCGCGGCAGGAAGGTCCCCAGCGTGGCGGCCGGCACCGCCTCGACCTCGGCACGCAGGACCGCGAGACTGCGCCGGCGGATGCGGCGCAGCACCTCGGCGTCGCAGTACTCGTCGCCGGACTCCGAACCGGGGCGCAGCCGCCCGGTGACGAGGGCCGCCGCGGACGTGAGCCGCCGCAGCACCGGCGCGAGCGCGGCCGTGCCCAGGCCCAGGTGGGCGGCGAGCTCCTCGGCGCGGAAGGGCCCGTGGGTGCGGGCGTAGCGCCGCACGAGGTCCCCGAGCGGGTCGGGGACCGGCTCGAGGACGTCCTCGGGCAGCCCGACCGGCAGGGCCACGCCGAGCGCGTCGCGCAGCCGCCCGGCGTCCTCGAGCACCGCCCAGCGCACGCCGCCGGCGACCGTGACCCGGATGACGCGCCGGGCCGCCTCGAGCTCCTCGAGCCACCCCTCGACGGCGGTGGGCGGGTCGCAGCGGGTGGCGAGCTCCGCCGTCGTCGCGGGGCCGAGGCGGCGGACGAGGTCGGCCAGCGCCTCGACGTCCTGCGCGGGGTAGCGGCGCAGGGCGACCTCGGCCTCGATCTCGGCCAGCGCGCCGGCGTCGAGGAGGTCGGCGAGCTCGGTGGCGCCGGGCCCGATGAGCTCGGCGAGGAGGCGGGGGTCGAGGGTGAGGGCGGCGGCGCGGCGCTCGGCCGCGGGGGCGTCGCCGTCGTAGAGGAACTGGCCGACGTAGCCCATGAGGAGGCTGCGCGCGAAGGGCGACGGCGTGGGGGTGGCGACCTCGACGACGCGCAGCTCGCGCCGTGCGACCTGCCCCATGAGCTCGGCGAGGGCCGGGGTGTCGAAGTCGTCCTGCAGGCACTCGCGCACGGCCTCGAGGACGATGGGGAAGTCGGGGTGGTCGACCGCGACGCCGAGCAGCTGGGCCGCGCGGTGGCGCTGCTGCCACAGCGGCTGGCGGCGGTCGGGGCGACGGCGCGGCAGGAGCAGCGCACGGGCGGCGGCCTCGCGGAAGCGCGAGGCGAAGTGCGCGGAGCCGGCCAGCGCGTCGACCACCTGTCCGGTGAGCTCGTCGGGGTCGAGGAGGAGGTCCTCGGCGCTGACGGGCAGCTCCCCGCCCTCGGAGCCGACGTCGGGCAGCCGCATGACGATGCCGTCGTCGGCGGGCATCGCGGCGACGTCCATGCCGAGCTGCTCGCGCAGCCGGGCGGCCAGGACGAGTGCCCACGGCGTGTGGACGCGCGAGCCGAAGGGGGAGTGGATGACGAGCCGCCAGTCCCCGAGCTCGTCGCGGAAACGCTCGAGGACGATCGTGCGGTCGTCGCTGAGGTGGGCGTGCTCGCGCTGCTCGTGGAGGTAGCCGAGGAGGTTGTCCCGGGCCCACTCGTCCAGGCCCTGCTCGGCGAGCCGCTCGTGCGCCTGCTCGGGCGGCAGGGTCGCGGTGGTGCGGACGAAGGCGCCGAGCGCCCGGCCGAGCTCCACCGGGCGGCCGGGGGAGTCGCCCTTCCAGAAGGGCAGCCGCCCGGGCTGCCCCGGGGCGGGGGAGACGAGGACGCGGTCGGGGGTGATGTCCTCGATCCGCCACGTGCTCGAGCCGAGGGTGAAGGTGTCCCCGACGCGGGACTCGAAGACCATCTCTTCGTCGAGCTCGCCGACGCGGCGCCCGCCGCGGCCGGCGGAGGTGACGCCGTCGTCGGCGCTCGCACCCGCGGCGAGGAAGACGCCGTACAGGCCGCGGTCGGGGATCGTGCCGCCGCTCGTCGTCGCCAGGCGCACCGCGCCGGGCCGGGCGCTGAGGGTGCCGGCGGCGCGGTCCCACACGAGGCGCGGGCGCAGCTCGGCGAAGTCCTCGCTGGGGTAGCGGCCGGAGAGCATGTCGAGGACGGCGTGCAGGGAGGCGTCGCCGAGGGACTCGAAGGGCGCGCTACGCCGGACGAGGGCGGCGAGCTCGTCGACCGACCAGTCCTCGACGGCGAGCATGGCGACGACCTGCTGGGCGAGGACGTCGAGCGGGTTGGCGACGACCTGAAGCGCCTCGATCGCGCCCTCCTGCGCGCGCACGGAGGTGACGGAGGCGGCGAGGAGGTCCCCGCGGTGGGTGGGCAGGACGACGCCGCGGGACAGCGCCCCGACCTGGTGGCCGGCCCGGCCGATCCGCTGGAGGGCGGAGGCGACCGACGGCGGGGAGCCGACCTGGACGACGAGGTCGACGGCGCCCATGTCGATGCCGAGCTCGAGGGTGGAGGTGGCGATGACGGCGGGCAGCGTCCCCGACTTCAGGGCCGACTCGATCCGGGTGCGCTCCTCGCGGCTCATCGAGCCGTGGTGGGCGCGGGCGAGCTCGCCGTCCGCGGCGGGGGAGGCCGTCCCGGACTGGCCCGGCACCTGCGCCGCCCAGCCCGGGGACGACGACGGCGCGGACGTGGCGGCCTCGTCGTCCGCGGGTCGGGTGCGCTCGGCCCACACCTCGTTGACGCGGGCGGCGAGCCGCTCGGCCCCGCGGCGGGAGTTGGCGAAGACGATGGTCGAGCGGTGGGAGGTGATGAGGTCGACGAGCCGCTCCTCGACGTGCGGCCAGATCGAGGCGCGGTGCTGGGCGGGCAGGCGGCCCGCGGCGCTGCCGGACAGGTCCTCCTCGGCGGCCGTCTGCTCGCGGCCGGGCGCGTCGGGCAGGTCGGAGAGGTCGGGGACCGGGACGACGACGTCGACCTGGAGCTCCTTGGCGATGTCCGGGCGCACGACGCGGACCGGCCGCCCGCCGTCCTCCGGTGCCCGGGCGCCCCCGAGGAAGCGTGCGACGGCCTCGACGGGCCGCACCGTGGCCGAGAGCCCGACCCGCTGGGCGGGCCGGGGCAGGAGGGCGTCGAGCCGCTCGAGCGTGACGGCCAGGTGGGCCCCGCGCTTGGTGCCGGCGACGGCGTGGACCTCGTCGAGGATGACGGTCTCCACCCCGCGCAGCCCCTCGCGCGCCGCGGAGGTGAGGACGAGGTAGAGGGACTCCGGCGTGGTGATGAGGATGTCCGGCGGGCGGGTGGCCAGGGCACGGCGCTCGGCGGGCGGCGTGTCACCGGTGCGGACGCCGACCGTGACGTCCCGCACGGGGGTGCCCGCCGAGGCGGCCGCCCGGGTGATGCCGACGAGCGGGGAGCGGAGGTTGCGCTCGACGTCCGCGGCCAGCGCCTTGAGCGGGGAGACGTAGACGACGCGGGCGCGCCGCTCGGGTGGCGGGTCCTCCCCGGTGAGCAGGCGGTCCACCGACCACAGGAACGCGGACAGCGTCTTGCCGGAGCCGGTGGGGGCGACGACGAGGGCGTGGTCCCCGGCCCGCACCGCCTCCCAGGCACCGGCCTGCGCGGCGGTGGGGGCGGCGAAGGCGCCCGAGAACCAGGCGCGCGTGGGCGCCGAGAAGCCGGCCAGCGCGTCGTCCACCATCCCGACATTGTGCAGGGCAGGTGTGACATCCACTCCTCGGCAGCGGGGGCGCTGCACGGCGTCGGCGTGGCACGCTGGTGCGGTGAAGCACTCGGAGTTCCGGCAGGCGCTGGAGGAGACCTTCGGCTCGGCGTACGGGCGCACGCTCGCGGCCGAGCTCGTCCTCGTGCCGCTCGGCAACCGCACGGCGGACGCGGCGCTCGCGGACGGCGTGCCCCCGCAGGAGGTCTGGGACGCGGTGTGCGAGGAGATGGACCTCGACGAGCGGGTGCGCTGGCGCCACCGCGGCACCCTGGACCCCAAGCGCCGCTGAGCGGCTCGGAGAACCTCCGCGTGTCGGGGGCGGACTCGAACGCCCGTTCGGTCTAGGCTGGTCCCCAGGGAAGGACGAGCCGCTGGTCTCCACAGCACGTGGGGCCCGCGACCCGGATGTCAGTGGTCGGACATAGCCTCCCCACAGGTAGCCGTCCGGAGAGGGCGGGCCCTGACAGACCAGCCCCGTCCCGCACGGCCGCGCCCCGCCGGCCACGACACAAGGAGACCCACATGGCC
Source organism: Georgenia phoenicis (assembly GCF_047302425.1). NCBI lineage: Bacteria > Bacillati > Actinomycetota > Actinomycetes > Allobogoriellales > Allobogoriellaceae > Georgenia > Georgenia phoenicis. The sequence continues at coordinate 2,697,406 of NZ_CP154855.1, read as the reverse complement.
GCTCCCGTAGCAGACCGCAGCAAGGCCCTCGAGGCCGCGCTCAGCCAGATCGACCGCCAGTTCGGCAAGGGCTCGATCATGCGGCTGGGGGACGACACCCGTCCGCCCGTCGCCGTCATCCCCACCGGGTCGGTGGCCCTGGACGTCGCCCTCGGCATCGGCGGGCTGCCCCGTGGCCGCATCGTCGAGATCTACGGCCCGGAGTCCTCGGGCAAGACGACCGTCGCGCTCCACGCCGTGGCCAACGCCCAGCGCGCCGGCGGGATCGCCGCGTTCATCGACGCCGAGCACGCGCTCGACCCGGAGTACGCGAAGAAGCTCGGTGTCGACACCGACGCCCTCCTCGTCTCCCAGCCGGACACCGGTGAGCAGGCGCTGGAGATCATGGACATGCTCATCCGCTCCGGCGCGCTGGACATCGTCGTCATCGACTCCGTCGCGGCGCTCGTGCCCAAGGCCGAGATCGAGGGCGAGATGGGCGACTCCCACGTCGGTCTCCAGGCCCGCCTCATGTCCCAGGCGCTGCGCAAGATCACCGGTGCGCTGTCCGCCTCGGGCACCACGGCGATCTTCATCAACCAGCTGCGCGAGAAGATCGGCGTGTTCTTCGGCTCCCCGGAGACCACCACCGGTGGCAAGGCGCTGAAGTTCTACGCCTCCGTGCGCATCGACGTCCGCCGCATCGAGACCCTCAAGGAGGGCACCGCCGCGGTGGGTAACCGCACGCGGGCCAAGATCGTCAAGAACAAGATGGCCCCGCCCTTCAAGCAGGCCGAGTTCGACATCGTCTACGGCCAGGGCATCTCGCGCGAGGGCGGTCTCATCGACCTCGGCGTCGAGCACGGCATCGTGCGCAAGTCCGGCGCCTGGTTCACCTACGAGGGCGACCAGCTCGGGCAGGGCAAGGAGAACTCGCGCCGCTTCCTCAAGGACAACCCCGAGCTCGCCGTCGAGATCGAGAAGAAGATCCTCGACAAGCTCGGCATCGGCGCCAAGGCGGAGGACGCCGCCGACGAGGCGAAGGTCGACTTCTGAGCCCCTCGTCACGACCCGGTGGTCGGAGGCCCGCACCCGAGCCTCCGACCACCGGCGCTGCCGCCGAGGACGTCGAACCGCCCGGTGAGGAGGTCGCGCGCGCGATCCTCCTGCGCCAGCTCGCCGCCGCTCCGCGCAGCCGCGCCCAGCTCGCCGAGAAGCTCGCCGCCAAGGACGTTCCCGAGGAGGTCGCCGAGCGCCTCCTCGACCGTTTCGAGGAGGTCGGGCTCGTCGACGACACCGCCTACGCCGAGATGCTCGTGCGCACCCGCCACCAGGAGCGGGGGCTCGCGCGGCGGGCCCTGTCGCACGAGCTGCGCCGCAAGGGCGTGAGCCCCGAGGTCGCCGAGCAGGCCCTCGAGCAGATCGACGACGACGACGAGCTCACCGCCGCCCGCGAGCTCGCCGTCCGCAAGGCCCGGGCGAGCCGCGGCCTCGACCGCGACAAGCGCCGTCGCCGGCTCGCCGGCATGCTCGCCCGCAAGGGCTACTCACCCGGCGTCGCGATGCGCGCCGTCGACGAGGCCCTCGCCGCGGAGGGCGAGGAGGCCGCGGAGGGCAACCCCGACGACTATCTCGGGTGAACCCGCGTGGGCCGGCTCAGGCGGTCCCGTAGGTGGCGGTGACGTCCACCCCGCCCTTGGGCACCTCGGGGCGGTTCACCCGCGCCGAGGTCCGCCCGCCGATCCGGCGTGCCGCCCGCCCGGCGGCCCAGGCGAGCGCCGCGTTGAGCACGATGTAGATGACCGCGATGACGAAGAAGGACTGGAGCACCGGGAACGGGGCGTCCGCGCCGATGAGCCGGGCCGAGCGGAGCAGCTCGCTGTAGGTGATGATCGCGCCGAGCGCGGAGTCCTTGAGGACGACGACGAACTGGCTCACCAGGGCCGGGAGCATCGCCATGAGCGCCTGCGGCAGCTCCACGGAGCGGATCGACTGGCCGCGGGTCATCCCGATCGCCAGGGCGGCCTCGCGCTGACCGGACGGCAGGCCGTGCACACCGGAGCGCACGAGCTCGGCGATGACCGACCCGTTGTAGAGGGTCAGGCCGATGACCACGCCGAGCAGCGGGCTCAGGGACGGTGCCACCTGGAGGAACTGGGCACTGAAGAACCAGCCGCCGATCATGAGGATGAGCACCGGGACTGCCCGGAAGAACTCGACGACCACACCGCAGAACCACCGGACCACGCGCACACCGGAGAGCCGCCCCACCCCGAAGAGCAGGCCGAAGACGAGCGCGAGGACGATCGAGTAGGCCGCCGCCACCAGCGTGTTCTGCAGGCCCGGCAGGAAGTAGTACAGCCAGGTGCGCGCCTCGAGCATCGGCGCCCACAGGTCACCGGCCAGCTGGCCGTGCACGTGCAGCTGGTAGACCACGAAGACGGCGCCGGCGAGCACGAGGACGGCACCCACGACGTTCCCGACGAGGATGCGGCGTCGGGTGCGGGGCCCCGGCGCGTCGAAGAGGACGGACTGTGTGCTCATCGGGACACCGCCAGACGTCGGGAGAGGTAGGTGACGGCCAGACCGATCGGGATGACGATGACGACGAAGCCGGCTGCCACCGTGAGGAAGATCGGGATGACGTAGTTCGCGTCCCGGTCGAGCATCCCCGCCATGAGCAGGGAGATCTCGTTGACGGAGATCGCCGCCGCCACGGTGGTGTTCTTGATGAGGGCGATGAGCGTGTTGCCCAGCGGCGCGATGGCGCCCCGGAAGGCCTGCGGCATGATGACGAGCCGCGCGGCGGGCACGAAGGGCAGCCCGATCGCCCGGGCGGCCTCCGCCTGCCCCACGGGGACGGTGTTGACCCCGGAGCGGATCGACTCACAGACGAAGGAGGCCGTGTAGACCGACAGCGCCCACACCGCGAGCCAGAAGAAGTTGGCGTCGAAGCGCTCGGCGAACTGGACACCGAGCTGGGGCCAGAGCACGAACGCGGCGAACATCATCACCACGGTGAGCGGGATGTTCCGCACGAGGTTGACGTAGGTGGCCCCGGCCCACCGCAGTGAGGGGAACGGGGAGATGCGCATGAGCGCCAGGACGGTGCCGAGGGCCAGCGAGAAGACCGCAGAGAAGAACGCCAGCCGGAGGTTGGTCCAGTAGGCGCCGGCGATGTCGTAGTTCGAGAGCACCTCGAGGAAGTCACTCACGGGCATACCACCTTGGCCAGGTCAGGGGAGGGACGGGCGCGGCCGGCGGCCCGTGTGGCCACCGGCCGCACCCGGGAGGAGACGGCGCAGCTGCGGGTCAGGCGCACTCGCGGGTCTCGGGCGGGTTGAGCTCGGCGTTCGGGCTGAACCCGGTCCCCTCGGTGTTCGCGCTGATGAACTGCTCCCAGCTGCCGTCGTCGAACATCGCGTTGATGGCGTCCGTGACGTCCTGGCACATCTCCGAGCCCGGAGGCAGGCCGACCCCGTAGTTCTCCTCGGAGAACGGGTTGCCCACGACCTGCAGCTCGCCGCTCCCGTCGGCGGCGGCGAGGCCGGCGAGGATGATGTCGTCGGTGGTCACGGCGTCCACCTGGCCGCCGGCCAGGTACTGGATGCACTCGGAGTACCCGTTGAGCTCGACCAGCTGGGTGTCGGGGGAGAAGTCCTCCTTGACCCGGGCCGCGGAGGTTGACCCGGAGACCGAGCACAGGTTGCGCCCGTCGAGCACGTCGGGCCCGGTGATGGTGCCGGCGTCGTCGGAGCGGATGAGCAGGTCCTGGCCGGCCACGAAGTACGGCCCGGCGAAGTCGACGACCTCGTCGCGCTCGTCGGTGATCGAGTAGGTGGCGACGATCATGTCGACCTGCTCGTTCTGCAGCATCGTCTCTCGCTGCGGGGACGGGGACTCGACCCACTCGATCTGGTCCGCCGTGTACCCGAGCTGCTCGGCGATGTAGGTGGCGACGTCGACGTCGAAGCCGGTGTACTCGTTGCCGTCCTGGTAGCCGAGGCCCGGCTGGTCGAACTTGATGCCGATGCGGATCGAGCCCTCGCCGCCGCCACCACCATCGGTGGCGGACTCGGTCGTCGTCGCGCCGTCGTCGCCCTCCGGCTCCTCGGCGCCGGGCTCCGCCGTACAGGCGGCAAGGGTGAGGGCACCCATGGCCGCCACGGCGGCGAGTGCTGCTCGTGTCGTCTTCATCCTGGTCTCCTTCGTCGGTTACGAGGAACGTGCTGGTCGGGTGGGTCAGTGGGTGAGGATCTTGCCGAGGAAGTCCTTGGCACGGTCCGTCTCGGCGTGGGTGAAGAACTCCTCGGGCGTCTTCTCCTCGACGATCTCGCCGGCGTCCATGAACACGACGCGGTCCCCGGCGCGGCGGGCGAAGCCCATCTCGTGGGTGACGACGACCATCGTCATGCCGCTGCGGGCCAGGGAGGTCATGACGTCGAGGACCTCGTTGATCATCTCGGGGTCCAGCGCGGAGGTGGGCTCGTCGAAGAGCATGACCTTCGGCTGCATCGCCAGCGCCCGGGCGATCGCGACGCGCTGCTGCTGGCCGCCGGAGAGCTGCGCGGGCAGCTTGGAGGCCTGGTTGGCCACGCCCACCCGCTCGAGCAGGTCCATCGCGTGGTCCCGGGCCTCCTTGGCCTTCATGCCCTTGACCTTGACCGGCCCCAGGGTGACGTTGTCGAGGACCGACTTGTGGGCGAAGAGGTTGAAGGACTGGAAGACCATGCCGACGTCGGCGCGCAGGCGGGCGAGCGCCTTGCCCTCCTCGGGCAGCGGGGTGCCGTCGACGAGGATCTCACCCGAGCTGATCGTCTCGAGGCGGTTGATCGTCCGGCAGAGCGTCGACTTGCCCGACCCGGAGGGGCCGATGACGACGACGACCTCGCCGCGGTGCACCGTGAGGTCGATGTCCTTGAGGACGTGGAGGTCCCCGAAGTACTTGTTGACGCCGCGCATCTCGACGAGCGGCTCGGTGGAGGGAGGTGGCATGTCGTGCCTGCCCGGCTGACTCATAGGGGCCAACCTAACCACAGTTGTGTCGGGGGTCACGGATTTCAGGTCACGGTCGGGACACGGCGCGGCAGAACTACACTTGGCCGACGATGACTGCCACCGCGAGCGCGCCCCGCACCTACGTCGTGCGCACCATGGGCTGCCAGATGAACGTCCACGACTCCGAGCGCCTCGCCGGCATGCTCGAGAACGCCGGGTACGTGCCCGCCGAGCCCGTCGCGGGCGAGGTGCTGGGCGAGGGCGCCGACGTCGTCGTCATCAACACGTGCTCGGTGCGGGAGAACGCCGCCAGCCGCCTCTTCGGCAACCTCGGCCAGCTCGCCTCGGTCAAGCGCTCGCGGCCGGGCATGCAGATCGCCGTCGGCGGCTGCCTCGCCCAGCAGATGCGCGACGGCATCGTCGACAAGGCGCCGTGGGTCGACGTCGTCTTCGGCACCCACAACCTCGACGTCCTGCCCACCCTGCTCGAGCGCGCCCGGCACAACGCCGAGGCGCAGGTGGAGATCGAGGAGTCCCTCAAGGTCTTCCCCTCGACGCTCCCGACCAAGCGCGAGTCGCCCTACGCGGGCTGGGTGTCGATCTCCGTGGGCTGCAACAACACGTGCACCTTCTGCATCGTGCCGCACCTGCGCGGCAAGGAGCGCGACCGGCGTCCCGGTGACGTGCTCGCCGAGGTCGAGGCCGTCGTCGCGCAGGGCGCGATCGAGGTGACGCTCCTGGGCCAGAACGTCAACTCCTACGGCGTCGGCTTCGGTGACCGCGGGGCCTTCGCCAAGCTGCTGCGCGCCTGCGGCCAGGTCGAGGGCCTCGAGCGGGTGCGCTTCACCTCCCCGCACCCGGCCGCCTTCACCGACGACGTCATCGAGGCGATGGCCGAGACGCCCACGGTCATGCCCCAGCTGCACATGCCGCTGCAGTCCGGCTCGGACCGCATCCTGCGGGCGATGCGCCGCTCCTACCGCTCGGCGAAGTTCCTCGGCATCCTCGACCGCGTCCGCGCCGCCATCCCCGACGCCGCGATCAGCACCGACATCATCGTCGGCTTCCCGGGGGAGACGGAGGAGGACTTCCAGGCCACGCTCGACGTCGTCGCGGCGTCCCGCTTCGCCAGCGCCTTCACCTTCCAGTACTCCCCGCGCCCCGGTACCCCGGCCGCCGACCTGCCCGAGCAGGTCCCCGCCGACGTCGTCGCCGAGCGCTACCAGCGTCTCGTCGCCCTCCAGGAGCGGATCAGCACCGAGGAGAACGAGCGCCAGGTCGGCCGGACCGTCGAGGTGCTCGTCTCCGACGGCGGCGGCCGCAAGGACGGCGCGACCTCCCGGATCAGCGGCCGCGCCGCCGACAACCGCCTCGTCCACGTCGCCCTGCCCGACGGCGTGAGCGAGCTGCCCCGCCCCGGCGACATGGTCACCGCGACCGTGACCCACGGCGCCCCGCACCACCTCGTCGCGGACTCCCCGGCGCTCGGCGGCACCTACGCGCTGCGCCGCACCCGCGCCGGTGACGCGTGGGACCGCGCCCAGCGGGGCGACCACGACCACGGCGGCGGCGCGCCCGCGCCCGGCGGCGCGGTCACCCTCGGCATGCCGTCCCTGCGCACCCGCTGACCCCGGCCGCGGGCCTGCCGGGCGGCTTGCGTCGCACCTTGCGCTCATCCGCCGCACGTCCGCTCCGGTCCCGTGGGGCGGAAGGGGCGACCCGTCCGCCGTCGCGGGCCGCGTAGCCTGGACGCCGTGCCCCTCCCCGTCCTCGCCGTCGTCGGGCCCACCGCGACGGGCAAGTCCGAGCTCGCCCTCGACGTCATCGAGCTCCTCGGCGGCCCGGAGGCGGCCGAGGCCGTCAACGCGGACGCCATGCAGCTGTACCGCGGGATGGACGTCGGCACCGCGAAGCTGCCCGTGGCCGAGCGGCGCGGGGTGGTCCACCACCAGCTCGACGTCCTCGACGTCACCGAGGAGGCGAGCGTCGCGGCCTACCAGCGCGAGGCGCGCGCCGACCTCGCGGCCGTGGCGGCCCGCGGCCGGCGGGGCGTCCTCGTCGGCGGTTCCGGGCTCTACGTGCGCGCCGTCCTCGACGAGCTCGAGTTCCCCGGCACCGACCCGGAGGTGCGCAGCCGGCTGGAGGAGCGGGCCGAGGAGGAGGGGCCGGGGCTGCTGCACCGGGAGCTGGCGGAGCGCGACCCCGTCGCGGCCGAGCGGATCCCGCGCGGCAACCCCCGGCGCATCGTGCGCGCCCTGGAGGTCATCGAGCTGACCGGCCGGCCCTACTCGGCCACGCTCCCCGAGCACCACTACCACCTGCCCGCCGTGCAGGTCGCCATCGACGTCCCGCGCGAGGAGCTCCTCGTCCGGATCGCGGCGCGCGCCCGGGCGATGCTCGACGGCGGCCTGCTCGAGGAGACGCGCGAGCTGCTCGCCGCCGGGCTGGCGCAGGGGAGGACCGCGTCGCGCGCCGTCGGCTACGCCCAGGCGGTCGCGGTGCTCGAGGGCAGGCTCAGTGTCGAGGACGCGCACGAGGCCATCTCCGTCGCCACGCGCCAGCTCGCCCGCCGCCAGAGCCAGTGGTTCCGCCGTGACCCGCGCGTGCACTGGCTGCCGCCGTCGGCTGACCTCCCGGCACGGGTGGCCGAGCTCCTCGCCCGGCACGACGGCGCGTAGGCTCGACCGCATGTCGCCGCTCGCCCAGCTCCGAGGGGTGCCGCTCACCAAGGGGCACGCCACCGAGAACGACTTCGTGCTCCTCACCGACCCCGACGGCCGCCTCGACCTCGATCCCGCGACCGTCGCCGCGGTCTGCGACCGGCGCGCGGGCATCGGCGGGGACGGCCTGGTCCGCGCGGTCCGCTCCGCCGCCCTCGGCGCGCCCGAGGGGCGTGAGGCGGCCGCGCAGGGCGCGGAGTGGTTCATGGACTACCGCAACGCCGACGGCTCGGTCGCCGAGATGTGCGGCAACGCGGCCCGCCTCCTGGCGAGCTACCTCGTCGACGAGGGCCTCATCGCCCCTGCGGACGGGGAGCCGGTGCTCATCGGCACCCGCGGCGGCGTGCGCACCGTCACGCGCTCGGGCAGCGGCTGGACCGTCGACATGGGCCCCTGGCAGCTGCCCGGCGGCGGTGACGCCGTCACCCGCGGCTTCGACGTCGCCGTCCAGGTGCACGGCCTCGCGGGCACCCGTGCCGGGCTGCGCGTGACGATGCCCAACCCGCACACGGTCGTCGCGCTGCCTGACGAGGAGGAGCTCGCGGGCGCCGACCTCGGCCCGCTCGTCGCCGTCGACCCCGAGCCCGCCGACGGCACCAACGTGGAGATCGTCGTCCCCCTCGGCGAGACGACGACGGACGGCGAGCCCACCGGCACCGTCCGCATGCGCGTCCAGGAGCGCGGCGCGGGAGAGACGCGCTCGTGCGGGACCGGTGCCTGCGCCGTCGCCGTCGCGCTCCACGCGTGGGGCGGGGCGGGGGCACCCCGGCTGTGGCGGGTGCTCGTCCCCGGCGGCGAGCTCGGCGTGCGGCTCACCGACGACGGCCGCGCCCTGCTCACCGGCCCGGCGACGCTCGTCGGCCGCGTGACGCTGCGCTAGGCGCGCCGCACGTCGAGCACCCGGAAGCCCTTCGAGCTCGACAGCCGCTCGGTCGGCAGGCCCAGCTCGGTCTCGATCCACCGGTGCAGGGAGTCGGCGCCGAGGTTCTTGCCGACGACGAGCCGGGCACGGCCATCGGGCGCCAGGCGTCCCAGCCACGTGCGCAGCAGCTCGTGCAGGGCCTCCTTGCCGATCCGGATCGGCGGGTTGGACCACAGCTCGTCGATCCCGCCGGCGACGAGCCCGGCGGCCTGCTCCGGGTCGGCGACGACGACGTTGCCCAGTCCCAGCGCCGCCGCGTTGCGCGCGGTGAGGTCGCGGGCCCGCTCGTTGACGTCGACGGCGACCACCCGCGCCTGCGGGGCGGCGGCGGCCATCGCGAGGGTCACCGGGCCCCACCCGCAGCCCAGGTCGACGAGCGTCCCGGTGGGCACCGGGTCGGGGACGGCGTCGAGCAGCACCCGGGTGCCGATGTCGAGCCGGTCCCCGGAGAAGACGCCCGGCGCCGTGCGGACCTGGACCGCCCGGCCGCGCAGGGTGACGTCGAGGGTGCGGGTCTCGCCGGGGGAGGCCGGCTGGGCCGTGAAGTAGTGCTCGCTCACCACCGAAACCTACCGCGCGCCTGGGGATATCTGGTCGCCGCGCCAGGCCCGACGTGGGACCCTTGGAGCAGTGGACGACGACTGGGAGACCATGGCAGATCAGGACGACGCGGTGCAGGAGCGCGACCCCGCACGGGACGTCGTGGCACGGGTGCTCGCCCGCGCCGGGACGGCCCTGCAGGCGGACGACGCCGAGGGCCACGAGCTCGACGGCGAGCAGCTCGACCGCGAGGAGCGCTCCGCGCTGCGACGCGTGGGGGGCCTGTCCACCGAGCTCGAGGACGTCACCGAGGTCGAGTACCGCCAGCTGCGCCTCGAGCGCGTCGTCCTCATCGGCGTGTGGTCCGGCCCGCAGCCCGAGCTGGCCGAGGTGTCGCTGCGCGAGCTCGCCGCGCTCGCCGAGACGGCCGGCTCGGTCGTCCTGGACGCGGTGCTCCAGCGCCGCGCCACCCCGGACCCGGCCACGTACTTCGGCTCGGGCAAGGCGGCCGAGCTGGCCGAGCTCGTCGCCGAGGTCGGGGCGGACACCGTCGTCGCCGACACCGAGCTCAGCCCCTCCCAGCGCCGCGCGCTGGAGGACGTCGTCAAGGTCAAGGTCATCGACCGGACGGCCCTCATCCTCGACATCTTCGCCCAGCACGCCAAGTCCCGGGAGGGCAAGGCGCAGGTCGAGCTCGCCCAGCTGGAGTACCTGCTCCCGCGCCTGCGCGGCTGGGGCGAGTCGATGTCCCGGCAGGCCGGTGGACGCGTCGCCGGCGGTGCGGGGATCGGCTCCCGCGGCCCCGGTGAGACGAAGATCGAGCTCGACCGGCGCCGCATCCGCACCCGCATGGCGCGCCTGCGCCGCCAGATCGCCGCGATGGCGCCCTCGCGGGAGACCAAGCGGGCCTCGCGCCACCGCGCCCAGGTGCCGGCCGTCGCGATCGCCGGGTACACCAACGCCGGCAAGTCCTCCCTGCTCAACCGGCTCACCGGCGCCGGGGTGCTCGTCGAGAACGCCCTCTTCGCCACCCTCGACCCCACCGTGCGCCGCGCCGAGACGCCGGACGGGCGGGTCTACACCCTCGCCGACACCGTCGGCTTCGTCCGCTCCCTGCCCCACGAGCTCGTCGAGGCCTTCCGCTCCACCCTCGAGGAGGTCGCCGAGGCGGACCTCATCCTCCACGTCGTCGACGCCGCCCACCCCGACCCCGAGGGCCAGGTCAAGGCGGTGCGCGACGTCCTCGCCGACATCCCGGGTGCCGACGACATCCCCGAGGTCGTCGTCCTCAACAAGGCCGACCTCGCCGAGCCGGGCACGGTCGCGGCCCTGCGCACCCGCTACCCCGGCGCCGTCGCCGTCTCCGCACGCACGGGCGCGGGCATCGAGGAGCTGCGCGAGCGCATCGCCGAGCTCCTCCCGCGCCCGTCGGTGCGGGTGGAGGTGCTCGTGCCCTACTCCCGCGGCGACCTCGTCTCCCGCGCGCACGCCACGGGCGAGGTGCTGGCCGAGGAGCACACCGGTGCCGGCACCCGGCTGACGGCGCTCGTCGACCAGACCCTCGCGGCCGAGCTCACGGCCGCCGCCTCCGCGTGAGCGGCACGCCCGAGCTGCTCGCCGCCGCGGTCCGGCGCCTGGGCGGCAAGGAACGCGCGGGCCAGCTGACGATGGCCGAGGAGGTGGCCCGCACCCTGCGCGAGCCGCGAGCGCTGCTCGTCCAGGCCGGCACCGGCACCGGCAAGTCGCTCGGCTACCTCGTGCCGGTCCTCGAGCACGCCGTGCGTCACCACCAGCGCGCCGTCGTCTCCACGGCGACCCTCGCCCTCCAGCGGCAGGTGCTCGCCCATGACGTCCCGCTCGTCGCCGACGTCGTCGCCGCCTCCGGGGCACCGCGCCCGCAGGTCGCGCTCCTCAAGGGCTGGCACAACTACCTGTGCAAGCACAAGATCGCCGGGGGCTACCCCGCCGAGGACGAGCCCGGCCTCTTCGCCGTCGACGCCGCCACGCCCGACGCCGGGAGCGGCACCTCCCGCGGGCCGCTCGCCGAGCAGGTCGTCCGGCTGCGCGAGTGGGCCGAGGAGACCGACACGGGGGACCGTGACGACCTCGACCCGGGCGTCGGGGACAAGGCGTGGCGCCAGGTCTCGGTCACCAAGCTCGAGTGCCTCGGCGCGAGCTGCCCGATGCTCGAGGAGTGCTTCCCCGAGGCGGCACGGCGCGCCGCCCACGAGGCGGACGTCGTCGTGACCAACCACGCGATGCTCGGTATCGCCGCGGCCGGCTCCTCCCGGGTGCTGCCCGAGCACGAGGTCCTCGTCGTCGACGAGGCCCACGAGCTGGCCGAGCGGGTGACGGCCCAGTCGACCCTCGAGCTGTCCACCGCCGTCGTCGACCGCACCGCGCGCCTGGCCCGCAAGCACGTCGGGGTGCAGGTCGACTCCCTCGATGCGGCCGGGCGCGCGCTCGGCGCCTGGCTCGAGACCGCGCCCACGGGGCGGCTGCGCTCGGTGCCTTCCGAGCTGCTCGACGCCCTCACGCTCCTCGAGACGGGCAGTCGCGAGGCGATCAGCGCGATGCGCGGGGAGAGCGACGCCGAGGCCGGCGGGCGGCTCATGGCGCGCTCGGCGATGGTCGTCCTCCACGAGATCGCCGAGCGGCTCCTCGGCGACGGCGTGGCGCAGCGCCGCGAGGTGCTGTGGTGCGAGCGCGGGCGGACCGGCTTCGAGGCCGCGCGTCTCCACCTCGCGCCGCTCGACGTCGCCCGCCCCATCGCCACCGAGCTGCTCGCCGGCAAGGCCGCCGTCCTCACCTCCGCGACCCTCTCCCTCGGGGGCAGCTTCGCGCCCGTCGCGCGGACCCTCGGCGTCAGCCTCCTCGACCACCTCGAGCCCGACGACGACGCGCCCCGGCCCGCGCCCGGCCCGCGCTGGCACGGGGTCGACGTCGGCTCGCCCTTCGACTACGGCCGCCAGGGCATCCTCTACGTCGCCCGCCACCTGCCCGCGCCCGGGCGGGAGGGTCCGGGGGAGGGCGCGCAGCGCGAGCTCGTCGAGCTCGTCCGCGCCTCCGGTGGCGGTGCCCTCGGGCTGTTCTCCTCGCGCCGCGCCGCGGAGGAGGCCGCCGAGCTGCTCCGCGCCGAGCTCGACACCCCCGTCCTGTGCCAGGGCGAGGACCAGCTGCCCTCCCTCGTGCGGCGCTTCGCCGAGGACGAGAGCGCCACGCTCGTCGGCACCCTGTCCCTGTGGCAGGGCGTGGACGTGCCCGGACGCACCTGCCGGCTCGTCGTCATCGACCGCATCCCCTTCCCACGGCCCGACGACCCCGTCCGCTCCGCGCGCTCGGAGGTCGTCGCGGCGAGCGGCGGCAACGGCTTCATGTCCGTGGCCGCCACGCACGCCGCCCTGCTCCTCGCCCAGGGCGCCGGGCGGCTCATCCGCTCCACTGAAGACCGCGGCGTCGTCGCCGTCCTCGACTCGCGGCTCGCCACCGCCCGGTACGGCAGCTTCCTGCGCGGGTCCATGCCGCCGCTGTGGCCGACGACGGACGGCGAGGTGGCCCGTGCCGCCCTGCGCCGTCTGGCGGCGCAGCCGGCGCCGATCGCCTAGGCTCGGAGCCGTCGAGGGAGAGGAGCCGCAGTGGCACGGTCAGGTGGCAGCACGGTCGCGATCGTGGGGGCGGGCGCCGTGGGCGCGACCCTCGCCTTCGCGCTCCTCATGCAGGGCGTGGCCCGGCGGGTGGTGCTCCACGACGTCAACCGGGCGAAGGTCGAGGCCGAGGCCCTCGACCTGGCCCACGGCATCCAGTTCATGCCGCACGCCCAGATCATCGGCTCCGACGACGTCGAGGCCTGCCGCGGCGCGGACGTCGTCGTCATCACCGCGGGCGCGAAGCAGCGCCCCGGGCAGACCCGCCTCGACCTCGCCGCGAGCACGGTCGGCCTCATGCGCACCCTGGTGCCCCGCCTCACCGCCGTCGCCCCCGACGCGACCTACCTCATGGTGACCAACCCCGTCGACATCGTCACCCAGGCGGCCCTGGCGATCTCCGGGCTCCCGCGCGAGCAGCTCTTCGGCTCGGGCACCGTCCTGGACACCTCGCGGCTGCGCTACCGCATCGCCCAGGAGACGGGGATCGCGGCGTCGAACGTCCACGCCTACGTCGTCGGTGAGCACGGTGACTCCGAGCTGGTCCTGTGGAGCTCGGCGATGATCGGTGCCGTCCCGCTCCTCGACTGGAGCAGCACCCACGCGCCGCTCCTCGACGAGCCCTCCCGCGCGGCGATCGCCGAGGAGGTCGTCACCGCCGCCTACAAGATCATCGAGGGCAAGGGGGCGACGAACTACGCGGTCGCGCTCGCCGCCGTCGGCATCATCCAGGCGGTGCTGCGTGCGGAGAACCGGGTGCTGCCCGTCTCCACCCTCCTCACCGACTACGTCGGCATCTCCGACGTGTGCCTGTCGGTGCCCACGGTCGTCGGCGGCGACGGCGCCCAGGAGCGGCTGCTGCCGCCGCTGACGCCGGGCGAGCAGGCCGGGCTGCGCGCCAGTGCCGAGCACATCCGTGCGGTGGCGCGCGAGCTCGGTTTCTAGAGGCTGCGCAGCACCGACACGACGCGGCCGAGGATCTGGGCGGCGTCCCCGTCGATGGGGGAGTAGGCCTCGTTGGCGGGCATGAGCCACACGTGGCCCTCGCGCCGCTGGAGGGTCTTGACCGTGGCCTCGTCGTCGAGCAGGGCCGCGACGATCTCCCCGTTCTCCGCCACGGGCTGGCGGCGCACGACGACCCAGTCGCCGTCGCAGATCGCGGCGTCGATCATCGAGTCGCCGCGGACCTTGAGGAGGAAGAGCTCCCCGTCCCCGACGAGCTGGCGGGGGAGGGGGAAGACGTCCTCGACGGCCTGCTCGGCGAGGATCGGCCCACCCGCCGCGATCCGGCCGACGACGGGCACGAAGGTGGGTGCGGGCGCGTCGCTGGCGTCCTCGGGGCTGCCCAGCTGCGGGCCGCGGACCTCGCTGCCGACGATCTCGATCGCGCGGGGGCGCTTCGGGTCGCGGCGCAGGTAGCCCTTGCGCTCCAGGGTGGTGAGCTGGTGCTTGACCGACGAGGGGCTGGTCAGCCCGACGATCGTGCCGATCTCCCGCATCGTCGGCGGGTAGCCGCGCTCGTCGACGCTGCGCCGGATGGTGTCGAGGACGAGGCGCTGCCGCTCGGTGAGCGCACCGTCGAGCGGCTCCTGGTCCGGGAGCTCGTGCACCGTCGCACCGCTGTCGGGCTCGTCCTGGCCTGCGTTCACGGCTCGTGCTCCTCGAATGTCAGTGGTCGGTGATGGGCTCGTCCTCGACAGCGTAGAAGGCCACCGGGCCGAGATCAAACATCTGTTCGACGGCGTGTCGACAGTGTCGGTCCGAGGCGGTACGGTGTCGCACAGACGTTCGACGTACAGACGTTCGAGGGAGATGACGATGAGTGCACTAGCGATTCCCGCGGTCCCCGTCCGCGAGGTGCCCGCCCGGCGCCGTGGGCACCTCCAGCTCGTGGGCCCCGGCTTCGTGCCCGCGGGTGCCCCCGCCCGCCAGGAGGCCGTCCGACCCGTACCGGCTGCGCGGCCCGCGGTCCGGCTCACGGCGCGCGGCCGCCTCGTCCGCTCGCTGCTCGTCATGGTCCTCGCGCTGACCGCGGCGGTCGCCGGCGGCAGCTGGGTCGGCGGGCTCGTCTCCGACGCCCAGGGCTACACCGGCCCCGTCGAGCGGGTGAGCGTGTCGGCCGGGGACACCCTGTGGGGCATCGCCGCGGCCACGGCGGCGGAGGGCCAGGACGTGCGCGAGGTGGTCGACGACATCCTCGAGCTCAACGGCCTCGCCTCGGGTGACCTCGCCGCCGGCCAGCAGCTGGTCGTCCCGGCCGGTTGAGCGGCGCCAGCCTTGCACCTCGCGCTCGGCCGCCCGTACCGTGCACCCCAGCGGTGCCGTACGGTGGCCCGTCCAAGCAGCGAGGAGCTCAGGGTGCACTGTCCGTTCTGCCGGAACGCGGACTCGCGGGTCATCGACTCGCGGACGGCGGACGACGGATCCGCGATCCGCCGTCGCCGCGAGTGCACGGCCTGCCACCGCCGCTTCACGACGATCGAGACCTCGAGCCTGTCGGTCGTTAAGCGCTCGGGCGTCGTCGAGCCCTTCAGCCGCGAGAAGGTCGTCGCCGGGGTACGCAAGGCGTGCCAGGGGCGGCCCGTCTCCGACGACGACCTCGCCCTCCTCGCCCAGCAGGTCGAGGAGACCGTCCGCGCCGCCGGCGCGGCCCAGATCAACGCCCACGACGTCGGGCTGGCGATCCTCGGCCCGCTGCGCGCCCTCGACGAGGTCGCCTACCTCCGCTTCGCCAGCGTCTACTCCGCCTTCACCTCGCTCGAGGACTTCGAGTCCGCGATCGCAGCGCTGCGCTCGGAGCGCCCCGTCGACCCTCCGTCCGAGGCGCCCGCCGAGGAGGCCTCGGCTACGCTGGACGCCAGCGAGCCCGGCTCGCGCTGACCACCGGTGACGGTGGCGGAGGGGAAGCCGCCACCGTCACCGGTCCTTCACCGGGTGCGTCCAGCCCAGATGTTGATGCCCGCGTCGACCGCGTGCCCGTCGATGCGCTCGAGCTCCTCGGCGCTGATCTCGAGGTTGTCCAGCGCCGCGAGGGTGTCGTCGAGCTGGGCGACGCTCGAGGCGCCGACGAGCGCCGTCGTCACCCGCGGGTCGCGCAGCACCCAGGCGATCGCCAGCTGCGCGAGGGTCTGACCGCGCTCCCGGGCGATCCCGGCCAGCGCCCGCACGTGGGTCAGGGTCCGCTCGGTGAGGAAGTCCTCGCTCAGCGGCCCGCCGCGGGCGGCGCGGGAGTCCGCCGGCACGCCGTCGAGGTACTTCTCGGTGAGCATGCCCTGGGCGAGCGGGGAGAAGACGACGTTGCCCATCCCCGCCTCCTCGGTGACGTCCAGCACGGAGGGCTCACCCTCCTCGACCCACCGGTTGAGCATCGAGTACGAGGGCTGGTGGACGAGCAGCGTCAGCCCGATCTCCCTGGCCACGGCCACCGCCTCCGCGGCACGCTCGGCCGTGTAGGAGGAGATGCCCGCGTACAGCGCGCGGCCGGAGTCGACGGCCGTCTTCAGCGCCCCCATCGTCTCGTGCAGCGGCGTCGTCGGGTCGTCGCGGTGGGAGTAGAAGATGTCGACGTAGTCGAGGCCGAGGCGGCGCAGCGAGGCGTCGAGCGAGGACAGGAGGTACTTGCGCGAGCCCCACTCCCCGTAGGGGCCGGGCCACATGCGGTACCCGGCCTTGGTCGAGACGACGAGCTCGTCGCGGTAGGGCGCGAGGTCCGTCGCGAGCAGCCGCCCGAAGAAGGACTCGGCGGCGCCCGGCGGGGGACCGTAGTTGTTCGCGAGGTCGATGTGCGTGACGCCGCGGTCGACGGCGTGCAGGACGATCTCCCGCTGGGTGTCCTCCGAGCGGCTGTGGCCGAAGTTCTGCCACAGGCCCAGCGCGATCGCGGGCAGGTCCAAGCCGCTGCGTCCGCAGCGGCGGTAGGTCATGGTGTCGTAGCGGTCCGGTGCGGCCTGGTAGGTCATGGCCACACCGTAGTGCCGGGCCGGTGCCCGCGCGCCGGTCAGTGCTCGGCGCGCAGCACCCGCAGCCGGATCGCGTCGGGCACCTCGTCCAGCGCCTGGCGGGCCTCGTCGGGCAGCTCGCCGCCGATGTCGGTGATGACGTAGCCCAGGTCGCCCCGCGTGCCGAGGATCTGGCCCTCGATGTTCGCCCCGCTCTCGGCGAAGGCCTGGTTGACCAGGGCGAGCGCACCGGGCGTGTTGCGGTGCAGGTAGGTCACCCGGTACCTCGCCGCCTCGGCACGGTCCAGGGCGAGCGGCGGGACGTTGACGCTCATCGTCGTCGTGCCCTCGAGGAGGTAGCTGGCGAGCTTGTTCGACACGAACGCGCCGATGCCCTCCTGGGCCTCCTCGGTGGAGCCGCCCACGTGGGGGGTGAGGATGACGTTGGGCAGCCCGCGCAGCTCGGAGTCGAAGGGGTCGCCGTTGCGCTTGGGCTCCTCGGGGAAGACGTCGACGGCGGCGCCGGCGATCGCCCCGGAGAGGACGCGCTCGCGCAGGGCGGCGTAGTCGACGAGGAAGCCGCGCGAGAGGTTGAGGAAGATCGCCCCGGGCCGCATCCGCTCGAACTGGGCGCGGCCGAACATGCCCGCGTTCCCGGCGCGGCCGTCCACGTGGAGGGTGACGACGTCGGCGACCTCGAGGAGCTCCTCGAGGCTGCCCATGCGGCGGGCGTTGCCCAGCGCGAGCTTCTCGGCCGTGTCGTAGAAGACCACCCGCATCCCCAGCGCCTCGGCGAGGACGGAGAGCTGGGTGCCGATGTTGCCGTAGCCGACGATGCCCAGCGTGCGGCCGCGCACCTCGTGGGAGCCGGCGGCGGACTTGTCCCAGCGGCCCTGGTGCAGGGCGCTGTCCTGGACGGTCAGGCGCCGGTTGAGCGCGATGATCTCCCCGAGCGTGAGCTCGACGACGGAGCGGGTGTTGGAGAAGGGCGCGTTGAAGACCGCGACCCCGCGGTGGGCCGCGGTGGCGAGGTCGATCTGGTTGGTGCCGATGCAGAAGGCGCCGATGGTCAGCAGGTCCGGCGCTGCCTCGAGGACCCGCCGGGTGACGGTCGTCTTGGAGCGGATGCCGAGCACCTGGACGCCGTCGAGGGCGGCGATGAGCTCGTCCTCGTCCATGGCACCGGTGTGACGCACCACCTCCAGCCCGGCGTTCTCGAGGGCGGTGTCGGCGTTCTCGTGGGGGTTCTCCAGAAGCAGTGCGCGCACCGGTCCATGGTGGCCCACCGACGGGCGCTGGGGGAAACCGATCCGCCCAGCGGACGGGTCAGTCGGTGAGGCCGGCGGGCAGCTCGCCGCGGTGGAGGACGTGCAGCAGCCGTGTGGGGCGGGTCATCGCGACGTAGAGGTCGCCCGGTCCGCCCGCCGCGACCTCCTGCGGCTCGACGAGCACGACGACGTCGAACTCCAGCCCCTTGGCGGTGACGGCGTCGAGCACGACGACGGGAGCGGCGAGCACGTCCCCGCCGGGCGCCTCGAGCGCGTCGCCCAGGCGCGGGGCGAGGAGCTCGCGGGTGGCCTCCACCCGCTCGGTGGCCGTGACGACGGCGAGGCGGCCCTGGCCCAGCGCGGCGTGCTCGGCGACGACGACCTCGGCCACCTCGCTGTCCGCGGCGACCCGCGTGACCCGCAGCGACCCGGGGACCGAGCGCGCGGAGCGGGCCGGGGCGGCCTGCGCCCCACCGGCGGCGCGCAGCACCCGGACGGCGGCGCTCATGACCTCGGCGGGCGTGCGGTAGTTGATCGTCAGGGCGGCGGTCCGCACGTGCTCGCTGGCAGCGTTCCCGAGCAGCTCGGTCCAGCTGCGGGCGGGCTGGTGGCCCGAGCGCTGGTCGAGGTCGCCCACGAGCGTCATCGAGCGGCTCGGGTTGCGGCGCAGCAACGCACGCCAGGCCATGGGCGAGAGCTCTTGCGCCTCGTCGACGACGATGTGGCCGTAGGTCCACTCGCGGTCCGAGGCCGCCCGCTCGGCGAGGGAGCGGCGCGCCTCGGGCGCGGCGAAGCGGGAGGCGAGCGTCTGGGCGTCGACCAGGCCGCCGCCGATGCCGTCCTCCCGGATGGCGTGCTCGGCGTAGGCGACCTCGGCGGCCCGCTCGGCGGCCCGCGCCAGCCGGGCGCGCTCCTCGTCGGGGTTCTCGAGGCGGCCGAGGAGCACGGCGAGCTCGTCGAGGAGCGGGAGGTCCGCCGCGGTCCACGGCGCGTCCGCGGGGCGCTGCAGCAGCCGGCGGTCCGCGGGGCTCAGGCCGCGGGCGTGGCGGGCGAGGAACGCCGGGTCGGAGTACAGGCGCCGCAGGAGCTGCTCGGGCGTCGTCGGCATCCACCGGAGGTTGATCTCGCGGCGGGCGTCGCGGGACTCGCGCAGGGACTGCAGCAGCCAGCCCTGCTCGGACTCGAGGTCCAGGCCCTTCTCCTCGGCCCAGCGGCGGGTGAGGGCGTCGAGCACGGCGGTGGCGTAGGTCCGGCGGGCCAC
Organism: Georgenia phoenicis; assembly: GCF_047302425.1. Taxonomy (NCBI): domain Bacteria; kingdom Bacillati; phylum Actinomycetota; class Actinomycetes; order Allobogoriellales; family Allobogoriellaceae; genus Georgenia; species Georgenia phoenicis. Next base: position 2,678,136 of record NZ_CP154855.1, on the reverse strand, counting down.
GTTGTGGGGTCGGGAGCTGCGGCGGGCGCGCTCCTGCGCGGCGCGCACGTCCTCCGGCTCCAGGCGGACCTGCTCGCCGTCGACGTCGAGCAGGACGGTCTCCTCGAGGCGGCGGGGCAGCCCGCGCACCGCGTGGCGCAGCACCTGGGCCATGACGGCGCGCCCCTTGACGGCGGCGACCTCCTCCGGCTCCGTGCCGGTCGCCGGGACGTCGGCGAGGAGGTCCCCGAGGGTCGTCGCGACGACCCCGCTCTCGCCCAGCGAGGGCAGGACCTGCTCGATGTAGCGCAGGAACACCCGGCTGGGTCCCACGACGAGCACGCCGGAGCGCTCTAGGCGCTCCCGGTGGGTGTACAGGAGGTAGGCGGCGCGGTGGAGCGCCACCGCGGTCTTGCCCGTGCCCGGGCCGCCCTCGACGACGAGCACGCCCTCGGAGTCGGCCCGGATGATCTCGTCCTGCTCGGACTGGATCGTCGCGACGATGTCGCCCATGCGGCCCTCGCGGGCGGCGGCCATGGCCGCGAAGAGGGCGCCCTCACCGGTGAGCCCCTCGACGTCGGCCTCGGTGTCGAGGAGCTCGTCCTCCACCCCGGTGACCTGCCGGCCCCGCGTCATGAGGTGGCGCCGGCGCACGACGTCACCGCGCCGGGCCGCCGTCGCCTGGTAGAAGGGCCGCGCCGCGGGGGCGCGCCAGTCGATGAGGAGCGACTCCTGGTCCTCGTCGGCGATCCCGATGCGGCCGATGTACCGCTGGGAGGCGTCGGTGAGGTCGAGCCGGCCGAAGACCAGCCGGTTCTCCACCTGCTCGAGGCGCGCGAGCGTGTCCTCGTAGTGGACCGCGAAGGCGTCCCGCTCCGAGCGGTTCTGCGGCGTGCCGCTCGCCCCCTGCCGCCGGACCTCCTCCAGCCGCTGGCGGTAGCGGCGCCGGAGGTCGTCCAGACGCCCGTAGACGTGGTCGACGAACTCCTGGTCCGCCTGCCACGTCGTCTCTGCCTCGTTCGGCTGCACCGTGTCCCCGCTTCCGTCCTCGACCGGCAGACCATTATGGACGACGGCGCGCCTCCCGTGCGTCCGTCGGGCCCTCTGCCGCTGCGTACGATGTCGGGACCGACCGGAAGGACGACCGTGACCAGTGAGGCCCCCGCAGCCCTCCACCTGCTTCTCGTGGAGGACGACGACGGCGACGCCGTGCTCGTCGAGGAGCTGCTCCACGACGCGGGCATCGACACGGACGTCACGCGTGCGTGGAGCCTGGAGGCGGCCCTGGACGCCCTCGCGATGCCCGTCGACTGCATCCTCCTCGACCTCGGGCTGCCCGACGCCTCGGGCCTGGACGCGCTCCTCCAGCTGCGCCGCGCCTCCAGCGCCGCCGTCGTCGTCCTCACCGGCCTCGACGACGCGGACCGCGGGCTCGAGGCCGTCGGGGCGGGCGCCGACGACTACCTCGTCAAGGGCACCGTCGACGGCGACGGGCTGGGCCGGGCCGTGCGCTACGCCGTCGAGCGGCGCCGCGGCGACCACGAGCAGCGCTCGCAGGAGGAGGCGCGTGCCCGCGCCGAGGCCGTGAGCGAGCTCCTCTCGGCGCTGCGTCCGCAGCCCACGGTGCCCGGCGCCCCGGTGCGTGCGCTCGTCCGCGGGGACGAGCTCGCGCCCCTGACCCCCCAGCTGTGCGACGTCGTCGAGCGGCCCGACGGCTCGGTCCTCGCCCTCACCGGCACTGCCGCGGGCGGGGGCGCCGCGGCCGCCGGGCTCGCGGTCACCGTGCGCGCCGCCTTCCGGGGCCTGGCGCACAGCACCCTGCCCGCCGCTGAGGTCCTGGCCTCCCTGGACCGGGTGGTGGCCGCCCACGGCGGCTCGGTCGGCGCCGTCGTCGTCGAGCTGACGCCGCAGACGCGCACGGCGGTGAGCCACCTGGCGGGCCACCGGGCGCCGCTGCTGCTGTCCGCCGACACCGGTCCGCTCGTGGCAGCGGAGGTGAGCGGCGCGCCGCTCGGCTCCGGCCCGGGCACGCGGCCCGCCGTCCGGACCGAGCTCCGCGAGCAGGACCGCCTGCTCGTCCTGCACACCGCCGTCCTGGAGCAGGTGGGCGGGGGAGCGCCGGAGGCCTCCTCGCTCGGGGCGGTCCTCGAGGCCGCCTCCCGCGGCACCGGGGACGATCCCGCGCTCGCGGACACCGTCGAGCGCGCCGTGCGCGCCTACGGTCCCGAGCTGGAGGTCCAGTTCGTCCTCCTCGGCTGGGCGCCGTGAGGATGGCCCGCAAGGCCTGGACGCTGAGCAGCCGGCTGCGGACCGCGATCATCGCGGCCGGCGTCTCCCTCGGCCTCGTGCTCCTGCTCGCCGTCGGCGCCTTCGGCCAGCTCTCCCGCTACCAGGACGAGGTGACGGGCGTCGTCTTCAACGCCGTCGTCGAGCTCGAGGAGCTCCAGGCCGACCTCATCGACGCCGAGGCCGCGGTGCGGGCCTTCGCCCTGAGCGGGGACGAGGAGCTGCTCCGTCCCTACAGCGAGCTCGCCTACGGGCGCCCGGACCGGGTGCGCGCCGGGCTGGTCCGGATCCTGCCGCGGGTGCCCGAGCTCTCCGCCCACTTCGACCGGCTCGCCACCGCCACCGACGACTGGCGCGCCGGGTACGCCAAGCCGCTCATCGAGGCGACCCGTTCCCCGGACACCGACGTGGACCTGTCGCAGTGGCAGCAGACCGGCGTCGACCTCTTCGGCGACGTCCGCGACGCGCTGCGCGCCGCGCTGACCGACCTCATCGACTACCGCGCCGAGGGCGCCGAGGCGATGCTCGCGTGGCAGCGCGTCCTCCTCGGCTCCGTCCTCACCCTCGCGGTCCTCGGCCTGGTGACCGGCATCCTGCTGACCCACTACCTGCGCCGGTGGGTGACCGACCCGCTCGACGATCTCGCCGAGGCCAGCCGGGCGGTGGCCGAGGGGGAGCTGGAACGGCCCGTGTCCGTGACGGGGCCGAACGAGGTCGTCGCGCTGGGGCACGACGTCGACCTCATGCGCCGCCACCTCGTCGCCCAGATCGCCAGGACCGAGCAGGCCCGCCTCGAGCTCGAGGCCTCCAACCGCGACCTCGAGCAGTTCGCCTACGTCGCCTCCCACGACCTGCAGGAACCCCTGCGCAAGGTCGCCTCCTTCACCCAGCTCCTCGAGCGCCGCTACGGCGACCAGCTCGACGAGCGGGGGCACCAGTACATCGAGTTCGCCTCCGACGGCGCCCGCCGCATGCAGCGCCTCATCCAGGACCTCCTCGCCTTCTCCCGGCTGGGCCGCGGCGACGCCGAACCGACGCAGGTCCAGGTCGGGGAGTGCCTGACCGACGCCCTGGGCAACCTCTCGGAGATGCTCGAGGAGACCGGCGCCGAGGTGACGTCCGACCCGCTGCCGGAGGTCCTCGGCCACGCCGGCCTCCTCACCCAGCTCCTGCAGAACCTCGTGGCCAACGCCGTGAAGTTCCGCCGCCCCGAGGAGACGGCGCGGATCCACGTCGGTGTGCAGCGTGTGGGCTCGGAGTGGCTCTTCCGCTGCAGCGACAACGGCATCGGGATCGAGCCGCGGCACGCCGAGCGGGTCTTCGCGATCTTCCAGCGCCTGCACGCCAAGGACGCCTACAGCGGCACCGGCATCGGCCTGGCGATGTGCAAGCGCATCGTCGAGCACCACGGCGGCCGGATCTGGGTCGAGCACCAGGACCCCAGCGAGGGCACGACCGTGCGGTGGACGCTGCCGGCGTCCGGGCCCGAGGGGCGCGTGAGCGTCGAGTCGCGGCCGGAGGCGAGCGGTGAGCGTGCCATCATGAGCCCGGGCGCCGCCGGCGGCCCGCAGACGAGTGAGGTGGACGCATGACCGACATGATCGAGGTGCTGCTGGTCGAGGACGACCCCGGTGACGTCCTCATGACCGAGGAGGCCTTCGCCGACTACAAGGTCGCCAACCAGCTGACCGTCGTCGCCGACGGCGAGTCCGCCATGGCCTACCTGCGCAAGGAGGGGGAGTACGCCGGTGCCCCCACCCCCGACCTCGTGCTGCTCGACCTCAACCTCCCGCGGATGGACGGGCGCGAGGTGCTCGCCGAGCTCAAGGCGGACCCCGAGCTGCGCCGCATCCCGGTCGTCGTGCTCACGACGTCCGACGCCGAGGAGGACATCCTGCGCAGCTACAACCTCCACGCGAACGCGTACGTCACCAAGCCGGTGGACTTCGAGCGCTTCATCGAGGTCGTGCGCAAGATCGACGACTTCTTCGTGTCCGTGGTGCGTCTGCCCGGACGCTGAGGAGGCGAGCGCGGCGACCCGGGAATGCGGGCCGCCGCGCTCGCGTTCCACCCACAGATCCGAGTCGAGGAGGGAGTGACGGTGGTGGAGCTGTACGAGGTGCACCCCGAGGCAGGTGACGTCCGCGCACGCGTTCTCGTCAACGCGCTGACGGGGGCCATGGACGCCGGCCACGCCGCCGCGCTCGCCGCCCGCCACCTCACCACCACCCTCGAGCACCAGCGGCTGGTGACCTTCCACGCCGACGAGCTCATCGACTACCGGGCCCACCGCCCGCCGATGACCTTCGAGAACTGGCGCTGGACCGACTACGAGGAGCCCTACGTCGTCGTCGACGTCGTGCGCGACGACGAGGGCACCGAGGTGCTCCTGCTCCACGGCACCGAGCCCGACCTGCGGTGGGGCTCCTTCGTCGACGCCGTCATCGACCTCGTCGAGCGTCACGGCGTGCAGCGCACGATCAGCATCCACGGCGTGCCGATGGGTGTGCCCCACACCCGGCCCACGACCGTGACCGCGCACGCGAGCGAGCCCGGCCTCATCGCGGCGCAGCCGGAGATCATCGGCACGATCCAGGTGCCCGGCAGCGTCACCGGGCTCCTCGAGTACCGGCTCGGCCAGGCCGGCCACCAGGCCGTCGGCTTCTCCGCCAACGTGCCCCACTACCTCGCGCAGAGCCACTTCCACCAGGCCGCGGCCGAGCTGGTCCGCCAGACCGCCCGCTCCGGTGAGCTCGCCCTGCCGGTGGGCGACCTCGAGCAGGCGGCCACGGAGGCCGCCGCCGAGATCGAGCGCCAGGTCTCCGCCTCGCCCGAGGTCACGGCCGTCGTCCGGGCCCTGGAGCAGCAGTACGACGCCTTCATGAGGGGCGCGAACCAGGAGACCAAGGCGACGCTGCTCGCGCAGCCGGTCGAGCTGCCCACGGCGGACGAGATCGGTGCCGCCGTCGAGGCCTTCCTCGCCGACCAGGACCTGCCCGGCGGGGACGATCCCGGCCACGACGTGCCCGGCGAGAACCCCTCCACCCACGACGCCGAGTAGTCGTCGACGGCGGCGGACAGGCCGTCGTCAACGGCCTAGTCACGACGGCGCCGACGTGCCAGACTGGGCGCGTTGCAGTTGCAGTTCGCTTACGTATGACCCCTGGCCATGGCTGGGTTTAGCACGACGTGGGACGAGGCATTGCGGCACGACGGAGTGGGCACAGGGCCTGCTCCACAACGTCCCCGGAAGGACACAGCACATGGCACAGGGAACCGTGAAGTGGTTCAACGCCGAGAAGGGCTACGGCTTCATCGCGCAGGACGGCGGCGGCGCCGACGTCTTCGTCCACTACTCCGCGATCGAGTCCGACGGCTACCGCTCCCTCGAGGAGGCGCAGCGCGTCGAGTTCGAGATCACGCAGGGCCCCAAGGGCCCGCAGGCGGAGAGCGTCCGCGCGGTCTGACACCGAGCGTGTGAAGGGCCCGCACCGGGAACGGTGCGGGCCCTTCGTCTGCTCAGCCCTCGCCGGTGACGGCGGCGAGGTCGTCATGACGCGGCTGGTGCGAGCCGGCGAAGTCGGCCAGCTCGTCCCCGGCCACGAGCCGGACGGGCAGCGGCAGGCCGCGCAGCGCACGAGCCAGCCCGGGCGTGGCCACCGGCTGCGCCGAGCCGACGAGCACGACGTTGCCGTAGCGGCGGCCGCGGAGGATCGCGGGGTCGGCGATGAGGGCGACGTGCGCGAAGACCTCGCGCAGCGTGGCCACCTCCGTCCGGGCAACGGTGAGCGGGGGCCGGTCGGTGAGGTTGACGAGGTAGAGCCCGCCTGGCGCCAGGACGCGGCGGGCCTCCTGCGCCGCCTCGACCGTCCGCACGTGGGTGGGGACGGTGACACCGGCGAAGACGTCACGCACGACGACGTCCCACGCGCCGTCGGCGAGCGTCGTCAGGGCGGCGCGGGCGTCCGCCACCCGCACCCGCAGCCGCGGCGCGCGCGGCAGGTCGAACCACAGCCGCGACAGCCGGGCGAGCTCGGCGTCGATCTCGACGACGAGCTGGGTGGACCCCGGCCGGGTGGCCTCCAGCGCCCGGGGAAGCGCGCAGCCCGCGCCCCCGAGGTGGACCGCGCGCAGCGGCGCCGGTGGCGGGGGCCCGGCCTCGTCGAGGACGACGGTCATCTGCTGCATGTACTCGAACTCGAGGTGGCGGGGGTCGGCGAGGTCGACGTAGGAGCTCTCGGCGTCGTTGATGAAGACCGTGACGGCCGACGGGCGCGACGGGTCGCGCAGGAGCTCGACCACGCCCGTGGAGGTACGCACCGGCCCCTCGGGGAGGTCGGGGAGGGCCAGTCGCCTGCTGCGGCCGCGCCGTCGGGAGGGTGGGCGCTCGGGCATGCGCTCCAGGCTAGCCTGGACCCGAGATGAGCAGAGGTGAGCGCAGCGCCGCGGCCCGGCGCGACTGGGGCTCCGACGACACGGGCACGAACGTCCTGCACGTCGACATGGACGCCTTCTTCGCCGCCGTCGAGCTCCTCGACCGGCCCGAGCTGCTCGGGCGCCCGGTCATCGTCGGCGGTGAGCAGCGCGGCGTCGTCCTGTCGGCCACCTACGAGGCCCGCCGCTTCGGGGTGCACTCGGCGATGCCGATGTCCCGGGCCCGGGCGCTGTGCCCGCAGGCCGTCGTCCTGCCGCCGCACCACGACGTCTACACGCGTGTGTCCCGCCAGGTCATGGCGATCCTCGCCGACGTCACCCCCGTCATGGAGAAGGTGAGCATCGACGAGGCCTTCCTCGACGTCTCCGGGGCGCGGCGCCGTCTCGGCTCACCGGTGACCATCGCCCAGGCGGTGCGCGAGCGCATCCACCGCGAGCTCGGTGTGCCGGCCTCCGTCGGGGTGGCCGCGACGAAGTTCGTCGCCAAGCTCGCCTCGAGCCACGCCAAGCCCGATGGCCTGCTCCTCGTCCCGCGCGACGCGACGGTGCCCTTTCTCCACGCCCTGCCGGTGGGGGCGCTGTGGGGCGTGGGGGGGCGCACCCGGGAGCGGCTGCACGTCCACGGCATCGACACCGTGGCGGCGCTCGCGGCGCAGCCGGTCCGCACCCTGCACCGCATCCTCGGCGTGGCCGCGGGCCAGCGTCTCCACGACCTCGCCAACGGGCGCGACCCGCGCAGCGTCGAGCCCGAACGGGTGGAGAAGTCCGTCGGCACCGAGACGACCTTCGCGGCGGACGTCACCGACCGCGCCACTCTCGAGGCGGTCCTCCTCGACCAGGCGCACCGCACCGCCGCCCGGCTGCGGACGGCCGGTCTCGTCGGGCGGACGGTGGCGATCAAGGTGCGCTTCTCGGACTTCCAGACGATCACCCGCTCGCGGGCCGCGGAGGCGACGGACGTCGCGCACGACGTCTTCGCCGTCGCCCGTACCCTGCTCGACGACGTGAGCCTGCCACCGGGCGGCGTGCGGCTCCTCGGGGTGCGGGTCGAGCAGCTGCAGCCGGCGGGCGAGGGCGTCCAGCTGCGCCTTGGCGAGGACGACAACCGCCGTGAGGCGGAGACCGCGATGGACACGATCCGGCAGCGTTTCGGCCCGTCGGCACTGCGCCCCGCCTCGCTCCTGGACCGGTCTGCGGCGCCGCCGGACGACGTCGGTGAGGGGCGGGGGAGCGCTGCGGGCGACGTCCGGCGCGGGCGCTGAGGAGAGTCGGTCGCCGGTCGGCTTTCCCCCGGCGCTTCGGCGACCTAAACTTGGGTCAGTCGCCCTCGTGGAGGGCACCCCTCGACCGGATCGGAGGACCGATGCCTCTTTCTGAGTATGAGCAGCGGGTGCTCAGCCAGATGGAGCAGCAGCTCCGTTCCGACCCCCGCCTCGTCAGCACCTTCACCTCCGAGCAGCGCTACTCCGCGCGTCGTCTGGTGCTGGGCGCCCTCGCGGTTGTCGCCGGCCTCGGCATGCTCGTCGGGGGCGTCGCCGCCTCCCTCGTCTGGCTGGGTGTCCTCGGCTTCGTCGCGATGCTCGGTGGCGTCATGCTCGCCATCTCCAAGCCGCGGGGCGTCGCCCCCAAGGCCGCCCCCGCCGGCCGGCCCCGCACCGGATCCGCGCCGCGCCGCAGCAGTGCCGGCTTCATGCAGCGTCTCGAGGAGCGCTGGGACCGGCGCCGCGAGCAGCGCGGCCGCTGACGCCCCACCCCACCCCATACGCCGAGAGCCGGATTCCTCCAGGAGGAATCCGGCTCTCGCCGTATGAGGGGATCGGGCGCCTCCACACTCCTCCACCGGGGCGCTCCACATCGCTCCACCGGGGCGCTCCACATCGCTCCACCGGCACCCCCGGACCGCGATGACCGCGCCGTCGCGGGCCCGGTGACGCCCGTACGGCGCCGCGCCGCGGTCGCGGCCGCGGATTTCTCCTCCACTTCCAACCACAGCTGCTGACCTGCGCGGATGCACCCCGAACGGCGTGGCGTAGGGCGTCCAACCGTTGACGGGGGAGGGAAGTGGAGTAATGTGGGGCGCATTGGCGGCCAGTGGTTCGGGAAGGGTGGTGACCTTGCGTGTTTCTCGGCACCTACCACCCGCGCCTCGACGACAAGGGCCGCCTCATCCTTCCCGCCAAGTTCCGCGACCAGCTCGCCGGCGGGCTCGTCCTCACCAAGGGGCAGGAGCGCTGCCTCACCGCCTACCCGATGCGGGAGTTCGAGGAGATCCACGAGCAGCTGCGCAAGGCGCCGATCACCGACCGCCGCGTGCGTGACTACTCCCGCGTCCTGCTCGCCGGGGCCACCGACGAGCAGCCGGACAAGCAGGGGCGCATCACCATCCCGCCCCACCTGCGCCAGTACGCCGGCCTCGAGCGCGAGCTCGCCGTCATCGGCACCGGCTCGCGGGTGGAGATCTGGTCCGCCTCCGCGTGGGAGGAGTACCTCGCCGCCTCCGAGGACGCCTTCTCCGACACCGCCGAGGAGGTGGTCCCCGGACTCTTCTGACGACCCGACCTCCGCACGACGAGGTCTCTCACCGCGACTCTGACGCACTTCCCCGGCGCCAGAGCCCGGCGGCGGGAGTCCTGGTCGGGTGGTGGAGGGCCCCCGACCGCCCCGGTGGCGGAACCACGAACGACACGACCGAGACACGGAGGAGGGGCATGACCGACGACCGCAGCGCCGCAGAGCGCCACGTCCCCGTGCTCGCCGCACGCTGTCTCGACCTCCTCGCCCCCGCCGTCGAGCGCCCGGGCGCGGTCCTCGTCGACACGACCCTCGGCATGGGCGGCCACAGCGAGCTCGCCCTCCAGCGCTTCCCGCAGCTGCGGGTCGTCGGCATCGACCGTGACCCCCAGGCCATCGCGCTCGCGAGCGCTCGCCTCGCCCCCTTCGGGGAGCGCTTCACCGCCGTCCACGCCGTGTACGACGACGTCGACCGGGTCGTCGCCGAGCACGCGGGCGGGGGAGTGGACGGGATCCTTATGGACCTCGGCGTCTCCTCCCTCCAGCTCGACGAGGCCGACCGCGGCTTCGCCTACGCCCAGGACGCCCCGCTCGACATGCGGATGGACCCCACGCGCGGCACCAGTGCCGCCGAGCTCCTCGCCACGGCGTCCGTGGGCGAGCTCACCCGCATCCTGCGCGACTACGGGGAGGAGCGCTTCGCGAAGCGCGTGGCCTCCTCGATCGTCCGTCGCCGGGAGCAGCAGCCGATCCTGCGCACGGGCGAGCTCGTCGAGCTGGTTCGCGCCTCCATCCCGGCCGCGACGCGGCGTACCGGGGGCAACCCCGCCAAGCGGACCTTCCAGGCGCTGCGGATCGCCGTCAACGACGAGCTGGCTGTGCTCGAGCGCACGCTTCCCCGGGCGCTGGAGTCGCTCGTCGTCGGCGGGCGGATCGTCGTCATGGCCTACCACTCGCTCGAGGACCGCGCCGTCAAGCGAGCCCTCGCGCGCGGGGCGACCTCCTCCGCACCACCCGACTTCCCGGTCGAGCCCGAGACCCACAAGCCCTACCTCCGCCTCCTCACCCGGGGCGCGGAGGAAGCCGACGACGACGAGCGCGCCGCCAACCCGCGCGCCACCTCGGTGCGGCTGCGCGCCGCCGAGCGCACCCGCCCAACCCCCGACCACATGCGTCCAGGACCAAGGAGCGCCGCATGAGCGCGATGCCCGCACGTACCGCCGCCGTCGAGCCGCGCCGGTCCTGGCGCCCGCGTCTCCAGGTCGTGCGCAGCCCCGCGCCGGCCCGGTCCCTCGTGCCCTACCTCGTGCTGTGCGCGACGATCCTCCTCGGCTCGCTCGTCGCGGCGCTGCTCATCAACACCCAGATGGCCGTGGACGCCTACGCCATCCACGACGCCCAGCGCAGCCTCAACCGGCTCGTCGAGGCCGAGACCAGCCTCGTCCAGCAGGTCGAGGAGGCCGGTTCCCCCGCCTCGCTCCAGCGCAAGGCCGAGGAGCTGGGCATGGTGCCCGCCGAGCGCGTCGACTTCATCTCCCTGCGGGAGGGCACGATCCTCGGCGGGAGTGACCCGCAGTGAGCGGGCGCACCCTCGTCCGGCGCCACAACGCGGTCCTGGCCGTCCTCCTCGCGATCGTCATCGTCTTCGCCGGCCGCCTCGTCTACGTCCAGGCCCTCGAAGGCCCGCGCCTGGCCGAGGACGCGCTCAACAGCCGCCTGTCGCACTCGACGATCCAGGCCATGCGCGGGGACATCCTCGACGCCAACGGGGAGGTGCTCGCCACCTCCGTCCAGCGCTACAACATCGGCGTCAACCAGCTCAAGGTCCGTGAGTTCACGACGGAGATCGACGGCGAGACCAAGGAGGGCGCGGTCGCCGCGGCCGCCCTGCTCGCCCCGCTCCTGGACCGCGACCCGGCCGAGCTCGGCGCCGAGATGGTCGGCGACTCGACCTTCGCCTACATCGCCCGCGGCCTCACCCCCGAGCAGTGGCGCGAGATCCAGGCCCTCGGCATCCCCGGCATCGAGCCCGAGCAGACCTCCGAGCGGCTCTACCCCAACGGCAACACGGCCGGCAACATCCTCGGCTACGTCGGGCGCGACAACGAGGGGCTGGCCGGACTCGAGCTCACCTTCGAGGAGACCCTCCGGGGCGTGCCGGGCAGCAGCGTCGTCGAGATCGGCCGCACCGGGCAGTCCATCCCCACGGGCCTGCGCGAGACCGTCCCCGCCGAGCCGGGCGACGACGTCCACACGACGATCGACCGCGACATCCAGTTCCGCGCCCAGCGGGTCATCGACGAGACCGTCGACCGCTACCGCGCGTCGTGGGGTGCCATGGTCGTCCAGGAGATCGGCACCGGCCGGCTCCTCGCCGTCGCCGACTCCGACGCCGTGGACCCCAACAACTACCAGGCGAGCCCGCCGGAGAACCGCGGCTCGCGTGCCGTCCAGGCCGCTTACGAGAACGGCTCGACCGGCAAGCTGCCCACCTTCGCCGCCGCCATCGACGTCGGCGCGGTGACGCCGACGACGACCTTCACCACCCCCGACCGGTTCACGACGCCGTCGGGCCAGACCTTCTCTGACGCCGACCCGCACGCCACCGAGCAGATGACGGTCGCCGGCATCCTCGCGACGTCGTCGAACACCGGCACGGTGATGATCGGTGACCGGATGAGCGACGAGGAGCGCTACGAGTACTTCCGCGCCTTCGGGATGGGCGAGCGCACGGGCATCGAGCTGCCCGGCGAGACGCCCGGCATCCTCGGCTCCCCGGACACGTGGGACGGCCGCCAGCGCTACACGACGATGTTCGGCCAGGGCCTGGCCGTCAACCTCGTCCAGAACACCGCGATCGCCGCGGCGCTCGGCAACGGTGGCGTGTACCACGCCCCCCGCCTGGTCGACGGCACGACCGACGCCTCGGGCCGCTACCACGCCGCCGAGGTCCCCGAGGGCCGACAGGTGGTGAGCGCGGAGACCGCCGAGCAGATGATCACGATGATGGAGGGCGTCATCACCCAGGAGGGCACCGGTGTCCTCGGGCAGCTCGAGGGCTACCGGCTCGCCGGGAAGACCGGAACGGCGCAGGTCCCGGACGAGAACGGCAACCTCACGCGGACCGTCGCCAACTTCGTCGGCGTGGCCCCGGCGGAGGACCCGAAGTTCGCCGTCGGCATCGTCGTCTACCACCCGCGCCACCAGGTGCCGTCCTCGATCATCGCCGCGCCGGCCTTCAAGGACATCGCCGGCTACACCCTGCAGCACCTCGGCGTCCCGCCCTCGACGACGCCAGCATCACTCTTCCCCATGCGGGCAGAGTGAGGTCCCTGCGGATAGATTGTCGAGACGTGACTTCAGACCAGCTCCGGTGGGGGCAGCCGTGATCCAGCTCACCGTCGCCCAGCTCGCTCGAGCCGTCGGCGGACGCCCGGTGGGCGTGGACCCCCAGCTCCTCCTCACCGGGGGCGTCGTCACCGACTCGCGCCTCGCCGGGCCCGGCTCGGTCTTCGTCGCCGTCCGCGGGGAGCGGACCGACGGCCACGACCACGCCGCCGCCGCGCACGCGGCCGGGGCGGCCGTCGTCGTCGCCGAGCGCGCCGTCGACGCCCCGCACGTCCTCGTCGAGGACTCCGTCACCGCCCTTGGCGAGCTCGCCCGCGAGGTGCTCGCCCGGCTGCGGGCCGAGGGCTCCCTCCAGGTCGTCGGGCTCACCGGCTCGGTCGGCAAGACGACGACGAAGGACCTCCTGGCCCAGGTGCTCGCCCACGCCGGGCCCACCGTCGCGCCGCGCGAGTCCTTCAACAACGAGATCGGCCTGCCGCTCACCGTGCTCTCGGCCACCCGCGAGACCCGCTACCTCGTCCTCGAGATGGGCGCCAGCGGCCCCGGGCACATCGACTACCTCACGCGCATCGCGCCGCTGGACGTCGCCGTCGTCCTCGTCGTCGGGCACGCCCACATGGGCGGGTTCGGGACGATCGACGCCGTCGCGCGCGCCAAGGCCGAGATCGTCGCCGGCCTCCTGCCCGGCGGGACCGCCGTCCTCAACGCCGACGACGCGCGCGTGGCCGCCATGGCCGCCGGCGCGCCCGGGCCGGTCACCTTCTTCGGGCGCGGCGAGCGGGCCGACGTGCGCGCGAGCGACGTCACCCTCGACGAGCAGGCCCGCCCCTCCTTCATCCTCCACACCGACGCCTCCGGCGTGCGCGCCAGCCACCCGGTGCGCCTGGCCCTGCACGGGGAGCACCAGGTCGCCAACGCGCTGGCCGTCGCCGGCGCCGCACTCGCCCTCGGGCTGGACGCCGGCGCGGTCGCCCACGGGCTCAGCTCCGCCGAGCGGGTGAGCGCCCACCGCATGGCGATCACCGAGCGGCCCGACGGCGTCGTCGTCCTCGACGACGCCTACAACGCCAACCCCGACTCGATGGCCGCCGCCCTGCGCGCCACGGCGGCGATGCCCGCCCGCCGCAGGATCGCCGTCGTCGGGGAGATGCTCGAGCTCGGCCAGGAGGCCGAGCGCGCCCACGAGGACGTCGGCCGTCTCGCCGCGGAGCTCGGGATCGACGTCATCGTCGCCCTCGGCCCCGCGGGCGAGCCGGTGCGCCGTGGGGCGGGCGCAGGCCCGCAGGTCCACTGTCCCGCCGACGCCGATGCCGCCGCGGCCCTTCTCGACGAGCTTCTCCAGGAGGGTGACCTCGTGCTGCTCAAGGGGTCCAACGGCTCGGGCGTGTGGCGCCTGGCGGAACGGCTGGGGGGTGGCACCGCGTGGTGACCATCCTCGTGGCGGGGGGCACCGCCCTCGTCGTCGCGCTCTTCGGCACGCCGCTGTTCATCCGCTTCCTCACCAAGCGGAACTACGGCCAGTTCATCCGCCAGGACGGCCCCACCGCGCACTACACCAAGCGCGGCACGCCGACGATGGGCGGCGTCGTCATCATCCTCGCCACCGTCATCGGCTACGCGGTCGCCAACCTCACCGCCGGCCGGCCCCCGAACGCCTCCGGCCTGCTCCTGCTCTTCCTCATCGTGGGCCTGGGCGTCATCGGCTTTGCCGACGACTACATCAAGATCAGCCGGCAGCGCTCGCTCGGCCTCAGCGCCCGGTGGAAGATCATCGGCCAGGCCTTCGTCGGCATCACCTTCGCGGTCCTCGCGCTGCAGTTCCCCAACGAGAACTTCCGCACCCCCGGCTCGACCCACATCTCCGGCGTGCGCGACACCTCGATCGACCTCGCCTTCGCCGGCGCCTTCCTCGGGCTCGTCCTGTTCGTGCTGTGGGCCAACTTCCTCATCACCGCGTGGTCCAACGCCGTCAACCTCACCGACGGGCTGGACGGCCTGGCCACCGGCGCCTCGGCGATGGTCTTCGCCGCGTACACGGTCATCGCGATGTGGCAGTCCAACCAGAACTGCCAGTTCCTCTCCGACCAGAGCGCCGCCTGGTCCGCCTGCTACGAGGTCCGCGACCCCCGCGACCTCTCGCTCATCGGCGCGGCCCTCATCGGCGCCTGCCTCGGCTTCCTGTGGTGGAACGCCTCCCCGGCGCAGATCTTCATGGGCGACACCGGCTCCCTCGCCCTGGGCGGCGCGATCGCCGGCTTCTCGATCCTCACCCACACCCAGTTCCTCGCCATCGTCATCGGCGGCCTGTTCGTCATCATCGTCATGAGCGACGTCATCCAGATCGGCTTCTTCAAGGCGACCGGTAAACGCGTCTTCCGCATGGCCCCGCTCCACCACCACTTCGAGCTCGGTGGCTGGGGAGAGGTGACGATCGTCATCCGCTTCTGGCTCATCGCCGCCCTGTGCGTCGCCCTGGGCCTGGGCATCTTCTACGCGGAGTGGGTGACGGCGTGAGCGGGCTCGGCGACGCGCACGTCGTCGTCGTCGGGCTCGGCACGTCCGGGCGCGCCGCCGCCGACGTCCTCACCACCCTGGGCGCGCGCGTCACCGGGGTCGACCGGAGCGAGGCGACCGTCGAGGCCGCCGCCGCCGAGCTCGGCTCCCGCGTGGAGCTGCTCGCCGCCGCCGACGACGCCGCCCTCGCCGACGCCGTCCTCACGGCCGGGGCGGACCTCGCCGTCGTGTCCCCGGGCGTGCCCGCCGGCTCCCCGCTCCTCACCCGGGCGGCCGCGGCCGGCCTGCCGTGCTGGAGCGAGGTCGAGCTCGCCTGGCAGGTGCAGCGGACGGCGACGACGACGGCGCCCGCCTGGCTCACCCTCACCGGCACCAACGGCAAGACGACGACTGTCGGCATGCTCAGCTCCATCCTCACCGCCGCGGGCCTGCGGGCACCGGCGGTCGGCAACGTCGGCACCCCCGTGGTGCAGGTCGTCGCCGGGGGCGGCGTGGACGCCCTCGCGGTCGAGCTGTCCAGCTTCCAGCTCCACCTCACCCACAGCGTCGAGCCCGAGGCCTCGGTCTGCCTCAACCTCGCCCCCGACCACCTCGACTGGCACGGCTCCCTCGCCGCCTACCGCGACGCGAAGGCCCGCGTCTACGCGCGCACCCGCAAGGCCTGCATCTACACCGACGCGACGACCCGCGCGATGGTCGAGGAGGCCGACGTCGCCGAGGGGGCCCGCGCCGTCGGCACCGTCCTCGGCACCCCCGCGGTCGGGGAGCTCGGGATCGTCGAGGACGTGCTGTGCGACCGCGCCTTCGAGCCGCGCCGGCAGACCACCGCCGCCTCCCTCGCCACCCTCGACGACCTCGCCCACCTCGCCCCGCTGCCCGGCGGGCAGGTGCCCGGGCACGTCGTCGCCGACGCGCTCGCCGCCGCCGCACTCGCCCGCGCCCACGGGGTGCCCGCCGCCGCGGTCGCCGCCGGCCTGCGGGACTACGACGGCGGACGGCACCGGATCGAGCTCGTCGCCACCCGCGGCGGGGTCACCTGGGTCGACGACTCCAAGGCGACGAACGCGCACGCCGCCCGGGCCAGCCTCGGGGCGCTGTCGGAGGGCCGCGGCGTGTGGGTGGCCGGGGGGCTGGCCAAGGGGGCCCGCTTCGACGACCTCGTGCGGGACGTCGCGGACCGGCTGCGCGCCGTCGTCCTCATCGGCGTGGACCGCGCCCCGCTGCGCGAGGCACTTGCACGACACGCACCGGATGTGCCGGTCACGGAGGTCGAGGCTGGTGACACTGGGGGCGTGATGTCCCACGCCGTCTCCGCCGCCGCGCGGCTCGCCCAGCCGGGCGACACCGTGCTGCTCGCGCCGGCGTGCGCCTCCATGGACCAGTTCGCGAGCTACGCCGCCCGCGGGGACGCCTTCGCCGCGGCCGTGCGCGCGCTGCCGGGGGAGCGGGGATGACCGCCCTGCAGCCGGGGCGCCTGGGGCGGGCCGCCGCGCCGGTCGCACCGGCCGTGCGCCCCGGCGCCCGGGACACCGCCCACCCCGCGACCCGCGGGCCGGCCGTCCTCAGCTACTACCTGGTCGGCGGAGCCGTGGCGCTCCTGCTCGCGATCGGCGTCGTCATGGTGCTGTCCGCCTCCTCGATCGCCTCGATCCGGGACACCGGCAGTCCGTACGGCCAGTTCTTCAGCCAGGCGACGTTCGCACTCATCGGGGTGCCGCTCATGCTCGTCGCCAGCCGCATCCCGGTCGCCTGGTACCGCAAGCTGGCCTGGCCGGCGCTCGGCCTCGGGATGCTGCTCCAGGCGCTGATCTTCACGCCGCTCGCCCGCGGCGAGAAGGGCAACACGAACTGGATCTACATCGGCGGGGGCCAGACCATCCAGCCCTCGGAGTTCCTCAAGCTCGCACTCGCCGTGTGGCTCGGGCTCGTCCTCGCCCGCAAGGCCCACCTCCTGGACCGCTGGCAGCACGTCCTCGTGCCCGGACTCGTCGTGTCCGCCGCCGCGCTCGGGCTGGTCCTCGGCGGGCGCGACCTCGGCACCGCGCTCGTCGTCGCGGCGGTCGTCGCCGGGGCGATGTTCGTCGCGGGCGTGCCGCTCAAGTGGTTCGGTGCCGCCCTCGTCGCCGGAGCGGGAGCCGTCGCCTTCCTCGTGGTCCTCTCCGAGAACCGGATGCAGCGCATCACCGCCGTCTTCGGCGGCGACTGCGACGAGTCCGCCGCGTGCTACCAGACCCTCCACGGCCTCTACGGCCTGGGCACCGGGGGCATCTCCGGGCTCGGGCTCGGCGCCTCCCGCGAGAAGTGGGCCTACCTGCCCGAGGCGCACAACGACTACATCTTCGCGATCGTCGGCGAGGAGCTGGGCCTGTGGGGCACCCTGCTCGTCCTCGGCCTCTTCACCGTCCTCGCCGTCGGGATGTTCCGCATCGTGCGGCGCCACCCCGACCCCTTCGTCAAGATCACCACCGGTGGCATCACCGCGTGGATCCTGGGCCAGGCACTCATCAACATCGGGGTCGTCATCGGCTTCCTCCCCGTCATCGGCGTGCCGCTGCCGCTCGTGTCGGCCGGTGGCTCCGCCCTCATCGCGATCCTGCTCGCCATGGGCGTGGTCCTCGCCTTCGCGCGCGACGAGCCGGGCGCCGCCGCGGCGCTGCGCGCCCGGCGCGGGGTGGTCCGCCGCTCGCTGGCGGTCGTGGGACGTGGCCGTGGCTGAGCTGCGCGCCCTGCTCGCCGGTGGAGGCACCGCCGGCCACGTCAACCCGCTGCTGGCCACGGCCACCGCCCTGCAGAACCTGCCCGGAGGCGCGGAGATCACCGTCCTCGGGACCACCGCAGGGCTGGAGGCGCGCCTCGTGCCCGACGCCGGGCTGCCGCTGCGCCACGTCCCGCGCGTGCCGCTGCCGCGCCGCCCCTCCCCGGACCTCCTGCGCCTGCCCGGCCGGCTGCGCTCCGCCGTCGCCGCGGCGGCGCAGGCGATCACCGAGTCCCGGGCGCAGGTCGTCGTCGGCTTCGGCGGCTACGTCGCCACGCCCGCCTACCTGGCCGCGCGGCGGCTGGGGGTGCCCGTCGTCGTCCACGAGCAGAACGCGCGCCCGGGGCTGGCCAACCGGCTCGGCGCCCGCTGGGCCCGGCACGTCGCCGTCTCCTTCCCGGGCACGCCGCTGCCGCGCGCCGTGCTCACCGGACTGCCGCTGCGCGCCGCCATCGCCGAGCTCGTCGCCGAGCGCGAGACCGACGCCCCGGCGCGCCGCACCGCCGGCGCCGCCGCCCTCGGCCTCGACCCGCAGCGGACCACGCTCCTCGTCACCGGAGGCTCCCTCGGGGCCCAGCGGGTCAACGAGGCCGTCTCCGCCGGCGCCCGCGCGCTCACCGAGGCCGGGGTCCAGGTCCTCCACCTCACCGGCCAGGGGAAGGACGAGCCCGTCCGCGCGGCCACCGCCGGGCTGCCGGGCTACCACGTGCGCCCGTACCTCGACGACATGGCCAGCGCCTACGCCGTCGCCGACCTCGTCCTCGCCCGCTCCGGTGCCGGCACGGTGAGCGAGCTCGCCGCCCTCGGGATCGGCGCCGTCTACGTGCCCCTGCCGATCGGCAACGGGGAG
Source organism: Georgenia phoenicis (assembly GCF_047302425.1). NCBI lineage: Bacteria > Bacillati > Actinomycetota > Actinomycetes > Allobogoriellales > Allobogoriellaceae > Georgenia > Georgenia phoenicis. The sequence goes on along the minus strand of NZ_CP154855.1, from coordinate 2,659,459 downwards.
CAGCGGCGCAACGCGGCCGACGTCGTCGCCGCCGGTGGCGGGACGATCGTCGCCGACGCCGAGCTCACCCCCGCCTACGTCACCGGCCCGCTCCTCGAGCTGCTCACCGACCGCGACCGTCTCGCCGCGATGGGCCGCGCCGCCGCCGGCGCCGGGGTGCGCGACGGCGCCGCCCGCCTCGCCGAGCTCGTCGTCGACGCGGCCGGGGTGACGCCGTGAGCCGCTACCACCTCATTGGGATCGGCGGGGCGGGCATGGCGCCCGTCGCCGAGCTGCTCGCCGCCCGCGGGCTCGCGGTCTCCGGCTCCGACGCCCGCGACAGCGCCACTCTCGAGCGGCTGCGCGGGCTCGGGGTCCGGGCCCACGCCGGGCACGCCGCCGCGCAGGTCCCGGACGACGCGACCGTCGTCGTGTCCACCGCGGTCCGTCCCGACAACCCCGAGCTCGTCCGGGCCCGGGAGCTCGGGCTGCCGGTCATCCACCGCTCCGAGGCGCTCGTCGTCGCCGCGGGGGACCAGGACTTCGTCGCCGTCGCCGGCGCGCACGGCAAGACGACGACGTCGGCCATGCTCGCCGTCGCCCTCACCGAGGTCGGTGCGGACCCCAGCTACGCCATCGGCGGACAGGTCGCCGGGCTCGGCACCGGAGCGCACCTGGGCAGCGGGCGCGCCTTCGTCGCCGAGGCGGACGAGTCCGACGGCTCCTTCCTCAACTACCGCCCCGCCGTCGCCCTCGTGACGAACGTCGAGCCGGACCACCTCGACCACTACGGTTCCCGGGCCGCCTTCGAGCAGGCCTTCGTCGACTTCGCCGGCCGCGTCACCGGCCTCCTCGTCGCCTGCGCGGACGACGACGGCGCCCTGCGCCTGGCCCGCCGCGCGAGCGGGCGCGTGCTCACCTACGGCACCGGCGAGGCGCCGGGCGTGGGGGAGGGGCACGTGCGGATCACCGGGCTCGACGTCGGTGCGGCCGGCGCCTCGGCCACCCTCGAGCGCGAGGGCGAGGAGCCGGTGCGCCTGGAGCTCTCGGTCACCGGCGCCCACAACGTCCGCAACGCCGCGGGTGCCTGGTGCGCCGGCGTCGCCCTCGGCGCGGACCCGCGGGCGCTGGCCGCCGCGCTCGGGGCCTTCCGCGGCACGGGCCGCCGCTTCGAGGCGCGCGGGGAGGCCGCCGGGGTGCGCGTCGTCGACGACTACGCCCACCACCCCACCGAGGTCGCCGCCACGCTCGCCGCCGCCCGCCTCGCCGCGGGCGAGGGCCGGGTGCTCGTCCTCTTCCAGCCCCACCTGTACTCGCGGACGCAGACCTTCGCGGCCGAGTTCGCCGCCGCGCTCGGTGCCGCGGACGAGATCGTCGTCACCGACGTTTACGCGGCGCGCGAGGACCCGGTCGACGGCGTCGACGGCTCCCTCATCACCGCGCGGGCCGAGGGCGCGCACTACGTCGCCGACCGGGAGGACGCCGCCGCGGCGGTGGCCGCGCTCGCACGCCCTGGCGACCTCGTCCTCACCATGGGCGCCGGGGACGTCACCGAGCTCGGTCCCCGCGTCCTGGCCCTGCTGGCGGAGCGGGCGTGAGGCCCCCGGCAGCGCCGCGTCAGCCGCGCCGCGAGCCGGGAGCGGACGAGGCGGCTGCGGCACCCACGTCCGAGCGTCCCGGCCAGCCGGGACGTCGGCCCGGGACGCCGGCCGAGCGTCCCGGCGCGCAGGTCGAGCAGCCCGAGGAGCGCCGTCGCTGGCTGCCCGTGCGCGCCCAGCCGGCCCCAGACGGCCCGCCCCGGCCCGGCTTCCTCGAGCGCCTGGCCGAGCGGGCCCGCGCCCAGCGCCGCCTCGCGTGGCGCAAGGTGCTCCTCGCCGCCGGGATCCTCGTCGCCGTCGGGGCGGTCGCCTGGGCGCTGCTCGCCTCGCCACTGCTCGCCCTCGACGTCGCCGAGGTCACCGTCACCGGTGCGGGGGAGGGCACGACCGTGCCCGAGGCGGAGGTCATGGCCCTCGTCGAGGAGCGGGCCGGCACGCCCCTCACCCGCCTCGACACCGGGGGGCTGGCCGAGGACGTCCGGGCGATCACCACGGTGCGCTCGGCGTCCGTGACGCGCGACTGGCCACGCGGCCTGACCGTCGACGTCGAGGCGCGCGTCCCGGTGGCCGCGGCGACCGCCGAGGAGGGGCTGGCCCTGCTCGACGTCGACGGCGTCGTCGTCGGGACCGCGCAGGAGCCCCCGGAGGGACTCCCGCACGTCACCGTGCCGCTGTCGGGGGAGCGGGCCGGGCAGACGCTCGGGGCGGTGCTCACCGTCCTTGCCGAGCTGCCCCCGGACCTGCGGGCGGAGGTCGCCACCGCCGGCGCGGTCAACCCGGCCTCGATCACCCTCCACCTCGTGAACGGTGCCGAGGTCCTGTGGGGCGGGCCGGAGGAGTCCGAGCTCAAGGCCGCGGTCCTCGCCGTGCTGCGCGAGCGGGAGGCGGCCGTCTACGACGTCACCGTCCCGCGCGCCCCGACGATCTCCAGCTGAGCGCCCGGAGGGATCCTGCGCACAAGTCGGCAACGCGCGGCCGACACGCCGGGACACTTTGCCGATCAGCGGCCCCACCGCGGCACTTGCGCGCAGACCAGCGACACCCGGCCGGCGACATCCGCGCGCGACACACCCACAGCGGTCGTTGCCGGGGTGCCACCGGGCACCTAGCGTTCCGGGTGCGCAAGAATGACATAAGTCTAACGCTCAACTTGAGGTTGAGGGTTGGCCGAGGACCAGCAGCAGACAAAGTGAGGGGGCCGACGTGGCGGCACCGCAGAACTACCTAGCAGTGATCAAGGTGGTGGGCATCGGGGGCGGCGGTGTCAACGCCGTCAACCGGATGATCGAGGTCGGGTTGAAGGGCGTGGAGTTCATCGCCGTCAACACCGACGCACAGGCGCTCCTCATGAGTGACGCCGACGTCAAGCTCGACGTCGGCCGTGAGCTCACCCGTGGGCTCGGCGCCGGCGCGGACCCCGAGGTGGGCAAGAAGGCCGCCGAGGACCACGCCGAGGAGATCGAGGAGGTGCTGCGCGGGGCGGACATGGTCTTCGTCACCGCCGGCGAGGGTGGTGGCACCGGTACCGGTGGCGCCCCCGTCGTCGCCCGCATCGCCCGCTCGCTCGGCGCGCTGACCATCGGCGTCGTCACCCGGCCCTTCACCTTCGAGGGACGCCGGCGCTCCACCCAGGCCGAGGCCGGCATCGAGGCGCTGCGCTCCGAGGTCGACACCCTCATCGTCATCCCCAACGACCGCCTGCTGTCGATCTCCGACCGCAACGTGTCGGTGCTCGACGCCTTCAAGAGCGCGGACCAGGTGCTCCTGTCCGGTGTCCAGGGCATCACCGACCTCATCACCACCCCCGGTCTCATCAACCTCGACTTCGCGGACGTCAAGTCCGTCATGCAGGGCGCCGGCAGCGCCCTCATGGGCATCGGCTCCGCCCGCGGCGAGGACCGCGCGGTCCAGGCCGCCGAGCTGGCGATCTCCTCCCCGCTCCTCGAGGCGAGCATCGACGGCGCCTACGGCGTCCTGCTCTCCATCCAGGGTGGCAGCGACCTCGGCCTCTTCGAGATCCACGAGGCCGCCCGCCTCGTCCAGGAGGCCGCCCACCCCGAGGCGAACATCATCTTCGGCAACGTCATCGACGACGCCCTGGGCGACGAGGTGCGCGTCACCGTCATCGCCGCCGGTTTCGACGACCCCGGCCCCAAGGCGGCCACGCCGGCCGCCCCGCAGCGCCGGGCCGCCGCCCCGGCGCCGGTCTCGCTGCCGAGCGCGCCCAGCGCCCCCGAGCCGCCCGTCGCGGCCAGCCCCGAGCCGGCCAGGGAGGAGCAGCCCGCCGAGCCGGTCCCGGCCTACGCGGGCAGCGAGGGCGAGCGCCGCGGACTGGAGGTGCCCCGGGTCTTCGACGAGGAGCCGGTGCGCAGCCGCCGCGAGGAGGACCTCGACATCCCCGACTTCCTGCGCTGACCGGTCGGGCACGTGCTCGAGCCCGCTGACCTCGGCCCCGGCGCGCGTGGTGGCTTCACCACGCGCGCCGGTGGCGTCTCCACCGGCCCCTACGCCGCAGCCGACGGCAGCGGGGGCCTCAACCTCGGCCTGCACGTCGGCGACGACGAGCGGGCGGTCCGCGCCAACCGGGACCTCCTCGACGCCGAGCTCGGCTCGCGCGTCGTGTGGATGGACCAGCGGCACACGGCGCTCGTGCGCGTCGTCACCGGCGAGGCCGACGACGGCGCCGGCCAGGGGGAGTGCGACGCCCTCGTGGGCCGTCGCAGCGACCCCGGCGCGCCCGCCGTCGCCGTCATGGTCGCCGACTGCGTCCCCCTCCTGCTCGCCACCCCCGACGGCGGCCTCGTCGCCGCCGTCCACGTCGGCCGCCAGGGCCTGGCCGACGGCGTCGTGCACGCCGCGCTCGCGACCCTCGCCCGCGAGGGCGCCTCGGTCCCCGACCTGTACGCCTCCCTCGGCCCCAGCATCTGCGGCCGCTGCTACGAGGTTCCCGCCGCGCTGCGCGACGAGGTCGCGGGCGTCGTCCCCGCCGCGCGTGCCACGACGGCGTGGGGCACCCCCGCCCTCGACATCCCCGCCGGCGTGCTCGCCCAGCTCGCCGACGGCGGCGTGCGGCGGGTGCAGCGGCTGGACGTGTGCACCCGCGAGGACGAGCGCTTCTACTCCTACCGGCGCGACGGCCGCACCGGCCGCTTCGTCGGCGTCGTCCGCCCCGCCTGAGGAGGCGCAAAATCCCGCGACGACACGCCGCGAGTCGGTGCGGCGGGCGGGGCCTGGCCTGGTCTAGCGTCACCCACAGGAGCGGCACGAGGTGTGATCGCAGAACTCGACGACGGGAGCAGTCATGGCCGGAGCACTGCGCAAGACGATGGCGTACCTCGGACTGTCCGAGGACGAGGGGGACTACGTCGACGAGCTCGACGTCCCCCGCCACGAGGAGCCCGCGGCGGCCGAGGCCCGTCCCGAGCGGGAGGAGCCCCGGGCTCAGGTGACCCCCATGCGGGTGGTCCCCACGCCCGAGCCCGTCGAGCACGACCTGCGACGCATCAGCACCGTGCACCCCGCCACCTACAACGAGGCGCGGGTCATCGGCGAGGCCTTCCGTGACGGCACCCCCGTCATCATGAACCTCACCGGCATGAGCGAGACCGAGGCCAAGCGCATGGTGGACTTCTCCGCCGGGCTCGTCTTCGGCCTCCACGGCTCCATCGAGCGGGTCACCAACCGTGTGTTCCTCCTCTCCCCGGCGAGCATCGAGGTGGCCACCGACTCGGGTCAGCCCGAGACCGGTCCGGGCCGTCTCTTCAACCAGAGCTGAGACGTGGGGCTCCTCTTCTCGATCGTCTACCTGCTCCTCCTGCTCTACCTGGTCGTCCTCATCGGCCGGCTGGTGCTGGACTGGGTGCAGGTGTTCTCCCGCGACTGGCGGCCCAGGGGTGTCGTGCTCGTCATTGCCGAGCTCGTCTACACGCTGACCGACCCGCCGCTGAACTGGCTCCGCCGCTACATCCCGCCGCTCCGGCTGGGGCCCGTGGCACTCGATCTGGGCTTCATCATCCTGTTCCTGGCCGTGAGCATCTCGATGCAAGTGGCCGCTTCTCTGTCACTCGCGTGACTTATGTGACCCCCGTGGTGTGCTGGCTCTAGTAACGTTCCGCTAACGTGGACCCGTGAGTCGCGCGACGCTCACGACCGAACGACTGAACTACTGAGGTGACGACTATGGCGCTGCTCACAGCAGACGACGTGCTGAACAAGAAGTTTCAGCCGACGAAGTTCCGGGAGGGCTACGACCAGGACGAGGTCGACGACTTCCTGGACGAGGTCGTCAACACGCTGAGCACGCTCAGCAGTGAGAACGAGGAGCTCAAGGCGAAGCTCGCGGCCGCGGAGCGCCGCGTCGCCGAGCTCAGCAGTGGCGAGCCGGCCACGGCCGTCGCCCCGGCCCCGGCCCCCGAGCCCCAGCCGGAGCCCGAGCCGGAGCCGGAGCCGCAGCAGTCCTACGCGCCGCCGGCCGCCGCGGCCGCCCCGGCCGAGAGCGTGACCGAGACCGCCGACGAGCCGACCTCGGCCACCGGCATGCTCGCCCTCGCCCAGCGTGTCCACGACGAGTACGTGAACAACGGGCGCGAGGAGGGTGAGCGCATCATCCACGAGGCGCGGGCCGAGGCGGAGCGCATCGTGCGCGACGCCGAGGAGCAGCACAACCGCACCCTCGCCCAGCTCGAGCAGGAGCGTTCGCTCCTCGAGCGCAAGATCGACGAGCTGCGCGTCTTCGAGCGCGACTACCGCACCCGCCTCAAGAGCTACCTCGAGTCGCTCCTGTCGGACGTCGAGGGTCGGGGCAACGTCTCCGGCCGCGGTGACTCCGGCTCGGCACAGTTCGGTCGCTGAGCACGACACGACGGCGGCGGCCCACCGGGCCGCCGCCGTCGCTGCATGCCGAGGAAGGAACACCCATGAGCGAGCAGCAGCGGGGCAGGCGCGGGACGGTCGTCCTGCTCGTCGCCCTCGCCCTCGGCATCGCCGCGGTCGACCAGGTCACCAAGTTCCTCGCCGAGGACCGGCTGACCCAGGGCGTGTACGTCCCGGTCATCGGTGACCTCCTCGGCTGGCAGCTCATCTACAACCCCGGCGCGGCGTTCTCCTTCGCCACCGGGATGACGTGGGTCTTCACGCTCATCACGCTCGTCGTGGTCGTCGTCGTCCTGCGCGTGTCCCGGCGCCTGCGCTCCCGCGGCTGGGCGGTGGCCCTGGGCATGCTCCTCGGTGGGGCGCTCGGGAACCTCTACGACCGGCTGCTGCGCGAGCCCGGCTTCGCCCGTGGGCACGTCGTCGACTTCATCAGCTACAACGGCTGGTTCGTCGGCAACGTCGCCGACATCGCCATCGTGCTCGCCGCCGTCCTCATCGCCGTCCTCGCCCTCCTCGGCATCGAGGTCGACGGCACCCGCGTGACCTCCCGCCGCGAGGAGGACGACGCCCCCGCCAGCGACATCGACGGGGAGGACGTGAGCGAGGAGCCGCTCGTCGACGAGTCCGACTTCTCCCCGGAGGTCCCGCGACCCGCCGACGACGGCGTCGACGTCGCCACCTGGGTCGGCACCACGTCCGACGGCGCGGCCCCCAGCACGGCCGACGAGCCCGGGACGACGCCGGCTCCCGCCGGCCCGCCCGTCGCGGAGGAGTCGGCGACGCCCACCCGCCGTCCCCGGACCCGCCGCGAGATCCGCCTCGCCGGCAGCGACGACGATGCCTGAGACCCGCTCCCTTCCCGTCCCCGACGGCCTGGCCGGCGAGCGCGTCGACGCCGCCCTCGCCCGGCTGCTGGGCCTGTCGCGCACCCGGGCGGCCGAGCTGGCCACCGAGGGCGGGGTCGTCCTTGACGGCCGCACGCTCGCCAAGTCCGACCGGCTCGTCGCCGGCGGCTGGCTCGAGGTCACGCTCCCCGACGCCCCGTCGGCCCCGCCGCCCGAGCCCGTGGCCGGCCTGGCGGTCGCCTACGAGGACGAGGACGTCGTCGTCGTCGACAAGCCCGTCGGCGTGGCCGCCCACGCCAGCCCGGGGTGGCAGGGACCGACCGTCGTCGGCAGCCTCCACGCCGCCGGGTACCGCGTCTCGACGTCCGGGGCGGCAGAGCGGCAGGGCATCGTCCACCGCCTCGACGTCGGAACCTCCGGGCTCATGGTCGTCGCCAAGTCCGAGCTCGCCTACACCGTCCTCAAGCGCGCCTTCAAGGAGCGCACGGTCGAGAAGGTCTACCACGCACTCGTCCAGGGGCACATGGACCCGTTCTCCGGGACGATCGACGCGCCCGTGGGGCGCGACCCGCGGCACGACTACCGCTTCGCCGTCGTCGCCGACGGCAAGCCCGCCGTCACCCACTACGAGACCCTCGAGGCGATGTCCGGCGCGTCCCTCCTCGAGATCCACCTCGAGACCGGCCGCACCCACCAGATCCGGGTGCACACCTCCGCGGTGCGGCACCCCTGCCTGGGGGACACGACCTACGGGGCCGACCCCGTGCTCGCCCAGAAGCTGGGGCTGACCCGGCAGTGGCTGCACGCCGTGCGCCTCGGCTTTGCCCACCCGCGCGACGGCCGCGAGGTCGTCGTCGAGAGCGAGTACCCGCAGGACCTCGCCGCGGCGCTCGAGATGGTGCGGGAGGGACGCCGGTGAGCGTCGTCGTCCGCACCGTGACGACGCGGGAGGAGCTCGAGGCCGCCTGGGCGGTGCGCTTCGCCGTCTTCGTCGACGAGCAGGGCGTGCCCGTCGAGCTCGAGGTCGACGAGCTCGACGAGGCGCCGACGACGACGCACGTGCTCGCGGTCGACGAGGTCACCGGCGAGGTGCTCGGCACCGGCCGGCTCCTGCTCGACGCCCCCGGCCACGTCCACCTCGGGCGCCTGGCCGTCCACGCCGCGGCCCGTGGGCGCGGGGTGGGGGCACTGCTCGTCACCGCGCTCGTCGAGCTGGCTCTCGAGCGCCACGCGGCGGGGGAGCCGCCCGCCGTCGAGGTCGTGCTCAGCGCGCAGGAGTCGGCGATGGGCTTCTACGAGCGGCTGGGCTTCTCGGTCGTGTCCGGCGAGAGGTACCTCGACGCGGACATCTGGCACCAGGACATGGCCCGCACCGTCGCCCGCGCCTGACCCGCCGCAGCCCCACGCCTGCGCGCGATACTGGGGAGGTGAGCAGCGACGCCCTCGCCCGGGCCCGGTCGGCGCACACCGACCGGCGCTGGGCCACGGCCTTCGCGGCGTTCGCCGACGCCGAGCGCGCCGCACCGCTCCACCCGCGGGACCTCGACCACATGGCGGAGTGCGCCCACCTGCTCCACCGGATGGACGAGTACTTCGCCGCCCGGGAGCTCGCCTACCAGCGGCACCTCGATCGTGGCGACGACGCCGCAGCGGCTCTGAGCTCGTTCTGGATCGCGGCGCAGCACCTCCACGACGGGGAGGTCGCCCACGGCACCGGGTGGCTGCAGCGGCTCGAGCGACTCGCCTCCGAGGCCGACGACGAACGGCTCACGGGCTACCTGTCCCTCGCCCGGTCGTTCCCCGCCGTCGCCGGCGGCGACCTCGACGCGGCGGCCAGCCTGACCACCGCGGCCGCACGCGCGGCTCGCGAGTCCGCCGACACCGACCTCGCCGCCCTCGCACTGCACCAGGCCGGGCTCGTCCGGCTCGCCGCGGGCCGCGTGCAGGAGGGCTGCGCGCTCCTGGACGAGGCCATGGTCGTCGTCACCGCCGACCGGGCGTCCTCGATGGTCACGGGGATCGTCTACTGCGGGGTCATCTCGGGGTGCTGGGAGATCTACGACGTCGGCCGCGCGCGTGAGTGGACCGACGCCATGTCGGGCTGGTGCGCCACCCAGCCGGAGATGACTGGCTTCGTCGGTGAGTGCCGGGTCCGGCGGGCCGAGCTCCTCCAGCTGGTGGGGGACTGGGACAGGGCCGACACCCTGCTCGTCGGCCTGGACGACGACGTCGACCGCACCTCCGCAGCGCTCGCCGCATGCGTGCGGGGCGACCTCGCGCGGCTCCAGGGCAGGTGGGAGGACGCCGACGCGGCGTACGCCGCTGCCGCTCGTGACGGGTGGGAGCCGCAACCGGGGCTCGCCCTGCTCCGTCTCGCCCGGGGCAGCACGCAGGCGGCCGCCGCCATGGTCCGCCGCGCGCTTGCCGAGAGCAGCACGGTGGCGCGGCGAGTGCCCCTGCTCGCCGCGGGGGTGGAGGTCCTCCTCGCCGTGGGGGACGAGACCCGGGCGCACGCGTTGGCGGAGGAGCTGACGGCGCTCGGTGAGCGCCAGGACAGCGACCTCGTCCGCGCGGTCGCCGCCCAGGCGCAGGCCCGCCTCTCGCTGTCGGCCGGGCGCCCCGAGGACGCCGGGGCGGCCGCGCGCCGCGCACTCGCGACCTGGGTGCGGGTGGCGGCACCCTACGAGGAGGCCCGGACCAGAACACTCGTGGCGGCGGCCTGGCACGCCCTCGGTGACCACGAGTCGGCTGACCGGGAGCGGGCCACCGCCCGGGAGATCTTCACGAGCCTCGGCGCCCAGCCCGACCTCGAGGCGCTGGACCGCCGCGCCCGGGAGGTGCTCACCGCGAGGGAGGTCGAGGTGCTGCGGCTCGTCGCGACCGGGGCCACCAACCGGGCCATCGCCGAACGGCTGGTCCTCAGCGAGCGCACGGTCGACCGGCACGTGAGCAACATCCTCACCAAGCTCGACGTCTCCAGCCGCGCGGCGGCCGCGGCGCGCGCGGCCTCGTGGCAGCTCCTGTGAGACCGCCACCGGCGGTACCCACGCCCGGTGCCGGACACGGTTGGGTAGTTCCACCGATGTGGAGCCCCCCTGCCCCTTCGTAGCGTTCGAGCCGTCGGACCGACCGAGGGAGCAGCGCCATGGACCACACGATCGTCATCGGTGCCGGACAGGCGGGACTCGCCGCTGGCTACCACCTCGCCCGCCGCGGGCTGCCGTTCACCGTCCTCGAGGCCGACGACCGGGTCGGCGGAGGGTGGAACCACCGCTGGGACTCGATGCGGATGTTCACCCCGTCGACCAGCCTCGGGCTGCCGGGTGTGCCGTTCCCGCGCGACGAGCTCTTCCCCTCCGGTGCGCAGATGGCCGCGTACCTCAGCTCCTACGCACAGCGGGTCGGCATGGACGTGAGGACCGGGGTCGCCGTCGACGGGCTCTTCCGGGACGGCGACCGGTTCCAGGTGACCGCCGGTGCGGCCGCCTTCACCGCCGCCAACGTCGTCCTGGCGACCGGGGCCGAGCGGGTCCCGAACGTCCCGGCCCTCGCCCACCGGCTCTCGTCCGGGATCGTGCAGCTGCACTCGGTCGACTACCGCAACCCTGCCCAGCTGCAGCCGGGCGGTGTCGCCGTCGTCGGTGCGGCGAACTCCGGGGCGGACATCGCCCTCGAGCTCGCCGCCTCCCACGACGTCGTGCTGTGCGGACGCCACCCGGGTCACGTCCCGCTCCGTATCGAGTCCCGGACGATGCTCACCGTCTTCCCCCTCATCGCCTTCACCTGGAACCACGTCCTCACGCGGGACACCCCGCCCGGCCGCAGGTCGAGGGAGAAGCTGCTGTCGGGCCACGGCACGCCACTCATCCGCGTCAAGCCCCAGGACCTCGCCGACGCCGGTGTGCGCCGAGCCGCGCGTGTCACCGACGTCGTGGAGGGCCTGCCCGTCACCGCGGACGGTGAGGTGCTCGACGTCGCCAACGTCGTGTGGGCCACCGGTTTCCTCCCCGGCCACGACTGGGTCGAGCTGCCCGGGCTCGACTCCGCCGGCTTCCTCGACAACGACAGAGGCTCCGTCACGGACCAGCCCGGGCTCTACGTCCTCGGGCAGCTCTTCCAGCACCGGTTCTCCTCGCACAACTCCGTCGGCGTCGTCCCCGACGCCGAGCTGGTGGTCGGCGACATCGCCCGCCGGGCCGTCCGCGCCGGGGCGTCCGTCCGCCCGTGACGGGGAGACGGCGGCGCCCGCCACCGCGACGGGGGGCCGTCGAACCGGGCTGCGGCATGATGGACGTCCTACCGGACCCGAGCCCGCCGGGGGCGCTCAGGGCGGAGGGGAGTCGTCGTGGCGGACAGTGGACGCACCGGGGTCGTTGTCGGCGGCGGCATCGGCGGGCTCGCCGCGGCGATCGCGCTGGGGCGGGCGGGATGGGACGTGACCGTGCTGGAGCGCTCCGCCGAGGGCGGGGAGATCGGCGCGGGCCTCACGGTCATGGCGAACGGGCAACGGGCGCTGCGCGAGCTCGGCCTCGCCGACGCCGTCGGCGCCTCCGCAGCGCCCCAGGGCGGCGGAGGGCTCCGCGACCCCACGGGACGCTGGCTCGCGCGGGTCGACAGCGCCGTCCTCGAGCGGGAGCTGGCCACCTCGGTCGTCGGGATCCACCGTGAGCAGCTGCACCGGGTGCTCCGTGAGGTGCTGCCCGCCGGCGCGGTCGTCAGGGGCGCCGAGGTCCTCGACGTGACCGCCGGACCGCCCGCGTCGGTCACCTTCGTCCGTGACGGGGAGCGGCACACGATCGCGGCAGACGTCGTCGTCGGAGCCGACGGCATCGGGTCGGCCGTACGTCGCCGGCTCTGGCCCGACCACCCGGGTCCGGCCCACACCGGCGTGACGGCCTGGCGCTCGGTGACCGCGGGCCGGTGGCCGCTCGACCTCGTTGGCGCCGTCACGTGGGGCCCGGGCACCGAGTTCGGCACGGTGCCGCTCGTGGACGGGCGGGTGTACTGGTTCGCGGCCGTCGCCGGCGCGCCCGTGGGGCACCGGTTCGCGGACGAGGCCGGTCACCTGCGCGCCCGCTTCGCCGGCTGGCACGCCCCGATCCCCGACCTGCTCGCCGCCACCGAGCCGGGCGCCGTGCTGCGCCACGACCTGCAGCACCTCGCGGTGCCGCTTCCCGGCTACGTCACCGGGGCTGTCGCTCTCCTCGGCGACGCCGCCCACGCCATGACCCCCAACCTCGGGCAGGGCGCGTCGCAGGCGCTGGAGGACGCCGTCGTGCTCGGGCGGGCGCTGGCCCGGTACGAGGGCGACGTCCCCGCCGCGCTCGCCGCGTACGACCGCACCCGGCGGCCGCGGTCGCAGGCGGTGGCTCGGGCCTCCCGCTGGAGCGGCCGGTTCGGGCCCGAGCTGCGCTCGGCGCCGCTCGTGGCGCTGCGCGACCTGCTCGTGCGGGCCACGCCCGCCACCGCCGCACTGTCGTCGCTGGCGCGGTTCGCCCATTGGGAGCCGGAGCTGGTCGAGGACTGACCGAGCGGGCTGCCCTGCCGGCTCGGTGACGCCCGTCGGGAGTCGTCGACGCCGACACGCCGAGCGACCTGGATCTCCCCTCGCGGTGACCAGTCGTGTCGGTCCCGCGACCTAGACTGACGGGCATGGCTGCTGGAGGATCTGACAACTTCACCCACCTCCACGTGCACACCGAGTACTCGATGCTCGACGGTGCCTCCAAGGTCGACGAGCTCCTGGGTGAGGCCGCCCGCATGGGCCAGCCCGCCCTGGCGATCACCGACCACGGCTACCTCTTCGGGGCCTACGACTTCTGGTCCACCGCCCAGAAGCACGGCGTCAAGCCGATCATCGGCCTCGAGGCCTACGTGACGCCGGGCACCTCGCGCTTCGACAAGTCCCGGGTGCGCTGGGGCGAGGAGCACCAGGCCAAGGACGACGTCTCGGCCCGCGGCTCCTACACCCACATGACGCTCCTGGCGAAGAACAACCGGGGGATGAACAACCTCTTCCGGCTGGGCTCCCGGGCCTCCATCGAGGGGCAGATGGGCAAGTGGCCGCGGATGGACCGCGAGCTCATCGAGACCCACGCCGAGGGCCTCATCGCCACCACCGGCTGCCCGTCGGGCGAGGTGCAGACCCGCATCCGCCTGGGCCAGTACGACGAGGCGCTGCGCGCCGCCCGCGAGCTGCAGGACATCTTCGGCCGCGAGAACTACTACGTCGAGCTCATGGACCACGGCCTGGACATCGAGCGCCGCGTGACGGGCGACCTCCTGCGCCTGGCCAAGGACATCGGCGCCCCGCTGCTCGCCACCAACGACTCCCACTACACGCGCCCGGACGACGCCAAGACCCACGAGGTCATGCTCGCGCTCCAGTCGGGCAGCAAGCTCACCGAGCCGAGCTACGACCAGGGCGGCAGCCGCTTCGCCTTCACCGGGGACACCTACTACCTGCGCCCCGCCGCCGAGATGCGGGAGGTCTTCCGCGACCTCCCGGAGGCCTGCGACAACACCCTGCTCGTCGCCGAGCAGTGCGACGTCACCTTCCGCACCACCGCCGACGGCGCGAACTACATGCCGCGCTTCCCCGTGCCCGCGGGGGAGGACGAGCACTCGTGGTTCGTCAAGGAGGTCGAGAAGGGCCTCAACTACCGCTACCCCGACGGCGTGCCCGCCCACGTCGAGAAGCAGGCGCGGTACGAGGTCGAGGTCATCACCCAGATGGGCTTCCCCGGCTACTTCCTCGTCGTCGCCGACTTCATCAACTGGGCCAAGTCCCAGGGCATCCGCGTGGGCCCGGGCCGTGGCTCCGGCGCCGGCTCGATGGTCGCCTACGCGCTGCGCATCACCGACCTCGACCCGCTCGTCCACGGGCTCATCTTCGAGCGGTTCCTCAACCCCGACCGCGTGTCGATGCCCGACTTCGACGTCGACTTCGACGAGCGCCGTCGTGGTGAGGTCATCCGCTACGTCACCGAGAAGTACGGCGACGACCGCGTGGCCCAGGTCGTCACCTACGGCACGATCAAGGCGAAGCAGGCCCTCAAGGACTCCGCGCGCGTCCTCGACTTCCCCTTCCAGATGGGGGAGAAGCTGACCAAGGCGATGCCGCCGTCGGTCATGGGCAAGGACATCACCCTCGCCGGCATCTTCGACCCCCGCGACAAGCGCTACGCCGAGGCCGAGGAGTTCCGCCAGCTGCACGCCGCGGACCCCGACGCCCAGGCCGTCGTCGAGACCGCCCAGGGCCTGGAGGGCATCAAGCGGCAGTGGGGCGTGCACGCCTGCGCCGTCATCATGTCCAGCGAGCCGCTCCAGGACGTCATCCCCGTCATGCTGCGCCCGCAGGACGGCGCGATCATCACGCAGTTCGACTACCCGCAGTGCGAGAACCTCGGCCTGCTCAAGATGGACTTCCTCGGGCTGCGCAACCTCACCGTCATCGACGACGCCCTGGAGAACATCACCCGCAACGGCAAGGAGGCGCCCGACCTCGAGCGCCTGCCGCTGGACGACCCCCTCACCTACGCCATGCTCGGCCGCGGTGACACCCTGGGAGTGTTCCAGCTCGACGGCGCCGGCATGCGCACCCTGCTGCGCCTCATGCGCCCCGACAACTTCGAGGACATCTCCGCCGTCGGCGCCCTCTACCGGCCCGGCCCGATGGGCGCGAACTCCCACACGAACTACGCGCTGCGCAAGACCGGCCAGCAGAAGATCGAGCCGATTCACCCCGAGCTCGAGGAGCCGCTGGCCGACATCCTCGGCACGACCTACGGCCTGATCGTCTACCAGGAGCAGGTCATGGCGATCGCGCAGAAGGTCGCCGGGTACACGCTCGGCCAGGCCGATCTGCTGCGCCGCGCAATGGGCAAGAAGAAGAAGGCCGAGCTGGACAAGCAGTTCGCCAGCTTCGAGGCCGGCATGCTCGAGCGCGGGTACTCCCCGGACGCGGTCAAGACCCTGTGGGACATCCTGCTGCCCTTCTCCGACTACGCCTTCAACAAGGCGCACTCGGCGGCGTACGGGATCATCTCCTACTGGACGGCGTACCTGAAGGCGAACTTCCCCACGGAGTTCATGGCCGCCCTCCTCACCTCCACCCAGGTGAACAAGGACCGCCTCGGCCTGTACCTCGGCGAGGCCCGGCACATGGGCATCAGCGTGCTCTCGCCGGACGTCAACACCTCGGTGGGCTCCTTCGCCGCCGTCGGGGAGGAGATCCGCTTCGGCCTGGCCGCGGTGCGCAACGTCGGCGCGAACGTCGTCGAGGCGATCATCTCCACCCGCGAGGAGAAGGGGGAGTTCACCTCCTTCACCGACTTCCTCGACAAGGTGCCCGCGGTCGTGTGCAACAAGCGCACCATCGAGTCGCTCATCAAGGCCGGGGCCTTCGACTCCCTGGGCCACACCCGCCGTTCCCTCCTCGCCCGCCACGAGGAGGCCATCGACATGGTCATCGACGTCAAGCGCAACGAGGCGGTCGGCCAGTTCGACCTCTTCGCCGGCCTCGGCGGCGACGGCGGTGCGGGCGGCGGCTTCACCATCGACATCCCCGACCTGCCCGAGTGGGACAAGCCGGAGAAGCTCACCTTCGAGCGGCAGATGCTCGGGCTGTACGTCTCGGACCACCCGCTCTTCGGGCTCGAGCACGTGTTGCAGCGGGCGGCGGACGTGTCCATCGCGACGCTCCTCACCGACGAGACCCGCTCCGACGGCTCCACGGTCACCATTGCTGGCCTCGTCACCTCCCTGCAGCGGAAGATGACGAAGAACGGCAACCCGTGGGCGATCGCGACGGTCGAGGACCTCGAGGGTGCCATCGAGGTGCTCTTCTTCCCGCAGACCTACTCGACGGTCTCGACGATGCTCGCCGAGGACTCGATCATCACGGTCAAGGGTCGCCTCAACCGGCGCGACGACATCCCGACGATCTACGCCTCGGAGATCACCCTCCCGGACGTCTCCCAGGCCACCGACGGGCCGGTCCAGCTCACGCTCGCCGCCAACCGGTGCACGGCCCCGCTCGTCGAGCGGCTCAAGGGCATCCTCACCGACCACCCGGGCAGCTCGGAGGTGCGGCTGCGGCTCACCAGCCCGGGGCGGTCGACGACGATGCGGCTGGAGGACTCCTTCCGCGTCGAGCCCTCGACGGCGCTCTTCGGGGACCTCAAGACCCTCCTCGGCCCCGGCTGCCTCGTCTAACGCACCCGCAACCCTCGCCCGCCCACAGTCGATCTACCGCCGACAGCACAGTTGTCGCCGACAGCCGACTTTTCCGACAGTGCACGCCCGCGAGCTCAGCGGTCGGAGTGGGACGTTGCCCCGCCCAGTCCGGTGAGCCGGACGCCGTCGACGAGCTCGACCAGCTCGGCAAGCCGGTGCGCCCGCGCGGACTCGGCGAGTGTGAACGGCTGCCCGGGCCGCGTCAGCACGACGGCGCCGCGCCAGCCGGCGTGGACCTTCAGCCGCGTGGCGTCTCCCGACAGGTGGGAGGTGGGGTCACCGGGCCCGCCGTCGACCACCTCGGCACCGAGCAGGTCGGCGAGGGCATCGGGCAGCTCATGCGGTGCCTCGGCGACGCGGATGGCCGTGCACAGCGCCTGGGTCGGGCTGTCGGTGAGGGCCAGCGCCGTCGTCGGCCACACCTGGACGGCCCGGCCACCACCGTCCTCGACGGCCTCGGTGAGGTCCCGCGCAGTGACCTCCTCGGGCACGTCGACGACGAACTCGTCGACCACGCCGTCGGTCCCGGGCTGGACCTGCACGCCGAGGATGTTGCCGTCGAGCATCCGCAGCTGCCGCGCGATCGCCTCGAGGGTGCCGGGGGTGTCCCGGACGGTGGTCCGCAGCCGCCACAGCGAGCCTGCGGCGTCGAGACGGCGCCGCTCCCGCAGGATCGGCCCGTGCAGCCAGCGCCGCAGCAGGCGGGCGACCGAGGGCTCGGCCACCCAGATCGCCAGGGTGGTGGCCGTGACCGTGAGGACGAGCACCTTGGCGAGCAGCGACAGGCCGCTCGCGACGACGGCCGCGTGCACCGCCAGCTCCAGCGGGAGCATGACGAGCACGTTCGCGGCAGTCAGGCGGGCGCGGGGCGGTGCGGGCAGCCGGCCGCACACCTCGCAGGCCAGCGCATCGGTCGGGTTCTCGTGTCCCATGCGACCAGCCTGGCCCCGCTGCGTTCCAGGCAGGTTTCACCCGGGAAACGAGCGTGTGACACCCGTCGCCAGGTCGTGGACGGCGCGCGCGACGCCGACCGGGTCGGTGAGGCACCCCAGGTGGCCCAGGGGCAGCGTCCGCACGGGCCAGCCCAGCTCCTCGGTGAGCTCCCGCTCGGGCGCGTAGGTGTCACCGAAGGCGAGGTAGGCGCCCCGGACGGTGTCGGTCCACCGCTCGGGGACGGTGACGGACCCGGCGAGGTAGGCCGACGGCACCCGCGGCGTGGCCGCGTGGACCTCGGCCCGCGTCCGAGCGTCGGGGAAGAGCGCCCGGACGTCCTCCTCCGGCCACCACTCGGTCCAGCGGGGGAGCCGGCCGTCGCGGGCGAGCGGGGCGAGCGCCTCACGCAGGGGCGCCGGGGCGACCGGGTGCTGCCCTCCGGCGGGCGGCGGCAGCACGGCGTCCATGAGGACGGCCCGCGTGACGCCGGCCGACCGCGTCAGCGAGGGGACGTACAGTCCCGCGTTCGAGTGGGCGACGACGACGTCCGACGGCCGGTGGCCAAGCGCGGCGACGTAGGCGGCAAGGACCCGTGCCGGGTCCTCGGCACCGCCCACGCCGACGACGGTGGCCGGGGAGCCGAGGCGCTCCAGCCCCTCGGCCAGCGGCCGCAGGACGGAGGCGGGCAGGAAGACGCTTCCGAGGAGCGCATCCGCACCACCGACCCGTCGTCGAGGGGGTCAGTCCCGGCGGCCGAGCAGCCGCCAGGCGGCGGGCAGCAGGCCCGCTGCAGCGGCGGCCTTGAGGACGTCACCGACGAGGAAGGGCGCCACACCCAGCACGAGGGCCTCACCCAGGCCCACGCCCAGGCTGACCATGAGCCACGGCACGCCACCCGCGTAGACCGCCAGGGTGGCGAGCGCGGCTGCCCCGGCCATCGACAGCGGGCTGCGGTCGGCGCGGCGGCGGGCCAGCGCACCGACGATCCCGGCGGCCAGCACGTAGCCGATGACGTAGCCGAAGGAGGCCGTGTGCCAGCCGGCCGTCTGCTCGGCGAACCACGGCACCCCGGCCACGCCGGCGCCGAGGAACAGCAGCATGCTGAGCACGCCGCGCACCGGCCCGAGCGAGGCTCCCACGAGGAGGACGGCGAAGGTGCCGAGCGACAGCGGCACCGGCGTGAAGGGCAGCGGCACGACCGCCTGGGACAGCACGCCGGTGAGGACCGCGCCGCCGGTGACGAGCGACGCGTCGCGGACGAGTCCGGCGGGCAGCGAGTCGGCGAGGACGGCAGCGGGGGTGGTCGTGGTCATGACATACCTCTCGTGGGGAACACCGGCCACGCTAACCAGTGGCGGGCCGGCTGCGGGCTGCGGACCCGCACAGATTCGGGACGGTCCGTCTGTAGCGGTCAGCCGACGACGGCGGTGAGCACCCCACCGGGCGTGCTCACCTCGACCCGGGCCCCCGGGGCGAGCTGCCGCCCGCGGCGGGTCTCGACGACGCCGTCGACGCTCACCTCGCCCTCGGCGATGAGCTCGCGGGCGTGCGCGCCCGACTCGGCCAGCGAGGCGAGCTTGAGGAACTGCCCCAGCCGGATCTCGCCGTCGACCGGCACGACGTTCTGCGCATCCATGGCACAGATCATGCCCTGTCGTGGGCTGGACGGCCCCCGTCGCGCGCCACGGCGCGGCATACGATCGGACACATGCTCAGGCGAATCGACCTCCGCGACACCGACCTCGCTCCCGCCGCCCTCGTCGACGTGCTCCCGCGCGCGACGCTCGACGTCGAGGCCGCCATGGCCCAGGTGCTCCCGATCCTCCAGGACGTCCGCGCCCGCGGCGGCGCCGCCCTGCGCGACCTCGCCGAGCGCTTCGACGGCGTGCGCCCCGAGCACCTGCGGGTGCCGGCCGAGGCGCTCGCCACCGCGCTGGAGGAGCTGGACCCGCAGGTGCGCGAGGCGCTGGAGATCTCCATCGCCCACAACCGCGCCGGTCACACCGCCCAGCTGCCCACCGAGCGCGACACCGAGATCCTGCCCGGCGGCCACGTCCGCCAGCGGTGGGTGCCGGTGAGCCGCGTGGGGCTCTACGTGCCCGGCGGCCTCGCCGTCTACCCCTCGTCCGTCGTCATGAACGTCGTCGCCGCGCAGGTCGCGGGCGTGCCCTCGCTCGCGGTCGCCAGCCCGCCCCAGCAGGCCTTCGGCGGCCTGCCGCACCCGACGATCCTCGCCGCGTGCGCGCTGCTCGGCGTCGAGGAGGTCTACGCCGTCGGTGGTGCGCAGGCTGTGGGCATGCTCGCCTACGGGGCCGCCGGCGAGGAGGGGACGGCGGACGCCGCGCAGCTGTGCGCGCCCGTCGACGTCGTCACCGGGCCGGGCAACATCTTCGTCGCCGCCGCCAAGCGCGCCGTCATGGGCCGGGTGGGCATCGACGCCGAGGCCGGCACCACCGAGATCGCCGTCCTCGCCGACGGCGGTGCGGACCCGCGTTTCGTCGCCGCGGACCTCATCTCCCAGGCCGAGCACGACCCCGCCGCCGCCTCCGTCCTCGTCACCGACAGCCCCGAGCTGGCCGACGCCGTCGACGCGGAGATCGAGCGACAGGCCGCCGCCACCACTCACGCCGAGCGGGTGCGCACCGCACTGTCCGGGCCGCAGTCGGGCACCGTGCTCGTCACGGACCTGGAGCAGGGGATCGCCGTGTGCGACGCCTACGGCGCCGAGCACCTGGAGATCCAGACGGCGAACGCGGCCGCCGTCGCCGAGCGGATCCGCAACGCGGGCGCGATCTTCGTCGGGCCCTACTCCCCGGTGCCGCTGGGGGACTACCTCGCCGGGTCCAACCACGTGCTACCCACCGGCGGGACCGCTCGCTTCGCCTCCGGTCTCAGCGTCATGGCCTTCCTCAAGCCCGTCCAGGTCATCGAGTACGACGACGCCGCGCTGCGGAAGGTCGCCGGCCCGCTGCGGGCGCTCGCGGTCTCCGAGGACCTGCCGGCCCACGCCGACGCCGTCGACGTCCGCCTGGGCTGAGACGCGGTCCCGGCGGCGCTAACTGTGCTGTCGGCGGTAACTGTGCTGTCGGCGCTAACTGTGCTGTCGGCGGTAACTGTGCTGTCGGCGGTAACTGTGCTGTCGGCGGTAAGTGTGCTGTCGGCGGTAACTGTGCTGTCGGCGGTTGTGCGCGCTCGGTGAAGGTTCGGGCGAGGGGCGGTGGCGCGCTTGCGCGGGGTGTGGGGCGGCGCGCACGCTGGAGCCTTGTCTTCCGGAGAGGAATCCCCCATGCGAACCAAGGTTGCCGTGGCGACCGCTGCCCTCCTGCTGGCCGTGACGGCCTGCGGCGGGGCCGACGACGACGCCGACTCGACCGCGGAGACGACCTCTCCGGCGGCCGAGGAGAGCCAGGAGGCGCCCACGCCTCCCGTCCCGGACCTCGAGGGCCTGCCCGACGTCGTCGCGGAGGTCAACGGCGTGGAGGTCACGCTGGAGGAGTTCACCCAGGTCTACGAGGGCCAGCTCCAGCAGGCCTTCATGCAGTCGCAGATGACGGGCGAGGAGGTGGACCAGGAGGCCCTCAAGCAGAGCACCGCCGAGGGCCTGGTCGACACCGAGCTGCTCCTCGCCGAGGCCGAGGCCCGCTCGATCGCGCCCAGCGCCGAGGAGGTCGACGCCGCCGCCGAGGAGGTGGCCGCCGCCAGTGGGCTCGGCTCCGCCGACGAGCTCTTCACCGCCCTCGAGGAGCAGGGCCTGGGCCGCGAGGAGGCGCTCGCGCAGCTCGAGGAGCAGACCGCCCTCGAGCAGCTCTTCGCCGCCGAGGCCGGGGACTTCACCCCCTCCGAGGAGGACGCCCGCCAGCTCTACGACGACGCCGTCGCCCAGGGCGGTGGCGAGGGCGAGCTGCCGGAGTTCGAGGAGGTCCGCCCCCAGCTGGAGGCGCAGCTCGCGCAGCAGCACGAGGGCGAGGCCGTCCAGGCCCTCCTCGAGGAGCTGCGCGCCGGCGCGGACATCACCTACCACCTGTGAGGCGTCAGCCCACCA
Organism: Georgenia phoenicis; assembly: GCF_047302425.1. Lineage (NCBI taxonomy): Bacteria > Bacillati > Actinomycetota > Actinomycetes > Allobogoriellales > Allobogoriellaceae > Georgenia > Georgenia phoenicis. Next base: position 2,637,953 of record NZ_CP154855.1, on the reverse strand, counting down.
CGGCGGAGTAGAGCGACGCGAAGCGCTCGGCACGCTCGGCGTAGTAGCCGGCGCGCCCGGCCACCGGCTCCACGGTGGCCGCCGTGGTGGGCGCCGCCCGCTCCACCCCGGGCGCGACCGTCTCCAGCGCGAGCAGCGCGGTGCCGTGGAGCGTGGAGCGTTTGATCGTCACCGGGGTCACCGGCACCCCGGCGACGTCGGCGAGGAGCTGGAGCAGGTGCGGCAGTGACTGGCTCATCCGGCCGCTGGCGAGGATCTGCTCGGGGCGCGGGGCCACCCGGGTGAGCTCGTCGACCACGCGGCCGTAGCTCAGCGCCACGCCCTCGAGCATGCCGCGGGCGATCGACTCCGGGGTGGTGGCGGCCGAGAGACCGGCGAGCACGGCGCGCGCGTCGGCCGCCCACCCGGTGCTGCGCTCGCCGGTGAGGAAGGGCAGCGCCATCGGCGTGGCGGGGTCGGGATCGGCGGCGAGCACGTCGTCGAGGGGGACCTCCAGCCGCAGCGTGGCCTCCAGCCAGGCTGCGCCGCGCCCGACGTCGTTGAGGGCCCCGCCGAGCAGGGCGTGCTCCGCGTCCACCCGGTAGGCCCACAGCCCCGAGGGCAGCTCGGGCACCTCCGCGGGCACCCGCACCCGCACGGCGCCGCTCGTCGCGAAGGACGCGACGACCGTCCGGGGGTCGCTCGCCCCCGTCCCGAGGTTGGCGGCCAGACCGTCGGTGACGACGGGGAACCACGCGGCCCCGGCGAGGGCCGGCCAGCGCGTGGTGACGCCGGTGAGCGGCTGGTCGGGGTGGTGGATCGGGGAGAGGCTCGCGGCCGCGATACCGGCGACGGCGAGCATGCCCTCGTCCCACGTGCCGCGCAGCCGGTCGAGCAGGCCGGTCCACGCCGCCGTCGACGTGCCGACGGCGGTGGTCCCGGTGAGGCGCAGGACGATGAGCTCGCCCAGCGAGAGCCACCGCGCCACCTGCTCGAAGGTCTGCGGCTCGGTCTCCCGCAGCCAGCGCAGGCGGGCGGGCAGGTAGCTCGAGTGGAGCCGGGTCCCGGTCCGCTGCTGCACCTCGGCCTCGTCCAGCTCGGCGCGCAGCGCCGCGACCTGCGGCCCGCAGCGGGAGTCGGCGTAGGTGTAGCAGGGGGTGAGCGGCTCACCGGCGGCGTCGACGCCCACGAGCGAGGAGGCGAAGGTGTCGAGCGCGACGCCGGTGATCCTCCCGGCCAGCTCCGGGCGGGCGACCGCGTCGAGGACCTGCTCCACCTCGGCCACCACCTGGAGCGGGTCGATGACCGACGTGCCGTCGGTCGCGGTGGTGAAGGCGTGGCGCACCTTGTGCCGCAGCCCCGCGACCGGGAGGCCGCGGGCGTCGTAGACGCCGCCGCGGCTACCCGTCGAGCCGATGTCGACGGCCAGGACGAGCGGGTCGAGGGCGTCGCTGAGGTCGACGGTGAACTCGGGCATGACTTCCTCCGGTGGGGCGCGTCCTGGGATCGTACGGTCCGGCGCCGCTCAGCGCTGGGCCAGGACGAAGGGGTGCACGGCTGCCGCGCCGGCCTGCCGCAGCAGCCGGGCGGCGACCGTGAGGGTCCACCCGGAGTCGGTGTAGTCGTCGACGAGGAGCACCGAGCGGCCGGGCAGACCCGTGAGTGCCGCCTCGCCCAGCTCGAGCCGCAGCCGCTGGTGGACGCCCGCCAGCCGCGTGGCGGAGTTGACGTCGTGCCGCCCGGGCGGGCGGTTCGGGTCGGGGGAGACCGCTCCGACGAGCGGCACCTGGGCGAGGTGGGCGACGCCGCGCGCGAGGTGGTCGAGCAGCCGGGGCCGGGTGGCCGAGGAGACGACGATGACGCCCTCGACCTGCCCGCCCGCCTCGCGGACCGCGGCCAGCTGGTCGGTGAGGACGCGCTCGACGGCGCCGCGCAGCCCCACCGGCAGCTCGCCGTCGTGCCCGCCCCGGGCCTCCCGGCCCGCGGGCCGGTCCGGTGCGGGCTCGAGCATCTCGCGCAGCGCGGCGGACCAGCCCAGGCCGTCGAGCCGGGCGACCGCCCGGCCGGGTGCCGCCTGCTCCTCGGCCGGGATGCGTCCCTGGAGCGGGACTCCGACGGCCGACATGCCCGTGGGCCACTGCCGCCGGGCGGCGACGTCCACGCCCGGCCGGTCGAGGACGGCGCGGGCCTGCTCCAGACGCTGCTCGTCGACGGTCGCGTCGAGGGACAGGCCCCCGCACAGGTCGCAGCGCCCGCAGCGCCAGCCGGGCTCGAGCTCGGGGTCGGAGAGCTGGGCGCGGAGGTAGGCCATCCGGCACTGCCCGGCGCCCAGGCCGACGTAGTCGACCATGGCCTGCTGCTCCCGCTCGCGGGCGGCGTCCACCCGCGCGTAGCGCTCGGCGTCGTACTCCCAGGGGCGGCCGGTGGAGCGCCACCCGCCGCCCACCCGCTCGACCGCGCCGTCGACGTCGAGCACCTTGAGCATCGTCTCGAGGCGGGTGCGGCGGAGGTCGACGAGGGGCTCGAGGCGCACCGTGGACAGCGGCTCGTCACCGAGCGCGGCGAGCACCTCCCGCACCGAGTGCTCCGGCGGGAAGGCGAGGGAGCCGAAGTAGGCCCAGATGTCGCGGTCCTCCGGGCCGGGCAGGAGGACGACGTCGGCGCGGTCGACGCCGCGTCCCGCGCGGCCCACCTGTTGGTAGTAGGCGATGGGGGAGGAGGGCGCCCCGAGGTGGACGACGAAGGCGAGGTCGGGCTTGTCGAAGCCCATGCCGAGCGCGGAGGTCGCGACGAGCGCGCGGAGGCGGTTGGCGCGCAAGTCCTCCTCGAGCTGCTCGCGCCGGGCCGGCTCGGTGCGCCCGGTGTAGGAGTCCACCTCCAGCCCCGCGGCGCGCAGCTGTTCGGCGACCTGCTCGGCCTGCGCGACGGTGAGCGTGTAGACGATCCCCGAGCCCTCCCAGGCGGCCATCCGCTCGGCGAGCCAGGCCACCCGCTGCGCCTGGTCCGGGAGGCGCAGCACGCCCAGCCGCAGCGACTCCCGGTCGAGCGAGCCGCGCAGCACGAGGACGTCGCCGTCCTCGCCGGTGCCGAGCTGCTCGGCGACGTCGGCGCTCACCCGGTCGTTGGCGGTGGCGGTGGTCGCGAGCACCGGGACCCCGGCCGGGAGGTCCTCCAGCAGCGTGCGGATGCGGCGGTAGTCGGGGCGGAAGTCGTGGCCCCAGTCCGAGATGCAGTGCGCCTCGTCGACGACGACGAGACCGGCGCTGGCGGCGAGCTGCGGCAGCACCTCGCTGCGGAAGCCGGGGTTGTTGAGCCGCTCCGGGGAGCACAGGACGACGTCCACCTCACCGGCAGCGATGGCGGCGTGCACGGCGTCCCACTCGGTGACGTTCGCCGAGTTGACCGTGACCGCGCGGATGCCGGCGCGGGCGGCGGCGGCGATCTGGTCGCGCATGAGCGCGAGGAGGGGGGAGACGATGACGGTGGGCCCCGCGGGCGGACGCCCCTCGACACCGGCACGGAGGAGCGCGGTGGCGACGAAGTACACCGCCGACTTCCCCCAGCCGGTGCGCTGCACCACCAGGGCGCGCCGCCGGTGGACGACGAGCGCCTCGATCGCCCGCCACTGGTCGGCCCGCAGCCGGGCGTCCGGCCGGCCCACGAGCTCCTGGAGCGCGGCCTGCGCCCGCGCCTCTGTCGTCATCCCTGTGTCCATGTCGCCTCCTGCCCCTACGCTCCCACGGCCCACCGACCTCCCGTCTCGGGGCGAGAAGTCGGGCGATCCGGAGGAATCCGGCTCTTGTCGCTCGCGCGGGCAGGGCGCCGCGCCGGTGAGGTGTGTCACAGCACCGGCCAATTCGACAACCGGCCCACTGGGGCGCGAACGGCGCCACTGTGCGGAGTTCGCTCCTCCCTTGGCATGAATTACGCAACGCCACCGGGACAAAATTGGGTCAAGGGCTTGTAGGTAAGGCTTACCTAACAGTTAGATTGGCCCCACAGGCCGGCCCGGCGCCACCGGTCCCAGCCCACGAGTGAAGGACACCCATGAGCATCGCTTCCCCTCTTCGCCGCCCGGTGCGCGTCACCGGCGCAGCCGTCGTCGCCGTCCTGGCGCTCGCCGCCTGCGGGCAGGCCGACGCGACCGACACCGACGCAGGTGCCGAGGCCACCGCCACCGCCACGTCCGTCGAGGTCGAGGACAACAACGGCACGCAGACGATCACCACGCCGCCGCGGTCGGTCGTCGCGACCGACAACCGCACCTTCGAGACCCTCGCCGCGTGGGACGTCGAGCTGAGCGCCGCCGCCGTGGCCCTCATGCCCGACACCATCCCCTACGCGCAGGACGAGTCGATCATCGACCTCGGCAACCACCGCGAGCCCGACCTCGAGGCCGTCGTCGCCGCCGAGCCGGACCTCATCATCAACGGCCAGCGCTTCGCCGACTACCACGACGACTTCGTCTCCCTCGCGCCCGAGGCCGTCGTCCTCGAGCTCGACCCGCGCGACGGCGAGCTCTTCACCGACGAGCTCAAGCGCCAGACCACGGTGCTGGGCGAGATCTTCGGCAAGCAGGCCGAGGCCGAGGAGCTCAACGCCGACCTCGACGCCGCGATCGAGCGGGCCCGCGAGGCCTACGACTCCGCCGACACCGTCATGGCCGTCATCACCTCCGGCGGCGAGATCGGCTACTCCGCGCCGGGCACCGGCCGCACCCTCGGCCCGGTCTTCGACGTCCTCGACCTCACCCCGGCGCTCGAGGTCCCCGACGCCAGCGAGGACCACCAGGGCGACGACATCTCCGTCGAGGCCATCGCCGACTCCAACCCGGACTGGATCCTCGTCATGGACCGTGACGCGGCCGTCGCCGCGGACGAGCCGGAGTACGCCCCGGCCGCCGAGGTCCTCGAGGGCTCCGAGGCGCTCACCGGCGTCACCGCCGTGCAGGAGGACCAGCTCGTCTACATGCCCGCGGACACCTACACCAACGAGGGCATCCAGACCTACACCGAGTTCTTCAACACCCTGGCCGACGCCTTCGAGGCCGCACGCTGACACCGCCCGGTGGGGCCGGCGCGAGCCGGCCCCACCGTCGCACTTCTTCGAGGATGACGATGACAACCACCGACGCCGGGCCCCGGGCACGCTCCGCGGGCCGGCTCTTCGACTGGCGGCTCCTGGTCGGGGCCGCCGTCGTCGGCGTCCTCCTCCTCGCCTCCCTCTTCACCGGCGTCTACGACGTCGTCGGTGCCGAGGACGGCGGGGAGATGTTCGCCATCACCCGCGTCCCGCGGACCATCGCGCTCGTCCTCGCGGGCGCCGCGATGGCGATGTCGGGGCTGGTCATGCAGCTCCTCACGCAGAACCGCTTCGTCGAGCCGACGACGACGGGCACCACCGAGTGGGCCGGTCTCGGTCTCCTCGCGGTCACCATCCTCGTGCCCGGGGCGAGCATCGCGGCCCGGATGGGCGGAGCCATCGTCGCCTCCTTCGTCGGCACGATGCTCTTCTTCCTCTTCCTCAGCCGCGTCTCGCTGCGCTCCTCGCTCATCGTGCCGATCGTCGGGATCATGCTCGGCGCCGTCGTCGGCTCGGTGTCGACCTTCATCGCCCTGCAGACCGACATGCTCCAGAGCCTGGGCGTGTGGTTCGCCGGCAGCTTCACCTCGGTCCTCCGCGGCCAGTACGAGCCGCTGTGGATCGTCGCCGTCGTCGTGGTCGTCGTGTTCATCGCCGCCGACCGCTTCACCGTCGCTGGCCTGGGCAAGGAGATCGCGACCAACGTCGGCCTCGACTACAACAAGGTCGTCCTCCTCGGCACCGGCCTCATCGCCGTCGCCACCGGGGTGGTGACCGTCGTCGTCGGCAACCTGCCCTTCCTCGGGCTCATCGTCCCCAACATCGTCTCGCTCGTCCGCGGCGACGACCTGCGCAGCAACCTGCCGTGGGTCTGCCTGCTCGGCATCGGCATCGTCGCCGCCTGCGACCTCGTCGGCCGGACGATCATCATGCCCTTCGAGGTGCCCGTGTCCCTCATCCTCGGCGTCCTGGGCGCCGCCGTCTTCGTCCTGCTCATCCTCCGGCAGCGTCGTCGTGGTTAGCCTCCTGCCCGCGGCGCCGCGGACCACGACCCCCGCGCGGACCACGCCCCCGCTGCCGGCCGCCGCGCCGCGCCGCCGCGCCTCCGGGCCGCTGCCCACCGCCCGTGCCCGACGGCGGTACGCGGCCGTCGTCGTCACGCTCGCCGTCCTCGCGCTCACCCTCGCGGCCGGGCTGGTCATGTGGGACAACCCCATGCCCTTCGGCTCGGACGGCTTCTGGCGGATCGTCCAGCTGCGGCTGAAGAACGTCCTCGTCATGGCGATCGTCGCGTTCTGCCAGGCGATCGCCACCGTGAGCTTCCAGACGGTGACGAACAACCGGATCATCACGCCCTCGATCATGGGCTTCGAGTCCCTGTACGTCGCGGTGCAGACGGCGGCCGTCTACTTCCTCGGCGCCGCCGGCATCGTCGCGCTCACCGGGGTGCCGCAGTTCGTCCTCCAGGTGGTCCTCATGGTGGGGCTGGCTGTCGCGCTGTACGGCTGGCTGCTGTCGGGCAAGTACGGGAACCTCCACGTGATGCTCCTCATCGGGATCGTCATCGGCGGCGGGCTGGGCTCGGTCTCGACCTTCATGCAGCGGCTGCTCACCCCCAGCGAGTTCGACGTCCTCACCGCCCGCCTGTTCGGCTCGGTGACCAAGGCCGACGCCTCCTACCTGCCCGTCGCCGTCCCGCTCGTCCTCGTCGCCGGCGGCCTCCTCTGGGCGCGCGCCCGGCGGCTCAACGTGCTGGCCCTGGGCAAGGGCGCGACGACGTCGCTGGGCCTGAGCCACCGCGCCGAGCTCGTCAAGGTGCTGCTCCTCGTCGCCGTCCTCATGGCCGTCTCCACCGCCCTCGTCGGGCCGATGACCTTCTTCGGCTTCCTCGTCGCGACCCTCGCCTACCAGTTCGCCGACACCCACGACCACCGCCACGTCTTCCCGGTGGCCGTGCTCGTCGGCTTCGTCGTCCTGGCCGGCGCGTACTTCGTCATGAACCACGTCTTCTACGCCCAGGGCGTCGTCTCGATCATCATCGAGCTCGTCGGCGGCACCGTCTTCCTCGTCGTCATCCTGCGAAAGGGACGCCTGTGATCACCCTGAGCGACGTCCGCAAGGACTACAGCAGCGAGGTCGTCATCGGCCCCGTCGACCTCACGATCCCCGCCGGCGGCATCACCGCCCTCATCGGCCCCAACGGGGCGGGCAAGTCGACGCTCCTCACGATGATCGGGCGCCTGCTCGGCCTGGACGCCGGCACGATCGAGATCGCCGGCTACGACGTGACGAGCACGGCCTCCAAGGACCTCGCCAAGATCGTCTCGGTGCTGCGCCAGGAGAACCACTTCATCACCCGGCTCACCGTCCGCCAGCTCGTCGCCTTCGGCCGCTTCCCCTACTCCAAGGGCCGACTCACCGCGCTCGACGAGGAGCTCGTCAGCGAGGCCATCGACTTCCTCGAGCTCGGGGACCTCGAGGACCGCTACCTCGACCAGCTCTCCGGCGGACAGCGCCAGCGCGCCTACGTCGCCATGGTGCTGTGCCAGGACACCGAGTTCGTCCTCCTCGACGAGCCGCTCAACAACCTCGACATGCGCCACTCCGTGCAGATGATGAAGCACCTGCGCCGGGCCGCCGCCGAGCTGGGCCGCACGATCGTCGTCGTCCTCCACGACATCAACTTCGCCAGCCACTACGCGGACTACATCTGCGCGGTCAAGGACGGCAAGGTCGCCGAGTTCGGCACCTGCGAGTCGATCATGACCGAGCCGGTCCTCACCCGGGTCTTCGACACCCCCGTCCAGGTCATCGACGGGCCCAACGGGGCGCTGGCCGTCTACTACTGAGGACCTGGACGCGGCCCCCGGGCGCGCCGCCGGCGGTCATAGACTGGCGAACGTGCCTGAGACCTCCCTCCCGGTGCGGCCGGACCTCGCCGGCCTCCAGCCCTACGGCGCACCGCAGCTCGACGTGCCCGTCCTCCTCAACGTCAACGAGAACCCGCACCCGCCGTCGGCGGCCGTCGTCGCCGACCTCGCCGCCGCCGTCGCGGAGGCCGGGAGCGGCCTCAACCGCTACCCGGACCGGGACTTCCTCGGCCTGCGCGCGGACCTGGCCGAGTACCTCGCCGTCGAGTCCGGGGCCACCGGCCTGCGCGCCGAGCACCTGTGGGCCGCCAACGGCTCCAACGAGGTCATGCTCCACCTCCTCCAGGCCTTCGGCGGGCCGGGGCGCACGGCGCTGTCCTTCGCGCCGACCTACTCGATGTACCCCGAGTACGCGCGCGACACGATGACGGCGTGGGTCGCCGGACGCCGCGAGGAGGACTTCACCCTCGACCCCGCCCACGCCGTCGCCCAGCTGACCGAGCACCGGCCCGCCGTCGTCCTCCTCGCCAGCCCGAACAACCCGACCGGGACCGCGCTGCCGCTCGCGACGATCGAGGCGGTCGCCGAGGCGGCGCGCACCACCGGACCCGCGGGCCCCGACGGCGCACCGACGGCGAGCGTCGTCGTCGTCGACGAGGCCTACGCGGAGTTCCGCCGCGAGGGCACCCCGAGCGCGCTCAGCCTGCTCGACCGCTACCCGCACCTGGCCGTCAGTCGGACGATGTCCAAGGCCTTCGGGCTGGCCGGCGCGCGCGTGGGCTACCTCGCCGCCGCGCCGGAGCTCGTCGACGTGCTCCGCGTCGTGCGCCTGCCCTACCACCTGTCGGCCGTCACCCAGGCGGTCGCGCGGGCGGCGCTGCGCCACCGCGGGGAGCTCATGGCGCAGGTCGCCGAGCTGCGTGCCGAGCGGGACCGCACCGTCACCTGGCTGCGCGAGCAGGGCTTCACGGTCGCGGACTCGGACGCCAACTTCGTCCTCTTCGGCCACCTCGAGGACCGTGAGAGGGTGTGGCAGGGGCTGCTGGACCGGGGAGTTCTCATCCGGGTCGTCGGTCCGCCAGGATGGCTGCGGGTATCGATCGGTACCGCTGCGGAGATGGCCGCCTTCCGGGCGGCCCTACAGGAGGTGCTCGGGCTGTGACTGGGACGCGAACCGCGCGACTGGAGCGCACGACGTCGGAGTCGAGCGTCGTCGTCGAGCTCGACCTGGACGGCCACGGCCGCACCGACATCTCGACGACGGTGCCCTTCTACGACCACATGCTCACCGCGCTGGGCAAGCACTCGCTCATCGACCTCACCGTCCGGGCGACCGGTGACACCCACATCGACGCGCACCACACCGTCGAGGACGTCGCCATCACGCTGGGCGACGCGCTCAAGGTGGCGCTGGGGGACAAGCGCGGCATCGCCCGCTTCGGTGACGCGCTCGTGCCGCTGGACGAGGCCCTGGCCCAGGCCGTGGTCGACGTGTCCGGCCGGCCCTACCTCGTCCACAGCGGCGAGCCCGCGGGACAGGAGTACCACCTCATCGGCGGCCACTTCACCGGCTCCCTGACCCGGCACGTCTTCGAGTCGATCACCCACCACGCGGCCATCGCCATGCACGTGCGCGTGCTCGGGGGCCGCGACCCGCACCACATCGTCGAGGCCCAGTTCAAGGCCGTGGCGCGCGCCCTGCGCTTCGCCGTCGCGCCCGACCCGCGTGTCGAGGGGATCCCCTCGACCAAGGGGGCGCTGTGAGCGAGATCCCGTCGGTCGCCGTCGTCCTCACGCCCGTCGCCTCGGCGTCGGCGCTCGCGGGCCTGTGCGCGATGCAGGACGTCGACGTCCACGTCGTCCCCTCCCGCTCCGGCGCGGTCGCGGTCGTCGAGCTCGAGCCTGCCCCGGAGGCGCCGCCCGCGGACGACTGGGACATCAGCGAGCTCCTCGGCGCCCCCGGTGACGAGGTTCCCGCCGCGGCCGACGAGGTGGCCCGCACCCTGTCGCGGCTCACCAAGGCCGGGGTCGTGCTCATCACCTCCTCCCTCGCCCAGGACGCCGGCTTCGAGCGCGGCCTGTCCGGCCAGCTCACCGCCCGGCGCTACGCCGGCGGGGAGCGCGGGGAGGACGTCGCCGTCGGGCTCGTGCTCGCCGGCGCGGACGACGTCGTCGAGGACCTGGTCCTGGGCCGCGTCCGCGTGGCCGACGTCCCGGGTCACGCGCGCTCCGGGGACCTGCCGCGCTGGAAGGCGGCGCGGATGTTCGCCAAGGGCCTGCGCAAGCCGCGCCCCTGACCGGTCGCCCCGGCCGCGGTGATGTTCGCATCACTGCGCCCGAGGTGCCCGGGGGAGCGCGTAGACTCTTCCGGTGACCAGCCAGCCGAACGTCGTCGTCCTCGACCACGGCTCGGGCAACGTCCGCTCCGCCGTCCGGGCGCTCGAGCGGGCCGGCGCCCAGGTCGAGCTCACCTCCGACCCCGACGTCGTCGCCGACGCCGACGGCCTCGTCGTCCCCGGTGTCGGGGCCTTCGCCGCCGTCATGCGTCAGCTGCGCGAGGTCGGCGGCCCCCGCATGATCGAGCGCCGCCTCGCCGGCGGACGGCCCGTCCTGGGCATCTGCGTAGGCATGCAGGTGATGTTCGCGGCCGGCAAGGAGCACGGGGAGCACGCCTCCGGCCTGGACCAGTGGCCCGGCACCGTCGACCGCCTCGAGGCCCCGATCGTCCCGCACATGGGCTGGTCCCCGGTCAAGGCCCCCGAGGGCAGCACCCTGTTCCAGGGCCTGGAGGACGAGCGCTTCTACTTCGTCCACTCCTACGCCGTGCAGGAGGACCCGACGAGCGACTTCGAGTCCGGCTCCCCGCTGGAGCGGCCGCTCGTCACCTGGGCCGAGCACGGCACCCCCTTCGTCGCCGCCGTCGAGAACGGCGCGCTGTCGGCCACCCAGTTCCATCCCGAGAAGTCCGGCGAGGCCGGCGTCCAGCTGCTCCGCAACTGGCTGAGCACCCTGCGCTGACGCACCCGCGCGTCGCGCCGACCGAGGAGAATGTGCATGTCCCCCCGCCTTGAGCTGCTCCCTGCCGTCGACGTCGTCGACGGCCAGGCCGTCCGCCTCGTCCAGGGCGAGGCCGGCTCCGAGACCTCCTACGGCGACCCGGGGGAGGCGGCCCGCACCTGGGCCGAGCAGGGCGCGGAGTGGATCCACCTCGTCGACCTCGACGCCGCCTTCGGGCGCGGCTCCAACGCCGAGCTGCTCGCCGGGCTCGTCTCCGACCTCGACGTCGCCGTCGAGCTCTCCGGCGGCATCCGCGACGACGAGAGCCTCGCCCGGGCCCTGGACACCGGCGCCCGCCGCGTCAACCTCGGCACCGCCGCGCTCGAGAACCCCGAGTGGACCTCCAAGGTCATCGCCCGCCACGGCGACCGCATCGCCGTCGGCCTCGACGTGCGCGGCACGACCCTCGCCGCGCGCGGCTGGACCCGCGAGGGCGGGGACCTGTGGGACGTGCTCGCGCGCCTGGACGCCGACGGCTGCGCCCGCTACGTCGTCACCGACGTCAAGAAGGACGGCATGCTCAGCGGCCCGAACCTCGAGCTACTGCGTGAGGTGTGCGAGCGCACCGAGGCGCCGGTCGTGGCCTCCGGCGGCGTCTCCTCCCTCGAGGACATCGCGGCGCTGCGCACCCTCGTGGACGCCGGCGTCGAGGGCGCGATCGTCGGCAAGGCCCTGTACGCGGGCGCCTTCACGCTGCCCGAGGCCCTGGACGTCGCGGGGCGTCCGTGAGCCCGCTGCCTCCCGAGATGATGCCCGGCGGGAAGACGGACTCCGCCGGCCAGCCCTGGTCTGGCCGCACCCTCAAGCCCAACCCCTTCTCCGGTGACGACGGCACCGCCCCGGCCGAGCTCGTCGCGGCGCTCGCGGTCGAGGACGAGGCCGAGCGCGCCGTCGCCGTCGCCGACGTCCTGCGCACGGCGCGGGTCATCGTGCCCGTCGTCGCGCACGCTCACCCCGGCGTCACCGAGGACGGCACGGTGGCCGCCCACACGAAGCACGGCTCGGGCGACGCCCAGGCCGACGCCTGCGCCTCGGCGGCCATGGTCTCCGTGCGCACCCCCGACGGCCGGGCCGCCCTGCCCGTCTTCAGCTCCGTCGAGCGGATGCAGGCCTGGGACCCCACCGCCCGCCCCGTCCCCGTCGAGGGCGTGCGTGCCGCGCTCGCCTCGGTCTCCGACGCCGACTCCATGCTCGTGCTCGACGCCGCCGGCCCGGTGACCGTGCTCCTCGGCCGTCCCGCCGTCTGGGCGATCGTCCACAACGAGCGCTGGCTGCCCTCGTGGCAGGACCCCGAGCTCACCCAGGTCGCGGTGAACGCGCTGCGCGGGATCACCGAGCTCACCGCCGTCCGCCTCGAGCGGGGGGAGCGCAGCGAGCTGCGGGCCCTCCTCGCCCTGGCCCCGGGCCTGAGCCGCGAGCAGATGATGGATGCCGTCACCCGGGCCCAGGAGGCACTGAGCGCCGACCTCGTCTTCACCGACCGGGTCGACTCCCTCGAGCTCTACCCGATGGCCGTCACCGGCTGACCGCTCAGCCGTCCGCCGCGTCCCGGCACGAGGTGATCGGCTCGAAGGCCTCCTCGGACAGGAGGTCGTGCAGGGTGCTCACCGGGACGAGGTAGCTGTTGCCCCACGCGTCCATCGCGTAGACGACACCGACGACCTGACCGTCGCTGTTGAGCACCGCGCTGCCCGAGGAGCCGTGGTCCACCCGCGCCGTCGACCGGCCCACCATGCCGAGGTCCGAGCCGAGCGTGTCGAGCTCGTAGCCGAGGAGGGAACCGGCCGCCGTCGTCAGCTTCCCGCCGCGGGGGTAGCCGACGACGGTGATCTCCTCACCGACGGCGGCATCCACCTCCGCCAGACCGGGGACGGCGGTGAGCGGCTCCGCGGTGCGCACGAGCGCGAGGTCGGCGACGTCGGCGACGCCGGCGGAGACCGCGTCGATCTCCCGCCCGTCGTAGGTGGTGACCTGGAGGCGGTCGGCGTCGGCGACGACGTGCCGGTTGGTGATGACGGTGCGCTCGTCGAGGGCGAAGCCCGAGCCGGTGGTCAGCTCCCCGCAGCCGACGTTGCGGATCCGCACCGCCATCCGCTCGGCCGCGTCCACGCCGTTGGCGGACAGCGCGCCGGGGTCGGCGAGGTGGGGCGCCTCGACGTCGGGGACGAAGTCGGTAGGCAGCGGGCCGGGCATCGTCGGCACCGCCCCGCAGCCGGCGAGGACGGCGAGGGTGGCGGCGGCGAGCGCGACGCGGCGGGCGGGCCTCACTGGTCCTCCAACCTCTCCTGCAGGCCGGCGTGCGCCTCGTCCGCCTGCGCGCACACGCCGTCGACCTGCTCGCGCAGCGCGGCGACGTCGACCTCGGGCTCGTCCGGCTGGTCGGGGGAGGCCGACGGCGACGGCGAGGGGGTGGGGCGCGCCGCGGCCTCCAGGTGGGCGATGAGGTTCTCCTGGCCGGTGATGCACTGGTCCATCGCCCCGGCGACGGCGGCGGCACTCGCCGAGAGCTGGGCCTGGTACTCGAGCACCTGTCGCTGCACCTCGCGGTCGTCACCGGACTGGGCGACGGCGTCGGCGAGCTCGTGGATCTGGCCCTGCGCCGCCTCGAGCTGGCTCTCCACCAGGGCGAGCGTGCTGCGGGACTCCTCGAGCTCCGCGCGAACCTGCCCGAGCTCGCCACCCAGCTCGCGCGCGGTGTCCTCCAGGGACTCGGCCCGCTCCTGCCACGAGCGGGCGACGACGAGGAGGTAGCCCGCGGCGGCCAGCGCCAGGACGAGTGCGGCGGCGAGGGCAACGACGCCCCAGCGCCGCCGCCGTCCGTGATGCTGCCCACCGCCGCCCGTCGCCCGGCCTGCGGTGACCGGGAACTCGCCGGGTACGCTCGGGGAGGGGGCGGTCTCGGGGCCCTCGTCCCTGTGCGTCCGGCTGCTCATACGTGATAGTCTCTCAGACTGACCGACCGGGACGGACGTTCCGGTGTGCAAGCGGAGATTCTCCCACCTCGTCTCGACCGTCTCGCAAGAGCGACAGAGTCCGGGTCAGGTCGCTGAGGAGCCAGCTCCTCGGTACGGGTGACACCGTGCAGCGACCCCTGTGAGGCCTCCGTGCGCACCTGCGGACGGAGGCCTTCTTCGTGCGCAGACAGCGACGAGCAGGAGGAGCAGCACATCAGCGAGCCCCGTATCAACGACCGCATCCGTGTGCCGGAGGTCCGTCTTGTCGGACCCGGCGGCGAGCAGGTGGGCGTTGTCCGTGTGGAGGACGCCCTGCGTCTGGCCCAGGAGGCCGATCTCGACCTCGTGGAGGTCGCCCCCGATGCGCGCCCGCCCGTGGCCAAGCTCATGGACTACGGCAAGTTCAAGTACGAGTCGGCCCAGAAGGCGCGCGACGCCCGTCGCAACCAGGTCAACACCGCGCTCAAGGAGATCCGGTTCCGCCTCAAGATCGACCCGCACGACTACGCGACCAAGAAGGGTCACGTCGTGCGGTTCCTCGAGGGCGGCGACAAGGTCAAGGTCATGATCATGTTCCGCGGCCGCGAGCAGTCGCGCCCGGAGATGGGGATGCGGCTGCTGCAGCGTCTCGCGGAGGAGGTCAGCGACCTCGGCTCCGTGGAGAGCGCACCGCGTCTTGACGGCCGAAACATGACGATGGTCATCGGCCCGCACAAGAAGAAGCAGGGCGGCAGGAGTGATCAGCGCCGCGCCCGCGACAAGCGGGAGGCCGACCGCGCCGCTCAGGAGCAGACCACCACGGAGGACACCGCCCAGGTGCCCGACGAGGAGCAGCAGGAGGCGTAGCAGCCGCTACGCAACGCCAGGAGCCGGCGGTCAGCCGGCAGACACGGTCGTGCGCCCGCGCACGGCCCGAATGAGGAAGACGATGCCGAAGAACAAGACGCACTCCGGTGCCAAGAAGCGTTTCCGCACCACCGGTAGCGGCAAGCTCATGCGCGAGCAGGCGAACCGCCGGCACCTCTTCGAGGGCAAGCCGTCGAAGCGGACCCGCCGTCTGGCCATGGACAAGGCGGTCTCGCCGGCGGACGCCCCCAAGATCAAGAAGCTGCTCGGCAAGTAAGCCGCCCTACCTAAGGAGAACGACGTGGCACGCGTCAAGCGGGCGGTCAACGCCCACAAGAAGCGCCGGACTACCCTCGAGCGCGCCAGCGGTTACCGCGGCCAGCGCTCGCGTCTGTACCGCAAGGCCAAGGAGCAGGTCACTCACTCCCTGACCTACAACTACCGCGACCGGAAGGCCCGCAAGGGTGACTTCCGCCGCCTGTGGATCCAGCGCATCAACGCTGCGGTCCGCGCGGAGGGCATGACCTACAACCGCTTCATCCAGGGCCTCAAGGCCGCGGGTGTCGAGGTCGACCGTCGCATGCTCGCCGAGCTCGCGGTGAACGACGCACCGGCATTCGCCAAGCTCGTCGAGGTGGCCAAGGCCAACCTGCCCGAGGACGTCAACGCGCCCGCCGCCTGACGTTCCTCATGACCGAACGCCCGGACCTGCTGACCAACCCCCGATCCGATCGGGTGCGGATGGTCAAGCGGCTGTCCGGGCGTTCGGCGCGTCTGCGCCACGGCCAGTTCCTCGTCGAGGGGCCGCAGGGCGTGCGCGAGGCGGTGCTCCACGCGCCCGACCGCGTGCGTGACCTCTACCTCTCGACCGACGCCGCCGAGCGCTACCCGGAGATCCTCGCCGCCGCCCGGTCCGCGGTGCGGCACACCCACCTGGCGACGGCGGAGGTGCTCGCCGCGATGAGCGGGGACGCCCAGGGCGTGCTCGCCGTCGTCCACGCCGAGCCAGCCGTCCTGCCGGCCGCGGCCCCGCGCCTGGTCGCCGTGCTGCCGTGGGCGGCCGACCCGGGCAACCTCGGCACGATCGTGCGCGCCGCCGACGCCGCGGGGGCCGACGCCGTCGTGCTCGGTCCGGGCAGCGTGGAACCGCACAACCCGAAGGTCGTGCGCTCGACCGCCGGCTCCCTGTTCCACCTGCCCGTCGTGCTGGTGGAGGACCTGGCCGGGACGGTCGCCTCGCTGCGGGAGCAGGGGGTGCAGGTCCTCGCCGCCGCCGCCGACGGCGAGTGGGACCTCGACCAGCTCGCCGACCACGCCCTCCTCGCCACCCTCCCTCCCCGCGCCGACAGTACAGTTACCGCCGACAGCACACTTACCGCCGACAGCACAGTTAGCGCCGACAGCACAGTTACCGCCGACAGCACAGTTATCGCCGTGCCCGACCTGCGCCGGCCGACGGCGTGGCTCTTCGGCAACGAGGCCCACGGCCTGCGCGACGAGGAACGGGACCTGGCCGACGCCGTCGTCGCTGTCCCGATCCACGGCCTGGCCGAGTCCCTCAACGTCGCCACTGCGGCGACCCTCTGCCTCTACGCCTCGGCCCGCGCCCAGCGCCGCTGAGGCGCCCCGGCCCGGCGCCCGTGGGACGATGCCGAGATGCGCCTCTTCGCCGCGCTGCGCCCTCCGGCCGAGGTCCTCGACCACCTCGAGCAGGCGCTGCACACCGTCTCACCGCCCTGGCTCGGCGCCGGTCCGCCGCCGCTGCGGTGGGTCGCGCCGGAGCAGCGGCACGTGACGCTCGCCTTCTACGGCGAGGTTCCCGACGGCGCGCTGGAGGATCTCGCGGGTACGCTCACCGCCGTCGCTGGTGAGTACGACCCGCTCCGGCTGCAGCTCGCCGGCGCCGGAATCTTCTCCCGCGCGACCCTGTGGGTCGGGGTCCGTGCCCTCGACGACGAGGCGGCGCTCGTCCGCCTCATGGCCGACTGCGGTGCCGCGGCCGAGGGCGTCTCCCATCACGAGCCGCGCGACCGCAACCGGGCCCACCTCACCGTCGCCCGGCTCAGTGCTCGCCAGCACCGCGAGGACGCGGACCGGCGACGGCGGTCCCGGCGCGGTGAGCCCCCGCGGGCGCCGTCGGTCGACCTTCCCGCGCTCGCCCACGCGCTGTCCGTCTACCGCGGGCCCGAGTGGGAGGCCGGGGAGATCGAGCTCGTCCGGTCCCAGCTCGGTGCGGGCCGGGGTGGTGGTCCTCAGCACGAGGTCGTCGCCACGCTCCGGCTCGGGCGGTAACTGTGCTCTCGGCGGCAACTGTGCTGTCGGCGGTAACTGTGCTCTCGGCGGTAACTGTGCTGTCGGCGGTAACTGTGCTGTCGGCGGTAAGTGTGCTGTCGGCGGGAAGTGGGCGTGTGGGAGGATTGGGCCATGCGCGGTGGTCGTCGATTTAGTGGGCCCGTTCGGGTCCTGCGCTGACACGCGCGCGCAGCCCGAGCGGGCAGCACGACTACAGTCCTGTGCTGGATGCCGACAGGCACGACGACGCTCGGAAGGTTCGCATGACCACCCCACCCCTGTCCCCGCTCGACGCCGACGGCGTCGCAGCAGCCGTCGAGGAGGCGCTGGCCGCCGTCGCGGCGGCGAGCACGCTGGAGGAGCTCAAGGCCGCGCGCCTGGCCCACACCGGTGACCACGCCGCGCTCACCCTCGCCAACCGCGAGATCGGCCGGCTGGAGCCGAAGGACAAGGCCACCGCCGGCAAGCTCCTCGGCCAGGCCCGCGGCCGCCTGCAGAAGGCGATCGCCGCCCGGCAGGCCGAGCTCGAGGTCGTGGAGGAGGAGCGCCGGCTGCGCGAGGAGCGCGTCGACGTCACCCTTCCGGTCGAGCGGCGCCCGCGAGGGGCCCGCCACCCGCTGGAGATCCTCCATGAGGAGATCGGCGACTTCTTCACCGCCATGGGCTGGGACATCGCCGAGGGCCCCGAGGTCGAGCACGAGTGGCTGAACTTCGACGCCCTCAACCACGGCCCGGACCACCCCGCGCGGCAGATGGCCGACACCTTCTACGTCCAGGGCACGTCCGAGCAGGACACCCCCGGTCTCGTGCTGCGCACCCACACCTCCCCGGTGCAGGCGCGCACCATGCTCAGCCGCGAGCTGCCCATCTACATCGCCTGCCCGGGCAAGACCTTCCGCAACGACGCCCTGGACGCCACCCACACCCCGGTCTTCCACCAGGTCGAGGGTCTGGCCGTGGACAAGGGCCTGACGATGGCCCACCTCAAGGGCACGCTGGACCACTTCGCCCGCGCGATGTTCGGCCCCGAGGCCCGCACCCGCCTACGCCCGAGCTTCTTCCCCTTCACGGAGCCCAGCGCCGAGATGGACCTGTGGTTCCCGCAGAAGAAGGGCGGCCCCGGCTGGATCGAGTGGGGCGGCTGCGGGATGGTCAACCCCCAGGTGCTCATCGCCGCCGGCATCGACCCGGACGTCTACACCGGCTTCGCCTTCGGCCTGGGGACCGAGCGCACGCTCATGTTCCGTCACGGCATCGCTGACATGCACGACATCGTCGAGGGCGACGTCCGTTTCTCCCTCCAGTTCGGCACCACCGGAAAGGGGCACTGACATGCCGTACGTCCCGCTGACCTGGCTCGCCGACCACGTCGCCGTGCCCGAGGGCACCACCGCCGCCGACCTCGCCGCCGATCTCGTGCGCGTGGGGCTGGAGGAGGAGGAGATCATCCCGCCCGCCGTCACCGGCCCGCTGGTCGTCGGCCGCGTGCTCTCGATCGAGACCGAGGAGCACAAGAACGGCAAGGCGATCAACTACTGCCGCGTCGACGTCGGCCCCGAGCACAACGACGCCCCCGGCGAGGGGAAGGAGCCCGCGGACGTCCCCTCCCGGGGCATCGTCTGCGGCGCCCACAACTTCACCGTCGGAGACGACGTCGTCGTCGCGCTGCCCGGCACCACGCTGCCCGGCGACTTCCACATCGCCGCCCGCAAGACCTACGGGCACACCTCCGACGGCATGATCTGCTCCGCGCGCGAGCTCGGCCTCGGTGAGGACCACGACGGCATCATCGTGCTGGGCCAGTTCCTCCCCGACGTCCCGACGCCGGAGCCCGGCACCGACGCGATCGCGCTCCTCGGCCTGGGCGCGGAGATTCTCGAGATCAACGTGACCCCCGACCGCGGCTACTGCTTCGCCATGCGCGGCGTCGCCCGCGAGTACTCCCACGCGACCGGGGCGGCCTTCACCGACCCCGGCCTGCCAGAGAACCTGCCCGCCGGCCCGCCACCGGCCGCCACCGAGGACGGCTTCGCCGTCGAGGTCGACGACGCCGCGCCCCTGAGCGGGACCGTCGGCTGCGACCGCTTCGTCACCCGCATCGTCCGCGGCATCGACCCGTCGGCGCCCTCGCCGTCGTGGCTCACCGAGCGTCTCGTCCAGGCGGGCATGCGCCCGATCTCGCTGGCCGTCGACGTGACGAACTACGTCATGCTCGACCTCGGCCAGCCGCTGCACGCCTACGACCTCGCCACCGTGAGCGCGCCGATCGTCGTGCGCCGCGCCGCCGCGGGGGAGGAGCTCACCACCCTCGACGACGTGCGCCGCACCCTGCACCCCGAGGACCTCCTCATCACCGACTCGCCCGACGGCGCCCGCGGCAGCCGGGTCCTCGGCCTCGCCGGCGTCATGGGCGGGGCGGAGACCGAGGTGGGCACGAGCACCACCGACGTCCTCATCGAGGCCGCGCACTTCCACCCCGTCTCCGTCGCCCGCACCGCCCGCCGGCACAAGCTGCCCAGCGAGGCCGCCAAGCGCTTCGAGCGCGGCGTCGACCCGCAGCTGCAGGCCGTGGCCGCCCAGCGCGCCGTCGACCTCCTCGTCGAGTACGGCGGCGGCACGGCGGACCCGGCGGTCAGCGACCTCGACACCACCTCGCGTCCCGCGCCCGTGCGGATGCGGCTGGACGAGCCGCGCCGCCTCACCGGCGTCGACTACCCGGCCGAGCAGGTCGTCGAGCTCCTCACCCGGATCGGTGCGAGCGTCAGCGAGCCCGACGCCGACGGCGTCCTCACCGTGACCCCGCCGAGCTGGCGGCCCGACCTCGTGGGCCCGGCCCACCTCGTCGAGGAGGTCGCCCGCCTCGCGGGCTACGACGCGATCCCCTCGCTGCTGCCCGCCGCCCCGGCCGGCCGCGGTCTCACCCCGGGCCAGCGGCACCGCCGCGACGTCGCCCGCGCCCTGGCCGACTACGGGCTCGTCGAGGTGCTGTCCTACCCGTTCATCGGGGACAGCCACGACCGCCAGCAGCTCCCGGCGGACGACGAGCGCCGCCTGACCCTGCGCCTGGCCAACCCGATGGCCGAGGACGCGCCGGCGATGCGCACCACCCTGCTCGACACGCTCCTCGACACCGCGCGCCGCAACGTCAGCCGCGGCCTCGAGGACACCCGCGTCTTCGAGCTCGGGCTCGTCACCCGCCCCGGCGGGGTCGGCGTCGCGTCCTCCCCGGGCGTGGACCGCCGCCCCTCGGAGGAGGAGATCGCGGCCCTGCACGACGCCGTCCCGCACCAGCCGCGGCACGTCGCCGGCGTCCTCACCGGCAAGGTCGTCCCCGACGGCGTGCGCGGCCCGGGCCGCAGCGCCGACTGGGCCGACGCCGTCGACGCCGTCCACGCGGTGGCCGGCGCGGTCGGGGTGAGCGTCGAGCTCGCCGCCGCCGAACGCGCCCCCTGGCACCCCGGCCAGTGCGCCGCGGTGTCCGCCGGTGGGCAGGTTGTCGGTTACGCCGGCCAGCTGCACCCGCGCGTCGTCGCCGCCTTCGACCTGCCCCCGGGTGCGGTCGCCTTCGAGCTCGACCTCGACGCCCTCACCGCGGCCGCCGGTGACCAGCCGGTCCAGCCCACGCCGGTGTCCACCTACCCGCCGGGCAAGGAGGACATCGCGCTCGTCGTCGACGACGCCGTGCCCGCCGCCCAGGTGCTCGACGTCGTCCGCGAGGGCGCCGGAGAGCTCGGTGAGGAGGTGCGCCTCTTCGACGTCTACACTGGCGAGCAGCTCGGTGAGGGGAAGAAGTCGCTGGCCTTCGCGCTGCGGCTGCGCGCCGCGGACCGCACGCTGACGGCGGAGGAGACCGCCGCGGTGCGCGAGCGGATCGTCGCGCTCGCCACCGAGCGGGTCGGGGCGGTGCTCCGTGGCTGAGGTCGCCGCCGCCCAGACGGCGCTCGTCACCGGGGCCTCCCGCGGCATCGGCCGTGAGCTCGCGATCGGCCTGGCCCGCGCGGGCCTGGACGTCGCCCTCCTCGCCCGCGACGAGCGGCTGCTGGAGTCGACGGCGGAGGAGGTTCGGGCGGCCGGGCGCCGCGCCGTCGTCCTCGCCGTCGACGTCACCGACGCCGCCGCCGTCCAGGAGGCGGTGCGCCGTGCGGGGGAGGAGCTCGGGTCGGTCGACCTGCTCGTCAACAACGCCGGGGTCATCGACGCCGAGGTGCCGCTGTGGGAGGCCGACCCGGAGCGGTGGTGGTCGGTCGTCGAGACCAATGTGCGCGGGCCCTTCCTCCTGGCCCACGCCGTCATGCCGGGGATGCTCGCCCGCGGCGGCGGCCGGGTCATCGACGTGAACTCCGGCTCCGGCACCCGCGACTTCGCCGAGGCCACCGCCTACACCGTGTCCAAGACGGCGCTGTTCCGCATCGGCGGGGCGCTGCACGAGGCCGGCTTCGAGCGGGGCCTGCGGGCCTTCGAGCTCGCGCCGGGGGTCGTGCGCACCGACATGACCGGCTCGATGCGCCTGCACGAGGGCCGCACCGAGTGGACCGACCCGGCCGACGTCGTCGCGCTCGTCGTCGCGATCGCCCGCGGAGAGCTGGACGCGCTGTCGGGCTGCTACGTCCGGGCCGGCACGGATACCCCGGAGTCGCTGCGCGAGCTCGTCGCGCGTGGCCTGTCCGGCGACGAGCGCCGCCTGCGCATCGTCTAGCAGCTCCGGGACGAACGTGAGGGGTTCGGGTCCGTGACGGACCCGAACCCCTCACGTTGCGTGTGCTCAGCGCGGCGTCGCGTCACCGTCCGCGGCGTGCCGCCCGTGCGTGCCGTCCTCGTCCGGGTGGGGACGGTCGGCCGCCTCGCGGGTGAGGTCGCGCTCCCCGTGGAGGTCGGGGTCGAGGGCGTCGGCGTCGGCGCGCTCACGCTCGACCTGCTGACGCACCTCCTCGGCGGCCTCGGTGCGCCGGCGTGCCTCCTGCTCGAGGCGGTCCGCCTCGACCCGGGCGCGCTGGGCCTCGGCCTGCTGCTGGAGGGCAGCGGCCTCCCGCTCCCGCGCCGTGATGTCCTGCTCCTCGGCGTGCGCCCGCAGGTCACGGGCGTGCTCACGGTTCTCCCGCTCGCGGCGGGCGCGCTCCTCCTGCTCGCGCTGCTTGCGCTTCTTGGAGGCCGAGAGCACGAGGGCGATGACGACCGCCAGCACGACGACTCCGATGACGATCCAGACCCAGGGTTCCATCTTGCGCTCCTGTTCGTAGAGGGTCCGCCCATCGAACTGGACTCCGGGCCGGTGCGCCTCCCGAGAGCCGGGGTAGGGCATGCCCCACCCCGAGGACGCCGGGTGGCCCCGCTGACCGGCGCGGCCGCGCCGGGAAGGCTGGAGCCATGACCACCACACCCCAGTCCACCGCCCCGGCCCACCCCGGCCGCCCCCTAGGATCGACCGGTGCCCCCGGCCGGCCGCACCGAGAAGAGGCAGAGATGACGGCGAGCTCCAGCCCGCGACGCTCCCTCTACCGCCGCGCCGCCCGCGAGAGCGGCTACCTCCTGCTCTCGCTGCCGATCGCCATCGTCGGCTTCGTCCTCTTCGTCGCGACGGTCTCCGCCGGACCGCCGCTGCTCGTCGCCTTCCTCCTCGGCCTCGTCGTCCTGGCCGCGGGCCTGGCGGGTGCCCAGGCCCTCGGCGACGTCGAGCGGCGCCGGCTCGCCGAGATCGGCTACCCGCTGCCCCCGGTGCGCCGCTTCGTCCGCCCGGACGGGCGCCTCCAGTGGGTGCTGGCCCGTCTCCGGCACGGCCAGGGGTGGCTCGACCTCCTCTTCCAGCTCCTCAACTTCCCCATCGCGCTGCTGAGCTTCGTCGTGACGATCACGTGGTGGGTGACCGGGGTCGGCTGCGTCCTCTACCCGCTGTGGGCGTGGGCGCTGCCGGACACCGGGAACGACCTCGCCGACGTCCTCGGCCTCAGCGTCCCCGTGGAGTACACGCTGTACGTCGTCGGTGGGGTGCTCCTGCTGCTCGCCGCCCCGTGGGTCGTGCGCGGCCTGGTCCAGCTGCACCACGCCTGGGCCCGGGTCACCCTCGCCGGCACCAGCCACACCGCCCTCGAGGAGCGGGTCACCGCGCTCACCGAGAGCCGGGCCGCCGTCGTCGGCGCGGAGGCCGAGACGCTGCGCCGCATCGAGCGCGACCTCCACGACGGCCCGCAGCAGCGCCTCGTGCGCCTGTCGATGGACCTCGAGGCCGCCCAGCGCCGCCTCGCCGACGGCGACAGCGAGGCCACCCGCGCCCTGCTCAGTGAGAGCCTCGAGCACGTCCAGGGCAGCCTCGCCGAGCTGCGCACCCTCTCGCGGGGCATCGCGCCGCCGATCCTCGTCGACCGCGGGCTCGCCGCCGCCATCGTCTCCGCCGCCGGGCAGAGCCCCCTGCCCGTCGAGACCGACATAGCCCTCGCCCCCGGCGAGCGGCTCGCCCCGGCCCGTGAGTCCGCCGCCTACTTCGTCGTCACCGAGGCGTTGACCAACGCGGCCAAGCACTCCGCCGCCACCCGCGTCGTCGTGCGGATCGGCACGGACGACGACGGCGTGCTGCGCGTCGTCGTCGCCGACGACGGCGTGGGCGGGGCGCACCCGGGCAAGGGGCACGGGCTGGCCGGGCTGCGCGACCGGCTCGCCGGCGTCGACGGCGAGCTTCACGTCGAGAGCGAGGACGGACGCGGGACCGTCGTGAGCGCGGTGATCCCGTAGCATCCGGCGCGTGCGTGTCGTGCTGGCCGAGGACTCGGTCCTGCTGCGTGAGGGCCTCGTCCGGCTCCTGGAGGAGGCGGGCTGCGAGGTCGTCGCGGCGGTCGGCGACGGCGAGGAGCTGGTCCGGGCGGCGCGCGAGCACCGCCCGGACGTCGCCGTCGTCGACGTGCGGATGCCGCCGTCGTTCACCGACGAGGGGCTGCGTGCGGCGCTCGCGGTCCGCGAGGAGCTGCCCGCCACGGCCGTGCTCGTCCTGTCGCAGTACGTCGAGGAGTCCTACGCCGGGGACCTGCTCGCCACGGGCGGGGGAGTGGGCTACCTCCTCAAGGACCGGGTGTCGGCGCTCGCGGAGCTGTCCGCGGCGCTGGAGCGGCTCGTCGCGGGCGGCACGGTGCTCGACCCGACCGTCGTGTCCCAGCTCTTCGCCGCCCGCCGCGCCCGACCGCTGGACCGGCTCACCCCGCGGGAGCGGGAGGTCCTTGCGCTCATGGCCGAGGGGCGGACCAACCCGGCGATCGCCCGCGAGCTCGTCGTCACGCCCAAGGCCGTGGAGAAGCACGTCTCGGCGATCTTCGACAAGCTCGACCTGCCGCCCTCGACCGACGACCACCGCCGCGTGCTCGCGGTGCTCCAGTGGCTGCGGGCGGAGGTACCTCGGTGAGGTTGTCACGGCTCGCTGGCAGGTGCCCCTAATGACCGCAAGAAAGTTCGGTTGCCGTCCGCACAAGTAGGAGTCTATTGCCGCTCGGCGAAATGGCTGCCCGGTACCAATATGAGGTCGCTCCTTTGAGCGGCGTTCAGATTGAGGAGGTGTGGCATCTCGGAATATATCAACTGAAGGAGCCTAAGGACCCAGCGGAGCGCATCGTCTCGGGCCTCTAAAACATCATTCTGACTTGCCTTTGATTGTTTCCCGTGCACTAAATCTGAGCGCATCCTGTACACGCGTTTCATGGATGTAAGCAGCTTGGCTGAATCATCTTCAGTGGACAGCAACTTGCACGAGGGTAGAACCGTGCGCATCTGCGTTTCCGGCGCGCCGCTGAAAATGCTCTCCCATGCAACCACTGCATCTACCAGGGCGTCGAGAGGATCGGACCTTGAAGCCAAGGCGCTGACGACGCGCCTGCGGCTCACTTCCAACGCGGCGGGTGTCTGAGAGATGAGCTGGTGCCAACGCTCAACGTCCCCGAAATCGGCGCTCGAGGTCGAACGCAACTGGCTCTGCCACTGCGACACGCCTCCCGTGTGAGGCGAATGCTCGCTTGGAGTTAGCGGACTGGCGACATTGAAGGCGGAAGCCGTCCATGCGGGCGGCGGGAAGATCGTGGCCGACAGTACTACAGCTTGCGCCACTGCGTCCCAGCGTTCTTGTAGTGTTGGCTGCGCTCTCTTGTCGGTGCCGTCGAAGGTAAATGCCTCGTCGGGAAGATTGCTTGGATCGCTGCTGTCTGGAAAGAACTTCGCTTGAGTGAAGTCATGTGTGACCCATACGAGACCTAGTTGCCCAAGTGTGGTCGTGAATAGATGGTGGTCAAGTTCGGTGGTCTGTCGGACGTAGCCGTCCCCTACTCTGATCCGATCCGGAGGAGAGGCGGCTCCGCGTCCGCCCTGCGATGCGGTCTCCAGTCGGCTCCCGACCGCACCGACGGCAGCGGGGACCTCCGTCCGTTCGCCACTTGTTAGGTCGAGGAAAGACTCGATGGCGGCCGGCGCATGTTCCCGCATGGCAGCTGCCGTCGGTACTTGACCGTGAATCAATGAATGAGAGACGCATGCCTGAAGTAGGCCTCTGGGGATGCTGGCTTCTTGAAGGCTTCGACCGCTCTGAGGGGTAGTGACGAGGCAGCCGCGCATGCCCCGTTCGCCCGGTGATGCTGCGAGGGCTTCGTAGAGAGGTGTTGCACGTTCTTCTGCCAGTAGCAGTTCGAGCAACGTCACGCTTTCTGGATCACCGGCTATACTCATGCTCCAGACCCCGCGATATGGGTTAGGGTTATTGATTAGTGCGACGATGTCTTCTTCGTACCTATTGATCAGACGTTGAAGATGCTGGGTGATCGCACTTGCTGACGGGTCGATGCCCTTGTCGACAGAATAGAGGTTCCCGCCACAATATTGACGCATGTGACGCAACATCGAGTCCCCGGCATTAGGTGCATAGCAGAAAATGTCCGACCTGCCGCGAAGAAGGTTAGGCTGGTCCGGATCGGGGACCATGCTGCCTCTCAGGAGGTGCTGGAGCACCTCGTGCCTAGCGGGGGACCAGCCTAGAGTCTTCAGCGGTTCGTCCGGGCCTGCGCCTAACGCGAAGCGTACGGCCCGACTGCCATACTCACGGCACACTAGCCCGAGCGCGAATGTCGGAACTTGCTCTCTCATGGAGCCAGTCTTGCGCAGATTTACCGGCCTGTCTCATTAATGACGACGCCCTTCGTATTCCGTTTGTGGCGAATCGTCTGTGTTGGCGCTTCGGTGAGGGGCGCGAGCCGCCGACCGAATGGAACTTGCGGCTCCTCGACGACCAACTGCATGGGGTTGGTTCCGCGAGGTGGTCCTCTACCTGTGGAGCCCGGCCAAAGTCCCTCGCGGACCGCAGGCAGGACGGCGACTGCGGAGGCGCGCGCATTCGGGTCGTCGCCGTTGACAAGTTCGACTTGCCGTCGTTCGCGGACGACCACCGCCGGGTGCTCGCGGTGCTCCAGTGGCTGCGGGCCCGATAAGGCCAGGACGTGACCGCATCGGGGCGTAGCGTCGGCCCATGGTGAGCGACCACGACATCGCGCGGTGGCGGCTGCGCACCCAGTACCTCACGGCCCCGGCGCCCGGTGCCGCGGCAGTGGTCGAGGGGCTGCTCGCCGTCCAGGCGGAGAACCGCCAGCAGGCGGGGTGGGCGGTGGCGTGCCGGACGGTCGACCCCCGGGCTGCCGAGCTCGACAGGCTGCTGGCCGAGGGCGCCGTCGTCCGCACCCACGTCCTGCGGCCGACGTGGCACTTCGTCACCGCGGACGACGTCGGATGGCTCCTCGAGCTCACCGCGCCGCGGGTGCGTCCCGTGGTCCTCCGGCAGCTCACCGAGCTGCACGGCTGGAGCTCCGCCGGGCTCGACCTCGCGGCCACCACGGTGTGCGAGGAGCTGGCGCAGCGCCCCGACCAGGACCGCGGGCAGCTCGCCGCTGCTCTCGCCGAGCGCGGGCTCGTCGCGTCCGGCCAGGTCATGATGCTGCTCCTGGGTCTCCTCGAGCTCGACCGGCTCGTGTGCAGCGGCCGGGAGCGCGACGGCGCCCACACCTACGCCCTCCTCGCCGAGCGGGTGGGGGAGCGACGGCGCCGAGGCCGCGACGAGGCGCTCGCCGAGCTCGCCCGGCGCTACGTCGTCGGCCACGGACCGGCCACCGAGCGCGACCTCGCCTACTGGGCCACCCTCACCCTCACCGACGCGCGCCGCGGTCTCGAGCACGCCCGTGAGCAGCTGGACACCTTCGCGCACGACGGCCGGACGTACTGGCACGCGCCGGGCGAGCCTCCGACCGGGCCGCAGGAGCCCGCCGGCCACCTGCTCCAGCTGGTCGACGAGACCTACCGGGGCTACCAGGACAGCCGCATGGTGCTCGACGTCGCGGGCGTCGTCCCGCGCGGGCGGGAGACGGCGATCGGCATCGCGCTCGTCGACGCCCAGCTCGTCGGCAGCATGCGGCGCACGGTCGGCACCCGCGTCCGCTTCGACGTCGTGCCCTACCGGCCGCTCACGGCGAGCGACGAGGCGGCCCTCGAGGACGCGGCCGCGCGCTACGGCGCGTTCCTCGGCCGGGAGCACGAGCTGCGGGTGCATCGGTAGAACCGGACGAAAGTCCCTCGATCCAGCCCGCCGGGCGGAGCAGGGTGGAGGCATGCGCATCCTCGTCGTCGCCGCATCCAAGCACTCCTCGACCGCCGAGGTCGCCGACGCGATCGGCGCCCAGCTCGAGTCCCTCGGCCACGCCGTGCGGAGGGAACCGCTCGAGAGCGCCGAGATCGGTGACGCCGAGGTCGTGGTCCTCGGCTCCGCCGTCTACATGTCGCGGTGGATGGCCCCGGCCCGCGAGTTCGCCGAGCGCAACGCCGCGGCGCTCGCGGCCGCGCCCACGTGGGTCTTCTCCGTGGGACTGGCCGGTGCCGAGGCCGACGACCCGCTCCGCATCGAGGCGAAGGTGCTCGAGGGCGTCGACCCCGTAGGCGCCACCGTCTTCAACGGCCGCATCGACTCCTCGGTGCTCTCCCTGCGCGAGCGCTCGGTCACCCGCCTCACCAAGGCGCCCGAGGGCGACCTGCGCGACTGGGACGCCATCCGGGCCTGGGCCCGCAGCATCGACGCCGACCTCCGCGAGCACCTGGGCGCCGGCGCCCGCTGAGGCAGGCGCCCGCCCCTCACAGCGTCACCCACCCGCGTGTGCGAACTTCCTAACGCACGGTTCACCGCCCGCGCCGCCTGACGAAACACGGCCTCCCTAGCGTCTGCCCGGTACCGACCGGAACGACGAGGGGGAGCCGCGATGTCCGCACCCACGAAGCCACCCGCTGGCGAGCGGTCAGCGCCGCGCGACACGCCCGCCCGCCCCGCGGCGCCCGCCGCCCGCCGCTCCGGGCGGTGGATCGACCACTGGGACCCCGAGGACCCGACCTTCTGGCGCGACGGCGGACGCCGGGTCGCCTTCCGCAACCTGTGGATCTCGATCCTCGCCGAGTTCCTCGGCTTCGCCGTCTGGGCGCTGTGGTCGATCGTCGTGCCCCAGCTCCCGGCCGCGGGCTTCGCGCTGACCGTCGACCAGCAGTTCTGGCTCGTCGCCGTGCCGAGCCTCGTCGGCGCCACGCTGCGCATCCCCTACACCTTCGCCGTGCCGCTGTTCGGCGGCCGCAACTGGACGGTCGTCTCCGCGCTCCTCCTCCTGCTGCCAACAGTGGCCCTCGCCGTCGTCGTCCAGCGGCCCGACACCGGCTTCGGCGTCCTCCTGGCCGTCGCGGCGCTCGCGGGCCTCGGCGGCGGCAACTTCGCCTCCTCGATGGCCAACATCTCCTTCTTCTTCCCCGAGCGGGAGAAGGGCAAGGCGCTGGGCCTCAACGCGGCGGGCGGGAACCTCGGGACGGCCGCGGTCCAGCTCGCGGTGCCCGTGGTCATCACCGTCGGTGCGGGCGTCTCGCTGGAGCGAGCGGGCCTCATGATGGTGCCCCTCGTCCTCCTCGCCGCGGTCCTCGCCTGGCGCGGCATGGACAACCTCACGACGGCGCGGGCCGACCCCCGGTCCTTCGCAGCGGCCGCGCGCTGCCGGCACACGTGGATCGTCTCCTTCCTCTACATCGGCACCTTCGGCTCGTTCATCGGCTACGCCGGGGCGTTCCCGATGCTCCTGGGCAGCCAGTTCCCCGGGGCAGGCGTCTCCGTCGCCTTCCTCGGCGCGCTCGTCGGCTCGGTGAGCCGTCCGCTCGGCGGCGTGGTCGCCGACCGTGTCGGTGGCACCCGGGTGACGATCGCCGCCTACGTCACGATGGCGGCCGGGGCCGTCGGGGCGATCCAGGCGCTCGAGCGGGACAGCTTCGGGCTCTTCCTCGGCTCCTTCCTCGTCCTGTTCGTCGCCACCGGGATCGGCAACGGCTCGACCTACCGGATGATCCCCGCGATCTTCCGGGCCGCGGCCGACGGCGACGACGCCGCGGCCCGGGCCCGCGCCCAGCGGGCGGCCGCCGGCTGCATCGGCATCGCCGGGGCAGTGGGTGCCTTCGGCGGCTTCCTCATCCCCCGCGGCTTCGCCGCCTCGACCGGCCTTGCCGGCTCGCTCGTACCGGCGCTGTGGACCTTCGTCGCCGTCTACGCCGTCATGGCGCTCGTCGCGTGGTCCGTCTACGGCCGCAGGGGCGCGGCCCTCGCCTCCGCGCGCATCTGAGGGGACGCCCATGACGACGACGACCGCCACGCCGGCCACGCCCACTGCGCCGGCCTCCGCCGCAGCGACCCACTGCCCGTACTGCGCGCTCCAGTGCGCCATGACGCTCACGGCCGAGCCCGGCCGCCCCGTGGACGTCACGCCGCGGCAGTTCCCCACCAACCGGGGCGGACTGTGCCAGAAGGGCTGGACGAGCGCGGCGGTGCTCCGCGCCCCCGACCGCCTGACGACGCCCCTGCTGCGGGGCGCCGACGGCGAGCTCCACCCGGCGAGCTGGGACGAGGCCCTCGACGTCGTCGCCCGCTCGGTGGCGAGCATCCAGGAGACCCACGGCCGCGACGCGGTGGCCGTCTTCGGCGGCGGCGGCCTCACCAACGAGAAGGCCTACACGCTGGGCAAGTTCGCCCGGACCGTGCTGCGCACCGCGAACATCGACTACAACGGCCGGTTCTGCATGGCCTCTGCTGCTGCCGGGGCGAACCGGGCGTTCGGCGTCGACCGCGGGCTGCCCTTCCCGCTCAGCGACCTCGCCGGCGCCGACGCCGTCCTCCTGCTCGGCTCCAACCTCGCCGAGACCATGCCGCCGTCGGTGCAGCACCTCGCCGGTGTGCGCTCGCGCGGCGGGCTCGTCGTCGTCGACCCGCGGCGCGGCGCCACGGCGGCGCTCACGGGTGAGCCGGGAGCCGAGGACGCCGGCGTGCACCTGCAGCCGGTCCCCGGCACGGACCTCGTCGTGCTCCTCGCGCTGCTGCACGTCGTCATCGCCGAGGGGCTCCTCGACATGGAGTTCGTGACGGCGCGCACCACCGGCTTCGGTGACGTGCGGCGCTCCGTGGCCGCGTGGTGGCCCGAGCGGGCGGAGACGGTGTGCGGCGTGCCCGCCGGCCGCCTGCGCCAGGTCGCGCGGCTCCTCGCCGCGGCGTCGCCCGCCCGGGGCGGCGCGGGCGCCTACGTGCTCACCGGCCGCGGCGTCGAGCAGTCGACGCAGGGCACGGCGACCGTGACCGCCGCGATCAACCTGGCCCTCGCGCTCGGCCTCCCCGGGCGCGAGGGGTCGGGCTACGGCGCGATCACCGGCCAGGGCAACGGGCAGGGTGGGCGTGAGCACGGCCAGAAAGCCGACCAGCTCCCCGGCTACCGGAGGATCGACGATCCCGCCGCGCGCGCCCACGTCGCCGCGGTCTGGGGCGTCGACCCCGCCTCGATCCCGGGCCCCGGCCGCCCCGCCGTCGAGCTCCTGCGCTCCCTCGGCGCGCACGAGGCCGGACGGACCTACGCGGAGGACGGCCGCCCGCGGGCGCTGCTCGTCCACGGCTCGAACGTCGTCGTCAGTGCGCCAGACGCGGGCCGGGTGGAGGCGAACCTGCGGGCGCTCGACCTGCTCGTCGTGTGCGACATCGTGCCCTCCGAGACCGCCCTGCTCGCCGACGTCGTCCTGCCGGTCACCCAGTGGGCCGAGGAGGAGGGGACCATGACCTCGCTCGAAGGGCGCGTCATCCGGCGGCGCCAGGTGACGCAGCCGCCGCCGGGGGAGGCGCGCTCTGAGCTGTGGGTCCTCGCCGAGCTCGCCCGCCGCCTCGGCTCCCCCGTCGCGTTCCCCACCGAGCCTGCCGCCGTGTTCGACGAGCTCGCGCGCGCGTCCGCGGGTGGCCCCGCCGACTACTCCGGCCTCAGCCACGCCCGGCTCGACGCGGACGAGGCAGCCGGCGGCCCGGGCCTCTTCTGGCCCGTCCCCGCGACCGACGACGCGCCCTATCCCGGCACGCCGCGCCTCTTCCTCGACCGGTTCCCGACGCCGGACGGGCGCGCGCGCATGGTCGCCGTCGACCACGTCGGCCCGAGCGACGACGTCCGCGCCGATGCCCCGGTGTACCTCGTCACCGGCCGCGTGCTGCAGCACTACCAGTCGGGCGCGCAGACCCGTCGGGTGCCCGAGCTCGACCGTGCGGTGGCCGCGCCGTTCGTCGAGCTGCACCCGGTGCTCGGCGTCCGCCTCGGGATCGCCGACGGGGATCGGGTGCGGCTGACCTCGCGCCGCGGCCACGTCGAGGCCGCGGCCCGCTGGACCGACCGCATCCGCCCCGACACGGTGTTCATGCCCTTCCACTGGGGCGGTGCCGGCAGCGTCAACCGGGTGACGACCGACGCGACCGACCCGGTCTCCGGCATGCCCGAGTTCAAGGTGTGCGCGGTGGACGTGCGCAGCGCGGAGGTGGTCGCATGAGGCGCGTCGTTGTCGTCGGCAACGGCATGGTCGGCTCCCGGTTCGCGAGCGACCTCGTCGCGCGGCTGAGCGACGACGAGGCGGGCGCAGCCGAGATCACCGTGCTCGGCGCCGAGGAGTACGAGCCCTACAACCGAGTCCTGCTCAGCGAGGTCGTCGCCGGGAAGGTCGAGCTCGCGGCGATCGGTCTGCCCGGCGCGGACGACGAGCGCGTGGCGGTGCGCCGCGGCACCGAGGCCATCGCCATCGACCGCTCCTCGCGGCGGGTCATCACCGCCGACGGCGCCTACCCCTACGACGCGGTCGTCCTCGCGACCGGCGCCGCGGCCCGCGTCCCCGACATCCGCGGCATCACCGACAGGGCGGGGGGCTTCCCGCGGGGCGTGCACGCCCTGCGCACGCTCGACGACGCACGCGGGATCGTCGCCGCCGCGGCCAACGCTCGGCACGCCGTCGTCATCGGCGCGGGTGTGCTCGGCCTCGAGGTGGCGTGCGGGCTGGCGCACCGCGGTGTCCCCGTAAGCGTCGTGCACGGCGGGGCGAGCCCGATGGACCGCCAGCTCGACACCGACGCCGGGCGCGTCGTCGAGGCGAGCCTGGCCCGCCTCGGGGTGCGCACGTGGACGAGGGCGCGCACCGAGCGGGTCCGCGTCGACCAGCACGGGCGGGCCTGCGGTGTCGAGGTCCACACGCCCGACGACCCGACGGCCGGGACCCGCGTCGTGGACGTCGGGGCCGACCTCGTCGTGCTCGCGTGCGGCACCGTCCCCGAGACAGGACTGGCGCGGGCCGCGAGGCTGAGGGTCGACCGGGGCGTGGTCGTGGGCGAGGACCTCGCCAGCCCGGACGACCCGCGCGTCTTCGCGATCGGCGACTGCGCACAGCCGCCCGAGGGCGGCACCGGCCTCATCGCGCAGGGGTGGGACCAGTCGCGGCGTCTCGCCGAGGCGCTCGCAGCGGTAGCCCGGCCGGACGAGGGCGCGACCGCGGGCCGCCTTTCCGGTCGCCCCGCGTCGGCGGGCGACGCGGACCGGCCCAGCATGGCGCTGCGGCTGGCGACGAGCGCCGTCGTGCGTCCGCACGACCCGCAACCTGGAGGGGCCGCGGGGAACCCACGCGTCACGGGCACCGACGTCGTCCGCGTCAAGGCGGCCGGCCTGGAGATCGTGACGATGGGGGCGTCGGGCCGGGAACCGGGCCACCGCTCGCTGACGCTGAGCGACCCGGCGTCCGGGCGATACGTCCGGGTCGTGGTCGCCGACGGGTTCCTCGTCGGGGCGACGTGCGTCGGTGCACCGGACGTGGGCGCCGACCTCACCGCGACGTACACCCGCCGCGTCCCCGTCCCGGCGGACCCGGCCCACCTGCTGCTGCGGCCGGTGGCACCCGCCCCGGTCCAGGCGGCGACCCCGACCCACATGCCCGACCGGACCACCGTGTGCCACTGCAACGGCGTGACCAAGGGCGACCTCGTCGCGTGCTGGCACGACGGGGCGCGGAGCGCCGACGAGCTCGCCCGGGGGACCCGCGCCACGACCGGGTGCGGCGGGTGCAGGGACGTGGTCTGCGGCATCGCGGACTGGCTGGCGGCAGCGGACCCGAGCGAGGACGTGATGCCCGGCAGCCCCGCCCTCTCACCGAGCCCGCAACGCTCGTGAAACAGCATTTACCTGCCCGCAACAAGCGCGGAACGGCCGGGAAACCACGGCTCCGTAGCGTCGTGAGTACCGTCCCGGACCCACACCCGAACCGGACGGGGCGAGGCTGACTCGCCCCACCACATGTCAGGAGATCGCCGTGACCGGACCCCAGACCGCTCCCGCCGGGCGCGACACCCGGCACCTCGTCGTCGTCGGCGGCGGCATGGTCGCCCAGCGGCTCGTCGAGGCGGTGCGCGACCGCGACCACGCCGGGACCTGGCGCATCACGGTGTTCGCCGAGGAGCCCCGCGCGCCGTACGACCGCGTCGCGCTCACGAGCTACTTCTCGGCCCGCAACCCCGAGGAACTGACGCTGGGCGACCCGGCGCTGTGGGACGACGAGCTCGTCACGCTTCACCACGACTGCGCCGTCACCGCGATCGACCGGGAGGCGCGCACGGTCACCGACCGCTTCGGCCGCGTCCACGGCTACGACGAGCTCGTGCTCGCCACCGGCTCCTCAGCCGCCAGGCCGCCGGTCCGTGGCACCGACCTGCCCGGCGTCTTCGTCTACCGCACCATCGATGACCTCGCCGCCCTCAGCTCCTGGGTCGAGCGGAAGCGGGTCACCACCAAGGCCGGGTGGGAGCGCCCCGTGCGAGGCGCCGTCATCGGCGGCGGGCTCCTCGGGCTCGAGGCGGCGGGAGCGCTCAAGGCGCTCGGTGCGCAGGCCACGGTGATCCAGTTCGGCACGCACCTCATGGACGCGCAGATCGACCTCGGCGGTGGGCAGGCGCTCAAGCGGCTCATCAACGACATGGGCATCGCCGTCCGCTGCGAGACCGCGACCAGCGCGATGGTGGCCTCCCGGCGCACCGGGGACGTCGGGCGGCTCGACTTCGCCGACGGCGGGCGCCTGGACGTCGACGTCGTCGTCCTCGCCACGGGCGTGCGGCCGCGTGACGAGCTCGTCCGCGCCAGCGGCCTGCCGGTGGGGGAGCGGGGCGGCGCCGTCGTCGACCTCGCGTGCCGGACCGAGGACGAGCACGTGTGGGCGGTCGGGGAGGTCGCGTGCATCGAGGGCCGGTGCATCGGTCTCGTCGCCCCCGGCTACGCCATGGCGGAGGTCGTCGCCGACCGCCTTCTTGGCGGGGAGGCGACGTTCCCCGGCGCCGACACCGCGACGAAGCTCAAGCTGCAGGGGGTCGACGTCGCGAGCTTCGGTGACGTCTTCGCGCGCACCGAGGGGGCGATGGAGCTCGTCCAC
The DNA here is from genome assembly GCF_047302425.1 of Georgenia phoenicis. Taxonomy (NCBI): domain Bacteria; kingdom Bacillati; phylum Actinomycetota; class Actinomycetes; order Allobogoriellales; family Allobogoriellaceae; genus Georgenia; species Georgenia phoenicis. The sequence continues at coordinate 2,603,101 of NZ_CP154855.1, read as the reverse complement.
GCCGACCCCGTCGCCGGCATCTACAAGAAGCTCGTCCTGTCCGACGACGCGCGCACCCTGCTCGGGGGCGTGTTCGTCGGCGACGCGAGCGCCTACGCGACGCTGCGCCCCATGCTCGGCGCGGAGCTGCCCGGTGACCCGGGCCTGTTCCTCCTGCCGCAGGGTGCCGGGACCGCCCCGGCACTCGAGCTGCCCGACGACGCGACCGTCTGCTCGTGCAACAACGTCAGCGCCGGCACGATCCGCGGCGCCGTCACCGAGCACGGCTGCACCGACGTCGCGGGCGTCAAGGCGTGCACGAGGGCCGGCACCTCCTGCGGCTCCTGCCTCCCGCTCGTCAAGAAGATCACGACGACGGAGCTCGAGCGGGCCGGCATCGAGGTCTCCACCGCGCTGTGCGAGCACTTCGAGCTCTCCCGCGCCCAGCTCTTCGACGCCGTCCGGGTCGCCGACCTCCACACCTTCAGCGAGATCATCGGGCGCTTCGGCGACGGCGGACGCGGCTGCGACATCTGCAAGCCCGTCGTCGCCTCGATCCTCGCCTCGCTCGGCAACGGCCACATCCTCGACGGCGAGCAGGCGGCGCTGCAGGACACCAACGACCACGTGCTGGCGAACATCCAGAAGGACGGCACCTACTCGGTCGTCCCGCGGATCCCCGGCGGGGAGATCACCCCGGACGGGCTGCTCGTCATCGGCCAGGTGGCCAAGGACTTCGGCTTGTACACGAAGATCACCGGCGGTCAGCGGATCGACATGTTCGGCGCTCGTATCGAGCAGCTCCCCGAGATCTGGCGCCGGCTGGTCGACCACGGCTTCGAGTCCGGCCACGCCTACGGCAAGTCGCTGCGCACGGTGAAGTCCTGCGTCGGGTCCACGTGGTGCCGCTTCGGCGTCCAGGACTCCGTGGGCATGGCGGTCGAGCTCGAGCTGCGCTACCGCGGCCTGCGCTCGCCGCACAAGCTCAAGCTCGGGGTGTCGGGCTGCGCGCGCGAGTGCGCCGAGGCACGCGGCAAGGACGTCGGCGTCATCGCGACCGACAAGGGCTGGAACGTGTACGTCGGCGGCAACGGCGGCTTCACCCCGCGGCACGCGCAGCTCCTCGCGGAGGACCTCACCTCCGAGGAGCTCCTTCGGACTATCGACCGGTTCCTCATGTACTACATCCGCACCGCCGACCGCCTGCAGCGCACCGCCGCCTGGGTCGCGGACTACGAGGGCGGCCTCGAGGCCATCCGCGAGGTGATCGTCGAGGACTCCCTCGGGATCGGCGCCGACCTCGACGCCGCCATGGCCCGGCACGTCGACGCCTACGAGGACGAGTGGAAGGCGGTGCTCGAGGACCCCGACAAGCTGCGCCGCTTCGGCTCGTTCGTCAACGCGCCCTCCGAGCCCGACCCCGACCTCGCCTACGTCGTCGAACGCGGCCAGATCCGCCCGGCGACGCCCGCCGACACCGCCACCGTCATCGCCGGCCCGACCCTGGAGGTACACAGATGAGCGCCCTGTCCCACGCCCAGCCCCTCGTCGACACCGCCTGGGAGCGGGTGTGCCGGCTCGAGGACCTGCTCGTCGAGCGCGGCGCAGCCGCCCTCGTCGGCGGCACGCAGGTCGCCCTGTTCCGGCTGCCCGACGACACGGTCCACGCGGTCCAGCAGCGCGACCCCTACTGCGGCGCCAACGTCATGTCCCGCGGGATCGTCGGGACGCGCGGCGGGGTCCCGACCGTCGCGAGCCCCATGTACAAGCAGGTGTTCGAGCTGTCCACCGGCCGCTGCCTCGACCCGGCCGGGCGCACACCGCTCGACGGCGACGGCGACCTGGTGACGTGGCCCGTCCTCGTGCGCGACGGCGTCGTCCACGTCGCGGCTCCCGAGCCGCCCGCGCGGGAGGTGGCGCGATGACGACGCTCCTCGGCATCGAGCTGGCGGGCCGGACGGTGCTCGTCGCCGGCGGTGGGCCTGTCGCCGCGCGGCGGGTGCGCGCCATGCTCGAGGACGGCGCGCTCGTCCGCCTCGTCGCGCCCCGGGTGTGCGCCGAGCTGGCGCAGCTCCTCCTCGACGACGGCGTCACCTGGCTCGCCCGCGAGGTCGCCGAGACCGACCTCGACGACGCGTGGCTGGTCCTGGCGGCCTCCGACGACGCGGCCGTCAACGAGGCGCTCGCCGGGTGGGCGGCGTCCCGCCGCACGTGGTGCGTCACCGCCACGCCCGGCGGCACGGCCCGCACCGCCGCGACCACGCGGACCGGCGATGTCATCGTCGGGGTCGTCACCGACTCGCGGTCGCCGGCGGGGGACGCGCCGGGCGCCGACCCGCGCCGTGTCGTGCACGACACCGTCGCCGAGCTGCTCCGCGGCGGCGGCATCGACGGACGACGACGGCGTCACCCCGGTCCCGGCTCCGTCGTCCTCGTCGGGGGAGGCCCGGGCGCCGTCGACCTGCTCACCGTGCGTGGCCGGCGAGCCCTCGCCGAGGCCGACGTCGTCGTCGTCGACCGCCTCGGCCCGGTCGAGGTGCTCGACGAGCTCGCCCCCGACGTCGAGGTCGTCTACGTCGGCAAGACGCCCGGGCACCACCCGGTCCCGCAGGAGGAGATCAACGCGATCCTCGTCGCCCAGGCGCGGCGCGGGCGGCGGGTCGTGCGGCTCAAGGGTGGGGACTCCTTCGTCTTCGGGCGCGGCGGGGAGGAGGTCGCCGCGTGCCAAGCGGCCGGGATCCCCGTCGAGGTCGTCCCCGGGGTCTCGAGCGCGCTCAGCGTGCCGGCGCTCGCCGGCATCCCGCTCACCCATCGCGGCACGGCCACCGCCTTCCACGTCGTCAGCGGCCACGACGGGCTCGACGAGGGTGCCCTCGTCTCCGTGCGAGACCGGGCGACGACGCTCGTCATCCTCATGGGTGTGGCCCAGCTGCCTCGTCTCACCGCCCAGCTCCAGGGCGCCGGCGCCGACCCCGACCTGCCGGTCGCCGTCGTCGAGAACGGCTCGACGCCGCGGCAGCGGGTCACCCGGACCGTGCTGCGCGACCTCGCGCGGCGCGCCGCCGAGGTCGGGGTCCGGTCACCGGCCGTCATCGTCGTCGGGGAGGTTGCCGCCGAGCAGCGGCTGTCACGGGAGGCCGAGCAGCGGCTGTCCCGGGAGCTGATCGCGTGAGCGTCGCGCCGCCCGCGCCCCTCGCCGCGGAGCACGCGCTGCGGCAGGTCATGGCCGGCTGCACCGTCCTCGTCACGGCCGACCGGCGCAAGGAGGAGCTGGCGGCCGCGCTCGCCCGCCGCGGCGCCGAGGTCCGGCACGCCCCGGCCCTGAGCATGATTCCCCACGTCGACGACGACCGGCTCCTCGCCGCCACGCGGGAGCTCATCGCCCGCCCGCCCGACACCGTGGTCGTGACGACGGGGATCGGCTTCCGGGCCTGGGTCGAGGCCGCGGACGCCCACGGGATCGCGGATGCGTTGGTCCAGGTCCTGGCGGGGGCACGGATTGTCGCCCGCGGTCCCAAGGCCAGGGGAGCGATCCAGGCGGCCGGCCTCACGGCGGACTGGGTGGCGGAGTCGGAGAGCTCTGCCGAGATCGCCGACCTTCTCCTCGGGGAGGGCGTACGGGGCCTGCGGATCGCGGTCCAGCACCACGGGGCCGGCGCCGACGGGCTCGACGCCGCGCTGACCGAGGCCGGGGCCGAGGTCGCCGCCCTCGTCGTGTACCGCTGGGGCCCTCCGCCGGACCCCGATGCGCTGCACACCTCGGTGCTGTCCGCGGCGGCCGGCGAGATCGACGCCGTCGTCTTCACGTCCGCGCCCGGCGCCGAGGCGTGGCTCAGCGCCGCCGAGGCCCACGGTGTCGGTGACGCGGTCCTCGCCCGCTTCCGCGACGGCGCGATGGTCGCTGCAGCAGTCGGTCCGGTGACCGCGCGGCCGCTGGAGCGGCGCGGCGTCACGCCGCTGCAGCCCGACCGGGGACGCCTCGGCGCCCTCGTCCGCAGCCTCGTCGCCCACTACGAGCACGCCGAGACCGTGGCGCTCGCGACCGTCGCGGGGCCGCTACAGATCCGCTCGCGCGTCGCCGTGCTCGACGGCGTCGTCCTCCCGCTCTCGCCGAGCTCTCTCGAGGTGCTCCGGCTCCTCGCCTCGCGGCACGGTGAGGTCGTCACTCGCGACGAGCTGCTCGCTGCTCTGCCCGGGGAGTCCAGCGACCCCCACGCCGCGGAGGTCGCCGTCGCCCGCCTGCGGGAGGCGGCCGGACGGCGCGACCTCGTGCGGACCGTCGTCAAGCGCGGCTACCGACTGGAGCTCACATGACCACCCACATCGCGGCCGCGCCTGCACCCGAGCGCTCACGGCCGGGAAGCGCCCCCGTGCTCATCGGGTGCTCGCACGGCACCAACGACCCCACCGGCCGGCAGGTCGTCCGCAGCATCCTCGACGACGTCCGCGCGGCGCGTCCCGGGTTGGACGTGCGGGAGGCCTTCGTGGACGTGCAGCAGCCCGAGGTGGCGGACGTCGTGACCTCGGTGGTGACGTCGGACAGGGGCTCGGGGGGTGCGGTGGTCGTGCCGCTGCTGCTCTCGGGCGGGTACCACGTCGAGGTGGACATCGCCGCGGCGGTCGCGGACCGTGACGGACCTGCCAGCCGGGCGGTGGCCACCCCGGCGCTTGGGCCTGACCATCGCCTCGTCGACCTCCTCGCGCACCGACTCGAGGAGGCCGGGGTGCGACCGCACGACGCCGTTGTGGTCGCCGCCGCCGGGTCGAGCCGCAGCGGCGCCGCCCGCGACGTCGAGAAGGTCGCCGCCGGGCTCCGCAAGCGGCACCCGGGGCCGGTCACTGTGGGTTACGGCGCCAAGGCACAACCCTCGGTGCCCGACGCCGTCACCGCAGCGCGTGCCGCCCTCGCCGGCGCGGCGCGCCCGGAGCAGCGGGACGGGGACGCGGCCGCGCCCCGGGTCGTGGTCGCCGCGTACCTGCTCGCGCCGGGGTACTTCTACGACCGTGTGCTGGAGGCCGGCGCCAACGTCGTCACGGCACCCCTGGGCGCGGACCCCCGGCTCACCTCAATCGTGCTCGACCGCTACGACGCCGCAGCCGCCGCCCTCGCTGCGGGAAAGTGAGCGCACCGCGTCGGCTACTCAAGTTGTCGGGCAACTGAGCGATCCAGTACAACGCGGGCCGTTGCCGGCCGCTACTGCGCGCACCGAACGCATGGGTGCCGTGATCGCCGTGCCGACCGCGTGCCCGCTTGTTCGAGGCCAACACGAGCGTTCGGACAGCTGCGCTGACCGATCGCTGGACGAGTTTCAAGGGACCGTCCCACGAGCACGAGCACGAGCACGAGCACGAGCACGAGCACGAGCACGAGCACGAGCACGAGCACGAGCACGAGCACGAGCACGAGCACGAGCGTGGGCTGGGGCAGGTCTTTAGCGGGCGTGGCCGTTGAGGCTTCCTCAACGGCCGGCGCGGTCGCTCCTGCGGCAGTCTCTGCCAAAGAGACGCGCGTCGAGGTCTCAGAACTTCGCGGCCCTTTGTAAAGTAAGCCAAACCGGACAACCATCGAACCCTCTCCGACGCCGCAGGCGCGTCCGCTGCAACGCATCGGATCAGCGCGAATGGCGAACCGGAACTGCGACAGGAAGCAGGGCCGCGGCTATGAGCGTGTGGACGTCGAGATCGGCTTCACCGAGGTCCACACTGACGACCACAGAGTAGGGCAGATCTTTGCCATACAACTCCCGTGCGTCTTCCCACCAGCCGAGCACGGGATAGACGGCAAGGAGTCGGCTGCCGGCGATGTCGGCGGCAGGCACAGATGTGTGGTCGTGCTGAAGCGTGCCGCGAGAACGCACGTCAGCTGGGATCCTCCACGGATAGGAGCCGGATCCAGGAGTGATCCCTTGATCGTGAACGACGCGGTTGATGCGAGCGCGAAATCCGTCGGCCGTTTCAGTCGGGCCTTGGAGGTCCCATCGGAGGCGTCCTCCCGCATACGCCCGTCGCGTCAGGTTGTCGGTCGGCTCCGCGAAGTACGAGAGAGTCACGGCGAGTTCGACATCGGATTCGCCGATCGCGTGCAGTTCATCTTCGGGAAATGGGATCTCGATGAAGTCGGCCCGTCGGTCGGGCTTCGTACCTGTGCGCTGACTTGGCTTCAGGGCGCCTTCGTAAATCATGACAGGTCGATTCGACGCACTCGCCATTGCGTGCTCGACCTTCGGAACGCCATACCCGAACGAGCGCAATAGATCGCGCTGATCGGGGAACTGGGCGACGGCGGCGTCGGGCCATCTAGCGGTGTGCACAAGCAAGGCTCGCCACGTCGCGGGCGAGAGGGAAGGGTGCGCTGACGCGATCTGGGCAAGGGCGTTCGATGCAGCCGCCGCAGCAGGACTCGTCTTGTAAGTCCTCCGCAGAAGGTTTCCCGACCCTCCACCGGTTGACCGGAGCGTCAGAATGCTAAGACCTTGGGCATCGGGGTTCTCCAGACCGCCGCCAGGGGCGGTATTGCCAGCCTCCATCACGATGTCTGGCTTGATCGGACTGTTCGCGACGGCGGCTGTGCGGCTATGAGGGGCTCATCCGAATCCAGGGTGTAGTCGAGGTCTGAATCCGCCGACCTCGAGGAGTGATCGGGCGATGTAGTTCGTGAGATTGCGGAAGCCGAGGGCGGACCCGCGTAGGTGCTCGAGGCGTCCGTTCATGGCTTCGGTGGGGCCGTTGGACGTGCCGGGGCGATCGAAGTAGGCCAGGACGTCGGCGGCGCGACGCTTGAGCGTGCGGCCGAGGGTGCGGAGCTCGGTCATGGGCGCCGGGACACCGCCGCTCAGGGAGTCGATCAGGCGGGTCATCAGGTCACGTGCTTTGGCCCGGTCGGGCTCGCGGTAGGCGGAGATCATGCGCTGGTAGACGGCCCAGGTGACCTCTACTTGGACGTGGTCCTCACCGGTGAACAGCGCCTCGATCCGCGTGGTCTGCTTCTGGGTGAGCAGGTCGGCGCCGGTGTGCAGGGTGCGGCGGGCGGCGTAGAGCGGGTCGCCTTTGCGGCCGCGGTGGCCATGGATGTCTTGCTGGACGCGGCGGCGGCACTGGTCCAGAGCGTCCCCGGCCAGGCGGACGACGTGGAAGGGGTCCATGACCGCGACGGCTTCAGGTAGCTCTTCGACGGTCGCCGTCTTGAACCCGGTGAAGCCGTCCATCGCGACGACTTCGACGCCGTCGCGCCAGGCCTGCGGGCGGTCGGCGAGCCAAGTCTTGAACGCCTGCTTGGAGCGGCCCTCAACCATGTCGAGCAGCCGGGAGGGGCCGGTCCCGTCGCGGATGCCGGTGAGGTCGATGATGACGGTGACGTACTTGTCCCCGCGGCGGGTGTGGCGCCACACGTGTTCGTCGACACCGATAGCCCTCACGCCGTCGAACCGGGTCGGGTCCTCGATCAGGACTCGGCGCCCTTCGGCCAGCACCGCGGCGTTGGCGGTGTCCCACGAGACCGCCAACGCCTCGGCGATGCGGGCCACGCTCAGGTGCTGGCACACGATGCCCTCCAGCGCCCACCGCAGAGCCCGGCGCGAGAGCTTGGCTCGCGGCTCGGCCGCCGCACCGGTGTCTTGGCGCCAGACATGTCCGCACCCGGTGCACCGGTAGCGGCGCACGGTGAGCAGCAGCGTCGTGGGCCGCCAACCCAGCGGCTCGTGCGCGAGCTCACGGGTGACGGTGTCACGCGCGACGCCCTCGCAGCCGCAGCGCCGGCACCACTCATCGGGCTCCACGACTCGGCATGCCAGGACCGCGCGATCCGGCTCGAGCCGCTGCCCGATGACTTCGAGGCCGAGCTCGTCCAGGCGTGCGAACGTGGTCAGGTCAGGGCGAGCGAAGGTAGCGTCAGACACGTCGAGGTCTTCCCGATGGGTTGGCGTAGGAACCCCCATCATCGGAAGACCTCGACCCCTACCCGGCCCCCGACACGCCACTTCGCGCTGGGCGCCCGGCCGACACCGCCTCTACACCCTCATTCCGGAAGAGCCCTATGAGGACTCAGCTGACCGGCCGCCGCCAAGGGCGTCGGGTACCCCATCGCGGCGTCTTCCGCTGTCAGGGTTTCAAGCGCGGTGTACCCGCCGACGGTAAGGACATTCCATGCCTGGCCGGGCTGCTGGAGGTGCGGCGGCCCGAGGTTGACGTACGGATAGTCAGCAGGGTCGGTCATGGTGTCGGCGTTACCACTGGCGACGACCAGAAGCCGTCCGCGACCACCGTTCCAGGCGAGCACGTCGGCCGCGACCGACCACGAGGTGCGATCGGTCTTCCCAACGGCCGGGATGTCCGCGCCGATGCTGATGTTGTGCACGACCGGACGGTCACCTGAAAGGCTCTCGGCGACGTCCACAGATTCGGCGGTCCGCTCGGCCCATAGGACCCCCCGCTCGGGGTCCCCTCCAGCATCAGCCGCCGTTTCGAGGAGCCGCATCGCGACGAGCCATGCGTCAGCGTGGAGGATTCCGCCCGAGATGCCGTCGGCGAGCGCCGAGTATGCAACGACACCTGCCATTTGAGTTCCGTGGCCATCAGTGTCGGCTGAGCCGAGAACGCCGGGCACGACACTGCCTGCGCCCACGAGAATAGGGCTGATATAGGGATGGGTTGAGTCGATACCGCTGTCGTGGACCGCGACGACGATCGCGCCCTCCGGCGGGGGATCCACCTCCGCCAACTCGCCTGCGGCGTCCTGCGCTTCGGCGAGGACGATCGGAAAGACGGTCGGCGCAAGGTGCACCTCGGCTGCGTCTGGGAGGAGCGCCGGCAGCGCCTTCAGCGCGGCCCCGCTCGCTTGCAGAACGTGCACGTCTCGTTCTGGCCCTCTAAAGACAGGAACCGCAGCGGCGCGATTCTCTGTCAAGGACGCGAAGGCCATGACCGCCGCATCGATCGACCGCTGCTCCTCGGAGCTAAGTCGCGCACCGCCGCGGGTCCAGATTTCAACCCAGACTAGGTCGTCGTCAGGGACGTCGTTGCGGATCTCGCCGAGACTTAGGTCAGCAATCGATGCCAAGGTCACTTCGTCGATGCGCGCGATGGGGTCTCGAAAGCGCGGATTGCCTTTCGCGGTGTCCTCCGCGGCGTAGGCGAGCACCTTTTTCCGCAACCCGCCAAGGTTGTCGGTGACCCTAAATGTCACGCGTCCGTCGTCGCTGACCAGCAGTTCGCTGCCGGAACTCGAGCTGACCAACTTACGCGACACCATCGGGTCTCCGAGCCCTGGCCCTACCGCAGTCACGATGGCTGAGGTCTCGGTGTCTGGCCGCTCGTGGCGAACTTCCGCGATCTGCTGGGTGACGGCGTCGATCTGGGCGAGAACTATGGCCGCTTGCTGACGCCGATCGCGATGAGGCACCTCGGGAGAGCGAGCGGACCGTCGTGTGACGAACTGCTCACGTTTTGCTTGGCGTAAGGCAAGCAGAGGTAGGTCGCTGACGATCACCCCCCGATTCTGTCTGCCGAACTGGGCGACCCGGGGCTGACACGCCCACTGTCCTCGGACGCATCCCTCGCGCGACGCAGCAGGTCGTCCAGTTGGAGTTCAAGCGCGCCCGCAATCGCAGCGACGACTGTGAATCCCGGATCGGTGACTGCAGCCTGCTCAATCTTTGCGAGCGTGTGTCGGGAGACCCCGCTCAAGTCCGCCAGTCGCGTCCGAGTCAAGCCCGCGTCCTCGCGGGCCTCTCTCAGTCTGGCCACAACTGAACGCGCCAGATCCTCGCGCGAACGCGCCTCGCGAGTCGGCCTACCGCGTCGATGCATCCGACCAGTCTAGTGGTAAAATAATATCCATCATGCGAGGGGACGTAGAGTACCCTGGAGGAGGTGAACCATGGCGAACGCCGAGTACTTGACCGAGTTGGTCCGCGCGCACTACAGCGGTGACGACCGACGGTTCTCTAACCTCCTCAACCAAGTGATCGCCGCCGAGTCGCGCGCTGGTCACGGACGCCTCGCGGAGCGCCTGCGGGAATTGCGTATCGAAGGCACGCGGCCCGACACGTCGGCGCGAGCCACTCCGTTGGCGCGGGCGCCGCGCAACCTTGAGCAGATCCTCTCTGTCGGCTACAGCGACACGGAGCTCGCGGACTTGGTACTGACTCCGCCGACGCGCGACTCCCTCGAGCGATACGTCGTGGAACAGCGGCAAGCACAGGCGCTCGCCGACCACGGACTCAAGCCACGCCGTCGACTTCTGCTTCATGGTCCGCCGGGCTGCGGCAAGACGATGACGGCAGCGGCGCTAGCTGGCGAACTCAGGTTGCCGCTGATCCGCGTCCGTCTGGAGGTCGTTTTCAGTAAGTACCTTGGTGAGACAGGTGGCACCTTAGGAGACATATTCGCTGAGGCGGCCCGCCTCCGCGGCGTGTATCTCTTCGACGAGTTCGACGCTCTCGGGCGAACTCGCCTTGACGACAGCGAAGTCGGGGAGGTCAAGCGAGTCGTCACCACCTTCCTTCAACTTCTTGACGCTGACAACAGTGACAGTGTGTTGATCGCCGCGACGAACACCGGCCATGAACTTGATGCTGCGCTCTTCCGCCGGTTCGATGATGTGCTCGAACTGCCCGCGCCGACGGACGCGCAGCGTCGAGAACTGCTTAGCCGCCTGCTGCGCCGGTGGCGAATGAAGCCGACGGAGGCCCAGGTGGCCGACGCTTCCGGTCTCACCTTCGCCGACATCAAGGCTGCGCTCGATGATGCCCATAAGGACGCCATCCTGAGTGGTCAGGCCAAGCCAACACGCGAGTCGATCTCCAAGAGACTCGTCGAGCGCCAAGCGCGCGTCCCCACGCGAGCCAGCTTGGCGTAACGCGGGCTCGTTCGATCGCTCTCCGCAAGAGCAAGTGGGCGCGCTCGGGCCGCGCACACACAGGCTCGTCGCGCTTGAAGGTACGGAGCCGCTCTCGGCTCTAGCCACCGGCGCGTCGGTGCCCGGGGAGCTAGTTGCGTCATTCACTCTTGTGTATAGTTATGCGGGTGACTGTATCTGTAGCCGTGGCCGGGGCCAGTGGGTACGCGGGAGGCGAGGTCCTGCGCCTGCTCCTCGCGCACCCCGAGGTCGAGATCGGCGCGCTCACCGCCAACGCCAGTGCCGGCGACCTCCTCGGGCAGCACCAGCCCCACCTCCTGCCGCTCGCCGACCGTCTCATCGAGCCCACAGACCCCACGCGCCTGGCCGGGCACGACGTCGTCGTCCTCGCCCTCCCGCACGGCGCGTCCGGTGAGCTGACCGACGCGCTCGCCGCCCTCGACGGCCCCACCCCGCTGCTCCTCGACTGCGGCGCCGACCACCGCCTCGAGCACGTCGCCGACTGGGACCAGTTCTACGGCGGCACCTTCGCCGGCGCCTGGCCCTACGGCATGCCCGAGCTGCGCCACGCGGGGGAGAGCGGCACCGCCGCCGCCCAGCGCCAGATCCTGCGCGAGGCCCGCACCGTGGCCGTGCCCGGCTGCAACGTCACCGCCGTCACCCTCGCCCTCCAGCCGGGCGTCAGCGCCGGCGTCGTCGACCCGAGCGACGTCGTCGCCGTCCTCGCCAACGGCTACTCCGGGGCGGGCAAGTCGCTCAAGCCGCACCTGCTCGCTTCCGAGGGGATGGGCACCGCGACGCCCTACGCCGTCGGCGGCACCCACCGCCACGTGCCCGAGATCGAGCAGAACCTGCGCCGCGCCGGCGCCGCCGACGTGCGCCTCTCCTTCACCCCCACCCTCGTGCCCATGGCCCGCGGCATCCTCGCCACCGTCACCGCCCCGCTCACGCCGGGCACGACGACGGCGCAGGTCCGGTCCGCGTGGGAGGACGCCTACGCGGGGGAGACCTTCGTCCGCCTCCTGCCCGAGGGCCAGTGGCCCACCACGGCGGCCACCCTCGGTGCCAACACCGCCCACGTCCAGGTGACCGTCGACGAGCGCGCCGGCCGCGTCGTCGCCGTCTGCGCGATCGACAACCTCGTCAAGGGCACCGCCGGTGCCGCCGTCCAGTCCATGAACCTCGCGCTCGGGCTGCCCGAGCAGCTCGGCCTCACCACCGTGGGAGTCGCCCCGTGAGCGTCACCGTCCCCCAGGGCTTCCGGGCCGCCGGCGTCGCCGCCGGCCTCAAGAGCTCCGGCGGCAAGGACGTCGCGCTCGTCGTCAACGACGGCCCCGCCGCCGTCGCCGCCGCCGTCTTCACGACCAACCGCGTCGTCGCCGCCCCGGTCGTATGGTCGCGCACCGCCGTCGGGGACGGGATCGCCCGCGCCGTCGTCCTCAACTCCGGCGGCGCCAACGCGTGCACCGGCCCCGAGGGCTTCGCCGACACCCACGCCACGGCCGAGCACGTCGCCGAGCGGCTCGGCGTCTCCAGCGGGGACGTCCTCGTCTGCTCCACCGGTCTCATCGGCGAGCGGCTCGACATGCCCGCCCTCACCGCCGGGATCGACGCCGCCGCGGCGGCGCTCTCCGCGGACGGCGGCACCGACGCCGCCGAGGCGATCATGACGACCGACACCATCGCCAAGACCGTCGACGTCGCCGGCGAGGGCTGGTCGGTGGGCGGCATGGTCAAGGGCGCGGGCATGCTCGCCCCGGCGCTCGCGACCATGCTCTGCGTCCTCACCACCGACGCCGAGCTCGACGCTGCCCAGGCCGACGCCATGCTCCGCGAGGCCACTCGGCTGAGCTTCGACCGCGTCGACTCCGACGGCGCGATGTCGACGAACGACACCGTCATCCTCCTCGCCTCCGGCGCCAGCGGCGTCCGCCCCGAGCCGGCCGCCTTCCAGGAGGCGCTCACCAGCGCCGCCCAGCAGCTGGCGCGCCAGCTCATCGCCGACGCCGAGGGCGCGAGCCACGACGTCGCGGTCACCGTGACCGGTGCGACGGACGAGACGGCGGCGCTCGCCGTCGCCCGCGCCGTCACCCGCTCCAACCTCTTCAAGGCCGCGATGTTCGGCAACGACCCGAACTGGGGCCGCATCATCGCCGCCGCCGGCACCGTCCCCGAGGACGTCGCCCCCTACGACCCGCTGCTCCTCGACGTCACCATCAACGGCGTCCAGGTGTGCCGGGCCGGGGGCGTGGGGGAGGACCGCTCCCTCGTCGACCTCGCCGCCAACCGGGAGGTCCACGTCGAGATCGCCCTCCACGCCGGGGACGCCCCGCCCGTCACCGTGTGGACCAACGACCTCACCCACGACTACGTCCACGAGAACAGCGCCTACTCGACATGACCGAGCTCCCCGACAGCCTGCGCCCGGACCAGAAGGCCGAGGTCCTCCTCCAGGCCCTGCCCTGGCTGCGCCGCTTCGCCGGCACCCGCGTCGTCATCAAGTACGGCGGCAACGCGATGGTCGACGAGAACCTCCAGCGCGCCTTCGCCGCGGACGTCCTCTTCCTCCACCAGGTCGGCATGCAGCCGGTCGTCGTCCACGGTGGCGGGCCGCAGATCTCCGCGATGCTCGACCGCCTCGAGATCGCCTCGGAGTTCCGCGGCGGCCTGCGCGTCACCACGCCCGAGGCGATGGCCGTCGTGCGGATGGTCCTCACCGGCCAGGTGCAGCGCGACCTCGTCTCCCTCCTCAACGTGGACACCGCCCACGCCGTCGGCATCTCCGGCGAGGACGGCGGCCTGCTGCGCGCCGAGCGCCGCACCGCCGTCGTCGACGGCGAGCCGGTCGACGTCGGGCTCGTCGGTGACGTCGTCGAGGTCCACCCCTCCGCCGTCGAGGACCTCCTCGCCGCCGGCCGCATCCCGGTGATCTCGACGATCGCCCCCGACGTCACCGACCCCTCCCAGGTCCTCAACGTCAACGCCGACACCGCCGCCGCGGCGCTCGCCGTCGCGCTCGGCGCCCGCAAGCTCGTCGTCCTCACCGACGTCGAGGGCCTGTACCGCTCGTGGCCCGACCGCGGCTCGATCGTGCGGCGCATCGCCGCCAGCGAGCTCGCGCTCATGCTCCCGGACCTCGAGTCCGGCATGGTCCCCAAGATGGAGGCCTGCCTGCGCGCCGTCCAGGGCGGCGTCCCGCAGGCGCACATCGTCGACGGCCGCCAGCCGCACTCGATGCTCCTGGAGATCTTCACCGACGAGGGCGTGGGCACCCTCGTCCTGCCCGACTGGGCCGTCCACTCCACCCACCCGGAGGCACCGTGAGCGAGATCGTCCCCGAGACCCAGCAGCCGGCCGCCGTGTGGGCCGAGCGCTACACCGGCGCGCTCATGAACACCTTCGGCCCCCCCCAGCGCGTCCTCGTGCGCGGGGAGGGCGCGTGGGTGTGGGACGCCGACGGCGGCCGCTACCTCGACCTCCTCGCCGGCATCGCGGTCAACTCCCTGGGCCACGCCCACCCCACCCTCGTCTCCGCCGTCTCCGCGCAGCTGGGGACCCTGGGCCACGTGTCGAACTTCTTCGCCACCCCCACCCAGGTGCACCTCGCCGAGCGGCTGCTGGAGGTCGTCTCGCCCGGCGGCGCCCCGGCCGGCTCGCGCGTATTCCTCGCCAACTCCGGCACCGAGGCGATGGAGGCCGCCTTCAAGCTGGCCCGCCGCCACGGCGAGGGCGCCCGCCCGCGCATCCTCGCCCTCGAGGGCGCCTTCCACGGCCGGACCATGGGCGCGCTCTCGCTCACCCACAAGGCCGCCTACCGCGAGCCGTTCATGCCGCTTCCCGGCGGCGTCGAGCACGTCCCCTTCGGTGACGTCGACGCCCTCGCCGCCGCCATGGACGACGACGTCGCCGCCCTCGTCCTCGAGCCGCTCCAGGGGGAGGCGGGCGTGCGTCCCCTGCCTCCCGGCTACCTCGCCGCGGCCCGCGAGCTCACCTCCCGGCACGGCGCGCTCCTCATCCTCGACGAGGTGCAGACCGGCATGGGCCGCACCGGGCGGTGGATGGCCCACCACCACGACCACGTCGGCGGCGGGGTCGTGCCCGACGTCGTCGTTCTCGCCAAGGGGCTCGCGGGCGGCCTGCCGATCGGCGCCGTCGTCGCCCTCGGGGAGCACGCCGCCACCCTGCTCGGCCCCGGCCAGCACGGCAGCACCTTCGGCGGCAACCCGGTCGCCTCGGCCGCCGCGCTCGCGACGATGCACGTCATCGAGCGCGACGGGCTGCTCACCGCGGTCACCGAGCGCGGCCGCCAGCTGAGCGAGGGCGTCGAGGCGCTCGGCCACCCGCTCGTCGCCGGCGTCCGCGGCGAGGGCCTGCTCCTCGCGGTCATGCTCACCGAGGCCGTCGCGCCGCAGGTGGCCCAGGCCGCGCTGGCGGCCGGCTACATCGTCAACCCGGTCGCCCCCGACGCGATCCGCCTCGCCCCGCCGTTCATCCTCAGCCACGAGCAGGCCGCCGGCTTCCTCGCCGACCTGCCCGCCGTCCTCGACGCCGCCGGAGGTGCCGCATGACCGCCCATTTCCTGCGTGACGACGACCTCTCGGTCGACGCCCAGCGCTCCGTCCTCCAGCTCGCGCTGGACCTCAAGGCCGGCACGGTGGCGCCGCGCCCGTTCGAGGGCCGCTCCGTCGCCGTCCTCTTCGACAAGGCCTCCACCCGCACCCGGGTCTCCTTCTCCGTCGGCATCACCGAGCTCGGCGGGTTCCCGCTCGTCCTCGACTCCGCGTCCACCCAGGTGGGCCGCGGGGAGTCGGTCGAGGACACCGTGCGCGTGCTCGACCGGCACGTCGCCGCCATCGTGTGGCGCACCTTCGGCCAGTCGGCGCTCGACCGCGCCGCCTCCGTCAGCGCCGTGCCCGTCGTCAACGCGCTGACCGACGAGTTCCACCCCTGCCAGATCCTCGCCGACCTCCAGACGGTCGCCGAGCACCGCGGCGGCCTCGCCACCGACGGCCCCGCCCTGGCCGGCCGCTCCCTCGCCTACCTCGGCGACGGCGCGAACAACATGGCCCACTCCTACCTCCTCGGCGGCGTCACCGCCGGCATGGACGTACGGGTCGCGGCACCGGCCGACTACGCGCCCGACCCCGCCGTCGTCGAGCGCGCACGCGCCATCGCGGCCGAGACCGGCGGCAGCGTGCTCGTCACCACCGACGCCGACGAGGCCGTCGACGGCGTCACCGCCGTCGCCACCGACACGTGGGTCTCCATGGGCCAGGAGGGCGAGGCGGGGGAGCGAGAGTCGCCCTTCGTCCCCTACCGGGTCGACGAGCGCCTCATGACACGCGGCGACGACGCGATCTTCCTCCACTGCCTGCCCGTCTACCGGGGCATGGAGGCGACGGCCGACGTCGTCGACGGGCCCCGCTCGGTCATCTGGGACGAGGCGGAGAACCGCCGGCACGCGCAGAAGGCCGTCCTCGTCCACCTCCTCGGGGCGACGCCGTGAGCATCCCCGTCACCCGCCCGGCACGCCACGCGCTCATCGCGCGGCTGCTCACCCACGAGCGCATCTCCTCCCAGAGCGAGCTCAGCGCCCAGCTCGCCTCCCACGGCGTGCAGGTGACCCAGGCGACGCTCTCGCGCGACCTCGTCGAGCTGCGCGCCGGGAAGATCACCCTGCCCGACGGCCGCCAGGTCTACGCCCTCCCGCAGGAGGGCGCGGCCGGGGCGATGGCCCCGCCGGTCGCCCCCGAGCAGGGGCACGGCGCCGCCCGGCTGGCCCGCTGGTGCAGCGAGCTCCTCGTCTCGGCGGACCGCTCCGGCGCCCTCGTTGTGCTGCGCACCCCAGCCGGCGCCGCACAGCTGCTCGCCTCCGCCGTCGACACCGCGGTCCTGCCCGGCGTCATTGGCACCATCGCCGGGGACGACACCGTCCTCGTCATCGCCCGCGACGAGGAGGTCGGCGCCGAGCTCGCCGACCGGCTCCTCGCCCTCGCGGCCTCGACCACCCCCGCACCGGCCCGCACGGCGGCCGACCGTACTCCCGCACCATCCATGGAAAGAGACCACGCATGAGTGACAGCACCACCTCCGCGCCCACCCCGACCTCCGGCAAGGAGCGGGTGGTACTCGCCTACTCCGGCGGGCTGGACACCTCGGTGGCCATCGGCTGGATCGGCGAGCAGACGGGCGCCGAGGTCATCGCCGTCGCCGTCGACGTCGGCCAGGGCGGGGAGGACCTCGACGTCATCCGTCAGCGAGCCCTCGACTGCGGCGCGGTGGAGGCCTACGTGGCCGACGCCCGCGACGAGTTCGCCGAGGAGTACTGCATGCCGGCGCTCAAGGCCAACGCGCTCTACCAGGACCGCTACCCGGTGGTCTCGGCGCTGTCCCGCCCGGTCATCGTCAAGCACCTCGCCCGCGCCGCCCGCCAGTTCGGCGCCACGACCGTGGCCCACGGCTGCACCGGCAAGGGCAACGACCAGGTCCGCTTCGAGGTCGGCATCACCTCCCTGGCCCCGGACCTCAAGTGCCTGGCTCCCGTCCGCGACCTCGCCCTCACCCGCGACGTCGCCATCGCGTACGCCGAGAACCACAACCTGCCGATCGAGACGACGAAGAACAACCCGTTCTCCATCGACCAGAACGTGTGGGGCCGGGCGATCGAGACCGGCTTCCTCGAGGACATCTGGAACGCGCCCACCAAGGACGTCTACAGCTACACCGACGACCCGGCCTTCCCGCCGGTGCCCGACGAGGTCGTCATCACCTTCAAGGAGGGCGTGCCCGTCGCCATCGACGGCGTCCCCGTCACCCCGCTCCAGGCGATCCAGGAGCTCAACCGCCGCGCCGGCGCCCAGGGCGTGGGCCGCATCGACATCGTCGAGGACCGCCTCGTCGGCATCAAGTCCCGCGAGGTCTACGAGGCGCCCGGCGCGATCGCGCTCATCACCGCTCACCAGGAGCTCGAGAACGTCACCGTCGAGCGCGAGCAGGCCCGCTTCAAGAAGGGCGTGGACCAGCGCTGGACCGAGCTCGTCTACGACGGCCAGTGGTTCTCCCCGCTCAAGCGCTCCCTCGACAGCTTCATCGACGACACGCAGCGCTACGTCACCGGTGAGATCCGCCTGCTCCTCCACGGGGGCCGCGCCGTCGTCACCGGCCGCCGCAGCGACACGAGCCTGTACGACTTCAACCTCGCCACCTACGACTCGGGCGACACCTTCGACCAGTCCAACGCCAAGGGCTTCATCGAGATCTACGGCCTCACCGCCAAGCTCGCCGCCGCCCGCGACGCCGCCTTCGGCAACGCCGTGGACCTCGGCACCGGATCTCTGGAGGCAGCCGATGACTGACGCACCGCTGAGCCTGTGGGGCGGGCGCTTCGCCGGCGGCCCCGCCGACGCGCTCACCGAGCTGTCCCGCTCAACCCAGTTCGACTGGCGCCTGGCCCGCCACGACATCGCCGGCTCCCGGGCCCACGCCCGGGCGCTGGCGACGGCGGGCCTGCTCGACGACGCCGAGCTCGCCGGGATGATCCAGGCACTGGACCAGCTCGAGGCCGACGTCGTCTCCGGGGCCTTCGCACCCCAGCCCGACGACGAGGACGTCCACACCGCCCTCGAGCGCGGTCTCATCGAGCGCGCCGGCCCCGCCCTGGGCGGCAAGCTGCGTGCCGGGCGCTCGCGCAACGACCAGATCGCCACGCTCGTGCGCTCCTACCTGCGCGAGCAGGCGCGGCTCCTGGCCGAGGGAGTGCTCGACGTCGTCGGCGCCCTCGTCGACCAGGCCGCCGCCCACCCCGGCGCCGTCATGCCCGGTCGCACCCACCTCCAGCACGCCCAGCCGGTGCTGCTGGCCCACCACCTCCTCGCCCACGCCTGGCCGCTGCTGCGCGACGTCCAGCGCTGGGTCGACTGGGACCGCCGGGCGGGCATCTCGCCCTACGGCTCGGGTGCGCTGGCCGGCTCGTCGCTCGGGCTGGACCCGCGCGCGGTCGCGGCCGACCTCGGCTTCACCGACTCGGTGGAGAACTCGATCGACGGCACCGCCTCGCGCGACGTCGTCGCGGAGTTCGCCTTCGTCGTCGCCATGGTGGGCGTGAACCTCTCGCGGATCAGCGAGGACGTCATCGTGTGGGCGACCAAGGAGTTCGGCTTCGTCCGTCTCGACGACGCCTTCTCCACCGGCTCCTCGATCATGCCGCAGAAGAAGAACCCCGACGTCGCCGAGCTCGCGCGCGGCAAGGCCGGGCGCCTCATCGGCGACCTCACCGGGCTGCTCGCCACCCTCAAGGGGCTGCCGCTCGCCTACAACCGGGACCTCCAGGAGGACAAGGAGCCGGTCTTCGACGGCGTCGACACCCTCTCGGTGCTCCTCCCGGCGGTCTCCGGCATGGTCGCCACGCTCACCTTCGACACCGCGCGGATGGCCGAGCTTGCCCCCCAGGGCTTCTCGCTGGCCACCGACATCGCCGAGTGGCTCGTGCGCCAGGGCGTCGCCTTCCGGGACGCCCACGAGATCGCCGGCGCCTGCGTGCAGGCCTGCGAGAGCGCGGGCACCGAGCTGTGGGACCTCACCGACGACGAGCTCGCCGCGATCTCCCCGCACCTCACCCCCGAGGTGCGCACGGTGCTCAGCGTCGAGGGCTCCGTCGCCTCGCGCAACGGGCGCGGCGGCACCGCCCCCGACCGGGTCGCCGAGCAGCTCGAGTCGGCACGGGCGGCGCTCGCCCAGCTGCGCGAGTGGACGGGCGGCACGAGCGCCTGATGCTCGACCTCGGTCTCCGGTCGCTGGAGCTGGCACCGCTCCTGCTCGGCGCGCACCTCACGGTGCGTGACGACGCGGGAGCGGTGACCGTCCGGCTCACCGAGGTCGAGGCCTACGACGGCGGCAACGACCCGGGCTCCCACGCCTACCGGGGGCTCACCCCGCGCACCGAGGTGATGTTCGGCCCGCCCGGGCGGCTGTACGTGTACTTCACCTACGGCATGCACTGGTGCGCCAACGTCGTGTGCGGCGAGGACGGCCGGGCGAGCGCCGTGCTCCTGCGCGCGGGGGAGGTGGTCGACGGCGTCGAGCTCGCCCGCTCGCGCCGCCCGGCGGCCAAGAAGGACGTCGACCTCGCCCGCGGCCCGGCCCGCATGGCCCAGGCCCTGGGCCTGGCCGGCGCGGACAACGGGGTGGTCATCGAGCCCGGCGGTCGCGCTGAGCTCACCCCCGCCGCGGTGACGGCGAGCGAGGTGGCGACCGGCCCCCGCGTCGGGGTCTCCGGCCCGGGCGGCGACGGCGAGGTGTTCCCGTGGCGCTTCTGGCTGCCCGGCGAACCGACCGTCTCCACCTACCGGCCCGGCGTGCGCCGTCGTCGTCGACCCGCCGCGGACGACGGCGCGGGCGGCTGAGCCGACGGGGCACACTAGTCCCCGGGACCGGAGCGGTCCCGACCGACCAGGAAGGTACGCAGACGTGAGTGACATCCTCGACGAGCTGGAGTGGCGCGGGCTCATCGCCCAGACCACCGACCGCGACGCCATCGGCGCCGCCCTCGCCGCGGGACCGGTCACCTACTACTGCGGCTTCGATCCGACGGCGCCGAGCCTCCACCACGGCCACCTCGTCCAGCTCATCCTCCTGCGCCACCTTCAGCGCGCCGGCCACCGGCCGATCGCGCTCGTCGGCGGGGCGACCGGCCTCATCGGTGACCCGCGGATGTCGGGGGAGCGCACGCTCAACGACCGGGAGGTCGTCGGCGAGTGGACCGAGCGGCTGCGCCGGCAGATCGAGCCCTTCCTCGACTTCGAGGGCGAGAACGCCGCCCGGATGGTCAACAACCTCGACTGGACGAGCGGGCTGAGCGCGATCGACTTCCTCCGGGAGATCGGCAAGCACTACCGGCTGGGCACGATGCTCGCCAAGGACACCGTCGCGCGGCGACTGGCCAGCGACGAGGGAATCTCCTTCACCGAGTTCAGCTACCAGATCCTCCAGGGCATGGACTTCCGCGAGCTGCACCGGCGCTACGGCTGCACGCTGCAGACCGGCGGCAACGACCAGTGGGGCAACCTGCTCTCCGGCGTCGAGCTCATCCGCAAGGCCGACGGCACCGGCGTCCAGGCGATGACGACACCGCTCATCACCAAGGCCGACGGCACGAAGTTCGGCAAGAGCGAGGGCGGGGCGGTGTGGCTGGCCCCGGACATGATGAGCCCGTACGCCTTCTACCAGTTCTGGCTCAACACCGACGACGGCGACGTCGAGCGCTTCCTCAAGATCTTCACCTTCCGCAGCCGCGAGGAGATCGCCGAGCTCGCCACCGCGGTCGCCGAGCGGCCGCAGGCCCGCGAGGGGCAGCGGGTGCTCGCGCAGGACGTGACCACACTGGTGCACGGTGCCGAGGCGACCGAACGGGTCGAGAAGGCCTCCCGCGCGCTGTTCGGCCGCGGTGAGCTGCAGGACCTCGACCCCGAGACCCTCGGGCACGCCGTGGCCGAGCTGCCGCGTGGTGAGGCGGTGGTGGGGGAGTCCAACCTCGTCGACCTGCTCGTCGCGACCGGGCTCGCCAACGGTCGGTCGGCGGCCCGTCGCACCATCGCCGAGGGCGGGGCCTACCTCAACAACGTCAAGCTCACCGACGAGGACCACGTCCTCGCGCCCGAGGACCTGCTCGCGGGGCGGTGGGTGCTCCTGCGCCGGGGGCGCCGCAACCTCGCTGTCGCCGAGGTGGCCGGGGCCTGACCCCGCCCCTCCCACACGACGCCCGTCGGCCACCTCGGCCGGCGGGCGTCCGGCGTCTCCGGTCGCGCGCCTTTAGCCGATGTCGGCGCACGCAGGGCGACGCCGCGCCGTGTGAACGACCGCACAGGCCGACTTTTCCGGCTCGAGGTCCCGCATCGAGGCGCTCTGCGACTCCATCGTCGCAGGTCAGAAGCCGTTTTCGACGGTCCGCTACGGCCCGGACGAAGCCGTTTGACGCTCGGGCGCGGGCGCCGTAGTGTTTCACCTCGTTGCCCCCCAGGGAGGCACGGACGCTAGGCCGGAAGGCTGGGCGGCCGGTCCCGGGGATGGCGAGTCCACACCGAAGCGAGTGACTGTGTCACGCCCACGGGTTGTGGAGGTCGAGCGGTTCGGATCACGTCGGCGGAAGTTGACGGGGTGGGATCGGTCGGGTAAGTTGAAGAGGTTGCCCCGGTCCGGGGTTCGGGTCTGATGGCTCGGGTTCTGGCGGTGTGTGTCTGTTTCTTGAGAACTCAACAGTGTGCCAAGTTTTTGATGCCAAATATGGTCCTGGCGTCGGCTGTGTCCCCTCCGTCTGGTGGGGGCTGGTTGGTGTCTGGGGTCGTTAGTTTGTTTGGTTGATGCCCGTCCCGTGGTTCCTCGTTTCTGCGGGTGGGTGTTTGCCTGGATCGCTCGCCACTGTTTGGTGGTGGGTGTTTCTTCGTATGGTTGTTACCCCTTTTGGGGTGGCGATAGACATTTACGGAGAGTTTGATCCTGGCTCAGGACGAACGCTGGCGGCGTGCTTAACACATGCAAGTCGAACGATGAAGCCCAGCTTGCTGGGTGGATTAGTGGCGAACGGGTGAGTAACACGTGAGTAACCTGCCCCTGACTTCGGGATAACCTCGAGAAATCGTGGCTAATACCGGATATGACACGCATTCGCATGGGTGTGTGTGGAAAGATTTATCGGTTGGGGATGGGCTCGCGGCCTATCAGCTTGTTGGTGGGGTGATGGCCTACCAAGGCGACGACGGGTAGCCGGCCTGAGAGGGTGACCGGCCACACTGGGACTGAGACACGGCCCAGACTCCTACGGGAGGCAGCAGTGGGGAATATTGCACAATGGGCGCAAGCCTGATGCAGCGACGCCGCGTGAGGGATGACGGCCTTCGGGTTGTAAACCTCTTTCAGTAGGGAAGAAGCTCCTCGGAGTGACGGTACCTGCAGAAGAAGCGCCGGCTAACTACGTGCCAGCAGCCGCGGTAATACGTAGGGCGCAAGCGTTGTCCGGAATTATTGGGCGTAAAGAGCTCGTAGGCGGTTTGTCGCGTCTGCTGTGAAAACGCAAGGCTTAACCTTGCGCCTGCAGTGGGTACGGGCAGACTAGAGTGCGGTAGGGGAGACTGGAATTCCTGGTGTAGCGGTGGAATGCGCAGATATCAGGAGGAACACCGATGGCGAAGGCAGGTCTCTGGGCCGTTACTGACGCTGAGGAGCGAAAGCATGGGGAGCGAACAGGATTAGATACCCTGGTAGTCCATGCCGTAAACGTTGGGCACTAGGTGTGGGATCCATTCCACGGGTTCCGTGCCGCAGCTAACGCATTAAGTGCCCCGCCTGGGGAGTACGGCCGCAAGGCTAAAACTCAAAGGAATTGACGGGGGCCCGCACAAGCGGCGGAGCATGCGGATTAATTCGATGCAACGCGAAGAACCTTACCAAGGCTTGACATACACCGGAAAAGTGCAGAGATGTGCTCCCCGTAAGGTCGGTGTACAGGTGGTGCATGGTTGTCGTCAGCTCGTGTCGTGAGATGTTGGGTTAAGTCCCGCAACGAGCGCAACCCTTGTCCTGTGTTGCCAGCACGTAATGGTGGGGACTCATAGGAGACTGCCGGGGTCAACTCGGAGGAAGGTGGGGATGACGTCAAATCATCATGCCCCTTATGTCTTGGGCTTCACGCATGCTACAATGGCCGGTACAAAGGGCTGCGATACCGCGAGGTGGAGCGAATCCCAAAAAGCCGGTCTCAGTTCGGATTGGGGTCTGCAACTCGACCCCATGAAGTCGGAGTCGCTAGTAATCGCAGATCAGCAACGCTGCGGTGAATACGTTCTCGGGCCTTGTACACACCGCCCGTCACGTCATGAAAGTCGGTAACACCCGAAGCCGGTGGCCCAACCCCTTGTGGGAGGGAGCTGTCGAAGGTGGGACTGGCGATTAGGACGAAGTCGTAACAAGGTAGCCGTACCGGAAGGTGCGGCTGGATCACCTCCTTTCTAAGGAGCTCACCACATCATCGCCCGCTTCGTCGGGGTTCATCGGTGGTGTCAGGTGGCCACGCAGGCGCCGCACGTGTGCCTGGTGGTTGCTCATGGGTGGAACATCGATGCTTGGCATGCTGTTGGGTCCTGAGGACACAGGCACCCGGCCACGGTTGTGGCTGGTGGGCGTGTTTCTTCTGGTGGCCGCCTTCTGCCGGCTCTCGCACTGTGTGTGCTGGGGAGACGGGGTTGGTCGGTGGGTTGCTTGAGAACTGTACAGTGGACGCGAGCATCTTTGATCTTTTGTGGTCAAGTTTTTAAGAGCATTCGGTGGATGCCTTGGCACTAGGAGCCGAAGAAGGACGTGGTGGCCTGCGATAAGCCTCGGGGAGTTGGCTAACGAACCGTGATCCGAGGATGTCCGAATGGGGAAACCCAGCTGGGGTCATGCCCAGTTACCCGCGCCTGAATATATAGGGCGTGTGGAGGGAACGTGGGGAAGTGAAACATCTCAGTACCCACAGGAAGAGATATTCCGTGAGTAGTGGCGAGCGAAAGCGGATGAGGCTAAACCGGGGGTGTGTGATAGACGGCAGTCGTTGCACCTCCGGGGTTGTGGGACCCGCCAGCCCGGTCTGCCGACCGGGTAGGGAGTGACAAAGTGCTGTCATAGTCGAACGGTCTGGGAAGGCCGGGCACAGAAGGTGAGACCCCTGTAGACGAAATGGCAGTGCCTCCCGGTGGGGATCCCGAGTAGCACGGGGCCCGTGAAATCCCGTGTGAATCTGGCAAGACCACTTGCTAAGCCTAAATACTACCTAGTGACCGATAGCGGACAAGTACCGTGAGGGAAAGGTGAAAAGTACCCCGGGAGGGGAGTGAAATAGTACCTGAAACCGGATGCTTACAACCCGTCGGAGCCTCCCTAGTTGGGGTGACGGCGTGCCTTTTGAAGAATGAGCCTGCGAGTTAGTGGTACGTGGCGAGGTTAACCCGTGTGGGGAAGCCGTAGCGAAAGCGAGTCCGAACAGGGCGACACAGTCGCGTGCTCTAGACCCGAAGCGAAGTGATCTACCCATGGGCAGGTTGAAGCGCGGGTAAGACCGCGTGGAGGACCGAACCCACTTAGGTTGAAAACTGAGGGGATGACCTGTGGGTAGGGGTGAAAGGCCAATCAAACTTCGTGATAGCTGGTTCTCCCCGAAATGCATTTAGGTGCAGCGTTGCGTGTTTCTTGCCGGAGGTAGAGCTACTGGATGGCCGATGGGCCCCAACAGGTTACTGACGTCAGCCAAACTCCGAATGCCGGTAAGTGTAAGCGCAGCAGTGAGACTGCGGGGGATAAGCTTCGTAGTCGAGAGGGAAACAGCCCAGACCACCGGCTAAGGCCCCTAAGCGTGTGCTAAGTGGGAAAGGATGTGGAGTTGCACAGACAACCAGGAGGTTGGCTTAGAAGCAGCCACCCTTGAAAGAGTGCGTAATAGCTCACTGGTCAAGTGATTCTGCGCCGACAATTCAGCGGGGCTCAAGCACACCGCCGAAGCCGTGGCATCAGCACATGTCCCCAGCACCCACCTTCGGGTTGGTGTTCAGGGGTGTTGATGGGTAGGGGAGCGTCGTGTGGGAGGTGAAGCTGCGGGGTGACCCAGTGGTGGATCCCACACGAGTGAGAATGCAGGCATGAGTAGCGAAAGACGGGTGAGAAACCCGTCCGCCGAATGACCAAGGGTTCCAGGGCCAGGTTAATCCGCCCTGGGTAAGTCGGGACCTAAGGCGAGGCCGACAGGCGTAGTCGATGGACAACGGGTTGATATTCCCGTACCGGCGAAACACCGCCCATACCGAGCCCGGTGATGCTAACCGCCCAACGCCCACATGACACCCTTCGGGGTGCGCGTGGGCCGCGCGCGGGACCCGAACCGGTAGTAGGTAAGCGTATTAACAGGGGTGACGCAGACAGGTAGCCTCCGCGTGCTTTATGGCTATGCACGTCTAAGGAAGCAGGGCGAGGTCCAGGCAAATCCGGGCCTCATACAAGCCTCAGAGCCGATAGTGACCGCATTCGCGGGAAGCAGGGTGATCCTATGCTGCCAAGAAAAGCCTCGACGCGAGGTGTTAGCCGCCCGTACCCTAAACCGACTCAGGTGGTCAGGTAGAGTATACCAAGGCGATCGAGATAATCACGGTTAAGGAACTCGGCAAAATGCCCCCGTAACTTCGGGAGAAGGGGGGCCTGAGGGGTGAAGCCACTTGCTGGCTAGCCTTTGAAGGCCGCAGAGACCAGGGAGAAGCGACTGTTTACTAAAAACACAGGTCCGTGCGAAGTCGCAAGACGATGTATACGGACTGACGCCTGCCCGGTGCTGGAAGGTTAAGAGGACGGGTCAGCTCAACTTCGGTTGGGCGAAGCTCAGAATTTAAGCCCCAGTAAACGGCGGTGGTAACTATAACCATCCTAAGGTAGCGAAATTCCTTGTCGGGTAAGTTCCGACCTGCACGAATGGCGTAACGACTTCTCCGCTGTCTCAACCGTGAACTCGGCGAAATTGCACTACGAGTAAAGATGCTCGTTACGCGCAGCAGGACGGAAAGACCCCGGGACCTTTACTATAGCTTGGTATTGGTGTTCGGGACGGCTTGTGTAGGATAGGTGGGAGACTGTGAAGCAGCCACGCCAGTGGTTGTGGAGTCATCGTTGAAATACCACTCTGGTCGTTCTGAACATCTAACTTCGGTCCGTAATCCGGACCAGGGACAGTGCCTGGTGGGTAGTTTAACTGGGGCGGTTGCCTCCCAAAATGTAACGGAGGCGCTCAAAGGTTCCCTCAGCCTGGTTGGCAATCAGGTGGCGAGTGTAAGTGCACAAGGGAGCTTGACTGTGAGACTGACAGGTCGAGCAGGGACGAAAGTCGGAACTAGTGATCCGGCGGTGGCTTGTGGAAGCGCCGTCGCTCAACGGATAAAAGGTACCCCGGGGATAACAGGCTGATCTTGCCCAAGAGTCCATATCGACGGCATGGTTTGGCACCTCGATGTCGGCTCGTCGCATCCTGGGGCTGGAGTAGGTCCCAAGGGTTGGGCTGTTCGCCCATTAAAGCGGTACGCGAGCTGGGTTTAGAACGTCGTGAGACAGTTCGG
Source organism: Georgenia phoenicis (assembly GCF_047302425.1). Taxonomy (NCBI): domain Bacteria; kingdom Bacillati; phylum Actinomycetota; class Actinomycetes; order Allobogoriellales; family Allobogoriellaceae; genus Georgenia; species Georgenia phoenicis. Next base: position 2,576,146 of record NZ_CP154855.1, on the reverse strand, counting down.
TCCCTATCCGCTGCGCGCGCAGGAAACTTGAGAAGGCCTGTCCCTAGTACGAGAGGACCGGGACGGACGAACCTCTGGTGTGCCAGTTGTTCCGCCAGGAGCACGGCTGGTTGGCTACGTTCGGAAGGGATAACCGCTGAAAGCATCTAAGCGGGAAGCCTGCTTCAAGATGAGGTTTCCACCACCCTCGAGGTGGGAAGGCCCCCAGCAGAACACTGGGTTGATAGGCCGGACGTGGAAGCGGGGACTAAAGACCCGTGGAGCTGACCGGTACTAATTGGCCAACAACTTCACCACACTCATGAAGATCAATGACTGACGCGTCCACTGTACGGTTCTGGAGCCACCCACCCCACACACACCCGTGTGTGAGGAAGCGGTCGGACAACTCCACAGAGTTACGGCGGTCATAGCGAGGGGGAAACGCCCGGTCCCATTCCGAACCCGGAAGCTAAGCCCCTCAGCGCCGATGGTACTGCGTGGGAGACTACGTGGGAGAGTAGGACACCGCCGAACACCCGTTCCGTAAGGGCCGCAACGATGCGTTGCGGCCCTTACGTGTTTCTGCACCCGGTGCAGCCCAGACGAGGAGAGAGACCGATGGACGACCACACGAACAGCTCATCACGTGGCGAGGGTCGCTCCGGGCGGCCCGAGCGCGGGTCGGCCGGCTCCGGCCGCGGCGCAGGTCAGGGAGGACCGCGCCGTGACGGCGGGAGCCAGCGCCCCTACCGCAAGAACGACGGCCCGCGGAGCTCGGCTCCCCGACGCGAGGGCGACAACCGCGGCGAGTGGAGCTCCCGCGACCGCCGTGACGGCGGCCGCGGTGGAGACCGCGAGCGTCCGTACCAGCCGCGACGCGAGGGCGACGGGCCCCGACGTGACGGTCGCACACCCGACAACCGCGAGGGTGGTCCTCGTCGCGAGGGGCGTCCGTCCTACAACCGTGAGGGTGGCCCCCGCCGCGACTTCGGTGACCGCCGTGACGGTCCGCGTGACGACCGCCGCCCCCGCGGCGAGTGGGGTTCGCGTTCCACCGGTGATCGTGGTCCGCGCCGTGAGGGCGACGACCGTCGTCCCCGCGGTGACTGGGGCTCCCGTCCTGGCGGTGACCGTGACGGCGCGCGCCGTACGGGGGACCGTGACTTCGCTCCGCGCCGTGATGGTGGCGGTCGTGACTTCGGCCCGCGTCGCGACTCCGACAACCGTGGTGGCCGTGACTTCGGTGGCCGTGGTGGGGACGAGCGCCGCGGTGGTCGTGACTTCGGTCCGCGCCGTGACGGTGACAGCCGTGGTGGTCGTGACTTCGGTCCGCGCCGTGACGGTGACAGCCGTGGTGGTCGTGACTTCGGTCCGCGCCGGGACTCCGACAACCGTGGTGGCCGTGACTTCGGTGGCCGCGGCGGGGACGAGCGTCGTGGGGGCCGTGACTTCGGCCCGCGTCGCGACTCCGACAACCGTCGCGACGGCGGCCGCAGCGGTGGTGAGCGCCGTGACTTCGGTCCGCGCCGTGACGGCGACGACCGCCGTCCGCGCGGTGGCTCCGACGACCGCCGGGATAACCGTCGGGACGGGTGGAGCTCTCGCCCGCCCCGTACGGGTGAGCAGTCGTCCGGTGGCCGGGAGGAGCGCAGCTTCCGGCCGCGCGGCGAGGACGACCGTCGTGGTGGCTCGCGCCGGGACGCGCGACGCGACGACCCCCGCGCCCCCCGGCGCTTCAGCCGGGATCAGGGCGACGGCCCGGTCACCGCGCGCAGCGGCCGCCCCAGCCGTCCGGGTGAGCTCGACCCGCGGCGTGTGGAGCGGACCCCCGACCCGCTCGTCGACGAGGACGTCACGCCCGACATGCTCGACCGCGCGGCACGCGCCCGCCTGCGGACGCTGAGCAAGTCCAACGCCGACCACGTCGCCTCCCACCTCGTCATGGCAGGCCGCCTCGTCGACGTCGACCCCGAGCGTGCCTACGAGCACGCCAGCACTGCCGTGCGCAGCGCCGGCCGTGTCGACGTCGTCCGGGAGGCGCTGGCGCTCACCGCCTACGCCACCGGTCGCTACGCCGAGGCGCTGCGCGAGGTGCGCACCGTGCGCCGGCTGAGCGGAATTGACGCCCACCCGGCGATCGAGGCCGACTGCGAGCGTGGCCTGGGCCGCCCCGAGCGGGCGCTCAGCGTCATCGCCGAGGCCAAGGGGCGCAAGCTCCCGGTCGCGGAGGCCGTCGAGCTCACGCTCGTCGAGAGCGGCGCCCGCGCCGATCTTGGCGAGCACGAGGCCGCCCTGCTTGTCGTGGAGCGTCTGCTGCCCGCCATCAAGGAGGCCGAGCCGAAGCGCCGTCTGCAGCTCGTGCGGGCCGACCGTCTCGAGACCCTCGGTCGTCACGAGGAGGCCGCCGCTGTCCGCGAGGCAGCCGGTGAGTTCCCGGTCGAGGACGAGGACCTCGTGGTCGTCGACCTGCTCGGTGACGAGGACGAGGACGCGGCACCGACTCACTCGCCGAGTGCTGTCGACACCGGCGCCGAGACGGAGGAGGAGGCTGAGCCCGCGCAGGCGCAGTCCGAGACCGTGCCCGACGTGGCCGACGAGCCGCAGATCGAGGCGGAGGCCGAGCCGCAGATCGAGGCGGAGCCCGAGCCCCAGCCGGAGCCTGAGGCCGAGGCGGAGCCCGAGCCCCAGCCGGAGCCTGAGGCCGAGGTGGAGCCGGAGCCTGAGGCCGAGGTGGAGCCGGAGCCTGAGGCTGAGGTGGAGCCGGAGCCTGAGGCTGAGGTGGAGCCGGAGCCTGAGGCCGAGGTGGAGCCGGAGCCTGAGGCCGAGGTGGAGCCGGAGCCCGAACCCGAGTCGGCGCCCGAGTCCCCGGCCGCGGCCGACGAGGAGGAGCCCGCGCAGGTCCAGCTCGACCTGTTCGCCGACACCGAGGAGGAGCGTCCGTGACCTCGACCCTCACCGGGTCCGCGGTGCCTGCCGAGACCTACGACGTCGCCCTCTACGACCTCGACGGTGTCGTGTACCTGGGTGACGAGCCCGTCGCCCACGCGCCGGCCGCCATCCAGGCAGCCGCCGAGCGCGGCCTGCGTCCGCTGTACGTCACGAACAACTCCTCGCGCGAGCCGGAGGACATCGCCGCGCAGATCGCCGGCTTCGGCATCCCGTGCGAGCCGCAGGAGATCGTCACCTCGGCGCAGTCGGTGGCCCTGCTCCTCCAGGAGGAGCTCGAGCCCGGCGCCCGAGTGCTCCCGGTCGGCGGCAAGGGGCTGCGGACGGCGCTGAGCGCGGCGGGCTTCGAGCTCGTCGGCAGCGCGGCGGACGCACCGGCGGCCGTCGTCCAGGGTTTCGCCCCGGACCTCGGCTGGCGCGACCTCGCCGAGGCCGCCTATGCCGTCGGGGCCGGCGCGCGTCACGTCGCCACCAACCTCGACGGCTCCATCCCCAAGGAGCGCGGGGTCGCACCGGGCAACGGTGCGCTCGTTCGCGCCGTCGTCGAGGCGACGGGCGTCGAGCCCCTCGCCTCGGGCAAGCCGCTGCCGGCGATCTACCACCAGGCCGCGGAGCGGCTCGGGGCCTCGTCCCCGATCGCCGTCGGCGACCGGCTCGACACCGACCTCGAGGGCGCCCGCGCCGCCGGCATGCCCGGCCTGCTCGTCCTCACCGGTGTGACGACGGCGCGCGACACCGTCCTCGCACCCGCGCACCAGCGCCCCTCGCTCCTCGCCCTCGACCTCCGTGGGCTCTTCGTCCAGCACCCCACGCCGCTCGCGGTCGAGGACGGCTGGTGGGGCTGCGGCGCCGCCGTCGCGCGCGTGCACGACGGCGCGCTCGAGCTCGTCGACGACCCCACCGGTCCGCTCGGTCCGTCGAACCCGCAGCGGCTCGACGGCGGCCGCGCGCGCGTCAGCCTCGACGGCTGGCGGGCGCTGTGCGTCGCAGCGTGGGACGCCGCCGACCGCGGCGCCCCGCTCGCCCCGGAGACCGTGCCCGCACTGCTCGTCGGCTGACCGGATCCCATGACCCGAAGCGCAACCCAGGAGAGGACCGGACGCCGCGCCGAGATCGGTGCCGGCGTCCGGGCCTCCCTGGCCGCCGGCCTCGGCCTGTTCCCGCTCGGGCTCGCCTTCGGCCTCCTCGTCATCCAGGCGGGGCTGCCGTGGTGGCTCGCCCCTGCCCTGTCCGTCGCGGCCTTCGCCGGGTCGCTCGAGCTCCTGCTCGTCGGCATGATCAGCGGGGGAGCGTCGCTCGCGGCGATCGCGATCACCACCCTCGTCGTCAACTTCCGGCACGTCTTCTACGCCTTCTCCTTCCCGCTGCGCGTCGTCCGCAACCCGCTGGCGCGCGCGTACTCGGTCTACGCGCTCATCGACGAGGCCTACGCGATGACGGCCGTGCGGCCCCAGGGCTGGACGTCGTGGCGGCTCATCTCGATGCAGGTGTGCTTCCAGGCCTACTGGGTCGGTGGCGGCCTCACGGGGGTCGCCGTCGCCTCCCTCCTGCCCGGGCCGATCGCCGGGCTGGAGTTCGCGTTGTGCGCCCTGTTCATCACCCTCACCCTCGACGCCGCACGTAGCCGCCGCGAGATCCCCTCCCTGCTCCTCGCCGGGCTGGCCTTCACCGTGGCCGTCGTCGTGGCGCCCGGCTCGGTGCTCCTCGTCGGGCTCGTCGTCCTCGTGGCGCTGCTGCTCCTGCGGTACGCCCTGACGAGGAGGGGCGCCCGTGCCTGAGCCCGGCTACGTCGTCGCCGTCCTCGTCGTCGTCTTCGCCATCAACCTCGCGCTGCGGGCGGTGCCCTTCGCGATCCTCGAACCGCTGCGCGAGTCGCGGCTCGTGGCGACGATGGCGGCCTGGATGCCCGCGGGGATCCTCGCGGTGCTCGCGGCCTCGACCTTCCGCTCCTCGGCCGCCGGGGGGCACCTGGTCCACGCCGCACTCGCCGCGGCCGTCACCGTCGCCGTCCACCTCACCGCGGGGCGCCGCACGCTGCTCAGCGTGGGCGCCGGCACCCTCACCTACGTCCTGCTCGTCAACCTCACCTGAGGAGCGTGCCGCCCCGGCGGTAAGTGTGCTGTCGGCGGTAAGTGTGCTGTCGGCGGCAACTGTGCTGTCGGCGGTAAGTGTGCTCTCGGCGCGGGGTGGGGGCGGTCCGCCGGGACGTCCCGGCGGTACATTGGCGGGAGTCGGAAACCGCGGACGTGAGAAGGAGACCCATGCCGGACGTGACGCCAGCGCCAGCCCCTCGGCCCGCGCCGCCGCGACCCGGTCCTCCCGCCGCCCCGCAACCGGTCCCCGAGCTCGCGGAGCTCGAGACCCTCGCCGAGCGTCCCCTCAGCGAGCACGTCACCGTCCTCGACGCCGTCCACCGCGCCCTGGCAGCCCAGCTGTCGGCGGCCGAGTCCTGACGTGGCGCGCCTCGTCCGGGTCGACGCCGAGCTGGTCCGCCGCGGGCTCGCCCGCTCGCGCCAGCACGCCGCCGAGCTCATCGCCGAGGGCCACGTCCTGCTCGACGGCGTCGCCGTCACCAAGCCCGCCCGTCAGGTCAACCCCGCACAGGCGCTGCGCGTCGTCGCCCCGCCCACCGACGAGTACGCCTCCCGCGGTGCCTACAAGCTCGCCGGCGCGCTCGACGCCCTCGGCGAGCAGGCCCCCACGGTCGCCGGCCGGCGCGCCCTGGACGCCGGTGCCTCCACCGGCGGTTTCACCGACGTGCTCCTGCGCCGCGGGGCCGAGCACGTCGTCGCCGTCGACGTCGGCTACGGGCAGCTCGTCTGGTCCCTCCAGCAGGACCCGCGCGTCACCGTGCTGGACCGCACGAACGTCCGCACCCTCGACCCCGCCACCGTCGCGCCCGCCCCCGGGCTCGTCGTCGGCGACATGTCCTTCATCTCCCTCACCCTCGTCCTGCCCGCCCTCGCGGCGGCCGCCGCGCCGGACGCCGACTTCCTCCTCATGGTCAAGCCGCAGTTCGAGGTCGGCAAGGAGCGCCTGGGCAAGGGCGGCGTCGTCCGCGACCCGGCCCTGCACGCCGAGTCGGTGCGGACCGTCGCCGACGCCGCCGCGGCGCTGGGCCTGGGGACCTTCGCCGTCGTACCCAGCCCGCTGCCGGGTCCCAGCGGGAACGTCGAGTACTTCATAGGCTTGCGCCGTGACCCGAGCCGCGTCTACCCGCCCGAGGAGCTCGACTCCGTGATCGCCGCCGCCATCGACCAGCGCCCGGCGGTGTCCTCGTGAGCCGCCGCGTGCTCCTCGTCAGCCACGACTGGCGCGAGCAGGCCGTCACCGCCGCCCAGCAGGCCGAGGCCGGGCTGCGCGAGCTCGGCATCGAACCGGTCCGCGAGCTCACCGACGACCCGGCCGAGGACCCCGAGCTCGTCCTCGTGCTCGGCGGGGACGGCACCCTGCTGCGCGCCGCCGAGCTCGTCCGCGGCCGCGACATCCCGCTCATCGGCGTCAACCTCGGCCACGTCGGCTTCCTCGCCGAGGCCGACCCGGACAGCCTCGGCAAGGTCGTGCGGCGCATCGCCGACCGCGACTACACCGTCGAGGAGCGGATGACGATCGACGTCGAGGTCCAGACACCCACCGGCGAGTCCCACTCCGGCTGGGCGATCAACGAGGCGACGATCGAGAAGGTGGACCGCTCCGGCGTCATCGAGCTGGCCCTGGGCGTCGACGGACGCGGCCTGTCCTCCTTCGGCTGCGACGGCATCGTCATCGCCACCCCCACCGGCTCCACCGCCTACGCCTTCTCCGGCGGCGGCCCGGTGGTGTGGCCCGACGTCGAGGCGCTGCTCGTCGTCCCGATCGCCGCGCACGCCCTCTTCGCCCGCCCGCTCGTCGCCGGGCCCTCCTCGGTGCTCGCCGTCGAGGTCCTCGACCGCAACCTCTCCGCCGGTGACGTGTGGTGCGACGGGCGCCGTCAGCTGCCCGCCCCCGTCGGCTCCCACATCGACGTGCGCCGCGGCCGCGAGCCCGTGCGCCTCGCGCGCATCGAGCCCACGCCCTTCTCCGGGCGCCTCGTGGCGAAGTTCAACCTGCCCGTCAGCGGCTGGCGCGGAGGGAGGAAGGACCCGTGATCGAGGAGATCCGCATCGAGAACCTCGGTGTCATCGCCTCCGCGACCCTCGGCCTGGGGCCGGGCTTCACCGTCATCACCGGTGAGACCGGTGCCGGCAAGACGATGGTGCTCACCGGCCTCGACCTCCTCCTCGGTGGGCGCGGCGACCCCGCCATGGTGCGCAGCGGTGCGGACCGCGCCGTCGTCGAGGGCACCTTCGTCGTGGACGACGACGTCGCCACCCGGGTCACCGACGCCGGCGGCTCGCTCGACGACGACGCGCTCCTCCTCGCCCGGTCCCTGCCCGCCCAGGGCCGCTCCCGCTCCTTCGCCGGCGGGCGCAGCGTGCCGCTGGCCTTCCTCGGCGAGCTCGCCGGTGAGCTCGTCACCGTCCACGGCCAGTCCGACCAGCTGCGGCTGCGCTCACCCGCCCGGCAGCGGGCCCTGCTCGACGCCTTCGCCGGCACCACCGAGCTCCTCGCCTCCTACCGCGCCACCTGGCAGCGGCTGACCGAGACCCAGGCGCGCCTGGAGGAGTGGCAGGCCCGCGCCGACGAGCGCGCCGGCGAGGCGGTGCGGCTGCGCACCAACCTCGAGCTGCTCGAGACGCTCGACCCCCAGCCGGGGGAGGACGACGCGCTGCGCGCCGAGGCCGAGCGGCTGGGCAACGTCGAGGAGCTGCGAGTGGCCGCCGCCCGCGCGCACGCCGCCCTGCTCGGGGCGGGGGAGGGCGCCGAGCAGGACGCCACCGTGCTCGTCGACGACGCCCGCCGCGCCCTGGACGTCTCCGACCCCGAGCTCGCCGGCCTGTCGACGCGGCTCGCCGAGGTCTCCTACCTCCTGTCCGACGTCGGTACCGAGCTGGCCGGCTTCCTCGCCTCCCTCGAGGCGGATCCCGACCGGCTGCAGACCGTCCACGAGCGCCGCGCGGCGCTGCGGGACGCCGCGCTGCGCCTCGGCCTGGAGAGCTCCGACGAGCTGGGGGAGTGGTCCCGGACCGCCGCGGCGCGCCTGGCCGAGATCGACGGCCCCCAGGACGGTGGCGCCGCGCTGCGCGAGGAGCTGAGCACCCTCGGCGCCGAGCTCACCACCCTCGCCGAGCAGCTGACCGCCGCCCGCACCGCGGCCGCCGCGCGGCTGTCGGAGGCGGTGGACGCCGAGCTCGCCGGCCTGGCCATGCCCGGGGCACACCTCGAGGTGGGCCTCGACCCGCTGCCCGAGCCCGGGCCCTGGGGCGCGGAGACGGTGAGCCTGCTCCTGCAGCCCCGGCCCGACTCCCCGCCCCGCCCGCTCAGCGAGGGCGCCTCCGGCGGTGAGCTCTCCCGGGTCATGCTCGCCCTCGAGGTCGCCGTCGCCGCGCCCGCCGCGGACAGCGCCGTGCGCCCCACCTTCGTCTTCGACGAGGTCGACGCCGGCGTGGGCGGCAAGGCCGCCATCGAGGTCGGGCGGCGGCTCGCCGGCCTGGCCCGGGTGGCGCAGGTCGTCGTCGTCACCCACCTGCCGCAGGTCGCGGCCTTCGCCGACACCCACCTCCTTGTGAGCAAGTCCACGGGTGAGACGACGATCACCGACGTCCGTGAGATCGTCGGACCCGAGCGGGAGCAGGAGCTGGCGCGGATGCTGTCGGGTCAGGAGGACTCCGACGTGGCGCGCCGTCACGCCGCAGAGCTCCTCGACCGGGCCGTCGTGGCACGATGACACGCGTGAGTCCCCTCTTCCGTCGCCGCACGCCGCCCGACACCGGCCCCGGTACCACCGGTCCCGTCCGCGTGGACGCGCGCACGAAGAACCTCACCAAGCGGCTGCAGCCCGGCGACGTCGCGGTCATCGACCACCTCGACCTCGACCGCGTCTCCGCGGAGGCGCTCGTCGCCTGCCGGCCCGCCGCGGTGCTCAACGCCGCCAAGTCGACGTCCGGGCGCTACCCCAACCTCGGGCCCGAGATCATCGTGGCCGAGGGCATCCCGCTCGTCGACGACCTCGGCGGGGCCGTCATGTCGCTGCGCGAGGGCCGCCCCGTGCGCGTCGACGGCGGCGCCGTCTACTCCGGGGACGTGCTCGTCGCCGAGGGCGCAGAGCAGACCGAGGAGACCGTCGCCGCGGCGATGGCCGAGGCCCGCGAGGGACTGTCCGTCCAGCTCGAGGCCTTCGCCGGCAACACGATGGACTTCCTCAACCGGGAGCGCGACCTCCTCCTCGACGGCGTGGGCGTGCCCGAGGTGCGCACCCCCATCGAGGGCCGTCACGTCCTCATCGTCGTGCGCGGCTACCACTACAAGGAGGACCTGGCGATGCTGCGGTCCTACGTCCGCGAGTACCGCCCCGTCCTCATCGGCGTCGACGGCGGTGCGGACGCGATCCTCGAGGCGGGCCTGCGCCCGGACATGATCGTCGGGGACATGGACTCCGTCTCGGACGCCACCCTGCGCAGCGGCGCGGAGATCGTCGTCCACGCCTACCGGGACGGCCGCGCACCCGGGATGGCCCGGGTCGAGCAGCTCGGCGTCGAGCACGTCGTCTTCCCCGCCACCGGCACCAGCGAGGACGTCGCGATGCTGCTGGCCGACGACAAGGGCGCCGAGCTCATCGTCGCCGTCGGCACCCACGCCACCCTCGTCGAGTTCCTCGACAAGGGCCGCGCCGGCATGGCCTCGACCTTCCTCACCCGCCTGCGGGTGGGCTCCAAGCTCGTCGACGCCAAGGGCGTCTCCCAGCTCTACCGCACCCGGATCTCCACGGGCCAGATCGTCCTGCTCGCCCTCGCCGGCCTCCTGGCCATCGGCGTGGCGCTCTTCTCCACAGAGCTGGGACAGGCCCTGTTCCAGATCGTCATGGCGCGGCTCGACGGCCTGTTCGCCGCCATCAAGGACCTGCTGGGCATCGCCCCGCCGCCCACCTCGTAGGAGCACGATGATCGACTTCCGCTACCACCTCGTCTCTCTCATCGCCGTCTTCCTGGCGCTGGCGCTGGGCATCCTCCTGGGTGCCGGGCCGCTCAACGCACCCCTCGGCGACCAGCTCACCGGCCAGGTCGAGGAGCTGCGCGAGGACCGGGACCGGCTCCGCACCGAGCTCGAGGTCAGCGAGGTCGAGCGCGAGAACCGCGACGAGTTCCTCGCCGAGGTGGCCCCCGCGACCCTCGGCTCGCGCCTCGAGGGCCGCGCCGTCGCCGTCGTCGTCCTGCCGGGCGCGAACGAGGACGACGTCGCCGACGTGCGCCTGCGCCTGGAGCAGGCCGGGGCGACCGTCACCGGCCAGGTCCAGGTCACCGAGGCGTGGACCGACCCGGACACCGCCACCTTCCGCTCGAGCTTCGCCGGGCAGATCCTCGGCTACCTCGACCCCGCGCCGGAGGAGAGCGCCGACACCGGCGTCATCCTCGGCAACGCGCTGGGCCAGGCGCTGACCCGCGGGGAGGTCGACGGCTCGCTCACCACCGACGCCGAGACCCTCCTCGAGCTGCTCGTCTCCGCCGAGGACCCGCTCGTCGAGCTGACCGAGGAGCCGGGCCAGGCCGCCAACGCGACCGTCGTCGTCGCCCCGCGCAGCGAGGCCAACGGTGCCGGGGACGGCGGGGAGTCCGTGGACGTCGAGACCCGCGAGGAGCGGCTGACCGAGGAGGTCGCCCTGGCCCGCGGGATCACCGCGACCGGCGAGGGCAGCGTCGTCGTCGGCTCCGCGGCGACCGAGCTCGACCTCGTCAGCGCGGTCCGCACCGGGGACGCCGCCGAGGTCGTGACGACGGTCGACTCCGTCGCCGAGCTCACCGGACGCCTCAGCGTCCCCATGGCACTCGCCGTCGCGATCTCCGGCGAGGTCGGCCACTACGGCGTGGGCGCCGAGGCCACCGCGGCCGTCCCGCCCACCGTCTACCTGCCCCCGCCCGCGGCCCCCGAGCCCGAGACCGAGCAGCCCGAGGGCGCCGGGGACGCCGAGACCGAGGACGCCGCCTGATGGCGCGGCTGCGGGCAGCCCTGCTGGGCGTCGCGGCCACCGGCGCGGTGACCGCGGCGGCCGAGAACGCGCCCCCCGGCGGGGCCGAGCGCTGGCAGCGCACCAACTACGCCGACCGCCAGGTCAGCCTGCTCGGCGGGCTGGCCCAGGCGGCCGGGACGAGCCTCGCGCTCCTCGGCTCGGGCCGGACCGGTGCCGCGGCCGCCCTCGCGGCCGGCACGGCCGGCGCGCTCGGGGCCGTCGACGACCTCACCGAGCGGGAGGCCGACCGCCACGTCAAGGGCCTGCGCGGCCACCTCTCCGCGCTGCGCGAGGGCAAGGTCACCACCGGCGCGCTGAAGATCGCCGGTATCGGCGGCGGCGCGCTGGTCGCCTCCCTCGTGCTGCCCGCGCGGGGGAGCGGCCCGGTGGGGCGCCTGGTCCACCGCGGCACCAGCGCCGCGCTCATCGCCGGGACCGCCAACCTCCTCAACCTCTTCGACCTGCGCCCCGGCCGGGCTCTCAAGGTCACCTGCGCCACGGCCGGCGCGGTCTCCCTGCTGGGCGGCCCCGGCGCGCCCGTCGCCGCCACCGCTCTCGGCTCGGCCGCCTCGGGCCTGCGCGACGACCTGTCCGAGCGCACGATGCTCGGGGACACCGGCGCCAACGCTCTCGGCGCCACGCTCGGCACCGCGCTGGCCGCCCACCCCTCCCGGGTGCTGCGCGGCGGGGCGCTGGCCGCCGTCGTCGGGCTCACGCTGCTCAGCGAGCGGGTGAGCTTCTCCCGCGTCATCGACCGCACCCCGGTGCTGCACACCCTGGACCAGTGGGGCCGGCGGTGACCGCGGTGGTCGTGAGGTGACCGAGCCGGTCACCGGCCGCCGCCGCATCCTCGCCGGGGTCGCCGGCGCCGCCGGCATGATGGCGGCCGTCACGGTGCTCTCGCGCGCCGTCGGCTTCGTCCGGTGGTTCGTCCAGTCGGCGACCCTCGGCGACTCCGCCACCGCCAACGCCTACTCCACCGCCAACACGCTGCCCAACGTCCTCTTCGAGGTCGCGGCCGGTGGCGCGCTCGCCGGTGCGGTCGTCCCGCTCCTCGCCGCCCCGCTCGCGCGCTCGCTGCGCGGGGAGGTCGACCGGATCGCCTCGGCGCTCCTCACGTGGACACTGGCCGTCCTTGTGCCGCTCGGTGTGCTCGTCGCGCTCCTCGCCGGCCCGATCGTCGGGCTGCTGCCGGACTCGGTCGGCTCCGACGTCGAGACGCAGCGCGAGCTGGCCACCTACTTCCTGCGGATCTTCGCGCTGCAGATCCCGCTGTACGGCGTGGGCGTCGTCCTCACCGGTGTCCTCCAGGCCCAGCGGCGCTTCCTCCTCCCGGCGGTCGCCCCGCTCCTGTCGAGCGTCGTCGTCATCGGCGCCTACCTCGCCTTCGGGATGCTGTCCGGCGGCCTGGCCGACGAGCCCGAGCGCCTGGCGCAGTCGGCGCTCGACTGGCTCGCCTGGGGCACCACCCTGGGCGTCGCGGCGATGAGCCTGCCGCTGATCGTGCCGGTGCTGCGCAGCGGCGTGCGCCTGCGCCCGGCGCTGAGCTTCCCGCCCGGCGTGGGTCGCCGCGCCGTCAACCTCGCCGCCGCCGGCATCGGCGCGCTGCTCGCCCAGCAGGTGAGCGTCGTCGTCTTCATCGTGCTGGCCCGCGCGGGCGGCGTCGAGGGCACGGTGACGATCTGGGAGTACTCCCGGGCCGTGTACTTCCTGCCCTACGCCGTCCTCGCCGTGCCCGTCGCCACCGCCGTCTTCCCCCGGCTCGCCGAGCTGGCCGGCGGTCCCGACCGCAAGGCCTTCGCGGCCATGGCCGTCGGCTCCACCCGCTCCGTCCTCGCCGCCTCGCTCGTCGGTGCCGGCATCCTCGTGGCCGTCGCACCCGGCGTCACCACCGTCTTCTCCCTCACCGGGACCATGGAGGGCATGACGGCGGCGGTCACCTGGCTCGCCCCCGCCGTCGCCGGCTACGGGCTCGTCTTCCACGTCTCCCGCTGCCTGTACACCCTTGACCGTGGCCGGGCCGCGGTGACGGCGACGGCGGCCGGCTGGCTCGTCGTCAGCGTCGCCGCCGCCGTCCTCGTCCGGGTCACCGCGCCCGACGGCGGGGACGGGCCGGCCACGCTGCTCTCGCTAGCCCTGGGCACCTCGATCGGGATGACCGTCGCCGGTCTGCTGCTGCTGTGGGCGCTGCGCCGCGCGCTCGGCGCCGACGCCCCGCTCGGCGGGCTCGTCCGGACCGTGGCGGTGGGGACGGCCGGTGCCCTCGCCGGGGGACTGGTGGGCCGGCTCGCCACCGACGCCGTGCTCGGCGCCGTGGGACCGCAGCTGCTGTCCGGCCTGCTCGGGGCCGCGGCCGGCGGGCTGTGCGCCGCCGCGCTCGGGGGCCTCGCCGTCGTCCTCGCCGACCGCGGCGCGGTGCGCCCCGCGCGCTGGTCGTGAGGCCGTGACATGGTGAGGGTCATGCGGATCGTCCAGCTGACCTCGACGAGCGCCGGAGGGGTCGCCCGGCACGCCCGTCAGGTCGCCGGGCTCCTCGCGAGGGCGGGGGAGCAGGTGCTCCTCGCCGGCCCGGCCGACGTCGTCGCCGACTCACCCGTGCCCACCGCCGTCGTCGACATCGCCGACCGGCCCCGGCCCAGCGACGTCGCCGCCATCCGCAGGCTGCGGGGCGTGCTCGCCGGCACGGACCTCGTCCACGCCCACGGTCTGCGCGCGGGGGCGGCGGCGGTGCTGGCCACGCGCGGGATGCGGGGGCGGCCCGCCGTCGTCGTCACCCTCCACAACCTGCCCGTGGGCGGGGCCAAGGTGCAGGCGGTCGCGGCCGTCCTCGAGCGTGTCGTGGCGCGCGGCGCCGACCTCGTCCTCGGGGTGAGCGGCGACCTCGTCGCCCGTGCCACCCGGCTCGGTGCCTCCGCGCAGCGGGCGCTCGTCCCCGCCCCGGCGCGTGCGGAGACCGGCCCGCTCGACGACGCCGCCCGGCAGCGGCTGCGGGAGTCGCTCGGCGTTGACGCGGGGGAGCGGCTCCTCCTCACGGTCGGGCGCCTGGCCCCGCAGAAGGGCCTGGACCTGCTCGCCGACACCGCCGCCGCCCTCGTGCGCGGAGGAGCGCCGGCCTTCCGGTGGGCGGTCGTCGGGGACGGCCCGCTCGCCGGCGAGCTCGCCGAGCGGGTGCGTGCTGGGTCGCTGCCCGTCGTCGTCGCCGGCCGCCGCGACGACGTCCCCGCGCTCAACGCCGTCGCCGACGTCGTCGTGTCGACGAGCACGTGGGAGGGCCAGCCCCTCGCGGTGCAGGAGGCGCTGCAGGCCGGGGCTGCCGTCGTCGCCACCGACGTGGGCGGCACGCGCGAGGTGACGGCCGACGCCGCCGTCCTCGTCCCGCCGCGGGCGGAGGAGCTCGCCACCGCCGTCGCGCGCCTGCTGACCGACGACGACGAACGGGCGCGCCTGGGCGCCGCCGCACGCGTGCAGGCGGGCCGCCTGCCCACTCCCGAGGACGTCGTCGCCCAGCTGCGCGACGTCTACGCTCGAGCCGGGGTGCCGCAGCGCACTCGCGGCACGGACCGCACCTGACCGACCGACTGCTAAGGTGGAATTCCGTGGCCAACCTTCACCGCACTGGCGGCGACACAGTCCCTCGGCACATCTTCGTCACCGGTGGTGTGGCGTCCTCACTCGGTAAGGGGCTGACGGCCTCGAGCCTCGGTCAGCTCCTCCGCGCGCGCGGTCTGCGCGTGACGATGCAGAAGCTCGACCCCTACATCAACGTCGATCCCGGCACGATGAACCCCTTCCAGCACGGTGAGGTCTTCGTCACCGAGGACGGGGCCGAGACCGACCTCGACATCGGCCACTACGAGCGCTTCCTCGACGTCAACCTCTCCCGCGCCGCGAACACGACCACGGGCCAGGTGTACTCGACCGTGCTCGCCAAGGAGCGCCGCGGGGAGTACCTCGGTGACACCGTCCAGGTCATCCCGCACATCACCGACGAGATCAAGGCGCGGATGCGCGCGCAGGCGCAGCCGGTCGACGGCGCTCAGGCGCCCGACGTCATCATCACCGAGATCGGCGGCACGGTCGGCGACATCGAGTCCCTGCCCTTCCTCGAGGCGGCCCGCCAGGTGCGCCACGACCTCGGCCGCGACAACGTCTTCTTCGTCCACGTCTCCCTCGTGCCGTACCTCAGCGCGAGCGGCGAGCTCAAGACCAAGCCGACCCAGCACTCGGTGAGCGAGCTGCGCAGCATCGGCATCCAGCCCGACGCCATCGTCTGCCGCACCGACCGCGAGCTGCCCGAGGGCGTCAAGGGCAAGATCGCGCTCATGTGCGACGTCGACCGCGAGGCCGTCGTCGAGTGCCGCGACGCGTCCTCGATCTACGAGATCCCCGCGGTCCTCCACCGCGAGGGCCTGGACGCCTACGTCGTGCGCCGCCTCAACGTCCCCTTCCGGGACGTCGACTGGAGCGACTGGGACGACCTGCTCCAGCGGGTGCGCCACCCCCGCGACACCGTCGAGGTCGCGCTCGTCGGCAAGTACGTCGACCTGCCCGACGCCTACCTCTCGGTGACCGAGGCGCTGCGCGCCGGCGGTTTCCACCACCACGCCCAGGTCGTCATCCGCTGGGTGCCGGCCGACGACTGCGCCACCCCCGAGGGCGCCCGCCGCGCCCTGCAGGACGTCGACGCGATCCTCGTACCCGGCGGCTTCGGCGTGCGCGGCATCGAGGGCAAGCTCGGCGCGCTGCGCTGGGCCCGCGAGAACCAGGTCCCCACGCTCGGCATCTGCCTGGGCCTGCAGTGCATGGTCATCGAGTACGCCCGCAACGTCCTGGGCCTCGAGAACGCCTCCTCCACCGAGTTCGACCCCGGCACGCCCGACCCGCTCGTCGCGACGATGGCCGAGCAGGTCGACTTCGTCGAGGGCGGCGGCGGCGACATGGGCGGCACCATGCGCCTGGGCAGCTACGAGGCCGTCCTCACCGAGGGCTCCGTCGTCGCCGAGGCCTACGGCACCACCCGCGTGACCGAGCGCCACCGCCACCGCTACGAGGTCAACAACAACTACCGCGACGCGCTCGCCGAGGCCGGCCTGCAGATCTCGGGCCGCTCCCCGGACTCCTCGCTCGTCGAGTTCGTCGAGCTCGACCGGGAGAAGCACCCGTACTACGTCGCCACCCAGGCGCACCCGGAGTTCAAGTCGCGGCCCACCAAGGCGCACCCGCTCTTCCACGGGCTCGTCGGTGCGGCGCTCGAGCGCCAGCGCGCCACCCGCCTGCTCGAGGTCGAGTCCGACGGCGTCCCCGCCGCCCCCAGCGGCACGGACGTGGACGAGCCGGGCAACCCGCGCACGACTGACCTCGTCGACGAGACGCCCGCGCCGGGCGCCGCCGAGCGTTCCCCGGCCTCCCGCAAGGCCGGCGCGTGAGTCTCGCCGACCGGCGCGACGACGGCCGCGAGGTCGTCGCGCGCCGGATGCTCCACGAGGGCAAGGTCTTCGACCTCGTCGGCGAGAACGTGCGGCTGGACGCCGCCGACGCCGAGCCGGTGGTCCGGGAGTTCCTCGACCACCCGGGTGCTGTCGCCGTCGTCGTCCTCCGCGAGGGGGAGCACGGCGAGGAGGTCGCGCTGGTCGACCAGTACCGTCACCCCGTGCGCGCGGTCCTGTGGGAGATCCCGGCCGGGCTGCTCGACGTCGACGGCGAGGACTACGTCGTGGCGGCGCAGCGGGAGCTCGCCGAGGAGACCGACCTGCAGGCTGCTCGGTGGGACGTCCTCGTCGACTACTTCACCTCGCCCGGCGGCTCGAACGAGTCGCTGCGCATCTACCTTGCGCGCGACGTCACCGAGGTGCCCGAGGGCGAGCGGCACGAGCGCGCCGACGAGGAGCGCGACATGACGCTGCGCTGGGTCCCCCTGGACGAGGCCGTGGCCGCCGTCCACGAGGGCCGGCTGCACAACCCGAGCGCCGTCGTCGGCATCCTCGCCGCCGCCAGCGCCCGCGCCGCCGGCTGGGCCACCCTGCGCCCCGCCGACGCCCCCTGGTTCCGCTAGGCCCAGCGAACCCCCTCGCGCGCCGACAGTACACTTATCGCCGACAGCACACTTATCGCCGACAGCACACTTATCGCCGACAGTCGGATTCTCCGGGCCCCAGCCCCCTGCCTCCCCACGGCACGTGAACGCCGAGGCCAGCCTGCGCCCCGGCGGAACCCTCTGGTTCGCTACGGGACGTCGACGCTGCGTGCCTTCCTGGGAGCGACGACGCCACCCACGGTGATGCACGCCAGCACGACGACGTAGGCCCGATGATGACGGTCAAAGTGCGGCGACGCTGATGCTCCCGGCGAAGACGGCAAGTGCCAGCGCGAGGACGAGCGCCAGCGCGGCGCCCGTGTAGCCGACCCGGTACGCCCGAGTCAGCCAGGGCAACGCGGCCAGGTGGGCGGCGTGCCAGGCCTCGTCGCTCGCCTGCGTGGAGCGGGTGCGGATGCCGAACGCATCGTTGCGCGACAGCTGGCCCGCCCGAGTGGTCCACGCGACGGCGTGTGTCGCCAGCGAGACCAGGAGCAGTCCACACGCGAGCACCGTTGCAGCGAGCTCAGCCTCCGACACACCGCCCCCTCACCGCAGATGAGGCGGACGCTAGCTGCGGCCGCGAGACACCGTCAACGGTTCGACGAGGTCAGCTGTGTGCGGCGGGCGTGCTCTCGGCCGCGAGCAGCTCGGGGGCGCGGGTGAACAGGGACGTCACGGCGTAGACGATGGCGACGACGGTGAGCGCCGAGCCGAGCATGTGGACGCCGACGAGCAGCTCCGGCAGGCCCGTGAAGTACTGGACGTAGCCGACCAGCCCCTGCGCCAGGGTGACCCCGAGGAGCACGCCCCAGGTCCGCTGCGCCGCGGCGTTGCCCTCCCGGCGCGCCAGCACGATCCCCACGACGACGAGCACGACGAAGGCCCACACCGACAGCGCGTGCAGCCGGGAGATGAACGCCGGGTCGAGCGCCCAGCGGTAGGGCTCGTCCGCGTCCCCGGCGTGCGGGCCGGCGCCCGTGGTGATGACGCCGAGCACGAGCAGGACGGTCCCGACGACGGCGACTAGGCGCCCCACGAGCCGGGCGGCGGGGGACGAGACCGGCCGGGCCGGGGCGTCCGGGGAGGCCAGGCGCACGAGCAGGTAGGTCGAGACGGTGACGAGGAACAGCGAGATGAGCATGTGCGAGCCGACGACGGCGGGGTGCAGGTCGACCCACACCGTCATGCCACCGACCACGGCCTGCACGGCGATCCCGAGCAGCGGCAGCAGCGAGAGCCGCTTGAGCGCGGCGGGTCGCGAGGCGGTCGGCTGCCGGCGGTACACCGCCCAGACGAGCGCGAGGGCGATGACGCCGAGCACGCCGGTGAGCGTCCTGTTCCCGAACTCGATGATCGGGTGGAAGGTCATCTCCGCGTGGAACTCGGGCGTGAAGGAGCCGGGCTCGCACATCGGCCACTGCGAGCAGCCCAGCCCGGAGCCGGTGAGCCGCACGGCACCGCCGGTGACGATGATGCCGATCTGCGCGACGAGGTTGGCGATGGCCAGGCCCCAGGTCAGCCGGTCGACGAGGCCGTCGCGGGAGCGCGGGGGGTGCGGGGAGACGGCGGCCGGGGGTGTGGCCGACGCGGGCTG
Organism: Georgenia phoenicis; assembly: GCF_047302425.1. Taxonomy (NCBI): domain Bacteria; kingdom Bacillati; phylum Actinomycetota; class Actinomycetes; order Allobogoriellales; family Allobogoriellaceae; genus Georgenia; species Georgenia phoenicis. Next base: position 2,557,465 of record NZ_CP154855.1, on the reverse strand, counting down.
GGTCGAGGTCACCTCACCAGGGTACGTCGCCGCTGCTCGACGCCGGCTGCGAGCGGCGTCACTCCACGCAACCCTCCCGGGCCCTGACCGCAGCGGGAGACGCGCCTACCGCCCGTCGGTGGTCCGGCCTACCCTGGCAGCATGACGGACACGCCTGTGCTCGAGCCCGCTCACCTCGTCGCCGACCCCGGTCCCACGGTGCCGGTGACCGTGGACGTCCGTGCCGCCGTCGAGGCGACCGCCCGTGCGGCGAAGACCGCCTCGCGGGTGCTGGCCACCGCCAACCGGGCCACCAAGGACGCCGCCCTCCACGCCATGGCGGACGCGCTCGTCGCCTCCTCCTGGCGGATCGTCGCCGCGAACGCCGAGGACCTCGACCGCGGTCGGTCGAACGGGATGAAGGAGTCCCTCCTCGACCGCCTCGCCCTCACCGACGAGCGCATCGCCGCCATCGCCGAGGCGCTGCGTGATCTGGCAGCCCTGCCGGACCCGGTCGGTGAGGTCGTGCGCGGCTCGACCCTGCCCAACGGCCTCACCCTGCGCCAGGTCCGGGTGCCCATGGGCGTCGTCGGGATGATCTACGAGGCTCGGCCCAACGTCACGGTCGACGCCGCCGGCCTGGCCCTGAAGTCCGGGAACGCCGTCATCCTGCGGGGTGGCTCGGCCGCTGCGTCCTCCAACGCCGTCATCGTCGAGGTGCTCGGCGAGGCGCTCGAGGCGCAGGGGCTGCCCGCAGACCTCGTCCAGTCGATCGACGCACACGGCCGCGCGGGCGCCGTCGAGCTCATGCGCGCCCGCGGGCTCGTCGACGTCCTCGTCCCGCGGGGCGGCGCCGAGCTCATCCAGACGGTCGTGCGGGAGTCCCTCGTACCGGTCATCGAGACCGGCGTCGGCAACTGCCACGTCTACGTCGACGCCGAGGTGGACGTCGCCCAGGCGGTCGCGATCGTCCTCAACTCCAAGACCCAGCGCACCGGGGTGTGCAACGCGGCCGAGACGCTCCTCGTCCACCGCGCCGCCGCCGCGGAGTTCCTGCCCGTGGCGCTCGCCGCGCTCGGGGAGGCAGGCGTCCTGATCCACGCCGATGACGACGCCGCCTCCCTGGCACCGCAGGGCGTGGACGTCGTGCCCGCCACCGACGAGGACTGGGCCACCGAGTACCTCAGCCTCGACCTCGCCGTCCGCGTCGTCGACGACCTCGACGCCGCGCTCGAGCACATCGGGCGCTGGTCCAGCGGCCACACCGAGGCGATCTGCACGACGAGCCTGCGGGCCTCGGAGCGCTTCACCCGCGAGGTGGACTCCGCCGCCGTCATCGTCAATGCCTCCACCCGTTTCACCGACGGCGGACAGTTCGGGCTGGGCGCCGAGATCGGCATCTCCACCCAGAAGCTGCACGCGCGCGGGCCGATGGGGCTGGGTGAGCTCACGACCACCCAGTGGGTCGTGGTGGGGGACGGCCACGTACGCGAGTAAGGTCCCTACGGTCCTACCCCGCCGATCGTGGGAGACTGGACCGCACGTCTCGACGGAAGGAATCCGACCACTATGACGAGCTCGCTCGTGAACCTCGCCCAGCAGACCGAGGAGCACGCGAACCACCTCCCGATGCCGGCGATCATGTACGGGATCATCGCTTTCGCGATCCTCATGCTCCTGCTGCTGGTGACGCTGGCCTACCGCAACGTGCACACGCGCCGCCGCTGAGCATGACCGAGCACCAGGCGCGGCGGATCGGCGTCATGGGCGGCACCTTCGACCCGATCCACCACGGGCACCTGGTGGCGGCGAGCGAGGTCGCCGACGTGTTCTCGCTCGACGAGGTCCTGTTCGTCCCCACCGGTGAGCCGGTGTTCAAGCAGGAGCGCGAGGTCACCCCGGCCGAGCACCGCTACCTCATGACGGTGGTCGCGACGGCGTCCAACCCGCGGTTCACCGTCTCGCGGGTGGACATCGACCGGCCCGGCCTCACCTTCACCATCGACACGCTGCGCGACCTCAAGGCCGCCTACCCCGACGCCGAGCTGTTCTTCATCACCGGCGCGGACGTGCTCCCGCAGATCCTGTCGTGGAAGGACGTCGACGAGCTGTGGAGCCTGGCCCACTTCATCGGCGTCAACCGCCCCGGCCACCACCTCGACGACACCGGGCTGCCGAGCAGCGGCGTCTCGCTCATGGAGGTGCCCGCCATGGCGATCTCCTCGACCGACTGCCGCCGTCGTGTCCGGGAGGGCATGCCGGTCTGGTACCTCGTGCCCGACGGCGTGGTCCAGTACATCCACAAGCACGGCCTGTACCGGTCGCCGGCCCTGTCCGCGCCCGGTGCGACGCCGCCGATCCGTGAAGGAGGACGAGCCGATGACTGAGGGGACGGACCGTCCAGCGGGGGAGCGCCGTCGCCGGAGGGAGGCGGAGCGGGCCGCTGCGCTCGCCGCCGAGCAGGCCAGCGCCGCCCGGCCGCTGACCCGGCGTGAGCTGCGCCGGCTGCAGGAGGAGGAGGCCGCGCGCCTCGAGGCAGCCGCCACCGGTGAGCTCCCGCTCGGCCAGCCGTCGACGACGGCGGAGCCCGCGGCGACCCCGCCGCGCCCCGACCCTGCCGCGACGACCCCGGAACCCGCGCCGCGGCCGGAGCCGACGCCGGAGCCCGAGGTGCGGCCCGACCCGACGCCGCAGCCCGCGGCAACAGCGCCGCGACCGGACCCGGGCCCCAGCTCCCGCTCGGCGGCCGTGACCGCCCCGACGCCGGTGTCCGCGCCGAGCGCGCCGTCCGCACCCGCGACGGCACCGACTCCCGTCTCCGCCCCGAGCGCCGCGTCCGCGTCGTCGAGCGCGCACGAGGAGCGGACGACGAGCCCAGCCGCGCCGTCGGCGTCCCCGAGGCCCGAGGCGCCGAGGATCCCCAGCCGCCGCTCCCTGCGCGAGCGCGACCCGCAGCCGCTCCCGGAGGAGCGCCCCCAGGAGCGCACCGCCACCGGCCGGCGGCCGGTCGTGCGCACCCCGAGCGTCGCCCAGGGCATCCGGGCTCTCGACTCCACCGGTCAGCTCACCGGCATCCAGCCCGTGGTGCGCCCCGACGCGCCCAGCCAGCAGCCCGCCACGCCCGCCGGTGATGCCACCACCGCCCCCGCGGTGTGGTCCGAGCGCTCCACCTTCCCCCTCGACGCCCCGGCCCGCGCCGCGCGCGAGGCTCTGCCGGCGCCCGAGACCGCGGACAGCCCGGAGGAGCCCGAGGAGGCGGCGCCCCTGCGGCCGCGGTGGGTCGCGATCGACACCGTCTCCGGGGCCAGCCCCGAGTCCGCGGCGTCCGTCCCGGCCAGCCGCCGCGCCCTGCGCGCCGAGGACACCGAGAAGGCCCCCGTGGACGAGCGCAACCCCGCGGTCGCCGCCATCAAGGCCGCCGTCCTCGTCGTCGTCGCCCTCATCCTCGGCGCCCTCATCTGGCTGCTCGCCACCGAGGCCTTCGACGGCTCGGCCGCCGCGGCGCCCCTGCCCACGACCATCACCACCACACACCTCGAGGAGTCCAGTGCCAGCTGACGAGAGAGCCCGCCACCTTGCCGTCGTCGCCGCCCGTGCGGCCGCGGAGAAGAAGGCCGAGGAGATCGTCGCGCTCGACGTGAGCGAGCGCCTCGTGCTCACCGACGCCTTCGTCGTCGCGTCCGGGGGCACTGACCGCCAGGTCCGCGCCATCGTCGACGCCGTCGAGGAGGCGCTCCACGGCGAGGGCGTCAAGGCGATGCGCAAGGAGGGCGTGACCGAGGCCCACTGGGTGCTGCTCGACTACGGCGACATCATCGTCCACGTCCAGCAGACCGAGGACCGTGAGTTCTACGCCCTCGAGCGACTGTGGAAGGACTGCCCGGTCATCGAGCTGCCCGCCGACCTGCACGGTCCGGCGGAGGGGGACGACGCCGGCGCGACGGCATGACCGCCGGCACCATCGTCCTGTGGCGGCACGGGCAGACCGACCACAACGCCTCCGGACGGCTCCAGGGCCAGTCCGACATCGCCCTCAACGAGGTCGGCATCGCCCAGGCCGAGGCGGCCGCCGAGCGGATCGCCGAGCTCGGGCCCACCCGGATCATCAGCTCCGACCTCCAGCGCGCGCTGCGCACCGCGGCGCCGCTGGGGGAGCGCACCGGTGTGCCGGTCGAGCCGGACCCGCGACTGCGCGAGCGCTCCTTCGGCCTCTGGGAGGGGCTGACGCACCCCGAGATCGAGGCCCGCTGGCCCGACGCCTACCGCGCGTGGCGGCAGGGGGAGGAGCCGGAGGGCATCGAGGCGGACACGCGCGTCGACGTCGGGCGCCGGGTGGCGGCCGCCCTCCTCGAAACGGCCGGTGAGGTCGCCGACGGCGGGGTGCTCGTCGTCGTCGCCCACGGGGCGGCGATCACGCTCGGGCTCACCCACCTCCTCGACCTCGACGCCGGGTCCTGGTTCGGGCTCAGCGGCCTGGACAACTGCGCCTGGGCGCTCGTCGCCCCCAACCCCGGGCGCCGGCCCGGGTGGCGGCTGACGGCGCACAACCTCACCGCCTGAGCAGTGTGGTGCGCACCACGGCCCAGCGATTGGTCAGCGGGGTCCGCGGTCGTCTAGACTCAATGACGCAGCAAGGGGCTATGGCGCAGTTGGTAGCGCGCTTCCATGGCATGGAAGAGGTCGGGGGTTCGAATCCCCCTAGCTCCACAGCAGGACCAGAGGCGCGGCACGCGGGTGCCGCGCCTCTCGTGTTTCCAGGGTGCGTATGCGTGCCACAAAAGGGGATGCACCGCCGGCCCGGCGCCGTGAAGCCGCAGGTCGAGGGGGCCGAGAAGCTCCTAAGTAGGCCCGTTGTGGCACGCTCGCCGGCCCGAACCGGCCTGCACCGACGTCGACGGCGGCACACTGGTGCCCCACCGTGCCCGTCGGGAAAGGGACCGCGATGACCGCGCAGACCGAGCTCGCCGACCGGGTCCGTGCGCTGCTGGCGGGGGAGGAGCCTGTCCGCGAGGTGGCCATGTTCGGCACGCGCTCCTTCATGGTGAGGGAGAAGCTCCTCGTCGGCGTGCTCAAGGACGGTGGCCTGCTCGTCCGCGTCGACGCCGGCCGGCACGAGGAGCTCATCACCCGCCCGGGTGCGGCGCAGGCGGTCATGGAACCGGCCCGCCGCGACATGGGACCGGGATGGGTGGAGGTCGCCGCCGACGCCGTCGCGGGCGCCGGTCTGGCGTCCTGGCTCGAGGTGGCGCTCGAGCACAACCGGGCGGTCACCGCGGCGCCCTGAGGTCCGGGACGGCGATACTGGCCCCATGCGCGTCGTCGTCCTCACCGGTGCCGGGATCTCCGCGGAGTCGGGGGTGCTCACGTTCCGTGACTCCGGAGGGCTCTGGGAGGGGCATGACGTCGAGGACGTCGCCACCCCCGAGGGCTTCGCCCGGGACCCCGAGCTCGTCCAGCGCTTCTACGACGCCCGCCGCCGCGCCGTCGCCGGCGTGGAGCCCAACCCCGCCCACCGGGCGCTCGTCACCCTCGAGGAGGCGCTCGGCGAGGACCTGCTCGTCGTCACGCAGAACGTCGACGACCTCCACGAGCGGGCGGGCTCGCGCCGGGTGGTCCACATGCACGGCGAGCTGCGCCGGGCGCTGTGCCAGGCCTGCGGCAGCCGGCCGGAGTGGGAGGCGGACCTCGTCGACCTCCCGCCCTGCCCGGTCTGCGGGCGGCGGGCGCTGCGCCCCGACGTCGTGTGGTTCGGCGAGGTGCCCTACGAGCTCGAGCGGATCGACCGCGCCGTCAGGGCCTGCGAGCTCTTCGTCGCCGTCGGCACGTCCGGGGCGGTGTACCCGGCGGCGGGCTACGTCGCGCTCGCGGCGAGCAGTGGGGCGCGGACTCTCGAGCTCAACCTCGAGCCGAGCGAGGTCTCGCGCTACTTCGACGAGGTGCGCACCGGGCCGGCGGCGCAGTTGGTGCCGCAGTGGGTCGCGGAGCTCGTCGGCTGACGAGCCGACGTGGCGGTAACTGTGCTGTCGGCGGTAACTGTACTGTCGGCGGTAAGTCAGCTGTCGGCGGTAAGTCAGCTGTCGGTGGTAGGTGGGCTGTCGGTGGGCGGGGGACCGGGCTCAGCTGAGGAGGGCGAGGACGGCGGGCATGGTGACGATGCCGACGATGATCGACACCGAGGTCATGAAGGTCGACAGCTCGACGTCGCCGCGCACCTCGGCGGTGTAGCCGGGGATCATCGCCGCGATCGGCGCGAAGTAGACCATGCACAGGACGACCTTGACCTCCGTCGGCACCGGCAGCAGCAGCCACGTGCCGAGCGCGAAGAGGACGGCGTAGCCGTAGCGCACCGTGAGGTACAGCAGCGCCTGGCGGTACTTGGCACGCGGCAGGCGCAGCTCCAGGCCGATGCCGATCATGAACATCGCGAGGAAGGTGTTGGCCGCGCCGATCGTGCCGGTGAGCTCGATGACGGGCGCCGGCAGGCTGATGTCGAGCAGGCGCAGCGGCAGCAGCACGAGGTAGGTGACGAAGATCGTCGAGCGCAGCATCGTGCGCACGAAGCCGCCCAGGCCCATCCGGGCCTCGCCCGGGGCGAGGGCCACCGCCCACGCGTAGCCCACGCCCGCGGCGGCGATCGCGTTGCCGACGTCGAAGAGCGAGGCGAGCACGAGGGCCTGCGGGCCCATGAAGCCGGCGAGGTACGGCATGGCGAAGGCGCCCATGTTGTAGCTGCCGACGTTGAGCACGCCGAAGGCCTGCGCCTCCCGCCCCCGCCGGCGACCCATGAGCATCCCGGTGCCCTGCTGGACGAGGTTGACGACCAGTCCCACGACGGCGAGCGACAGCAGCCCCCAGGTGAGGTCGAAGTCGTTGAAGCTCGTGATGATGGCGGCCGGCAGGGTGATGCGCAGGACGATCGTCGCGAGCACCGGGAAGTGGGCGACCGACAGCCAGCCGAGCCGTTTGACACCGAGGCCCAGCGCGATGATCGCCACCAGCGACAACGCCTGGACGAGGACCCCGCCCACAGATTCTCCCGTCCGGGCGGTCGCGCGCCGCCCGCGCCACCCTACGCCGGGCAGCCTCGGCTCGGACCGTGCCCCGCCAGCAAGCCGCCCAGTCCGTCGAGACCGCGCAGCGACGGTTCGCCGTCCTCGGGCGCCAGCTGCCCTTCTTCGTCGTCTTCGGCGTCATGACGATCGCCCTGGTCGTGTGGGAGGAGTACGGGCCGGGTCTGCCGGACGCCGCCCTCGTGGGCGCCGCGATCAACCTCGTCGTGACGGCGCTCGCGGCCACCGTCCCCTGGCCGGCCCTGCCCCGTTGGGCCGAAGCGGTCATCCCGCTGCTCGACATGGTCGCCGTCGTCTGCATGCTGGCCGTGGGCGCCCGCGCCTCGGTGCTGCTCATCCTGCCCGTCGTCTGGCTGGCGCAGATGGGCCGGACCGCGACGGTGATCGCCGTCGTCGCCGGAGTGCTCTCCTCCACGGGGGTGGACATCGTCGAGGCCGTGCGGGTGGGCGAGCTCTCCGTCACCCCGGACAACGCGGCGCGGATGTTCACCGTCCCTGCCGCGATCATCGCCGTCGCGGTCTCCCTGCACCTGTCCGAGCGTCGGTCGACGGCCCGGCGCCAGCTGCTCGCCGGGCAGAGCGCCCTCGTCGAGGAGCTGCTCGCCGAGACCTCGCTGGACCGCGCCCGCCTCGAGGGCGTGCTCAACACCATCGACGCGGGCGTCGCCGTGCTTGACCCGCGGGGCACCCTCGTCGTCGTCAACCGGGCGCTGCGGGATGCCAGTCGGGGAGCGCTCACCGTCGGTGCGCGCCTCGCCGACTCCGCGCCGACCCTCTTCACCCCCGAGGGCACGCCCGTGCCCGCCGCCCGCCTCGCCGCCGTCGCCACGGGCGAGCCGGTCGAGCGGCGCGTCGTGTGGTGGGAGCACGCCTCCGGCGAGCGCACCGCCCTCCGTGTCAGCACCGCGCCCCTCCTGGACGACGACGGCGAGAGCGAGGGGTCCGTCATCGCCCTGCACGACATCACCGACGAGCTGCTCGCGCTGTCCGAGCGTGACGACTTCGTCTCCTCCGTCTCCCACGAGCTGCGCACCCCGCTCACGTCGGTGACCGGCTACCTCGACCTCGCCGTCGACGACCCCGACCTGCCGCCGCACCTGCGGAGCTACCTCGAGGTCGCGGAGCGCAACGCCGGGCGGCTGCGCATCCTCATCGACAACCTCCTCCTCGCCGCCCGGACCGCGTCCGACGCCGGCTCCCGGGAGGACGTCGACCTGCGTGCCGTCGTCGAGGACGTCGTCGAGTCCCAGGCCCCGCGGGCGGCGGACCGCGACATCACCATCGACGTCTCCGCGAGCGGCGGCAGCGTCGTCAGCGCGGACGTCGGGCGGCTGACCCAGGTCGTCGACAACGTCGTGTCCAACGCGGTGAAGTACACCCACCGCGGTGGGCACGTGGGCATCGCGCTGGAGCGCGACGGCGGGAAGGTGCGTCTCGTCGTCGAGGACGACGGGCCGGGCATCGCCACGGACCACCAGGCCCGGCTCTTCACCCGCTTCTACCGGGCACCCGAGGTTCGCCACACCTCCGTCCAGGGCACCGGCCTCGGCCTGCACATCAGTCGGCAGATCGTCGAGGCCCTCGGCGGCTCGATCGCCCTCTCGTCGGAACCCGGCCGGGGGACCTGTGTCGAGGTGCTGCTTCCCGCGGCCGAGGGGGCCTGATGCTCGACCCGACCACCCTGTACTCCGTCTCGATCCTCGTCGTCTCGATCATCGCGACGATCTTCGTCGTCGAGGTCGCCAGCCGTGGCCGCTCGCCGGTCGACCTGCTGTGGACGCTGGCGCTCAGCAGCGCGGTGTGCACCGCGCTGTTCTACCTCGCGGCCTACTCCAGCGAGGCGCTGTGGTGGTTCGTCGCACTGGGCAACGCCTTCTCCGTCGTCACCACGATGGCCATGTGGAATGGTCTGCGGGCCGACGACGGACGCCGCTCGCTCCTGTGGGTCACGCTCGTCGCCGCCGCCGTGGCCGCGCTGACAACGCTCCTGGCGGGACCGGACGCGGGGGAGTGGGGCGGCGGCTGGGCGGTCCTTCTCGGCACGGCGGCTGGTGGCGTGCTCGGCGGCGTCGCCGCGCTGCGCGGCCGCCAGCGCCGGCACCGGCTCGGTGTGGTGCTGGGAGTCGTGCTCCTGCTGGTCGGCGCGTACTACCTCGTGCGCCTGGTCGTCTACCTGACCGCGGGGCCGGAGTCCCGGTCCTTCGCGGGCGCGCTCGGGACCTCGCCCACCCTGCTCGTCCTGCTCCTGCTCATCACCACCGCCGGGTACTCCATGGTCGTCATCCGCACCGACGACGTGCACGCGGCCCGAGCCAGCGTCAGCGCCTTCGACGCGCGCACCGGCCTGCGCAGCCCCACGAGCTTCCTCGCCCGCGCCCAGGACGCAGTCCGGGAGGCGCACCGGGCAGGTGACCCGCTCGCCGTCGTCGTCGTGGTCGTCGAGGGCAGGGACGACCTCACCATCGCGTTCGACCGCGACGTCGCCGAGGCGGCGCTCGCCGCCGCCGTCGACAGCGCCCGTCTGCTCGCGCCGCCGTCCGCCTCGCTCGCCGGCCGGGTGGACGAGTCCGCGGACTCCTTCGAGGTCCTCCTGCGCGGCTTCACCGGGGACGAGGCGCACGCGTGGGCGGAGAACCTGCGCCGGCACGTCATCGGCAAGCCGCTGCCGCTCGAGGGCGTGCGCCTGCGACTGCGGGTGAGCCTGGGCGTGGCCAGCGACGCGGAAGCCGGCTACGACCTCGAGGCACTGCGCGGGCTGGCCGGGCAGCGCGCGCAGCGGGCCCTGGCGGAGGGCGGCAACCGGGTGCTGGGCTGGTTCTGAGGAATCTTGAGACAGTCCTGAGGTGGGACTGAGGTGAGCGCGCGGGGTCGCTGAGGTCCGCCGTCGAAAGTGGGGTTCAGCGCCGGACAGACCGGCTCCCCGAACCCGAGAGGCACGACCATGGCCCGCTCCACCACCTCCCGCTCCGTCAGCACCACCTGGAAGGCCGCCGCGGCCGCCGGTGTCGGTGTCGTCCTCCTCGGCGCCGGCGGCGCGACCTTCGCCGAGTGGTCCGACGCCGAGGCCGCTGCGACCGACACCGAGATCACCGCCGGTGTCCTCGACCTCGCCGCCGGCGAGGGCACGTGGACCAACGTCGCCGGCGCGGACGTGACCGCCGCCGTCGCGGACGGCTCCTACCTCATCGTCCCCGGCGACGCCCTCACCTACCGCGAGACCATGACGATCGACGCGCGCGGTGACCTGCTCCGCGCGACCGTAGCCCACAACCTCACCGGCCTCAGCGGCGACGCCGAGCTCCTCGCTCACCTCGAGGCGGGCGCGACGATGTCGCTCAACGGCACGCCCGTCACCGGCACCTCCGCCCCCGTCGTCGCCGAGGACGAGACGCAGACCCTCGACGTCACCGTCACCGTCGCCTTCGACGCCGCCACCGCCGAGCTCGCCGGCCAGGGCCAGGAGGTCACCCTCGGCGGCCTCGACGTGACCCTGACGCAGGACACCGTCCCCGCCCGCTGAGCCACCCCACCACCGGAGAGGAGCACCCCGTGCCCAAGCGCCTGACCCGCGCCGCGCTCGCCGCCGCCGTGGCCGTTGTGCTCCTCTCCGGCAGCGGCACCACCCTCGCCGGGTGGAACGACGCCGAGCTCCGCGAGGGGCAGGTCGTCGGCGCGGGCGAGCTCACCGTCGACGCCGTCAGCTCGGACATCGTCGTCGTGCGGCCGGGGGTGGCCCAGCCGCTCCCCGCGAGCACCCCGCTCGTCCCCGGCGACGTCGTGCAACTCACCTCGACCGTGCGGGTCGGCGCCGCAGGCAACCTCCTCGCCGGCAGCCTCGGTCTGGAGGTCACCGGCCTGCAGGGCCTGACCCGGTCGAGCCCGCGCGTGACGACGACGCTCCCGGCCGCCAGCGACGGCCGCTGGGCCGTCGGACCCGCCGACGACGGCGCCACCGTCACCGCCGTCGTCGACCTCACCGTGCCGGCCACGGTCTCTCAGCGCACCGCCCTCGACCCCGGTGCGATCCGCTGGACCCTCACCCAGGAGATGCCATGACCACGCGGCTCACCGCCTGCCTGCTCGCGATCGCCGTCGTGCTCGGCGGCGTGCTGCTCCTGCGCCCGAGCGAGTCCACCCTCGCGGCGTGGAGCGACGAGGCCACCGTCGCGGTGCCGCAGCTGCGCACGGGCGGCGTCCAGGTGGACGTCGCCGCCGCCACCGCGACGAGCGCCACCGTCGGCATGTCGGGGGACGCGAGCGGCACCTGGCGGCCGGGCAGCGTCACCGTCACCTCGGCCGGCCGCGCCCACACCGGCGCCGAGCTCGCCGGCTCCCGCATCGAGTACCGCCTAGCGCAGGGCGGCGTCTGCGTGCCCACCGAGCCGGTCGCGTACACCGCGAGCCCCGGCGGGGCAGGCACCTCCTTCGCCGTCGCCGGTGGGCAGCCGCTCAGCGGCGCCCACACCCTGTGCCTCACCTTCGTCCCCTCCGAGCAGGCCCGTGTCCAGCTGGCAGGCCGGACCCTCTCGCTCGTCACGACAGTCGACGGCGCCGCGGCGGGCGCGTGGACCGCGACGAGCACGTGGACCGCCACGCACACGCTGCCCGCACTCCCGACCGTCTCCGCGCTGCGCTGCACGCCCGGCTGGCTCAACCAGTGGGTCACCCTCGGCTGGGACTGGGACGGCGACGCCTACTCCCAGCAGCTCGTCCGCTGGAGCCTGCAGCTCGACGACCGCGGTACCTGGCGCGACGTCGGCACCATCCCCGCCCGGGCGCGGACGACGACGATCAACCCCTACCAGTTCAGCTTCGTCAACTTCGAGAGCTACACCCTGCGCGTGGTCGCAGTCCTCAACGACGGGACGACCGTCGCGTCCGGCTCCACCGCCAAGGTCCGCGTCGAACGCATCGGCGTCGGCGCGGCGTACTGCGGCTGAGGGCGCGACCGTGACGGGGGGACTGCTGGACCGGGCCCGGCTGACCGAGCTGGTGGAGCAGGTCGGGCCGGAGGCCGCGGCCGGGACGGTCGACCACGTGCTCGCCATGATGGCGAGCCGGGTGAGCCGGCTGCGTCAGGCGGTGGCGACGGGGGAGGACCGGCGCGACGTGGCCCTCAGCCTCGCCTGCTCGGCGACGATGGTCGGCGCGCACGCGCTGGCCGAGGCGGCCACGCGCTGCCGCACGGAGAGCGGCGCGGCCGCCGAGAGGGCACTGGCCGAGGTCGAGGCCCTGGCGGGTCCGACGTGCCACGCCCTGCGCGGGGCCCGAGCCGCATTCGTCGTTGCCTCGGACAGTGGCCCCGCCGTCCCTGGGCCGGCCTGAGCCCGGCACGTCGTGGCGCGAAGCAGGCGTGTCGGGAGGCGGTGAGGCGCGAGCCGCACGGGATGATCCTCGCTGTGACCACCGAGGACCGCGCTCGCGTCCGTGAGTACTACGACCGCCTGGCCGGCGGTGAGCACGACCGCCTCGTGGCCGACATCGCCGGACGGGTCAGCCTGGAGGTGCACCGTCACTTCCTGGCCCGGTTCGTCTCCCGCGGACAGCGGGTGCTCGAGATCGGCGCCGGGCCGGGCCGGTTCACCACCGAGCTCGCCGGCCTCGGCTGCTCGGCCGTCGTCACCGACGTCTCGCCCGTGCAGCTCGAGCTCAACCGCGAGCACCTCGCCGGGACACCCGCCGAGACGGCGGTCGAACGCCGCGAGCTTCTCGACGTCTGCGACACCAGCAGGTACGCCGACGGTGAGTTCGGCGCCGTCCTCGCGTTCGGTGGCCCGCTCTCGTACGCGTTCGAGGACACGGAGGTGGCGCTGCGCGGGCTGCTCCGCATCACCCGCCCGGGCGGCACGGTCGTCGCCTCCGTCATGTCGATGCTGGGCACCTGGCGCCACCGGCTGGACGGCGTCATGCAGCTGGCCGCCGCAGTCGGGGAGGACGTCAACGACGCGGTCCTGCGCACGGGCGACCTCAGGCACGTGCCCGGTGCCGACCACGTGTGCCAGATGTTCCGTGCCCGGGAGATCGAGCGGCTCGCTGCCGCAGCAGGGGGCCGGCTCCTCGCCACGAGCGCCAGCAACTGGGCCTCGCTGGGCAACGATGACGTGCTGCGCCCCGTGGAGGCCGACCCGGGCCGCTGGTCGCGCTTCCTGCAGCACGAGATCGACGCCTGCGCCGAGCTCGGCGCCGCGGACGGCGGTACGCACATCCTCTTCGCCCTCACACGCGCCCGCTGATCCAAGCCGCAGTCCGACGTTCCCTGCCGACGCCCGAGTACCAACCGTTGGTACCATGCACCATGGCCCGAAACACGTCGATCAGCCTGGACGACCACTTCCTGGACTTCCTGTCCCGAGAGGTCTCCTCCGGCCGCTACAGGTCGGCCAGCGAGGTCGTCCGCGCCGGCCTCCGGCTGCTGGAGGACCAGGAGACGCGGCTGGCCGCACTGCGCAGCGCCCTCGTCGAGGGTGAGGACAGCGGTGTACCCGAACCCTTCGACTTCGACGACTTCATCGCGGCGAAGAAGGGGTGAACCGGTACCGGCTCGCCCCGGCTGCGCAGCGTGATCTCTCGTCGATCTGGGACTTCACCCAGGAGCGGTGGGACGTCCGTCAGGCCGAGGTGTACATCGCGGAGATCAGGGCCGCGATCGAACGCGTCGCCGACAACCCTCAGCGCGGGCGCGCCTGCGACGAGATCCGCCAGGGGTACCGCCGCTACGGCATCGGCAGCCACCTGCTCTTCTACGTCGAGAGTGCCGAAGGTGTGGACGTGATCCGGATCCTGCACCAGCGGATGGACCCGAGCGGGCACCTCTGATCGGCGCTGGCCTGGCCCTTCACGCCGCGAAGCCGGCCAAAGCCCTGCGGATGACCTCGGACTGCGAGATGTGCTCGCGCTCGGCGATGGCGTCGACGGCCGCAAGCTCCTCGGTAGTGAGGCGCACGGCAACGACCTGCATGGGCTCAGCGCCACGCCCAGGACGACCCCGACCGCGACGTCTCATCTCCTCGACGTCGTACCCGGCCTCAGCCTCCTGAGCCCACTGCTGGATCTCCTCCTCGCTCACCATGGCCAAAAACGTATGACGATAAGGAGCTCGCGGGAAGGACTCCGACCGGGGCGATGCGCCGTGGGCGCGCCACATGGTGAGGCGGCCGGAACGCCGCTTCGTCGGCTCAGCGGGCGCTGAGCGCCAGCCGGTAACCCACCCCGCGCACCGTCTCGACGTAGCGCGGGCTCGTGGCATCGTCGCCGAGCTTGCGCCGCAGGTTCGCCACGTGGACCTCCACCGAGCGGCGGTCCGCGTCGGTGACCTCCGCGCCGGTGTCGTAGCCCTCGGACCACAGCACCCCGGCCAGCTGCGACTTGGTCAGTACGCGCCGCGGGTTGGAGAGCAGAGCGGTGAGGATGTCGAACTCGCTGCGGGTCAGCTCCAGCGGCTCCCCGGCCCGCTCGACGACGCGCGCGTCCCGGTCCAGGCGCAGATCGCCGTGGGCAAGCAGGGCGCCATTCTCGGCAGCGGGCGCGGCGGGCGCCTCCGCCGCGGGCTCCGTCGCCGCCACGCTGCGCGGACGTCGCAGCAGCGCCTCGATGCGGGCCCGGATCTCGCGCGGCCGGAAGGGTTTGGTCACGTAGTCGTCCGCGCCCGCCTCGAGCCCGAGCAGGGTGTCGATCTCGTCGGCGCGGCCGGTGAGCATGAGGATGTAGGTGTCGGAGAAGGCGCGGATGCGCCGCGCGACCTCGAAGCCGTCGAAGTCGGGCAGCGAGATGTCGAGGGTCGTGATGACGGGCCGCAGCTCGCGGACCGCGTCGACGCCGGCCTGCCCGGTGGGCGCCGTCGTCACCTCGAAGCCGGCCTGCCCCAGGGTGACCTCGAGGAGGAACCTGATGTCGGCGTCGTCCTCGATCACCACTGCCGTACCGCGGCCGCCCGTGTCCGTCACGGGCACGACTGTAGCGAAGTGCCCTCGGCCTCGCCGGGCGTAGCGTGCCTTGCCACGATGGCCCCATGAGCACCTTCCACAAGACCGACGAGCCGGTGACGCTCCGCTTCGAGGCGGCGGGCCTGCGGTGGCTGGCCGGGGCCACCGACGACGGCGGGGCACCCGTCGTCGACATCCTCGCGGAGGGGGAGGGCTGGCTCGACCTCGTCCACCTGCCCTCCGCCGAGCCGACGGCGCAGGCCGCCGCGGCCTTCGGGCGCGGACTGGCCCGCACCCACGCCGCCGGGGCGCCGTCCCTGGGCTGCACCCCGCCCGGCTGGCAGGGGCCGGTGCCGCGCAGCTCGGGGACGATGCCGCTCCATCCCCACGACGCCGAGCCGCCCTTCACCCGCTGGGGCGAGTTCTACGCGGAGTACCAGATCCGCCCCTACGTGCCGCGGGCGCTGGCCAACGGCTCCATCGACGACGACGGCGCCCGCGTCCTCGAGCGCGTCGCCGACCGGCTTGCCTCGGGCGACCTCGACCACGCCCAGCCGGCCCTCGTCGGTGACGGGCCGGCCCGCCTCCACGGCGACCTGTGGGGCGGCAACGTCGTGTGGACCGACCGGGGCAGGGGAGTCGAGGGTGTGCTCATCGACCCCGCCGCCCACGGCGGGCACGCCGAGACGGACCTCGCGGCGCTCGCGCTCTTCGGCGTCGACCGCCTGGCCGACATCCTCGCCGGCTACCAGGAGGTCTCCCCGCTCGCCGACGGGTGGCAGGAGCGGGTGGGGCTGCACCAGCTGACCATGCTCGTCATGCACGCCGTCATCTTCGGCGGCCACTACGGGCCGCGGACCGTCGAGGTGGCCCGCCGCTACGCGAGGTCTTGACGGACCGGTTGCACGTCACTAACGTACAACCATATGGTTGTACATGACGTGCTGGACGACGCGGCGACCGACCGGGTGTTCCGGGCGCTCGCTGACGCCACCCGGCGCGACATCGTCCGGCGCACCCTCGTCGAGGGGGCGACCGTGACGGAGCTGGCCGCCGACTACGACATGTCGTTCGCGGCCGTGCAGAAGCACGTCGCCGTCCTGGAGGGAGCCGGTCTGGTGACCAAGCACCCCCAGGGCCGCGAGCGCCTCGTGCGCGGCAATCCCGACACGATCAGGCGGGCCCAGCTCCTGCTCGACCAGTACGAGCAGCTCTGGCGCGGACGGGTCACCCGGCTCGACGCGCTCCTCACCGAAGACGAGTGAACGCCAGAAAGGCAGTGCCATGCCTGTCACCACCGTCGAGAAGGACCTCGACGCCCTCACGATGACCGTCGTCGCCGACTTCCCCGTGCCGGTCCACCGGCTGTGGGACGCGTACGTCGACCCCCGCCAGATCGAGAAGTTCTGGGGGCCGCCCGGCTGGCCGGCCACCTTCGCCCGCCACGACGTCGCCGTCGGTGGCCGATCTGACTACTGGATGACCGGCCCCGACGGGGAGCGCTCGTACGGGTACTGGGAGTTCCTCGCCGTCGACCCCGGGCGCTCCTTCGAGGTCCGCGACGGCTTCGCCGAGCCCGACGGCACGCCCACGGCGGGGCTCCCGGCCACCCGCATGGTCTTCACCTTCGAGGAGGCCGGGGCCGGCTCGCGCCTGACGACCCAGACCTCCTTCGCCTCCCTCGACGAGCTCGAGAAGCTGCTCTCCATGGGCATGGAGGAGGGCATGACCGCGGCGATGAGCCAGGTGGACGCCGTCGTCGCCGACCTCGCCTCCTTCGCCGCGGACCTGCCCGCCGCCGCCCAGCTCCTCGACGACACCCGGGTGCGCGTCAGCCGCCTCATCCGCGGCCCGGTCCAGACCGTGTGGGACGCCCACCACGACCCCGCGCTGCTGCGCCGCTGGATGCTCGGCCCCGACGGCTGGACCATGCCGGTGTGCGAGGTGCCGAGCGCCGTCGGCGACACCTTCCGCAACGAGTGGGAGGAGGAGGGTGGCGGGGGCCGCTTCGGCTTCACCGGCGAGCTCCTCGAGTCCGCGCCCCCGTACCGCGAGGTGACGACCGAGCGGATGATCGGCACCGAGGGCCCGAGCACGGTCAACGAGCTCACCCTCACGCCCGTCGACGGCGGCACTCTCCTCACCCTCGTCATCACCTACCCCGACGCCGCGACCCGCGACGAGATCCTCGGCACCGGGATGGTCGACGGCATGGAGACGAGCTACGCCCGCCTCGAGTCCGAGGTGCTCACCCCGGCCTGAGGGCCGGCCTGGTCCGTGCGCCCGCCATGAGCGGGCGCACGGATTTCCGTGGCGCGAGGGCCAGGAGTTCGGCTACCCTCTCTCCATGAGTTCGGGCACCCGAAACCTTGTGGCGGTCGCGTCGGGCCTCATGCTGCTCGCGGCCTGCGCAGGCCCCGCGGACGGCACCGACGACGGCCGCGTGTCCGTCACCGTGACGACGACGCACGCGGCAGATCTTCTGCGCACCGTCGGGGGACCGCACGTCGAGGTCACCGCCCTCATGGGCCCGGGCGTCGACCCGCACCTCTACCGCGCCAGCCAGGGGGACGTACATGCCCTAGTCGAGGCGGACCTCGTCGTCTACCACGGGCTGTTCCTCGAGGGCCGGATGGAGGAGGTGCTCGAGGCTGGTGCCCTGGAGCGGGTGCTCGCGCTCACCGACGCGCTGCCCGAGGACGCGCTCCTCGCCTCCTCCGACTACGCGGACCAGTACGACCCTCACGTGTGGTTCGACCCCGAGCTGTGGGTCCACGTCGTCGACCCCGTGGTCGAGGAGCTGAGCGAGATCGCCCCCGAGCACGCCGCGGACTTCGCCGCTGGCGGGCGCGAGTACGTCGAGGACGTGCTCGCCGCCCACGCCGAGGCGAGCGCGCTGCTCGCCACCGTGCCCCCGCGCAGCCGCGTCCTCGTCACCTCCCACGACGCCTTCGGCTACCTCGGCCGCGCCTACGGCCTCGAGGTCCGCGGTGTCCAGGGCCTGTCCACCGAGGACGAGGCGGGCGTCGCCGACGTCCGCGACCTCGTCGACCTCCTCGTCGAGCGGCAGGTGCCCGCCCTGTTCACCGAGTCCAGCGTCTCCCCGGCGAGCATCGAGGCCGTCCGGGAGGCCGCCGCCGACCGCGGCTGGGAGGTCCACGTCCCCGAGGAGGGCCTGTACTCCGACGCCCTCGGCGAGCCCGGCAGCCCCACCGGCACCTACGCCGGGATGCTCCGCGCCAACGCCGCGACCATCGCGACCGCCCTGGGAGGGTCATGACCGCGCCGCTGTCCGTCCACGGTCTCACCGCCGCGTACCGCGAGGAGCCGGTGCTGTGGGACGTGTCCTTCTCCGTGCCCGAGGGCCGGCTCGTCGGCGTCGTAGGCCCCAACGGCGCGGGCAAGACGACGCTCCTCAAGATCGCCATGGGGCTCGTGCGGCCCGTTGCCGGCGCCGTCGAGATCTTCGGCCAGCCCCTCGATCGCGTCCGCCGGAAGGTCGGTTACGTCCCCCAGCGGGGGAGCGTGGACTGGGACTTCCCGACGAACGCGCGCGACGTCGTCGAGATGGGCACCTACGGACGCCTGGGCTGGCTGCGCCGCCCCGGCCGGGCGGAGCGCGAGACGGCCGAGCGCTGCCTCGAGCGGGTCGGCATGCTCGAGCTCGCCGACCGGCAGATCGCGGAGCTGTCCGGCGGACAGCAGCAACGCGTCTTCCTCGCCCGCGCGCTTGCCCAGGACGCCCGGCTCTACCTCGCCGACGAGCCCTTCGTCGGCGTCGACTACCTCACCGAGCGCGTCGTCGTCGACCTCCTGCGCGAGCTGCGCGACGAGGGCCGCACCGTCGTCGTCGTCCACCACGATCTCGCGACCGTCGCCGACTACTTCGACACCGTCGTCCTCCTCAACCGCGAGCTCGTCGCCGCCGGCCCGACGGCGGAGGTCTTCACCGCCGAGAACATCGCCCGCACCTACGGCGGCGCGGCCCGCCGGGCGGAGGAGATGGGCAGCCGTGGCTGAGCTCGTCGACCTCCTGGGCGACTACACGCTGCGCACCGTCGCGCTCGGCGCCGCCGTCCTCGGGCTGCTCGGCGGCACGCTCGGCACCTTCGCGGTCCTGCGCCGCCAGAGCCTGCTCAGCGACGCTCTCGCCCACGCCACCCTGCCCGGCGTTGTCATCGGCTTCCTCCTCACCGGCACGACCTCCGGCTCCGGGCTCCTCCTCGGTGCGGCGGCGACGGCGGCGCTCGCGGCCGGGCTCGTCCTCGTCGTCGTCCAGCGCACCCGTGTCAAGCAGGACGCCGCGCTCGCCCTCGTCCTGTCGGTGTTCTTCGGGGCGGGCACGGTGCTCCTCACCTACGTCGCGGGCACCGGCGCGTCCGGGCAGTCGGGGCTCGACCGCTTCGTCCTCGGGCAGGCGGCCAGCCTCGTCGCCGCGGACGTGCGCCTCATGGCGGCGGCGACGGCGGTGTGCCTGGCCGTCGTCGCCCTCACCTACAAGGAGCTCAAGCTCGTCGCCTTCGACCCCGCCTTCGCCCGGGCGGTGGGCCTGCCGGTGCGCCGGGTGGAGGCGCTGCTCACCGGCCTGCTCGTCGTCGCGATCGTCCTCGGCATCCAGACCGTCGGGGTCGTGCTCGTCGCCGCGCTCCTCATCACCCCCGCCGCGGCGGCCCGGCAGTGGACCGACCGGCTCGCCGTCATGGTCGTCCTCGCGGCGCTCGTCGGGGCGGCGAGCGGCGCGTCCGGGGCCGTGCTCAGCGCGACGACGACGGACCTGCCCACCGGCCCGCTCGTCGTCCTCGTCGCGACGGCGGTCTTCCTCCTCTCGCTGCCGGCCCGGCACCTGCGCTCGCGCCGGGCCGCCCACCGAGCCACCGTGGGGGAGCCGGCATGAACGTCGACCTCGTCATCATCGTCACCGGGCTCCTCGTCGTCGTGCCGTGCGCGCTGCTCGGCTGCTTCCTCCTGCTGCGCCGCAGCGTCATGGTCGGCGACGCGATCTCCCACGCGGCGCTGCCGGGCATCGTCCTCGCCTTCGTCCTCACCGGCTCGCTCGGCCCGCTCGCGGCGGTCGCCGGGGCTGCCGTGCTCGGGCTCGTCACCGTCGTCCTCGTCGACGCCCTCGAGCGAGGCGGCCGGGTCCGCGGCGACGCGGCCATCGGCATCGTCTTCACCGGCCTCTTCGCCCTCGGGGTGCTGCTCGTCGCCCGCTTCGGCAGCGACGTCCACCTCGACGTCGAGCACGTCCTGTACGGCGAGATCGCCTTCGCCCCGCTCCACGTCCTCGAGATCGGTGGCCTCGACCTCGGCCCACGCTCGTGGTGGACCACCGGGATCGTCGCCGTCGTCGTCGTCACCGTCGTCGCGCTGCTCCACAAGGAGCTCAAGGTGACGACCTTCGACCCCGCGCTCGCCGCCTCCGTCGGCCTGTCCCCGCGGCTGGTCCACCACGTCCTCATGACGCTCGTGTCCGTCACGGTCGTCGCCGCCTTCGACTCCGTCGGCGCGATCCTCGTCGTCGCCCTCCTCGCCGGCCCGGCCGCGACCGCCTACCTCGTCACCGACCGGCTCGGGGCCATGCTGACGACGGCGCTCGCGGTCGGCGCCGTCGCCGTCCTCGGCGGGTACGGGCTGGCGGTGGTCGGGGACCTGTCCATCGCGGGGATGGTCGCCTGCGTCATCGGCGCCCTCTTCCTTTTCGCGCTGCTCGCCGCACCGCGCCACGGCCTCGTCGGGGCGACCCTCCTGCGGCGGCGCCGGCGCCAGGACCTGCGCCGGCGGCTCGTCGCCCACGCCCGCAGCACGCTCGGCGAGGGAGCGACGACGGCGCAGCTCGCCGCCCGGCTGCAGTGGCCCGTCTCGCAGGTCGAAGGCGCCGCCGCTCGGATAGACTGAGGCGATACAGGGTCTGCAGCGCTTCCGGGGTGGGAGGAGCGCAGTACGAACCTCCGTGGAGACCGATTGTCCGCCCTGTCCTCCTACCGCAGCCTCTTCGCGCTGACCGGTCCGCTCTACGTCGTCGTCGCCCTCCTCGCGCGCCTCCCGCTCGCGATGGCGCAGATGGGCACCCTCCTCCTCGTCGCCGAGGTGAGCGGCACCTACGGCGGCGGCGGCGCCGCGGCCGGTGCCTTCGCCGTCGTCAACGCCGTCGCCTCACCGCTGGCGGGCGGCCTGACCGACCGCATCGGGCAGCGCCCCGTGCTCCTCGTCCAGTCGGTCGGCGGCGCGGTCGCGCTCGTCGCCCTCGTCGTCCTCGCCGGGCAGGAGGTGCCTTGGCAGGTGCTCGCCGTCGTCAGCGGCGTCGCCGGCGCCTTCGTCCCCCAGGTCGGCACCATGGCCCGGGTGCGCTGGCGCGAGCTCGCCCGCACCCGCGGCAAGGAGCGCTTCACGCTCCTGTCCACAGCCTTCTCCTACGAGGGCGCGGCCGACGAGGCCGGCTTCGTCCTCGGCCCGGCGATCGTCGGCACCATGGCGGCGCTCGTCTCGCCCTCGGGTGCGCTGCTCGTCGCCGCCGGCGGCCTGGCCGTCTTCGCCACGTGGTTCGCGGTGCACCCGACCGTCGCGCTCGTGCGCGGGCACCGCGACACCGGCGGCGCGAGCGGCCCGCGCGTCAGCGCCCTCCTCGTGGGGCTCGGCGCCGGGCAGCTCATCGTCGGCACGATCTTCGGGTCCGTCCAGGCCGGGACGACGGCGATGGCGACCGAGGCGGGGGAGCCCGGTCTGGCCGGGCTGCTCCACGCCGTCCTCGGCATCGGCAGCGTCGTCGCCGGGCTCGCGATCGTCGTCCTGCCCGCCCGCTTCCGCCTCGCCGACCGGCTGCCCGTCTTCGCCGGCGGTCTCGCGGTGCTCACCGTCCCGCTGCTGGTCGTCGGCTCCCTGGGGGCCCTCGCCCCGGTGCTCGTCGTCCTCGGCCTGGCGGTGGCGCCCTACATGATCACGCTGTACTCCGCGTGCGAGCGGGTCGTGGCCCCCTCCCGCCTCGGCGCGGCGATGATGGTCCTCGCGGCCGCCACGTCCCTGGGCTACGCCCTCGGCTCGAGCACCGCCGGGCGCCTGGCGGACGTGTCCGGCTACACCGGCGCCTACACGGTCACCGTGGCGGCCGGCACGGTCGCGCTGCTCCTGTCGCTCGTCCTGCGCGCCGCCCTGCACCGCAAGCGCCGCGAGCTCGAGACGGCCGAGCCCACGCTCACCACCCACGCCTGAGGCGCCACGCCCTCCTCAGTGCACGGGTGCGGGCGTGACGACCTCGCGCCACTGCTCGGGCACGAGCGCCTGGCGCTGCTGCTCCTCGCGGCCCGCGAGGTGCTCGCAGAGCGTGATCGCGTCGGTGAGGAGCTGACGCAGCATCCCGGAGGGGTCGGCCACGCACGCGGTGGCCAGCCCCACGGCCGCGATCTCGACGACGGCCGAGCCCGGGTGGTGCGCACCCACCCCGCCCACCTGCTCGACGAAGGCCCGCGCCCACCCCTCGGCGAGCGGCGCGGACTCCAGGGCCCGGCGGCTCGCGGGGTGCAGCCCCACCTCGTGCCCGGCGCGCTCGGCCCGCCGGCGCTCGCAGCTGAGGATCCCCACCGCCAGGGCGCGCTGGTGGTGCTCGCTCACCACCGGCAGCGCGCGGGAGGCGGCGAGCAGGGTGAGCTCGTCGTCCCACGTGGGGTCCTCGCTGCGCAGCCCGATGACCGCGGGGATGAGCGTCGCCAGCTGGGGCCGCTCGGAGTCCTCGGTGAGGTCGTTGACGAGCCGCGCCAGGTGCGCGAGCAGCGGATGGGTGCAGGCGGGCTTGTCGCTCCACCGTTCACCGGCCAGGTAGGAGGCCAGCTCCATGAAGCAGGCACCCCTGCGGGGGCTGCGGTGCTTCCCACGCGACAGCATGGGCAGGATCTCGATGTCGGCGTCCACGACGTCACCTCACACTCTCGGCACTCCCCAAGTGTGGCCCCAGTCACACGGCCCCCGCAATCGCTGACGGCACCGCACCGAGGAGTCCCAGCGCGTGGACGGTCTGGGCGCGCAGGTCGGCGCGTGCCTCCGCGGTGAGCGTGTCCGGGCGTCGCGGGCCGTCGAGGTGGCGCAGCACCCGCTCGAGCATCCGGACGGTCGTGCCCTCGCGGCCGACCTCGAGGTGCACCTGCGCCTGGTGGAGCGCCGTCGTGAGCTGGTGGGCCAGCGGTCCGGCGACGTCACCGGAGGCGACGTACTCGTCGACGCTCGTGACGAGGAGCGCCAGCGCCTCCGCCGGGTCGGTCGGCGCCGCGCGCTCGAGGACGACGTCGGTCGCCTCGCCGGCCGTGACGCGTGCCTGGGCCGGCTCGGCGCCGTCGGCGGAGACGGTGTAGGTGCCCGGGGCGAGGTCGACGACGGCGAACCAGCCGCTGCCGTCGGTGCGCGCCGTCGTCGTCCCCTCGGGTCCGGTGACGGTGACGGTGGCGCCGTCGGCGCCGCTCACGAGGGTGCCGGTGAGCAGCCCGGTCGTCGGGCTGGTCCGCCACTCCATCTCGGGCACGGCGGCCTCCTCGGTGAAGACCTCCGTGCGCAGCGCGGCGGCCAGCGCCTCCCGCTCGGCGTCCTTGACCGCGCGGTCGGGAGTGCTGTTCGCGGTGAGGGAGGGGTTGGCGTAGGAGTAGCCCGACCAGCCGTCGGCGCCGGACTCGCGGGTGAGGCGTGCCTGGGCCACGGAGTCGGCCACCTCGTTGAGGTAGAGCGCCGGGCCGTTGACCACGTGCCGGTCCCCGCGGTACTCGACGAGCGCCTCGGTCCACTCGGCGAACATCCGCGCCTGGTCCGGGTTCCAGTTGCGCTTGTAGTTCATCGCGGTGACGGTGTCGACGATGCCCTCGTCGAGCCAGCTCCTCCAGTCCTGGCCGACGTTCGCGTAGGTGCGGGTGCCCTCCCAGCCGCCCGGCGTGCTCTGCGGGCCGAAGCCGTAGGTGATGCCGTCGACGCTCAGCCGCGCCTGCGGGTCGAGCTCGAACATCCGGGCGTAGACCTTGCGCACGAGGCCCGAGACCTGGTCGCGGCGCCAGTCGGAGAACTGCTCGTCGTCCGGGGCCGGCACGTCGGTGCGGCCGGTCTGCGCGGCGAAGCGGGCGAGGGAGGTCTCCGAGTAGCCCCACTCGTTGCGCGTCTCGACCGTGCTGTGGTCGGGGTAGCGGATGTAGTCGAGGTTGACGCCGTCGACGTCGTAGTTCTCGACGATCGAGCCGACGGCGTCGACGAGGTAGTCGACGGCGTCCGGGTGGGCGGGGTCGATCCACGTGTTGTTGCCGACCTGCTCGACGCCGTCGACCCGCTTGTTGAGCCAGCGGTCGCGGCCCTCGGCGCTCGGACCGTGTTGGTTGAAGGCGTGCTCGGGGGAGCGGGGCGGGGTGGCGGAGTTCCACAGCGTCGTCGCGTTGACCCAGGCGTGGACCTCGATGCCGACGGCGTGGGCCTGCTCGATGACCTCGGCGAGCGGGTCGTAGGGCGCCGGTGCGATCGCGGCGTCGGTGCGTGGGAGCAGGGCGTCGTTGCAGAAGCAGTCGAAGCGGCGGCCCACCTGGACGATGAGGGCGTTGGCCCCCACCTCCTGGGCGTCCTCGACCAGGGCGGTCACCTGCTGCGCGTCGTAGATGCCGGGGTTGAAGGCGTCCACCCAGTACCCGCGCCACTCCTCGACCGGTTCGGGCGCGGGGAAGCCGTCCGCGGTCACGCGGGTCCAGCCCTCGGCGGTGATCGTGGCGCGGTCGGTGAGGTCCCAGTCGTCGAAGGCGCCGGGCACCTGGATGCGGTCGAGGTAGACGCCGCGGCCGGAGTAGACGGCGTCGGTCGCGTAGCGCAGCCGCAGCTCGACGTCGCCGCTGAGGCCGGCGAGGTCGAAGCGGCCCTCCCACCAGCGGCCCAGCCCGTCACCCGAGACGGTGCCGGACGTCGTGACGGTGTCGTCACCGGCGGTGAGGGTGCCGCTGAGCGGCTCCCAGGTGGCGCCGTCGTCGTCCGATGCCTCGACGTGGAGCAGGTCGGTCGGCTCGGTGTGGAACCACAGGTCGACGACGAGCTCGGTGGCGCTGTCGAGGGTCACCGGCACGGTGAGCGTGTGCTCGACGGCGTCCCCGATGCCGGAGTACCAGGCGGCGCCCCGGGTGAAACCGGTCATCGGGTGGGCGAGGCCGGCGGCGCGGGCGACGGCGCGGCGGACGGGGTTGATGCTGCCCCAGTCGCGGCTGGGGTGGACCCGGTTGGTCATGAGGATCGCGATGGTCTCGGTGTGCGGGTCGATGACCAGGGAGGTGCCGGTGAAGCCGGTGTGGCCGGCGGACTCCGCGCTCGTGAGGACGTCGTGGTAGAACCACGCCTCCAGCTCCGGGCCCAGGCCGCGGTGGGAGCTGGACAGCTGGCCGGTGTAGTCGCGCATCATCTGCTCGACGGTGGCGGGCTCCAGGACGCGGGCGCCGTCGTAGCTGCCGCCGTTGAGGAGCATCTGGCCGAAGACGGCGACGTCGTCGGCGGTGGAGAAGACCCCGGCGTGGCCGGCGACGCCGCCCAGGCGCCACGCGGCCTCGTCGTGGACCTCGCCGTGGACTAGGCCGCGCGCCGGAGTCGCCTGGTACTCGGTGGCCGCGATGCGGGGGAGGAGCTCGGCCGGCGGGTTGTACATCGTGTCGCCCATCCCGAGCGGGCCGGTGATGTGCTCGGCGACGTACTCGTCCAGGCCGAGGCCGGAGACCCGCTCGACGATCTCACCGAGGGTGATGAGCCCGAGGTCGCTGTAGAGGTAGCCGGTGCCGGGCTCGTTCACCGGCGTGACGTCCCAGACCCGCTGGAGGGCGGCGGCCTCGTCCGGTGCGCTCCAGAGGTTGATCCACGCCGGCAGGCCGGCGGTGTGGGTGAGGAGCTGCTGGACGGTGATGTCCTCCTTGCCGTTGGCGGCGAAGGCGGGGACGTAGGAGGCGGCGGTGTCCTCGAGGGCGACCTCGCCGTCCTCGACCAGCTGCATAACGGCGACGGCGGTGAAGAGCTTGGACAGGGAGGCGAGGTCGAAGATCGTGTCGGTGCGCATCTCGACCTGCTCCTCGGCGGGGAGCTCGGTGGTGGTGTCCGCCCAGCGCACCGCGTGGCCGACGGCGGTGCGCTCGACGACCACGCCCTGGGAGGCGATGAGCGAGACGGCGCCGGGGTAGAAGGGCGTGGGCTGGCGGGTGAGCCCCTCGCGCAGGGCGGGCTCCACCCGCTCGAGCTCCGCGGCCACGAGGCCGACCTCCTCGGGCGTCCCGTCCCGCAGCACCCGCTGCGGTGCCTCCGAGCGGTCCCAACCCACGCGGTCGTCCGCCGCGGCGGGGAGCACCG
Organism: Georgenia phoenicis; assembly: GCF_047302425.1. NCBI lineage: Bacteria > Bacillati > Actinomycetota > Actinomycetes > Allobogoriellales > Allobogoriellaceae > Georgenia > Georgenia phoenicis. The sequence goes on along the minus strand of NZ_CP154855.1, from coordinate 2,531,169 downwards.
CCCCCGCGATCGCGACGCCGATCGTGGCACTGACGGCAAGCAACCTGCGCATGACTACCCCTCCCGTAGCTCCCGGCGTCCTCGCCGGTGCGGCCAATCGTGGCGAGGTGGCGGCGCCGCGTCAAGGGTTGCCGACGGCTCCGGCTCGGTGCAAAGGACTTACCGGCTACGGGCGCGGGATGTTGCGGAGGTTGGAGCGGGCCATGGTCATGACCTCGCCCGAGCCGCCGCCGAAGATCTGCTTCGTCATCGAGGTCGCGAAGCCGCGGACCTGTCCGGCCGAGATGCTGGGCGGGATCGACAGCGCGTTGGGGTCGGTCATGACCTCGACGAGGACCGGCCCGCGCTGCTTCAGGGCGTCGCGGAAGGTGCCGGCGAGCTTGCGGGGGTCCTCCACGCGCACCGAGGGGATGTCGAGCGCCGCGGCCACCCGGCTGTAGTCGACGGCGGGGGAGTCCGTCGCGTGGTGGGGCAGGCCCTCGACGAGCATCTCGAGCTTGACCATCCCGAGGGAGGCGTTGTTGAGGACGACGACAGTGACGGGCAGGTCGTACTGGCGCAGGGTGACGAGCTCACCCATGAGCATCGACAGCCCGCCGTCGCCGGCCAGCGCGACGACCTGCCGCTCCGGCTCGGCGAAGGCCGCGCCGATGGCGTGGGGCAGCGCGTTGGCCATCGAGCCGTGGATGAAGGAGCCGATGACCCGCCGTCGTCCGTTCGGGGTGAGGTAGCGCGCGGCCCACACGTTGTTCATGCCGGTGTCGACGGTGAAGACGGTGTCCGGGCCAGCGGCCTCGTCCAGCTGTACCGCGGCGTACTCCGGGTGGATCGGGCGGTGCTTCTCGACCTTGCGTGTGTAGGCGCCGACGACCCGGGACATGACCTTGTCGTGCTTCTTCAGCATGTCCTTGAGGAAGGCACGGGACTTCTTGCGCTTCACGAGCGGGAGCAGCATGCGCAGGGTCGCGCCGACGTCGCCGTGGACGGGCACGTCGAGACGGGTGCGCCGGCCCAGGTGGGTGGGGTCGATGTCGATCTGGGCGGTGCGGACGTCGGACGGCAGGAAGTCGGTGTAGGGGAAGTCGGTGCCGACCATGACGAGGAGGTCCGCGCTCTCCATCGCCTCCTGGCAGGCGCCGTAGCCGAGCAAGCCGGACATCCCGACGTCGTAGGGGTTGTCGTACTGGATGACCTCCTTGCCGCGGAGCGAGTGGCCGACGGGTGCGCCGATCTGCTCGGCGAGGGCGAGGACCTCGGCGTGCGCGCCGCGGGCTCCCGCGCCGACGAAGAGGGTGACCTTCCGGGCGGCGTTGACCGCCTCCGCGAGGGCGACGACGTCCTCCTCGGCCGGGACGACGGTGGCGGGCCGGGTGGCGGGGACGAGGTACTGGCCGTCGTCGTCGACCTCGGCGTCGGCGAGGTCCCCGGGCAGGGTGAGGACGGCGACGCCGGGGCTGCCGACGGCGTGCTGGATCGCGCTGCGGGTGACGCGCGGGAGCTGGGCGGGGGTGGAGATGAGCTCGGAGAAGACCGAGGCCTCGGTGAAGAGGCGGTCGGGGTGGGTCTCCTGGAAGAACTGGGTGCCGATCTCGCTGCTCTGGATGTGCGAGGCGATCGCGAGGACGGGCAGGCGGGAACGGTTGGCGTCGTACAGGCCGTTGATGAGGTGGAGGTTGCCCGGCCCGGCTGAGCCGGCGCAGACGGCGAGGCGGCCGGTGACCTCGGCCTCGCCGGCGGCGGCGAAGGCGGCGGCCTCCTCGTGGCGGACGTGGATCCACTCGATGCCCTCGGTGCGGCGCACGGCGTCGACGACCGGGTTGAGTGAGTCCCCGACGATGCCGTAGATGCGCTCGACGCCGGCCGCGGCGAGCTGGCGGACGAGGTGCTCGGCGACGCTGGAGGCCATGGGGGTGCTCCTTCACGGTGGGGGGCGAGGCACCTCGATCGTGGCCCGGGGGCCGCGTGGGCGCAGGTCGAGGCGGATCGGGCCGGATGTCGGTGGTCGCTGGGAGAGTGTGACCAGCAGCACATCGAGTGGTCCGTGAGGGGCGGGCGATGGGCTCGAATGTCAGAGGTCGATGGGACGATGTGACCAGCAGCACATCGAGGGTGCGAAGGAGGTGGGGACGATGACCACGGACATGCTCGACGGCACGGCGTCCGCACCCGGGCACGCACCGGATGCGGTCGACGCGCTGGCTGAGGTGCTCGCCGCCGTCGGGGGCCTGGAGGGCACGAGCTGGCACGAGGTCGATGGCCACCGCCTGCACAAGGGGTTGGCGCTGCTGGAGACGCTGGAGCGTCAGCTGTCGGGTGTGCGGGCGGCGATGCTCGCGACCATCGAGGCCAACGGGCTGTGGGCGCTGGACGGTCAGCGGACCTTTGCCGCGTGGCTGCGCACCCGCACGGATGCGACGGCGCAGGGCGCGGCGCGGCAGGTGCGCCAGGCCCGGGCGCTGCGCGACCTGCTGCCCCGGGCGCGGGCGGCGCTGGCGCAGGGGCGGATCAGTGAGGAGCACGTCAGTGTGCTCGTGCGCGGGGCGATCACCACCACCCGGCAGCGGATGCAGCTGACCGACGAGGATCTCGGTGAGGGCTTCCTGGTGGAGCAGGCCGAGCAGATGGACGCCACGTCCTTCGCCAAGCTCGTGGCCACCTGGGCGATTGCCGCCGACCCCGAGGCCGCCGACCGGGCCTGGCGGGAGGACGGGGCCAAGGAGCAGCTGACCCTGTCGCGGACGATGGACGGCTACCACCTCAACGGGTGGCTCGACGAGCTGTCCGGTCAGACCGTCGACACCGCACTACGCGCACACATGGGCCGCAAGGCCAAGGGGGACGAGCGCACCCCGGCGCAGCGGCGGGCGGCGGCGCTGACGTCGCTGGCGCGGCAGTCGCTGGATGCTGGGGAGCAGGGCAAGGGTGCCCGTATCCGCCCCCACGTCACCGTCACCACCGACCTCGACACCCTGCGGGCGCTGGCCGCGGCCACCGGGTCGCCCCAGCCGCCGGTCACCTCCAGCGGAAACGAGCACGAACCGGGCGCCGAGCTCGGGTTCTGGGAAGAGGCCACCTTCACCGCCCCCGGAGGCCCCCGCGACCCGAACCGGCCCGCCGGTGACCCCTTCCAGCTCTCACCCGAGGCCAAGGAGTGGATGGACGCGTGGAAGCCGGGTGACACCCACGTCATCTCCACCGCCATCGACCCCCGAGCGTTGACCGGTATCACGCCCGCCACCCTCGAGGACGGAACACCGGTCCCGCCGGCGATGCTGGCCCGCCTGGTGTGCGAGTCCTCCCTGTCGCGGGTGGTGTTCGGACCGGACTCCACGGTCCTGGACGTGGGAAGGGAGCAGCGGATCTTCCCCGCCCACATGGTCCGGGCGATCATCGCCCGCGACCGGCGCTGCCAGTACCCCGACTGCGGCCAACCACCCGGCGTCGGGGAGATCCACCACTCCCTGCAGTGGTACCGCGACGGCGGCAACACCTGTGTCGAGCACGGGATCCTGCTGTGCTGGCACCACCACGACTGGGTCCACGCCTACGGCATCACCATCGCCCGCGCCCACGGCCGCTGGTACTTCTACACCCGCCACGGCCAGCTCATCACCACCCAGCACGAACAGACCTAGAAACCCCAGGGGACAGGTCTGCCCACCACCCGGCACAGGGCGGTGGGCAGACCGTGCCTGCTGGTCAGTCGCTGAGTGCTGCCGCGACCGCGAGGGAGAGCGCGCCCTGGAAGGTCGTCTCGCGCTCCTCGGCGCTCATGTCTTGCGAGCCGTCGAGGAGGTGGTCGGAGACGGTGAGCACGGTGAGGGCCTGGCGACCGAGCTCGGCGGCCACGCCGTAGAGGGCCGCGGCCTCCATCTCGACGCCCAGCACCCCGTAGGCGCCCAGCGCCTCCGTCTGCCCGGGGACCTTGAGGTAGAAGTGGTCGCGGGAGACGATCGTGCCGACGTGGTAGCGCTCGATGCCCTGCTCGCGGGCGGCGCGGACGGCCGCCTCGGCCAGCTCGAAGGACGCGACGGCGGAGAAGTTGATCCCCGGGATGCGGTGCTGGTTCATCGCCGAGTCCGTGTGGGCGCCCATGCCCACGAGCACGTCTCCGACGCGGACCTTGGGGGAGATGCCGCCCGCAGTGCCGACGCGGATGATGCGCTGGACGTCGTACTCACGGAAGAGCTCGGTGGCGTAGATGGTCGCCGAGGGCTGGCCCATCCCCGAGCCCATGACGCTCAGCGGCTTGCCGTCCACGGTGCCCGTGTAGCCGAGCATGCCGCGCACGTCGTTGACGAGGCGGGCGTCGGGCATGAGCTGCTCGGCGATCCGCTGCGCCCGCCGGGGGTCGCCCGGCATGAGGACGGCGGGAGCGAAGTCGCCCGGGGCGGCGGCGATGTGGGGGGTGGGCACTGGGACCTCCAGGAGTGCGGACGGGTGCGCCCATGCTGCCACGAGACGGCGGGGCGAGAATCGACGCGTGGACCGTTCCCTCGTGCGGGTCAGCCGCTTCCTCAGCCGGGTGCTGCGGCACCGGCCCGACGAGATCGGCCTCCGGCTCGACGCCGCCGGCTGGGCGGACGTCCAGGAGCTGCTGGAGCGGAGCGCGTCTGCCGGCATGCCTCTCTCCGCCGAGACGCTCGAGGCCGTCGTCGAGCAGAACGACAAGCAGCGCTTCGCCCTCAGCCCCGACCGCCGTCGCATCCGCGCCAACCAGGGCCACACCGTCCCCGTCGACCTCGGCCTCGCCCCGGTACCCGCGCCCGAGGTCCTCTTCCACGGCACAGGGCACCGCGCCGTCGACGCTATCCTCGCCGAAGGGCTGCGCCCGCAGGGCCGCCACCACGTCCACCTGTCCGGTGACCCCGACACCGCCGTCGCCGTCGGTCGGCGGCAAGGCAGGCCGGTGGTGCTACGGGTCGACGCCCGCACCATGGAGGACGAGGGCTGGACCTTCTACCGCTCGGCCAACGGCGTGTGGCTGGTGGACCACGTCCCGCCCCAGTTCCTCTCCCGGGACGAGATGCCCTCCGGCTGAGGCCCTGCCTCGCCTAGGCTCGGGGCGTCCCGTCGTCGACGCCCAGGGGGCCGCCATGTCCGACCAGCCCAGTCACCAGCAGCCCGCCGGTCCGCCGGCCCCCCAGCAAGGCTCCTCGCAGGGCGGTCAGCAGGGTTACCCCCAGCACCCCGGTCAGCAGCCGCCGCCGGGCTACGGCTACCCCCAGCAGCAGGCCTACCCCGGCTACCCCGGCCAGCCGGCCGGGCCGGGCCCCGGCTACCCGCAGGGCTACCCCCAGCAGCCGCCCCGCCCCTCGACCCTCGGCGGGCTCGGCGATCTCCGCTTCACCCGGCGCATCACCCCTAGCCTGGCGAAGGTCGTCTACGTAGCCGTTGCCGTCCTGGCGGCGCTCGTCGCGATCCTCTCGGTCATCGGCGCGATCGGTGCCTTCGCGCAGGCCGACCACCCCTTTCTCGGGGGCGGGCAGTGGGTGCTGTACGGGCTGCTCCTGCTCGTCAGTGGACCGCTCGGCGCCTTCGTCCTGCTCGCCTTCACCCGCTTCTGGCTCGAGTACTTCCTCGACCGTGCCGACGAGGCGCGGCAGAGTGGTGACCGGAGCCACTGAGCGGGCCCCTCGCCCCCGTGTGCGCCTCCCGACGTGCTGCGGATAAAGTCGTCTGGTGACTCCCGCTGGTAACGCGACCTTCCGCTACTCCAACGCGGCACTCCTCGCCGTCACGCACATCGAGGCCCCGGTGCGGGTGCCGTCGTCGCGTTTCGAGGAGGAGCTGGCGCCGACGCGTCGGCGGCTGCGTCTGCCCGACAGCCTGCTCGAGCGTGTCTCCGGGGTGGTCGAGCGTCGCTGGTGGGAGCCGGGGACGCGCTTCGACGACCCGGCGATCGAGGCGGGCGCCAAGGCGCTGGCCGAGGCGGGGGTCGACCCCGCCCGGGTCGGGCTGCTCATCAACACCTCGGTGACGCGCACCCACCTCGAGCCCTCCGTCGCGGTGCGCATCCACCACGGGCTGTCCCTGCCGCCGTCGGCCGTGAACTTCGACATCGCCAACGCCTGCCTCGGCTTCGTCAACGGGATCATGCTCGCCGCGACGATGATCGACGCCGGGCAGATCGACTACGCCGTCATCGTCAACAGCGAGGACTCCCGCGGCACCCAGGAGACGACCCTGCGCCGTCTCTCGGGACCCGACGTGACCCGCGAGGACTACCGCCGCGAGTTCGCCTCCCTCACCCTGGGGAGCGGCGCCGCGGCCGCCGTCATCGGCCGCGCGGACCTGCACCCGGGTGGCCACCGCGTCGTCGGCGGCGTCTCGCGCGCGGGCACCGAGCACCACGAGCTGTGCGTCGGCAGCCTCGACGGCATGTTCACCGACACCAAGGGCCTGCTCGACGGTGGCCTCCCGCTCGTCACCGCCGCCTTCACCGAGGCGAACAACGGCGCGGGCTTCCGCTGGGACGACATGGCCCGCTACGTCACCCACCAGATCTCCACGCCCTACACCAAGGCGGTCATCGACGCGATCGACCTGCCCGCCGACCGGGTGCCGATCACCTTCGGCTACTGGGGCAACGTCGGCCCGGCGTCGCTGCCGATGACGCTGGCCGCGCAGGCCGACTCCCTCGAGCCGGGGGACCGCGTGCTCTGCCTCGGCGTGGGCTCGGGCCTCAACACGGCGATGCTCGAGCTGCAGTGGTGAGCCCCGACCCCGACCTTCCCGAGCTCCCCGGACTCGACCGCCGCTGGAGCCGCCGAGTCACCGTCCCCGGTGCGGGGCAGGACCCGCCGGTCACCTGGCACCTGCTCGACAACGCCCCCGACCTCACCGGCGAGGCCCGCGGGACGCTGCTCGCCGTCCACGGCAACCCGACGTGGTCCTACCTGTGGCGCTCGCTCCTCCCGGCCGCCGCCGCGGCCGGCTGGCGGGTCGTCGCCGTAGACCAGCTCGGCATGGGCTTCTCCCAGCGCGACGGCCGCTTCCGCCGCCTCGCCGACCGCGTCGCCGAGCTCGGCGCCCTCACCGACGCCCTCGGCCTCACCGGCCCGGTCGTCACGGTCGGGCACGACTGGGGCGGGGTCGTGTCCCTCGGCTGGGCCGTCGGGCACCCGGAGCTGCTCGCCGGCGTCGTCGTCACCAACACCGCCGTCCACCACGACGACGACTCCGAGATCCCCGCCCTGCTGCGGCTGGCGGGAAACCCGAGCGTGCACGGCTGGGCGACGAGCGGCACCCGCACCTTCCTGCGCGCCACCCTCGCCCTGGCCAACCCGCCGCTGAGCCGCGAGGTCCGCGCCGCCTATCACGCGCCCTACGCCGAGGACCGCAGCGCCGTCGCAGACTTCGTCGCCGACATCCCCGCCGACCCGAGCCACCCCAGCCGCCCGGCGCTCGACGCCATCGCCGACGGCGTCGCCCGGCTCGAGGTGCCCGCGCTCGTGCTGTGGGGCCCGCGCGACCCGGTGTTCCAGCGCCGCTACCTCGACGACATCCTGCGCCGGCTCCCGCACGCCGACGTCCACCGCTTCGAGGGTGCCGGCCATCTGCTTGCCGAGGACGTCGACGTCGCCGGCACGGTCGTCCGCTGGCTGGACGCCCGCTTCCCGACCCCCCTCCCCGCCGACAGTACAGTTACCGCCGACAGCACACTTACCGCCGACTGCGGAGTTGTTACTCGCCCCCTTGCTGCCGTCCTCGACGAGCGGCGCGAGGACGACGCCCCCGCCGTCGTCGCCCTCCACCCCGGTGGCACGGACACGGTGACGTGGCGCGACCTCGCCACCCGCGTCCGCCACCTCGCCCTCGGCCTGCACGACGCCGGCGTGCGCCCCGGCCAGCGCGTGAGCCTCCTCGTCACCCCCGGCGTCGACCTCACGACCGCACTCTTCGCCTGCCTGCGCCTGGGTGCCGTCGCCGTCATCGCGGACCAGGGCCTGGGTCTGCGCGGGATGAGCCGCGCGATCCGCGGCGCCTCCCCGGACGTCGTCATGGGCATCGACCGCGGGCTCGTCGGCGCGCGCCTGCTCTCGTGGCCCGGCCGTCGCGTCGCGGTGAGCGAGCTCCCGCCGGCGCAGGCCAGGGCGCTGGGTGTCAGCGACTCCCTGCCCGGCCTCCTCGCCCGCGGCGCCGAGCTTGAGCGTGCCGGCACCGACCTGCCGCCGCTGCCCGGCCCCGACGACGACGCCGCCATCCTCTTCACGTCCGGCTCCACCGGCCCGGCCAAGGGTGTCGTCTACACCCACCGCGGCCTCGCCGGGATGCGTGACACCCTCGCCGAGACCTACGGCCTGGGCCCGAGCTCGTCCTTCGTCGCCGGGTTCGCGCCCTTCGCGCTGCTCGGCACCGCCCTGGGCTCCCTCGCCGTCGTCCCGGACATGGACGTCACCGCCCCGGCCACCCTCACCGCCGCAGCCCTGGCGGACGCGGTGAACGCCGGCAGCGCGACGGCCGTCTTCACCTCACCCGCCGCCCTCCGCAACGTCCTCGCGACCGCGGGGGAGCTGACGGCCGAGCAGCGCGAGGCGCTCTCCGGCGTCGGGCTCTTCCTCTCCGCGGGGGCGCCGATCCCGCCGGAGCTGCTCGCGCGCGTCGCCGAGGTCATGCCCCGCGCCAGCGCCCGCACGCCCTACGGGATGACCGAGGTCCTGCCCGTCACCGACATCGACCTCGAGGAGATCCGCCGCGCCCTCGCCGACGTCGGCACGGTCGCCGGCGCGGGCGGTGGCACCTGCGTGGGCCGCCCCGTCCCCGGCACCGAGGTCACCATCATCCCGCTCGACGACGACGGCGCCGCCACCGGTGAGCCCACCGACGCGCCCGGCGTGACGGGCGAGATCCTCGTCGCCGCCCCGCACCTCAAGCGCACCTACGACAGGCTCTGGGCCACGCAGCAGGCCAGCGCCGACCACCGGGGCCGCCACCGCACCGGCGACATCGGCCACCTCGACGCCGAGGGCCGGCTGTGGGTCGAGGGGCGCCTGTCGCACATCGTCACCGCGCCCGGCGGGGTCATCACCCCGGTCGCAGTGGAGCACGCCGTCGAGCGGGTGCCCGGAGTGCAGCGCGCAGCCGCCGTGGGCGTGGGGCCGGCGGGGACGCAGCAGCTCGTCGTCGTCCTCGAGACCGACCCCGCCGTCGACCGCCGGGCCCGCGCCGGCGCCTCGCTCGCCACCCCCGGGCTCACGAGCGCGGTGCGCCGCGCCGTCAGCGACGCGTGCGGCGTCCCGGTCGCGGCCGTCCTGCGCGTGCGGGAGCTGCCCACGGACGTACGGCACAACGCGAAGATCGAGCGCGGCCGCATCGGCCGGTGGGCCGAGCAGGCCGTGGCCGGCGGGCGGATGGGCGAGCCGTGAGCCGCCGCGTCGACGCGCCCGCGACCACCGAGGCCGCCCCGCCGCGGCTGCGCGTCCTCGTCACGGGCGCGAGCGGCATGCTCGGGCGGCGCACGGCCGAGCGGCTCGTCGCCGCCGGGCACGACGTCCGCACCTTCCAGCGCCGGCCGGCCGGGGTCGACGGCGCGAGCGACTCGCTCGGGTGGCTCACCGACCCCGCGGCGGTGACCCGCGCACTCGAGGGGCGTGACGCCGTCGTCCACCTCGCCGCGAAGGTCTCGGTGAGCGGGCCGCGGCACGAGTACGAGCAGGTCAACGTCGAGGGCACGCGCACCCTCCTCGCCGCCGCCCGCGCGGCCGGGGTGGGGCGCTTCGTCCAGGTGTCCTCACCCTCGGTGGCGCACACGGGCGGCTCGCTCGTGGGCGAGGGGGCCGGACCGGCGCAGCCAGAGCACGCGCGCGGGAACTACGCGCGGACGAAGGCGGCCGCCGAGCTGCTGGCGCTGGAGGCCGACGGACCGCACTTCGCCGTCGTCGCGGTCCGCCCGCACCTCGTGTGGGGGCCGGGGGACACGCAGCTGGTCGCGCGGATCGTCGAGCGCGCCCGCGCCAGGCGGCTGCCGCTGCTCGACCACGGCGCGGTACTCGTCGACTCGGTCTACGTCGACAACGCCGCCGACGCGCTCGTCGCCGCGCTCGAGCGGGCGCCGCAGGCCCACGGGCAGGCGCTCGTCGTGACGAACGGCGAGCCGCGCGCCGTCGGCGACCTCATCGCCGGGATCTCGCTCGCCGCCGGAGCGCCCGCCCCCGCGTGGCGCGTGCCGGCCCGGCTCGCGAAGGTTGCCGGGGGACTGGTCGAAGCGGTGTGGGCGGTCCGCCCGGGCCGCGACGAGCCGCCGATGACGCGCTTCCTCGCCGAGCAGCTGTCGACGGCGCACTGGTTCGACCAGCGCCGCACCCGCGAGGTGCTCGGCTGGGAGCCGGCCGTGAGCATCGACGAGGGCCTGGCAAGGCTGGCCGAGCACTACCGCCGCGCCTGACCAGCCCTCCCGCGCGCCCAGCCCACCCCCTCCCGCGCCGACAGCCGGATTCCTCCACCCGCCCCGCTCCGTGAGCTCCCCGGTTGTCCTCCGAGCTCCCCGCTCCTCGTCCATCCAGATGAGGCGAAGCGGGTAGCTCACCGGCCGGCGCGTGTGAGCGCGGAGTGCGAGGGCCCGCGCCCCACCGCCACAATGGACCGCATGATCCCGACTCTCGCGCTCAACGACGGCAACCGGATCCCGGCGATCGGCCTCGGCACGTGGCCGATGAACGAGGAGGCCCCCGAGGCCGTGCGGACGGCGCTGGAGATGGGCTACCGGCTCATCGACACCGCCGCGAAGTACGAGAACGAGGAGGCGGTGGGCCGCGGCATCGCCGAGTCCGGCGTCCCGCGCGAGCAGATCGTCGTCACCACCAAGCTGCGGGGGAGCGAGCAGGGCTACGAGGAGGCGCTGCGCGCCTTCGAGACCTCGCGCAAGAAGCTCGGCCTCGACTACATCGACCTCTACCTCATCCACTGGCCGCTGCCGCGCCTGGACAAGTACGTCGACTCCTGGCGCGCGCTCGTCAAGCTGCGGGAGGACGGCGTCGTCCGCTCGATCGGCGTCTCGAACTTCACCGCCGCGCACCTGGACCGGATCATCGAGGAGACCGACGTCGCGCCGGCGGTCAACCAGATCGAGCTGCACCCCTACTTCACCCAGGCCGACATGCGCGCCGCCGACGCCGAGCGCACCGTGCTCACGCAGTCGTGGAGCCCGCTCGCCCGCAGCGCCTCCCTGCTCACTGAGCCGGCGCTCGAGCAGATCGCCGCCCGCCACGGGGTGGAGACGGCGCAGGTCGTGCTCCGCTGGCACGTCCAGCTCGGCGTCCTGCCGATCCCGAAGTCCGCCAGCCCGGACCGGCAGAGCCTCAACCTCGACGTCTTCGGCTTCGAGCTGAGCGAGTCGGAGATGGCGCAGATCAGCGGCCTCGAGCGCGGCCGGCAGAGCCACGACCCGGACACCCACGAGGAGTTCTGAGCCCCGGGCGCACTTGTATCCTGAGCCGATGCCTGCCGCCCGACTGGTCGCCTTCGACCTCGACGACACCCTCACGCCCTCGAAGTCCCCGATCCACCCGGAGATGGCCGAGGCGCTCACCGCACTCCTCGCCGTCGTGCCAGTGTGCATCATCTCGGGCGGGCAGCTCGAGCAGTTCACCACCCAGGTCACCGACCGCCTCGACCTCGACGACGCCGCCCGATTGCGGCTGCACCTCATGCCCACCTGCGGCACGCGCTACTACCGCTACGACGACGGCGGTGAGCTCCGGGAGGTCTACGCCCACGACCTCTCCGCCGAGGAGCGCGCCGAGGCGCTGACCGTTCTCGAGCGCGAGGCCCGCCGGCTGGGGCTGTGGGAGGAGGAGAGCTGGGGCCCGGTCCTCGAGGACCGCGGCTCGCAGATCACCTTCTCGGCCCTCGGCCAGCAGGCGCCGCTCGAGGCCAAGCGCGCCTGGGACCCGACGGGGGAGAAGAAGGAGCAGCTGCGCGCCGCCGTCGCCCCGCTGCTGCCCGAGCTCGAGGTCCGCTCCGGCGGCTCGACGTCCATCGACATCACCCGCCAGGGCGTGGACAAGGCCTACGGCATGACCCGCCTCGCCGAGCACACCGGCATCGACCTCGCCGACATGCTCTTCATCGGCGACCGCCTCGACGAGGGCGGCAACGACTACCCGGTCAAGGCCATGGGCGTCCCGTGCATCGCGGTCGAGGGCTGGGCGGAGACGGCCGGGAAGGTTCGCGAGCTCGTCTCCTCTCTGGGAGCCCTCGCCCGCTGAGCGGGGCGCACCCTGTCGGATCCCGCCACAAGCGGGTCCGGTAGCCGAGCGGGTCAAGCCGGAGTGCTTGTCATGCGCCGTGCGGCGATACTGCGCCCTCGGCTTTGTGGCGGAAAACCGACGCGGTCAGGGCACGAGCGCCGGCGTGCGCTCCGCGGCCGCCACCAGTGCGGCGTAGTGGCCGCCGTGATCGAGGAGCTCCTCGTGATTGCCCCGCTCGACCATCCGCCCCCGGTCGACGACGGCGATGAGGTCGGCGTCCCGGACGGTCGAGAGGCGGTGGGCGATGGTGATCGTCGTGCGCCCGCGGCTCAGCACGTCGAGGGCCTCCTGAACGGCGTGCTCCGTGCGCGTGTCGAGCGCGCTCGTGGCCTCGTCCAACACAAGCACGCGCGGGTCGCGCAGCAGCGTGCGGGCGATCGCCAGGCGCTGCTTCTCACCGCCGGAGAAGCGGTGCCCGCGCGCGCCGACCACGGTGTCGTAGCCGCGCGGCAGGGCAAGGATGACGTCGTGCACCTGGGCGGCCTTCGCGGCAGCCTCGATCTCCTCGTCGGTCGCCTCGGGACGGGCGTAGCGCAGGTTCTCCCGCACGGTCGTGTGGAGGAGGTAGGTCTCCTGGGAGACGACGCCCACCTGTGAGGCGAGGTCGGCCAGCGAGAGGTCGCGCAGGTCGACGCCGTCGAGTAGCACCCGCCCGGAGGTCGGGTCCTGGAGCCGCGCGACGAGACCGGCGATGGTCGTCTTGCCGGCGCCGGACTCGCCGACGAGAGCCAGCCGGGTGCCGGCGGGGACGTGCAGGTCGAGGTCGGTGACGGCGTCGGCGTCCGCGTCGGGGTAGCGGAAGGTGACGTTCTCGAAGGTGACCTCGCCGGGGCCGCCGCCGGAGGGGAGGGCCACCGGGGTGACGGGGTCGTCGATCTCGACCGGCAGGTCGAGGTACTCGAAGATCCGGCTGAACAGCGCGAGCGACGCGGTGACCTGCACGCCGGTGTTGAGCACGCCCATGAGCGGGCGGAACAGCCCGGACTGGAGGGCGATGAAGGCGACGAGCGTGCCGATCGAGATGTTGCCGGAACCGGGCAGTCCGGCGACGAGGTAGATGAGCGCGGGGATGGCGGAGAAGATGACGCTCATCGTCGCCATCCGCCAGCGGCCGGCGAGCTCGGAGCGCAGCTCGAGGTCGACGAGCTCGGCGGAGGAGTCGGCGAAGCGGCGGCTCAGCTCGGGGCCGGCGCCGAGGGTCTTGGCGAGCAGCGCGCCGCTCACCGACAGCGACTCCTCGACCTGCCCGTGGAGGGCGGCCAGCGCCCGCTGCCGCTGGGCGGTCACCTCGCGGCGCATCTGCGCCACGCGGCGGGTGAGCCAGATGGCGGGCGGCAGGACGACGAGGGACAGCAGGGCGAGCTGCCAGCTCAGCGCCACCATGGCGACGATCGTCGCGATCGCCGTCGTGACGTTCGCGGTGATCGCGGTGGCGGTACCGGTGACGACGGACTGCATCGCGCCGATGTCGTGCGTGAGGCGCGACTGCACCTCACCGCCGCGGGTGCGGGTGAAGAAGGACATCGGCTGGCGCTGCAGGTGGACGAAGACGTCGGTACGCAGCCGGTGCATGACGTTCTGGCCGACGTCGGTGGAGATCCACGTCTGCAGGACACCGAGCGCCGCCGTCACGACCGTGACGACGAGCATGCCGGCGACGAGGAGGAGGAGCAGGCGCACGTCCTGCTCGGGCAGGGCGACGTCGATGACGTGCTTGGTGAGGAACGGGGTGGCCAGGCCCATGACGGAGCTGGCGGCGATGAGCGCGACGACGAGGAGCAGGCGGGCCCGGTGCGGCGCGAAGAGCGCGGCGATGCGCCGCAGGCTCACGGGGTGCGACTCGAGCTGGGCGGTGTCGGCCGGGTCGCGGCGGACGGGGCCGTGGGGGCGGAAGGAGGGACTCGACATGAGCGCCACCTCGCTTTCTCGAAAGGCGACGGCGGAGGATGGGTGCCGTCGGACCGGTTCAGGGCGGGGCGCGGGACTGGCCGGCGATCGCTCGCCGCGGCCGTCGCGCCGCTCGCAATAGCGAGGTTACCTCACTATGTGGGTGCGCGCTACTGTTACGCGCATGGCCGACCCCGAGCTCAGCGAAGCCCTCATGCACGCCAGCCGCGCGCTGCGCCGGCGCATGTGGTCCTCGCTGGAGGACTGGGACCTGTCCCCGCACCAGGCCAGGGCGCTGCGCACCGTCTGCACGCACGACGGCGCCCGGCTCAGCCAGGTGGCGGCGCACCTGCGGATCGCCCCGCGCTCGGCGACCGAGGTCGTCGACTCCCTCGAGGCCCGCGGCCTCGTCGCGCGGCAGCCCGACCCGGCCGACCGGCGGGCCGTGCTCGTCGTCGCCACCGACGAGGGCCGTGAGGTGCACGAGGCGGCGGACCGGATCCGCGGTGCCGCGGCCGAGGAGTTCTTCGGCCGGCTGGAGGCGAGCGAGCGCGAGCAGCTCGCCGTCCTTTTGCGGCGACTGGTCGACTAGACCCCGAGCGCCCGGCGCACGAGGGTGAGCGCCTCCCGTGGCTCCATGCCCAGCGACCGCACCGTGTCCGCGTAGGCGGCCGCGGCCCGCTCGGCGGCGGCGTGGTCGTTCCCTGCGCTGTCCCGCACCGCGGCGGGGTCGGTGACGAAGGTGCCCGACCGTCCGCGCCCGACGAGCAGGCCGTCCGCCTCCAGCTCGCGGTAGGCGCGCGCGACGGTGTTGGGAGCGATGCCGAGCTCGTCCGCGAGGGCGCGCACGGGGGGCAGCCGGTCACCGGGTCGTAGCGTGCCGTCAGCGACCTGCGCGGTGACCTGCGCGCGCAGCTGGGCGAAGGGCGGCTCGGGGGAGGCCGGGTCCACGCGCAGCGTCATGCGGCGAGGGGGGCGCGGGCGTCCAAGGGCATGGTGCCCAGGCTAGGGGCCGCGGCGGCCTTCCGGCCAGCGCCCGTTCGCCACCGTCCGGCACGCCGGTGTCCTGCCCAGCTGCCACCCGCCGGTCGAGCACGTCTAGGGCGCACCGGGAACGACCAGGCCGGTGTCGTAGGCGAGGGCGACGAGCTGGGCGCGGTCACGGGCGCCCAGCTTGGTCAGGAGCCGGCTGACGTAGGTGCGGGCCGTGGCCGGGCTGAGGAACAGCCGTGTGGCGAGCTCAGCGTTGGACAGCCCGCGGCCGACAAGGGCGAGCACCTCACGCTCGCGCTCCGTGAGGTCCTTGATCGGGGTGGGGTCGACCCGATGGCCGACGCTGAGCGCGTGCATGACCGTACGGGTCGCCGCAGGCGAGAGAAGGGCCTCGCCACTCGCCACCAGGCGGATCCCGCGGCGCAGGTCCTCGGGCGTGACGTCCTTGAGAAGGTAGCCGGACGCACCGGCGCGAACCGCCTCGAAGACGTGCTCGTCCTCGTCGAACGTCGTGAGCACGAGGACCTGGACGTCGCCGAGGCTCGGGTCGCCGACGATCGTGCGGGTTGCGGCGATGCCGTCCATCCCCGGCATGCGGATGTCCATGAGCACGACGTCGGGCCGGAGACGGCGCACCTCAGCGACGCCGTCGCGTCCGTTGTCGGCCTCTCCGACGACGGTGATGTCGCCGTCGCGCTCGGCGAGCGACCGCAGCCCGGTCCGCACGAGGGCCTGGTCGTCGACGAGGACGATGCGGATCACGGGAGCCTCGCCGGCAGGTCGGCGCGGACGACGAAGCCGCCTTGGTCGCCGTCGTGGGTCTGGAGGCTGCCGCCGAGCAGCGCGGCGCGCTCCCGCATGCCGAGGATGCCCTGCCCACCAGTTGCGTGGCCGCGTGACGCCGCGGTGCCGTGCCCGTCATCGGTGACACTGATGAGGAGTCGACCATCGGTGATGCGCGCGACCACCCTCGCGTGGCGCCCTCCGGAGTGGCGGATGACGTTGGTGAGGGACTCCTGGACGATGCGGTAGGCCGCGGACTCGATCGCGCCGTCGAGCCGGCCAGGGTCGACGTCAAGCTCCAGGTCGACGTCGAGACCAGCGTTGTGGGCCGCAGCCACGAGCCCTGGAATGCCGGCGAGGCCGACGGCGTCCCTCTCCGCCTGGGCGGCCGGGGACCGAAGCAGCTTGACGGTGGAGCGCAGCTCGCGCATGGTCTCGGAGCTGACCTGCCGGATCCGGTCGACCGCGCGGGCAGCCGTGGCGTCATCGCGCCCGATGGCCTCGGCGGCCACGCTGCCGTGAACCGCGATGACGGAGATGGTGTGCCCCACGACGTCGTGCAGGTCGCGGGCGATCCGGATCCGCTCCTCCTGCAGCCGGCGCTCGGCCTCCCGCGCGTGCTCGGCGGCGATGAGCGCGCGAACCCGCTCCTCGTGCGCCCGGATGGCGCGCCGGTCACGCACGCTGACCCCCAGAGCGACCGCAGCCGCGACCAGGGCGACGTTGGTCAGCAGGTCGTAGCTGAGCAGGTACGCCGCCGGCATCCCCTCGCGGATGCGGAAGTACGCCGCGACGCTCACGAGCACGACGCCGGCACCAACCGCCCACCACGTACGCCCGACCTCCGCGGCCGAGTAGAGGGCGGCCACAGCGGGTAGCGCGATCCCGATGGGTGGTAGCCCCAGGCTGTAGTAGACGAAGATGCCCAGCACGGTCACGGCCAGCACGGCGACGGGGGCGCGACGTCGCGCGAGCACCAGGGCGCCGAAGCCGCTCGCGAAGAGGTACGCCGCGGGCTCGCTACGGCTCGTTCCTGCGAGATCGGCGATGATCACGATGGCGACGACGAGCGCCATCCCCATGGCCAGGACTGCATCGACGAGCCGGGGGTCCACCTCGCCGGTGGACCCTCGGGGCACGGCGGTTGCTGACACGCGCTTCTCCTACGTCAAGCCGCGGTGGACGGACGGTTCGGCCGGCCGAGGAACAGGGTCCGCCCGCCGAAGCGGCAGCACTCACTCTGGCACTGACAGGCAGCCTACGGAGCCCAAGCGGGCCGGCAATCGGCCACAGGCGAGATGTCGTCGACAAGCGACCAGCGATGTCGGCGGAAGGCGATCGAGCGGACGCCTCTGGCCTGATGCCGGGGCAGGTCGCCGATTCGTAGCGTCAGCGGTATGGAACCTCTCGACCCACAGCGCAGCCGGCCCGGCGCTCCGCGGCCCGCCGGCACCCAGACCGGCCTCCCCGACCACCACTCGCCGCAGCTGCCGCCACCGCGTTCGCAGCTCAACTGGGTGCTCGTGCTCGGGCTCGGCGCCCTCGCGCTGATCCGCCCGCTGGCACGGATCAACGGGCTGGCCGACGCCATCGGCTCCCCGGCCGGCCCGATCCTGCTCACCGTCCTCATCACGGGTGCCTGGGTGGCGATCGTCGGGCTGAGCCGCGTCGCACGACCGGTGATCACGCTGACGCTGGCCGGGCTCGCCTACGGTGTGTACGTCATCCCACTCAGCGCCGCCCTGTCCACCATGCTGGACGGCACGCTGGAAGGCCCCGTGGCCACGCCGCTCGCGATCGTCCCGTTGCTGGCGACCAACGCGGCCTGGGGCGCTCTCGCGGGTGTGCTGGCCCTGGGCGTACAGGCGGCCACGGGCAGACGTCGCTGACCTGAGAGGGACGGGCGGGCCGCCTTCGGATGCCGTCATAGCGGCGAGTCACAGCACGAGGCTGGACAGGTCACAGCGCGAAGCTGGACACGAGGGTTGACCCACCCGTCGGCCACATTCTGGCCGGTACGCGGGTGTGGGCGCCAGTCCCGAGCGCGCCGTGTCCGTCAGCCGCCCGCCGGCGCCAGTCGCTCGAGGAGCTCGCGGACCGCCGCGAGTCGCGGCACGCCCTCGTAGCGCGAGACGACCGTCCCCGTCGCGTCGAGGACGACGACGGTGGGCGTCTGGGTGATCTCCAGCCGCGCGGCGAGCGCGGTGTCGTGCGCCACGTCGACGTCAACGTGCCGCACGCCAGGCGTCGTCTCCGCCACCCGTGCGAGCAGTCCGCGTGCCGCGCGGCACGGCGCGCAGAAGCCGGACGAGATCTGCAGCAGGGTCGCCCGCTCGCCCAGCGGCCCGGTCAGTCCGAGCGCGTCCGCGGTGAGGGGAGAGGCAGTCACGCACCCGATTCTACGGAGCCCCGCCGCCCCGCGCCGGGTCGGCCGCCCGCACGTAGGGTGGTCGGGCCCCCGATCTCTGGAGTGACTTCGTGACCCGACGTCCGACCCGCGCCGCGGCCCTGACCGCGACCGTGTGCCTCGCCCTTGCCGCCTGCTCCGGCGAGGACGGACCAGAGGACGCCGCGCCCCCCACACCCGAGCCGACCCCCGAGCGCGCCGAGCTTCAGCAGCCCGCGGACGCCACCGCCGTCCTGCCCGGCGCCGACGGTGAGCTGGCCCTCGCCGCGAGCCGCACCTTCTTCGCGGAGGCGCCCGTCGTCGTCCTCGCCGACGACGCCGAGTCCGCCTCCCAGCTCCGCGCGAGCAGCGCCGCGCTCGCCCTCGGTGCCCCCGTCCTCCTCGACGACGACCCCGCCACCCTCACCGAGGAGCTCGGCCGCCTCGGCACGGGCTGGGTCCTCACTGTCGGCGACGCCGAGCTGCCGGACGAGGCGCGCGACGTCGTCGCCGTCCCCGCACCGCAGGACGACGACGACCTCGCCGAGACCCTCGCCCTTCCCGCCGCCGAGCCGGTGGACGTGGCCGACGGCGGGGAGGTGGCGGCCGTCGTCGGGCTCGAGCGCGGCACGCTCACCCCGCTCGCCCCGGTTGCCGCCGCCCCGGCCGCCACCGAGGTAGCAACGGAGGCCGACGAGACCGCGACTGCGAGCGACACGGCGACCGCGAGCGAGGACGCGACGGCGGACGAGACCACGGACGTGGCCGCCGGCGCCGAGCTGCCGCCGACCGAGCTCGCCGAGCCGCTGACCGCAACCCTCGCGCTGACCACCGGCGCACCGCAGGAGCTGCTCGCCACCGCGACCGCGCGGGCGGCCGGTGCGGACGTCGCCGTCGTCCCCGGCGGTGACCCGCGTGCCACCAGCGAGTCGGTGACTGCGGTGAGCGAGGCGGGCGCCGAGCACGTCGTCGGGCTCGGTGACGCCTTCGGCGACGCCGACACGCTCGGCTGGCGGGTGTCCACGGCGGCGACCGGCGTCGAGCTGCCCGGCGGTGGCCAGCTCGTCTTCCCCGGCAAGCGCTACGTCGCGCTCTACGGCACCCCGAGCACGAGCGCGCTCGGGGTCCTGGGGGAGCAGGGCGTGCCGGAGACGATCGCGCGCGCCCAGGAGCACGCCCGCCCCTACGAGGCGCTGGTCGACGACACCGTCGTCCCGGCGCTCGAGGTCATCGCGACGGTCGCCTCGGCCGGCGCGGGCGCGGACGGCAACTACTCCAACGAGCTGCCGCCCGAGAGCCTGCGGCCGATCATCGACGCCGCGGGGGAGGCGGGGCAGTACGTCGTGCTCGACCTGCAGCCGGGCCGCTCGTCCTTCCTCGAGCAGGCCCAGCAGTACGCCGAGCTGCTCGCGCTGCCCCACGTGGGTCTGGCGCTCGACCCGGAGTGGAACCTCGGCCCGAACGACCGCCACCTCGTGCGCATCGGCTCGGTGACCGCGCAGGAGGTCAACGAGGTCGTGCACTGGCTCGCCGACTTCACCCGGGAGCGGAACCTGCCGCAGAAGATGCTCGTGCTCCACCAGTTCCAGGTGCGGATGATCCAGACCGTCCCCGAGGTCGACCTCTCACGCAGCGAGCTCGCCGTGCTCGTCCACGTCGACGGCCAGGGCGGGCAGGAGGCCAAGCAGGGCACTTGGCGGACACTCCTCCAGCACGGCCCGGACATCGAGTGGTGGGGCTGGAAGAACTTCTACGACGAGGACGTCCCGATGCTCACCCCCGAGCAGACGATCTCCCAGGTCGACCCGGTGCCGCACTTCATCACCTACCAGTAGGTCAGCGCAGCAGCCACGGGACGGCCGAGAGGACCACGTAGGCGATCGGGACGAGCGCTGCCGGCAGCAGCGTCCTGATCGACCGGTGGCGGGGTGCCGGTGCCTGCGGGGTCGGGCTCAGCGGTGAGGTCACCAGGTCGTCGTCCGCGTCCTTCGTCAGCTCGCGGTGCTCGAGCACCCCGAGCGCGACGATGGCGAGGAACAGGGCGACGGTCGCCGCGGCGGGCGGCAGCGTGAGCAGCACGGGGAGGTCGAGCCGTCCTGCGACGGCACCACCGCTGGCGAGGAGTGTCACGACCGCTAGCAGGGGAATGCCGACGGCCCACGGGTGGGTGACGATCGGGCGCAGGAGCGCGGGGATGGCCAGCAGCACCGCAAGGAACAGCGCCGTTGCGGCGACCTGGACGGCGTTGTAGGTCAGGTCTTCGCCCCGCGCCCACGCGAAGGCGGCCGACGTGCCGACGAGTAGTGCGAGCACCTGGATGCCGGAGATGGCCGCCACCCGCCAGGCCCCGGCCGCCTGGGCGGGGGAGCGGTCCTCCTCGAGCTCGCGGGCGTAGGCGATCGCGTTGCCGAAGGCCTCCGCGGGGCTCTCCCCGGTGTCGGCGCAGTGCTGCTCGACCTCGGCGAGCCGGTCGCCGATCACTCGCCCCGGCACGTCGCGGAGCCGCAGCTCGAGGACGAAGTCGTCGCACCACTCCTGGTGCTGCTTGACGAAGGGACGGTGCCAGACCTCGTGGGAGGTGCTGCTGGGGGTGGTGTCCATGGCTTCTCCTGTGGTCAGTGGCGCGGTGACGGGACGGGGGACAGGTGTGACTCGACGGTGGTGGCGAAGGTCCGCCACTGCGCGGTGCCCTCCTCGAGGGCCGTGCGTCCGGCCTCGGTGAGGGCGAAGTACTTCCGGCCGGGGCCGCCGTCGCCCGCCCGCCACTCGACGGTGACGAGCTCGTTCTTCTCGAGCCGGCCCAGGAGCGGGTAGAGCGTGCCGCCCTTGATGTCACCGAAGCCGGCGTCCGCGAGCTCCGCGGCAATGGCGTAGCCGTAGGTGGGGGCGCCGGCCATGGTGCGGAGCACGCAGAGCTCGAGGACTCCGCGGAGCCACTCGCTGCGTTGAGGGGTCACGCTCATGGGGTAGATCGTGGCACTACCTAGCCAGATTGTCTAGGTAGACAGGCCGACTATTTCTCGGCTCGTGAGCCGGCCGCCGGCAGAAGGTGCGCTGCGAGCGACTGTCGGGCCAGCGGGAGCGGTGCCGCGTGTCTGGCG
This sequence comes from Georgenia phoenicis, assembly GCF_047302425.1. Classification (NCBI taxonomy): domain Bacteria; kingdom Bacillati; phylum Actinomycetota; class Actinomycetes; order Allobogoriellales; family Allobogoriellaceae; genus Georgenia; species Georgenia phoenicis. Next base: position 2,509,768 of record NZ_CP154855.1, on the reverse strand, counting down.
CACTGCTCCCGCTCGACGAAACCGGTCCCGCTGTCCGGGACTCGTGACGAGTCAGCCACCGGTGGACCCGCTCAGCGAGATCGCTGACGGGTCAGCTACCGCTGGTCCCGTTCTCCGTGATTCGTGACGTGCCCAGCGAGCGCTGCTCCCGCTCAACGGGCACGATCCCGCACAGCCGAATCCGTGTCGCGTAGACGTGTCGCGGATTCTGCCCGTCCGACAGTCCTTTGCGACGCACCCTTCTCCCCGTGGGCGGGGCCGCTCCGGGAGCGGGCAGCGTGGCCTCGCTCAGCGCAGGGGTGTGTGCGCGGGGTCGACCCGCTCGTCCTCGCGCACCGGCCCGGGCGCGGTGCCGTCGCCGAAGGGACGCCCGCCGAGCTCCTCGCGGCCGTGCGGGGTGACCCAGCCGGACAGGTCCGGGCCCACCGGGACTATCTGCGTGGGATTGAGGTCGGTGTGGACGACGTAGTAGTGCTGCTTGATCTGCTCGAAGTCCACGGTGTCGCCGAAGCCTGGCGTCTGGAACAGGTCGCGCGCGTAGCCCCACAGCGCCGGCATCTCGCTCAGCTTGTTGCGGTTGCACTTGAAGTGCCCGTGGTACACCGGGTCGAAGCGCACGAGCGTGGTGAACAGGCGCACGTCCGCCTCGGTGATCGTGTCGCCCACGAGGTAGCGCTGCCCGGTGAGCCGCTCCTCGAGCCAGTCGAGGGCGGTCCACAGCCGGTCGTAGGCCTTGTCGTAGGCCGCCTGGGAACCGGCGAAGCCGCAGCGGTACACGCCGTTGTTCACCTCGGTGAAGACCCGCTTGTTGACCGCGTCGATCTCCTCGCGCAGGTGCTCGGGGTAGAGGTCCGGCGCGCCCTCGCGGTGGTGCTCGCGCCACTCGGCGGAGAGGTCGAGGGTGATCTGGGCGTAGTCGTTGGTCACCACCTGGCCGGTGGGCACGTCGACGATCGCCGGCACCGTGATGCCCCGCGGGTAGTCGGGGAAGCGGGCGAAGTACGCCTCCTGGAGCCGCTCGATGCCGAGCACGGGGTCGCGGCCGTCGGGGTCGAGGTCGAAGGTCCACGAGCGGGCGTCGTGCGTGGGCCCGGGCAGGCCGAGGGAGATCGCGTCCTCCAGGCCCAGCAGGCGCCGCACGATGATCGTGCGGTTCGCCCACGGGCAGGCCCGCGCGGCGACGAGCCGGTAGCGCCCGGGCTCCACCGGGTAGCCGTCGGCGCCGTCGCGGGTGATGCGCGTGGTGATGTAATTCGTGTCCCGGGTGAACTCCTGGCCCGTGGTCACGTAGCTGCCGGCGGTCGAGTGCGCGTCGTCCATGCCCTCGACCGTAACCCCGTCCCGCCTCAGAAGCGCTCGCTGCGCTCGTGCACCCCGTGCTCGGCGGAGTAGACCTCCGCGCCGGTGATGAAGGCCCGCTGCACCCGGGAGAACACGTCGAGCGGGTCGCCGGACCAGACGACGACGTCGCCGTCCAGGCCCGGGCGCAGCGCCCCGATCCGGTCGTCGAGCCCGAGGATCTCGGCCGGGTTGATCGTGAGCGCCCGCAGCGCCACGTCGCGGTCCAGGCCCTCCTTGACCGCGAGCGACGCCTGGTGGACGAGGAAGTTGATCGGGACCACCGGGTGGTCGGTGGTGATCGCGACCTTGACCCCGGCCTCGGCGAGCCGGGCGAGGTTGGCGATGTCGCGGTCGCGCAGCTCGACCTTGGAGCGGCTGGTGAACAGCGGCCCGAAGATCACCGGGACGCCCTTCTCGGCGAGGACGTCGGCGATGCGGGCGCCGTCGGTGCCGTGGTTGACGACGAGCCGGTAGCCGAACTCCTCGGCGAGGCGGATCGCGGTGGCGATGTCGTCGTGGCGGTGGGTGTGCTGGTCCCAGATGAGCTCGCCGTCGAGCACGGCGGCGAGCGTCTCGAGGGTGAGGTCGCGCTCCACCGGCTTGCCCTCGGCCAGCGCGTGGTCGCGCTTGGCGGCGTAGTTCTGCGCGGCGACGAAGGCGTCGCGGATGACCTTGGCGACGCCCAGGCGGGTGGAGGGCAGGGCCTTCTTGTCGCCGTAGACACGCTTGGGGTTCTCCCCGAGCGCGGCCTTGACCGACACCCGCTCGCGGATGACCTGCTCGTCCACGGTGCGCCCGCCCCAGGTCTTGATCGCGACCGTCTGCCCGCCGATCGGGTTGCCGGACCCGGGCTTGACGACGGCGGCGGTGACGCCGCCGATGAGCGAGTCCCGGAACCCCTCCTCCTCGATGTTGATCGCGTCCAGCGCGCGCAGCCCCGCGCCCACGGGGTCGGTCATCTCGTTGACGTCGGCGCCGGCCCAGCCCTCGCCCTCCTCGCTCACGCCCATGTGCGCGTGGGACTCGACGAAGCCGGGCAGCACCCACGAGCCGCTCGCGTCGATGACGCGTACGCCGTCGGGGACCTCGACGTCGGCACCGACGGCCGCGATGACGCCGTCGAGCACGAGGACGGTCCCGTTCTCGATCGGCTCGCCGTCGACGGGGACGACGTAGCCGCCGGAGACGGCGACGGAGGCGGTGCGGGTGCGGCGGGGCGCGGAAGAGGTTGTCATGGTCCAGTGGTACCACCTGCCGCCGACGTGGCGGCAGTGCGAGCCGGTGGTGTCGGCGCCGCCGGGGGAGGAGGCAGGCCATGGCCGCACGCGAGCAGAAGCCGGGAACGACGGGCGGGAGCACGCCCACGACGCCGGAGGGGCGCCGCGCCCCCGCCTCGCGCAACCGGCTCGGGTGGATCGCGATCACCGTGGCGGGCGCGCTCACCGCGTGGCAGATCGTCTACGCGATCACGCTGCCCAGCGTCCAGAACGTCGAGACCTACGAGTCCGTGGGGCTGCTGCTCACGCTCGTCCTCGCCGTCGGCGCGGCCGTGCTCGGCATCGTCGCGCTGAGCCAGCGGGTGACGCCCCGCTGGCCCGGGCTGGCCGCGCTCGCCGTCGGCACCTACGCCTTCATCGTCGCGGTGGCGAGCTGGATCGGCCGGCTCATGTACTGAGCCGGCCGGCTCAGGTCTCGATGTCGTCGCGGGTGCGTGCGCGGATCCGCAGCGCGATACCGCCGAGGGCCGCCGAGAGCACGGAGCCGAGGAGGACACCGACGCGGGCGTGGCTGCTCTCGACCGAGCCGGGCTCGAAGGCGAGTTGGGCGATGAGGAGGGAGACGGTGAAGCCGACGCCCGCGAGCAGGCTCATCCCCACCATGTCCTTGAGGTTGAGGCCCTTGCCCAGGACGAGCGGGGTGAGGGTGACGAGGAGCGCGGTGCCGCCCCAGATCCCGATGAGCTTGCCGAGGGGCAGTCCGAGCGAGATGCCGACGGAGACGGGGTCGGTGATGACGCCGAGGATGCCGCCGGAGTCGACGACGTTCACGCCGGCGGCGAAGAAGGCGAAGATCGGCAGGACGATGCCGGAGGAGATCCAGCTGATCCGGTGCTCGAAACGGTGGGACAGGTCCTCGTCCTCACCGGGCCGCGCGACGGCGGGCACGACCATGCCGAGGAGCACACCGGCGATGGTCGCGTGGACGCCGGAGGCGTGCATGAGCGCCCAGGCGACCACGCCCACGGGGACGAGCACCCACCAGGCGGTGATGCGGCGGCGGACGAGCACCGCGAAGACGGCGACGGCGAGGAACGCGGCGGCCAGCAGGAGGTAGTTGAGGCCGTCGGCGAAGACGACGGCGATGATGACGATGCCGATGAGGTCGTCGACGACGGCAAGGGTGAGGAGGAAGAGGCGCAGCGCCGTCGGGAAGCCGCGGCCGAAGATGCCGAGGAGGGCGACGGCGAAGGCGATGTCCGTCGCGACAGGCACCGGCCAGCCCTCCCAGACGCCCGAGCCGGTCACGGCCTGGATGAGGAGGTAGACGGCCACGGGCCCGAGGACCCCGAAGAAGGCGGCGATGACCGGCACGGCGGCGGTGCGCACATCACGCAGCGAGCCGGTGACGAACTCCTGCTTGAGCTCGAGGCCGACGGCGAAGAAGAAGATGGCCAGCAGGCCGTCGGAGGCCCACGCGGCGAGGGTGAGGTCCAGGTGCAGCGCCGCCGGGCCGATCGTGATCTCCGAGAGCGAGGCGTACGCCTCCCGCCACGGGGAGTTCGCCCACACGAGCGCGACGAGCGCCCCGGCGAGCAGCACCATCCCGGCGAAGGTCTCGTTGCCGAGCTTCTCGCGGTATACGGCGAGAGGTCCGCGGCGGGTGGTGGACGGGCTCGGCATGGGGAGACCTTTCTCGGGGGTGGTTCGGCCGCGAGTCTACGGGCGCGCGCACGGACGGGCCCGTGGCCGGGAGGTCTCCCTCCCGGCCACGGGTGTGGTGCGTCGTGCTACAGCAGCCCCATCGCCGTCGGCAGCCACAGCGACAGCTGCGGGACGAAGACGACGAGGAACAGGGTGAGGATGATCGCCACGAGGAAGGGCCACAGCTTGCTGATGACCGGCTCGATCCGCAGCCGGCCGACCCGCGCGCCGACGAACAGGACGTTCCCGACCGGTGGCGTGATGACGCCGACCGACAGGTTCATCACGACCATCGCGCCGAAGTGCACCGGGTCGATCCCGAACTCGGTGACGATCGGCAGGAAGATCGGCACGAAGATGAGGATGGCCGGGGTCGGGTCCATGAACGTGCCCGCGACCAGCAGGATGACCATCATGATGATGAGCACGACGGTGCTGGAGTCGGTGAAGCCGAGCACGGCGTCGGAGATGAGGTCCGGGATCCGGGCGAAGCTCATGACGAAGGACAGCGCCGTGGACACCGCGACGAGCAGCATGACGATGGCCGTCGTGCGGCCGGCGTCGACGAGGATGCCGGGCAGCTCGCTCACCCTGATGCTCCGGTAGATCGCCGAGAGCACGAGGCAGTAGACGACGGCGATGGCCGCCGACTCGGTGGCCGTGAAGAACCCGCCGAGGATGCCGCCGACGACGATGATGATCATGAGCAGCGAGGGCACCGCGCGCCAGATGACGAGCATCCCCTGGGCGAAGGAGATCCGGTCGGCCGACTTCAGCTTGCCCGGCTGCTTGCGGGCGTAGAGGTAGATGACGACCATGCAGGCCAGCGCCCACAGGATGCCCGGGACCGCGCCGGCCATGAACAGCGCCGCGATCGAGGTGCTCGAGACGAGCGAGTACACGATGAAGGTGTTCGACGGCGGGATGAGCATGCCCGAGGGGGCGGAGGCGACGTTGACGGCGGCCGCGAAGCGGCGGTCGTAGCCCTCCTTGACCATCCGGTGGTGCATGACGTTCCCGACGGCGGCAGCGGCGGCGACCGCCGCGCCGGAGACCGCGCCGAACATCGCGTTGGCGACGACGTTCGTCTGGGCCAGCGAGGCGGGCATGCGGCCGGTGAGGACCTTGGCCGCGTCGACGAGCCGGCCGGCGATGCCGCCGTTGTTCATGATGACGCCGGCCAGCACGAACAGCGGGATGGCGAGGAGCGGGAAGGAGTTGATGCCGGTGAACATGCGCTGCGCCGTCACCAGCGCGGCGGCCTCGAGGCCGAGCAGCGGGATGGCGGCGAGCATGGACGCCGCACCGATGACGATCGCGATCGGCACGGAGAAGACGATGCCGACGAGGATCGAGCCGAGCAGGATGAGCCCTGCGAGCGTTGCCGGGTCCATCACGCCTCCGTCTTGGGGTCGGCCCGGCGGTCACCGGGGGTGTCGGGGGTGTCGCTGAGGAGGATGCTGTCGACCTCGAGGGTCTCGGCGCGGGCCGCCTCCGGCTGCGAGCCGGCGCCGGCGCCCTCCTCCTCGTCGGAGTGGTCGCCGTAGGGCGGGAGCTTGCCGCGGCCGATCGTGAGGACGTAGTAGACGGCGTAGAAGGCGATGAGGACGCCGGCCACCGGCAGCGCGAGGTACATCTGCCCGAGCGTGAAGGGCAGCGCGGACAGCTCCTGCAGCCAGGCGTTCTGCGAGGCCCGCCAGCCGCCCCACACGAGGACGGTCAGCGCGAAGACGAGGACGACGAGCTGGACGACGACGGCGAGCACCTTCTCGCCCCGCTCGGGGAAGCGGCGCGCGAGGATCTCGACGGCGATGTGGCCGCGCTCGCCGAAGACGTAGGCGGCGGCGAACAGGCCCAGCCACACGAAGGTGAGACGGGCGCCCTCCTCGGTCCACGTGCTCGGGTCGCCGAGCACCTGACGGCTGACGACCTGCCACACGACGATGACGACGAGCAGCGCGAAGAGGACGACGGTGACCCAGTACAGGACCCGGTCCAGGACGTTCTTCAGGGCATCCATCTGCCTCACTCCTCCGTCCGCGTCGACGCGGCGCGCGCGGCGTCGTAGATGCGCCACTGGTTGTCGGTCGTGAGGAACTCCTCGGCCAGCGGCTCGAGCGCCTCGTCGAAGATCGTGTCGTCGACCTCGTGGAAGGTGGCGCCGCCGGCCTCGGCCTCGGCGACGGCCTCGGCGGTGGCCTCGAGCCACAGCTCGACGTGGGTGGACCGGGTGCGGTCCCAGCCCTGGTCGAAGACCGCACGGTCCTCCTCCGTCATGGAGGCGAGCATGTCGGTGTTGATGATGAGGTAGTCCAGGCCGACGAGGTGGTTGGTGTAGCTCCAGTGCGGGGCCACCTCGAAGTGCCGCTGGGAGGCGTAGGAGACCTCGTTGTTCTCGGCGGCGTCGACGACGCCGGACTGCAGCCCGGTGTAGAGCTCGCCGTAGGCCATCGGGGTGGCGGAGGCACCGAGCGCCTCGGCCATGGCGACGTTGAGGGGGGACTCCTGCACGCGCAGCTTCTGCCCGTCCAGGTCGGCCGGCGTCTCCACCGGACCGTCGGTCGTGTACACGCTGCGGTTGCCCTGGGTGAACCCGCCGAGCACGGTGAAGTTGTTCGTCTCCTCGAGCGAGGAGTACAGCTCCCCGACGATCGACTCGTCGGCGATGACGCGCATCTGGTGGTCGATGTCGTCGAAGGTCGTGGGGAGGTTGAGCGCGATGAAGTCGCGGTTGAGGTTCTCGAGCTGCGGGCCGGAGACGATCGCCATCTCCACCGAGCCGTCCGACACCAGCTGCATGGCCTCGGCCTGCGCCCCGAGCGTCTCGTTCGGGTAGATGTCGATGGTCCAGCGGCCGTCGGTCTCCTCCTCGAGGTACTCGCCCCAGCTCTGGAGGGCGATGTACGAGGGGTGGGACTCGGTCTGGTTGAGCGCGAGGTGGAGGATGTCCCCCTCGTTGGTGCCGGGCTCGAGGGAGGGGCTGCACGCGGCCAGCACGAGAGCGGAGGTGCCCGCTACGGCTGCGGCCGCGGTCAGATGTCGCCGCATGATGTCCTTCTTCCTTGATAGTCGCGCGATGCGGGTGCGGAGTGCGCGAACGGCCGGACCCACGGGTCCCGCTGGCCTGCTGTCGATTGAGCCACACCGCGAGGACCGCCGGAAACAGTTGCCGGGAGTTGTCGCGGGGACTAGCTCGAGGCGATCTGGGCGGCCAGGTGGCCGCCTCCGTAGCCGTTGTCGATGTTGACGACGGCGACCCCGGGGGCGCAGGCGTTGAGCATCGACAGCAGCGGTGCGACGCCGCCGAAGGCGGCGCCGTAGCCGACCGACGTCGGCACGGCCACGACCGGTGCGCTCACCAGTCCGGCGACGACGCTCGGCAGGGCGCCGTCCATCCCGGCGGCGACGACGACGACGCGCGCCGAGCGCAGGAGGTCGAGGTGGCCCAGCACCCGGTGCAGCCCCGCCACGCCGACGTCGACGACGAGCTCGGTGCGCCGGCCGAGGTAGCGGGCGGTGAGCTCGGCCTCGCGGGCCACGGGCAGGTCGGAGGTGCCGGCGCTGACGACGACGACGAGCCCGCCCGTGGGCTCGGGGGCGGCGGCCGGCCAGGCGACGACGCGCGCCACCGGGTCGTGGTGGGCGTCGGGCAGCGCCGCGAGGACGGCGGCCGCCTGCTCGGGCGTGGCCCGGGTGAAGAGGGTGGGCGTGCCGGCCGTCGCGACCTCGGCCGCGATGAGCGCGACCTGCTCCACGCTCTTCGGCTCGCAGAGCACGGCCTCGGGGTAGCCACGGCGGGCGGCGCGGTCGTGGTCGAGGTGCGCCACGCGCGTGAGCTCGGGGCCCGGCACCCAGTCCTCAGCCACGGACGGAGACCAGGGGGAGGGTGAAGGCGCCGGACTGGATGCCGCGCAGGTCGAGCGCGGCGAAGCGGAAGCCGGCCTCGCGCACGGCGCGGTCGACCTCCTCGCGGCGCTGGACGGCGGCGAGCAGCTCCTCGGGCAGCAGCTCGATGCGGGCGACGTCCCCGTGGTGGCGCACGCGGCTGTCGGTGAAGCCGAGCCGGCGCAGGGCGGCCTCGGCCTGGTCGACCTGCCGGAGCTTCTCCGGGGTGACCTCCTCGAAGTGCGGGATCCGCGAGGCGAGGCACGGCGCCGCGGGCTTGTCGGCGACGGGCAGGTCCAGGGCCCGGGCGACCTCGCGCACCATCGCCTTGGTCATGCCGGCCTGGGCCAGCGGCCGCAGCACCCGGTGGTTCGTGGCCGCCCGGGAGCCGGGACGGTCGGGCCGCTTCGCGTCGTCGGCGTTCTCGCCGTAGGCGACGGCCGCCAGCCCGAGCTCGGCGACGAGGTCGTCGTCGATGCGGGTGAAGAGCTCGTCCTTGCAGTGGAAGCAGCGGTCGGGGCCGTTGGCCCGGTAGGCCGCCGACTCGCCCTCGTGAGTCTCGATCTCGACGACGCGCGCACCGATGACGGCCGCGGTCTCGTGGGCACGGGCGCGCTCGTCGGTCGCCAGGCTGGGGGAGACGCCGAGGACGGCGACGACGTTCCCGGCCCCCAGCGTGCGTACCGCCAGGGCGAGGAGCGTGGCCGAGTCGACGCCCCCGGAGTAGGCCACCCCGAGGGGTGCGTGGCCGGAGAGGAGCTCCCCGACCGTCGCCGCGGCCTGTGCCGCCGGTCCTGCCAGGCCCGGTACCGCCGTCGTCGTCATGGACTGCTCCTTCGTGCACGTGACGTTCCCCGAGCCAGTGGACAAGTCGGGCGGCGCACTGGCAACTCGTTGCCACTCGTTGCCCTGTGACCTTACCGTTGTGGGCCTATGGACAGCGAGACCGGCCGGGCCCCGACGATCTACGACGTGGCCAAGGCCGCGGGGGTGGCGCCGTCGACCGTGTCGCGGGCCCTCGCCCGGCCCGGGCGGGTGAGCGCGGCGACGGCGGAGAAGGTCCGGGCGGCCGCGGCCGCGCTCGGCTACCGCCGCACGTCCGTGGCGCCCGTCCTCGGCACCGTGACCACGCGGATGCTGGCCATGGTCGTCGCCGACATCGGCAACCCGCTGTTCGTCGACGTCATCCGCGGGGCCTCGGCGGCCGCGGAGGCGGCCGGCTACACGATGCTCCTCTTCGACGCCCAGGAGTCCGACCAGCGCGAGCGCGAGGCCGCGTCGACCTTCCTCAGCGCCGTCGACGGCCTCATCCTCACCAGCCCACGGCTCTCCGACTCCGGGATCCGCGCGATCGCCAAGCAGCGGCCCGTCATCGTCCTCAACCGGGTGGTCAGCGGGCTGCCGAGCGTCCTCACCGACGGCGCTCGCGGCGTGCGCCGCGCGGCCGAGCACCTCGGGCAGCTGGGGCACCGGGAGATCACCTACGTCGCCGGCCCGGAGGCCTCGTGGGCCGACGGCGTGCGCTGGCGCGGCCTCGAGGAGGCCGGCCACGAGCTCGAGCTGCGGGTGCGCCGCATCGGCCCGAACTCCCCGACCGTCGACGGCGGCGCCAAGGCGGCCCGGAGGTGGGCGCAGAACCCGACGACCGCCGTCGTCGCCTTCAACGACGTCATGGCCGTGGGCTTCGTCCGGGGGCTGCGAGCCCTGGGGATCTCGGTGCCCGGCGACGTGAGCGTCGTCGGCTTCGACAACAGCCGCACCGGTGCGCTCACCGTCCCCGCGCTCACCTCGGTGGCCTCCCCGCTGTCCCTCCAGGGGGCGACGGCGGTGCGCAACCTCCTCGCCATCATCGGCGGGGCGCGCTCGAGCGAGCAGCCGGTGGTGCTGCCCGTCAAGCTCGTCGCGCGCGACTCCACCGCCCGGGTCGGGCGGGGCCGGCTGCTGCGCTCCTGAGGGCGTGGCAACACATGGACACCGCTGCCGGTGGCCGGGGGCCTGCGACCATACTGGGGGCCGTAGCGTCACCCAGCCGCCGATGAAAGGACCAGCACATGACTGACAGCAAGGCGACTGCCTCCGCCCAGATCGGAGTCATCGGACTCGCCGTCATGGGCAGCAACCTCGCCCGCAACCTGGCACGTCACGGCTACACCGTGGCGCTGTACAACCGCACCTTCGCCAAGACCGAGGAGCTCGTCGCGGCCCACGGCGACGAGGGCACCTTCGTCGCGTCCGAGGAGCTGGCGGACTTCGTCGCGAGCCTCGAGCGCCCGCGCAAGATGATCATCATGGTCAAGGCCGGCGGCCCGACCGACGCCGTCATCGAGTCCCTCATCCCGCTCCTCGAGGAGGGGGACATCGTCGTTGACGGCGGCAACGCCCACTACGAGGACACCCGCCGCCGCGAGGCCTACCTCCGCGACAAGGGCCTGCACTTCGTCGGCGCGGGCATCTCCGGCGGCGAGGAGGGTGCGCTCAACGGTCCGAGCATCATGCCCGGCGGGCCGGCCGAGTCCTACGTGACCCTCGGGCCGATCCTCGAGGACATCTCCGCCAAGGTCGACGGCGAGCCCTGCTGCGTCCACATCGGCCCCGACGGCGCGGGCCACTTCGTCAAGATGGTGCACAACGGCATCGAGTACGCCGACATGCAGTTCATCGCCGAGGCCTACGACATCCTGCGCGCCGCCGGCTTCGAGGCCGCCGAGCTGGCCGAGGTCTTCACCGAGTGGAACACCGGCGACCTCGACTCCTACCTCATCGAGATCACCGCCCAGGTGCTCGGGCACGTCGACGCCGAGACCGGCCGTCCCTTCGTCGACGTCGTCGCCGACGCCGCCGAGCAGAAGGGCACCGGCCGCTGGACCGTGCAGATCGCCCTCGAGCTCGGGGTGCCGGTCAACACGATCGCCGAGTCGGTCTTCGCCCGCGCCACCTCCGGCCACGCCGCGCTGCGCGAGGCCTCCCGCGCCGCCCTCACCGGCCCGCAGCGGTCCGCTGTGGACACCGCCGCCCGCGCCGAGCTGGTGGAGAACGTCCGCCAGGCGCTGTGGGCCTCGAAGGTCGTCGCCTACGCCCAGGGCCTGGACCAGATCCGCACCGCCTCCGAGCAGTTCGGCTGGGACATCGACATCGCCGAGGTCGCCAAGATCTGGCGCGGCGGCTGCATCATCCGCGCCCGCCTCCTCGAGCGCATCCGCTCCGAGTACGCGGCCGGCAACCTCACGACCCTGCTCGAGGCCCCCTCGGTGGCCGCCGGGCTCGAGTCGAGCCAGGCCGGCTGGCGCGCCGCCGTCACCCACGCCGTCGCCAGCGGGGTGCCGGTCCCCGGCTTCTCCGCCGCCCTGGCCTACTACGACACCGTGCGGGCCGAGCGCCTGCCGGCGTCCCTCGTCCAGGGGCTGCGCGACTTCTTCGGTGCGCACACCTACAACCGCGTCGACCGCCCCGGTGTCTTCCACACCGAGTGGTCCGGCGACCGCAGCGAGTCCGCCCAGGGCTGACCCGCTCATACGCCGAGAGCCGGACTCCTCCACGGAGGAGTCCGGCTCTCGGCGTTCAGGGGTCCCGGCGCGGTGTGGGCGTCGGCGACGAGGTGTGGTCGGGTGGGCGGCAACGTGCACGGCGCCGAGGAGGGCCACCACGACGTCGTGCCCCAGCTCCCCGAGGAGTGCCCGCCAGTCACCCACCGCAGGTAAAAGTGCGGAGGGCGCGTGAAATACCACGCGCCCTCGTCACTTTCGCCTGCGATCGCCCCCCAGACAGCGCTCGGCCCACCGTCAGGCGCCGTGGAGCTCGGTGTCGCGGTTCTCGAGCTTCTCGCGAGTGGACCAGAGCCCGGCCGACGGGGTGGAGATGTAGAAGACCCGCTCGCCGTCGGGCATGGTGTTCCAGCCGTCCTTCATGACCGCGGGGTCGTAGCGGCGCTGGGCCTCCTCGACGTCCATGTACTGATAGCCGACGGACTCGATCTCCTCCTTGCTCAGCCGCCCGGGCGCGTAGGTGATCGTGAAGCGGCCCTCGCTCGAGCCGTGCACGAGGTGCGCGGTGCCGTGCGGGATGTCCTGCATGTCGGCCTGCGTCTTGTACAGGTCGATGACCTCGGCCTGGGAGAGGTAGCCGTACTTGCGGATGAGCGTGTCCACCTCGGGCTGCTCACCGAAGCGCTCGACGCCGGGCGCGATGACGAGCAGCTCACCGCCGTCGGCGATCGCCATGCGGGTGCGGTAGACGGCCTTGTTCGCGACCCAGGTCGCGCGGAACTCGTCGGCCTGCATGACGGCGACGACCTTGTCGGCCGGCTCGTCGAAGAGGGTGAAGTTCTGCTCGCGCGAGGCGCGGGCGGCGTCGTAGTACGTCTCGACGTCGTCACCCACGTACACGCCGGTGTGCGCGAGCTTGCCCTCGTCGTCGTAGTCCATGACGACCTGGAGGTAGACGTCGGGCAGGTGGCCGAGGAAGTGCTCCTCGGCGTAGTTGAAGCAGGCCCGCACCGGGGTGAGGAGGTTGCCGAGGTTGTTCTCGATGCCGTAGACGGCCGAGGCCATGTGGGAGGCGCCGAGGAGGCGCTTGCCGCCCAGGCCGATGAAGTAGTTCTTGTTGTGGTTGGCGAAGCCGAGGACCTCGTGGGGCACGACGTGCCCGACGTTGATGATGAGGTCCCACCGCTCGGTGACGAGCATGGTGTTGAGGTCGACCGGCATCTCCCAGTCGACGGCGCCGCCCGTCTTCTCGCGGACGAACTCCGCGGGCACGGTGCCGACGTTCGTCACGCCGTTCTTCCAGTCGTGGGCGTGGATGCGCTCCTCGGGGATCGAGCCGAACATCCACCGGTTGTCCTCCGGGGTGTGCGGCACGTGCTGCCCGAGCGTGGGGATGACGTGCACCTCGGTGCCGGCGGCGTCGAGCCGGTTGTACAGGTACTCGGTCATCCAGCCGGTGCCCGAGTGCGCCCGGGTGAGGTCCGGCGGCAGGAGGAGCACACGCTTGTACTCGGCGATGCCGAGCCGCTCCTTCGCCTCGTCGAGCAGCCGGTCGCACATCGCCTCGATCTGGGGCCGCGAGATGAAGCGGGCCTCCTCCTTGAACCACGTCATGTCCCGACCGTAGCGCCGCGTGGCCGCCGCCGTCAGGTGGGAGGGGCCGGAACGTGGGGTGTGGTGGCAATCGGTGGCAACAGGGTGGCAAGGTCTGGCAACTTCATTGTCGGCGGCGGGTGGTGTCGGGACGATGGCGGGCATGAGCGCTGACACGCAGGCATCGCTGGAGGTCCATCCCGACCGCCTCCTCCCCACGCAGCCGGAGGTGCGGGACGTGGCCCGGCGGCTGTACGCCGCGACGAAGGACCTCCCGATCATCTCGCCGCACAGCCACGTGCCCCCGCAGTGGCTGGTGGACAACAAGCCATTCCCGGACCCTGCGTCACTGCTGCTCACGCCCGACCACTACGTGCTGCGCATGCTGCACGCCAACGGCGCCGAGCTCAGCGACCTCGGCCGTGGGCCGGACGGGCCGCTCGAGCTGGACGAGGCCGCGGCCCGCAAGGCCTGGCGGATCCTGTGCGAGAACTACTACCTCTTCCGCGGCACGCCCGTGAAGTACTGGTTCGACACGACCTTCGTCGAGGTCTTCGGCATCACCCAGGTGCCCAGCGCCGAGACCGCCGACGCGATCTACGACCAGATCGCCGCGGCCCTGCAGACCCCCGAGTTCCTCCCGCGCGCCCTCTTCGAGCGCTTCGGCATCTCGGTGCTCGCGACGACCGACGACCCGCTCGACGACCTCGCCCCGCACCGCGCCCTGGCCGAGGACCCGACCTTCACCGGCCGCGTCATCCCGACCTTCCGGCCCGACCGCTTCCTCGAGGTCGCCCGCCCGGGCTTCGCCGACCTCGCGCGCGAGCTGGGCAAGGTCTCCGGCGTCGACACCGGCGACTACGCCGGGTACATCGCCGCGCTGGAGAACCGCCGCCGCTACTTCAAGGAGCACGGCGCCGTCTCCTCCGACCACTCCCACCTCGACGCCGGCACCCAGCCGCTCGAGACGGCGGAGGCCGAGCGCATCTACGCCGCCGCGCTGCGCGGGGAGGCGACCGTCGAGGAGGGCCGCGCCTTCCACCGCCACATGATGAGCGAGACCGCCCGCATGGCGACCGAGGACGGCCTCGTCATGACCCTCCACCCGGCGGTCTACCGCAACCACGACACCGACAACTTCGAGCGCTACGGCGCCGACGCCGGCTCCGACATCCCGGTCAAGGTCGAGTTCACCGAGGCGCTACAGCCGCTCCTCTCGCGCTACGGCAACCACCCGAACTTCACGCTCGTCGTCTTCACGATCGACGAGACCGTGTACTCCCGCGAGTTGGCCCCCATGGCGGGCTTCTACCGCTCGCTGCACGTGGGCGTGCCGTGGTGGTTCATCGACGCGCCCGAGGCGATCCGCCGCTTCCGCGGCGCCGTCACCGAGACCGCGGGCTTCTACCGGACCTCCGGCTTCATCGACGACACCCGCGCGTTCCTCTCGATCCCCACGCGCCACGACATGTCGCGCCGTCTCGACGCCGCCTACCTGGCAGAGTTGGTCGCGCAGCACCGCCTCACCGAGGACGAGGCGGTGGCGACCGCCCGCGACCTCGTCACGACGATCCCGAAGAAGGTGTTCAAGCTGTGACCGAGCGACTCAGCCGCCGGCCCGACCAGACCGCGCCGCCCGTGCGCATCGCCCACCTGGGCCTGGGGAACTTCTTCCGGGCCCACCAGGCCTGGTACACGATGCGCGCCGCCGACGGCGCGGACTGGGGCATCGCGGCCTTCACCGGCCGCCGCCCGGACGCCGCCCACGCCCTCGCGCCGCAGGACGGGCTGTACACGCTCGTCGTGCGCGGGGCCGAGGGCGACGAGCTCGAGGTCGTCACCTCGGTCAGCGCCGTCCACGCTGCGGCCGACCACGCCGCCTGGCTCGAGTACCTGCGTGACCCGGCCGTCGCCGTCGTCACGAGCACGGTGACCGAGGCCGGCTACCTGCGCGGTGCCGACGGTGGCCTCGACCGGGACAACGCCGACGTCGCCGCCGACATCGAGACCCTGCGCCGCGACCCCGTCGCGCCGGTCACCACGGTGCCCGGCAAGATCGTCGCCGGCCTCATCGCCCGCCAGGCGGCCGACGCCGGACCGATCACGGTCCTGCCCTGCGACAACCTCCCGGGCAACGGCGAGGTCGTCGCCCGCGTCGTGCGCGAGCTGGGCGGCGAGGTCGACCCCGGCCTCCTGCCGTGGATCGACGAGAACGTCGACTTCGCCAGCTCGATGGTCGACCGCATCACCCCGGCCGTGGGGCCGGAGACCGCCGAGCTGGTCGAGCGCGAGCTCGGCGTCACCGACGTCGCTCCTGTCGCCACCGAGCCCTTCTCCGAGTGGGTCATCGCCGGGCAGTTCCCGGCCGGGCGCCCGCGCTGGGAGACGGCGGGCGTCACCCTGGTCGAGGACGTCGAGCCCTACGAGCGGCGCAAGCTGCTGCTGCTCAACGGCGCGCACTCGCTCATGGCCTACGCCGGGCCGATCCTGGGCCACGAGACCGTGGACGAGGCCTTCGCCGACGAGCAGGTCCGCGCCTGGGTCGAGCGCCTGTGGGACGACGCCGAGGCGAGCCTCGACGTCCCCGCCGAGGACGTCGCCGCCTACCGCGAGGCGCTGCGCGAGCGCTTCGCCAACCCGCGGATGCGCGACATCCTCGGCCGGATCGCCGCCGACGGCTCGCAGAAGCTGCCCGTGCGCCACGTGCCCGTGCTGCGCACCGAGCGGGGGGCGGGACGGATGCCGCAGGGCGCCGTCGTCGCCGTCGCCGCCTGGGTCGCGCACCTGCGCGGCGCGGGCGTGCCCGTCAAGGACGTCGCTGCCGAGCGGTGGCAGCAGCTGGCGGCCGGGGACGACGAGCGGGCCGTGCGCACCGTCCTCGGTGAGCTCGCCCCCGACCTCGCCGAGGACGCCGAGCTGCGCGCAGCCGTCCTCGACCAGCTCCGCTCCTTCGAGTCGGAGCGCTGAGCATGGGCGTCGTCATCGGGATCGACGTCGGCACGACGACCACCAAGGTCATCGCCGTCGACGCCGCGACGGGCTGGCGCGTGGCGGCCTTCCGCGAGTACAAGCTCGCCGAGCCGCAGCCCCGCTGGCAGGTGCAGGACCCGCAGATGGTGCTCGACGCCGTCGACGGTGCGCTGGCCGAGGTGGTCGGCGCGTGCGCCGGCCACGCGATCGACGTCATCGGTGTCGGGTCGGCCATGCACGGGCTCGTCGGGCTGGACGAGGACCTGCGGCCGATCACCGACATCATCACCTGGGCCGACACCCGCGCCCACGCCGAGGCCGCCGAGCTGCGCGCCGCCGGCCGGGGCAAGGAGCTGCTCCACATGTCCGGCACACCGGTCCACCCGATGAGCCCGCTGGTCAAGCTCATGTGGTTCGCCCGCCACGACACCGCCACCGCGGCGCGCGCCCACCGCTGGATCGGGCTCAAGGACCTCGTCCTGCTCCACCTCACCGGCCGGGTCGCCACCGAGCTGTCCACGGCCTCCGCCTCCGGTCTGCTCGACCTGTCGACGCGCACCTGGGCCGACTCCTCCCTGGAGCTGGCCGGCGTGCGTCGCGAGCAGCTGCCCGAGGTGCTGCCGACGACGGCGCTGCTCGAGCTCTCCCGCGAGGCGGGTGGCCGCGTGGGCCTGCCGGCCGGCATCCCGATCAACACGGGCGCGACCGACGGGCCGCTGGGCAACCTCGGCACCGGCGCGATCGAGCCCGGCATCGCGGGGCTGTCGATGGGCACGAGCGGTGCCGTGCGCACCGTCGTCGACGAGCCCAAGCTCGACGCGGACGGCCGCCTGTTCTGCTACGCCCTGACGGACGACGCGTGGGTCGTCGGTGCGGCCATCAGCAACGGGGGAGTCGTGGCCCGCTGGGCGGGCGACGTCTACGCCCCCGACGTCCCGGCCGGCCCGCTGCGTGACATCCAGGTCATGGCGATGGCGAACGCCGTCCCGGCCGGCAGCGACGGCCTCATCATGCTGCCGTACCTCCTCGGCGAGCGCGCCCCCCTGTGGGACCCCGAGCTCACCGGCTCCTTCCTCGGCGTGCGGCACGCCCACGGGCGCGGTCACTTCATCCGGGCCGCGATCGAGGGCGTGGCCCTGCAGATGTCGAGCCTCGTCGACGTCCTCGACACGGTCACCCCCGTCACCGAGGTGCGGTGCACGGGTGGGGTCTTCCGTGCGGAGCTGTGGCGCCAGATCATGGCCGCCACCATCGGCCGCCCGCTCGTCCCGACCGACGACGCCGAGGGCTCGGCCCTGGGCTCGGCGATCCTCGCGCTCTACTCGACCGGGCAGGTGGACTCGCTCGCCGCGGGCCTCGAGCTGCTCAGCCCGGCCGGTGACGTCACTGACCCGATCGGGGTCTCCGAGGCGGACCGGGCGACCTACTCCGGGCTGCGCGGCCGCGCCGCCGGGCTGCTGGCCGCCTACGACGAGCTCCAGTCCTACCTGGAGACCCTGGAGACCAAGCCCCGCCTGTGACGGGTCAGGGCAGCGGCCACGTGTGGACGGGCTCGCCGGCGTTCGTGTTGCGGACGTAGTCGGCGAGCATGAGGTGGAGTGCGTCGCGACGGTCCTTGCCGCGCTCCTCGTAGGCCTTGACGGCGGCGACCTGCCAGGTGGCGCCGTTGCGGCGAAGGCGGGCGCGCGCCTCGATGATGTCGAGGTAGCGGCCCGCCACCGCGCTGTCGACCCCGAGCCGCTCCAGCCCCCGGGCCGCCATCGGCAGGAGCGTGTCGAGGACGAGCTCCGTCCCGTCGAGCTCGCCCCGGCCCGGCCAGTAGAGCCGGGCGTCGATGCCGTACCGCGCCGCGGCCCGGAAGTTCTCCCGGGCGGCGTCGAAGGACATCCGTGACCACAGCGGCCGCTCGTCGGTGACGAGCTCGACGATCATCCCGTAGAAGAAGGCCGCGTTGGCCAGGGTGTCGACGACGCTCGGCCCCGCGGGCAGCACCCGGTTCTCCACCCGCAGGTGCGGGCGCCCGTCCTGGACGTCGTAGATGGGCCGGTTCCAGCGGTAGATCGTCCCGTTGTGCAGCCGGAGCTCCGACAGCGACGGCGTGCCACCGGCCGCGAAGACCGCCGCCGGGTCCTCGTCGCTGCTCACCGGGAGCAGCGCGGGGAAGTAGTGGACGTTCTCCTCGAAGAGGTCGAAGATCGAGGTGATCCACCGGTCGCCGAAGAAGACCCGCGGCCGCACGCCCTGGTTGCGCAGCTCGACCGAGCGGGTGTCGGTGGCCTGCAGGAAGGTCTCCACGCGCGTCTCGGCGTGGAGCTGGTGGCCGAAGAGGAAGGGCGAGTTCGCGCCCATGACGAGCTGGGCCCCGGCGAGCAGCTGGGAGCCGTTCCAGTAGTCGGCGTAGCGCCGCGGCGTCACCTGGAGGTGGAGCTGGGTGGAGGTGCACGCGGCCTCGGCGATGATCGAGTCCATCGTCAGCGACAGCGGCTCGGGCCCGCCGATGCGCAGGGTGATGTCCTCGCGCCGCGAGTTCATGATGGCCTCGTCCAGTGCGACGTAGCGGTCGCTGGCGGTGAACCAGCTGCGCCCGGCGGGCGGCGCCGGCAGCGTCGGCATGATCCCCACCATGACGAGCTCGGCGCCCGCGTCCCCGGCCCGGTCCCGCGCGCGGTTGAGGTTGCGACGCAGCGCCGACTCCAGCTGCTCGAGCGACTGGCCGTCGATGCGCCGCGGCTCGACGTTGAGCTCGATCGTGAAGGTGCCGAGCTCGGTCTGGTAGAGCGGGTCGGCGATGCGCTCGAGCACCTCGGCGTTGTGGTGGAAGGGCCGCATGTCCGGGCCTGCGAGCCCCAGCTCGATCTCCAGGCCGGTGCGCCACTCGTCCTCGACGAACACGCCCGCGTCGAGCATCGCCTCGAGCGTGTCCAGGCACCGGCGGATCTTCGCGCGGTACTTCGCGTGGTCGGCCCGCGTGAAGGTCGTCCCGGAGATGTCCTCTCCCACGCTCACTCCTTGTCTCGACGTCGCTGGTGAGCGAACCACAGGACGCGGCGCTCGGCACCCGCTGCCGCCTGGGCGACAATGGTGGGGATGGTGGACGACGACGAGCGGGACGGCGTGCCCCGACGGCGCTGGCCGTGGTGGCACCGGCAGACGACGACGACGCGACGCGTCATCCGCACCCTCCTCGTGCTCCTCGCCACCGGCGTCGTCGCTGGCGTGGTGGGCGTGCTCACCGCCTCGACCGACTCCTCCCTCGGCCCGCACGCCGCGCACTACGAGGTCACCGCCCAGCACGAGATCGTCGTCGACCTCGGGCCGCTGGGCACGGTGCTCCTCGACTCCCCGCTGCCGTGGCCGCTCGGCGTCGAGGTCGTCGTCCAGGAGATCCCGGCCGAGCTCGCCGCGGTGCCGGCCAACCCGGTGACGGGGCTGGCCGGCGACGTCGCCGCCTACGCGCAGGTCGTCTCCCACCCCGACGCCGTCGTCGCCGACGCCACCGCGGCCCTGGTGCGCGACGCCCTGGGACGCACGGCGATCCTCTGGGGAGGCATGCTCCTCGTCATCGCCGGCGGGCGGCTGGCCTCGCGCGGGCTGCTGCGCCGGGAGGTCGCGCACGCGGCCCGCCGCCCGGGGGTCGTGCCGCTCGCCGCCGTCGTCGTCCTCACGCTCGTCGCGGTGCCGACCGTCACGACCCTGCGCGACCGTCCGGCACCCGGTACGACGATCAGTGCGCTGGCGGGCACCCCGATGGAGGACCTGCGGATGACGGGCCGCATGGCCCAGCTCATCGACACCTACGGCGGATACCTCGTCGAGGCCTACGAGGAGAACGAGGCCTTCTACGCCTCGGTGACCGAGAACCTCGAGGCGGCCTACGCGCAGAACCGGGCGCCCAACCGGCCGCCCGGCATCCCTCTCGTCAGTCCCGCCCCCACCGACACCGCCACCGATCCCACCACGGACCCGGCCGCAGACGAGGCCGCCACCGACCCGGCCGACGACGCCGCCACCCCGGCGGCCGCCGTCGAGGAGACGACCGACGACGAGCCGCCCGCCCGGGTGGAGCCGGTGACCTTCCTGCTCGTCAGCGACCTCCACTGCAACGTCGGCATGGCCTCGGTCGTCGCCACGGCGCTGCGGCTGAGCGGCGCGAGCGCGCTCCTGGACGCCGGCGACACCGTGATGAGCGGGACGGCGGTGGAGTCCTACTGCGTCAACGCCTTCGCCGGCGAGGTGCCCGACGACGTGCCCATGGTCGTGTCCACCGGCAACCACGACTCCGTCACGACGGCCGAGCAGATGCGCGACGCCGGCTACGTCGTCCTCGACGGCGGCGTCACCGAGGTCGAGGGCGTACGAATCCTCGGGGACACCGACCCGACGCTCACCGCCGTCGGGGAGGGCACCAGGCCGGAGCGCGACGAGACCGTGCCGGAGATGGGGGAGCGGCTGGCCGAGACGGCCTGCGCCGAGGACCGCGTCGACCTCCTCCTCGTCCACAGCCCGCGGGCCGCGCTGCCCACCATCGAGGAGGGCTGCGCGGGGCTCGCGCTCTCAGGCCACTGGCACCGGCGCGAGGGCCCGGAGGTCATCGGCGGCGCCGTGCGCTACGTCAGCTCGAGCACTGCCGGCGCGTCCGGCGGCGCGACCGTCGGCCCGCTCAACGGGCCGGCAGAGATGACGGTCCTGCGGGTGGACGCCGCGAGCGGGCGGCCGCTGGACTACCGGGTCATCACGGTCGGCACCGACACGACCGTCGAGCTGGGCCGCTGGTACCGCTTCCCGGACCCTGCTGACTCCGGGCCGGTGAGCGGTGATACTGGAGACTCCGGGCCCACCGGGGACCCCACCGACGCGGAGACGTCCGCGGGAACGGAGCGCAGATGAGCGGTCAGCAGCGGGAGGACGCCACCCTTCGCGACGACGAGCTGCTGGCCGAGGAGGAGGCGCTCGCGGCCCTCGACCCCGCCCGCCCCACCGAGCACCAGCTCGCCGGCGGCGCCCCGCGCGGCCTGGGCTGGCTGCTCACCATCGGCGGTGCCCTGGGCACCTGGGCCTCGGTCATGCTCATCCTGTCCACGCAGAAGCTCCTGCGTGACCCGAACGCCGCGCTCGGCTGCGACATCAACCCGCTCATCGGCTGCGGCAAGTTCGTCCTGTCGTGGCAGGCCTCGGTGCTCGGCCCGCCCAACGCCGTGCTTGGCACCATCGCCTTCGCGGTCGTCACCGCCAGCGGGGTCGCGCTGCTCGGCGGGGGCCGCCTGCCGCGCGTGTACTGGGTGCTGCTCATGGCCGGCTCGGTGCTCGCCGCCGTGTGGATCACCTGGTTCCAGTACCAGGCCTTCACCAACCTGCGCGGCCTGTGCCCCTACTGCCTCGTCGTGTGGACGGTGACGATCCCGATCGTCGTCAACGTCCTCGGGCGCGGCTTCCAGGCCCGGCACCTGCCCGCACCCGATGGGCTGCGCCGCTTCCTCGTCCAGGACAGGGCGCTGATCATCACGGTCTGGTACGCCGTCGTCCTCTTCCTCATCGGGTTCGTCTTCTGGGACCAGTGGATGCTGATCCTGTGACCGAGCTGCCCACCTCCAACGTCACCCAGGACTACCTCAAGGCGATCTACGCGGCGGTCGAGTGGGGCGGTCCGGCGACGAGCGTGAGCGCGCTCGCCGCCCGGATGGGCGTCTCCGCCTCGACCGCCTCCGAGACCGTCCGGCGCCTCGCCGACGAGGGCCTGGTCCACCACGAGCGCTACGGCGGCATCTCCCTCACCGGGCGCGGCCGCGAGGCCGCCCTGGCGATGGTGCGCCGCCACCGGCTCATCGAGACCCTCCTCGTCGAGCACCTCGGCTACGGCTGGGACGAGGTCCACGACGAGGCCGAGGTCCTCGAGCACGCCGTCTCCGACCTCCTCGTCGAGCGCATCGACGCCCTCCTCGGGCACCCCGTCCGCGACCCGCACGGGGACCCGATCCCCACCGTCGGCGGGGACGTCACCCTGCCACCCACCCGCCCACTGGGGGAGACGCCGGCGGGGGAGGGCGGGCGCGTCGTGCGGATCTCCGACGCCGAGCCGCAGGTGCTGCGCCACCTCGCCGACGTCGGGGTGCGGCTGGACGCGCAGGTGACCGTCGTCGAGGCGCGGCCCTACGTCGGCACCACGCTCTTCACCGTCACCCAGCCCGGGGAGACCGAGGGCGAGGCCGTCGAGCTGGGCGACCCCGCCGTCGCCGCGGTGTGGGTGACCGCCTGAGCCCTGACACGGTCCTGGACTAGATCCGCAATGCCGTTGGGGCCTGTGGAATCTGCGAGCGACACTCTGCTGAGCGCGGCAGCATGTCCGCATGGGGCGACACAAGGCGCTGCTGGTCGCATGCGCTGCCGCGCTCGTCGGGGCCGCGGTCTGGGCCGGGGTGACGTTCGACTGGGCCTGGCTGCCGCCGTTCGGACGGTGGCTTGACGGTTTCGTCAAGTCCTCCGGCTTCGGTGCCCTGGCGGCACTCACCGCTGCTGTGATCGCCTACCGAGGCGTGATCCAACGGATCGGCGTGGACCGGCAGATGGAAGTAGAGCGCCGTGCCGACGCCGGTGAGTCCGCAGAGCGTGCGCGGCACTGGCAGATGCTGCTGTGGGTCTACGACAACATCGACACGGCGGATCCGGACCGGATGTTCCTCGTCTGCCAAGCTCTGGCCAAAGAGGTGCGGACCGACCTCGAGAAGACGATGCTTGCTGCCATAATCGAGGAGCGGCTGGAAGACGACGCGGAGGTGAGCAGGTGATGGCACGCGCGTACCGCAGATCCGGCAACGGCAAGGGACAGAAGGTGCGGAGCGTCGCCCGCTCCGCCTCGACTGGCAGGGTCGCACGCACCGCCAGGAGCGGTCGGGACGGCAGCACCACTGGCAGCACCGTCGAAGGCTCGACGTCTGTCAAGAAGATGTCGCCCGGCACACGCGCCAAGTTTGAGCAGCTGCTCGACCAGCTCAACGCGGCCACCGGCGGCGGAGACGCCTCACCGCGGCCCTAGTGCCTTGGCCACTCCCGCTGGTCCGCTATAGGTGGCGCTGGGCGGTACGCAGCTTGTGCGCCAGGTGCTGCAGGGTGCGCAGCTCCTCCTCGTCGAGCGCGCCGCCCACGTAGCGGCGGATCGAGCGCACGTGGTTGCGGCCGATCTCCCGCTGCAGCCGCAGCCCCTCCTCGGTGAGGGCGACGACGACGCCGCGCGCGTCGTGCGGCACGGCACGCCGCTCGACCAGGCCGCGGGCGCTGAGGCGGTCGACCATCCGGCTGAGGCTCGGCTGGGACAGGAGGATGAGGCAGGTGAGGTCCCGCATCCGCATCGCGTGGCCCTCGCCGAGGCTCAGCTGGAACAGGACGTCGTACTCCCGCGAGGTGAGGGGCGCGAAGTCGTCACCGGCCTCGAAGCGTCGCATGAGGGTCACCTGGGCCCGGAAGAGCTCCTCCCACGCCTCGGCGGCCGTCCGCGTGGAGACCCCACGCTCGTCCTGTCCTCGCACCATGTCCCTTTCGTCCCGCCAATCCTAGGCGTCGATACCCTGGCGGCATGAGTACCGTCTTCAGCAGGATCATCGCCGGGGAGATCCCCGGACGCTTCGTCTGGGCCGACGACGAGTGCGTCGCCTTCGCCACCATCGCCCCCGTGACGGACGGTCATGTCCTCGTCGTTCCGCGCATCGAGGTGGACCAGCTGACCGACGCACCGGACGATCTCGTCGCTCACCTGGCCGTCGTGGCGGCCACGATCGGGCGGGCGCAGCGCGCGGCGTGGGACGCGCCACGCGCCGCACTCATGGTGGCCGGCTTCGAGGTGCCTCACCTCCACGTCCACGTGCTGCCCGCCTGGGACGAGGCGGCGCTGCGCCTGGACCGCGCCCGGCAGGACGTGCCCGCCGAGGAGCTGGACGCCGCCGCCGAGCGCCTGCGCGCCGCCCTGCGGGAGGCCGGGCACGGCGCGCACGTGCCGCGGGAGCTCGCGTCCCCGCAGCTGTAGGCGCTCTCAGCCGAGGAGCTCGCGCACGTCCTCCGCCGACAGCGGGGCCGAGGCGGATGCGGTGCCGCCGGTCAGCACCCGCCCGGCGAGCTCACGCTTGCGCTCGGCCAGGGCCATGACCTTCTCCTCGATCGTCCCCTCGGCCACCATCCGGTAGACCATGACGGTGCGGTCCTGCCCGATGCGGTGGGTGCGGTCGATCGCCTGCTCCTCCACGGCCGGGTTCCACCAGGGGTCGAGCATGAAGCAGTAGTCGGCCTCGGTGAGGTTGAGGCCCACGCCGCCCGCCTTGAGGGAGATGAGGAAGACCGGCGCGTGCCCCTCCTTGAACTCCCGGATGCGGGCCGCGCGGCCGCGGGTGCTGCCGTCGAGGTAGCAGTAGTCGATGCCCTGCTGCTCGAGGCGCTCGCGCACGAGGCCGAGGTAGCCGGTGAACTGGCTGAAGACGAGCGCCCGGTGGCCCTCGGCGACGAGCTCGGCGAGCTGCTCGAGGAAGGCCTCGGCCTTGCTCGAGCCCACCCCCTCGTAGTCGGGGTCGACGAGCCCGGGCGCCAGCGCGAGCTGCCGCAGGAGGGTGAGGGAGCGGAAGATCGTGAAGCGGTTCTTGTCCATGTCGTCGACGAGGCCGAGGATCTTGCGCCGCTCCCGCGCGAGGTGGGTGTCGTAGATCTTCCGGTGCCGCGCGCTCAGCGGGACGGTGAGCACCTGCTCCTGCTTGGGCGGCAGCTCCTGGGCGACCTCCTCCTTCGTCCGACGGCGGATGAAGGGCCGCGTACGCCGGCGCAGCCGGTCCAGGGCCGCTCCGTCCCGCTCCCGCTCGATCGGGGTGCGGTAGTCGACCGTGAAGGCCCGCGGGTCGGGGAAGAGGCCGGGCGCGGTGATGGACAGCAGCGCCCACAGGTCCATGAGGCTGTTCTCCAGCGGCGTGCCGGAGATCGCGAGCTTGACCGGGGCAGCGATCTTCCGCGCGCACACGTGGGTCTTGGCCTGGTGGTTCTTCACCATCTGCGCCTCGTCGAGGACGAGCACCGACCACCCGAGTGCGTCGTAGGAGGGGAAGTCCAGGCGCAGCAGCGCGTAGGACGTGACGACGACGTCCGCCCCGGCCACGTGCTCGGCGAGCGGCACCTTCGACTTGGCGGCGGTCTGCTCCACGGTCTGCACCGTGAGCTCGGGGGTGAAGCGCGCCGCCTCGCTCGCCCAGCCGCCGACGACGGACGTGGGCGCCACGACGAGCACCGGCTCGGTGAGGCGGCCGGTCTCCTTGGCCCGCTGCACCGCCGCGAGGGTCTGGAGGGTCTTGCCCAGGCCCATGTCGTCGGCGAGGATCCCGCCCAGCCCGGCGTCCCACAGGCTGGAGATCCACTCGTAGCCCTCGCGCTGGTAGGAGCGCAGCTCCGCCCGCAGGCCCGCAGGTGGCTCGATCGCCCCGGGCGGCGGACCGGAGACGAGCGCCTCGACGGTGCGCCGCCAGCGCTCGCTCTGCTCGGCGACGACGCCGAGGGTGACGAGCTCCTGCCACAGGTCGGCCTGGTAGGCCGTGACGCGCAGGGTGCCGGACTCCTCGTCGTGCAGCCCGCCGGCCTCGGCGATGAGCTGGCGCAGCTGCTCGAGCTCGGGCCGGTCGAGGCTGACGTAGCTGCCGGAGGGCAGGAACAGGTGCGGCGCCCCCGTCGCCAGCGCCCGGAAGAGGTGGCCGAAGGGCACCGGCTCGCCCTCGAGCTGCACCTCCACCTCGAGGTCGAACCAGTCGCCCTGCGGGGTGTCGGTGGCCGTGAGCCGGATGGTGGGCGCGACGTCGACGTGCTTGTAGTCGGGCACCTCGCCGCTCACCTCGACGACGACGGCGGGGTTGGCCTCGCGCAGCCGGTCCAGGCCGCGCTCGGTGAAGCGGGCGGCGTCCACCTGGCGCAGCTCGGCGACGGGCGCGGGCCCGCGCCCTGGCGGCGGCGCCTGGAGCTGGGGGTGCTCGGCGGGCAGCTCGAGGGCGTCGAGCAGCCGGCGCTCGGCCGCGTGGTCGCGCACCCACCCGGCGGCCGGGGCGTCGTCGTCGGCGGTGTCGACGGGGAGGTCGACGACGGCGTCCTCGGTGCGGTAGCGGAAGGACCAGGCGAGGCGGACGATGAAGCCCTCCCGGTGCTCCACCGACAGGACGAGCACCGGCGGCAGGACCTGGGGGAGCGCGACGGCGTCGTCGGAGGAGCGCACGGGGACGAGCTGGCGCAGGCGGGGGTAGAACTCGCGGCGGAAGCGGTCGACGCCGTCGGGCGGGATGTGGAGCGGCTGCCCGGTGACGAGCTCGGAGGCGCCGAGCGGCAGCGGCCGGGCGAGCGGGGCGAGGAGGAGGCCGTCGTCGGTGACGGCGACGCCGTGCACCGGGTGGCCGACGAAGGCGATCGCGTGCGCACCGACCGTGCGGCCGGCCACCCGCACCGAGGGCGCCACCCGCACGCCGTCCTGGACGGGGTGGGCGGTGACGTCGAGGGTGACCTCGGCGGGCGTGCTGCTGAGGGCGACCTCGCCCTTGACGCTGCGGTGGGGGACGAGGGCGACGCCGGCGTCGACCACCTGCTGGAGGAGCGGCCAGACGGCGGGGCCGAGCTCGTCGAGGAAGACGTGGGTGCCGTAGGCGTGGGGGTGGGAGGCGATGAGGGCGCGCAGGGCCTCGGCGTGCTCGGGCACGTACCGGCTCCACGTCCAGCGCACCGTCTGCCAGCTCACCCCGGTACGCACCCACTGGCCCTTGGCGCCGATGGTCACCGGCGCCATGCGGACGCGGGCGGCGGCCCGGCCGGCCCCGGCCGCCGCGGCCCCGCGGGCGACGACCCGCTCGAGCTGGAGCCCCAGCGGGTCCCCACTGCCGGGACCGACGTCGTTGACGGCGTCGTCCAGGGCCCGCTCCCAGTCGGGGCGCACCCCGTGGACGGCGGCCTCCCGGGCCGCGACGACGACGGCCACGCCGTGCTTGCAGCCCATCCGCA
This sequence comes from Georgenia phoenicis, assembly GCF_047302425.1. Taxonomy (NCBI): domain Bacteria; kingdom Bacillati; phylum Actinomycetota; class Actinomycetes; order Allobogoriellales; family Allobogoriellaceae; genus Georgenia; species Georgenia phoenicis. The sequence continues at coordinate 2,482,581 of NZ_CP154855.1, read as the reverse complement.
CCGGGCAGGTGCAGTGCGCGGAGATCTGCGCGTCGGGGTAGAGGACGACGAAGCACTGGTAGGAGCTGGCACCGCTGCCGCGCACGGTGGCGAACAGGGCGCGCTCGTCCGGGTCGACGTGCAGCCGCTGGACCATCCCGCGCCGCGCGTAGTCCGTGCCCCGCTCGACCGTGCCGTGGTCGAACCACCGCGCGAGCGTGGCGTCGTCGGGAAGGGAGAGGTTCTCCAGCGCCCGGACGTCGCTCTCGGTCAGGTCCACCCGCCTACGGTAACCGCGGCCTCTGACACTCAGATGCTGCGGCGCATCATCCGGATCCCGACCGTCAACCCGACCGCCGCGAGGACGACGGCGGCCAGCGCACCCTGCCACACCGCCGGCTCGGTGAGCTGCCCGTTGAACAGCGCTCGCTCCGCCTCGACGAGGTAGGTGAGCGGGTTGAGGTTCCCGAGCACCTGCATCCACCGGGGCGCGGCCTCGAGCGGCAGGAGCATCCCGGAGAGGATCATCAGCGGGAAGATCAGCGCCTGCTGGACCGCCCAGAACATCCAGTCCCGCTCCCGCGAGGCGATCCCGAGGGAGTAGCTCAGCGCCCCCAGCCCGATCCCGAACGCGGCGAGGACCAGCAGACCGAGGGCCATGCCCGGCAGGTGCGGCCGGAAGCCGAAGATCGCAGCCACCAGCGTGATGACGACCGCCTGGACGGCGAGCGGCACCATCTCCTTGAGCGCGCGCCCCACCATGAGCGCCGAGCGCGCCACGGGCGTGACGAGCATCCGCTCGTGCGAGCCGGACTGCAGCTCGAAGAGGAGGTTGGAGCCGGCCATCGCGGTGCCGAACAGGGTGCTCATGACGATGATGCCCGGCACGAACCACTGGAGGGACTCGGCGAACGGCAGCCCCGTCGTGCCGCTGAGCAGCGGGCCGAAGAAGGCGAGGAAGACGAGTGGCTGGAGCAGGGAGAAGATGACGCTGAACGGGTCACGCAGGACCGGCCACAGCTCGCGGACGAGGACGTTGCGGGTGTCGGTGACGACGGCGCTCACTGGGGGCCTCCGGGGACGAGAGCGGGCTGGGCGGGTGCCTCGACGGTGGCCTGCTCCTCGCGGAGGCTGCGGCCGGTGAGCCCGAGGAAGACGTCGTCGAGGGTGGGCTGGTGGAGCTCGGCGGCGAGGACCTCGTGGCCGGCCGCGGCGAGTGAGGCGAGCAGACCGGGCAGCACCCGGTCGCCGTGGTCGACGACGACGGTGCACCGCACCGCCGCGCCCTCCGGTGCCGCGACCGCGGCCTGCTCGACGTCACCACCGCGGGCGGCGACGCGCCGCAGCAGGGCGAGTGCGCCGTCGTCGGCAACCGCGCCGGCGAGGGTGAGGACGATGCGGTCCCCGGCGAGGTTCGCCTTGAGCCGCGCGGCGGTGTCGTCGGCGATGAGGCGGCCCTGGTCGACGATCATCACCCGCTCGGCGAAGCGGTCCGCCTCGTCGAGGTAGTGGGTGGTGAGGAACAGGGTCATCCCGTAGCGCTCGCGCAGCGTGAGGATGTGGTCCCACAGGTGGGAGCGGGACTGCGGGTCCAGCCCGGTGGACGGCTCGTCGAGGAAGAGCAGCCGCGGGGCGGGGACGAGGCCGAGGGCGATGTCCACGCGCCGCCGCTGGCCGCCGGAGAGCGTCATCGTCGTGCGGGTGGCGAGCTCGGTGAGGCCGAGGATCTCGAGGAGCTCGTCGGCCCGCTGCCGCCGCTCGGTACGGCTCAGGCCGTAGAAGGCGCCCTGGGAGACGAGCTCGTCGCGCACCCGGTAGTACTGGGCGGCGCCGTTCTTCTGCCCGATGTAGCCGATGGAGCGGCGGACGTCGGCCTGCTCGCGGGCGACGTCGAAGCCGCAGACCGTCGCGTGGCCGCTCGTCGGCGGCAGGAGCGTGGTGAGCATCCGGAGGGAGGTGGACTTGCCGGCACCGTTGGGCCCGAGGAAGGCCGTGAGGGAGCCGGGCTCGATGTCCATCGTGAGGTCGCTGACCGCGACGACCTCCTCGCCGCCCTTGCGGCGGAAGGTCTTGGAGAGTTCCCGAGTGCTGATGATCGGAGCCATGGCGCAACGCTAGGAACCCATGCGGCCAGATCCTGGCCGCATGCGACGGTACTTTTCCATCATGGCCGATCCCACCGCCCGTGCCCTCCGACTGCTGTCCCTCCTGCAGACCCACCGCTCGTGGAGCGGGCGGGAGCTGCGCGAGCGGCTGGGCGTCAGCGCGCGCACCTTGCGCCGCGACGTCGACCGGCTGCGCGAGCTCGGCTACGAGGTCAGTGCCCGTCCTGGCCTCGACGGCGGGTACCGGCTCGAGGCGGGCGGGCGCCTCCCGCCGCTCCTCCTGGACGACGACGAGGCGGTGGCGATCGCCGTCGGCCTGCGGGTGGCGGCCGTGCAGGGGCTGGGGGAGGAGACCGCCCTCAGCGCCCTGGTCAAGCTCGAGCAGATGCTCGCCCCGCACCTGCGGCGGCGGGTGTCCGCCCTCCAGGAGTACGCCGTGCCGGTCGGGGGGCGGGGCAGGGCCGTGGACCCCGACGTCGTCGCCGAGCTGGCGCTCGCCTGCCGGGACCACGAGCGGGTCCGCTTCCGCTACGTCACCGCCCTCGACGTCGAGGCGGCGCGCCACGTCGAGCCGCACACGCTCGTGTCCAACGGGCCCCGCTGGTACCTCGTGTGCTGGGACCTCGAGCGCGAGGACTGGCGGACCTTCCGCCTCGACCGCCTCTCGCAGCTGCTGCGCACCGGCGTGCGGACCGCGCCGCGCGAGCTGCCCGTCGACGACCCGTCGGAGATGATCCACGCGACGGACACGGACAGCCAGACCTACCCGATGGAGGCGGTGGTCCACATGGACCTGCCGCTGGAGGAGATGCGCAAGCACTTCGGGGTCTGGGCCACCGGTGCGACGCCGAACGAGTCCGGCGGGACCGACTGGCCGGTGGGTGGCGGCTCCCTCGCCGACCTCGTCTACGGGCCGGCGTGGATCCCGCCCGAGGTGACGTGGACGGTGACGGGGGACGAGGAGGCGGTGCGCGCGCTCGCCCACTTCGGCCGGCGGCTCACCGAGGCGACACCCCCGGTCGAGTGACCACGATGTGAGACAATGGCGGGGAAGCTGGCGGCGAGGACGTCCTCAGCAGGACGTCCCGCCGCACCCAGGCAGCCCGGCCCACCAGGCCGTGCTCAGGTGCGCCCGCCCACCCGGCGGGCCGAGGAAGGGACGTGGTACCACCATGCAGAGGATGCTCGGCGACGACTTCGCCCGCAGCATGAACATTCCCCTGGCCGACATCGTCTACCTCCAGCAGCGGCCCGTGCCCCTGCTCCCGCGCCGGCTGCGCCGCCGGCGCCGCGCCGCAAGGACGCCGCGCACCGGGCCGGGTGACCGCCGCCGATAAATGAGTGGCACCCCTGCGACCACCCCTGGCAGGGTTCTCGTCATGGCCAAGCACCCGCTCGCGTAGCAGGCCTCGTCGCCGCTGGGATCCCGACGACGAGGTCGCGATCCCTGCCCGGGCACCGGGCCATGCCGTCGTCCCCTCCTCGGGGACTCCACCACGAGAACAGTCAGGGGTTTGTCATGTCCTCCCTCATGCTCGGCGACATGTCCGCCAGCGCCATGGGAATACCGCTCGCGGACTACGTCCACCTCCAGCGCCGTCCGGCCACCCGCGTCCTGCGGGCTCGCCGGGGACGCTGGGCGGGAGTCGGGCCGCGCGCGGTCGTGCGCAACGCGTCTCTGCCGCGCGCATGACCGCCCGCGCCCAGGGCCCGGCACGCAACAGCGTGCCGGGCCCTTTCCGTTGTTGCGGTGGCTTTGCGTGCATGTCCTGCTGCTTCCACGCCACGGGCAGGGGAGCTACCGCGGGCCGTAGCGGTCCACGAGCTCTGCACCGAGGCGGGCGAGCTCTCTCTTGACGGTGTCGGGTTCGAGGACCTCGGCAGCGGCACCCCAGCCGGCGAGCTGCTCGGCGATCGAGAGGTCCATGTGCGCCGTGACTCGGACCCGGACGCGCCCGTCGCCGAGGGTGTCGAGCGGCTCGCAGTGCCGCCCGAACTGCCGGCGCAGGACCGGGAGCAGGCGTTCGGCGACGAGGACCGTCGCCGAGCGGAGCGAGCGGCGCTGCTCGCTCTCGTCGACGACCCGGTCCCAGGCGCGCGCCAGCTCGAAGTCGGCGGGTGGCGGGGCGGCGGGGTCGTCGGTGCGGGTGGCCGCGCTCATCCGGTCGAGGCGGAAGGTCCGCTGGCCGTGCGCCGTGCCGGCGACCAGGTACCAGACGCCGTCCTTGTCGACGAGCCCCCAGGGGTCGACGAGGCGCTGCGTCACCGCGCCCTGACGGCTCTCGTAGTCCAGCTCGACCTTGCGGCGGCGGACGACGGCGTCCTCGAGGGCGTCGAGCAGCTCGGGACGTGCGCGTTCGTGCTCGCCCCATCGCGCGGTGTCGACGACGACGGCACCGGCCGCCGCCTCGACATCCTCCCGGAAGGGACCGGGCAGGGCCTGCACGAGCTTGCGCAGAGCCGACCGCAGCGCCGGGGCGCCGGACGTGGCCGGCCCGGCGAGGAGGAACAGGGCCCGGGCCTCGGCGGCGGTGAGGCCGGTGAGGTCGGTGCGTGCTCCGCCGACCAGCGACCACCCGCCCCCGCGGCCGGGCTGCGAGTACACGGGGACGCCGGCGGTGGACAGCGCCTCGAGGTCGCGGCGGGCGGTGGCCACCGACACCTCGAGCTCGTCGGCCACCTCGGCGGCGGTCACTCGACCGCGCGCCTGCATGAGCAGGAGGGTCGCCACCAGGCGGTCGGCGCGCATGCCTCAAGCATCGCAGGAAAGGTGCTCAGAGGATGAGCACTTTGGGGGACCACGATGGGCGGGTCAAGCCAGTGGCGGAGACTCCGCCCGAACCGAGGGAGCACCACCATGCTGCGAGGATTCGCCACCATCAGCCTCTACGCCGACGACGTCGTCCCCGCGGCGCGGTGGTACGCCGAGCTCCTGGGTGTCCAGCCCTACTTCGAGCGGTCCGGTCCCGACGGTCGACCGGCGTACGTCGAGTTCCGCATCGGTGACCGGGAGGCCGAGCTGGGCATCATCGACAGCAGCTACCGCCCGCCCGGTGCCGCGCCGGGGCCCGGCGGTGCCGTCACGTACTGGCACGTCGACGACGTCGCCGCCACCGTCGACCGGCTCCTCTCGATGGGCGCCACGGAGTACGAGCCGATCACCCCGCGCGGCGAGGGGTTCACCACCGCCGCCGTGGTCGACCCGTTCGGCAACGTGCTGGGTGTCATGTACAACCAGCACTATCTCGACATGCTCTCCACCAGTGAGGAGGCGTGACCGTGGAGGTGCTGGACTTCCCCGATGCCGCGGGCTGGGAGTCATGGCTGGAGGCCCAGCACGAGCACGCGCACGAGGCATGGCTCCGGATCGCGAAGCGGCACTCAGGGCCGACCAGGATCACGATCACGCAGGCGCTCGACGTGGCCCTGTGTTTCGGCTGGATCGACGGCCAGCGCAAGGCCTGCGACGAGGTGTCGTTCATGCAGCGGTTCTCGCGCCGCCGACCGAGGAGCCCGTGGTCGAGGCTGAACACCACGAGGGTCGAGGCCCTGCTGGCTGCCGGACGTCTGCATCCCGCCGGGCTCGCGGAGGTGAGCGCCGCCCGGGCGGACGGACGGTGGGACGCGGCGTACGAGTCCCAGCGCACCGCCTCCGTCCCCTCCGAGCTCGCGACCGAGCTGGCCGGCAACACCCGCGCGAGCGCCGCGTTCGAGAGCCTCGACCGGTCCGGCAGGTACGCCGTGATGCTGCCGTTGCTCAAGGCTCACACCCCGGAGGGGCGCGCGCGGGCCCTGGCTCGAGCGGTCGCGCAGCTCACCGCCTAGCGGACGCCGTCGCGGTCCGGATGGCGGGTCTGCACGCGATCCGTCAGCGCAGGCGGGCGGCGACGTCGGGCATGGCGGCGCAGTAGTCCTCGACCAGCTGGCGGGCGACCTCGGTGGAGTCGACGAGCGGGTGGTTGGCGAATGCCCGCCACGCGAGCTCGCGCGAGCCCTCGTCGAGCGCCCGCAGGACGAGCTGCTCGCTCGCCTTGACGGTCGTGATGAGCCCGGCCATCTCCCCGTCGAGCGGGGCGACGGCGTGGGGGCGGACGGCGCCGCGCTCCACCGTGCACGGCACCTCGACCACCGCCGCGGCGTTGAGCTGGGGGACGAGCAGCCGCCCGCCGCCCAGGGAGTCGTTGCCGACCCCGAGGATCATGGTCGCGGCGTCCCCGGTGGCGAGGCCGGTCATGAGGTCGAGCGCGACCTCCTGGTAGCCGCCGCCCTCGACGTCCTCGGTGCGCCGGCCGTGGCGCTCCTCCTCGGGGCGCGACTCGTTCATGTAGCTCGACTCGCGGTCGTGCCGGGTCGCGTCCCAGATCTCGAGGGCGCGGTCCGGGGCCGCGGCGGCCTCCCGGTAGAAGGCGCCCTGCTGGACGTCGAGGAACTCCCCGCGGGTGGGCTGCCCGCTGGTGATCCGCTCCATCGCCTCGCGGTGGCGGTAGTAGTAGAAGAGGTACTCGTTGGGGATTGCGCCGATCGCGCGCACCCAGTCGAAGCCGAGGAGACGGGCCTCCTCCATGCCGTCGAGCATCTCGTCGGAGGCGAGCAGGTCGGGCAGGACGTCGCGCCCGTCGACGACGAGCGTGCGCAGCCAGCCGAGGTGGTTGAGCCCGACGTAGTCGAAGTCGACGCGCCGCGGGTCCTGCCCGAACAGGCGTGCGGCACGCCGCATGAGCCCGATGGGGGTGTCGCAGATGCTCACCACCCGCTCGCCCAGCACGCGGCGCATCGCCTCGGTGATGATGCCGGCGGGGTTGGTGAAGTTGATCGTCCACGCGCCCGGGGCGTGGGCGGCGATCTCCTCGGCGAGGTGCAGCGCGTGCGGCACGGTCCGCAGCGCGTAGGCCAGGCCGCCGGGGCCCACGGTCTCCTGCCCGAGAACGCCGAGGCGCAGGGCGGTGTGCTCGTCGGTGATCCGCCCCGCCGTCCCGCCGATACGGATCGCCGAGAAGACGAAGTCGGCGCCGGCGAGGGCCTCGCTGAGCGCCGTCGTCGTCCGCACCTGCGGGGGCCGCGCGAGCGAGGGGGTGAGCTGGGCGAGGACGCTGGCGACGACGTCGAGCCGCTCGGCGGAGACGTCGTAGAGCCACAGCTCGTCCACGCGCAGCCGCGCGTCGCCGGCCGAGAGAGCCTGGTAGATCTGCGGGACGCGGAAGCCGCCCCCGCCGATGACGGTGAGCTTCACCGCGTGCCGGCCCTCGTGTCGCTGAGCGGGCTCGGACTGGTGGCGCGGGAGGTCCTGGTCAGCACCCGGCCGACGCTAGCAGAGCCGCGGAGGGCCACCTGTCGGGGTGCTTAGGATGGCCCGGGCGCGCCCACGGTGGGCGCGAGGAGGAGGAGTCATGAGTGACGAGGTACCCCAGGACGGGAACGTGCTCGACGTCTTCCTCTCCGGCCCGCTCTTCCTCGACGTCGTCTTCTCCGGCCTGCCGAGCACCCCGCGTCCCGGCACCGAGGTGTGGGCGAGCGGCATGGGCTCGCTGCCCGGCGGCATCGCCAACCTCGCCGTCGCCGCGAGCCGCCTGGGCCTGTCCACGGGCCTGGCCACCGGTTTCGGCGGTGACGTCTACGGGCGCTGGTGCTGGGACATCCTCTCCGCCGAGGCCATCGACCTGTCCCGCTCCAAGCGGGTCGCCGACCAGCACACCTCGGTGACCGTCTCCCTCGCCTACGACGGCGACCGCTCGATGATCACCCACGGCCACCAGCTCCCGATGAGCTACGACGAGCTCATCGGTGAGCCGCCCCCCACCCGCGCCGTCATCATCGACCTCGACGACGAGCGCGCCCAGGAGCGTTGGTGGCGCAGGGCCCGAGCCGCCGGGGCGAAGGTTTTCGCCGACCTCGGCTGGGACCCGTCGGAGAAGTGGGACGCGAGCCGGCTCGCCGCGCTCGAGGACTGCTACGCCTTCCTGCCCAACGCCGCTGAGGCGATGGCCTACACGCGCACCGACAGCCCGCAGGCGGCGGCGCGTGCCCTCGCCGAGCGGGTGCCGCTCGTCGTCGTGACGATGGGCGCGGACGGCGCGCTCGCGATCGACGGCGAGACGGGGGAGGAGTGCCACGTCCCGGCCCTCGCGGTCGAGGCGATCGACCCCACCGGCGCCGGGGACGTCTTCGTCGCGGCCTTCGCGCGCGGCTCGCTGGCCGGGTGGCCGCTCGAGCAGCGGCTGCGCTTCGCGGCGCTGTGCTCGGGGCTCGCCGTGCAGGAGTTCGGCGGCTCGCTCGCCGCCCCCGGCATCGGCGACCTCCACGACTGGTGGCAGCGGCTCGACTGCGCCCGCGAGAACGGGAACGGTGCGGCCGCCGCGCTGTACGAGCACTACCGTTTCCTCCCGGACGTGCTTCCCGCACGCCCCGGACGCGTGACCCGCCGGGCGGAGGCGACCTTCGCGCTCGAGTCGGACCTCTGAGCGAGTATCAACCGGGTAGGGGCGGCACCACCGTCCACGACGAAGGAGAATCAGCACCATGAGCTCACTACGCAAGCGCCGCACCGCCGGCGTCGTCACAACGGCCGTGGCGACCATCGCGCTCGTCGCGGCCTGCACCCCCGGCAGCGGCGGCTCGGAGGAGACCGAGGGCGCCACGACCTCCGACGAGGTCTCCACCGACATCTCCGACCTCGGTGACGTCACCCTCGTCGTGTGGGACCAGGAGGTGCGCGGCGGGCAGAACGAGCAGATGGAGCAGCTCAACGCCGCCTTCGAGGACGAGTACCCCAACGTGACGATCGACCGCGTCACCCAGTCCAACGACGACCTCACCACCACCCTGCGCCTGGCGCTCACGGGCGAGGACGCCCCCGACGTCACCCAGGTGAACAACTCGCGCTCGCAGATGGGGCAGTACGTCGCCGCGGGGCAGCTGCGCAACCTCGACCCCTACGCCGAGGCCTACGGCTGGACCGAGCGCTTCCCCGACTCCGTCCTGCAGAACACCCGGTACTCCGAGGACGGCGTGACCTTCGGCGAGGGCTCCGTCTGGGGCCTGCCGCAGGTGGGCGAGGTCGTCGGCATCTACTACTCGAAGTCCAAGCTCGAGGAGCTCGGGCTCGAGGTGCCCGAGACGTGGGCCGACTTCGGCGAGCAGCTCGGCACCATCGCCGCGGCCGGCGAGACGCCCCTGCTGCTCGGCAACCTCGACGCGTGGCCCGCAGGCCACGTCTTCGGCCCCGTCCAGGGCGCGCACGTGGACCCCGAGGAGATCCGGGCCCTCGGCTTCGGCAACGAGGGCGCGAGCTGGGAGAGCGAGGGCAACCGCGCCGCCGCCGAGGAGCTGCAGTCCTGGGTCGACGCCGGCTACTTCAACGAGGGCTTCAACGGCGCCGACTACGACGCCGTGTGGCAGTCCTTCACCGAGGGTGCCGGGGTCTACCTCATGGCCGGCTCCTGGATCGGCCCGGACGTCGAGGCCGCCATGGGCGAGGACGTCGGCTTCTTCGCCCCGCCGCCCGTCGAGGCCGGGGCGGGCAAGGTGACGACCGGTGGCACCGGCATCCCCTTCGCCGTGACGGCGCAGTCCGACAACCCCGACGTCGGCGCCGCCTACATCGACTTCATCACGAGCGAGGAGGCCATGGCCGTCCTCGCCGAGACCGGGAACATGCCCGTGGTGGAGACCGCCCAGCACATGCCCGAGGCCGGCCTCCAGGCCGACATCTACACCGCCTACGGCGAGGTCACCGAGGAGGGCGCGCTCGTGCCCTACCTCGACTGGGGCACCCCGACGATGGCCGACACCCTGGGCCAGTCGCTCCAGTCCTTCATGGGCGGCGAGCTCGACGTCGACGGGCTCCTCGCCGCGCTCGAGGCCGACTACAGCGAGTTCGTCTCGGCCGAGTGACATGACCGCCCAGCCACGGGGCACCATCGCGCCCGTCCCGCGGGCGACCCGCCCGGGTCGTCCGCGGGGGCTGGGCCGTTTCGGGCTCACCCCCTACCTCTTCCTCGCGCCGGCCTTCGTCGTCTACGCGGCCTTCCTGCTCTACCCGCTGGGCCGCGCCGCGCAGATCTCCCTGTACGACTGGGACGGGCTGAGCCTGGCCACCTTCGTCGGCCTGGACAACTACGTCGACGTCCTCGCCGACGAGCGGCTGCGCCAGTCCTTCTGGCACGCCCTCGTGCTCATCTTCTTCTTCTCGGTGCTGCCGGTGTGCATCGGCCTCGTGCTCTCGGCGGTGCTCGTGCGCGCCAAGGTGCGCGGCCTGCCCTTCTTCCGCACCGTCGTCTTCCTCCCGCAGGTCATCGCCATGGTCGTCGTCGCTGTCGCGTGGCGGCAGATCTACGCACCGGACGGCCCGCTCAACGGCCTGCTCGACGCCGTCGGGCTCGGCTCCCTCACCCGCGCCTGGCTCGGCGACTTCACGTGGACGCTGCCCGCCGTCGGCTTCGTCGGCACCTGGGTCTCCACGGGCCTGGTCACCGTGCTCCTCATGGCCGGCATGGCGCGCGTCCCGCAGGACCTCTACGAGGCCGCCACCCTCGACGGCGCAGGCGCCGTCCGCTCCTTCCTCGCCATCTCCGTGCCCGCCGTGCGGGCGGAGATCGTCGTCGCCCTCACGCTGACGATCATCGCGGCGCTCAAGACCTTCGACCTCGTCTACGTCACCACCGGCGGCGGCCCGGGGACGTCGACGACGGTGCCCAGCTACGAGGTCTACCGCCGGGCGTTCATGGAGGGCGAGGTGGGCTCGGCGGCCGCCGTCGCCGTCGTCCTCACGGTCCTCATCTTTGGTATCAACCTGGCCGTCAACCGCATCGGGGAGCGGGAGAGGTGAGGGTCTCCACCGGGGAGCGCCTGGGCAACTACGTCATCCTCATCGTCTTCGCGGCCTTCGCCCTCGCCCCGATCATCACGATCCTCGTCACCGCCCTGGGGCCGGAGACACCGCAGGACGCCGCCACCGGCGGGCCCGTCCACTGGGAGAACTTCGCGCGGGCGTGGGAGCAGGGCCGGTTCAGCGAGTACATGCGCAACTCGCTGCTCGTGGCAGCCGTCGTCGTCGTGAGCGCGGCGGTGCTGTCGATCATGGCGGGCTACGCGCTGGGCGCCTTCGTCTTCCCCGGCTCCCAGGTTCTCTTCTACGTCTTCCTGCTCGGCATCATGGTCCCGGCCGAGGCGATCATCGTCCCGCTCTTCTTCGACTTCCGGACGCTGGGGCTGACGAACACGATCTGGGGCATCGCCCTGCCGCAGGTCGCCCAGTCGATCGCCTTCGGGACCTTCTGGATGCGGGCCTACTTCCGCGGCGCGAACCGCTCGATCATCGAGGCGGCCCGCCTCGACGGCGCCGGCCACCACCGGGTGCTGTGGCAGGTGCTGCTGCCGGTGGCGCGGCCCGCCGTCGTCACCCTCGTGCTCCTCACCTTCATGTGGACGTGGAACGAGTTCCTCATCCCGCTCGTCATGTCGCCCAACGCCCAGCTGCGCACGGCGCCGCTTGGCCTGGCGCTGTTCCAGGGGCAGTACACGCAGGGCACGGTGCTCCTCGCGGCGGGCGCGGTGCTCGTGGCGCTGCCCATGGTGGTGCTCTACCTCTTCCTCCAGCGGCACTTCATCCGCGGCATGCTCGAGGGCGCGGTCAAGGACTGAGCGGCGCCTTGCCGCCGTCGCCGCCGCGTCACTAGGTTGGTGGCACGCGCGGACGGGGCCGTCCGCCCAGGGGGAGGTCGTCGTGAAGAGAGCCGTTGCAGCTGCGCTCGTGGCGCTGGTGCTGGGGGTCGTCGCTCCGGCGGCGTCCGGTGAGGAGCTGCCGCCGCTGACCGTGGGGAAGCCCTCGGTCGCGACCGAGGTCGAGCCGAGCAAGATCGACGTCATGGGCATCTGGGCCCACCCCGACGACGATGCGAGCTTCACCACGCCCTGCGGCGTCTGGCACGACCGGTACGACGTCGACTGCGGGATCATCATGCTCACCCGCGGCGAGGGTGGCTCGAACTCCGTGGGCGAGGAGTCCGGCCCCGCGCTGGGCCTGCGGCGCGAGAACGAGGACCGCGCCTCGCACTACCGCTCCGGCACCGTCGACATCTACAACATCGACGCCGTCGACTTCTTCTACAACACGAGCGCCGCCCTCACCGAGGAGGTGTGGGGCTCCGAGCGGATCCAGCGGCAGGTCGTCCACGTCATCCGCCAGACCCGGCCCGAGATTCTCACCGGCTTCTCGCCCTCCCTCGCCGTGGGGCACGGCAACCACCAGTACGCGGGCCGTGTGGTCTGGGAGGCGGCGCAGATGGCCGCCGACCCGACCGCCTTCCCCGAGCAGCTCACCGGGCCGGACGCCGTCGACGTCTGGCAGGTCAAGATGATCACCTCCGGTGCCGGCACCCAGGGCGAGGGCGGCACGGACGGGCCCAGCTGCAACGCCGGCTTCGTCCCCGCCGCGAGCAACCCGTTCACCGTCGTCGGCACGTGGAGCGGCTACCCCTCGCCCTACACGTGGCTGCCGGGCAACGTCCAGGGGCAGGAGCCGGGCACCGCGCAGACCTGGGCGCAGGTGGGCCGCGAGGGCAACCGTGCGCACCCGACGCAGGCGCGCGTCAAGCACACCGGGGTCTGGGACCCGCAGTGCTTGCGCTTCGGGATCGCCGAGTCGCAGGTGCCGTTCCAGCCCAATGGTTCCCCGGAGAACGGGCGCGACGACGCGATCCTCTTCGGCTCCGTCATCCCCGACCCGGGGGGCATGCCGCTGGGCTCGACCTTCTCCTTCGACATTGGCGACAACTTCCAGGCGCCCGGCGTGCCCTTCGACGTCACGGTCGCGAGCCGCTCCGGGGCCGGCACGATCGCCGCGGGCGAGGTGACGCTCGAGGTGCCGGCCGGGTGGGCGGTGAGCGCCCCGCAGCCGCTCGGGCCGGTCAGCGACTCGGCCGACTCCGCCGTCACCTTCACGGTGACCCCCGCCGACGACGCCGCCACCGGCCGCTACCGGCTCGCCGCGCGTTTCGACAACGGCACCGTCACCGCCTACAACGACACCCGCGTCGACGTCGTCCCCGGCGTCGAGGGCCGCTTCCAGCGCTGGGGCAACTTCGCCGAGTACGAGGACTGGGCCGAGAGCTACACCCACGTCGCTGGCCGGTCCTCCGCGGTGAGCCGCATCGGCGCGGGGGAGTCGGTGACGGTGCCCGTCGTCGTCGCCAACCGCACGACGGAGGCGCAGAGCGGCGAGGTGACCATCACGGCGCCCGCGCCCTTCGCCGTCGCGCCCGCCTCGGTCGACTACACCGACCTCGCCCCGGGGGAGGAGACGACGGTCGAGCTCACCGTCACCCACACCGACCCGGCGGCACCCGGGGGAGCGACGGCGGACCTGACGATCACGACGACGGCGGACCCGGCCGGCTCGTCGAGCAGCGAGACGCTGCAGATGTACGTCGTGCCGACGACCGTCGTCCCGGAAGCCGGCGCGGCACTCGCCGTCGACGGCGCGGAGGACGCCGGCTACGGCGAGCCGATCGACATCGGCCGCCGCTGGGAGGGCGCGGAGTGCGAGCCGGACGGGACCGACTGCGGCGCCGGCAGCTACGCGCGGCTCGCCTGGTCCGGTGACGACCTCTACGTCCTCGCCCACGTCGTCGACGACGTCGCGAGCGCGGCGGCCACCCCCGAGCGCTGCTTCGGGCACTGGCTCGTCGACTCCGTCGAGGTGCTCCTCGACCCGCAGGCCACCTCGCGGGACACCTCGACGACCTTCAAGAGCGGCATCATGCCCTTCACCGACGACCCCACCGGCGAGGCCGGCACCGGGCCGGACGGGCCGTGCTGGAGCCGGGACACCGACGCCCACCAGGGCTTCTCCTCCGGCCCGCTCGCGGACACGGTCGAGCAGGGCCCGAACTCGCCCGGCCAGGAGGTCGCGGTGAGCGTGACCCGCGGTGCGGACGGCAGCTACGAGGGCGGCTCCTACACCGTGGAGACGAAGATCCCGCTCGCCAACCTGCCGGCCGCGGTCGGGCCGACGAGCGCGGTGCCGACCGGTGACCTCGCGACCAACGACGTCGACCCGCAGTTCCTCGGGCTCAACGTCACGCCCTACGACTCGGACACCCAGGACTTCATCGGCAAGACCCGCACGGCGTGGTCGCCCTTCGGCAGCCAGCAGTCCGAGCCCTACCGGTGGGGCCACGCCTACCTCGAGGGCTACGAGCCGCCCGCGGACCGGCCCACCGAGCCGGCCGACCCGATCATCCCCGACACCGCGCTCATGGGCGTGGAGTCACCGCAGACGATCTACCAGTCGGCGGTGCGCGGGGTGACGATCTCGGGCCTGCCCGCGAGCCGCGGGCTCACGGTGTCCGACGTCGAGATCGGCAACCCGTCGGTCACGCTGTCGCTCGACGCCGCCGAGGCCGGCACGGTCCGGGCCTTCGTGTGGCAGGGCGACCTCATGGTGCCGGTGTGGGTGTCCAGCTGCGAGGGTGACGAGCTCGGCTTCTCCGCGTGCTCGGAGGCCGACGGTGCAGCGGCGCCGTGGGCGCCCGACATGGGCGGCCGTCTCCTCGGCGCCGGCACGACCGACGTCGCGCCCGGGACGGAGACCCTCACCGTGGAGATCGGCGACGACGCGCTCGACGCGCTGCGCGCGGACGGCTCGGTGCTCGTGTCCTTCGAGTCCGCGAGCGGCGGGGTCAACGCGTGGTACTTCCCGGTCGTCGAGGGGGAGGTTCCGACCCAGCAGCCCACGGAGCCGCCACCGAGCGAGGAGCCGACGACGGACGGGCCCGGCTCACCGGCACCGACCGACGGCCCCACCACGCCGGCCGGCCGCGGCGCGCTGCCGGCCACCGGCGCGGACGTCGGGACGATCGCGCTCGTCGCCGTCCTCCTGGCTGTGGCCGGCGGCGCCGTCGCCCTCGTCGCCCGCCGCCGCACCCGCCGCTGACCCGACCCCCCACCCGCCGACAGCACACTTACCGCCGAGAGCTCACTTGCCGCCGAGAGCTCACTTATCGCCGAGAGCACAGTTGTCGCCGAGAGTGCACCGGCGGGGTGTCACCTCGCGAGGAGGGTGGTGTGGAAGGTGTAGCGGGAGGCGCGGTAGATGTGGCGGCCGAACTCGACGACCGTGTCGGAGTCCGCGATGGCCAGCCGCTCCATCGTGAGCACCGCGGCGCGGGCCGGTTCCTGGAGGGTGCGCGCCTCGGCGGCCGTCGCCTGCCGGGCCCCGATCGTCTGGTGCGCCAGGCGCAGCCGCACCCCGCGCTCACGCAGCGAGGCGTACAGCCCGGCGCGCTCGAGGTCGTCGCGGGAGGGCGCGAGCTCGGCGCGCACGTAGTTGGTCATGAGGGCGAGCGGCTCGCCGTCCGCGTAGCGCAGGCGGCGCACGACGACGACGTCGGCCCCGACCTCCACCCGCAGCTTGCCGGCGACCTCCTCGTCGGCGGGGCGCACGGCGTGCTCGAGGACCTCGGTGCGCGGGTCGCGGCCGGCGGCGGCGAGGTCGTCGTGGAGGCTGCTCAGCTCCACCGCCCGGCGGATGAGCTCGGGCGCGACCTCCGTGCCCACCCCGCGCTTGCGCACGAGCATGCCCTTGTCGACGAGCTCCTGGAGCGCCCGCCGGGCGGTGGGGCGGGAGACCTGGAGCCGGTCCGCCAGGGCGAGCTCGTTCTCGATCCGGGTGTGCGGCGGCAGCTCCCCGGAGACGATCGCGTCCTGCACCACCGTCGAGATCTGGTGGTAGAGCGGCACCGGACTCGCGCGGTCCAGGTGCACCTGGGGGCGGTACATCTCCGGCGGCGTCATGGGTCCGTCCTTAAATCGGCGGGTGTCGGTTTGGCTGTGGAGAATCCGGCTGTCCGCGGTAACTGTGCTGTCGGCGGTAACTGTGCTGTCGGCGGTAAGTGTGCTGTCGGCGACAGGGGGTGCGGGGACGACGTGGTTGTACTGACAAATGCACATCTTGCCACTGGTCGGGGCGCGAGGACAGGACGTCAGTTTGTCCAGACAAACGGTTGACCGGCACGTCCCGCCTGGGTCAGAATCGAGGCGTCGCGCGCAGGGGCGCGGCGGGAGAGGGGGAGGCTGCGATGACGAGCTCGACGCCACTGGACGTGCTGACCTCCGGTCGCAGCGGCGTCGACATCTACCCCCTGAGCACCGGCGTGGGCCTGGAGGACGTCGAGACCTTCGGCAAGTTCCTCGGCGGCAGCCCCACCAACGTCGCGGTCGCCGCCGCGCGGCTGGGCCACCCCACCGCGACGATCACCGGGGTGGGGGACGACCCCTTCGGCCGCTACGTGCGCCGCGAGATGGTCCGGCTCGGGGTGAGCGACGAGTTCGTCATCACCTCCGAGCTCAACACCCCCATCACGCTGTGCGAGATCTTCCCGCCGGACAGCTTCCCGCTCTACTTCTACCGCGAGCCCAGCGCCCCCGACCTCCAGGTGCGTCCCGAGGACATCCCCCTCGACGCCGTCCGCGCGGCCCGCATCATGTGGTTCTCCGTCACCGGCCTGTGCCAGGAGCCCTCCCGCTCCGCCCACCTCACCGCGCTGCAGGCCCGCGAGCGCCGCGAGCACACCGTGCTCGACCTCGACTACCGCCCGATGTTCTGGGAGTCCAGGGAGGAGGCCACACAGCAGGTGCGCGACTTCCTCCCCGGCGTCACCGTCGCCGTGGGCAACCGCGAGGAGTGCGAGGTCGCCGTCGGGGAGAGCGACCCGGACCGGGCCGCCGACGCGCTGCTCGAGGCCGGCGTCGAGCTCGCCGTCGTCAAGCAGGGCCCGCTCGGCACGCTCGCCAAGACTCGCGAGGAGCGGGTGGAGGTGCGCCCGACCCCCACCGAGGTCCTCAACGGACTCGGCGCCGGGGACGCCTTCGGCGGCTCGCTGTGCCACGGGCTCCTCCAGGGCTGGTCGCTCGCCCGGACGATCACCGCCGCGAGCGCGGCCGGGGCCATCGTCGCCTCCCGGCTCGAGTGCTCCACGGCGATGCCGACGGAGGCCGAGGTCCTCGAGGTCGTCGACGACGGCGCCCGTCCCCAGGACGTCGAGCGCAGGCCGCTGTGATGGTCACCGTCGAGGACGTCCGCCGCATCCGGATGCACGAGCCCGAGCGCATCGCCCGCGCGCTCGCCGAGCGCCCCCGCGGACGGCTGCCCGCGCCGGGCGGCAAGCTCATGATCATCGCCGCGGACCACCCCGCGCGCGGCTCGCTCGCCGTCGGCCCGGACGCGATGGCCATGGGGGACCGCCGCGAGCTGCTGCGGCGCTGTGCCGCCGCCCTCGCCCGGCCGGGTGTCCACGGCTTCCTCGGCACGGCCGACGTCGTCGAGGACCTCGTCCTCATGGGGGCGCTGGACGGCAAGCTCGTCTACGGGTCGATGAACCGCGGCGGGCTGCGCGGGGCGAGCTTCGAGATGGACGACCGCTTCACCGGCTACACCACCCGCGCCGTCGTCGACGCCGGCCTCGACGGCGGCAAGATGCTCGTGCGCATCGACCTCGCCGACGCCGGCTCGCTGCGCACCCTCGGGGCGAGCGCCCGCGCCGTCGACGAGCTGGCCGCGGCGGGTCGCACGGCGATCGTCGAGCCCTTCATCTCCCGCCGGGTCGAGGGGCGGGCCGTCAACGAGCTGAGCACCGAGGCGGTGGTGGCGTCCGTGGCGATTGCCGCCGGGCTCGGCGGGACCTCGGCCCGCACCTGGCTCAAGGTCCCGCTCGTGCCCGACATGGCGGCCGTCGCGGCGGCGTCGACGCTGCCGACGCTCATCCTCGGCGGCGAGGTCGACGCGGACGGCGAGGCGACGGCGGAGGGCTGGGCCGAGGCCCTGCGCCACCCCGGGATCGAGGGGCTCGTCGTCGGACGGGCGCTGCTCTACCCGGCCGACGACGACGTCGACGCCGCTGTCGACCGGGCGGTGGGACTGCTGTGACGACGACCGAGCTCCTCCTCCGGGCCGGGGCGACCGCCCACGGCCGCTACGCCGTGGACGTCACCGCCGAGCGCGCCGGCTGGCGCTTCACCGGCCTCAAGGTCCTCACGCTGGCCGCGGGGGAGAGCGAGGAGATCGCCACAGGAGATGACGAGGCGCTCGTCCTGCCGCTGCGCGGCGGGTGCACGGTCGAGGTCAAGGGCCGCGTGGTCGAGCTCGCCGGCCGCCCCGACGTGTTCGCCGCCGTCACCGACCACCTCTACCTGCCACTGGGGACGACGGCGCGGGTCACCTCCGCCGACGGCGCCACCCTCGCGGTCCCGACGTCGCGCGCCCGCCGCCGCCTGCCGGTCTCGTACCAGCCCGCCGACCGGGTGCGCACCGAGCTGCGCGGCGCCGGGCAGGCCTCGCGCCAGGTGAACAACTACGCGCTCGCCAACGAGCTCGAGACCGACCACCTCCTCGTGTGCGAGGTGCTCACGCCCGCCGGCAACTGGTCCTCCTACCCGCCCCACAAGCACGACGAGCACACCGCCGACGAGCGCGAGCTCGAGGAGATCTACTACTTCGAGGTCCGCCCCGGCCCGGGCGGCCCCGGCTTCGCCTTCCACCGCACCTACGGCACGGCGCAGCGCCCGCTCGAGCTCACCGCCGAGGTGCGTTCCGGCGACGTCGTCCTCACCCCGCACGGCTACCACGGCCCCTCGATGGCCGCGCCCGGCTACGACCTCTACTACCTCAACGTCATGGCCGGCCCCGCCGAGGACCGCGCCTGGATGATGACCGACGACCCGGCCCACGCCTGGGTCCGCGGCACCTGGGACGCCCAGGAGCTCGACCCCCGGCTGCCGATGACCCGCCCCGTCGAACGAGAGGCGCGCCCATGAACGCCAGCGGGACCGTCCGCCTCACGGTGAGCCAGGCCCTCGTGCGCTTCCTGTCCGTCCAGTACTCCGAGCGCGACGGCGTCGAGCGGCGGCTCGTCGCCGGCGCCTTCGGCATCCTCGGGCACGGGAACGTCGCCGGGCTGGGCCAGGCGCTGCTCGAGAACGCGCTCGACCCCGCGCCGGGGGAGGAGCCGCTGCGCCTCTACCAGGCCCGGAACGAGCAGAACATGGTCCACGCCGCCGTCGGCTTCGCCCGCACGGCCAACCGGCTGCAGACCCTCGCGTGCACAGCCTCCATCGGCCCCGGCTCGACGAACATGCTCACCGGGGCGGCGCTCGCGACGATCGACCGCATCCCGGTGCTCCTCCTGCCCTCGGACGTCTTCGCCACCCGCGCGGCGGACCCCGTGCTCCAGCAGCTGGAGAACGAGCAGGCCGGTGACGCCTCCGTCAACGACGCCTTCCGCCCGCTCTCCCGCTTCTTCGACCGCATCCACCGCCCCGAGCAGCTCGTCGCCAGCGCGCTCGCGGCCATGCGGGTGCTCACCGACCCGGCCGAGACGGGGGCGGTGACGATCTGCCTGCCGCAGGACGTCCAGGCCGAGGCCCACGACTGGCCCGTGGACTTCTTCCGCCGGCGGGTGTGGCACGTGCCCCGGCCGGTGCCCGAGCCCGCCGCCCTCGAGCGCGCGGCCGCCGTCGTCCGCGGCGCGCAGCGCCCCGTGGTCGTCGCCGGGGGCGGGGTCGTGTACTCCGAGGCCAGCGCCGCCCTCACTGCGCTCGCCGACGCGACCGGAATTCCTGTCGTCGACACCCAGGCCGGCAAGGGCGCGATCCCCTGGGACCACCCGGCCGCCGCCGGCGGCGTCGGCGCGACCGGCAGCGCCGCGGCCAACGCGCTCGCCGCCGAGGCGGACGTCGTCATCGGCGTGGGTACCCGCTACACCGACTTCACGACGGCGTCCCGCACCGCCTTCCGCAACCCGGACGTGCGCTTCGTCAACCTCAACGTCAAGGCCTTCGACGCCGCCAAGCACGCCGCCGAGATGGTCGTCACCGACGCGCGCACCGGGCTGGAGGCGCTGCGCACCGCCCTGGACGGGTACCGCGTCACCGAGGCCTACTCCCGCGAGGTCACCGGGCTCGTCTCCGACTGGGCGCGGGTCACCGAGGAGTGCTACCACCGCGGCCACGGCCCGCTGCCCGCGCAGACCGAGGTCTTCGGCGTGCTCAACGAGCTCATGGGCGACGACGACATCCTCGTCAACGCCGCCGGCTCGATGCCCGGCGACCTCCAGGCGCTGTGGCGGGCCCGCACCCCCGTCCAGTACCACCTCGAGTACGGGTACTCGTGCATGGGCTACGAGATCCCGGCCGCGCTGGGTGCCAAGCTGGCGCGCCCGGACAGCGAGGTCGTCGCCGTCGTCGGGGACGGCAGCTACCAGATGGCGCCGCAGGAGATCGCCACGCTCGTCGCCGAGGGGCTCAAGGTCGTCCTCGTCGTCCTGCAGAACCACGGGTGGGCCTCGATCGGTGCGCTCTCCGAGTCCCACGGCTCCCAGCGCTTCGCCACCCGCTACCGCCGGCGCGACCCCGCCACCGGGATGCTCGACGGCGCGACGCTGCCCCTCGACCTCGCCGCCAACCTCCGCAGCTACGGCATCGAGGTCCACGAGCCCGCCTCGATCCCCGAGCTGCGCGAGGCCTACCGCGCGGCCGCGGCGGCGAGCGCGACCACCGCGATCGTCGTCGAGACCGACATCGAGGGCCCCAGCCCGCCGTCGTCGGCCTGGTGGGACGTGCCGGTGGCGGAGACCGCCCGCCTCGACAGCACCCGCCGCGCGCGCGTCGAGTACGAGCGTGCCCGCCGCGACCAGCGGCCCTACCTGTGAGCGATGAGGAAGCGATGAGGACCATCCACCACTGGATCGGCGGCGCGCCCCACGAGGGCGGCCCCGACGCCACCACGCCCGTGCTCAACCCCGCGACCGGGGAGGTGAGCGCCCACCTCGCCCAGGCCGACGCCGCCGTCGTCGACGAGGCGGTGCGGGCGGCGGCCGCCGCGCAGCGCGAGTGGGGCGCGACCTCCCTGGCCCGGCGCACCGAGATCATGTTCCGGATGCGTGAGCTCGTCGTCGCGCACACCGAGGAGCTCGCGCGGATCATCAGCTCCGAGCACGGCAAGACGGTCGACGACGCGCGCGGGGAGGTCGGGCGCGGGCGCGAGACCCTCGACTTCGCCTGCGGCATCGCCCACGCGAGCAAGGGCGAGTACACCGCCGACGCCTCCACCGGGCTCGACGTCCACTCGATGCGCCAGCCGCTCGGCGTCGTCGCCGGCATCACCCCGTTCAACTTCCCCGTCATGGTGCCGATGTGGATGCACCCCATCGCGATCGCCACCGGTAACGCCTTCGTCCTCAAGCCCTCCGAGCGTGACCCCTCCGCCGCCAACTACGTCGCCGAGCTCTACCGGCAGGCCGGCCTGCCCGACGGCGTCTTCACGGTCGTCCACGGCGGCCGGGAGGCGGTTGACGCGATCCTCGAGCACCCCGGCGTCGCGGCGGTGTCCTTCGTCGGGTCCACCCCGGTCGCGCGGTACGTGCGCGAGAAGGGCGCCGCCCACGGCAAGCGCGTCCAGGCCCTGGGCGGGGCCAACAACCACGCGATCGTCATGCCCGACGGCGACATCGAGTACGCCGCGGCGCAGATCGCCGCCGGGGCCTTCGGCTCGGCGGGGGAGCGGTGCATGGCGGTGCCGGCCGCCGTCGCCGTCGGGGCCGCCGGTGACCTCCTCGCCGCCGCGCTCAAGCGGGAGGCCGAGAAGATCGTCGTCGGCCCCGGTGACCGCGAGGGGGTGGGCATGGGACCGGTCATCACCGCCGAGGCTCGCGAGCGGGTCATCCGCTACGCGACCGAGGCGATCGAGGCGGGGGCCGAGCCGGTCGTCGACGGGCGCGGGCTGACCGTCGAGGGGCACGAGAGGGGCTTCTTCGTCGGGCCCACGGTGCTCGACCGGGTGAGCCTCGACGTCGGCGCCTACCGGGAGGAGGTGTTCGGGCCGCTGCTCACGGTGGTGCGCGCCGAGACCTTCGAGGAGGCCCTGGAGATCGTCAACTCCTCCCCGTTCGGCAACGGCGCCGCGATCTTCACCGCCTCCGGGGAGTACGCGCGCCGCTTCACCCACGAGGTGCAGGCCGGGATGGTCGGTGTCAACGTCCCCATCCCCACCCCGGTGGCGTACTACTCCTTCGGCGGCTGGAAGGACTCCCTGTTCGGGGAGCACCACGCCCACGGCCCCGAGGGACTGCGCTTCTACACGCGCAACAAGGTCGTCACCACGCGCTGGCCCCACGTGGACCGGCCCGTCCAGGCGTCCATGAGCTTCCCGTCCACCACCGACTGACCAGGAGTGAGCGTTGAAGATTGCCGGAGCACCGATCAGCTGGGGCGTGTGCGAGGTCCCCGGCTGGGGCCACCAGCTGAGCCCGCAGCGGGTCCTCACGGAGATGGCCGAGCTGGGCCTGAGCGCCACCGAGTTCGGCCCGCAGGGCTGGCTGCCGGAGGCCCCCGCCGAGCGGGCCCAGGCGCTCACCCCCTTCGGGCTGGCCGCCGTCGGCGCCTTCGTCCCGGTCGTCCTCCACGACCCCGGCCACGACCCGGTGCCGGAGGTCGACCGCGAGCTCGACAGCTTCGAGGCGGCCGGCGGGGACGTCCTCGTCCTCTCGGCCGCCTCCGGGCAGGAGGGCTACGACGAGCGGCCCGAGCTCGACGACGCGGGCTGGGACACCCTGCTGCGCAACCTCGACCGGCTCACCGAGCTGGCCGCCGCCCGCGGCGTGCGCGCCAGCCTCCACCCGCACGTGGGCACGATGGTCGAGCGCGAGGAGGAGGTCCGGCGGGTGCTCGCGGGCTCCACCGTGCCGCTGTGTCTCGACACCGGCCACCTCCTCATCGGCGGGACCGACCCGGTGGCGCTCGCGGCCGAGCACGCCGCCCGCATCAACCACGTCCACGTCAAGGACGTGCGCCTCGACCTCGCCCGCCGGGTCCAGCGGGGCGAGCTCGGCTACACCGAGGCCGTGCGCCAGGGCATCTACACGCCATTGGGGACCGGCGACGTCGACTTCGCCGCGATCGTCGCGGCACTGGACGCCGTCGGCTTCACCGGCTGGTACGTCCTGGAGCAGGACACCGTGCTGACCGCCGAGCCGCCGGCCGGCGCGGGTCCGGCCGACGACGTGCGCCGCTCGCTGGAGCACCTCGTGTCCCTCCAGCAGAAGCGCGCCGCCGACCTCTAGGCTGAGCCCGCCGGTGACCCGCGACGTCGAGTTGTCGGAATGTCAGGACAATCCTTGACACGCTCTGTCCGTGCCCACCAGACTGGGCGGGGACGGGTGGGCCCGGCCCACGTGTCGACCGGACGAGGGGAACAGCCGATGACGGCCGTTGCTGACCGCGAAGCCGCGCCGCCCGGGGGACCTGCCTCAGGTCGCCCCGGCCCGCAGAGCAGGGGCCTGCACGCCGCGCTCACGGTCGTGCGACTCGGACCGGTCCTCCTGCTCGTCATCATCATGGCGGTGCTCGCCGCGCTCAACCCGCTGTTCCTCTCCCCGGTCAACCTCGGCAACGTCGGCCTCGAGGCCTCCGTCGTCGCGATCCTCGCCCTGGGCCAGCTCCTCGTCATCGTCACCGCGGGCATCGACCTGTCCCAGGGCTCGGTCATCGCGGCGTCCAGCATCATCGGGGCGTTGTGGATCCGCGAGCTCGAGCTCGTCTCGGGCTGGCTCGTCATCCCGACGATGATCCTCGCCGGCGGCCTCGCGGGCGGGATCAACGGCACCCTCTTCGTCAAGGGCAAGCTGCCCCACCCCTTCCTGCCCACCCTCGCGATGCTCATGGTCGCGCGGGGCGTCGCGCTCATCGTCAGCGACGGGCAGCCGATCACCGGGATGCCCGAGTCGGTCAACCTCATCGGCTCGGGCCGCATCGGCTACGTGCCCTACGCCGTCGTCCTCGTCGCCGTCCTCGCGCTCCTCGTCTACGTCCTGCTGCGCCGCATCACGTGGGGCCAGTGGATCTACGCCATCGGCGGCAACCGGGAGGCCGCCCGCCGCGTCGGCGTGCCCGTCGACAAGGTCCTCGTGTCGGTCTACGTGCTCAGCGGCATGTTCGCCGGCACCGCCGCGATCGTCGTCTCCGGGCAGACGAACTCGGCCTACCCCACGGCCGGCAACCTCATGGAGCTGTCGGCGATCGCCGCCGTCATCATCGGCGGGGCGAGCTTCTTCGGCGGTCGCGGCACCGTCGTCGGCACCCTCGTCGGCGCGCTCATCCTCGGCGTCATCCAGAACGGCCTCAACCTCATGAACGTCCAGAGCAGCTGGCAGTACGTGGCCCTGGGCACCGCCGTCGTCATCGCCGTCGAGCTCGACGTCGTCCGCTCCCGGCTCGAGACGCGCCTGAGAGTGGTCCGCACCGAGGAGTCGGAGGCGGGCGCATGACGACGACGGCGGACACGGCTCCCGGCACCGTGCCGGTCCTCGAGGTGCGGGGCGCCGTCAAGCGCTTCGGCGCGGTGACGGCGCTCGCGGGCGTCGACCTCGCCGTCCACCGCGGTGAGGTGCTCGGCCTGCTCGGCGACAACGGCGCCGGCAAGTCGACGCTCATCAAGGCGATCACCGGCGTGCACCAGCTCGACGAGGGCGAAATCTACCTCGACGGCGAGAAGGTCGCCGTCACCAGCCCCACCGGCGCCCGCGGCCACGGGATCGAGGCGGTCTACCAGGACCTCGCGCTCTTCGACAACCTCGACGTCGCCACCAACCTCTACGTCGGTCACGAGCTGACCAAGCCCCGCGGCTGGCGCGGGCTGGGCTGGCTGGACCGCAAGGCGATGCGCCGCGACGTCGAGGAGCGCCTCACCAGCCTCCAGGTCCACCTGCCCGACCTCAGGGGGCAGGTCGGCCTCATGTCCGGCGGGCAGCGGCAGGCGATCGCCGTCGCGCGGGCCGTCGCCTTCGCCCGGCGGGTGCTCATCCTCGACGAGCCGACGGCGGCGCTCGGGGTGCGCGAGACCCGCAACGTGCTCGACACGATCCGGCGCCTGCCGCAGGAGCACGGGATCTCCATCATCCTCATCTCGCACAACATGGACCACGTCGTCCAGGTGTGCGACAACGCCGTCGTCATGCGGCAGGGCCGCGTCGTCGGCAGCACGCGCCCCTCCCCGGAGACGGCGCAGGACATGGTCGCGATGATCGTCGGCGCCACCGAGGGCGCCGGGAAGAAGGGACACCAGCCATGAGGCTCACCCGACCCGCGCTCGGCGCGGCAGCCCTCACCGGCGCTCTCCTCCTCGCCGCCTGCGGCGGGGACGACGGCGGCGGGACCGGCGACGGAGGCAACGGCGAGGGGGAGTACACCGTCGCCGTCGTCCTCAAGACGCTGTCCTCGCCCTTCTGGCTCCAGGTGGCCGGCGGCGTGGAGGACGGCGGGGAGGCGGCCGGGGTCGAGGTCACCCTCGCCGGCGCCACCGCCGAGACGCAGGTGCAGGAGCAGATCGACAAGGTCCGCGCCGCGATCACCCAGCAGGTCGACGCGCTCGTCGTCGCCCCCACGCAGGCCGAGCAGCTGCAGCCCATCCTCGAGCAGGCCGTGGCCGCCGACATCCCCGTCCTCCTCGTCGACACCGACATCGAGGGCTGGGACGGCAAGGAGACCTTCGTCGGGACCGACAACTACCAGGCCGGCGTCACCGCGGGGGAGTTCATCCTCGAGCAGACCGACACCGGCTCGATCGCCGTCATCCGCGGCGTACCCGGCAACCCCTCGACCGACTCCCGGATCGACGGCGCGCTGGAGACGCTCGAGGGCAGCGACATCGAGGTCGTCGCGGACCTCGCGGCGAACTCCGACCGCGCGGAGGGCCGCTCGGTCATGGCCGACATCCTCCAGTCCAACCCCGACGTCTCGATCGTCTTCGCCGCCAACGACGACATGGCCCTCGGGGCGATGGAGGCGATCAAGTCGGCCGGCGTCGACCTCGAGGACATCCTCGTCATCGGCGTGGACGGCACGAGCGACGCCGTCGACTCCATGCTCGCCGGGGAGCTCGACGCGAGCATCGCGCAGAACTCTTACGAGATGGGCCGCACGAGCGTGGAGCTGGCGGTCGAGCTGCTCGAGGGCGGGACGATCGAGGAGCGCGTCGATACCGGCGTCACCGTCGTCACGCCCGAGAACGCCGAGGAGTACGGCAGCCAGCTCGAGGAGCAGGCGGCCGACGAGGACGTCGCCGAGGACGGGTGACGTGCTCGACGTCGGAGTGATCGGCCTGGGCGCGATGGGCGCCGACCACGTCGCCGCCCTGAGCGAGCACGTCCCGGACGCGCGAGTGGTTGCAGTGCACGACGCCGCCACTCACCGCGCGCAGGAGGTGGCGACGTCGGTCGGGGCGCGGGTGGCGGGCAGCGCCGAGGAGCTCATCGCCGACGTCGACGCCGTCGTCATCGCCTCCCCGGACCACACGCACGCCCCGCTCACCCTCGCGTGCCTCGCGGCCGGCAAGCCGGTGCTGTGCGAGAAGCCGCTGGGCGTGAGCGTGGCGGAGACGGCCGCGGTCCTCGCGGCGGAGGAGGCCGCCGGCCGGCGCCTGGTCACCGTGGGCTTCATGCGCCGCTTCGACCCCGGGTACCTCGAGCTGCGCGAGGCCGTGCTCGGGGGCCTGGTCGGGGACCCGGTGCTCGTCCACTGCGTCCACCGCAACGCCGCCCCGCACCCGCAGGCGACGACCGACGGGGTCGTGGGCAACTCGATGATCCACGAACTCGACATCCTCCCGTGGCTCGTCGGGCTCCCGGTGACCGGCATCGAGGTGCGCTCCCCGCGCGCCGAGGGGCTGCGCGAGCCGCAGCTGGCCGTCGTCGAGCTCGGCGGGGGACGGGTGCTGGCGACCGTCGAGGTGTTCCTCAGCGCGCAGTACGGCTACGACGTGCGCTGCGAGGTCGTGGGCACCCAGGGGGCGCTGAGCCTGTGCCCGCCGGCGCGGCTCGGTCTCGCACGCAACGGCCGCAGCGGTGTCGCGGTCCCGGCGGACTTCCGGGTGCGCTTCGCCGAGGCCTACCGGGCCGAGCTGTGCGCCTGGGTCGCCGCGGCGAGCCGCGGGGGAGCGACGGGTGCGTCCGCGGAGGACGGCCACCTGGCCGGCGTCGTCGCCGCCGCCGGCATCGAGTCCCTGCACCTCGGCCGCCGCGTCCCCGTCCCGAGCGAGTCCCCCGCCCCCACGCCTTCGCCCGCTCCCGCGCCCCCTCCCGCCTCCCTTCCTTCGCCGGCAGCCGGATTCTCCGGCGAGGGCGGGCCCGGGGTGTGAGTGCCGGTGGCGCGGTGCGTCCGCCCGAGCGCCGGACCGTCGGCATCGGCGTCATCGGGCTGGGCTGGATGGGGCGGCTGCACGCCCGCAGCTACCGCGGCGTGCCCGAGCGCTACCCGGAGCTGCGCGTCGCCCCGCGCCTCCTCGTCGCCGCCGACCCGCACGAGCACACCCGGCAGGCCGCCGTCGACCATCTCGGCTTCGCCGAGGCGACCGCGGACTGGCGCGAGGTGCTCGCCCGCCCGGACGTCGACGTCGTCTCCATCTGCGCCCCCAACCACCTCCACCGCGAGATCGCGGTGGCGACCGCGGCTGCCGGCAAGCACTTCTGGATCGAGAAGCCGATGGGGGTCGGCGCCGCGGACAGCGAGGCCATCGCCCGGGCGGCGACCGAACGCGGCCTGGTCACCGCCGTCGGCTTCAACTACCGCCACGCTCCGGCGATCGCCCACGCGCGCGAGCTCATCCGCTCCGGGAAGCTCGGCCGGGTCACCAACGTGCGGGCGTGGCTGCTCGCCGACTACGCCGCCTCCTCGGACGCCCCGCTCACCTGGCGCTACGAGCGCGCGCTGGCGGGCTCCGGCGTCGTGGGAGACCTGCTCTCCCACGGCGCGGACCTCGTCCAGTACCTGGCCGGCCGCGTCACCGCGGTGACGGCGACGACGAGCACCGTCATCGCCGAGCGCCCGATCCCGGTCCGGCTCGGGGTGGGGCACGGCGGCCACGAGGTGGGCGAGGAGCGCGGCCCGGTGGAGAACGAGGACCACGCCGCCGCGCTGCTGCACCTCGAGTCCGGCGCTGTCGGGACCATCGAGGCGAGCCGCGTCGCGCACGGACCGCGCGCCGAGTACGTCGTCGAGGTGTACGGCACGCGGGGCTCGGTGCGGTGGAGCTTCGAGCGGCTCAACGAGCTCCAGGTTGCCGACGAGCAGGGCGGCTACCGCACCGTCATGGCCGGCCCTGAGCACGGGGAGTTCGCCCGCTTCCAGCCGGGCGCCGGCACCAGCATGGGCTTCGACGACCTCAAGGTCATCGAGGCGGCGCTGTTCCTCGAGTCCGTGCTCACCGGCGAGCAGCGCGCACCGTCCGTGTCGGACGGGTGGTCAGCCGCGGCGGTGGGGGAGGCCGTCGTCGCCTCGGCCGCCGACGGCGGGTGGCACCAGGTCCCGCACGTGGCCGGGACGACGTTCGACCGCTGACAGCGCAGCCGGCGGAACGGTGGGCGGTGAGAGCCGGGACCGGTAGCGTCTGGCCATGGCACCGACGAAGAGCCCCGCCGTCGAGATCGACGTGGCCGGCCGGCCCGTGCGAATCACGAGCTCGGACCGGGTGATCTTCCCCGAGCCGGGGATCACCAAGCGTGAGGTCGTCGACTACTACCTCGCCGTCGGGGACGGGATCCTGCGGGCGCTGCGCGAGCGGCCGGTCACCCTGGAGCGCTGGCCCAAGGGCGTGCTGCCGGACATGAAGCGGGCCACCCGCAGTGACCCGCACGGGGACGCGTTCTACCAGAAGCGCGTGCCCGCCAAGGGCGTGCCGGACTGGATCGAGACGGTCGAGATCGCCTTCCCCAGCGGCCGCACCGCCGACGAGCTGTGCCCCACCGAGCTCGCTGCCGTCGCCTGGGCCGCCAACCTCGGGACGATCACCTTCCACCCGTGGCCGGTGCGCCGCGACGACGTCGACCACCCCGACGAGCTGCGCATCGACCTCGACCCGCAGCCCGGCACCGACTTCGCCGACGCCGTCGAGGTGGCGGCCGTCGCGCGCGAGTACCTCGCCGAGCTCGGCTGGCGCGGCTTCCCGAAGACGTCCGGCAACCGGGGCGTGCACATCTACGTGCGCATCGAGCCGCAGTGGGACTTCACCCAGGTGCGCCACGCGGCCATCGCCTTCGGCCGCGAGCTCGAGCGGCGCATGCCGGGCAAGGTGACGACGAACTGGTGGAAGGAGGAGCGCGGGGAGACGATCTTCGTCGACTACAACCAGAACGCCCGCGACCGCACGATCGCCAGCGCCTACAGCATCCGCCCGATCGCCCACGCCCCGGTTTCGGCTCCGGTCACCTGGGACGAGCTGCCCGACGTCGACCCCCGCGACCTCACCGTGCGCACCATGCCCGCCCGCTTCGCCGAGCTGGGCGACCTGCACGCCGAGATCGACGACGTCGCCCACGACCTCACGCCGCTCCTCGAGCTGTACGCGAAGCAGGAGGCCGAGGGGCACAGCGACCTGCCCTACCCGCCGGAGTACCCCAAGATGCCCGGCGAGCCGGCCCGGGTGCAGCCGTCGCGCGCGAGGAAGACCGACTGAGGACCGCTCATAGTCCCGACTCCCGGCAGTGCCCCTTGTTAGCCTGCAGACAGTCGCAATGCTGTGGCACGCTGCACGATCGACGATGGGGGTCAGTGATGCGCACCGCCCGAGTGGCCGCCGGAGCACTCGTCCTTCTCGCGCTGGCCGGGTGTTCCACCGACGGGACGACGGCCGAGCCCGGAGACATGGCGTCCGAGATCGCCAACGCTCCTTCCACGGGTCCTTACGACGTCGGGGACGTCATCCCGGCCGGGGAGGTCACCCCGAGCGAAGCCCGGCGGGACGCCGCGGAGCGTCTCGCCGGCGAGAGCGATCGCGAGTTCGTCTGGGTGACGGACGCGTACACGATCGCCGAGGGCGGGGAGGTCGTGGACGTCCACTACGCCGTCGAGGCCACCGGTGAGGCCTCCGACCGTGTCCGGAAGGAGTGGTTGACCTTCGACGACCCGGACGAGGCGCTCAGTTACGCCAACGAGGTCGTCGCCGACGTCAGCGAGTCGGAGCGCTACGACGTCGTCCCCCTCGAACCGTGATCGCCGCACAAGGCTGAACGCCGGGACCCGGGCGTTCGGCCCTGCCGGACGGGCGGGCGGCAGCACGAAGCGCTCACGGAAGCGCCCGGGCGCGTGCTGGATAGAGACTTCCTGCTGGTCCATTTCCAGCACACGCGCCCGACGGCCTGAGGCCCGGCTAGGTCAGGACGTCCGCCAGGTCGAACCTCATCGGCTCCTCGAGCTGCTCGTAGCCGCAGGACCCCGGCTCCCGGTCCGGCCGCCAGCGGCGGAACTGGGCGCTGTGGCGGAAGCGCGTGCCCTCCATGTGGTCGTAGGCCACCTCGAGGACCCGCTCCGGCCGCAGCGGCACGAAGGACAGGTCCTTGCCGGCCGACCAGCGGCTCTGCGCCCCGGGCAGCCGGTTCCTCTCGTGGGCGGAGGCATCCTGCCAGTCGGCCCACGGGTGGTCCTCGCCCTCGGCCAGGCGCAGCGGCTCGAGCTCCTCGACGAGCTCGGCCCGCCGCTTCATCGTGAAGGAGGAGGCGACGCCCACGTGCTGGAGCCGGCCGCCGTCGTCGTACAGGCCGAGGAGGAGCGAGCCGACGACGTCGCCGCTCTTGTGCCACCGGAAGCCGGCGAGCACGCAGTCGGCGGTGCGCTCGTGCTTCGTCTTGAGCATGAGCCGCTTGTTCGGCTGGTAGGTGAGGTCGAGCGGCTTGGACACGACGCCGTCGAGCCCGGCGCCCTCGAAGAGGTCGAGCCACTCGCGGGCCAGGGCGGTGTCGGTCGTCGCGCGGGTGAGGTGGACCGGCGCCTGCGCACTGCCCAGCGCCGACTCCAGCCGCTCGCGCCGCTGCGCCATCGGCAGGCCGGTGAGGTCCTCGTCGCCGAGCGCGAGGAGGTCGAAGGCGACGAAGGACGCCGGCGTCTCCGTGGCGAGCAGCCGCACGCGCGAGTCGGCGGGGTGGATGCGCTGGAGCAGCGCCTCGAAGTCGAGCCGCTCGCCGGTGACGATGACGATCTCCCCGTCGACGACGCAGCGCTCTGGCAGCTGGGCGCGCAGGGCCTCGACGAGCTCGGGGAAGTACCGCGTCATCGGCTTCTCGTTGCGGCTGCCGATCTCGACGTCGTCGCCGTCCTTGAAGATGATCGCGCGGAAGCCGTCCCACTTGGGCTCGTAGAGGTACTCGCCCTCGAACACGTCCTTGACGGACTTCGCGAGCATGGGGGCGACCGGCGGCAGCAGCGGGAGGTCCATCCCGCAGACGCTAGTGGCCGGGCCGCGGCGGCGCCCCCGGATCCGGCTACGGGCGGCGCCAGTCGTGGCTCTCCAGGTGTGAGCCCGCCTGCGGGCCCATCTGGAGCATGCCGCCGTCCACCGTCCACGAGGCGCCGTTGACGTAGCCGGCCTCGGGCCCGCACAGGAAGGCGACGACGGCGGCGATCTCGCGGGCGTCGCCGGGCCGGGCGACCGGGATGCCCGGGCGCTCCTTGCCCTCCATGACCGTCTCGTCCTCCTGGCCGGTCATCGGGGTGGCGATCTCCCCGGGCGCGACGGCGTTGACCGTGATCCCGTGCTCCGCCAGCTCCAGGGCGGCGACCTTGACGAGCAGCCCGAGCCCGCCCTTGGCCGCGCAGTACGGTGCCGCACCGACGCGTGGGGCGTGCTCGTGGACGCTCGTGATCGCCACGATCCGCCCGCCGGTGCCGCCGGCCACCATGTGCCGCGCCGCTGCCTGGAGGCAGCAGAACGCGCCGTCGAGGTCCACCGACACGACCTCGCGCCACGTCGCGAAGTCCATGTCGAGCAGCAGCTCGGAGCTGCCGGTGCCCGAGGACATGACGAGCGCGTCGAGCCCGCCCATCACCTCGGCGAGCTCGTCGACGACGGCGGTCCCGCTCTGCGGGTCGGTGAGGTCGAGGCGGCGTACGTGCGCCGTCGCCCCGAGGGAGCGGACCTCCTCGGCGGTGCGCTCGGCGCCGTCCTCGTCGGTGTGCCAGGTGAGGGCGACGTGCCGGCCCGGTGCCGCCAGGGCGACGGCGGAGGCCTTGCCGATGCCGGAGTCGGCGCCCGTGACGATGACCCGGCGCGGCTGGACGCCCTCCTCACGCGGGTTGGGCTGCGCCGTCGTCGTGTTCTCGCTCATGAGTCGTGTCCTCCGGTCAGCGGGAGACGAGCTTGAAGAAGGTGCTGTCCTCGCCGCTCGCCTTGTGCTCCTGGTAGAGGAAGGCGAGCTTCTGGTCCTCGAACTTGGCGAACCAGTCCTCCCAGCTGATGTGCTCGAGGTCGTCGGTGCCGGCGCCGCCGGGGAAGTCGATCCGCAGGACGCCGGCGGTGTCCCCGCCCTCGGTGCCGCGCACGCTCGCGGGCTTGCCGTCGTGCTCCTCGACCCAGCGGCGGATCTCGTCGTGGTCGGTCGTCGTGCTCGTCTCGGATGCCATTGCTCCCACTCCTTCCCGCAGGTCACGGGCATGACCCGCAGGTCGACGGTAGGCACGACGGCGGACCGGCGCACCCGGTGGGGTGAGCAGGGTCACAAGGGTGTGGGTGCGCGGGACCGGGGCCCCGCGCGGGGCCTCCGCTAGCCTCGCCGTGCCAGATCCCCAGAACCGAAAGGGTTTGACGTGTCGACGCCCCCTCCCAGCCCGTACCAGCCGCCGCAGGGTCAGCCCGGCCAGCCGCAGGTCCCGCCGCCGCCGCCGGCCTACCCGCAGGCCGGACAGCAGCAGGAGCAGCAGCAGTGGGGCTACGGCGCGCCGTCCGCCCCGCAGGCTCCCGCCGGGCAGTCGCCGAAGAACTTCTTCGCTGCGCTCTTCGACTGGAAGTTCCACACCCTCATCACGCCCAAGCTCGTCAGCTGGCTGTACGTCCTCACCATCGGTGTCGCCGTGCTGTACTGGCTCATCCTCCTCTTCGCCAGCTTCGCGGCGGACCCGGCTTTCGGGGTGCTCGTGCTCCTGCTCGGGCCGATCGGCGTTCTCATCTTCATCGCCTTCATGCGGCTGATGTTCGAGTTCTACTTCGCGCTCGTGCGGATGTCCGACGACATCCACCGCAGCCAGGGCGTCCCGCGCTCCTGACCCGCGACAACTGCGCCCCGTGCCGTCCGGCACGGGGCGCAGTCGCGTCTCAGGACAGCAGGCGCGCGAGCTCGGCAACCTCGTGGACGACGGCGTGGGCGCCGTCCTCCTCACCGGGACGCGCGTAGCCCCACCCGACCAGGACGGTCGGCAGGCCGTGCACGCCCGCGCCGTCGACGTCGTGGTGGCGGTCCCCGACCATGACGGCACGGGACACGTCGACGTCATGCTCCCGCAGCCCGGCGAGGGCGTCCTCGACGATGTCGGCCTTGGCGGCGCGCGTCTCGTCGTCCGAGGCGCCGCGGATGACGGTGAAGTACTGGGCCAGGCCGGCGTCCTGCAGGATCGGCACCGCGAGCGACTGCCGCTTGGACGTCGCCAGGGCGATCGGCACGCCGCGGGCGTGGAGCTCGCGGACCAGGTCTGCCATGCCGGGGAACACCGGCGCCTGGAGCATCCGCTCGTTGTAGCGGTCACGGTAGTCGGCGACGACGGCGTCGAGCCGGTCCTCCGGGACACCGACGAAGGCGCGGAAGCCGTCGCGGATCGGCGGCCCGACGAAGCGCAGCAGCTCCTCCTGCGTCTGGGCCGGGTAGCCGAAGTGGGCCAGGGTCTCGGCGATCGAGGCGGTGATGACCGGGCCGGAGTCGCTGATCGTGCCGTCGAGGTCGAGGAGCACGGCGGTGGGCCGCATGGGCTCGAGGGAGACGGGGGCGGGGGCGTGCGTCAATCGTCGTCCTTGCTCGGGGAAACGGGTCTCCTCCCAGGGTCGCACGGACCGGTGTGGTCACCGGTGTCCGGGTTGCCGGGTACTGTGACGTGGACAACTTGATACGCCGCCCACCCGCGGCGGGAGAGTCCCGCTCCGTGCGGGCGCCGAAGGAGCAAGCCCTCCCGCTAATCTCTCAGGCCCCGGTACCGCCGCGATCAGGCAGCTCTGGAAAGCAGCGCGTCAGCGCTCACCGACGGTGCAGGCGAGCCCCGGCTCGCGAAAACTCTCAGGTCACATGACAGAGCGGGGAGGACCCGTTTCCCAGCCACCCTGGAGCCGTGTCCATGACCTCACCGTCCTTCGCCGACCGCCACATCGGCCCCCGCGCCGCCGACACCGCGGCGATGCTCGAGTCGCTCGGGCACGCCGACTGGCGCCCGCTCCTCGAGTCCGTGCCGCCCTCGATCCGCCAGCAGCGGCCCCTGGACCTGCCCGCCCCGCGCACCGAGGCGCAGGTCCTCGAGCGACTGCGTGAGCTCGCGGCGAGGAACGTCCAGCGCGTCCAGATGATCGGCCAGGGCTACTACGGCACCCACACCCCGAGCGTCATCCAGCGCAATGTCCTCGAGTCCCCGGCCTGGTACACCGCCTACACCCCGTACCAGCCGGAGATCTCCCAGGGCCGCCTCGAGGGGCTGCTCAACTTCCAGACGGCGGTCGCCGACCTCACCGCCCTGCCCGTCGCGAACGCCTCCCTCCTCGACGAGGCCACCGCCGTCGCCGAGGCCGTCCTCCTCATGCAGCGGGCCAACAAGGCGTCGAAGGCTGCCACCGTCGTCCTCGACGACGAGCTCCACCCGCAGACGCTCGCCGTCGTCCTCGCCCGCGCGGAGGCGGTCGGGATCAC
This sequence comes from Georgenia phoenicis, assembly GCF_047302425.1. Lineage (NCBI taxonomy): Bacteria > Bacillati > Actinomycetota > Actinomycetes > Allobogoriellales > Allobogoriellaceae > Georgenia > Georgenia phoenicis. The sequence continues at coordinate 2,447,807 of NZ_CP154855.1, read as the reverse complement.
CGCCGTCGTCGCCGACCTCGACGGCGGCCTGCCCGACCTGCCCGACGGCGTCACCGGCCTGGTCCTCCAGCAGCCCGGGACGTCCGGTCGGCTGCGCGACCAGTCCGGCCTCATCGCCGAGGCGAAGGAGCGCGGCGCGCTCGTCACCGTCGCGGCCGACCTCCTCGCCCTCACGCTCGTCACCCCGCCGGGGGAGCAGGGCGCCGACGTCGCCGTCGGCTCGGCCCAGCGCTTCGGCGTCCCGCTCTTCTTCGGTGGCCCGCACGCCGCGTTCATGGCGGTGCGCGAGGGCCTGGAGCGGCAGCTGCCCGGCCGGCTCGTCGGCGTCTCCAAGGACAGCGAGGGCCGCCCCGCCCTGCGCCTGGCGCTCCAGCCGCGCGAGCAGCACATCCGCCGGGAGAAGGCGACGAGCAACATCTGCACCGCGCAGGCGCTGCTCGCCGTCGTCGCCGGCATGTACGCCGTCTACCACGGGCCCGAGGGGCTGCGGGAGATCGCCCGCCACGCCCACGGTGCCGCCCGCACCCTGGCCCTGCGCCTCACCGCCGGCGGGGTCGACGTCGTCCACGACGCGTTCTTCGACACCGTCACCGTCCGTGTGCCGGGGCGGGCCGCCGTCGTCGTCGCCGACGCGGAGAAGGCCGGGGTCAACCTGCGGCTCGTGGACGCGGACACCGTCGGCGTCTCCTGCGACGAGACGACGACGCCGGAGCACCTCGCCGCCGTCCTCGCCGCGTTCGGGGTCGACGACGGGGAGACGGGCGACGGCGGCTTCGAGTTCCCCGCTGCGCTGCGGCGCACGAGCGAGTTCCTCACTCACCCGACCTTCCACGCCCACCGCTCCGAGACGCAGATGATGCGCTACCTGCGCCGCCTGGCCGACCGGGACCTCGCGCTGGACCGGACGATGATCCCGCTCGGCTCGTGCACGATGAAGCTCAACGCCGCCACGGAGATGCAGGCGATGCTGTGGCCCGGCTTCGCGACCATCCACCCGCTCGCCCCGGACCACCAGACCGAGGGCTGGCGCGAGCTCATCGGGGAGCTCGAGACCTGGCTCGCGGAGATCACCGGCTACGACCGCGTCTCCATCCAGCCCAACGCCGGTTCCCAGGGCGAGCTCGCCGGACTGCTCGCGATCCGCGGCTACCACCGCTCCCGCGGCGACGACGAGCGCACCGTGTGCCTCATCCCGTCCTCCGCGCACGGCACCAACGCCGCCTCCGCCGTCCTGGCCGGGATGAAGGTCGTCACCGTGAAGACCGCCGACGACGGCTCGATCGACACCGCCGACCTCCACGCCCGCATCGAGCAGCACGGCGACCGGCTCGCCGCGATCATGCTCACCTACCCCTCGACCCACGGCGTCTTCGACACCGAGGTGCGCGAAGTCTGCGAGGCGGTCCACGCCGCCGGCGGGCAGGTGTACGTGGACGGCGCGAACCTCAACGCGATGATCGGGCTCGCCCAGCCGGGGGAGTTCGGCGGCGACGTCTCGCACCTCAACCTCCACAAGACCTTCTGCATCCCGCACGGCGGTGGCGGTCCGGGCGTCGGCCCGGTCGCGGTGCGCGAGCACCTCGCCCCCTTCCTGCCCGGGGACGCCGCAGGGGACGACGGCGACGGCGCGGTGCCCGTGTCCGCCACCCGTCACGGGTCCGCGGGGGTGCTGCCCATCTCCTGGGCCTACATCGCGCTCATGGGCGCCGAGGGCCTGGCGGCCGCCACGCGCAGCGCGCTGCTGGCGGCGAACTACGTCGCCAAGGCGCTGGACCCCTACTTCCCGGTGCTCTACACGGGCGCGGACGGGCTCGTCGCGCACGAGTGCATCCTCGACCTGCGCGAGCTGACCAAGCGCTCGGGCGTGACGGCCGAGGACGTGGCCAAGCGGCTCGTCGACTTCGGCTTCCACGCCCCCACGCTGTCCTTCCCGGTGGCCGGCACTCTCATGGTCGAGCCCACCGAGAGCGAGGACCTCGCCGAGCTCGACCGCTTCGTCGAGGCGATGGTGACGATCCACGGGGAGATCCAGCAGGTCCTCGACGGCGAGCTCGAGCTGGCCGACAGCCCGGTGCGCCGGGCCCCGCACCCGGCCGCCGACGTCGTCACCGACGCCTGGGATCGGCCCTACCCGCGCGAGCAGGCCGCCTTCCCCGTGCCGGGGCTGCGGCAGGACAAGTACTTCCCACCGGTGAGCCGCATCGACAACGCCTACGGGGACCGCAACCTCGTGTGCGCGTGCCCGCCGCCCGAGGCCTTCGAGGAGGACTGATGAGCGAGAAGGAGACCGCCCTGCGCGCCGAGCACGAGGCGCTGGGGGCGACGATGACCGGCTTCGCCGGCTGGACGATGCCGCTGCACTACGGCTCGCAGCTGGCCGAGCACCAGGCGGTGCGTCAGGCCGCCGGGCTCTTCGACCTCAGCCACATGGGCACCGTGTGGGTCGCCGGACCGGGGGCCGGGGCCTTCCTCGACCACGCCGTCGTCGGCTCGATCTCCACCCTCGAGGTGGGCCGGGCGAAGTACACGCTGCTGTGCACGCCCGAGGGCGGCATCGTCGACGACCTCATCGTCTACCGGGTGGGGGAGGACCGGTTCCTCACCGTGCCCAACGCGGCGAACACCGCGCCCGTCCTCGCCGAGCTGGGCGAGCGCGCGGCGGGCTTCGACGCGCGGATCACCGACGCGACCGAGGAGACGGCGCTCGTCGCCGTCCAGGGGCCGCGCGCCGTCGAGATCGTCACGGCGCTCGCGGACGGGCCGGTCGAGGACCTGCGTTACTACTCGGCCCGCGAGGCTACCGTGGCCGGGCAGCGGGTGCTGCTCGCCCGCACCGGGTACACCGGGGAGGACGGCTTCGAGATCCTCGTGCCGGGGGAGCACGCCGTCGCCCTGTGGCGCGCGCTGCTCGAGGCCGGCGCCGAGGCCGGACTGGTGCCTGCCGGGCTCGCCGCCCGGGACTCGCTGCGCCTGGAGGCCGCGCTGCCGCTGTACGGCAACGAGCTGGGCCTGGACGTCGACCCCTTCGCCGTCGGGCTCGGCGGCATCGTCGGCCTGCGCCGCAAGACCGCGGACTTCGTCGGTCGCGCGGCGCTCGAGCGGATCCGCGACGCGCACGAGGCCGGGGAACAGGGCCGGCGGGTGCTCGTCGGCCTCGCCGGGCAGGGCCGCCGCGCCGCCCGCCAGGGCACCCCTGTGCTGCTCGGGGAGCAGGAGGTCGGCGTCGTCACCTCCGGCCTGCCGAGCCCCACGCTCGGGCACCCGATCGCCCTCGCCGTCGTCGACCGCGCCGCCGCGGAGGTCGGCACCGCGCTCGACGCCGACGTGCGCGGGCGGCGTGAACCCTTCACCGTCGTCGAGCGTCCGTTCTACCGTCGTCCCTGACCCACCGCTGAGGAGAACCCCATGGCCACGATCCGTCCCGACCGCAAGTACACCGCCGAGCACGAGTGGGTGGACGCCTCCGTCTCGCCCGTCCGCGTGGGCATCACCACCGTGGCGACCGACGCCCTCGGCGACATCGTCTACCTCGAGCTGCCGGAGGTCGGCGCCGAGGTGACGGCGGGGGAGACCTGCGGGGAGGTCGAGTCGACGAAGTCGGTCTCCGACCTTTACGCGCCCGTCACCGGCACCGTCACCGCCGTCAACGAGGCGGCCGTCGCGGACCCGGCGCTCGTCAACCGCGAGCCCTTCGGGGAGGGCTGGCTCTTCGCCGTCGAGGCCTCGGAGGAGGCCGAGCTCCTCTCGCCCGAGGAGTACGCCGAGACCACCGGCGCCGACATCGCCTGACGGGTGGCCCGCCCCGAGCGGGCCACCCCCTCCCGCCGACAGCACACTTACCGCCGACAGCACACTTACCGCCGACAGCACACTTACCGCCGACAGTGCACTTACCGCCGACAGCACACTTACCGCCGACAGTGCACTTACCGTCAGGGGCTCAGCCGCTGACCGTCGGGCCGGCCTCCTCGGGCACGAGGACGACGACGCAGCGCCGTTCGCGTTCCATCGCGGTGCGGTACTCGTCCCAGTCCTCGTGCTCGCCGGAGATCCGGCGGTAGTAGTCGACGAGCAGGTCCATCGCCTCGGGCAGGGAGAGGATCTCCACCGGCCCGGTCAGCTGCACCCACGGCCCGAAGAACCGGTCGGTGATGACGCACAGCGACGCCCGTGGCGTCCGCCGGAGGTTGCGGACCTTGACCGCCGTCTCACGGGTGCTGACGAGGATGCGGCCGGCGTCGTCGACCGCGGCGAGGACGGGGGACTGCTGCGCGTCCCCGCTCCGGCGGCGGGTAGCGAGGATGCCTCGCGGGTTCTCGCGCACGAAGGTGAGTGCCGTGTCGATGTCCATGAGACATGGTGGCCCGGCCGCCGTGGCCCACGCGCGTGAACCGGACATCGGTGCTGACGGCGTTAAGTGCACTGTCGGCGATAAGTGTGCTGTCGGCGGGAGCACGGGGCCGGTTACTGGGCGCCGAGCTCGACGAGGAGGACGCCGGCGGCGATGAGCACGATCCCGGCGACCATCATCCGGGTGAGCGGCTCGCCGAAGAGCACCTTGCTCCCGACGGCGGTGAGCGCCACCCCGACCGCCGTCCAGATCCCGTAGGCGACACCGATCCCGATGCCCTGCTGCAGGGTGAGGGACAGCAGCGTGAACGCGACGAGGTACCCGACGCCGACGACGGCGAGCCAGGCCCGCCGTCCGTCGACGCTCGCGCGCAACGAGAGCGTGGCGGTGACCTCGGCGAGGATCGAGCCGGTGAGGAAGAGCCAGCCCATCAGGCCTGCACCTCCTCGGTCGCCCGGTGCGAGCCGACCTCGACGAGCAGGATGCCGCCGATGATGAGCGCCATCCCCGCGGCCATGAGGAGGGTGACCGGCTCGCCGAAGATCGCGGCGGACAGCGCTGCGGTGAGGACCACACCGGTGGCGCCCCAGATCCCGTAGGCGACGCCGAGTGGCATCCCGCGGCGCAGCACCGCGGCCAGGAAGACGAAGGCCGACACGTAGCCGACGACGACGAGCACGTACCAGCGGGGATCGTCGACGGCGGCACGCAGGGACAGCGAGCCGCTCACCTCGCACACGATCGCGCCGGCGAGGAGGAGCCAGGAAGTCACCGGACGATCCTTGCAGAGCCTGCGGAGGGGCGCGGTCGGGAGCGGTTCGTGCCAGGCTACGGCCGTGCCCCAGACCGCCGACGCCGACCTCGTGGCCGCCGCGCGCGAGCTCTACGCCCACGCGCCGGCCGAGTTCGTCGCGGCCCGCAACGCCCGCGCCGCGCAGGTGCGCAAGGCGGGGGACCGGGAGCTGGCGACGAGCATCAAGGCGCTGCCCAAGGCGTCCGCCGCTGCGTGGGCCGTGGGCGCCGTCGCCCGGGAGCACCCCGAGGAGCTCGACGCACTCGGCGAGCTCGGCGCCGAGCTGCGCGTGGCCCAGGCGACGGCCCAGCCGGCCGAGCTGCGCGCCCTGAGCAAGCGCCGTCGTGAGCTGGCCGGCGCAGCCACCCGCACGGCCGCCCGCCTGGCCGAGGAGCACGGCGTCGTCCTCTCCGACGCGGCGCGGGAGCAGGTGGAGGTGACGTGGTCCGCCGTCGTCATCGACACCGCCGCCGAGCGCGCCGTCCGCAGCCTCCTGCTCGTCCGGCCGCTCGAGCCGGGTGGTGGGCTCGAGGACGCGCTCGCTCTGCCCGGCGTCGTCGACGCGGAGGCGCCCGACGACGAGCCGGCCGCCCCACCGCGCGCCACCTCGTCCAAGAGCGCCGCGGACGACGACGGCGGCCCGTCCCGCCGGGCGATCAGCCGCCGACCCCGCAGCGCCGAGAGCGAGGAGGAGGCGCCGCCCCGCCGGGCGATCAGCCGCCGGCCGCGCGCCGAGCGCGAGGAGGAGGCCGACGAGCAGGAGGAGTCCCGGCCCCGTCGGGCGATCAGCCGCCGGCCGCGCGCCGTCGAGCGCAAGGAGAAGGCCAAGGAGTCCGAGGAACCGCCGGCTGACACCGGCCGCGAGGTGCGGCGCGCCGAGCGCGAGCTGCGCGCCCGGGAGCGGGTGGCCGAGCACGCCAGGGCCGAGCTCGAGGACGCAGCCGAGGAGCTGTCCCGCGTCGAGGCCCAGGTGCTGCGGGCGGCGGCGCGCACCGAGGAGCTGCGCCGTGAGCTGGCGGAGCTGGAGGAGCAGCTGGCCGAGCTGGACGAGGAGCGGACGCAGGCCGCCGAGGAGCGCGAGGATGCCGAGGCCCGGGCGGAGACCGCCCGCCAGGCCGTGGAGGAGGCCCGCCAGCACCTCGCGGGGCTGACGGACTGAGGGCGCAAAAGGCCTGGCCAACGCGCGTGCCGCAGGGCAGGCTGACCGCACGAGTCCGACCACGAGAGCACCTGGAGGGACCATGACCGACACCACCCCGCCCGAGACGCCCAAGGACAAGATGCGTCAGGCCCTGGAGCGCAAGAACCAGCGGGCGCACCAGGCCAACCAGGCGCGGCAGAACACCGGCGCGGTGCACGGCAGCCAGGTGAACGGCGGCGGCAAGCGCACCTTCCGCCGCAAGTCCGGCTAGACCGGGTCTGCGCCGCGCCCCTCGACGGCGCGGCGCAGCTCGGCGAAGGCCTCCGCCAGGCGCGCCGGCGTGAAGTGCGCGTTGAGCCCGCTGGGGTTGGGCAGCACCCACACCCGGGTGTCGCCGAGCAGCAGGTCCTGCTCGCCGTAGGTGGCTGCGGGCCGGTCGAAGGCCGTGCGGAAGGCGGTGACGCCGAGCACGGCGAGCCACGCGGGGCGGTGCTCCGCAACGTCGGCCCGCAGCCGCTCCCCGCCGGCGCGCAGCTCGGCGGGGGACAGCTCCGCCGCCGTCGCCGAGGCCCGCTCGACGACGTTCGTCACGCCCAGCCCGAGTTCCAGCAGCTCCTCCTGCTCCGAGGGGTGCAGCTGCCGCGGGGTGAAACCCGAGCGGTGCAGCGCGGGCCAGAACCGGTTGCCCGGCCGGGCGAAGTGGTGCCCCGACCACGCCGAGTACAGCCCCGGGTTGATCCCGCAGAAGAGTACCCGCAGGCCCGGGACCGCGAGCAGCGGCAGCGTCCGGTCGGCTGCGGCGAGCAGCTCCTCACGCGTGGGGCGACGGTCGGCGGGCACGGTCCGACCCTACGTGCCCGTGCCGGGCCGCCGCCGACCTGCGATGGTGGCTGGCATGGAGCGCATCACGGACAAGCTGTACTCCTGGGCCTCGATCATCGACCCGCAGGCGCTGGCCCAGGCCCGCCTCACGGCCGAGCTCGACATCGTCGACCCGCACGTCGCCCTCATGCCCGACGCGCACGTCGGCATGGGCGCGACCGTCGGCTCGGTCATCCCCACGGTCGGGGCCGTCATCCCCGCCGCCGTCGGTGTGGACATCGGTTGCGGCATGGTGGCCGTGCGCACCCAGTTCACCGTCGAGCGGCTGCGCGGCGCCGGCCGCCCGCTCGCTGTCCTGCGCGAGGCGATCGAGCGCGCCGTCCCGCTCAGCCCCGGCAACTACAACCGCAAGGTGTGGGGCCGGGCGCCGGAGGCCGTGACCGAGCTCGAGCGCCTCGCCCGGGACGAGAACGTCACCCCCGAGACCTACGCGAAGAACTGGCGCGTGCAGCTCGGCTCCCTCGGCGGCGGCAACCACTTCATCGAGGTCACCGCGGACGAGGAGGGCCGCGTGTGGACCTTCCTCCACTCCGGCAGCCGCGGTGTGGGCAACCAGATCGCCCGCCGCTTCATCACCGCCGCGCAGCGGGTCGCCGACCGCCGCGGCGACCACCTCGCCGACCGCAACCTCGCCTACCTCACCGACGACGACGCCGAGTACCACGCCTACCTCGCCCACCTCCACTGGGCGCAGGAGTTCGCCCGCCTCAACCGCGAGGTCATGATGGACCGCGTCGTCGACGAGCTCGGCCGCTTCCTCGACGAGGACGTCGAGCGTCTCGAGGCCGTCAACTGCCACCACAACTACACGGCCGTCGAGGAGCACGCAGGCGGCCGTCGGCTCGTCTCCCGCAAGGGCGCCATCGCCGCCCACAAGGGCGTCCGCGGTCTCATCCCCGGCTCGATGGGCACGGCCTCCTACGTCGTCACCGGCAAGGGGGAGGAGATGTCGCTGTGCTCGGCCCCGCACGGCGCGGGCCGCGCCTACTCCCGCACCCAGGCCCGGCGCACCTTCACCCAGGCCGACCTGCGACGGCGGATGGCCGGGATCGAGTACCGCGACCTGCCCGCCTTCATCGACGAGATCCCCGACGCCTACAAGGACGTCGACGTCGTCATGGCCGACGCCGCCGACCTCGTCTCCGTCGACCACGTGCTGCGCCAGCTCGTCAACGTCAAGGGCCAGTGAAACGCTCCGACCGCCATTGCGGGAATGCGTGAATGTGGTACAGCCCACGGGCTGGAAACTTGTTGCCAAATATGAGATGATGCTATGCGCTGGCTCGCGGAGGTCGGGCGCTCCCACTCGATGTGGCGGCGAATTCCTCCGTGTCCTCGTGCCGCCCGAGCGATGTCGGGAATCAGCGGTAGGGCGGGAGAGACAGTCGTCGGCGAATCGCCGGCACCGAGTGTGGCGCTCTCATTAGCGAAGGGTCACGCGTTGAATTTCACCACTGGTCAGGTCGTCGTTCATCCTCACCACGGACCGGCAACGGTCAAGAAGGTCTCCACGCGCACCATCCGCAAGGAGAAGGTCAGCTACGTGGAGCTGGACGTGCACAACAGCGACCTCGTGGTGACCATGCCGGAAGGCCGCGCCGCCGAGGTGGGCGTGCGTCCCGCCGTCGACGTCGCGGGCGTCCAGGAGATCGTCGACGTCCTCCTCGCGCCGAGCCCCGAGCAGGAGACCGTCTGGTCGCGGCGCATCAAGGCCAACGGCGACCGCCTGCGCACCGGCGACATCCTCATCATCGCCGCCCTCATCCGCGACCTCACCCGCAGCAACGAGGAGAAGCGCCTCGCCTTCGGCGAGATGAAGCTCCTGCGCGACGCGAGCGGCCCCTTCGTCACCGAGCTCGCCCTCGTCCTGTCCATGACCGAGGACGACGTCGCCGCCATGGTCGACGCCGCGATCCTCGAGGGCGTGCGCCCCACCATCGACCAGGAGCTCGCCACCGCGAGCTGAGCCCCGCCGCGTAGGTGCCCGCCGCCCGGGCACCTACGCTTGGTCGCTATGAGACTTGGTGACCTGGCTGCCGCGCTGGACCTCGAGCTGCCCGCGGGGGCGGACGCGTCGACCGAGGTCCGCGGCGCCACCCACCAGGCCGACTGGGCCACCACGGGCGACGTGTTCGTCGCCATCCGCGGCGCCCGGGCCGACGGCCACGCCTTCATCGCCGACGCCGTCGCACGCGGCGCCGTCGCCGTCCTCGGCGAGGGCCTGCCCGACGGCGTCACCTCCCCGGTCCCGTACCTGCGGGTGACGAGCGCCCGGGCCGCCCTCGCCGACGCCGCCGCGGCCCTCGCCGGCCACCCGAGCCGCGGGCTCACCGTCCTCGGCGTCACCGGCACCGACGGCAAGACGACGACGTCCGCGCTCTCGCGCCACCTCCTCCGCAGCGCCGGCCGCGCCACCGGGCTGCTGTCGACGATCGGCTACGAGCTGCCCGACGGCGTGCTCCGCCAGCCGCCCACGCACTTCACCACCCCCGAGGCGCCGCAGGTCCAGCAGATCCTGCGTGACATGGTCGACGACGGCGCCACGGACGCCGTCGTCGAGGCCTCCTCCCACGCGCTCGCCCTCGACCGCGTGCGTGGCGTCGACTTCGACGTCGCGATCTGGACCAACCTCACGGGGGAGCACCTCGACTTCCACGGGACGATGGAGCAGTACTTCGCCGACAAGTCCCTCCTCGTCCAGCGCGCCCGCCACGCCGTCCTCAACGCCGACGACCCGTGGACCGAGCAGCTGCTGCCGATGGCCCCGAGCCGCACCACCTACAGCGCGGAGGGCCGCGAGGCCGACTGGCGGGCCGAGGACGTCGTCGAGGGGCCGGACGACCTGCGCTTCACCGTCCACACCCCCGCCGGCTCGGCGACGGCGGTGCTGCCGATGATCGGCCGCTTCAACGTCGCCAACGCCCTGGCCGCCATGGCCGGCGTGCACGCCGCGGGCGTCCCGCTCGAGGAGCTCGTCGCGGGGCTGGCCACCTTCCCGGGCGTGCCCGGCCGCATGGAGATGGCCGAGCGGCAGGACGGCGACCCGCGCGTCATCGTCGACTTCGCCCACACCCCACCGAGCCTCGACAAGGCGCTGGCGACCGTGCGGGTGACGACGGAGGAGCGGCTGTGGGTGGTCATCGGTTCTGCCGGCGGCCCCCGCGACCCCTCCAAGCGCGCCCCGCTCGGCGAGGTCGCCACCCGCATGGCGGACGTCGCCGTCCTCACCGAGGAGGACCACCGCGACACCCCGCTGGCCGACATCCTCGCCGAGATGGAGCGCGGCGCCCGCGAGGCCGGGCGCTCGAACTTCGTCAGCATCGGCGACCGGCGCGAGGCCATCCGGCACGCGGTAGGCCAGGCGGGCCCGCGGGACACCGTCGTGCTCGCCGGCAAGGGCCCGGAGGCCACCCTCGAGCGGGACACCGAGACGATCGACTGGGACGAGATGGCCGAGGCCCGCGAGGCCCTGGCGCTGCGCCGCGAGCACGCCGCCGGGAGGCCGTAGCGGCCCCGGGCCCAAGGTCCTCGCCCTGCGGCCCTCCGACGCGGTATCAAGGAGGTGGGAGGCGATGACCATGACCAGTCCGTCAGAGATGAACCGCCCGATCGTCGTCGGGGTCGACGGCTCCTCGCTCGCCGACACCGCCGTCCTGTGGGCGGCCGCCGAGGCCGACCGCCGCGGCACCACGCTCCACGTCGTCCACGCCTTCGTCCACCTCCACGCCGTGGGCGGGTACGTCGCGGTGCTCGACACCGCCAACCCGCTCGAGATCGGCGGCGAGGTGTGCGAGCGGGCGGCGGGTGCGGCCCGCGAGGCGTTCCCCTCGCTCACCGTCACCACCGAGGTGCGGGTGGGCCGGGCGGCGCCCGAGCTCATCAAGGCCTCGCGGGAGGCCGCCATGCTCGTCCTCGGCGCCCGGGGCCACGGGCGTGTCACCGGCCTCATCGTCGGCTCGGTGTCCCAGCAGGTGGCGATGTACGCCCGCTGCCCGGTCGTCGTCGTCCGCGGCCCCGCCGCGAGCGGGCCCGTCGTCGTCGGCGTCGACGGGTCGCCCGCCGCCGCGGAGGCGCTGCGCTTCGCCGTCGCGCACGCCGCCGCCACCGGCGCCCCGGTGCGAGCCGTGCGCGCCGAGTACGTCGAGCTGCCGATGGGCGCGCCCCCGGGCGACTGGTACGCCGACCTCGTCGCCAGGTCCGAGCAGGCCACCGTGGCAGCGCGCCGCGCCGTCGACGAGGTCGCGGCCGAGCACCCCGGGCTCGACATCGAGCTGCGGGTGCTGCGCCGCCACCCGGAGGCGGCGCTCGTCGAGGAGGCGGAGGGGGCGAGCCTGCTCGTCGTCGCCAAGCGCGGCCTGGGCGGCTTCACCGGCCTCATGCTCGGCTCGGTGAGCCAGGGCGTGCTCTCCCGGGCCAAGGTGTCGGTCGCCGTCGTGCCCGGCGGTGAGGAGCCCGAGCACCCGGACGACCCGTAGGCCGGATGAGCGGCCTCAGCCGGTGAGGTGGCGCAGGTAGCGCCCGGGGGCCTCGAGGAAGCCGCGCCAGTGGCGCACGACCTCGAGGTCCTCCCACGCGACCGGCGTGATGCCGTCCTCGTCGAGCTGGAGGACCCGGGCGCCGGGCAGCGCGGTGAGGATCGGGGAGTGGGTGGCGCACAGGACGTGCCGCTCGCCCTCGGCGAGCAGGGCGAGCACGTCGAGGAGCGCGAGGGACGTCGTGAAGGACAGCGCGGACTCGGGCTCGTCGAGCAGGACGACGCCGGCAGTGCGCACCCACCTGCCGGTGAGCATCTCGACGAAGGACTCGCCGTGGCTCAGCTGGTGGAGGTCGTGGGGGGACGGCGGCGCACCGGCCGGCGCGGAGGCGTCCTCGAGGTAGCTGACGAAGCGGTGCATCGTCTCCGCGCGGAGGAAGAAGCCGCGGCGCCAGGCCGCGCGGTCGCGCCACACCGGGCGCAGGCGCCGGCCGAGGTCGGAGCGGTCGGTGGCGTGCCCGCGCTCGGCGCCGCCGACGTGGTCGGTGGACCCGCCGTCGGCGGGGATGTCGAGCGCCTCCGCGACGGCCTCGACGATCGTCGACTTGCCCGCCCCGTTCTCCCCGACGAGGAAGGTGACGCCCGGCGGGATCTCCAGCCCGTGCTCGAGGAGGTGGGCGACGGCGGGCACGGTGTCGGGCCACGCCGCGGGGTGGGCGGACGCCTCCGGGTGGATCTCGATGCGGAGCTGGGCGGTCACGCGCCCACTGTGCCAGGGCGGACCGACACTCAGCCGGTGGGGCTCGCGGACCGGGCGGCCGGCTCGTAGCCGGCGGCGAGCCCCTCGGTGAGCGCGGCGACCAGCGCAGGCACGTCCTCGGCGGCGACGCGGACCGTGCCGGTGCACACGTCGCCGTGCCACAGCGAGAGGACGGCGACGCCGGCGTCGTGGTGCCACGACACGCGCAGCGCCCGGCCGCCGCCGCGGACGTCCGCGACGACCTCGCCCCGAGCGGGCAGCGCGACGATGCGTCCCATGCACCCATGATCCTCCGCCGGCCCTGTTCTGGCCAGGGCCGCGCGAGTAGCGTCGGGCCATGAGGTACGGCGTCGTCGCGTCCTTCGGGTCCGCCCAGCAGGTGCTGGAGATGGCGGTCGCCGCCGAGGAGGCCGGCTGGGACGGCTTCTTCACCTGGGACGGCATCAGCGTCGGGACGATGGACACCTACGACCCGTGGGCGCTGCTCGGGGCGGTCGCCGTCTCCACCAGCCGCATCCGGCTGGGCGCGATGGTCTTCGCCCTCGCCCGGCGCCACCCGTGGAAAGTGGCGCGCGAGGCGATCACCGTCGACCACCTCTCCGGCGGGCGTCTCGTCATGCCCGTGGGCCTGGGAGCGGCCGACGACGGCGCGTTCAGCCGCGTCTCCGGCGCACCGACCGAGCGGCGCACCCGCGCCGAGCTCCTCGACGACTCCCTCGCCATCCTCGACCTCGCCTGGCGCGGGGAGCCCTTCAGCTACGCCGGCACCCACCACCGGGTCGAGGACCTCGTCTTCCGGCCGCGGCCAGTGCAGCAGCCCCGCGTCCCGGTATGGGTGGTGGGGGCGTGGCCCTCCACGCGCTCGATGAGCCGGGCGCTGCGGTGGGACGGCGTCCTGCCCCAGCCCATGGGCGGGCCGGGCGAGCCGGTCACCCCGCAGATGGTGACCGACATCCGGGCGCTCGCGGCCGAGCGGCGCGAGGACGGGGGAGCGGGTTTCGACGTCGTCGTCGAGGGCGTGCTGGACGACGCGGCCGCCATGAGTCGCGTCCGCGAGCTCGCCGACGCCGGGGCGACGTGGTGGATCGAGTCCCGCTGGGAGGAGGAGAGGGCGCGCCCGGAGAACCTCCTCGCGTTCATCCGCAGCGGGCCGCGGCGGGCCTGACGTGCTGGGACGTGCCGGGTGGGCTCAGAGCTCGAGCCACGAGCTCACGTGCCGGCCGAGGCGCCATTGGATGCCACCTGCGTCGATCGTCAGCACGGGCAAGGGCCGCCGCCGGACGAGGCTTCGTCGGTATGTCACGTCTCCCGCGCCATACAGGTAGGCCCGCACGAGGACGGCAAGGTCCCGGAGCTCGGCTTCCTTCCCCACCTCGTCATCGTCGTAGTCGAAGCGGATGGCGCCCACGTCGAGGTCCAGGAGGTGAGCGCCGAACCGCTCGTTGTTCGCTGTGATCAAGGCGTGGCGCTCCGGCGCGTGAGCGCCGGCACTGTTGCGCAGTCGTATGCCGTAGCCGCGCGGTGCCTCATCGTCGTCCGCCATCTTGCCGAAGGAGACGTCGTCGAAGACCTCGTCGACGACGCGGTGCAGCACTGACCTGATGTCGACGGGCACCGGCACAGTGTAGCAGTCGGGAAGCCGTGAACGCTCTGCCATGATGAGCCGCGTGGGAGCCGTCCGGACACGTGGGTACCAGGTGTTCCTCGTCGCCGTGGCGGTGCTGTTCGCCGGCGCGACCCTCATGGGCGTGTACGACCCGGAGCTCCCGGGCGCCGGGCGATGGGAGGCGATCCCCGTCGGATTCATGGTCGGCGCCGTCGCACTGGCCACCCGAGCGTGCGCGCTCGGCGTGACCGTCCGCGAGGAGACCGTCGTCGTGCGGAACCTCGAGTGGACCCACCGCCTCTCCCGTGCCGACGTCGTCGCTGTTCGGGTCGTCAACTACGACGGTCGTCTCGGCGGCAGCTCCTGGCCCAGCTGGTGGTGGACGACGGTGAGGCTCACCCTGACGTCCGGTCGAGAGGTGACGGCCTACGGGCTGTTGGGCCGTCGCGCGGTCGTCGCGCGCCACGCGGCCCGGCTCCGGGAACTCGTCGGTCTGCCGGAGCCGACGCCTCGCACGAGCCACCGCGCCGCGCGCCGGACCTCTCGTGGCTGAGCTCGGCGTGCCCGCCGGCGCCGCAGCCAACGTCCTCGGCGCACGCCCCACGACAACACAGATCACGCACGTCCGAGGACTGTTCCGGCAGAGGGTGTCGGTCGAGGAACGCACCGTCAGCGACTGGACGATCGACGGCGTGTCTCTGCGGCAGGTCATCGCGCAGCGGTCGGGCTGGCCGGACGAGGCGGACCTCCCGGCTGAGCACCCTCCCCTCCGGTCGGACGGCTTCTGGCCGGAGCTGGCCGTCAAGAGTCTGCGAAGCCTCCTCGGCGACGGGCCGACGGAGCTTCCCGACGCTCGTGTGGTGCTGCTCTCCTGCGCGGGGTGCGCCAACATCAGCTGCGGTGCACTGACCGCGGAGCTGGTCATCGGCGACGACGCGGTGGAGTGGCGGGACATCGGCTGGCAGGACGACGACCGCTTCGACGTCGAGCACGACGGTCTCGCGCCACCCCTGTCGCTCCGGTTCTCCTGGACTCCCTACTCCGCGCTCCTTCGACGACTTCTCAGCGAGTACGCGGCGCTGGTGCCTACGCCGCGGTAACGGGTCGCACGCTGGCACTTCGACGACCGGCGGATCGAACGCCTGTTCGAGTATGCTGGCTTTGTGTCCACCACCGGGCCGACCATCCTCCACGCGGACCTCGACGCGTTCTACGCCTCCGTCGAGCAGCTGCTCCAGCCCGCGCTGCGCGGGCGGGCCATCGCGGTGGGTGGCAGCGACCGCGGGGGAGTCGTCCTCGCCGCGTCGTACGAGGCCAAGGCCCACGGCGTCCAGGGCGGGATGGCCGGGTGGAAGGCGGCGCAGCTGTGCCCGGGCCTCGTCTTCGTGCGTGGCTCCTTCCACCGCTACCAGGCCATCGCCGACGACGTCATGGCGATCCTCCGCGACGTCACGCCCGTCGTCCAGCGCATCTCCATCGACGAGGCCTTCCTCGACGTCTCCGGCTCGACGCACCTCTTCGGCCCGCCCGCCGCCATCGGCGCGACGCTGCGCCACCGTGTCCGCGCCGAGGTTGGTCTGCCGATCTCGGTCGGCGCCGCCCGCACCAAGCACCTGGCCAAGATCGCCTCGCAGGTCGCCAAGCCGGACGGGCTCGTCGTTGTCGAACCCGACGACGAGCGGGACTTCCTCGACCCGCTGCCGGTCGGTCTCATCTGGGGAGTCGGGCCGGTGACGCAGCAGCGCCTGTCCGACCGCGGGATCCACACCATCGGCGACCTCGCCCGCACCGAGCGCTCCGCCATGGAGCGCTACCTCGGCCGCGCCACGGGCGGGACCCTGCACAGCCTCGCGCACAACGAGGACCCCCGGCGCGTGAGCACCTCCACCCGGGCGCGGTCCGTGGGGGCGCAGTCGGCCATCGGGCGCCGCCCGGCCACCCGCGAGCTCGTGCGCGAGGTGCTCAGCGGCCTGGCCGAACGCGTCGCCGGCCGGCTGCGCGCCAAGGACCTGGCCGGACGCACGGTGACGGTCCGGGTGCGGTTCCCCGCCATGCGCTCGGTCACCCGCGCCCACACGCTGCCCGGACCGGTCTCGGCCACGCTCACCCTCACCGAGGTCGCCGAGCGGCTGGCCTGGCAGGCGATCGACGAGGAGGAGGCCGAGCGTCCCGAGATCACCCTGCTGGGCATCTCGGTGTCCAAGCTGACCACGCAGGCAGCCATCCAGCTCGAGCTCGAGCTCCCGCCGCCCGACCCGTGGCGCCCCGGCTCGGAGACTGGCGCCGCCCGATGGGCCCTGGACCGGTCGATGGACGCCGCCCGCGAGCGCTTCGGCCGCTCCGCCGTCGGCTACCTCCCCGCGGCAATGGGCCACTCCGCGGGCGTGCCCGACGAGTTCCGCGAGCTCGCCGAGAAGGAGCTGTGAGCCCCGTTCAGTAACCCCGCCCGAGGTCGACGGCGTGGGCCGGCCGGCGGCCCTCCGCCAGCGCCGCGTGGGCGGCGACGATGGCCTCGACGACGTCCTCCGGCATGGTCGGCCCCGACACGTGCGGCGTCACGGTGACCGCCGTGTGGGACCAGCGCCAGTCCTCCGCCGGCAGCGGCTCGGTCTCGTGGACGTCGAGCACCGCGCGGCGCACCCGGCCACCGTCCAGGGCTGCGCGCAGGTCGTCGGCCACCAGCGTGGCACCGCGCCCGACGTTGACGACGATGGCGCCGTCCAGCCGGTCGAGCACGCTCGCGTCGACGAGGCCGCGGGTGCCGTCGGTGAGCGGGAGGGCGTTGACGAGAGCCGCGCACGTGGCGAGGTGCGGGCCGGCGTCGGCCAGGGCCGCGACGTCGTCGAAGTCGGCGGCCGCGGTGCCCCGCGTGTTGACGCCGATCACGCGGTACCCGGCCGCGCGGACGACGCGGGCCACGCCGCTGCCGATCTCCCCGGTGCCGAGGACGACGACGGTGCGGCCCGTGGTCCGCACCGGCTCGAGTGGCTGCCACTGCGCCCGCGCCTGCTGGGCGTCGTACTCGCGCAGCCGCCAGGCTTCGGCGAGGAGGTGCGCCAGGACGTAGCTGCCGATCGCCTGCGGCATCCCGCCGACGGTCCGCGTGAGGACGACGTCGCGGCCGCGCAGGTCCGCGACCACGCGGTCAACGCCCGCCATCGGCAGGTGCACCCACCGCACTGCGGAGTCCCCGAGGTTCGGCGGGACGGTGAAGCCGGTGTAACTGTCGGCCCAGGCGGCGTCCTCGGCGGAGAGCGCGCCGTGGCGCACGGTGCGGGTTGTCACCGCCGGGACCGCCTCGGCGAGGTCGGCGGCGAGGCGGTCGGCGTCGCGCCCAGCGAGGAGCATGCGCTGGAAGGTGCGGGTCATGGCCTCGACGGTAGGTCACCCGGCGCGGTGAGGGCGCGTCGCCGGCCGGACCGTCAGCGGCCGAGCGTGGAGGCGCGCGCGACGAGCTCGGGGCTGAAGAGCACGTGCTGGTGCTCGTGGTCGTCCGCCCCGCGGACCTCCTCGAGGAGCAGCTCGGCGGCCCGGCGCCCGAGGTCGTCGCGCGGCTGGCGGACCGAGCTGAGCGGGATGGTGGCGGCGGCGGCGAAGGCGATGTCGTCGTAGCCGACGATCGCCACGTCCTCCGGCACCCGCAGGCCGGCAAGGGTCAGGCTCTGCAGGAGCCCGAGGGCGAGCAGGTCGTTGAGGGCGAAGACACCGGTCGGTCGCTCGTCGGCCGGCATCTCGGCGATCTCGGTGCCGACGCGGTGGCCCTCCGCGATCGTCAGGGCGCTGGTGGGCACCACCTGCAGGCGTGCCCAGCGGCCGTTGCCGTCGGCGAAGCCGGCCACCGCCTCCTGCGCACCCGCGCGTCGCTCGGTCACCTGGCGCAGCGTCTCGGGGCCGCCGACGACGGCGATGCGCTGGTGGCCCTGCTCGAGCAGGTGGGCCGTGGCCAGCCGGCCGCCGGCGGCGTCGTCCACCGCGACGGAGCACTCGTGCGTGAGCTCGGTGCCCCGGTCCACGAGGACCACGGGCACACCCCGGTCCCGCAGCCGGGCCAGTGCCCCGCTCGTGGCGTCGACCGGGGAGACGAGCACGCCCTCGGCCCGGATGCGCTCGAAGAGACCGAAGTGGCGGGCCTCGCGCTGGGGGTCCTCGCCGCTGTTGGCGAGCATGAGCGAGTAGCCCGCGTCGGTGATGACCTGCTCGGCCCCGAAGGCGACGTCGGTGAAGAACGGGTTGCCGGCGTCGAGCACGACGAGGCCGATCATCCCGCTGTTGCCGGCGCGCAGCTGCCGCGCGGACTCGTTGCGGACGAAGCCGAGCTTCTCGACGGCGTCCTCGACGCGGGTCCGGGTCGTGGGGGACACCCGCTCGGGGTGGTTGAGGACGTTGGAGACGGTGCCCACGGAGACGCCCGCGAGCGAGGCGACGTCCCGGATGCTCGCGCGTGTGCTGGCCATGATGCAAACGTTACAAGCGGGGACGCTCCCGGTGTCCGGTTCCGAGGCGGACCGTTGACGCAAAGCGGGGCGTGTGAGTAAGGTCGCAGCACTGCTTGAACCGATTCATACGATCACCAGTGAGGACACCGATGTCCGAGCAGAACGAGTCTCCGCGCCCCGTCGTCGCCCTCGAGGGCGTGACCAAGAGCTTCGGCGCCGTGCAGGCGCTGCGCGGCGCCCGCCTGGAGCTCTACGCCGGCGAGGCGCACGCCCTCGTCGGTGAGAACGGGGCGGGCAAGTCGACGCTCATCAAGGTGCTCGCCGGCGTCCACCAGCCCGACTCCGGCTCCCTCACGGTCGACGGGGCGCCCGCGACCTTCCGCAGCACCTCGGACGCGATGGCCGCCGGCGTCGCCGTCATCTACCAGGAGCCCACGCTCTTCCCCGACCTCACGGTCGCCGAGAACATCTTCGTCGGCCGCCAGCCGCGCGGGCGCGCCGGGACGATCGACCGCGCCGCGATGAACGCCGCCGCCACCGAGCTCTTCGACCGCCTCGGCGTCCCGCTCCACCCCGACCATCCCGCCCGGGGCCTGTCGATCGCCGACCAGCAGCTCGTCGAGATCGCCAAGGCGCTGTCCGTCGGCGCGCGCGTGCTCGTCATGGACGAGCCCACCGCCGCGCTGTCCGGCGTCGAGGTCGACCGGCTCTTCGCCGTCGTCCGCGGCCTGCGCGAGGAGGGGGCGGCGGTCCTCTTCATCTCCCACCGCTTCGCCGAGGTCGAGGCCCTGTGCCAGCGGGTCACCGTCATGCGCGACGGGCGGCACGTGTCCACCGACCTCATGAGCGAGGTGACCACCGACGAGCTCGTCCGCCGGATGGTCGGCCGCGACCTGTCCACCCTCTTCCCCAAGGAGGACTTCGAGCCGGGCGAGGTGGTCCTCGAGGTCGAGGGCCTCACCCGCACCGGCATCTTCGCCGACGTCTCCTTCCAGGTGCGGGCGGGGGAGATCGTCGCCCTCGCCGGCCTCGTCGGCTCCGGCCGCTCCGAGGTGGTGCAGAGCGTCTTCGGGGTGGACCCACGCGACGCCGGGACCGTGCGGGTCGCCGGTCGCACCCTGCCCCCGAACCGACCCCGGGCGGCGATGGCCGCGGGGCTCGTGCTCGTCCCTGAGGACCGCCGGCAGCAGGGCCTCGTCCTCGACCTGTCGATCCAGCGCAACATCACCCTGCCGCGCGCCCGGGCCCTGTCCCGGCTCGGCGTGCTCACCGGCCGCAGCGAGCGCCGCTCCGCCCAGGAATGGGCCGAGCGCCTGCACACCCGCTTCTCCCGGCTCAGCGACCCGGTCGCCACGCTCTCCGGCGGCAACCAGCAGAAGGTCGTGCTGGCGAAGTGGCTCTCGACCGAGCCCAAGGTGCTCATCGTCGACGAGCCCACCCGCGGTATCGACGTCGCGACCAAGGCCGAGGTCCACCGCCTCATGTCCGCGCTCGCCGCCCGCGGCGTCGCCGTCCTCATGGTCTCCTCCGAGCTGCCCGAGGTGCTCGGCATGGCCGACCGCGTCCTCGTCATGCGCGAGGGCCGCCTGGCCGCCGACATCCCCCGGGCCGAGGCCACCGAGGAGACCATCATCCGTGCCGGAACCGCCGTGGAGGCAGCATGACGACGACGACGTCCCCTCCGCCCGCCGTCGTCCCCCCTCGCGAGGACGTCTGGGTCCGTCGCCTGCGGCTGCTCCTGGGCGCCCGCATCCTCGGCCTGGTCCTCGCGCTGGCGATCCTCGTCGGTGTCACCGCCGCGGTGAACCCGCGCTTCCTGTCCGGGCAGAGCGTCCGCGACATCCTCCTCGCCGCCGCGATCACCGTCCTCCTCGCCTCGGGCATGACGATGGTCGTCCTCACCCGCGGCATCGACCTGTCCGTCGGCTCGGTGCTCGGGCTGTCCGCCTTCGGCACCGCGACCTTCATGAGCGAGTACGAGCTCGCGGTCCCGGTGGCCGTGCTCCTCGGCGTCCTCATCGGCGCGCTGTGCGGCGTGGTCAACGGTGCCCTCGTGACGTGGGGCGGCGTGCCGCCGCTCGTCGCCACCCTCGGCACGCTCTACCTCTTCCGCGGGGTCGTGTACTTCTGGGCGGGCGGCTCCCGGATCAGTGCCGGTGACATGCCGCGCGGCTTCCTCGACTTCGGCACCGGGCGGGTCCTCGGGCTGCCCTACCTCACGCTCATCGCGGTCCTCGCCGTCGTCGCCGTCGGGGTCTTCCTCGGCCGCTACCGGGCCGGCCGCGACCTGTACGCGCTCGGCTCGAGCCCCGAGGCCGCCACGCTCGCCGGCATCCCGGCCACCCGCCGGCTGATGACCGCCTACGTCACGGCCGGGCTGCTCGCCGGGCTCGGCGGGGTGCTCTACGCCGCCCGCTACGGCACCGTCGACGCCTCCGCCGGGAACGGGCTCGAGCTCGACATCGTCGCCGCCGTCGTCGTCGGCGGCGTGGCGATCTTCGGCGGCAGCGGCACCGTGCTCGGCGCCGCCCTCGGTGCGCTGCTCCTCACCGTCATCAACAACGCCCTGCCCACACTGGGCATCGACCAGTTCTGGCAGCGCGCCATCGTCGGCGCCCTCATCATCGGCGCCATCGCGCTCGACCGGATCGTCGCGGTCCGTACCGCGGCGGCGTCACGGAAGGCCTCCCATGTCGGTTGACACCTCGCCCCGCACCGCCGACACCGCTCCCACCGCCCCGGTGCGCCGCGGCCGCCGGGGGCTGGGCTGGGACGCCGCGATCATCGCGGTCACCCTCGTATTCCTCGTCGCCGCCTCGCTCGGGGTCGAGCACTTCGGCACCGCGCGCAACCTCGGCTTCCTCGTCCTCGACCTCGCCCCGATCCTCGTGCTCGCCCTGCCGATGACGCTCATCATCGTCACCGGCGACATCGACCTGTCGGTGGCCTCGATGGTCGGGCTGACCTCCAGCGCGATCGGCGTCATGTGGAACGCGGGGCTGCCGCTCGAGACGATCCTCGTGCTCGCCGTCGTCCTCGGTGCCGTGCTCGGCGCGGTCAACGGTGCCCTCGTCGCCGGGCTCGGGCTGCCCGCACTGGCCGTCACCATCGGCACCCTCGCGCTGTACCGGGGGCTGTCCTACGTCCTGCTCGGGGACAGCGCCGTCGCCTCCTTCCCGCGCTCCTTCACCGGCTGGACCATCGGCTCGGTCGGGTGGATGCCCAACATCCTGCCCGCCCTCGTCGTGCTGGCCGCCGTGTTCGCCGTCGTCCTCCACGCGACCCCCGCGGGCCGCGCGATCTACGCGATCGGTGCCAACGCCACCGCGGCCGCGTACGCGGGCATCCGGGTCCGGCGCACCCGCTTCCTGCTCTTCGTCACCTCCGGCGCGGTCGCCGGACTCGTCGGCGCCTTCTGGACGATGCGCTACGCGAGTGCCCGCGGCGACAACGCCTTCGGGCTCGAGCTCACGGTCGTCGCGGCCGTGCTGCTCGGCGGGGTGTCGATCTTCGGCGGCAAGGGCTCGCTGCCCGGCGTGCTCGCCGGCGTCGTCCTGCTCATGTCGCTGCAGAACGCGCTGCGGCTCGAGCGGATCTCCACCGAGGCGCTCACCGTCGTCACCGGCTCCCTGCTCATCATCTCCGTCCTGCTGCCCAACCTGCTGGCCCGCGGCCGCCGCGCTCTGCGCCGACGCCGCCCGCCCGCCCCCAGCGCCGCACCCGCGGCACGATGAAAGGAAGTGCCATGACAAGGACGCAACGACGCTCCGTCGCCCTGGCCATGGGCCTGGCCCTGGCCCTCACCGCCTGCGGCGGCACCACGCAGGACAGCGTGGAGGAGGACACCGGCGGCCCCGCGGAGGAGACTCAGGGATCCGGTGAGCAGGCCGAGGACTTCGCCGAGGGCCTGGCCATCACCATGCTGCCGAAGTCGGTGAACAACCCGTACTTCGAGACCTCCTCGGAGGGGGCGGAGGCGGTGGTCACCGAGCTCGGCGGCACCTACGAGTACACCGGCCCCTCGGACGCCTCGGCCTCCTCGCAGGTCAGCTACATCGACACGCTCTCCCAGCAGGGCGTGGACGCCATCCTGCTCTCCGCCAACGACCCCAACGCGCTGTGCTCCTCCCTGGACCAGGCCAGCGCCGGGGGCGCCGCGATCGTCACCTTCGACTCCGACGTCGACCCCTCCTGCCGCGACCTGTTCGTCAGCCAGGTGGACAACGAGGAGGTCGGCAAGGCGCTCGTCGAGATGGCCGCCGAGCAGGCCGACGGGGACGGCCAGATCGCCGTCCTGTCCGCGACCGCCAACGCCGCCAACCAGAACGCGTGGATCGCCGTGATGGAGGAGGAGCTCGAGAACAACCCCGACTACGCGGACCTCGAGCTCGTCGCCACCGCCTACGGCGACGACGAGGACGAGAAGTCCTTCGCCGAGACCCAGGGCCTGCTCCAGTCCTACCCGGACCTCGAGGTCATCGTCGCCCCGACGACGGTCGGCATCCTCGCCGCCGCGCGCTACGTCCAGGGCTCGGACTACGACGTCGCGGTCACCGGCCTCGGCACGCCGAACGACATGCGCGAGTACGTCGAGGACGGGACCGTCACCGAGTTCGCGCTGTGGGACCCGGGCGCCCTCGGCGAGCTCGCCGCCTGGACCGGCGCGGCGCTTGCCTCGGGGATGATCAGCGGCGAGGGCGACACCTTCACCGCCGGTGAGCTGGGGGAGTACACCGTCGGCCCCGACGGCGTCATCGTCCTCGGCCCGCCGACGCGCTTCAACGCGGACAACATCGACGACTTCGACTTCTGACCCCGCTCCCGCCGGCCCCGCCGGGCGGGCACCGGCCCGAGAGGCCGGTGCCCGCCCGGCGGGGCCGACGGCACGTCCGGGCGGTAAGCGCTCGCCCAGAGTGTTGTAACGATTCAGTCGGGCCGGTACACTCGCTTGTACCGATTCACCTACGCCGTTGAGACCGGCGCCCGACTCCCCCCGACGGCGCCTGAGAGCAGAGAGGCTCACCGATGAAGCGCAGAGCTATGACGATCCCGGCGGCGGCTGCCGCCACCGCCCTGCTGCTCGCCGCCTGTGGCGGCGGCGACAGCGAGGGCCAGGACGCCCCTCCCGCCGAGGAGTTCGACACCGAGGAGCCGGTCACCCTCTCGATGACGGTGTGGGGCAACGACGACCGCGCGGCCCGCTACCAGGAGTCGATCGACCTCTTCAACGAGGAGTACCCGAACATCGACGTCCAGCTGAACTTCGCCGCGTGGAACGACTACTGGCCCGCGCGCGCCACCGAGGCCGCGAGCTCCAGCCTCCCGGACATCGTCCAGATGGACCTGTCCTACCTGCGCCAGTTCGGCGAGCGCAACCAGCTCCTCGACCTCGAGCCCTACCTCGACGAGTACATCGACGTCTCCGCCATGGAGGAGACGGTGCTCGCCTCCGGCCAGCTCGGTGAGGCCACCTACGCCATCCCCACCGGCACCAACGTGCTCTCCCTCCACTACAACCAGACCGTGCTCGACCAGCTCGGCGTCGAGGTCCCCTCCGAGGACTACACGTGGTCGGAGTACAACGAGTGGATCACCGCCGCCTCCGAGGCTGGCGCCGGGCTGGACCCCCAGCTCTACGGCGGCATGGACTACAGCGGCGTCTTCTGGATGTTCGCGCTGCACATGACCCAGCAGGGCAACGAGGTCTTCAACGACGAGGGCATCGCCTTCACCGAGGAGGACATGGCCGAGTGGCTCGAGTCCACCGCCGAGCTCCGTGAGGGCGGCCAGACCTTCCCCACGGACCGCACGATCCAGCTCGCGCCCAAGACCGGCTTCACCAACAACCAGGTGGCCACCGAGTTCAACTGGGACAACATGATCTCCCTCGCGATCGCCGACAGCGGCACCGAGGACATGGGCCTGCTCGTGCCGCCCTCGAGCGAGGACGGCGAGAAGGCGCTGTTCAGCAAGCCCGCGATGTTCCTGTCGGTCGCCGCGAACAGCGAGGAGCCGGAGGCCGCGGCCCTGCTCGTCGACTTCCTCACCAACGACCCCGAGGTCGGCGGCATCTTCGGCACCAGCCGCGGCCTGCCCGCCTCCGAGACCCAGCGCGACGGTGTGACGCTCGAGGGCGTGGACGCCATGGTCGCCGAGTACGAGGAGGCCGTCGCGGACGACATCACCGCCACGGTGCCGCAGCCGGTCGAGGGCTTCGGCTCCCTCGAGGCCACCTACCTGCGCCTCTCGGAGGAGCTGGGCCTCGGGTCGATCACCGTGGACGAGTTCGTCGACGCGTGGTTCGCCGAGGCCGAGCAGCTGCTCAACTGACCACCGCACCGTAACGAGGGGAAAGACTCGTGGCACTTCCCACCGAGGCGCTACCTCCTCAGGTCACCGTCCCGCGGCCGCCTGCGATCAAGGGCAGGCGGCCGCTGGGCCGGGAGACCAAGGCTGGTTACGCGTTTCTCAGTCCCTGGCTGATCGGCTTCTTCGCGCTGACGGCCCTGCCGATGCTGGCCTCGCTGTACCTGGCCTTCACGGACTACGACCTCTTCTCCCCACCGGAGTGGATCGGTCTGGAGAACTTCGAGCGGATGTTCTCCGACCCGCGCTACCTCACCTCCGCCAAGGTGACCGCCATCTACGTCTTCCTCGGCACGCCGATCAAGCTGGCGGCTGCGCTGGGGGTGGCGATGCTCCTCAACACCAAGCTCGGGGGCGGCGGCTTCTACCGCTCGGTGTTCTACGCACCCTCGCTCATCGGCGCGAGCGTCTCCGTCGCCATCGTCTGGAAGGCGATGTTCATCGACGAGGGCATCGTCGACCGGATGGGACGCTCCGTCGGCCTCGACTGGGGCGGCTGGGTCGGTGACCCGAGCAAGACGATGCCGATGTTCATCCTGCTCACGGTCTGGCAGTTCGGTGCGCCGATGGTCATCTTCCTCGCCGGCCTCAAGCAGATCCCGCCCGAGCTCTACGAGGCGGCCTCGGTGGACGGCGCCGGTCCGGTGCGCAAGTTCCTCAAGATCACCATCCCGATGCTCTCGCCGGTCCTCTTCTTCAACCTGCTGCTCGAGACGGTCAACGCCTTCCAGATCTTCGCCTCGGCGTTCATCATCTCCAACGGCACCGGCAGCCCGGCCGACTCGACGCTGTTCTACACGCTCTACCTCTACATCAAGGGCTTCACGCAGTTCGACATGGGCTACGCCTCGGCGATGGCGTGGGTGCTCGTTCTCGTCGTCGGCCTCATCACGGCCGGCCTGTTCCGCAGCTCGCGGGCCTGGGTCCACTACAGCGGGGAGTCGAAGTGAGTACGGCAACGACCACCGCGCCGGTCCCCGCGGGCCAGGTGCCGGTCACGGAGCAGACCGAGCGACGCCGGCCCCGACGCACCGGGAAGCGGCTCGCCTTCCACCTCATGATGCTCGTCCTCACGGCCGTGGTGCTCTACCCCGGCCTGTGGATGCTCATGTCGTCCTTCAAGCCCTCGAACGACATCGTCGGCAACGTCAGCCTCATCCCGGCCGACGGCACGGGCCAGAACTACCTCACCGCGCTCGAGGGCATCGGCGGGGTGTCCTTCTGGACCTTCGTGCAGAACTCCGTCGTGCTCGCGGTGCTCACCGTCGTCGGCGTGCTCGTGTCCTCGTCGGTCACGGCCTACGCCTTCGCCCGGCTCGACTTCCCGGGCCGCAACATCTGGTTCGCGCTGATGATCGGCACGCTGCTGCTGCCGTTCCACGTCGTCATCATCCCGCAGTACATCGTCTTCAACGAGCTCGGGCTGGTGAACACCTTCGTCCCGCTCGTCATCGGCAAGTACCTGGCGACGGACGCGTTCTTCGTCTTCCTCATGGTCCAGTTCATGCGCAACCTGCCGCGCGAGCTGGACGAGGCGGCGCGCATCGACGGCGCCGGCCACGTGCGGATCTTCACCTCGATCATGCTGCCGCTGATGAAGCCGGCCCTCGTCACCGCGTCGATCTTCTCCTTCATCTGGAGCTGGAACGACTTCTTCGGGCCGCTGCTCTACCTCAAGAACCCCGAGCTGGCGACGCTGCCGATCGCGCTGCGGCTGTTCGTCGACCAGACGAGCGTCTCCGACTACGGCGCGCAGATGGCGATGGCCGTCCTCGCGCTCGTGCCCGTGCTGCTCTTCTTCATCCTCTTCCAGCGGCACATCGTCGAGGGCGTGGCGACCCAGGGCCTCAAGGGATGAGCGTGGGAGCGGTGAGGGACAGGAGGCTGCCGCACGGCACCTCGGGATTCGCCTTCTTCAGCGAGGTGCTGCTCACCGGGATGGTGCTCTTCGTGCTCAGCCTCCCGCTCGTCACGCTCGTGCCGGCGCTGGCTGCCGGCGCGGGGCACCTGCGGCGCCACCTCGAGGCCCGCCCGGACTCCCTCGCCGAGCTGTGGGCCGACGTCCGTCGCGCCCTCCGCTCGGGCGGCTGGCTCGTCTCCCTCGGGCTCCTCGCCCTCCTCCTCGTCCTCGACCTCAACAGCGCGGTCGCCGCCGGGGGAGCGCTGCCGGGCGGCACGCTCGTCCGGGTCGTGAGCGCCGCCGTCGCCGCCTGCGCCGTCGTCGTCGTCCTGCGGGCGGCCGGGTCCTGGTCCCGCGAGCGGCACTGGGGTGCGAACCTCCGCGCGGCCGCCGCCGCGTCGACCGCGGACCTCGCCGGCTCGGTCCTGCTCCTGTCCGCCGTCCTCCTGTGCGGCGTCATGGTCTGGATGCTCACGCCGCTGCTCCTCGTCGTCCCCGGGCTGCTGTGCCTGGCCGTCGTCGGGGTCGAGTACCGCGCGGGCGGGCGGCGGTGACCGCGCCGCGTCTCGCCGTCGTCGGCGCGGGCTGGTGGTCGGCCAACCACCACGTCCCCTCGCTGGCCGCCTACGACGGCGCGCGGCTGGTGGCCCTGTGCGACCCGCAGCGCGAGCGGGCGGCCGAGCTCGCCGAGCGGCACGGCGTCGCGGAAGTCGTCACCGAGCTTGCGGAGCTCGAGAGGGTCGGCGTCGACGGCGTGCTCGTCGCGACCCCTCACACCACCCACCACGAGCTCGCCGCGGAGGCGTTGGACCGCGGGTGGCACGTCTTCGTCGAGAAGCCCCTGACGACGACGGCGCAGGACGCCGCCGACCTCGTCGCCCGGGCCGAGCGGGCGGGCCTGCAGCTCGCGGTCGGCTACACCGACCAGTACACGCCGGCCGCGCGCCTGGTGCGGGAGGCCGTGCAGTCCGACATCGGCGAGCTCGTCCAGGTCATGGCCGAGTTCAGCTCGAGCACCGGCGGGCTCTTCGCCCGCGCGGAGGAGGCCGAGCCGCACGCTGACGACGCACCCGAGGACCAGCACCCGGAGAGCTACGGTGCCGAGACCGGCGGGGGACAGGCGCAGACGCAGCTCACCCACGTCATGGGCATGGTCTGCTGGGTCACCGACCGGCAGGTCGCCGAGGTCGCCGCCTTCGTCGACCACCGCGGTCAGGAGGTCGACGTCGACGACGTCGCGGCCTTCCGGCTCACCGGGGGCGGCACCGGTGTCGTGAGCTCGAGCGGGATGGCCGGCCCGGGACGGGCCGAGCGGCACGCCGTGCGGTACCTGGGCACCCACGGGGTCGTCGACCAGGACATGATGTCCGGGCGCGCGGTGCTCCGCCGGTCCGACGGCGTCGACGTCACCATCGCCGCCGCCCACGAGAAACCCGAGCGCACCTGGCAGCCGGCACGGACCTTCGCCGACGTCGTCGCCGGCCGGGCGGACAACCCCGCACCCGGCCGCCAGGCCGCCGCCGCTGCCGCCTTCATCGACGCCGCGATCACCTCCGCCCGGACCCGCGCCTTCGTCGAGGTCCCACAAGTGTCCTGAACCCAATCCAACGACGGGGAGATTCGATGATGAGTCATGACATGCGCCGCCCGGCGCGCACGCTGCTGAGCGCGGGGGCCGTCGCGGCACTCGCGCTCGGCACGGTGAGCACGGCGACCGCCGCCGACGACGGGCGAGGGCCGCGCCTCGAGGAGCTCGACCGGGGCCTGGTCGCCCTGTCGACCGAGCAGGGCACCTTCCTCAGCTGGCGCCTGCTGGGCGACGAGGTCAGCGCCTACACCGAGTCCGGCGCCGAGGCGCCGGACTTCCACGTCCACCGCGACGGGGAGCTGCTCGCGACGGTCGAGGACAGCACCAACTACCTCGACCCCGACGGCGGTGCCGCCGCCGAGTACACCGTGGAACCCGCCGAGGGCGCGGGACCGAGCGAGTCCGTGACGCCCGCTGACGGCGGCTACCTCGAGCTGCCGCTGCAGCGCCCGGCGGACGGCGTCACGCCGGCGGGGGAGGCCTACACCTACTCCGCCAACGACATGAGCGTCGGGGACGTCGACGGCGACGGCGAGTACGAGTACGTCGTCAAGTGGGACCCGTCCAACTCCAAGGACGTCTCCCAGGTGGGCTACACCGGCAACGTCTACGTCGACACCTACGAGCTCGACGGCACCCTGCTCAACCGGATCGACCTGGGCGTCAACATCCGGGCGGGCGCGCACTACACCCAGTTCCTCGTCTACGACTTCGACGGCGACGGCCGCGCGGAGATCATGCTCAAGACCGCCCCGGGCACCCGCAGCTACGCGGGCGGGCAGGAGGACGAGGCGCGGTACATCACCATGCCGGCAGAGGACGTCGCCGCGGGCTACGCCCATACCGACGACTACCGGATGAGCGCCGAGGACTACTACGACCACCTCGTCGGGATGTTCCGCGGCTGGCACGAGCACCCGGAGGTCGTCGCCGGGAGGTGGCCGGCCACGCTGGAGGAGGCTTTCGGCATCGCCCCGGCCTACGACTACCCGCTCTCCGAGGCGGACGCCGCCGCGCTCGTCGACCACTTCATCGACGTGTACGCCCCGGCACGGAGCGCGCGCAACGCGCTGCGCGACTTCGAGGGCTTCATCCTCACCGGCCCGGAGTACCTCACCGTCTTCGACGGCGCTAGTGGCCGGGAGCTCGACACGATCCACTACAAGCCGGGCCGCCACGACGACGGCCTCATGTGGGGCGACTACGCGATGTCGCGGATCGAGCCGGGCAACCGGGTGGACCGCTTCCTCGCGACGGTCGCCTACCTCGACGGCGACGAGGCCTCCGCCGTCTTCGCCCGCGGCTACTACACGCGCTCGACGCTCGTCGCCTACGACTGGGACGGCACGAGCCTGTCCGAGCGCTGGTTCGTCGACTCCGGCTGGACGCCGATGGACAACCCCTTCAACGCCGGCCCGCACGGCACCCCCGGCACCGACCCGGAGTTCGGCTCCATCACCACCCAGGGTTTCCACTCGCTGAGCTCGGCCGACGTCGACGGGGACGGCTTCCAGGAGATCGTCTACGGCAGCGCGACCATCGACCACGACGGCAGCCTGCTGTACAGCTCCTTCGCCGAGCTGCCGCCGGAGAGCGCCGACCCGGGCGCCTGGGCCGGCTACGGCCACGGCGACGCCATGCACGTCGCGGACATCGACCCCGACCGGCCCGGTCTGGAGATCTTCACCGTCCACGAGGGCGGGGCCTGGGCGCCCTACGGGATGGCGATGCGCCAGGCCGAGGACGGCGAGCTGATCTTCGGCACCTACTCCGGGCGGGACACCGGCCGCGGCATGGTCGGCGACGTCGTCCCCGGCTCCCGCGGCCTCGAGTCGTGGGCGAGCATGCCGGGTGGCTCCGGCGCCCTCGGCCTGCACACCCCGACCGGTGAGGTCATCTCCGAGCAGATCCCCGGGACGAACCAGTCGATCCGCTGGGCGGCCGACATGACGACGCAGATCGTCAACGGGTCCGGCGACCAGGACGTGACGGTGGACGACTGGACGCGCGGCACCCTGCTCGCAGCGGAGGGCACGCGGACGAACAACGGGACCAAGGGCAACCCCTCGCTCGTGGCCGACGTCCTCGGCGACTGGCGCGAGGAGCTGCTCGTGCGCACCGCGGACAGCTCGGCGGTGCGGCTCTACGTGAGCACGGAGGTCACCGACCGCAAGCTCCACACGCTCATGCACGACCCGCAGTACCGCGTGGAGGTCGCCCGCCAGCAGACGACGTACAACCAGCCGGCCTACCCGAGCTTCTACCTCGCCTCGGACATCGCCTGGCAGGACGTCCCGGTGCCCGACCACCGGTACGGGCCGGACGCCGACCCGATCACGTCGGTGGCGGCGCTGCGGGCTGCGGTCGACGCCCACGTCGACTCCGGGGAGGTTGCCGGGCCGATCGCCCAGCAGCTGGCCAAGGCCGCCGAGCTGGCGGAGCGCCACCTCGAGGGCGGGCGGACCGGCCCGGCCGCCACGGCGCTGGACCGCTTCGTGCGGCACCTGGACAACCCCAAGCGCCCCGACACGCTCGGTGAGGACGCGCGTGCGGACCTGCGGGGGCAGGCCACCGCACTCCTCGCGCTGATCCGCTAGCAGCAGACGGCGCGGCCCCCACCCGCTCGGGTGGGGACCGCGCCCCGTCAGATCTCGCGGACGACGACGGCGCCCCACGCCGGCACGGGTACCTCGCCCTCGTGGGTGGTCCCGCTGAGCAGGTCGGTCCCGCTCGCGGACACGCGCTGCTCGGCGCCGGTGTGGTTGAGGACGAAGAGGTAGCTCGCCTCGGGCCCGTGGCGGCGCACGACCTCGACCCCGGCGGGCGCGTCGGCGGCGGGGCGCACGCCCGACTCCTCGAGGAGGGCGTCGACGAGGCGGCCGAGGGCCACGTCGTCGAGGCGTGCGGCCTCGTACCAGGCCGCACCGGAGCCAACGGCACGGCGGGTCAGTGCAGGGGTGCCGGCGAGCGGTCCCTCCGCCAGGGTGCGGACCGCCGTCGCCCCGGCGAGGCGGAGCTTCTCGGTCCACACGCTCACCGACGTGCCGTCGTCGAGGGCGAAGCGCTCCCCGGCGAGCAGCGGCGCGAACTCCTCCGTCCGCACCCCGAGGAGCTCCCGGAAGGCACCCGGGTACCCGCCGAGGCGGACGTGGTCGTGCTCGTCGACGATGCCGGAGAAGTAGGTGACGACGACGGTCGCCCCCGCCTCGGCCGCCCGCGCGAGGGACGCGGCGTGCTCGTCGCGCACGAGGTGCAGCGTGGGCACGACGACGAGGCGGTAGCCGGACAGGTCGGCGCCCGGGTGGACGACGTCCACCGTGACCCCGCGCCGCCACAGCTCGCGGTAGTAGGCCTTGATGCGGTCCATGTAGGTGACGTCGACGCTCGGGTGGGAATCCAGCTCCACGGCCCACCACGCCTCGTAGTCGAAGACGATGGCGGCCTCGGCGCGCACGCGCGAGCCGCGCACCTCCGCGAGGGCGCGCAGGGCCTGACCCAGGCCGACGGTGCCCTGCCACACCTCGGAGTCCGTCCCGGCGTGGGGCACCATCGCCGAGTGGTACTTCTCGGCGCCGGCCACCGACTGGCGCCACTGGAAGAACATCACCGAGTCCGCGCCCCGCGCGACGTGCGCGAGGGAGTTGCGCAGCATCTCACCCGGGCCCTTGGGCCGGTTGCGCGGCTGCCAGTTGACCGCGGAGGTGGAGTGCTCCATGAGGATCCACGGCCGGCCGCCGGCCACGCCGCGGGTGAGGTCGGCGGAGAGCGCGAGCTCGATCTCCCGCTCCGGGTCGTCCGCCCCGGTGTAGTGGTCGGTGGCGACGACGTCGACCTCCTGCGCCCAGCGGAAGTAGTCGATCCCCTTCATCGACGTCGTCGTCATGAAGTTCGTCGTCATCGGCACGTGCGGGGTGAAGGTCCGCAGGGTGTCGCGCAGGTCGCGGTAGTAGTCGAGCATCGCGTCGGAGGAGAAGCGGTCGAAGTCGAGCTGCTGGGTGGGGTTGGGGTAGGTGGGTGCTACCCGCGGGGGCTGGACGTCGGCGAAGTCGCCGTAGCGCTGGGACCAGAACGCGGTGCCCCACGCCTCGTTGAGGGCCTCCACCGTGCCGTAGCGCACCCGCAGCCACTCGCGGAAGGCCTCGGCGGCGGCCTCGGAGTAGTCCCGGGGCACGTGGCAGCCGATCTCGTTGTCGATGTGCCACAGGGCCAGCGCCGGGTGGTCCGCGTAGCGCTGCGCCATCCGCGCCGCCATGCCCGTCGCGTACTTCCGGAAGAGCGGGTGCGTCACGGCGTAGGCCTGCCGCCCGCCCTGGGACAGCACGGTGCCGTCGGCCAGCCGCGGGAGGATCTCGGGGTGGCGGGCGGTGAGCCACGGCGGCGGGGAGGCGGTCGCCGTCGCCAGGGCGACCCGGATCCCCGCGGCGTGGAGCCGGTCGAGGACGTCGTCGAGCCAGCCGAAGTCGTACTCGCCCTCGCGCGGCTCGATCGTCGCCCAGGAGAAGATCGCGACCGACACGAGGTTGACCCCCGCCTCCCGCATGAGCTCGACGTCCTCGAGCTGGGTGGCCACCGGCCACTGCTCGGGGTTGTAGTCGCCGCCGTAGCCGAGGCCGACGACGCCGGTGGGCCAGCCGTCGTTCGGGGGCGTTGTCCTGGGGGCGGGCACAGGGTCGGTCACGTCTCTCACCTTCCGGGGGAGGGTACGGAAACCCCCGATGCTAGCCGGGGTGACCTCTCGGCGTGAAACGATTCACGACAACGGCCCGAATGGCGGCCCGGAGCGTTGACAGCCAAAAGGGGCCGCTCTAGGGTGTGATGAAACGATTCATAGCGGGGGACCCTGCCCGCCCGAGGACCGGAGGCGCGACGATGCGTGTCTGCTTGATATCGAAGGTCCGGCCGGACCGCCTGGCCGAGTACCGCGAGCGCCATGCCGCGGTGTGGCCGGAGATGCTCGAGGCCCTGCGCGACAGCGGGTGGCGCAACTACTCCCTCCACCTCTCGCCGGACGGCGTGCTCGTCGGGTACCTGGAGACCGAGGACTACGAGGCGGCCCAGGACGCGATGGCCGCCACCGAGGTCAACGCCCGGTGGCAGGCCGAGATGTCGGAGTTCTTCGTCAGCGACGCCAGCCCCGACCGCACCTTCACCGTGCTCGAGGAGGTCTTCTCCCTCGAGGACCAGCTGCGGGCCAACGGCCTGCCGGTGACCCCGACGACCCAAGGAGCGCACTCGTGACCGCCACCGACGCCCTCACCACCCTGGGTGAGCTGGAGATCGAGCTGCCCTCGTGGGCCTTCGCGAACTCCGGCACGCGCTTCAAGGTCTTCCCCCAGCCGGGGGTGCCGCGCGACCCCTACGAGAAGATCGCCGACGCCGCCCAGGTGCACCGCCACACCGGTGGCTCGCCCACGGTGGCCCTCCACATCCCCTGGGACACCGTGGAGGACTACGGGCACCTGCGCCGCTACGCCGAGGACCTCGGCATGCGCCTGGGCACGATCAACTCCAACACCTTCCAGGACGAGGACTTCAAGTTCGGCTCCCTCGCCGCCCGCGACGAGAAGGCCCGCCGCAAGGCGATCGACCACCACCTGCAGTGCCTCGAGGTCATGGCCGCCACCGGCTCCCGGGACCTGAAGATCTGGCTGGCCGACGGCACGAACTACCCCGGCCAGGACGACCTGCGCGGCCGCCAGGACGCCCTCGCGGAGTCCCTCGCCGAGATCTACGACCAGATCGGCGAGGACCAGCGCCTCGTCCTCGAGTACAAGTTCTTCGAGCCGGCGTTCTACCACACCGACGTGCCGGACTGGGGCACCGCCTACGCCCAGGTCGCCGCGCTCGGGGAGCGTGCCGTCGTGTGCCTCGACACCGGGCACCACGCACCGGGCACGAACATCGAGTTCATCGTCATGCAGCTGCTGCGGCTGGGGAAGCTCGGCTCCTTCGACTTCAACTCCCGCTTCTACGCCGACGACGACCTCATCGTCGGGGCGGCCGACCCCTTCCAGCTCTTCCGGATCGTCGTCGAGGTCCTCCGCGGCGGCGGGCTGGGCGCCGGGTCGCCGGTGGCCTTCATGCTCGACCAGTGCCACAACATCGAGGCGAAGATCCCCGGCCAGATCCGCTCGGTCCTCAACGTCCAGGAGGCCGTGCTCAAGGCGCTGCAGGTGGACCACGCCGCCCTCGCCGAGGCGCAGGCCGCCCAGGATGTCCTCACGGCCCACGGCGTCCTCATGGACGCCTTCTGGACCGACGTCCGCCCCCGCCTCGCGCAGTGGCGCGCCGAGCGCGGCCTGCCCGAGGACCCCCTGGCCACCTTCGCCGCCAGCGGCTACCTCGAGCGGATCGCCGCCGAGCGCGTCGGCGGCACCCAGGCCGGCTGGGGCGCCTGACCCACTCTTCCCCTCGATACACATCACGGAGATTCTGTTGAGCACCCCGTCCGACCTCATCGCCCGTTCCAACCGGCTCGGCGCCGACCCCCGCAACACGAACTACGCCGGCGGCAACACCTCCGCCAAGGGCACCGCGACCGATCCCGTGACCGGCCGCCCGGTCGAGCTGTGCTGGGTCAAGGGCTCCGGGGGCGACCTCGGCACCCTCACCGAGGCGGGCCTGGCCGTCCTGCGCCTGGACCGCCTGCGCGCCCTCGTCGACGTCTACCCCGGCGTCGAGCGCGAGGATGAGATGGTCGCCGCCTTCGACTACTGCCTCCACGGCAGGGGCGGAGCCGCCCCGAGCATCGACACCGCCATGCACGGCCTGGTCGAGATGCCCCACGTCGACCACCTCCACCCCGACTCCGGGATCGCGCTCGCCACCGCCGCCGACGGCGAGGCGCTCACCCGCGAGTGCTTCGGCGACCGCGTCGTGTGGGTGCCGTGGCGCCGTCCCGGCTTCCAGCTCGGCCTCGACATCGCCGCCGTCCAGCGGGCCAACCCGCAGGCGATCGGCTGCGTCCTCGGCGGCCACGGGATCACCGCGTGGGGCGCGACGAGTGAGGAGAGCGAGGCGAACTCCCTCGAGATCATCCGCACGGCCGAGGCCTTCATCGCCGAGCGCACCGAGCGGCTCGCGGCCGAGGGCAGGCACCCCTTCGGCGCCGTCGTCCCCGGCCGCGAGCCGCTGCCCGACGACGCCCGCCGCGCCCGCGCGGCCGCCCTCGCCCCCGTCATCCGGGGCCTGGCGAGCACGGACCGCCCGCAGGTGGGCCACGTGACCGACTCCGCCGTCGTCCTCGACTTCCTCTCCCGCGAGAAGCTGGCCGCGCTGGCCGAGCTGGGCACCTCCTGCCCCGACCACTTCCTGCGGACCAAGGTCAAGCCGCTCGTCCTCGACCTGCCCGCCGACGTGCCGCTCGAGGACGCCGTCGCGCGCCTGCGCGAGCTGCACGCCGCCTACCGCGAGGACTACGCCGCCTACTACGAGCGCAACGCCGAGCCGGACTCGCCGGCGATGCGCGGCGCCGACCCGGCGATCGTCCTCGTGCCCGGCGTGGGGATGTTCTCCTTCGGGAAGGACAAGCAGACCGCCCGCGTCGCGGGGGAGTTCTACGTCAACGCGATCAACGTCATGCGCGGGGCCGAGGCGATCTCCACCTACACCCCGATCGACGAGTCGGAGAAGTTCCGCATCGAGTACTGGGCGCTGGAGGAGGCCAAGCTCCAGCGGATGCCCAAGCCCAAGACGCTCGCCACCCGGGTCGCGCTCGTCACCGGCGCGGCGTCGGGCATCGGCAAGGCGATCGCCAAGCGGCTCGCGGCGGAGGGCGCGTGCGTCGTCGTCGCCGACCGCAACCTCGAGGGCGCCGAGGAGGTGGCGCAGGCGCTCGGCGGCCCCGACCGGGCCGTCGCCGTCGGCGGCGACGTCACCGACGAGGACGCCGTCGCGGCGCTCGTGGCGGCCGCGAACCTCGCCTTCGGGGGCGTCGACCTCGTCGTCAACAACGCCGGTCTGTCGATCTCCAAGCCGCTGCTCGAGACGACGACGGCGGACTGGGACCTCCAGCACGACGTCATGGCCCGCGGCTCCTTCCTCGTCGCCCGCGAGGCGGCCCGCGCGATGATCGCCCAGGGCATGGGCGGGGACATCGTCTACATCGCCTCGAAGAACTCCCTGTTCGCCGGCCCCAACAACGTCGCCTACGGCGCCGCCAAGGCCGACCAGGCCCACCAGGTGCGGCTGCTCGCCGCCGAGCTCGGGGAGCACGGGATCCGGGTCAACGGCGTCAACCCCGACGGCGTCGTCCGCGGCTCGGGCATCTTCGCCGGCGGCTGGGGTGCCAAGCGCGCCGCTGTCTACGGGGTGCCGGAGGAGGAGCTCGGCAAGTACTACGCGGGCCGCACGCTCCTCAAGCGCGAGGTGCTCCCCGAGCACGTCGCCGCCGCCGTCCTCGCCCTCACCGGCCCCGACCTCACCCAGACCACCGGCCTGCACATCCCGGTCGACTCCGGGGTCGCCGCCGCCTTCCTCCGGTGAGCGTGTACGCCGCCGTCGACCTCGGTGCCTCGAGCGGCCGGGTCATCGTCGGGCGCCTCGAGGGCGGCCGGCTGGAGACCACCGAAGTCACCCGCTTCCCCAACGCGCCGGTCGGCGTGCCGGCGGGGGAGCGGGAGGTGCTCCACACCGACGTCCTGGGCCTGTACCGGGAGGTCCTCGCGGGGCTGCGGACGGCGGTGCGCGAACACGGCCCGCTCACCTCGGTGGGCATCGACTCGTGGGCGGTGGACTACGGGCTGCTCGACGCGGACGGGGCGCTGGTGGGCAACCCCGTCCACTACCGGGACGCGCGGACCGCCGGCGTACCGGAGCGGGTCTTCGCGCACCTGCCGGCCGAGTGGCTCTACGCTCGCACCGGCCTGCAGGTCCAGCCCTTCAACACGATCTTCCAGCTCGCCGCGGCGGCCGGCAGCGCGCAGCTCTCCGCGGCACGGGCGCTGCTCCTGCTGCCCGACCTCCTGGGGCACTGGCTCTCCGGTGCGTTCGTCGCCGAGGTCACCAACGCCTCGACCACCGGGCTGGTCGACGTGCGCACCCGGCAGTGGTCCGACGACGTCGTATCAGGCCTCGCCGCGCTCACCGGCAGCGACGTGGCCGGGCTGCTGCCCCGCCTCGTGGAGCCGGGGACCGCCGTCGGGCGGCTGCGCCCGGAGCTCGGGGTGGGGGAGGCACGGCTCGTCACCGTCGGCTCGCACGACACCGCTTCGGCGGTTGCGGGCGTGCCGATGGGCTCGCCGCGGGCCGCCTACATCTCCTCGGGCACGTGGTCCCTCGTGGGCCTCGAGCTGCCCGGGCCGGTGCTCACGGCGGCCAGCCGCACCGCGAACTTCACCAACGAGCTGGGCGTGGACGGGACGGTGCGCTACCTGCGCAACGTCACGGGCCTGTGGGTGCTCCAGGAGTGCCTGCGCGCCTGGCGCGAGGAGGGACAGGACCTCGACCTGCCCGAGCTGCTCGCCGCCGCCCGCGCCGAGCCCGCCCTGGGCTGCGTCGTCGACCTCGACGACCCCACCTTCCTGCCGCCGGGCGACATGCCCGCGCGGCTGGCGGCGGCCGCCCGGCGCGCCGGCCAGGAGGCGCCCCGCGGCCCGGCGCAGGCCGCCCGGTGCATCCTCGACTCCCTCGCCCTCGCCTACCGCCGCGCCGTACGCCAGGCCGGCGCGCTGGCCGGGCGGGAGGTCGACGTCGTCCACGTCGTCGGCGGCGGGGCGCGCAACGAGCTGCTGTGCCAGCTCACCGCCGACGCGACCGGCCTACCGGTCGTCGCCGGGCCGGCCGAGGGCACCGCCGTGGGCAACCTGCTCGTCCAGGCGCAGGCGAGCGGTGAGCTGCCCACCGGCCTGGCCGCCCTGCGCGAGGTCGTCGCCGCCTCCACGGCCACCCGCCGCTACCGGCCCGCCGGCGATCCTGCGGCCTGGCAGGCCGCCGATCAGCACCTGTCCCCGACCCACCAGCACTGACCAAGGAGCCACCATGCCCGTGCGCGAACCGCTCCCGGAGCTCGACGCCCTCCTCGCCAGCATGGGCGAGGCCGGCTCACGCATCAGCGAGATCGACGCCAGCGAGGCCGGCGCCGGGAACATCTCCGCGTACCTGGGCTGGGACGTCGAGCTGCGCCACCGCTTCCCGGTCCAGGAGGAGGTCACCCTCCCGCTCGCGGCGCCGTCGCTGGCCGGCGGCACCGTGCTCGTCACCGGCTCCGGGCGACGGCTGCGGCAGATCGCCGGGGACCCGCTGGCGAACGTCGGCGCGCTGCGGGTCCACGAGGGCGGGCTCACCGGCACCCTGCACAGCTCACCGCGGCGGCTGTTCGCCGCGCTGACCAGCGAGCTCAACTCCCACCTCGCGGTGCACGAGGACCACGTGGCGCGGCGCGGGCTGCTCTTCCACGCCGTCGTCCACGCGCAGCCGCCGCACCTCACCTACCTCAGCCACATCCCGGCCTACCGCGACGACGCCGCGCTCAACGGGCGCATCCTGCGCTGGGAGCCGGAGTCGGTCGTCGCGCTGCCCGAGGGGGTGGGCGTGCTCGACTTCATGGTGCCCGGCTCGGACCAGCTCATGGCGGCGAACGTCGCCGGACTGCGCCGGCACGAGATCGTGCTGTGGAGCAAGCACGGGGTCATGGCGCGCTCGGACGACTTGGTGACCCGCGCCGTCGACCGCATCGACTACGCCGAGACCGGCGCGCGCTACGAGTACATGGACATCGTGGCCGGTGGCCGCGCCGAGGGGCTGACCCCCGCGGAGACGGCGGATGTCGCCACGGCCTTCGATGTCAGCTCTCCGTGGGTCCGGCCGTAGAGTCTGCACGCAGTCACGTCGAGGAGGTCGTCTTCATGGTCAAGCGTCAGGTCCCCAACCCGCGCGAGGTGCTCGAGCTGGTGCAGTTCAAGCGGCCCAGTCTCGACGCGCGCAAGCGGCGGCTGGACGCGGCGCTGACGATCGAGGACCTGCGGGCGATCGCCAAGCGGCGCACCCCGGCGGCCGCCTTCGACTACACCGACGGCGCCGCGGAGGGCGAGCTGTCCCTCGCCCGGGCGCGGCAGGCCTTCCAGGACGTGGAGTTCCACCCCTCGATCCTGCGCGACGTCTCGCGGGTGGACACGAGCACGACGATCTTCGGCGGCCCCTCGGCCCTGCCCTTCGGGATCGCGCCCACCGGCTTCACGCGGCTCATGCACACCGCCGGTGAGGTCGCCGGCGCGGGGGCGGCCGGCGCGGCGGGCATCCCCTTCACGCTCTCCACGCTGGGCACGACGTCGATCGAGGACGTCAAGGCGGCCAACCCCCACGGGCGCAACTGGTTCCAGCTCTACGTCATGAAGCAGCGCGAGATCTCCTACGGGCTCGTCGAGCGCGCCGCGGCCGCGGGCTTCGACACGCTGTTCTTCACCGTGGACACCCCGGTGGCCGGGGCGCGGCTGCGCGACACCCGCAACGGCTTCTCGATCCCGCCGCAGCTGACCGTGCGCACGGTCGCCAACGCGGTGCCCCGGCCGTGGTGGTGGGTCGACTTCCTCACCACGCCCAAGCTCGAGTTCGCCTCCCTGTCCTCCACCGGCGGCACCGTCGGTGAGCTGCTCGACTCGGCGATGGATCCCTCGATCAACTACGAGGACCTCGCCACCATCCGGGGCATGTGGCCCGGCACGATCGTCGTCAAGGGGGTGCAGACGGTCGCCGACGCCAAGCGGCTCGCCGACCTCGGGTTGGACGGCATCGTGCTGTCCAACCACGGCGGGCGCCAGCTCGACCGCGCCCCCGTTCCCTTCCACCTTCTGCCCGAGGTGGTCCGCGAGGTCGGCAGCGACCTCGAGGTCACGATCGACACCGGCATCATGAACGGCGCCGACATCGTCGCCGCCGTCGCCCTGGGGGCCCGCTTCACCTTCATCGGGCGCGCCTACCTCTACGGGCTCATGGCCGGCGGGCGCCAGGGCGTGGACCGGGCCATCGCGATCCTCGCCGACCAGGTCCGCCGCACGATGAAGCTCCTCCAGGTCACCACCCTCGAGGAGCTCGGGCCCCAGCACGTCACCCAGCTCCAGCGACTGGTCCCGCGGCCGCGCCCCTAGGGCTCAGCGGCGGCGCCCGGTGCACCGCCGCAGCCGGGCCAGCAGGCCGCGCCGCCCGTCCGGGTGCACCCGGGCGAGCGGCCGGCGGTGCGCCGTCCCGGCGGGCGGCACGTCGAGGGCGAGGTCGGCGACGACGGTGAGGTCCGGGCGCCCCTCCGGCGCGCCGACCGCCCGCCCGCCGAGCCACACGGTGCGCAGCTGCTCGCCGTCGATCTCGAGGACGGCGAGGTTGTTGTCGAACCACGGCCCGGCGATCCCGTGCCAGCGCCACGGCGGCTCGGGCACGCGCGCCCACCGGTAGAGCAGCGAGCCGACCGGTCGGGCGGCGTGCGAGCCGAGCGCGGCGAAGGCCCGCAGCGCGCGGGGGAGCGGGTTGCGGATGGGGGAGCACACGAGCTGGAGCATCCGCGAGCCGCTGCGGCGGTCCACCTCGGTGACGTAGGAGAAGTGGACGTCGCCGGAGAGGAAGAGCACCGAGGCGGGCGGGGCGCCGCGCCGCCCGTCGGCCACCTCGGTGACCATGCGGGCCACCGCGGAGAACGCGTCGCCGAAGGCGGCCCAGTGCTCGAGGTCGAGCTCCTGGCGCAGCCACTCCCCGGCCCGGGCGAGGCGCCCACCGAGCCGCCCCTGCGCCACCACCTCGTCCAGCGCCTCGATGTGGTGCAGCCCCATCGGCAGGAGGAAGGGCAGGGAGGTCGCCACGAGGAGGTGCTCGACGTCTCCAGTGAGCTGCTCGTCCAGCCAGGCCATCTCGTCGTCGTCGAGCATGGACCGGTGGCCTGGGTCGAGCTCGCGCGCCGCCCGGGAGTCGACGACGACGAGCCGCGACCGGCCCAGCGGGTGGGTGTAGCTCCACCGGTAGCTGCGGGGCTCCCGGTCGGCGCGGTCGGCGAAGGCGTCGACCGCGTCGGTGAGGTCCACCTCGGTGCCCGGGGAGGCCTGCTGGCGCCGCTGCAGCTCCGCCCACAGCGGGTCGGCCGCGCGCTCGGCCACTGAGAGGTTGCCCAGGTGCTGGTAGACCCAGTAGGAGCCGAGGCCGGCCACGATCCGCCCGTGCCACCAGCTCGTCTCCTCCATCTGGCGGCGCCAGGTGGCCGAGGTGTTCCAGTCGTCGCGGATGTCGTGGTCGTCGAAGATCATGAGGGAGGGCAGCCACGACAGCAGCCACCGCAGCGCCGGCTCGCCCCACGCCAGCCGGTACAGGTGGGCGTACTCCTCGAAGTCGGCGAGCTCGTCGCCCGGCTCCTCGGTGATGTCGCGGCGGGCGGCGATGAACTCGCGCATCGCCGCCGACGTCGCGTCCGCGTAGACCTGGTCGCCCAGCAGGAGGAGCAGGTCCGGGCCCGTGCCCAGCGGGCCGGTCTCCCCCTGCGCGAGCGCGAGCGCGTAGGTGCGCAGCGCGTCGACCCCGTGGCTGAGGTGGTGGACGTCGTCGTGGGGGACGCTGGTGCGGCACGAGCCGAAGCCGAGGCGCACCGGCGCCGTGTCCGCGCGTCCGGTCAGGGTGCTCGCCGGGAACGCGGCGTCCGCGGGCGGCCAGCACACGCCGTCGTCCACGAGCACCTCGTACGGGACCCGCGTTCCCGGACGCAGACCGTCCACCTCGACGAGGGCGTAGTGGTGCCCGTGGACGGCGAAGGTGCGGGCCGACCACGTGGCGCCGTCGTCGGGCAGGCGGACGGTGACCGTGGCCGCCCGGGCGGTCTCCACCCACACGGCGGCCGTCCCCGCCTCGACGCGGCGGACCATGGGACCCAGCACCAGCTCGGCTGTCATGGGAGCAGTGTCCCCGTGCGCGGCCGCGGGCGCGGGCGTTCGGGCCTGTACGGCGTGGGCGCCGAGTCCTACGATCGGTCACGTCAGCGCCGGCGCCGGTGCCGGCCCCGCGGCGTGGAGGTCGTCATGACTGGTCGAGTGGTCCACTTCGAGATCCCCTTCGACGACAGGGCGCGGGCCAAGCGCTTCTACAGCGACGTCTTCCACTGGGACGTCGAGGAGATGCCCGAGCTCGACTACGTCGGGGTGCAGACCGGGCCCGCGGGGGCGGACGGCATGCCCGGTGAGCCCGGGTTCATCGGCGGTGGCATGACGGCCCGCGGTGGCACGAACACCGCCACGGTCATCGTGCTGGCGAGCACCGACATCGACGCCGACCTCGCCCGCGTGGAGTCACACGGCGGGCAGGTCGTCGAGGGGCGCACGCCGGTGGGGGACATGGGCTTCGCGGCGTACTTCAGGGACTCCGAGGGCAACGTCGTGGGCCTCTGGGAGAACGCCTAGGCCGTGAGCAGGCTCGTCGCGGTGTAGCCGGCGGCGAGTGCGAGCACGGCGAGGGCCGGTCCCATCGCGGCAAGCGGGTCCTTCGCGCGCGCGTGGAACGCGACCGCGCCCACCATGAGCAGCACGACGCCGCCGCCCGCCGCGACCCCCAGCCACGGCCACCACAGCAGTCCGGCGACGATCCCCGCCACCGCGGCGAGCTCGAGGAAGCCGATGGCCCGGTAGCGCGGCCACGCGACCGACAGGTGCGCGGCCATGTCCCGCATCGCCTGCTGCCCGGTCACCTTGCTGAGCGCGGCGACGAGCAGCAGCACGCAGGTGCCGGCGGCGAGGACGGTCCGGGCGGTCTCCACGCGTCCGATCGTGCCCGACGGCGGGTGGCTGCGTCCTGGGAAATGTGGCGCCGGTCTCGCGCCACCAGGACCATGGGCCCGCGTTCCGGGCAAATCGTCCCGGCACGATGGAGGCAGCCGGGAGACACCGGCACCGAGGGGCCCGGAGGGGCCACGAGTGGAGGAAGCATGGAGATCGCCGGCAAGGTGTTCGTCGTCACCGGGGGCGGCAACGGCATCGGACGCGCCGTCGTCCTCGACCTGCTGGCGCGCGGGGCCGGGGTGGCCGCCGTCGACGTCAGCGACGCGGCCCTCGCCCAGACGGTGGCGCTCGCGGGCAACACCGGCCCCCGCCTCACGACGCACGTCGTCGACCTCGCCGACCGTGCCGCCGTCGAGGCGCTTCCCCAGGCGGTCCTCACCGCCCACGGCCAGGTCGACGGCGTCCTCAACGTCGCGGGCATCATCCAGCCCTTCGTGCCGGTCAAGGACCTGTCCTACGAGGACATCGAGAAGGTCATGGCGGTGAACTTCTCGGGCGTGGTCAACATGTGCAAGACCTTCGTGCCGTACCTCCTGCAGCGGCCCGCCGCGAGCCTCCTCAACGTCGGCAGCATGGGCGGCCTGTCCCCGGTCCCCGGCCAGTCGGTGTACGGCGCGAGCAAGGCCGCCGTCAAGCTCTTCACCGAGGGCCTGTACGCCGAGCTCCTCGGCACGCCCGTGGCCGTCACCATCGTCTTCCCCGGTGCCATCGCGACGAACATCAGCGCCAACTCCGGGGTCGGCGGGGCGCGTGACGCCTCCGAGGCGGACGGGGCGATGAAGACGACGACGGCGCAGGACGCCGCCCGCCAGATCATCGCCGCCGTCGAGAAGGGCGCCTACCGCGCCACCGTCGGCAGCGACGCCCGGATGATCGACCTCCTCTCGCGGCTCATGCCGCGGCGCACGACGGAGATGGTGACGAAGAAGATGGGCGCGATGCTCAAGAGCATGGCGCCGAGCAAGGCCTGAGACCGAGAGAGGGGCGGGTGCCGTGGCGGCGCCCGCCCCTCTCGCACGCCCGGGCTGGTGACCTGTGTCACGGGCCGCGGTTAGGGTGGCGCATGGCCCTCATCCCGGAGAAGCTCCGCCTCGCCCTCGGCCGGGAGGCCGGCACCGACGCCGCCCCGGACTGGGTGGTCCTCGACCTCCACGGCCCCTACCCGGTGCACGCGCCCGCCGGCGGACTGCAGGCCCTCGTCCAGCGGGACGAGACCTTCGAGGGGCTGACCGAGCGCCTCGAGCGGCTCGCCGCCGCCGACTGGCTGCGCGGGGTGCTCGTGCGGGTGGGGGACCTGCCGGTCGGGCTGA
Organism: Georgenia phoenicis; assembly: GCF_047302425.1. Taxonomy (NCBI): domain Bacteria; kingdom Bacillati; phylum Actinomycetota; class Actinomycetes; order Allobogoriellales; family Allobogoriellaceae; genus Georgenia; species Georgenia phoenicis. The sequence goes on along the minus strand of NZ_CP154855.1, from coordinate 2,403,462 downwards.
GCACCGCGCGAGCGCTCGGTGCGGCCCTCGGGCGGCTCGCGGAGCGCACGCGGGTGGTCGGCTACACGCCACAGGTGTCGATGCGCAGCCTGCTCGTCACCGCCGGGCTCAGCGAGATCGTCGTCCCGGAGTCGGCGGAGGTCTCCCTGCCGGGCTTCGCCGCCGAGCAGGTCTTCCTCGGCGCCTTCCTCGCGCGGCACGGGATCAGCTTCGAGAACCTCCGCATCCGTGAGTACAAGTCCGCGCTCACCCGCTTCTCCGCGGACCGGATGGACGAGCACGAGCGCGAGCAGCTCGGCGCCTACCTCGAGTCGGCCGAGGCCAGCTGGCTGGCCGGGGTCGGGGCCGAGGCCGGCGTGCTCGACAGTCCGCTCACCAGTGCCCAGGAGCTCCTCGACGCCGGTCTCGTCACCCGCATCGCCTACGACGACGAGCTCGTCACCGTCGTCGACCAGCACTGGCCGCGGACCGTCGAGCTGCTCCTCCCCGACCTCTACGCCCGCCGGCGGGCGCGCAAGGCCGACTCGGTGGCGGTCGTGCCCGTCGTCGGGCCGATCGTCTCGGGGCGCTCGCGGGCCACGCCGCCGCTGCCCGTGGGCCCCGGGCCCACCGCCGGCTCGGAGACCGTCGTGGCGGCGCTGCGCCGGGCCGAGCGGGAGGAGCACGTCAAGGCCGTCGTCCTGTACGTCGACTCCCCGGGCGGCTCCGCGCTCGCCTCGGACGTCGTGTGCCGCGCCGTCGCGCGCTCCACCAAGCCGGTCGTCGCCGTCATGGGCGAGGTTGCGGCCTCGGGCGGGTACTACGTGCTGGCGCAGGCCGACCACGTTGTCGCCGACCCGTACACGATCACCGGGAGCATCGGCGTCGTCGTCGGCAAGCCGGTGCTCGCCGACCTGGACGAGCGCCACGGGCTCAACCCGGAGACCGTCGGCCGGGAGGCGGCGCTCTTCGCCAGCCCCCACCGGCCGTTCTCGGCGGAGCAGCGCGCGTGGGCCGAGAAGATGATGGCGGAGGTCTACGCGCGCTTCGTCGAGCGCGTGGCCACCGGGCGGGGCCTGGAGCGCGAGCGGGTCGACGAGATCGGGCGCGGGCGCATCTGGAGCGGGCACGACGCGCTGGGCATCGGCCTCGTCGACGAGCTCGGCCACCTCCACGAGGGCATCGCCGCGGCTCGCCGGCTCGCCGGCCTGGGCGAGGACGCACCCGTGCGCACCGTCCCCACCGGCCCGCCGCTGCCCGGCATCCCGACCTTCGCCCGTGGTGCCGCTGCCGAGGCGCTGTGGCCCTTCGGCACCGAGAAGGTCCTCACCTGGTTCGACCGCCAGGTCCGTATCCGCTGACGCTGACCCGCCGTGCGGCTGACGCTGATCTGCGCACGAGTCCGCCGGAGGCGCCGTTGATCGTCAGGTGTCCCGGCGTGTCGGCCGCGTGTTGCCGACTTGTGCGCAGATCACCGGCAGCGGTCCGACGGCCGCGACCCGCGCCGGCGGTTTCAGCTGCGCGGGCGGCCGCGCCGCGGACCCGCGTTCCCCCGGCCCCGGCGGCGGGGGCCGCTCGGCCCGCGCCCCCGCACCGGCCCGGCCTGCTTCCCGTCCCCGGCGGGCCGGGCGTCGTCGCGAGCCGGCCGGGCGTCGGGCTGGCGCGAGCTGCGCTCGGTGCGCCCGCGGACGATCCCGACGAAGGTCTCCACCCGCGGGTCGTCGTCGTCCACCCGCCAGGCCAGACCCACCTGCGTCGTCGCCACCCCGGTGACCGGGACGGCGCGTACGTCCTTGCGCTGGTGGAGCCGCGCCACGGACATCGGCAGGACGACGATCCCCGCGCCGCTCGCCGCGACCTCGACCGCCTGGGCCACCGTCATCGGCGGCGGCTCCACCCGCCGGCCCTCGCGCACCTCGTCGGCGACGGCGACCCACTCCGGGCAGGCCGCGGCGTCCTGCAGAAGGTGCTCGGCGGCGAGGTCGGTGACGTCCACCTCGTCGAAGGCCGTCACCGGGTGGTCCTTCGCGGCCACGACGACCGGCTGCTCCTCGTAGAGCGGGATGAGATGGAGGCCCTCACGGTCGATCGGGAGGCGGACGAAGCACATGTCGAGCTCGCCCTCCGTCAGCAGCCGGCGCTGGTCCTCCTCCTCGACGAGTCGGGGCGCGAGCGGGGAGTCGGGCAGCCGCTGCTCCCACCTCGTGAACCACTTGCCCGGGCTGACGCCGGGCGCGAAGCCGACGCGGAAGGGCTCGGCCATGGCAGCTCCTCGGGGTCGGGGTGGGTGGCGCGGACCCGAGACTATCGGCCGATACCCTGGAGCCATGGCCAAGCCGCAGATGCTCAAGCCCCTGACCGCCGCTCGCAAGCTCGGGGTGCTGCTCTCCGCGACCCCTCCTGAGTTCCAGGAGAACGACATCTCCCGCGACGAGCTCAACGCGCTGCAGGCCGACCCGCCGGAGTGGCTCAAGGAGCTGCGCCGCAACGGCCCGCACCCGCGCCAGGAGGTCGCCCGCCGCCTCGGGGTGTCCACGTCCGGCCTGGCCCGCGCCGGCGTCACCGAGCCGCCGACCACCGACGAGATCAAGGCCCTTCTCGACGAGCCGCCCACGTGGCTCAACGAGGAGCGCGTCACCCTCAACCGGGTCCGCGCCGAGGAGGCCCGCCTCAAGGAGCGCCGCGCCGCCGAGCAAGGCTGAGCTCAGGCGTCCCAGCGGAAGGCGCGGGTGGCGAGCACGCTGCCCAGCACCGCCCACGCGGCCAGCACGACCAGCGCGACGACGTCGACCGTCCCTTCGGTCAGCAGCGTCCGCAGCCCCTCGCCGAGCGCGCCCGGTGGCAGGAACGCGAGGACCGCGGCGACGGCGGAGGGCAGGGTGTCGAGCGGCAGCACGAGCCCGCCGCCCACGACCATGAGGACGAAGAGCAGGTTCGCGACGGCGAGCACCGCCTCGGGCCGCAGCGTCCCGCCCACGAGCAGGGCGAAGGTGACGAACACCGCCGTGCCCAGCACCATGAGCGCCGCGGCGCCGAGCACTTGGACGACGTCGAGCCCGTCGGGCCGCCAGCCCACCGCCAGCCCGATGCCGCCGAGCAGCACCGTCTGGACGACGAGGACGACGAGCACTGCCCCGAGCTTGCCCGCGAGCAGTCCCCGCGGCCCGAGCGGCGTCGTCGCGAGCATGCGCAGCACGCCCCACCGCCGGTCGAAGGCGACGGCGATCGCCTGGGAGGTGAAGGAGGAGGCCACCGCCATCGCAAGGGCGCTGCCGAGCGCCGCGTGCGCGCGCGGGCCGGGCAGCGGGACGAGGTCGGTGCTCGCGAGCGCGACGAGCGCGATCGCGGGCAGCAGCAGGGTGAGCAGGAGCTGCTCCCCGTTGCGCAGGACGGCGAAGGTCTCGAACCGGGTCTGCGCGAGCACCCGGCGGCTGCTCGCGCTCACGCCGCGTCCACCCGCAGGTCGCGGCCGGTGAGGGAGAGGAAGGCGTCCTCGAGGGTGGGCCGGGTCAGCGCGACCTCGGCGGCCCCGTGGCCGGTGTCGGCGAGTGCCCGGGCGACGATCGCGAGGACGGACGCGTCGAGCCCGGCACCGCTGACGACGACGTTGCCTGCCTCCGCGCACGCGTCCAGTCCCGGGCGGCTCGCCAGCACCGGGCCGAGGTCGGCCGCGAGGGCGTCGGGCGACACGCCCGGCGGGGGAGTGATGCGCACGTGAGGATCGCCACGCAGCTCGGCCGGCCGGCCGGCGGCGACGGCGGCACCCCGGTCGACGACGACGACGTGGTCGGCCAGCTCCTCGACCTCCGACATGAGGTGGGTGGTGAGGACCATCGAGGTCCCGGCCTCCCGGAGCTCACGGACGAGGTCCCACACGGCGAGGCGGGCCTGGGGGTCGAGCCCCGCCGTCGGCTCGTCGAGGAACACGAGCTCCGGCTCGCCGACGATCGCGCAGGCCAGGGCCAGGCGCTGGCGCTGCCCGCCGGAGAGGTGACGCACCCGCGTGCGGGCCACCGCCGACAGCCCGAGCCGCTCGAGGAGCGGGCCGGCGGCGTCGGGCCGGTCGTGGAGGGCGGCGACGTGCCGCAGCACCGCACCGGCGCGCGGCGCCATGGGCAGCCCGCCCTCCTGGAGCATGACCCCCACCCGGCGACGCAGCTCGGCGTCGTGCTCCGGCCGCGACCGGTCCAGCCCCAGCACCTCGACCCGTCCGCCGTCGGGGCGGCGCAGGCCCTCGCAGCACTCGATCGTCGTCGTCTTGCCCGCCCCGTTGGGCCCGAGGACGGCGGTGAGCTCACCGCGCGCGGCCCGCAGGCTCAACCCGGAGACGACGTCCCGGTCGCCGTAGCGCTTGCGCAGGCCGTCGACGAGGAGGGCGGGGGAGTCCGTGGGCACGCGCCCCAGCCTAACCGCGCGCTCCGGGCCCTCCGGCCGCCCGCCGGAGGGGCGTGAGACGGGCCACGGTGAGGTATGCCTTCCTTGTCGGGAAGCATTTCAGCAACGACACTGTTCCCTATATGTGACGGCGCGCCCTGCGCGTACACCCCACCCACCCGAGAAGGAGGAGTGAGCCGTGAGCGAGACCAGCGTCGAGTCAGCGACGCAGGACCGCGTCCTTCGTCTCGTCGTCGAGCACGGGCCCGTCAGCGCGGCCGAGCTCGCCCGCCTCCTCAGCCTCACCCCGGCCGGCGTCCGCCGCCACATCGCCGCCCTCGAGCGCGACGAGCGCATCGTCGTGCACGAGCCCGCCGGCCCCGGGCAGCGCCGTCGCGGACGTCCCGCCCGCTACTACGTCGCCACCGAGGCCGGGCGCGCCGGCCTCTCGCAGGCCTACTCCGATCTCGCCACCCAGGCGCTGCGCTTCATCGGCGAGGTCGCCGGGCCCGACGCCGTCGACCACTTCGCCAACGAGCGGGTCAGCGGCCTGGAGGAGCGCTACGCGCCCGTCGTCGCGGCCGCGGGGGAGGACGTCGCCGACCGCGCCCGCGCGCTGGCCGGCGCCCTCACCCAGGACGGCTACGCGGCGACCGTGCGCTCGGTGGGTCCGCAGGGGCTCGCCGTCCAGCTGTGCCAGGGCAACTGCCCGGTCCTGGCCGTCGCCGAGTCCTACCACCAGCTCTGCGACGCCGAGACGCGCGCCTTCTCGCGCCTGCTCGGGGTCCACGTCCAGCGGCTGGCTACGCTTGCCGGCGGCGAGCACGTCTGCACGACCCACATCCCCACGACTGTCCCCACCGGCCGGCCGAGCACCACCCCGTCACCGCACGGTGACGACACGGAAGGAAACTGATGACGAGTACGACCGACACCCCCATGACCCAGGACGAGACGATCGCCTCGATTGGGAACTACCGGTTCGGGTGGCACGACAAGGACGACGCCGGCGCGACCGCCCGGCGTGGCCTGAGCGAGGACGTCGTGCGCAACATCTCCGAGCTGAAGGACGAGCCGGAGTGGATGCTCAAGCGCCGCGTCCGCGCGCTCAACCTCTTCGACAAGAAGCCGATGCCGAACTGGGGCGCCGACCTCTCGGACATCGACTTCGACAACATCAAGTACTTCGTGCGCTCGACCGAGAAGCAGGCCACCAGCTGGGAGGACCTGCCCGAGGACATCAAGAACACCTACGACCGCCTGGGCATCCCGGAGGCCGAGAAGCAGCGCCTCGTCGCGGGCGTCGCCGCCCAGTACGAGTCCGAGGTCGTCTACCACCAGATCCGCGAGGACCTCGAGGCGCAGGGTGTCATCTTCCTCGACACCGACACCGCGCTGAAGGAGCACCCGGAGATCTTCGAGGAGTACTTCGGGACCGTCATCCCCTCCGGTGACAACAAGTTCGCCGCGCTCAACACCGCGGTGTGGTCCGGCGGCTCCTTCGTCTACGTCCCCAAGGGCGTCCACGTCGAGATCCCGCTCCAGGCCTACTTCCGCATCAACACCGAGAACATGGGCCAGTTCGAGCGGACGCTGATCATCGCCGACGAGGGCTCCTACGTGCACTACGTCGAGGGCTGCACCGCCCCGATCTACCAGAGCGACTCGCTGCACTCCGCCGTCGTCGAGATCATCGTCAAGAAGGACGCCCGCGTCCGCTACACGACGATCCAGAACTGGTCGAACAACGTCTACAACCTCGTCACCAAGCGGGCGACCGTCGAGCAGGGCGGCACCATGGAGTGGATCGACGGGAACATCGGCTCCAAGGTGACGATGAAGTACCCGGCCGTCTACCTCATGGGCGAGCACGCCAAGGGCGAGACCCTCTCCATCGCCTTCGCCGGCGAGGGCCAGCACCAGGACACCGGCTCGAAGATGGTCCACATGGCGCCGAACACGTCGTCGTCGATCGTGTCCAAGTCCGTGGCCCGTGGCGGTGGCCGCGCCTCCTACCGCGGCCTGGTCCAGGTCCTCGAGGGCGCCACGCACTCGAAGTCCACGGTGCTGTGCGACGCGCTGCTCGTCGATCTCATCTCGCGCTCGGACACCTACCCGTACGTCGACGTCCGCGTCGACGACGTCGAGATGGGCCACGAGGCCACCGTCTCCAAGGTGAGCGCCGACCAGCTCTTCTACCTCATGTCGCGCGGCATGGAGGAGCCCGAGGCGATGGCGATGATCGTCCGCGGCTTCGTCGAGCCGATCGCGCGTGAGCTGCCGATGGAGTACGCCCTCGAGCTCAACCGCCTCATCGAGCTGCAGATGGAAGGGGCGGTGGGCTGATGACCGCGACGACCGACACGACCAAGGGGACGACTGACAACCAGATGAAGACCGACCACTCCCGCGCCCAGACGGACGCCGCCCACACCCACGGCGGCGGCACCGTCCCGGAGGCCTCCCGCGCCGACCGCGCCACCTCCTTCGAGCTGTCCGACTTCCCCGTGCCCACCGGGCGCGAGGAGGACTGGCGCTTCACGCCCGTCGACCGACTCCAGCGCTTCTTCGCCGACAAGCTCACCGGCGCGGCCCCGGACGTCACCGTCGAGGCCGCCGACGGCGTCACCGTCGAGCGCGTGGGCCGCGAGGACTCCCGCCTCGGCCAGGTCGGCGCCCCCGGCGACCGCACCGCGGCCGCCGCTTGGGCCTCCTTCACCGAGGCGCTCGTCGTCACCGTCCCGAAGAACCACGCGGCCGGCGGCCACACGATGGTCACGGTCAACGGGACCGGCGCCGACGGCGTCGCGGCCCAGCACGTGCTCGTGCGCTCCGAGGAGAGCAGCGAGGCGATCGTCGTCCTCGACCACCGCGGCACCGCGAACCTCGCCCAGACGGTCGAGATCGACCTCGCGGACAACGCCCGCCTCACGCTCGTGAGCATCCAGGACTGGGAGGACGGCGCGCTCCACCTGTCCGCGCACCGCTCCCGCCTCGGCCAGGACGCCAACCTCAAGCACATCGTCGTCACCCTCGGCGGCGACGTCGTGCGCGTCACCCCCGACGCTGCGCTCAGCTCGCCCGGCGGGAACGTCGAGATGCTCGGCCTGTACTTCACCGACGCCGGCCAGCACCAGGAGCACCGCCTCTTCGTCGACCACGTCGCGCCGAACTGCGTCTCGCGGGTCACCTACAAGGGGGCGCTGCAGGGGAAGGACGCCCACTCCGTGTGGATCGGCGACGTCCTCATCCGGGCGGCCGCCGAGGGCACCGACACCTACGAGCTCAACCGCAACCTCGTCCTCACCGAGGGCTCGCGCGCGGACTCCGTGCCGAACCTCGAGATCGAGACCGGTGAGATCGAGGGCGCCGGCCACGCCAGCGCCACCGGTCGCTTCGACGACGAGCAGCTGTTCTACCTGCGCTCGCGCGGCGTCCCGGAGGCCGAGGCCCGCCGTCTCGTCGTCCGCGGCTTCTTCGCCGAGCTCATCGCGCAGATCGGCGTCCCGCTCGTCTCCGAGCGCCTCATGGAGGCCATCGAGGCCGAGCTCGACCGCACGATGGAGCACGCCACCGCATGAGCGCCCAGTACGTGTGCGACACCGGGGACCTCGAGCCCGGTGAGGCGATGCGCGTGGAGATCGAGGACGCCGACGGCCGGCCCGTGCCGGTCTCGGTCGTCCGCGACAACGACGGGCAGTACCACGCCATCTCCGACACCTGCTCCCACGGCCAGGTGAGCCTCTCGGACGGGGAGGTGGAGGACGGCGCGATCGAGTGCTGGCTCCACGGCTCCAGCTTCGACCTGCGCACCGGCAAGCCGCTGAGCCTGCCGGCCACCCAGCCCGTGCCCGTCTACCCCGTCTCCGTCGAGGGCGACTCCGTGCTCGTCGACGTCACCACGACCGTCGCAGCCACCGCCTGACCTGCCGAAACTTGAAGGAAGAGAACAGCAATGTCCACGCTTGAGATCAAGAACCTCCACGTCAACGTCGAGACCAACGACGGCCCGAAGCAGATCCTCAAGGGCGCGACCCTCACCATCAAGAGCGGTGAGATCCAGGCCATCATGGGCCCCAACGGCTCCGGCAAGTCGACCCTCGCCTACGCCATCGCCGGCCACCCCAAGTACGAGGTCACCGACGGCGAGATCCTCCTGGACGGCGAGGACGTCCTCGAGATGAGCGTCGACGAGCGGGCCCGCGCGGGCCTGTTCCTCGCCATGCAGTACCCGGTCGAGGTCCCCGGCGTCACCGTCTCCAACTTCCTGCGCACCGCCAAGACCGCCATCGACGGCGAGGCCCCCGCCCTGCGGACCTGGGTCAAGGACGTCAACGCGGCCATGGACAAGCTGAAGATGGACCCGGTCTTCGCCCAGCGCGACGTCAACTCCGGCTTCTCCGGTGGTGAGAAGAAGCGCCACGAAATCCTCCAGATGGAGCTCCTGCGCCCGAAGTTCGCCGTCCTCGACGAGACCGACTCCGGCCTCGACGTCGACGCGCTGCGCATCGTCGCCGAGGGCGTCAACCGCGTCCACGGCGAGACCGACGCCGGCTTCCTCCTCATCACCCACTACACGCGGGTGCTGCAGTACATCAAGCCCGACTTCGTCCACGTCTTCGTCAACGGGCGCGTGGCCGAGGAGGGTGGCCCCGAGCTCGCCGAGCGTCTCGAGGCCGAGGGCTACGACAAGTACGTGACGGCCGCGGTCTGAGCCGCACCGGAAGGACAGAGATGAGTGCACCGGTCACCGCCGGCTCGGGCGCGCTGAGCGCGCCCGAGCTGGCGGCCGTGCGTGCCGACTTCCCGATCCTGGGAAGGACGACCCGTAGCGGTCGCCCGCTGGTCTACCTCGACTCGGCGGCCACCTCCCAGAAGCCCCAGTGCGTCATCGACGCCGAGCAGGACTTCTACGAGCAGCGCAACGCCGCGGTCCACCGCGGCGCCCACCAGCTCGCCGAGGAGGCCACCGAGGCCTACGAGCAGGCCCGGGCCGCCCTCGCCGCCTTCGTCGGCGTGGGCACCGACGAGATCGTGTGGACGAAGAACGCCACCGAGGGCATCAACCTCGTGGCCTACGCGATGTCCAACGCCTCGCTGGGCCGCGGCGGGGACCGCGCGGAGGAGCTCTTCGCGCTGCGGCCCGGGGACGAGATCGTCGTCACCGAGGCGGAGCACCACGCGAACCTCGTCCCGTGGCAGGAGCTGTGCGCCCGCACCGGCGCGACCCTGCGCTGGATCGGCCTGACCGACGACGGGCGCCTGGACCCCGAGACCTTCGAGGTCATCGGGGAGCGCACCCGGCTCGTCGCCCTCACGCACGCCTCCAACGTCACCGGCGCCATCAGCCCGGTGGACGAGGTCGTGCGCCGGGCCCGGGAGGCCGGTGCACTCGTCCTGCTCGACGCCTGCCAGAGCGTGGCCCACCTGCCGGTGGACTTCCGCGCGCTCGACGTCGACTTCGCCGTCCTGTCCGGGCACAAGATGCTCGGACCCACCGGCGTCGGCGCCCTGTACGGCAAGCGCGAGCTGCTCGCCGCGATGCCGCCCTTCCTCACCGGCGGCTCGATGGTCCAGGTCGTCACCATGGAGCGCACCACCTACGCCGACGCCCCGCAGCGCTTCGAGGCCGGCACCCAGATGGTGTCCCAGACCGTGGGGCTGCGCGCCGCGGTCGACTACCTCGCCGAGCTGGGGATGGACGCCGTCGCCGCCCACGAGCACACGCTCACCGAGCGGCTGCTCGCCGGCATCTCCTCGGTGCCCGGCGTGCGCGTCCTCGGCCCGCAGGACGCGGCCGACCGGCTCGCCGTCGTCGCCTTCGCCGTCGACGGCGTGCACCCGCACGACGTCGGTCAGGTGCTCGACAACGCGGGCGTCGCCGTCCGCGTGGGCCACCACTGCGCCCAGCCGGCGCACCAGCGGCTCGGGGTGCACGCCTCGGCCCGCGCGTCCGCGTCCATCTACACCACCGAGCAGGAGATCGACGTCTTCGTCGAGGAGCTCGGCAAGGTGCGTCACTTCTTCGGAGTCGATCATGGCTGACCCGATGGAACAGCTCTACCAGCAGGTCATCCTCGACCACTCGCGCGAGCGGCACGGAGCGGGCGAGCTCGACCCGTACGACGCCGAGTCCTTCCAGGTGAACCCCACCTGCGGGGACCAGGTGACCCTGCGGGTGCGCCTCACCCACGACGACGGCGGCCCCCGGGTCGACGAGGTCGGCTGGGTCGGCCAGGGCTGCTCGATCTCCCAGGCCTCGCTGTCGGTGCTCAACGACCTCGTCGTCGGCCGCACCGTCCACGAGGTCGACACGCTCAACGAGACCTTCCGCGAGCTCATGCACGGCCGCGGGGTCGAGCTGCCGGAGGAGAAGCAGGACACGCTGGGGGACGCGAGCGCGTTCACCGGGGTGGCGAAGTACCCGGCGCGCATCAAGTGCGCCCTGCTCGGGTGGATGGCGCTGCGCGACGCCCTTGCCCACGCACTGACCAGCGCGCCCGCCACACTGGAGGAGGAACGATGAGTGACACCACGACCAACCCGTCCCCGACGACCGCTGCCGACGTCGAGGAGGCGATGCGCGACGTCATCGACCCCGAGCTCGGCATCAACGTCGTCGACCTCGGGCTCGTCTACGGCGTGACCGTGGACCAGCACAACAACGCCGTCATCGACATGACGCTCACCTCGGCGGCCTGCCCGCTGACCGACGTCATCGAGGACCAGTCCGCCCAGGCGCTCGACGGCCTCATCAACGACATGCGGATCAACTGGGTCTGGATGCCGCCGTGGGGCCCGGAGAAGATCACCCCCGATGGCCGCGAGCAGCTGCGAGCCCTCGGCTTCAACGTCTGAGCCCACCCGCTACAGCGCCGACAGCGCACTTACCGCCGAGAGCCGGATTCTCCGCCGAGAGTCCGGCTCTGGGCGTCTGTCTCTGTCGCCGACCTCCCCGGTTCTCCTCCGAGCTCCCCGGTCTGCACAGGTCCCGGTGGGGTGAACCGGGGAGGTCACCGCGCGCGGACAGGGCTCTCGTCGCAAGATCGAGGCATGACGTTCAACGAGGGAGTCCGGGCGGACTCACGACGAGTGCGTACGTCCGGCGGGCGGCGCGGCATGGCGATCGGTGGCGGGATCGGCGGCGGCGGGCTGCTGCTCGTCCTGGCGATCATGCTCCTCACGGGGCAGAACCCCGCCAGCCTGCTCGACGGCGGCGGCAGCGACACGGCGGGCGGCGGGGGCGGCGTCGACCTCAGCCACTGCCAGACCGGCGCCGACGCGAACGAGCACACCGAGTGCCGCATGGTCCTCACGGCCGACGCCCTCGACGTCTACTGGGAGGGCGCCATGGCCGAGGTTGGGGAGCAGTACGCCATGCCGGGCTTCGAGATCTTCACCGGCTCGGTGGGCACCGGCTGCGGCTCGGCGACCGCCGCCGTCGGGCCGTTCTACTGCCCCGCAGACTCCTCGGTGTACCTCGACCTCGGCTTCTTCGACCAGCTCGAGACCCAGCTCGGCGCGCGCAACGCGCCGCTCGCCCAGATCTACATCGTCGCCCACGAGTGGGGCCACCACGCCCAGCACGCCCTCGGCATCATGGACGCCGCCGACCGCACCGACACCGGCCCCACCGGGGACGCGGTGCGCACCGAGCTCCAGGCCGACTGCTACGCCGGCATGTTCGTCGGGCAGGCGGCCGGCACCGTCGACCCGGACTCCGGGGAGACCTTCCTCCAGCAGCCCACCCGCGACGAGGTCGCCTCCGCGCTCGAGGCCGCGGCCGCCGTCGGCGACGACCGCATCCAGGAGACGAGCGGCCGGGACGTCGAGCCGCACACGTGGACCCACGGCTCGGCCGAGCAGCGCACCCGCTGGTTCACCACCGGCTACGAGCAGGGCAGCCTGCAGGCGTGTGACACCTTCGCCGTCGCGACCCCCTGAGACGCATCTCCCCGCAAAGGAGTGGCGGGCCCGCCGTAGACTGGATGGCGCCGCGCGGCCGTCGTCGCCGGAACCCACCCCCGAACGTCTCTGAGGTCTGCCTGTGATCACCGCCCACGACGTCTCGATGCGCATCGGCGCACGCGAGCTGCTCCACGAGGCGACGTTCCGCGTCGACGCCGGGATGCGGATCGGGCTGGTCGGGCGCAACGGCGCCGGGAAGACGACCCTGACGAAGCTGCTCGCGGGGGAGGAGGCGACCTCCGGCGTCGTCCAGCACACCGGCACGATCACCCGCACCGGCGAGATCGGCTACCTCCCGCAGGACCCGCGGACCGGCGACATGGACGTCCTCGCCCGTGACCGCGTCTTCTCCGCCCGCGGCATCGACGGCATCCTCAAGCGCATCCGCAAGGCCGAGGCGGACATGGGCACGAAGACCGGTGACGCGCAGGTCAAGGCGATGGAGCGCTACGCCCGCCTCGACGCCGAGTTCACCGCCCAGGGCGGCTGGGCCGCCGAGTCCGAGGCCGCGCGCCTCACGTCCAACCTCGGCCTGCCCACCCGCGTGCTCGACCAGCCGCTGCACACCCTCTCCGGTGGTCAGCGCCGCCGCGTCGAGCTCGCCCGCATCCTCTTCTCCGGTGCCGAGACGCTCCTGCTCGACGAGCCGACCAACCACCTCGACCACGACTCCATCGTGTGGCTGCGCGACTACCTCGCCGCCTACTCCGGTGGCCTCATCGTCATCTCCCACGACGTCGAGCTGCTCCGCGCGACGGTCAACACCGTCTTCCACCTCGACGCCACCCGCGGCGAGCTCGACGTGTACAACCTCGGCTGGGACGCCTACCTCAAGCAGCGCGAGCAGGACGAGCGCCGTCGTCGCAAGGAGCGGGCGAACGCCGAGAAGAAGGCCTCGGTGCTGCTCGCGCAGGCGGACAAGATGCGCGCCAAGGCCACCAAGGCCGTCGCCGCGCAGAACATGATCCGCCGCGCCGAGCGGATGGTCGCCGGCCTGGAGGAGACGCGCCGCGCCGACAAGGTGGCCCACCTGCGCTTCCCCGACCCCGCGCCCTGCGGCCGCGTGCCGCTCACCGCCGAGGGCCTGTCGAAGTCCTACGGCTCGCTCGAGGTCTTCACCGACGTCAACCTCGCGATCGACCGTGGGGCGAAGGTCGTCGTCCTCGGCCTCAACGGCGCCGGGAAGACGACGCTGCTGCGCATGCTCGGCGGCGTCGAGGAGCCGGACACCGGCGAGGTCATCCCCGGCCACGGTCTCAAGATCGGCTACTACGCCCAGGAGCACGAGACGCTCGACGTCGAGCGGACCGTCGTCGAGAACCTCCGCTCGGCCGCCCCGGACCTCACCGACACGCAGGTGCGCTCGGTCCTCGGTTCCTTCCTCTTCTCGGGGGACGACGCCGAGAAGCCCGCCAAGGTGCTCTCCGGCGGTGAGAAGACGCGTCTGGCGCTGGCCGTGCTCGTCGTGTCCTCGGCCAACGTGCTGCTCCTCGACGAGCCGACGAACAACCTCGACCCCGCCTCCCGCGAGGAGATCCTCGCGGCGCTGCGGACCTTCACCGGCGCCGTCGTCCTCGTTACCCACGACGAGGGCGCCGTCGAGGCGCTCGAGCCGGACCGCGTCCTCCTCCTGCCCGACGGCGACGAGGACCTGTGGAACGACTCCTACCGCGAGCTCGTCACCCTGGCCTGAGAACTCGTCCTGCCGGGTCTCTAGGATCGAACCATGACGGCGGAGCTCGAGGCGTACATCAAGGCCGGGCTCGCGCTCGACCCCGATGACCGTGCTGTCGCCGCCCACCGCCTCCTGGAGAGTCTCCACCAGGGACAGGGCACGGACGACGATGTCGACGCCGCATGGCAGGGTGAGATCGACCGTCGCGTCGGTGACGTCCTGAGCGGCCGGACTCGGCTGCTCGACGTCGAGGAGTCTCGCGCGAAGATCCGGGCGGACCTCGCCGACCGGAGATCGTGATCTCCCGGCGGGGGAGGATCAGCTTGGCGCCCGGCGAGGGGGCTACTGGTCCTGGAGCTGGGCGTCGATGAGGGCGTCCTCCTCGTCGGCGTCCGATCGGCGGCGGGGCGCCCGCTCCGGCGCTGCCGGCCGCTCCGGCACGCCCGCGAGGTCCTTCGCCTCGCGCCGCGCGAGCACGACGTAGCCGACGATCGCGCCGAGCGAGAACACCCACCACTGGAAGGCGTAGGACAGGTGGGAGCCGGGACTGGTGTCCGGGCGCGGGAAGGGCGAGAGGCCTGCGACCCGCTCGCCGTCCTCGGCGGTCGCCAGCAGGTACCCGTCGAAGAGCTCCCCGCCCTCGACACCCGCCGCCTCGGCCACCGTCTCCGGCTCGATCCGGTACACCTGCCCCTCCGGCGCGGTCCGCTCGTCGGTGCCCTCGGCCTGGCGCAGGCGTCCCTGCAGCGTCACCTCACCGCTCGGGTAGGCGGGCAGCTCCGGGTCGCCCTCCCCGAGCGGCACCCACCCGCGGTCGACGACGACGTACCGGCCGCCGTCGTCGTCCTCGACCTCGAGGAGCGCGAGGACGCGCGCGGCGGCGCTGCCGTCGACGGGACGGTTGCGCACGACCACCTGCTCACCGGTGTAGCGGCCCTCGAGGACGACGCTGCGCCACACGAGGTCGGCCGGGACCGAGTCCTCCACGACCTCCTCGATCCGCTGCGGCGCGCTGTCGTAGTTTCCGTTGACGAGCGCGTTCGCGGCGGAGCGCTCCTCGTGGCGGCTCCACTGCCACGCGCCGAGGAAGACGCAGGCCACCGCGATGACGAGCATGACGGCGGCGAGACCGACCCAGCGGCGGGAGAGGAGGAAGCGGTAGCGGCTCATAGCTCGCTGACCGGCACGACCTCACGCAGGAAGGAGCGCGACCCGAGGAAGGTCTCCAGGTGCGCGCGGTGCTCCTCGCAGGCCAGCCAGGTCTTGCGGCGCTCCTCGGTGTGCAGGCGCGGGTTGTTCCACAGCAGGCCCCAGGCGGCGGTCTGCCGACAGCCCTTGGCGCTGCAGACCTGCTCGCCGGGCGCGGAATCCGCAGCGGACGTGCTCACCTCAGGTAGCCACCTCTCAGGTCGATGGGCGGGTAGGTCGGGCGCCCCTCGGACGAGGGCGCCTCGATCTCTGGCGCTCCGATCAGGGTATCCGCTGGAGCCGGACGTTCCTTGCCCGCGTTGGCCAGGACGACCGCGACATAGGGCACGACGACGGCGCCCACGACCATGACCCAGCGCAGCCAGCCCTCGGTGAACAGGATCCCCACGAGGCACGCGGAGCGGATGGCCATCGAGATGACGTAGCGCACGGCCCGGTCGTGGACGTCCTCGCTCAGCGGTCGCCCCACCGAGGTGATCGCGTGAACACGCTGCTTCCTGCCCACCGAACAAGGGTAGTCCTCGGACGCCTCACACGCTGGGGCGCCCCCGTCGGTTACCGTTCCCCCGGACGGACATCACAGGAGGACATCGTGAACGACACCGACGCACGCAGCGTGCTCGTCACCGGCGCGAGCCGGGGGATCGGCCGTGCCGTCGCCGAGGCCTTCGTCGCGGCGGGGGACCGCGTGGCGACCATCCACCGCGGCGGGGAGCTGCCCGAGGGCGTCCTCGGCGTGCGCGGGGACATGCGCCACACCGCCGCCGTCGACGCCGCGATCGGCGAGATCGAGGCGGCCCACGGACCCGTCGAGGTGCTCGTCGCCAACGCCGGCATGACCCGCGACCAGCTCCTCATGCGGATGAGCGACGAGGAGTTCGAGGAGGTCCTCGACGTCAACCTCACCGGTGTCTTTCGCTGCGTGCGGCGGGTCTCGAAGGGCATGATCCGCAAGCGCGGCGGCCGCATCATCCTCATGGGCTCCGTCGTCGGCATGTACGGCAACGCCGGCCAGGTGAACTACGCCGCCACCAAGTCCGGCCTCATCGGCATGGCGCGCTCGATCTCGCGCGAGCTCGGCTCGCGCGGGATCACGGCCAACGTCATCGCCCCCGGCTTCATCGACACCGACATGACCCGCGCGCTGCCCGACGCGCAGCAGGACAAGCTCAAGGCCGCGATCCCCGCCGGCCGCTTCGGCGACGTCTCCGACATCGTCGGCGCCGTCCAGTACCTCGCCTCGCCCGCCGCCGCCTACGTCACCGGGGCCGTCATCCCCGTCGACGGCGGACTCGGCATGGGCCACTGACCTCACCTCGCGACAGGAGACAGACAATGGGACTTCTCGACGGCAAGACCCTCCTGGTCACCGGCGTCCTCAAGGACAACTCGATCGCCTTCCACGTCGCGCGCCTGGCGCAGGAGGAGGGCGCGACGGTCATCCTCACCTCCTTCGGCCGCCAGCTGCGCCTCACCCAGGTGACCGCCCGCCGGCTGCCGGTCGAGGCGCCGGTCGTCGAGCTCGACGTCACCAACCCCGAGGACCTCGCCGCCCTCGCGGACCGCGTCCGTGAGCACGCCGACCACCTCGACGGCGTCGTCCACTCGATCGGCTTCGCGCCGCAGTCCGTCATGGGCGGCAACTTCCTCGCGGGCGAGTGGGCCGACGTCGCGACGGCGATGGAGGTCTCCGCCTTCTCGCTCAAGTCCCTGGCCGTAGCGGCCCAGCCGCTGCTCAGCCGCGGCGCCGGCATCGTCGGCCTCACCTTCGACGCGTCCTTCGCCTGGCCGGTCTACGACTGGATGGGCGTGGCCAAGGCCGCCTTCGAGTCGACCGCGCGCTACCTCGCCCGCGACCTCGGCCCCGAGGGCATCCGCGTCAACCTCGTCTCCGCCGGCCCGATCCGCACGACCGCCGCCACCTCCATCCCCGGCTTCGAGCAGATGGAGAGCGTGTGGGGCGAGCGCGCCCCGCTCGGCTGGGACGTCAAGGACGCCGAGCCGGCCGCCCGCGCGGTCGTGGCCCTCTGCTCGGACTGGTTCCCCGCGACGACGGCGGAGATCGTCCACGTCGACGGCGGCGTCCACGCGATGGGGCAGTAGGTGACGTCCCGCACCCTCGTGCTGCTGCGCCACGCCCAGGCCGAGCCGGAGAACGGCCTGGGCGACGAGCAGCGACCGCTGTCCGCGCACGGCCGGCGCCAGGGGGCGTCCCTCGGCCCGCTGCTCGCGGAGCAGGTGGGCGGGCTGGACGTGGCGCTCGTGTCGAGCGCGCTGCGGACGACCGAGACCTACAAGATTGTCGCCTCCGGCTGGGACGCCGCGCCCGAGGCGGACGTGCGGGACGAGCTCTACCCGGCCGGGCCGCGCGACGTGCTCGCCGTCCTCGCCGAGCTGCCGGAGGAGGTGCGCACCGTGCTCGTCGTCGGGCACGAGCCGACGATGTCCTCCCTCGCCCACCTCCTCGACGGGGAGCGCAGCACCCTCGCCGAGATGGTGTCGCTCGGCATGGGGACCGCCAACGCCGCGGTCCTCGACGTGCCGGTGCCGTGGGCCGAGCTCGACCGCTCGACCGCCCGGCTGGTCACCGTCCTGCGCCCCGAGCTCTGAGCGCCTGCGCCTGATCTGCGCACAAGTGCCGCGGAGTGGCCGCTGATCGGCACCTGTCCCGGCGTGTCGGCGGCGTGTTGCCGACTTCCGCGCAGTCTGGCGACGGCGGCAGCCGCCTCGGTGCCACAAAGGACGCCGAGCGAGCCGCCCCGGGGGTGGCACCCGGCGTGTCGCGCGGCGTGTCCGCCGCCGACGGCGGCGCTTGTGGCACGGAGCCGGGGGCTCAGCCGCCGAGCAGCCCGAGCACCGCGTCGAGGCGGGGGAAGGTGACGGCGGTGCGGGCCTGCTCCTGGACCACCGGCTTGGCGCAGTAGGCCACGCCCAGCCCGGCGGCGCCGAGCATGTCGAGGTCGTTGGCGCCGTCCCCGACGGCGACCACCCGCTCCAGCGGGACGCCGTCCTCGGCGGCCCACGCCCGGAGGTGGCGTTCCTTGGCGGCGCGGTCGACGACCGGCCCGGTCGTGCGGCCGGTGAGCCGCCCGCCCTCCACCTCGAGGCGGTTGGCGGCGAGGTGGTCGATGCCGAGCTCCTCGGCGATCGGCCCCACCACCTCGAGGAAGCCCCCGGACACGAGGGCGACCTTCCCGCCCCGCTCGTGCACCGCGGCGACGAGCTCCCGTGCCCCCGCCGACAGCTCGACGGCCTCGCGCACCGCGTCGACCACGCCGGCGTCCAGTCCGGCCAGGGTCGCGACCCGCTCGCGGAGGCTGGCGGCGAAGTCGAGCTCCCCGCGCATGGCGCGCTCGGTCACCTCTGCGACCTGCTCGCGGGTGCCGGCGTGCTCCGCGAGCAGCTCGATGACCTCGGCGGTGATGAGGGTGGAGTCGACGTCCATGACGAGCAGGCCCACGCCGTCGGCGGCCAGCGGTCCGGCCGTCACGGCGACGTCCACCCCGAGCGCCGTCGCCGGGCCGCGCAGCTCGGCGGTGAGGGCGACGTCGACGTCCGCGGCCGTCCCCGGCCGCGCGACGCCGGCCACGGCCACCCCTGACCAGCCGGGCCGAGAGGTGTCGGCGGTGGCGACGTCGTCGGCGACGGCGGAGAGCAGGCCGCGCGCGTGCTCGACGAGGGCGGGCGGGACCGGGCGGGCGGAGACGAGGCCGATGCGGATCACCGGCCCAGGCTACGGGGCAGCGCCGATGGGTCGCCCTATCCGCCCACCGGCGGCCGATCGGAAGGCCGACCGATGACCGGAAAGGGCGACCCAAGCGCCGGGGGAGGTCAGCGGCGGACCGTCGCGCCCTTCGGCACCACGGTGATGCCCGACTCCGTGACGACGAAGCCGCGCTCCATGTCGTGCTCGAGGTCGACACCCACCTGGGCGCCGTCGGCGATGCGGACGTTCTTGTCGATGATCGCCCGCTCGATGACGGCGTTGCGGCCGACGTCGACGTTGTCGAAGACCACCGAGTCGCGCACCGAGGACCACGAGTTGATCTTGGTGTTCGGGGAGATGACCGAGCCCATGACCTCACCACCAGAGACGATGACGCCGGGGGAGACGAGCGAGTCGAGCGCGTGCCCCAGCCGTTCGCGGTGGCCGTAGACGAACTTCGCCGGCGGCATGCCCGGGTTGCCGGTGAACAGCGGCCACTCGTTGTTGTAGAGGTTGAAGATCGGGGAGACCGAGATGAGGTCCTGGTGCGCGTCGAAGTACGCGTCGATCGTGCCGACGTCGCGCCAGTACCCGCGGTCCCGCTCGGAGGCGCCGGGCACCTCGTTGTCCTTGAAGTCGTAGACGCCGGCCTGGCCGCGCTCGACGAACCACGGCACGAGGCTGCCGCCCATGTCGTGCTTGGAGTCCGGGTCCTCCGCGTCCACCCGCAGCGCCTCGATGAGCGCGTCGGTCGACAGGACGTAGTTGCCCATCGAGGCGAGGACCTCGTCGGGGGAGTCGGGCAGGCCCTCCGCCTTGGCCGGCTTCTCGAGGAACGCCCGGATGCGCCGGGGGTCGGAGGGGTCGACGTCGATGACGCCGAGCTGGTCGGCCAGCGAGATCGGCTGCCGGATGCCCGCGACGGTGAGCGCGGCCCCGGAGTCGATGTGCTGGTCGACCATCTGGGAGAAGTCCATGCGGTAGATGTTGTCCGCGCCCACGATGACGACGATGTCGGGCTGCTCGTCGTCGATGAGGTTGAGGGACTGGTAGATCGCGTCGGCGCTGCCGAGGAACCAGTGCTTGCCCACCCGCTGCTGCGCGGGCACGGGGGCGACGTAGTTGCCCAGGTGGGTCGACAACCGCCAGGTCTTGGCGATGTGCCGGTCGAGGCTGTGCGACTTGTACTGGGTGAGCACGACGACGCGCAGGTACCCGGAGTTGACGATGTTGGACAGCGCGAAGTCGATGAGCCGGTAGATCCCGCCGAAGGGCACGGCCGGCTTGGCACGCTCGGCGGTGAGCGGCATGAGCCGCTTGCCCTCACCACCGGCGAGGACGATCGCGAGGACTCGGGGGGAGTGGGTGCGCCGAGGGGACATGCTCCTGACTCTAGGGCTGCTTAGATGGTCCCGCAGGGCTAATGGTCGGTGGCGGAGGAGGGAGTCGGCATGCGCGTGGACATGCTCACCAGGGAGTACCCACCCCACGTCTACGGCGGCGCGGGGGTGCACGTGGCCGAGCTGGCCCGGGTGCTGCGCAGCCGCGCGGACGTGCGGGTCCACTGCTTCGACGGCCCCCGGGAGGCGGAGGACGACGCCGTGCGCGGCTATGCCGCCCCCGCCGAGCTGGCGGGCACGAACCCCGCCCTCCAGACCTTCGGCGTCGACCTCGCCATGGCCGACGCCGTGCGCGGCACTGACATCGTCCACTCCCACACGTGGTACGCGAACCTCGCCGGGCACCTCGGCGGGCTGCTCCACGACGTCCCGCACGTCCTGTCCGCGCACTCCCTCGAGCCGCTGCGGCCGTGGAAGGCCGAGCAGCTCGGCGGCGGTTACGCGCTGTCCTCCTGGGCCGAGCGCACCGCCTACGAGGGCGCCGCGGGCGTCGTCGCGGTGAGTGGCGGCATGCGCGAGGACATCCTGCGCAGCTACCCGGCAGTGGACCCGGGCAAGGTCACCGTCATCCACAACGGCATCGACCTCGCCGGCTGGCAGCGGCCCACCGGGGAGGAGGCCGAGCGCGCCGAGCAGGTGGCCCGCTCCCACGGCATCGACCCGAGCCGGCCCGCCGTCGTCTTCGTCGGGCGCATCACCCGGCAGAAGGGACTGCCGCACCTGCTCAGGGCAGCCCGCGCGCTGCCCGAGCACGTCCAGCTCGTCCTGTGCGCGGGCGCGCCAGACACCCCGGCGCTCATGGCGGAGGTCCAGGCCGGTGTCGCCGAGCTGCAGGAGACCCGCGGCGGTGTCGTGTGGATCGAGCAGATGCTCTCGCGCGCCGACCTCATCGCGGTCCTCACCGCGTGCACGGTCTTCGTTTGCCCCTCGGTCTACGAGCCACTGGGCATCGTCAACCTCGAGGCGATGGCGGTGGGCCTGCCCGTCGTCGGCTCGGCCACCGGCGGGATCCCCGAGGTCGTCGACGACGGCGTCACCGGCACCCTCGTCCCCATCGACCAGGTCACCGACGGCACCGGCACGCCCGTGGACCCGGCGCGCTTCGAGGCCGACCTCGCCGCCGCGCTCACCGCCGTCGTCAGCGACGAGGGGCGCGCCGCGGAGATGGGTGCCGCGGGGCGGCGCCGCGCCGAGGAGCACTTCTCCTGGGAGTCGATCGCCGACCGCACCGTGGAGTTCTACGAGCGGGTCCTCGCCGGCGGCTGAGGGCTACCGGGCGCGGGGGACCCCGCCCGACACGTGGCTGACGCTCGCGGCTGCCAGCGCCCGGCGGGCGGTGTGCTCGAGCTCGCGCAGCACCTCGGCCCGAGCCGCGCCCTGCCGCGCGACGACCGCACCGCCGTCGTCCTCGAGGGCGAGCTGAACCACCGCGAGCAGCCGCGCGGCGCGGGTGAGCACCTCGACCCGGGCGGGCTCCAGGCCGGGTGGCAGCAGGTCGCTGGACACGTCCTCGCGCAGGAGGTGGGCGGCCTCGCGGGCGACGTCGGGACGCCAGCCGGCGAGGTCGAGCTGCTCGAGCGCGTCCCCGGCCGTGACGAGCGCGCGGACGATCTCCTGCCGCGCCTGGCGCAGTGAACCGACCAGGCCGAGGAGCGTGGGGACGGGCCGCTCGGCGAAGGGGAAGGGGTGCAGCACCCACCGCACGAGTGTGCCGGGCTCGAGCTCGGAGCCGAAGGACTCGACCTGCGGCACCACCGCCCACGAGCCGCCCTCGGCGCGGATGAGCAGGCACTGTCCGGCGTCGACGGCGTCGAGCAGGGCCACCCCGGGCAGGCCGGCGACGTGCCCGGGCGCGGGGAGCACCGCACCGACGTCCGTGAGCTCCTGGCCCACGAGCCGCCCGGCCATCTCGCGCAGGGAGCGCACCTCGCCGTCGGGCCGGTCGACGACGTGCGTCTCGTGCCCGACGACGGCGTGCAGGGCGGCGTCGATGACGTCACCGCCCGCACCGCTGCGGGCCGGACCGGCGGCGACCACGGGCGGGAGCCACAGCGCCGCGAGCACGGCGTGGGGCAGGACGAGTTCGGGCACGCCCCCACGGTAGACGTCTCGGAAGCCGCGTGGCGGATAAGGTCGGTCCATGAGCGATGTGCTGGAGCTTGCCGACGTGACCCTGCGACGCGGGTCGAAGACGATCCTCGACGGCGTGGGCTGGTCGGTGGGCGACGGCGAGCGCTGGGTGGTGCTCGGCCCCAACGGCGCGGGCAAGACGACCGTGCTCCAGATGGCCGCCGGGCGCCTCTTCCCCAGCGAGGGCACCGTCGAGGTGCTCGGCAGCCGGCTCGGGACCATCGACACCTCCGAGCTGCGCACCCGCATCGGACTTGCCTCCGCCGCCCTCGCCGACCGCATCCCCGGCCACGAGCGCGTGCTCGACGTCGTGCTCACCGCCTCCTACGGCGTCACCGGCCGCTGGCGGGAGTCCTACGAGGACTACGACACCACCCGCGCAGGGGACCTCCTCGCCGCCTTCGGGGTGGAGCAGCTGAGCGAGCGGAAGTTCGGCACCCTCAGCGAGGGCGAGCGCAAGCGCGTCCAGATCGCCCGCTCGCTCATGACCGACCCCGAGCTGCTCCTCCTCGACGAGCCGGCCGCGGGCCTGGACCTCGGTGGGCGCGAGGAGCTCATGGCGGCCCTCGGCGAGCTCGCCGGTGACCGCCGCTCGCCGGTCATCGTGCTCGTCACCCACCACGTCGAGGAGATCCCGGCCGGCTTCACCCACGGCCTGCTGCTGCGCGACGGGCGCGTCGAGGCGGCCGGGCCGCTCGAGGAGGTCCTCACCGCCCAGCACCTGTCGCGCACCTTCGGCCTCGACCTCGAGGTCGAGCGTCACCGGGGCCGCTGGAGCGCCCGCGCGGCCGGGCACGCTGGCTAAACTCGGTCAGGAGGAGGGACGACGATGGCGTGGTTGTGGTGGTTGGGCGGAGCACTCGTGCTCGGCGTGGTCGAGATGCTCACCGTCGACCTCATCTTCCTCATGTTCGCCGGCGGTGCGTTGGCGGCCGGGGGAGTGGCCATGCTCGGTGCGCCGCTGTGGGCGCAGATCCTCACCTTCGCCGTCGTCTCCGCGGTGCTTCTCGTGGCCGTGCGTCCGTGGGCGCTTGGCTACCTCAAGCGCTCCACCCCTGACACGCTGACCAACGTCGCCGCTCACGTGGGCCGCAGTGCCGAGGTCCTCGTCGACGTCACCGACCGCGCCGGCCGGGTCAAGCTCGCCGGCGAGGTGTGGACCGCGCGCGCGGCCGAGCCCGGCAGCCTCCTGCCCACCGGCACCACCGTCCAGGTCGTCCGCATCGACGGCGCGACCGCCGTCGTCGCGCCGCTGCCCGTCACCTACCCCGAAGGAGCCCTGTGACCGACAACACCGGGGGCCTCGTGCTCACCGTCGTGCTCGTCCTGCTCGCCCTCTTCGTCATCATCGCGATCTGGCGGGCGGTGCGAATCGTCCCGCAGGCCGTCGCGCTCATCGTCGAGCGACTGGGCAAGTTCAACACCGTGATGTACGCGGGACTGCACTTCCTCATCCCCTTCGTCGACCGGGTCCGCGCCGGGGTGGACCTGCGCGAGCAGGTCGTCTCCTTCCCGCCCCAGCCGGTCATCACCTCCGACAACCTCGTCGTGTCGATCGACACCGTCATCTACTTCCAGGTGACCGACCCCAAGGCCGCGACCTACGAGATCGCCAACTACATCACAGGTATCGAGCAGCTGACGGTGACGACGCTGCGCAACGTCATCGGCTCGATGGACCTCGAGCAGACGCTCACCAGCCGCGACCAGATCAACGGCCAGCTGCGTGGGGTGCTCGACGAGGCCACCGGCCGCTGGGGCATCCGCGTCAACCGCGTGGAGCTCAAGGCGATCGACCCGCCCGCGAGCGTCCAGGGTTCGATGGAGCAGCAGATGCGCGCCGAGCGCGACCGCCGCGCCGCCATCCTCACCGCGGAGGGCGTCAAGCAGTCCCAGATCCTCACCGCCGAGGGTGAGAAGCAGGCCGCGATCCTCCGCGCCGAGGGTGAGGCGCAGTCCGCGATCCTCAAGGCGCAGGGTGAGTCCCGCGCGATCCTCCAGGTCTTCGACGCCATCCACCGCGGCAAGCCCGACCCCAAGCTCCTCGCCTACCAGTACCTGCAGATGCTGCCGGAGCTGGCGAACAAGGAGTCGAGCAAGTTCTTCGTCATCCCCACGGAGTTCACCGCCGCCCTCGGCGCGATCTCCAAGGGCTTCGGCGGCGGCTCGCCCCTGGGCGGCCCCGACGGCGACGACGACGGACCCACCCCGCAGGTCGACTTCGGGGCACACGACAGCTCGATGGCCTCGGGCCTGGCGGAGACTAACCTCCAGGACCCGGACGAGGCCCTGGCCCAGGCCCGCAGCGAGGCGCAGCAGGCGACGTCGGAGGCGAACGCCGCCGGGGAGCGCTCGGGCCGGCCCTTCTCCGATTCCGCCGAGCGCGGCCAGCGGCCCGCGGAGGACGAGCCGCTGGCCAGCGGCCGCCGCGCCGCGGACCAGTCCCGCTTCGCCCCGCCCGCGGGCGCGCCGACGCCCCCGCCGCCGGCGCCCGGTGCGCACCGTCAGCCGCCGCCGCCCAGCGCGAACCAGCCCGGTCCCACCGCCGGCCCGCCCACCACGGCCGAGCCGGAGCAGGACCCCGACTGGCCCCAGCAGCAGTAGCCAGCACGACGGCGGCGCACCACCTCACGCGGGTGGTGCGCCGTCGTCGTCCGCGGCCCGGCGGCCCGCGGCAGGCCCGGCGGCTTGGGTCGCCCTTCTCGATCTTCGGCCGCACTTCCTGGCGGGTCGCGAGGTGCGGAAGGGGCGACCCAAGCGGTGCGCCGTCGTCGCGGGAGCCTGCCCTGAGCGAAATCCGTCGGGGGATGTCGGCGGTCCGACTTACCCTTCTCGCAGCCGTCCCACCGGCGGCGAAGTGAAAGGTTGACATGCTCCTCACCCTGCTGCGGCGCCACCTGCGCCCGTACCGCCGTGACGTCGCGGTGGTCGTGCTGCTCCAGTTCGTCCAGACGATCGCGGCGCTCTCGCTGCCGAGCCTCAACGCCGACATCATCGACCAGGGCGTCGTCGTCGGGGACACCGGCTACATCCTGCGGGTGGGCGGGCTCATGCTCCTCATCAGCGCCGTCCAGGTCGGCTGCGCGGTGGGCGCGGTCTACCTCGGTGCGCGCGCCGCCACGAGCCTGGGCCGCGACCTGCGCCGCGCGGTCTTCACGCGCGTCCAGCGCTTCTCGGTGGCCGAGGCCGGCCGCTTCGGGGCGCCCTCGCTCATCACCCGCTCGACCAACGACGTCCAGCAGGTCCAGATGGTCACGCTCATGACCTTCACGGTCATCGTCATGGCCCCGATCATGATGGTCGGCGGTGTGGTCATGGCGCTGCGGCAGGACGTCGGGCTGTCCGCGCTGCTCCTCGTCGTCGTCCCGGTGCTGCTCGGCGTCGTCGTCCTGCTCGCGCTGCGGATGGGACCGCTGTTCCGGCTCATCCAGGCGCGCATCGACCGGATCAACCTCGTCATGCGCGAGCAGATCTCCGGCGTGCGCGTCATCCGCGCCTTCAACCGCCAGCCCACCGAGCGGCAGCGCTTCGCCCGCGCCAACAGCGAGCTCATGGGCACGAGCCTGAGCGTCGGCTACCTCATGGCGCTGATGTTCCCCGCGGTGCAGGTCATCATCAACGCCTCCTCGGTGGCCGTCGTGTGGTTCGGCGCCGGGCGCATCGACTCCGGGGCGATGGAGGTCGGCTCGCTCGTCGCCTTCCTCAACTACCTCATGCAGATCCTCATGTCGGTCCTCATGGCCTCGATGATGTTCATGATGGTGCCGCGCGCCGCGGTGTCCGCCGACCGCATCGAGGCCGTCCTCGCCACCGAGCCCGCGATCGTCGCCCCGAGGCAGCCGCGGCGGCTGCCCGCCGAGCGGGTGGTGCTCGAGCTCGACGGCGTGAGCTTCGGCTACGCGGGCGCCGCCGCCCCCGTCCTCCACGACGTCTCCCTGCGCCTGGAACCGGGACGGACGACGGCGGTCATCGGCTCCACCGGCTCGGGCAAGTCCACGCTCGTCAACCTCCTGCCGCGGCTCGTCGACGCCACCGGCGGCGTCGTGCGCGCCGGGGGAGTGGACGTGCGCGAGCTCGACCCCGCCGAGCTGCGGGCCCGAGTGTCCGTCGTCCCGCAGCGCGCCTACCTCTTCTCCGGCACCATCGCCTCCACGCTGCGCTTCGCGCGGCCCGAGGCCACCGACGAGGAGCTGTGGGCCGCGCTCGAGGCGGCGCAGGCCAGCGAGTTCGTCTCCGGGCTGGGCCTGGACGCGCGGGTGGAGCAGGGCGGGTCGAACTTCTCGGGCGGGCAGCGCCAGCGCCTGGCGATCGCCCGCGCGCTGCTCAAGCCGGCCGACCTCTACGTCTTCGACGACTCCTTCTCGGCGCTCGACTACGCCACCGACGCCCGCCTCCGGGCCGGACTGCCGGACGCTACCGCGGGCGCCGCCGTCCTCATCGTCGCCCAGCGGGTGGCGACCATCCGCGAGGCCGACGAGATCGTCGTCCTCGACGACGGCCGCGTCGTGGGACGCGGCACCCACTCCTCCCTCATGGAGGACAACCCCACCTACCAGGAGATCGTGCTGTCCCAGCTGAGCGCGCAGGAGGCCGCATGAGCCACCACCGTCCGGGTCCCGGGGTTCCTCCCGGTGAGAAGTCGGCCAACTTCGGCGCCTCGCTGCGGCGGCTGCTGCGCGCGATGGCGCCGGAGCGAGTCCGGCTGGTCGTCGTCATCGTCCTCGCCGTCGTCGCGGTCGCCCTGCAGGTGCTCGGTCCCACGCTGCTCGGGCGCGCCACCGACATCGTCTTCGACGGCGTCGTGGGCCGGATGCTGCCCGAGGGTGCGACCCTCGACCAGGCCGTGACGGCCCTGCGCGCGTCGGGCCAGGACCAGGTCGCCCAGATGGTCGCCGGCATGGAGAACGTCGTTCCCGGGCAGGGCATCGACTTCGCCGCGCTCGGGCGGATGGCGCTGCTCGTCCTCACCGTCTACGTGGTCTCGGCGCTGTTCCTGTGGGTGCAGGGCCGCATGCTCGCCGGCATCGTCCAGCGCACCGCCTTCGCGCTGCGCCGCGACGTCCAGGCGAAGATCGACCGCCTGCCGCTCCGGGAGCTCGACTCGCGGGCGCGCGGGGACGTCCTCTCCCGCGTCACCAACGACATCGACAACGTCTCCCAGACCCTCCAGCAGACGCTCTCGCAGGTCATCACCTCGCTCGTCACGGTCGTCGGCGTGCTCGTCATGATGTTCGTCCTGTCCTGGCAGCTCGCGCTCATCGCGCTGGTCACCGTGCCCGTGTCGGCGTGGGCGACGGCGACGATCGCGAAGCGGGCCCAGCCGCACTTCGTGGCCCAGTGGAAGTCCACCGGCGACCTCGGTGGCAAGGTCGAGGAGGCCTTCACCGGCCACGAGCTCGTCACCGCCTTCAACGCCCAGGACGGCGTGCGAGAGGGCTTCGACGAGGACAACGAGCGGCTTTTCCGGGCCAGCTTCCGCTCCCAGTTCATCTCCGGGACGATCATGCCGATGATGGGGTTCGTCGGGAACCTCAACTACGTGCTCGTCGCCGTCGTCGGCGGCCTGCGGGTGGCCTCCGGGGACCTCAGCCTCGGCTCGGTGCAGGCCTTCATCCAGTACTCGCGGCAGTTCACCCAGCCGCTGGCCCAGCTCGCCTCGATGGCCAACCTCGTCCAGTCCGGCGTCGCCTCGGCGGAGCGGATCTTCGAGGTCATGGACGCCCCCGAGCAGTCGGCGGACCCCGAGCCGGGGCAGCGGCCGGCGCAGGTGCGCGGTGCTGTGCGGCTGGAGGACGTCGCCTTCAGCTACGACCCCGAGCGCCCGCTCATCACCCGCCTCGACCTCGACGTGCAGCCCGGGCAGACGGTCGCCGTCGTCGGCCCCACTGGCGCCGGCAAGACCACCCTGGTCAACCTCCTCATGCGCTTCTACGAGATCGACTCCGGGCGCATCCTCATCGACGGCGTCGACACCCGCGCGATGACCCGCCACGACCTGCGCGAGCCGATCGGCATGGTCCTGCAGGACACGTGGCTCTTCGAGGGCACGATCGCGGAGAACATCGCCTTCGGCCGCGACGGCGCCACCGAGGAGGACGTGCGCCGCGCCGCGGAGGCGGCGAGCGTCGACCGCTTCGTCCAGAGCCTGCCCGAGGGCTACGACACCGTCATCGACGAGGAGGGCGGTGGCGTCTCGGCCGGGGAGAAGCAGCTCATCACGATCGCGCGCGCCTTCCTCTCCGACCCGCAGCTCCTCATCCTCGACGAGGCGACGAGCTCGGTCGACACCCGCACCGAGATGCTCGTCCAGCAGGCGATGACCCGGCTGCGCAGCGGCCGCACGTCCTTCGTCATCGCCCACCGGCTGAGCACCATCCGCGACGCGGACGTCATCCTCGTCATGGAGCACGGCGACATCGTCGAGCAGGGCACCCACGAGGAGCTCCTCGAGGCCGACGGTGCCTACGCCCGCCTCTACCGCAGCCAGTTCGCCGCCGCCCCCGTCGGCGCCGAGGAGTAGCCCCTCCCCCTGCTCCGACAGCCGGACCCGGCACGGCAGAATGGTCCGGTGCCGCTCATCCGCATCACCGACCCCGCCGACGACCGCCTCCTCGACTACACCGGCCTCACCGACCTCGCCCTGCGACGTCGCCTGGAGACGGAGCGCGGCCTGTACATGGCGGAGAGCACCAACGTCATCACCCGGGCGATCGGCGCAGGTCACCGTCCTCGCTCCTTCCTCATGGCCGAGAAGTGGCTGGGGACCATGGCACCGGTGATCGCTCGCGCCTCCGGAGCCGACGACGGCGGGTCGCGCGTGCCCGTGTTCGTCGCCGAGGAACCGGTGCTCGAGGCGATCACCGGCTTCCACCTGCACCGCGGCGCGCTGGCGGCCATGCACCGCCCGCCGCTGCGTGCGGTGGAGGAGGTCGTGGCAGGTGCACGGCGGGTGGCGATCTTCGACGGCATGGTCGACCACACGAACCTCGGCGCTGCCTTCCGCAGCGCCGCCGCCCTCGGCGTCGACGCCGTCCTCATGACGCCCACCTCCGCCGACCCGCTCTACCGCCGCTCGGTCCGGGTGTCGATGGGTACCGTCTTCCAGGTGCCGTGGACGCGGCTGGAGTCGTGGCCCGGTGCCATCGAGCAGGCGCAGAACCTCGGGTACACCGTGGCCGCCCTGGCGCTGAGCGACGACTCGATCAGCCTCGACGAGTACGTCGCCGAGGACCACGAGCGCTCGGCCTTCGTCTTCGGCCCCGAGGGCCACGGACTGTCCCCGCGCGTCCTGCAGATGGCTGACCGGGTCGTCCGCATCCCGATGGCCGCCGGGGTGGACTCCCTCAACGTCGCCGCCTCGGCCGCCGTCGTCTTCTACGCGACCCGGTAGCCGACCGCGCTCGGTCCCGTGGCCGGCGCCGCTACGGTGGGGGCGTGCTCGTACGACGGAGCCTGCCGACGCTGGCCGCGACGCTCCTCGCCGTCCTGATGACGTCCGGCTGCCTCGACGTGGGGCCCGAGACGGCCTACTGCGAACCGACCGAACCCGTCGTGACGCCAGGGAGCGTCGCCCGGCGGGAGGAGCTGCGCGTCGAGGTCACCGGCGTTGTCGACGCCGACGACTGCGAGCCGTCCCTGCCGGAGGGCGCGCGCTACTCGGTCGAGATCACGTCGGAGGCGCGCGCCGAGGACGGGCGGCCGTTCTCGGCGTCCCTCGGTGACCTCGACCCGGGCCGCCAGGGCGATGCGGGTGGCAGCTTCCGGCTGCCGGCGGACTTCCCGCTCGGCGGGGCCGAGGTGTCGGTGAAACTCGAGGGCGCGGCGACCCAGTGCAAGACCGACCCAACGGTCGGCTGCGCCCCGGCTCCGTCCGTCACGATCGACGTCACCGGCTGACCGCCGGCAGTGACGCGTCTGCCGGCGGCCAGCCCCTGCACCGGAGGACATCGTTGCGCCGGCCTGTCAACCAGGCCGACATCGTGCTGTGCGGACCCATCACGGATTCGGCCCAGCGGGATCGTGTGCGCTGAGCGGGACGGTGGTGGCTGAGCGGGACCGGGGCGCGGTCGGAGCTGCTCCACTCCCGTTCAGCGGACTGCACCGCACGACGCATCCCTCCCAGCAGGGAAGGGCGGCTCAGTCCACGACTGCCGTCGCCTCGATCTCGACGAGGACGTCGGGCGTGTAGAGCCGGTCCACCCCGATGAGCGAAGCCGCTGGCATGGGCAGGCTGAGTCCGACCTCCTCGGCCACCGCCTCGACCCCCGCCATGAAGTCCGCGATCCGCTCCACCTCCCAGTCGGTGACGTACACGGTGAGCCGGACGACGTCGTCGAAGGTCGCGCCGCCCGCGCGCAGGCCGAGGGCCGTGTTGCGCAGCGCCTGCGAGACCTGGTCCGCGAGCCCGTCGGCGGGCACGCCGTCGGCGTCCTGACCCACCTGTCCCGCGACGTGGACGTGCCGGGCGCCGGTCGCGACGGCGACGTGGTGATACGGGGTGCCGGTGGCGAGCCCTGCAGGGCTGAGGCGGTGGACGGTCATGGGAACTCCTCTAGGGTGTGCCGGAAAGGGGTAGCCCAGTGGTACCCGCCGCCCGCCGAGCACCTCAACGAGACCAGGTTTCATGCCCGATACCGCCCCGCTGTCCGAGCAGGTCACCGCCTCCCACCGCGAGCTCATCGGGCAGGTCCTCGACCGGTGGAGCCTGCATGTCATGAGCGAGCTGTGCGAGCGGCCGTGCCGCTTCAACGAGCTGCGCCGCGCCATCCCCGGCGTGACGCAGAAGTCCCTCACCGCGACACTTCGTCGCCTCGAACGGAACGGGCTCGTCCGACGTACCGTGCTCGCCACCCGCCCGGTCGCCGTCGAGTACACGCTGACCCCATTGGGCAAGACGGCGCGTGAGCCTGTCGACGCGCTGCTCGCCTGGTCCGCAGCCCACCACGACGAGATCGAGGCCGCGCGCGACCGCTTCGACCTCGAGTAGCACCGCGGCTCAGGCGCGGTGAACGGTGACCGGCGGGGGAGCGGTGAGCGTGCGGGCGACGACGCAGTAGCGCTCGGTGAGCTCGAGCAGCTTGGCGACGGTCGCGTCGTCGGCGTCGGTGTCGACGTCGACGAGCACCTCGACGGAGCTGAGCCCCACCGGCGTCTCGCGGTCCACGCCGAGGGTGCCACGCGCGTCCCAGGTGCCGTTGGCGGTGACCGACGCGGAGCGCAGCTCCACGCCCATCGCCGTCGCGACGGAGGAGAGCGTGACGCCGGCGCAGGCGACGAGCGCCTGGAGGACGATGTCCGCCGAGCAGGCCTGGGTGCCGTCGCCGCCCGTGGCCGGGTGCAGGCCGGCGACGACCTCGCCCGCCCACGTCGGCACGGTCGCGGTCAGCGCGCCCTGGTCCACCCGGGCGGTCGCGGTGCTCGTGACGAGCGCACTCGCCGGGTCCTCCCTGTAGGCGTCCTTGAGCGGGCGCTGACGGGCGCGCAGCGCGGCCGAGGGGGTCTGGGCGTCGTCGGTGCTGGTCGCGGTCATCGTCGGGCGTCCTCCGTCGGTGGCGTGAGCGCTCGGCGCTCGGGCGTGTGCATCAGAACACACGCGTTCCGGCGTGGGCAACGCGTTCTCACGCACCGGCGTACCCGTGCTGGCGCCACGCCTCGTAGACGCCGATCGCCGCTGAGTTCGACAGGTTCATCGACCGCACGCCGGGCACCATGGGGATCCGCACCCGCTCGGTGACCCGAGGGTCGGCGAGCAGGTCGGCGGGCAGGCCGGTGGTCTCCGTCCCGAAGAGCAGCGCGTCGCCGGCCTCGTAGCGGATCTCGGAGAAGCCGGTCGTCGCGTGCCCGGTGAAGGCGTACACCCGCCCGGGCGCGACGGCCGCCAGTGCGGCGTCGATGTCGGGGTGGACGACGACGCGCGCGAGGTCGTGGTAGTCGAGTCCCGCCCGGCGCAGGTGCGCGTCGCTCAGCTCGTAGCCGAGCGGCTCGACGAGGTGGAGCGTCGCCCCGGTGCACGCGACCATCCGGATGGCGTTACCGGTGTTCGGCGGGATCTTCGGCTCGTGGAAGATGACATGGAACACCGGGTCATCCTCCCACCGGCGCGCGGGCTCCCTGACGGAGGACATAACCTCGGGGCAGACGGAAGGAGCAGGACATATGGGCAAGGTGACGGCGATCGTCAAGGCCGCGGCGAAGTTCGGGCCGGTGGTCTACCCGCTGGTGAAGAAGGGCGCCGCGATGCTGCGCGACAACCCCGAGGCCGCCAAGCAGGTGCAGCGGGTCATCGACGGCCTCACCAAGGCCCGCGCCGCCCGCTCACGTCCGGAGGGGCTGCGCCGCTCGGTCACCGTCCTGCGCGGGCAGGCGCAGCGGGCGCTGGCCACCGCGTCGAGCCCCGAGGAGGTCACCCGCGCCGAGGGCTGGCTCGCCCAGGCCGACAAGCTCGACGGCGCGATCGAGCTCATGGCCCTCCATGACCGCAAGGGCCA
The DNA here is from genome assembly GCF_047302425.1 of Georgenia phoenicis. Taxonomy (NCBI): domain Bacteria; kingdom Bacillati; phylum Actinomycetota; class Actinomycetes; order Allobogoriellales; family Allobogoriellaceae; genus Georgenia; species Georgenia phoenicis. The sequence continues at coordinate 2,370,534 of NZ_CP154855.1, read as the reverse complement.
GACCACCGACGCCGCCGCCATCGAGGCGCGCGTCGAGGAGCTCTTCGCCCAGATCTTCACCGCGCTCGTCGAGCAGGACAGCGACCAGCGCCGGCTTCCTCCCGCCTGAGCCTGAGGGCGGCTCAGCGCTCCCGGCCGCGCAGCACCCCGGCGAGCAGGAGCGTCCCGACCGCGAGGACCGGCACGACGGCGAGACCCACCCGCAGGCCGAACGCGTCACCGAGCGCGCCCACGAGCGGCGGGGACACGACGAAGGCCACCCGCATGAGCCAGGAGACGATGGTGAGCGCGGTGCCCGCCCGCATGCCCGGCATGTCGTCGGCCGCGTTCATCGCAGCGGGCACGAGCGTCGCCGAGCCGAAACCCGCGAGCGCGAAACCGGCGACGACGGCGAACGCGGCCGGCCCCACGACGACGAGCCCCATCCCCACGATGATGAGGACGGCGCCGAAGCGGGCGACGGCGCGCTGACCGAGCCGGTCGGTCATCGGGTCGCCGAGCACCCGGCCGACGAACTGGGCCCCGACCATCGCGACGAAGCCCAGGCCCGCGAGGGCGGGACCGGCGTCGAGCTCCTGGGTGAGGAAGACTGCCGACCACGTGCTCCCGGCGTCCTCGACCATCGTCCCGCTCATCGCGATGAGGACGAGCGCGGCGAGGAACACGGGCGGACGGCGCAGCCACGCCGGCACCGCGCCGCCGGCAGCGGCGTGGTGCTCCTCGACGAGTGGCGGCCCCACCGACATCCCGGCGGGCAGCGTGAAGCGGCGGGCGACGAGCGCGACGAGCACCCAGAGCACGCCCGAGACCGTGAGGTGGACGCCGAGCGGGACCTCGTTCGCGGCCGCCGCCGTGCCCATGAGGCCGCCGGTCACCGCGCCGGCGCTCCACACGGCGTGGAAGGAGTTGATGATCGAGCGCCCGTAGCCGCGCTGGACGGCGATGCCGTGGCTGTTCTGCCCGACGTCGGTGATCGAGTCGGCCGAGCCGGCGACGAACAGCGCGGCGACGAGCAGCCACAGCGCGGGTGACCAGCCCACCGCGACGAGCCCGGCCGCCGTCAGCACCGTGCCGAGGACGGCGACGTTCGCCGGCCCGAAGCGGCGGATCGCCGCCGCGGCCGCCAGCCCGGAGATGATGGCCCCGACGGGGAAGGCGATGACGACGAGCCCGAACTCGGTGTTCGTCAGCTCCAGGCCGGACTTGATCGCCGGGTAGCGGGGGAGCAGGTTGGCGAACAGCGCACCATTCGTGAAGAACAGGGCGCCGGTGGCCACCCGGGCGTTGCGCAGCAGGCGCGAGGGCGGCCGCCGGGTGGTCACGAGCCCGCGGCGGGCAGGCCCAGCCCCTCGACGGCCTCGGCCCCGGGCAGCGCGAGCAGCACCTCACCGGGCAGGAGCAGCTTGGAGCGGCGCACGCCGCTGCCGACGATCGCCGGCCCGCCCGCGACCGACGCGTCGACGAGCAGCCGCCAGTCCGCAGGCAGCCCCACCGGGGTGATGCCGCCGTACTCCATTCCCGAGGCCTCGACGGCCCGGTCGGTGGGCCAGAAGGAGGCCTTGCGGACGTCGAGCAGCCGCCGGACGGTGGAGTTGACGTCCGCCCGGGTGGTCGCGCGGACGGCGCAGGCCGCCACCCGCTCCTCACCGGCCCGCTTGCCCGCGACGAGCACGCAGTTGACCGAGGCGTCCAGCGGCAGCTCGTATGCCTCGGTCATCGCCGCGGTGTCGGCGAGCTCGGGGTCGATCTCGGCGACGTGGACCTTCTCGGCCCCGTCGAGCGCCGCGAGGGCCGCGCGGACCGGCTCGGCGAGCAGGTCGGGGCGCTGCAGGGCCGGCACCCAGGTGAGGGTGCCGTACCGCAGCGAGCCGTCCGCCGTCGTCGTCGGCTCGCTCACCGCTGGTAGGTGGGCGTGATGACGGCCCGGGCGATGGTGTGGAAGAGGGCCGTGAAGGCCACCTTCGTGGGGCTGTCGTCGGGGTCGAGCTCGAGGGAGTCGGTGTCGAGCGCGTGGACGGCGAAGACGTAGCGGTGCGGGCGGTCCCCCTTCGGCGGGGCCGCGCCGGTGAAGTCGTGGGTGCCGCCGTCGTTGCGCACGTGGTAAGCAGCCCCGGGCAGCATGAGGTCGCTCTCGCCCCAGCCCTGCTCGAGCTCGGTGAGGTCGGCGGGCAGGTCGACGACGGTCCAGTGCCAGAACCCGGCAGGAGTCGGGGCGTCGGGGTCGAAGCAGCTGACGAGGAAGCTCTGCGTCTCCTCGGGGAAGCCGGACCACGCGAGCTGGGGGGAGACGTTGTCGCCGTCCGCCGTGAACATCCGGTCGAAGGGCTGCCCGTCGGTGATGTCGGTGCTCGTCACGGTGAAGGACGGCACGGGGGGCAGCAGGTCGTAGGGTGCGGGTGCAACGGGTCGCTGCAGGTCCATCGAGGCCTCCTCTGTGTGGGGTCGCTCTCAACCTACGGCGTGGGGCCGCGGGATGCCGCGACGGGCACGCCGAGGATGTCACCACCGCATGTCATCATCGAACAACTGTTCGATAGAATGACCGTGGAGGTGGTGGGGATGACCCCGGCCGAACGCATGGCGACCGCCCGCCGGGCCCTGGAACGGGCCGAGGCGGCGGCCGGTCTGCGCACGCGGCTCACGGTCGCGGACAACGACGCCGCACCCTCCCGCCCGTCCACCGCCCACCTTCCGGTCGCGCCGGCTCCCGACACCGCCCCCGAGGGTCCCGCACCCATCCCGGTGGTGGCGGGGGCGCGTACCACCGCGGGGGCGGACCACCTGCCCGTCCCGGCCGCCCTGGCCGGCTTCTTCCCGCCGGCCGGGCTGCGCCGCGGCAGCGTCGTCCAGGTCGGCGGCTCCTCCTCCCTCCTCCTCGCCCTGCTGGCCGCCGCGCAGGGGGAGGGCTGGGTCGCGCTCGCCGCGCTGCCGGACATCGGGCTGCAGGCCGCCGCCGACGCTGGGCTGCACCTGGGCCGCAGCCTCCTCGTGCCCAGGCCGGGCCCGGAGGCCGCCTCCGTGGTCGGGGCCCTGGTCGACGGCGTCGACGTCCTCGCTGTCGGGGACTGCCGGGCGCTGAGCGCGCGTGACCGGCGGCTGGTGTCGGCGCGCCTGCGCACCCGGGGCGCGGTGCTGCTGAGCACGGCGCACTGGCCGGGCGCCGACGTCGTCCTCAGGGCGGGGGAGGCCCGCGCCGGCGGGCTCGGGCGCGGCTGGGGCCGGGTGGAGGCGGCGGAGATGACCGTCCACGGCCGCGGCCGCAGCGGCGTCGCCGGGCGGGTGCGGGTGCGCCTCACCTCCGCCGGGCTCGACCTTGTGAGCGACGGCGGCCGCGAGCTCACCGGCACGGCGCCCGTCGTCACGCGCGGCGCCCGGCTGCGGGCGGTGTCCTGATGACCGCCCCCACCGCGGACCCGGCACGCGCGGGAGCCGGGGTGGCGGCCCTGCGCCGCGCGGTCCTGTGGGTCCCGGACTGGCCGGTGGCCGCCGCCGTCGCCGAAGGTGCCGTGGGCAGCCACGAGCCGGTCGCCGTCCACGACTCCCGCGGGATCCTCGTGTGCTCCGCGGCCGCCCGCGCGGAGGGGGTGCGGCAGGGGATGAGGCGGCGCACCGCCCAGAGCCTGTGCCCCGGCCTCGTCCTGCTGGCGGCGGACGAGAACCGCGACGCCCGGGCCTTCGAGCCGCTCGTCCAGGCGGTCGAGGACGTCGTCGCCGGCGTCGAGGTCGCCCGGCCCGGCGTGCTGCTCATGGCGGCCCGCGGGCCGGCCCGTCACGCCGGGGGCGAGGAGGCGCTGGCCGAGCTGCTCGTCGGCGCGGTCGCCGAGGACACCGGCGCCGAGTGCCAGGTGGGGGTGGCCGACGGCCTGCTCGCCGCACTGCTCGCCGCCCGGGCCGGGATCGTCGTGCCGCCCGGGCAGGCGCCGGACTTCCTCGCCGGCCAGGACGTGCGCCGCCTCGAGCTCGCCGCCACCACCCGTGAGCGGCGCGCCGAGCTCGGCGAGCTCACCGACCTCCTGCGCCGGCTCGGGCTGCGCACCCTCGGGGCGCTTGCGGCCCTCGCCCCCGGTGACGTCGCCGCCCGCTTCGGCACCCTCGGGCTGCTCGCCCACCGCCTCGCCCGCGGCGGGGACGTCTCCGTGCCGGCGCCCCGCCGCCCGGAGCAGGACGTCACGGTCCGCACCGACCTCGACCCGCCCGCCGCGCGCTCCGACGTCGCCGCCTTCGCCGCCCGTGCCCTGGCCGAGGAGCTCGCCGAGCGGCTGCAGCGCCGCGGCGTCGTGTGCGGGCGTGTCCAGGTGCTCGCCCGCACCGAGGACGGCACCGAGCTGGCCCGCACCTGGCGCCTGGACGTCGCCCCCACCCCCGCCGATCTCACCGACCGCGTGCGCTGGCAGCTGGACGGCTGGCTCTCCGGCCGCAGCGCCCGCCCGCCCAGCGCGCCCCTCGTCCACCTCGAGCTGCTCGCCCAGGAGATCAGCCCGGCCGGCACGGTCAGCGACGGCCTGTGGGGCCGCCGCGGGCGAGGGGAGGTCCAGGCCGAGCGGGCCGCGCTGCGGGTCCAGGGCCTGCTCGGCGCCGAGGGAGTGCTCGTGCCCGTCCTCCAGGGCGGTCGTGATCCTCGCACCCGCGTGCGCCTGGTCGCCTGGGGTGACGACCCCGTCCCCGTGCTCCGCCCCGACGCGCCCTGGCCCGGGCGGCTGCCCGACCCCGCCCCGGCCACCCTCCTCGACGAGCGGCGCGCCGTCGTCGTCCTCGACGCCGCCGGCGCCCCGGTCACTGTGGACGGGCGGGTGCGGCTCAGCGGGGAGCCCGCCCGCGTGGTCGACGACGACGCCGGCCGGGAGGTGGTCGGCTGGGCGGGCCCGTGGCCGATGTGGGAGCGCTGGTGGGGCAAGGGCCGCCGGCGGGCCTGGCTGCAGGTGGAGCTGGACGACGGCGTCGCCCAGCTCCTCGCCCTCGAGTCCGGGACCTGGTGGCTGGAGGGGGTGTACGACTGACGGTCAGGGCTGACGCAGCGGCACGAAGCGATAGGTGCCGAGAGCCCGGGTGGTGAGCTCACCGCCCGCGAGGTCCGCGACGACGAGCCTGCCGCGCACGGGGGCGACCATGCGTCCGCCGTCGGCGAGCTGGTCGACCAGGGCGTGCGGGAGCCGGCGCGACTCGGCGGAGACGAGGATGCGCTCGAAGGGGGCGAGGTGGGGCAGACCGAGGGTGCCGGGCACGGCCGGCTCGATCACCGCGGCGACACCGGCCGCGGCGAGGTTCGCCCGCCCGGTCTCGACGAGCGCCGGCTCGAGCTCGACACCGACCACCTGACCGCCTGGTTCCACGAGCGCGGCGAGGATCGCCGTCGTCCACCCCGAGCCGGAGCCGACGTCCAGCACCCGGTGCCCCGGCCGCGCATCGAGGAGGGTGAGCATCCGGGCCACCGTGCTCGGCTGGGAGCAGGTGGCGTGGTGCCCGATGGGCAGCGGCTGGTCCGCGTCGGCGAAGCGGTGCTGGTCGGGCGGGAGGAACGCGCGACGGTCCAGGCCCGACATGGCCCGCTGGACGCGTGGTGCGACGTCGGCGTCACGCATCTGCCCATCCTCGCGCCGCGCCCCGCCGGCGTCGAGCCGGGTGCCTCAGGGCATCGCGAGCAGTGCCTCCTCCGCGTACCGCTCGCCCACCGAGAGGTCGTACTGGGCCAGGCGGTAGTCCGCGAGGAGCTCGCGGGCGCGCGGGGAGAGATCCTCCTCGCTGACGGGCCGGCCCTGCCCGTCGAGCAGCGCTCCCCGCTGGTGCCCGGCGACCTCCTGCGACAGCTCGGTGAGCAGGGCGGCGTACGGGGACAGCGGGGCGTCCACCGCGGCGAGCAGCTGCGTCAGGAGGAGGTTGGGGGTGAGCAGCGGCGGGGCCTGGACGTCGGCGGTGCCGAAGCTCGACCAGACGAACCACGGCGTCTCGCGCAACCGCTGCTCCTCGTTCGCCGTGCGCACGCTCTCGGGCAGGGTGGCGGACAGGTGGTCGCCATAGAAGAGGACGACCGTGCGCTCCTCGAGGCTCTCGAGCTCGGCGAGGAGATCGGCCAGTGCCTCGTCGCTGTGCCGCAGGCCGCGCAGGTAGTGGCCCAGCTTCTCGGCGTCCTCCTCCCCGAAGGGGCCGCTCACGTCGATGGGGTCGGGGTAGCTGCCGACGTGCGGGGTGTGGTTCTGCATGGTCACGACGTTGACCACGAGCGGGTCGGACGAGGCGCGCAGCTCGTCGAGCACCTCGCGGTAGGTGGCGGCGTCGGAGATGTAGGGGCCGCTCTCGATCGTCTCCCGGTGAGCCATGTCCTCCCGGAAGGTCGCCCGGTCGAAGCCCAGCCGCGGGTAGACGATGTCGCGCCGGTAGAAGCCCGCCGCGTAGGGGTGGATCGCGAGGGCGCCGTGCGTCTCGCTCAGCGAGCTGGCGATCGAGGGGAACTGCGGGTGGTGAGGGACCACCTGCGGGAAGGGGGAGCTGACCTGCGGCTGGAAGTTCGTCACCGCCATGCCGGTGAGCACCTCGAACTCCACGGTCGCGGTGCCTCCGCCCACGCCCCGGGCGAGCATCCGGCCCGAGGGGTTCTCCTCCATGAGGGAGCGGGTGAACGGGATCGGGTCCTCGGCCACCTCGACGCCCTCCAGCCACGTCGGGTCGGAGAAGGTCTCGCTGAGCACGATGAGGACGTTGGTGTCCTCCAGTGCGCCGTCCTCACGGGTGGCGTTGAGCTCCGCGGCCACCTGCTCGTAGGTGGCGACGAGCTCCTCCATCCGCTCCTCGCCGTAGCCCTCCGGCCGCTCCATCGCGGGCCCGGGCACGTTGTACAGGGCGCCGGCCACGAAGCCGTTCTGCGCGTAGTTCTGGACCTGGTTCCACGGCGCCCACGTCACCGGCACGTCCTCGTAGGCCTGGCGGAGCGGGTTGTCCGGGCTGTTGAAGCCCGAGATGACGACGACGCCGGCGATGCCGGCCGCGCCGAGCGCGAGGCGCGAGCCCCAGCGGAACCACCGGGCCTCGTTCCCGCGCCTGCCGCGGCGGCGCCAGGCCAGGACCGCGACGGCGGCCAGGCCCAGGAGCACGACGACGACCGCACCGACGGCGAGGGCCGGGCTGATGCCCGCCGACTCGAGGAGCATGCGTGCACTGCGGAGGTACTCGATGTCCGAGGGGAACAGCGGCTCGCTGCGGTGGACCATCTTCTGGTAGTCCGCGACGGCGATGAGCGCGCCCGCCGCGAGGGTGAGGATCGCCGTCGCCCACATCGAGCCGGTGACCGCGAGGAGGAGGGCGACGAAGGGCCACACCGTGAGGGCGCCGAGCACGTGCACCTGGGGCGGGAGTGCCTCCCACCGCTCCTGCGGGGTCACCGGGTAGCTGGTCTGGGCGTGGACGAGCTCGACCCCACGGGCGACGGCGACGGCGAGCAGCACGGTGACCGCGAGCGGCAGGACGACGAAGCGCAGGACGTACCGCAGGATCCGCGGGGCCGTGCGGGGGAGGGCGTGTCGGGGCGAGGTGCTCGTCATCGTTCCTTTGATCGGTCGTGCAGAGGCATACGTTAACCGCCCGTTCACCTGCGCCGGGTACGGTCGGCCGCCACGGGCGTACACTCGAACACATGTACGACAGGTGGTGGCGGTGACCCCGCGCTACGCCGAGCTGCACGCGCACTCGACCTTCAGCTTCCTCGACGGCGCCAACCAGCCCGAGGAGCTGGCGGTCGAGGCGCACCGCCTCGGCCTGTCCGCCCTGGCCGTCACCGACCACGACGGCCTTTACGGCGTCGTCCGCTTCGCCGAGGCCGCCCGCCGGATCGGGCTGCCCGCCGTCATCGGTGCCGAGCTCACCCTCGGGGCCGCCGAGCGTGCCACCGGCCAGATGGACCCGCCCGGCACCCACCTCCTCGCCCTGGCCCGCGGACCACAGGGCTACCGCAGCCTGTCCCGCGCCATCGCCGAGGCCCACCTCGCCACGGGGGAGAAGGGGCGCAGCGACTACCGCCTGCCGGCGCTCGCGGAGGCCGCGGACGGGCAGTGGCTCGTCCTCACCGGCTGCCGCAAGGGTGCGGTGCGCCGTGCCCTGGAGGCCGGCGGCCCGGGCGCCGCCCGCGCGGCCCTCGACGAGCTCACCGCCCTCTTCGGCCGGGACAACGTCGCCGTCGAGATCACCGACACCGGGGACCCCCTCGACTCCGCCCGCAACGACGCCCTCGCCGAGCTCGCCGCCGCGGCCCGTCTCCCGCTCGTGGCGACCGGCGCCGTCCACTGCGCCCGCCCCGCCGACCAGCCGCTCGCCGACGTCCTCGCGGCGGTCCGCGCCCGCGCCACCCTCGAGGAGATCGACGGCTGGCGCCCGCCCACCGCCGCCCACCTGCGCTCCGCCGTCGAGATGGCCGCGATCCACGCCCGCCACCCGCAGGCGGTGACGACGGCCGCCGACCTCGGGGCCGAGTGCGCCTTCGACCTCGCCCTCGTCGCACCCAACCTGCCCCCGCACCCGGTCCCGCCCGGGCACACCGAGGCCACCTGGCTGCGCGAGCTCACCTACCGCGGCGCGGCCGAGCGCTACGGGCCGCGCGGGGCCGAACGCATCCCCGGCGCCTACGCGATGATCGAGCACGAGCTCCAGGTCATCACCGACCTCGACTTCCCCGGCTACTTCCTCATCGTCCACGAGATCGTCGACTTCTGCCGCGAGCAGGGGATCCTGTGCCAGGGCCGCGGCTCGGCGGCGAACTCCGCGGTGTGCTTCGCGCTGGGCATCACCGCCGTCGACGCCGTCCAGCACCGGCTCCTCTTCGAGCGCTTCCTCTCCCCGGGCCGCTCCGGTCCACCGGACATCGACCTCGACATCGAGTCCGGGCGCCGTGAGGAGGTCATCCAGTTCGTCTACGAGCGCTACGGGCGCACCCACGCCGCGCAGGTCGCCAACGTCATCTCCTACCGGCCCCGCTCGGCGGTCCGCGACGCCGCCCGCGCCCTCGGCTACGACCTCGGCCAGCAGGACGCGTGGAGCAAGTCCATCGAGCGGTGGCGCAGCCTGCGCAGCCCCGACGACGGCGGTGGCTCGGGAGCCGCCGAGGGTGGCGGTCCCAAGACGCGTGACGGACGCGGCCCCGCGCCTGCCGACGACGTCGCCGGCATCCCCGACGACGTCGTCGACATCGCCGAGCGGATGCTGCGCCTGCCCCGCCACCTGGGCATCCACTCCGGGGGCATGGTGCTGTGCGACCGGCCCGTCGTCGAGGTCTGCCCGGTCGAGTGGGCCACCATGCCCGGGCGCACCGTCCTGCAGTGGGACAAGGACGACTGCGCCGACGCCGGTCTGGTGAAGTTCGACCTCCTCGGCCTGGGCATGCTCACCGCCCTGCGCCTCGCCTTCGCGGAGGTCAACGAGCACGCCGCCCCCGGCACCCCGCCGGTGGGCCTGCACTCCCTGCCGCAGGAGGACCCCCGCGTCTACGACCTGCTCTGCGCGGCCGACACCGTGGGCCTGTTCCAGGTCGAGTCCCGTGCCCAGATGGCCACCCTGCCGCGCCTGCGGCCGCGGAACTTCTACGACATCGTCGTCGAGGTCGCCCTCATCCGCCCCGGCCCGATCCAGGGCGACTCGGTCAACCCGTACATCAACCGCCGCCGCGGCCGCGAGGAGGTCACCTACCTCCACCCGCTGCTCGAGCCGGCGCTGTCCAAGACGCTCGGGGTGCCGCTCTTCCAGGAGCAGCTCATGCAGATCGCCATCGACGTCGCGGACTTCAGCCCGGGGGAGGCCGACCAGCTGCGCAAGGCGATGGGCTCCAAGCGCTCCACCGAGCGGATGGAGGCGCTGCGTGGGCGGCTGCTCGAGGGCATGGCCCGCAACGGGATCACCGGGGACGTCGCCGACCAGATCTACGACAAGCTCAAGGCCTTCGCGGACTTCGGCTTCCCCGAGTCCCACGCCTTCTCCTTCGCCTACCTCGTCTACGCCAGCGCCTGGCTCAAGGTCCACCATCCCGAGGCCTTCTACGCCGCGCTGCTCGCCGCCCAGCCGATGGGCTTCTACTCCCCGCAGACCCTCGTCGCCGACGCCCGCCGCCACGGGGTGCGGGTGCTGCGTGCCGACGTCCAGGTCTCCCAGGCCCAGGCCGTCGTCGAGCGAAGTGACAGCTCGGCTCCCGGCGGGGAGAGGGGCGGGAACGTGCTCGTCGACCCGCACCCGCACCTGGCCGTCCGGCTCGGCCTGGCGCCGGTCCGCGGCATCGGGGAGAAGACGGCCGAGCGGGTCGTCGCGGAGCGCGAGGCGAACGGTCCCTTCGCCGACCTCGCCGACCTCGCCCGCCGGGTGCGGCTCACCGCCGCCCAGCTGGAGGCGCTGGCCACGGCCGGCGCCCTCGACTGTTTCGGCCTGGAGCGGCGCGAGGCGCTGTGGGCCGCGGGGGTGCTGGCGGGGGAGCACGCCACCTTGCCGCACACCGCCGTCGGCTTCGAGGCGCCGATGCTCCCGGGGATGGACGAGCTGGAGACCGCCGTCGCCGACGTGTGGGCCACCGGGGTGTCCACCGACAGCTTCCCCACCCAGTTCCTGCGTCCCGATCTCACCGCGCAGGGCATCCGCACCGTCGCCGAGCTGGCGAGCCACGAGGTGGGCGTCCGGGTGGAGGTGGCCGGCGTCGTCACCCACCGGCAGCGGCCGGGGACGGCGGGCGGCGTCACCTTCCTGTCCCTGGAGGACGAGACGGGGCTGCTCAACGTCGTGTGCAGCCCGGGCCTGTGGGCGCGCTACCGGCAGGTCGCCCGCACGAGCGCGGCGCTCGTCGTGCGCGGGACGGTCGAGCGCGGCGACGGCGTGCTCAACCTCGTCGCCGACCACGTGCGCAACCTGCCGCTCCAGGTGGCCTCCCGCTCGCGCGACTTCCGGTGACGCTAGCTGTGCATCCCGCCCACGGTCGGGTGGCCGGCCCGCGCGACGTCGGTGCCGTTGTCGGCGCCGCGCTCGTTGTGGCGCTGCCGTTGGCGGTTGACGCCCTCGGCGATGCCGCGGGGGTCGGGCAGCGGACCCTCCACGGGCGGGTCCGGCACGTGGAGCGCGGAGTAGACGGCCCAGATGACGGCGAGCACCGGGATGGCGATGATCGCCCCGAGCAGGCCCGCGAGGAAGGTTCCCGCCGTCACGCCGAGCGCGACGACCACCGGGTGGAGGGAGACCTGGCGGCCCATGACGAGCGGCTGGAGCAGGTGCCCCTCGATCTGGCCGATGAGCGCGACGCCCACCGTGACGATGAGGGCGTCGACGATCCCCCCGGCGGCCAGCGCGACGACGGCGGCGATGATCATCGCGAGCGGCGCGCCGATGAGCGGGATGAACGCGCCGATGAAGACGAGCACGGCGAGCGGGGCGGCGAGCGGCACCCCGACGATGAGCAGGAGGATGAAGGCGAGCACGCCGTCGGCGGTGGCGATGATGACGGTGCCGCGCGCGTACCCGGCGAAGGTGTACCAGCCCGAGCTGGCCGCGCGGTGGACGTTCTCCCGGGAGCGGGCCGGCAGCTGGTTGATGAACCAGCGCCACATGTCCCCGCCGCGCAGGAGGAAGAAGACGGTGACGAAGATGCTCAGCGCGAGGACGGTGAAGATAAGCGTGACGGCGCCCGCGTTGCTCAGCACCTGGCCGGCCAGGGTGCCGGCGTTCTCCGACACGTACTCCTGCGCCTGCGCGACGAGCCCGTTGATCCAGTCGTAGATCTCGGCCTGGGTGAAGTGGACCGGTAGCGGGCCGGTCTCGAGGAACTCGAAGATGTCGTCGATGCCCTGGCCGAACTGGTCAGCCAGGTCCTCCCACTGCCCGGCGACGGAGCTGATGACGTAGGTGAGGATCCCGGCGACGACGGCCAGCGAGCCGAGCATGGCGACGGCGGTTGCCAGCGCGCGCGGCATCACCCGCGCGAGCGCGCTCACCACGGGGTACAGCACCGAGGTGACGACGAGTGCGAGGAAGACGGCGATGAACACCGCCTGGATGCGGGTGGTCGCGAAGACGATCATCGCCACGACGACGACGATCCCGATGAACAGCCACGACATGAGCCCGTAGCGGCGCAGCCAGCGCGGCACGTCGAAAGGGTCCCGCTCGGCGTGCATCGCCCGTTCCGGCATGCGGCGCACCGAGACCCGCCCCGCGGACGACGACACCCGCGGCAGCCGCGCGGCCCTGGCCAGACTCCGCTCGGACGCGGATGGCGACGGCGCACCGTCCGCTGCGACGTCGCCGGGCGTGGGCCGGCTCGAGCGGACCTTGCCGAAAAGCCTCATTCCGCGGCCTCCTCGAGTGCTGGACGTGCCCAGTGTGGCGCACCGGGCGCGCAGCAGCCCGGTGACACGACGGTGCGGTCCCCGGTGGGCGCAGGGCGCCGGTCGTGGCGCTCACCACACTCGGGCCGCGAGGCCCGTTCGGGTTCGAAACCGCCCTCCGGGCCGTGCTATCTTTTGGGACGTCGCCAGCGGCCCCGGTTGCTGGAACACCACTCGTCCGGGTGGCGGAATAGGTAGACGCGCTAGCTTGAGGTGCTAGTGCCCGTATTAGGGCGTGGGGGTTCAAGTCCCCCCTCGGACACAGCAGGACCCGCAGGATCGTCGGCGAGAGCCACGAGCCGGCGGGTCCTTTCTCTTTACGCCGGCCGTCTCGCGACGACGAGGTGACGGGTCGAGTGGGTGACGAGGGCCCGGCCGCCGCGCAGCTGCGCGTCGAGCTCGCGCAGCGCGCGCTCGTACCGCGTCACGGAGAAGTCGGGGACCCACCACACGCACCGGCGCAGGATCCACACGACGGCACCGACGTCGTGGAAAACCATGCGGCAGCGGGCCGACTCGAGCGACACCACGTCGAGCCCGGCGGCCACTGCTGCCGCCGCCTCGCGGTGCGGGTCGCGGCCGTCCTCGCCGCGGGGGAGCGGTCCCGTGAAGTGCTCGATGAGCTCGACGGCGGAGTCCGGGCCGACGTGCTGCGCGACGTAGTGCCCGCCCGGTGCGAGGACGCGGGCGATCTGCGACCAGTCCGGCCGGACCGGGTGCCGGCAGGTGACGAGGTCGAAGGTGGCGTCGGCGAAGGGGGGCGGTGCGCCGTCGTCGGTCCGGACGACACGGACGCCACGGGGGCCGAGGAGCCGGCGCGCGCGCTCGAAGTTCGGGGGCCAGCTCTCGGTCGCGACCATCGTCGGGGGGAGCACCGGCGCCTCGGCGAGCACCTCGCCGCCGCCGGTGTCGACGTCGAGCGCCGAGCTCGCCTGGGCAAGCCGCTCTGCCAGGACGCGGCTGTACCGCCACGGTGGCCGTTCCTCGGTGGCGCGCCCGGTGAGCCACGCGAAGTCCCACCCGCCGACATCGGCGTGGGCTGCCTCGTGCACGAGCTCTCCGAAGGGCCTCATGGCAGCAGGGTCCTGGACGTCGGCCGAAGGGCTCAACGCAATTTGTGCTGCTCAGGTGAGGTGGTCGAAGCGGCCACTGACCCAGTCGACGTACCGCTGCGCCGAACGCTCGACGACGTCCCCGGCCCCTTCGGGCACGACGCCGCGGAAGTTGTTGTAGAGCCGGTCGAAGTCGAGGCGGGCGACCTGGTCGGCGATGCGCCGGACGACGGCGGCCGAGAGCGGGATGCGGTTGGGGTAGCTGCGCAGGAAGCTGACGCTGCGGCCGTCGGGGCCGGGGAAGATGCCGTCACCCGCGAGCAGCACGCCGCGGCCGTCGGCCCCGGTGAAGTGGGCGACGGTGCTGCCCGGGAAGTGCCCGCCGATCTGCTCGAGGCGGACGCCGGGGAGGATCTCGTGGGCCTCGTCCCACAGCTGCACGGCGGGCGGGCGGTAGGGCAGGAACTGGGCGTCCGCCCGGGCGACGAGGATCGGGGCGTCGGAGAAGGCCCGGCTGTACAGCGACTGGACGCCGTACATGTGCGGGTGGCTGGCCACGATCGCCGTGAGTCCGCCATGGGATGCGATGGCCGCGACCGCTGTGTCGTCGATGTAGCCCGGGACGTCGAACAGGAGGTTGCCGTGCTCTGTGACGAGGAGCTTGCCGGTCTGCGTGATCCCGACGCCCGGCTCCGTGCCGATCCCGATCAGCCCGGGCTCCAGCTCCTCGACGACGGTGCGGTGCCCGGCTGCTGCCAGCTCGCCCACCGTCGTCCAGACCTGGCCACTGCGTGGCACCCACTGACGCTCGTCGTCGCAGATGACGCAGACCTCGGGCAGCGGCCCGCTGCCGTACTCGACCGCGCACGTGGCGCACACGACGTGGTCCGCTGCCTGCTGCTCCGGGGTGCTGCTCATACCTGCGTCCTTGCCTCGGCGTCCCCGCCGGGGCCGGCGAGATGGCGCCGAGGCTAGCGCGCAGGCCTCGTCGGACGCGCCGGATTATGTAGCCTGTGACTGGTGTGACACATGTGACTCGTGTGGATTACTGATATATCGTCCGGCCTAGCCGATATACCCGGGGACGCCTCTGTGCGCCGCCCCTCGCCGTCCACTCGGAAGTTCGTCTTCATGCCTCTGCTCAGGTCCGCTGGCCCCACGCTCGTCGTCACGTCGCTGCTGCTCGGCGGCCTCACGCCCCTCGCCGGTGCGCAGAGCGTGCCCGAGGAGCCGGTGACCGTCGTCGCGCTCACGTCCGCGGACCGTGACCTCACGGAGCTGGCGGTCGACGGGCTGGAGCCCCTGCAGGACGACGAGGCGCAGGCCACCGCGTCCGGCGACGTGTCCACGGAGGAGAGCACCCCGGCCCCTGCGGCTGGGACGGCCGACGTGGCCCCCGCCGCCGTGCGGACCCGCATGAGCGCCCCGGCTGCCACCGAGACGGCCTCCGCCGCGGACGTTGCCGTCGCCGCTGTCTCCACCGACCCAGCCGTCGACGCGGACGTCGCGGCGACTGCTGAGCCCACCACCGACGCGGACGTCCCGGCAGCCGCCACTGACGCGCCCACCTCCGCCGCAGACGCCCCGGCCACTGCCTCCGCCGAGCCTGGCACCGACGAGGACACCGCCGCTGCGCCCACCGCCGAGGACGACGCCCCCGCGAACGACGTCGTCGACGACGGCGCGGGCGCCTCCACCGCCGACCCCCAGTCCGACGCCGCGAACGAGACGGACGGCGTCGCGGTGCTCACCGCCCCCATCGCCACCGACGAGTTCTACGTCGCCGGCGTCACCTGGGACGGCGCGGACGCGCTGGCCCCGGACGCCGCCGTCTTCATCCGCGTGATGGAGAACGGGGAGTGGCAGGACTGGTCGCAGCTCGAGGCCGAGCAAGCGAGCGACGAGGCGACCACGACCGGTGGCACCGAGCCGTACGTCGCCGCGGGCGCCGAGGCGGTGCAGGTCCAGGTCTCCGGTGACCCGGAGGACCTGCCGGCGAACCTGCGCCTCAACCTCATGCCCGAGTGGCCCGCCGAGGAGGAGGTCGTCCTCGAGGACGACGCACCGGTCGCCGCGACCGTGCCCCAGACCGACCCGCTGGCACCCGCGCCCGAGCCGGCGCCGCTCCCGTTCCAGCAGCAGACGACCACCGCGGCCGCGGCCCGCACCGTGGCGGCGCCGCAGGGAGTCGCCAGCGCGCGCACCGCCGCCGTCGCCAGCAGCACCGCCCCGCGGCCCGCGGTCATCAGCCGCTCCGGGTGGGGCGCGAACGAGTCGCAGATGACGTGGCGCCCCTCCTACGCGAACCTCCAGGGCGCCGTCATCCACCACACGGCGGGATCGAACAACTACACCCAGTCGCAGAGCGCGAGCGTCGTCCGGGGCATCTACAGCTACCACGCGATCACCCGCGGCTGGGGCGACATCGGCTACAACTTCCTCATCGACAAGTGGGGCCGCGTCTACGAGGGCCGCAGCGGTTCCCTCGCCTCGCCCGACGGCAAGATGCCCGTCGGCGCCCACGCCGCGCCCTACAACACCGGCACCGTCGGCCTGAGCGTCATGGGCGACTACACGAAGGTCGGCGTCCCGGCTGCCGCGATGAACGCCATGGCCGAGATCCTCGGCTGGCAGTTCGGGCGCGCGGGCATCGACGCAACTACGCCCTACGTTCCGCAGGCCACGGGCCAGAACAGGAGCGGCCTCAACCGCGTCTTCGGCCACCGCGATGTCTCGTCCACCGCCTGCCCGGGCAACGACATCTACTCGCGGCTCGGCTGGCTGGCGCGCGCCGCCAACGACCGCGCGGCCGTGTACGGCGGGCTCGTGCACACGAGCACCGTCTACCTCAACAACGACTGGGGTCCGCTCGCGAGCAAGGAGTTCGCCCTCGGCAACCGCTCGACCGAGGTCTACTCCGGCGACTGGGACGGCGACGGCGAGGACACCCTCGCCCTGCGCGTGGGCAACGTCTTCCACGTCTACAACAGCAACGAGGCCGGGGCCGAGCCCTGGGTCGTCGGCTACGGCCGCGTCGGCGACGAGGTTCTCGTCGGCGACTGGGACGGGGACGGCCGCGACAGTCTGGCGGTCAGGCGGGGCAAGACGTACTACATGAAGAACTCCATCACCTCCGGGGCGGCCGACTACGTCATCGCCTACGGATGGGAGGGCGACGAGGTTCACGTCGGTGACTGGAACGGGGACGGCCGCGACACCCTGACCGTGCGGCGGCAGTCCACCTACCACGTGAAGAACGCCATCGCCGGTGGCAAGGCGGACCACGTCATCGCCTACGGCCGCGCGGGCGACACGGTCGTCGTGGGGGACTGGAACGGCAACGGCCAGGACACCTTCGGGGTGCGGCGCGCCGCGACGTACCACGTGAAGAACTCGATCGCCGGCGGCAAGGCCGACATCGTGCAGACCTACGGCCGCCCCGGGGACTCCGTCATCGTCGGGGACTGGGACGGCAACGGCACCGACACGCTCGGGGTCCACCGCCACTGACAGGCCGGCAGCTGCGCGGCCCGGCTCAGCCCGTCAGGGCCGCCGGACCGCGCAGCACGCCCAGCCACCCACTGCCCAGGAGCACCAGCGCCACGACGGCGAGCACGGACGCGGCCAGCGCCCAGTCCGCCGGGGTGACGTGGACCGGCCGCCAGGTCGTGCGCGGGTGCAGGCCCAGGCCGCGGGACTCCAGGGCCTGGGCCATCCGCTCGCCGCGTCGCACGCTCACGACGAGCAGCGAGAACACCACCCGGGCGAGATGACGCGGCCCGCGCGGGGGTCCGCCGCCGCGGCGGAGCGGTGCTCGCACGGCGTGGGCCTGCTGGATGGTCGCCCACTCACGAGGCATGTCCTGGAGCAGCCGGTGCCCGGCAAGCACCGCGTAGGCCACGCGGGGGCTGAGCCGGGCGTTCTGCCGGAGGCTGTGCATGAGCGCGACGGCATCCGTCGAGACCAGGAACCCGATCGCCAGCACCCCGACCAGCAGGGTGCGCACCGCGAGCGCGGCGCCCACGGTGAGTCCCTCGGTCGTCACCCGGAGCACGCCCGCCTGCCAGAGGATCTCCCCGGGGCGGCTGAGGGCGTTGACGACGAGCACGCCCAGCGCGAAGGCAGCGAAGGGCACGTGTGCCACCAGGAGCGTCCGTGGTCCGGTGCGGGTCGAGGCTGCCACGCCGGTGAGGGCGAGCAGGTACAGCACGGCCGGGGTCCACGGGTCGAGCACGAACATCACGACGAAGGAGATGACGACGACGAGCCCGAGCTTGACCGTCGGGTTGCGGCGCTCCAGCGCCGGGATCGTGCTCACCGCGCCACCCCGGCCGGCGCCGGGCGGTCGATGCCCACGGCCGCGTCCAGGTTCGCCAGCACGCGCCGGACCGCCGGTCCGTCGCGCACCTCCTCCACCAGCCACGTGACGAGGGGCGGCAGCACGAGGCCGCCCCGCCGGCGGACCTCCGGGTCACGCAGCACCGGGATGGTCGGGCCGTCGGCGACCACGGTGCCCTCACCGAGCACGACGACGCGGTCGGCCAGGCCGAGCACCGTCCTCAGGTCGTGGCTGGAGACGACGACGGCGCGTCCCTCGGCAGCGGCGTCACGGAGCGCGGACGCCGTGGCGACGGTGTCCCGGCGGTCGAGGCCCAGCGTGGGTTCGTCGGCGAACAGGCAGGGACGGTCGTGGGCGAGCATGGCGGCGAGGCTGAGCCGCCGCTTCTCCCCTCCGGAGAGCCGGAAGGGGCTCTGCTCCGCCAGGTGCTCGAGCCGGTGGCGGCGGAGCTGACGGCGGACGGTGTCCTCGGCGGGGCCGGGTAGGCCGTGACCGACCTCCTCGGCGACCGTGTGCGCGACGAACTGGTGCTCCGCATTCTGGAAGACCATGCCGGCGCGCGGGCCCTCGACCCCGCCGGCCGCGGGCGGGAGGAGGCCGGCCAGGGTGAGGAGGAGGGTGGTCTTGCCGCTGCCGTTGCGTCCGAGCAGGGCGACGACCTCACCGGCGTGGAGCGTGAGGTCGACCCCGGTGAGGACGTTGGTGCCGGTATGCCGCGAGACGGCGAGGCCGGTGGCACGCAGCACGGGTTCCCGCGGGGCGGCGCGGGCAGCGGCGGCTGCGCCGTCGGGATCCTCCTGCGCGAGGCGCTCGAGCAGCGCCCGGTTGGCGGGCAGGCCGCCGGCGAGGCCGCCGACTGCCCGCAGCTCCGACGCAAGCGGCAGCCAGCAGCCCGCCCGCAGCAGCTCGACCGCGTTCTCGTCGAGGACCCGGTCCGTGGGGCCGTCCGCGACCAGCCGGCCGCCCTCGTCGACGACGACGGCGCGTGCGGGCAGCGTGCCTCCGTCCCCGGCGAGGTCGTCGAGCCGGTGCTCGACGACGACCACCGTCGTGTCGCCGGGCGCGGTCGCGGCGGCCAGGGCGCCGCGGACGTCGGCGACGCCGGCCGCGTCGAGCATCGACGTCGGCTCGTCCAGCAGGAGCACGTCCGGCTCGGTGACCAGTGCCGCCGCGAGGGCCACCCGCTGGGACTCCCCGCCGGACAGTTCCCCGGTCGCCCGTTCGCGCAGCTGGGCCGCACCCACGACGCGCAGCGCCGCCTCGATCCGCTCGTCGATGGCCGCCGGCTCGACGGCATGGTTCTCCAGGGGCAGGGCCAGCTCCTGCTCGACCGTCGGCAGGCACACCGCGGCCGTCGGGTCCTGGGCGACGACCCCCACGTGGCGGGACAGCTCGACGACGCTCGTTTCCGTCGTGCGGGTGCCGCAGGTCGCGACCGTCCCCGAGAGCTGTGCGGCGACGGTGTGGGGGACCACGCCGGTGATGCAGTGCAGGAGCGTCGACTTCCCCGAGCCTGAGGGCCCCAGCAGCAGGACGTGCTCACCGGCGGCTACCCGCAGACTGATCTCCTCCAGCACCGGCGCGGTCCGGCGCGGGACGCGGACCGTGACGTCCGCGAGCACGACGGCGTCCTCAGCCACGGGTGGCCTCCTCCCGGCCGATCGCGAAGTTGTCGACGACGCCCGTCCGGGCCAGTGCGTCGACGATCACCTTGGCAAGCAGGCCGCCGAGCGCGACCCCCGAGACGAGCTGGAGGACGAGGCGCAGGGCGAGGATGTCCTGCCCGTACCAACCGGAGCGGAAGGCCGAGTAGAAGAAGACGAGCCCCGCGCCGAGCAGTCCCGACACGGCGAAGACGGTCCACCCGAACCTGCGGTAGCGGGTCGCGGCGAAGGCGAGCTCGCTGCCCAGGCCCTGGATCGCGGCCGCGACGACGAGCGTGGGCCCGACCGGCGAGCCGAGGAAGATCACCTCGACCACGGAGGCGATGACCTCCGCGGCCACCCCCGCGAGGGGGCGCCGGACGATCGCGATGACGATCGGCGCGACGAGCAGCCACCCGCCGAAGAGGACGTGCTGCGCGAGGTCGCCGGCCGGGCCCATGAGCACGGCGAGGCCGTTCCACGCCTGGACCAGGGCCCAGTACACGAAGCCGAAGACGACCCCGAGCACGACCATGAGCATGAGGTCCTTGAGCTCCCAGAACGGCTTTCGTGGCCGGACCGGTGCCGGCAGCGGTGCGCCGGTCACCGGGCCGCCGCCGCGCTCGGGGAGCCGACCGACACGGTGAGGTGGGAGACGACGTGCGGCACCTGGGCACCGACCTGCGCCCACGCGTCGACGGCGGTGGCCAGCACCTCGGCGACGTCGCCGCTCAGCCTCGTGGCGTAGTGCGCGGCGGACGCCGCGGTCCCGCGGCGCTGGGCGGCAGCGATGGCCGCCTCGATGTGCGCCATGTGGTCGCCGTCGCCATCGCCGCCGTCGAGCAGCGGGTACAGGGACCACTGGGCGACGGCGGCCACCCCGGTCGGCTCGACGCTCACCGGCTCCGGGCTCGGCAGGCTCGTGACGCGCAGGTCGCAGGTCCGCTCGCCCGGGCAGCCGCGGGAGAGCAGGACGTGGGCGACGACGTGCCCCCCGCCGCTGAGGCGGGAGGCCCCGGCGACGACGGCGGCGAGGTAGCGCACGAGGCGCTCCTCGGCCGGCGCCTCCGTAGCCCCGACGTAGGTGCTCACGTCGTCGGTCTCGAGGACCAGCCCGTCGGTGAGGCCGGCCTGCTCGGCGTCCTCGAGCGCGCCGAGGATGACGGGGACGAAGTCGTCGCAGTGGGGGTGGATGCTGAAGCGGGCGCCGATCCCGAGCTGCTCGGGCGCGGCGGTCGGCTGGGTCGTGCTCTGGGTGGTGGTCATCGTGGGCCCTCTCAGGCCCCAGGGGTACCTCGAAGCCCTGGCGGCGCCACGCCGACAGGTGCCCTGCTCCCTACGCCGGTACGAACCGGATCAGGTTGACGGGTCTGCGGACGTTCCGCACTCTCAGCGCCGTGTGGCGCTCCCCGGGGGTCGGGGCGAGTCTAGCGCTCAGCGGACGACCGTGTCGACATCGTCGGCGAAGGGGCTCGGGGAGAAGGCGCGCACCTCGTCGGTGGTGGCGCTGAGCTGCGGGTCGTTGGCCAGGTAGTTCTTCGTCTCCCGCGCCACCAGCCCGGAGAGGATGACGAGGCCGATGAGGTTGGGGATGGCCATGAGGCCGTTCATGACGTCGGAGAAGTTCCACACCACCTCGAGGGATACCGTGCAGCCGATGTAGACGACGAGCGAGAAGACCACGCGGTAGGGCATGACGCCGCGGCGCCCCACGAGCCGCTCGATGCAGCGCTCCCCGTAGTAGGCCCAGCCGAGCACGGTGGAGAAGGCGAACATCGACAGGGCGATGGTGACGATGTAGTGGCCCCAGTCGCCGGGCAGGCCGTGGGTGAAGGCCTCGCCCGTCATCGTGGCCGCGCCCTCCTCACCGGTGTCCCACACGCCGGTCGTGACGATGACCAGGCCCGTGAAGGTGACGACGACGATCGTGTCGATGAAGGTCTGGGTCATCGACACGAGCGCCTGACGCACCGGGTGGGAGGTCTTGGCCGCCGCGGCCGCGATCGCCGCCGAGCCCATGCCGGACTCGTTGGAGAACATGCCGCGGGCGGCGCCCATCTGGACCGCGATGATGATCGTCGAGCCGACGAAGCCGCCGGTGGCTGCCGTGCCGGAGAAGGCGTCGGTGAAGATGAGGGCGATCGCCGCGGGCAGGTCGGCGACGTTGACGATGAGGATGAACAGCGCCCCGAGGACGTAGGAGACGATCATGATCGGCACGAAGCCGGCGGTCACCTTGCCGATCGACTTGATGCCGCCGACGAGGACGACGAGCGCGAAGACGCTGAGGACGACGCCGGTCACCCACGGCGGGACGCCGAAGGAGCGGTCGAGGTTGCCCGCGACCGAGTTGCCCTGGGTCATGTTCCCGATGCCGAAGGAGGCGATGATCGCCGCGATCGTGAACGCGAGACCCAGCACCTTGCCCAGCGGGCCGCGGATGCCGCGCTCGAGGTAGTACTGCGGGCCGCCGGACTTCTCGCCGGCCGCGTCGGTGCGCCGGTAGTAGACGCCGAGGAAGGCCTCGGTGTACTTCGAGGCCATGCCGACGAGGCCGGTGACCCACATCCAGAACAGCGCACCGGGCCCGCCGATGGCGATGGCCGTGGCGACACCGACGATGTTGCCGGTCCCGACGGTCGCGGCCAGGGCGGTGGTGAGCGCCTGGAACTGGGAGACGTCGCCGTCGTCGGCTCCGACGTCGCGGCGCTTGATGATGCCGAGGCGGAGGGCGGCGCCGAGCTTGCGGAACTGCAGGCCGCGCAGCCGGATCGAGAGGAAGAGACCGACGCCGAAGAGCAGCGGGATGAGCACGAAGGGTCCCCACACCACCCCGGAGACGTCCCCGAAGAACTGGCTGAGGTCCTCGCCGAGCTGGTCCATGTGGTCTCCCCGGGTGTCGTGCGGCAGTGGCTGGGCGCCACTGTGCCACGGGTCACAGACATCGGTGGTCAACTTCGCCGGGCGAGTTGCGTCAGGTGACGGCCAGGACGCCCCGCACGAGGGTCGCCGTGGCACCGAGGACGACGACGGCGACGGCGACCCGCCGGCCCGTCGCCGGGGTGACGTGGCGGGCCACCCGGCCACCGACGAGGACGCCCAGCGGGACGGAGGCGACGGCGGCGACGACGAGCGGCCACTGCGGCAGACCGGCGGCGCCCGAGGCGGCACCGATGAGCGTCTTGGTCGCGAGGGAGACCACGCCCATCGTGAGGAAGACGGGCTGGAGCGTCGCGGCGAAGGCCCGCTGCGCCCACCGGGTGGCCTGGGCGTAGAGCAGCACGGCGGGCCCACCGACGCCGACGGCCGTGTTGAGGAAGCCGCCGGTGAGCCCGGCGACGGGCGCGGCGGCGCGGCCGAGGTCGGGCAGCTGCCAGGACAGTGCCATCGGGGCGAGCGCGAGCAGCAGCGCTGCACCGATGACGACCTCCAGCCACCCGGCGTCGACGGCGCCGACGAGCAGCGCCGCGGGGACGGAGCCGATGACGATCGTCGGCGCGATGCGCCAGAAGCGGGGCCAGTCGATGTCGCGGCGCATGACGACGGCGAGCGCGAGCGCCGAGACGACCGTCGTGACGTTGGTCAGCATGACGCCCGCGACCGGGCCGATGAGCAGGACGAAGGTGGGGGAGACGACCAGTCCGGTGCCCATGCCGCTCGTGCGCTGGAGGACGGCGCCGAGCACGACGGCGCCGAGCACGGCCGCCAGCACCCACAGGTCCACGTCGCTCATCCTCACCGCCCGCGCCGCCCTGCCGTGCAGGCTCGCCGCGCGGACCTCAGGTGCCGCAGTAGGTGATGAACGGCGTGTCGGGCTCCGCGGGCTCGGTGTACCGCTCGAGACCGGGCCGCTCCTCGTAGGGGCGCGTGACGACGTCGAGCAGCTCGCGGACGGGGCCGAGGTCCCCGGCGGTCGCGGCGTCCAGCGCCTCCTCGACGAGGTGGTTGCGCGGTATGTAGACCGGGTTGTGGCTCGCCATGAGCGCGGGGTCCGGGTTCGCGGCCCGCCACTGCTCGAGCCACCGGCCCAGGCGGGCGTCGAACCCGGGCAGCTCGCGGACCGGGCCCGAGTCGCCGCGGGCGGCCGCTGTGAGGGCGCGGAAGAAGGTCGTGTGGTCCGGACGGGCGGCCACGAGGAGCGCGGTGAGGTCGGTGGCCAGCCGGTCCGCGCCGTCGTCGTCCTCCGCGAGCCCGAGCTTGGCCCGCATGCCCGCCGTCCATGCGGCGCTGTACCGGGCGGGGAAGGTGTTGACGAGGTCGGTGAGGAGGCGGACGGCCTCGTCGTCGTCGGTGTGGACGAGGGGGAGGAGCGCCTCGGCGAGGCGGGCGAGGTTCCACTGGGCGACGGCCGGCTGGTTGCCGTAGGCGTAGCGGCCGCGGGCGTCGATCGAGCTGAAGACGGTGGCCGGGTCGACGGCCTCCATGAAGGCGCACGGCCCGTAGTCGATGGTCTCCCCGGAGATCGTCATGTTGTCGGTGTTCATGACGCCGTGGACGAAGCCGACGAGCATCCAATGCGCGACGAGCGCCGCCTGGGTGCCGACGACGGCCTCGACGAGCGCAAGGTACGGGTTCTCCGCCACGGCGGCGTGCGGGTGGTGGCGCGCGATCGCGTGGTCGGCGAGGCGGCGCAGGAGCTCGTGGTCGCCGGTGGCGCGCGCGTACTGGAAGGTGCCCACGCGCAGGTGGCTGGCGGCGACGCGCGCGAGCACCGCACCGGGCAGCAGCGTCTCGCGCCGCACCGTGGCACCCGTGGCGACGACGGCGAGAGAGCGGGTGGTCGGCACGCCGAGCGCGTGCATGGCCTCGCTGACGACGTACTCGCGCAGCATCGGGCCGACGGCGGCGTACCCGTCACCGCCGCGGGCGAAGGGCGTGGGGCCCGAGCCCTTGAGGTGGAGGTCGCGCAGCCGGCCGCTCGTGTCGGTGAGCTCGCCGAGCAGGAGGGCGCGGCCGTCACCGAGGCGGGGGGAGTAGGAGCCGAACTGGTGGCCGGCGTAGGCCATGGCCACCGGGGTGGCCCCGGCGGGTACGCGGGTCCCGACGAGCAGGCCGGTGCCCTCCTCGCTGCGCAGCTCGTCCAGGTCGAGGCCCAGCTCGGTGGCGAGCGGCTCGTTGAGGAAGAGCAGCGCGGGGCTCGGGGCGTCCGCCGCCCGCCAGGGCACGGCGAGCTCGGGCAGCTCGCGGGCGAAGCGGTCGCCCAGACGGTGGCCGGCGGGGGCGGTGGTGCTCATCGTTCGACGATACGGCGGGCCGGGAGCCTTCGCTGTTCGGGACCCTGGCCCCGGCGTCGTGCAGCCGATGTGTGCTACGAAGCAAAGCTGCGTCAGTCTCCCCGCGATGACGACGAAGTTGAGTGCGGGTGAGTGGTTTTACCGCCTGGTGCGACGACGGGTACCCCCGGCCGATGCTGTGCCGGCCGGCATGGCTCGACCTGGGCGGGGAGTGGCAGTTCGCCCCCGACCCCGAGGAGATCGGCACCCAGCGCGGCTGGCACCGTGACGACCACCCCTTCGCGCACACCATCCAGGTCCCCTTCCCGCCCGGCAGCGAGCTGTCCGGCGTCGCCGCCGAGCACGCCGTCGACGTCGTCTGGTACCGCCGGACGGTCACGGCCGAGGAGCTCGCCCACCTCGCCGACGGCGACGTCCTCCTCCTCCACTTCGAGGCCGTCGACTACCGGGCCGACGTGTGGGTCGACGGGCAGCACGCCGCCTCTCACGAAGGTGGCTTCACGCCCTTCACCGTCCAGCTGGAGCGCGGCACCGAGCCGGTCACCGTCGTCGTCCGCGCGGAGGACCGGCGCGAGGACCTCAGCCAGCCGCGCGGCAAGCAGGACTGGCGCGAGACGGCCCACGGCATCTGGTACGAGCGTTCCAACGGGATCTGGCGCGACGTGTGGATGGAGGCCGTCCCGCGCGCCCACGTCTCCGAGCTGCGCTGGGACAGCGATCTCGACGCCGCCACCGTCCGCTGCGAGCTCACCTTCTCCGGCTGGCTCGCCCCGGGGGCTACGGCCTCCGTCGACCTCGCGCTCGACGGCGCACCGCTCACCCGGGCGGAGGTCGCCGTCTCCGGCCCGACGGCGGAGGTCACCCTCCACCTGCCGGAGCTGCGCAACCGCATGGAGTGGCCCGGGCTCGTGTGGAGCCCGGAGACGCCGACGCTGCTCGACGCCACCGTCCGCCTGCGCACCCAGGCGGCGACCGACGAGGTCGTCTCCTACGTGGGACTGCGGAAGGTCGACGTCGAGGGCCAGTACCTGCGCGTCAACGACCGCCCCACCTACGTGCGCGCCGTCCTCGACCAGGGGTACTGGGCGCAGAGCTACCTCACCCCGCCCTCGCCCGACGCGCTGCGGGTGGACCTCCAGCTGAGCAAGGACCTCGGCTTCAACACCGTGCGCATCCACCAGCGCGTCCCCGACCGCCGCTTCCTCACCTGGGCCGACCGCCTCGGCCTCGAGGAGCTGAGCCGCGGGCCGCTCCCGGACGCCGTCGCCTGCATGAACGACCTCCTCGCCTTCGGCACGCTGCGCGCCTGCGCCGAGCTCGGGATCGACGTCCCGGGCCGCCTCCTCGTCACCGGCTGGGACGACATCGCGCTCAGCCGCTTCTCGGTGCCGTCGATCACCACGGTGTCGCCGGACAAGAGCGCGATCGCGCAGCAGGCGGTCGACGGCCTGCTCGGGCTCATCGACGGCGACGACGTCAACCTGGCCGACGTCGTCGTGCCGCACTCGCTCGTGGTGCGGGAGTCGACGGGGCGATAGTGCATATCGGCATCGACCTCGCGTGGAGCACGCGACGGCGCACCGGTCTGGCTACCGTGGACGCCTCGGGCGCGCTCGTCGCGTCCGGCAGCGCTGTCTCCGACGTCGAGATCGACGAGTGGCTGGCGACCCTGCCCGCCGCCGTCGTCAACGTCGCGATCGACGCGCCGCTCGTCGTCCCCAACCAGACCGGCATGCGCGCGTGCGAGCGGCTGGTCGGGCGGGTCTACGGCCGGTACGACGCGAGCGGCCACGCCAGCAACCGGTCGATCGCGTACTTCGACCCGCCGCGGGCGTGGAGTCTGGCGACGCGGCACGGGTGGGCGACCGACCCGGCCCACCGCGCGACCCCCGAGCGCCCCGGCGCGATCGAGGTGTACCCGCACGCGGCCATGGTCGGGCTCTTCGAGCTCGGCCGGATCCTCAAGTACAAGAGCGGTCCGGTCATGACGCGGCGCGAGGCGCTGCTCGAGCTGCTGCGGCTCATGGAGGGAATCGCGGCCCTTGACCTGCCGGCCAACGAGCGGTGGCGCGAGGTGCGGTGGGCCGTCGAGGAGGCCACGCGGCCGATGCATCTCGACCGGGTCGAGGACGAGGTCGACGCCGTCATGTGCGCGTACCTGGCCTGGCTCTGGCACCACGAGCCGCAGTCGCTGCACGTGTTCGGTGACACGGACAGCGGGTGCATCGTCGCGCCGCCGTCTCCGACGCATCCGGCGACGCCTCGAGTGACGGTCACGCGTTCTCATGACGGCGACCCCACCGGCTCACTACGGGTGTCGCCGAACATGTGGTGAGCAGTCGCTGTGCATCGGTCGAGGCCGAATGTCAGACCCTGTCTGTAACGTCGGTCACATGGACGACGACGGCGCAGCACCGGACGGTGGGAGGGGCACCACCCCTGCCGGCAGCGTGCCGTCAGGCCCGCTCACCGTGGCGGCGCTCGAGTCGTGGCGGGCGGTGCTGGGCGAGGTCGACCGAGCGGTGACCGACACCGAGCGCGTCGACCTGCTGCGTGCCCTCGAGGAGCTGAAGTCGGCGGCGTGCGCCGCCCAGGCGCGGCTGGCGGTCGACCTCGACGCGTCCCAGCGTGCGGAGCAGGCGAGGGGCGGTGTCCCGCTGTCCCGACGGGGTGCCGGCGTTGGTGCCCAGGTGGCGCTGGCACGCCGCGAGTCCCCGCACCGGGGCGGGCGGCTCCTCGGGCTGGCCAAGGCGCTGGTCGTCGAGATGCCGCACACCTACCGCGCCCTGCAGGAGGGTCGGCTCAGCGAGTGGCGGGCCACGCTGCTCGTGCGCGAGTCGGCCTGCCTTTCCGTCGCCGACCGGACGGCTTTCGACTCCGAGCTTGCCGCGGACCCGCAGCAGCTGGAGGGCCTGGGGGACCGGCAGCTCGTCGCCCGGGCCAAGCAGGTGGCCTACCGCCTCGACGCGGCGTCCGTGGTTCGCCGGGCGCGGAAGGCCGAGGCGGAACGGTGCGTCACCCTGCGCCCGGCCCCGGACACGATGAGCTACCTCACCGGTCTGCTGCCCGTGGCGCAGGGGGTGGCCGTGCTCGCCGCCCTCACCGCGGCCGCGAACACCGCCCGCGCCCAGGGAGACTCGCGCAGCCGCGGACAGGTCATGGCCGACACCCTCGTCGAGCGCGTCACCGGGCAGGCCACCGCGGACGACGTGCCGGTGGAGGTCCAGCTCGTCATGACCGAGCGCGCGCTGCTCGCCGGGGAGGACGAGCCCGCCCACGTCCCCGGCTACGGCACCGTGCCCGCCGGCTGGGCGCGGCGCCTGGTGGCACGTCGCCTGGGCGGCGCGCGGATCGCCGGGCGCACGGGCGTGTGGCTGCGCAGGCTCTTCACCGCCCCGAGCACCGGCCAGCTGGTCCAGATGGACTCCCGGCGCCGCGCCGTCCCACCGGGGCTGGCCCGCTTCATCGCCGCCCGCGACCAGACGTGCAGGACCTCGTGGTGCGACGCGACGGTACGGCACGTCGACCACGTGACCCCGTGGGCCGAAGGTGGCCGGACCAGTGCCGAGGACCTCCAGGGCTACTGCGAGGCCTGCAACTACGCCAAGCAGGCGCCCGGCTGGCGCACCCGCGCGGGGCCCCCGGACGAGCAGTCGGGCCACACCGTGGAAACCACCACACCCACCGGGCACCGGTACCGCTCCCGGGCACCGGCGCTCCCCGGACACACCAGCAGCACGCACGAGTCCGGCGGCAGCCCAGCTGAGCGCTACCTGCTCGACATCTCCCGGGTCGCCTGAGGATGCCTCAAGAAGGCCGCCGGTGTGCCGATCGGAACGGTGCGACCGACCGCTCGGCGAGGAGAGACGAGATCATGAGCAGTACCCCAGACGGCCAGCAGCCCGAGCCCTACCTCCCCGTCACGCCTCCCGGGTCCGTCCCGCCGCCGCCCTACGGCACCGCGCCGTCGTCCTCGTACGCACCGCCGGCCGGCCCCGGCTACCAGGCCGCCTACCCCACGGCGCCCGGTGCCCCGCAGCCGCCGCGGCGCGGCATGAAGGGCTGGCAGGTGGCCGCGGTCGCCGCGACCACGGGCGTCATCGGACTCGTCGCCGGGATCGGCATCGGCAGCGCCGGTGAGGACCCGGCACCCGCCGCCGAGCCCACCCCGATCGCGCGCACCGACGAGCCGACCAGCGCCCCCGCCGAGGACGCCGCCACGGAGGAGCCCACCGAGGCCGCGACCGAGGACGCCCCCGCCGGCGAGCAGGGCACCCGCGGTGCGCCCTACCCCGTGGGCACGCCCGTGACCGACGGCGAGTGGGACGTGACGCTCGGCGTGCCGCGCGAGGCGTGGGCGGAGATCCAGGCCGAGAACCAGTTCAACGAGCCCCCGGCCGAGGGCATGGCCTACTACCTCGTCCCGGTGACCGCCACCTACGTCGGCGACGAGACCGGCCTGCCGTGGATGGACCTGTCCGTCCAGTTCGTCGGCAGCGACGCGCGCACCTACACCGACAGCTGCGGCGTCATCCCCGGCGACCTCATGGACGTCGACGAGCTCTACGAGGGCGGCACCGCCGAGGGCAACGTCTGCGTCACGGTGCCCACCGGCGCGGACGGCCTGTGGACCCTGAGCACCGGCTGGGGCGGCAACACCGTCTTCTTCTCTGCAGCCGGCTGAGCCTCAGGTCCGCTCGCGCTCCTGCGCCCGCGCCGCCGCGATCCGCTCCACGTCCACCGGGGAGCGGCGCAGCGGCGGGATGATCTCGTCGTCGGGAGTGATGATGACGAGGTCGTTGTCCATGTGGTCGGCCATGGCGTGCACGGCGTCGATGAAGTCACCCCGGCGGACGGCGTCGACGATCCGCTCGTGCTCCACCTGCATCGAGTGCGCGTCGCCTGCGTGGGTGAGGCGCTCGACGTGGCCGGGCTCGGCGAGCTTCTCGGTGATCCCCGCGTACAGCGAGGCGAGGAGTCGGTTCTTCGCGGCGTCGAAGAGGAGGTAGTGGAAGCGCGAGGCGAGCTCGACGGTCGTCTCCTGGGAGCCCAGCGCCGGGCAGTGCCCCTCGCGCAGCGACTGCGCGACCGAGGCCTCGAGCGCCGCGACGTCCTCCGCCGTCCGGTGCAGCGCGGCCTGCTGCGCCGCCTCGACCTCCAGGGCGCGGCGGTAGCTGAGCAGCTCCTCCAGCGTGTAGGCGGTGAGGAACTCCGAGAGGACGGCGCTCGTCGGCGCGCTGGAGCGCACGAAGGTGCCGCGCCCGGGCAGGGTCTCGAGCATGCCGATGCTGGCGAGCGACCGGACGGCCTCGCGAATGGTCGAGCGGCCCACGCCGAGGGTCTCGGCGAGCTCGGGCTCGATCGGGATGCGCGTGCCGACCTCCCACGTGCCGGTGGTGATCTGCCGGCGGAGGTAGGCCAGCGTGGTGCGGGCGCGCTCGGTGCCGCTGCTGGTGACCATTGCTCGAGTATATGAAGGGGTCGTCGCTCAGCCGGCGAGCCACTCGACGATCTGCTCGCGCCCCGAGACGGTCCCCGACAGGCCCAGCGCCTGCACCTCGCGGCCCTCGAGAAGGAGGACCTCGTGCTCGGCGACGGCGGGCAGGCCGGCCACGGCCGGGTTGTCCAGCAGCGGGCGGAAGATCGAGTCGCCCGAGCCGTTCATGTCGATGAGGAGGATGCGGTCGGGCTCCGCGGCGAGCACCTGCTCCGCCGAGATCGGCCCGGTCCGGACCATGCCCAGGGCCTCGCTGGCGTCCTGCGCGCCGGCCAGGCGCAGCACCTCGAGCGGGAATGCGCCGCCGGCGGTGACGAACGGACGCCCGGCCTGGTTGCTCAGCACGAGCACGCGCGGCCCGTCCGCGGCGGACTCGTCCGCCAGACCGGTGCTCAGCTCCTCGACCAGGGCGGCCGCGGCGTCCTCCACGCCCAGCGCCTCACCGACGAGGGCGACGTTCGTCGTCATGTCCTCGACGCTGGCCCACGTGTTCGGCAGGGTGAGCACCGGGATGCCGGCGCTCTCGAGAACCTGCCCCACGCCGGCCTCCAGTCCGTGACGGTCGTTGAGGACGACGAGGTCGGGAGCCGCGGCGATGACCGCCTCGGCGTCGATGCTGCTCTCGCTGGCCACGTGGTTCTCGACGGCGGCCATCTCCTCCGGGTGGTTCGACAGCACCGGGTTGGTGGCCTGCTCGGGAACCATGACGAGGCGGTCGGCGGCACCGAGCTCGGCGACGACCGAGGCGGTCTCGTAGGTGAGCGCGGCGACCCGCTGGGGCTCACTGTCGAGGGTGACCTCGTCAGCGGGCAGCTCGCGCCCGGCCGGGACCTGGACGGTGCGGGGGAAGGCGGCCGCGCCGTCGTCGTCCGCGGTGGGGGACTCCGAGGGGGAGGCGGTCGAGCACGCGCCGAGCGTGAGCAGGAGGGCGAGCAGAAGGAGCAGACGGTGACGCAACGGGCGTCCTCTCAGTGACGTGCCGCGACGGGGCGCTGGCTGGTGTAGGTGGTGGCCGTCGGGCAGGACGGCCGGACGAGGCTGAGGGTGGGGGAGCCGCCGGGCGAGGTGAAGACCTCGACGGTGACGCCGTAGACGCGGCGGATGAGCGCGGCGGTGATGACCTCGTCGGGTGCCCCGAGGGTCACGCTGCCCTCGGCGATGACGGCGACGCGGTCGGCCCAGCGCAGCGCCTGGGTGAGGTCGTGCATCGTGACGACCACGACGTGCCCGGCGTTCGCGTGCTCGCGCAGCACGTGCATGACCGTGAGCTGGTGGCCCAGGTCGAGGGCGGAGGTGGGCTCGTCGAGGAGCATGACGGGCGCCGCCTGCGCGACGACGCGCGCCACCTGGACGAGCTGGCGCTCACCGCCGGACAGGTGCGCGTAGCTGCGGTCGGCGAGGTGGCCGATCTCGAGGCGCTCGAGCGCCGCCGCCGAGCGCTGCTCGGTCGGTCCCGCCTCGGGGGTGGCGAGCGCACCGACGGCGACGACGTCGCGCACCCGCAGCTCGTTGGGCGCGTAGCTGTCCTGCGTCATGTAGGACAGCACCTGGGCCAGGCGGCGCGGGCGCATGCGGTGCAGGTTCTCGTCGCCGTAGCGGACGGTGCCGCTCGAGCGCACCCCGTTGCCGACGACGGCGGAGAGCAGGCTGGACTTGCCGGTCCCGTTGGGGCCGACGAGCCCGAGCAGCGTGCCCGGTGTGACGGTGGCGTCGACGGGCGCGAACAGCGGCCGGCCGCGGTGGGCGACGAGGCCGTCGAGGACGAGGTCGCTCATGCCCGCCTCCGCGACAGCAGGAGGGCGAGGAACACCGGCGCGCCGATGACGGCGCACACGGCGCCGGTCTGGACGACGAAGGACACCGAGGCGGCCCGCGCGACCGTGTCCGCGAGGACGAGGAACAGCGCCCCGCAGACCACCGAGATCGGCAGCAGCAGCGCGTGCTTGGCGCCGATGACGAGCCGTACCGCGTGCGGCACGACGAGCCCGACGAAGCTGATGACGCCGGAGACGGCGACGGCGGCGCCGGTGACGAGGGAGGCGACGAGGAGGAGGACGAGCCGGGTGCGGTGGACGTCGTAGCCGGAGGTGGCGGCGACGTCGTCGCCCAGGAGCAGCGCGTCCAGCGCCCGCACGCGGGTGAGGAGGAGGGCGAGGCCGACGAGGACCGGCGCGGCGGCCATCGCGGCGTGGGTCCAGGTGCGCAGCTCGAGGTCGCCGGCGAGCCAGAACACCGCGCCGCGCGCGAGGGCGTCGTCCTCGGCGTTGGCGACGAGGACGGAGATGATGGCGCCGGCGAAGGCGTTGATCGAGACGCCGACGAGGATGAGCGTGTAGGTGCTCGCGCCCCGGTTGGCCTGGAGCACCGCCTGGAGGATGAGGGCGACGGCGAGGCTGCCGGCGAAGGCCGCGACCGGCACGCCCCACTGGAGGGAGCCGCCCAGGCCCAGCGTGATGCCCGCGACCGCGCCCACGGCCGCGCCGGATGAGACGCCGGTGACGCCCGGGTCGGCCAGCGGGTTGCGGAACACCGCCTGCATGACGACGCCGACCCCGGCCAACGCCCCGCCCACGAGCATCCCGACGACGATCCGCGGCAGCCGGATCGACCACACGACCGTGCCCACCTGCCCCTCACCGGGGGCGAACACGGCGCGCACCGCCTCGACGGGGTCGAGCCGCAGCGTCCCGAGGCTCACGCTGAGCAGCGCGGCGACGACGAGGGCGAGGACGGCGCCGCCCGCCAGCCACAGGGCGCGGCGCGGGGCCGGCCGGTGAGATGCGGGGGAGGAGCTGACCGGTGGCGCCGTCGTCGGCGGCGTGGCCAGCTGCGTCATGAGGGCACCTTCGAGCTGTGTCGGGAAAAGGGACAACTCAACCTGACACATCGACTTCATCAGATCAAGCAGTTCATCTGATGAGGGGGCGAGTCGTGGCGAACGCCTCAGTCGCGGGCCTACGTGGCGCGGGCGTCGGTGCCGCGTGACGTGGGCGACACCGGGGGAGGGGTGACTTCATCTGATGTTACGGTGATGGCCGTTTGCGACGCCGTACCGAGGAGCCCTCCACCATGTCCCAGTCCTCCGCAGCCCCCTACGACGCCCTGCTGGTGTGCTCCTTCGGCGGGCCGAACGCCAACGAGGACGTCGTGCCCTTCCTCCGCAACGTCGTGCGCGGCAAGGGGGTGCCGGACGAGCGGCTCGAGCAGGTCGGTGAGCACTACTTCCACTTCGGCGGCAAGAGCCCGATCAACGAGCAGAACCTCGCCCTGCGCGCCGCCCTCGAGGCCGAGCTGCGCGAGCGTGGCATCGACCTGCCGGTGCTGTGGGGCAACCGCAACTGGCACCCCTACACGGTCGACACCCTGCGCGACGCCGTCGCCTTCGGTGCGCGCCGCATCCTCGTCCTCGTCACCAGCGCCTACGCCTCCTACTCTGGCAGCCGCCAGTACCGCGAGCACCTGGCCGCCGCGGTGAGCGAGCTCGGCGTCGAGGGCGAGGGCCTCGAGATCGACATGCTCCGCCCCTTCTTCAACGACCCCGGCTTCGTCGACGCGAACACCGAGGCCGTGCTGGCCGCGATCGAGCAGCTGCCCGCCGGTGAGGGCGTCCACGTCGCCTACGTCACGCACTCGATCCCCGACACCATGCAGGACGCCTCCGCCGTCACCGGCCCGGGCTACCGCGAGCAGCACGAGGACGTCCGCAGCGTCATCGACGCCACGCTGCGCGAGCGCGGCCTCGACGTCACCTCCTCCCTGTCCTACTGCTCCCGCTCGGGGGACCCCCGCACGCCGTGGCTCGAGCCGGACATCAACGACCACCTCGAGGAGCTTGCCGCCCAGGACGTCAAGCGCGTCGTCATCGCCCCCATCGGCTTCATCTCCGACCACATGGAGGTGGCCTGGGACCTGGACACCGAGGCGATGGAGACCGCCCGCGAGCACGGCATGGACGCCACCCGCGCCGCGACGGCGGGCACCGCTCCCGTCTTCGTCTCCGGACTCGTCGACCTCGTCCTCGAGCGCGCCTCCCGCGAGCGCGGGGAGGAGCCGGCGGTGGTCGTCCGCGGCGAGCTGCCCGCCTTCCCCGACGTCGCCCCTCCCGGCAGTTGCCGCATGCGCCACGGTGAGGTCACCGGCATCCCCGTCCTCGCCGGCACTGCCGACTGATTCCCCTTCTACGTCAGGAGCACCGATCCATGAGCACCCCCCAGCCGCAGAGCGCCTACGTCATGTACAGCGTCTTCCGGGCGATCCACCCGCTGCCCGAGGAGGGCGACGTGCGCGCCGGCCTCGTGCGTGAGGCGCTCACCGCGCTGGAGGGCGTGCCGGGCCTCACGATCCGCGGCTGGTACGACGTCGCCGGCTTCCGGGCCGACGCCGACCTCATGGTGTGGTGGTGGGCCGAGGACGTCGAGGCCGTGCAGGAGGCCTACCACCGGCTGCTGGCCAGCGAGCTGGGTGCGGCGCTGGAGCCGGTGTGGTCCCAGGTGGGCACGCACCGCCCGGCGGAGTTCAACCGCGGGCACCTGCCCTCCTTCATCATGGGCGAGGAGCCCAAGGGCTTCCTCTGCGTCTACCCCTTCGTGCGCAGCTACGAGTGGTATCTGCTGCCTCCGGAGGAGCGCAGCACCATGCTGCGCGACCACGGCATGGCGGCCCGCGACTACGCGGACGTGCGGGCCAACACGATCTCCGCCTTCGCGCTGGGCGACTACGAGTGGCTGCTCGGCTTCGAGGCCGACGACCTCGGCCGCATCGTCGACCTCATGCGCGACCTGCGCGCCACCGAGGCCCGCCGCCACGTCCGCGAGGAGGTCCCCTTCTTCACCGGACCGCGCCGCGAGCTCGGCGAGATCGTCGAGAAGCTGCCCCGCGCCTGATCAGCGCGCCGCCGCGGCGGTGTCCGTGCCGCACTCGAGCACGGCGCCGCCGCGGACCTCGTAGCGCACGTGGTTACGCGCGTGGGCGACGGCGGCCGGCAGGTCGGCGAAGTAGTGGCCCTCGTCCCCGAGGGCGTCGAGCACGCCGACGGCGGCGGACATTCGCAGCTGCTGCGCGTCCAGCCCCTTGAGCAGCACGGTGATCCCGCGGCGGCGCAGGTCGGTGATGATCTCGGCCAGCGCATGGGCTCCCGAGGCGTCCATGACGCGCACCTCGCGCAGGACGAGGATGATGACGCGCACGTCCTTGACCGTCGTCATCTCGTCGAGGAAGCGCTTGGTG
This sequence comes from Georgenia phoenicis, assembly GCF_047302425.1. NCBI lineage: Bacteria > Bacillati > Actinomycetota > Actinomycetes > Allobogoriellales > Allobogoriellaceae > Georgenia > Georgenia phoenicis. The sequence continues at coordinate 2,335,208 of NZ_CP154855.1, read as the reverse complement.
CCCCCGAAGAAGAGGGCGCCGCGGAAGTGGTAGACGGCCACCTGCTCGTGGAGGAGCGCGTCCTCCTCCTCGGCCGCCAGCTCCGGCGGGAGGTCGCGCCGGGTGAGTCCGGAGACGCGCGCCATCGCCCGCAGCGCGAGCAGTGCGGCGACGGCGACACCGACTTGCACCGCGACGATGAGGTCGAAGGCGATCGTCACGACGACGGTGGACAGGTAGACGACGGCGTCGGCCCGGGTGGCGCGCAGGATCGCGCGCCCGGTCCGCAGGTCGATCATCCGGACGGCGGTGACGACGAGGACGCCCGCCAGCGCCGACATCGGGATGAGCGCGACGACGGGCGTGAGCAGCAGGACGATGATGACGAGCACGACGGCGTGGCTCGCGCTGGCCACGCGGGTGCGCGCGCCGGCGCGGACGTTGACGGCGGTGCGCGCGATCGCGCCGGTCGCCGGCATGCCGCCGAACAGGCCGCTGGCGACGTTGGCCAGCCCCTGGCCCACGAGCTCACGGTTGGCGTCGGTGTCGGGCACGGTCTCGACCATGCCGTCTGCTACCCGCGCCGAGAGCAGGCTCTCCAGCGCCGCGAGGGCGGCGATCGCCATCGCGGCGGGCAGCATGGTCGCCAGCGCCGCCGAGTCCCACGCCGGCACCTGGAAGGAGGGCAGCGCATCGGGCAGCGCGCCGATCCGTGCGACGTCGAGCGAGGTGAGCTCGACGACCACCGTGGCGACGGCGACGGCGATGAGCGAGGCCGGCAGCGACCGCCGCAGCCGCGTGAGCAGCACCATGAGGACGACGACGCCGAGCGTCACCGCCAGCGGCGCGACGGCGCGCTGCCAGTCGGTGACCCGCAGGGTCTCCACGGCCGCCGCCGTCGCGTTCTCCACCTGCGGGCGCTCGGTGTCCAGGGCGAGCGGCACCTGCTGGAGGAGGATGATGACGCCGATCCCCAGCGTGAAGCCCTCGACGACGGGCCAGGGGATGACGGACACGAGCCGCCCCATCCCCACGAGCCCCATGACGACGACGAGGACGCCGGCGAGGATCGACAGCGCGAAGACCGCCTCGGTCCCGTAGCGCGCGACGACCGGGATGAGGACGACGGTCATCGCCCCGGTGGGCCCGGAGACCTGGAGGTGGGAGCCGCCCAGCACGGCGGCGACGAAGCCGGCGACGATGGCGGTGACGAGGCCGGCCGCCGCCCCGACACCGGACGCGACGCCGAAGCCGAGGGCGAGCGGGAGCGCGACGACGCCGACGGTCACCCCGGCGACGAGATCAGCGCGCCAGGAGCGGGACAGGCCGGCGTAGTCGGAGCGGCGGGGCAGCGTGAGGTGGCCGACGTAGCGTGCGGCCGAGCGCCAGGTTGGGCGCGGGGCGAGGGGAGTGGGGCCGCTCATCGTGCCTCCCCGTCCTCCCCGAGCGCGTCGGTCGTCCGGTCGAGCGAGCCGAGGAGGAAGGTGCGTGCGGCGTCGAGCATGGTCGCCAGGGAGCCGTCGACCAGGCTGTAGGTGACGGTGTTGCCCTGGCGGGACTTGGCCACCACCCCGGCGCGGCGCAGCACCGTGAGGTGCTGGGACAGGTGGGAGGCCTCGATGCCGATCTCCTGGAGGAGGGTGCTGACCGGCTGGTCGCCCTCGCTGAGCAGCTCGAGCGCCCTGATCCGCACCGGGTGCCCGAGCGCCTTGAAGAGCTCGGCCTTCAGGGCGTAGACGGGCAGGTCGATGGAACGGGCGGGCACGTGTCCTCCGGGTCGAAGCGAGTTGGTGACTTGATGAAGTTATCAAGTCGCGTACCTGAAAGCCAGGGTTGACGGCGGCTCGTACACGTGTTCGACTATGGTCATGCGGTGGGACGGGCAGCAGATCACGGCCGAGGACGGCGCCGCCCTGCCGGGCCTGCGGAAGATGGCCGGCCTGGTCCGCACCGTGCGCACGCCGGAGTTCGCCGGGATCGTCTTCCACGAGGTCACCGCCCGCTCGGTGCTCAACCGGGTGCCGGAGGCCTCCCGGATGCCCTTCCGCTGGACGGTCAACCCCTTCCGGGGCTGCAGCCACGCCTGCGTCTACTGCTACGCCCGCTCCACCCACACCTACCTCGACATGGACGCCGGCGCGGACTTCGACAGCCAGATCGTCGTCAAGGTCAACGCCCCGGAGGTGCTGCGCCGCGAGCTCGCCAAGCCCTCCTGGGCGCGCGAGCAGGTCGCGCTGGGCACCAACACCGACCCCTACCAGCGGGCCGAGGGCCGCTACCGGCTCATGCCCGGCATCATCGGCGCGCTCGTCGACTCCGGCACGCCGCTGTCGGTCCTCACCAAGGGCACCCTCCTGCGCCGGGACCTGCCGCTGCTGGGGCAGGCCGCCGAGCACGTGCCCGTCTCGCTCGGCATCTCCCTGGCCGTCCTCGACCCGGACCTCCAGCACCTCCTCGAGCCGGGGACGCCCAGCCCGCGCGCCCGCCTCGACCTCGTGCGCGCCATCCGGGAGACGGGCGTCGACTGCCACGTCATGGTCGCGCCGGTCCTGCCGTGGGTCACCGACTCGCGCGAGCACCTCGACGCGCTCCTCGGCGCGATCGCCGAGGCCGGCGCCACCTCCGCCTCGGTCATGGCCGCGCACCTGCGTCCCGGCGTCAAGGACTGGTACCTGCAGTGGCTGGGGCAGCACCGCCCGGCACTGGTGCCGGAGTACCAGCGCCTCTACGGGCGCGGCGCCTACGCACCGAACGAGTACCGCACGTGGCTGGCCGAGCGGGTGAGACCGCTGCTGCGCCGTCACGGCCTGGCCGGTGGCTCCCGGCTGAGGATCCCGGCACGCGAGGCCGAGCCGCCGGCCCAGGCTCCCGACGCCGTCATGCAGGCCGCGCTCTTCTGAGCCCTGGCACACTGGCCCGGTGCCCGTCCCCGAGTTCGTCACCGCCCTGCGCGCCCACGTGGGCACGGCGCCGCTGTGGCTCTCGGGAGTGACCGCCGTCGTCCTCGACGATGAGCGCGTGCTCCTCGGCCGCCGCGCCGACAACCGGATGTGGGCCGCGATCAGCGGCATCCTCGACCCCGGTGAGCAGCCCGCCCGCGCCGCCGTGCGTGAGGTCCTCGAGGAGACGGGCGTCGTCGCCCGGGTCCTGGCCCTCGCGTCCGTCGACAGCGGCGACGTCGTCACCTACCCCAACGGGGACCAGGCCCAGTACCTCTCGCTCGCCTTCCTGTGCGAGTACGTCTCCGGGGACGCGCACGTGGCCGACGACGAGTCCCTCGAGGTCGGTTGGTTCCCGCTGGCGGAGCTGCCGCAGCCGCTCGCGCCGTCGTCGGCCACCCGCATCGCCGACGCCCTCGCCGTCCGCGCGAACCCTGCCGCAGGCCCGCGTTTCGTGCGCTGAGCTCAGCCCTCGGGCGTCGGCGGCGGCAGCGTGTCCCCGCGCGCCTCGGCCATCGACATCGCGTACTCCCGCCCGCGGTCCCACGGCCGGGTCCAGCCGAGCTCGTCGAAGACGCCGTCGAGCAGGTTGCCGGTGAAGCCCCACACCCAGCCGCCGGTGACGGCGAAGCCGGCGCTGCCGTGCCCGTGGATGGTCACGGTCGAGCGTCCGCTGGGGTCGAGGAGCTCGCTCACCGGCAGGCGCAGCGTGTGGAGCACCTCGCCGACCTCCACCCGCGCCAGGTCGCCCGGGTCGGCGGCCCACCCGACCACGGGGGTGACGAGGAAGCGGCTGATGGGGACGGCGACCTCGGGCAGCGTGCCGATGACCTCGACCCGCTCGGGCGGCAGGCCGATCTCCTCGTGGGCCTCGCGCAGCGCGGTGCCGGCCGGCCCTGCGTCGCCGGGGTCGGCGCGCCCGCCGGGGAGCGCGATCTGCCCCGGGTGGTGGCGCAGCAGGGGGGAGCGCTGGACGAGGAAGAGGTCGAGGGCGGGGAAGAGGCCCGGGCGCACGAGGGTCGGGGTGAAGAGCAGCAGCACGGCCGCCGGGCGGTACTCGGCGCGGGCCCGTGCGTCCACCCGGTGCACCTCCGGCGGCTGCCCGAGCTCGCCGTCCGCTGCTCGCGCGACGAGCCGCTGTAGGTCGCTGCGCGCCTGCGCCAGGTCCCGGTCCACCGCGCCACCATAGTCACCGACCCCGGGACGCCAGCCACTCCTCGTCGACGGCGACGACCCTGTCGTCCTCGGGTCCCGGTTCCCCGCGGAAGGTGTTGGAGGTGAGGAGCCACAGCCGGCCGTCCGGCGCGACCGCCACGGTCCGGAGGCGCCCGTACTCGCCCTCGAGGAGCCGCTGCGGCTCGCCCGCGCCCGGCTCCAGGGGCACCCGCCACAGGGACTGCCCGCGCAGCGCCGCGACGTACACGGCCTCGTCGGTCACCGCGATCCCGCTGGGGGAGGCCTCGGCGGGCTGCCAGGTGACGAGCGGGTCGACCAGGCCCTCGACGCCGGCCGTGCCCTCGACCTCGGGCCAGCCGTAGTTGCCCCCGGGCTCGACGAGGTTGAGCTCGTCCCACGTGTCCTGCCCGAACTCCGAGGCGAACATCCGCCCCTGCGCGTCCCAGCCCAGGCCCTGGACGTTGCGGTGCCCCAGCGACCACACCGGTGAGCCCGGGTCCGGGTTGTCGGGCGCCGGGCGGCCGTCCTCGTCGACCCGCAGGATCTTGCCGCCGAGCGAGCCCGGGTCCTGGGCGGTGGACGGGACGGCGGCGTCCCCGGTGGCGACGTAGAGGTACCCGTCCGGCCCGAAGGCGATCCGGCCGCCGGAGTGGTAGGTCTCGCGCGGGATCCCCTCGAGGACGACGACGTCGGGCACCAGCCGCTCGCCGTCGTGCACCATCCGCAGCACCCGGTTGTCGGTCTCGCTCGTGAGGTAGACGTAGACGCGCCGGTTCTCGGTGAAGCCGGGGGAGACGGCGATCCCGAGCAGTCCGGTCTCGTTCTGCGCGGCCACCCCCGGCACGGTCGCCAGCTCGCGGGGCTCCTCGCCGGGGGCGAGGGCGAGGACCCGGGCGGTGTCCCGCTCGGTGACCAGCGCCGTGCCGTCGGGCAGGAAGGCCAGCCCCCACGGGACGTCGAGGCCGGTGGCGAGCACCTGCGGCTCCTGAGGGGGCGGCTCGGCGGTCGTCGGCTCGGGCGCCGCCGGGGTCGGCGCCGGGGCCGGGGTCGTCGCCGAGGGGGACGCCGTCGGGTCCTGCATCTCCTCCCCGCCCCCGCACGCCGCGAGGACGACGACGGCGAGCAGCCAGGCTGTCAACCGGGTACCCTTCCGAATCATGGGAGCCATCATCTACGCCCGCCAGTCCCTCGACAGGGACGGCACCGGGGCCGGCGTCGAGCGCCAGATCGCCGACTGCCGCGCCCTCGCCGCACAGCGCGGCTGGACCGTCACCGACGTCCTCACCGACAACGACATCTCCGCCTCCACCGGCGTAGCCCGACCCGGGTACCAGAAGCTCCTCCAGCAGATGAGCTCGGGCGCCGTCCAGCACGTCATCGTCTGGCACCTCGACAGGCTCACCCGCCGCCTCATCGACCTCGAGGAGATCATCGCACTCTGCGAGCGCACCGGGGTGCGGCTCGCGACGGTCACCGGGGACCTCGACCTGTCTACCGATACCGGCCGGATGCTCGCCCGCATCCTCGCGTCCGTCGCCCGCGGCGAGGTCGAACGCAAGGGTGCCCGTCAGCGCCGCGCCAACCGCCAGCGTGCGGAGCGGGGCAAGGTCGCGTGGACGATCCGCCCGTTCGGCTTCGCCCGTGACGGCGACAAGGTCGTCATCGTCGAGGAGGAGGCCGCCCTCATCAGGGACGCAGCCGCCCATGTCCTCAACGGCGGCACGATCATGGCCCTCGTTAACCAGTGGAACGCCGCCGGCGTCACCACCACCCTCGGCGGCCCCTGGGCCCACACGCCCCTGCGGCGGGTCCTCATGAACCCGCGCCTCGCCGGCCGCGTCATCTACCGCGGTGAGGACATGGGCGTCACCGGCCCCGCCATCCTCGACGAGGGCACCTTCCGGCAGCTCGAGGAGACCCTCCGCAACCCCCAACGCCGCACCAGCCCCGCCACCGCCCGCGCCAAGTACCTCCTCTCCGGGATCGTGCGCTGCGGGCGGTGCGGCGACGTCATGTATACGAAGCCCGAGAGCCGGAAGTACCTCTGCAAGCGACTTCACCTCTCCCGGATCATGGAGCCCGTCGACCACGTCGTCGAGGGTGCCGTCGTCGGGATCCTGTCCCGCCCCGACGCCCTCGCGCTCCTCACCCCGGACGTCGACATCGACGCCCTCCGCCGCGAGGCCACCGCCCTGCGCGAGCGCCGCGACGACCTCGCCGGCCTCCTCGCCGAAGGGCTCCTGTCCGCCGCCGCCGTGCGTGAGCAGGCCGGGAAGATCGCCACCCAGCTCCAGGGCATCGAGGACACGATCGCCGCCGCCACCGGCGCCAACCCCGCCGTGTCCGTGGCGGCCGCCGCTGACCCTGCCCAGGTGTGGGCCGACCTGCCGCTACAGGCCAAGCGGGACGTCATCAACGTCCTCATGACCATCACGCTCCTGCCCGCCGGCAAGGGTGCCCGCTTCAACCCCGACCACGTCCATATGGAGCCCAGATGATCCACGTCGCGAACATCACCTGTCCTCACTGCTACCGCTTGTGCGAATGGTGGCGTGACGAGGATGGGCAGGACATCATTGCCCGCACCGCCGAGAGGAGTCGTGAGCTCCTTGAGAAGCAACACGGCAAGGAGCCGGGTGAGGGCATCTTCATAGATGTCACATTTCGCGAGTGGTGCGGGGACGAAACTCATCGCTGGACGCTGAAGCGCCACCAGCGCGAGCGTGCCCTTGAGGACCTCTCAGGCGCTGTACCCGCTCTACGGTTGCCATCACTAAGGGCGATTCCCACTCGTTAACGTGCTATAGTCGCTACTAACTGAACATCATGCCTTAAACGACCGTAGTCCCACGCGGGGACTGATAGGACCGGGGCAGGGCGCCCGGGAAGATCACCGAAGAGGTGTTCTCCCGTGCTGCCCACCACTTACCTATCCACGGCTGATGTCGCCGCCACGACCGGCACCACCCCTCAGACCGTCCGCACCTGGATCAACAGCGGCAACCTTGAGGCTGTGCGTGTCGGTCCGCGCCAGTGGCGCGTCCCCGCCGAGGCACTCGAGGCGTTCCTTGGCACTCGGTCCCAACTGGACGTCTACATCGACAGAGTCGTCGACTCTTGGCCCGAGCTGACCGTCACCCAGAAGGACAAGCTCGTCACCATCCTGCGCCGCGAGCAGGAGGTGGCCCGATGATCGCCACCCGCCAGCGCCACATCCGCACCCTCGACGGCAAGTTCTGCCGCGTCGACGGCGGCACCATCCCGCCCCAGAAGTGCCCCAAGTGCCGGTCGGATCACGAACGCGCCTACGAGGCCGCCCTCCTACGCCTGGACCGCCAGGCCAACCGGGGGCGCTGACACATGGCAATCACCGGCCGCGTCCGCATCGACCTGTCCACCATCCCCGCCGAGTACGGCATGCCCACCCTCGGCCACGACCGCGACATCAGCACCAAGCTGAGCCCCATCATCGACAACAGCGACCTCGCCAGCCACATCCCCCTCATCATCGACGTCGGATCGCTGCGCCCCTTCCGCGTCCACGACGGCATCGACGCCCACCTGTGGGCCGAGCTCGCCTGCCGCTTCGACAACATCTGCATCGAGTCCCCCGACCCCGCCAACGTCGAGCTGTGGGTCGCCGCGCTCCGCGCCGTCGCCACCGAGAGGAGCGCAGTCGCTTGACCGCACTCGCCACCCCCATCGACCCCGACATCGCCCGCCACGAGCGACACCTCACCCTCCTCGAGCGCGTCAAGACCGGGGCCTGGCTCGACGAGCAGCACTTCGCACCCCTCGCCTGGGCCGTCCCCGACATCGTCCCCGAAGGCTTCGGCCTCCTCGTCGGCCCGCCCAAGCTGGGGAAGTCCTGGCTCGCTCTCGGCCTCGGCCTCGCAGTCGCCCTCGGCGGACGTGCCCTCGGACGCGTCCACGTCGGCGACGCCCGGCCCGTCCTCTACCTCGCACTCGAGGACGGCGACCGCCGCCTCCAGGACCGCTGCCGCAAGCTCCTCGACGGCCAGCCCATCCCCGAGAACCTCCACTACGTCACCAAGGCCACCGCAGGCGACGTCATGGAGCTCCTCGACGCCTGGCTCGACGTCCACGGCCAGGACAACCCCCTCGTCATGCTCGACACCCTCGGCCGCGTCATGCCTCCAGCCCTCGCCGGAGAGTCCTCCTACATGCGTGACTACCGCGTTGGCACCCACCTCAAGAACAAGGTCGACGCCTACCCCGGCGCAACCCTCCTCGTCGTCCACCACACCCGCAAGGCCGCCGGCGAGGACTGGATGGACTCCACCAGCGGCACCCAGGGCCTCAACGGGTCCGCGGACTTCACCATCGCCCTCACCAGGGCCCGCAGTGAGACCGACGCCATCCTCAAGGTCACCGGTCGCGACGTCCGCGAGAACGAGTACGCCATGACCGCCGTCGAAGGCTCCTGGACACTCCAGGGCGACCTCCACGAGGCATCCGACCTCGCCCGCACCGCCCGCACCACCGCGGGCCTCGGCGACGAGAGTGCCCGCGTCGTCGAGTACATCAACGCCCACCCCGAGGGCTCCCGCGCCGGGGACATCGCCATCGTCCTCGGCCTCAGCCCCGCCAACGTCCGGCAGCAGCTCGTCCGGGCAGAGGAAGCAGGCCGCATCCGCAAGGTGTCACGTGGCCTCTACGGGCCTGTCACAAGCGTCACAAGTGTCACAAACGGCGGCCCTAGTCAGGACGGACGTGACACTCGTGACGGTTGTGACACCACCCCCACCTGCACCGGATGCGGTCACCCCATGGCCGACCTCGGAGACGGCGCCACCACCCACCCCGGGTGCGACCGATGAGCAAGAGGCACAGGACCCTCGATGAGCTCTACGGCCCCACCGACCCCGCCGACACCTACGACTGGTGGGACGACCCCATCCCCGGCTACGAGCAGTGGACGTGGGCGCAGTGGCAAGACGCCTGGGCCGACCTCACCCTCTCAGTCGTCCAGAACATCTGGCACAAGCACGGCGCACGCCTCTACGCCACCCACCGCGACACCCTCCTGCGCGAAGACCTGTACGACTGGCTCATCGTCGAAGCGCAGACCCTCGCCAACCAGTTCACCCCCTACCGCGACGACCACGCCCCCGAGCGCCGGTGGATGGCCTACCTCTACGCAGCCCTCACACCCGCCACCCGGTGGCACTTCGAGAAGGCCGTCGGCCAGAGCGTGCACGCCCAGAACGCCTGGCGTAAAGGCATCGCCTCCACAGACATGCTCACCGCAGCTGTCGGCGACGGGTGGCTCACCGAGCGCATGGCACTCCACGGCCGCCCCTTCGGCACCGAGGACCCAGCAGCAGTCGTCATCCGGCTCGAGGAGCTCAGCCACCAGGTCGACGACCTCAACGACAAGCAGCCGACCACAGGCACCTACACCACCAGCAGCGGCGGTCCCTGCATCATCAACCTCTGCACCCGACCCGCCAAGGTCCGCGGGCTGTGCGACGTGCACTGGCGCCAAGAGCGCAACCTCACCGGCAACCTCGACCGCCCATGCAACGTCCCCGGATGCGGCCGCACACACAAGGGCCGCGGCCTCTGCGGCGCCCACCACCAGGCGCTCACCACCGGCCGCCTACCCGCAGAGCTCCACCAGTACGTCGAAGCCGCCGGCCGCAAGCCCGGCCCCAAGCCGAGCAACCAGCCCTGCAGCGAGGACGACTGCACCGCCAAGGCGAAGTCCCGAGGACTGTGCCCGCTCCACTACGGCCGCTGGCGCCGCGCACAACAGAAGCAGGAAGCATGAGCCCCCGCCGCTGGGCCGGCAACGCCGTCCGCACCGCACGCGCCCACTGGAAAGCCCGCCTGCCCCTGCCCTGCTACCGCTGCGGCCGACCCGTCCTACCCGAACACGACTGGCACGTCGAGCACATGACCGACCGCGCCCAAGGCGGAGACCACGGCATCAGCAATCAGTGGGTCAGTCACGCCAGGTGCAACACCTCGGCAGGCGGGAAGGCCGGAGCCCGCATCACCAACGCCCGACGCGAGCCCACCGTCACCCGCCGCCTCGAAGACAGGAGACTTCAGTGGTGATCGAACGCCCGTTCGTTTTGAGTCCCGGGACAGTCCTTCGCGTGTCGTCCACTCTCTTTCTCCCCCTCTCGGTGGTGGAACATGGCTGAGCCGACGTACCTGTCTCCGACGCCCCCTGACGTGGACCTGGAGGCCGCTCGTGCTGGCTCGCGCATGATCGGCTTCGAGCTGCTTCCGCAGGGCGAGGTCCTGGCTGGGGTGCTCGAGGCTCGGGACGAGGACGACATGCCGTTGTACCCGACGGTGGCCGGCCTGATCCCGCGGCGGGCGGCGAAGACGACGACGATCTGGGCGACGCTCATCGGGCGGTGCGCGACGATCCCGGGGTACCGGGTGGTGACGACGGCGCAGGATGGGACGCGTGCCCGTCGGAAGTTCCGGGAGATGGCCCGCATCCTGGAGGGCCGTGGCTTCGAGGACGGCGTGGGGAACATCCGGTGGGCCAACGGGGACGAGGCTCTGGAGTTCTCCAACGGGTCCCTGCTGTGGGTGGTGCCGCCCCGTGCGGACGCATTCCGGCAGGAGGCCGCTGACGCCATGCTGTTCGACGAGGCGGGCGAGCTCGACCCGGTCAAGAGCGAGGACCTCCTGGCCGGCGCCCTGCCGCTGCTGGACACGCGCCCGCTGGGGCAGGCGATCATCGTGGGCACCCCGGCGAAGACCCGGGCCGGGCTGCTGTGGGACACCCTCCAGGAGGGCAGGGCGGGGGAGCCGGGCACGGGCATCGTGGACTATTCGATCCGTGACGATGAGGAGAGCGTGCTGTACCCCGACGGCACGGACGGGCCGGCGGTGCTGAACGAGGCGGTGCTGCGCCGTGTGCACCCGGGCATCGGGACGCTGACGACGATGGCGAAGATGCAGCAGCGGTTCCGGAAGATGGACCTGCCGACGTTCGAGCGCGAGTACCTGTGCCGGTTCCCCTTCGATGCGGCGTCCTCGGCGATCGACATGGAGGCGTGGGCGGCGGCGGAGGTGCCGGAGGTGCCACGCCCGGAGCGGTTCGCCCTCGCGTTCGACTGCGCCCCTGACGACTCCTCGGCGGCCGTGGTGGCCGCCTGGCGGGACGAGGAGGGCCTGGCCCATGTCGGGGTGCTGGATCACCGCCTGGGCGTCTCCTGGCTGGCGCGGTTCGTCCACGGCCTGGCCCGCAAGTACAGGGTGCCGGTGAGGTACGACGCCATCGGCGCCAACCATGGGCCGGCGGAGGAGATCGCCCGCCTGCGTGGTGTGCAGCTGGTGCCGGGGACGGCGAAGGAGGCGCAGGCCGCGGCGCAGCGGATCGTGTCGGCGCTCGCGGACGGGGAGCTGCGGCACTTCGGTCAGGGGTCACTGACTTCGGCGGCTGAGGGTGCGGCGTGGCGGCAGGGGGAGGGGGGCCGGTACTTCGCCCGGAAGGCGTCGGCCAACGACATCTCACCGATGGTGGCTGCGTCCCTGGCGCTGTGGGAGTTCGACTCCAAGCCGGCGCGTGCGCCGCTGCGGATCCGCACGTCGCTCGCGTCCTGACGACACACCGCACGGGATGCGCGCATAACTATGCGGTACGCCGTATGATTATGCACACGGGTAGAGGTGGTGCCGGGTAGGAGGTCGCATGGGACTGTGGGACGCGTTCCGCTTCGCAGCAGAAGTCTCCCGCTCCCATGCGCCCTCCGCCGGCCCGGTCACCACGATCGCCTCACCGTGGCAGACCTCCCAGCTCTCCAAGATCGCCTACTCCGACATCTTCGGCGGCGACGTCAAGACCGTCACCCGGGCAGAGGCGATGAAGGTCCCGGCCGTCGCGAAGGGCCGTGCCCTCATCTGCGGCACCCTGGCGAGGCAGCCGCTGGCGAAGTTCCGGGGCGAGTCGATGGTCGACCCCGACGTGTGGATGTACCGCACCGACACGGCCGTGTCCCCCCGGACCCGGATGCTGTGGACGCTGGACGACCTCATCTTCAAGGGCTCCTCCCTGTGGGCCGTGCAGCGCGGCGCACGCGACCGCATCACCGACGCCGTCCGTGTCCCGCCCGAGTGGTGGGAGGTCGACGCGGACCTGCGCATCCTCGTGAACGGGAAGCCCGTGTCGGCGGAGGAGGTCATCCTCATCGAGGGCCCGCAGGACGGGCTCCTCGAGATCGGTGCCGATGACATCCGCGCCGCCCGCAACATGTCCCGTGCCTGGTCCCAGCGCGTGGAGACCCCGGTGCCGATGCTCGAGCTGCACGTCACCGACCTCAACGCGAACCTCACCGACGACGAGCAGGACGCCCTGGTCCGTCAGTGGGAGGAGGCACGGCGGCGGGGCGGGACCGCGCTGACCCCGGCGGAGATCGAGGCCAAGGTCCTCGGTGACGTGAAGACGGACCTGTACGTCGAGGGCCGCAACGCCTCCCGCCTCGACTTCGCGAACTTCCTCAACCTGCCAGCGGCGCTCCTGGAGGGCTCCACGGCCACGGCGTCGCTGACGTACTCCACCAAGGAGACCAGCCGCAACGAGCTCGTCGACCTGTCCCTCGCGTTCTGGGCCACCCCCGTGGAGGCGCGCCTGTCGATGGACGACGTCGTCCCCGCCGGCACCCGCACCGCGTTCGACGTTGAGTACCTGTCCACCCCGACTCAGCCGGTCCAGGGTCCGGCGCACCACGACTAGGAGCGAAGGATGACCACCAAGACCATGCAGGCCGCGGGCAAGCTGCTCACGGCGTCCGTGGAGGACCGCACCCTCACTTACCGGCTGCTCCCCTACGGGGAGGTCGGCCGCACGAACATGGGCCGCCTGACCGCTTCGGCCGGGTCAGTGAAGATCCCCGACGACGCATCTGCGGTGGTGCTCAACCTCGAGCACGACCGAACCAAGCCCGTCGGCCGCGGCGTCGCGATCACCGAGACCGCCGAGGGCCTGGAGGCCACGTTCCGCATCGCGGCCACCCGTGCCGGTGACGACCTCCTCGCCGAGGCCGCCGAGGGCCTGCGCGCCGGTGTGTCCGTCGAGGTCGACGACATCGTCACCCGCGGCGGCAAGCTCCTCGCCGGCCTCCTCACGGGCGCCGCCGCGTGCGTCGCCCCGGCCTTCCCGAGTGCGCAGCTCGTCGCCGCCGACGTCGGGGAGCTGCCCGACTACATGGCCGACCAGGAGTCGGAGACCGAGTCCACCGAGACCATCACGATCGACGGCGTCGAGTACGTCCGCAAGACCACCAGCACCTACAAGACCGAGACCACGCCCAAGGACGCCCCGTCCGAGGACGACACCGAGGAGGAGCCCACCATGGGTGACAGCACCACGACCGCGACCGCCCCCGTTGGCGGGCTCGCCGCGTCCCGCACCGAGACGAAGATCAAGCACCCGAACGAGCTCTACCGGCTGCTCGCCACCGCGCACCGCGAGGGCGGCGAGCGCCGCATGCTCGCGGCGCTGTCCGACATCGTTCCCGCCGACACCCCCGGCACCGAGGTGCCCCAGTTCGTCGGGGAGCTGTGGTCCGGCCGCGCCTACCAGCGGCAGATCATCCCGCTGTTCAACCACGCCGACCTCACCTCCTACGAGGTCCGCGGCTGGCGCTGGGTGACCAAGCCGCAGGTCGCGCCCTACTCGGGCAACAAGACCGACGTGCCCTCCAACGAGGTCCAGACCGAGGCCGTGTCCATCAACGCCGAGCGCATCGCGGGTGCGCACGACATCGACCGCAAGTACCGGGACTTCAACGACGAGGCGTTCTTCGCGGCCTACTTCGCCGCGATGACCGAGTCCTACGCCCAGGTGTCCGACGCGCAGGTCGCCGCCGACGTCATCGCCGCCGCGACCGCCGTCACCCGGGGCACCGTGCCCACCGGCGTCAACCCCGGCCTGGTGTCCATCGTGGACGGCGCCCTGGCGGTCCTGGACAGCACCAAGACCATGCCGTCCTTCGCGCTCCTCGCGCCGGACCTGTGGCGCGACCTCGTCCTGACCCGCGAACAGGACAAGCTCGCGTACCTGACCATGGCCCTCGGCCTGGAGGAGGGCACCCTCAACCCCCAGACCTTCACCCTCAAGCCGTGGTCCGGCCTCACCGCCGGCAGCACGCTCGTCGGCACCCGCTCCGCCGTCACCGTCCACGAGCTCGGCGGCGGCGCCCCCATCCGCGTCGAGGCGCAGGACATCGCCAAGGGCGGCATCGACGAGGGCGTCTTCGGCTACTACGCCGTCAACGTCCACGACGACGAGGGCCTCGCCCTGGTCACCGCCGCCGGCTGACCCACACCGACACGACGGGAGGAGGTGAGCAGCCATGGCACTCGGATGGATCCAGAACCTCGAGGAGCTCCAGACGTACTGGCCTGACGCGCCCTACGCCGAGGACTACGACGTCGACGGGCTGCTCACCTCCGCCCGCATCCAGTGCGAGGAATACGCCCCCGCGATCGGTGACGCTGAGGTCGTGCCCGAGTCGTGGCGCCTGGCGCAGTCCATGCAGGCCCGCGCCCTGTACCGCTCGAGCATCGCGGGCGGCAACGACCAGATCGGTGCCGAGGGCTACACGGTCACGGTTTGGCCAATGGACTGGACTGTTCGAAATCTCCTGCGCCCCAAGCGCGGAAAGCTGAGTGTGCGATGACCGAGAACGACGAGCAGGCCACCGCCGCGGCACCGGCCAAGGCCAAGCGGTTCGACCCCCGCAAGACCGCCGAACGACAGATCAAGGCGCACCTCGCCGGCCACGACGTGACCGACGCCCGCCTGCGCCTGGCCGTGGACCGCCACACCGCCGCCGTCAAGGCCGCAGGGCACGCCACCCCGCTGGACTGGTACACCCGCCAGTACCTCACCCCGACGTGGGGCGTGGCCCAGTGAGCGCCCGCACCCGCCTCGTCGACGACCTCAAGGCCAACCTCCCTGACGGGTACCGGGTCACCGGCTCGGCGCTCCTACCGTCGGGCATCACCCGCCCTACGGTCGCCGTGTGGCAGCAGTCCATCCATCGCCGTGAGGAGTTCGGCCCCAGCCGCGTCGCCGTCGGCCTGGACCTGTGGCTCCTCGTCGGTCCCCAGGATCCAGAGCGTGCGGACGACGAGCTCGACGCCGCTCTCGAGGACCTCCTCGCCGCCCTGCAACCCGTCACGTGGGTGCAGTGGACCGAGGCCAACCGTGGCGTCCTCAACGACGCATTCCACGGCTACAACATCCAGGTCACCGCGGTGGCCGCCATCACCGAAACCGAAGGAGCCTGACCATGGCAGTCATCGACCTGACCACCCCGTACAGCCTCAAGAACGCCACCCTCGCGATCGAGGCAGACGACTTCACCGCGGCCATCAGCCAGGTGCAGTTCACGCCCTCCACGTCCACGGCCACGTGGCGCGGCATCGGCGGCAACGTCGTCAAGGACCAGTCCAAGGCCGAGTGGTCCTGCACCCTCGCCTTCGCGCAGGACCTCGCCCCCAGCGGCCTCCTGCGCTACCTCCTCGAGCACGACGGCGAGAAGAAGGAAGTCGTCTTCACCCCGGTGGCCTCCGGCCCTACGGTCACCGCCACGCTCGTCGTGTCCCCGGGTGACATCGGTGGCACGGCCGGCGCGGACCTCGCCACCTCGAGCGTGAGCCTCGCGGTCGACGGCCGCCCCTCTTTCGCCGACCCCACGCCCTGACCGCACCCGACCTGACGAGGGGAGGCGACGGTGAGTGTCGTAGGGCTCAGACCCATCACCCTGAAGACGGCGACGCTCATCGTCGCTGAGGACGACTACACGCAGGCCGTGGGCCAGGTGCTGTTCGTCCCGCAGGTGCGCTGGTCGTGGGCCGACCGCCTCGGCTTCGACACCGGCGTCCCGATGTACGACGGCGTCACGTGGACCTGCACCGTCAGCTACGCACAGGACTGGGCCACCCCGGGCAGCCTGTCCATGTACCTCATCGAGCACGCCGCCCAGACCCGCACCCTCGTGTTCCGTCCCGACGAGGAGTCCCTCGCGGTGCAGGCCGACGTCATGATCGTGCCCGGCCAGATCGGCGGCGTGCCCAACCAGACCCTCTCGGCCGCCGTCACCATGCCGTGCTTCGAGGAGCCCACCCTCGGCCACTGGCAGGAGGTGAGCGGCTGATGCTGTCCGTCGAGAACTCCCCGCAGCTGCAGGCTGCGGTCCTGGCGATGAAGGCCGCGGACAAGGACCTGCGCCGCGACATCAACCAGGCCACGCGGGAGACGATGAACCCGGTGTGGAAGTCCCTCGTGGACGCTCACATGGCGGGCACGTCGGTGATGGCCAACCGGGTGCTGAACAAGGGCGTGCGCATCGCCGCCGGTAACCCGCCCCGTGCCGTCGCCGCGACCTCCACCCGCGGTGTCGGAGACGGCAAGCGCGTCACCCCCGCACGCGACTACGCCGGCTGGGAGTTCGGCGCGAGCCGTAACGCCTACTCGAGGTACGAGCGCAAGAACCGCGCCCGGTCCGGCTACCACGTCGTCGAGCGCAGGACGATGCGCCACCTGCCGCCCCGTACCCCCAAGGGCCGCCACATCTACCCGGCGTTCGCGGACATCGGCCCCCGCATGGTGTCGCTGTGGGTGCAGCTCATCGTTCGCAAGTACCACGACGCCGCCGAAGGGAAGTAGGCCATGGCCGGCAAGGGCATCCAGATCGACTTCGTTTCCGACGTCTCGAAGTTCATCGCGGGCACCAAGGACATCGAGGGGGCGCTCGACAACGTCGCCGACTCCCTCGACGACGTCGCCAAGGAGGGCGAGCAGGCCGGGAAGAAGGCCGGCGACGGACTCAAGGACGGCCTGGAGAAGGGCGCCAAGGACACCGAGGACGCCCTCAAGGACGTCGAGAACACCGCCAAGCGCGAGCTCGACAACGTCGGCGACCACGCCAAGGATGCAGGCGACGAGCTCGAGAAGGCCGCCGACGGGTCGGAGAAGAAGTTCCGCCAGTCCTTCGACGCCGTCGCCGCCGACTCCAAGACCACCGGTGACAAGGTCGGCCGCAACATCAAGAGCGGCATGGACGAAGGTGAGCGGGCCACCGACACCTTCAAGCAGGAGGCCGGGCAGAACTTCTCCGAGACCATGTCGTCCTTCGATGGGTCACTCGAGGGGCTCATCGACGGCATCCAGGGCACCTTCGGCGGGATCATCGCCGACATGGGTCCCGCCGGGATGGTCGGTGGCGCGTTCATCGCCGCCGGCATCGGCCTCGGTGTGGCGTTCCTGCAGCAGTCCGCGGACAAGGCCGCCGAGGTCAAGGACCAGGTGATCGCCCTTGCCGACGCGATCAACGAGGCCGGCGGCAACATCAACGACATCGACTGGGAGGCCCAGTTCCGGGAGTTCGGCAACACGATCGCCGACCCCAAGTCGTGGTTCGAGCCGTGGCAGGAAGCGTCCAAGACCAACGCCGAGGTCATCGCCGAGGACGCCGAGCGCCTCGGCCTGACCTACGAGACCCTCTTCCGTGGCCTGGCCGGCTCATCCCAGGACGCCGCGATCGCCATGGGCGAGATCGACGGGGCCATGGACTCGGCCCGGGCCGAGGCCCAGCGTCTCCACGACGAGGGCATGGACCCCATGGACGCCGCCGTCCAGGCTGGCGTCATCAGCCTGCAGGACCTGCGCGGCAGGCTCGAGGACGCGGCCGCGGCGACGGAGAACGCCACCGAGATCGAGGAGCTGCACCAGCAGGCACTGGAGGGCTCCGAGGCGGCGCTGCTCGCCTACAACGAGCAGATGGAGGAGAAGCTCGACCTCCTCCAGGAGGACGCCGACCTCAACATGTCCGCGGCGGAAGCCAACGCCGCATGGGCGCAGCAGACGATGGACAACGTCAAGGCCCTGGAGGAGATCAACGGGCTCATCGACACCTCCACCCAGGCGACCCGTGACCAGACCGACGCGGTCACCGACGGGGGCACCGCCCTTGACCTGTACACGGAGGCAGGGCAGAAGGCCAACGAGACCCTCATCGGGACTGCTGAGGCCGGCTGGTCCATGATCGAGTCGGCCCGCCAGCAGGGCGCCACCACCGACCAGCTGCGCACCAAGACCCAGAGCGCACGCGACGAGTTCATCCGCACCGCCACCCAGATGGGCCTCACCGAGCGGGCTGCCCGCGAGCTCGCTGACGAGTACGGGCTCATCCCGTCCCAGATCGAGACGACCGCGATCCTGGACGCCACCACCGCACTGACCCGGGCAGAGGCCCTGGACCGGACCCTCAACCGGATCGACGGGCGCACCGTCACCGCGGCCGTGGCCCTGCAGCAGTACGGCCAAGCTGCGATGAACTCCGGCGGGCAGGTGCCCGGCGCCGCCTCCGGCCGGTACATCACCGGGCAGGGCTCCGACATCGACGACCTCGTCATGACCCCACTGTCGCCGGGGGAGTTCGTTGTCGATGCCCAGGCCACCCAGCGCATCGGCGTCGGCAACCTGCAGGCCATGAACGAGGGCATGCCCCTCGGCCAGCCCCGGGCCACCCAGCAGCAGCAGCCGATCAATCTCACGGTCTACCTGGGCGACGAGCAGATCACCGACCGCATGCGCGTCATCGCAGACCACCAGCTCAAGCAGGCGGATCGGAACTTTGCGCGTCAGATGCGGCAGCACACCGGTCGCGCATAGACGGCAGCCCCCCGGCCCGGTGAATGGACTGGGCCCCTGGGCCGGGGGGCTGCGTCCACGTCAGTCCTGTTGGATGAAGTCCGGTACGGGGATCCCACGGCCTTCCCCGAGGAGCACCTCGAGCGTAGCCACCTGCGTGCTGTAGACGGCGTCCCAGATGGCACTGTGCAGGGCCACCGACGCCCGTCGATCGCTGCCGACCGTATCGTCCTCGCGGGCGTGCTCGACGTCCGCAAGCGCCTGCCGGTACATCGCTAGCAACTCTTCGGCGCGGCTCCGGATGTCCTCATCGTTGTCCATGGTCGTGACGCTACCGATCGTCGCCTGGCCGCGGACCAGAACAGGCGCGAGCATGGATGGCGAGGCCCCACACGAGGAGCCCGCCGACGAGCAGGTTGGAGCCGAGCTGTCCCTGCACGAGGGACGCGGCCTCGAGGTTCGTGGCGCCGTTGTTGAACACGACGCCGGCGACGAGCATGAGACCGCCGAGGATCCAGAGCGCGAGCAGGTAGCGGTTCATCGTTCCGACTTCCGGCGAAGAGGCTGGGCCACGTTCTCGAGGCTGTCGGCCGCGTGGAGGAGCGCTCGGGCGAGCGAGCGAACCTCCGAGGGGGCGAGGTAAGCCTCGTGACGCTGCTCGTCATCGTCCTCCCAGGCGCCGAGAGTTACGCGCACGTACTGCTCGCGAGCGACGTGGTTGGCGTAGGCATCGGCCTTCTTATAGACGCCGTGCAGGTAGGGCTGGACGACGTCGACGCCGACGCTCTCGGGCGTGCCGTCGGCTCTGAGCCCCTGGAAGGTCTTGCCCACGCGCTGTTCGCACCACACGCCGTGGTCGCTGATGGACGTTCCTCGGTTCGACAGTCCGATGTCGACGGCGCAGAACCAGGCGCACCACCCGTAGGTGCTGACGAATCCCTCAGGCGCTTCGTGCCCCGAGTAGGTCTCGTCGACAGGTAGGGGGATGAGAGGGAAGTGCATGGGAGCGGTCTGGTCGGTGGTGCTCATGGTGTCCTCCGGGTGAGGTGGATTGGTAGGACACATCATGGACACTTGGCAGTCCCGCCGTCGTCGTCCTCGCGGTGCGGGTCATGTCAGAAGACGGGCTTGCCGCCCGTGACGCCGAGGACGGTGCCCGACACGTAGCTCGCGTCGTCGGTGGCGAGGAAGACGAAGGCCGTGGCGACCTCGATCGGGTGGCCGGCGCGGCCCAGCGGTGCGTTCTTGCCGAACTCCGGCATCGACTCGGCGGGCTTGGTGGCCGGCTGGAGCGGGGTCCAGATCGGGCCGGGGGCGACGGCGTTGACCCGGATGCCCCTGGGGCCGAGCTCGGCGGCGAGGTTGACGGTGAGGTTGTTGATCGCGGCCTTGGTCGAGGCGTAGTCGAGGAGCGTCTCGGAGGGCTGGAAGGCCTGGATCGAGGTGCAGTTGATGACGCTCGCACCGGGCTTGAGGTCGTCGAGCAGCGCCTTGGTGAGCCAGAAGATCGAGAAGATGTTCGTCTCGTAGGTCTGGCGCAGCTGCTCGTCGGTGATGTCGGCGAGGGAGTCCTGGGCCATCTGGTAGCCGGCGTTGTTGACGAGCACGTCGATCCCGCCCAGGCCCTCGACGGCGGCGCGCGCGAGGGCGATGTTCGCCTCCTCGGTGCGCTGGTCGGTGGGCAGGAGCACGCAGCGCCGGCCCGCGGCCTCGACGTGCTTCTTCGTCTCCTCGGCGTCCTCCTGCTCCTGCTCGAGGTAGGCGATCGCGACGTCCGCCCCCTCCTTGGCGAAAGCGATCGCGGTGGCGCGGCCGATGCCGGAGTCGCCGCCGGTGATGAGGGCGCGCTTGCCCTCGAGCCGCCCGCGGCCGACGTAGCTCGTCTCGCCGTGGTCAGGGATCGGGTCCAGACGGTTGGTCCACCCCGGCCAGGGCTGGCTCTGCTCGGGGAAGTCCTTCATTGCCTCGGTGTCGATGTCCATGGCCCCATCCTTCGACCGCCCCGGCCGGGCCGCATCCCGGGGCCGGGTCAGCCGCCCGTCTGCTCCGTCCACACCGCGAGGCGGTGGCCGCTCGGGTCCTCCAGCTCGAAGCGGCGCCCGCCGGGGAAGTCGTAGGGCGGTGCGACGACCCGGCCGCCGGCCTGCTCGACGGCCGCGAGGCTCGCCTCGAGATCGTCGCTGTAGAGGATGACGAGCGGCCCGCCGGGACGGACGTCGTCGACCTGGACGAGGCCGCCCGCCTCCCGCTCGCCCTCCCCGCGGATGCCGCTGTAGCCGGGGCCGTAGTCGGTGAACTGCCACCCGAAGGCGGCGGCGTAGAACTGCTTGGAGACCTCGAGGTCGCGGACCGGGATCTCGACGTAGTCGATGCTGTGGTGTCTGCTCATGGCCGGACGGTAGACCCGCCCACCGACATCGCCGCCGTCGCGTAGCCTGCGCGGTCATGGAGCCCTTCCCGCTGCACGACGGTGACCTCACGCTCACCGTCCCCACCGCCGCCGACGTCGACCGGATCACCGAGGTCTGCCAGGACCCCGAGGTCCAGCGCTGGACCGTCGTGCCCTCGCCGTACCGGCGCGAGGACGCCGAGTGGTTCGTCAGCACCATGGTGGAGGCTGGGTGGGAGCGCGGGGACAACCACACCTGGGCGCTGCGCCACGGCGGGCGGCTCGTGGGGATGGTCGGGATCTCGCGGGCCGCCGGCTCGGGGGAGATCGGCTACTGGCTCGCCCCGGAGGCGCGTGGGCTGGGGCTCATGCACCGCGCCGTCGGCCTCGTCCTCGACACCGCCTTCGGGCGTCTCGGGCTGGAGCGGGTCGAGTGGCGCGCCGACGTCGGCAACTGGCCGTCGTGGCGGGTGGCGTGGCGCCACGGCTTCCGCCGTGAGGGGCAGGTGCGGGGGATGGGCGTGCACGGGGACCGCCGCGTGGACCAGTGGGTCGGCACCCTGCTGCGCGAGGACCCGCGCGAGCCCGCCCACCCGTGGGACGGGCCCGTCGGTGGCGTCGTGCCGGCCGACCCGCGCGTCCCCGAGGCGCTCGTGCACCAGTTCCACGAGCACTTCGGCGTGCCGGTGGCCTCCGACGCGCCGTCGGTCGACCGCGAGCGGGTCCACCTGCGCATGGCGCTCGTCGCCGAGGAGATGGCCGAGCTCGTCACCGCCGTCTACGGCGCCACGGCGGGCAGGGAGATGGAGGCCGCCTTCACCCGCGCCGTCGCCGCCGACGACGGCGCTCGCGACACCGTCGGGGCCGCCGACGCCCTCGCCGACCTCGTCTACGTCCTGTACGGCATGGCCCAGGAGTGCGCGGTCCCGCTCCCGGACGTGCTCGCCGAGGTGCACCGCGCCAACCTGTCCAAGCTGGGAGATGACGGGCGTCCGCTGCTGCGGGAGGACGGCAAGGTCCTCAAGGCGCCGGGCTACCGGCCCCCAGACGTCGCCGGTGTCCTTGCGCGTCGCCGTGACTGAGGGTGCGTGCCACAAAGGAGCGCGGACACCACTCGGGCAGGGGCGGTACCCGGCGTGTCGCGCGGCGTGTCGTGGTCGCCATGCCGGCTTTGTGGCACCTGACCCGGGTCGCGGGCGGTCGGGCGCGACAATGACCCCATGACCGACACCACACTCGCCGCGGACAGCCCCTTCGCGAGCCCCTCCGACCTGCCCTACGAGCTCCCGGACTTCGGCGCGGTGCGCCACGAGCACCTGCGCCCCGCGGTGCTCGCCGGCCTGGCGGAGCAGCGGGCCGAGTGGGAGGCCATCGCCACCGACCCGGCCGAGCCGGACGTCGCCAACACCCTCGAGGCTCTCGAGCGCTCCGGCGAGCTGCTGCGTCGCGTCGGCCCGGTCCTCAGCACCCTCGTCTCCTCCTGCGCCAACGAGGAGCTGCGCGCGCTCGAGGCCGAGCTCGCCCCGCTCCAGTCGGCGCACTACGACGCCCTCTACCTCGACCGCCGGATCTTCCAGAGGCTCGAGGCGCTCGCCGGGCAGGACCTCGACGCCGAGACCGCCTGGCTGCTCCACACCTACCGCAAGGACTTCGTCCGTGCCGGCGTCCAGCTCGACGACGAGAGCCAGGCCCGCCTGCGTGAGCTCAACTCCCGCCTCACCACCCTGGAGACCGAGTTCTCCCAGCGCGTGGTCAAGGGCATGGACGCGGGCGCCGTCCACGTCACCGACGCCTCCCGCCTCGCCGGGCTCGACGAGGGCACGATCGCCGGGCTCGCCCAGGCGGCCGCCGACCGTGGCCGCGAGGGCTACCTCATCACCCTGCAGCTGCCCACCCAGCAGGCGCTCCTCGCCCAGCTCGAGGACCGCGCACTGCGCGAGGAGCTCCATACCGCCTCCGTGCAGCGCGGCACCGGCGTGGACGAGGCCAGCGACACCCGCGCGACCATCCTCGAGATCGCTCGCCTGCGTGCCGAGCGCGCGCAGCTGCTCGGCTACGAGCACCACGCCGCCTACGTCGCCGAGGACGGCACCGCCGGCACCACCGCGGCCGTCAACGAGATGCTCGCCCGGCTCGCGGCGCCCGCCGTCGCCAACGCCGGGGCGGAGGCCGAGGAGCTGGCCGCCGCCCACGGCGGCCCGATCGAGCCGTGGGACTGGTCCTACCTCGCCGAGAAGGTGCGCCAGGAGCGCTTCAGCATCGACGACTCCGTCCTGCGCCCCTACCTCGAGCTCGAGCGCGTCCTGCACGACGGCGTCTTCCACGCCGCCAACCGGCTCTTCGGGATCACGCTCACCGAGCGCCCCGAGCTCGCCGGCTACACCGACGGCGTGCGCGTGTGGGAGGTGAAGGAGGAGGACGGCAGCCCGCTGGGCCTCTTCGTCGGCGACTACTACGCCCGCGAGGGCAAGCGCGGCGGGGCGTGGATGCACAACCTCGTCGACCAGTCCCACCTGCTCGGGCAGCGGCCGGTCGTCGTCAACAACCTCAACATCACCCGCCCGGCGCCCGGGGAGCCCACGCTGCTCACCTGGGACGAGGTCATCACGGCGTTCCACGAGTTCGGCCACGCGTTGCACGGGCTGTTCTCCAACGTCCACTTCCCCTCGCTGTCCGGTGCGAACGTGCCCCGCGACTTCGTCGAGTACCCCTCGCAGGTCAACGAGATGTGGGCGCGCGAGCCCGAGGTCCTCGCCCGCTACGCGCGCCACCACGAGACCGGTGAGCCGCTGCCCGCCGAGCTGCTCGACGCCCTGCTCGCCTCGGCGCAGTACGGCGAGGGCTTCGCGACCACCGAGTACCTCGGGGCCGCGCTGCTCGACCAGGCCTGGCACCAGATGACTCCCGAGCAGGTGCCCACCGACCCCGCCGAGGTGGAGGACTTCTCCGCCCGGGCCCTGGAGCGCGCCGGCGCCGCGGTGCGCCTCGTCCCGCCGCGCTACCGCTCGACCTACTTCAACCACACCTTCGGCGGCGGCTACGACGCCGGCTACTACTCCTACATCTGGAGCGAGGTCCTCGACGCCGACACCGTGCGGTGGTTCGAGACGCACGCCCCCAGAGACGACGACGGCGGGCTCGGTCGCGCCGCCGGCCAGCGTTTCCGCGAGGTGCTCCTCTCGCGCGGCCACAGCGCCGACCCGCTGAGCTTCTACCGCGAGCTCCGCGGCCGCGACTCCGACATCCAGCCCCTGCTCGAGCGCCGCGGCCTCACCACCTGACAGACGCCCGCGCGCCAGGGGAGGGGCCGGGTGAGCGAGCGCACCGGGTTAGGGTCGGGGGCATGACTGCGCCCACTGACGAGGTCGTCGAGATCTGCCGGCGGCTCATCCGGATCGACACGTCCAACTACGGCGACGGGTCGGGCCCGGGGGAGCGCAAGGCCGCGGAGTACGTCGCCGAGCTGCTCACCGAGGTCGGCTGGGAGCCCGAGCTCATCGAGTCCGAGCCGGGCCGTGCGTCGGTCGTGCTGCGCATCGAGGGCACCGACCCCTCCCTGCCGGCGCTCGTGCTGCACGGCCACACCGACGTCGTCCCCGCCCAGGCGGAGGACTGGCAGGTCGACCCCTTCGGTGCGGAGGTCCGCGACGGGATGATCTGGGGCCGCGGCGCCGTCGACATGAAGGACATGGACGCGATGATCCTCACGGTCGTCCGCGACATGGCCCGCAGCGGCTGGCGGCCGCGGCGCGACGTCGTCGTCGCCTTCTTCGCCGACGAGGAGGCCGGTGGCGCCAAGGGTGCCCGCTGGCTCGTCGAGCACCGCCCGGAGCTCTTCGAGGGCGCCACCGAGGCGATCAGCGAGGTCGGCGGCTACTCCGTCGAGGTCGACGGCCGCCGTGTCTACCTCCTCCAGACCGCCGAGAAGGGCCTCGCCTGGCTCCGGCTCCTCGCCGAGGGCACCGCCGGTCACGGCTCTCAGGTCAACACCGACAACGCCGTCACCCGCCTCGCGGGCGCCGTCGCGCGGATCGGCGCGCACTCCTGGCCGCTGCACCTCACCGGCACCGTGCGCCAGCTCCTCGGCGGGGTCGCCGACCTCACCGGCACCACCTTCGACCCGGAGGACCCCGAGGGCATCGACCGCCTCGTCCGGGCCCTGGGCCCGGCGCAGAAGTTCGTCGGCGCCACCCTGCGCACCGGCGCGAACCCCACGCAGCTCACCGCGGGGTACAAGGCCAACGTCATCCCGGGCAGCGCGGAGGCCGCCCTCGACGTGCGCTACCTGCCCGGCGAGGAGGAGGCGGTTCGCGCCACCCTCACCGAGCTCGCCGGCCCCGGCGTGCGGATCGAGCCGATCCACGCCGACGTCGCCCTCGAGGTGCCCTTCGAGGGCGAGCTCGTCGACCACATGGTCGCCGCCATCGACGCCGAGGACCCGGGCGCCGTCGTCCTCCCGTACATGCTCTCCGGGGGCACCGACAACAAGTCCCTCGCGCGCCTGGGCATCACCGGCTACGGCTTCGCGCCGCTCCAGCTGCCGCCCGAGCTCGACTTCGCGGGGATGTTCCACGGCGTTGACGAGCGCGTGCCGGTGGACGCGCTCCACTTCGGGGTCAGGGTCCTCGAGCGGCTGCTGCGCACCGCCTGAGCGCTACAGGGTGCTGCGCACCTTGATGATCTTGCGGCGCAGCCACACCTTGCGGCTGCCGCCCAGGTAGAGGCGGGTACGGGCCAGCTCCCAGCGGCCGTACTCGGCCTCCTCGGTGAGGAGCTGCCGCACCTGGGAGCGGCTGGTGGAGGGGGGCAGCGACAGCACGCGGAACTCGTACTGCGAGGCGCTGCGGACGTCGGGACGGGGTGGGGTTTCAGGGGTGTACCAGACCATGTCGTAGACCATTGTCTCCCATCGTCACCGCTGCCCGGGCGGGCTGTGCCATTACTACCAGGCGCGATACGGTCATCCCATGTCAATCGACCCGCGCGCCGCTCTGGATCGCTTCATCGCCGCGCTCGAGGCGCACTTCGAGCTCGCCAGCAGTGCGCAGGACCCCGAGTCCCAGGCGATCGAGGACGCCGCCGCCACCGTGGAGGACGCGTTCTTCACCTACGACGACGCCCTCTACACCGCCTACCAGGTCGAGGTTCCGCTCGAGGCCTACGGCGACGAGGACGACGACGAGCTCGACGAGGACGACGACCTCGAGGACTTCAGCCTCGACGAGGAGGAGTAGCCGTCACGCGGCGCTGACGTCGTCCAGCGCCCGGCGGATCGCGTCGGGCAGCTCGAGGTCGGCGCCCGCAAGCACGCCGCGCAGCTGCGCGGCCGTCCGTGCGCCGACGATCGCCGAGCTCACGCCCGGCACGTCGCGCACCCAGGCGAGGGCGACCTCCAGCGGCGTGCGCCCCAGCCCGTCCGCCGCCGTCGCGACGGCCTCGACGACGCCGCGGGCACGGTCGGTGAGGTAGGGCTCGACGAAGCCCCGCAGGTGCGGCGAGGCGGCCCGGGAGTCCGCCGGGATCGTGCTGCGGTACTTGCCGGTGAGGACCCCGCGCCCCAGCGGCGACCACGCGAGCACCCCCGTGCCGAGCGCCCTCGCGCCCGGGAGGACCTCCTGCTCGACGCCGCGCTCGAGCAGCGAGTACTCGACCTCGACGGCGGCCAGCCCGGTCGCGTCCGCGCCCAGGCTCGCCGCGGCGTAGCCCTGGTACCACGCGGGGTGGTTGGACAGGCCGGCGTAGCGGGTGCGCCCGGTGGCGACGGCGTGCCGCAGCGCGGACAGCGTCTCCTCGAGGGGGGCGTCGGCGTCGTGGGACTGGACGAGCCACAGGTCCAGGTGGTCGGTGCCGAGGGCGGCGAGCGACTCGTCGAGGGTGTCGAGGAGCGTGGCGCGGGAGGCGTCGAGCCGGCTGCCGCGGGAGGTGTGCCGCACACCCGCCTTGGAGCACAGGACGACGTCGCGGCGGTCGACCTCCGCCAGCAGGCTGCCGAGGAGGGACTCGGCCGCGCCGTCCCCGTAGGAGGCGGCCGTGTCGATGAGCGTGCCGCCGGCGTCGAGGAACAGCGACAGCTGCTCGGCCGCCTCGTGCTCGTCGGTGTCCCGCCCCCAGGTCATCGTGCCCAGCCCGAGTGACGACACGAGCAGCCCGCTGCGCCCGGCCCTGCGAAGTTCCATGGCGCTCACGCTACCGGCGCCCGCGGCACGTAAGGTGAACCCTCGTGACGTGGTGGGAAGCAATCGTGCTCGGCGTGGTCCAGGGACTCACGGAGTTCCTCCCCATCTCCTCCAGCGCGCACCTGCGCATCGTGGGGGACCTGTTGCCCGGAGGGGGTGACCCCGGGGCGGCCTTCACGGCCATCACCCAGCTGGGGACCGAGACGGCGGTCCTCCTGTACTTCCGCAAGGACATCTGGCGGATCATCCGGGCGTGGTTCGGCGCGCTGCCGGTCGGCCCCTGGCGCGGCACGGTGCCCAAGGATGACCCCGACGCCCGGATGGGCTGGTACATCATCATCGGCTCGGTGCCGATCGTGGTCTTCGGCCTGCTCTTCCAGGACGCGATCGAGACCTCGCTGCGCCACCTGTACATCACCGCGGCGATGCTCGCCGGCTTCGCGATCCTCCTCGGCGTCGCGGACCGCTGGGGCCGCAAGCGCAAGGAGCTGCGCGAGCTCACGCTGCGCGACGGCCTCCTCTTCGGCCTCGCCCAGTCTCTTGCCCTGGTGCCGGGCGTCTCGCGCTCCGGCGGCACGATCACCATGGGGCTCCTCCTCGGCTACACCCGGGAGGCCGCGGCCCGGTACTCCTTCCTCCTGGCGGTCCCGGCCGTCTTCGGCTCGGGTTTCTACCAGCTCCTGGGCGCCGACCCCGCCCCGGACGCCCCGGGTGCCGCGGCGACGGCGATCGCGACCGTCGTCGCCTTCGGCGTCGGCTTCCTCGTCATCATCGCCTTCCTCAAGATCGTCTCGACGTACTCCTACATGCCCTTCGTCGTCTACCGGATCGTGCTGGCGGCGCTCGTAGTGGCGGGCGTCGCTGCTGGCCTCCTCGACCCCCTCGGAGCCGCCGGCACGGAGTAGCAGCCGGCCGGACGTGACGGTTCTCTCCCGCACATAGTTGACGCATCAACTATGGTGGTGGCCATGCAGACCACCACGCCCTCGCACCTGCCCGGGACCAACACCCGTGCCGCCGCCAACCGGGACCTTCTCGCCGCCGACACCGAGATGGGTCCCGTCACCCTGCTCGTCGGCGACCTCGACCTGCTGACCCGGTACTACGTCGAGGGGCTCGCCCTCACCGTCATCAGCGCCGAGGGCAACGAGACCGTCCTCGGCCGCGGCACGCGGCCGATCGTCGTGCTGCGCCACGACCCGAGCCTGCCGCGCGGCAGCCGCCGCGACGCGGGTCTGTTCCACACCGCGATCCTCTTCGAGGACCCCGCCGCCCTGGCCTCCGCCGTCGCCTCCCTCGCGCGCCTCGCGCCGCAGAGCTTCGTCGGTAGCACCGACCACCTCGTCTCCGAGGCCTTCTACTTCACCGACCCCGAGGGCAACGGCATCGAGCTCTACCTCGACCGCCCCCGCGACACCTGGCGCTGGGAGAACGGCCAGGTGGCGATGGACACCATCGCCCTGGACCCTAACGCCTACCTCGGCGAGCACCTCGACGCCGGGCGCCTGTCCACGGCGACGGCGGACCCCGCCGTCGTCGGGCACGTGCACCTCCAGGTCGGGGACACGACGACGGCACGTGAGTTCTACGTCGACACGCTCGGCTTCGAGGCGACCTTCGAGATGCCCAGCGCGCTGTTCGTCTCCGCCGGCGGCTACCACCACCACATGGCGATGAACACGTGGAACAGCGCCGGCGCCGGTCCGCGCGTCCCCGCACTGGGGCTGGGTGTCGTCGACATCGTCGTGCCCGACGCCGAGGAGATCGGCGCCCTCACCGACCGCCTCAGGACCAAGGGCTGGGCCTTCCGTGACGACGGTCGCACCCTCGAGGTCGAGGACCCGTGGCGCAACCTCGTCCGAGTCGTGGCCGCGGCGCACTGACGGTTAGGCTGCCCCTCGTGCACTCCTGGCCTGCCCCCGACCTTCCCGATCTCCCCGGACGCGGCCAGCAGGTCCGCCTCACCGACTCCGGTACGGGCGAGCTCGTCGCGACGGCGGCGGAAGGACTGGCGAGCCTCTACGTCTGCGGGATCACCCCCTACGACTCGACGCACCTGGGGCACGCCAACACCTACCTCGCCTTCGACCTGCTCGTCCGCGCCTGGGGCGACGCCGGCCGCGAGGTCCGCTACGTGCAGAACGTCACGGACGTCGACGACCCGCTCCTCGAGCGGGCCGAGGCCACCGGCGTCGACTGGCGCGAGCTCGCCGCCGAGCAGACCGACCTCTTCCGCGGCGACATGACGGCGCTGCGGGTCGTCCCGCCCGACCACTACGTCGGCGCGGTCGAGACCATCCCCCTCGTCGTCGACGCCGTGGAGGAGCTGCTCGCCAAGGGCGCCGCCTACCGCGTGGACCAGCCCGACGCGCAGGGCCACGGCGTGGGCGACGTCTACGCCGACATCTCCGCCGACCCGCGCTTCGCCATCGAGACCGGCCTCGGCGCCGCCGAGATGGCCGAGTTCTTCGCCGAGCGCGGCGGCGACCCCGACCGCCCCGGGAAGCGTCAGCCCCTCGACCCGCTGCTGTGGCGCACCGCGCGCCCGGGCGAGCCGCAGTGGGAGGGCCGCAGCCTGGGCGTGGGGCGTCCCGGCTGGCACATCGAGTGCGCAAGCATCGTGCGCGAGTTCCTCGGCGTCCCGGTCGAGGTCCAGGCCGGCGGCAGCGACCTCGTCTTCCCGCACCACGCGTGCAGCGAGTCCCACCTGCGGCTGCTCACCGGCCGCGACAGCGCCGTGGGCGTCCACGCGCACGGCGGCATGGTCGCCTACGACGGCGCCAAGATCAGCAAGTCGCTGGGCAACCTCGTCCTCGTCTCCCAGCTCGTCGCCTCCGGCGTCGACCCGATGGCCGTGCGCCTGGTCATGCTCGCGCACCACTACCGGGAGGACTGGGAGTACACCCCCGCGCAGCTCGAGGCCGCGACCGAGCGCCTCGCCCTGTGGCGGCGCGCGATGACCGCCGAGCGCGGCTTCGACGCCACCGGGATGCTCGAGCAGGTCCGCACCGCCCTCGCCAACGACCTCGACGCCCCCACCGCCCTCCACGCCGTCGACGCGTGGGTGGCCGCCTCGGAGTACGACGACGGCGCCGCCCGCACCGAGTCCGACCGTGGCCCCGCCCTCGCGGCGCGGACCGTCGACGCCCTCCTCGGCGTGGCCGTCACCCCCTGAGCCTGTGCTGCCCGTCGCGGTCCTCCTCGTCGGGCTGGGCGGAGCGGTGCTCGCACGGCGGCTGGACCCGGTCCGCGATCGGCTGAGCACCGCGGCGACGACGATCCTCGCCGTCCTCGGCGCGGCGGCGGCCGGCCTGCTGCCGCTCGCCCAGGGAGGCGGGTGGTGGGTTCTCCTCCCCGCCACCGTCGGCGCGACGGCGCTCGTGGCGCTCGGTGCCGTCGTCAACGAACAGACCCTCATGCCCCTGCGGGAACGGTCCGCGGACGGGCCCACCCTGGCCGAGCGGGCCGAGGCCTGGGCCGAGCGGCACCACGTGGGCCCGCGGGGGACGAACCTGCTCGCCGTCGTCGTCCGCTCGCTGCGGCGGGCGACGGAGGTGCGGGTCACCGGGCTCGCCGCCGAGATGACGTACTACGGGCTCATCTCCCTCGTCCCGCTCCTCACCGCCCTCGGGGCGAGCCTCGGCTTCCTCGAGCGGCTCGTCGGGCAGGAGGCGGTGACGCGCATCGAGGAGTCGCTGGTCGACGCCGTCTCCACCGTCTTCGCCGAGCAGGTCGCCGCCGACGTGCTCGCCCCGCTCATCGAGGGCCTGCTGCGCGAGGAGCGCGCCGGCGTCGCCGTCGGCAGCGTCCTCGTCGCGCTGTGGCTCGCCAGCCGCATGTTCCGCGCCGCGATCCGCGCACTCGACGATGCCTACCGGGTGCCCGAACGGCGCGGGCTCGTCGGCCAGTACGCGCTGGGCATCGCCCTCGCGCTCGGCGCTGTGGTCACGCTGCTCACCATCCTGGCCGCCGTCGTCGTCGGCCCGCTGCTCGGTGACGGGCAGGAGATCGCCGACCGGCTCGGGCTCGGCGCCTTCTTCGAGCTGGCCTGGTCGGTGCTGCGGTGGCCCGCCCTGGCGGTGGTGACGACGACGTACCTCACCATCGTCTACCGCTACGGGCCGAACATCACGACGACGTGGCGGCGCTGCCTGCCGGGCGCGGCGGTCGGCACCGTGGGGCTCGTGCTCGTGTCCGTCGGGTTCAGCGCCTACCTGCGCGTGGCCGGGCCGAGTGCGCCGGGCGGGGAGAGCGTCGAGGGTGCAGCGGTCACGGCCGCGGCGCAGACGATCGGCCTCGTCCTCGCCGGGGTGGTGTGGCTGTGGCTGAGCAGCATCGTCACGCTCGCCGGCGGGGTGGTGAACGCCGAGCTGGCTCAGCGAGCGGGCGGGGGAGGGGTGCCCCCACCCTTGTCCCGTCGGCGCAGGTAGCGCTCGAACTCGCGGGCGATCGCCTCGCCGGTGGCCTCGGGCAGCTCGGCGGTGTCCTTGGCCTCCTCGAGCTGGCGGACGTACTCGGCGACCTCCGGGTCCTGCTCGGCCAGCTCGTCGACGCCCGCCTGCCAGGCGCGCGACTCCTCCACGAGGTCCCCGAGGGGCAGCGGCTCACCGACGAGCTCCTCGAGGGCGCCGAGCAGCGCGAGCGTCGCCTTGGGCGAGGGCGGCTGGGCGACGTAGTGCGGCACCGCGGCCCACAGCGACATCGCGTGCATGCCGCGCTCCTGGGCGAGCTGGGCGAGGACGCTGACGATGCCGGCGGGGCCCTCGTACTCCGAGCCCTCGACGCCGAGCAGCGCCTGCACGCCCGGGTCGTCGCTCGTCACCTGGCAGGGCACCGGCCGGGTGTGCGGGACATCGGCGAGGAGCGCGCCGATGCTCACGACGCTGCCCACCTCCCACTCCTCGGCGACGTCGAGGATCTCCTCGCAGAAGTCGAGCCAGCGGAAGGAGGGCTCGATGCCCTGGACGAGCAGCACCGTGCGGCCGGCGACGGGCGTGCGGGCCACGGAGATCGTCGTCGTCGGCCACTTGAGCACGCGCACGCCGTCCTCGTCGCGCACGCTCATCGGGCGGTTGACCTGGAAGTCGTGGAAGTCCTGCGGGTCGAGGTCGTGGACGTCGTGGGCAGCCCACGCCTCGGCGACCACCTGCAGCGCCTGACTGGCGGAGGACCCGGCATCGTTCCAGCCCTCGAAAGCGGCGAGGAGGATGGCGGGAGTGCGCTCGGCATCGTCGGGTGCCGGGCTGCGGTCGGTCTGGTCGGTCATCCCCTCAGCCTATGCGTGCGGGCGGACGCGGGCGGTGCGCGGCCCGCGTGACACCCCTTGTCCGGCCCGGGCCCGGTCCGCCAGAGTGGTGCCTCCAGCCGACCACGGAGGCAACGATGTCCGACCGGCGCACCTGGCAGACCGAGGCGGACCGGCTCGGGAACGCCGACCCCGACCACCCGACCGCCTGGTTCGAGCGGCTCTGGTCGGCCGCGCGACGCGGGGAGGTGACGACGCCGTGGGACCGGACCGAGCCGCACCCCGCCCTGGCCTCCTGGGCGAGGCCCGCCGACGGGCCGGGCCGCACCGCCGTCGTCGTCGGGTGCGGCCTGGGAGCGGACGCCGAGCACCTCGCGCGGCTCGGGTACACGACGACGGCCTTCGACATCTCCGCGTCGGCCGTCGCCGCCGCGGGGGCGAGGAACCCCGGCTCCCCGGTGCGCTACGCCGTCGCCGACCTGCTCGACCTGCCGGCGGCCTGGGCCGGCGCCTTCGACCTCGTCGTGGAGATCTACACCGTCCAGGCGGTGAGCCGCGACGTCCGCGAAGCCCTGGTCGACGGCGTCCGCTCGCTCGTCGCGGAGGGCGGGACCCTGCTCGTGGTGCAGGCCGCCACGGAAGAGCCCGACGACGAGGGGCCACCCTGGCCGCTGACCCGGGCCGAGCTCGAGCTCTTCGCGACGGAGGGGCTCACCGCCGTCTCGGTCGAGGAGATCGTGGCCGACGGGCGGCGCTCCTGGCGCGCCGAGCTCCGGCGGCGCGGGCGCGGCTAGGCGGCGTCGCGGCGGGTGCTCGGGTCCTCGCCCCGGCGCATGAGCGGCAGGTGCTCGACGGCGTGGGCCGCGCGCGTGAGCCCGCGGCTGGCGGTGCGCAGCGCGGGGCTCACGCGCTCGGGGCCGCGCCGCGCACCGGCGTCAAGCAGGTCGCGGAGTCGGTCGAGCACGGACAGGAGGACGGCGGAGATGACGTTGCCAGGGGGACGCCGCGCGACGACGGGGTGGGCGCGCGTCGGGGCCACCCGTCGCACGACCTCCCACAACACACCGAGCCGCCGCAGGTCGCGCCTGCTCACCGCCTCCTGCAGCCGCGGCAGCAGGACGTCCTCCTCGTCGCGGACGTCGTCGCGCAGCACGACCGTCAGCCGGTCGAGGACGGCGCCGCGCTCGGGGTGGTCGTGGTCCATGCCCTCGAGACGGGTGACGAGCTCGTTGACCTCCTGGTGCTCCTGCTCGACCTCGAGGCTCAGCTCGTGGCCGTCGGGCAGCACCCGGCGCAGGGTCGGCCACAGGACCGACTCCTCGGCGAAGGCGTGCGGGAACACGAGGCGGTAGATCCGCTGGAGCACCGCGTCCTGCTCCTGGCCGCTCGTGCGGTGCCGCTCGTGGAGCAGGCGGTCGAGGGTGATGTGGTCCGTCCTCTGGCGGGTGAGGACACTCACCGGCCCGCCGAGCTCGGCCATGCTCTGGTCCGCGATGGATCGGGACATCGTGCCTCCTCGCTCGTCCGTGCCCACACGGTACGCCCGCCTCGCCGGTGGCGAACCTCCAGGGTGCCTGCCGCGTCCGCCCGGGTAGCCTGGGCGCAGACCTGCCGTGCGACGCAGCCGCCGACGACCGGCGCCGTCGCACGTCCCTGACGATGGAGACCTGCTTGACGCTCGCGAACCCCGCCATGTCCGAACGCCGTGCGCCGGGGGCCCGGCCGCCCGCCGCCGTCCTGTGGGACATGGACGGCACCCTCGTGGACACCGAGCCCTACTGGATCGCCACGGAGACCGCGCTGGCCGCCGAGCACGGCGGGACGTGGACCCACGAGCAGGGCCTGGCGATGGTCGGCAAGCCGATCACCCACACCGCGACGCAGCTGCGGGAGCTCGGCGTGCCCGGGACCGTGGACGACGTCGCCGCCGAGCTCGTGCGCCGCGTCACCGAGTGCATCCGCACCGAGGGGGCGCCCTGGCGGCCCGGTGCCCGCGAGGTCCTCGCCGCGCTCGTCGAGGCCGGCGTGCCGTGCGCGCTCGTGACGATGTCCTACCGCCAGATGGCCGAGGCCGTCCTCGAGACGCTCCCGGCCGGCACCTTCGCCGCCGTCGTCACCGGCGACGAGGTGACCCACAGCAAGCCGCACCCCGAGCCCTACCTGCGGGCCGCCGAGATCCTCGGCGTGGACGTGCGCGACTGCGTCGCCGTGGAGGACTCGGTCCCCGGCGTCGCGTCCGCGCTCGCCTCGGGTGCCGCCACGATCGCCGTTCCGCTCATGGTCGAGATCGCGCCGAAGCCCGGACTCAGCATGCTGAGCACGCTCGACGGCCTCACCCTGGACGAGATCGCGACCATCGCGGCCGGTGAGCCGCTCATCAGGTAGTCAACACTCAAGGAGGAGCCCATGACCGTTCCCGTCCTCACGCTCGCAGGCGGCGTCCGCATCCCGCAGCTCGGCTACGGGGTGTTCCAGGTGCCGGCGGACGAGACCCAGCGTGCCGTCGAGACCGCCCTCGAGGCGGGGTACCGGCACATCGACACCGCGGCCGCCTACCGCAACGAGGAGGGCGTGGGCGCAGCACTCCGCGCCGTCGGCCTGCCGCGCGAGGAGGTGTTCGTCACCACCAAGCTCCGCAACAAGGACCAGGGCACCGAGGAGACGCTCGCCGCCTTCGAGGCCTCGCGCCGAGCGCTCGGCCTCGACGTCGTCGACCTCTACCTCATCCACTGGCCGGCGCCGGCCAAGGACCGGTACGTCGAGGCGTGGCGGGCGCTGGAGAAGCTCCACGCGGAGGGCGCGGCCCGGGCGATCGGCGTGTCGAACTTCCTGCCCGAGCACCTCGACCGGCTGCTCGCCGAGACCGACGTCGTGCCCGCCGTCAACCAGGTCGAGGTCCACCCCGGATTCCAGAACCGTGAGGTCACCGAGGCCACCGAGCGCGCCGGGATCGCCGTCGAGGCGTACTCGCCGCTGGGCCGTGGCGCCTCGCTGGAGAAGCCCGAGATCACCCGGACCGCGGAGGCGCTCGGCGTCACGCCGGCCCAGGTCGTGCTGCGCTGGCACCTGCAGCGCGGGCGCATCGTCATCCCGAAGTCCGCCACCCCCGAGCGCATCCGCGAGAACATCGGGGTCGACTTTGAGCTCGACGACGAGCAGCTCGCCGCGATCGACGCCCTGGACGCCGGTGAGCGCACCGGCGGCGACCCGGCCACGATGAACCTGCCGCAGGACTGAGCCCGCCGCGGGCGCGGCGGCGGTTACGCCGTCGTCGCGTCCGCCGGCACGGCCGTGGCGCCCGCCGCCGTCCGCCCGACGGCTGCCAGCAGGCGGTCTATGCCCTCCTGCGGCGGCTGGGGCGGGGTGCCGCCGAAGGACGGGCAGAAGTCCCGGAAGCTGCACCAGTCGCACAGCCGCGAGACGCGCGGGCGGAAGTCCCCGGTCTGCGCGGCCCGGGTGATCGCGGCCCAGATCGACTCGACCTGGTCCTCGGTGGCGAGGAGCTCGTTCTCGGTGGGGTCGAGCGTGAGGACCTGGCCGTCGGCGAGGTAGACGAGCTGGAGGCGGCGCGGCGCCGTGCCGGTGAGGCGCCAGAGCATCAGCCCGTAGAAGCGCATCTGGAACAGCGCCTCGGAGGCGTACTGCGGCCTGGGGGAGCGGCCGGTCTTGTAGTCGACGACCCGCACGGCGCCGTTGGGCGCGACGTCCATGCGGTCGACGAAGCCGCGCAGCAGGATGCCCGAGCCGAGCTCGACCTCGAGGAGCTTCTCCCGCTCCGCCGGCTCCAGCCGCTGCGGGTTCTCCACCTGGAAGTACCGCTCGACGAGCTCCCGGGCGCTGACCAGCCAGGCCCGCAGCTCCTCGGGCGTGCCGAACATCTCCTCGACCTCCGGCCGCGTGCTGCGCAGCTCCTCCCACGCCGGGCCGAGCAGCTCGACGCCGGCGGCCGGGTCACGCTGCGCGGCGGGCAGGTCGTAGAGCCGCTCGAGGACACTGTGGACGAGGGTGCCCTTGGCCGCGGCCGGGCTGGGCGGCTCGGGCAGGCGGTCGACCATGCGGAACCGGAACAGCAGCGGGCACTGCATGAAGTCCTTGGCGCGCGAGGGGGACAGGGCCACCGGGCGCAGGGCCGCCGGCTCCGCCGACTCGGCGATGGGGGACTCGGTGCTGCTCACTGCCATGCCGCCACTGTATGTCGGGGGTCCGACACGGCAGGGGAGGCCCGCGCAGGCTGTGGGGAAGGTCGCGCGGGGACATAA
The DNA here is from genome assembly GCF_047302425.1 of Georgenia phoenicis. NCBI lineage: Bacteria > Bacillati > Actinomycetota > Actinomycetes > Allobogoriellales > Allobogoriellaceae > Georgenia > Georgenia phoenicis. The sequence goes on along the minus strand of NZ_CP154855.1, from coordinate 2,298,395 downwards.
GGTGCAGGAATGGCACAGCTGGGTGAGCGCACCTCCTCGGGCTGGGTGATCGGGCACGTCCGCCGTGTGCCGGTCGTCTTCGCCCCGTCCTGGTTCGTCATGGCGGTCCTCCTCGGCGTCCTCGTGGCCCCGACGATCACGCGCGTCGTCCCCGGCGCCGGGACCGCGGCCACCGTCCTCGCCGCCGCGAGCGTGCCGCTCATGCTGCTGCTCGGCGTCCTCGCCCACGAGCTCGCCCACGGGATGGCGGGCCACGCCGTCGGCTCCCCGCCGCGCGAGTACGTCCTCACGCTGTGGGGCGGGCACACCCAGTTCACCTCCGACATGCGCAGCCCCGGTGCCTCGGCGCTCGTCTCCGTCGTCGGTCCCCTCGCCAACGCCCTTCTCGCGCTGGTCTCGTGGGTCGCCATCGGCCAGGTCGACTCGCCGCTCGCCTCGGTCGTGTGGCAGATCGCCGCGCTGAGCAACGCCGTCGTCGCCGTCTTCAACCTGCTGCCGGGCTACCCGCTCGACGGCGGACGCATCCTCGAGGCGATCGTGTGGAAGGTGACGGGGGACCGGCTCACCGGGACGAGCGTCGCCGGCTGGGGCGGGCGCGTCGTCGCCGTCCTCGTCGTCGTGGTCGGAATCGGCAGGCCGCTCATGCTCGGACTGCGCCCGACGATCTTCACCGTCCTGTGGGTCGTGCTGCTCGCCGGCTACCTGTGGACCGCCTCCACCCAGGCCGTCAACCTCGCCCGCGCGCGCCGCAACGCCGCGCACATCGACCTGCGCGCGATCGCCGAGCCTGCCGCCGGGCTGCCCGCCTCCGCACCTGTCTCGGCCGCCGATGCCCTCGGCCCGCGTCGCGTCGTCCTTCTCGACGACGGCGGTCGCGTCACCGGGCTCGTCGACCCCTCGGTCCTCGCCCAGGTCCCGCCGCACGCCCGCCCCACCACGCCGCTGTCCGCCGTCGCCTCCGTGCTTCCCGCCGAGAGCGTCGTCACCGTGCTCACGGGCGCCGACGGCGTGGGAGCGGCCGCCGTCGCCGCACGCACCAGCCCCGTCGTCGTCCTCGTCGACGGGCCCGCCGGCGTCGTCGGGCTCCTCGCCGTCGCGCGGCTCGAGGAGGCACTGCGGCGCGCACCGCGCTGACCCGCCCCGGATGTCGGTGCCCGGTCCTACCCTCCCGTCATGAGGAGGTGGTGACATGCCGCACCCGCGGATGTACGACGACGACGATCCCTACCTCGCCCGGCTGCGCCCGATCGCGCTCGGCTTCCCCGCCGCGACGGAGGTCGAGACCTTCGGGCGGCCCACCTTCCGGGCGCGCAAGATGTTCGCGATCTACGGCGGCGGCACGAAGGGGCCGGAGGGCACCCGCCGGATGTACGAGCATGGCCTCATCGTCATCCCGGACGGCGAGGAGGAGCGGGCCGCGCTCGGGGAGGACCCGCGCGCCTTCGTGCCCGCGTACTACGGGCCCTTCGGCTGGGTGGGCATCGATCTCGCCACCGCGCCGCCGGAGGAGGTCGACTGGCAGGAGGTCGCCGAGCTCCTCGACGGCTCCTACCGGCAGGTCGCCGGGCCGCGGCTCGTGCGGCGCCTCGACGAGGACGGCGGGCCGGCCGCGAGAGGGGGCGCCTGAGGTCTTCCCGGCGGCGCCGCCCGGTGCCACCCTGGAGCCATGTGCCGCAACATCCACCCCCTGCACAACTACGCGCCGCCCGCCACGGACGACGAGGTCCACGCCGCAGCCCTGCAGTACGTGCGCAAGGTCGCCGGCATGACCAAGCCCTCCCAGGCGAACGCCGCGGCCTTCGAGCACGCGGTCGAGCACGTCGCCGCCGCTACTCGCGAGCTGCTCGACTCCCTCGTCACCAGCGCGCCGCCCAAGGACCGCGAGGTCGAGGCCGCCAAGGCGCGCGAGCGCAGCCGGCGCCGCTTCGCCGAGCAGCAGCCCGCCTGACCCCGCCGGGAGGACGGCGCGGGCACGGCCCGTAGACTCGTCGACCGTGACTTCCCACCCCGCCTCCGACCTCCCGCTCGGCCCCGCGCGCCGCCGCGGCCCCCTCGCGATCGGGGAGCGGGTGCAGCTGACCGACCCGAAGGGCCGCCTGCACACGATCACCCTCGACCCGCAGGCCACCTTCCAGACCCACCGCGGCTACCTGCGCCACGACGCGATCATCGGCGGCCACGAGGGCGTCGTCGTCGCGACCACCGGCGGGGTCGAGTACCTCGTCCTGCGGCCGCTGCTTGCCGACCACGTCCTGTCGATGCCGCGCGGCGCGGCCGTCGTCTACCCCAAGGACGCCGCCCAGATCGTCGCGATGGCCGACATCTTCCCCGGCGCCCGCGTCGTCGAGGCCGGCGTCGGGTCCGGCGCGCTGAGCATGTCGCTGCTCCAGGCCGTCGGTCCGCAGGGGCGCCTGCTCTCCGTCGAGCGCCGCGCCGACTTCGCCGACATCGCCCAGGCCAACGCCCGCGCCTGGTTCGGGGAGGACCACCCGGCCTGGGAGGTCGTCGTCGGCGACCTCGCCGAGGTGCTGCCCACCGCCGTCGAGCCCGGGTCGGTGGACCGCATCGTCCTCGACATGCTCGCCCCCTGGGAGAACCTCGCCGTCGCGGCCGACGCGCTCGCCCCCGGCGGCGTGCTCATCGCCTACGTCGCCACGACCACCCAGCTCTCCCGGTTCGTCGAGGACGCCAAGGCCACCGAGCAGTTCACCGAGCCGCGCGCTTGGGAGACGCTGCTGCGCGGCTGGCACCTCGAGGGCCTCGCGGTCCGCCCCGACCACCGGATGGTCGGTCACACCGGCTTCCTCGTCACCACCCGCCGCATGGCCCCGGGCGTGACGCCGCCGCTGCGCAAGCGCCGCCCCGCCAAGGGCGCCTACCCGGTGGAGGAGGACTGGGCCGAGGACCTGGGCGAGCGGACCGTCTCGGACAAGAAGCTGCGCCGCGTGCGCCGCGACCAGGACCGCGCCGAGCAGCTGCGCGTCACCGGCTCCGAGCGTCCCGAGGAGCTCACCCAGGACGAGGAGCAGCCGCCCACCAGCTGACCCGGCCCTGCGAGTCCCGTGGGGCGTGACCTACCGTGGGGGACGGTGCCGAGCAGGGAAGGGGCCGAGATGGCCGAGGCTGGGATGGACGACTTCCGGGCGAACCGGGTGCGCGAGCTGGAGCAGCAGGCGATCAGCCTCGCGACGAAGAACGAGCGGCTCGCGACGGCGCTCCAGGGCGCCCGCGACCAGCTCGCCTCCCTCCAGGAGCAGCTCGACGCCCTCTCCCGCCCGCCGAGCAGCATCGCCACCGTCCTGTCGGTCCACGTCGCCGAGCGCGAGCTCGAGGTGCTGTCCTCCGGGCGCCGGCTGCGGGTGGCGGTCGCGCCGTCGCTGCCGCTCGGTGCGCTGCGGGCCGGCCAGCACGTGCGGCTCAACGAGTCGCTCGTCGCCGTCCAGGCGGGCGGCTTCGAGGACACCGGCGAGCTCGTGGCCGTCAAGGAGGTCGTCGACGACACCCGGGTGCTCGTCGTCGCCCGCTCCGACGACGAGCGCGTCCTGCGGATGTCGGCGCCGCTCGCCGCGGCCGGGGTGCGGGTCGGGGACACGCTACTCGCCGACCTGCGCAGCGGCTTCGCGCTCGAGCACGTCGAGCGCTCGGAGGTCGAGGACCTCCTCCTCGAGGAGACCCCGGACGTCGACTACGGCGACATCGGCGGCCTCGGTCCGCAGATCGAGCAGATCCGCGACGCCGTCGAGCTGCCCTTCCTCCACCCCGAGCTCTACCGCGAGCACGGCCTCAAGCCGCCCAAGGGCGTCCTCCTCTACGGCCCGCCCGGCTGCGGCAAGACGCTCATCGCCAAGGCCGTGGCCACCTCCCTCGCCGACGCCGCGGGCCAGGGGGACGGCCACCGGGCCGGCAGCTACTTCATCAACGTCAAGGGCCCCGAGCTCCTCAACAAGTACGTCGGCGAGACCGAGCGTCAGATCCGCGTGATCTTTGCCCGCGCTCGGGAGAAGGCGGCGCTCGGGCTGCCCGTCGTCGTCTTCTTCGACGAGATGGACTCGCTGTTCCGCACCCGCGGCACCGGCGTGTCCAGCGACGTCGAGACGACGATCGTCCCGCAGCTGCTCAGCGAGATCGACGGCGTGGAGAAGCTCGAGAACGTCGTCATCATCGGCGCCTCCAACCGCGAGGACATGATCGACCCCGCGATCCTGCGCCCCGGCCGCCTTGACGTGAAGATCAAGATCGAGCGCCCCGACGCCGACGGCGCGCGGCAGATCCTCGCCAAGTACCTCACCGCCGACCTGCCCATCCACCCCGAGGAGATCGAGCGTCACGGCGACGCCGCAGCCGCCGTCGCCGCGATGGCGGAGGCCGTCGTCGAGCGCCTGTACTCGACGACGCACGACAACCGCTTCCTCGAGGTCACCTACGCGAGCGGGGACAAGGAGGTCCTGTACTTCAAGGACTTCGCCTCCGGCGCGATGATGGCCAACATCGTCGACCGCGCGAAGAAGGCCGCGATCAAGGACCTCATCGCCACCGGCGAGCGGGGCCTGCGCACCTCGCACCTGCTCGCCGGCTACGCAGCCGAGATGCGGGAGAACGAGGACCTGCCCTCGACGACGAACCCCGACGACTGGGCGCGCGTGGCCGGCAAGAAGGGCGAGCGGATCGTCTTCATGCGCACTCTCGGCGGGTCCGGGGCCACCGAGGGGGCCGAGCCGACGCGGGTCGTGGAGACCCGCGACTACCTGTGAGCGGAGCGCGCCGATGACCGTGCGCCGGATGATGGGCATCGAGACCGAGTACGGGGTCCTGCAGCCCGGGCAGCCGATGGCCAACCCGATGGCTCTGTCGGCCGCCGTCGTCGTCGCGTACGCGCAGACGGTGGGCGAGGGGGCGACGGCGCGGTGGGACTACGAGGGGGAGGACCCGCTCGCCGACGCGCGCGGCTTCCGTCTCGACCGCGCCGCGGCGCACCCCGACCAGCTCACCGACTCCCCGGCCGAGCGCGCCGCCGCGCTGGGACGCTTCCACCGCCGTCGTCCCGGGGCGGGGGAGCCCGCCTCCGCGACGACGTCGCTCGTCCTCACCAACGGGGCGCGGCTGTACGTCGACCACGCCCACCCCGAGTACTCCAGCCCCGAGGTCACCGGCCCGCGCGACGCGGTGCGCTGGGACCGGGCGGGGGAGGAGGTCATGCGCCGCGCCGCCGCCGCGCTGGCCGCCGAGCCCGCGATGCCCGACGTCGCGCTCTACAAGAACAACGTCGACGGCAAGGGACAGTCCTACGGGACCCACGAGAACTACCTCACGGACCGGGCGGTGCCCTTCGGGGACGTCGTCCGCTACCTCACGCCCTTCCTCGTCACACGCCAGGTGTTCACCGGCGCCGGGCGGGTGGGCCTGGGGCAGCGCTCGGAGATCCCGGGCTTCCAGCTGTCCCAGCGCGCCGACTACATCGAGAACGACGTCGGCCTGGAGACCACGTTCAACCGGCCGATCATCAACACGCGCGACGAGCCGCACGCCGATGCCTCGCGCTACCGGCGCCTGCACGTCATCGTGGGGGACGCCAACCTCCTCGAGGTGGCGACCTGGCTCAAGCTCGCCACCACCTCCCTCGTGCTGTGGCTCCTCGAGCAGGACGCCGTGCCGCTGTCCCTGGACGCGATGGCGCTGGACGACGCCGTCGCCGAGACGCGGCTCGTCAGCCACGACACGACCCTCACCCACCGGCTCACGCTCGCCGACGGCCGGCAGATGACGGCGCTGGAGATCCAGCGCGTCTACCTCGACGTCATCCGGGAGCGGCTCGGCGACGACGTCGACGCCGAGACCCGCGCGGTCCTCGACCGCTGGGACTCCCTCCTCGCCCGGCTGGGGGAGGACCCGATGACCTGCGCGGCGGAGGTCGAGTGGGTGGCCAAGCTCCGGCTGCTCGAGGGGATGCGCCGCCGTGACGGGATCGGCTGGGACGACCCGCGCCTGGCGGCGCTCGACCTCCAGTGGTCCGACGTGCGCCCCGAGCGCAGCATCTACCAGCGGCTGGCCGCGTCCGGTGCTGTGGAGCTGTTGGTGAGTGCGGAGGCGGTCGACGAGGCGGTCCACGCCGCCCCGGTCGACACGCGCGCGTGGTTCCGCGGGGAGACGATCCGCCGCTACGGCTCTGGCGTCGCCGCCGCCGGGTGGGAGTCGGTGGTCCTCGACGTGCCCGGCGAGGAGCACCTCGTGCGCCTGCCCATGGCCGAGCCGGCGCGGGGCAGCCGCGAGCACGTGGGGGAGGCGCTGGACGCCAGCCCGGACGTCGCCGCGCTCCTCGAGGAGCTCCGCCGCCGCCACGGCTGACGCCCTCGTCATCGAGAGCCGACGTGTTCACCCGGGCGTCGAGCGGCTCTCCCCAGAGGCGGGCGCCATTGACATCGCTATCCGTGGAACGGTGGTTCACACCCAGGGCGGCATGACCGCTTCGCAAATGGGATCGGCAATCCGCAGGCACAACTCGTTTGTCCGCTTGTACACGGGCTGGCTTTCGAGGGAGACGCGCTTGACGGCGTCCCGGTGGTTGCCGGTTGCGGGACGCCGTCAAGGTGGGCGTTCAGCCCCGTGCCGATGCGGCGGCGAGTTCGGCCTCGGCCGCCATCCGTTGGCGTTGGATCGCACGGTAGACGGTGGACCGACCGATGCCGAACAGCTCGGCGACCTCCAGGGTGCTGTACTCGCCGCTGTGTACGAGCGACACGAGATGTGCTTCCTGTTTACGGCTGAGCTTGGGCTGCTTGCCCTTCAGCCGACCCTTGGCCTTCGCGACCTTCATTCCCTCGACCGTGCGCAGCCGGATCAGGTCGGACTCGAACTCCGCAACCATGGCGAGCACGTTGAACAGGAGACGACCAATGGCGTCGGTCGGGTCGTAGATGGACCCGCCGAGCGAGAGACTGATCTGTCGGGCGGTCAGTTCGTCCGCGATCGCCCGCGCATCGGGCAGGGACCGGGCCAGGCGGTCAAGCTTCGTCACCACCAGGGGGTCCCCAGCCCGACAGGCGGCCAGGGCCTCGCGCAGGCCCGGGCGTTCTCGGTCGGTGCCGGTCAGGCCGTGATCGACATAGATGCGCTCGGTCTCGACGCCGAGGCCGATCAGGGCAGCGCGTTGCGCTGTGAGGTCTTGCTGATCGGTGGAGCATCGGGCGTACCCGACATGCAGCGCGCTCATCGCGCACCTCCTAGCGATCGGCCCGATCCCACCGCGGGATGCGGCCGGCTCGAGCATCGGGCTCGGCGCCCGACTGATACAGCACGGCCCCGATAGATCACGGGCGCAAGGGGCACGCCGCTGCCAAGATCCGAAAGAACAGCCGGTGCACAGGACGCGCTCAACGCGCGTTCCGCGCGCCACCCCCGCGTCCCGTCGCCGGCAAACAACACGGGTCCGCTGGCAGTTGGTAGCACTGCGGTAGCATCAAGGTATGAAACTCAGCGTCAGTCTGCCGGACGAGGATGTGGCGATCCTCGACGAGTACGCCCGTACTGCCGGCCTGCCGTCGAGGTCAGCTGCGTTGCAACATGCCGTGCGAATGCTTCGCCTTCCCGGTTTGGAACAGGACTACGAAGCGGCATGGCAGGAGTGGCAGGATTCAGGCGATCAGGCCGCGTGGGACATGACCGCAGCCGAAGGGATCGCTGATATTGCGCGGTGAGATCCGGCTCGTCGATCTGGACCCCGTTCGCGGCAGTGAGGCCAACAGCCGCCGTCCTGCGGTGATCGTTAGCAACGATCGAGCGAACGCGACCGCGGCTCGACTCGGCCGCGGAGTGGTGACCGTGGTGCCCCTCACCAGCAACACCGACCGGATCTTCCCGTTTCAAACCCTCCTGCCTGCAGCCGCGACCGGCCTCCGGCAGGACTCCAAGGCCCAGGCCGAGCAAGTCCGCTCGATCGCAGTCGAGCGGCTCGGCGCTGTCATCGGACGAGCCCCTGCTGACGTCATGGCCCACCTCGACGACGCGCTTCGCCTCCACCTCCAGTTGTAGGCACCGGATCCCGGCAAGGGATCGTCAATCGGGAGGGTCTTGGCACAGTCACGCTTCCCGTGGCACGATTGGCGTATGAATGCCACGCTCGTTCTTGGGCAGCAGGGTCGTCTCGTCATTCCGGCCGAGGTGCGTTCCACGCTCGGACTTGCCCCCGGTGACCACTTGCACCTCCGCGTCGAAGGTCGACGAGTCGTACTCGAACGGCAGGAGGACGCAGTGGTGGAACTCCGAGGATTGGCATCTGAGGTCCCCAAGCAGCGTTCGCTGGTTGACGAACTGCTGACCGAGCGCCGTCTGGCGGCATCGAGGGCCGAGTGACAGTCCTCGACGCCTCGGCCGTCCTCGCTCTCGTACACGATGAGCCCGGTGCTGACTTGGTCGCCGCTGAGCTTGGTTCGGCGTCACTGGGCGCCGCCAATCTCGCTGAGGTGATCGGAAAGCTGGTCGACGTCGGAGTCGACGTCCGGCGAGTTCGCGGCCTCCTCGCTGCGGCAGGCGTCACCATCGAGCCGGTCCTGGAAGAGGACGCTGAGCTGGCGGGAGCGATTCGATCACTGGACGGAGGCAAGAACCTCTCGCTCGGAGATCGGTGTTGCCTCGCGTTGACAATCCGCAGCAACCCGGCTGAAGTCTTGACTGCCGATCGCGCGTGGGCAGATCTCGATCTCCCCATACGTGTACGCCTGATCCGATAGAGGATCCCTCACCGGAACCGCGCGCACCATGTCGGCGAAGGGGATGGCCGCGACGTCTGCCACAAGAGGATCGCAGTCCGAGCGGGCGTGCCGATTTCGGTGAGTAGGACGCCTCCAAGAATCTGGAGGACACCTGCCTCGCCGCATGGTGGGACGAACTAGCGCCAGCACAAAGAGCCGGCCATGTCCGTGGGCGCCTGTAGCGTCCTCCTTAGGACGCGGAAGCGAGCGTGGGCACGCTGCGCGCAAGGACGACTAGGAGATCGGCCGGTGATCGCAGCGCCGTCTCGAGAGAACGGGGTTGGACCGAGATGAACCAGGACATTTCTGCGCTTCCGACCGCGCCGGCATCGAGGACTCTGACGCCGCTCTCGTCGGGCTACCAGGAAGCTGAACATGGCGCGTATGCTCGGTACCTCACGGCCGGACTCCGAGAGCCCAAGGTGTTCAACATCGCTCTCACCGGCGGCTACGGCTCGGGCAAGTCCAGCGTCATCGAAAATATAGAGAACTCCGAGAATTTCAAGGTTCTCAACGTCGCCATCTCCAGTCTCGGGAACGACCTCGGAGAGCCCGGATCGCCAATGAAGGGAGCCGACGAGGGCGCGGACCTGACCAACCGCATCGAGAAGGCGATCGTCAAGCAGTTGCTCTACCGCGAGGCTCCGGAGAAGCTTCCTGCCTCAGATTTCCACCGGCTCTCTAAGTTCCCGCTCGGGCGGGCGATGCTGACGTCGGCGGCAGGGATCGTCGGCGCGGTGGCCGTGCCGGTTCTCCTGGGATGGGACCCTGACCTACTCGGGCAGGGCGCACAGGAATGGGTCACCGGCGCCGTCGCCATCGGTATCGGCACGGTCGGGCTGACAGCTATGCGTGCGTTCCTGCACCAGAAGTTCTCAGTCAGCCAGCTGTCGGCTGCCGGTGCTTCCGTCACTCTCGCGCGGCGGCCCACCAGCTACTTCGACAAGTACCTGGCCGAGATCGTGTACTTCTTCGAAGCGACTGACTACGACGTGGTCGTGTTCGAGGACCTCGACCGGTTCGAGAACCCCGGCATTTTTGAGGCGCTGCGCGAGCTGAACACGCTCCTGAACGAGTCCGACCAGGTGGGTCGCAAGGTGCGGTTCGTGTACGCCGTCCGAGACAGCGTCTTCGAGAAGCTCGGCCGAGACCCCGACCCGACTGACTCCGTTGAAAAGGTTGAAGAGGAGGCGTCGTCCGGTAGCAGTGGCGTTGCGGCTGCCCCCAACTCGCAGGGTGATGTAGACGCGGCGCAGGCGGAGGTCGAACGAGCCAACCGCACCAAATTCTTCGACCTGGTCATCCCGCTCGTCCCGTTCATCACGCACCGTTCCGCGCACGAACTTCTCGCTCAGCTTTTTCCCAAAGGGGAAGCGCACCGCCCAAGCGACGAGCTGATCGACCGTGTTGCCAGGCACGTCCCGGACATGCGGATGCTGAAGAACATACGCAACGAATACTGTGTGTTCTCCGAACAGCTCCTCGTGATGGGCAAGGGTGCCCCGGACCTGAGCCCGGACACCTTGCTGTCGTTGGTGCTGTACAAGCAATTCCATCTGGCCGACTTCGAGAAGATCGTCCACGGCCGGAGCGATCTCGACATCCTGTATAAGGCGTACCGGGCGACTATCAACGATTCCATCCGCGACGCCGACGACCAACTCCGGGCTCTCGACTCCGCCGACGCGGTCAACTCGGCAGCTCAGACGCGCGCCGAAGAACTGGGCGCGCGGTTCAACGAACTTGTCGACGTAGCCCGAGCTGACCGGAAGTTGCTGTCAATCGCGGCCGGTGACACCGACTTTGGCACACAAGTGACCGACTGGCTGAAGTTCTGGCGCCAGGCAGCAGCGGACGGCTCTATCACGGTCACGGTCAACCGGCAGGGGTACGCCAACTCGCCCCAGCCGCTCGAGTTCAAGACCGCGATGCTCGAGCGGCTTCTGGACCACTCGCTGACGGTCGACGCTTTCGACACCTGGGCGACAGCGTCGGTCGAGGAGCAGCGCCGGAAGCACCGAGCCAACCGGGACTTCCTCCGAGGCGCGTCTATGGCGAAGCTCAACGGCCGCACCGAGTTCACTGAACGCGACACCGGCCTGCCCCTCGCTAACGTCGTCGGCAAGCTGAAATCAAAGCTGGCCCGCGAACTGGTCCGAGAGGGGGACATCGACCACAACTTCACCCTCTACGTCGGCCAGTTCTACGGCAACAGGCTCAGCAAGGACGTCCAGACGTTCATTCTGCGCAACGTTGACACCAATACTCCCGACGCGAACTACCAGCTCAAGCCCGACGAGGTTGTCTCACTCCTCGCTGAAGCGGGACCGCGATGCTTAAGAGGGGCCAGCGCTTACAACGTCTCCATCTTGGACCACCTCCTCGAGCAGCACGACCCACAGGCTGACTTCATCCTCGACCGTCTGGCCGGCTTTGGGGAGGCGGAGCAGTCGTTCGTCGAGACTTATCTGTCGAATGGCGCGCACCCGGATCTGCTGTCGGCCGGCTTGGCACGCAGATGGCCGCACACTCTCGTGTACCTCGCACACGAAGCACAACTCGAGGCCGGCCGGCGCGTGACCTACGTCGACGCCGCTCTCAGGGCCCTGAGCTCCGAAATCTCCTACGACACCGCACCTGCGCTCGGCGAGTTCTTGGCGACGAACTACGCAGCCATGGCGTCCTACATCGGCGAGCTTCAGCGGACGCAGGTGCACACAATCGTCAACGTGACGCGGGAGTCTGGTGCCAGCATTGCCGACCTCTCGGCCCTGCACTCCACCATGCTGAGCGCCATCGTGGAATCCGACCTGTACCCACTCACAGCAACGAACCTCCGTGTCGCCATCGGCGACGCGCCGTCCATCGCCCTAGATCGTATGCAGGGTGACTCGGCGCTCTACGAGGACTGCCTCGAACAGCCTGCAGCGTTTCTGGCGGCGGTTGCGGACGACGACGCAACCAACTTCACCATCGACGAACCCCAGCACTTCGCCGCCATCTTGGGTGACGTGGCTGACCGCTGGGACGCACAGCACATCGAGGCGCTGATCGAGGATTCTTCGCCAACCTGCGAGGTCACCCGTCTGGCGGAAGCTCCCAAGGAGACGTGGGCCCCCTTGGCGAAGCATCACCGGTTCCCTGCCACCATCACAAACATCGAGGACTACCGCGCCGAGCACGGTATCGACGACGCCCTCGGGGACCTGCTGGCCGCCGCCGAAACTCTCGAGGTCAACGACGAGGCTGCCCAGAGTGACCTGCGCGCCCTGGCCGCAGCGCTCCTGAACTCGCCTACCGCCATTCCGGACCCCGCCCACCGGGTCCGGCTGGCTCAGAGCCTAGGCCTTGCTGACCCGCTCGAACCGTCCGACGTGCCCGCAGAGGCGGGACGACTGCTCTCGTTGCTTCTGGCCGCCGGGTTGCTCGCCGACACTGCGGAGACCTTCGCCCGGTTCGCCACGACCGACTGGGCCACCATCGAGTCCGCCATGACGACGTCTGCAGCCTTCGGCGAGAACCTGTCGCCCGCGATTCTGCCCGGGCCGCTGGTGAAGGACTTCCTTCTCAGCACCGCTGTGTCCGAGGAACTGAAGGCCGTCGTCCTCAGCCGGTCTGCGGAGTTTATCGGCTCTTCCGGAATGAGGGTGTAGAGGCGGTGTCGGCCGGGCGCCCAGCGCGAAGTGGCGTGTCGGGGGCCGGGTAGGGGTCGAGGTCTTCCGATGATGGGGGTTCCTACGCCAACCCATCGGGAAGACCTCGACGTGTCTGACGCTACCTTCGCTCGCCCTGACCTGACCACGTTCGCACGCCTGGACGAGCTCGGCCTCGAAGTCATCGGGCAGCGGCTCGAGCCGGATCGCGCGGTCCTGGCATGCCGAGTCGTGGAGCCCGATGAGTGGTGCCGGCGCTGCGGCTGCGAGGGCGTCGCGCGTGACACCGTCACCCGTGAGCTCGCGCACGAGCCGCTGGGTTGGCGGCCCACGACGCTGCTGCTCACCGTGCGCCGCTACCGGTGCACCGGGTGCGGACATGTCTGGCGCCAAGACACCGGTGCGGCGGCCGAGCCGCGAGCCAAGCTCTCGCGCCGGGCTCTGCGGTGGGCGCTGGAGGGCATCGTGTGCCAGCACCTGAGCGTGGCCCGCATCGCCGAGGCGTTGGCGGTCTCGTGGGACACCGCCAACGCCGCGGTGCTGGCCGAAGGGCGCCGAGTCCTGATCGAGGACCCGACCCGGTTCGACGGCGTGAGGGCTATCGGTGTCGACGAACACGTGTGGCGCCACACCCGCCGCGGGGACAAGTACGTCACCGTCATCATCGACCTCACCGGCATCCGCGACGGGACCGGCCCCTCCCGGCTGCTCGACATGGTTGAGGGCCGCTCCAAGCAGGCGTTCAAGACTTGGCTCGCCGACCGCCCGCAGGCCTGGCGCGACGGCGTCGAAGTCGTCGCGATGGACGGCTTCACCGGGTTCAAGACGGCGACCGTCGAAGAGCTACCTGAAGCCGTCGCGGTCATGGACCCCTTCCACGTCGTCCGCCTGGCCGGGGACGCTCTGGACCAGTGCCGCCGCCGCGTCCAGCAAGACATCCATGGCCACCGCGGCCGCAAAGGCGACCCGCTCTACGCCGCCCGCCGCACCCTGCACACCGGCGCCGACCTGCTCACCCAGAAGCAGACCACGCGGATCGAGGCGCTGTTCACCGGTGAGGACCACGTCCAAGTAGAGGTCACCTGGGCCGTCTACCAGCGCATGATCTCCGCCTACCGCGAGCCCGACCGGGCCAAAGCACGTGACCTGATGACCCGCCTGATCGACTCCCTGAGCGGCGGTGTCCCGGCGCCCATGACCGAGCTCCGCACCCTCGGCCGCACGCTCAAGCGTCGCGCCGCCGACGTCCTGGCCTACTTCGATCGCCCCGGCACGTCCAACGGCCCCACCGAAGCCATGAACGGACGCCTCGAGCACCTACGCGGGTCCGCCCTCGGCTTCCGCAATCTCACGAACTACATCGCCCGATCACTCCTCGAGGTCGGCGGATTCAGACCTCGACTACACCCTGGATTCGGATGAGCCAGTTTATCGAGCCGGGTGACACGTCCACGTGGCAAGTGGCTGCGGAATCCCACCTCGATTTCGACGCGAAGGTGAGCGCCTCAACGCTCCAGATGTTCACAGGGGTCGGGATTTCGGCAGAGACCGTCGTCAAACTCGCAGAACGTTACCTGGACGGGGGAGGCGACGGCACGCAGGTCCTAACGGCCCTCGCCGGGATTGGCGGGCCGTACTCGGCCCTCGCCGGAGTATCCGGTGGGACAGCCGAACTTCCGTACGAGCTGAACAAGCCCCTCTTCGAGCGCCTTCGCACATCCCGCGTTGTCGCTAGGGCGCACCGGGGTATGAAGCGGGGCAGCCTCATTGTAGTGCTCAGGTGATTCCCAGGGATTTCGACCATCGACTCGAGTTCTTCTCGGTCTCGGATAGCACCGCACCCGGAGGCGTGGGGGCTCAACACCGGACCGCGCAGTGATGTCCGGCTGCGCCCCACAGCATCTGACGCGTCCTAGACGTGCTGTCTCACGACGTTTTGGCGCGACGTGATATTGCAGCGCCATGAGCGATCATGCGAGGACGGACTGCCAGCGGCGTGCGCGGCTACGGCTAGCGAGTGTGCATAGGGACGGCGCTGAGTCCACACGCGCCGCTCTTGATCACCGCCTGGTGATCGGCAGATTTGACGTCCCGTAAGCCGAACCCCTACCGAAGTTGCACACCTCGACCTGCGGCGAGAGTCCGCTGGTGGCGCCGCCTGTCCGCAAGACCCGTCCGGTGGCTGTTCCGGTGAAGGGGGCCTGAGCAACACGCTTCGACCGACCCTTGTCGACAGCTAGCGGCTGTTCCGTTGGCCGCTCAGAACCGCACCGACCGAAGCGCACCCGACGTGACCACCATGGACCCCGCTGCTCGCACAACCGCCGGCGCGAACTAGGATCGACGGGTAGTCGAGAAGGAGGCAGCCACCATGGCCCGTCAGGAGCAGCAGCGCCGGAGCGAGCGCGAGTCGGAGGAGCCGACGCCGCCGCCGCTGCCCGCGCCCACCGGGGCGAGCGCGCAGGCGCAGGCCGCCGAGCTGGACGACCTCCTCGGGGAGATCGACTCCGTCCTCGAGACGAACGCCGAGTCCTTCGTGCGCGGGTTCGTGCAGAAGGGCGGGCAGTGAGCCTCGCTCCCCGCATCGTCGGCATCGAGACCGAGTACGGGATCACCGTCGACGGCGCGCGCCGTCCGGAGAGTGGCCCGCCGATCGGTGCCGACGAGGCCGCCCGCTACCTCTTCCGCAAGGTGGTCGAGTGGGGGCGCTCGTCCAACGTCTTCCTCCGCAACGGCGGCCGGCTCTACCTCGACGTCGGCTCCCACCCCGAGTACGCGACGGCGGAGTGCGACGACGTGCGCGACGTCGTCGTCCAGGACCGTGCCGGTGAGGCCATCCTCGTCGACCTCGCCGAGGACGCGACCGCTCGCCTGGCCGAGGAGGGCATCGGCGGGCGCGTCCACCTGCTGAAGAACAACGTCGACTCCGAGGGCAACGCCTTCGGCTGCCACGAGAACTACCTCCTGCGCAGGCGCCGCGACTTCCAGCGGACCGTCGACCAGCTCGTCCCCTTCTTCGTCACCCGCCAGATCCTCACCGGCGCCGGCGCCGTGCGGCAGACCGCCGGCGGCGCCGCGTACTGCTTCTCCCAGCGCTCGGAGCACCTGTGGGACGCGATGA
The DNA here is from genome assembly GCF_047302425.1 of Georgenia phoenicis. Classification (NCBI taxonomy): domain Bacteria; kingdom Bacillati; phylum Actinomycetota; class Actinomycetes; order Allobogoriellales; family Allobogoriellaceae; genus Georgenia; species Georgenia phoenicis. The sequence goes on along the minus strand of NZ_CP154855.1, from coordinate 2,282,877 downwards.
GCTCGGCGACCACCCGCTCCCGGCCCATCATCAACTCCCGCGACGAGCCGCACGGGGACCCCGACCTCTACCGCCGCCTCCACGTCATCTCCGGTGACTCCTCCGTCGCCGAGACGACGACGCTTCTCAAGCTCGGCATGACCGCCCTGCTCCTCGACCTCGTCGAGTCCGGCGGCCGCCTCGACGACCTCCTCCTCGTCGACCCGATGCGCTCCATCCGTGACGTCTCCCGCGACCTCACCGCCACCACGCCGCTCGAGCTCGTCTCCGGCCGGCGGCGCAGCGCGCTGGAGATGCAGGAGGAGTACCTCGAGCGCGTCCTTGCACACACCTCCGGGATGCCCCTGCGACCCGTCGAGCAGCAGGTCCTCGAGCTGTGGGAGCGCGGCCTGCGCGCTCTGCGCACCGGGGACCACTCGCTCGTCGACACCGAGCTCGACTGGGCCATCAAGGAGCGGCTCCTCGAGCGCTACCGGACCGGCAGCGGCGCGGGCCTCGCCGACGTCCGCGTCCAGCGCCTCCTCCTCGCCTACCACGACATCTCGCCCACCGACGGCCTGGCCGACAAGCTGCGCGCCCGCGGCCTCATGGCGCGCGTCGCCACGGACGAGGAGATCACCGCCGCCCGGACGACGCCGCCGCAGACCACCCGCGCCAAGCTGCGCGGGGACTTCGTCGCCGCCGCGCAGGAGCGCCGCCGCGACCACACCGTCGACTGGGTGCACCTCAAGCTCAACGACGCCACCCAGCACACCGTCCTGTGCAAGGACCCCTTCGCCAGCAGCGACGAGCGTGTCGCCGCCCTGATCGCCGCGATGGAGGCCTGATGCTCCGCCGTCGTCCCGTCCGCGCCCTCGTGGCCGCCCTCCTGGCGGCCCTCGTCCTCGCCGGCTGCTCCGCCGAGCCGGAGGAGCCCGTCGAGGAGCCCGTCATCTCCGTCACCGGCGCCTTCGGCCGCCCGCCCGTCGTCTCCTTCGACACCCCGCTCGAGATGACCGAGGAGGAGACCGAGGTCCTCATCGAGGGGGAGGGCCGCCACCTGCGCGACGGCGGCCCCGCCCTCCTTGCGCTCAGCGCCTACGACGGCGCCACCGGCGAGCCGCTGCCCGACCGTGGCACCGGCGCGGCGCGCACCCTGCTCCTCACCCCCGAGCAGGTGGGGGAGGAGGTCCACCCGCTCCTCGTCGACGTCCCCGAGGGCACCCGCCTCCTCGTCACCCAGCCGGTGAGCGCCGACAACGGCGAGCGGATGCTCGTCCTCGTCATCGACGTCCTCCACACGGTCGCGCAGGGGGAGGAGCTTCCCCCCGAGGAGGGGATGCCGACCGTCGCACAGCAGGACGACGGCGTCGCCATCACCCTGCCCGACGCCGAGCCGCCGTCGTCGCTCGAGGTCAGCACCGTCATCCGCGGCTCCGGCCACCAGGTCGCGCCCGGCCAGGCGATCACCGTCCAGTACCAGGCGGTCACCTGGCCCGGCGGCGACATCTACGACTCGACGTGGGCCGACGGCCAGGTGCCGCGCACCATCCTCGTCGACGACACCTTCACCGGCCTGCGCGACGGGCTCGTCGACCAGGCGGTCGGCTCGCGCGTGGTCGTCGTCGTGCCGCCCGCGCTCGGCAACGGCACCCAGACGCTCGTCTTCGCCGTCGACATCCTCGCGGCTTCCGACGTCGAGGAGCAGGAGTCCGAGGAGAGCTGAGCCTGCCGCCGACGGGAGGAACCGTGGAGGAGCCACCGGCCGGAGTGCTCGCGGCCTTCGGCGCGTCTGCGGCGCCCGCGCCCCTGCCCGGCGGGCAGCACCAGGTGTGGCGGTCGGGGCACCTCGTCCTCAAGCCGCTGGACGTGTCGCTCGAGGAGCTGCGCTGGCGGGCCGCCGTGCTCGCCGACCTCGACGGTGCCCCGGGCCTGCGCGTCGCACCGCCCGTGCTCTCGGCGGACGGCGGGCTCGTGGTCGACGGCTGGACCGCGTGGCGCTACGAACCGGGCTCACCGCCGCGCGCGGACCAGTACGAGCAGGTCGTCGCTGCCGGGCGCGTGCTCCACCGCCACCTCGCCGACCTCCCGCGGCCCGCCTTCCTTGACGGCCACGACCACCCGTGGGCGGTGGCCGACCGCGTCGCCTGGGCCGAGCAGGACGTGGACGACGACGGCGGCCGCCTCCCTCACGTCCGCACCCTCCTCGAGGCCCGGCGGCCGCTCGCGCTGCCCGCGCAGCTCGTCCACGGCGACCTCACCGACAACGTCCACCTCCACCCGGACCTGGCGCCGCTGGTCCTCGACCTCACCCCGTACTGGCGTCCGCCGTCGTACGCAACGGCGGTGGTCGTGGCCGACGCCGTCGTCTTCCGCGGTGCGGGGCGCGACCTCGTCGACCGCGTCCGGGATGAGGAGGGCGCGCACTTCCCGCAGCTGCTCGTGCGGGCGCTGCTCTTCCGGGCGGTGGCCGACCACCTCCTCGCGCCCGACAAGGACCCGCAGTGGCCCGACTGGTTCGGTCCGGCCGCGCGCTACGCCGCGGAGATTGCCAGGGGCTGAGGCCGTACCGCGGCCGCGGCCCGACACGCCGGGGGCGGACGAGCGTAGAGATGACGCGGTTCTCGCCGCACGCTTCGACCACAACATCTTGGGGTGAATATTCACGATTACCCCTAGGGGTAGTGTCGGGAGCGACCCGAACCACACTGCTGTCATTTCCGGAGGAAGGCATGCACACCGTGCTGAAGTACGCCGTCGTCGCCCTGCTGGCCGTCGCCTCGGTCGCGTGGCGTGACTACAACCTCAACACCTTCCTCGCGCCCGGCGTCGAGCTCGTCACGGTCCTTGCCGTCGTCAGCGCGATCCTGCTGCCGCGCACGCTGGCGATCGCCGTCCCGCTCCTGACGGTCGCCGTCGGGGACGTCCTCCTCGGCTCCCACTCGGTGATCTTCCTGTACGTCTGGGGCGCCTGGGTCGCCATCGCCGCCGGTGCGCTCGTCATGCGCCGCGCCCGCTCCGCCCGCTCGACGGCGCTCGTCGGGATGGGCGTCGGCGCCGGCTCCTCCACGCTCTTCTTCCTCGTGACGAACTTCGGCACCTGGATGCTGGGGCGGGGGGAGTGGGTCGCCGACTCCGCGGCCGGCCTGCTGTCGACCTACGTCATGGGCCTGCCCTTCTACCTCTACCCGCTGCTCGCGAACGTCGTCCTCGTCCCGGCCGCCGCCGTCGCCGCCCACGCCCTGCGCGCGTACCAGGACGCTCCCGCGCCCGCCCTGCAGCCCGCCCGCTGACCGCCCCGAGACGAAGGCGCACACCATGCTCTCCTTCCAGCTCCCCGACTCCTTCGTCGCCCCGTACGCCGAGCGCACCGTGCCGTGGGGGTACGCCGACGCCGCCGGCAACTCCCTGGGCGAGATCACCTTCCTGCGCACCTACTCCCGCCAGCGCGAGGACGGCACCAAGGAGCGCTGGCACGAGGTCTGCCGGCGCGTCGTCGAGGGGATGTTCTCCATCCTCAAGGACCACACGACCGGCCGCCGGCTCCCGTGGGACGAGGCCGCAGCCCAGCAGACCGCGCAGGACACCTACGAGCGGCTCTTCGAGCTCAAGTGGACCCCGCCCGGCCGCGGCCTGTGGGTCATGGGCACGCCGCTGGTCAACTCGCTGGGCAACTCCGCCCCGCTGCAGAACTGCGCCTTCGTCTCCACCGACGACATGACGGCCCAGCAGCCCTCCGCGCCCTTCACCTTCCTCATGGAGGCCTCGATGCTCGGGGTGGGTGTCGGCTTCGACACCGCCGGCGCGCGCCAGGGCTTCACGATCCACGACCCCGTCGTCCACGAGTCCCAGGAACCCTTCGCGCTCGACGGCGAGGGCCGGGCACTCCCGCCCGTGGTCGACGCCGGCACGCCCGTCTTCGTCATCCCCGACACCCGCGAGGGCTGGGTCGAGTCGACGGCCATGGTCATCGACGCCTTCCTCCGCGGTGACGCGCTGCCGGTGCTCGACTACTCCGCGATCCGCCCCAGGGGCGTCCCGATCCGCACCTTCGGCGGCACCGCGGCCGGCCCCGAGCCGCTCCACCGCCTCCACACCGCGCTGCGCAAGGTCTTCGCCGGCCGCGGCGGCCAGGCGCTGACCACCCGCGACATCGCCGACGTCGGCAACCTCATCGGCGTGTGCGTCGTGGCGGGCAACGTCCGCCGCTCGGCCGAGATCCTCCTCGGGGAGATCGACGACCCCGACTTCCTCGACCTCAAGAACCCCGAGGTCTTCCCCGAGCGCAACTCCTACGACCCGGCGCAGCCGGGCTGGGCGTGGATGTCGAACAACTCCGTCGTCGTCGAGAGCGGGACCGACCTCGCGCCCCTCACCGGCGCGATCGCGCGCAACGGGGAGCCCGGCGTCATCTGGATCGACACGACCCGCAACTTCGGCCGCCTCTCCGACCCGGCCGACTACCGCGACTGGCGGGTCAAGGGCTACAACCCCTGCGCCGAGCAGCCGCTGGAGTCCTTCGAGTGCTGCACGCTCGTGGAGACCTTCCCCTCCCGTGCCAGCTCCAAGGAGGACTACCTCGCCACCCTCAAGGTCGCCTTCCTCTACGGCAAGGCGGTCACGCTGCTGCCCACGCACTGGGAGCGGACCAACGCCGTCATGCAGCGCAACCGGCGGGTGGGCACCTCGATGTCCGGCATCGCCGACTTCGCCGACAACCACGGCCTGGACACGGTGCAGGAGTGGATGGACCAGGGCTACCGGCTCGTGCGGGCGTGGGACACCGAGCTCTCCGAGACGCTCGCCGTGCGCGAGTCGATCAGGACGACGACGGTCAAGCCGTCCGGCACCGTGAGCATCGTCGCGGGCGTCTCGCCAGGCGTGCACTGGGCACCCGGCGGCACCTACTTCAACCGGGCGATCCGCTTCCGCAACGAGGACCCGCTCGTCACGCTGTTCCGGGCCGCCGGGTACCGGGTCGAGCCGGCCGTGGAGGACCCCGAGGGCACCTCGGTCATCTTCTTCCCGGTGAAGTCGGCCGCGCGCCGCTCGGAGAAGGACGTCTCCCTGCGGGAGAAGGCCGAGCTCGCCGCCCTGGCCCAGGCGTACTGGTCGGACAACTCGGTGTCCGTCACGCTGTCCTTCGACCCCGAGACCGAGGGGGAGCAGGTGGGCGAGGTCCTCCGGGACTTCTCCGGCCGGCTCAAGACGGCGTCGTTCCTGCCGCAGGGCAACTTCGTCTACCCGCAGATGCCCTACACGCAGATCACCGCCGAGGAGTACGAGGCCGCCACCGCGTCGCTCATCCCCGCCTTCCTCGACGCCGTGTACGACGGCGACATGGAGACGATCGACGCGATCGGCGAGGCCTTCTGCGACACCGGGGACTGCGAGCTCGACGAGATCAAGATCAACGCCGAGTTCGCCTCCTGAGCTGAGGTGAGTGACCCGGCCGCCGGTCTGCTGGCGGCCGGGACGCTCAGCCCTCGTCGGCGGGACCGTCCTTGCCCTCCGGCCACCCGCGGCGTACCGAGGACTCAAGAACCTCACGGACGACGGCGCCCGGTTCCGTCTCGAGGTCGGCGACCGAGCACACGAGCACGGCCGGCGCCGTCAGCCGCCGCCACGGACCCGCGACGCCGTAGGCGAGGACCACGCCGTGCACCCGCGTGAGCTCGGCGTCCCACCGGCTCGCGACCTCGGCGGCGAGGTCGCCGCAGTCCACGTCCCTGAGCCCGGTGAGCGGAGCGTCGCACAGTGGCTCGCGCCGCGACCAGGCGTGGAGCTCGCGGTCCAGCACCGTGCACGCACGCTGCAGCTCCGGACTGGCCGAGAGGGCTGCAAAGTCGGGCGGCTCGCCGAGCACCTCCTCGCGCACCCTCGCCTGCTCCCAGTGCCACTCCAGCACGTCCCCGGTCACCCGGGTGCCGTGCCGCTGCGCCTCGTGGGCCAGCGTTGCCCGCCACCACGCCGGCCACTGCTCGGCTGCGCGCGCCCGCTCGGCAGCGGTGAACAGGTCGCGGTGGTCCGGCGCGGGCGGGTCGAGCGGCGGCGGCGCCGTCGGCTCGTGGCGGGCCTCCAGGCGCAGTGCGTCGCGGACGAAGAGCGCGAAGGGGCGCGGGTCGTGGGAGATGCTCATTGTCCACCCACCCGGGCCGTCGACCTCGTCCACCCCTACGCCGATTCCTGCCTGCGGACCATCTCGGCGATCCACACGGGCGCGTAGGGCGAGGTGCAGTTCGGGGGAGTGGGGTAGTCCTCGAGCACCCGCAGCCGCTCGCCGATCGCGACCGCGCGCTCGCGGTGCGCGGTGTGCGAGATGCCGATCTGCGCGAGGCAGTGGTTCATCGCCCACTGCAACCGGTCCGGCGCGTCCTTCATCTCGGACTCGATGACGTCGAGGAGGCCGTCCAGGTCCAGGCCCTCCGGCCGCTTGGCGACACGGTCGGTCGTCAGCGCCCAGCCCGCGCTCGCCACGACCGGGTCGGGGTCCGCGAGCCACGCCTGACGCAGCTCCTCGACGTGCGGGCTCTTGCGCACGACGTAGCTGACCAGCCAGTCGTGGACCTTCGGAGCGCCCGCCTCGCGGAGCATCGCGTCGAGCTCGGCCCGCTCGTAGGCCCGGGGCCGGCTGACGAGGATCGCGAGCAGCCGCGCGGCCGTGTCCTGCGTCCGCCACAGCGCCCGGGCGAGCTCGGGCTGCGTCTTGAGCCGCTTGGCGACGGCGCGCAGCTGGCCGAGGTTGACGCCGTGGTCGTCGCCCCGCCGCTCGTTGACCTCCCGCGCCCGCGGGTCCTCGAGAGCCGCCAGCTCGGCCATCACGTCCTCGACGCTCACGTCGGTCATCGGTGCCTCCCGCTCGGGTGAGGCCAGCCTAGGGCGTCGCCCGGCTCAGGAGGGCCCTGCGTCGTCCTGCAGGTAGACGAGCTCGTTGCCGTCCGGGTCGGTGAAGGAGAACATCGGCGGCACGCCGTCGAGGAGGACGAGCTCGTCGTTGTGGACCGTCACCCCCGAGGCGCGGACCGCCGCGTGCGCCGCGGCGGCGTCCGGGGTGCCGAGCCGCACCGCCACCGGGATCTCGCCGTCCGGTGGCAGCAGGACGATGGCGACGGCGGAGCCCGGCGGGAGGACCTCGACGTACCTCGCCCCGGGCCACACCTCCACGTCGGCGACCACCTCGCAGCCGAGCACCTCGGTGTAGAAGCGCAGGGCGGCGTCCTGGTCGGCCACGGGGACCGACACGCTGAGCACTCTCGTCGTCATACCCATGCCCGGTCAGACCGGTGCCGGGGACGGAACTGAGCGCCCCGGCCCGCCTAGGACATCGCGGCCGTGAAGGCGGCGACGGCGTCGGGGGAGCCCTGGACCTCGACCTCGGCCCGCTCCCGGCGGCCCATGAGGTAGAGCGCAAGGTCCACCGGGTCGCCGATGAGGGCCACCGAGTCGGCACCCTTCCGCACCACCGCGCGCGGACCGGCCGTGCTGACAAGGACGACGCCGACCGGCGACTTCCGCGCCGCCACGCGTCCCATGACGGCGAGCTGGCGCCACACGGCGTCGCGCATCTCCTCGGGCAGCCGGCGCGGCGGGCGCGGGGAGTCACCCGCGCGGCGCAGGTCCTCGTGGTGGACGACGAACTCGACGAGGTTGGCGGCGTCCCCGAGGAGACGCGTGGGCCGCAGCCCGTCGGTGCCGAGCAGCTCGTCGACGAGGGCCGCGTACCCGCCCGGGGTGCGGGCCGCAGCGGCCACCTGCGACTGCCGCGGCTCCTCGCCCGGCGCGGGCCGCGAAGCCATGTCCAGCGCCATGACCCACGGCCGGGTCTCGCGGAGCACGAGGTGCGCGAGCAGGTCCTCGCTGCGCCAGCCCTCGCACAGCGTGGGCGCCCCGGGGCCCACCTCCCGGAAGGTGGCGGCCAGGGCCCGCCGCTCGGGCTCGCTCCACTTGGTACGTGACACGCGGGTGCTCCGTCCGTTCGAGGGGTGGGACCTCACGCTAGGCGCAGGTCAGCGCACCGGCACGCCCGCGGCGCGCATCTCGGCCTTGACGTCGGCGACCGTCAGCGTGCCGAAGTGGAAGACCGAGGCCGCCAGCACGGCGTCCGCCCCGGCCTTTGCGGCCTCGGTGAAGTGCACCGCCGCGCCGGCTCCGCCGGAGGCGATGAGCGGCACGGTGACCTGCGCGCGCACCGCGGTGAGCATCTCGATGTCGAAGCCGTCCTCGGTGCCGTCGGCGTCGATCGAGTTGAGGAGGATCTCCCCGGCCCCGCGCTCGGCCGCCTCCACCGCCCACTCGACGGCGTCGATGCCGGTGCCGCGGCGCCCGCCGTGGGTGGTCACCTCGTAGCCCGACGGCGTGCTCGCGCCGTCGCGGCAGCGGCGGGCGTCCACGGACAGGACGATGACCTGGCGGCCGAAGCGCTCGGCGACCTCGGTGAGCACCTCGGGCCGGGCCACGGCCGCGGTGTTGATGCCGACCTTGTCCGCGCCGGCGCGCAGGAGGCGGTCGACGTCCTCGACCGTGCGCACCCCGCCGCCCACGGTCAGCGGCACGAAGATCTCCTCGGCGGTGCGGGAGACGACGTCGAGAGTGGTGGCGCGGTCCTCCGTCGAGGCCGAGACGTCGAGGAAGGTGATCTCGTCGGCACCCTCCGCCCCGTAGCGGCGGGCGAGCTCGACCGGGTCACCGGCGTCCCGCAGGTTCTCGAACTTCACGCCCTTGACGACGCGTCCTGCGTCGACGTCCAGGCAGGGGATCACGCGCACGGCCACACTCATCGTTCCTCCAGAATCACGGCTGCGCAGAGCGTATCTGCCCGGGGCCGACGGCGGCCGGTACCGTTCGCGAGGTGACCCCACTCGAGCGCGTCCTCGCCCTCCTCCCCGCCGTCGACGACGGCGGAGCACCCGTCGTCCTCGGCATCGACGGACGGTCCGGGGCCGGGAAGACCGCGCTCGCCGCCGCCGTCGCCGAGCGGGTGCCCGGCGCGCAGGTGGTCGCCCTCGAGGACGCCTACCGCGGCTGGCGCGGCCTGCGCGAGGGGGTGGAGGAGATCGCCACCGGTGTGCTCGCGCCACTGCGTGAGGGCCGGACGGGCAGCTACCGCCGCTACGACTGGGTACGCGGGGAGCTGGACGGCACCGTGCGGGTGGAGCCGAGCGCCGTCGTCGTCCTCGAGGGCTGCGGTGCCGGCTCGCTGCCCTGCGCGCCCTACCTCGACGCGCTCGTGTGGCTCGAGGCGCCCGAGCCCGAGCGCCACCACCGCGCGATGGCCCGCGACGACGGCACCTGGCTGGACCAGTGGTCCACCTGGGCGGCGCAGGAGAGCGCCCTGCTCGCCGAGCGCGACGCCCGCGCCGCCGCCGACCTCGTCATCGACACCTCGAGCGAGTAGCGGAACGGCGGGCGCCGCACGCCTGGCGGCGCTACCGTGTCGCCATGGCAACGTTCGCCTCGAACCCGCTGATGCCGGCGGCCTACGACGCGGTGTGGACCCTCGTCTTCGTCGCGATCCTCGTGGCGATCACCCTCGCGGTCACGGCCACCGTGCGCGTCCTGCGCCAGCGCACCGCCGGCGACACCCTCGCCCGCGTGGGAGCGCTGACCGCCCTCCACGACTCCGGTGCCATCAGCGACGAGGAGTACGAGCGCCGCCGCGAGCGCCTGCTCGACCAGCTCTGACCCGGACCGCCCCGGCAGTGACCCGGCGCACTGTGCGAGGATTGTCCGCGCCCCGGCGACCCCGCCGTGAGCCCGCTCGAGACCGAGGAGCCGACCGCCGTGCCGGAGACCACCACCCGGACGCGGAGCTTCGACCCCGGTCCCGGGCCGCGCCCCTACCGCCTGCCCGGCGGGACGCTGCGCCGCTCCCTCACCCTCATGGGCCGCGGCATGCGCGACTCCCCGCGCACCTCGACCCTCGCGATCGTCAGCTCGGTCCTCTACGGGCTCGGCACCGTCGGCTCCGGCCTGCTCCTCGGTGAGGTGACCGACCGCGTCGTCACCCCCGCCCTCACCGGCGACGACGTGCCCTCCTCCCACATCTGGCTGGCCGGGCTCGGGCTGCTGCTCGTCGGCCTCGTCACCGCCGCCGCCGTCGCCGGGCGGCGCGTGTGGGCCGGCGCGGCGGTCTTCGAGATCCAGGCCGCCCACCGGCTGCGCGTCACCCGCCAGTACCTGCGCCTGCCGATGTCCTGGCACCGCCGCCACCCCGCCGGCCGGCTGCTGTCCAACGCGAACGCCGACACCGAGGCCGCCTCGGGCGTCTTCATGCCGCTGCCCTTCGCGATCGGCGTCGCCGTCATGCTCCTCGTCGCGGGCACCGCGATGCTCGTCGCCGACCCGCTCATGGGCGCGATCGGCGTCAGCGTGCTGCCCGTCGTCGTCATCGTCAACGCCGTGTTCCGGCGGCACATGTCCCCGCGGGTGGCCGCCTCCCAGCGGCTGCGCGCCGAAGTCTCCGACGTCGCCCACGAGTCCTTCGAGGCCTCCCTGCTCGTCAAGTCCCTCGGCACCGAGGAGGTCGAGGAGCGGCGCTTCGCCGAGGTCACCGAGCGGCTGCAGGACGCGAACATCGAGATGGGCAAGGTCCGCTCGGTCTTCGACCCGATCATCGAGTTCCTGCCCTCGGTCGCGACCCTCGCCGTCGTCGCCGTCGGGGCGAACCAAGTCGCTCGCGGCGCCGCGGACACCGGCGACCTCGTGATGATCGCCTACCTCCTCACCCTCATGACCTTCCCGGTGCGAGCCATCGGCTTCGTCCTCGCCGAGCTGCCCCGCTCGACCGTGGGCCACGACCGCATCTCCTACGTCGTCGACGCCCAGGGCTCGATGCCGGAGGGGCCCGGCGTGCTCGAGGGCCGGGGCGGCCTCACGCTCGACGTCGAGGGCGTCACCCTCGAGGTGCCCGCGCGGCTTGTCCCGGGCGAGATGGGGGAGCAGGCCGGAGCCGAGGGGACCGGGACAGTCGCGCTGCTGCGCGACGTCAGCCTGCGGGTGCCCGCAGGCCGCACCGTCGCCGTCGTCGGCCCCACCGGCTCGGGCAAGTCGACGCTCACCACCGTCGTCGCCCGCCTCGTCGACCCGACGGCCGGCCAGGTGCTGCTCGACGGCACCGACGTGCGCGAGCTCAGCCACGCCGAGCGCACCCGGCAGGTCGCGCTCGTCAGCCAGTCCACCTTCGTCTTCGACGACACGATCCGCGGCAACGTCGCCCTCGACGACGCCGGCGCCATCTCCGACGAGGAGGTGTGGGCCGCGCTGCGCACCGCCCGCGCCGAGGACTTCGTCCGCGCGCTGCCCGCCGGCCTCGACACCGTCGTGGGGGAGCGCGGCGCCACCCTGTCCGGCGGCCAGCGCCAGCGCCTCGCCATCGCCCGCGCCCTCGTCCGCCGTCCGCGGCTGCTCGTGCTCGACGACGCGACGAGCGCCGTCGACCCGGTCGTCGAGCAGGAGATCCTCGCCGGCCTCGGTGCCGGGACGGGGGTGAGCGTCCTGCTCGTCGCCTACCGGACGGCGACGATCGCCCTGGCCGACGAGGTCGTCCACCTCGAGCGCGGCCGGGTCGTCGACGTCGGCACCCACGAGGAGCTCATGGCCCGCGACCCCGGGTACGTCGAGCTCGCCTCGAGCTACGCCCGCCGCAGCGCCGAGCAGGAGGAGGCCCGATGAGCTCGACGATCTCCGCGTCCTCCGAGCTGGGCGTCGTCGCGACGGTCCGCCGCGGACTGCAGCTGTCCCCGGCGATGCTCCAGGGCATCGGCTGGACCCTCGCCCTGGCCGTCGTCGCCACCGCCGGCCGGGTGGTCGTGCCCGTCGTCATCCAGCAGGTGACCGACAACGCGATCATGGCCGACGGCGGACCGGACGTGCCCGCCGTCGTGCGCACCGCTGCGCTCGCCCTGGCCTTCGTCCTGCTCGCCGGGCTGGCGAGCTCCGCCGTCAACATCCGGCTCTTCCGCGCGAGCGAGCGCGGCCTGGCGCAGCTGCGGACGAGCACCTTCCGGCACGTCCACGACCTGTCGGTCCTCACGCAGAACGCCGAGCGGCGCGGGTCGCTGGTCTCGCGCGTCACCAGCGACGTCGACACCGTCTCCCGCTTCGTCCAGTTCGGCGGCCTGCAGCTCATCCTCAACGTCGGCCAGCTGCTCGTGGCGACGGTCGCGATGGTCGTCTACTCCCCGCTGCTCGCGCTCGTCGTGTGGCTGTGCTTCTCGCCGATGTTCCTCCTCGCGCCGCGCGCGCAGCGGGTCATCTCCCGCGCCTACGGGACCGTGCGGGTCAAGGTGGGCGTCATGCTCGGGGCGATCTCCGAGTCGATCGTCGGCGCCGAGACGATCCGCGCCTACGGCGCCTCCGAGCGCACCCAGCGCCGCATCGACCACGCCGTCCAGGACCACCGCGCCGACGCGATCAAGGCGCAGACCTTCACCGCCCTCGCCTTCTCCACGGGCATGGCCTTCTCCGCCCTCGCGCTAGGCGCGACCGTGGTGGTCGGGACCTTCCTCGCGCTGGACGGGCACCTCACCCTCGGGCAGCTGCTCGCCTTCCTCTTCCTCGTCCAGATGTTCACCGGCCCGGTGCAGAACGCGACGGAGATGCTCAACGAGCTGCAGAACGCGGTGGCCGGCTGGCGGCGCGTCATCGCCGTCCTCGAGACCCCCCTCGAGATCACCGACCCCGCCGACGGCGAGGCGGAGAATCCGGCTGTCGACGGTGAGGGTGTCGCCGAGAGTGCACCTACCGCCGAGAGCGCACTTAGCGGCCACGCCGCCGCGTCGCGCGCGGCGTCCGTCGAGTTCCGTGACATCCGCTTCGCCTACCCCGGCGGCCCGGAGGTGCTCCACGGCATCAGCCTCATCATCCCGCCGGGCACCTCGGTGGCCATGGTGGGGGAGACCGGCTCGGGCAAGACGACGCTGGGCAAGCTGCTCACCCGCCTCATGGACCCGACGAGCGGCCAGGTGCTCCTCGACGGCACCGACCTGCGTGAGCTCCCGCTCGCCACGCTCCGCCGCCGGGTCGTGCTCGTCCCGCAGGAGGGCTTCCTCTTCGACGGCACCATCGCGGACAACATCGCCTACGGCCGCCTGCCGCACCCGCGCGCGGAGGTCGAGTCCGCCGTCGCCGAGCTCGGCCTCACCGACTGGCTCGCCACCCTGGGCGACGGCCTCGACACGCCCGTCGGGCAGCGCGGGGAGTCGCTCTCGGCGGGGGAGCGCCAGCTCGTCGCCATCGCGCGGGCCTACCTCGCCGACGCCGACCTCCTCGTCCTCGACGAGGCCACCTCCGCCGTCGACCCGGCCACTGAGGGCCGCATCAGCCGCGCCCTCGCCCTTTTGCAGGCCGGCCGGACGTCCGTGGCGATCGCCCACCGGCTCTCGACGGCGGAGGCGGCCGACCTCGTCGTCGTCGTCGACGCGGGCAACGTCGTCGAGGTCGGCCACCACCGCGAGCTCGTCGACCGCGGCGGGGTCTACGCCCGCATGCACGCGAGCTGGGTCCGCCAGACCCGCTGAGCGGGCGCCGGGTCAGGCCTGGCGCACCACCCAGGTCTCCTCGACCGGGACGCCGGCGTCGCGGATCAGGTTGAACAGCGGGCAGCGGCGCAGCACCTGCGCCTTGAGCTCGCCCAGCTCCGCCTCGGCGACGGCGGTCGTCAGCGTCACCTGCAGCGTGAGCGTCTGGAAGTGCGGGGACACGTCGGCGGTGCCCGCGAAGCCACGGATGTCGAGCGTCCCGGTCGCCTCCGTCGCGACGCCGTCGACGGCGACCCCCAGCTCGGCGGCCACCGTCTCGACGACGACCGTCACGCAGCCGTTCAGCGCGCCGAGCACGTACTCGATGGGGTTGGCGCCCTCGTCGGTGCCGCCCAGCGACGGCGGCTCCGCGACGACGAAGCCGAACTGGCGGGCCTCGACGGCGGTGGACAGCGAGCCGGTCGAGCGGCCGGTCGCGGTGAAGGACGCGAGGCGCGGCGTCGGGTCGGTGGTCGGGGCGGCGGCGGTCGTCGTGGTCATCGGTCTCTCCCTGTGGTCGGTGCTGGTCCCCGCACGCTAGGAAGCACCGGCGTCCCGCCACCCCTCCGCACCGCTCACTGAGACCTCCACCCCACCCGCGTCCGCCCGGTGAGACGTGCTTGTCTGGCAAGATCGACGGGTGTCCAGCCTCGACCCCTCGATCGCCGCCCGCCTCAAGCGCGACAGCTCCGGCCTCGTCTGCGCCGTCGTCCAGGACGACACCACCGACCAGGTCCTCATGGTCGGCTGGATGGACGACGAGGCCCTGCACCGCACCCTCACCACCGGCCGCGCCACCTACTGGTCGCGCTCCCGGCAGGAGTACTGGCGCAAGGGCGACACCTCGGGGAACGTCCAGCACGTGCGCTCGGTCGCGCTCGACTGCGACGGCGACGCCCTGCTCGTGCGCGTCGAGCAGGTCGGCCCGGCGTGCCACACCGGCACCCGCACGTGCTTCGAGGCGGGCGGCGACCTCGGCGCCGTCGTCGGTGGTACCGCGTGAGCGCGCCCGAGTGGGGCGTGACCTCACCCGACCTGCCCACCTTCCGCCAGCTCGCCGCCGACCGTCGCGTCATCCCGGTCGTGCGCCGCCTCCTCGCCGACGACGTCACCCCCGTCGGCCTGTACCGCCAGCTCGCCGCCGGCCGGCCGGGCACCTTCGTCCTCGAGTCCGCCGAGCACGGCGCCTGGGCGCGGTGGTCCTTCGTCGGGGTGCGCTCCCGCGCCACGCTGCTGTCCCGTGGCGGCCGCGCGACGTGGCTCGGTGACGTCCCGGTGGGCGTGCCCACCGAGGGGCCCGTCCTCGACGTGCTGCGCGAGACGCTGCGCGTCCTGCACACCCCCGCCCTGCCCGGCCTGCCCCCGCTGACCGGCGGGCTCGTCGGCTCCCTCGGCTGGGACGTCCTGCGCCAGTGGGAGCCGCGCCTGCGCGCCAACGCGCCCACAGAGCTCGACGCCCCCGAGGTCGCGCTGTGCCTGGCCACCGACCTCGCCGCCGTCGACCACTCCGACGGCTCGGTGTGGCTCATCGCCAACGCGATCAACTTCGACGACACCGACGAGCGGGTCGACCAGGCCCACGCCGACGCCGTCGCCCGCCTCGACGCCATGCAGGCCGCGCTCCTCGAGCCGCTCACCAGCCACGCCGCCGTCACCGCACCCGGCGCGGCACCGGCGGGGGAGCTGCGCTACCGCTCCACCCGCGAGGAGTTCGAGAGCGGCGTCCAGGCCGCCAAGCAGGCCATCCGCGACGGCGAGGTCTTCCAGCTCGTCCTGTCCCAGCGCGTCGACGTCGACTCCCCGGCCGACCCGCTCGACGTCTACCGGGCCTTGCGGACCATCAACCCGAGCCCGTACATGTACTACCTCGAGCTGCCCGACGAGCCGGGCGAGGGCCGCTCGGCGAGCTTCGCCGTCGTCGGCTCGAGCCCGGAGACGCTCGTCAAGGTGACCGACGGCACCGTCGTCACCTTCCCGATCGCCGGCTCGCGCCCGCGCGGCGCGAACGCGGAGGAGGACCACGCGCTGGGGGAGGAGCTGCTCGCCGACCCCAAGGAGCGCTCGGAGCACATCATGCTTGTCGACCTCGCCCGCAACGACCTCGTCAAGGTTTGCGAGCCGACGACCGTCGAGGTCGTCGAGCTCATGGAGGTCAAGCGCTACAGCCACATCATGCACATCTCCTCGACGGTGACCGGCCGGCTGCGGGAGACGTCGACGGCGCTCGACAGCCTCGTCGCGACCTTCCCCGCCGGCACGCTCTCCGGTGCGCCCAAGCCGCGCGCCATCGAGCTCATCGACGACCTCGAGCCGGCCCGCCGCGGCATCTACGGCGGGACCATCGGCTACCTCGACTTCGCCGGGGACGCCGACATGGCCATCGCGATCCGCACCGCCTACATCCGCGACGGCGTCGCGAGCGTGCAGGCCGGGGCGGGGATCGTCGCGGACTCGGTGCCCGAGCTCGAGTACGAGGAGTCGCGCAACAAGGCCGCCGCCGCGCTGCGCGCCGTCCAGGTCGCCGCGGCCCTGCGCCCCGCGACGGAGGCGCCATGACGACGGCGAGCCCGGCACCCGCCGCGCCGCGCCGCCCGAGCCGGGGACGCGTCGTCGTCCTCGTCCTGGTTCTCGGGGCGGTGGCCTTCGGGCTGTCGGTGCTCACCTGGGCCAGCGCGCCGGTGCCCACGGTGCTCGCGGAGCGGACCGTCACGGTGACCGGCGGCGACGCCGCGCCCGCGACCACCGCCGCGGGCCTGGCCGTCCTCGCCACCGCGCTGGCCCTCGCGCTCGGCGGCCGCTGGGTGAGCCGGCTGTGCGCCGTCGCCCTCGTCGCCCTGGGGGCGCTGCTCGCTGCCTCCGCCGTCGGCTTCCTCCTGGACCCGCAGCCCCCGCTGCTCGCCGCCGCGGCCACGGTCAGCGGTGTGCGCGAGATCTCCGCCGCGCCCTCCGTCACGCCGTGGCCCTACCTCGCGGTGCTCGTCGGCGTGCTCGTGGCCGCCTGCTCCGTCCTCGTCCTGCGCATGCCGACGACGGCGGGAGGCCGCCGTTTCGAGCGTCCCGCGGCGGCGGGGGAGCGTCCCGTCACCCTCGCGGACGCGCCCGACGAGCGCGTGCGCGCGATGGACGACTGGGACGCGCTCGGGCGGGGCGAGGACCCGACCGAGCCCGAGCACCGATAGGCTGGCCCGCAGACCACGACCGTTTGAGAGGACGCGAACCATGGTGCAAGACGGCACGAGCCGCGACTACGACCTGCCGCCGGTCGCCCCGTTCCACAACGAGGGCAAGACCGTCGCCGGCTGGGTGATGTTCTGGGGCGTGTGCCTGGGTGCCGTCGTCGTCGCCCTCGGCATGATCATGTGGGAGATGTGGATCATCGCCGTCGGCGGTGGGCTGCTCGTCCTCGCGCTCGTCGTGAGCGGTGTGCTCAGCGTCATGGGCATGGGCCAGCCGCGGAACCGCGAGAACCCGCCGCAGGGCGGGGAGCACAACTGGTACGCGTGAGCGAGCCCTCCGCGGAGGGCAACCGGCACGGCAGCTGGGCGCTCGGGCTCGGCATCGTCGGCGTGCTCGCGCTCATCGCGCCGGCGGCCGTCGTCGTCGTCATCGCGGGGGCGGTCGTGAGCATCACCGCCGTCGTCCTCGGGATCAACGGCGTCCTCGCGGCGTCGGCGCGTCGCGCCACGAACCGCGCGCAGGCCGTCGCCGGGATCGTCCTGGGGACGGTCGGCTCGCTGCTGTGGCTGCTCGCCGTCGCCGGCATGGTCATCGGCGTGTAGCACCCGCCCGCAAGCCGGACGGCGGGCGGGGACGTCCCCCGTGGCACCTACCATGGGGGCGGAAGCCAGGGGAGGGAGACACGGTGACGGTCCTGGAAGACATCATTGCCGGGGTCCGCGAGGACCTCGCCGAGCGTGAGGCGCAGGTGCCGCTCGACGCGCTCAAGGAGCGTGCCCAGCAGCAGCCGGGCGCCAAGGACGCGGTCGCGGCGCTGCGCGGGGGCGAGGAGGCCGTCACGGTCATCGCCGAGGTCAAGCGCTCCAGCCCCTCGAAGGGCGCGCTCGCCGACATCGCCGACCCCGCCGGGCTGGCCGTCGACTACGAGGCCGGGGGCGCCAGCGCGATCTCCGTCCTCACCGAGCGCCGCCGCTTCGGCGGGTCCCTCGAGGACCTCGCCGCGGTGCGCGCCCGGGTGGACGTGCCGGTCCTGCGCAAGGACTTCGTCGTCACGCCCTACCAGGTGTGGGAGGCCCGGGCCTACGGCGCGGACCTCGTCCTGCTCATCGTCGCGGCCCTCGAGCAGACGGTGCTCACCTCGCTCGTCGAGCGCGTCCACTCGCTCGGGATGACCGCCCTCGTCGAGGCGCACAACCGCGAGGAGGCCGCCCGCGCCGTCGACGCCGGTGCGCAGGTCGTCGGGATCAACGCCCGCAACCTCCACACCCTCGAGGTCGACCGCTCCGTCTTTGCCAAGGTCGTCGACGTCGTCCCCGACCACCTGCTCAAGGTCGCCGAGTCCGGGGTCCGCGGCCCGCACGACGTCCTCGACTACGCCCGGGCGGGCGCGGACGTCGTCCTCGTCGGCGAGGCGCTCGTCACCCAGGGCACCCCCCGCCAGGCCGTGGCCGACATGGTCGCCGCCGGCTCCCACCCCTCGCTGCGGGCGGTGCGCCCGTGAGCCTGAGCCAGGCAGAGGGACCGTACTTCGGGCGCTTCGGCGGACGCTTCGTCGCCGAGGCCCTCGTCGCCGCGCTCGACGAGCTCGACGCCGCGTGGCGCGAGCTGCGCGAGGACCCCGCCTTCCAGGCGGAGCTCGCCGAGCTCCACCGCACCTACACCGGGCGCCCGAGCATCATCACCGAGGTGCCGCGCTTCGCGGAGCACGCCGGGGGCGCGCGGGTCATCCTCAAGCGCGAGGACCTCAACCACACCGGGTCCCACAAGATCAACAACGTCCTCGGGCAGGCACTGCTCACCCGCAAGCTCGGCAAGAAGCGCGTCATCGCCGAGACCGGCGCCGGCCAGCACGGCGTCGCCACCGCGACGGCGGCCGCGCTGCTCGGCCTCGAGTGCGTCATCTACATGGGCGAGGAGGACGTGCGCCGCCAGGCGCTCAACGTCGCGCGCATGGAGCTGCTCGGCACGAAGGTCGTCCCCGTCTCCAGCGGCTCGCGCACCCTCAAGGACGCCATCAACGAGGCCTTCCGCGACTGGGTGACGAACGTCGAGACGACGAACTACGTCTTTGGCACCGCCGCCGGGCCCCACCCCTTCCCGGGCCTGGTCCGCGACCTGCAGAAGATCATCGGCGAGGAGGCCCGCGAGCAGGTCCTCGAGCTCACCGGCTCCCTGCCCGACGCCGTCGTCGCCTGCGTGGGCGGCGGCTCCAACGCGATCGGCATCTTCAACGCCTTCCTCGACGACGACGCCGTGCGTCTCGTCGGCTGCGAGGCGGCCGGTGACGGCGTGGCGACGGGCCGTCACGCGTCCTCGATCACCGCCGGCACGCCCGGCGTGCTCCACGGCGCGCACACCTTCCTGCTCCAGGACGAGGACGGGCAGACCGTCGAGTCGCACTCGATCTCGGCGGGGCTCGACTACCCGGGCGTCGGCCCGGAGCACGCGTGGCTCGCCGAGGCCGGCCGCGCCGAGTACGTCCCGATCGAGGACGCCGCCGCCATGGAGGCCTTCCGCCTCCTGTGCCGCACCGAGGGCATCATCCCGGCGATCGAGAGCGCCCACGCCCTGGCCGGGGCCATCCGCATCGGCCGCGCCGCCGCGGAGGCGGGCGAGCCGGCGCCGACCATCCTCGTCAACCTCTCCGGTCGCGGGGACAAGGACGTGGAGACGGCGGCCGCGTGGTTCGGGCTGCTCGACGACGAGTCGGCAGCAAGGCCGCAGGACGAGGCGAAGACCGGTGCCGTCGACGGCGCCGGCTACGAGGCGACGGGCAGCGTGGAGAACTGATGGACCAGCAGACGACGACCTCCCGCCGCGGCTCCGGCGCGGCCATCGACGAGGCCCTCGCCGAGGGACGCAAGGGCCTGGTCATCTACCTGCCCGTGGGCTTCCCGACGGTGGAGCGCTCGGTCGCGGCCGCCCGCACCGCCGTGGCAGCCGGGGCCGACGTCGTCGAGCTCGGCCTGCCGTACTCCGACCCCGGCATGGACGGGGAGGTCATCCAGCACGCGACCACCCAGGCGCTGGCGCAGGGCACGCGGATCACCGACGTGCTGCACGCCGTCGAGTCCGTGGCCGAAACCGGTGCTGCCGTGCTGATCATGACGTACTACAACCCGGTGCTGCGCTACGGCGTCGAGCGCTTCGCGCGCGACCTGGCCAATGCCGGGGGCGCGGGGCTCATCACTCCCGACCTCATCCCCGACGAGGCCGGCCAGTGGGTCGCCGCCGCCGACGAGCACGACCTCGACAAGGTCTTCCTCGTCGCGCCGAGCTCCACCGACGCGCGCCTGGCGATGACGGCCGAGGCCTCCCGCGGCTTCGTCTACGCCGCCTCGACGATGGGCGTGACCGGCGTGCGCTCCGCCGTCGACACCCACGCCCGTGAGCTCGTCGCCCGCACGCGCGCCGCCGGCGCGCAGCGGGTGTGCGTGGGCCTGGGCGTGTCCACGGGGGAGCAGGCCGCGGAGGTCGCCGAGTACGCCGACGGCGTCATCGTCGGCTCCGCGCTCGTGCGCACCCTGCAGGACCCCGACGAGAAGGCGGCCCTGTCCGTCCTCGGCACCCTCGTCGAGGACCTGTCCGCCGGCGTCCGCCGCTAACAAGCCTGTCTCCCTGTCACCGACAGCACACTTAGCGCCGACAGCACACTTAGCGCCGACAGCACACTTACCGCCGACAGTGGACGTGTTCCTGAGGCCCGCCCTCCGGCGTCGCGAATCGCCGCAAGCCGGGCGCGTTAGGCTGCCCGGGTGCTGATCCTCCCCGCATCGATCCCCAGCCCCTCCCAGGCGGAGTGGTTCATCGGACCGTTCCCGCTGCGGGCCTACGCCCTGGCCATCGGGCTCGGGATCGTCGCGGCCTGGTGGATCCTCGACCGTCGCTACACCGCCAAGGGCGGGCCCAAGGACACGGCGATCGACGTCGCGCTGTGGATGGTGCTCTTCGGCATCATCGGTGCGCGGCTCTACCACGTGATCTCCTCACCGGACGCCTACTTCGGCGAGAACGGGAACCCGGCCCGGATCATCGAGATCTGGAACGGCGGCCTGGGGATCTGGGGCGCGATCGCGGGCGGCGCCGTCGGGGCCGCGATCGCGATGCGCCGCCGCGGCCTGCGCCTGGCGCCCTTCGCCGACGCCCTCGCGCCGGGGCTGCTCGTCGCGCAGGCGATCGGCCGCCTGGGCAACTACTTCAACCAGGAGCTCTACGGCGCCCCGACCACGCTGCCGTGGGGCCTGGAGATCGACGCCGCCCACCGCGTGTCCGGCTACACCGACCCCGACCTCCTCTTCCACCCCACCTTCCTCTACGAGATGGTGTGGAACCTCGCCATGGTCGGCGTGCTCCTGTGGGCCGAGCGCCGCTTCCGCCTGCGCCACGGCCGGGTCATGTGGCTCTACGTCATGCTCTACACGCTCGGGCGCGTGTGGATCGAGTACCTGCGTATCGACACCGCCGAGACGGTCCTCGGCATGCGCCTCAACGTGTGGACCTCGATCCTCGTCTTCCTCCTCGCCCTCGGAATCTTCGTCCGCATCGGGCGCCGCACCCGCGGGCAGGAGGAGGAGATCTGGCTCCCTGGGCACGGTCCGGTCGACGACGAGGCGGGGGACGCCGTCGTCGTCCCGCAGGACGACGACGACGCGACGGACGTCGACGAGCCCGCTGCCGATCGCGAGAGCTAGGCGGGATCAGGCGAAGCTGCTGCCCACCTTGCGCCCGATCGCGAGGTGGCCACCCAGTGCGCCACCCGCGACGAGCGCGCCGCCGGCGAGCCCGCTCAGCGCCTTGCCGGCGCCGTGGTGCCCCTTGCGGCGGGCCAGCCACGAGCCGGTGAAGAGGACGGCTGCCACGCCGTTCGCGCTCGCGTGGACGACGCCGGTGCGCCGGTCCTCGCGCTTGGGAGTCCGGGCCCACTCGGCCCATCCGGTCACGACGGTCGGGACCGCCGCGAGGAGTCCGAGCCCGACCAGCCGGCGCGAGGCGTGCGGCGCCGCGGGCAGGGTGACGTCGAGGACGAGCGAGCTCGTCCAGAAGCCGATCGGCAGGTCAGTGAGGATGGGGTGCAGCGCGTGCCCGAGCTGCTTGCCGAGCAGGAGGTCGCGCCGCCCCGGTGAGGCGATGAGCCTCTCGGTGGGGCCGGTCAGGCGGGCGACGAGGCCGTCGAGCCGGTCGTCCTTCTCGACGACGGCGGCCAGGCGGGCTCCCAGGGACTCGTGCGTGCTCATCGGTCAGCTCCTGTCGCAGCGGTTCGGTAGGGCAGCAGGGCGACGAGCAGGCCGCCGATGACGGAGGCGAGGTGCAGCCAGTTGTCGGCCCAGTTGATGTTGAGGAAGTTCGCGTCGGCGTTGTCGACGACGAACAGCCCGTAGAGGAAGGTCGCGCCGTAGCCGATGACGAGGAGCCAGCCGAAGGTGCGGGCACCGCTGGCGGTGCGCCACAGCACGACCCCGAGGAGCCCGATGAGCACGTGGACGACGTTGTGGGCCGGGTTGACCGCGAAGCCGAGGAGGGTCTGGCTGTGGTCGTGCTCGGTCCAGCCCTCGAAGCCGGTGACGCCGAAGCCGGCGATGCCGACGACGAGGTAGAGAGCGCCGATGACGAGCGCGAGCCACTGGTGGGCCCCGCGTCGCGTCGTGGCTGGTCTGGTGTCTGTCATGTGGTTCTCCAGCGCTGGTCGGGTCCCCGCCATGATCGTGGTGCCCGCCACGTGCCGCATCCCAGCGGATGCCGCCGGCGGGCGACGCCCTGACAATCGCGTCCATGGCCAACGAACCCCACATGACCCGCGACGCCGAGCAGCTCGCCAAGATCGTCGCCGAGAACGCGTACGAGCGCGGCGTCACCGTCGCCACTGCCGAGTCCCTCACGAGCGGGCAGATCGCCGTCCACCTCGGCGCCGCCCCGAACGCCGGGAGCTGGTTCTCCGGCGGCGCCGTCACCTACACGGTCGAGGCCAAGCAGAAGGCGCTCGGCGTCCCGGACATCCCGGTCATCAGCGAGGAGTGCGCCCGGGCGATGGCCGAGGGCGCCGCGCGGGTGCTGGGTGCGGACTGCGCGGTCGGCGTCACCGGTGTCGGTGGCCCGGACCGGCAGGAGGACCAGCCGGTGGGCACCGTGTTCATCGCCATCCACACGCCGGCGGGGACGACCTGCGAGGAGCACCACTTCGACGGCGACCCGCAGGAGATCCTCGACGCGACGACGACCCGCGCCCTCGAGCTCCTCGGCGCGGGGCTGGAGGACGCGGGCGGCAAGTGAGCCTCGCCGGAGAATCCGGCTGTCGGCGGTAACTGTGCTGTCGGCGGTAGGTGTGCTGTCGGCGTTCGGGAGGGGGGCGCGGGTGTGAGGTGGGTCGCACCTTTCTCGCCACGGTGAGACGCGGTCCAGGGCGGGGGAGCGGCGCCGCTAGCATGAGCCGCGATCTGCCCGTCCTTTAACGACCCGTCCTGTGAGGCGGGGAAGGAGCCTGCCAGATGTCACCTGGTCCTGTCGTACCCGTGCTCGGCCCGCCGGAGATCACCCGGGCGCTGACCCGCATCTCCCACGAGATCCTCGAGCGCACCGACCCGGGGGAGCGTCTCGTCCTCCTCGGGATCCCCACCCGCGGCGCCCCGCTCGCCGGGCGCCTGCACGAGCGCGTCCTCGCCGCCGGCGGCAGCGCGGAGCTCGGCACCCTCGACGTCACGATGTACCGCGACGACCTGCGCTCCCAGCCCACCCGCACGCTCATGCGCACCGAGGTCCCGGCCGGCGGGATCGACGGCGCGACCGTCGTCCTCGTCGACGACGTCCTCTACTCCGGCCGCACGATCCGCGCCGCCCTCGACGCGGTCAACGACCTCGGCCGCCCCGCGCGCGTCCAGCTCGCCGTCCTCGTCGACCGCGGCCACCGCGAGCTGCCGATCCGCGCGGACTACGTCGGCAAGAACCTGCCGACCTCCCGCCACGAGCGGGTCCAGGTGACGCTCGCGGACGTCGACGGCGGCGAGGACGCCGTCGTCATCGTCAAGCCGGCCGAGGGGGAGGAGCGATGAGGCACCTGCTCTCCGCCGCCGACCTCGACCGCGCGACCGCCGTCGCGCTCCTCGACACCGCCGAGGAGATGGCCGCCACCCAGTCCCGGGAGATCCGCAAGCTCCCCACGCTGCGCGGCCGCACCGTCGTCAACCTCTTCTTCGAGGACTCCACGCGCACGCGGATCTCCTTCGAGGCCGCAGCCAAGCGCCTGTCCGCGGACGTCATCAACTTCGCCGCCAAGGGCTCGAGCGTGTCCAAGGGCGAGTCCCTCAAGGACACCGCCCAGACCCTCCAGGCGATGGGCGCGGACGCCGTCGTCGTCCGCCACAGCGCTTCCGGCGCCCCGCACCGCCTTGCCCACTCCGGCTGGATCGACGTGCCCGTCGTCAACGCCGGGGACGGCACCCACCAGCACCCCACCCAGGCGCTGCTGGACGCCTACACCGTGCGTCGCCACCTCGCGGCCGACGACGACGGCGACTCCCGCGGCCGCGACCTCACCGGTCTGCGCGTGGTCGTCGTGGGCGACGTCCTCCACTCCCGGGTGGCCCGCTCGAACGTCGACCTCCTCACCACGCTCGGGGCGCACGTGACGCTCGTCGCGCCGCCGACCCTCGTGCCGGTCGGCGTCCACGCCTGGCCGGCGCAGGTCGAGTACGACCTCGACGCCGCCATCGCGGCCGGCCCGGACGCCGTCATGATGCTGCGCGTCCAGCGCGAGCGGATGTCGAGCTCCGGCGGCGGGTTCTTCCCCTCCCCGCAGGAGTACCACCGCCGCTACGGCCTCACCGGCGCGCGCCTCGCCGCGCTGCCCGACCACGCCATCGTCATGCACCCCGGCCCGATGAACCGTGGCCTGGAGATCTCCGCCGAGGCCGCCGACAGCCCCCGCTCGACCATCGTCGAGCAGGTCGCCAACGGCGTCTCGGTGCGCATGGCAGTCCTCTACCACCTCCTCGCCGGCGCGCCGGCGCCCACGACGACGCAGGGAGCCACCGCGTGACCACCCACCTCATCCGGGGCGCCGCGCCCCTGGGCGCCGAGCCCACCGACCTCCTCCTCGCCGACGGCGTCGTCGCCGCCACCGGCCCCGACGCCGCCGCCCAGGCGGGCAGCGACGCGACCGTCGTCGACGCTGACGGGCTCGTCGCCCTGCCCGGGCTCGTCGACCTCCACACCCACCTCCGCGAGCCGGGCCGCGAGGACGCCGAGACCGTGTGGTCCGGCACCCGCGCCGCGGCGCTCGGCGGCTTCACCGCCGTCCACGCGATGGCCAACACCCAGCCGGTCGCCGACACCGCCGGCGTCGTCGAGCAGGTGTGGCGCCTGGGCCGCGAGGCCGGGTGGACCGACGTCCTGCCCGTCGGCGCCGTCACCGTCGGCCTGGCGGGCGAGCAGCTCGCCGAGCTCGGCGCCATGGCCGCCTCCCAGGCCCGCGTGCGGGTCTTCTCCGACGACGGCCTGTGCGTGTGGGACCCGGTCCTCATGCGCCGCGCCCTGGAGTACGTCAAGGCCTTCGACGGCGTCATCGCCCAGCACGCCCAGGAGCCGCGCCTCACCGCCGGTGCCCAGATGAACGAGGGCGTCGTGTCCGCCGAGCTCGGGCTCACCGGCTGGCCCGCCGTCGCGGAGGAGGCGATCATCGCCCGCGACGTCCTCCTCGCCGAGCACGTCGGCTCCCGGGTGCACATCTGCCACCTGTCGACCGCCGGGTCGGTGGAGATCGTCCGCTGGGCCAAGGCCCGCGGCATCGACGTCACGGCCGAGGTCACCCCGCACCACCTTCTCCTCACCGACGAGCTCGCCCGCAGCTACGACCCGGTCTACAAGGTCAACCCGCCGCTGCGCACCGAGGAGGACGTCCTCGCGCTGCGCGCCGCGCTGGCCGACGGGACGATCGACATCGTCGCCACCGACCACGCGCCCCACCCCGTGGAGGCCAAGGACTGCGAGTGGGCCGACGCCGCCTTCGGGATGACCGGCCTGGAGACCGCCCTGCCCGTCGTCATCGAGACGATGGTCGAGCCGGGTCTGCTCGACTGGGCCGGCGTCGCCCGCGTCCTGTCGACCACCCCCGCCCGGATCGGGCGCGTCGAGGGGCACGGGCGGCCCATCGCCGTCGGCGAGCCCGCCAACCTCACCCTCGTGGACCCGGCCGCGCGCGTCGTCGTCGACGGCGCCCACCAGGCGACCACGAGCCGCAACACCCCGTTCCAGGGCCGTACCCTTCCAGGGCGCGTCGTGGCCACGTTCCTCCGCGGGCGTGCGACCGTGCTCGACGCCCAGCCCGTCGCCGACCACACAGGAGGAACCCGTTGAGGAACCAGCGTGAGGACGCCCTGCTCGTCCTCGAGGACGGATTCGTCCTCGCCGGGCAGGCCTACGCCGCCGAGGGCCGCACGGTCGGGGAGATCGTCTTCGCGACGGCGATGACGGGCTACCAGGAGACGGTCACCGACCCCTCCTACCACCGCCAGATCGTCACGATGACGGCCCCGCACATCGGCAACACGGGCGCCAACGACGAGGACCAGGAGTCCACCCGCATCTGGGTCGCCGGCCTCGTCGTCCGCGAGCCCGCGCGCCGCGCCTCGAGCTGGCGCTCGACCCGCGAGTTCGAGGACGAGCTGCGCGACCAGGGCGTCGTCGGCATCTGCCACCTCGACACCCGTGCCCTCACCCGCCACCTGCGCGACCGCGGCGTCATGCGCGCCGGCATCTTCTCCGGCTCCGCGCTGCCCGCCGGCGCGATGGCCCGGGACGCCTCCGCGATCAGCGTCCTCGTCGACCTCGTCCACCAGGCGCCGGCGATGAGCGGCGCCGCCCTGGCCGGGGAGGTCTCCACCCAGGAGCGCTACGTCGTCGAGCCCACCGGCGAGTTCGAGGGCAAGGAGCCGCTCGCCGAGATCGTCGCCGTCGACCTCGGGATCAAGGCCCGCACGCCCGCCCAGCTCGCCGAGCGCGGCGCCCGCGTCCACGTCGTCCCGCAGCAGACGACGCTCGCGGAGATCGTCGCCCTCAACCCGGACGGCGTCTTCTTCTCCAACGGGCCCGGCGACCCGGGCACCGCCGACCACGAGGTCGAGGTGCTGCGCGGGGTCCTGTCCGCCGGGCTGCCCTTCTTCGGCATCTGCTTCGGCAACCAGCTCCTCGGGCGCGCCCTGGGCTACGGGACCTACAAGCTCGACTACGGCCACCGCGGCGTCAACCAGCCCGTGCTCGACCGCGTCACCGGGAAGGTCGAGATCACCGCGCACAACCACGGCTTCGCCGTCGACGCGCCCGTGGGGGAGGAGAGCGTCGCCCCCTACGACGACGGCCGCTTCGGCCGCGTCGAGGTCTCCCACATCAGCCTCAACGACGGCGTCGTCGAGGGTCTGCGCGCCCTCGACATCCCCGCCTTCTCCGTCCAGTACCACCCCGAGGCGGCCGCCGGCCCGCACGACGCCGCCCACCTGTTCGACCGATTCCTCGAGCTCGTGGCGGAGCGCCGCCAGGCTCGCGCGACCACTGGAGAGGACGCCTGATGCCGCGCCGTTCCGACCTGCGTTCCGTCCTCGTCATCGGCTCCGGGCCGATCGTCATCGGGCAGGCCGCCGAGTTCGACTACTCCGGCACCCAGGCCTGCCGGGTGCTGCGCGAGGAGGGCCTGCGGGTCATCCTCGTCAACTCCAACCCGGCGACGATCATGACCGACCCGGAGATCGCCGACGCCACCTACGTCGAGCCGATCACCCCCGAGGTCGTCGCGACGATCATTGCCAAGGAGCGCCCCGACGCGCTCCTGCCGACCCTCGGTGGGCAGACCGCCCTCAACACCGCGATCGCGCTCGACGAGGCCGGGGTGCTGGCCGAGTACGACGTCGAGCTCATCGGCGCGTCCGTCGCCTCCATCCACGCCGCGGAGGACCGCCAGGCCTTCAAGGAGATCGTCGAGCAGTGCGGGGCGAGCTCGGCCCGCTCGGTCATCTGCCACTCGATGGAGGAGTGCCACGCGGCCGCCGAGGAGCTGGGCTACCCGCTCGTCGTGCGCCCCTCCTTCACCATGGGCGGCCTCGGCTCCGGCTTCGCCTACGACGCCGAGGACCTCGAGCGGATCGCCGGCGCCGGCCTGCACTACTCGCCGACCACCGAGGTGCTTCTCGAGGAGTCGATCCTCGGGTGGAAGGAGTTCGAGCTCGAGCTCATCCGCGACAAGGCCGACAACGTCATCGTCGTGTGCTCGATCGAGAACGTCGACCCCGTGGGCGTCCACACCGGCGACTCGATCACCGTCGCCCCCGCGATGACGCTCACCGACCGCGAGTTCCAGAAGATGCGCGACATCGGCATCGCGATCATCCGCGCCGTCGGCGTGGACACCGGCGGCTGCAACGTCCAGTTCGCCGTCGAGCCCGACACCGGGCGCATCGTCGTCATCGAGATGAACCCGCGCGTCTCACGCTCCTCCGCACTGGCGTCCAAGGCCACCGGCTTCCCGATCGCCAAGATTGCCGCGCGCCTCGCCGTGGGCTACACGCTCGAGGAGATCCCCAACGACATCACGAGGACCACGCCGGCCTCCTTCGAGCCGGCGCTGGACTACGTCGTCGTCAAGGTGCCGCGCTTCGCCTTCGAGAAGTTCCCCGCCGCCGACCCCGTCCTCACCACCACCATGAAGTCGGTCGGTGAGGCGATGGCGCTGGGCCGCAACTACACGGAGGCGCTGCAGAAGGCGATGCGCTCGATCGACGCCAAGGGCAGCGTCTTCCACTGGCAGGGCGAGGCACCCGACGCCGAGCAGACCGCCGCGCTCCTCGAGTCGGTCAAGATCCCCACCGCCGGCCGGCTCGTCGACGTCCAGCAGGCGATCCGCGGCGGCGCGAGCGTCGAGCAGCTCTTCGCGGCGACCGCCATCGACCCGTGGTTCCTCGACCAGATGGTCCTCATCGAGGAGATCGCCACCGAGCTGCGTGAGGCCCCGGCCCTCACGCCGGAGCTGCTCGCCGAGGCCAAGCGCCACGGCTTCTCCGACGCCCAGATCGGCCAGCTGCGCGACCTGTCGGAGGACACCGTCCGCGAGGTGCGCCACGCCTACGGCCTGCGCCCGGTCTACAAGACGGTCGACACCTGCGCCGCGGAGTTCGCCGCCCAGACGCCCTACCACTACTCCTCCTACGACGAGGAGACCGAGGTCGAGCCGCGCGAGCGCGAGGCCGTCATCATCCTCGGCTCCGGGCCCAACCGGATCGGGCAGGGCATCGAGTTCGACTACTCCTGCGTCCACGCGACGATGGCGCTGGCCGAGAAGTACGAGACCGTCATGGTCAACTGCAACCCGGAGACCGTCTCCACCGACTACGACATCTCCGACCGCCTCTACTTCGAGCCGCTGACCTTCGAGGACGTCCTCGAGGTCTACCACGCCGAGCTCGCCGTCGGGCCGGTGGCCGGCGTCGTCGTCCAGCTCGGCGGCCAGACGCCGCTCGGCCTGGCCCAGCGGCTCGCCGACGCGGGCGTGCCGATCCTCGGCACCCCGCCCGAGGCCATCGACGCCGCCGAGGACCG
Organism: Georgenia phoenicis; assembly: GCF_047302425.1. NCBI lineage: Bacteria > Bacillati > Actinomycetota > Actinomycetes > Allobogoriellales > Allobogoriellaceae > Georgenia > Georgenia phoenicis. The sequence goes on along the minus strand of NZ_CP154855.1, from coordinate 2,253,631 downwards.
CGGCCGCTTCGGCGCCGTCCTCGACCGCGCCGGCCTGCCCGCGCCGGCCTTCGGCACCGCGACGACGCTCGCGCAGGCCGAGGAGGTCGCCGAGGGCATCGGCTACCCGGTGCTCGTGCGGCCGTCCTACGTGCTCGGCGGCCGCGGCATGGAGATCGTCTACGACGTCGCCCAGCTGCGGGACTACGCGAGCCGCTCCGACATCGGTGCGTCCACCGGCCCGCTGCTCATCGACCGCTTCCTCGACGACGCGACCGAGATCGACGTCGACGCCATCTACGACGGCACCGAGCTCTTCCTCGGCGGCGTCATGGAGCACATCGAGGAGGCCGGCATCCACTCCGGCGACTCCGCCTGCGTGCTGCCCCCGGTGACGATCTCCGAGCGGGAGATCGCGCGGATCGCCGAGTCCACCCGCGCCATCGCCGACGGCGTGGGCGTGCGCGGGCTCATCAACATCCAGTTCGCGCTCGTCTCCGACGTCCTCTACGTCATCGAGGCCAACCCGCGCGCCTCGCGCACGGTGCCCTTCGTCGCCAAGGCGACCGGCGTGCCGCTGGCCAAGGCGGCCTCGCTCGTCATGGCGGGCGCGACGATCGCCGAGCTGCGCGAGCGGGGGATCCTGCCCGAGCACGACGCGACGCGCCTCGACCTCGGCGCGCCCATCGCCGTCAAGGAGGCGGTGCTGCCCTTCAAGCGCTTCGCCACCCGCGCGGGCTCCGTCGTCGACACGGTGCTCGGCCCGGAGATGCGCTCGACGGGTGAGGTCATGGGCTACGACGTCGACTTCCCGCGGGCCTTCGCCAAGTCCCAGGCCGCCGCGTACGGCGGGCTGCCGGCCACCGGCACCGTCTTCGTGTCCGTCGCCGACCGCGACAAGCGGTCGCTGGCCATCCCGGTCGCGCGGCTGCAGAGCCTCGGCTTCGAGATCCTCGCGACCGAGGGCACCGCCGCGGTGCTGCGCCGCAACGGTATCCCCGCGCGCCTCGTCCGCAAGGCCTCCGACGGCCGCGGTCCGGACGGTGAGCCGACGATCGTCGACCTCATCGAGACCGGCCAGGTCGACATGGTCGTCAACACCCCCTCCGGCCAGGGCGCCCGCGCCGACGGGTACGAGATCCGCACCGCGACGACGGCGGCCGACAAGCCGATCATCACGACCGTCCAGGAGCTCTCCGCCGCCGTCCAGGCGATCGAGGCCGCCGGACAGGGCGCGATGACCGTCACCTCCCTCCAGGAGCACGACGCCGCCCGGGCGGCCCGGTGACGCCCTTCGGCACGCGGCTGGCCGGGGCGATGGCCGAGCACGGCCCGCTGTGCGTGGGGATCGACCCGCACCCGGGCCTGCTCGCGGCGTGGGGCCTGCCCGACGACGCGAGCGGCCTGCGGGAGTTCGCCATGCGGGTCGTCGAGGTGCTCGGCGGACGCGTCGCGGCGCTCAAGCCGCAATCGGCGCTCTTCGAGCGCTTCGGCTCGGCGGGCGTCGCCGTCCTCGAGGACGTGCTCGCCGCGTGCCGGGACACCGGCACGCTGAGCGTCCTCGACGTCAAGCGCGGGGACATCGGCTCGACCATGGCCGGCTACGCCCAGGCCTACCTCGCCGACGGCTCGCCCCTCGCGGCGGACGCGGTCACGCTCTCGCCGTACCTGGGCCTCGGCTCGCTCGCCCCCGCGGTCGAGCTGGCCCACGCCACGGGCAGGGGAGTGTTCGTCCTCGCGCTCACCTCCAACCCGGAGGGTGCGTCGGTGCAGCACGCCGTCAGACCCGAGGGCCGGGCGGTCGCCGCCGGGATCGTCGACGGCGTCGGCGCGCTCAACGCGAGCGGCCCGGTGCCGTCGGGGTTGGGTTCCGTCGGTCTCGTCGTCGGCGCCACCATCGGCGACGCCGCACGCCGGCTCGGCATCGACCTCGCCGCCTCCCGCGCCCCGCTCCTGGCGCCCGGCTTCGGTGCCCAGGGCGCCGGCCGGGCGGAGGTCGCCGAGGTCTTCGCAGGGGCGGAGCAGGCGGTGCTCGCCAGCACCTCCCGCGCCGTCCTCGGCGCCGGACCGGACGGGCTCGTGGACGCCGCCGAGCAGGCCGTCGCCGAGGTCCGCGCCGCCCTCGGCGGCTGAGTGACCCACGCCGTCGGCGCCCAGCGGGGGCGGCCGGCGCCCAAGTGTGGTGAGCGCGACGCTGCACCTGCCGGTCGGCCGGTCCTGCGGGCCCGCGGGTACTGGCACACTGAGCTGGTCGCTGGGTACCTTGCCCTCAGCCCCCTCCATGTCCCCGTCCCCGAGGTGATCGCCGTGGCCCTCCCGTCCCTGACCCCCGAGCAACGCGCTGCCGCGCTGGCCAAGGCAGCGGCCGCGAGGACCCGCCGGGCCGAGGTGAAGAACCGTCTGAAGTACTCCCAGACCTCCCTCTCGCAGGTCATCAAGGACGCCGACAAGGACGAGGCGCTCGGCAAGATGCGCGTCGTCGAGCTCCTCGAGTCGCTCCCCGGGGTCGGCAAGGTCAAGAGCCGGGCGATCATGGCCGAGGTCGGCATCTCCGAGGCCCGCCGCGTGCGCGGGCTGGGGCACAACCAGGTCGAGGCCCTCGTCGAGCGGTTCGGGTGACCGTGCCGCACACGTCCCCCGCCTCCGAGGCGCGTCTCACCGTCCTCGCCGGGCCCACCGCCGTCGGCAAGGGCACCGTCTCCGCCGACATCCGCCGTCGCTACCCGCAGGTGTGGCTGTCCGTCTCCGCGACCACCCGCAAGCCCCGCCCCGGTGAGGTCGACGGCGTGCACTACCACTTCGTCTCCGAGGAGGAGTTCGAGCGGATGGCCGCCGACGGCGAGCTGCTCGAGTGGGCCGTCGTCCACGGCCAGAACCGCTACGGCACGCCGCGCGGCCCCGTCGAGGAGCAGCTGCGCAGCGGTGCCCCGGCGCTCCTGGAGATCGACCTCCAGGGCGCGCGCCAGGTGCGCCGGACCATGCCCAACGCGCACTTCGTCTTCCTCGCCCCGCCGTCCTTCGAGGAGCTCGAGCGCCGGCTCGTCGGGCGCGGCACCGAGGGCCCGGAGGAGCGGGAGCGGCGTCTGCGCACCGCCCGCGAGGAGCTCGCGGCGGCCGACGAGTTCGACGACATCGTCGTCAACGACGTCGTGACGCGCGCCACCGACGAGCTCGTCTCCCTCATGGGCCTGGCGACCGAGTAGACTGGGACGTTGCGCCTGCCGGCCGGCGTCGGCGCGCGCCCAGAACCAACACACGTGAGGTGAGCATGTCCGGAACCGTTGCCCAGCCCGAAGGCATCACCAACCCCCCGATCGACGACCTCCTCGAGGCCGCGGACTCCAAGTACGCGCTCGTCATCTACGGCGCCAAGCGCGCCCGCCAGATCAACGCCTACAACTCCCAGCTCCAGGAGGGGCTGCTCGAGTTCGTCGGCCCGCTCGTGCCGCACGGCCAGACCGACAAGCCCCTGTCGATCGCGCTGCGCGAGATCAACGAGGGACTGCTGACGGTCAACCCGACCCAGGAGTGAGCGTGTCGGGGGCGGCCGGGCTGCGCGTCCTCCTCGGTGTCACCGGGGGGATCGCCGCCTACAAGGCGGTCTTCGTGCTGCGCGCGCTGCGCGAGGCCGGGCACCGCGTGCGGGTCGTCCCCACCGAGGCCGCCCTCCAGTTCGTCGGGCGGCCGACCTGGGAGGCGCTGTCGGGCGAGCCGGTGACGACGAGCGTCTTCGACGGCGCCACCGAGGTGGACCACGTCGCCCTCGGCCGCAGCGCCGACCTCGTCGTCGTCGCCCCCGCCACGGCAGACCTCCTCTCGCGCGCCGCTACCGGCCGTGCGGACGACCTGCTGACGACGACGCTCCTCACGGTCACCGCCCCCGTGCTGCTCGCCCCGGCGATGCACACCGAGATGTGGCAGCACCCCGCGACCGTCGCCAACGTCGCCACACTGCGCGCCCGCGGCGTCACGGTCCTCGAGCCCGACTCCGGCCGGCTCACCGGCGCGGACACCGGCCCCGGCCGGCTGCCCGAGCCGGAGGCCATCACCGCCGCCGCCCTCGCGCTCGTCACCCCGCAGGACCTGGCGGGGCGCGCCGTCGTCGTCAGTGCCGGCGGCACCCGCGAGCCGCTCGACCCGGTCCGCTTCCTCGGCAACCGCTCCTCGGGCCGGCAGGGGGCCGCGATCGCCCTCGAGGCCGCCCGCCGCGGCGCCCGCGTCACGCTGCTCGCCGCCTCGATCGACGAGGCCGCGCGCCGTGCCGCCCAGCACCCCGCCGTCGCGGTCGTCGACGTCGAGACCACGCGCGAGCTCGCCGACGCCGTCGACGCCGCCACCGCGGACGCGGACGTCCTCGTCATGGCCGCCGCCGTCGCCGACTTCCGCCCCGCGACGACGGCGGGGCGCAAGATCAAGAAGGACGGCTCGGCCCCCGCGGCGGTCGAGCTCGTCGAGAACCCCGACATCCTCGCCACCGTCGCCCAGCGGGAGCGCGAGCGTCTCGTCGTCGTCGGCTTCGCGGCCGAGACGGGGGAGCGCGAGGAGGTGCTCGAGCTCGGCCGCGCCAAGGCGCGCCGCAAGGGCGCCGACCTGCTCGCCGTCAACTCCGTCGGCGGGGGCAGGGGCTTCGGGGACGTCGCCAACGCCGTCACCGTCCTCGACCGCGAGGGCGAGGTCGTGGGGGAGGCCGCCGGCTCGAAGCAGGACGTGGCGCGGGGGCTGTGGGACCTGGTCGTGCCGCGGCTGCGCTGAACTAGGATCGTGCGGTGACTTCCAAGCCCAACCTGCGTCTGTTCACCTCCGAGTCGGTGACCGAGGGTCACCCCGACAAGGTGTGTGACCGGATCTCCGACTCCATCCTCGACGCGATCCTCCGGGAGGACCCGGACGCCCGCGTCGCCGTGGAGACGCTCGTGACCACCGGCCTCGTCACGGTCGTCGGTGAGGTGACGACCTCCGCCTACGTCGAGATCCCGCAGATCGTGCGCGCCGAGGTCAACGCGATCGGCTACACCTCCTCCTCCATCGGCTTCGACGGGCACTCCTGCGGCGTGCAGGTGTCCATCGGCCAGCAGTCCCCGGACATCGCCACCGGCGTCGACACCTCCTGGGAGAACCGCGCCGGCGAGAGCCGCGACCGGTACGACGCCCAGGGCGCCGGCGACCAGGGCTTCATGGTCGGCTACGCCAGCGACGACACCCCCCAGCTCATGCCGCTGCCGATCTGGCTCGCGCACCGGCTCGCCGAGCGGCTCAGCCACGTGCGCAAGGAGGGGATCGTCCCCGGCCTGCGCCCCGACGGCAAGACCCAGGTGACCATCGCCTACGACGGCGACCGCCCCGTCGCGCTCGACTCGCTCGTCGTCTCCACCCAGCACGACGCCGACGTCACCGCCGAGTGGCTGCGCTCCGCCGTCGCCTCCGAGGTCGTCGCGCCCGTGCTCGCCGAGCACGCGGGCGAGCTCGACACGGCCGGCCACACGCTCTACGTCAACCCGACCGGCAAGTTCGTCGTCGGCGGGCCCATGGGCGACGCCGGACTCACCGGCCGCAAGATCATCGTCGACACCTACGGCGGCATGGCCCGCCACGGCGGGGGAGCCTTCTCCGGCAAGGACCCGTCGAAGGTCGACCGCTCCGCCTCCTACGCCACTCGCTGGGTCGCGAAGAACGTCGTCGCCGCCGGGCTGGCGCGCCGCTGCGAGGTGCACGTCGCCTACGCCATCGGCAAGGCCCACCCGGTGGGGCTGTACGTCGAGACCTTCGGGACCGAGACGGTGCCGGTGGAGAGGATCAACGCGGCCATCAGCGAGGTCTTCGACCTGCGCCCCGCGGCGATCGTCGACGCCCTCGACCTGCTGCGGCCGATCTACCGCGACACGAGCGCCTACGGGCACTTCGGCCGCGAGCTGCCGAGCTTCACGTGGGAGCGCACCGACCGGGTCGAGGAGCTGCGCCGCGCCGTCGGCTGAGCGCTCTCGGTGGCGGACGGTGAGTCCGCCTGTGGACGGCGCCCGCCGTGTCGGTAGCGCGTGGTGAGATTGAGGCGGAGGTGAGACCGGTGCACCAGCCCGCCCTGCTCGAGCAGACCGCCGCCGTGCGCACGGTCTCGGGCGCCGAGGCGGCAGGCGTCGAGCTGCCCGTCGCGCGGGTGGCGGTCGACATGTCCCTGCCGCACCTCGACCGTCCCTTCGACTACCGCGTCACGCCGGAGCACGACGCCGCCGCCCAGCCGGGCACGCGCGTCGCCGTGCGCTTCGCGGGCAAGGAGCGCACCGGCTACGTTCTCGAGCGCGCCGCCACCACCGACCACCACGGCGCACTGACCCCGGTGCGCCGGGTGGTCTCTGCGCTGCCCGTGCTCACCCCGGAGGTCACCGCACTGTGCCGGGCGGTGGCGGACCGCTACGCGGGCACCTTCATGGACGTCGTGCGCCTGGCCGTGCCGCCGCGGCACGCCACCACGGAGAAGGCGGTCCTCGAGAGCGCCGCGGCGGACCGCACCGGCACCACGGCCGCCTACCTGCCCGGCGGCGCGTGGGACGACTACGTCGGCGGGGCCGCCTACGTGCGCCGGCTCGCGGCGGGGGAGGCGCCGCGCGCGGTGTGGTCCGCGCTGCCGCAGCATGCCGTCGGCGCGCCGGACCGGCTCGCCTCGATCGCCGAGGCCGCGGCCGCCACGCTCGCCTCGGGGCGCGGGGTGCTCGTCGTCGTGCCGTCCGCGCACGAGGCCGAGGTGGTCGAGGCGGCACTGACCGCCGCGCTGCCGGGGGAACCGGTCGTCTCGCTGCAGGCCGACCACGGGCCGTCCCGCCGCTACCGCGCCTTCGTGCGGCTGCTCACCGGGCAGGCACGCGTCGTCGTCGGCACGCGGGCCGCGGCCTTCGCCCCCGTGCGGCGCCTCGGCCTGGTCGTGTGCTGGGACGACGGCGACGACCTCCTCGCCGAGCCGCGCTCGCCCTACCCGCACGCGCGGGAGGTGCTCATGCTGCGGTCCGCCCAGGAGGGGGCTGGGCTCCTGCTCGGCGGGTGGTCGCGCAGCATCGAGGCCGGGCTGCTCGTGGCGAGCGGCTGGGCCGCCTCGGTCATGGCCTCCCGGGCGACGGTGCGGGAGCGCACGCCGCGGGTGGAGGCACCGGGCGAGGTCGACCTCGCCCGCGAGGGCCCCGCAGCCGCGGCGCGCATCCCCCGCCCGGCGTGGGAGCTCGTGCGCAAGGCGCTGGAACAGGGACCCGTCCTCGTCCAGGTGCCCCGTGCCGGCTACCTGCCCGTCGTCGCCTGCCAGGGCTGCCGGGAGCCGGCTCGCTGCCGCGAGTGTCACGGGCCCCTCCAGCTCGGTGGGCGCACGAGCGTGCCCTCGTGCCGCTGGTGCGGGCGTCCGGACCGCACCTGGGCCTGCCCCACCTGCGGCAGCTCGATGCTCCGGGCGAGCCGGGTCGGCTCGGCCCGCACCGCCGAGGAGCTCGGCCGCGCCTTCCCCAAGGTCCCCGTGCTGCTCTCCGGGGCGCGGGCGGACCACGGCATCGTGCGCGAGGTCGACGACAGGGCGCGGGTCGTCGTCGCCACCCCCGGCGCCGAGCCGGTGGCCCGCGGTGGCTACCAGGGTGCGCTGCTCCTCGACGCCGCCGCCGTGTCGGGCCGGCAGGACCTCGCCGCACCCTCCGAGGCGCTGCGCCGCTGGATGTCCGCCGCTGCCCTCGTGCGTCCGGCCTCCGTCGGCGGCCGCGTCATGCTGCTCGGTGACCCGGCGCCGATCCCCGCCCAGGCGCTCGTGCGCTGGGACCCGGCGGGCTTCGCCGAGCGCGAGCTCGCCGAACGCCGCGAGCTGAGCCTGCCGCCCGCCAGCCGGATGGCCTCGGTCCGGGGCAGCGCCCGGGCCGTCGCGGGCCTGCTGCGCCACCTCGACCGGCCCGCCGGCACCGAGGTCCTCGGCCCGGTGCCGTTCTCGGAGGAGGAGGTCCAGGCGCTCGTGCGCAGCGACCTCGCCCAGGGCAGCCGCCTGACCAAGGCGCTGCGCCAGGCCGCCGCCGTCCGCAGCGCCCACAAGGAGCCCGACTCCGTGCGCATCCAGGTGGACCCCACCGAGCTCTGACCCACCGCTCTCGTCGAGAGCGCAGCTGTGCCCAGCGCAGGCCCAGTGCCGCGCCGCCACCACCCGGCGGGAATCTGCCACACTCCGGCCATGTGGACGGATCGAGTTCGCCAGCTCCGGGACGTGTCGGTCGCTGCTTGGATCGCCGAGCGACTGGCCCCGTCGTGGCGCACGATCGCCAGCGTGGTGCCGACGGGTTTCGACGCGTACGCCCGCATCCTCCACCCCGTCCAGATCGGCGACGGCCGCGCTCGCACCTGGGGGCGCGTCGCCGAGGTCACCGGGCAGACGCTCCACCCGACAGCGCAGTGGCACGCCCTCATCGGCGCAGCCTCCGCGGACGACCGCAACAGTGAGCTGTGGCCGGACGGGACGCCGGACCTCGGCAACCTCGCCCCTGAGCCGCTTCTCGAGCTGTGCGATGTGCTCGCCCGCCACACGACCACGCCCGAGGACTGCTACTTCGCCGTGTGGGAGGGGTGGGGACAGCTGCACGGGGCGCGCGTGTGGCTCAGCTCCGACGGTGGCGTGCCGGCTCCTCCACTGCTGACCCCGGAGGAGCTCGCCGTGCCGAGGTTGAAGCTGCCCGGCCGGGCGTACCACCTCTTCCAGGGTCCACTCGCGGCCATGGGCCACCTCGTGCGCCTGGACGGAACGGACTGGGACACCCGGTCGCCCGCGCTGTTCTGGCCCGCCGACCAGTCCTGGTGCGTGGCAACGGAGATCGACTTCGACTCCACCCTGGTGGGCGCCAGCGCCGCCGCCGTCGCCGACGTGCTCGCAACCCGCGGCCTCGAGGCACTCCCCGTCGGCCCGGACGCGTCCCTCCAGGCCGACGCGGACCACGTCAACCAGACGTGAGGCGGGTGCGCCCCCCGTCGTGCGCAACAAGTCCGCGCTCGGCGAGGGAGGGCGCTACCAGCCGCCGGTGAGGGCCATGAGGCCCAGTGCGCTGAGCGTGACGAGGAGCCAGAGGATGCCGCCGAAGGCCAGCGGCTTCAGCCCCGCCGCCCGCAGGGCCGGGACGTCGGTCGACAACCCGATCGCCGTGAGGGCCACGGTGATGAGGAAGGTCGCCGCCGTCGCGAGCGGGTCGTGCCACGCCTCGGGCACGAGCCCGATGCTGTTGAGCGTCGCGAGGATGAGGAACCCGACGAGGAACCACGGCACCAGCCGCCACACCGCGGGCCGCGGCGCGCCGGCCGCGTCCCCCGCGGCCTTGCGGTCCCGCCGCGCCATCACCAGCGCGAGCCCGACGACGATCGGGATGATGAGCAGCGTCCGCACGAGCTTGACCACCACGGCGTGGTCAGCGGCCACCGGACCGAAGCTCGTCGCCGCCGCGACCACCGAGGACGTGTCGTTGACCGCCGTCCCCGCGAAGAGCCCGAAGGCCTCCTCGCCCATCCCGAGGAGCTGCCCGAGCGGCGGGAAGAGCAGCACCGCGGCGATGTTGAAGGCGAAGACGGTCGACAGCGCGTAGGCGACGTTGCTGCTCGAGGCGCGCACGACAGGCGTCACCGCGGCGATCGCCGAGGCCCCGCAGATGGCCGTGCCGGTGCCGATGAGCGTCCGGAGCTCGCCGTCGATCCCGAGCAGGCGCCCCAGCGCCGCCGCGGCGACGAGGCACACGACCACCGTGCCCAGCATGACCGGCAGGGAGTCCACGCCCACCTGCGCCACCTGGGCGAGCGACAGCCGCGCCCCGAGGAGGACGACGGCGATCTGCAGGACCATCTTGCTCGCCAGCTTGAGCCCGGGGGAGAGGGCCGCCACGGACGAGGCGTCCACCCGCCGTCGGACGAGGCCGCCGACGACCACCCCGAGGACGACGCCGCTCACCGGGCTCCCCACGACGGGCACCGCGGTCCCGATCGCGGTGGCCACGAGCGCCAGCGCCACAGCCAGCGCGAGACCGGGCACCTTGGCCCGCCACGTGCCGGTGGCGGGGGCGGCGGGCGCGGCGGGTTCGGTCGACATGGCCTCCATCCTCGCCCCGCCGCTCGCCCGGCGCCGAATCACGCCGTCGTCTAGGGTCGGGGCGACTCCTCCAGGAAAGGCGATACCCGATGCAGTCCTCCGTCCCGGTCACCGGCCCGATCACGACCGTCGTCTTCGACCTCGGGCAGGTGCTGGTGAGGTGGGACCCCTACGAGGCCTTCGCCGACCGCTGGACACGTGAGGAGTTCGACGCCTTCCACACCGAGATCGACTTCCCGAGCTTCAACCACGAGCAGGACGCCGGGCGCAGCTTCGCCGAGGCACGCGCCGCGATCGAAGCCTCCCACCCGCACCGCGCCGCGGACTTCGACCACTACGTGACGAACTTCGCCCGCTCGCTCGGTGGGCCGGTCCCCGGCACCACGGAGATCGTCGAGGAGCTCATCGCCGCCGACATCCGCGTCCTCGGCCTGACGAACTGGTCGGCGGAGAACTTCCACGAGGCCGCGAAGTCGGCGCCGGTCATCAACCGCCTCGAGGGCGTCCTCGTCTCCGGTGAGGTGGGCGTGGCCAAGCCGGACCCGGCGATCTACGACCTCCTCATCCAGCGCTTCAAGCTAGACCCGCCGCTCACTGTCTTCACCGACGACTCGCTGCGCAACGTCGACGCCGCCTCCGGCGCGGGTCTCGTCGCCCGCCACTTCACCGGCGCCGAGCAGCTGCGCGCGGACCTGCGCGAGCTCGGCCTGCCGGTCTGACGCCCCGGCCGGGCGCCTAGACTTCTGCACCATGCGCCTCCTCTTCGCCGGCACCCCCGAGGTCGCCCTCCCGTCACTGCGCGCCCTCGCCGACTCCGCGCACGAGGTGGTCGCCGTCCTCACCCGGCCCGATGCCCGCCGCGGGCGCGGCCGCACGCTGCACCCCAGCCCCGTCGCCGCGTGGGCGCGTGAGCACGGCATCCCGGTCCTCACCCCGCGCACCCTGCGCGACCCCGAGGTCCAGGAGGAGATCGCCGCCCTCGACGTCGACGCCGCACCCGTCGTCGCGTACGGCGCGCTCATCCCGCCCGCGCTGCTCGATGTCCCGCGCCATGGGTGGGTCAACCTCCACTTCTCGCTGCTGCCCGCGTGGCGCGGTGCCGCGCCCGTCCAGCACGCCCTCATCGCCGGCGACGACGTCACCGGCGCGAGCACCTTCCGCATCGAGGAGGGCCTGGACACCGGCCCCGTCCTCGGCACGCTCACCGAGTCGGTGCGCCCCAGCGACACCGCCGGGGACCTGCTCGCGCGACTCGCCGAGTCCGGCGCGCCGCTCCTCCTCGCCACCCTCGACGCGCTCGAGGCCGGCAGCGCCGTCCCCGTCCCGCAGCCGGCCGACGGCGTGAGCCACGCCCCGCGCCTCGAGGTCACCGACGCGCGGGTCGAGTGGGCCGCGCCGGCCGTCGCCGTGGACCGTCTCGTCCGCGGTACCACCCCCGCACCCGGCCCGTGGACGACGGCGCCCGACGGCTCCCGGCTCAAGCTCGGACCCGTCACGGTTCGCGCCGACGTCGACGACCTCGCCCCGGGCGCGCTGCGCGCCACGAAGAAGGAGGTCCTCGTCGGCACCGGGAACGGCGCCGTCGAGCTGGGGCAGGTGGCCCCGGCCGGCCGGTCGTGGATGGCCGCTGCGGACTGGGCGCGGGGCGCCCGGCTGCCCGAGGACGCCCGTCTCGGCGAGGAGTCCGCATGAGCGAGCAGCGCCCGGGCTCCCGCGGACCGCGCCGCGGCGGTGGCCGCCCGACCGGCCCGCGCCGTCGTGAGGACGCCGACGCGGCCCGCACCGCAGCGGCCGACGCACTCGAGGCCGTCGCGACGAGCGACGCCTACGCCAACCTCGTCCTGCCCAAGGTGCTGCGCGAGCGTGGGCTGACCGGCCGCGACGCCGCCTTCGCCACCGAGCTCGTCTACGGCACGCTCCGCCTGCGCGGCCGCTACGACGCGATCCTCGCCCGCTGCACCAACGGCCGACCGCTCGAGCAGCTCGACCCACCCGTCCTCGACCTCCTGCGGATGGGCGCGCACCAGCTCCTCGGCATGCGCGTACCCTCGCACGCGGCCGTCTCGCAGACCGTCAACCTCGTGCGTGCCCGCGTCGGCACCGGCGCGAGCGGCTTCGCCAACGCCGTGCTCCGCGCCGTCGGCCGCCAGGACCTCGACACCTGGCTCGCTCAGCTCCGATCCGAGATCCCCGACGACGGCGCCTACCTCGCCGCCGTCGAGTCCCACCCCGCCTGGGTGGTCAGGGCCCTGCGCTCCTCCCTTCGGGCCGCCGACCGGCCCGCCGAGGAGCTCGCCGAGCTGCTCGAGGCCGACAACACCCCGCCCGCGGTCACGCTCGTCGCGCGCCCCGGCCTCGTCTCCCCGGAGGAGCTGGCCGAGCAGGTGACGCAGACCCTGGGGGAGCAGGGGACGCCCGGCAGCTGGGCGCCGACCGCCCTGCGCCTGGCTGGCGGTGACCCCGCCTCGCTTCCCGCGGTACGGGACGCACTGGCCGGGGTCCAGGACGAGGGCAGCCAGCTCGTCGCCCTCGCGCTGGCCGCTGCCCCGGTGCAGCCCGGCCCGGACGGGGAGGAGGAGGCCCGCTGGCTCGACCTGTGCGCCGGCCCCGGCGGCAAGTCCGCGCTGCTCGGCGCGATCGCCGCCGAGCGCGGTGTCCAGCTCCTCGCCAACGAGGTCGCCCCGCACCGGGCGCGACTGGTGCGCCAGTCGACCGCGGCGCTGCGCGACACGGTCGAGGTGCGTACGGGCGACGGCCGTGAGGTCGGCCCCGCCGAGCCCGGCGTGTACGACCGCGTGCTGGTCGACGCCCCGTGCACCGGCCTGGGCGCGCTGCGGCGTCGGCCCGAGTCGCGCTGGCGCCGCCAGCCGAGCGACGTGCCGGGCCTGACGTCCCTTCAGCGCGAGCTCCTCGAGTCGGCGCTCGAGGCGGTGCGCCCCGGGGGAGTGGTCGCCTACGTCACCTGCTCCCCGCACCTCGCCGAGACGAGCGCCGTCGTCGAGGACGTGCTGCGCAGCCGCCAGGACGTCACCCGGCTCGACGCGCGCGCCGCGCTCACCGAGGCGACGGGCAGCGAGCTGCCCCACCTGGGCGAGGGGCCCGACATCCAGCTGTGGCCCCACCTCCACGGCACCGACGCGATGTTCCTCGCGCTGCTCCGCAAGGACGTCTGACCCCGCGCGCTGGCACGGCTCAGCCGCCGCCGGCTTCCACCGGGTGGTGGGCAGACCTGTCCCCTGGGGTTTCTAGGTCTGTTCGTGCTTGGCGGTGATGAGCTGGCCGTGGCGGGTGTAGAAGTACCAGCGGCCGTGGGCGCGGGCGATGGTGATGCCGTAGGCGTGGACCCAGTCGTGGTGGTGCCAGCACAGCAGGATCCCGTGCTCGACGCAGGTGTTGCCGCCGTCGCGGTACCACTGCAGGGAGTGGTGGATCTCCCCAACCCCGGGTGGTTGGTCGCAGTCGGGGTACTGGCAGCGCCGGTCGCGGGCGATGATCGCCCGCACCATGTGGGCGGGGAAGATCCGCTGCTCCCGCCCCACATCCAAAACGGTGGAGTCGGGTCCGAACACCACCCGCGACAGGGACGACTCGCACACCAGGCGGGCCAGCATGGCCGGCGGGACCGGGGTGCCGTCCTCCAGGGTGGCGGGGGTGATGCCGGTGATGGCTCGGGGGTCGATGGCGGTGGAGATGACGTGGGTGTCACCCGGCTCCCAGGCGTCCATCCACTCCTTGGCCTCCGGGGAGAGCTGGAACGGGTCACCGGCGGGCCGGTTCGGGTCGCGCGGGCCACCGGGGGCGGTGAACTGCGCCTCCTCCCAGAAGCCGAGCTCCCCACCGGCCTCGTGCTCCCGCCCACTCGTGGTGACCGGGGGCTGGGGTGAGCCGGTGGCCGCGGCCAGCGCGCGCAGGGTGTCGAGGTCGGTGGTGACGGTGACGTGGGGGCGGATGCGGGCACCCTTGCCCTGCTCCCCGGCATCCAGCGACTGGCGGGCCAGCGACGTCAGTGCCGCCGCCCGCCGTTGGGCCGGGGTGCGCTCGTCCCCCTTGGCCTTGCGGCCCATGTGTGCGCGTAGTGCGGTGTCGACGGTCTGACCGGACAGCTCGTCGAGCCACCCGTTGAGGTGGTAGCCGTCCATCGTCCGCGACAGCGTGAGCTGCTCCTTGGCCCCGTCCTCCCGCCAGGCCCGGTCGGCGGCCTCGGGGTCGGCGGCGATGGCCCAGGTGGCGACGAGCTTGGCGAAGGACGTGGCGTCCATCTGCTCGGCCTGCTCCACCAGGAAGCCCTCACCGAGCTCCTCGTCGGTCAGCTGCATCCGCTGCCGGGTGGTGGTGATCGCCCCGCGCACGAGCACACTGACGTGCTCCTCACTGATCCGCCCCTGCGCCAGCGCCGCCCGCGCCCGCGGCAGCAGGTCCCGCAGCGCCCGCGCCTGACGCACCTGCCGCGCCGCCCCCTGCGCCGTCGCATCCGTCCTCGTCCGCAGCCACGCGGCAAAGGTCCGCTGACCCTCCAGCGCCCACAGCCCGTTCGCCTCGATCGTCGCCAGCATCGCCGCCCGCACACCCGACAGCTGACGCTCCAGCGACTCCAGCAGCGCCAACCCCTTGTGCAGGCGGTGGCCATCGACCTCGTGCCAGCTCGTGCCCTCCAGGCCACCGACGGCGGCGAGAACCTCGGCCAGCGCGTCGACCCCATCCGGTGCGCGCTCAGGTGCGGACGCCGTGCCGTCGACCATGTCCGTGGTCATCGTCCCCACCTCCCTCGCACCCTTGGTGTGCTGTTGGTCACATCCTGTCAGCGACCTCTGACATTCGAGCCCATCGCCCGCCCCTCACGGGCCGTCCGATGTGCTGCTGGTCACACCCTCTCAGGGGCCCACTGACATCCGGCGCCTGCCGAGCAGCCCGGCCGGTTCCCCCCGGCATGGGTAGGCTCGGAGCCGTGGCCGTACGCATCACTCCCAGCATCCTCAACGCCGACTTCGCCGACCTCACGGGCGAGCTCGGGCGGATCTCCGGCGCGGACCTCGTGCACGTGGACGTCATGGACAACCACTTCGTCCCCAACCTCACGGTCGGGCTGCCGGTGGTTGAGCGGATCGTCGCGGCCAGCCCCGTCCCGGTCGACGCGCACCTCATGATCGAGGACCCCGACCGCTGGGCGCGGGGCTACGCCGAGGCCGGCTGCGCCTCGGTCACCTTCCATGCCGAGGCCTCGGTCGCCCCGATCCGCCTCGCCCGGGAGATCCGGGACGCCGGCGCCCGCGCCTCCGTCGCGGTGCGCCCCACCACCGACATCACGCCGTACCTCGACTACCTCGAGGAGCTCGACATGCTCCTCGTCATGACCGTCGAGCCCGGGTTCGGCGGTCAGCGCTTCCTCGAGTCGACGGTCGGCAAGATCGCCGCTGCCCGCGAGGCGATCGACGCCTCCGGTCGCGACATCTGGCTCCAGGTCGACGGCGGCATCTCGCGTGACACCGTCGCGATCGCCGCCCGCGCGGGTGCGGACACCTTCGTCGCCGGGTCCGCCGTCTACGGCGCCGAGGACCCGAACGCCGAGGTTACCGCGCTGCGCGAGCTCGCCTCCGCCGCCCGCTGACCTCGCACCCCATCCCGTGCCCGGGAACAAATCCACCTGTGGCATGCTTGATGCTGCAAGAACGTGCTCCGGGGTCGGTGAGATTCCGAACCGGCGGTGACAGTCCGCGACCCACCTTCCGAGGTGGTTGACCTGGTGGAACTCCAGGACCGACGGTGAAAGTCCGGATGGGAGGATGCACGGGCGCCTTTGCCGACCCGTCGGCGGAGGTGCCGCGGACGCTTGCGCGTTCGTCGACCCCGGTCACGCCACCAGTGGACCGGAGGGACGAGATGGAGCAGGCACCGCTCGCGCGCACGCTCGCCGCGCACCGCCGCGCGCGCCGCCTCGTGCTCCTCACGCCCGTCGCTCTCGGTGCCGCCGTGCTCCTCGTCTGGGAGCTCGTCGCCCGTTCCGGCGCGGTGTCCCCGTTCTTCCTCCCCGCGCCCAGCGCCGTCGCCGCCCGGCTGTGGACCGACGTCACCGCCGGCAGCCTGCTCTCCTACACCTGGGTGACCTGGGTGGAGGCGCTGCTCGGCAGCGTCCTGGGGACCGCCGTCGCCTTCCCGCTCGGCTACCTCATCGCGCGCAACCGTTGGGCCGCGGCCGGCCTGCAGCCCTACGTCGCGGCCTCCCAGGCGCTGCCGGCGGTCGCCCTCGCGCCGCTCCTCGTCATCTGGATCGGCTACGGGCTGCTGCCCATCGTCCTGCTCTGCGCCCTGCTCGTCTTCTTCCCGATCCTGCTCGCCACGATCCTCGGCCTGCGCACCCTCGACCCCGAGGTCGTCGACGCCGCCCGCCTCGACGGCGCCCACGGCTGGTCGATGCTGCGCCACATCGAGGTCCCGATGTCCCTGCCCAGCCTCCTCACCGGCCTGCGCAACGGCTTCACCCTCTCGGTGACCGGCGCGGTCGTCGGGGAGTTCGTCATGGGCGGCGAGGGCCTCGGCATGGTCCTGTCCGTCCAGTCCAACTCCGCCGACACCACCGGCCTGTTCGCCACCCTCGCCGTCCTGGCCCTGATCGCCGTCGTCATGTACGCCGCCCTGCGGCTCGTCGAACGTCTCGCCGTCGACGACCGCCCCACCGTCCGCACCCGCTTCGGCGCCCGCCGCGCCGCCCACCCCAGCCTCAGGAGCACCCCGTGACCCGCCGCCTCACCGCCCTCGTCCTCACCGCCGCCGCCACCCTCGCCCTCGCCGCCTGCGCCGATCCGGCCAAGACCCCGGACACCGCCGGCACCTCCGAAGCAGGCGAGCTCGTCATCGGCCTCACCTACACCCCCGACGTCCAGTTCGCGCCCTTCTACGTCGCCGAGGCGCGCGGCTACTACGAGGACGCGGGCGTCGAGGTGTCGCTGCGCCACCACGGCGCCTCCGAGTCGCTCTTCGGGGCGCTGGAGTCGGGGGAGGAGGACCTCGTCGTCGCCGGCGGGGACGAGATGCTGCAGGCGCGCTCGGCCGGCGTCCCGGTGGTCAACGTCGCGACGCTCTACGAGGAGTACCCCGTCGTCCTCATCGTGCCCGCCGACTCCGACATCACCAGCGCCGCGGACCTCGCCGGCCACTCGGTCGGCATCCCCGGCCCCTTCGGCGAGACGTACTTCGGCCTTCTCGCGCTCCTCTCCGAGGCCGGCCTCAGCGAGGACGACGTTGCCGTCGAGCACATCGGCTTCACCCAGCAGGCCGCGCTCAGCGCCGGCCACGTTGACGCCGTCATGGGCTTCGCCAACAACGACGCCGTCCAGTTCGCCCAGGCCGGCGTCGACGTCCGCACCATCCCGCTCGGGGACGTCCCCCTCGTCGGCATCGGGATCGGCGCCAACGACGACATCGCCGACGACGGCGCGACGGCCGCCGTCGTCGAGGCCACCATGCGCGGGGTACGGGACGTCGTCGAGGACCCGGCCGCCGCCGTCGACGTCGCCGCCGAGCACGTCCCCGGCCTGGCCGACCCGGCCGCGCGCGAGGCCGCCCTCGCCACCGTCGAGGCGACCGTCCCGCTCTACGGCAGCGCGGCGGGCACGAGCGATCCCGCCCGCTGGGAGGCGATGGCCACCTTCATGGCCGAGCAGGGCCTGCTCGAGGGCGAGGTCGACCCCGCCGAGGCCGTGCGGACGCTCGGCTGACCGTGGACGCTGCCCCGGCCGCTCCCGACCGGGGGCCTAAACTGGACGGTGTGAAGACCTTCGACGACCTGTATGCCGAGCTCAAGCACAAGGCGGACACGCGGCCCGAGAACTCCGGGACCGTCGCCCAGCTGGATGCCGGCGTCCATGCGATCGGCAAGAAGATCGTCGAGGAGGCAGCCGAGGTGTGGATGGCCGCGGAGTACGAGGGCGAGGACGCCACCGCCCTGGAGATCTCCCAGCTGCTCTACCACGTCCAGGTCATGATGGTCGCTCGCGGCATCAGCCTCGAGGACGTCTACCGCAAGCTCTGACCGACCCGACCCGGAGACATATCCCCGTGCTGCGCATCGCCGTCCCGAACAAGGGCTCGCTGTCCGAGCCCGCCACCCAGATGCTCGCCGAGGCCGGCTACCGCCGCCGCCGCGACCGCGAGCTCGTCCTGCCCGATCCCGACAACGGGGTCGAGTTCTTCTTCCTCCGCCCGCGCGACATCGCGGTCTACGTCGGCTCCGGCACCGTGGACGTCGGCATCACCGGCCGCGACCTGCTCCTCGACTCGGGCACCTCCGCCGTCGAGCACCGGCCGCTGGGCTTCGCGCGCTCGACCTTCCGCTTCGCCGCGCCCGCCGGCGCGATCCGCTCCGTCGAGGACCTTGCCGGGGCCCGCGTGGCCACGAGCTACGACGTCCTCGTCGGCAACTACCTCGCCGAGCGCGGCATCGAGGCGAGCGTCGTCCACCTCGACGGCGCCGTGGAGTCCTCGGTCCAGCTCGGCATCGCCGACGCGGTCGCGGACGTCGTAGAGACCGGCTCCACCCTGCGCGCGGCCGGGCTCGAGGTCTTCGGTGACCCGATCCTCCAGTCCGAGGCGGTGCTCATCCGCCCGGCGGACCGTCCCGCCGAGGCCGCCGTCGCCGTCCTCGACCGGCGCCTGCAGGGCGTGCTCGTCGCGCGCCGCTACGTCCTCATGGACTACGACGTCCCGGTCGAGCACGTGGAGAAGGCCGTCGCCGTCACCCCCGGGCTCGAGTCGCCCACCGTCTCGCCGCTCCACGACGGCAACTGGCGCGCCGTGCGGGCCATGGTCCGCCGCGAGGACGCCAACCGCGTGATGGACGAGCTGTACGACGTCGGGGCGCGGGCGATCATCGTCACCTCCATCCACGCGTCGCGGCTGTGACCCTGCCGGCCGAGCTCCTCCGTCCGTTCCGCCCGCGCGCGGCGCGGTGGGTGGCCTCGGTCCTGCTCGTCCTCACCGTCCTCGGCCCGCCGGTCCTTTTCACGGTCATGGCCGCCAACGACCTCGCGATGTCGCTGTTCGACGTCGTCGGGATCGTCTTCACGGCCGTCGTCCTCGCGTGGCTGTGCTTCCGCCAGGCGGCCGTCCGCGCGGTGCCCGACGACGACGGGCTCACCGTCCGCAACTTCGTCAAGGTCCGCCGGCTCGCGTGGGCGCAGGTGGTCGAGGTGCGCTTCGGACCCAACAGTCCGTGGGCACAGCTCGACCTCTCCGACGGGACGACCCTCGCCGTCATGGCGATCCAGTCCGCCGACGGCGAGTACGCCCGCCGCGAGGTGGGCCGCCTGGCCGCGCTCGTCCAGCTGCACGAGTCCGACCACCCGGACTGACCGGGCAGGGCCGCCGTCAGCCGGCGGTGAGCGCGGCGGCGTGGGCACCGGCCGCGGCGGACGCGATAAAGGCGGCCTCGTCCGCATCCAGGCCGCGGCCCATGGTCGACAGGCGCACGGGGGAGTCCTCGAGCGCCGCGCGCAGCCCGTCGGTGGGCACCTCGACGAGCCGGTGGTGGCCGACCGGCTCGCACAGGGTGGCCGCCTGCTCGCGCACCCGCTCCCACAGCTGCCCCTCGCCGACCGGCACGACGACGTCGGCCGGGCGCAGCGCGACGCGGCCGTAGGCGGTCATCGAGTGGTGCGACACGCCCAGGTGCCGCTCGCGCGGGTCCGCCTCGGACACCCGCAGCGCGGCGACGGGCCGCCCGCCGAGCACCGCGGCCGCGTTGAGCGCCTCGCCGGCCGCGACCCCCGAGAAGCCCCAGCGCGTCCCCGTCCCGAGGTTGCCCGGCCCCTGGGCGACGACGACGACGTCGGCCCCCACGACGTGCTTCGCCGCGAGCAGTGCGGTGTGGACGTTGACGGCCTCGAGGTCGCCCCCGAAGGCCTGCCCCGCGGTGATCGTCGCCGCGAGCCAGCCCGCCTCGCGCAGCTGTGCAACGGAGCGGGAGAAGGCCAGCGGCAGCGCCCCGCCGTCGGTCATGACGTAGGTGACCTTCCGCTCGCCCCCGGCCGCCCGCACGCCCGCGAGGACAGCGGGCAGCGCGGAGTGCAGGTCGGCGACGACGACGGCGAGCCCGCCCAGGTCGTCGGCCTCGCGCATCCGCTCGTGCCAGGGCGACTCCTGCTCGTCCACGCCGAGGAGCATCGGCTGCAGCGGCGTGTAGCGGGCCTTGACGACGTGTCCCGGACCGGGAGGCGGGTCGGCCGGGAGGCGGTCGGGCAGGGCGACGACCATGGCGTAGCCGCCGGTGCCGAGCCCACGGACGAGCGCGGAGACGGTCAGCGTCACGCGGTCGCCGACATGCGGCTCGCCGACCAGGCCCGTGTAGGCCAGGGCCCGCACCGAGGAGCGGTCCCCGGCCGGCCGGTCGAGGTCGACCTCGAGCTCGACGGCGCCGGCCCAGGAGCCGCGCACCGTCCTCACCACACCGTCACGCCAGGAGATCACCCTGCGCACGCTACCGTCTCGGGCTCCGGCGCCAGGTGTGCTGTCGGTGCGGGGGAGAGGCCCGGCAGCAAGTACGGTGGGGCCGTGACTCGCGTGGACCCGGCCGAGCGGCTGCTCGACCTCCTCATCGCGCTCCGGCACGCCCCGGGCCGGCTGACCAAGGCCGACGTCCGTGCCTCCGTCAACGGCTACCGGGACGCGAGCAACGACGTCGCCTTCGAGCGGATGTTCGAGCGTGACAAGGACCTGCTGCGCCAGCTCGGCGTGCCGATCGTCACCGACGTCGACCCCGTCCACGAGGACGCCGTCGGCTACCGCCTCGACACCGCCGGTTACTCGCTGCCCGAGGTCACCTTCACCGCCGCCGAGATCGGCGTGCTGTCGCTGGCCGCGACGGTCTGGCAGGACGCCCACCTCCACGGATCGGCCCGGCGCGGGCTCACCAAGCTGCGCGCCGTCGCCGCCGGCGCGGACCCCGACGCGCACCTCGGCGTCGCCCTGCGCGTGCAGCCCGCCGAGACCGCCCTCGGCCCGCTGCTCGACGCCATCGGCGCCCGCCAGGCGGTGACCTTCACCTACCGCGCCGCCTCCACGGGGGCGGAGACCTCCCGCTGCGTCCAGCCGTGGCGCCTGGTGAGCCGTGACCGCGGCTGGTACCTCGTGGGCCACGACGTCGACCGCGGCGCCCCGCGCGTCTTCCGCCTCTCCCGCGTCGTCGGCGCGGTCCGCCCCACCGGCCCCACCGGCGCCTTCGAGGTCCCCGAGCACGACGCCCAGGCCATCCTCGCCGGCAGCGGCGGGGGCCGCGTGCGCGCCGTCCTCGCCGTGCTCCCCGAGCGGGGCGCCGCGCTGCGTGCCCGCGCCGTCGAGGAGCGCGGGGAGCGGGACGGGCGTGACGTCGTCGTCGTCGAGACGGACGACGTCGTGTCCCTCGCCGCCGAGATCGCGTCCTACGGGCCCGCCGTCCTCGTCCTCGACCCGCCGGAGCTGCGCGAGGACGTCGTCGGGCGGCTGCGCGCCGTCGCCGCCCTGGGGGAGGTCGTCCGTGGCTGAGACCACCGGCGAGCGCCTCACCCGGCTGCTCGCGCTCATCGCCTACCTCGGGGAGAACCCGGGCGTCCCGGTCGCCGACGTCGCCGCGCACTTCGCGGTGAGCGAGCGCCAGGTCCTCGCCGACGTCAACCTCCTGTGGGTCACCGGCACGCCGGGCTACCTGCCCGACGACCTCATCGACTTCGCCGCCGACGAGTACGACCGCCAGGTCCTCACGCTGACCAACCCGCGCGGCATGGACCGCCCGCTGCGCCTGGGGGCCCACGAGGCCCTCGCCCTGCTCGTCGCGCTCAAGCCGCTGGAGGCGCTGAGCGCCGACGGCGGCATCGACGACGAGGTCCTGCGCAGCACCACCGCCAAGCTCACCGCAGCCGCGGGGGAAGCCGCCCGCGCCGCCCAGGCCGTGGACGTCCACGTGAGCGACGCGAGCGCCGCGCTCGCGCCCGTCCGCCAGGCCCTGGCCACGGGGCGCCAGCTGCACCTGCGCTACGTGTCGGCGGCCGACGTCGTGAGCGAGCGGGACGTCGACCCCCTCGAGCTCGTGTGGGACGGCAGCCGCTGGTACCTGCGCGCCTGGTGCCACCGGGTCGCCGGGCTGCGCCACTTCCGTCTCGACCGCGTCCTTGCCGCGCAGGTGCTCGAGACGGCAGCCGTGCACCCGCCCGAGGCCACCGGCCGCAGCACCGAGCCCGAGCTCGACGACGACGACCTCCTCGCCGAGCTCGAGCTCGCCCCGCGGGCGCGCTGGCTGGCCGAGCGGGTTCCCGTCATCGACCACGAGGACCTGCCCGACGGCGGGATGCGGGTGCGCCTGCGCGTGGCGGACCCGGCGTGGCTGGCCAACGTCGTCCTCGGGCTGGGCGCCGAGGTGCGGGCCGTGGCGCCGCCGGAGCTGGCCGCAGCCGTCGCGCAGCAGGCGGCCGAGGCCCTGGCCGCCTACGACGACATATCCTCGGGCTCATGACCTGGTGGCTCTGGCTCCTCCTCGTGCTCGCCGCGCTGGCCCTGTACGCCCTCATCGGCCTGGGACTGTGGCGGCGCGGCAAGGCCCTGCTCGCCGAGCTGCGCGGCCTCGAGCAGCTGAGCGAGCGGCTCGCCGCGGTCACCGGCGCCGAGCCGCCGGCCCCGATCGTCCCCGCCTACCTCGCACCGCCCGCCGAGGTCGCCGAGGCCCGCCACCGGCGCGCCGCGAACCTCCGTGCCCGGCGCGAGCGGCGCGCGGCCCGCGCCGAGCTGGGCGTGGCGCGCTGGCGCCGGCTCGGGCTGCGCTGAGCGCGCGGCGTAGACTCGACATCCCCGGACCCGACGCGAAGGCACGTCATGCGACCCCCCTCACTGTGGCAGATCCTCATCATCGTCCTCGTCATCGTGCTGATCTTCGGCGCGAAGCGACTGCCGGACGTGGCGAGCAGCATCGGCAAGTCGCTCAAGATCTTCAAGAAGGAGGTGAGCGAGCTGCGTGAGGACGACGCCACGCCGCCGCCCTCCGGTCCCGTGTCCGGTGGCCCGACCTCCCCGAGCACCACGCCCAACCCGACGACGGCGCCGCCGTCCGCCGACGACCCCGGCAGCACCCCACCGGGTGGGGCGGGCCGCTAGCACGCACCGCAGGACAAGGACCCCGTGGCACTGAGGACGCGGCGCGCCCGCGACCCCGAGGGCCGCATGCGGCTGGTGGAGCACCTGCGCGAGCTGCGCCGTCGCGTCCTGCTCGCGCTGGCGGGCATCGCCGTCATGGCCGTCGTCAGCTGGTTCTTCTACGAGCCGGTCTTCGACGCCATCCAGGCCCCCGTCCGTGCGGTCGACGACGCCGGGCTGTCCGCGGCGCTCAACTTCACCAGCCCCGCCGCCGCCTTCGACATGCAGGTCCGGGTGTCGCTGTGGCTGGCGGTGTTCGTCGCCAGCCCGTGGTGGCTCTACCAGGTGTGGGCCTACATCGCCCCGGGCCTCACGCGCAGCGAGAAGCGCCGCAGCATCATGTTCGTCATCGCCGGGGTGCCGCTCTTCCTCGCCGGTGCCGCCCTCGCCTGGATGGTGCTGCCTAACGCGATCCGCGTGCTCACCCAGTTCACCCCCGAGGGCGCGCTGAACTACATGCCGGCGACCGACTACGTCCGCTTCGTCATGCGGGTGGTCCTCGCCTTCGCCATCGCCTTCCTCATCCCGCTCGTCATGGTCCTCGTCAACGCGATCGGGCTCGTCTCGGCGCGCACGCTCCTCGCGGGGTGGCGCTGGGCGGTGCTCCTCGTCTTCGTCTTCGCCGGCATCGCCAGTCCCACCCCTGACCCGTGGACGATGATCGCGTTGGCCGTGCCCATGTGCGCGCTGTACTTCGCCGCCGTCGGCATCGCCGCGCTCCACGACCGGCGGGCCGAGCGGCGCCGGGCCGCCCACGAGGCGGAGCTCCTCGGGCCCGACGCGTGAGCCGCCGCGTCGGCGTCGTCTGCAACCCGACGGCGGGCCGCGGCCGGGCGGCCCGCTCTCGCAGCGCCGTCCTCGACGGACTCGCCGCTGCCGGCCACGCGCCCCTCGACCTCACCGGCCGGGACTACGCCGACGCCCTGTCCCGCGCCCGTGCCGCCCTCGCCGAAGGGCTGGACGCGGTCGTCGTCGTCGGCGGGGACGGCATGGTCAACCTCGGCGCCAACGTCCTCGCCGGCACCGGTGTGCCCCTCGGCATCGTCGCCGTCGGCAGCGGTAACGACATCGCCGGCGCCCTCGGCCTGCCCGTCCACGACGTCCCCGCCTCCCTCGCCGTCCTGCACCGCGCGCTCACCGCCGGCGACGGCGTCCGCCAGGTCGACGCCGTCGCCGTCAGCACCCCCGGGGAGCCGACGAGCCGCTGGTACGTGAGCTCGCTGTGCGCGGGCCTGGACGCCGCGGTCACCCACCACGCCGCGCGGCTGCGCTGGCCCCGCGACGGCGGGCGCTACGTCCGAGCGGTCTTCGGCCAGCTCTCCGCCTTCCGCCCCTACGGCTTCCGGATCACCGCCGACGGCGAGACGTGGGAGCAGGACGCCACGCTCGTCACCGTGTCCAACACCCCGCTGTTCGGCGGCGGCATGCGGGTGGCACCGGGCGCCGAGGCCGACGACGGCCTGCTCGACCTCGTCGTCGCCCGCGGGCTCTCGCGCTCCGCCGTCGTCCGCCTCTTCCCGCTCCTGTTCTCGGGGCGGCACGTGGACCACCCCGCCGTGACCGTCCGCCGGGCCCGCTCCGTGCGTCTCGAGCCGCTCGCGGCGCTGGGCGCCAACCCGCCGGTGGCGATCGTCGACGGCGAGCCGCTCACCGCGCTCCCGCTGCAGTGCGACGTCCACCCACGTGCACTGTCGGTACTGGCGCATACAGTCGAAGGGTGAGTCCACGACGCAAGCGCCGCCCGGAGCCCGAGGCCCCGGCGCCGGACCCGTCCGCCGAGCCGAGCCCCGCCGAGCGCTACGCCGCCGCCCGCAGGCGCGCCCGCGCCGAGCGCAGCGAGCTCGCCGCCTTCGCCGCGGGCATCGGCTTCCAGCTCGACGACTTCCAGCGCGAGGCATGCGAGCAGCTCGAGGAGGGCCGCAGCGTCCTCGTCGCGGCGCCCACGGGCGCGGGCAAGACGGTCGTGGGGGAGTTCGCCGTCCACCTCGGGCTGCGCACCGGGCGCAAGACCTTCTACACCACGCCGATCAAGGCGCTGAGCAACCAGAAGTACCTCGACCTCGTCGCCGCCCACGGGGAGAGCCGGGTGGGGCTGCTCACCGGGGACACGACGATCAACGGGGAGGCCGACGTCGTCGTCATGACGACCGAGGTCCTGCGCAACATGCTCTACGCGGGCTCGCCCACGCTCGCGGACCTCGGCTACGTCGTCATGGACGAGGTCCACTACCTCGCCGACCGCTTCCGCGGGCCGGTGTGGGAGGAGGTCATCCTCCACCTCGCCGACGACGTCCTCCTCGTGTCGCTGTCGGCCACCGTCTCCAACGCCGAGGAGTTCGGCGACTGGCTCACCATGGTCCGAGGGGACACCGCCGTCGTCGTCTCCGAGCACCGGCCCGTGCCGCTGTGGCAGCACGTCATGGTCCGCGACCGCGTCCTCGACCTCTACAGCGCCCGGGTCGACCCCACCGACCCCGGTCCCAACCCGCCGATCAACCCCGAGCTCCTCGAGGCGGTGCGGCGCGCCGCGCGCACCGGCTCCGCGCCGTCCGGGCGACGGCGTGACGCGCGGGGCGGTCGGGGTCGCCCGCCCGCCCGGCTGGGCCACGTCCGCCCGGCGCCGCGGCCCGTCGTCGTCGAGCGGCTCGACGAGGCGGGGCTGCTGCCGGCCATCGTCTTCGTCTTCTCCCGCGCCGGCTGCGAGGCCGCCGTCGAGCAGACCCTGCGCTCCCGGGTGCGGCTGACCAACGCCGCCGAGGCCCGCGCCATCGCCCAGGTCGTCGAGGAGCGCTGCGCGGCCCTGCCGCCCGAGGACCTCGCCGTCGTCGGCTACCACGCGTGGTCCCAGGCGCTGCAGCGCGGCGTGGCCGCCCACCACGCCGGCCTCCTGCCCGTGTTCAAGGAGACGGTCGAGGCGCTCTTCGCCGCCGGCCTGGTCAAGGTCGTCTACGCCACCGAGACGCTGGCGCTGGGAATCAACATGCCCGCCCGCTCCGTCGTCCTCGAGCGGCTGGACAAGTGGAACGGCACCGCGCACGCGGCACTCACGCCCGGGGAGTACACCCAGCTCACCGGGCGCGCCGGGCGGCGCGGCATCGACATCGAGGGGCACGCCATCGTCCTCTACGGCGAGGACGTCGACCCCGGCGCCCTCGCCGGGCTCGCCTCGCGCCGCACCTACCCGCTGCGCTCGAGCTTCCACCCCACCTACAACATGGCCGTCAACCTCCTCGGGACGCTCGCCTACCCCCAGGCGCGGGAGATCCTCGAGAGCTCCTTCGCCCAGTTCCAGGCCGACCGCGGCGTCGTCGGCCTGGCGCGCCAGGCACGGCGCAACGAGGAGGCCCTGGCGGGCTACGCCGAGGCGATGACCTGCCACCTCGGCGACTTCACCGAGTACGCGCGGCTGCGCCGGCGGATCAGCGAGCTCGAGAAGGACCGCTCCCGCGAGCGGTCGCGGGCCGCGCAGCGCGCCGTCCACGCCTCCCTCGCCGCCGTGCGCCGCGGTGACGTCCTCGAGTACCGCCGCGGGCGGCGCACGCTGTGGGCGCTGGTGCTCGACGTCGACGCCGACCGCCTCGACTCCCCGGTGGTCCGGGTGCTCACCCCCGAGCCGCGCGTGCGTACCCTGACGAGCACCGAGCTGCCCCACGGCGCCACGACCGTCGCCACCGTGCCGGTGCCCAAGCACGCCAACCTCCGGGACGCCGGCCAGCGCCGCGACCTGGCCGCCCGGCTGCGCAGCGCGGTCCAGGCCGCCCCGCCCGCGCAGCCGGTCTCGCGCGCCGGCCAGGCGGGTGCGGACCTGGGCGAGGAGATCGACGAGCTGCGCCGCCAGCTGCGCGCCCACCCGTGCCACGCGTGCTCCGACCGCGAGGAGCACGCCCGCTGGGCGAACCGGTGGGCGACCCTCGACGCCGAGCACCAGCGCCTCCTCCAGCGCATCGAGACCCGCACCTCCTCGATCGCGCGCGACTTCGACAAGGTCTGCGCGCTGCTCGGCGAGCTCGGCTACCTCGAGCCCGACGGCGAGGGCGGCCTCGTCGTCACCGACAACGGCCGCTGGCTCGCGCGGCTGTACGCGGAGAAGGACCTTGTCCTCGCCGAGTGCCTGCGCCGCGGCGTGTGGGCCGGCCTCGACGCCGCCCAGCTCGCCGCAGTCGTCTCGACCGTCGTCTACACCGCGCGCAACGACGCGGCCAGCGCGCCCACCGGTGGTGGGAGCGGGGCGCTGGGGGAGGCCGTGCGGCAGACCGTGCGGCTCTCCGACGAGCTCGCCGAGCGCGAGTCGCAGCACGGCGTACCGTCCTCCGGGCCGGTGGACGCGGGAATCGTCGCCGTCGTCCACCAGTGGGCGAGGGGAGCAGCGCTCGACTCGGTCCTCGAGGGGACCGAGATCGGGGCCGGGGACTTCGTCCGGTGGTGCAAGCAGATCCTCGACGTCCTCGACCAGCTCGCCACGGCCGCGCCCGAGGCCGAGGGCCGCCGCACCGCCCGCCGGGCGATCGAGCTCGTGCGCCGCGGTGTCGTCGCCTGGTCCAGCGTCTGAGCGGTGCTGGAGTGACGGGTGTGAGACACCCCACGACACGCCCGCGCGACACGCCGGTCACGGGAAGATCACGGGCGGCCCGGCGCACCGCCGCTGACCTGCGTGCATGCGTCTGACCTGCGGTTTCGCGGGCTTGAAGCGTGCGGCCCTGGGCACTAGTTTCAACTCTCGTACCGCCCGCCCGTTCCGCCCGCCGTCGAGCTGGCCGGGACGAGCGCAGCGGCGGACAGTGGCCAGGCCCGCGTGTTCAGTAGATAACGATGCTGCCCCCGCAGCGTCGGTCCGAAGGACACGCGGGTCGGTCACGTCCGCACCTCCGAGGCGGTCGGCCGGTCCGGCCCTCCCGGGCACCTATCCTTGTCTGGTGCCCCCGCTCAGTGCTCCCGTCGCCATGCTCCTCAGCATCCTCGGGGCCCTGGCGACCGAGGCGGCCTTCCCCGGGCGCTCGTGGTGGCCGCTCGCGCCGGTGGGCGTGGCCCTGCTCCTTCTCGCGCTGCGTGGTGCCACCGCGCCGCGCGCCTTCGCCTACGGCTGGCTGTGGGGCGCGGTCTTCTTCCTCATCCACCTGTGGTGGGCCGAGGAGGCCGCCGGCGCGGTGCCGTGGGTGCTGCTCGGCGTCGCCGAGGCACTCTTCGTCGCGGTCTTCGCCGCGGCGTGGGTGCTGGCCCGCCGCTGGGGCCCGGTCGCCCGCCACCCCGCGCTCGGCGTCCTCGTCGTCGCGTGCCTGTGGGTGGCGACCGAGGCGGCGCGCGGACTGGTGCCTTTCGGCGGCATGCCGTGGGGCAAGCTCGCCTTCTCCCAGACCACCGGGCCGCTGCTGCGGATGGCCTCGCTCGGCGGTGAGCCGCTCGTCTCCGGCGTCGTCGTCGCTGCCGGGGCGCTGCTGGCCCTGGCGCTGAGCCACCTGCGCCACGTCCGGGTGGGACGGGCCAGCGGCGCGCTCGTCGTGGCCGCCGGGCTCGTCGCCACGGGCTTCGTCGTGCCCGTCGACACGCGCGCCGAGAACGGCACGCTGCGCGTCGGTGCCGTCCAGGGCAACGTGCCCGGTCCCGGGCTGGACGCCTTCGCGGTCCGCCGCGACGTCCTCGAACGGCACGTCACCGGCACCGAGGCACTGCTCGAGGACGTCGAGCCGGGGGAGCTCGACGTCGTCCTGTGGCCGGAGAACTCCACCGACATCGACCCCCGCGTGGACGGCGAGGCGGGCCGGCTCGTCGAGCGGGCCGCCCGCGCCGTGGACGCGCCGATCCTCGTCGGCGGGCAGCGCTACGAGGAGGACCACCGGTACAACGAGGCGATCCTCTGGGCACCGGGCGAGGGCCAGGTCGACGTCTACGCCAAGCAGCACCCCGCCCCCTTCGCGGAGTACATCCCCCTGCGGGACATCGCGCGGAAGGTGACCGACGCCGTCGACCTCGTGTCCATCGACATGCTGGCCGGCGAGGAGGTCGGGATCATCGAGCTCGACAGCCCGCGCCTCGAGCGGGTGGTCGACCTCGCGGTGGGGATCTGCTTCGAGGTCGCCTACGCCGGGCTCATGCGCGACGCGGTCCTCGCTGGTGGTGAGCTCATCGTCGTCCCGACGAACAACGCCTCCTTCGGCTACACCCAGGAGTCGACCCAGCAGCTGGCGATGTCCGTCTTCCGGGCCGTGGAGCACGGCCGGTCGACAGTGCAGATCTCCACCGTCGGGGTCAGTGGCGTCATCTCGCCCAACGGGGTCGTCACCCAGTCCTCCGGGCTGTTCACCGCCGACCGCTTCGTCGCCGACCTGCCGCTGCGCACCTCGCTGACGGTCGCCGACCGGCTGGGGGAGTGGCCGACGCTCGCGGCAGCCGCCCTCGCGACCGTCGCCACCGCGGCCGGCGTGCTCGCCACCTTCCGGCAGCGCCGGCAGCGACGGAGGACGGCGTGAGGACGCTCGTCATCGTCCCGACCTTCAACGAGCGCGAGTCGCTGCCGACTGCGCTGGAGCGCACTCGCCGCGCCGTGCCCGAGGCGGACGTCCTCGTCGTCGACGACAGCAGCCCCGACGGCACCGGCGCGGTCGCCGACGCCGCCGCGGCCCGTGACGACCAGGTCCATGTCCTGCACCGGCCCGGCAAGCAGGGGCTGGGCCGCGCCTACGTCGCCGGCTTCCAGTGGGCGCTGGAGCGCGGCTACGAGCTCGTCGTCGAGATGGACGCGGACGGGTCCCACCGGCCCGAGCAGCTGCCCGAGCTGCTCGCCCGCGCGCAGCGGCCGGACGCCCCTGACCTCGTCATCGGGTCACGCTGGGTGCCCGGGGGAGCGGTCGTCAACTGGCCCCGCCACCGCGAGCTGCTCTCCCGCGGGGCCAACACGTACGTGCGGCTCGCTCTCGGGCTGCCGGTGCGGGACGCCACCGCGGGGTTCCGGGTCTTCCGGGCCGAGGTGCTCGAGGCGCTCCCGCTGGGGGAGATCGAGTCGCAGGGCTACTGCTTCCAGGTGGACATGACCTGGCGCGTGCACCGGGCCGGCGGACGCGTGGCCGAGGTGCCGATCAGCTTCGTCGAGCGCGCGGAGGGCGTGTCGAAGATGAGCCGCGCGATCATCACCGAGGCACTCGTCCGCACGACGGCGTGGGGCCTGTCCCACCGCGGCCGCCAGCTGGCGGCCCTGCTGCGCCGGCGCTGAGCATGCGGAACGGCCCGCAGGCGAGGCCTGCGGGCCGTTCGGCGTGGTGCGGGTCAGGCGCTGCGGCGACGCAGCTGGCCGCTGCGCAGCAGCTCCAGCCGCTCGGTGAGCAGCTCCTCCAGCTCGGGGATGGTGCGGCGCTCGAGCAGCATGTCCCAGTGCGTACGCGGCTTCTTGACCGGCTTGGTGGGCTCGGGGCGGGTGGCGTCGCGCAGCAGCGCCTCCTCACCGCAGCGGCACTCCCAGAGGGCCGGCATCTCGGCCTCGGCCGCGAAGGGCAGGACGATGGTGTGGCCGTTGGGGCACTCGTAGTGGGCCTCGGTGCGCTCGGCGTACTGGACCCCGACCTCGCTCTCCAGGCTCTTCGCGCCGATCCCGACTCCGCGCAGTGATCGATCTGCCATGACGCGTCTCCTCTCGGGCGCGCTGCGAACGCGCCGGTGTGCAAGCTTCTACTGGGCCCAACGAACGATGGTCTCGAGTTGTTCCACGGTCGTGGTGAAAGTCCTGTGAAGGTCCCGCAGACCTTCCCCGGGTAGGGTCCCGGTGTGACCGAGATGACGTATCGCCAGCTGGGGTCCAGCGGCCTCGTGGTGTCCGCTGTCGGCCTGGGGTGCAACAGTTTCGGAGCGACCCTACCGCCGGACGACGTCCCGCGCGTGGTGAGCGCTGCCGTTGAGGCGGGTATCACCCTGTTCGACACCGCCGACGTCTACGGCGGGGAGCCGGGCCAGGGTGAGGCGCTCCTCGGCGCCGCGCTGGAGGGGCGCCGGGACGAGGTCGTCGTCGCGACGAAGTTCGGCATGGACACCCGCGGGCTCAACGGCGAGGACCACGGCGTGCGGGGCTCACGCCGCTACATCCGCCGGGCCGTCGAGGGCTCGCTGCGTCGCCTGCGCACCGACCACATCGACCTCTACCAGCTCCACCGTCCGGACCCCGTCACCCCGCTCGAGGAGACGCTCGGCGCGCTGGACGACCTCGTCCGCGAGGGGAAGGTCCTCTACGTCGGCTGCTCCAACTTCTCCGGGTGGCAGCTCGTCGACGCCGACTGGACGGCCCGCACGGCGGGGCTCACCCCCTTCGTCTCCGTGCAGAACGCGTACTCGCTGCTCTCCCGGGACCTCGAGGCCGAGGTCGTCCCCGCCGCCGCGCACGTCGGCGCCGGGATCCTCCCGTACTGGCCGCTCGCCTCCGGCCTGCTCACCGGCAAGTACCGGCGCGGTGAGCCGGCGCCCGCCGGCAGCCGTCTGGAGAAGCGCCCCGAGCGGCTGGAGAATGCCGACTTCGACCGCATCGAGGCCCTCGCGGCCGTGGCCGAGCAGGCCGGTGTCTCCCTCATCACCCTCGCGATGGGCGGGCTCGCCGCCCAGCCCGGTGTCGCCAGCGTCATCGCCGGGGCGCGCAGCCCCGAGCAGGTGGAGCAGAACGTCGCGGCCGGCCTGTGGGAGCCGGACGCCGACACCCTCCTCGCCATCGACGAGGCGGCCCCCGGCCCCGCCGCAGGCTGAGCCACGTCACGTCGGCACCGAGGTGTGCAGCAGTCGCGCCCGGTGGGCGCCGACGGCGACGACCCCGCGTACGGGAAGCCCGTGGTCGCGAGCGGCGTCGAGCAGGGCCCACGCCCAGGTGAGCTCGCGCGTGCTGCGGTCCCCGCCGTCGGGTGAGGCGATCGCCACGACGACGGAGCAGCCGGGAACCCGCTCCTCCAGCTCGGTGCTGATGCGTCCCAGCAGGCTGTGGACACCCGTTTCAGGAGGCCGCGGCGGCATGTCGAGCAGCTCGGCGGCATCCTTGGTCGTCCACCCGTGCTCGTCGAGCACGATGAGCCAGACCGTGAAGAAGTACTCGCTGCTGAAGGCCCGGGCGAACTCCGTGGCACAGGTCATCACGTCGTCGTCGCTGAGGACGAGCATGGGGACGGCCGGCCAGGCCGTCTCGTCGCTGTTGAGCGGCCCGAGCTGCGGTCCGTCGTCGAGGACCGGGCGGCCCCACACGTCGGTCGTCATCCGTTCTGCGTCGTTGGTCGTCATGCGGGGACACTGGCAGGTCCCGCCGGCCGCCGGTCAGCGCACCCGTGCCGACTGTGGAGGCCCCGTCACCGTGCTCCGCCTGTGGAGCACCGTCGGCGGTGCTCCACAGTCATGCGGCCGGCGCGCCGGTCCACCGCGCGGCCGTCCCGCGCCGCCGGCGTGGTTCTCGCTGCAGCATGCTCGCCCCGGAGAGGAGCACGAGATGACCAGTGACCAGGTCGGGCACAACGCCGTCAGCCTCGTCGGGCGGGTGAGCGGGGACGTCGTGGAGCGGGAGCTGCCCAGCGGGGACAGCCTCACGACCTTCCGGCTCGTCGTCCCCCGGCCGGACGGTGCGGAGGGACGCGCCCGCGTCGACACCATCGACGTCGCCTGCTGGAGCGGGCGCACCCGCCGGGTGGCGGGACGGGTGGGGGAGGGGAGCGTCGTCGCGGTCGAGGGCGCGCTGCGGCGCCGCTTCTTCGCCACGGGAGCGGGCCGCGGCTCCCGCTACGAGGTCGAGGCGCAGCGTCTGCGCCGGCTGGCGGGGCCGTGACGGCCGTGCGGCGGGATGTGCGCCGCCTCAGCGCCGCCCGGCGCGGCGGCGGAACTGGGCGGCCGCCCAGAGGACCGCCACGAGGAGGATGCCGCCCAGCCACAGGGCCGCGAGCGCCGGCGCGCCGCCCGCCTCGGTGCCCATGAGCAGGCTCCGCAGCGTCTCGATGACCGGTGTGACGGGCTGGTGCTCCGCGAAGCCGCGCAGCCACGTCGGCAGGGTGTCGGCGCCGACGAAGGCGGTGGACAGGTACGGCAGGAAGAGCAGGACGAAGCCGTAGCCGGTGGCGGCCTCGGGGCTGCCGGTGGCGAGGCCGATCGCGGCGTACAGGTAGGTGATGGCGAGGACGTAGACGGCGACGACGAGCAGCGCGACCGTCCACTCGGCGACGTCCGCGGTGGGACGGAAGCCGACGAGGACGGCCACGCCCACGACGATCGCGGTGGCCAGCAGGTTGCGGACGAGGCTCGCGACGACGTGCCCCGTGACGACGGCCCAGCTGCGGATCGGCAGCGTGCGGAAGCGGTCCATGATCCCCGAGGCGGCGTCGGTGGCGACGTCGACCGCGGTGGAGGCCGCCCCGTAGCCGGCGCACAGCAGGATGATGCCGGGCACGACGTAGTCGACGTACCCGCCTCCGGGGTCGATGGCGCCCCCGAAGACGTAGACGAAGAGCAGCATGAGGAGGACCGGCAGCAGGACGGCCATGAGCAGCGCCTCGACGTTCCGCAGGCTGTGCCGCAGGCTGCGGCCGACGAAGACGGCCTCCTCCGTGCCCGGCCGGAGCGGACGGGCGGTGGGAGCGGCGGTGAGGGCGCTCATGACGAGGTCCTTCCGGTGAGGGTGGGGGTGGCGGGCTCGGTGAGGGCGAAGAAGACGTCGTTGAGGGTCGGCCGGCGCAGGTGGAGCTCGCCGCGCACACCGAGGGCGTCGATGGCGTCCAGCGCCCGGCGGAGCCCGGCGGGGCTGCCGTCCGTCGGCTCCGCGTGCAGGACCTCGCCGTCCGGGCCGCGCACCTCGACCACCTCCTGGCCCACGGAGCTCTTGAGCTCCGCCGGCGTGCCCTCGGCGACGACGGCGCCGTCGCGCAGGACGGAGACGCGGTCGGCGAGCTCGTCGGCCTCCTCGAGGTACTGGGTGGTGAGCGGGACGGTCGTCCCGGCGTCGCGCAGGCTGCGGACGACGTCCCACAGCTCGCGGCGGCTGCCCGGGTCCAGCCCGGTGGTCGGCTCGTCGAGGACGATGACCGGCACCGCGACGACGAGGCTCAGGGCCAGGTCCAGGCGCCGGCGCATGCCGCCGGAGTAGGTCCGCGCGCGCCGGCCGGCGGCCGCGCCCAGTCCGACGGCCTCGACGAGCTCCCGGCTGCGCCGGCGGGCGGCGCGCCGTCGCAAGCCGTGGAGGGCCGCCATCATGCGCAGGTTCTCCTCGCCGGTGAGCAGCTCGTCGACGGCGGCGGCCTGGCCGGTGAGGGCGATGCTGCGCCGCACGGTGAGCGGGTCGCGGACGGGGTCCGCACCGACGACCGACACCCGGCCGGCGTCCGGCCGGACCAGGGTGGTGAGGATGTTGACGAGCGTCGTCTTCCCGGCGCCGTTCGGGCCGAGGAGTGCGTGGACGGTGCCGGCTGCGACGTCGAGGTCGACGCCGGTGAGCACCTCGAGGGGTCCGTAGGACTTGCGGAGCCCGCGGACGGAGATCATCGGGTCCATGGCGCCACCTTCCGTTCGATGTGTACGGCCTAAACAGTAGATGGCATACACAGAGGCGTCTACCCCCTACACAGATACAGTGCGGACATGGAGACGGACGACGAGCTCGACCTCCCGCGCGGCGTCGCGCTGGCCTGGGGCGTGGCCGCCCACCCGCAGCGTGGACCCAAGCGCGAGCTGAGCATCGAGCGCATCGTCGAGGCGGCGATCGAGATCGCCGACGCCGAGGGCCTGGGCGCGGTATCGATGTCGGCCGTCGCCGGCAGCCTCGGCTTCACGACGATGTCGCTGTACCGCTACGTGACCAACAAGGACGAGCTGCTCATGGTCATGGGGGACGCCGCCCTCGGACTGCCGCCGCTCACCCTGACCGAGGCCGGGGCCTGGCGCGAGCGGCTCGCCGCGTACTACCGCGAGGTGCTCGCCGTGTACGAGGCCCACCCGTGGCTGCTCGACCTGCCGATCGCCGGGGTGCCCGGCACGCCCGGCAACGCCGCCTGGTTCGACGCCGGGCTCGCCACCCTGGAGGACACGCCGCTCGACTGGCTGGAGCGCACCGCCGTCCTGCTCCTCGTCATGGGACAGGTCCGCTGGACCGCGAGCGTCGAGCGCGGGTACGTCGCCCGCGCGGCGGCGGACGGCGTCACTCCCGACGACCTCGACCGTGTCATGGCGCAGGTCCTCGGCACCCTGGTGACGGCGGAGGCCTTCCCCAGCCTGCGGGCGGCACTCGACAGCGGGGTCCTCACCGAGGAGAGCGACCCCTTCGCCTTCGGCCTCGAGCGGCTGCTCGACGGCGTCGCGCTCCACGTCGCGGCGAGGACGAACGACGCCGTCCGCAAGCCGTCCCCCGTCGAGGAGCCGGCCACCGCCCCCGCCGAGGGCTTCCCCAAGGACCCGAAGGTGCGCGAGGCGCGGGCCGCCCGCCGCGAGGCGGAGAAGGCGGTACGCGAGGCGGAGCGCCGGCTGCGCGAGGCGACCAAGCAGGAACGGGAGGCCGTCGCCCGCGCCCGGGAGCGCGCGGCGCGGGACGCCGGGGGACAGGCCTAGGCAGGCTCCGGCGGACGTGGCACCATACGCGCCGTGGACACCGCCGCGGAGCAGCGACTGCACGACCTCGCCCTGCTCCGTCGTGTCCGCGACCGGATCGACCGGGAGTACGCCCAGCCCCTCAACATCGAGTCCCTCGCCCGAGGGGTGCACATGTCCGCCGGCCACCTGAGCCGGGAGTTCCGCCGCGCCTACGGCGAGCCGCCCTACTCCTACCTCATGACCCGCCGCATCGAGCGGGCGATGACGCTCCTGCGGCGGGGCGAGCTCAGCGTCACCGAGGTGTGCTTCGCCGTCGGCTTCTCCTCCCTCGGCACCTTCAGCACCCGCTTCCGCGAGCTCGTCGGCGTCCCGCCCAGCGCCTACCGCGAGCGTGCCTCCGACCTGCCCACGGGGATCCCGCCGTGCGTGTCCAAGCGGGTCACCAGACCGGTCAGGAATCAAGAAGCCCGCGCCACGGCCGTCCCCCTAGCGTGAGATCCATGGACATCACCATTCACGCCAGCTTCCTGCCCACCACCGACCCGGAGGCCTCCCTGGCCTTCTACCGGGACGCCCTCGGCTTCGAGGTCCGCCAGGACGTCGGCCAGGGCGCCATGCGCTGGATCACCGTCGGTCCGCCCAGCCAGCCCGGCACCTCGATCGTCCTCTACCCGCCGACGGCGGACCCCGGGATCACCGAGGACGAGCAGCGCACCATCGCCGAGATGATGGCGAAGGGCACCTTCGCCAGCCTCCTGCTCGCGACGCCCGACCTCGACGCCGCCTTCGAGCGCGTCCAGGCCAGCGACGCCGAGGTCATGCAGGAGCCCACCGACCAGGACTGGGGCGTGCGCGACTGCGCCTTCCGCGACCCGGCCGGCAACACCGTCCGCCTCCAGCAGACCACCTGACCCGGGAGACCCATGACGACGACGACCGCTGACACCCACGACCTCATCCGGGTGCGCGGCGCCCGGGAGAACAACCTCCGGGACGTCGACGTCGACATCCCCAAGCGCCGGCTCACCGTGTTCACCGGGGTCTCCGGCTCCGGCAAGAGCTCCCTCGTCTTCGACACGGTGGCCGCCGAGTCGCGCCGGCTCATCAACGAGACCTACAGCACCTTCCTCCAGGGCTTCATGCCCACCCAGGCGCGTCCCGACGTCGACGTCCTCGTGGGGCTGACGACGGCGATCATCGTCGACCAGGAACGGCTCGGCGCCAACCCGCGCTCCACCGTCGGCACGGTCACCGACGCCAACGCGTTCCTCCGCATGCTCTTCAGCCGGCTCGGGGAGCCGCACGTCGGCTCCCCGAACGCCTACTCCTTCAACGTCCCCTCGGTGACCTCCCAGGGCGCGATCTCCGTCGGCGGGAAGAAGGCCGTCAAGGCGACCTTCAACCAGCTCGGCGGCATGTGCCCGCGCTGCGAGGGCCGCGGCGCCGTCACCGACATCGACCTCACCCAGCTCTACGACGAGTCCAAGTCCCTCGCCGAGGGCGCCATCACCGTCCCCGGCTACGTCGCCGACGGCTGGTACGTCAAGCTCTTCATGGAGTCCGGCTTCCTCAAGCCCGACAAGCCGATCCGCGACTACACCAAGCGCGAGCTGCACGACTTCCTCTACAAGGAGCCCGTCAAGGTCCCGGTCGGCGGGGCGAACATGACCTACGAGGGCCTGGTCCCGAAGATCAAGAAGTCGATGCTCGCCAAGGACCGCGACGCCATGCAGCCCCACATCCGGGCCTTCGTCGACCGCGCGGTCGTCTACCAGACCTGCCCGGATTGCGAGGGCACCCGGCTCGCCGAGCACGCCCGGGAGTCCAGGATCCGCGGCGTCAGCATCGCGGACGCCTGCGCGATGCAGATCAGCGACCTCGCCGAGTGGGTTCACGGCCTCGACGAGCCCTCCCTCGGCCCGCTGCTGGAGAACCTGCGCCACCTCCTCGACTCCTTCGTCGGCATCGGCCTGGGCTACCTGTCCCTCGAGCGGCCCTCCGGCACGCTCTCCGGCGGTGAGGCGCAGCGCGTCAAGATGATCCGCCACCTCGGCTCCGCGCTCACCGACGTCACCTACGTCTTCGACGAGCCCACGGTCGGCCTGCACCCGCACGACATCGAGCGGATGAACGCGCTCCTGCTCCAGCTGCGCGACAAGGGCAACACCGTCCTCGTCGTCGAGCACAAGCCGGAGACCATCGCCATCGCCGACCACGTCGTCGACCTCGGTCCCGGGGCCGGCACCGCCGGCGGGGAGATCGTCTACGAGGGGAACCTCGAGGGGCTGCGGAAGAGCGGCACGCTCACCGGCCGCCACCTCGACGACCGCGTGACGCTCAAGGACACCGTCCGCGAGCGCACCGGCGCCCTGGAGATCCGCGACGCGCGGCAGAACAACCTCCAGGGGGTCGACGTCGACGTCCCCACCGGCGTCCTCACCGTCGTCACCGGGGTGGCCGGCTCCGGCAAGAGCTCCCTCATCCACGGCAACCTCGGCGGCCGCGACGGCGTCGTCGTCGTCGACCAGGGGCAGATCAAGGGCTCGCGGCGCTCCAACCCGGCCACGTACACGGGCCTGCTCGAGCCGGTGCGCAAGGCCTTCGCCAAGGCGAACGGGGTCAAGCCGGCCCTGTTCAGCGCCAACTCCGAGGGGGCCTGCCCGGTGTGCAACGGCGCGGGCGTCATCTTCACCGAGCTCGGCTTCATGGACACGGTGACGACCACCTGCGAGGAGTGCGAGGGCCGGCGCTTCCAGGCCGCCGTCCTCGAGTACACGCTCGGCGGGCGCAACATCGCTGAGGTGCTCGAGATGCCGGTCGCCGAGGCGGAGGAGTGCTTCCGCGAGGGCGAGGCCCGCACGCCCGCCGCGCACGCGATCCTCCAGCGCCTGGCCGACGTCGGCCTCGGCTACCTCACCCTCGGCCAGCCGCTCACCACGCTGTCCGGCGGTGAGCGCCAGCGCCTCAAGCTCGCGGTCCACATGGGCGACAAGGGCGGGGTCTACGTCCTCGACGAGCCGACCACCGGCCTGCACCTCGCCGACGTGCAGCAGCTCCTCGCGCTCCTCGACCGGCTCGTCGACTCCGGCCGCACCGTCGTCGTCATCGAGCACCACCAGGCCGTCATGGCCCACGCCGACTGGCTCATCGACCTCGGCCCGGGAGCCGGGCACGACGGCGGACGGGTGGTCTTCGAGGGCACGCCCGCCGACCTCGTCGCGGCCCGCTCCACCCTCACCGGCGAGCACCTGGCGGCGTACGTCGGCGCCTGACGACCCCCGACGGCGAGAAGGGCAAGATCGGTCAAGTTCCGCCGTCGGGAGGTCAATTTCCGTCAAGAGACGCCGGTCACGGCGTTCCTAGACTCCTTCGTACCGGTCAACGGATGACACGGCGACCGGCAGGGGGGCCGGTCCACACCGACCCCGACGAAGGAGATCACCGTGCGCGTGAGCACACGAGTCGAGACGGTGGAGCAGGCCGAGGACGGCTGGGTGCGGGTGCGCACGGACGGCGTCGAGGTCCGGCTGCTCCTCATGACCGACGACGTCCTGCGGATCCGCGCCGGATTCGACGGCGACTTCGCCGAGGAGTCCTACACGCTCGTCACCACGGCGTGGGAGGACCGTCTCGACAGCTTCATGGGGGCCGAGCGCACCCGCGTGCTCACCCCGCCCGTCGCCGTCGTCGACGAGGGCGACCACGTCACTGTCACCGGGGGCCGGCTGCGGGTGCGGGTCGACAAGGACCCCTTCCGCATCCAGGTGCGCGACGATGAGGGCACCGTACTCCACTCCGACGTCGTTGGCCTCGGCTACCTCGAGGATGCCAACGGCCGCCGCATCCACACGAGCGAGATCAACCCCGACGACGCCTTCTACGGCTTCGGGGAGACGACCGGCCCGCTCAACAAGGCGCAGAAGCTCATCACGATGAGCCCGAAGGACGCCCTGGGCTACGACGCCCGGGAGACCGACCCGCTCTACAAGCACATCCCCTTCTACCTCAAGCTCGACCGGACGAGCCGCAAGGCGGTCGGGTACTTCTACCACAACACCTACGCCTGTGACGTCGACCTGGGTCGGGAGAAGAGCAACTACTGGCCGGCCCACAGCCGCTTCCGCGCCGACGGCGGTGACATCGACCTGTTCCTCATCGCCGGGCCGGCGATCCGCGACGTCGTCGAGCGGTACACGATGCTCACCGGGCGCCCGCCGCTGCTGCCGAAGTACGCGCTGGGCTACCTCGCCTCCTCGATGTACTACGCCGAGCTCGACGCCGACAGCGACCGCGCGATCACGGACTTCATCGACATCGCCCGCGCCGAGGACATCCCCGTCGACGGCTTCCAGCTGTCCTCCGGGTACTGCACCCAGGAGACGGCGCAGGGCCTCAAGCGCGCCGTGTTCACCTGGAACGAGCGCCGCTTCCCCGACCCGCCGCGCTTCTTCCGCGAGATGGCCGAGCGCGGCATCACCGTCTCCCCGAACGTCAAGCCCGCGGTCCTCGACGTCCACCCGCGCCTGGAGGAGCTCGCCGCGGCCGACGTCTTCGTGCGGCGCAGCGCCGACGCCGAGCGCACCGCCGGCCCCGGCCCCGCCGTGGGTGCGTGGTGGGGCGGCCCCGGCCGCTTCGTCGACTTCACCCGCCCAGCCGCCCGCGAGGCGTGGAAGGGCTGGCTCACCGACGCCGTCCTCGCCCAGGGCACGACCTCGGTGTGGAACGACAACTGCGAGTACGACGGCATCATCGACCAGGACTCCGTCGTCGACTTCGACGGCACCGGCGCCACCGTCGGCCGGCTGCGCACGGTCATGGCCAACCTCATGTGCCACGTGACCCGCGAGGCCATCACCGAGCACGACCCCGACGCCCGCCCCTACATCGTGTGCCGCGCCGGCCACGCCGGCATCCAGCGCTACGCCCAGACCTGGGCGGGGGACAACTCGACGTCGTGGGAGACGCTGCGGCACAACGTCGCGACGATCCTCGGGATGGGCCTGTCCGGCGTCGCGAACCAGGGCGCCGACATCGGCGGCTTCCACGGCCCCGCCCCCGAGCCGGAGCTGCTCGTGCGCTGGGTGCAGCACGGCATCTTCCAGCCGCGCTTCTCCATCCACTCGGTCAACTCCGACAACTCGGTGACCGAGCCGTGGATGTACGGCGCGCACACGCCCTACGTGCGGGACGCGATCAAGCTGCGCTACCGGCTCTTCCCCTACCTGTACTCGCTCATGGAGCGCGCCCACCGCACCGGCCTGCCGATCATGGAGCCGCTCGTCAGCGCCTTCCAGGCGGACCCGGCGGTCGACGAGACCTTCACCGAGTTCATGCTCGGCGACTCCCTCCTTGTCGCGAACGTCCTGGACCCGGGCGTCAGCACCCGCACCGTGCGGCTGCCCGCCGGGGAGGTCTTCTACGACGCGTGGACCCGCGAGCGGCACGAGGGCGGCACCACCGTCGAGCTGCCCGTCGACCTCGGCTCGATCCCGCTGTTCGTCCGCGGCGGCGGGATCGTCGCCGTCGCCGACAACCAGCTCGACAGCCTCACCCGCGACGACGTCACCGCCCTGCGCCTGGTCTGCGCCCCCGACCGGGACGGGCGCACCGTCGTGTACGAGGACGACGGCCTCACCCGCGCCCACGAGCGCGGCGAGTACCGCTCGACCGAGGTGACGATGACGGCGGGGGAGCGCGTCGTCATCACCCTCGCCCGCAGCGGCAGCTACCGCAGCCCCGTGCGCTCCCTGCTGCTCGACGTCATCCACCCCGAGCGCGCCCCGTACTGGGTGGAGGTCGACGGCGAGCGGCTGCCGCAGATCCTCTACCCCGAGCGCTTCGAGGCCGCCGAGCGCGCCTGGCACTACGACCCGGCGACGGGCTGCGTCCTCGTCAAGCTCCCCGACCCCGACGGCGACCTCGCGGTCACCATCT
Source organism: Georgenia phoenicis (assembly GCF_047302425.1). Taxonomy (NCBI): domain Bacteria; kingdom Bacillati; phylum Actinomycetota; class Actinomycetes; order Allobogoriellales; family Allobogoriellaceae; genus Georgenia; species Georgenia phoenicis. The sequence goes on along the minus strand of NZ_CP154855.1, from coordinate 2,211,981 downwards.
CGTTCGAGCCCTTCGACATGATCGGCATGTGAGGACATGAGAAAGCTGCTCACCACCCTCGGCGCGGGCCTGCTCGCGCTGACGGCCCTGACCGCCTGCGGACCCGGCACGGGCAGCGGCGCCACGAGCGCCGAGGCCACCACCGAGGACCCGCTCGTCCTGCGCTTCGCGCACAACCTCAACGACGCCCACGTCACCTCCCAGGCGCTCACCGCCTTCGCGGAGGACGTCGAGGAGCGCAGCGAGGGGCGCATCAGCGTGCGGATGTACGGCAACGGCCAGCTCGGCTCGGAGACCACCGTGCTGGGCCAGCTCAACCAGGGCATCGTCGACATGACCCGCGTGAGCGCCCCCGGCCTGGCCAACTACGACCCCGGCTACCACACCTTCGGACTGCCCTACATCTTCGAGTCCGAGGAGGAGTACTACCGGGTGATGGACTCCCCGGAGATGGCCGAGTACTTCCGCTCGACCGCCGAGGACGGCTTCGTCGGCCTCACCTACTACTCCTCCGGGGCGCGCTCCTTCTACACGGTCGACACCCCGGTGCGCAGCCCCGAGGACCTGCGCGGCCTCAAGATCCGCGTCCAGGACATGCGCTCCCAGACCGAGCTCATGACCGAGCTCGGCGCCGCCCCGATCGTCATGGCGCTGGGGGACACCTACACCTCGCTGCAGACCGGCCTCATCGACGGCGCCGAGAGCAACGAGACCGTCCTCACCCAGAGCGCGCACGGGGAGGTGGCCAAGTCCTTCTCGATGACCGAGCACACCCGCATCCCCGACATGCTCGTCATCAGCAGCGACGCCTGGGAGCGCCTCGACCCGGCCGACCAGGAGCTCCTCGTCGACGCCGCGCGGCAGTCGACCGAGGACCACAAGGTCGCCTGGGAGCAGAGCATCGAGGAGGCCGTGACCGAGGCCGAGGCCATGGGCGTCGAGTTCGTCACCGACGTCGACCTCGACGCCTTCCGCGAGGCGACGGCGCCCGTCGTCGAGCGCTACGCCGCCGAGTACCCGGAGGTCGCCGACCTCCTCGCCGTCATCGAGGCCGCCAGGGAGACGCCATGACCACCCACGACCGCCTGACCCGGGTGAGGGGAGGCCTCGGCGCCGTCCTCGCGACGATCGCCGGCGTCCTCCTCGTCCTCATGACCTTCCTCGTGCTCTACCAGGTCTTCACCCGGTACGTGCTCGGGACCCCCGCGGCCTTCACCGAGGAGCTCGTGCGCTACGCGCTCATCTGGACCTCGTTCATCAGCGCCGCCTACGCCTTCCTCCACCGCAAGCACATGGCGCTCGTCTTCGTGCGCGACCGCTTCTCCCCGAAGGTCAGGCGCGGCTTCCTCGTCGGGGCCGACGTGCTCGTCCTGCTCTTCGCCGTCGTCGTCCTCGTCGTCGGCGGGACGATGCTCGCGCTGAGCGCGCGGCATGACTACTCGGCGCTGCTCGGGATCTCCAGGGGTCTCGTCTACGCCATCGCACCGATCACCGGCCTGGCGATCACCTTCGCGCAGGTCCTCAACATCTGGGAAGACGTCACCGGCGCGCCGGTCGTCGAGACGGAGGGTACTGACTGATGGACGTCCTCATCGGCCTCGCCGTGCTCTTCGGCGTCTTCTTCGTCCTGCTCTTCGCGGGCGTGCCCATCTCGGTGTCGCTCGGCATCGCCTCCTTCCTCACCGCCGCCGCCTTCCTCTCCTTCGAGGACTCGACGTACGTCGTCGGGCAGCAGATGAACGTGGGGATCGAGAGCTTCTCACTGCTCGCGGTGCCACTGTTCATCTTCGCCGGCAACATCATGAACAACGGCGGCATCGCGCGGCGGCTCGTCGACCTCGCCCTCGTCATCGCGGGCCGGGTGCCCGGCGCCCTCGCGCACACCAACGTCCTGGGCAACATGCTCTTCGGCTCGCTGTCCGGCTCGGGCGTCGCCTCCGCGGCCGCCATCGGCGGCACCCTGCACAAGCGGCAGAAGGAGGAGGGCTACGACCCGGCGTACAGCACCGCCGTCAACATCGCCTCGGCCTCCACTGGTCTGCTCATCCCGCCGACGACCGCCGCGATCGTCTACTCGACCGTCGCCGGCGGAGTGTCGATCTCCGCGCTGTTCATGGCCGGTTACGTCCCGGGCATCCTCATGGGCGTCGTCGTCATGGCCGTCGCCTTCATCTACGCCCGACGGCGCAAGTACACCTCCGCGCAGCGGGTCACCCTGCGACAGGGGCTGGGTGTCTTCCTCCAGGCGGTGCCGAGCCTGCTCCTCATCGTCGTCGTGGTCGGCGGGATCGTCGCCGGCGTCTTCACGGCCACCGAGGGCGCGGCGGCCGCCGTCCTCTACTGCCTGGTGCTCTCGCTCATCTACCGGAGCATGTCGTGGAGCGACTTCAAGGAGGTCGTCACGAGCACGGTCGTCGCCACCGGCGTCGTCATGTTCCTCATCTCCGCGTCCTCGGCGATGTCGTGGGTCATGGCCTACACCGGGATCCCGGGCGCGATCACCGACGCCATGCTGTCGGTGGCCGACTCCAGGGCGGTCATCCTGCTGCTCATGCTCGTCGTCCTGCTCGTCGTGGGGACGTTCATGGACATCACCCCGGCGATCCTCATCTTCACGCCGATCTTCCTGCCCATCGCGACCGAGCTCGGCATGCACCCGGTGCACTTCGGCATGATGCTCATCCTCGCGATGTGCATCGGCACGATGACGCCGCCGGTGGGCTCGGTGCTCTTCGTGGCCACGGGCGTGAGCGGGGTGAGCATCGAGCAGGTGGTGCCCAGGCTCATCCCGTACTTTGTCGGGCTCGTCGCGCTGCTCCTCGCGGTGGCCTTCATCCCGTCACTGTCGCTCGGCATCCCGGAGTGGCTGGGCCTGCTCGGCTAGCGACGGCGCCGCCGCCCGCGGGTAGCGTGGGCGGCGGCGCCCCACCCGGTGGTGCTTGAAAGGACGGGGAGTGCTCGACTTCGCCGGTGACCTCATGTCACGCGGACGGGACGTCGCCGTCGCGCGGGTGCGCGGCGTCGACGACAACATGGCCCGCCCGCACCGCCACGACTACCTCGAGATCTACTCCCTCGAGGCGGGCAGCCGCTACCACTGGGCCGACCACACCCTGTACCGGATCGAGCCGGACGAGCTCATCGTCTTCCCCGCCGACCTCGAGCACTTCTCCTACGGCGACGACGGCGTGCGCTTCCAGCGCGTCGTCGTCTACGTGCGCCCCGACGCGGTGCTCTACCCGCACGTGCGCGAGCACTTCCAGGAGCGGGTCACGGTCATGCGGCCCGACGCCGGCGGCCTGCGGGCGGTGCGCCACCTCGTCGAGGAGCTCCTCGCGGTGCAGGACGTCCTGGGGGACGGGGCGCAGGACGAGATGCGCCTGCTCACCACGCAGCTGCTCGTCAAGCTCATGCGCGCGGAGCACCGCGACGCACGCGTGGCCCGGCGGGGCGGGCGCATGGCCGAGGTCATCCACTACCTCCACGAGAACTACGCCGAGCCGATCGACCTCGGCTCACTCGCCGCCCGCTTCTTCATCAGCCCGTACTACCTCTCGCGGGAGTTCAAGAGGCACACTGGCGCCACCGTCATCGGCTACGTCAACGGCCTGCGCATCGGCCGGGCGGAGCGGCTGCTGCAGGAGACCGAGGACCCGGTGAGCCACATCAGCGCCGAGGTCGGCTTCGCCAACGTCACCCACTTCAACCGCGTGTTCCGTGCGCGCACCCACCTCGCGCCCACCCAGTACCGGGCCCGCGCGGAGGACGGCGCCCTGCGCGGGGCCTGAGGTGCAAGGCCTGCCGCGTCCGGGACACAGACACGGTATGGAACGACGCCGTCTGCGCGCGGGCGCGATCGCGCTCCCGGCGCTGCTCGGCCTGCTGGTCGCCGGCTGCGGGGAACCGGTCACGGAGCAGGCGTGCATCTCCTGGGTGTCCGCGGACGACGACGCCTCCCGGACCGAGCTGGCCGACGTCGTCGTGGAGGGCCGGCCGGTCGAGCGGGTGGGGGAGCGGTCCATGTTCGGGGTGGACGCCGCGGTGTGGCGTGTCGAGGTCGACCGTGTGTTCAAGGGCGCGGCCGAGCCCGGGACCTCCATCGACGTCGCCTCGACACCTCGCACCTGCGAGACCGGCGGCCCGTACCCGGAGGGCGACCCGCTGGACACGACGGGCCCGGTGCGGCTCTACCTCAGCGACTCCGAGGCCGGGGGCACCGAGCCCGGCCTCGCGCTCGTCACGCCCTTCGACGGTGTCGGCACCGCCTCAGGCTGACTGCCAGCCCTCCGGCCTGGTGTCCTTCCGTCGAGCCAGAGCCGATCGGAGGCGTCGGCGTGGGAGGCGCGAGGAGGCGTCGATCGTCCCGTCAGCGGGACAGGACCCGCTCGAGCGGGATGCTGCCGTCCTGCCAGGGGAGCAGGACCCACAGCGCGACGTAGGAGATCCAGCCGATACCGGGCAGGAGGAAGGCGAGGAGCAGCAGCAGACGCACGAGCAGGGCGCTGACGCCGAGCCGCGCCGCGATGCCGCCGCACACGCCGCCGAGGATCCGCTGGGGGCCGCGCCGGAAGCCGGTGCGGCGGATGCTGTCGAAGAAGGTGTTCATGGCGTCCACGCTAGGAGGGGCGCCCGCACGCGTGCATCGGGGAGCACCCTGATCCTCACCCTGGTCCGGCGTCCCACCAGCGCAGCACGCGCATCGCGCGCAGCGTCACCCACTTGCTCGGGAAGCCCTCGCCCTCACCGAGGTCGAGCAGCGTGGGGCCCTCGTGGTGCAGCTCCAGGGTCCACAGCCCGCGCTTGTCCGTCTTGCCGCGGACGAGCTCGGCGGCGTCGGCGAGCCGGGGGTCGCGGCGGTCGGCGAGGCGGAAGTGCTCCAGCCCGCGCAGGACGTCGTGGTACCAGCGCACCGGGTAGGAGAGCATCGTCATCCGCGGGTCGGCGACCCTGCCGTCGGAGCGACGGCGGTACAGGCCCCTCTCGAGGAGGTACTCCTCGCCGGCGCGCCGGGCGTCACGGACGTCGGCGTCCACGTGACCGGCACGTTCCCAGGCGAGCAGGCCCTCGACGACGCAGACCGTCGAGTGGAAGGAGGAGACCGAGGCGCCGTGCTCGGCCCAGCAGTTCCACCCGCCGTCGGGCAGCCGGCCGGCGAGGAGGGTGCGGACCATGGGGGAGGCGTCCTGCCCGAAATACGCGGCCGTGCGCAGCGCGACGCCGTTGATGCACGGCTCGGTCTCGCCGTCGAAGAAGGGCTCGCCCTCGTGCTCCCAGCGTACGTGCTCGCGCACGAGACCGATCGCGTGCCGGGCCTGCGGGCTCGCCGGGTCCAGGCCGAGGTCGACGAGCTGCTGGAGCGCGAAGTGGGTGGCCGTCCACGCGTCGAAGAAGGGACGCGACTCGTCCACCCACCCGGGCCGGTAGGTGCCGCCGTCCCAGCGGCCGTCGTCGTCCTGCTCGGCGAGGAGCTGGGCGCCCCAGCCCGTCGTGGCCACCAGGGCACGCTCGGCCTCGACCTCCTCGGCGGGAGCGTCGGTGAGGTCGGCGAGCACCTGCCAGCGCAGCGCGGGGTCGGAGTCGAGCAGCCAGGCGACGACGTCCATGCGGGGAGGCTACTCGCGTCTGGCGTGTGCCGGCCGCAGAAGGACGAGTCCTGGTGCGCCGTTCGGGGCCTCGGGCCCGTGCCCGACGGCCTGGAACCCGAGCGATGTGTAGAGACGTGTGGCGGGGCTGTCGATGTCGGTCGTCTGCAACCAGCAGGAGCTGTGCCCGATCGCCTCGATCCAGCGGGTCAGGACCGCTCGCCCGAGCCCGCGGTACTTGGCGTCCGGGTGGCGGGCGAGGAGGTTGAGGGAGTACGTGCCGTCGAGCCGTGCCGCGTCGTCGCCGAGTAGATCTCGCAGCTCGTACGCCCACGGGTACGTCTGCTCCTCCCACAGCCAGGGGTGACCGTAACCGAAGGCGACGAGTCGGCCCTCGTCCGTGGCGCTCACCGCAACTACGCGCTCGGTCGTCATCGATGCCTCGTAAACCGACGCGAAGAGCTCCGCGCTGGCGGACGACTCCTTCAGCGGCGGCAGCGCGGCCGCCGCTGCGTACAGCGCACGCACCTGCTCCCGCGACGGCAGCCTGTCCTCTGAGGAGACGACGTCCACCGTGATCACAGGAGTGACCCTAGCGAGCGCGTGATCAGCGGTGAGGACGTCGCGGAGACGACCCGTCGTGCCACCCAGTGAACGACGGCAGGGTTCCCTCGGCCGTAGTCAGCGCGCCAGCGCCCAGCTGCTCACGCCCGTCACGCCACCGGCCACGAGCCCGATCCGGGTGTGTGCGTGCCGGACGCCGCGCGCCGTCAACCGCTCGCCCCACCGGTAGATCGCCCGTTCGCCCGCCACCGTGCCGACGATGGTCAGTACCACCAGCGTCACCGCGATCGCCTTCGCCTTCCGAGGGCAGCGGCCCGGTGAGGTCTCGCCCAGTCCGAGGGACTGCGCGTCGATCACCGGCTCGGTCCTCATCCGTGCCACCAGGGTGCTGAGGTCCGCCTCGGGCGCCGGCGCGTCCGCGTCGACGGCGTCCGCCGGGTCGCTGCCGGCCGCCTTCGCACCTCGTGCGGCGTGCACCGCTGAGCCGCCGACGAGAACCGCCACCTTGAGCAACCCGCGCGCTCGGCGTGACGCGACGACGTCGGGCGAGGCGTACCAGAGCCCTGTCAGCACGCCGTTGAGGACGCCGTCGACCGCCGCCCCATGTCCACCCTGCTGACCCACGATGCACTCCCATGTCCGGTGTGGACACCTCAACGCGCGGGCCATCCGGCAAGTTCCGTCGGACGGGCCGGTCGGCGCGGCGCGCGCGGCTGGCTACGAGCTCGGCGCAGGGGATGGGCGAGCGGCAGGCAGCACGCAGAACTCGTTGCCGGACGGGTCCGTGTAGACCCGCCACGGCAGCTCGCCCCAGTCGTGCGCGACCTCGGTGCCGCCGCGCTCGACGATCCCCGCTGCGACGGCGTCAGCGTCGTCGTCCGGGTCGAGGCGGATGTCGAGGTGGATGCGGTTCTTTGCCGCGGCCTTGGGTCCGGGCTCGGGGCACAGCTCGAGCAGGGGCCCGCGCAGCGACGGGTGGCGCAGCGAGACCAATCCCACGCCCTGGACCGGGACCCAGCCCGTCAGCCAGGCCCAGAAGCTCTCGTCGCGCGCCGGGTCGGCGGAGTCGAGGGGGAGCGCGGCGATGGGCCCGGTGTCCCGGTAGGCCTCGCGGTGCTCCATCACACAGAACGGGTTTCCCTCGGGATCGCCCAGCACGACCCAGGGCACGTTGCGCTGGCCGATGTCGATGTGGGTCGCGCCCAGGCCGAGGAGGCGGTCGACCACCTGCGCCTGCCGTTCGCCGCCCAGCAGGTCGAGGTGCAGGCGCAGCGGCTCGGTCGGCGGCTCGGGGACGGGCTGGACGCATAGGTCGATGACCGGCCCGTCGGGGATGGTGAGGCGGGTCTCGAAGCCGTCCGGCCCGTCACTCAGCCGTTCACCGCCGAGTGCCGCCTCCCAGAACGGGCCCACGAGGTGCGGGTCCACGGCGTCGAGCACGATGTTCTCCAGGCGCATGGCTTCACCGTAGAGCCAGCGCGGGGAGTGGTACGCCCCCGGAGCTCCGCCCGTGCCGCCAGACGGATGACCTCGAAACGGCCGCGCCGGTAGTCGCACCTGGCCTACCGTCGAGGCGTGCCCCGTCCCGACAGCCTCCACGTCACCGAGACAGCGCCGCCACGGCTGCCCGTCGCGGTGCGGGTCGGCGTCGTCACCGTCGGCGCCCTGCTCGGCTGGCTGGCAGTCGCTGCCCTGGGCACCCGCGTGTGGGGCGAGGGCACCTCGTTGCCGCGGCACGCGGTCAGTGCCGTGTCCGCGTCCGTCATCGCGCTCGCGCTGGTCGTCGCCGCGCGGCGGCTGCTCGACCGGCGCCCCCTCCGCACGCTGAGGCTGCCCGGCGGGTGGAAGGCAGTCCGAGACCTGCTCTTCGGGGCGCTGAGCTGGCTGCTGCCGGCCGCGGTGGGGCTCGGTGTCGCGCTGGCCGCCGGGTGGGTCCGGATCGAGATCGACGCGTCGGGCGCCGAGACGGCCGGCGTCGTGCTGCTCCTCGCCGTCCTCGTCCTCGTCTACGAGGCGGTTCCCGAGGAGCTACTGTTCCGCGGGTACGTCTACCGCAACCTCACCACGGTGCTCGCGCCGTGGCTCGCCATCGTCGTCCAGGCGCTCCTCTTCGCCACCTTCGGCACGGTGCTGTGGGTCCTCACCTCAGGCTGGGGCGTCCTGGGGGAGCGACTAGTGCTCTTCGCCGGCATGGGGGTCGTGGCCGGGTGCATCCGGCTGATCTCCGGCTCGGTGTGGGCCACGGTCGGCTGGCACCTGGCCTTCCAGGTGGTGATGCAGCTGTTCCTGTCCGGCCAGTACCTCGAGGTCGTCGTGAGCGACACGACGACGTTCACCGTGGCGACGGCGGTGGTCGCCTTCGCGACGTCGACGACGATCGCCGGCTTCCTGTGGCGGGGCGAGGAGAACTGGACCCGGCCGGAGCCTGACATCGTCGCCGCCCGATGACTTCCGCCGACGGCGGTGGTCACCACCTCCGCACGGTCACCGACGGGAAGGGTGTACTTATGTCACGAACGCGGATCCACAACCTCTCCATCTCCCTCGACGGGTACGCCGCAGGGGAGGGGCAGAGCCTCGACACGCCCATGGGGCACGCCGGGGAACGGCTGCACACGTGGATGTTCGCGACCGGCTTCGGGGCGTCGCTCATCGGCGCCGAGGCCGGGAGTGCCGGCGTCGACGACACGATGGCCCGCCGTCACGAGCCCGGCATCGGTGCGGAGATCATGGGCGCGGGGAAGTTCGGCCCGCCCGGCTGGCAGGACGACTCCGCCTGGCGCGGCTGGTGGGGTGACGAACCGCCCTTCCACACGCCGGTCTTCGTCCTGACGCACCGTCCTCACGAGCCGATCGAGATGGCGGGCGGCACGACCTTTCACTTCCTCTCAGCGACTCCGGCCGAGGCGCTGGACGTCGCCCGGGAGGCCGCCGGCGGCCTGGACGTGCGCATCGGTGGCGGAGCGACGGTCGCCCGCGACTTCATCGCCGCCGGGCTCGTCGACCACATCCACCTCGTCCAGGTGTCGATCGTGCTGGGCCGGGGCGCGCGGCTGTGGGACGGGCTGGAGGGGCTGGAGGCCGACTACGCCGTCGAGGCGGTGTCGACGCCCAGCGGGGTCACGCACCTGACGTTCACGAGACGGTAGGCAGGTCGGGGGGCGGCCCCTCGAGGAGCGTCTGCAGTGCCGCGATGCTCGTGCCGGGCGGTGCGGTGCACTCCTCGGGGAGCGCCGGGAGTATCGGGTGGGAGCTGTCGAGCGTAATGTTGCCGCCTCCCGCCCAGACCTCGTCGCCGACGGCGACCGTCCCGACCTCCGGGACGACGACGCTCAGCCCGTCCTCGCTCAGGACCGATCCGTGCGGCCACAGCGCCGGCACCGTCAGCGAGCCGTCCGTGAGTGACAGGCACCCGCGCTCGCTGCGAACGACGACGCCGGTGAGCAGGGCCTCCATCACGTCATCGACCTCGGCGGAGATGAGGGCGACGCTGCCGCCGGCGCGCTGCACTGAGGGACCAGCCGTGCTGGTAGCGCTCGGGCTGGAGCTCGGTGTGACTGCTTCGTCGTCGTCCATCGCGCCGGTGCAGCCTGCCGTCAGGACCAGAGCAGTCATGCACGCGGCCGCCGTCACGGGCCGCTTCACCATACTCGACTATGTCGCGCGCCTGGCCACTCTTGCAGCCGGACCGCCTCTTTGGCGCGACGCCGATAATGTACATTATGTCATTACGCCGAGAGGCCCGGGACTCGCTCTCTTCCCCGCCGGCGCCCCGCTTCCGACTAGTGGCCTCACGGACGGTGGTTGGCGGAGGCGATCCCGAGCGCGAAGAACAGCACTCCGGTCGGATCCTCGGTCGGCACGGGCACGGCGCCCTTCAGCGAGTCTGAGATGACGTTCAGCTCGAGGTTGTCGTCGATGACCTCGACGACCTGGTCATCCCACGTGATCGTCACCTGGGCCGTTCGCCATGTCTCCGTCGCGGGGCTCCATGCGACGTCGACGCGTGGCTCAAGGCGAGCGCGGGCATGAACTGCGGTGAGCACCCGTTGCAGGCGAGCTGCCTCAGCGTCTGATTGAGCGACACTCAACCGGCGTCGGGATCGGAACATGGCGAGATGCTCGCAGATTCCGTGTATCCAGTCTCCCGGAATTGCGTTCGTGCTCCCCCGCGATCTCGAGGGCCTGACATGCTGATCACATGGAGCCCGCCGACGGGACACCCGAGGGTCCGAGTGCGCTGCCACCGCGGCAGGCCTGGTATCCGGCTCGACGCCACCTGCACGTCGCGCTCTTCGTGATCTTCAGTGCGGCCATGCTTGCCCTCGCGTTCCTCCGCCTGACGATCACCTCACTGGAACCCGGCGCGAGGATCGTCTTCGCTGCGATGCAGGCCGCGTTGGCCATCCTGCCGGCCTACCTCGCGCTGAGCGCCAGCAGGTCGCGTCTCGAGGCGGACTCCGAGGGCCTCCACGTCGTCCAGTGGCCCAGGACGACGACGTACAGGTGGGCGGACATCGCCGAGATCCGCCCGAGCATCGTCAAGTCGAAGCGCACCCCGCTCGTCCTCGTCCCGCACCACGGCCTTATCGTCGACCTGCCGGTCACCGAGGAGCACCTCGGCGAGCTGCAGCGCTGGCACGAGAGTGCCAGGTAGGCCCAGCTACTCCCCTGCCGGTGCTCAGTGCCGAGGCGGCGCGCATGGCCCGCTCGGGGAGCCGGCCGTCGGGCGTCAGTCGGTCAAGGATCCCTGGGGTGGATCGGTCATGGCCCTGATGACGTCCTCGTAGCCGCGCCCGCCGGCCTCGGCCGCCACGCCGTCCCGTGCGCCGAGCCGGTCAGCCTCGGCGCGGTGCGCCGACACCTTGAACTTCCCCGTGAGGCTCTCGACATGGACGCTCACGCCCACGATCTCCTGCAGCATCTGCTCGGTGTAGTCCGTGGGCGCCTGGCCCATGCGCCACGGCTGCTCCCGGCCCGCCTCCATCGCTGTTGTCAAGCGTGCCACCACTCCGCGGACCCACCGGGGGTCGTCGTGGACGACGAGCTTCCCCCACGCGTGCCCCACGAGGTAGTTCCACGTCGGCACGACCCGGTGGTGCTCCGTTTTGGACGGGTACCAGGTCGGCGAGACGTAGTGCTCCGCCGGACCGAAGACCGCCAGTACCTGGCCCCGGTGGCTCTCGGGCCGCCACAGCGGGTTCGACCGCGCGACGTGCCCCACCAGCTCCGGTCCCCGCTCCCCCTCGACCTGCAGCAAAGGGACGAGGTCTGCGGCCGGGCGCACGCCGTCGTGCGTCACGAGCGTTGCTAGCGGGTGGCGCCGGATGAAGGCCGCGAGGACGGCGGGGTCGTCGACGACGTCGTGGACAGGTGTGTACGGCACGATCACGTGTCCCGTGTCGGGGCAGGCTCGCCGTAGCGGTTCCAGCTGGAGATCTCCTCCAGCGGCTTGCGGCCCGACATCTGCGGGGTTGCCTGCGCCTGGCTCGTGTCGGTGTACCCCAGGCCGATCGCCGACCACGGCTCGAGTCCGTCGCGGATGCCGAGCAGCTCGCGGACGCGCTGGCGCGCCTCGGCGCTGCTGAACCACGCCGTCCCGCTGCCGATGCCCAGCGCCGAGGCGGCGAGCATGACCCGCTCGGCGAGCCGGCCGTCGTCGTAGGCGACCGAGCGCCCCTCCCCCGCGACCGCCACGACGATCGAGGCGGCCACGCCGTCGAGGAAGCCGGTGAAGGCGCCGCACTGGGCGAGCTCGGCATTGACGGCGCTGTCGGTCACGACGACGAGGTGCCACGGCTGGGAGTTCTTGGCGCTCCCGGTCCACCGCGCTACCTCGAGGAGCCGCTCGATGTCGGCCTGGGCTACCGGCATCGGCAGGAAGCGACGGGACTGGCGGAGGTTGCGGACCGTGGCGAGAAGGTCAGGCTCGGGAGTCGTCATCCGGCCATGATGCACCTGACGCGCCGCGCTGTCGCTGAGCAGTGCACGACTCCGGTGTCGACGGAAGTGCCAGCTGCCGGCGGTAACTGTGCTGTCGGCGGTAACTGTGCTGTCGGCGGTAACTGTGCTGTCGGCGGTAGGTGTGCTGTCGGTGGGAGGGGGAAGCGCAGCGCCCCCGGGAGGAGGTCTCCCGGGGGCGCTGGGTGTCAGTGACGGGTCACTGGACGGTGATGGTCAGCTCCGCCGTCAGCGGCATCGTGCGCCAGCCGCTGTAGCTGATGAGGTGGACACCGGCCGGCAGGTCCAGCTCGAGGTACGGGTCGAAGGTGCCGCCCGAGCCCTCGTCGCTGTCGTCCGAGCTCTCGAGGTCGCCCGTGGAGGTGTAGACGCCGAGCTGGGCGTCGCCCTCGCTGGACACCGAGTCCATCACGACGGTGCTGTCGGAGGTGAGCTCGATCGCGCCGAGCCACACCTCGTCCTCCGCGAGGTCGACGGCGATGGGCTCGCCCGGCGTCACCATCTGCGGGACGGCCGTCGTGATCGTGAAGGGCGTCGAGACGACGCTGCTGTAGGCCCTGACGGCAACCTCGTACTCCACCCCCGGCTCGAGGTAGACGCCGACGGCCGGGTCGAGCGAGCTGGCCGCGCCGTTGACCGGGAAGTCGCCGTTGTCGTCGTTCTCGACGTCGACGTCACCGCCGGTCACGGTCAGCACGAGGTCACCACTCTCGGCGAGGACGTCGATGACGACAGGCGTCGCCTCCTCGACGGTGAGCGTGGCCGTCCAGGTCTCGCCGGCCGCGATCTCACCGGTTGCCGAGGCGTCGAGCGCGAGCTCGCCGCCGCTGACCGTCCCACCGGTGGTCTCGGAGGGCTCCTCGGTGGGGTCGTCGAAGGTCGGGTCGGGCCGTGCGCTCGTGGGCGCGGGCCGCGGGGCCGGCTCGGACTCGTCGTCGCTGCCCAGGAGCAGGACGACGGCGGTCACCGCGGCCGCGATGAGGACGACGGCGGCGATGATGATGCCGATGACCAGGCCCTTGCCGGACCCGCCCTCGGAGGAGCCGGGCTGCTGGCCGTAGGGGTCCTGGCCGGGAGCGGCGTAGGGCGACTGGCCGTAGGGCGCCTGCCCGGCCGGGTACTGCCCGTAAGGCTGCTGCTGCCCGTAGTCCTGCTGGGCCGCGGGCTGCTGCTGGCCGTAGTCCAGCGGCGCCGGCTGGCCGTACTGCCCGGTCGGGTAGACGGCCGTGTGCTGGGAACCGGGCTGCTCACTCGCCTGGGCCGGGAACTGCTCGGTCGGCTGCGCGGCGGCCGGCTCGCCACCCTGGGTGGGCAGCTGCTCGGTCGGCTGCGCGCCGTAGGCCTCCTGACCGGAGGTGTGCGGGGCGGTCTGCTGCCCGCTGTTGGCCGGGCCCGACTCCCCCACCTGCTGCGCGGCGCCCTGCGCGGGCGCGAAGTGCTCGGTCCAGGACGTGCCGTCCCAGTAACGAAGCTTGCTCTGGTCTCCTGAGGGGTCCGGGTACCAACCGGCGATGGGATTGCTCATGGTCCGATAGTAGGAGAGAGGCCACCCCTCCCCCGACCACCTTCCACGGTGTGGCATGGGGACTTCTCCCCTGCCGCCGTCGGCGTCCGGGCACGTGAAAGAGGGGCCCGGGTCGTCCCCGGGCCCCTTCTCGCGTGCGTGTCAGCCGGCGTCGCGTGCGCGACGGCGCTGGGAGAGCTCGTCCTCCACCTCGGGGCCACCGCGCTCGGCCCGCTCGGTGGGCAGCTCGGCGAGCGAACCCTCGACCTCGCGCCACACCCGCCCGACGGCGATGCCGAAGACACCCTGTCCGCCCTGGACGAGGTCGATGACCTCGTCGGCGCTGGTGCACTCGTAGACGCTGGCGCCGTCGCTCATCAGCGTGATGCCGGCGAGGTCGTCGACGCCGCGCTCGTGCAGGTGGTGGACCGCCGAGCGGATCTGCTGGAGCGAGACGCCGGTGTCGAGCAGCCGCTTGACGACCTTGAGGACAAGGATGTCCCGGAAGCTGTAGAGGCGCTGGGAGCCCGAGCCGCTGGCGTTGCGGATGCTCGGCTCGACCAGCCCGGTGCGCGCCCAGTAGTCGAGCTGGCGGTAGGTGATCCCTGCCGCCCGGCAGGCCGTGGGCCCGCGGTAACCGGTCTCGGTGTCGAGGTCGGGAAGGGAGTCCCCGAAGAGCATTCCCTGCGCCCGCTGGGGCACCCCGCTCGCTGCGCCGGCCGTCGCGTCGCTGCCGCTCACGTGCACTCCCGTTCGTCCACGCCGCGCACGAGGTGTGCTCCGGCCCTGATGTCCCCCACGCTATGACCAGGGGGCACCTCAGTCAACGACACGCCCGGCGAGCCGCGATCGGCGTGTCGCAACCGCGTGTCTAACCCTCAAGTGAAGGTTGAGGTCACCCCTCCTCCGGCCCTCCTCGCGCCTCGAAGTCCTCCGGCTCGACGTTCTCCAGGAACGCCTGGAAGTCGGCGACCACCTCGGCCTCGTCCTCCGCGTCCATGACGACGCCGGCAGCGATGAGGACACCGTCGTCGCAGAGCACCGGGCAGCGGGCGCGCAGGGCGAGGGCGATCGCGTCGGACGGGCGGGAGTCCACGTGCTGCCCCGAGGACAGCACGAGCTCGGCGTGGAAGGTGCCCTGCTCGAGGCTGGTGACGCGCACCTGGTCCAGGCGCACGCCCGTCGCCTCGAGCAGCGAGATGAACAGGTCATGGGTCTGGGGACGCTCGGGCACAATGCCCGCCTGCGCCGTCGCGATCGAGGCGCCCTCGCGCGGGCCGATGACGATCGGGAGCACCGTCCGGCCGGCGCCCCGGACGGCCAGGACGACGACGACCTCGTTCTCCGGGATGCTCACCCGGACGCCGAGCACGTCCATCTCTTGCATGTGCGCAACGGTACGTCCATCGGCGCGCCGGTGCGCGCGAAATGCGCGGGTTCAGGCGAGGTCGGAGGCCTCGTAGTAGCCGCTGTCGATGAGGAGGTGCTCGTAGTTGTCCTGCGTCACCAGCTGCGGGGCGAGGAGGTAGGAGGGGACGACGAGCCGCCCGTTGTCGTACGTGGTGATGTCGTTGGTCTCAGGCTCCTCGCCGGTGAGCATCTTGTGCACCGCGGAGACGGCAACCTCGGCCAGCTGGCGGGTGTCCTTGAAGATCGTGGACAGCTGGACGCCGTCCTGGACGAGGACGACGGAGTCGCTCTCGGCGTCCTGACCGGTGACGACGGGCAGCCCGTCGGCGATGCTCGGGCCGCGTCCGCTGCCCTGGACCGCGGTGATGATGCCGCGGGAGATGCCGTCGAAGGGTGAGAGGACGCCGTGGAGCGGCTCGCCACCGGAGTAGGTCGTCGAGAGGAGCTGGGTCATGCGCTCCTGCGCCTCCTCCTGGCTCCAGCCTGGGGTGGCGACCGTGTCGAAGTCCGTCTGGCCCGACGGGACGACGAGCGTGCCGTCCTCCAGGTAGGGGCGCAGGGTGTCCATCGCGCCGTTGAAGAAGAAGCCGGCGTTGTTGTCGTCGGCGGAGCCGGCGAAGATCTCGATGTTCAGCGGCCCGGCGGGCGCGTCGGGGTTCTCGGTGCCGTCCTCCTTGAGGATGCCCAGGCCCACGAGCAGGGAGGTGCCCTGCTGGATGCCCACGCGCTCGTTGTCGAAGGTCGCGTAGTAGTCGATGTTCGGGGTGTCGAGGATGAGCCGGTCGTAGGAGACGACGGGGATGTCACCCGCGGCGGACAGGACGTCGGTGAGCGCCGAGCCGTCGACGGCGCCGATGACGAGCGCGTCGGCGCCGTCCTCGATCATCCCGCGGATCTGCTCGGCCTGGGCCTGCGGGTCGTCGTCGGCGTACTCGAGGGTGACGTCGTGGCCGAGGGCCTCGAGCTGGGCGGCGACGTTGGTGCCGTCCGACACCCAGCGCTCGTGCTCCTGGGTGGGCATCGAGACCCCGACGCGCGCGACGTCCGAGCCGTCGTCGGCGGGCTCGGCGTCCGCGCCGGCGCAGCCGGCCAGACCGACCGTCAGGACCAGGGCCCCGAGCACTGCCGTCCGGGCTGTTCGTCGTTCGAGCATCATGCGCGCGCACCATCCGTGGCTGGACCGACCGGTACCTCCTGGCACCGGGCCCCCGGGTGAGGGGCGTCACCGACCGCGATCGGTCCACCCGCGCCGAAGATGACGAGTCGGGACTGTGCTGCCCGTCACAGTCGGTCAGCCGAGGTCGTCGATGGCCGCACGCAGCAGCTCGGCATGCAGCCGCCCGTAGAGCTCGCCCAGCTCCTGCGCGCGTGCCGCGGCCCGCTCCCGGCCGGCTCCCGACCGCTGGGCGCGCACCGGCGCGACGACCTGCTCGATCGTGTCCGCCTGCCGCTCGGCCGCCGTGCGGACCGTCCGCAGGTGGCGCGGGCTGATCCCTTGCCGCGCGAGGGCAGCCGCGTGCTGGACGACGTCGACAGCGCGGCCCGGGTAGCGTCCGCGCGGGTCGGCGACGATGAGGCCGGCCTCGGCGATCTCCTCGATCTCGGCCAGGCTCACCCCGGTGAGGTCAGCGATCTCCTGGGCGCGCACCCGCGCCGACGGCCGCGGGCGCACGAGCTCGCCGTCGCGGGCGACGACGCGGGTGCCGGGCACGGACTCGACCGGCAGGCCGGCGTCGAGGTCCTCGAGCTGCTCACGGATGACCCGCAGCGGCAGGAAGGAGTCGCGCTGCGCGGTGAGTGCGAAGCGCAGGCGCTCGACGTCGGCCTGGCTGTACATGCGGTACCCCGAGCCGCTGCGGTGCGGGGTGACCAGGCCTTGCTCCTCGAGGAAGCGCAGCTTGGAGATCCGCACGGCGGGGAACTCCGGCTGGAGGACGGCGAGCACGGCACCGATGCTCATCGTGGGCTCGGTGGACGCACCCGGCGGCCACGGGCTCGGCTGCTGGGGCTCCTCGGGGTGCGACTCTGCGGCGCGGCGGGCGGACGAGCTCACGAGGCCGGCGCGTCGCCGCGGTTCGGGCTCGGGTGGTAGGTGAGCCGGTACTTGCCGATCTGGACCTCGTCGCCCGCCTGGAGCACGGCGGAGTCGATGCGCTCCCGGTTGACGTACGTGCCGTTGAGGGAGCCGACGTCACGCACGACGTAGCCGCCCTCGTGGGCGAGGAACTCCGCGTGCCGGCGCGAGACCGTGACGTCGTCGAGGAAGATGTCGGCGGTGGGGTGCCGGCCGGCGAGGGTGCGGTCGGTGTCGAGGAGGAAGCGCGCGCCCGCCGTCGGGCCGCGCTGGACGATGAGGAGCGCGTGGCCCGGGGGCAGTCCCTCGATCGCGGCGCGGTCGGGCGGGGGCACGTCGGAGCGCTCCGCCACCTCGTCGCTGGCCCCGATCGCCCCGAACCGGGCGGTCGTGCTCGACAGGTCCTGCGGTTCCGGCTCGGTTCCCATGGCGTGTACTCCCCTCGGCGGCACCCACCGGGTTCGGCACCCGGCGTCGGACACCACCATAGTTCCCCATGGGGCTCGTGTGACAGACACCGGTGCCCGGTGGACGGCTCAGCGGTCGTCGGCCGGCACCGGTGTGGCCCACTCCGGCTCGGAGAGCGGGCGCACCGACGTGATGTTGAGCTGCTCGTGCTGGACGACCTCGGCGGCCGCGCCCTCGCTCCGGATCGAGGCGAGCGCGCCGCCGGGGATGTCGAGGGCGACGGCGAGGGTCTGGGGGTCCCCGATCGCGCGCCACACGTAGGGGGCGCTGATGTCGACGCCGCTCACCACCAGTCCCCCGGGCCGCGTCCCGAGCCACGTGGACGCGGTGATCCGCTGGTCGTTGAGCTCCACGGCCTCCGCCCCGGCGTTGCGCAGCTCCTCGAGCACGGTGACGAAGACGGGCGCGCTGATCGAGCCGGAGGGGTCGTGGACGACGATCTCGACGCCCGGCCCGGTCACCGGCAGGGTGCCGGCCAGGATGCCCTGGACCCGTGCCTGCTGGGCCGCGGCCTCCTGGGCAGCCGCCCGCGAGGTGGACCCGGACTCCAGCTCCCCGAGCTCGCGGCGCAGCTCCACCCCCTCCTCGGTGAGCTCGCGGTTGCGCACGCTGAGCTCGTCGAGGAGCCGGACGATGTCGTCCTGGCGCATCGTCGCGTAGGTGTCCTCGTGGGTCTGACGCACCTGGACGGCGAGGGCGAAGCCGACGGCGGCGCACAGCACGACGATGAGCACGTGCGCCCACGTGGGGTGGCGGCCCAGCAACAGGTGCCGCAGCCGCCCCCTGCCGCCGGCTGCGGCCTCCGTCTCCCGTGCGTGCGTCATGCCTTGAAGATGTGCCGCCGGATGGAGGCCGCGTTGGAGAAGATGCGGATGCCGAGGACGACGACGACCGCCGTCGTCATCTGTGCGCCGACCCCGAGCTGGTCACCGAGGAAGACGAGGAGGGCGGCGATGAGGACGTTGAAGAGAAAGGACACGACGAAGACGCGGTCGTCGAAGACGCCGTCGAGGTAGGCGCGCAGTCCCCCGAAGAGCGCGTCGAGGGCGGCGACGACGGCGATGGGCAGGTAGGGCTGGAGGACGGCCGGGACCGTCGGCTCGACGGCGATGCCGACGACGACTCCGAGGACGAGCCCGATGACAGCGAACACTCAGCTCTCCTCCCTCGACGCGCGGCGCCTCCCGTGACGTCCCATCATCCGTCCTTCCCGCCCAGGGGGCCGTCCAGGGGCTCGGCGTGGCGCAGGGTCCGGGACGTGGCCCCCGGCAGCACGAGCTCGTCGGCCTCCTCGATGCTCACCGAGATGCCGAAGGAGTCGCGCAGCGTGCCCAGGTGCGCTCCCCCGGTGCTTCGGGTGAGCCGGGCCTGCATGTCGCCGGGGTCCCCGACGGCCTCGACGACGTAGGGCCGGGCCAGGGGCGTGAGGTCGACGAGGATGGCCGGCCCCGCCGAGCGGATGGCGCTGAGGCCGGAGAGGCGGTGCCCGTTGATGGCGACCGCCTCGGCGCCCGCGGACCACAGGGCGTTCGCCAGCACCTGGAGGTCGAGGTCCTGCACCCGCCCGAGGTCCGTGCCCGGCTGGCCGCCGCTGGTGTCGCGGGAGTCGTCCAGGGTGATGCGCAGGCCGGGTCCCTGGACACGGGCACCGCCCGCGTTGAGCGTGAGCAGCTGGACGCGCTCGAGGAACTGCGGGTCGCTGCCTCGCAGGGACTCCTCCTGGAGCTGCTCGATCTCCTCGACGAGCGCGGCATTGTCCTCGCGCAGCTGCTCCCCGCGCGTGACCCGTTCGTCCACCTGCGACAGGAGCAGGGCCCGCGTCTCGCCGGCCACCTCGTCGGGCGCGCGCAGCTCTCTCGCCGCCCACACCGCCCCGAAGCCGAGCACCGCGGCGAGCACGGTGACCAGGGCCTTGCGCCACCACGGCAGCTCGGGCGCGGTGCCCTCGGCCCGACGGCGCGCGGCGGCGGCGTAGCCGGGGTCCAGCGGCCGCTCGACGACCTCCCGCAGGAGGGTCATCGACTGGTCCGGCCGGCCGGGCTGGGCCTTCACGCCGGGCTCGCCGCCCGGCGGTCGCGGCGGACGATCCACACGACCTGCTCGACGTAGAGCAGGCACGCGAACCAGTACAGCCCCACACCCCACAGGGCGATGGCCCAGCCCGCCGTCCAGGCGGCCGCGCCGACGGCGCCGGGCGCCGAGGCGAGGAGGAGCAGCGGGAAGGCGTACATGAGGCAGAAGGTGCCGGCCTTGCCGGCCATGTGGACCGGCAGGGTGCCATACCCGTGGCGCAGCAGTACCGGGATGGTGCCCGCGAGCACGAGCTCGCGGGCGACGATGACGGCGAGCAGCCACCACGGGATGATGTCCCGGTAGGCCAGGCCGACGAGCGTGACGAGGATGTAGAGCCGGTCGGCCGCCGGGTCCAGCATCCGCCCCAGGCGGCTGGCCTGGTTGAAGCGCCTCGCGATGAAGCCGTCGGCCCAGTCCGTGGCCCCGGCGACGGCGAGGACCACGAGCGCCGCGGCGTCGTGCTCGGCGACGATGAGCCAGGCGAAGACGGGGATGAGGGCGAGGCGCAGGAAGCTGATCGCGTTGGGGACCGTCCACACGCGTTCCTCGGCGACGCGCGCCGGCTGCTCCCTGGTGCTCACGGGGCCAAGACTACGCACGGGGGCCGACACGACGGGCGAAGCGCGCCCGCCGAGACCAGGCCGTGACCTGGCCGTACTCTCTCGACCATGCGACTAGGACACTTCCTCCCCCAGGGCTGGCGCTTCGACCTCGTCGGGATCGACGACGCCCAGCAGTGGCCCCTCATGCGAGACCTCGCCCGCCGTGCCGACGCCGGCCCGTGGGAGTCGGTGTGGGTCTACGACCACTTCCACACGACCCCGGTGCCGAGCGAGGAGGCCACCCACGAGGCGTGGTCGCTCATGGCCGCGCTCGCGGCCAGCACCGAGCGCGTCCGCCTCGGGCAGATGTGCACGTGCATGGCCTACCGCCCGCCGATGTACCTCGCCAAGGTGGCCGCGACCGTCGACCACGTGAGCGGCGGGCGCCTGGAGATGGGGATCGGCGCCGGCTGGTACGAGCACGAGTGGCGCGCCTACGGCTACGGCTTCCCCCGCGCTGGGGAACGCCTGGCCATGCTCGACGAGGGCGTGCAGATCATGCGCCAGGCCTGGCGGGAGGGCCGGGCGACCTTCTCCGGCAAGCACTACGAGGTCGACGGCGCGATCTGCCGCCCCCTTCCCCTCCAGGAGGGTGGCGTGCCGCTGTGGATCGCCGGCGGCGGGGAGAAGGTCACCCTGAAGATCGCCGCTCGCTATGCGGACTACACGAACTTCGACGGCACCCCCGAGGGCTTCGCCCGCAAGTCCGAGATCCTCGCCGCGCACTGCAAGGAGGTGGGGACCGACTTCGGGCGCATCACCCGCTCGGCCAACTACAACGTCGCGATCGGCCGCGACGAGGCCGAGGTCCGCGACCGGCTCGACCAGCTCGCCGACCGCCTCCGCAAGGCCGGCGTCGACGAGGAGCGCGTCCAGCGCGAGCTCGGCTCCGTGCGTGGCATGCCCGCCTGCGGCACGCCCGAGCAGGTCGTCGAGAAGCTCCAGGCGCTCGAGGCCCAGGGCATGACCTACGGGATCTTCTACTTCCCCGAGGCGGCCTATGACACGAGCGGTCTGGAGCTCTTCGAGCGTGAGGTGGCGCCGGCCCTGCAGTGAGTGAAAGTGACGTAACGGTACTCTTTGTGCATGGTCAACGATCGGCCAAGTGCGTCACGTTGCGATAACGATCGAGCGCCCGGACTTCGGTGTCCGAGGTACCCGTTCGGCCGCCGCCCGGAGGACGACCTCCGGGCGGCGCCCTGCGGATTGCGAGCATGGCGGCTCGGGCGGAGACTGGCCCAGAACGGCGCGGTTCGGGTCCTTGAGGTCCTCTCCGCACTTCCCTAGCGTGGCCGAGCACCATGACCACTCGGGGCGACTGGCCGTCTCCGTGCGCTGCTTCCTGCGGCCCGGAGGGGGTTGTCAAGACCACAGCCTCGTGCAAACCGAAGGGACCATGATGACCACGACTTTTTCTCGCCGAAGGATGGCGATCCCGGCGGCCGCAGCGGCGCTCGCCCTGGGACTCGCCGCGTGCGGCGGCGACGACGGCGGTGACGACGAGGGCGCCGTCGAGCCGAGCGAGGGGCAGAGCAAGCTCGAGGCCCTCCAGGAGGCCGGCACCATCACCGTCGGTTTCGCCGGTGAGGCCCCCTACAGCTTCCAGAACGACGAGGGAGAGCTCGTCGGCGCCTCGGTCGCTCTCCAGGAGCGCATCTGGGGCGAGCTAGGCATCGACACCGTCGACGGCGTCCAGGCCGAGTTCGGCCAGCTCATCCAGGGCCTCAACGCCGGCCACTTCGACATCGTCGCCGCCGGCATGTCGATCCTGCCCGATCGCTGCGAGCAGGCGATCTTCTCCGACCCGGAGTTCCAGTACACGACGGCCCTCATGGTCGAGGAGGGCAACCCCTTCGACGTCCACAACATGCAGGACGTCGCCGAGGCGGACGGCATCCGGATGGCGGCCCTGTCCGGTGCCATCGAGGCGACCTACGCCGCCGACCTCGGCATCGACGCCACCGAGGTGGGCAGCCCGCAGGACGGGATGGACCTCATCACGAACGGACGCGCCGACGTCTTCGCCCTCACCGGCATCTCTCTCAACTGGATGGTCGACAACGCCTCGGGCGACCCGGGCGTCGAGGTGACCGACACCTTCGTCGCCGTCATCGACGGCGTGGAGCAGGTCGGCGCCGGCGGCACCGTCTTCCGCACCGAGGACACCGAGCTGCGCGACGCGTACAACGAGAAGCTCGCGGAGATCGTCGGCAGCGAGGAGGAGTACCTCTCCGTCGTCGGCGACTGGGGCTTCACCGCGGGCGAGCGTCCCACGGGCGACTTCACCACCGAGGACCTCTGCGCCGGCAACATCGGCTGACCGCCGGTCATGAGCGAGAACCTCGACGCCCTGGCCACGCTGTGGCCACAGTTCCTCGACGGCATCGTCGTCACCCTCCAGCTGACGCTCGGGGGCTCGGCCCTCGCCCTGGTCCTCGCCGTGCTGCTCGGCCTCGCCGCGCGCCACCCCAACGTGGTGGTGCGCGGCGTGGCCCGGACCGTCATCGAGTTCTTCCGCGGGACCTCCCTGCTCGTCCAGCTCTTCTTCCTCTTCTTCGTCCTGCCCCTCCTCTTCCCCGACCTCTTCTCCAACCGTGAGATCGCCGGGCTCGTCTCCGGGATCGTCGGGCTAGGCCTCAACTACGGCGCCTACGGCGCCGACGTCGTGCGCGGAGCCCTCAACGCGGTGCCCAAGGGCCAGTGGGAGGCGAGCGTGGCCCTTAGCCTGTCACCCCGCCGTCGCCTGTTCCGGATCATTTGGCCGCAGGCATGGGCGATCATGATCCCCTCGCTGAGCAACCTCGGGATCATGCTCCTCAAGGGCACGGCCGTCGCCTACGTCCTGTTCATGCACGACATCACCTTCGTGAGCAACGTCCTGCGCCAGCGGACCAACGACACCTTCTTCGCCTACGGCACCGCGATGGTCATGTACTTCCTCATTGCCTACGTGCTCGTCCTCATCGCCAACTGGGGCGAGCGGCGAGCTAAGCGGCGGTTGGGTGCAGACCAGCCGGCGAAGAGCCTGTTCCGGCCGCGCGCCGCTCGGTCCGGGGCGGTGAGCGCGTGAACAGCGACTTCTGGAGCTGGGACCGGGCCGCCGAGGTCCTCCCCGAACTGCTCTCCGCCTTCTTCCAGGTGACTCTCGTGGCCACGGTGCTCGGATCGCTCATCGCCGCGACACTGGGCCTGATCATCGCCTTCGTCCGCCGCTCGGCCCCCGCGATCATCGCCAAGCCCGTCCACTGGGTCATGGAGTTCATCCGGATGACGCCTCTTGTCGTCCAGCTGCTCTTCGTGTTCTACGCGGTGACGTGGGACCCGCTGTGGATCGGCATCGGCGTGCTCGGCATCCACTACTCGACCTACATGGCCGAGGTCTACCGCTCGGGCATCGACAACGTGCCGAAGGGCCAGTGGGAGGCCGCGACCGCCCTGTCCCTCCCCCGCAGCCGGACGTGGACGCGGATCGTCATCCCGCAGGCGCTGCGCACCACGGTGCCGGCCCTGGGCACCTGGGTGATCTCGATGTTCAAGGACACCCCGTTCCTCTTCGTCATCACCGTGCCGGAGATGATCTCCGCGGCCGAGAACTACGGTTCCCGGACCTTCACCTACGTCGAGGCCTTCACCCTCGCCGGGCTGATCTTCCTCGCGGCCAGCTACCCCACCTCGATCCTCGTCCGGAAACTGGAGAACCGCCTTGCCCGCTACTGACACCACCCCGGTCATCCGGTTCGAGAACGTCGTCAAGCGCTTCGGGGACAACACCGTCCTCGACGGGCTCAACTTCGAGGTGGCCAAGGGCGAGCGCGTGACGCTCATCGGCCCCAGCGGCTCGGGCAAGACGACGATCCTGCGCCTCGTCATGACGCTCGAGGAGCTCACCGACGGCTTTATCTACATCGACGGCGAGCCCTTCGTCTACGAGCAGCGTGGCGGCAAGCGCGTGCGCCAGAAGCAGAAGGACATCAACCGGGTCTCGACGAAGATCGGCATGGTCTTCCAGCAGTTCAACCTGTTCCCCAACATGACGGTCATCGAGAACATCGTCGAGGCCCCGATCCACGTGCTGGGGCGCAGCAAGGAGGAGGCCTACGCCCGGGCGCACGAGCTGCTCGCCCTCGTGGGGCTGTCGGACAAGGCGGACCAGCACCCTACGCGCCTGTCCGGTGGCCAGCAGCAGCGGGTGGCCATCGCCCGGGCGCTGGCGATGGACCCGGAGATCCTCCTCCTCGACGAGGTCACCTCGGCGCTGGACCCCGAGCTCGTCGGTGAGGTGCTCACGGTGCTGCGCGGCATCGCGCAGAGCACCGACATCACGATGCTCATCGTCACCCACGAAATGCAGTTCGCCCAGGAGGTCTCCGACCGGGTCATGATGTTCGACAAGGGCCGGATCATCGAGGACGGCAAGCCCGCCGAGCTCTTCTCCGCGCCCCGCGAGCAGCGGACGAAGGACTTCCTCCAGGCAGTGCTCTAGGCGGGGCTTAGGGTCGGGGGATGGCTACCGTCCTCCTCGTCCGGCACGCCCGGAGCACCGCGAACACCGCCGGCGTCCTGGCGGGGCGCACGCCCGGCGTCGAGCTCGACGACACCGGGCGTGAGCAGGCGGCCCGTACCGGCGCCCGGCTCGGTGACGTCCCGCTCGTCGCCGTCGTCTCCTCCCCGCTCGAGCGGTGCCGGCAGACTGCCCAGGCGGTCCTCGACCACCAGGCAGGCGGCCTCACCGCGCGCGTGGAGGAGGACCTCAGCGAGTGCGACTACGGCCAGTGGCAGGGCCGCGCGCTCGCCGAGCTCGCCACGGAGGAGCTGTGGTCGGTGGTCCAGCGCCAGCCGTCGGCCGCGGTCTTCCCCGGCGGGGAGTCGCTCGTCGCGATGCACGCCCGCGCCGTCGGTGCGGTCCGGCGGCTGGACGCGCAGATCGAGGCCGAGCACGGGCCCGACGCCGTGTGGGCGGCCGTCACCCACGGGGACCTCGTCAAGGCGGTCCTCGCCGACGCGCTCGGGCTGCACCTCGACCTCTTCCAGCGCCTGTACGTCGACCCCGCGTCGGTCTCCGTCGTGCGCTACACGCCGGCCCAGCCCCACGTCCTGGCGGTCAACACCCACGCCGGTGACCTCTCCTGGCTCCGCGCCCGGACCGAGGGACCGCAGGTCGGCGGGGGCGCCGGACCGGCGGTTCCCGCGCCCGCCTCGTAGCATGGGGAACGTGCCTCAGACCGTCCACACCTTCGACTGGCCCGACCGGCTCGTGATCGGCACGGTGGGGCGGCCCGGCTCACGCACCTTCTACCTCCAGGCCCGGGACGGTTCCCGACTGTTCAGCGTCGCCCTGGAGAAGGAGCAGTCGGCCGCCCTCGGCGAGAAGATCGACGAGCTCCTCGACGAGCTCATGGCCACCGAGGGCAACCGGTTCAGCGTGCCCGAGCGCGTCCCCGCCGAGCTCCTCGACGACGACGCCCTCGACCAGCCGGTCGAGGAGCAGTTCCGTGTCGGCATCATGGGCCTGGGCTGGGACCCGTCGACGGCGCAGCTCGTCATCGAGGCCGTCCCCGCCCAGCCGGTCGACCCGGAGACCCTCGAACCGGTCGGCCCGGAGCCGGAGGAGGCGCTCGTCGTCCGCATCCCGGTCGGAGCGGCCCGGGCCTTCGCCCAGCGCACGCGCGCGGTGGTGGAGGCCGGCCGGCCGCTGTGCCCGCGGTGCGGTGAGCCGATGGACCCGGACGGCCACGTCTGCGAGCTCCCCGACGACCTGCGGTGAGCCTCGCCGATGGGGACATCGTCCTCGACGGACGGATCACGACGGCGTCCAACGCCACCTTCGTCGGCAGCATCGGCGACGTGCGGGTCGTCTACAAGCCGGTCGCCGGTGAGCGGCCGCTGTGGGACTTCCCCGACGGCACGCTCGCGGACCGCGAGCTCGCCGCCTACCTGCTCTCCGAGACGCTCGGCTGGGACCTCGTGCCGCGCACCTGGCTGCGGGACGGACCGCTCGGCACCGGCATGGTCCAGCTGTGGTGCCCGCCCGACCCGGCGCAGGAGGCCGTGACGCTCGTCCCGGCCGACGAGGTGCCCGGCGCGGGCTGGTGCCACGTCCTCAGCGGAGTCGACGAGGAGGACCGGGAGGTCGCCCTCCTCCACGAGGACTCCCCCGCGCTGCGGCGGATGGCGGTCTTCGACGTCGTCGTCAACAACGCCGACCGCAAGGGCGGGCACGTGCTCGCGATGGCCGGCGGCCACCGCTACGGCGTCGACCACGGTCTCACCTTCCACGTCGAGCACAAGCTGCGCACGGTGCTGTGGGGGTGGGTCGGCCGCGAGCTCGACGCGGAGGAGGCCGACGGCGTCGGCCGGGTGCTTCGCGCTCTGGACGGCGACCTCGGTGCCGCGCTCACCGAGCTGCTCACCGAGCCTGAGATCGACGCCGTCGCCGCGCGCTGCGAGCGGCTCCTCGTCGCCGGCCGGCTGCCCGCCCCGCGCGAGGGCTACCCGGCCATCCCCTGGCCGCCCTTCTAGGAACGAGCCCCCTGGGCGGCGGCGCTCCTCGCCCGCAGCGCACGCTCGAGGTCGTCGAGCTGCTCGAGCAGGCAGCGGCGCAAACCGGCCGGGGCGTCCTCGTGCTCGGCGAGCCACCGGTGGGTGCGCACGACCACCGGGTGGTCCTCGACGGGACCCTCCGCTGCGTCCACCCACCCCGGGTACAGGCCGTCGACCAGCCGCTCGGCGATCTCGATGGAGCGGCCCGCCCACAGCTGCGGCAGCAGCGCGAAGTACGGCTCGACGTAGTCCTCGAGCAGCTCGGCGTGCAGCGGCTGGGTGAGGCCGGCGATGACGGCGTCCACCTCGTCGTTGGACAGGGGGCTCTCCGCCAGCACGGCGTCCTCCCCTGCCGCGGGCAGCCCGAGCGCGGCCCAGGCCTCGGCCTTCGGCCCCGGCTCGGGCCGGCCGACCAGGGCGGCACGGTGCTCGAGACGGGTGGTCGCCGTGTCCTCGCGGGACAGCTCGGCGTCCAGCTCCTCCGGTCCGGCCTGCCCCACCGCCGCGAGCGCCTGCCACAGCGACCACCGCAGCTCGGGGTCGAGCCGCAGCCCGTCGACCTCCCCGGCGAGGACGGTGCGCACGTGCGGCGCCGCCTCCGGTGCCCGCGCCGCGGCGTCGGCGAAGGCCCGCGCCCACACGAGCTGCAGCCCCGAGCCCGCCTCGCGGCGTCCCAGCTGGGCGAAGGTCTCCGCCGCGAGCAGCCCGCGCGCACCCGCCCGCTGCTCCGTCGGCAGGTAGTGCTCGACGGCGCTCGCGGCGTGGGCGAGCAGGTCGCGGGCGATGCCGATCTCCGTCTCCGCCGGCAGGTGGGAGACGACGGCGTCGAGGAAGGCCGCGGCCGGCAGCAGGCCGTCGCGGGTCGCGTTCCACAGCGCCGACCACAGCACCGCCCGAGACAGCGACTCCTGGATCGTGCCGGCGGCCCGCAGCGCGGTCGCGGTGCTGCGCTCGTCGAGCCGGACCTTGGCGTAGGTGAGGTCGTCGTCATTGACGAGGACGAGCTCGGGCAGCGGGATCCCGGCCGCCTCGCCCAGCTCGGTGACGGGACCGGACACGTCGGTGACGAAGCGGTGGGTGCGGACGAGGGCGCCGTCGTCGTCGGCCGAGTAGCAGCCGACGACGAGCCGGTGGTCGCGCAGCACCCCGCCGTCGTCGTCCTGACGCACCCGCAATGCCGTCACGGTGCCGTCGGCGGCCTCGACCTCGGCGCTGAGCGTGGACGGGCCGGTCGTCTCGAGCCACTGCCCGCTCCACCCGGACAGGTCGCGGCCGGAGGCCTCCTCGAGCGCGGTGAGCAGGTCGGGCAGCGTCGTGCTGCCGTAGGCGTGGCGGCGGAAGTAGGTGCGCGCTCCCGCGAGGAAGGCCTCCTCCCCGACGAAGGCGACGAGCTGCTTGAGCACCGAGGCGCCCTTGGCGTAGGTGATGCCGTCGAAGTTCTGCTTGGCGGCCTCGAGGTCGGGGATGTCGGCGACGACGGGGTGCGTCGTCGGCAGCTGGTCCTGCCGGTACGCCCACGCCTTGCGCCGCAGCGCGAAGCTCGTCCACGCGCCGGTGAAGCGGGTGGCAGTGGCCGTCGCCCAGGTGCCCATGTAGTCCGCGAAGGACTCCTTGAGCCACAGGTCGTCCCACCACCGCATCGTCGCGAGGTCCCCGAACCACATGTGGGCCATCTCGTGGAGGATCGTCGTGGCGCGCGCCTCACGCTGCGCCTCGGTGGCCTGGGAGCGGAAGAGGTACTTCTCGGTGAAGGTGACCAGGCCCGGGTTCTCCATCGCTCCGAGGTTGTACTCGGGCACGAGGACCTGGTCGTACTTGCCCCACGGGTAGGGGTGGTCGAAGGCGTCGTGGAAGAGGTCCAGGCCCTGGCGGGTGACCTCGAGGAACTCCTCGGCGTCGAGGTAGGGGGCGAGGGAGGCGCGGCACCACAGGCCCAGCGGCACGTCGAGGGTGGACCCGTCGGCCAGCTCGCGCGACCAGTGGCCCTCGGCGCGGTGGTAGGGCCCGGCGACGACTGCCGTGATGTAGGTCGACAGCGGCGGGGTGGGCGCGAAGGTCCACGTGCGGGCGCCGTCGTCGCCGTCGACGACGGACTCGGCCGCGGAGTTCGACAGCACGTGCCACTCGCCCGGGGCGGTGACGACGAAGGTGTACGGGGCCTTGAGGTCCGGCTGCTCGGTGCACGCGAAGACCCGCCGCGCGTCGGCCGGCTCGTACTGGGTGTAGAGGTAGGTCTCGCCGTCGACGGGGTCGACGAAGCGGTGCAGCCCCTCCCCCGTGCGCGAGTACGCCGCCTCCCCGCGCACGACGACGGTCGACTCCCCGTCCGTGCGCAGCCCGTCGACGGCGACCCGCCCGTTCGCGACCCGCACGACCCGCTCCACGCCGTCGACGACGACGGCGTGCACGCGCGGGCCGAGGAAGTCCAGCCACGTCGTGGTCGCCGTGCTCGACAGGCGCAGGGTCGTCGTCGTCGGGAACGTCGCGGTGCCCTGGTCGCGGGCAGCGCGCAGGTCGAGCTCGACGGTGACGGCGTGGAGGGTCAGCTGCTCGGCGCGCTCGCGGGTCTCGGTGCGGGTCAGGTTGCTCACGGGGAGGAGCAAAGCACGCGCGGGCGGGCGAGGGCCACGCGGGAGCCCCGGGGTGGGAGGCTGGGCACATGGCCGGTGACCTGCGCGTGACGTCCTCCGTCACGCTGCGCGAAGAGGAGCTGCGGTGGCGCTTCTCCCGGTCCTCGGGGCCCGGCGGGCAGAGCGTCAACACGACCGACTCCCGCGCCGAGCTCACCGTCGACCTCGCCGCGACGCCCGCGCTGAGCGAGCACCAGCGCGCCCGGGTGCTCGAGGCGCTGGCCGGGCGGCTGGTGGACGGGCGGCTCACCGTGACGGCGAGCGAGCACCGCTCCCAGCTGCGCAACCGGGACGCGGCTGCCGAGCGTCTCGCCCAGCTGCTGCGCGAGGCGCTGGCCCCGCCACCGGCGAAGCGCCGGCCGACCAAGCCCTCCCGCGGCGCCCAGCGCCGCCGCGCCGAGGCCAAGACGAGGCGCAGCCAGACCAAGGCCCTCCGCCGCCGCCCCACGGACTGACCCGCGGCCATCCCCCCGCCCCTCCCCGGGCCGCGAGTACGCACCTACGGTCACCGGGAGCGCCCGGAACGCGGGCGCCCGTGACCGTAGGTGCGTACTCGGCGGGGAGGGAGGGACGGGGCTACGCGACTGCCGCGGATGCCGTTCCGAGCCAGGTGTGGGGGTTGCGGTCCCAGCACCAGCCGAGCTTGGGGCGGCGCTCGGAGATCCACACGGCCGGCACGCGCTGGTTCGTGCCGGTCCTGGACCCGGCGAGGGAGAAGCAGCGGCCCGGGCGCAGCATGTCCGGGCGCAGCACGACGAGCGCGAGCCCCTCGGTCACGGTGAGCGGGCGGCGCCCCTCTCCCTGGATCGCGGCCACCGCGTCCTCCGGCGTCACACTGAGGAAGCGCGAACCGGTGTCGACGTCGCGCAGCAGGTAGGCGGGAGCGTCGGGGACGTCGACGACGGGGCGGTAGGTGGCGAGCTCGTCGTCGTCGATGACGCTGACACCGCCGCGCCGCCCCAGCCGCATGGCCGGGACCGCGTCACCCGGCCGCTCCAGCGGGAGCACGAGGACGAAGGGGACGTGGTCGTCGGCCGGCACGGTCGTGGGCGCACCGGCCGGCGGCAGCCCCTCGTGCAGCGGCGCGACGAGCTCGCGCAAACCGGCCTCGTCGGTGCCGAGCAGGGCGGGGAAACCGAGCTCGACGTAGGTGCGCACCTGGCGCTCGAGCTCCTCCTGCGGCGTCGCGGCGGGGTCGAAGGCGGGCTGGGCCGCCGAGGGGCCGGCGACGACGGTGGGCAGGTCGGCGGGGTGGGTGACGGTCTGCTGGGGC
Organism: Georgenia phoenicis; assembly: GCF_047302425.1. Taxonomy (NCBI): domain Bacteria; kingdom Bacillati; phylum Actinomycetota; class Actinomycetes; order Allobogoriellales; family Allobogoriellaceae; genus Georgenia; species Georgenia phoenicis. The sequence goes on along the minus strand of NZ_CP154855.1, from coordinate 2,181,300 downwards.
ATGGCGATGTCCTCCTCGCGTGGTGGGCGGCTGGTGCAACGCCCGCGAGGCCCAGGCTCTTCCCAGGACGTGATCCACGACATATCGTCGAGGCGGGCGGCTCAACGACGAGCCGCCTCCGGCCACCTCCGGCAGATCGAGACACGAGGGAGTACTCGTTCATGACCATCGAGACCGACGCCCCCCAGGACACCGCAACCACCCAGTCCTCCGTCTACGCCGCACCCGGCACCGACGGCGCGGTGATGAGCTACGAGAAGCGCTACGACAACTACATCGGCGGGCAGTGGGTGCCCCCGGTCAAGGGCCAGTACTTCGCCAACCCGAGCCCGGTGGACGGCCAGGCCTTCACCGAGGTCGCGCGCAGCACCGCCGAGGACATCGAGCTGGCCCTCGACGCCGCGCACGCCGCCGCACCCGGGTGGGGCCGCACCTCGGTCGCCGAGCGCGCGCTCGTCCTCCACCGCATCGCCGACCGCATGGAGGAGAACCTCGAGCGGCTCGCCGTCGCCGAGACGTGGGAGAACGGCAAGCCGGTCCGCGAGACCCTCAACGCCGACATCCCGCTGGCGATCGACCACTTCCGCTACTTCGCCGGCGCCCTGCGCGCCCAGCAGGGCGGCATCTCCCAGATCGACGACAACACCGTCGCCTACCACTTCCACGAGCCGCTCGGCGTCGTCGGCCAGATCATCCCGTGGAACTTCCCCATCCTCATGGCCACGTGGAAGCTGGCGCCGGCGCTCGCGGCCGGCAACGCCGTCGTCCTCAAGCCGGCGGAGCAGACGCCCGCCTCGATCCTCTACCTCATGACGCTCATCGGGGACCTGCTGCCCGACGGCGTCGTCAACATCGTCAACGGCTTCGGCCTGGAGGCCGGCAAGCCGCTCGCCTCCAACCCCCGCATCGCGAAGATCGCCTTCACCGGCGAGACGACGACGGGGCGCCTCATCATGCAGTACGCGACCCAGAACATCATCCCGGTCACCCTCGAGCTCGGCGGCAAGTCGCCCAACGTCTTCTTCCCCGACGTCATGGCCGCCGACGACGAGTACCTCGACAAGGCGCTCGAGGGCTTCACGATGTTCGCCCTCAACCAGGGCGAGGTGTGCACCTGCCCGTCCCGCGCGCTCATCCACGAGTCGATCTACGACGAGTTCATGGCCCGGGCGCTGCCCCGCGTCCAGGCGGTCAAGCGCGGGCACCCGCTCGACCCGACGACGATGGTCGGCGCGCAGGCGTCCTCGGACCAGTACGAGAAGATCCGCAGCTACCTCGACATCGGCCGCCAGGAGGGCGCCGAGGTCCTCATCGGCGGCGACGTCGACACCGTCGAGGGGCTCGACGGCGGCTTCTACATCCAGCCGACCGTCTTCAAGGGCCACAACAAGATGCGGGTCTTCCAGGAGGAGATCTTCGGCCCGGTCCTGTCGGTGACGACGTTCAAGGACTTCGACGACGCGATCGAGATCGCCAACGACACCCTCTACGGCCTGGGCGCCGGGGTGTGGAGCCGCAACGCGGACACGATGTACCGGGCGGGCCGGGCCATCCAGGCCGGGCGGGTGTGGACGAACACCTACCACCAGTACCCGGCGCACGCGGCCTTCGGCGGCTACAAGCAGTCGGGCATCGGGCGCGAGAACCACCTCATGATGCTCGAGCACTACCAGCAGACGAAGAACCTGCTCGTGTCCTACGCGCCCGGCGCGCAGGGCTTCTTCTAGACCGACACCCGGCCGGGGCCGCCCCACCGGCGGCCCCGGCCCCGGCCACGAGGGAGGGACCATGGACGTCACCGTGCCGCGCGTGGTGGCGCTGCCCGCCGCCGCGGAGCTGCTCGACCGGCTGCGCGACGAGCACGGCCCGCTGATGATGCACCAGTCGGGCGGCTGCTGCGACGGCTCCTCCCCCATGTGCTACCCGCAGGGGGAGTTCCTCGTCGGCGACCGCGAAGTGCTCCTCGGCGTCCTCGACCTGCGCCTGTTCACCGGCCAGGTGCTGCCCGACGCGCCCACGGACGCCGACGGCGTGCCCGTGTGGATCTCCCCGCAGCAGTTCGACGCGTGGCAGCACACCCAGCTCGTCCTCGACGTCGTGCCCGGCCGCGGCGCCGGCTTCAGCGTCGAGGGACCGCACGGCGTCCGCTTCCTCACCCGCTCGCGCGTCTTCAACGACGCCGAGCTGCGCGCCCTGGAGCACCAGCCGGTCCTCACCGGCGCCGACTGGGAGGCGGGCGCCCGGCCAGCGGCGGCCACCCGCCCGCAGGTCGTCACCGACGTCGCCGACGCCTGCGCCATCCCCGGCGGCTGAGCGGCCTCAGGCCGGCGCTCGGTCGCGGCTCCCGGCGAGCAGGGCCGCGCCCAGCGGGCCGGCGTCCTCCGGGCGGCCGAGCAGCGTGACGCGTGCGGGCAGGTCGAGCGTGGCGAGGAAGGGTGACGTCGCGGCCATGGTGTCCAGCGCGGCCCGGACCCCGGACAGCAGCCGGCCACCCAGGCGGCTCACCCCGCCACCGAGGGCGACGACCTCGACGTCGAGGGACAGGGCGACGAGGCGCACGGCCTCGGCGACGCCCCGCACCACCCTGTCGCGCACGGACCGGGCCGCCGGGTCGCCCGCCGCGGCGGCGGCGAAGAGGGCGGCGGGTGGCGGCTGGCCGGCTGCGGGCCACAGGCGGGCGACGGCGGCACCCGAGCACAGCGTCTCGACGCAGCCCCGCTGGCCGCAGGCACACCGCTCCCCCGCCGGCTCGACCGGCACGTGCCCGATCTCGCCGGCGGAGCCGCTCGCCCCGCGCCACAGCCGCCCGTCGAGCACGACCCCGCAGGCGACCCCGGTGCCGAGGTTGAGGTAGGCCATCGAGGTGGGTGCGGCACCGGCCGCGGCGAGGAGGTGGTGGGCGCCCACGGCCGCCGCGTTGACGTCGTTCTCCACGTGGACAGGCGTCCCCAGGCGCTCGCCCAGCAGGGTGGCGAGGTCGAGCTCGGTGACGCCGAGGTTGACCGCGTTGCGCAGCCGCCCGCCCTCGACGGTGCCGGGCACGCCCACCCCCACCGCGCCGACCCCGCCGGCGCACAGCTCGGCGACGGCGGCGGCGGCGACCTCGACGACGGCCGCGGGGCCGTGGCCCGAGGGCAGGGAGACCCGGGCGGCGACCGAGCCGTCCTCCTCCACCAGGGCGGCCGCCGTCGTCGTCCCCCCGATGTCGACGCCGATCGCCGCTGTCATCCCTTGACCGCCCCGCTGACGAGGCCGGAGGTCATGCGGCCCTGGACGAGGAGGAAGAAGACGATGACCGGGACGGCGACGAGCGAGGACGCCGCCATCACCTGGCCCCAGTCGATCTCCCGCGTCGCACTGGCCTGGACGAAGCTGCGCAGCCACAGCGGCAGGGTCTTGTTCTCCTCGCGCTGGAGGACGACGAGGGCGACGGTGAACTCGTTCCAGCACTGGAGGAAGGCATAGACGCCCGAGGCCACGAGACCCGGCGCGAGGAGCGGGAAGGTGATCCGGAAGAAGGCTCCCGTCCGGCTCAGGCCGTCCACCATCCCCGCCTCCTCGAGGTCCAGCGGGATCCCCGCGACGAAGCCCCGCAGCATCCACACCGTGAACGGAACGACGAGGGCGGCGTACAGGAGGCTGACGCCCCACACGCTCTCGAGGCCCCCGATGCCCTGCATGAGCTTGTACTGGGCGATGAACAGGCCCTCCGCTGGCAGCATCTGGACGAGCAGGACGACGAGGACGAAGCTCGTGCGCCCGCGGAAGCGGTAGCGCGAGACCGCCAGCGCCGCGAGGAGGGCGAAGAGCAGGCAGACCGCGACGGCGAGCAGGGTGATGGACAGGCTCATGCCCAGCGCCGAGAAGAAGCGGCCGTCCTCGAGGACGGCAGCGAAGTTCTCGAGACTGCCGCCGGTGGGGAGGAAGCTCGGCGTGAAGCTCTGCAGCCGGCTGTTGGGCAGCAGCGCCGAGCTCCACATCCAGTACACCGGGAAGACCCACACCAGCGCGACCGCCAGCGCGAGGAGGCTCGGCAGCAGCCGCCCGGCGCGGCGGGGACGGCGCCGCGCGGCTTGCGGCACGGCGCCCCGGGCGGGAGCAGGAGCAGGGACGGCCCTGGTGAGGGTCATGACGCGTCCTCCTTGAGCAGCATCCGGACGTAGTACGCGCTGAGCACCACGGTGAGGAGCAGGACGACGACCGACAGCGCCGCGGCCATGCCGAAGTCCCCCGAGCCGGTGCCGAGCTTGTGGATCGCCGTCCCGAGGAGGTCGAAGCGGCCGGAGGCGGAGCCGGCGTCCTGGAGCAGGCGCACCTGGGCGAAGACCCGCAGGTCCCACACGAGCTGGAGCAGGAGGACGATCGCCACGACCGGGCGGATGATCGGCAGCAGGATGTAGCGCAGCCGCTGCGCGGGGCTGGCGCCGTCGAGCTGGCTCGCCTCGACGACCTCCGCGGACACCTGGGTGAGCCCGGCGTACACGGACAGCGCGACGAAGGGCACCGACATCCACACGACGACCAGCCCGGCGAGGAGGAAGAAGGTCAGCGGGTCGGCGAGCCAGTCGAAGCGGTGGAAGCTGCTGAGCCCGAGCCGCTCGAGCAGCCAGTTGACGACGCCGCGCCGCCTGTCGAAGAGCCAGATCCACACGGTCATCGCCGCGACGACCGGCATCGCCCAGGCGAGCAGCAGGCTCACCTGGAGGGTGACGCGGACCCAGGGCCACACCGCCCGCATGAGCAGCGCGAGGAGGATGCCCACGCCCAGGGTGACGAATGCGGTGACGACGGCGAAGAGGACGGAGCGCACGACGACGCCCCACATCGCGGGGTCGTCGAGGATCGCCGCGTAGTTGGCCAGCCCGACGAAGGGCGCGGGCTGACCGAACTGCTGCGCCATGCCGTACTCGCGCAGCGAGGTGACCAGCTGCCAGACGACCGGGTAGCCGGTGCCCACGAGGAGCAGGACGACGGTGGGCACGAGCAGGAGGTGGGGCAGCCGGCGCCGCCGGCGGGGCGGTGCGGGGAGGGACATGGCGACTCCTTCGTCGGCCGCGCGGTGGGGGCGCTCGCCCCCACCGCGGCGACCGTCAGCCGTTGAGCAGCGCGGTGAGCTGCTCGTCGTACTCGGCGGCGAGGGCAGCGACGTCCTCACCGGCCGCGACCCTGCCGAAGAGCTCCTCGAGGAGAGTGGCCCCCTCGACGGCGGCCCACCCCGGTGCGGCCGGGGTGAGCTTGGAGGCGAGGGCCGCCTCGGCGGCCGGCTCGTTCACGGTCGGGTTGAGCTCGACGAAGGCGTCGACGTGCTCGACGTTCGCCGGGCCGAGCCCGTTGGAGGCGAGCATCGTCTGGTACTCGTCGGAGAAGACGATGCGCAGCAGCTCCCGGGCGAGCTCCTGCTTCTCGCTCGCCGCGGAGATCGCGATGTTGGAGCCGCCGGCGAAGACCGGTGCGAGGGTGCCCTCCTCGGTCCCCGGCAGGGCGAAGACCCCGAAGGTCTCGTCGTCCCACTCGAGGGTGTCCGGGTCGGCCTCGCTCGGCAGGCCGATCGACCAGTAGGCCCATCCCGGGGCGATGATCGTCGCGGCCTCGGGGACGCCGTCGTCGTTGTTGTTGATGTTGACCCACGGGGTGGAGTCCGACTCGGTGACCGGGGCGTTGGAGGCGGTGGTGAACAGCTCCTGGAACTGCCGCAGGCCCTCCTGGGTGGCGGGGTCGGACAGGGCCGAGACCCACTGGTCGCCGTCCTGGACGGCCAGCTCGCCCCCGTTGGCGAAGACCCACGAGATGCCGTTGCGCCAGTCCTCGCCGCCGATGTAGAAGCCGGAGCGGTCCTCGGTGCGCAGCTGGGCGACGGTCTCGTTGAACTCCACCAGGGTGGTGGGGACCTCGAGGCCGGCCTCCTGCCACACGTCCTTGCGGTACCAGATGAGGCGGGAGCCGAAGTAGTAGGGCAGGGCGTAGTGGGCGCCGTCGACGTCGCCGGCGGAGACGAAGGACGGAAGGAGGTTGTCGCCGCCGAGCTCCTCGTAGACGTCGCTGAGGTCGCTGAAGGCGCCGACCCCGGTGAAGGTCGACGCCCAGGTGTTGCCGATCTCCGTGACGTCGGGCGTCGTGCTCGCGTCCGGGAGCGCCGTCGTCAGCTTGGTGACGGCGTCGGCCCAGTCCTGCTCCTCGATGACGAGCTCGGCGCCGGTCTCCTCGGCGAAGGTCTCGGTGAGGTAGTCGCGCAGCTCGTCGGGCGTGTCGCCGCCCATGAGCCACAGGGTGAGGGTCTGGTCCTCCTCGGACGTGGCGCCGTCGGCGCCGGTGTCGGTGTCGCCGCCGCAGGCGGCGAGGGCGAGGACGGCGCCGAGCACCGCTGTCGCCATGATCCGTCGTTGCATCGTCTGGCCTTTCTGGGGTGGGTGGGCGGTGGTGGGGGCTAGGAGACTCCGAGCTCGGCGGCGAGGACGATGGCGGCCGAGCCGCGCAGCACGATGTCCTCGGCGAGCGAGGCGAGGCGGATGCGCAGCCCCTCGTGGGAGGCGGGGAGCATCCGTTCGCGCAGGGTGCGGACGGTGGCGTCGACGAGCGGGCCGTCGAGCAGGTCGGGCGGGCCGCTGAGGGCGATCTCGGAGACGTCGAGGGTGGCGACGACCGGCGCCAGCGCGATCCCGAGGCGGCGCCCGGCCTCGACGCGCACGCGCTCGCCGTCGCTCGCGCCGGCGAGGAGACGGCGCAGGCTGGGGACCGCGAGCCACGCCTCGAGGCAGCCCGACCTGCCGCACGCGCAGGGCGGACCGCCGTCAGTGCCGACGACGACGTGCCCGATCTCCCCGGCCGCCGAGTGGGCGCCGAGGCGGGGGACGCCGTTGACGAGGATGCCGGCACCGACACCGCCGCCGACCCGGATGAGCATGAGGTCGGCGGAGCCCTCGCCGAAGCGCCGTTCGGCCATGACCGCGGCGTTCGCGTCGTTCGCCACGTGGACGGGCGCACGCAGCTCCTCGGCGAGGAGCTGCTGCAGCGGAAGGTCGCTCCAACCGAGGTTCGGGGCGGTGAGGACGGTGCCGCGGGAGTCGACGATCCCGGGCGTGCCGACCCCCACCCCGAGGAGCGGTGCGGTGGCGGAGCGTGCCGCCCGGGCCGCGACCTCCGCGGCGAGACGTGCCGCCTCGGTACCGGTTGCGCCGCCGGTCGCGAGCTCGTACTCCTCCAGCACCGTGCCCTCGAGGTCGACGACGCAGGAGCGGAAGGCCGTGAGGTCGGACAGGTCCACCCCGACGATGTGCTGGGCGTCCCTGTCGATCTCCAGCAGGGTGGCGGGCTTGCCGGGCCGGGAGCCGGGGCGCTGGCCCCGCTCGATGACGAGACCCGCGGTGATGAGCTCGGCGACGAGGTCGGAGACCGTGACGCGCGTGAGCCCGGTCCCCCGGGCGAGGTCCGCCCGCGACAGGGTGCCGTGGGCCGCCAGGGTCTGCAGGACGAGGGCGCGGTTGTGTTCCCGGGCCTGGCTGGGCAGCGCCTTGGTGCCCGGGTCGAGTGCGCGACCCCAGGTCGGGACGGCCGGCAGCGGTGCCGGTGTGAGCTGTGCCACATTTGTTAGTAAACCGTACGTACAATCAGTGGTCAAGGGTCTGGGCCACGTGCTCGTCCGCCCCGTCCAGGAGACGCCCAGGCCCAGCCACTACCCTCGAAGGATGACCGTCTTCGCTGTCGAGTACACCTACGACCCCGCCCGCACCGACGACCTCGCCGCCGTGCGCCCGGCGCACCGCGAGTTCCTCCAGGGCCTCGTCGACGCCGGCTCGCTCCTGGCCTCCGGCCCGTGGCTGGACAACGCCGCGCCCGGTGCGCTGCTCCTCGTCCTCGCGCAGGACGTCGACGGCGCGCAGCGGCTCCTCGACGACGACCCCTTCCTCAGGGCGCACCTCATCAGCCAGCGCACCGTGCGGCCGTGGAACCCGGTCATGGGTGCCTTCGCCGAGCACGCGTCGCAGTAGGCGGCCCCGTCTGTTAGGTCTGACGTATGGATGAGCTCTGGCCGTTCCTCAGGTGGGTCGTCGCCGTCGCCGCGGCGGCGGCCGTCGTCATCGTCGTCATGGTCGTCGTGGACCGGGTGATCAACCGGGCCCGCGCCCGCGTCCCCGGGTTGCGGCAGGGCTGGCTGCGCGTGCGCCGGCCGCTCGCGGCGCTGCTCCTGTCGATCACCCTGCGCATCGCCTTCGCGGCCACCGCCGAGCGCGGCACCGTGAGGGAGATCGGCCTGCACGTGCTGCTGGTCCTCACCATCGCCTCCGCCGTGTGGTTCGCCGCGACGATCGTCATCGCCTGGCTCGAGCACACCCAGCGGCGGGTGGTCGCCCGCAAGGAGGACGACCGCGACCGGCGCCGCACGCGCACCCAGATGCTGCTCATCCAGCGCCTGGTCAATGCCGCCTTCGTCGTCCTCGGCGTCGCGATGGTCCTCATGACCTTCCCCGGCGTCGAGCGGGTGGGCGCGACGATCCTCGCCTCCGCCGGTCTGCTGAGCGTCGTCGTCGGCATCGCGGCCCAGAGCAGCCTCGGCAACCTCTTCGCCGGCCTGCAGATCGCCTTCACCGACGCCGTCCGCATCGGGGACATCGTCGAGGTCGACGGCACGTACAGCACCGTCGAGGACATCACCCTGTCCTACGTCGTCGTGAGCATCTGGGACGAGCGGCACAAGGTGCTGCCCTCGACCTACTTCACCTCCCAGCCCTTCATCAACTGGAGCCGCACCGGGGACACCGTCACCGGCGTCGTCCACTTCGAGCTGGACTGGCGGGTGGACGTCGCCGCCATGCGCGCGGAGCTCGAGCGCTACGTCTCCCAGCACCCCGCGTGGGACGGGCGCGGGAAGTCGCTCGTCGTCACGGACTCCACGGGCGGCAACATCACCGTGCGGGCCCTGGTGACGACGGCGAACACCGACGACGACTGGACCCTGCGCTGCGACGTGCGCGAGCACCTCGTCGTGTGGCTGCGTGAGAACGACCCCGACGCCCTGCCCCTCCAGCGCGTCACGATGTCGCCCTCCCCCGTCGCTGCGGAGCGGCCCGCGGACTAGGTCCGCCGCCCCTTGGACGTGCGTGTGGTGGGCTCTGCGGCGGCCGGGTCCTCCGGCCACGGGTGGCGCGGGTAGCGGCCGCGCAGCTCGGCGCGCACCTGCGGGTAGCCGGCGCGCCAGAACCCGGCGAGGTCCGCGGTGACGGCGGCGGGCCGGCGTGCCGGGGAGAGCAGCTCGAGCACGAGCGGTACCCGTCCCCCGGCCAGCGCCGGGGCACCGGCCCAGCCGAAGACCTCCTGGATGCGGACGGCGAGCGTGGGGCGCGCGGGGTCGGAGTAGTCGACCCGGAGCGCCGAGCCGGCCGGCACGGCGACGCGCTCGGGGGCGAGCTCGTCCAGCCGGCCCGCCTCCGGCCACGGCAGCAGCCGCCGCAGCGCGGAGGTCGTGTCGAGACGGGACAGGTCCCGGTTGGTGCGGACGGTGGCGAGGTCGGGACCGAGCCACTCCTCCACCCGCTCGAGCAGGGCGTCGTCGGAGACGTCGGGCCACGGCTCGGCGAGGGCGGCGTGGAGGAAGGCCAGCCGCCGCCGCAGGGACACGGCCGCGGGGGGCCACGGCACGAGGTCCAGCCCCTCCCGGCGCAGTCCGTCCTGGACCGCAGCGGCGACGAGGGCCGCCGGCGGGTGCGCCAGCGGCTCGCTGCCCAGCTCGATGGCACCGAGCCGCTCGACCCGGCGGGCCACGAGCCGGCCGTCGCGCCACGCGACCTCGTCCGCGGTGCGCAGCAGCCCGGCGGCCGCTTCCCGCGCGGTCGTCTCGTCGATCGGCGCCGCCGCGCGGACGAGCGCGTCGGTCTGTCCCGGCGCGCGGGTGGCGTCGGCGACGGCGAGCCACTCGCTGCCGGCGAGCGGCCCGCCGGCCAGCCGGGCGCCCGCTCCGCCGGCCATGAGGTAGTGGTCCCCGCCCGGTCGGCGGCGCGCGACGCGGTCCGGGTGTGCCAGGGCCGTGACGGTCCCGACGGCGAGGTCGAGCTGGGTGACGCGGTCGGCGGCCGCGGGCTCCCCCTGCCGCGCCGCCAGCCGTTCCCAGCGGTCCGCCTCGCGCCGCCAGGCGCTGCGGCCCCCGGCCCGGAGGCGGCGCAGCGCCGCGGTGAGGTCGGCCTCCCCCGCGTCCTCCGCGAGCATGGCGACGACCTCCGCCGCGGTCCGCGCCCCGACGACGGGCGCGCCGTCGAGCAGCGCCCGTGCCAGCCGCGGGTCGGCGCCGACCTCGGCGATCGCCCGGCCGCGGGGGGTGACCGTGCCGTCGGCGTCGAGTGCGCCGAGCTCGGTGAGCAGCGCCGTCGCGGCCGCCGCGGCTTGGGGCGGCGGCGGGTCGAGGAGGGCGAGGCCGACCCCGCCCGGTGCGCCCCACAGCGCGAGCTCGAGCATCGGCCCGGCGAGGTCCGCCGTTGCGATCTCTGGCTCGGGGTGCCGCGCGAAGGTCGCGTGCTCGGCGGCGGACCAGCAGCGGTACACGGTTCCCGGGCCCTGCCGGCCGGCGCGACCGGCCCGCTGCTCGGCCGCCGCCCGGCTCACGCTGCGGGTGACGAGCCCGGCGAGCCCGCGCTGGTGGTCGGTGCGCGGCTCGCGGGCCAGGCCCGCGTCGACGACCACCCGCACCCCGGGCACGGTGAGCGAGGACTCGGCCACCGCCGTCGAGACGACCACCCGCCGCGCGGTGCCCGGCCGCAGCGCCCGGTCCTGCTCCGCGGCCGGCAGCCGCCCGTGGAGCGCGAGCACCTCCACTGCACCGCCGCGCAGGCGGGCGGCGACGTCGTCGACCTCCCGCGCGCCGGGAAGTAAGACGAGGACGTCGCCCTCCCGCTCCCCCAGCGCCCGCTGGGTGACGGCCGCGACGTGGGCGAGGAGCTCCGGGCTCGTGCCGAGCGGCGTGAGGCGGGGGGCGGTGCGCGGCGGCGGGCACCACACCGTCTCCACCGGGTGGAGCGCGCCCGGCACGGTGACGACGGCGGTGCCCTTGCCGAGCAGCGCCGCCACCCGGTCGGCCTCGACGGTGGCCGACATCGCGACGAGCGCGAGGTCCTCACGCAGCGTCGCGCGCGCCTCGACGAGCATGGCGAGGAGGAGGTCGGAGTCGATCTGCCGCTCGTGGACCTCGTCGAGGACGACGGCGCTCACCCCCGGCAGCTCGGGGTCGCGCTGGAGGCGGCGCAGCAGCGTGCCGGCCGTGGCGAACTCGACGAGCGTGTCGGCGCCCGCGCGCCGCTCACCTCGCACCGTGAAACCGGCCACGCCGCCCACCGGCTGCCCGAGGAGCTCGGCGAGCCGACGGGCCGCCGCGCGAGCGGCGATACGCCGCGGCTGGGTGACGACGACCCGACCCCCGAGGGCGACGGCGAGCGCGGGCGGCACGAGGGTGGTCTTCCCGCTCCCTGGCGGGGACTGGAGCACCGCCGTGCCCGAGGCCGCGACGGCTGCGGTGAGCTCGTCGAGGCCGGCGCGGACGGGCAGCGCCGGCGGGTCGGCGAGCAGGGCGGCGAGGTCGGCGAGGGGCACCGCTCCAGTGTGCCGTCGCCTGCGCCCGTCGCCGTCTCCCCGTGCCGACCGGCGCACCCCGCGCCACACTGACCGGATGAGAACCGTAGGTGTGGAGGAGGAGCTGCTGCTCGTGCGCAGCGGCAGCGGGCAGGCGATGTCGGTGGCACCGCAGGTGCTGCGACGGGCCGACGTCATCCGGGACGCGGCCCCCGACGGACCCGGCCCCTCCGGCACGCCGGGCGAGGCCGGCTCCACCCTCGACGGCGAGCTCCAGCGTCAGCAGGTCGAGACCGGCACCGCCCCCCACCACCACCTCGTCGACCTCCACGAGGAGCTCGTCTCCTGGCGCGCCCACGCGGAGTCGGCCGCCCGCCGCGAGGGGGCCCGCGTCGTCGCCCTGGGCACCTCTCCCCTGCCCGTCGAGACCCTGGCCGCCCCGAGCGAGCGCTACCGGCGGATCGTCGACCGCTTCGGCCGGCTCGGCACCGAGCAGCTCGTCTGCGGCTGCCACGTCCACGTGGGCGTCGAGTCCGCCGACGAGGCGATCGCCGTCCTCGACCGGGTCCGCGTGTGGCTCCCGACCCTCCTCGCCCTCAGCGCGAACTCCCCGTTCTGGCAGGGCGAGGACGCCGGCTACGCGAGCTACCGCGCACAGGTCATGGGCCGCTGGCCCTCCGCGGGGCCGCCGGACCTCTTCGGCTCGGCACGCGCCTACCGCGAGCGCGTCGAGGCGATGGTCGCGAGCGGCGTCGTCCTCGACGAGGGGATGGTCTACCTCGACGCCCGGCCCTCGCGCTCCTACCCCACCCTGGAGTTTCGGGCGGCGGACGTGTGCCAGGACCCGCGCGACGCCGTCGTCGTCGCGGCCCTGTGCCGGGCGCTGGTCCAGACCGCCGCCGACGAGTGGGCCGCGGGCAAGGAGGCACCGCCGGTGCCGACGCAGCTGCTGCGCCTGGCCACGTGGCAGGCGAGCCGCTTCGGGCTCTCCGGCGACCTGCTCGACGCGCACACGAGCCGTCCCCGCCCCGCCGCGGAGGTGGTCGACGCGCTCGTCGACCACGTCCGGCCGGCGCTGCGGGAGGCCGATGACGACCTCGCCCTCGTCGAGGAGGGCGTGGCCCGCCTGCGGGAGGTCGGCACGGGCGCCGACCGGCAGCGGCGGGAGCTGGAGCGCACCGGGAGCCTGAGCGACGTCGTCGCCGCCGCGGTGCGCACGACGCACGGACTGGACGGAGAGGGACATGACTTCACTGTGGCTGGACTCGGCGTCGCGCACGGGGGCTGAGCGCCACGCGACCGAGCCGGTCGGCGGCCGCTACGACGTCGCCGTCGTCGGGGCCGGGCTGACCGGACTGGCGACGGCGGTGCTCCTCGCCCGCGCGGGCCTCTCCGTCGTCGTCCTCGAGGGCCGCTACGTCGGTGCGGGGACGACCGGGCACTCGACCGCGAAGATCTCCCTCCTCCAGGGCACCCGGTTGTCGGCCATCGCCGGCCAGCACGGGCCGGAGCTGCTCGGGAGGTACGTCGCCGGCAACCGGGCCGGGCAGGAGTGGCTGCTCGCCGAGTGCGCGCGGCACGACGTCCCGGTCCAGCGGCGTGCCGCCGTCACCTACGCCGCCGGCCCCCAGCAGCTGCCCGCCGCGGAGGCCGAGCACCGGGTGGCGCTGTCCGCGGGGCTGCCCGTCGAGTGGCGCGACTCCTTCACCGCGCCCTTCCCCGCCCTCGCCGGTACCTGGCTGCCGGACCAGGCGCAGGTCGACCCGATGGACCTGCTCGAGGCTCTCGTGCTCGAGGCCGAGGCGGCCGGCGCCGTACTGCGCACCGCGGCCCGGGTGACCGACGCCCACGGGCCGGACGGCGCCGTCGTCACCACCCGCGGCACGGTCCACGCCGAGCGGGTCGTGCTCGCCACCGGGATCCCCTTCGCCGACCGCGGCGGCTACTTCGCCCGGCTCGAGCCGCAGCGCTCCTACACCCTGGCCCTGGCCGTCCCCGAACCGACCGGTCTGCAGATGTCGATCACGGCCGGCGCCCCCACCCGCTCGGTGCGCACCGTCCCCGCCGAGGAGGGGGAGATCGTCGTCGTCGGCGGCGCGTCCCACGTCGTCGGGCGGGCCGACTCCCCGCGTGCCCGGGTGGAGAACCTCCTCACCTGGGCGCGGCGCTGGTTCCCCGGCGCCCGCGTCGTCGGCCGCTGGTCCGCGCAGGACTACCACCCCGTCGACGAGCTGCCCTACGTCGGCCCGCTCCTGCCGCGCGACTCGCGGGCGCTCGTCGCGACCGGCTTCGCGAAGTGGGGCATGACGAACGCCGTCGCTGCCGCGCACGTGCTCGCCGGGCACCTCACCGGTGACCTGCCGGAGTGGAGCGGGGCCTACCGCAGCTGGCGGCGCCACGAGATGACCGGCTTCGCGGAGGCGGTGAGGCTCAACGCCGGCGCTGCCGCCCAGATGGCCGGTGGCTACGCGCGGGCGCTGACGAACCCCGAGCCCGGCGGGCGGCCCGCGCCGGAGGGGACCGAGCCAGAGCCGGTGACGACCGACGACACGCCCGCGGAGGGCACGGGCTGCGTGGTCCGCCGCGGCCTGCACCCGGTGGCGGTCTCGACGGTCGACGGCGTCACGCGTGCCGTGTCCGCGGTCTGCCCGCACCTGGGCGGCGTCGTGCGGTGGAACGACGAGGAGCGGTCCTGGGACTGCCCGCTCCACGGCTCGCGCTTCGCGGCCGACGGCGAGCTGCTCGAGGGCCCCGCGACCAGGGGGCTGCCGCCTCGATGACCGCCCCGCACCGACCTGCCCGCCGCCAGTGGCGCGCGCGCGTGGCGCTGCCGCACGACGTCAGCCGGCTGTGGTGGTGGCGCGAGCAGTGGCGCCGGCACCCGCGCTGGGCCGTCGCGATCCGCGCCGCCCTCGCCGCGTCGATCGCCTGGGTGGTCGCCGACTTCGTGCCCGGGCCGGCGGCCGACTACCCCTACTACGCGCCCTTCGGCGCCGTCATCGCCACGACCTTCTCCCTCGCCGGCTCCGTCCGCGAGTCCGTGCAGTCGGTCGCCGCCATCGCCGTGGGCGGCCTGGTGGGCTGGCTCGTCGACTTCATCCCCGTGCCCGAACCGCTCGCCGTCGCCCTCGTCATCGTCCCCGCCGTCGTCCTCGCGGGCTGGCGGCGCCTGGGCGGGATGGGCAGCTGGGTGCCGACGGCGGCGCTCTTCACCCTCATCGTCGGGCACGGTGAGGCGACGTACGTGGGCGCCTACGCCGGGCTCACCCTGCTCGGCGCGGCCATCGGCATCGCGGTGCTCGCCGTGCTGCCCCCGCTGCCGCTCGCCCCGGCGCAGGACGCCGTCGCCCGCTTCCGGCGGACGCTCGCCGCGGACCTCGGGGAGCTCGCCGACCTCATCGAGGGAGAGGAGCTGCCCACGCTCGCCGACTGGGAGCGTGACCACGCCGCCTCCCCGCGAGAGCGCGCCCAGATGCACACGGCTGTGTCAGAGGTCGGTGAGGCGGCGCACCGCAACCGCCGCGCCCGCCGCTACAGCGGCTCCATCGACGCGCTGCGCGAGGAGGCGGTGGTGCTCGACCGGCTGGGGCTCGTCGTCAGCGACCTCGCCGACCTCCTCCTCAGCGAGGTCGGGGCCGGACGGGCGGACCGGTCGCAGCTCCTCGCCGGGGACGACGGCGCCCGCGTGTGCGAGGCCCTGCGGACCATCTCCGCGGCGCTGGAGAACACGACGCCGGCCGGGACCGCCGACCCGCACCTGGGCTCCGACGAGACACCGCTGTCCAGCGCCCATGCCACCGACGCCGTGCGGGAGGCGCGCAACGCCGCGCCACGAGAGGACGAGAAGGTCCTCTACGACGGGATCGTGCTCTCCCTCGAGCGGGCGGTCGACTCCCTCGCGCGGGTCGAGCGCACGGACTGACCCTGGGCCGGACGGCCTTCGCACCGGGCGGCGGCAGGGGCCATGATGGGCGCAGTCATCCCCGAGACCCAGGAGCGCAGCCGTGTCCCAGTCGCACGACATCTCGACCACGCCGCAGTGGACCGCCCTCGAGGAGCACGCCGCCGCCACCGCCGGCACGACCCTCCGCGAGCTCTTCGACGCGGACCCGCAGCGCGGGGAGCGCCTCGCCCTCGAGGTGGGCGACCTCTACGTCGACTACTCCAAGAACGGGGTGACCGACGAGACGCTGCGGCTGCTCGTCGCGCTGGCGGAGGCGGCCGGTCTGCCCGAGCGGACCGAGGCCATGTTCCGCGGGGAGCACATCAACACGACCGAGGACCGGGCCGTGCTCCACACCGCGCTGCGGGCGCCGCGCGGCACCCAGCTCGTCGTCGACGGGCAGGACGTCGTCGCCGACGTCCACGAGGTCCTCGACCGGATGGCCGCCTTCAGCGAGCAGGTCCGCAGCGGCGAGTGGCGCGGCCACACCGGCAAGCGCATCACCCGCGTCGTCAACATCGGCATCGGCGGCTCCGACCTCGGCCCGAAGATGGCGACGATGGCCCTCGCGCCCTACGCCGACGCGGGCATCACGTCCGAGTTCGTCTCCAACGTCGACGGCGACGACATCGCCCCCGTCCTCGCCGCCGCGGACCCGGAGGAGACGCTCTTCGTCGTCGCCTCGAAGACCTTCACGACGATCGAGACCATCACCAACGCGACGACCGCCCGCGAGTGGCTGGTCGCGGCGCTCGGTGACCGCTCCGCCGTCGCCAAGCACTTCGTCGCGGTCTCGACGAACGGGGAGAAGGTCGCGGAGTTCGGCATCGACACCGCGAACATGTTCGGCTTCTGGGACTGGGTCGGCGGGCGGTACTCGATGACCTCCGCCGTCGGGCTCTCGCTCATGATCGCCATCGGCCCCGACCACTACCGCGACATGCTCGCCGGCTTCCACGCGATGGACGAGCACTTCCGCACCGCGCCGCTGGAGCGCAACCTCCCGGTCCTGCTCGCGCTCGTCGGGGTGTGGCACCGCAACTTCCGCGGCTGCGCGACGCACGCGGTGCTCCCCTACAGCGAGTACCTCTCGCGCTTCCCCGCCTACCTCCAGCAGCTCGACATGGAGTCCAACGGCAAGTCCGTCACCCTCGACGGCGCCCCGGTGGCCGTCCAGACCGGGCCGGTCGTGTGGGGCGAGCCGGGCACCAACGGCCAGCACGCCTTCTACCAGCTCATCCACCAGGGCACCCAGACCGTGCCGGCCGACCTCATCGGCTTCGTCCACCCCGCCGACGACGTCCCCGGCCACCACGACCAGCTCACCGCCAACCTCCTCGCCCAGGCCGAGGCGCTGGCCTTCGGCAAGACTGCCGAGCAGGTCCGGGCGGAGGGGGTGGCCGAGGAGCTCGTCGGGCACAAGACCTTCGCCGGGAACTCCCCCACGACCCTCGTCCTCGCGCCGCGGCTCACGCCGTCCGTGCTGGGCCAGCTCGTCGCGCTGTACGAGCACAAGGTCTTCGTCCAGGGCGTCGTGTGGGGAATCAACTCCTTCGACCAGTGGGGCGTGGAGCTGGGCAAGGTGCTGGCCAAGGCCATCGGTCCGGAGCTGAGCGCCGAGGAGGAGCCCGAGCTCGCCCACGACTCCTCGACCAACGCCCTCATCCGCCGCTACCGCCAGCTGCGCCGCGCCTGACCCTCACCCTCCCCACACCTCTCGCCGAGAGCCGGATTCTCCGGGTGCGCGTGGCCGGAGAATCCGGCGCTCGGCGCTCGGGGTGGGGGTGCTAGGGGTGGGGGTGCAGGTCAGGTGAGCTGGTCGCGGACCCAGGCCATGTCGGCGCGGTGCTCGTCGGGGCCTCCGGGGGTCTCGACGACCACCGGCGCGCCGGCCTCGCGCAGCAGTGCGGCGAGATCGTTGAGCGGCAAGCTGCCCTGGCCGAGGTTGGTGTGCCGGTCGGCGCCGGAGTCGAAGGCGTCGCGGCTGTCGTTGCAGTGGACGAGGTCGATGCGCCCGGTGACCGCCCGCACCCGCTCGACGAGCCCGGCCAGCTCCTCCCCGCCCGCGTAGGCGTGGCAGGTGTCGAGGCAGAAGCCGACGTCCGCTCCGCCGTCGGCCTCCATGACCGCCGCCCACAGCTGCTCGAGCCGCTCGACGCCGCGAGCCATCGCGCGGTTGCCGCCGGCCGTGTTCTCGATGAGGACGGGCACCTTGGCGTCGAGCTGGTCGATGCACTTGCGCCAGTTGTCGACGCCGACGGCGGGGTCGTCCGCCGCGAGCACGTGCCCGCCGTGGACGATGATCCCCGCGGCGCCGATCTCGGCGGCCGCGTCGACCTGCTTCTGCAGGAGCTTGCGGCTGGGGATGCGGATGCGGTTGTTCGTCGTCGCGACGTTGAGGACGTACGGGGCGTGGACGTAGAGCGTGACGCCCGCGTCGGCCGCCGCGGCGCGCAACGCCTCGGCTCCCCCGGCGTACCGGACCTCCGGGCCCTTCCAGCCCTGGGGGTCCCCGAGGAAGAACTGCACCGCGTCCGCGCCGCGGGCCTGCGCCTCGGCGATCGGGTCGGTCTGGTCGACATGTGCTCCGACGACTGCCATGGCACCGACCCTAGCCGCTGGCACCGAAACTCAGAGCCCGAGGACGGCGCGCGCGATCGAGAAGTAGATGACCAGACCGGTGGCGTCGCAGAAGGTGGTGATGAACGGGGTGGACACGACCGCAGGGTCCACACCCGCCGCCCGCGCCACGAGCGGGGTCGTACCGCCGACGATCGCGGCCATGGTGCACACGGCCACGAGCGTGAGCCCGATGACGGCACCGATGCCCGGGCCGTAGACGAGCGAGGCCACGGCCCACCCGATCGAGCCGAGGACCACCCCGAGCAGCAGACCGGTCCGCAGCTCCTTGAACGCGACCCTCCCGAGGTCCCGGGGAGAGACCTCCCCAGTCGCCAGCGCCCGGGTCACCGTCGTCGCCGCCTGCGATCCGGTGTTCCCGCCGATCCCGGTGAGGAGGGGGATGAACAGCGCGAGGACGACCTGCTCGGCGAGGGTCGCCTCGAAGAGCTCGAGGACGTTCACGGTGAGGACGGCGGACAGGCCCAGGACGAGCAGCCACACGACCCGCGTCCGGGTGATGGTGCGTACCGAGGAGAGCAGGTAGGGCCGGTGGAGCGGCTCGGCGCCGCCCGCGCGGGCGGCGTCCTCGTCGCCCGCGGCGGCGACGATGCGGGTGGCGTCGTCGACGGTGAGGAGGCCGACGAGGCGGTCCTCGCCGTCGACGACGGGCAGCGCGAGCAAGCCCCGTTCGACGCAGCGTCGCGCGGCGCGCTCGGCGTCCTCCTCGGCGCGGGCGACGATCGGCGGGGCGAGGTGGTCGGCGACGGTGTCGGTGGTCTCGTGGAGCAGGAGGTCGCGGAGGCTGACGACCCCGGCCAGACGGCGGGACGCGTCGACCACCGGCACCGTGTAGATCGTCTCCGACCGGCCACCCCGCTCCCGGACGCGCTCGAGCGCCTCCCCGAGGGTGTGCTCGGGGCGGACGTCGACGAACTGGGGGCTCATCCGGCGGCCCACCGAGCCGCGGGGGTACCCGAGGACGACGGCGGTCGCGGCACGGGCGTCGGCGTCGACCTGTCGCAGCAGGCGCGTGGCGACGGCGGCGGGCAGCTCGTCGAGGAGCCCCACCCGGTCGTCGGGGTCGAGCCCGGCGAACACCCCGACCACCTCCTCCTCACCGAGCAGCCGGACGAGCTCGTGCTGCGCGGCGGGCGTCAGCCCCTCGAAGACGGCCAGCGCCCGGCGCCGGGGCAGAAGACGAAACGCGACGGCCGAGCGTTCGGGCTCCAGCGTCGCGAGAACGGCAGCGACCTCCTGAGGTGCGGCCGCGGCAAGGTGGGCGGCGGCGGCCGTGAGGTCGTCGGACGCCAGCGCGGCAACCAGCCGCGGCTTGAGCTCGTCCATGAATGTCACCGGCCCACCTCCCGCGACGACCGTACAGTGGTCGCGGACACTGCCGACCCGCGGAGGACACCGATGCCCACGACCGACGCCGCCCTGCTCCACGGCTTCCGGCTGCGCAACGCCGAGCGGCACCTCGGGGTGTACGGCATCCACCTCCACCGCGAGGGCCACGAGCCGCTCGAGCACCGCTTCCGCAACGACGACACCGTCCACCTGTGGTCGGGGTCCAAGACCTTCACCGCCGTCGCCGTCGGGATGGCGCAGGCCGAGGGCCTCCTCGACCTCGAGGACCGCGTCGTCGACTTCTTCCCGGGCGAGGCGCACGCCGACGGCGTCGAGACGATGACGGTGCGCCACCTGCTCCAGATGACGAGCGGCAACACCTTCACCTGGTGGGGACCGGGCCAGGCCGAGGAGACCGACCTCCTCGGCGGCTTCCTCCGCTCCGAGCTCGTCGCCGAGCCCGGCACCCGCTTCGACTACTCCAACGGCTGCAGCTACGTCCTGGGCCGCGTCGTCCACGCCGTCAGCGGTCAGGACCTGCGCGACTTCCTCGTCCCCCGGCTCTTCGACCCGCTCGGCATCCGCAACCCGCAGTGGATGCGCTGCGCACAGGGTTTCAGCCAGGGCGGCGTGGGCCTGCACCTGCGCACGAGCGAGTACGCCCGCCTCGGCCGCCTGCTCCTCCAGGAGGGGCGCTGGGAGGACGCGCAGCTCCTCCCCGCCGGCTACGTCGAGCGGATGCACACCGACCTCGTCGACAGCTCGGCCTTCAACGACGACCCCGAGTCCCAGGCCGGGTACGGGTACCAGGTGTGGGCGTGCACGCCCGAGGGCGTGTGGCGGGCCGACGGCAAGTACGGCCAGTTCTCCGTCGTGCTGCCCCGCCATGGCGCCGTCGTCACGATCACCGCCCACCACGAGGGCGCGGCCAACGACATCCTGCGCGCCGTCTGGGACGAGATCCTCCCCCAGCTGCCCACGCGCTGAGGCGCGCCTCACGCGCGCGGCTCGGCTCATTCCGTCACGGAGTGCGCCGATACTGAGGTCGTCACCTGCCGATCACCAGAGAGACACCGTGGACGCCGCCGCACCCTCCTCCGCCCGCCCGCCCCGGGTCCCCACCGCCTGGTTCGTGGGGCTCGCCGTCGCCGTCCTCCTGCCGGCGCTGACCCGCGACGTCGCCGTCTCCCTCATCCTCGGCGGGCTCTACCTCGTCCTCACCGCGGGCTGGGCGCTGCTGCGACGCCGCCGGAGGGCAGGCGCGCTGGGCCGGCGGGGGCTGAGCGCCGTCGTCGGGGTCGGTGTCCTCGTCCTCCTCGCGGGCGGGGCGGCCGCGGGACCGGCAGAGCCGGCGGACCTGTCGGCGCCACCGGACGCCACGCCCAGCCCCGGGCCGTCGCCCTCCCCCTCGCCGTCGCCCTCCCCCTCACCGACGCCGTCGCCCTCGCCGACGCCGTCGCCCACGCCCCCCGCGCCCCCGAGCCCCGCACCCGCCCCCACCGCCGACGATGCACCGGCCGGCACCGCCCTCGCCGCCGCCCGCGAGCTCGAGGTCAAGGGACGCGCCCCGCAGACCGGCTACGAGCGCGAGCTCTTCGGCAGCGGCTGGGTCGACACCGACCGCAACGGCTGCGACACCCGCAACGACATCCTCGCCCGCGACCTCACCGAGGTCGCCTACCGGCCGGGCACCCGCGACTGCGTCGTCGTCTCCGGCACCCTGGCCGACCCCTTCAGCGGGCAGACGATCCCCTTCGTCCGCGGCAACGACACGAGCACCGCCGTCCAGATCGACCACGTCGTCGCCCTGTCGGACGCCTGGCAGAAGGGCGCCCAGCAGTGGGACACCGACACCCGGGTGCGATTCGCCAACGACCCCCTCAACCTCCTCGCCGTCGACGGCCCGCTCAACGGGCAGAAGGGTGACGGCGACGCCGCCACCTGGCTGCCCCCGAACCGCGCCTTCCGCTGCGAGTACGTCGCCCGGCAGGTGGGCGTCAAGCACTCCTACGGGCTGTGGGTGACCCAGGCGGAGCAGGACGCCATGATCCGTGTGCTCGGCGACTGTCCCGGGCAGCCGCTGCCGAGCGGGAGCGGCGAGCGGGAGACCGCCCCCGCCCCCGCGCCCACCCCGGCGCCGCCGGACGCCCCGGTCTCCTACGCCAGCTGCACGGAGGCCCGCGCCGCCGGCGCCGCCCCGGTCCGCACCGGCGACCCGGGCTACGGCCGTCACCTGGACCGCGACGGCGACGGCGTGGGCTGCGAGTAGGCGCCCCCGGTCGCCCTTCCCGCGGGTGAAACCCGCGGGTAACATCGCGCACCCCTGGGCGAAACACGTGCTGCCTACCGTCACAGTCGACCGCAGCGCGCCAGCGCCGCCGACGTCGGAGGAACCATGCCACCCAGAACCCGCTCCCGCCGGGCAGCGCTCGCCGTGCCCCTGTGCGCCGGTGCGCTTGCGCTCGGCGCCGCACCGGCCCTCGCCGCGCCAGAAACCAGCGGCCTCGCCCTCACCGTGCCCGCGACCGCGGCCGTCGGGGACACGATCACCCTCGCCGTCGAGCTCGGCGACGCCGTCGACGTCTACGCCTACGCCCTCACCGTCGAGGTCGACCCGGACGTGCTCGCCGTCGTGCCGGGCAGCGGCAGCGGCCCCGGCGGCGGCTTCGACGCCACCGAGCTCGGCGAGCCGGGCGCCACTCTCGTCCACAGCCGCCTCGGCACCTCGCCAGCCCTCACCGGTGACCTCGCCTCGGGGCTCGAGCTCGACGTCGTCGGCCCGGGGACGACAAGCGTGGAGGTGGCCGTCGAGCTCGTCGGCGCCGACGGCACGACGACGACCCTCCCCGCCGTCGCGAGCGCGCAGATCGTCATCGCCGCACCCACCCCCGCACCGACGGACCCCGAGCCGTCCCCCACCGAGCCGTCACCCACGCCCACGGACGCGCCGACCGACACGGACGACGACGCCGCTCCCGCACCGACCGCGCCGCCCACCTCCGGTGGCGGCTCGCTCGCGTCTACCGGCCTCGACGCCCGCGCGATCGGCGTGGCCGCCGCCGTGCTCGCCGTGCTGGGCGGGACCGTGCTGGCCGTACGCCGCCGGACGGGAGGCGCGCTGTGAGCGCCCGTCGCCGCCTCGTGGCCGTGCCCGCCGTGGGGGCCCTCCTCCTCACCGGCACAGCACTCGCCCACGCCGCGCCGCTCGAGGCCGCGCCGCTCGTACTCCCGCCGTACTACGCCGAGCTCGACCTCACCGGCGACGGCCAGGTCTCCCCCGCGGACCTCGAGCTCCTCGCCGCGCACCTCGGCTCCCCGGCCGCCGTCGCGGAGTGGGGCGCCGTCGCCGACACCGACGACGACGGCACCCTCACCGTGCGCGACCTCGCCGCCGTCTCCCAGCGCATGGTTTACGACGACGGTCCCTTCGAGCTCGTCGAGGCCTCCGTCATCGACATGCAGGCCGCGATGAACGCCGGCGTGACGAGCTCGGTCGAGATCACCGGGGAGTACCTCGAGCGCATCGCCGCCTACGACCGCGCGCTCGTCGAGCCCGGCGGCCGGCCGCTCAACTCCGTCATCGCGACGAACGAGGACGCCGCGGCCGCCGCGGCCGCCGCCGACGCGCGGCGCGCCGCCGAGGGGATGAGCAGCCTGCTGCTCGGCGTGCCGGTGGCCGTCAAGGACAACGTCAACACCCGCGACATGCCGACCACCGGCGGCTGCGGCTGCTGGGAGGACAACCTCACCGGCACCGACGCCTTCATGGTCGAGGGGCTGCGCGAGGAGGGCGCCGTCGTCCTCGCCAAGGCCAGCCTCGACGAGTTCGCCTACGGCTTCGCCTCGGAGTTCTCCGCGGGCGTCGCGCCCGGCGAGACGCTCCTCGTCGCGAGCCCCTACAGCACGAGCCGGACCGCCGGTGGTTCCAGCGGTGGGACCGGTGCGGCGCTGGCGGCGAACCTCGCCGGCATCGGCTTCGGCACGGACACCGGTGGCTCGATCCGCGTGCCGGCGTCCTACAACCAGCTCGTCGGGGTGCGCCCGACCGTCGGCCTCGTCAGCAGGGACGGGATCATCCCGCTCGCGCTGAGCCAGGACACCGCGGGGCCGATCACCCGCAGCGTCACCGACGCCGCCCTGGCGCTGGACGCCGTCGTCGGCGTGGACCCGGCCGACCCGGCCACCGCCGAGCAGGCCGGGCGGGTGCCCGCCTCCTACGCCGCGTCCCTCGACGAGGACGCCCTCGACGGCGCCCGCATCGGCTACCTGCCCTCGATGGTGGGCACGAACCCGACGACGGCGCGGCTCTTCGCGCAGGCCACCGCCACCCTCGAGGAGCAGGGCGCGACCGTCGTCGAGCTCGCGCCGCCCGCGGGTCTCGACGCCGTCCTGGGCGAGCCCAGCGGCAGCACGAACGAGTTCCGCCACGACCTCGCGGCCTACGTCGAGAGGCACCTGGCGCCGCAGGTGACGGCGCGCAGCATCGAGGAGATCCTCGCGACCGGTCACTACGTCACCTCCCGGCAACGGACGTACGAGCAGCGCGCGGCGGTCACCGAGGAGGCCTACGAGGCGTGGGCCGGGCCGGAGGGCAGCCACACCCGGGCGCTCGCCCAGGGGCAGGCGCTGGTCACCGCCCTCCTGGAGGAGCACGAGCTCGACGCCCTCGTCTACCCCACCGGCACGCCCTACGGGACGCAGGGCACGAACCTGCGGCTGAGCCCCAACACCGGCATGCCGGCGGTGAGCGTGCCCATGGGGCAGGCTACCGAGGCCGACGGCACGGTGCCCGGCGCCGGCGTCAACCTCGAGCTCCTCGGCCGCGACTACGCCGAGGGCACGCTCCTCGGCCTCGCCTACGCCTTCGAGCAGGCGACCCAGGCGCGCACCTCGCCCGCGCTCTACGGCCCGCTCGGCTAGCGGCCGCCCGGCCCGTCCACGTCGTCATGACGGTGGGCGGGCCGCGCGCCGTCGGGGCAGGGGCAGCCGGTCCAGGTCCCGGGCGACGACGACGGCGGCACCTCCCGCCGTCGCCCTCGCCTGCTCCCGCAGCGGCTCGAGGTCGGGGTAGCGGGAGGAGAAGTGGGTGAGCACGAGGGTGCCCGCTCCCCCGGCGGCCGCCAGCGCGCCGGCCTGCCCGGCGGTGAGGTGGCGGTACTCGCGCGCCAGCTCGGCGTCCTCGTCGGCGAAGGTACACTCGGCGACGAGGAGGTCGGCGCCGTCGGCCAGCTCCTCCGCGCCCTCGCACGGGGCGGTGTCCATGACGAGGGCGAAGCGCTGCCCGCGGCGGGGCACGCTCACGTCCTCGAGATTGAGCCCGCCCACGCTACCCTCGCGCTGGAGGCGTCCGACGTCGGGGCCACTGAGACCGGCGGCCGCGAGCCGCTCGGGCAGCATGGTCCGCCCGTCCGGCTCGACGAGCCGGTAGCCGTAGGTCTCCACCCGGTGGTGCAGCGGCCGCACCTCCAGGCCCGGTGCCACCTCCCCGGCCGACCGGTGCGGGTGCAGGCGCAGGTCGAGGCCGGGCGTGGCCACCGAGACGAGCGCTCGCACCACGTCCTCCCCGCTCGCCGGGTAGTGGAGGTGGACGGGGTGGGTGACGCCGTCGAGCACCATGCGCGAGAGCACCCCGGGCAGGCCGTAGCAGTGGTCGCCGTGGACGTGGGTGAGGCAGACGTGGTGCACCTGCGTGGCCGAGACGCCGGCGTGGATCATCTGCCGCTGGGTGCCCTCGCCGGGGTCGAAGAGGTAGCCGCGCCCGTCCCACAGGAGCAGGTAGCCGTTGTGGTTGCGGGCGCGGGTGGGCACCTGGGAGGCGGTCCCGAGGACGACGAGCTCACGCACGGCCGGCCGCCTGGAGATGGGTGCTCATGGCAGCGGATCGTAGCGGTGGTCCACCTCACCACCGCGTGCGGGTGGTGGCGGGCGCTCCTACCGTCGAGATGACCCGACAGAGGAGGTACGTCATGTCCGAGCTCACCGGCACCACCCGAACCGAGTACCGCACGCTGAGCGAGGTCCCCGACTACGCCCAGGCCCAGCGGCTCGTCGACCACCTCTCCGACAGCGGCTTCCCCGTGGAGCACGTGCGCATCGTCGGCACCGGCATCCGGTCCGTCGAGCAGGTCACCGGCCGGCAGACCAAGGCGCGCGCCGCCGGCATGGGCGCGGCGGCCGGCGCCTGGTGGGGTCTGCTCATCGGCCTGCTCTTCTCCTTCTTCGTCATCGGCGGCTGGCTCGTCATGATCCTCACGGCGGTCGCGATGGGCGCCGTCGGGGGTGCGCTCGTCGGCTTCGTCGGCCATTGGGCCAGCGGCGGCCGGCGTGACTTCACGAGCATCCGCGGCATGGAGGCCACCAGCTACGAGGTCCAGGTCGCCGCGCCCTTCCACGGCCAGGCGGTTGCCGCGGCCGGGCTGCGCTAGACGGGGCGGGGAGTCCTCCCCATCGCCCGCCGGACGGCGCGGGCGCTAGGTTCGGGCCCATGATCGTCTTCGGCATCAAGGGCTACGCGGACGTCGTCGCGACCCTCACCATGGTGTGCCCGCACTGCCACAACCCCGCGGCTCACCGCCTCCACAAGCTCCGCCGCAAGTTCACGCTGTTCTTCGTCCCGCTGTTCGTCGTGTCGACGCGCTACGTCATGGACTGCACCTTCTGCGGCTACCAGCAGCAGTACTCCAAGGCGCAGGGCGCCGAGCTCGAGGAGCGGCTGACGGCCGGCCCGCCCGCGCCCTCGGGCCCGCCGGTCGCGCCCCCGCCGCCCCAGGGGAGCTACCCGCCCCCGGCCCAGCCGCCTGCGGGCTACCCGGCGCCCTGAACCGGGCGGCGGGCGACGGCGAGGAAGACGGGGTGGGCGACGCCGTCGCGGTCGACGGTCCCGCAGTCGCGGACGACGACGTCGCTGAGCCCGACCCTTTCCAGGCGCGCGGCCAGGTCTGCCCGGTCGAAGCCGTCGTGGACGTCGACGTCGTGCCGGTGGAAGGTGCCGCCCTCGGTGCGGTCGAGGTCAGCCACGCACAGGTGGCCACCGGGCGCGAGGAGCTCGGCCAGGCCGGTGAGGACCCGGTCGAGCTCCCGCACGTGGTGCAGGACGAGGGAGGCGACGGCGAGGTCGAAGCGCTCGGAGGGGACGGCGTCGCTCTCGAGGTCGAGGTCCCAGACCCGCCCGCCGGGGAGGCGGCCCAAGGCGACCTTCTCCGCGAGCACGGCCCGCATGCCCGCGGAGCTGTCCGCGAGCGTCGGCGGGCCGACCCGGCCACCCAGCGCCTCGGACACGAGGCCGGTGCCGGCCCCGTACTCGAGGAGGCGCGTCCCCGGGTGCAGCGGCACCGCCGTCGCGACGGCCTCCGCCACCTCTCGTGCGCGTGCCACCTTGGCCGGGTCGCTGTCCCAGCCGGCCGCCTTGTCGTCGAAGTCGCTCACGGCCCCAGCCTGGCACGTGCGCGGGCCGAGACGCCGTCCCGCCGACCCGCTGACGCCCGATAGCCTCCACCTGCACCCGGCCGCGCGTGCCGGGGCCGGACAAGGAGACACCCGCGTGACCGTGACGACCGACCTGCAGGACTTCGTCGCCGGCCTGCCGAAGGCAGAGCTGCACCTGCACATCGAGGGCACCCTCGAGCCGGAGCTGAAGTTCGCCCTCGCCCAGCGCAACGGGATCGAGCTCGAGCACTCCTCCGCCGAGGAGGTCCGCGCCTCCTACGACTTCGACTCGCTGTCCTCCTTCCTCACGGTCTACTACGACTCGATGCGCGTCCTCGTCACCGCCGAAGACTTCTACGACCTCGCGACGGCGTACCTCACCAAGGCCGCGAGCCAGAACGTGCGCTACGCCGAGATCTTCTTCGACCCCCAGGCCCACACCTCCCGTGGCGTGCCCTTCGAGACGATCATGGGCGGCCTGCGCCGGGCGCTCGTCGACGCCCGCCGCGACCTCGGCATCCACGGCGAGCTCATCATGTGCTTCCTGCGCGACTTCACCGCCGAGCACGCGATGAGCACGCTCATGGAGTCCCTCCCCTACCGCGACTGGATCCTCGGCGTGGGCCTGGACTCCGACGAGCGCGGCAACCCGCCGGCGAAGTTCGCCGCCGTCTTCGCCCGCGCCCGCCAGGAGGGCTACCTCCTGACGATGCACTGCGACATCGACCAGGAGGGGACGCACGAGCACATCCGCCAGGTGATCGAGGACATCCGCGTCGACCGGATCGACCACGGATCCAACGCCTTCGAGCGCCCCGAGCTCGTCGCGGCGATCAAGGAGCGCGGCCTCGGTCTCACCTGCTGCCCCATCTCCAACGGCTGGGTGGTCGACGGCGTCAAGGAGACCGAGATCGTCGGTCTCCTCGAGCAGGGCGTCAAGGTCACGCTCAACTCCGACGACCCGGCCTACTTCGGCGGCTACGTCGCGGAGAACTACGTGCGCCTCGCCGAGGTCGCCGGCCTGAGCCGCGAGCAGCTCGTCCAGCTGGCGCGCAACTCCTTCGACATCGCCTGGCTCAGCGGCCGGGAGCGCGAGCAGTACCTCGCCGAGCTCGTGGCCTACGCCGCCGGCGCCTGACCCCACTCGCCGCCGAGAGCCAGGTCGCGGAAGCGCTCGGCGATCCGGCGGTGGGTGGCGCCGTCGGGGTGCAGCTCGTCCGGCAGCGGCAGCTCCGCGTAGTCGTCGGGGCCGTACAGCTCGCGCCCGTCGAGATAGAAGAGATGGGGGTCGGTGGCCGCCCGCTGGGCGACGACGGCGCGGAGCTCCTCCCGCACGACGGCGAGGGTGAGCTTCCCGGCGGCGACCTCGGCCGGGTCCCCGGTGGCGCGGAAGGCCGTCCGGCCTGCGGCCATCGCCTCCATGTCGAAGGCGCCCGGGCCGGGCGTGTCCTCGTGGATCGGGGTGTACAGCGGGGAGACGACGAGCAGCGGCGCCGTCGGGTGCCCCTCGCGCAGGGTGTCGAGGAACCCGTGGACCGCGGGCCCGAAGGCACGGCGGCGCATGAGGTCACCGCCGACGACGTTGATGCCGATCTTCACGCTCAGCCGGTCCGCGGGTGTGTCCCGCATCGTCCGCGCGACGAAGGGGTCGAGCAGGGCGCTGCCGCTGAGGCCGAGGTTGAACAGGTCCAGGCCGGCGCCGAGGGCGACGAGCGCCGGCCAGGTGCCGGTGGGGTGCTCGGCGTTGGAGCCGTGGCTGATCGAGCTGCCGTAGTGCACCCAGCGCGGCCGGCTCGCCCCCGCCGGTACCTCGACAGCGGCGTCGGTGCGGAGCTCGACGAGCTCGAGCGCCTCGTTGTGCGGCAGCCACAGCTCGACGTCCTTGGTGCCTGCCGGCAGGCCGGAGAAGCGGACGGTGCCGACCTCGCCGGGCAGGTGCTCCCGCGCGCCGGTGGCCGGGTCGATCGTCACGGTCGTCGCCGTGGGCGCGACGGACTGGGCCACGAGCGCG
Source organism: Georgenia phoenicis (assembly GCF_047302425.1). Classification (NCBI taxonomy): domain Bacteria; kingdom Bacillati; phylum Actinomycetota; class Actinomycetes; order Allobogoriellales; family Allobogoriellaceae; genus Georgenia; species Georgenia phoenicis. The sequence continues at coordinate 2,152,402 of NZ_CP154855.1, read as the reverse complement.
CCGTCGACGAGGAGGTCGAAGACTCCACGCGGCCGCGGCGGGGCGCCGCGGAAGCCGTAGCGCGTGGGCAGGACGTCGAGCTCGACGGCGTGGGCCGCGGTCCGCAGGACGAGCCGCGCGCCCGCGGGCTGCCCCTCGGCGAGGTGGAGCTGCGGGTCGCCGCACTGGGCCCGCGCCCACGCCGGGAGCCGGTGCGGCACGACGCCGTGGGCGCCCCGCTCGAGCTCGAGGACGCCCCGCAGGACGTCGCTGGTGATCGGGGTCGTCGTCCAGCTCTCGCTCACGCCGCCTGCTTCCTGTCGCCCGTGCCGCACGCTGGTCACGACGGCGCCAGCACCGTACCCCGCACCCCACGGCGGACCGCCAGGGTTGTACGGAGAGCGACGCGGCTTGCGTCGCACTCTTCGCACATCCGAGGGCGCTGGAAAGGCCGACGGAAGAGCGGAAAGCGCGACGCAAGCGATGGGGGCCGGGGGCCGGTGGACCGCCTCAGCCGCGCCGGCCGCGTACCAACGTGCGCGCGCCGGCTACCGCGGCGGCGCCGGCCAGGACCCAGGGGCCGGCGACGAGGAGGGGGTCGATCCACTGGTGCTTGACGTCGGCGCGGCTGCTGTCCCGGCGCGCGCCCACGCCGTCGTGGGTGAGCTCGGTGCGCACACCGGTCTCGGTGACTGGGTTGTCCGGCCGCCTACTCGCGAGGGAGCGCACGTGGCTCTCGACGGCGTCGACCCGGTCGGCGGCGATGAGCAGCAGCCAGTGCGCGGCGCGGGCCTCGCTGAAGCGCTCGTAGGAGTAGCGCCGGATCGCCCCGGACAGCCCGTGCAGCGGCGCGACCGTGCCGAACACGGGCGTCAGGCGCGTGTGCTCGATCGACCGCTCGCGGGGGTAGGTCTCCTCCTGCTGCTCCGGCAGGTCCCAGTGCGCGCCGGTGGGCTCCTCGCGCTCCTTGGGGTAGGAGGGCCGGTCGGCGGGGTCGAGGTCGACGCCCCACCCGGGGATCCGGGCGCGCAGCTCTTCGGCCGTGGGCACGGGCGGGGCGGCGGAGGTGTAGACGGGGATGCGCTCGCTCATGGCGGTCTCCTCTCTCAGCTCGCGCTCGGCACGATGAGCGGCTTGATGCAGCCGTCGAGCTTCGCCGAGAACAGGTGGTAGCCCTCGGCGATGTGCTCGAGCGGGATGCGGTGGGTGACGATCTCGCTCGGCTTGAGGTGGCCGTGGCGGATGTGCTCGAACAGTCGCGGCCACTGCCGCTTGACCGGGGCCTGGTTCATCCGCAGGGTCAGGCCCTTGTTGAGCGCGTCGCCGAACTTCACGGCGCTGAAGATCGGGCCGTAGGCGCCCATGACGGAGACGGTGCCGCCCTTGCGCACGCCGTCGATGGCCCAGTTGAGCGCGACGGGCGAGCCGCCCTGGAGCTTGAGCTTGGCCGAGGTCACGTGCTGGAGGAAGTTCCCGTCCGCCTCGGCGCCCACGGCGTCGATGGCGACGTCCACGCCCAGGCCGTCGGTGGTCCGCTTGAGGTGGACGACGACGTCGTCGAGCTCGGCGAAGTTCACCGTCTCCGCGTGGGCGAAGGTGCGGGCCTTCTCCAGCCGGTACTCGAGGTGGTCGATGACGATGACCCGTGCCGCACCCATGAACCACGCCGTCTTGGCCGCGATGAGCCCGATGGGCCCGGCCCCGAAGACCGCGACGGTGTCGCCCTCGCGAATCTCCCCCAGCTGGGCGCCGAAGTAGCCGGTCGCGACGGCGTCGGTGAGCAGGACGGCGTCCTCGTCGTCCATCCAGTCCGGGATGATCGTCGGCCCGACGTCCGCGAAGGGGACGCGGACGAACTCGGCCTGCCCGCCGTCGTAGCCGCCGGTCGTGTGGGAGTAGCCGTAGATGCCGCCGACGGCGGTCGCGTTCGGGTTGACGTTGTGGCAGTTGGACAGCAGCCCGCGCGAGCAGAAATAGCACGAGCCGCAGGAGATGTTGAAGGGGACCATGACGCGGTCCCCCGGCTTGAGGTTCTGCACGGAGGAGCCGACCTCGTGGACGACGCCGATGAACTCGTGCCCGAAGGTCGTCCCGACCCGCGTGTCCGGCATCATCCCGTGGTAGAGGTGCAGGTCGGAGCCGCAGATGGCGGCCAGCTGGACCCTGATGATCGCGTCGTTCGGGTGCTCGATCCGCGGGACGTCCTTCTCCTCGACCCGGATCTTGTAGGGGCCGCGGTACACCATCGCGCGCACGGAGTCCTCCTGTCGTCGTCGGGCAGCCAGGGTGACACGGGGCACGGCGGAGCGCGCGTCGGGAGCCAGGGCCGCGACGCGAGACGGTGGTTCTCAGCACCGGTTAGGTGAGGCTAACCTTAGCGCGCTCGGGTGGTGACCCGGGCCTCACCATCATCGAAAGGCACCCCATGCGCGCAACTCGTGTGCTCACCACCGCGGCCGTCCTCGCCCTCGGTATCGCGGCCTGCTCCGCCGGCGAGGAGGAGCCCGCCGCCGGGGCGGACACCGCCGAAGGGACGAGCGACTTCGAGCCCGTCACCATCGAGCACGCCCTCGGCACGACGACGATCGAGACCCGGCCCGAGCGCGTCGCCACGGTCAACTGGGCCAACCACGAGGTCCCGCTGGCTCTGGGCATCGTCCCCGTCGGCATGGCCGCCGCGAACTTCGGTGACGACGACGGCGACGGCCTGCTCCCCTGGGTCGAGGAGGCGCTCACCGAGCTCGACGCCGACACGCCGGTGCTCTTCGACGAGACCGACGGCATCGACTTCGAGGCCGTGGCCGACACCGCGCCCGACGTCATCCTCGCCGCCTACTCCGGCCTCACGCAGGAGGACTACGACACGCTCTCGGAGATCGCACCCGTCGTCGCCTACCCCGAGACCGCCTGGGGCACGTCCTGGCGGGACATGATCGAGCTCAACAGCGCCGGGCTCGGCATGGCCGAGGAGGGCGAGGCGCTCGTCGCCGAGCTGGAGGAGGAGATCGCCGAGGCCGCGGCCGCCGCCCCGCAGCTCGAGGGCGCGAGCGCCATGTTCCTCACCCACGTCGACACGACGGACCTCAGCGAGGTCAGCTTCTACACCACCCACGACACCCGGGCGATGTTCTTCGAGGACCTCGGCCTCGAGGTGCCGCAGAGCGTCGCGGACCTGTCCGCCGAGACCGACGTCTTCGCCCTCACCCACAGCGCCGAGCAGGCCGACACCTTCGACGACGTCGACATCATCGTGACCTACGGCGGCGAGGAGCTCGTCGCCGCGCTCGAGGGCGACCCCCTGCTCTCGCAGATGCCCGCCGTCGCCAACGGCGCGATCGTCAGCCTCCCCGGCGACGGCCCGCTCGGCACCGCGGCCAACCCCACGCCGCTGTCCATCTCCTGGGTGCTCGAGGACTACGTCGCGATGCTGGCCCAGGCGGCCGACGCGGGCGCGTGAGCACGACCCTCGCCCTGCCCGCCGCGCCGGGCGTCGCCTCGCGGCGGCGCTCGGCGCGCGTGCGCGGCCTGTGGCTGCTGGCCGTCCTCGCCGTGCTGGTCGTCGTGGCGGCCACCTCGGTCATGGTCGGCTCGCGCCAGGTGGACTGGGTCGACGCGCTCGCCGCGCTCGGCGGCTCGGTCGAGGGCTTCGACCAGGCCGCCGTCGCCAAGCGCGTGCCGCGCACGTTGCTCGCCCTCGCTGCCGGCGCAGCCCTCGGCGTCTCCGGCGCCGTCATTCAGGGCGTGACCCGCAATCCCCTCGCCGACCCCGGGATCCTCGGGGTCAACACCGGCGCCTCCCTCGCCGTCGTCACCGGCATCGCCTTCTTCGGACTCAGCTCCGCGAGGAGCTTCGCCTGGGTCGCGATCGCCGGCGCCGCCGTCACCGCGGTCGCGGTCTACGTCATCGGCTCCCTCGGCCGCGGAGGGGCGACGCCGCTCAAGCTCGCGCTCGCGGGCGCGGCGACCTCCGCGGCGCTGGCCTCCCTCGTCAGCGCCGTCGTGCTGGGCCGCAACGACATCGCCGACGGCGCCCGGTCCTGGCAGATCGGTGGCGTGGGCGGCGGCACCTGGGCGGCGCTCGGCCAGGTGCTGCCCTTCCTCGCCGTGGGCCTCGTCCTCTGCCTGCTCAGCGCGCGCGGCCTCAACTCCCTCGCCCTCGGTGACGACCTCGCCGCCGGCCTCGGCGAGCGCGTCGCGCTCACCCGCGGGCTCGCCGCCCTCGGCGCCGTCACCCTGTGCGGTGCGGCGACCGCCGTCTGCGGGCCCATCGCCTTCGTCGGGCTCGTCGTCCCCCACGCCTGCCGGCTCCTCATCGGGGTCGACCACCGCTGGCTGCTCCCCTTCTCCGCCGTCGTCGGCGCCGTCCTGCTCACGACGGCGGACGTCGTCGGGCGGGTCGTCGCCCGCCCCGCCGAGCTCGCCGTCGGGATCGTCACCGCCTTCGTCGGCGCGCCATTCTTCGTCTACGTCGTCCGCCGGCAGAAGGTGAGCGCGCTGTGAGCGCCACCGTCGCCGCCGTCGCCCGCGGCCGGGCTGTCCGCGGCCGCCGCCGGCGTCAGGTGCTCCTCGTCCTGGGCGTCCTCGTCGTCGCCGTCCTGCTCCTCAGCCTCATGGTCGGGCAGACCTTCTACCCGCCGGGCGACGTCGCGCGCGTCGTGCTGGGGCAGGAGGTCCCGGGCGCGAGCTTCACCGTGGGGCGGCTGCGGCTGCCGCGGGCGGTGCTCGCGCTGCTCGTCGGGCTGTGCTTCGGCCTGGGCGGCGTCACCTTCCAGACGATGCTGCGCAACCCGCTCGCCAGCCCCGACATCATCGGGATCAGCTCCGGCGCCAGCGCCGCCGCCGTCGTCGCGATCGTCCTGCTCTCGCTCGACACGGTGGGGGTCTCGGTCGTCGCGATCCTCGGTGCCCTCCTCGTGGCGCTGCTCGTCGCCCTGCTCTCCCACCGGGGCGGGGTCGCCGGCACCCGGCTCATCCTCGTGGGCATCGGGGTCGGCGCGATGCTCGACAGCGTCACCTCCTACGTCCTGACCCAGGCCGCGGAGTGGGACCTGCAGGAGGCGACGCGCTGGCTCACCGGCAGCCTCAACGGGGCCGGCTGGCAGCAGGTCGTCCCCGTCCTCGTCGCGGTCCTCGTCCTCGGGCCGGCCCTGCTCGCCCGGTCCCGCGACCTCGCCGCCACCCAGCTCGGTGACGACACCGCCGCCGCCCTGGGGGTGCGGGTGACCCGCACCCGGATCGTCGTCGTCGTGCTCGCGGTCGGGCTCATCGCCTTCGCGACGGCGGCCGCCGGGCCGGTCGCGTTCGTCGCCTTCCTCTCCGGGCCGATCGCCGCCCGCATCGTCGGGCGCGGCACCTCGCTGCTCGTGCCGGCCGCGCTCGTCGGTGCGCTGCTCGTGCTCGTCGCCGACCTCGTCGCCCAGTTCGCGCTGCCCGCGCGCTACCCCGTCGGCGTCGTCACCGGCGTGCTCGGCGCGCCGTACCTCGTCTACCTCATCGTCCGCACCAACCGCGCAGGGGGCTCACTGTGACCGCCCACCACCAGCTCACCGCCGAGGGCCTGACGCTCGGCTACGGCGAGCGCACCGTCATCGGGAACCTGGACCTCGCGGTCCCGCCGGGCCGCGTTACGGCGATCGTCGGCGCGAACGCCTGCGGGAAGTCGACGCTGCTGCGGGCGATGGCCCGGCTGCTCGCCCCCCGCGAGGGCCGGATCGTGCTCGACGGCATCGAGGTCCACCGCACCCCGGCCAAGGCGCTCGCGCGCGTCCTCGGCCTGCTGCCGCAGTCCCCGGTCGCCCCGGAGGGCATCACGGTGGCCGACCTCGTCGGCCGCGGTCGCCACCCCCACCAGGGGATCCTCTCGCGGTGGAGCCGGGAGGACGACGTCGCGGTGGCCGCCGCCCTCGACGCGACGGGCACCGCCGAGCTCGCCGACCGGCACGTCGACGAGCTCTCCGGCGGGCAGCGGCAGCGGGTGTGGATCGCCATGGCGCTCGCCCAGCAGACCGACCTGATCCTCCTCGACGAGCCGACGACCTTCCTCGACGTCAGCCACCAGGTGGAGGTCCTCGACCTCCTCACCGACCTCAACCGCAGCCGCGGGACGACGGTCGTCATGGTGCTCCACGACCTCAACCTCGCCGCCCGCTACGCCGACCACCTCATCGCGCTGGCCGACGGCGCCGTGCACGCCGCGGGCGAGCCGGAGGAGGTACTCACCGCGGACATGGTGCGCGCCGTCTTCGGCATCGACAGCCACGTCATCACCGACCCGACCTCGGGCCGGCCGCTCATGCTGCCGCTGGGCCGCCACCACGTGCGCGCGACGGTGGGCTGAGCTCGCGGGGCCGGCTGCGGCGGTACCAGCCGGCGAGGAGCATGACGGCGAGCAGCACCTCGGCGACGTCGCCGCCGTAGTACATGAGCTGGGCGCCGGCCTCGCTGTGTGCCATGCCGTGGTGGTGGCTCTCCGCTGCGCGGGCGTACAGGGTCTTGGCGAGGTAGGCGTGCGCACCGGCGGCGACGACGAGCACGGCGAGCCGCACGGGGAGCCCAGTCCGGTGCGGGGCCGGGTCCGGTCCGGCGATCGCCCAGGTGTACAGCCACCCGGCGAGGAGGAAGTGGGCAAGGACGACGGCGGTGAGTATCGGGCTCGCTGCGGCCCGCTCGTGGAGCGGAGTGAGGTAGAGGACGAACATCCCGCCGACGTTGAGCACGGCCGCGACCACCGGGTGGGCAAGCACGCGGAGCGGGCGGCTGCGCAGCAGTGCGGCGAGCCGGCGCGCGGCGCGGGTCGGGAGCGAGCTGAGCGCCAGCCGGACCGGCGCCGCGGCGACGAGGCCGAGCGGGGCGTACATCCCCAGGAGCAGGTGCTGGGCCATGTGGGCGCGGTGGTCGGTGGCCGCGGCGCCGGCGAGTGGCGGCACCAGCGCGGCCGCGACCGTGAGCGCACCGGCCACCCACGCCGCGGTGCGCCACGCGGGCCAGGCGGGCAGGCCGCTGGGCCGGCACGCGAGGAGCGCGAGGTAGCCGCCGAGCAGCGCGGCGGCGGCCAGGACGCCGGGCAGCCACGGCGTCATGCGCGGCGAGCCCGCCTGAGGAGGAGCACCCCGGCCAGCAGGAGCAGGGCTGCGGAGGCCAGCCACGCGACGTCGTAGGCGAGCAGGTCGACGTCGTAACGCACCTGGTGCAGCCGCAGCACCTTGTGGACGACGACGCCGTCGACGAGCTGGAAGCCTCCCGCACCGAGGAGGAAGCCGGCCGCGGCGGCCCCCCGGTGCAGCGCACCGCGCCGGGCGAGGTCGGCGACGAGGAAGATCCCCGCGACGAGCATGATCAGCTCGGCGGCGTGGAGGAGACCGTCTGCCAGGAGCCCGACCTCCGGCGTCGAGCGGTCGTAGAAGTGGTGCCAGGCCAGGATCTGGTGGAAGACGATCTCGTCGACGGCTGCCATCACGCCGACGCCGATGAGCGCGGCGACCCAGGCCGAGCGCCGCCGGTCCGGTCCCTCCATGCCTGCTCCTCCCGTTCTGGACGAGCCTGCCACGGGCTGCGCGGCGCGGCAGCGGGAGCGCTCAGCGGCGCTCGAGCCGGACGAGCACCTCGGCGTGGGGCGTCTGGGGAAACATGTCGAGCACCTGGCCCTGGACGGGCACGAGGGAGGGCATGGCGGCGAGGTCGCGGGCGAGGGAGGTCGCGTTGCAGCTGGAGTAGAGGACGTGGCGCACACCGGAGCCCTCGAGCCAGCCGGCCAGCGCCGCACCGATCCCGCGCCGCGGCGGGTTGACGATGACGAGCTCGGGCGCCTCCTCGGCGGACAGCGCGAACGCGGTCGCGTCACCCGCGAGGAAGCGGACCGACCCGAGGCCGGCGTCGAGACGGCTGCGCTCCCCCGCCGCGACGGCCGCCTCACTCGTCTCGATGCCCACGACGTCCCGCCCGGGCGCGGCGCAGTGCAGCGCGAAGCCGCCCACCCCGCAGTACAGGTCCCACACCGACGACGGCGCGACCTCCTCCACCCACCGGCTCGCCTGCGCGTAGAGCGCGGCGGCCACCTCGGTGTTCGTCTGGAAGAAGCCCTGCGGGCGCAGGTGGAGGTCCACCGCGCCCAGCCGCATGGTGAGGGTCTGCTGCTCGGTGAGGACGATCTCCTCCTCCCCCTCGACCACGGCCTTGTGCTCGGGCAGGAGGTTGACCGAGACGACGGCGAGCCGCGGCAGCGCCGCGCGCAGCCCGGGCAGGTGCTTGCGCACCCGGGGCAGCGCCTCGGAGGACCGCAGCACGAAGCGCACCATGAGCTCGCCGTCGGGCGACTCGGTGACGACGAGGTTCTTCAGCTCCCCGCGCCGGGTGGGCACGTCGTAGGGCGTGAGGCCGGCGGTGGTGATGAAGGCGGTGAGCGCCTCGAAGGCGGCGCGGATGCCGGGGGCGATGATCCCGCAGGCGCGCAGGTCGGTGCCGCGGCCCTCGGCGTCGAGGATCCCGAGCGTCGGGGCGGCGAGGGTGCCGCCGACGACCATCTTCGCCTTGTTGCGGTAGCCGTCCTCCCGGCTGGCGACCGGCTCGAGCCAGCGAAGCTCCCGGTGCGCGGCGAGCAGCGTGCGGACGTGCTCCTGCTTGCCGGCCAGCTGCTCCGCGTAGGGGCGCCCCATGAGGGTGCACGAGCCGCAGCGGGCGGCGTCGAAGTAGGAGCACTGCATGGCCGGTCCAGCGTACGGCCCGCGGTGGTTGACAGCGGCTAGAGATCCGTCACGTCCCCCGCTCGCTCGGGTCGCACGTCTCGATCAGGCGTCGCCCTTTCCCCCAGCTGGGAATGTGCGGAAGGGGCGACCCATCTGCCCGGCGCCGTCTGCACCAACCGACGGCGTCAGCGGCCCAGGCGCGGGATGCCGCGAGCGGCCTCGAGGTCCTCCCGGCTGGGTGCGACGCCGTCGGTCCGCCCGGCGATCGCCGCCGCGACGGTGGCGTTGTCCACCAGCTCCTGGAGCGTTCCCCACACGAGCGTGCGCAGGTCGGGCCGGTTCGTGACGCCGAGCAGCCCGGCCTTCCACAGCCCGTCGATGAGTCCGGCGACGAAGGACTCGCCCTCGTCGTCCGCGCCCCGCCCGCGAACGGTCGCCGTCGTGCCGACGGCGTTGGCGGCCCAGGCGCCCTCGCTCCCCGCGGAGACGACGACGAGGCCCGGTCCGGCACCGACCCACCGGCGCAGCACGGTCTCGCGGGCCTCGCCCGGGTAGAGCAGCTCGAGGTCACGGGTCGTGGCGATGACGACGTCGGCCTTGGCGACCATGGCCTCGACCGCGGCCCGCAGCTCCTCGGGCGAGCCCGTCGGCTCGTCGTGCAGACCGATCTCGTAGGTGATGGTCGCGCCGGGCCGGTAGGCGTCGACGATCCGCGCGACGCCCTGCGCCGTGGGCTCGCGCAGCACGCTCGCCGAGCCGACGTGGACGAGGAGCGGGTGGTTGAGCGGGCCCGCCGCGCGCCCACCGCGCGGCGGGGTGCCGTCGGCGGGGATCCGCTGGACGGGCCGCCCGAGCCGCTCGAGCCCCTCGGCGACGCAGGCGCCGGCGGCCTCCCGGCTCGTGACGTCGTCGACGACGACGAAGGCGGGCGAGTCGAGGACGCGCCGGTCGGTGAGGGTGGGGGTGGGCGCCCAGCCGAAGCTCGTCGGCGCCTTGCGGCCGTCACCGAGGGTCGGGTCACTGCTGCTGCGGCGCAGCGGGGTGCCGTAGTCCGGCGCCCGGTGCGAGGGCACCGACGTCGGTGCCGAGCGCTCCTGCTCGTCGGTGTCGATGGTCATCTCGGCGTCGCCCATGCGTCGTACCTACCCCCAACTGTGCGTCCTCACAACCTACGTCTGCGGCTCGTCCCCGCAACACGCGTCCCGGAAGCGTAGCCGGTCCCCCGGGCGCGCCTGCGCGAGGGCGTCGAGGTCCGTCTCGCGGACGACGGCGAGCACCGGGTAGCCGCCGGTCACCGGGTGGTCGGCGAGGAAGACGACGGGCCGGCCGTCGGCGGGGAGCTGGACGGCGCCGGCGACGGTCCCCTCGCTCGCCAGCTCCGCCCGGTCGGTGAGCTCGAGGGGCGTGCCGTCCAGGCGCAGGCCCACGCGGTTGGACCGTTCGGTCACCGTCCACTCCTGGTCGAGGAGCCGCCGGAGGGACTCGGCGGTCACCCTGTCCGCCCGCGGGCCGATGAGGACGGCGACCTGCAGCACGCCGGACGCGCGCACCCGGGCGGGCTCCGGCTGACCGACGGCCGTGGCGGGTGGCGGGCCGACCGGCAGGACGCTGCCCGCGGCGAGAGGAAGTGGCCCGATGCCCGAGAGGAGGTCCGTGGACCGGCTGCCGAGCACGGGCGGGACCGTGATCCCGCCGCGGACCGCGACGTAGGCGCGCAACCCGACCGCCGGGTGCCCCAGCCGCAGGACGTGGCCGTCGGGAAGGAGGAACGGGGCGTCGGTCGGCGGGTGGCTGAGCTCGGTCCCGTCGGCGAGGACGGTGAGCGGGACGGGCGCGCCCGAGACGGCGAGCACCTGGTGGCCGGCGGCCGCCAGCTCCAGGCCGCCGAGGACCGTCTCGACGACGGCGGCGGTGCGCTCGTTGCCGACGAGCCGGTTCGCCTGGCGGGCCGAGCCCCGGTCCGAGGCACCGGAGGGGCTGACACCCAGGTCGAGGAGGCCGCTGCGGCCGAGGTCCTGGAGCAGACTCTGCGCGCCGGCGGCGAGGACGGTGAGGGCGCCGTGCGGCGGGGGCACGGGTGGCGCCGCGTCCGACGGGCTGGCGGGTGCGTGCGTGACCGGCGGCGGGCCGATGGGCTCGTCCGTCCTCAGCCGCGCCTGCTCCGGCACCGGGCGGAAGCGCACCCGGTCCCCCGGGCGCAGCAGCGCCGGCGGCTCGCGGTCGAGGTCCCACAGGCGCGCATCGGTGCGCCCGACGAGCTGCCACCCACCCGGCGAGGAGCGCGGGTACACGGCGGAGAAGGGCCCGGCGAGGGCGACCGCGCCGGCGGGCACGGCGGTGCGCGGGGTGGCACGGCGCGGGACGGTGAGGACGTCGTCGCCGACGAGGTAGGCGAAGCCGGGCGCGAAGCCGCCGAAGGCCGCGGTCCACTCCTGCCCCGAGTGGGCGGCGACGACGCCCTCCCGGCTCAGACCCGTGAGCTCGGCGACGACGGCGAGGTCGGCGCCGTCGTACACGGTGTCGATCGTGACCAGGCCGCCGCTGGGCGCGGGCGCCGACGACGCGGGAAGCTCGCGCAGGAGCGGCGCGAGGCGGTCGCGGGCGCCGCGGTCGCTCACCCGGACGAGGAGCGTGCGCGCGGCGGCGAGCAGCTCGGTCAGGCCGGGCAGCGGCTCGGCGGTGAGGGCGGCGTGCAGGCCGAGGACCTCGGCGAGGTCGGCGCACTCGACGAGCAGCGCCCGCTCCCCCACCGGGCGGACCGGGCGGCCGGTCACCGGAAGCCGGCCACCGGGACGCCGGCGGCGTCGAGCGCGGCACGGACCGCCGTCGCGACGGCGACGGCGCCGGGGGTGTCGCCGTGGACGCACACGCTCTCCGCGCGCACGGGCACGGTGGTCCCGTCCACCGCCGTCACGGTCCCCTCGGTGGCGAGCCGGACGACGCGCGCCGCGATCTCCTGCGGGTCGGTGAGGACGGCGCCGGGGCGGGAGCGCGGGAGGAGGGTGCCGTCGGGCAGGTAGGCACGGTCGGCGAAGGCCTCGGGGACGGTGCGCAGGCCCGCCGCCCGCGCCTCCTCCTCGACGACGCTCCCGGGCAGCACGAGCAGCGGCAGCGAGGGGTCGACGGTGCGCACGGCGGCGACGACGGCGCGGGCCTGCTCGCGGTGGTGGACGATCGCGTTGTACAGGGCGCCGTGCGGCTTGGCGTGGCGCACCTCCGTGCCGGCCGCGGCGGCCAGCGCCTGGAGCGCCCCGACCTGGTAGACGACCTCGTCGGCCAGCTCCTCGGGGTCGACGTCGAGGAAGCGGCGGCCGAAGCCGGCGAGGTCCCGGTAGGAGACGTGCGCACCGACGTTGACCCCCGCCTCGGTGGCGAGTGCGCAGGTACGGCGGGCGGTCCGAGGGTCGCCGGCGTGGAAGCCGCAGGCGACGTTGGCGCTCGTGACGACACGGAGGATCGCGGCGTCGTCGCCCATCGTCCACGCGCCGAAGGACTCACCGACGTCGGCGTTGAGGTCGATCGGCACGGGGGCTCCCTTCGGGGTGGTGCGGGCAGCGTATCCGCCGCTCCGGTTTGCGAGGCGCCCGGACGGAGGCACGCTGGGCACATGTCGAACCCCACCGCCGCCATCCTCGTCATCGGCGACGAGATCCTCTCCGGACGCACCCGGGAGGCCAACGCCTACCACCTGGCCGGCGAGCTCACGCGGGTGGGCATCGACCTCAGGGAGATCCGTGTGGTCCCCGACGACCAGGACGTCATCGTCGCGGCGCTGGACGTGCTGCGGGAGCGGTACACCCACGTGTTCACGTCCGGCGGCATCGGGCCCACGCACGACGACATCACCGCCGACGCCGTCGCCGCGGCCTTCGGGGTTGGCATCGACGTGCGCGAGGACGCCCGCGCGCTCCTCGAAGCGGCGCTGGCGGGCCGGGGCGCGACGCCCACGGCCGACCAGCTGCGCATGGCGCGCATCCCCGACGGCGCCACGCTCATCGTCAACGGGGTCTCGGGCGCGCCGGGCTTCAGCATCGGCAACGTCCACGTCATGGCGGGCGTCCCGAGCATCTTCGTCTCCATGCTCGAGGTCCTGCTGCCCACCCTCGCCGCCGGCGTCCCGCTGCGCTCCCGCGAGGTGCGCTTCGAGGTCGGCGAGGGGCGGATCGCCACCCGGCTGCGGCACCTCGTCGAGGAGATGCCGCAGCTGAGCTTCGGGTCCTACCCCTTCCACGAGGGAGCGGTCCGGGGCACGAACATCGTCGTCAGGGGGACGGAGCCGGGGCTGCTGGAGGACGCCGTCGCCCGGCTCGAGGAGCTGCGCGACGCGGTCTCCGGCTGATCAGCGCAGGTCGCGGCGCATGAGGACGCGCGGGAAGCCGGCGAGCACCGAGCTCGTGTCGGTGACCTTGACGAAGCCGGCGCGCTCGAAGACCGCGCGCGTGCCGACGTAGGCCATCGTGAGGTCGACCCGGGCGCCGTCGTTGTCGACGGGGTAGGCCTCGACGGCGGGGGCGCCGTGGGAGCGCGCGAGCTCGACGGCGCCGTCGACGAGGTGGTGGACGATCCCCCGCCCGCGGTGCCCGGGGCGCACCCGCACGCACCAGAGCGGCCACACGGGCAGGTCGTCGACGTGCGGGATCTTGCGGTTGCGGGCGAAGCTCGTGTCCGCGCGCGGGTGGACGGCGGCCCAGCCGACGACGTCGTCACCCTCGTAGGCGAGCACGCCCGGTGGCGGGTCCTGCCCGACGAGCTCGCGCACCCGCTCCCCCCGGGCCGGGCCGCGCAGGGCGAGCTGCTCCTTGGACGGCAGGCGGTAGCTCAGGCACCAGCACACGTTCGCGTCCGGCCGCTTCGGGCCCACCGTCGTCGCGACGTCCTCGAAGACGACGGCGGGGCGCACCTCGATCGCCATGGCGCCATGATCCACCGACGACGCGGCGGGCGGAAGGGCGTGCCGGTGACGTCCGGTAGCGTCGGCCACGTCCTGCCCTCCTGCGGAAGACGACGATGACGCCCTCCTCCACCTCTCCTGTCGACCCCTCCCTCGCCCACCGGGTGACCCACGCGACGCTCACCGTGCGCGGCGCCGACGGCGCGCCCCTGGCGGACGCCGAGGTGACCGTCGAGCAGGTCCGCCACCGCTTCGCCTTCGGCAACATCGGCTTCGACCTCATCCCCCTGGCCAACGGGGAGACGTCCGGTCCGGTGGACAACGTCTTCGGCGGGGCCGCGCCGGACCAGGGCGAGCATCTCGCTGCGCTGTGGCTCGACGTCTTCAACACCGCGACCCTGCCCTTCTACTGGGCCGGTTTCGAGCCCGAGCGAGGCCGCCCGGACACCGAGCGACTGCTGCGCACCGCCCGGTGGTTCCAGGACCGGGGTGTCACGGTCAAGGGCCACCCGCTCGCGTGGCACACGCTGGCCCCGGACTGGCTGCGCGAGCTGCCGACGGCGGAGGTCGCCGAGGTGCTGCGCGCCCGGATCCGAAGGGAGGTCGGTGACTTCGCCGGGGTCGTCGACACGTGGGACGCCATCAACGAGGTCGTCATCATGCCGGACTTCGTCAACGAGGAGCACGAGAACGCGATCACCCGGCTGTGCCGGGAGCAGGGTCGCGTGCCGACGGTCCGCCTCGCCTTCGAGGAGGCGCGGGCGACGAACCCGTCCGCGACGCTCCTGCTCAACGACTTCGACCTGTCCACCGACTACGAGCGCCTCATCGAGGAGGTCCTTGCGGCGGGCATCCAGGTCGACGCGCTCGGGCTGCAGACCCACATGCACCAGGGCTACTGGGGCGAGGAGAAGATGCTCGCCATGGTCGACCGCTTCGCGCGCTTCGGCCTGCCCCTCCACCTCACCGAGAACACGCTGCTCTCGGGCGACCTCATGCCGCCGGAGATCGTCGACCTCAACGACTACCAGGTCCCCTCCTGGCCGTCGACGCCCGAGGGCGAGGAGCGCCAGGCGGACGAGATCGTCCGGCACTACCGCTCGCTCCTGTCCCACCCCTCGGTCGAGGCGATCACCTACTGGGGCATCACCGACGACGGCGCCTGGCTGGGAGCGCCGGCGGGTCTCGTGCGGAGCGACGGGACCCCCAAACCCGCCTACGAGGCGCTGCGCCGGCTCGTCAAGGAGGAGTGGTGGCTGCCGGCGACGACGCTGCGGACCGACGCCGAGGGGCGGGTGCAGGTGTCCGGGTTCCACGGCGACTACGCCGTGACCGCCGCCGGTACGAGTGGCACCGTCGCGCTGGACGGGGCGCCGACGGCCGCCGTCGTCCTCGGGTAGGGCTCGACCGTGCCGGACGGTGGCGGGCCATGACGCTCATGACGATCGGTGACTTCTCGCGTGCCACCCGGCTCAGCGCGAAGGCGCTGCGGGCGTACCACGAGTCCGGGCTGCTCACGCCGGCCCGGGTGGACCCGCACAACGGCTACCGCCTCTACGCGGCCGAGCAGCTCGCCGACGCGCGGGTCATCAGCGCGCTGCGTTCCCTCGACGCGCCGCTCGCCCTCGTCCGTGAGGTGCTCGCCACCGCCGACGTCGCCGAGCGCGAGACGCTCCTGCGCTCCCACCTGCGGGAGCTGGAGGCACTGCTCGCGGCGACACGCTCCGCGGTGCAGTCCCTGCGGACCCTGCTCGACCCGGCCCCGGCACCGCTCGAGGTGGTCCACCGCAGCGTGCCCGCGCAGCGTGCCGTCGGGGTGCACGCGACGATCGAGCTCGACGCCCTCGGCGAGTGGTTCAGAGGCGGCGTCGGGCTCCTCACCGGCCTCGTCGCGTCCGGCGAGGTCGCCGCCAGCGGTCCCTACGGCGGCGCGTGGTCCACCGAGCTGTTCCTCGACGGCCGGGGCGAGGCGGCGCTCTACGTCCCGGTCGATGAGGCACCAGGGGCGCTGCCGCCGGAGGCGTCGGTCGTGCGGCTGTCCGCGGTCACGCTCGCGGTCGCCACGAGCGAGGGACCGGACGAGGAGGTCGCCCGGGTGTACGCCGCGCTCGGGGAGTACGTGGCGCGCCGCGAGCTGGGGGTGCCCGGGCCCTCTCGGGAGACGTACCTCGAGGGCTTCCCGGGCATCGACGCCCGGACCCGGACGGAGGTGGGCTGGCCCGTCTTCCCTGTCTCCGGGAGCCGGTCTTGACCTTCCCCCGGGGGGAAGGTCGACGGTGGCCCTGTCCACCGACACAGGGAGGAAGCCCATGACCACGACCACCACCCCGTACCGGCCCGAGCTGCTGCCAGCGCCTGTCACCCGCTACCTGGAGGGCCGTCTCGAGGACGGTGACCCCGCGGGGCTCGTGGCGGCCTTCGCCGCCGACGCGCGCGTCGTCGACGAGGCCACCGAGTACCGGGGAGCCGACGAGATCCGCCGCTGGCTCACGACGGCAGGCAGCGAGTACACCTACACGGCGACCTACCAGGGACAGGTTGCCGACGGCCCGGGCCGCTGGACCGTCCTCTCGCGCATCGAGGGGAACTTCCCCGGCGGGGTCGCCGACCTGCGGCTCCGCTTCCGCGTCGGCCCGGACGGGATCGAGGAACTCGTCATCGCCCCGTGAGCGCCCGGCGTGGCGCGGGCACGCCACGCCGGTCCGCCCCGCCTGCGGTGGCAGAATGGAGGCGGTCCCGGCGGTCGAGCGCTGCTCCCCGGGACCGGCCGTACTGGAACGAGGGCGTGGGCGACGCTCTCGCCCGCGCCCCTGGGTTGCTAGGGAGTGATCCGGATGTCGAACGTCCCCCACCTGCGTGCGCCGGAGGCCGAGGAGCGGTCCCTCGGGCAGCAGGCCGGGTCCATGGTCCTCACGCTCGTCGTCGTCGCCGCCCTCGTGCCGGGCGCGGCGGTGCTCGCCCTCACCTCGCTCGTCAAGGCGGTCGCCGCGGGCTGGGGGCCGGTCCTCGGCGGCGCGCTCTTCGCCTGCACGTGGCCGCTCGTCCACCGGGCGTGGCGTGAGCTGTCCGGCCGGGAGCCCGAGCTGCCGCTCGGGCTGCCCGGCTGGCTGTGGCTCGGGGCCGCCGGGACGCTGGGGTGCTGGCTGCTCTGACGCGCCGTCGGTCCCACGGGCTGCCGTGGTTGCGCCGGCGCCTCGCCGGCTCAGCCGACGAGGCGCCGCACAGCCCGGACGGTCGCGATCGCCGCCTGGGCTGCCTCCGCCCCCTTGTCCTCCCGCGAGCCGGGCAGGCCGGCGCGGTCGAGCGCCTGCGCCTCGTCGTCGGTCGTCAGCACGCCGAACCCGACCGGGACGCCCGTGCGGACCGAGACCTCCGTGAGGCCCGCGGTGGCCGCCTGGCAGACGTAGTCGAAGTGCGGGGTCTCGCCCCGGACGACGACCCCGAGGGCGACGACGGCGTCCGCGCCGCCACGGGCCGCCGCCGCGGCGGCCACGGGCAGCTCGAAGGTGCCCGGCACCCGTTCGAGCGTCACGGTGGCGCCCGCCTCCTCGGCGGCCCGGACGGCGCCGGCGACGAGGCCGTCCATGACGGTCGTGTGCCACTGCGCGGCTACGACGACCACCCGCAGGCCGGCGCCGTCGGGGGTGATGGTGGGTGCTCCGGCTCCGCTCATGCGTGCTCCTCCTCGGTCGTCCCGGACGCGCCGGGGTGGGTGCCGGCCGTGTCCAGGCCGGGCAGGTGGTGGCCCATGGCCGTCCGCTTCGTCAGCAGGTAGTGGTGGTTGTCCTCCGTGTGGCCGATCTCGAGGCCGCGGACCGCACTGACCTCGACCCCGGCCTCGACGAGCCCCGCGGCCTTCGCCGGGTTGTTCGTCAGCAGGCGGACGCGGTCCATGCCGAGGTCGGCGAGGACGGCCGCCGCGGCGCCGTACTCGCGCGCCTCCGCCGGGTGGCCGAGGCGGAGGTTCGCCTCGACCGTGTCGGCGCCGAGGTCCTGCAGGGCGTAGGCCTCGATCTTCGCGAGGAGCCCGATCCCCCGTCCCTCATGTCCACCGAGGTGGACGACGGCGCCACCCTCCCGAGCCACCCGGGCGAGGGCCTCGCGGAGCTGGGCGCCGCAGTCGCAGCGCGCGGAGTCGAGCGCGTCACCGGTGCGGCACTCCGAGTGGAGCCGCACGAGCGGGTCGGCCGGCGGGGCGCCCGCAGGAGGGGCGGCAGTGAGCGCGAGGTGCTCGTCCCCGGTCCGCAGGTCGGTGTAGGCGTGGACGACGAACTCACCGTGCGGCGTGGGGAGGCGGGCTGACCCCCGCGCCCGTACCCGGCGGGCGGGCGGCGCGACCACCGGCCGGTCGTGCGTCGTGCGGTACGTGACGAGGTCCGCCACGGTGAGGAGCACCAGCCCGTGGCGCCGCGCGAGCGCCGCCGCCTGGGGGCGGCGAGTCATCGTCCCGTCGTCCTCGACGAGCTCGGCGATGGCGGCGACCTCACCCACGCCGGCGAGGCGGCACAGGTCCACGGCGGCCTCCGTGTGCCCGGCCCGCTCCAGCACACCCCCGCTCATGGCGCGCAGGGGCAGGACGTGGCCGGGCCGGACGAGGTCGCCCGGGCCCGTGGCGGGGTCGGCGAGGACGCGGAGCGTCCGGGCCCGGTCGGCCGCGGAGATGCCGGTGCCCACGCCGTCGGCCGCGTCGACGGACACCGCGTAGGCGGTCCCTCGCGGGTCCTGCGAGTGGGTCACCATGGGCGGCAGGTGGAGCTCGTCGGCGCGGTGCGCCGGCATCGGCGCACAGAGGTAACCCGAGCTGTGCCGGACGGTCCAGGCCACCCACGCCGCGTCGGCGGTGGCGGCGGGCAGCACGACGTCGACCTCGTCCTCCCGGTCGTGGCCGTCGGCGACGAGGACGGGGCGCCCCGCGCGGAGCTCGCCGAGCGCGGTCTCGAGCCGGTGGTCCGGCGACGCTCCGCCAGCCGCACCGGGGTGGGCCCTCGTCGTGCTCACGCGCCGACCCCCGCGGAGAGGAGCCGCTCGACGTACTTGGCCACGACGTCGACCTCGAGGTTCACCCGGTCCCTGGGGGCGAGGTCACCGAGCGTGGTCCGCTCCAGGGTGGTGGGGACGAGCGCCACGCCGAAGGCGTCCGCCCCGACCCCGGTGACCGTGAGGGACACACCCTCGACGCTGACGGACCCCTTCTCGGCGACGTAGCGCGCGAGCCCCGCGGGCAGCGCGACGTCGAGCTCGGTCCAGCGGGGCCCGGGACGCCGGTCGAGCAGGGTGCCCACACCGTCGACGTGCCCCTGGACGAGGTGCCCGCCGAGCCGGCCGTCGGGACGGACGGGACGCTCGAGATTGACGCGGTGCCCGGGGGCCAGCGCGCCGAGAGTGGTCCGGCGCAGGGTCTCGGGCATGACGTCGGCGGTGAAGCCGTGCGCGTCGTGGGTGGTCACGGTGAGGCACACGCCGGCCACGGCGACGGAGTCGCCCGGGCGCAGACCGTCGAGGACGGTGTCGGCGGCGACGGTGAGGACGGCGGCGTCGTCGAGGTCGGTCCGTCGCGTGACGGTGCCGACCTCCTCGACGAGTCCGGTGAACATCAGAGGTCTCCCTCGGGTCGGTGGGCGACGACGAGGAGGTCCTCGCCCAGGGTGTGGGTCGTGACGGGGCGCCACCGCGGCGCGTCGGCCAGGGTCGTGACGCCGAGGTCGGTGACGGCGGGCAGGCCGCCACCGAGCAGGACGGGGGCGAGGTACGCGTGGAGCTCGTCGACCAGGTGCTCGCGCAGCGCGCGGCTCAGCAGGGTGGGCCCGCCCTCGAGGAGGACCCGGCGCGCTCCCGCGTCCCAGAGCCGGTCGAGCGCTGTGCGCAGGCCGCGCGTGGGAAGGTGAAGCCAGCCGCCCGGCGCCTGGCGCAGCGCAGCCCCGGGCGGGACGGCGCGCCGGCCGACGACGACCCGCAGCGGCTGGTGGTCTCCGAGCGTGTCGTCGGGACCGCGGGCGGTGAGCGCCGGGTCGTCGGTGAGCACGGTGCCTGTGCCGACGACGACGGCGTCGACGTCGGCACGCACCGTGTGCGCGTGGGCGCGGGCGGCCGCGCCGGTGATCCAGCGCGACGTGCCGTCCGCCGCGGCGACCCGCCCGTCCAGGCTCATCGCGGTCTTGCCGACCACCCAGGGCCGGCGACGGCGCACTGCGGTCGCCCAGGCGGCGGTCAGGCGTGCCGCCGGGCCCGTGACGTCCGCGGGCACGCCCGCGTCCTTCGCGGTGAGGACGTCCACGCCCTGACCGGCCAGCCACCGCGCCCCACCGGTGGCGACCGGGTCGGGGTCGCCGACCGCGTACACGACACGCGCGACGCCCGCGGCGTGCAGGGCCAGTGAGCACGGCGGGGTCCGGCCGCTGTGGTGGCACGGCTCGAGGGTGACGACCGCGGTCGCGCCGCGGAGCCGGACGGGGTCGGTGCCGGCCAGCGCGGCCGCCTCGGCGTGGGCCGTGCCCGCCCCGCGGTGCCAGCCCTCGGACACCACCGCACCGTCGGCGGCGAGGATGACGCAGCCCACCCGGGGGTTGCCGCCGTGCTGCGGCCCTCGCTCGGCGAGCTCGGTCGCGCGTCCGAGCGCCCACGAGACGTCCGGCATGCCTGTCCCCTTCCCTGTCGGTACCAGACCGGGGGCAGGGGGACACCAATGACGCCACCGTCGGCAGAGGACGGCGGCGCCACGTGCTGCCTCCCATCCGGACTTTCACCGTCGGTCCTGGAGTTCCACCAGGTCAACCGGGCGTCGTGGGACGCACGGGTCGCGGACTGTCACCGCCGGCTCGGAATTACACCGACCCCGGAGCACGTGTTGCTGCCCGACAGCCTACCTTCCCGGGAGACGGGCCGGACCGCGGCCGGCGTGCGGGGACGACGATCGGCCTCACCCGGGCGAGGAGGCCGTCGCGACGACCCGCTCGCACAGCTCGTGGGTGACGAGGGCGTCGCTCGCGTCGAGCCGCCGGCCCTCCCGGACGGCGGTGAGGAAGTCCGCGCACATGGCGTCGAAGCCGCGCAGCTCGGTGGCCGGGCGCCACCCGTCACGGCGGACCAGGCGTTCACCGCCGTCGTGGTCGACGACGTCGGCGAGGTCGGTGACCTGCCTGCGGCGACCGTCGCCGACGACGTCGAGCAGCTCGTGGGCGCCGCCCGCCGTCCAGCTCATGACCCCGACGGCGAGGCGGCCCTCCCCCGTGAACTGGACCGCGAGGCGGCGGGTGCGGCCGGCGTCGTCGTGGCGGACGGAGACGGTGAGGTCCTCGAGGGTGGAGGGGACGAGGAAGCGGAGGGTGTCGAGGACGTGGATGAAGTCGTCGAGGACCATGGGGCGGGCGTCGCCGAGCGGGTGCGAGCGGTGCTTGTGGAGGGTGACGACGTCGCGGTCGGGCCAGTCTGCGAGGGCGCGGTAGGCGGGGGCCCAGCGGCGGTTGAAGCCGACGGCGAGGGAGACGCCGCGCTGCGTAGCGAGCTCGACGAGCCGGGCCGAGGTCTCGAGGTGCGGGGCGATGGGCTTGTCGACGAGGACAGGGACGTCGTGGCGCAGCAGCGTCTCGACGATCCGCTCGTGCGCGTCGGTCGGGGCGTGGATGGTGGCGGCGTCCAGGCCGGAGGCGATGGCGGCCTCGAGGTCGGTGAAGCGCTCCGCGACGCGGTAGCGCTCCGCCGAGGCGTCGACCGTCTCGCGGCCGCGCGAGACGAGGACCGGGGTGACCCCGGGGGTGGCGGTGAGGACGGGCAGGTAGGCCTTGGTGGCGATGTCCCCGAGGCCGATGACGGCGACGCGCACCGCTCAGGCCCGCCCGACGGGGGCGGCCAGCGTGGTGTGGCCGTCCCGGACGGGCACGATCTGCTGCCCGAGCGGCAGGAGCGCGAGGGGCACCATCTTCCAGCAGGCGATGCCGAAGGGGATGCCGACGACGGTGACGCAGAGGATGAGGCCCGCGACGAGGTGCGCGATGGCCAGCTCCCAGCCGAGCAGGAGGATCCACAGGACGTTGCCGATGAGGGAGAGGACACCGGCGTCGCGGCGGAACACCGCGCGGCGGCCGAAGGGCCAGATGACGAAGCTCGCGAGCCGGAAGGAGGCGATGCCGAAGGGGATGGTGATGATGAGGATGCAGGCGATGATGCCGGCGACGACGTAGAGCAGGGCGAGCCACCAGCCGGCGAGGAGGAGCCACAGGACGTTGCCGATGGTGCGCATGGGTCAACCGTAGTGGTGGCGTGCGTTCAGACGGGGCCGACGGGCTGGCGCAGGATGGTCCGCTGCCGTTCGGGAGCGGTGCGCCGCATGTCGCTGAGGTAGATCTCGTGGTGGATGCCGGTGGGGCGCAGGCCGCGCTCGGGCAGGACCTCGTGGTGGAGGCGCTCGAGGACGGGTGCCTCGTCGTCGAAGGAGCCAACGTGGAGGGTCTGCACGCAGGTTGCCTCGGCGAGTGGTGCGACGCGCAGATCGTCGATGCGGGCGGGGCGCTTGGTCGTGCGCACGTGCTCGACGGTCGTATGGGCGAGGTCGGTGGGGACCCACTCGGGGATCAGGAGAAGGAGCGTCCAGTCCCACTGCGACTTGTCGCGGGCGGAGGTGAAGGCGTCCATGTCGTCGGCCCACCACAGTCCTTCGAGGGGCGGGACGACGTAGTCGCGGCCGAGCTCGTTCCTGCTCGCGAACTTGAGTGCGTAGGCCACGGGGTAGAGCGTCTCGACGGCGGCGGTGAAGGCCGGTGAGGTGTTGGGGTCGCCGTGGCCGTCGACCATGAGGTAGCGCGACTCGGGGACGTCCAGCAGGCGGAACTCCCCGCGCTTGGCCTGGTAGCCGTCGAGGGTCTTCCTGAGATCGGTCTTGCCTGCCTCGGTCGTGCGTCCCGCCATCATCGGCCTCGCTCTCTCGTGCGTTCTGCGGTCATGGTTCCAGCCGTCGCGCCCTGGCGGTGGCGATTCGTAGTTCGGGCTTGCCCTCAGAACGGTGGCTCGTCCTCGGCAGCCCACGACGGTCCGTCGTCGACGCCCGGCCAGGGGGCCGTGGTGCGCAGTCCTCCGGAGGGCACCCAGCTGCCGCCGACATCGGTGCCGGCGGCGATCTCCGCGAGGACACCGTCGACGAAGGCGGGATCGATGCTCCGACGTGCGCTCACCGAGGCCCGGCCCAGCTCCCGCAGTCCCTCGGCGGAGCGCCGCGGCATGGTGACCACGGTGCCGTCGGGCCGGCGGAGGTAGCCGTGGCCGGTGGGGCCGGCCCAGGCGTAGGTGCGGTCGGTGCCGTGGGCGACGGTGTAAACGCCGATCGTCTTGACGAGGTGGTCGCGCCGACAGTTCGGTCCGGTGTTCTCCACGGAGGTGACGCCCCCGTGCTGCCACTCGTGCTCGTGGTCGATCTCCGCGTGGCGTGCCGAGCAGGAGCAGCCAGGCCGGCTGCAGGTGCGGTCGCGCTCCCGGACCAGCTCCGCCATCGCGGCGGGCGGCTGGTAGCGGGTGCGTCCGACGTCGATGACCTGCTCGGTGGCCGGATCGGTAACCAGTCGCCGCCACGCTCCCCCGGCGGCCAGGGCTCGCGCGACGACCGGCGGGACGGGGCCGTAGCCCTCGAGCTCGGCGACGGGCTCGGTGATCCGCTCGAGCGGGCTCTGCTCGCCTGGCTCGGGCAGGAAGACGCCGAGCGGGACGGTGACCCGCACCTGGACCTTGCTGCCCGACAGCGATCCGAGGCGGACGGTGGGCAGGAGACCGCCGGGGAGCCGGTGCCCCGGGTAGGGCGGGCAGGCGGTGGCAGGGCGGGGCGCGGTGGTGGGCGTTGACGCCGGGGCGATGGTCGCTTCGGGTGGTGGTGACGCGGTCGGTGGTGGTGCGGTGCTCGTCTCGACCGGCGGCGGGGCGGGTGGCGGAGGTGCGGTGCGCGCTTCGTCGAGCGGGGAGACGGGCGGCGGAGGCGCGGTGCTCGCTTCTTCGGGTGGTGAGACGGTCGGCAGGTGCGCTGTGCCCGCTTCACCGGGTGGCGCGGCGGTCGGCGGAGGCGCGGTGCCCGCGCTCTCCGCGTCCGGCGGCTCGGCGACGACACCGCAGGCGCACACGCGCAGGGCGGCGTCCGGTCCGATGTGACCGCACTCGAGGGCGGTGTAGGCCATGAGCCCGAGGGAGTCGGCGCGCAGCTGGTCGAGGGTGCGCTTGTCGCCGTCCTGCTTCGCCGAGCGCGCGGCGGCGTCGAGTGCGAGGTCGAGGGCGATGGCGTCGGCGGCGGGCACGACCGCCGTCATCTGGGCCATGCCGTCGGGCAGCGGCCGCGGCCGGTACACGCAGCGCTTCTGCCGCGCCCGGCGGTGCCGCTCGTCGGCGTCGTCCGGGTCGACCGCGATGACGGCGCGCGCGAGGTCGTTCTGCAGCTGGCGCAGGGTGCGGCCCGGGGCCTTGTCGATGACCTCCCACTGCGCGGCCATGGCGACGTCCGCGGGCAGGTCCTCCAGCACCCTGACGATCGCCTGGGCACGCGGGTAGTCGATCTGGCCCTGCTCGAGAGCCTCACCGGTGAGCTGGAAGAGCTGCCCGAAGCCGCGCCCACACGAGACGATGCGCAGCGCCGTCTGCCGGCTGACCCGCAGCCGCATGGCCAGCTCCTCGCCCACGACGCACTCGCCGCGGTCCCGGCCCGGCACCGTGCCGGGCCACGTCGGGTTGAGGGCGGGACGTTCACTGAGCGCCGCTGCGGCACGTGCCGTGCGCGCCGCCGCCCAGGACTCCATCCGCCGGTAGGCCGCGACGACCTCGACGAGCGAGTAGTCGTCGACGTCCGCGGTGTCGATGACCTCGAGGAGGTGGGCCAGCCGCGGGCCGGGCGGAAGGTGCTCGAGGTAGTCCCCCAGCGCCATCGGGACCGGAAGGAGCTCGGCAACCTTCCGCTGTGCCCAGTCGGCCGGCTCGACCTCCGTGTACTTCGCCAGCCCGAAGGTCGCGAACTCCGCGTAGGCCGGCGGGTCCTCTGCGGTCACCGGCACGAGGTCGGCGGAGCGGAGCGGCGAACGGGGATCCAGCCTGCTGAGCAGCGCGGCGACCTCCGCCTCGAGGAGTGACGGCTCGCGAGACTCGCCGGCGTCCGGGTCGACGTCGTCCCGCTCGCTCAGTGTCATCTCCGGCACCTCCTTGGCACTATGGTATCGAACGCACGTTCGAGTGCGCAAGGGGTGTGGAACCAAATCTTCGGACCACTGTCCTCGCTAGGCTCAAGCCGTGAAGATCGTGATCCCGGGAGGAACCGGACAGGTCGGCGGTGCACTACGGCGTGCACTGGCGGAGCGAGGCGACGGCGTCGTCGTCCTCTCCCGCCGCCCCGAACGGCTCGAGGACGGCGTCCGGCACGTCGTCTGGGACGGGCGCACGCTCGGCGCGTGGGCCGAGGAGATCGACGGCGCGGACGCCGTCGTCAACCTCGCCGGCCGCTCCGTCAGCTGCCGCTACACCGACGCGAACCTGCGCCAGATGATGTCCTCGCGCGTGGAGTCGACCCGGGTGGTGGGCGAGGCGATCGCGCGAGCCACGCGCCCGCCCGCGGTGTGGCTGCAGATGAGCACGGCGACCATCTACGCCGACGCGCGCAGCCGCCCCGGCGACCCGGCCCACGACGAGGCCACCGGCGTCATCGGCGGTGAGGAGCCGGACGTCCCGCTCTACTGGGAGTACAGCGTGCGCATCGCGCGCCGCTGGGAGGAGGAGCAGGCGAAGGCCGACACACCCCGCACCCGGCGCGTGGCCCTGCGCACCGCGATGGTGATGACGCCGGACCGCGGCGGCGTCTTCGACTACATGTCGTGGATGGCGAGGCTCGGCCTCGGCGGTCCCGTCGACGGCGGGCGCCAGTACGTCTCGTGGATCCACGGGGACGACTTCGTCCGCGCCGTCGAGCTCCTCCTCACGCGCGACGACCTCGAGGGCCCGGTCAACCTCGCGGCGCCCGAGCCGCTCCAGCAGCGCGACTTCATGACGGTGCTGCGACGCGCGTGGGGCCGGCCGGTCGGGCTCCCGGCCACCCGGCTCATGGCCGAGGTCGGCGCCCTCGCGCTGCGGACCGACACCGAGCTGCTCCTCAAGAGCCGCCGCGTGGTTCCGGGCCGCCTCGCCGACGTCGGCTTCACCTTCCGCTTCCCCACGTGGGAGTCCGCGGCGCCGGATCTCGTCGGGCGGGCGCGGTCCATGCGGAGAAGGCGCGTGGACGACGGCGGGACGACGCCCGCGTCGCGTCCCCTCGCCTGTTCCTGACTCACTCCTCGCCCAGCGCGCGGAGCATCCGCCTGCGCTGGCCGCGCAGGTAGGGCCGCGCCCGCCGCTGGCCGCCGTGCTCGTCGATGGCGTCGTCGAGCCGCTCGAGGACCCGGGCGAGGGCGGCCGGGTCGGCCGGCCAGCCGCGCCGGAGGCACTCCTCCAGCCAGTCCACTGGAGCGGTGTGGCCGCGCTCCGCGTTGCACCGGCGGCAGGCGGCCACCTCGTTCTCCGCCCAGGACGGCCCGCCCTTGAGCCGGGGCACGACGTGGTCGACCGTCGGTGCGACGAGCGCGTCGAAGGACCGCCCGCACCAGAAGCACCGGCCGTCCTGGGCGAGGACGGAGGCCGCGAGCCGCTGGGTCCGGCGATGCTGCTGGCGCACACGCCCAGGGTGCGGCATGCCGCGCGACGGTGTCCTGCGGTCCGGGTGCTCAGCCGAGGGACGCGTCGACGGCCTCCGCCAGCACCGCGATGACCGGCCACGCCCCCTCGGAGCTGTTGCCGAGGACGCTCACGGTCGTGCGCGTCCCGGGCACGTGGGTCGACCGGAAGGACACTCCCGCGTCGTAGCCCTCGAGGATGAGCGCCGGGCCGGTGCGGTGCACCCAGAAGCCCATCCCGTAGCGCAGGTCCTCCTCCGGCACGTCGCGGCGCGGCCGGGTCAGGTCCGCGACACTGTCCGGCGACACGATCCTGCCGTCGAGCAGCGCGCACCAGAAGCGGTGCAGGTCGTCCGCCGTCGTGAACGCCCCGCCGTCGCCGTTGCCGAGAACCGGCAGGTGCAGGGTGTTGGCGAGGTCGCCGTCGTCGTGCACGTACCCGACGGCGGCGTCCGCAGGGAGCGCGTTGAGGGGCAGGAAGTCGGTCGCGGCGAGGCCGGCGGGGGCGAGGACGAGGCGGCGGACGGCGTCGTGGTAGGTCTCCCCCGTCACCCGCTCGATGACGACGGCGAGCAGGACGTAGCCGCCGTTGCAGTAGGAGAACCGCTCGCCGGGCGGGAACTTCTGCGGCCGGCCGTCGAGCATCGGGAGGAACGCGGTCGCGGTGTGCAGGGAGTGCACCGGCACGGGAAGGACGAAGTCGGACACGTCCCAGTCGGCCTCCTCGTCGAGGTAGTCGCCGATGCCCGAGGTGTGCGTGAGCAGGTGCTCGATGGTCACCCGGTCGTCGACGAGCGGGAGGTCGTCACCGAGGAGCTCGCGGACGGGCTGGTCCAGGCGGAGCAGGCCCTTCTCGACGAGCCGCACGACCGCGACCGCGGTGAAGGCCTTGCTGCCGCTCGCGATCGCGATCCGCGTGCCCGCGCTGATGGGCACCCGCAGCGCGCGGTGGGCGTACCCTGCCGTGCGCTCGAGGGTGCGTTGGCCGTCGACGTCGACGGCCACGACGCCCGTGAAGGCCGCCATGGCCTCGTCCAGTGCCTGCGTGTCGATGTTCACGTGAGGGGACCCTAGAGGAGCGCCCGATCGCGCCGAAGCGAATATCGCCGCCCGGGCGACGGGCTCAGCCGGTTCTCACGTCCCCCTCGCCGAGGACCTCACCGGCGGCGTCGAGCGCCTGGACCCGTAGCCCCTCGGGCGCACCGGTCACGGGCAGGACCGTCTCGAAACCGTCCCGGGCCGCCGCACCAACCTCGTTCCCGACGTCGTCGAGCACCCGCCAGCCGGCGACCTCGGTGGCTCCGTTCCAGCTCACGTGGACAGCACCGTCGACGGCGACGGCGGAGGGCTCGGTGCTCGGCCGCCCCTCCCAGTCCACCCGGTGGGCGCGGTAGGAGGTGACGATGAGGTCGGAGGGGATGGTGCCGTCCAGCAGCACCTGTCCCTCCTGGTCCATGAGGGTGAAGCGCGCGACGCTGCCCCAGCCGAAGAAGACGTCGCCGCCGGGCAGCTCCTGGAAGTTGGCCTGGCTTTGGGAGAAGAGCCCCTCGGGGTGGAGGTACTCGCGGGTGAGCTCGGCCGTCATGGCCTCCTCGTCGAGCTCGAGCGCGATCCCCCGCGTCACCTCCCGGGTGATGTCACCGCAGTCGCCGCCGTTGTCCAGGAGGGTGAGGGTGCCGTCGGCGCTGCGCCGCGCGTCGTGCTGCTTGATGAAGAAGGCCCCCTCCCCCATGGCGAAGTCGCTCTCCCGGCCGCCCAGCCGCCACTCGACGGCGGCGGTCTCCCGGTCGAGCGAGTACGCCGCGCAGGTGTGTCGCGCGGAGACGAGGAGGTCGCCGTCGTCGTCCACCTCGACGGAGTTGGCGTGGAAGTAGTCGTAGCGGTCCCCCGCGTCCTCGATGGGCAGGTAGGACTCCTCCAGGGCCACCTGGCCCACGCTGTGCCACTCGAAGAGCAGCGCACCGGTCGCGGGGTCGATCTCCTGGACGACGTTGTCGATGACCTGCCCGTCGGCCGGGCCGCCGACGTGGGTGAGGTCCATCCGCACCGGCTCGTAGCCGATGAGGAGCACGGTGTCGTCCTCGGTGATGCGGACCTCGTGGGAGTCGGCGGCGTACCCGCCGGCCATGTCCACCCGCGCCAGCTCCCGGTAGGAGGCGTCCATGACGACCGCCTCGCCGTAGCCGTAGCCCGTGCCCATGAGGCCCTCCCACCAGGTGATGACGGGCTCGCCGCGGTACTCCTGGACCTGCACGTCGCGGGCGTCGACGCCGTCGAGGGGCAGGAACCAGACCGGCTCGCCCGCGTCGTCGACGAGCATCGGACCCTTCTGCCCGTAGCCGTTCTTCACGCCGATGGCGGTGAGGCCCGGGGAGCGCGGGTCGTCCGGCCCCACGGTGCCGGCCTCGGGGCCGGTGACGTCGACCTGCGGGGGCTCGACGCCGGGCGCGGAGGGGTAGTGGCGCACATACTCGACGGCGAGCTCGCCCTCCGGGTCGGCGGGCTTGCCCCGGATCTCCTGGACCGGTGGGGCGGTGAGGTCTGGGCGCTCCCCCAGCTCGGCGACGGTCAGGGTGTACTCGCCGTCCTGCCCGCCACGGACCGGGTGCTCGGTGGTGACGGTGACGTCCTCGCCCTCGACGAAGGGCTCGTCGGGCAGGAAGCTCACGCCCTCGCCGTCGGAGTGCGGCAGGAGCGTGCCGGTGTGCTCACCGGACTCCGAGCCGACGACGGCGATCTCGCCCAGGTCCGCCGAGGGCAGTCCCCGGAAGCTCAACTGGGCCTGCGGGTGGACGACGGCGGTGCCCGGCGCCGGGAACGCGGACACCTGTCCCGAACTCGGGTCCGCCGCGGTGGCGGGCGGCTCGGCGGGTGCGGGCGTCGGCTCGCCCGGTGCCGTCCGGCTGAGCTGGGCGTAGGTGAGCACCGCGGCGACGGCGAGTGCGAGGACCGCGAGAACCAGGAGGAGGCGGCGCCTGGCGGGCGACCGCTGCGCGCGCGAGCCCGGGGCGTCGGGCCCGTCCGGTCCGGGCGAGCTCGCCCGACCACCACCGTCATGGGCGCTCATCGCACTACTGTGTCCCCGCTGTGGCACCGTCCGCGACTTGAACGGTCGACATCCGGGAAGTGACCTGCGTCACCGTCCCCGGGCATGCTGGACGGATGACTCCGCACACCGACGGAACACCTGACGACGACCGGCCTCCGCCCGAGAACTCGTGGCGGGCCGGCAGAGTGGGGGTGGGCGTCGGGTTCATCGTGCTCGCGTGCGTGAACGTCGCCTTCACCGTGAACAGCCTCCTCTCGGAGGACGTCAGCGCCACCGTGGGCACATGGGCCTTCTGGTTGCGGCTGGCCGTCGGGCTGGGCTTCCTCGCCCTCGGGGCGGGCGAGCTCCGGAGCCGGGTGGCGGTGGACCGGGAAGGCGTCCACTTCACGACGCTCGTTCGACGGCGCACGTACCCGTGGCAGGACATGAGCGAGGTGCGCACCGGCCGGCCCATGCCCTTCGGCAACAACTTCGTCTACCTGCTGCGGGACGACGCCAAGCAGGTCGAGCTGCCGAACTCCGCCGGGCACGTCCGCCTGCTGCAGCGCTGGCACACCGCCGCGTCGTCGACGCGGTGACCGCAGGCTGACGCCCTACCCGCACGACTCGCGGGCGATCGTCACGGTGTCCACCACCTCCACCTCCCCCTCGGCGTGGTACCCCAGCACCTCGACCTCGAGGTCCGAGCCGGCGCTCGCGGTGAGCTCGGCGACGTGGTGGCGGGTGTTGTCGCGCACCGCGCTCCAGAAGGGTGCTGGTGTCTCGGCGTAGGGCGAGAAGCTGAGGCTGCGGTTGCTCAGCTTGCCCGCGGGGCTCACGGTCATCCACACGACGCCGTCGCCCGGCGCCGCGCAGGTGAGGTCCGTCGTCGTCGCCGTGATCCCACCTGTGCTGCCGACGCCGGTGAGCGGCCAGGTGCGCTGGTAGGCCTGGTCGTGGGACTGCAGGACGAGGCGGATCCCGTGCCGCTCGAAGACCCGGCCGAGCTGGTCGCGCATCCGCGGGTTCGACGG
The DNA here is from genome assembly GCF_047302425.1 of Georgenia phoenicis. Classification (NCBI taxonomy): domain Bacteria; kingdom Bacillati; phylum Actinomycetota; class Actinomycetes; order Allobogoriellales; family Allobogoriellaceae; genus Georgenia; species Georgenia phoenicis. Next base: position 2,122,133 of record NZ_CP154855.1, on the reverse strand, counting down.
GTGGACCGAGCCGGCGGCGAAGGCGCTCACGTGGGTGAAGGGGACGATCCACTCCCGGCCCGCCGCCTTCGCAGCGAGGATGTCCGCCTCGAGCCACGCGACCTCCGCCGACGGCAGCGCGTTCGTGTTGTGGACGGCTTGCAGGGAGATGAAGTGGAAGGGCCCGACGTCGAAGGAGTAGGAGCGCCGCTCGTTCCAGCCCTCGGGCGTGGGGAAGCGCGCCGCCCACGGCTCGTAGCCCTCACCGAGGAGCACCTCGTGGTTGCCGTACGTCGGCATGAGCGGTGACTGCGCGGCGGCGGGCTCCAGCTGGTCGAACCAGGCGTCGATGGCGTCGTCGAGCGTGGGGAAACGCTCGTCGGTGTTGAAGTACGCGTAGTCGCCGCCGGCGAGCAGGACGTCGGGGTGCAGGTCGCGGAGCAGGTTCATGGTGCGGCCGGTGGCGACGGTGAGGTTGTCCCTGCGGCCGTCGATCCCGGTGTCGGCGAAGTAGACGGCGCTCGTCTCCGCCCCCGGTGCGACGGTCCGCGCGGTCCACGTCGGCGAGCTCGTCTCCGGCTGGACGACCCGGTACTCGTAGGGCTGTCCCGGCGCGAGACCGGTGAGGGTCGTCGTCCACAGCTGGCCGCTCGTCCCGGAGTCGCGCGGGCTCGCCTCGGCGCGTGTCCACGGCCCGGTCGCCCCCGCCGGGGCGTACTCGACCCACGGCGTCCCCGGGGACGTCGTCCGCCACGTCACGGTGAGGGTCGTGGCCGGGTCGGCCGTCCACGACAGGTGCACCTGGTCCGGTGGCGGCCACTCGAGCCGTAGCTCGACCGGGACGACGACGGCGTCCTGGCCCGGTGCGCGGATAGTCACCGCCCCCGCGTGCGTGCCGGTGGCGAGCCCCGCGGTGTCGACGACGACGGCGAGCTCGCCCGGCGTCGTCGCCGTCACCGGGGAGACGGTCAGCCACGGCACGTCCGCCGACGCCGTGAGCGGGACGGCGGACCTGTCACTCATCCGGACCGTGAGGTCCGAGCGCGCCGTCTCGCCGGGGGCGAGCTCGACGGCGATCTGCCGGGGGTGCGCGGTGAGGACGGGGTCGCCGTTGAGGACGGTGAAGGCTGCCGTGACGGTGGAGCGCGCGCCGCTCGTCGAGGTGAGCCGTGCGGTGACGGTGTGGGCGCCGTCGGCGAGGCCCCACGTGTCGTAGGGCAGTGCGGACCCGTCGGTGGCCGAGCCGGCGAGGTCCCAGGGCGCGTTGCCCTCGCTCTTGTAGGGCTTGCGGCGCAGCTGCGGGTCGTCGACGAAGAACTCGACCTTCGACAGTCCGGTCTCGGGGGTGACGAAGACGTGGACGTCCCCGCGCACCTCCGCACCGTCGAGCGGGACGGGGTCCGTGCGGTCCGGGGCGGCGGACATCGCGATGGTGTGGGTGGGCGGCGGCGGAGGAGGAGGCGGCGGGGCGTCGTCAGTGACGGTGAGCGTGACGGGCAGCGACGCCGGCGGCAGGCCCGGGGAGGTCACCGTGACGACGGCGGTCCGGGTGCCCGGGGAGAGGCCGGCCGGGTCGAGGGTGACGGTCGCGGTGGTCGGCGTCGTGCCGCCGGCGGTCACCCGCACCCACGGGGCGTTCGCCGAGACCGTGACGGGCACGGGGGTGGAGCCCGACGAGACGGCCACCGTGCGGGTGACCGCCGCGGCGCCGACGGCCACCTGGGCCGAGAGGGTGGCCGGGGCGAGGACGAGCGCCGGGCCGGGCGCGTTGGCCACCGTGAACGTCGAGTCGACGACGGCGGTGCCGCCCTCCGCGAGGGTGAGGACGGCGGTCACGGCGTGCTCGCCGTCCGCGAGATCCGTCGTGTCGAGGGCGGTCGCCTGCGCGACCGAGCCGCCGGCGAGGTCGAAGGGGGCGGTGCGCTCCACCCGGTACGGGGCGCGGGTGCGCCCGGGGTCGTCGAGCCAGAAGGACACGGCGCTCACGCCGTCGTCGGGGGCGGTGAAGATGCGCGCCGGGCCGCTGACGGTGGCGCCGGCGAGCGGGACGGCGGCGGAGCGGTCGGCGTGCGGGCTGAGCCACAGGTCGTGCTCCCCCGGTGCCGCGCGGACGGAGAGCTCGACGCGGACGGAGGCGGGGGCGAACCCGTCGGCCTGGAGCTGGACGGTGGCCGCGTGCGTCCCCGGCGGGAGGCCGGCCGGGTCCGCGGTGAGGTCCAGCGTGCGCGGCGTGCTTCCCCGCGCCGGAGAGACGGCGAGCCACGGGGCGTCGGCGGTGGCCGCGACGTCCGCGGTGCCCGGCGCGGAGGTGATGTCGACCGTGCGCGTGAGCGGAGGCCCGTCGGCCTCGGTGGTGAGCTGGAGCAGGGCCGGGGCGGCGGTCAGGGCGGGGGTGACGGCGCCGGTGGTGAAGGTCGCGTGGACCAGCGCCGTCGTCCCGTCGGAGAGCTCGGCCGCCACCGTGACCGTGTGGGTGCCGGCGCTCACCGAGCCGGGGTCCCAGGGCAGCGCGGAGTCGTCCCTCGCCGAGCCGAGAAAGTCCCACGGGGCATTCCCCTCGACCTTCCGGGCCTTCTTCTTCCGGGCGGGGTCGTCGAGCCAGAAGGAGACCTTCTCGATGTCCGCACGCTCGGCGACGAACACGTAGGCCGCCCCCGAGCCGAGCGTGGCGCCGTCGAGCGGCCGCGGGTCGCTGCGGTCCGCGGAGGCGCTGACGAGCACCTCCGGTGGCGGTTCGGCGGCGGTGGCGCCGAGGAGTCCGCACGCGAACAGCAGCAGGGCGAGTGCTGCCGCGGTCCAGCTCCGGCGCGCCGGACGACGACCGGCTGCAGGGGTGAGTGACATGAGCGCCTCCGACGGTGCCGACCCGGAGCCTCAGCGTCCGCCCGGGCCCGAGCCCTGTCCAGGGTGCTTGGGGGCGCATCCGCTCCCGCGTGCGCGTCACCCCACGGGTCACCCCCGGTGGGCGCGGCAGCGGCACGGCGGCCCGCGGCGCTACCGTGCGCACATGAGCACGCTCGACGAGGTGGGCGAACGCGACTCCTGGCGCTGCTGGCTGTGCGACGAGCCGGTCGACCCCAACGCCTCGGTCAACTCCGACCTCGGCCCCAGCGTCGACACCGGCCTCGCGAAGGCCAAGAAGGGCGCGGCCGGCCCCGAGCGGCTCGCCCACCGCGCGTGCAACACGCGCAAGGGCGCCGTGAAGCCGGTCGTCCCGTGGTCCCCGGACCTGTTCGTCGTCGACCCCGCGCCGATCGCGGCGACCGTCGAGCGCCTCACCCGTAAGAAGGGCCGCGAGGTGGTCGCCCGGAGCCCGAGCCGGGAGGACGCCGACGCCGCGGCCGCCTGGCTCGTCGACCGGCTCTCCCGCTTCGCCCCCGACCTCCCGGTGACGACGCAGGTCGAGCCCGGCGGTGGGCAGTTCATGCTCGTCCTGCGCACCGCCTGACGCTGGATGCCACCTCCCCCAAAGGTGGTAAGCGCAATGCGCCAGTGCGGCCGAAGCGGGTCGCAGGTGGCGCGAACCAGCATGGGAGCAGGTCGCGGGCCCGACGTCCCGGAGCCCCCGGGACGCTCGCGGCAGCAGGAGGACACCATGCCCACGACAGCACCGACCCGCCGCGGCACCGGCCGGCGGGCCGCCCTCGCGCTCGCCGGCGCCGCCCTCGCCACGCTCACCGCGTGCGGAGCCGCGCCGGAGGCCGCTACCCCGCCCACCACCGAGGCCGGACCCGCCGTGGAGCTCACCCGCTCCGACGTCGACGCCTGGCTCGACGAGACGATCCCCGCCGCCCTCGAGGACGGACGGATCGCGGGCGCGAGCGTCGCCGTCGTCCACGACGGCGAGGTGCTGACCGCCCGCGGCTTCGGGCAGGCGGACGTCGACGCCGGCACCCCCGTCGACCCCGACCGCACCCTGTTCCGGACGGGCTCGGTCTCCAAGCTCGTCACGGCGACGGCGGTCATGCAGCTCGTCGAGGCGGGCGAGGTGGACCTCGACACGGACGTGCAGGAGTACACCGGCCTGGACCTCGGCCTCGAGCACCCGGTCACGCTGCGCCACCTGCTCACCCACACGGCCGGCTTCGAGGAGCGTGTCGCGGGACTGATCGGCACGGACACGACGCCGGACCTGCGCGCGTCCCTCGTCACCGACCCGCCCGAGCAGGTCTACGAGCCCGGGACGACCCCCGCGTACTCGAACTACGGCAACGCGCTGGCCGGGTACGTCGTCGAGGCCGTCACCGGCACGCCCTTCGAGGAGTACGTGGCCCGCAACGTCCTCGAGCCGGCCGGCATGACATCGTCGTCCTTCGCCCAGCCGCTGCCGGCGCACCTGTCCGGTGACGTCGCCCAGGGGTACCCGACCTCCGACGACGACGCCCTGCCCTTCGAGGTCGTCGGCCAGCCGCCCGCGGGCGCGCTGAGCGCCACGGCCACCGACATGGCCCGCTTCATGCTCCTCCACCTGGGCCAGGCGCAGGACACGGAGGTGCTGTCGGAGCCCACCCGGGAGCTCATGATGGAGCCCGCGCTCGACGCCGACGCGCTCGGCATCCTCGCCGAGGGGCCGCGCATGGGGCTGGGCTGGTTCGACGAGTCCCGCCACGGCCACCGCGTGGTCGGCCACGGCGGGGACACGACCGCCTTCCACTCCCACCTGCAGCTGTGGCCCGACGACGGCACCGGCCTGTACCTCTCGTTCAACAGCACCGGGACCGACGGCGCCGCGTACCTGCTGCGCGACGCGCTGCTCGAGGACTTCGCGGACCGGTACTACCCGGGGCCCGCCCCCGAGAGCACGGTGCCGGCCGACATGCGCGCGGAGCACGCCGAGGCGCTCGCCGGCTCCTACGAGAGCACCCGCGGCTTCCACTCGACCTTCCTCACCGCCGTCGGCCCGCTCGAGCCCACCCGCGCGGAGGTCGCCGACGGCGACACGGTCCGCTTCACTCCCGGCCCGGGACAGCTCGACGCCGCGGAGTACATCGAGATCGAGCCGTGGGTCTACCAGCAGGTGGGCGGGGACCGCGTCCTCACCGTGCGCACCGACGACGCCGGACGCGTTGAACTCATCGGGCACGACTCGGCGATGTCCATGGTGCCGGTCACGGCCGCGCGCTCCGCGGCGCTCCCGGCGCTCGCGGGCGGTGCCGTGGTGCTGCTCCTCACGGCCCTCGCGTGGCCGGTGGGTGCTGTGATCCGACGTGTCAGGGCGCGTCGCTCCGCCGTCGGGACCGACGTGCCGGGCCCGCGGGAGGCCGCGGGTGCATCGTCGCCGGTCCGGCTGCCGCGCCGGCTCACGCGGGTCGCGGCCGTCGTCACCGTGGTCGCGCTCGCCGGGTGGGTGGCCGTCGTGCTCGGAGTCATGGGCCTGCAGCCCGTACCCGCGCTGGCCATCCGGGCCGTCCAGGTGCTCACGGTCGTCGGGGTGCTGGGGCTGCTGCCGGCAGCGTGGCGGGTGGTCGCGGAGGCGCGGGCACGCACCGGCTGGTTCCGCATCGGCGTCGCGAGCGTCGTGCTCGTCGCCTTCGCCGCGACGTCGGTGGCGGTGAACCAGCTCCAGCTGCTCTCCTTCGACATCACGTACTGACCGGGCGACGTGGGAGGCTTGGCGACCATGGACACCACCCCGGTCACGAGCGCCGGCGCGTGGTGGGACGCCCAGCTGGCGCGGCTCGGCCTGCGGGGACCGCTCGCACGGGACACGGCACTCGCCGTCGTGGCAGCGGTGCTCATGCTCGTCGTCGCGGTCGTGACGATCGAGCTGGCACCGGCTGCCGAAGCCCCGCCTGCGGGTGTCACGCCGTGGCTGCTCGTGCTCGTCGTGGTGCAGTCGCTCGCGCTGGCGCTCCGGCGGGTGGCGCTCGGGGCATGCACGCTCGTGGTCGTCGCGACGCAGCTGGCGCTCGTCGCGGCGGCTCCGGAGCTGTCGGTGCGGATGGTCGGCGCGGTCGTCGTCGCCGTCACCGTCGGGACCCGGCTGCCGGCCCGCCGCGCTCTGGGCGTGGTGGGCACGGCGGTGCTCGTCGAGGCCGTGGGTGGTGCCGTCGTGTCGGCAGCGCGCGGGGCGGGTGGAAACACCGTCCTCCAGCACGTCGCCTCCCCCGTGCTCGTGTGGGGCGCGTCCGTACTCGTGGGGCTCTACGTCGCCACGCGCCGCGAGCACCTCGGGCTGCTCCAGGAGCGGGCCGCCCGGCTCGAGCGCGAACGGGACGAGCGGGTGGAGGCGGCGATCGCCGACGAGCGCGCCCGGCTCGCCCGCGAGCTGCACGACGTCGCGGCGCACCACCTCTCGGGCATGGTCGTCCAGGCGGCCGCCGTCGAGCGGCTCGTCGACCGCGACCCGCAGGCCGCGCGTGAGGGTGCCACGTGGCTGCGCGACCAGGGCCGCGAGACGCTCGACAACCTCCGCCAGGTCGTCGGGCTGCTGCGCGGCGACGAGGGCGACCCGCTCGGCCCCGTCCCCGGGGTGGGGGCGCTCGGTGACCTCGTCCGGGCGGCGCGTGAGCTCGGTGACGACGTCCGGCTCGAGGAGGCGGGGACGGCCGCGCCGCTCCCCCCGCTCGCCGACGTGTCGGTCTACCGGGTGACGCAGCAGGCGCTGACGAACGCGCGGCAGCACGCCCCGGGCGCGCCGGTGCGGGTGCGGGTGGCGCACGAGCCGACGGCCGTGGTGCTCGAGGTCGTCAACGGCCCGGCGGTGCCGGGACGTGCCGGGGTGGCCGGCGATCGTGGCGGTACGGGGCTCGCGGTCATGCGGGAGCGGGCGGCGCTGGTCGGCGGCACCTTCGAGGCGGGACCGACCGGCGACGGCGGGTGGCACGTGCGGCTGCGGGTGCCCGTGGCCGGGAGCGAGGGAGAGCGATGATCAAGGTGGCGCTGGTCGATGACCAGATGGTGGTCCGCGCCGGGTTCCGGGTGCTGCTCGAGGATACCGGGGACATCGAGGTGGTCGGCGAGGCGTCGAGCGGGCCGGAGGCGGTGGCGATGGTCCGCCGGACCCAGCCCGACGTCGTCTGCATGGATGTGCGGATGCCGGGCGGTGACGGCCTGGCCGCGACCCGGCAGATCGTTGCCGAGCGGAGCGGTGACCTGCCCGCCGTCCTGGTCGTCACGACCTTCGACCTCGACGAGTACGTCTTCGGCGCGCTCGAGGCCGGGGCCAGCGGCTTCGTCCTCAAGGACTGCGACCCCGAGGACCTCGCCGACGCGATCCGCCGCCTCTCGCGCGGTGAGGGGATGATCGACCAGGCGGTCACCCGCCGCGTCATCGCCGAGTTCGCCCGCCGCCGGCCTGCCCCGGACCCCGACGAGGCGGCCGGCGTCCTCACCCCGCGGGAGCGCGACATCGTCCGGCTGCTCGCCGAGGGCATGTCGAACGTCGAGATCGCCGCGGCGCTGTTCGTCGAGCCGTCCACGGTGAAGTCCCACCTCGGCCGCGCGATGACGAAGCTCGGCACCCGCGACCGGCTCCAGACGGCGGTGTGGGCCTACCGGACCGGCGTGGCGGGGTAAGAGGGCGGACCCTTCCGGCTGCGCTCTCGTAGGCCGGGGCTCCCCGACATCGCCGTCTCCACGCAACCACGGCATGGACGTGAGCTGCTCGGACGAGCGGGTGCCCGCGGTCAGACCTTGGCGTACACGGTCACGGGAACGAGGGAGCCCGGGCAGTACGCGAACATCGGCACCGCGCCGGCGACCGACCTCTTCGGAACGAAGGTGACGTACGACGACGCTTCCCACCACGTCGGCTCGGTGCCTGGGATCGTCGTCGAGAAGACGACGAACGGCGAGCCGGCCGACCAGGTCCCCGGCCCCTTCGTGCCGGTGGTGACGCGGTGCCCTGGGACGACGAACTGACGAACACGGGCGATGTACCGCTCACCGATGTCGTGCTCAGCGACGACCAGGGCGTGAGACCGACCTTCACGGCAGGGATATGAATACTGGCGGACGGCTCGACATCGCCGAGACATGGACCTACACCGCCGTCGGTACCGCAGAGTGGGGCCAGACGAGAACGTCGCCTCGGCGTCGGGCCTCGGCATCGTCAGCGGCGACACGGTGCAGGACTCGGACACCCTCTCACCACTTCGGTGAGACGCCCGCCGTCGTGCTGGACAGGTCGACGAACGGTGAGGATGTCGACGAGCCGTCCGGGCCGCTCGTGCCAACGGACGAGCCCATGGCGTGGACGTTCCGCATGACCAACACGGGCAACGTCCCGCTCCTGTAGCCGCTCACCGACGCCATGGTCGAGGTCATCGGCTGCTCGCGGACCCTCGAGCTCCTCCTGGCGCGAAGATCCTTGTCGGACGGTCGAAGTGTAGGCCGGGAGCGACGGTCGAGAGCTAGGCCACCTGAGCATGATCGAAGAGGTGATGACCGTGGAGGACTGGGCAAGGATCCGGCATCTGCATGGTGCTCAGCCTCCTGGACTCGAACAGGAGCGGCATCAAACCTGGGGCGGTTCACCGTCGACCCCACGAAGGACTACCAGCCACGAACCACACAATGACGAGCACCCGTACCCACATTCCCATGGGTACGGGTGTTTGCGACGTCCTGAGACATCACACCGTCGGCTGGCGGGATTTGAACCCACGACCCCCTGGCGGATTCGGACGGATCCGGGTCGCCACCACGTGTCTCGGGAACTCGCGGATTCCCTTGTGATCACAGGGAACCGGACGGTTCACTCACTCCGAGTGTAGTTGGTTCGCGGGGGTCGCTGACGGTTGATTGCGATGGGTAAGAGGTAGGTCATGCCTTCCACCGAGCAGGCTTCGCCCGGCCGACCTCGGGGCGGTAGAACTCCGCACACCCCTCCCCCGTCACCGCCCACGCCGCGCTTTGAGCCGACCAGCGCGTCCGCCGAGCCGTTCGGAAGAAGGTGCGGCGCTGCAGGGTGCACGGCGGCTCTCCTCACCTGGACCTCCGTAGCAGCTTCTCAAACCCCCGGAAGCCGCTCGGATCGTTGATTTCCCGCGTCCTACGGGGTTCTCGGGCTCGTCGGCCGCGCGTTCGGGGTGCTCGGATGACCGATGAGCGCGGTCCCGTGCGTGAAAATTCTCGGCAATCTCAAACCCGTTTGAGCGTCTCCAATCGAGCCGAGCTGCTCGCTGGTTACGCCGATGGTGTGCCCGTGCGGGAGCTGGCGACGCGATTCAACGTGCATCGCGGCACCGTGCGGGAGATAGCTCGGCAGGCGGGCTTGGCGGCACGTCGCCCGGAGTTGCCGGATGCGATCCGACAGGACGCCGCTCGGCTCTATGCGGGTGGGATGACGCTGGCTCAGGTTGCCGCGCGGCTCGGAATCAGCAATGAGTCCGTGCGCTCGGCGGTGATCGCGCGCGGCGAGACGATCCGTCCTGGCGGTCGTCGGGTCGGTGCCTGAGTTCTCACACCTCACCGGATACCTATCGCGTCCACCACGGCCCGCTCTTCGGCGTCGTCTGCTTCGGCGGGCGAGCTGGCGCGTTCGCGACGGGCGGTGACGGACTCACGAACACGGGCGCGGATCAGGAGCACAGCGCTGACCGGCCCGATCCAGAGCATCTTGAGCATGTTCCAGATCGTCCACAGCACTATCAGGTGGAGCCATCCGGGGGCGCCGTCCTCGATGAGTTGGACACAGACATTCGCGATCAGCAGGTACGGGACTGCGAGCAGCATCGCGGGGATGCCCCACTTCAAACCACGGCGGGTGCGGATCGCATCCAGCAGGATGTTGGTGGGCATGTAGCGCCGCAGGAAGTAGCGGGTGCGGACGCTAATGGCCCAGATCAGACGGATCATGGTCTTGTTCCTCTCCATCGCACAGTGCATCTGGTGAGGCAGTGCGTTGAAGAGTGACCCGAGGGTCTGCCGAGACCGGCGCGCTACAGAGGTGAAATCCGCCTCATCAGGCAGTCTACGGGCGATTCCTGCCAGAAGGAAGAAGCTGGACAGCTACGGTCGCGGTCCTGGAGCGCTCCGACTGGTCGTCCGCCCTACTCTCGTGTGAACCGTGGATCATGCTGCGTGCCGGTGGCCCGGCGAGGCAACTGGGCAGGCAGATTTCGCGACCATACGCTTGTTGGATGTACCCGCCACCAGCCGGGCCGGACCTGACGGCCGAGCAGTGTCAGGAGCTTGACGACACGTTCTTGTCGTCTGATCCGTACGGGTACTTCAGCGCTCGGATCGGCATGATGCTGCGATGGGCAGAGTCGGACGGCGACAGCGATGAGCATCCCCTGGCCGCATCCGCTGATGAACAGCAGCACGCGACCGAGACCCGTGGGCGGTTCGCTCGCCTCCTTGGTCGGCCGGTGGGCTTCATACCCGAGACCTCGCCGAGGTCCATTGCTACACAGGTTGCCACGGACGCGTACGCCCTGCGGCACCATGCGGCTGAGGCGCTTGTGCGGTTGACGGCGGCACTCTCGCAACGGACGAGCGTCGCCGAATCGTGCGTTTGGGAGGCTCTGTCGGCCGGGCCAAACAAACTCGATCAGGTCGTGAGCCAGCTCCGCGAGTCCTTCTCCTCGGCGGAGGCCCCGATGCAGTTCGCCCGTCTGGTTCTCCGCGAGCAGGACTTGCAAAGCGGGATGACCGAGCAACTTGCTTCGGCGTCCAACGTGTTCGCCGACTGGCTCCAGTTCGCTATCGACCTACTCGTGGGACATGAGCTCCAACTCAACGCTGCTCACAACAAGGTCAAGCACGGTCTCTCAGTCCGCGCTCGTGATGACCTCAAAGTCTCATTCGTCACCACTCCGCCCAGCGCAGACGGGACCATCCCGGTTGGTGCGCTGACCGGCCCGGACGCCGTGGACATCTTCGACCGCCCCGTTATCGAAGTTCTCGCACAGGCACCCAAGGTGGACGGGCATCGACAAGGACTGGAGCTGACGCAGTTGAGGGTGGATGTCCCTGCCGTTCTCGCCGAGGCATACATGATCGCCTGGGCCCACGGGGCGATGTTCCATGTCGCGGCCACGAAACACTTCGAAGGACGGGCAGACCTCCCCGACTATCTGTCTGCTCCCGCTCACCCCGGTTATCCGGTGGGCGGCCCACATCCTGACCATGTTTCAGGCAAGGCTCCGGTCGGGATGAGGTTCCCTCTCACCACTCCTCCCGGTGGCGGGCCTACGCGGCGGTCGGCAGGAGTCGCGTTTCGAGACTCGTTCATACCGCTCATATTCACTGGCTCTGCGATGCGCAACGTTCGCGTTGTTGCGGACGAGGCAACGCAGGAGGCGTAGATGCGGGCACCGAAGAACGAAGCTACGGGAACCTCGGGTGAGTCGGAGGTCTTGGCGCAGTTCGAGCGCTTGGGCTGGGGAGGGGTGATCGATAGTCGGCACGACACAGGCACCGATCTGTATCTGCGGCCGCGAGATGCCCGCCGGTACGAACTCGGCGCCGTGATGGGTGCCCAGGTCAAGACCGGGTCGTCTTACTTCAAATCCCCGCAGAAGGACGCCGAGGGCACGATCACTGGTTGGTGGTTTGCCGAGGACGACCGTGAACACTTCGACTACTGGCTGCGCCACGCCCTGCCCCACGTGGTGATCCTGCGCGATCAAGACAGAAACCTCTCGTTCTGGGTTCACATCACCCCTGAGCGAGTCGTCTCGACCGGTAAGGGCGCCAAGATTCTTGTACCGGCCCCCCAAACCGTTGACCCGGACCACAACGAAGCACTCTCCGACGTCGCGCTGACGCAGCTTCCGACTCCGACCTGGGACGGCACTGCGTGGACCGGCGCGGTGCATCTTGCACCGGTCGACGAAGTTCGGCATGCCCTCATCACTCCCCGGCTCATCGCACCCCACCCGAACCTGGTCCCAGACGCGATCTCCGGGCTCGAAGCCCTCGCCATGCAAGTGCACTTCCGGGACGACCTTGAACGGATTCTGGAACCGATGAGCCTTCCTGCGCTCGCAGGGGAGAATGACGCCGAGCGGAAGGGGCTGTCACTCGACGATGCACGTGAGGCCGACGACTGGTGTTGGCGCGCCACTGCTGCCCTTCATCTCTGGCACTACCAAGGAGAACCCGCTGACCTGCTTCAGCTTGTCGACCTAGCTTCGACGCCGAGTGAACGCTCCGCGGCATCCGTGCTCTGCTGCGTCTATCACTTCGACGAGAACGATCCCGATACGGCGCTCCAAGTGCTTCAGGGCGCCCTGGCACATGACGACTACTCCTCAGTGGATCACGCATGGCTAGAAGCTCAACGAGCACGGGCGCTGCTGGAGGTCGGACGACACGAGGAGGCTTTCGACCTCGCGATGAAGACCCAGCGAATCCATCGAGAGGCACCGTCAGACGTCACGGCTGCGGCCATCGCGGGCGCGTGTGCGCTGACGTCGTTCAGGGCCAGCGGCTGGATGCAGGGCGACATCGCCAACATCATCCAGCGCAGCGACAACCCAGCGTCGTGGTGGAGAACCCAGGTGATGTCCTATGGGCTATCCGCTCATCTCTCTGAGGAGTTCCGGGGATGGAGCGAGGATGCGTCGATTCGGATCGGGGGCTCGGACACTGCCCACAAGCGCCTGCTTTCCGCGGCGTTGCTAGCCTCGTGCGCTGGTGATCATGACGGGTGGCGTGGCGCAATTGGCGCTCTCGCGGAGCACTTCCTTGTCACCACCGGCCCCACGGATGATCCCGACAGGGTCGCCGGCCGGCTGACTCTTCTCCGTCTCTCCGGTGACAGCAAGAGAACTGGGCGCGCGACTCGACACATCGTACGCACGGGTCCAACGATGGCCGCCAGGATCGCGGCGAGCAGTGTGGACTTGTCTCGATCGACTCGAACGACCGCTTTGGCAGATATCGAACTACTGACGGCCGCCGGCGACGTTCTCGAACCAGCACGCGCCGACGAAATCTGTGCGTGGGCGCTAGCGATGCTCCAAGAGCCACAGGCCTACCTGGAACGTGCCCGGCCTACATTCATCGTGCTCTACAAGATCATCGATCTGCTGAAGGCCATGGTGCGGACGTTGAGCGAGGACGCCCTTCACAACGTGATCGACTACTTCCTCGACCAGCCCCCGGTCACCGACGACGGAACCGCGCAGACCCTCGCCCGGCTGATCCATACGATCCCCGCATCCGCGTGGCGTGAGAGTGACCGTCAGCGCGCAGCGAACCGATCTGACGGCGACGCCGCCTACCTACGCGAGGCCTTCTTGAGGGTCGCTGCTCCTGCAGTAGTCGAGAGTCGCGAGCAAGTCCTTCAACGAGCCCGGGCCGGGGAGTTGATCGTCTTCGAAGCCATCGACGACGTGCGAACGCTGCCCTCCGATGCAGTCAATGCTCTTACTGACCGACTGTGCAGCGTCATCGACAATCTCATCGAGGATGCCGCCCAGGGGGCGTACAGTGTTGGCGGTCTCGACCCCGGCCATGCACTGACCCTGCTCGGTGTCTGGCACCCTTCGAGTGGGCGGTGGGATCGTATCGAAGCTTTGTTGACGGCTCCCGGGGTCAGACCTCAGCAACAGTCTGGCGCATTGCAAGTACTCGCCATCCATGGAGCAACGCTTGCCGACCCAATCAAGACACAACTTGTCGAAGCCGCGTCAGCGCTTCGGAACCGAGAGCCAGTCCGGACCTTCTTCGATGACGACGAGGACATCCGAGGCCTCGCCGCCGAAGCGCTCGCTGCTCTCGCAGATGAGGCCTCACGCGAACCGTTGATACGGGACCTTCTTGGCGGCGACACCGTTCGCCGTGCTGCCAGTGCGCGGATCATTGAACGTTTCGGAGACAAGGCAGAGTCCGAACTGCTTCTCGCTCTAGCGGGTGACGCAAACGAAACCGTACGTGACGCGGCGCTTAGGGGGCTGAGCAGGTTGGTCGTTGCCGAGCGCGCATCTGAGGGAGTCGCGACAATCCTGTCGAAGGTCCTGAAGTCTGGCGGAAGGCGGAGTGCCGCGGCGGTCGTTTCCGGGCTCCACACGCCTCCGGAGGTGCCAGCCGTTTCTCAACTGCTGACCATCGCCGCGCAGCACCCTTCAGCACAGATTCGCGAGGCTGCACGCGAGAGCACCACCCACTGAGAGTTCCGCAGGCGCTATCGTTCCTCCGGCGTCGACGGTGGCAGGGATGCTCGATTTGTGCTGGAATCCGCCTCATCCTCGGGTGCTGGCGGTGCGAGTTGCTGCCTGGTGAAGGCGTCACTCATTTCATTGATTTCGACCGTCTCTGGCGCTGGGTAATCCAAGCGATCGACAACACGCTTCATCGTCTTGTCTACGCCACCCACGGCCTTGGTGAGGTCCTTGATCGCGCCACGTACATGGTGCAGTGAGCCGTCCGGAGCGTCCCTGGCCTGACGCCACTCTGAGATGTCGATCTGAGTCTCCAGGACAGGCAGCGGACCGTGCGGGCCCTCGCCTTCGACACGCACAGTGCGGACCTGTGGTTCCTCGCTGGACAGGAGGTCGTAGCCAGCACCGAGAGTCCACCGGATTTCCCGTTTCGGCGCGAGCGAGCGGAGTCCGCTGGCGAGCACCCGCTGAACACTCTCGACCTTGTCCGACTGTTGCTGGCCGGCTGGAAGCGGTGGATCGAACGTCACCCTCACGTTGCGTGCGACGGTGGGACCGTTGTTACCCACCACCACGTGCATCACGGTGCCTTGCTGCATATCTGGCTGGATGTCCGCCCACACGTAGGGCTGTAGGGACTCATGAGCGAGATCGCGTTGTAGTTGAGTCTGCTCCCGCGCGGCGGCCACCTGCTCGCGTTGGATCTCCGTCTGGTCGTGCGCCGCCTTCGCCTGCCTAGCGGCCGCCCGCGCTGCCCAGATGGTGAATGGCAGGGCGAAGGCCGAGATGACCAGGGCAACGATTGAGATGGCTACCATGCATTCACCTTTCCATGGTGGTTTGACGGAGGCAGTTGCCGCGACGCACTCTCAGGAACTCGGCACCGGTTCGGCGACGTGTTGGACCGCCGTCGACGAGGGCTCACTCGTCCTTGATCCGCGCCGGACACTAGAGATTCTTCTTCAGCCACTCGTTCAACTCCGACGAGAGTCCATAGGTCGCCCAGGACGCACCTGTGACGGTCACGACAACGACGTCGTCGTTCGCGTCAATGTGCTTCTTGATCCCGTCTCGTAGCTCCTTGGCTGCCAGGGATGTCTTCACGAAGAAGCTGCTCTTGAGGGGCTTCGCCCAGCCCTGGTGCGACTTCAAGTAGTCGATGAGCTTGGTGTAGTCCTGTCCCGTCTTGTTGAGGTCGTAGTTGACCCAGTGAACTGCCATGTCGTCCTCCTGCTGTATCTGAAAATCGGCTCTTCCGGAATGAGGGTGTAGAGGCGGTGTCGGCCGGGCGCCCAGCGCGAAGTGGCGTGTCGGGGGCCGGGTAGGGGTCGAGGTCTTCCGATGATGGGGGTTCCTACGCCAACCCATCGGGAAGACCTCGACGTGTCTGACGCTACCTTCGCTCGCCCTGACCTGACCACGTTCGCACGCCTGGACGAGCTCGGCCTCGAAGTCATCGGGCAGCGGCTCGAGCCGGATCGCGCGGTCCTGGCATGCCGAGTCGTGGAGCCCGATGAGTGGTGCCGGCGCTGCGGCTGCGAGGGCGTCGCGCGTGACACCGTCACCCGTGAGCTCGCGCACGAGCCGCTGGGTTGGCGGCCCACGACGCTGCTGCTCACCGTGCGCCGCTACCGGTGCACCGGGTGCGGACATGTCTGGCGCCAAGACACCGGTGCGGCGGCCGAGCCGCGAGCCAAGCTCTCGCGCCGGGCTCTGCGGTGGGCGCTGGAGGGCATCGTGTGCCAGCACCTGAGCGTGGCCCGCATCGCCGAGGCGTTGGCGGTCTCGTGGGACACCGCCAACGCCGCGGTGCTGGCCGAAGGGCGCCGAGTCCTGATCGAGGACCCGACCCGGTTCGACGGCGTGAGGGCTATCGGTGTCGACGAACACGTGTGGCGCCACACCCGCCGCGGGGACAAGTACGTCACCGTCATCATCGACCTCACCGGCATCCGCGACGGGACCGGCCCCTCCCGGCTGCTCGACATGGTTGAGGGCCGCTCCAAGCAGGCGTTCAAGACTTGGCTCGCCGACCGCCCGCAGGCCTGGCGCGACGGCGTCGAAGTCGTCGCGATGGACGGCTTCACCGGGTTCAAGACGGCGACCGTCGAAGAGCTACCTGAAGCCGTCGCGGTCATGGACCCCTTCCACGTCGTCCGCCTGGCCGGGGACGCTCTGGACCAGTGCCGCCGCCGCGTCCAGCAAGACATCCATGGCCACCGCGGCCGCAAAGGCGACCCGCTCTACGCCGCCCGCCGCACCCTGCACACCGGCGCCGACCTGCTCACCCAGAAGCAGACCACGCGGATCGAGGCGCTGTTCACCGGTGAGGACCACGTCCAAGTAGAGGTCACCTGGGCCGTCTACCAGCGCATGATCTCCGCCTACCGCGAGCCCGACCGGGCCAAAGCACGTGACCTGATGACCCGCCTGATCGACTCCCTGAGCGGCGGTGTCCCGGCGCCCATGACCGAGCTCCGCACCCTCGGCCGCACGCTCAAGCGTCGCGCCGCCGACGTCCTGGCCTACTTCGATCGCCCCGGCACGTCCAACGGCCCCACCGAAGCCATGAACGGACGCCTCGAGCACCTACGCGGGTCCGCCCTCGGCTTCCGCAATCTCACGAACTACATCGCCCGATCACTCCTCGAGGTCGGCGGATTCAGACCTCGACTACACCCTGGATTCGGATGAGCCTGAAAATCCGGTCCTGCTTGCGCGCCCGCTGCGGTGGCTGGTGGCCGGCGACACCGAGGCATCGCCGGCCCAGCGGCTACTTCTCGTTACGGACGCCCTTGTGCTGGTTGGGGCTGCCGTTGAGAATCCGGCCAGTGCCGGTGTCACGCTTGAACCATGTGGTGCCGTGCTTGAACTCGCTGCGGCTCTTCACGGCACCGACGCGGTGTCCTCGTCCGGTGTTCTTGGCCATCTCCTTCACCTCCGTCCCGACAGCCCAGGTCCGCGTCCGCGGGGGCTCTCACTGAGTAGTCGAGATAGGGCTGTGTGGAGTTAGCGTCAGGAACGGCAGTCCACGCAGAGGCCGTCGACAACGAGGTGTGGCTGGAACTGAAGGAAGCACTCGGTGCAGGTCAGTGCGTGCTTGGCATCTCGCTGACAGCGGCAGTCGCCGCAACGAGGACAGAACGGCTGACCACAGTCCGAGCAGGGGTACCCACGGCGCTCGAAACTGGTCCCGCAGCATGACCCCGTGAGCAGGGGGCGGGTGTCGAACTCGCGCTGGATGGGCGCATGAAACTGCTCGACTTCCCAAACGTCTCGGTCGCAGAACACGGCCATGACGCGCTTGTCATCCCCGATGGCGTCGACGTAGAAGTCTGCTTGCATGCCCCAGGGTGTGCGCCAGGACAGGCGCCGAGCCGCAGATGCTCCTGGTGCCAGGCCGAGTAGGGAGTGGCCTTCAGTGAGCTTCTGGTCACGCCAAGGGAAAACCGTCGGCCAACCTTGCTCGGGGTCGGGCTTGACGCTGGCGTGCGTGACGGTGCCGGTGTAGCGGTCGATGATCGCGATGGCCCCCAAGCCGGGCAGGTGCTTGGCGAGAGCGATCGCGCACACCGGCCGGCTGGCCTGGGAGGCGTTATAGAGGTCGATCAGGTGCTGCGCTCTGATCGGTCCGTTAGCGATAACCGCTGTTGCCGCAGACTCGGGCAAGAGCAATCGCTGGGCGATCCGGTCACAGACGGTTTCGAGAAGGCGGCCGGGCTCGTCCTGGTCGGCTATCCAGTCATAGATGTCCGGGGCCCTCTCGGCGAGCCAATGCCCAAGTTCGTGGGCGAGTGTGAAGTTCTCACGCCGACTCGCTGGCGTGGGCGCATACAGGATCACCCCATCTTGGAGGAACGAGACGCCATCACACGCGCCACCGTCGTCACGGGAGCTAGCCAGGTGTTCGACGGCTCTGACAGTCAGCTCAAGGTCGTCGCGGAGGACGCTAACCGGGTCCCCGGCGAAACGGGCTCGAACATCATCCGTCAGCAGGGACAGTGCCTGGTCAACACAACCTTCCAGGTTCATGCGGGTCTCACCCTCGATCGGCTTGCTCGACAGAGACGACAAGGGCGTCAAGCGAGCGCAACAGTTGCTCTGTGTCCGGGTGCTCCCCTCGGTGTACGGTCGCAAGCATCCGGCTTTCGAGCGTCGCAGCAGCCACGGCACGTGACACTCGTCGGGCCTGCGACCAGCGCGCGACGAGCTGTTCAAACAGCGGATGCGCGCGTACAGCGCCTACATGATCGGGCAGAGAAGCCGATGACGGAGCTGAGATCAGGTCGTCTACCCGTGCTCCGAGGATGTCAGCGATTGCCTGTACCACGGCGGGGGGTACGTCTGCCGCTGTACGGGTCTCCCACCTGAAAACGTCGCTCTTGTCGAACTGCCACCCTCGCTCATCCAGCCGTGCGGCGACATCACTGACGCTCAGTTGCGCACGCTTTCTTACGCGAGACAATGCGGCAGAGTCGAGACGACATTCGCTGTCAGGGAGTAGACCCAGCATTGCTGCCACGGGGTCGTCTTCAAGTGCGGGCGCGCCTTGGGCGGCTAGCCAGAGTGCGTCCGCCGTCTCAACGATGCCATCAAGTTCTACGCGCTCTCGGTCGTTCAGCTCGGCGTCACGCAGGATAAGTTCGCGCTCTTGGGGTCGTTCGAGCAGCTCGGCGACAAGCCTGTCGCGTTCGTCATCATTCATCGTTTCCTTCCTCCTTTCTGCGCATTTCCTCTCGAAGGAGCGCTAGCGATCTCGTCACCATCTGGCTCACACGCGCCGGACTCACGTTCATTTCTGCTGCCACCTCAGATCGCGGCCGCCCCAACGCTGCGGTCTCCCACACCGCCTTTCGATGGCGTTCGTCCAATATCGCGAGACAGTCCCACGCATGACCAGCACGCTCTTGTTGGTCGATGGCTTCCGCGACGTCTTCCGCGAGGTCGGAATCATCGGCGCGGTCATGGATGGCTTCGACGAACTCGGGGCCGGCGTGCCGTACCTCTGCTGATCTGATTCGATCCAGTGCCTTTCGCTTCGCCGCGGTCACCAGAAATGCTTCCCAGTTCCGCACATTCTCCGGAGGCGAAGCCATGATGGAGACGATCGCGTCCTGCACCGCGTCTTCCGCCTCAGAGGCGCGACCAGCCTCGCGCAGCACTGAGGCCGCAACCTTGTGCATAGCGTCTCGATGGCGGAGGTAGAGAGCACCGAGGTCTGGCGGCATGTTCGTCATCGCTGCCGCCTCGGCCCCTCGCCCCAGCGCCGGCACCAGCGAGGCTGTCTCATCATCGGCCTCGTCCTCCTCACCTCGTAGTCGAGATAGCACCTGACGCAGTTAGGCCATCCTGGTGCAGACCTGGACCGCCCTCCTGACGATTGTCTCGCTTGCAGTCAGTTCCGTGACGTATCTAGACGTGTCGGATCTTGCGTCCGACCCGGGCAGGGTCGCGTCACAGGCGCCGCTCGGGGGCAGCGTGCTCGACAGGTCGTCGCTCGGCAGCGGTCGGGCGCTGCCGAGCAATCGCACGTGACCGTGCGAGCGCACTTCTTGCGCGGGCGAACTCGATCTTCTGCCCCGTGTCCTCCGGTTCCGGCCCCAGCGGGGTGTCTTCGGTGATGCCGTAGCGATCGCGGTAGGCGGCGATTGTGCGGGCGTGCCGTCGCCACGCCGCTGCCTCGCGTGGGTCGCGGGGCGGCTGGCCGAGTGGTTTGGTCCAGGGCTCGCCGACCTCGCGTGCGGTGTCGAGCACCGCGTCGGCACGGGTCTCGATCAGTTCGCGCCGTTCTTCGAGGGCCTGCCGCATGTCGTCGGTCATCGGGCCGTCCGCGGACGGGATCAGTCCGGCGATGAGCCGTGGCGTCTTGCGGGTGCGGCCCGAGCCCGCCGGGCGTGCGGTGGCGCGGGCGACGCGGTAGTGCAGGACGGAGGCGATGTCGTCGGCGTCGGTGAACCCGCGCGCGGCGACCAGGCGCGGAAACAGGGTGTCGAGGTTGTGGTGGTTGGCCGCTGCGCGGCGCAGTTCGACGGTGAGTGCCCCGAACGCCTCGGACTCGATCGCGGTGTCGGCTTGTTCGGCGGTGAGGCCGGAGGATCGGATGAGGGTGGCCAAGCGGTCTCGTTGGGCTACGGCGGCGATGGTCTCGTACTCGGCGGCGAGTTGGGCGATCGAGCCCCAGTGCTCCTGTTCGGCGGTGATGGTTTCGTGCGCGGACAACTCCGCACCGACGTGCTGGAGCACGCCGAACAGGACCGACCGGCCGGTGGCGTCGGGGTTGTCGCCCGGATGCGGCTCGGCGTGCTCGTCGGCCCGGTCGAGGATTACGTAGGCGCGGTTGGCGTGCTTGCCGCGGGTCATCGCGACGTAGAAGTTCTCCCGAGTGGTGGTCGGCTCCACCAGCACGTGCGCAGTATCGACGGTGACGCCCTGCGCCCGGTGCGCGGTGATCGCGTAGCCCAGATCGACATGCTCGGCCACATAGGTCGCGGGGAGGACGATAGAGCCGCCGAACCGGCGCCCGGTCTTGCGGATCGTGACCGACCCGTCGTCGCGGACGCCGGTGATGGTCCAGGCATCGCCGTTGCGCACCCACGTCTTCCCGGACCGTAGGCGGCGGTCGTTGCGGCGGGTGATGATCGTGTCCCCGACCCCGGCGGTGGTGCCGTCGTTCAGCTCGACCTCCCGGCCCGGCTTCAACGTGCCGTCGAGGATCAGGTCGGCACGGGCGCGCTGGTTGAGGGCGCTTACGTGGTCGCGGGTCTCGGCGACCAGCACCGACACCAACCCGTGCTCCCGGTCGGCGCGCCAGGCGGTGTAGGCGGCGTCGGTCATCGCCTCGGCGTCGCCGTCGCGGATGCGGTCGTGGTCGAGGTAGGTGTCGATCACCTGCGTACGTCCGTGACGGAGGGCGAGGGAGGCGGTCTTCTCCCACTCGTGGGTGAACCGGTGCACGTCGACCAGCTCGGGCGCATCGTCCCGGTCACCGATGAGGAGTCCGAATGCGCCGCCGGCGTCAATGGACTGGAGCTGGGCGAAGTCGCCCACCAGCAGCACCTTCGCCCCGGCCCGTTCGGCCAGATGCGTGATCCGATCCAACGAGAGGGTGCCAGCCAGGGAGGCTTCGTCGATGATGACGAGCTGACCTGCCCGGAAGTCCTCGCCGTGGACGAGATGGTTCTGCCACCACTTCGCGGTGTTCTCCGTCGCGATCCCGAGGTCGTCTGCGAGCACCTGCGCGGCCACCGCGGACGGTGCCAAGCCGACGACGGTCCTCGCGCCGTGTTCGGTCTCCCACGCACGCCGCAACGCCGACATGGCCGTCGTCTTCCCGGCACCCGCCGGGCCGACGAGGACGTCGAGGACGCGGCCGGAGACGGCGATCTTCATGAGCGCGTCGGCCTGATCCTCGCCGAGCATCCGCCCCTCGGCATCAGGACGGGCGGTGATCTTCTCCACCGTGGGGAGCGGGACGGTGGGCGCGCTCAGGTTGCGGGAGCGGTCGAGCAGCCGGTCCTCGGCCGCGAGCAGCAGATCGGAGGAGAACACAGTCGAGTGCTTCGGGCGGAACACGCTCGTGCCATCCACCCGCCGGAATGCGGCCGGGCTGGTGGCGAGGTCGGGCGGCGTCAACCGCAGCGACACAGACTCCGCAGCGTGGGCGATCATCCCCACCACGGCTTCGCGATCTTGCATTGAACCGCCCCGGGTTCCATGGAGGCTCTCAGTCCACGGAGGATGAGAGCTATGAACCGCCCCGGGTTCCATGGAGGCTCTCAGTCCACGGAGGATGAGAGCTATGAGCGCACCGAGGAAGTACCCCGACTAGCTGCGTGAGCGGGCCGTGCGGCTGGTGCTCGAAGCGAAGAAGGATCCCGAGTCACGTGTGGGGGCGTGTCGGCGGGTGGGAGAGCAGCTCGGGATCAACCCCGAGACGCTGCGTGGCTGGGTTGCCCAGGCTGAGGTCGATGCCGGAGACCGGCCGGGCACCACGACCAGTGATGCCCAGCGGTTGGCCGAGCTGGAACGGGAGAATCGCGAGCTGCGGCGGGCGAACGCGATCCTCAAGAGCGCCTCGGCTTTCTTCGCGGCGGAGCTCGACCGCCCACATCGGTGATCGTGAAGTACATCGACGAGCACAAGGAGGAGTTCGGGGTCGAGCCGATCTGCACCCAGTTGCAGGTCGCCCCGAGCACCTACTACGCCGCGAAGAAGCGCTCACCCTCGGCCCGGGCGGTGGCCGACGCCGAGCTCGGTGAGGTCATCAGTGCCGAGCACGCGGCCAACTACGGGGTCTACGGCGCGCGGAAGATGTGGAAGCACCTGAACCGGATCGGCCGGCCGGTGGCGCGCTGCACGGTCGAACGCCTGATGCGTAACGCCGGCCTGCAGGGCGCGGTCCGCGGCAGGACGCGGCGCACCAAGATCCCGGCGAAGGACGGGATACGGGCCGGTGACCTGGTCAACCGCGACTTCACCGCAAGTGCCCGAACCAGCTGTGGGTCGCGGACTTCACCTACGTCGCGACCTGGGCCGGGTTCGTCTACGTCGCGTTCACCATCGACGTGTTCTCCCGGATGATCGTGGGCTGGAAAGCCTCCACCACGATGCGCGCCGACCTGGTCACCGACACGGTGAACATGGCGGCCTGGTCCCGCGGGCGCGCCGGGGTCACCGACCTTGCCGGGCTCATTCACCACGACGACGCCGGCTCGCAGTACACCTCCATCGCCTTCACCGAGCGGCTCGCCGAGCTCGGTGTCCAGCCCTCGATCGGGACCGTGGGTGACGCCTACGACAACGCCCTGGCCGAGTCCACCATCGGCCTGTTCAAGACCGAGCTCATCCGCCGCCGCGGCCCCTGGCGCAACCTCGAGGACGTCGAGATCGCCACCCTGGAGTACGTCGACTGGTTCAACAACAGCCGCCTGCACTCCGAGCTCGGTGACATTCCACCCGCCGAGCACGAGGCCAACCACTACCGTCAGAACCCCGTCACCACGACGGCCGAAACCAGAGAACCGAGTCTCCACTAAACCCGGGGCGGTTCATAACGCCTTCCAACGCCTGCTCATCGCGCTGGGCGTTCACCAGAAGAACGGCAAACCCAACCACCCCCAGACCCAGGGCAAGGTCGAACGCTTCCAACAGACCCTCAAGAAGCACCTCGTCGCGACCGGCCCCGCCCACACCATCGCCGAGCTCCAGCAACGCCTAGACACCTTCGCCGACTACTACAACAACACCCGCCCCCACCGCTCCCTGGGCCGACGCACACCCGCGGCCATCTACGCCGCCACGCCCAAGGCAGTCCCCCTGGGCTCACCCCACGGCCGCGACAACCGCGTCCGCACCGACCGGATCGACACCGCCGGCAAGGTCACCCTGCGCCACAGCGGACACCTCTACAAGATCGGCATCGGCCGCGCCCACGCCCGCACCCCGATCGTGATGGTCATCCAAGACCTCCACATCACCATCGCTGCAGCCGCCACCGGCGAGATCCTCCGCGACCTCACCCTCGACACCACACGCACCTACCAACCCCAAGAAACGACAAGACCCGAACCCCCACACTGAGGATTCGGGCTGTCGCCGATGTCTTGCGACATCACATCTGTCGGGCTGGCGGGATTTGAACCCACGACCCCTTGACCCCCAGTCAAGTGCGCTACCAAGCTGCGCCACAGCCCGTCTGGCTCGCGAACGAACCTAGAGAAGGTTACCCCAGGGGCGGGCCGGAACTGAAACCGCGACAGACCGTTGTGCGCGGCGTCACGTCGGACGGGTCGGGAACGTCGTCAGCGGGACCAAGGGCCGGCGGCCCAACGTCCCGAAAGCCCGCCGTGCCGCGCCCCTACGGTGGTGTGAGCGCCGTCACCCGGCGCACCCCAACCAACCGAAGGAGTCTGACATGGCACGGGTCGCCGGCAAGGTCGCACTGGTCACCGGAGGAGCCCGCGGGCTTGGCGCGGAGGCGGTTCGCCTCCTTGTCGCGGAGGGTGCGAAGGTCCTCGTCACCGACATCCTCGACCAGGACGGTGAGGCGCTGGTCGCCGAGCTCGGCGAGTCCGCCGTCTACCTCCACCACGACGTCACCAGCATCGAGCAGTGGGCGGCGGCCGTCGCCAAGGTCGAGGAGACCTTCGGTGGGCTCGACGTCCTCGTCAACAACGCCGGCATCGCCGACTTCGGCAGCCTCACCGACTTCACCTACGAGCGCTGGGACCGGATCATCGCCATCAACCTCTCCAGCGTCTTCTACGGGATGAAGGCCGCACTCCCGCTCCTCAAGGCGTCGACGAAGAACCCCTCGATCATCAACATCTCCTCGACCGCCGGTCTCCAGGGCTACCCGGACCTCGCCGGGTACGTCGCCTCCAAGTGGGGCGTGCGCGGCATGAGCAAGACGGCAGCCATCGAGCTCGGCCCGGACAACATCCGCGTCAACTCGATCCACCCGGGGATGATCGAGACCCCGATGACCGAGGGCCTCGCCGCCGAGCAGCAGCACGTCGCCATGCACCGCGCCGGCAAGCCCTTCGAGATCGGCTACCTCGTCGTCTACCTCGCCAGCGACGAGTCGACCTTCTGCACCGGCGCGGAGTTCATCGCCGACGGCGGTGAGCTCGCCGGCCTGCCCACGAGCTGACGTAGGCGCAGGGCGCCGTCAGTGAGCGGCGCCCTGCCCCGTCTGCTCGAGCCGCACCTTCTCCGCGACGACGACGCCGAGCCCGAGCAGCGCGATGCCCATGACGGCCGTCGCCTCCCACGGCGCGAGCCGGTAGAGCCCCACGACCGTCACCAGCAGCTGCAGGAGCAGCGCGCGACGCAGCCACTGGAAGGCCTGGTACCTCGCCCTCCCCAGCAACGTCCACGCGCGCACCGCGAACGCGACGACGGCGACCGACGAGCCGGCCGCCAGCCACAGGGCCCAGGCCGGTGCGCCGTCGTCGGCGGCAAGGATGACGACGGCGCCCCCTCCCAGGGCGAGGACGAGCAGCGCCCCGGCCACCGCCGTCGTCCACGAACCGCGCACGACGCCGCGCAGCAGGCCACGGACCTTGCGGGTGGCGAGCTCGAGCGGGTCGGGGAGCTCGCTGTGGTCGTCGGGGACGGCGGCGAGGAGCGCCTCGACCTCCGCCTCCCCACGGCCGCCGCTCCCCTGCCGCAGCAGCTCGCGCGCGACCTCCCGGCGCTGGGGGCTGAGCCCGCCCGCCAACCCGGCGACGGCGTGGTCGGCCGCGGCCGCCAGCTGCTCGCTCGGGTGCGGCGGACGGCGCCCGTGGAGCACGTCGGCGAGGATGACGAGCAGCACCAGCGTGAGGTACATGATCATCGGCGCCGGCTGGAAGAAGTAGTCGTTGTCGTTCGTGAGGAACTTGCCGACCTCGTCGATGAACAGGCCGAAGCCGATGCCGCCGAGGAAGGCGACGAGCGGCCGGATCACCGGCCCGGCGAAGGACAGCGCCAGCACCATGGCCAGCGCCATGAACAGCCCGCCCCACAGGACGTGCGCGACGTGCAGCGTCTCCCCGCCGATCTGGGGGAAGCCGGTGAGCTGGAGGTAGCCACGCGTGACGACGATCGTCACGACCGTCGTGAGGACGAAGCCCAGGACGTGCTCACCGGCGCGCGGGTCCCGCGGCAGCCCCCAGCGCAGGAGGACGTGCCGGCGGGATACCGCGCCGTCGGCCATCAGCGGCGGCGCTTCTCGCGCACGCGCACGCTGATCTCGATCGGCGTGCCGACGAAGCCGAAGGTCTCGCGCAGCTTGCGCTCGATGAAGCGGCGGTAGCCGTGCTCGATGAAGCCGGTCGCGAAGATGACGAAGCGCGGCGGGCGGCTGTCGGCCTGCGTCGCGAAGAGGATGCGCGGCTGCTTGCCCCCGCGCACCGGGTGCGGGTTCGCGGCGGTGAGCTCACCGAGGAAGGAGTTGAGCTTGCCGGTCGAGATGCGCGTGTCCCAGCCGCCCAGGGCGGTGTCCAGCGCCTTGACGAGGCGGTCGACGTGCCAGCGGGTCTTGGCGGAGATGTTGACGCGCGGCGCCCACTGCACCTGGACCAGGTCCTGCTCGACCGCCCGCTCGAGGATGTGGCGCTGCTCGTCGTCCATGAGGTCCCACTTGTTGTAGGCGATGACGAGCGCGCGCCCCGCCTCGATGACCTGCTGGATGACGCGGGTGTCCTGCTCGGTCAGCGGGACCGAGGAGTCGATGAGGACGACGGCGACCTCCGCCTTCTCCAGCGCCGACTGCGTCCGCAGGGAGGCGTAGAAGTCCGCGCCCTTGGTCTGGTGGACGCGGCGGCGGATGCCGGCGGTGTCGACCAGCCACCACGGGCGGTCGCCGAGGACGACGAGCTCGTCGACCGGGTCGCGGGTGGTGCCGGCGGTGGAGTCGACGACGACGCGCTGCTGGCCGGCGATCGCGTTGAGGAGGCTCGACTTGCCGACGTTCGGGCGCCCGACGAGCGCCACGCGACGGGGGCCGCCCTCGGGCAGCGGGTGGGCGACCGCGGAGACCTCCGGGAGCACCGCCATCGCGGCGTCGAGCACGTCACCCGAGCCGCGCCCGTGCAGCGCCGAGACCGGCCACGGCTGGCCCAGGCCCAGCGACCACAGCGCCGCGGCGTCGGCCTCCTGCATCTGCGAGTCGACCTTGTTCGCGACGAGGACGACCGGCTTGCCGGACTTCCGCAGCAGGCGGACCACCTGCTCGTCGGTGCTCGTGGGGCCGACGGTCGCGTCGACGATGAACATGACGGCGTCCGCCATGGAGATGGCGACCTCGGCCTGCTCGGCCACGCGGGCGTTGAGGCCCGCGGCGTCGTGCTCCCAGCCGCCGGTGTCGACGAGCGTGAAGCGCCGCCCGGCCCACTCGGCGGGGTAGCTCACGCGGTCACGGGTGACGCCCGGGACGTCCTGCACCACGGCCTCGCGGCGCCCGAGGACGCGGTTGACGAGCGTCGACTTGCCGACGTTCGGCCGGCCGACGACGGCGAGCACCGGTAGCGGCGCCTCCGGCCCGTCCTGGGCGGGGCTCTCGTCGCCGGCGGCGAGGAGGGCGGCGTCCTCCTCGTCCAGCACGTAGTCGGACAGCCCGGCGCGCAGGGCCGCGGCGCGCTGCTCGTCGTCGGCCGGGGTGGTCGGGAAGTCCTCGGTGTCACTCACGCCGGCCATTGTCGCGTGTCCGGGCGCTCGGACGCTAACGCCGCGCGTGGGACCTTGACCTCAGGTGAGGCCGGCGTCGTGGACGCAGAGGGCGATCTGGACGCGGTTGCTCGCCTCGAGCTTGGTGAACAGCCGCCCGATGTGGGTCTTGACGGTCGCCAGGCCCAGGTAGAGCTCCGCGGCGATCTCCGCGTTGGACAGCCCGCGCCCGATCGCGACGGCCACCTCCCGCTCCCGGTCGGTGAGCCGCGCGACCCGCTCCCGGGCGTGCTTCTCGCGCGAGTCGTCGGGGGTGCGGGTGGCCGCGGTGATGACCTGGGCGGTGACGCTCGGGGAGAGCATCGGCTCACCGCGCGCGACGCGGACGACGGCGTCGACGAGCCGGGCGGGCGGGGTGTCCTTGAGGAGGAAGCCGGCCGCGCCGTGCCGCAGCGCGGTGAGGACCATCTCGTCGGTGTCGAAGGTCGTGAGGACGATGACGCGCGCGCTCGAGCCGCGCTCGGTCAACCTCCGGGTGGCCGCGAGCCCGTCGAGGCCCGGCATGCGGATGTCCATGAGCACGACGTCGGGCCGCTCCCGCTCGACGACGGCGAGCCCCTCGTGCCCGTCCCCCGCCTCGCCGACGAGCTCGACGACGTCGCTCCCGCCGAGCATGAGCCGCAGCCCGGTGCGGACGAGGGCGTCGTCGTCGACCACGACGACCCGCACGCGCGACGCGCTCACTCCCTCTCCTCCCACGGCAGCCAGCATCGCACGGTGAAGGAGCCGCCCGGACCTGCCTCGTGCTCGAGCACTCCCCCGGCCAGCTCCACCCGCTCGGCCAGCCCGACGAGACCGTAGCCGCTCCCGGGCGCGGCCGGCACCGCACGCCCCGGCGTCGGCGGACCGTTGTGCACCTCGATGGTGAGCAGCCCGCCCGGCCCGCCGGCGAGGTGGACGACGACGTCGCTCCCCGGGGCGTGCTTGCACGCGTTGGTCAGCGCCTCCTGGACGACGCGGTAGGCGGTCCGCGAGGGGGTCGCCGGCAGTTCGGCGACCCCGCGCAGGTCCCCACCGGGCAGGCCGCTCGCGTCGAGCGCCGCCTCGACCTGGACGCGCGCGCCGTCGACGAGCTCGCGTACCTGCGCGAGGAGCGGCTGCGGCGGCTCGGCGGGCGCGGCGTCGTCGTGGGCCGGTGCGCCGTGGGCGCGCAGCACGCCCAGCACCTCGCGGAGCTCGGTGAGCGCGAGGTGGGCGTTGTGCTGGATCACGCCGGCGGCCTCGGCGGTCTCCTCCGGGGACAGGTCGGTGCGGTACGCGAGGGCCCCGGCGTGCATGGCGACGAGCGAGATCCGGTGGGCGAGGACGTCGTGCATCTCCCGGGCGATACGGGTGCGCTCGGCCTCCCGGGCGGCATCGGCCTTGGCGGCCTGCTCGCGCTCGGCCGTCTCGGCGCGCTGGCGCAGGGTGGCGAGCAGCTCGCGCCGGGCGCCGACGTAGTAGCCGGTCGCCGCGCAGGTGCCGGCCATGGCGATCGCGAAGGCCCCGGAGAGGGTGGCGAATGCGGCCGGGATGGCGTCGCCGATGATGGCAGGGCGCCAGACCATTTCGTAGAACACCGTCGACCACGCCCAGGTCGCCATCACCGGGACGACCCACTGCCAGCGCCGCCACGTGGACACCGATACCGCCGTCACCGCGGCCGCGCCCAGCGACGCCGCGGACACCATCCCGAACAGGCCGGTGACCACCGCGGTGAGGAGTGGGTGGCGGCGGCGCAGCGCGAGCAGGCACAGCCCGATGACGCCGAGCACGCCGTCGAGGAGGAGCGCGGCGCCCACGCGGCCCGCGACGTCGTCGGAGCCGTCGAGCTCGGCGACCGCGATGAAGTCGACGGAGACGGCGAGCCACAGGACGATGGCGATCCCCGCTGCCGCGAGGTAGCGCCAGATGCGCGACCACGGGCGCAGGGCGGGCGGCCGTCCGGTTGCGGCGCCGTCGTCGTCGCGTCGCGCGCCGGGCGCCACGGGCACGGCGGGAGTGGTGGCCACGGTCTGCATGGGCGCCAGCCTAGGGAACGGGCCTGATCCACCGGTCAGCCGGCGGGCTCACCGTCGTCAGCCGAAAGGTTGACCCGGCCGAGCCGGAGCGCCGATCCTCGGGGCGCCGCCGCCCGGAAGAGTGGTCGCCATGATCACCGCAGAGAACCTCACCCGGCGGTACGGGACCCGCGCCGTCGTCGACGACGTCTCCTTCACCGCCCGGCCCGGCCGCGTCACCGGCTTCCTCGGCCCCAACGGCGCCGGCAAGTCGACCACCATGCGCATGCTCACCTGCCTCACGACCCCGACGTCGGGACGCGCCACGATCCTCGGCTCGCCCTTCCGCGAGCTCACCAACCCGGGCCGGCGGGTCGGGGTGCTGCTCGACGCCTCCGCACAGCACGCCGGCCGCACCGGCCGCGAGATCCTCCACCTGTCTGCCCAGCTCATGGGCCTGCCCGCTGGGCGCGTGGAGGAGGTGCTCGCGACCGTCGGGCTCACGGCCTCCGAGGCCGGCGCGCGGACACGCACCTACTCCCTGGGCATGCGCCAGCGCCTGGGCCTGGCCCACGCGCTGCTCGGCGAACCCGAGGTCCTCATCCTCGACGAGCCCGTCAACGGCCTCGACCCGGCCGGCATCCGCTGGATGCGGGCCCTGCTGCGCGACTTCGCCGACCAGGGCGGCACCGTCCTCCTGTCCTCCCACCTTCTGCGCGAGGTCGAGGCCGTCGCGGACGACCTCGTCATCATCGGCAGCGGCCGCATCCTCGCCCAGGGCAGCGCGGAGGAGCTCCTCGCCACCCCGGGCACGCAGGTGCGCAGCCTCGACGACGACGCCCTCGCCCGCGCCCTCACCGCCGCCGGGCACGAGGTGACCCGCGCCGGGGCCGGTCTGACGACGTCGGCCACGGCGGAGGAGGTCGGACGGACCGCCCTGGCGGCCGCCGTCGTCCTCACCGACCTGCGTCCCACTGACGCCACCGGCCTGGAGGACCTGTTCTTCGACACCACCGCCCAGCACGGGCGAGAGGAGACCGCAGCATGACCACGACCACCGCCCGCCCGCGCCCGACGGCGTCCCGCACCGCTCCCCCGGCCGTCCCCTTCGGCCGGCTCACTCTCGTGGAGCTGCGCAAGCAGCTCGACACCCGCGCCGGCGTGTGGCTGCTCGGCGTGATCGTTCTGCTCAACGCCGGGCTCATCGCCCTCGTCCTGTTCACCGGGGAGCCGGAACTCCGCACCTGGCAGGAGCTCACCATGGCGTCCTCGCTCGCGCAGATGCTGCTGCTGCCGCTCATCGGAATCATGGCAGCGACCGGCGAGTGGTCCCAGCGCACCGCGCTGACGACCTTCACGCTCGAGCCGCGCCGCACCCGGGTCAACGCCGCCAAGATCGTCTCCGCCGTCGCCCTGGGTCTGGCGGTCATGGTCGCGGCGCTGCTGGCCGGTGCCTTCTTCAACGTCATCGGGATGGTCGCCCTCGACGGAAACGGCTCCTGGGCCATGGAGTGGTCGCTGCTCGGCGGGATGCTCCTCTCGCTGCTGCTCCTCATCGGCCAGGGCGTGGCCTTCGGCCTGGCGCTGCTGAGCACGCCGATCGCGATCGTCGCCTACCTCGCGCTGCCGACGGTGTGGACCGTGCTCACCATGCTCGTCTCCGCTCTGCAGGGTCCGGCGGAGTGGCTCAGCCTCGACTCCGCGATGGGCCCCCTCATGGAGGGTGCCATGACGGCGACGGCATGGGCCCAGCTCGGGACGTCGGCTCTCGTGTGGATCGGGGTGCCGCTCGCCGTCGGCCTCTGGCGCACCGCCCGCCGCGACGTGAGCTAGCCCCTCTCCTACGCCGACAGCCGGATTTCGCCAGGCGAAATCCGGCTGTCGGCGAGAGTAGGAGTGGGAGTGGAGGAACGGGTCAGTGAGTGGGCAGGGGGATGCCGGTCTGGCGGACGGCGTCCTCGACGTGGGCGGCCAGGCCCTGGTGGATCTTCTCCATGGCCCGCGTCATGACCTCGCGGTTGCCGCCCTCGCCGCGCTCGGTGTCGACGACGATCGGCTTGCCGAAGACGATGTGGAGGCGCGAGCGTGGCGGCGGCACGTAGCCGACCTTCTTGCCCGCCGGGCGCGTACCGAGGCAGGCGACCGGGACGACCGGCGCGTTGCCGTGGACCGCGAGCCACGCGACGCCCGCGCGCGTGGACTGGACGTTGCCGGTGCCGCGGTTGCCCTCGGGGAAGATCCCGACGACGCGCCCCTCGGCCAGCATCTGCTGCGCGACGACGAGCGCCGCACGTCCGTTCCTCCGGTCCACCGGGATCTGGCCGGCGAGCGTCATGAGGAAGCCGAGCGGGGAGTCCCAGAACTCCTGCTTGATGATGAAGTGCGAGCCGCGCGGCACCGCGCCGTGCAGCAGCGGCCCGTCGATCACCCCGGTGTGGTTGGAGGCGACGACGACCGGCCCGGTCCGCGGGACGTTCTCCGCCCCGTAGACCTTGGTGTTCCACCACACGTGGTCGAGGAACTGGCCCACGCGCCGGGACCAGATCGGACCCCAGCGGTAGATGTCCTCGGGCTTGACCCGGGCGCCGCGGGAGGGCTGGGCGGCCGGTTGTGCGGTGCTCACCGCGCCCCCTCCCGCGCCTGCGCGACGACCCGGCGCACGACGTCGAGCGTCTGGTCGATGTCGAGCGCCGAGGAGTCGATGGTGACGACGCCGTCGGCGGCGGTGAGGAAGGTGGAGACGGTGGAGTCCTGGGCGTCGCGCCCCACGACCTCGTCGCGGGTCGCGGCGATGGCGTGCTCGTCCACGGTGCCGTGGAGCTCGCGGGCGCGCCGGGCCAGGCGGGCGGCCTCGTCGGCGGTGAGGAGGATGCGCACGTCGGCGTCGGGGGCGACGACGGTCGTGATGTCGCGCCCCTCGGCGACGATCCCGCGGCCCTCGCTGTGCCCGCCGGGCTGCCGCTCGGCCGTGATGATCGCGCGCTGCCGCTCGCGCAGCTGGGCGCGGACGTCAAGGTTCGTCGCTACCGCGGAGACCACCGAGGAGATCTCGGAGGTGCGGATCGTCGCGGTGATGTCGACGCCGTCGCACACGATCGTCGGGTCGCCCGGGTCGGTGCCCATGTCTAGCGGCATCGTCTCGACCGCCGCGGACACCGCCGCGGTGTCGGTCAGTTCGACGCCCTGGCGGCGGCACCACCACGTCGCGGCCCGGTACATGGCCCCCGTGTCGAGGTAGGCCAGGCCCTCCGCGGCCGCGAGCCGCCTGCTGATCGTCGACTTGCCCGAGCCCGAGGGCCCGTCGATCGCCACCGTGACCGGTGCGGTCATTCCGCCACCACTCTCCATCCGCGGGTCGTCAGCTCGTGCTCCAGCTCGGCCGCCGCGGCCGGCACCACCGAGAGGTGGGCGATGCCCACCCGGGCGCCGGCCGAGTGCTCGAGCGTGAGGTCCTCGATGTTCACGCCGATCTCGCCGACCTCGCCGAAGAGACGGCCCAGCTCGCCGGGCTCGTCCGGCACGAGCACCTGGACGGTCGAGTAGCGGCGCGGCGCACCGCCGTGCTTGCCCGGGATCCGCCCCACACCGGTGTTGCCGGCCGAGACGACGGCGCTCAGCGCGCCCATCGCCCCGGGGGCCAGCGGGCCCTCCGTCGCGGCGCGGTCCAGGCCGGCGATGAGAGCGTCGAGATCGGCACGTAGCTCGCGCAGGCCCGCGGCGACGGGGCCGGCGTTCCCGACGAGGATCGCGGCCCACAGCCGCGGGTCGGAGCCGGCGATGCGGGTGACGTCCCGCAGGCCCTGGCCCGCGAGAGACAGTGCGGCCTCGGGCGCGTCGACGAGCCGTGACGCGACGAGCGACGCCGCCAGCTGGGGGATGTGGGAGACGAGGGCGACGGCGTCGTCGTGCTCCTGCGGCTCCAGGGCCACGGGCAGGGCGCCGAGGTCGAGGGCCAGGCCGCGCACGGCGGCGGTCGCGGTGGCGGAGGCGGCGTCGTCGGCGGCGATGACCCAGGGACGGCCGGCGAAGAGGTCCGCGTCCGCGGCGGCGGCGCCGGACTGCTCGCGGCCCGCCATCGGGTGCGAGCCGACGTAGCGGGAGCGGGCGCCGTCGTCGCCCCCCTCGGCGACCTCGGCGGCGATGACGGCCTTGACGCTCGCGACGTCGGTGACGACGGCGGCGGGGTGGCGGCGGAGCATGTCGAGGACGACCGGGCCGGCGACGTCCGGCGGGGTGGCGACGACGACGAGCGCGGGCTCGGGGCTCGCGTCGTGGACGGGCTCCCCCGCGCCCATGTCGCGCGCGAGGGCGAGCGCGGAGGGCGAGGCGTCGGCGAGCTGGACCGCGATGCCCTGGCCGCTGAGGCACAGCGCGATGCTGGTGCCGAGGAGCCCGGTGCCGACGACCTTGACGGGGCCCGTCGTCAGGGGTGCCGCCTGGCTCGTCACGCTCCTGCTTCCTCCCTGCTCGCGGGCCGCCCGGCGCGGCGCCCGGGACAGACTACCGCCCGGCTCACAGGCCGACGCTCGACATCAGCGTGCCGAGCTCGGTGCCGCTGATCACCCGGGTGTGGCCCGGCTTGAGCTGGCCCAGACGCACCGTGCCGAAGCGGGTGCGCACGAGGCGGGTCACCGGGTGGCCGACGTGCTCGAGCATGCGGCGCACGATCCGGTTGCGGCCCTCGTGGAGCTCGATCTCGACGACGGACGCGCGCGGCGTCGTCTCGAGCACGGTGAAGCGGTCGGCGCGGGCGGGGCCGTCCTCGAGCTCGATGCCCTCGCGCAGGCGGCGGCTCAGGGCGCGCGGGACCTCGCCCTCGACGGTGGCGACGTAGGTCTTGGCGACCTCGTAGGAGGGGTGCGCGAGGCGGTGGGCCAGCTCGCCGTCGTTGGTGAGGAGGATGAGCCCCTCGGTCTGCTCGTCGAGGCGTCCGACGTGGAAGAGCCGCTCGGCGCGGTCGGCGACGTGCTGCGACAGGTCCGGGCGGCCCTGCTCGTCCTTCATCGAGGAGACGACGCCGGCGGGCTTGTGGAGCGCGAGCGTCACCTTCGTCTCGTCGAGCTGGAGGCGGATCCCGTCGACGTGGATGACGGCGGTCGCCGGGTCCACGCGGGTGCCGAGCTCCTCGACCCGCTGCCCGTCGACCGTCACGCGGCCGTCGGCGATGAGGTTCTCGCAGGCGCGGCGGGAGCCGAAGCCCGCAGCGGCGAGAACCTTCTGCAGGCGGGTGCCTCCGGGCTGGTGCACGTCGGTCATCGCAGGTCTCCCTCCAGGTCGTCCAGGGTGTCGAGGTCGGGCAGGTAGGGGGCGAGCGGGGGCAGGTCTGCCAGCGAGCCCAGCCCCATCCGCTCGAGGAAGTAGGAGGTGGTCCGGTAGAGGACCGCTCCGCCGTCGTCGTCGTGGCCGGCCTCCTCGATGAGCCCGCGGGCGAGGAGGGTGCGGACGACGCCGTCGACATTGACGCCACGGATCGCGGCCACCCGCCCGCGCGAGACGGGCTGGCGGTAGGCGATGACGGCGAGGGTCTCGAGGGAGGCCTGGGTGAGGCGCGCGGTCTGGCCGTCGACGACGAAGCGGCCGACGACGTCGGCGTACGCGGGTGCGGAGTAGACGCGCCAGCCGCCGGCGACCTCGCGCAGCTCGAAGCCGCGCGGGCGCCCGCCTCGCGCCCCCGCGTAGTCCGCGGCGAGCTCGGTGAGCAGCTCGACGACCTGGCCGGTGGGCAGGCCGAGGACGCCGGCGAGCTGGGCTGCGGGGACTGGCTCGTCGACGACCATGAGGATCGCCTCGAGGGCGGCCAGGTGCTCGCGGGGCATGACGTCGTCGGGCACCGCCTCGTAACGGGGTGCCTCCTGCTCGGCGGCCTCAGTCATCCGTGGGTTCCTCGTCCTCGTTCTCAGCGTCGTAGTCGTCGGCGACGGCGACGTCGCCCTCCTCGCTGCCCGACCACCGTACGGTGAGCTCGCCCAGCGGCTGGGCCTGGTCGAAGGCGATGGCGCCCTCGCGGAAGAGCTCGAGCAGCGCGAGGAACCGGGAGACGACGACGGCGGTCGACTCGGCGTCGGCGGTGAGCGCCCGGAAGGTGGCGGTGCGCTGGCGGCGCAGGCGGTCGACGATGAGGGCGGCCTGCTCGCGCACGGGCACGACCGGCGCGTGGAGGTGGCCGAGGTCGACCTGCGGCGGGCCGGGGCGCGGGGCGAAGGCCGCGGCGGCGAGCTGGGCGAGGCGCTCGGGGCCGACGCGGATGACGAGCTCGGGCAGCAGGGCCGCGAAGTGCGGCTCCAGGGCCACCGAGCGCGGGTAGGAGCGGGTGCCCACGGCCCAGCGGCGCTCGAGGTCGCCGGCGACCTCCTTGTAGGCGCGGTACTGGAGGAGCCGGGCGAAGAGGAGGTCGCGGGCCTCGAGGAGCTCGAGGTCCTCCTCGTCCTCGACGCTGCCGCGCGGCAGGAGGCGGGCGGCCTTGAGGTCGAGGAGCGTGGCGGCGACGACGAGGAACTCGCTCGCCTGCCCGAGGTCCCACTCCGCCTGGTCGGCGAGGTGGGCGATGAACTCGTCGGTGACCTTCGCCAGCGCGACCTCGGTGATGTCGAGCTTGTGCTTGGCGATGAGCGAGAGCAGGAGGTCGAAGGGGCCGGAGAAGTTCTCCAGCGTCACCGCGAAGGCGGTGCGGTCGGGCGCGGCGCCGGCGGCCGCTGGCTGCGGGGTGGGGGGTGCGGCCGCGGCCGCGTCAGGCGACGTCACCGCGGGCGACGAGCTCACGGGCCAGGCGCCGGTAGGCGTGCGCACCGGCGTGGTTGGGTGCGTAGCTCGTGATCGGCTCGGTGGCGATGGTGGCGTCGGGGAACTTGATGGTGCGGGCGATGAGCGTGTCGAAGACGCGGTCGCCGAAGCCCTCACGGACCCGCTCGAGGACCTCGCGGGCGTGGAGGGTGCGGCCGTCGTACATGGTCACGAGGATGCCGTCGAGCTGGAGGCGCGGGTTGATCCGCTCGCTCACCTTGTCGATGGTCTCCATGAGGAGGGCGACGCCGCGCAGGGCGAAGAACTCGGCCTCGAGCGGGATCATCACCCCGTGCGCCGCGGTGAGGGCGTTGACGGTGAGCAGGCCCAGCGAGGGCTGGCAGTCGACGAGGATGAGGTCGTAGTCGTCCAGGACGGGGCGCAGCACGCGGGTGAGGGCCTGCTCCCGGGCCACCTCGGTGACGAGCTGGACCTCGGCGGCGGACAGGTCGATGTTCGCCGGGACGATGTCGAGGTTCTCGACCGCCGTCTCGTGGATGATCTCCCGCACGTCCGAGCGCGGCTCCATGAGGACGGAGTAGATCGTGCGGTCGAGCTCGTTGGCGTTGACGCCGAGGCCCGCGGAGGCGGCGCCCTGCGGGTCGAAGTCGACGATGAGGACGCGGCGCCCGTACTCGGCCAGCGCGGCGCCGAGGTTGATCGTCGTCGTCGTCTTGCCGACCCCGCCCTTCTGGTTGCACATCGCGATGATGCGCGCCGGGCCGTGGGCGTCGAGCGGCGCCGGCTCGGGGAAGTCGGCGACCTGCCCGTCGCCGGAGGCGTCGATCAGGGTCGGCTGGTGTGCGTCGCTCACCCCTCCACGTTAGTTCGCCGACACCGTCCGAAGCGAGCGGCACGCGGAAGCACCCCCCCACTTCCCGCCGACGCACCCCTCCTCCCCCGCCGACAGCACACTTACCGCCGACAGCACACTTACCGCCGACAGCACACTTACCGCCGACAGCCGGAGTCTCCGCGACGTCGCCCCCATCCTCGCCGACAGCCGGAGTCTCCGTGAGCAGGAGCTCGTCGGCGGACGTCGGCTGCCGGTTCAGTGACGGGCCGGGAGGTCAGGCGCGGTGGCGGCCGGTGGGCTCGTCCGGACCGGGCTGCTCCGCCCCGGCGGCGGTCGTCCCCGTGCCGTGCCCGCTGCCGCCGGCGTTGCCGACCGCGTTGACGCCGTCCGTCCCGCCCGTGCCGTGGGTGGTGGTGCTCGTGGGGCCCGTCGCGGTGGTGCCGGTGCGGTCGTCGGTGCCGATCCGCTCGTCGGCGGCGTC
Source organism: Georgenia phoenicis (assembly GCF_047302425.1). Lineage (NCBI taxonomy): Bacteria > Bacillati > Actinomycetota > Actinomycetes > Allobogoriellales > Allobogoriellaceae > Georgenia > Georgenia phoenicis. The sequence goes on along the minus strand of NZ_CP154855.1, from coordinate 2,084,852 downwards.
CCGGCCACGCTGGATCTTGTCGGCGTGCTTGCCTCCGGTCACCTTGTTCGCGAGGTTCGCCGCGCCGTCGAGCACCCGGTCGCTCGTCTGCTCGCCCTTGTCGCTGCTCAGGGCGTCCTTGGCCTTCTTGGCCATGTCACCAAGTCCCATGAGTCCTCCTCGGTCGGGGTGCAGCCAGGATGGGCGCCACGGGCGGGGGCCGCACGCCGAGCACAACCGCAGCCGATGTGCCTGCGGGACTGACGCGGCGCACCGCAGTGCAGGGAGGCGCCGGGTCGCGACCAGCGCGGAGAATCCAGCTCTCGGCGGTAAGTGTGCTGTCGGCGGTAAGTGTGCTGTCGGCGGTAAGTGTGCTGTCGGCGGTAAGTGTGCTGTCGGCGGTAAGTGTGCTGTCAGCGCGGAGGGTGTGTCAGGCGCGGGCGCGGGGATGGGCGGTGGCGTAGACCTCGCGCATCGCCTGGACGGTCACCTGGGTGTAGATCTGCGTCGTCGTCACCGAGGCGTGGCCGAGCAGCTCCTGGACGACGCGCACGTCGGCGCCGCCGGCGAGCAGGTGCGTGGCGAAGGAGTGGCGCAGGGTGTGCGGGGAGACGTGCTCCCCCAGGCCGGCGCGAGCGCCGGCGGTCTGCAGCACCGCCCAGGCGCTCTGCCGGCTCAGCGGCCCGCCGCGCTGGTTGAGGAACAGGGCCGCGGTCCCCCGGCCGGCGCGCGCCAGCTCCGGGCGGGCCCGCACGACGTAGGCCTCGACCGCCTCGATCGCGTAGCGCCCCACCGGCACCACCCGCTCGCGCCGGCCCTTGCCGAAGAGGCGCACCGTACCGCCGTCGAGGTCGAGGTCGTCGGCGGACAGCCCCACGGCTTCACTGATCCGGGCACCGGTGCCGTAGAGGACCTCGAGCAGCGCCCGGTCGCGCAGCGGCACCGGCCCCTCACCGAGGGACGCGGCCTCGAGGAGCCGTTCAACGTCGTCGGTGCTCAGTGCCTTGGGCAGCCGCCGCGTCGTCGAGGGGGCACGCACGTCCGCGCTCGGGTCGTGGGCGGCCTGGCCCTCGAGGACGGCGAAGCGGTGCCAGCCCCGCACCGCCACCACCGCCCGTCCCGCGGAGGAGACGGCCAGCGCGCGGCCGCCGTCGGACCCGGTGCGTAGCGCCTCGACGTACTCCGCGACGTCGCTCTCCGCGACCTCCCCCAGCTCCCGGCGGCCCCGCGCGGCGAGGTACGCCGCGTAGCGGCTGAGGTCGCGGCGGTATGCCGAGAGGGTGTGCTCGCTCAGGCCCCGCTCCACCCCGAGGTGTGCGAGGTACTCCTCGAGGGCGCGCTCGAGCGGCGCGGGTCCCGGCCGCGCGGCAGACGTCGTCGTCGTGCCCGTCACGTCGGTGCCTACAGCGGGAGGAAGGGGTCGACCGCGACGGCGACGAAGACGATCGTCAGGTAGGTGATCGAGGCGTGGAAGACCTTCATCGCCGCGAGCTTGCCGCGCTCGGGGTGGCGGGCGCGGGCCAGCAGCCGCAGGCACCCGGCGATGAACCACGCCCCTGCCGCGCCGGCGATGACGGCGTACACCCACGTCATCCCCGCGACCGGCACGAGGACGAGGGAGCAGGCGACCATGGCCGCGCCGTAGACGAGGATCTGGACGGCGACCTTCGTGTCCGAGGCGACGACGGGCAGCATCGGCACCTCGGCGCGCGCGTAGTCCTTCTTGAAGCGCATGGACAGGGGCCAGTAGTGCGGCGGCGTCCAGAAGAAGATGATCCCGAAGAGCACCAGCGCCGGCCACTCCACCGTGCCGGTCACCGCGGACCAGCCGATGAGCACGGGCATGCAGCCCGCCGCGCCGCCCCAGACGATGTTCTGGGTGGTGCGCCGCTTGAGCAGCAGCGTGTAGCCGACGACGTACATCGCGACGGCGGCGAAGGAAAGCCATGCGGACGCCCAGTTGACGAGCAACCCGAACCAGAGGAACGAGAACACCCCGAGGACGACGGCGAAGACGGTCGCCTGCCGCACGGACAGCACGCCGGTGACGAGCGGGCGCTGCTTCGTCCGGTTCATCAGCCGGTCGATGTCCCGGTCGATGATCATGTTCCACGTGTTCGCCGAGCCGGCGGACGCGTAGCCGCCGATCATCGTCGCGACGGTGAGCCACAGGCCCGGCCAGCCGTCGGCGGCGAGGAAGAGCGTGGGGACGGTCGTGATGAGGAGGAGCTCGACGATGCGCGGCTTGGTCAGCGCGACATAGGCCTTGACGCGGTCGGCGCGGGTCGTCGTCGGTCCGGACGGGCCGGGGCTGGACCGCAGCGTCGATCGGTCGGACACGTGGGGTGCCACCTCCTCGGTCTGGCGCCCGGGCGCCGGCTGCACACTACGCACGCGTCGTTCACATCCAATCTCGCGCTCCGCCTGTCGCGCGGGCAACCCCCATCCTACGGGGCCGTCCCCCGGGCGGGGCCAGTCATCCGCGCCGGAAGCGGGTGGCTACTTGCTCACACCGGGTGCGCCGTGTGCACCATCTGGCAACAATCTCACTGGGGTGGGCGGCGGCGATAGGGTCGACACATCCGTAGACGTACCGGCCGGGGTCCCGGCCGGCCGTGACCCACACCGAGGGAGACCTAGTGAGCGACACCAGCACCCAGGCCGGGTGGACCGACCTCGACCGTCGGGCGGTCGACACCGCGCGCATCCTGGCAGCCGACGCCGTCGAGAAGGTCGGCAGCGGCCACCCGGGGACGGCGATGAGCCTGGCCCCGGCGGCCTACCTGCTCTACCAGAACGTCATGCGTCACGACCCCGCCGACCCGCACTGGCTCGGCCGCGACCGCTTCGTGCTCTCCGCCGGGCACAGCGCGCTGACGCAGTACATCCAGCTCTACTTCTCCGGCTACGGCCTCGAGCTCGACGACCTCAAGGCGCTGCGCACCTGGGGCTCCAAGACCCCCGGCCACCCCGAGTACCGCCACACCGAGGGCGTCGAGGTCACCACCGGGCCGCTGGGCCAGGGACTGGCCAACGCCGTCGGCATGGCCGTGGCGTCCCGCCGTGAGCGCGGCCTGCTCGACCCGGAGTCCGGCGCGGGCACCAGCCCCTTCGACCACCACGTGTACGTCATCGCCTCCGACGGCGACCTCCAGGAGGGCGTCACCTCCGAGGCCAGCGCCATCGCCGGCGTGCAGGAGCTGGGCAACCTCATCGTCATCTGGGACGACAACCGGATCTCGATCGAGGACGACACGAACATCGCCTTCACCGAGGACGTCCTCGCGCGCTACGCCGCCTACGGCTGGCACACCGAGCGCGTCGACTGGACCGACGGCGGCACCGGCTACACCGAGGACGTCGACGCCCTCGCCGCCGCCATCGCGGCCGGCAAGGCCGAGACCAACCGCCCGACGATCATCGCGCTGCGCACGATCATCGGCTACCCCGCCCCCACGAAGCAGAACACCGGCGCCATCCACGGCTCCGCGCTCGGTGGCGACGAGGTCCGCGGCCTCAAGGAGGTCCTCGGCTTCGACCCCGAGCAGACCTTCGAGGTGAGCGACGAGGTCATCACCCACGTGCGTCAGGTCCGCGACCGCGGCGCCGCCGCCCGCGCCGAGTGGGAGACCTCCTACCAGGCGTGGCGCACCGCCAACCCCGAGGGTGCGGCGCTGCTGGACCGCCTGCGCAACCGTGAGCTGCCCGAGGGCTGGGCCGACGCGCTGCCCACCTTCGAGGAGGGCAAGGCCGTCTCCACGCGCTCCGCGTCCGGCTCCGTGCTCAGCGCGCTCGCGCCCGTGCTGCCCGAGCTGTGGGGCGGCTCGGCCGACCTCGCCGGCTCGAACAACACGACGATGAAGGGCGAGCCGTCCTTCCTCCCCGTCGAGCGCTCCACGAAGATGTTCCCCGGCAACCCCTACGGCCGCACGCTGCACTTCGGCATCCGTGAGCACGCCATGGGCTCGATCCTCAACGGCATCACGCTCCACGGCCTCACCCGCCCCTACGGCGGCACCTTCCTCACCTTCTCCGACTACATGCGCCCGCCGGTGCGTCTGGCCGCCCTCATGGGCATCCCGAGCACCTTCGTGTGGACCCACGACTCCATCGGGCTCGGTGAGGACGGCCCCACCCACCAGCCGATCGAGCACCTGGCCGCGCTCCGCGCGATCCCGGGCCTCGACGTCGTTCGTCCCGCCGACGCCGCCGAGGTGGCCGTCGCGTGGCGCACGATCCTCGAGAACACCGAGCGCCCCGCCGGCCTCATCCTCACCCGCCAGAACGTGCCCAACCCGGCGCGCGGCACGGGTGCGGCCGAGGGTGACACGCTGGCCAGCGCCGAGGGTGTGGCCCGCGGTGCCTACGTCCTGGCCGAGGCGACCGGCGGGACGCCGCAGGTCATCCTCATCGCCACCGGCTCCGAGGTACAGATCGCGCTCGAGGCCCGCGAGACCCTCCAGGCCGAGGGGGTGGCCACGCGCGTCGTGTCCATGCCCAGCCGCGAGTGGTTCGCCCTCCAGGACGAGGCCTACCAGGAGGAGGTGCTCCCCGGTTCGGTCAAGGCCCGCGTCTCCGTCGAGGCCGCGATCGCCCAGGGCTGGCACGAGATCGTCGGCGACGCCGGCCGCTGCGTGAGCATCGAGCACTACGGCGCCTCGGCCGCCTACGAGCGCCTGTACGAGGAGTTCGGCATCACCGCCGAGGCGACCGTCGCCAAGGCGCGTGAGTCGCTGGCCGCGGCCGGCCAGGACTCCCCCGGCACCGAGCAGGACGCCGCCCCGGGCGGCACGGGCGACCTGCCCAAGTAGTACCCCTGGGCCCCGGCGGCACCCCGCCGCCGGGGCCCACCCCACGCGAGGAGGAGCAATGACGAACCACCTGGCCGAGCTGAGCGAGCTCGGGGTCTCCGTCTGGTTGGACGACCTGTCCCGCGAACGCCTCGAGGGCGGTGGGGCCCAGTCCCTCGCCTCGCTCCTCACCGAGGACCACGTCGTCGGCGTGACGACGAACCCCTCGATCTTCGCCGCGGCCCTCTCCGAGGGCACCCGCTACGACGCCGACCTCGCCGCCCTCGCGGCCGACGGCGCCGACGTCCCCACCGCGATCACCGCCCTCACCACCGCCGACGTCCGCGCCGCCTGCGACCGCTTCCTCGAGGTCTTCGAGCGCACCGGCGGCGTCGACGGGCGCGTGTCGATCGAGGTGGACCCGTACCTCGCGCACGACACCGAGGGCACGATCGCCCAGGCCCGCGAGCTGTGGCAGCTCGTCGACCGGCCCAACCTCCTCGTCAAGATCCCCGCCACCGTCGAGGGGCTCCCGGCGATCACCGAGGCGATCGCGGAGGGGATCAGCGTCAACGTCACGCTCATCTTCTCCCTCGACCGCTACCGCGCCGTCGCCAAGGCCTACACCGACGGCCTCGAGCGCGCCCAGCTCGCCGGCGTCGACCTGTCGACGATCCACTCGGTCGCCTCCTTCTTCGTCTCCCGCATCGACGCCGCGGTCGACAAGAAGCTCGACGCCATGGACGACGACGACGCCCGCGCCCTGCGTGGGCAGGTCGCCGTCGCCAACGCCCGCCTCGCCTACGAGGCCTTCGAGGACATCTTCGGCACCGAGCGGTGGGACGCGCTGGCCGAGGCCGGGGCGCACCCGCAGCGCCTGCTGTGGGCCTCCACGGGCGTCAAGGACCCCGCCTACCCCGACACCCGCTACGTCGACGAGCTCGTCACCTCCGGCGTCGTCAACACGATGCCGGAGGCGACCCTCCGCGCCGTCGCCGACCACGCGCAGCTGCACGGGGACACCGTCCGCGGCCGCTACGACGAGGCCCGCGAGGTCCTCGACCGGCTCGAGCGGCTCGGGATCTCCTACACCGAGGTCATGGACACCCTCGAGACGGAGGGCGTGGAGAAGTTCCAGCAGAGCTGGGACCAGCTGAGCGAGCGGGTCACCACCGGCCTGCAGGCACCGGGCCGGCAATGAGCCCCGGGGTCGTCACCTGGGCGGGTGAGGAGGGCACCGCCGTCGTCGAGGTGAGCGCGACCGGTGCGGCGGCCCAGGCCGTGCACGACGCCGTCCCCGCCCTCCTCGAGGAGCGGGTCGCCTCCCGGCTCGCGGCCCAGGACACGGGCCTGTGGGGCGAGGAGGTCGCCCCGCACGTGGCCGACCGGCTCGGCTGGACCGACCTCCACCAGACCTCCCGCGAGCTCGTCGGACAGCTGACGGCGCTGCGCGAGGAGCTCGCGGCCGAGGGGCTGGACAGGGTCGTGCTCGCCGGCATGGGCGGCTCGTCCCTGGCGGCCGAGGTGATCACCGGCACGGTCGGGGCGCCGCTCACGGTCCTCGACTCCACGGTCCCCACGCAGGTGGAGCGCGCTCTGGAGGGCGACCTCGCCCGCACCGTGCTCGTCGTCGCCTCCCGCTCCGGCACCACCGTGGAGACCGACTCCCACCGGCGCGCCTTCGTCGCGGCACTCCACGCCGCCGGCCGGGACGCTGCCCGGCACGTCGTCGTCGTCACCAAGCCCGGCTCGCCGCTCGAGGAGCTGGCCCGCGAGGAGGGCTACCGCGCCGTCTTCACGGCCGACCCGCGGGTGGGCGGGCGCTTCTCCGCGCTCTCCGCCTACGGTCTCGTGCCCAGTGCCCTGGCGGGCGTCGACGTCGGCCGCCTGCTCGACGAGGCCGCCGAGGTCGCGCCCTTCTTCGGCGAGGACACCGAGGCGAACCCCGCGCTCGTCCTCGGCGCGGCGCTGGCGGCCACCCGCCCGCTGCGCGAGACCGTCCTCCTCGTCGACGCAGGCAGCGGGCTCTACCACTTCGGCGCCTGGGCCGAGCAGCTGCTCGCGGAGTCGCTGGGCAAGGACGGGCGTGGGCTCGTGCCCGTCGTCGTCGACGAGCACGCCCCCGAGCTCGCCGCGGACGGCACGCTCCCCGTGCTCCTGCCCCCCCTCACCGACGACGACGCGTCGGCCGAGCTCGACGACGTCGCCGACGACGCACGCCGGGTGGCCGTGAGCGCGGACCTCGACACCGCGGCCGAGTCCACGGAGGTCACGGTCGCCGGCTCCCTCGGCGGGATGTTCCTCCTGTGGCAGCATGCCGTCGCCGTCGCCGGGCGCCTCCTCGGCGTCAACCCCTTCGACCAGCCCGACGTCGAGGCGACGAAGGAGGCCACCCGGGAGTTCCTCGGCGGCATGCCCTCCCTCGAGCCGCCCGCGTTCAGCGACTCGGGCGTCGAGGTGCGGGCCCCGCGCGCCCTCCTCGCGGGCGCCCGGACCGTGCCCGACGCCGTCACCACCCTGCTCGACCAGCTGGACCCGGAGCACGGCTACCTCGCCGTCCTCGCCTACCTCGACAGCGAGGGACGCGCCGCGGAGCTGCTACGGGGCGTGCGCGACGCCCTGGCCGCCCGCGCCGGCCGCCCGGTGACCTTCGGGTGGGGGCCGCGCTACCTGCACTCCACCGGCCAGCTCCACAAGGGCGGCCCGCCCCACGGCGTGTTCCTCATGATCACCGGCGGAGTCCCCGCGCACGTGTCCGTGCCGGGGCGGGACTTCGACTTCGCCGAGCTCGTCACGGCCCAGGCCGACGCCGACGCGCGCGTGCTCACCGGCCTCGGCCGGCCGGTGCTCCGCCTGCGCGTGGACACCCCCGACGCCCTCGCCTGGCTCACGGGTAGTCTGACGCGCCGGACCACCTGACACAGGGCCGTGAGGAGACCATGAGCACCGCACCGACCCCACCCGAGAACCTGCTGCGCGACCCCAGGGACCGGCGCCTGCCCCGCATCGCGGGGCCCGCCGGCCTGGTGATCTTCGGCGTCACCGGCGACCTCGCCAAGCGCAAGCTGCTCCCGGCGATCTACGACCTCGCCAACCGTGGCCTGCTGCCGCCGTCCTTCGCGCTCACCGGCTTCGCGCGGCGCGACTGGTCGACCGAGGACTTCGCGCAGATCGTCCACGACGCGGTGCGCGAGCACGCCCGCACGGAGTTCAACGAGCGGACCTGGGAGCAGCTCGCCTCCGGCTTCCGCTTCGTCCAGGGCGAGTTCGACGACGACGCCGCCTTCGACACGCTCGCCGAGACGGTCGCGGCCCTCGACGCCGAGCGGGGCACGGGCGGCAACCACGCCTTCTACCTCTCGGTGCCGCCGCGCTCCTTCCCGCTCGTGCTCAACCAGCTCAAGCGCTCGGGCCTGTCCAAGCCCACGGCCGACACGTGGCGCCGGGTGGTCATCGAGAAGCCCTTCGGGCACAACCTCGAGTCGGCCCGCGAGCTCGACGCCGTCGTCTCCCAGGTGTTCCCCGAGGACTCGGTCTTCCGCATCGACCACTACCTGGGCAAGGAGACCGTCCAGAACATCCTCGCGATGCGCTTCGCGAACCAGCTCTTCGAGCCGGTGTGGAACAACCACTACGTCGACCACGTCCAGATCACCATGGCCGAGGACATCGGTATCGGCAGCCGCGCCGGCTACTACGACGGCATCGGCGCCGCCCGCGACGTCATCCAGAACCACCTCCTCCAGCTCCTCGCGCTGACCGCGATGGAGGAGCCCTTCTCCTTCGACGCCGACTCCCTGCGCCGCGAGAAGGAGAAGGTGCTCTCCGCCGTCCGGCTCGGGGAGGACCTCGGGACGACGACGGCGCGGGGCCAGTACGCCGCCGGCTGGCAGGGGGGCGAGCACGTGCGGGGCTACTTCGACGAGGACGGCATCGCACCGGACTCGATCACGGAGACCTACGCCGCGATGCGCCTGGAGGTCGACTCGCGCCGCTGGGCCGGGGTGCCGTTCTACCTGCGGGCCGGCAAGCGGCTCGGACGGCGCGTCACGGAGATCGCCGTCGTCTTCAAGCGCGCCCCGCACCTGCCCTTCGACCTCGGCTCGTCCGGCGAGCTCGGGCAGAACGCCATCGTCTTCCGGGTCCAGCCCGACGAGGGCGTGACGATCCGCTTCGGCGCCAAGGTCCCGGGCACCGCGATGGAGGTGCGCGACGTGTCGATGGACTTCGGCTACGGCAACGCCTTCACCGAGAACTCCCCCGAGGCCTACGAGCGGCTCATCCTCGACGTCCTCCTCGGCGACCCGCCCCTGTTCCCCCACCAGCGGGAGGTCGAGCTGTCCTGGCAGATCCTCGACCCCATCACCGAGTTCTGGGAGTCCACCGGGCAGCCAGAGCCCTACCGCCCCGGGTCCTGGGGCCCGGCGGGCGCCGACGAGATGCTGGCACGCGACGGCCGCCGCTGGCGGATGCCGTAGAGGAGACGAGCATGATCACCACGATGCACGCGACGACGGCGGCCGCGGTCAGCAACCGCCTCGCCTCCATGCGCCGCTCGAGCGGCGCCAACACCTTCACCCGGGTGCTCACCCTCATCATCGTCGCCGACGACCTCGACGGCGCCGAGCACGGGATCCGCGCCGCCAACGGCGCCTCCCGGGAGCACCCCTGCCGGATCATCGCCGTCGTCCCGCAGGACGGCGAGGGGCCGGCGAGCATCGACGCCGAGATCCGCGTGGGCGGGGACGCCGGGCTGAGCGAGGTCGTCATCCTCCAGCCCAACGGCGAACCGGCCGACGCGGTCGACACGCTCGTCATGCCCCTTCTGCTGCCGGACGCGCCGATCGTCGTGTGGTGGACCGGTCAGCCGCCCGCCGAGCCGAGCCGCGACCCGCTGGGCGCGATGGCGCAGCGCCGGATCACCGACGTCACCGCCTCCGCCGACCCGCTCGCCACGCTCCACTCCCTCGCGCCGGGCTACGCCCCCGGCGACACCGACCTCGCGTGGGCCCGGGTGACGCTGTGGCGCGGGCTGCTCGCCGCGACCCTCGACGAGCCGCCCCACGCGCCGATCACCTCGGCCCGGGTGACCGGTGCGGCCGGCCGCCCCTCGGTGTACATGCTCGCCGCGTGGCTCGCCGACTCCCTCGGCGTGCCGGTGGAGATCGGCGTCGAGGAGTCCACCGCCGTCACCCGGATCGACCTCGAGCGCGAGCCCGGCCCGATCACCCTGCGCCGCACGCCCGGCACGAGCGTCGCCTTCCTCAGCCGGCCCGGCCGCATCGACCAGCGCATCAACCTGCCCGAGCGCACGATCGCCGACTGCCTCACCGAGGAGCTGCGCCGGCTCGACGCCGACGAGACCTACGGTCGGGCGCTCACGCGCGGGCTCCCCCTCGTCGTCCCCGCGGAGGTCCGCTCATGAGCACGCACGCCCCCGTCGTCGTCCACCCGGACGGCGAGCTCCTCGCCCGGGCGACGGCGGCCCGCTTCCTCCTCGCGCTCGTCGACGCGCAGTCGGTGTCCACGCCGGTGCACGTCGCCCTCACCGGCGGCAGCATCCTCGTCGACGTCCTGCGCGCCGTGGCGGCCGACCCGCTGCGTGACGCCGTCGACTGGGGCTCGGTCCACGTGTGGTGGGGCGACGAGCGCTTCGTGCCCGCGGGCCACGAGGACCGCAACGACGTCGACGCCGCCGCGGCGCTCCTCGACCACCTGCCGCTGCGGCCCGAGCACGTCCACGCCGTCCCCGGCCCCGACTCGGTGGCCGACGTCGACGCCGCTGCGCGTGCGTACACCGAGGAGCTGGCGCGGTACGCCGCGCCGGGCGCCACGGTGCCGGAGATCGCCGTCGTCCTCCTCGGGATGGGGCCGGACGGGCACGTCGCCTCCCTCTTCCCCGGCCGGCCGAGCCTCGCCGAGGAGTCCCTCGGCGCCCTCGCCGAGCCCGACTCCCCCAAGCCCCCGCCCGAGCGCGTCAGCCTCACCCTGCCGACGCTGAACGCGGCGCACCAGGTGTGGCTCGTCGTGTCGGGTGAGGGCAAGGCGCCCGCGGTGGCCGCCGCGCTGGCCGGGACGTCGCTGCCCGAGGAGCAGGGTGGCACCGGCGACGGCGAGTCCGTCCCCGCCGGCCGCGTCCAGGCTGCGGGCCGCACCCTCTGGCTCGTCGACCTCGCCGCGACGTCCGCCCTCCCCTGACCCGGGCCACCCCTCATCCGCCGAGAGCACAGTTACCGCCGACAGCACAGTTAATGCCGAGAGCCGGATCCTCCGTGGAGGATCCGGCTCTCGGTGCGTGCGGGGGTGCTGCTAGCGGGTGGAGCCGCCGCGGCGTTCGCGGAGGGCGGTGAGCGCCTCCTCGAGGAGGGCCTCGCCGTCGGCGTCGGTGCGACGCTCCTTCACGTACGCGAGGTGGGTCTTGTACGGCTCGTTGCGCGGGGGCTCCGGCGGGGCGTCCCGGTCCTGGCCGGCGGGCAGCCCGCAGCGCGGGCAGTCCCACGTCTCGGGGATGACGATCTCCGGCTCCTTGGCGAAGCTGGGGCTCGTCTCGTGCCCGTTGGCGCACCAGTAGGACATCCGGATACGAGGGGCGGCCTCGCCGCGCTCGGCCTCGCCCATGGGGCCCGCTCCGACGCGGGACCCGCGGATCGCACTTCCTCCAGCCATGGTTCGTTCTCCCCGCTCAGACGAATCGCTGCATGAGACCGAGCAGGATGATGGCCGTCGCCCAGAGGACGGAGATCCCGATCGTGATGCGGTTGAGGTTGCGCTCGGCGACCCCGGAGGAGCCGATCGAGGAGCTGATCCCGCCGCCGAACATGTCCGAGAGGCCACCGCCCTTCCCCTTGTGCATGAGGATGGACAGGATGAGGAAGATGCTGGTGAGGACCAGCAGCACCTCGAGAATGATCCGGAGGGCATCCACGAGCCGGAGGCTCCTTTCGGTGTCGGGCGGGCGGCCAGGGCCGCAACTCGTCAAGGATAGGTGATGACGCGCACGTCGCGGACCACCTTGGACGTCGACACGCCACGGTCCCCGGGTGCGTGCACCCGGGGACCGTGGCTGAGCGTCAGGCGTGCTGCTGGTAGCGGACGATCGCCGCGAACTCCTCGGCCTGGAGGCTGGCGCCCCCGACGAGGGCGCCGTCGACGTCCTCCTTGGCCATGATCGAGGCGACGTTCCCGGACTTCACCGAGCCGCCGTAGAGGACGCGGACGGAGTCGGCGACCTCCTGGCTGTAGAGCTCGGCGAGGCGGCCGCGGATCGCGCCGCAGACCTCCTGCGCGTCCTCGGGGGTGGCGACCTCGCCGGTGCCGATGGCCCACACGGGCTCGTAGGCGATGACCGTCTTGGCGGCAGCCTCCGCGTCGAGCCCGGCGTAGGCGCCGTCGACCTGCGCGAGGGTGTAGGACACCTGCTCGCCGGCCTGGCGGACGTCGAGCCCCTCACCGACGCAGATGATCGGGACGATCCCGTGCGCCAGGGCAGCCTTGGCCTTCGCCCCGACGAGGGCGTCGTCCTCGGCGTGGTACTGCCGACGCTCGGAGTGCCCGACGACGGCGTAGCTCACGCCGAGCTTGGCGAGCATCGCCGCGGAGATCTCGCCGGTGTAGGCGCCCTTCTCGTGCGCGGAGACGTCCTGGGCGCCGTAGCGGACCTCGAGCTTGTCGCCGTCCACGAGGGTCTGCACGGAGCGCAGGTCGGTGAAGGGCGGGACGACGACGACCTCGACGGCCGAGTAGTCGTGCTCCTTGTCCTTGAGCTCCCAGGCGAGCTTCTGCACGAGGTGGGTGGCCTCGTGGTGGTCGAGGTTCATCTTCCAGTTGCCCGCCATGAGCGGGGTGCGGTTGGTCATGGGCTCAGTCTTCCAGAACCGCGACGCCGGGCAGGACCTTGCCCTCGAGGAACTCGAGGCTGGCGCCGCCACCGGTGGAGATGTGGTCGAACTTCGACTCGTCGAAGCCGAGGACGCGGACGGCCGCGGCGGAGTCGCCACCGCCGACGATGGTGAAGCCCGCGGCGTCCTGCATGGCCTGCGCGACGGCCTTGGTGCCGGCGGAGAAGGCGTCGAACTCGAAGACACCCATCGGGCCGTTCCACACGACGGTCTTCGCGTCGGCGATCTTCTCGGCGAAGAGGCGGCCGGACTCGGGGCCGATGTCCAGGCCCATCTGGTCGGCGGGGATCGCGTCGGCGGGGACGACGGTCGCGGGGGCGTCGGCCTTGAACTCCGGCGCCACGACGATGTCGGTAGGCAGGACGATCTCGACGCCGTTGGCCTCCGCGTCGCGCAGGTAGCCCTTGACGGTCTCGACCTGGTCCTCCTCGAGGAGGGAGGTGCCGACGTCGTAGCCCTTGGCCGCGAGGAAGGTGAAGACCATGCCGCCGCCGATGAGGAGGCGGTCGGCCTTGGTGAGGAGGTTGCCGATGACGCCGAGCTTGTCGGAGACCTTCGAGCCGCCGAGGACGACGACGTAGGGCCGCTCCGGGTCGCCGGTCGCCCTGCTCAGGGAGTCGATCTCCTTGAAGACGAGGGTGCCGGCCGCGTGCGGGAGGCGCTGGGCGACGTCGTAGACGCTGGCCTGCTTGCGGTGGACGACGCCGAAGCCGTCGGAGACGTAGGCGTCGGCGAGGGCCGCGAGCTCGTCGGCCAGCGCGCCGCGCTCGGCCTCGTCCTTGGAGGTCTCGCGGGCGTCGAAGCGGATGTTCTCGAGGAGGAGCACCTGCCCGGGCTCGATGTACTGGGCCTTGGCCTTGGCGTCCTCACCGACGGTGTCCTCGGCGAGCAGCACCTCGCGGTCGAGGAGCTCGCCGAGCCGCTTGGCGACCGGGGCGAGGGAGTACTTGGGCTCCGGGGCGCCCTTGGGGCGGCCGAGGTGCGCGGTGACGATGACCTTCGCGCCGGCGTCGAGCAGGGCGTTGAGGGTCGGCAGGGCGGCGCGGATGCGGCCGTCGTCGGTGATCGTCGTCCCGTCGAGCGGGACGTTGAAGTCGGAGCGGACGAGGACGCGCTTGCCGCGCAGGTCGCCCAGGGTGTCGATGGTCTTCATGGCTCTCCTAGGGAAGGGTCCGGACGCACGAACGTCCGCGTGCCGCGTTCGGCGGCACGCGGACGTCCGTGTTCACTGCGGGAGGCGGTGCCTCAGAGACGCTCGCCCACGTAGGTGGCGAGCTTGACCAGCGAGCTGGAGTAGCCGAACTCGTTGTCGTACCAGCTGAGCACCTTGACCTGGTCGCCGATCACCTTGGTGAGGCCAGCGTCGAAGATCGAGGTGTGCGGGTCACCGACGATGTCCTGGGAGACGATCGGGTCCTCGGTGTACTTGAGGATGCCCTTGAGCTCGGGGCTCTCGGCGGCGGCCTTCATCGCGGCGTTGACCTCCTCGACCGTGACCTCCTTCTCGACCGTGAAGGTGAGGTCGGTGGCGGAGCCGGTCGGGGTCGGCACGCGCATGGCGTAGCCGTCCAGCTTGCCCTTGAGCTCGGGGAGCACGAGGGAGACGGCCTTGGCCGCACCGGTGGTGGTCGGGACCATGTTGAGGGCGGCGGCGCGGGCGCGGCGCAGGTCCTTGTGGGGGCCGTCCTGGAGGTTCTGGTCGGCGGTGTAGGCGTGGATCGTGGTCATGAGGCCACGGACGATGCCGAAGTTCTCGTGCAGGACCTTGGCCATCGGGGCGAGGCAGTTGGTCGTGCAGGAGGCGTTGGAGAAGATGTGGTGCTGCTCGGCGTCGTAGTCCGTGTGGTTGACACCCATGACGAAGGTGGCGTCCACGTCCTTGCCGGGCGCGGAGATGATGACCTTCTTGGCACCGGCGTCGAGGTGGGCCTTGGCGGCGTCACGGGCGACGAAACGGCCGGTGGACTCGATGACGATGTCGACACCGAGCTCGCCCCACGGGAGCTGGGCCGGGTCCTTCTCGGCGGAGACGTGGACCTTCTTGCCGCCGACGGTGATGGAGTCCTCGTCGTAGGAGACCTCCTGGTCGAGCACGCCCATGATCGAGTCGTACTTGAGGAGGTGGGCGAGGGTCTTGTTGTCGGTGAGGTCGTTGACGCCCACGATCTCGAGGTCCGCACCGCTGTTGAGCGCGGCGCGGAAGAAGCTGCGGCCGATGCGGCCGAAGCCGTTGATACCGACGCGGATGGTCACTATGTCCTCCTCTAGTGCGCCGCTCGGCGCACACACAAGTCGACTGCGGAAGTAGCGCCTGAGGGGCGCTGTGGCGGGCCCGCCGTGGGGACTGGGCCGCCAGCACCACCAAACCTACACCGGGACAAAAGGGGCCGCAGGGACGTAGGTCCGACGTGGACACCGGCGATCCGTCCGCTCTGGGCGAACCGCCCGCCGCCGAGCGTGACGCGGTTCACGCGCGGGCTCAGAGGTCGTACATGTCCGGGGTCAGCACGGCCTCGGTGTCACCGATCCCGAGCTCGTGGGCACGCTTGTCCGCCATGGCTAGCAGCCGCCGGATCCGGCCGGCGATCGCGTCCTTCGTCAGCGGCGGGTCGGACAGCGCCCCGAGCTCCTCGAGGCTCGCCTGCTTGTGCGCGAGACGCAACTGGCCGGCCTGGAGGAGGTGGTCGGGGACGCCCTCGCCGAGGATCTCGAAGGCGCGCTCGACGCGTGCGCCGGCGGCGACCGCGGCGCGCGCCGAGCGGCGCAGGTTCGCGTCGTCGAAGTTGGCCAGGCGGTTCGCCGTGCCACGCACCTCGCGGCGGGTGCGTCGCTCCTCCCAGGTGAGCACGGTGTCGTGCGCGCCCATCCGGGCGAGGATCGCGGAGATGTCGTCACCGTCGCGGACGACGACGCGGTCGACGCCGCGCACCTCGCGCGCCTTGGCGGACACGTCCATCCGGCGGGCCGCGCCGACGAGCGCGAGGGCGGCCTCGGGCCCGGGGCAGGTGATCTCGAGGGCCGAGGAGCGGCCGGGCTCGGTGAGCGAGCCGCGCGCGAGGAAGGCCCCGCGCCACGCGGCCACGGCCTCACCGACACCGCCGGACACGACGCCCGGGGGCAGGCCGCGCACGGGGCGGCCGCGGCCGTCGAGCAGGCCGGTCTGGCGGGCGAGGGACTCGCCGTCCTTGACGACGCGCACGACGTAGCGGTTGCCCCGCTTGAGACCACCGCCGGAGACGACGACGACGTCGCTCGAGTGGCCGTAGAGCTCCGCCATCGCCTGGCGCAGGCGCCGGGCGGCGACGCCGACGTCGAGCTCGGCCTCGATGACGATGCGCCCGGAGATGATGTGCAGCCCGCCCGCGAAGCGCAGCATGGCAGCGACCTCGGCCTTGCGGGCGGACATCTTGTCCACCTGCAGCCGGGCCAGCTCGTCCTTGACGGACGCCGTCAGCGACATGGCCGACTTCCTCCCACTCACCGTGCTCCCTCGTCCCTGGGCCCCCGCACGGGGGCCAGCCTGCACCTTCTCATGCCCTGCGGCGCGATCCTCACCCTGCTCCCGTGGCCTCCCCCACATCACCCAGCACGCCGTCGAAGGCGTCCCGGTAGGCCGCGGCCAGCCGCAGCGGGTCGTGCCGGGGCGTCCCGTCGCCCGCGCTCACCTGGCGCAGCAGCACGCGTGCACCGAGCTCCCGCGCCGTGGCGAGGAGGCCGTCGATGTCCTCGACGGCGGCCGGGTCGGCGATGACGACGTCGATGCGCAGGTCCGGCGCGTGCTCGAGGAGCGTGTGGAGGTGGTCGGCGGCTGACATGCCCTCGGTCTCCCCCGGCTGGGCGGAGAGGTTGAGGGTGACGGCTCGCCGCGCGTCCGTCTCCTCGATCGCCCGCGCGAGCTCGGGGACGAGCAGGTGCGGGATGACGGAGGTGTACCAGGAGCCCGGGCCGAGGACGACCCACTCGGCCTCGCGCACCGCCCGGACCGCCTCCGGGTGGGCGGGGGGCTCCTCGGGGATGAGCCGCACCGAGCCGATGTTCCCGCTCGTCACCGCGACCCGGGACTGCCCGCGGACCACGCGCTCCTGCTCCGAGGCGCCCATCCGCACGCGCGCCTCGATGTCGAGCGGGACCGAGGCCATGGGCAGCACGCGACCGCGGGCGCCGAGCAGCCGGCCCACCCAGTCGAGGCCGGCGACCTCGTCACCGAGCAGGTCCCACAGCGCGACGATGAGGAGGTTGCCCAGCGCGTGGCCGTCGAGCGGACCCGCGGAGCTGAAGCGGTGCTGGAGGACGTCGCGCCAGGTCAGGCCCCACTCGGAGTCGTCGCACAGCGCGGACAGCGCCATGCGCAGGTCGCCCGGGGGGAGCTTGCCCAGCTCGTGCCGCAGGCGGCCGGAGGAGCCGCCGTCGTCGGCGACGGTGACGACGGCGGTGAGGGCGCTGCACACGTGGCGCAGCGCCCCGAGGGTCGCGGCCAGACCGTGCCCACCACCGAGGGCGACGACCCGCGGCCCCCGCGCGCCCGCCGTCGGCCACTGCTCGGCGCTCACTCCCGCCCCACGTCGCGGTGGAGGGTGCGGACCTGCAGCCCGTGCTCCCGCAGGCCCGCGGCGATCTCCTCGGACACGGCCACCGAGCGGTGGCGTCCGCCCGTGCAGCCGACGGCGATCGTCACGTAGTTCTTCAGCTCGCGCTCGTAGCCGGCGATGACGGGCTCGAGGGTCTCGACGTAGCGGTCGATGAACTCCCGGGCGCCGGGCTGGTCGAGGACGTAGCGGTTGACCGCCTCGTCCTTGCCGGAGAGGTGGCGCAGCTCGGTCACCCAGTACGGGTTGGACAGGAAGCGGACGTCGACGACGTGGTCAGCGTCGAGGGGCAGGCCGTGCTTGAAGCCGAAGGAGACGAGGGTGATCTGGACCGGCTGCGCGCCGGCCTCCCCCACCCGCTGGCGGATGTGCCGGGCGAGGTCGTAGGGGCTGAACTTCGTCGTGTCGATGATGGTGTCGGCGCGGCGGCGCAGCTCGGCGAGCAGCTCGCGCTCCTGGGCGATGCCGTCGAGGATGCGGCCGTCCCCCTGGAGCGGGTGGGCGCGGCGGACCTGCTCGTAGCGGCGGACGAGCTCGGCGTCGTCGGCCTCGAGGAAGAGGATGCGGTAGTCCAGGCCGTGGCCGCGCAGCTCGTCGAGGACGTTGAGGAGCTCGGCGAAGAACTCCCCGCTGCGGACGTCGACGACGGCGGCGAGGCGCTGGACCCCTCCCCCGGACGCGGTCATCATCCGCGCGAGCGGCTCGAGCATGCGCGGCGGCAGGTTGTCGACGACGAACCAGTCCATGTCCTCGAGCGTGTTGGCGACCCGGGTCCGCCCGGCACCGGACATGCCGGTGATGATGAGGAGCTCGCGGCGGTCAGCCTCGGGGGGCGTCGTCTCCGCCTCGAGGAGCGGGATCCCCTCGGGAACGGTCTGCGGGCTGCGCTCGTCGCCCTCGTCGGCAGGGCGCTGTCCTCCTGAGGTGCTCATCCCTCTAGGATGCCAGGCCGGGACCGCCGCCGTCCGCGTCCTCGGCGCCGGCGGGCTCCTCCGGCGAGGCCCCGGTGCCGTCCTCGGCGGTGGGCACGGTCGGTGCCGTGGGCGCGGTCCGCAGGGCGTCGACGACGGCCTGCGCGGTGCGCGGGCCCAGGCCCTTGACGGCGGCGACCTCCTCCGCCGTCGCCTTCCGCATGGCGGCCACCGAGCCGAAGTGGTCGAGCAGCGCCTTGGCGCGGGTGGGCCCGAGCCCGGGGACCTCGTCGAGGACCGACCTGGTCATCGCCTTGCTGCGGCGGCTGCGGTGGGCGGTGATCGCGAAGCGGTGGGCCTCGTCGCGCAGCCGCTGGAGGAGGAAGAGCCCGGGGCTGGTCCGGGGCAGCACGAGCGGGAAGTCCTCCCCCGGCAGCCACACCTCCTCCAGGCGCTTGGCGAGCCCCACGAGGGCGACGTCCTCGACGCCGAGCTCCTCGAAGACCCGCTGCGCGGCGGCGACCTGCGGCTGGCCGCCGTCGACGACGACGAGGTTGGGCGGGTAGGCGAAGCGGGTCGGCTTCCCGGTCTCGGGGTCGACCGGACCCGAGGTCAGCGGCTTGCCGTCGTCGTCCACCGCGCCCTCGCGCGCGGAGCGGTAGTGGCGGAAGCGGCGGGTGAGGACCTCGGCGATCGCCTCGGTGTCGTCCCGGGCCCCGCTGCCGTCCACGCCGCGGACGACGAAGCGCCGGTAGGCGTTCTTGCGCGGCAGGCCGTCCTCGAAGACGACCATCGAGCCCACCTGGTGGGTGCCCTGCGTGTGCGAGATGTCGTAGCACTCGATGCGCAGCGGCGCCTCCTCGAGGTCGAGGGCCTCGGCGAGGTCGGCCAGCGCCTGGGAGCGGGTCGTGAGGTCACCGGCGCGCCGGCTCTTGTGGAGCACGAGGGCGTGCTCGGCGTTGCGCTGGACGGTCTGGGCGAGCGCGCGCTTGTCGCCGCGCTGCGGGATCCGCACCGAGACCGCCGAGCCGCGCAGGCCGCTGAGCCAGTCCGTCACCTGCGGGAGGTCGGCGGGCAGGACGGGCACGAGCACCTCGCGCGGGACGGCGGAGGTGCGCGCCGACTCGGCCTCGTCCTCCGTGTCGGTGCCGAGGTCCCCGTAGACCTGCTGGAGGAGCCGCTCGACGAGCTCGGCGTCGGTCACCTCCTCGACCTTCTCCACCACCCAGCCGCGCTGGCCGCGGACCCGGCCGTCACGGACGTGGAAGACCTGGACGGAGGCCTCGAGCTCGTCGGAGGCCATCGCGAAGACGTCCGCGTCCGTCCCGTCGGGCAGGACGACCTCGTTCTTCTCGACGACGCGCTGCAAGGCACCGAGGTCGTCGCGCAGGCGCGCCGCGCGCTCGAAGTCGAGCTCGCCGGCCGCCTCCTTCATCTCCTTCTCGAGGCGGCGCACGAAGGGGCGGGTCTGGCCGCCCATGAAGGCGCAGAAGTCCTCGGCGAGGCGGCGGTGGTCCTCCACGGAGATGCGCCCGACGCAGGGCGCGGAGCACTTGTCGATGTAGCCGAGCAGGCAGGGCCGGCCCGAGCGCTCGGCCCGGCGGTACACGCCGTTGGAGCACGTGCGCACGGGGAAGACCCGGAGCATGAGGTCGACGGTCTCGCGGATCGCCCAGGCGTGGCCGTAGGGGCCGAAGTAGCGGTTGCCCTTGCGCCGGGCGCCGCGCATGACCATGGCGCGGGGCACCGTCTCGGACATCGTCACCGCGAGGTAGGGGTAGGACTTGTCGTCGCGGTACTTGATGTTGAAGCGGGGGTCGTACTCCTTGATCCAGGAGTACTCCAGGGCGAGGGAGGCGACCTCGGTCTCGACGACCGTCCACTCGACGGAGGCCGCCGTCGTCACCATCTGCCGGGTGCGCGGGTGGAGGTTCGCGATGTCCTGGAAGTAGCTGCCCAGCCGCGAACGGAGGTTCTTCGCCTTGCCGACGTAGATGACCCGGCCGTGCGCGTCGCGGAACCGGTAGACCCCGGGCGATGTCGGGATGTCGGACGGTCGCGGGCGGTAGGTGGACGGGTCGGCCATGCCCCTCAGCCTACGTGCGCCCCCCGGGCGGGCGGCGCCGGCTGCACCCGGACGGGGCAGCTGAGGGAGCGGGCGATGTGGTTCTGCACCCGGGCGTCCTCGTGGAGGCGCGCGGCCGCCTCGTCGCTGATCGGGTCCGCGTAGGTGACGCGGGGGCGGAGCACGATGTCGGAGAAGGGACCCGAGTTGGCACCCTCGATCCGCTCGGTGGCGGTCGCGACGTCGGTATAGCCGACGACGACGACGCCCTGGGCCGCCGCCGTCCGCAGGAACCAGAGCATCTGGGACTGCGAGACCGCGCCGACGAAGAGCTCCTCGGCGCGGTAGCGCGACACGTCGGCGGCGACCTTGCGGTCGGAGGTCGCGAGCAGCGTGGGCTTGCCCTCGACGCGCACCTCGTGGTCCCGGGAGTAGGAGGTGTAGCTCCGCGTCCCGGTGTCGTCCGCGCCGGTCCAGTCGACGGTCACCGTGTAGGTGTGGAGTGCGCCCATGGCGCCACCCTAGCCCGCTGTGACGGCCGCCACCCCGGCTTTGTCGACCTCCAGCACCTCGGCGAGGAACCGGCCGGTGTGGGAGCCCTCGACGGTCGCCACGTGCTCCGGGGTGCCCTCGGCGATGACCGTGCCACCGCCCGAGCCGCCCTCGGGGCCCATGTCGATGACCCAGTCGGAGTTCTTGATGACGTCGAGGTTGTGCTCGATGACGATGACGGTGTTGCCCTTGTCGACGAGGTTCTGCAGCACCTCGAGCAGGCGGCGGATGTCCTCGAAGTGCAGGCCCGTGGTCGGCTCGTCGAGGACGTAGGCGGTGCGGCCGTTCGTGCGCCGCTGCAGCTCGGAGGCCAGTTTGACGCGCTGCGCCTCACCACCGGAGAGGCTGGTGCCGCTCTGCCCCAGGCGCACGTAGCCGAGGCCGACGTCGACGAGAGTGTTGAGGTAGCGGGAGATCTTCTGCGAGGCGGAGAAGAACTCGGCGGCCTCGGAGATCGGCATGTCGAGCACCTCGGCGACCGTCTTGCCCTTGAAGCGCACCTCGAGGGTCTCGCGGTTGTACCGCGCCCCGTGGCAGACCTCGCAGGGGACGTAGACGTCCGGGAGGAAGTTCATCTCGATCTTCAGCGTGCCGTCGCCCTTGCACGCCTCGCAGCGCCCACCCTTGACGTTGAAGGAGAAGCGGCCGGGCCCGTAGCCGCGGACCTTGGCCTCCGGGGTGTCGGCGAAGAGCTTGCGCACGTGGTCCCACACGCCGGTGTAGGTCGCCGGGTTGGAGCGCGGCGTACGCCCGATCGGGCTCTGGTCGACGTGGACGACCTTGTCGAGGTGCTCGAGGCCGGTGACGCGGGTGTGGCGCCCGGGGACGCGGCGGGCGCGGTTGAGCTCGTTCGCCATCACCGTGTAGAGGATGCCGTTGACGAGGCTCGACTTGCCCGAGCCGGACACGCCCGTGACGGACGTGAGGACCCCGAGCGGGAAGTCCACCGTGACGTTCTTGAGGTTGTTCTCCCGGGCGCCGACGACGCGCACCTTGCGGTTCTTGTCGACCGGACGACGGGCCTCGGGCTGCGGGATGGACCGCCGGCCGGAGAGGTAGGCGCCGGTGAGGGACTCCTCGTTCGCCAGGAGCTCGGGCAGGTGGCCGGAGTGGACGATGTGGCCGCCCTGCTCCCCCGCGCCCGGGCCGATGTCGACGATCCAGTCGGCAACGCGGATGGTGTCCTCGTCGTGCTCGACGACGATGAGCGTGTTGCCGAGGTCGCGCAGCCGCACGAGGGTGTCGATGAGCCGGCGGTTGTCGCGCTGGTGCAGCCCGATGCTCGGCTCGTCGAGGACGTAGAGCACGCCGACGAGTCCCGAGCCGATCTGGGTGGCGAGACGGATGCGCTGGGCCTCGCCACCGGACAGCGTGCCGGCGGGGCGGGCGAGGGTGAGGTACGTGAGACCGACGTCGACGAGGAAGCCGAGGCGCGCGTAGATCTCCTTGAGCACCTGGCCGGCGATGGCCCGCTCCCGGGCGCCGAGCTCGAGGGTGTCGAGGAAGGGGGCGATGCTCTCGATGGGCAGCGCGCACAGCTCGGCGATGGACAGGCCACCGAGCTTGACGGCGAGGACCTCGGGCTTGAGGCGGGCGCCCTTGCAGACCGAGCATGCGACCTCGCGCATGTAGCCCTCGTAGCGCTCCCGCGAGGAGTCGGACTCGGTCTCGGCGTGCTTGCGCTCGACGTAGGTGACGGCGCCCTCGAAGCCGGTCGAGTAGGCGCGCTCCCGGCCCCACCGGTTGCGGTACCGCACGTGGACCTCGTGGTCCTTGCCGTGGAGGATCGCCTCCTTGGCGCGTGCCGGCAGCGCGCGCCACGGGACGTCGACGGAGAAGCCGAGCTCGTCGCCCAGCGCGCGGAGCAGCCGCAGGAAGTACTCCGAGGAGGCCCGGGCCCAGGGCTGGACGGCGCCGTCGGCCAGGGAGAGCTCCTCGTCGGGGACGATGAGCTCGGGGTCGACCTCGAGCTTGGAGCCGATGCCCGAGCACTCCGGGCACGCGCCGTAGGGCGCGTTGAAGGAGAAGGTGCGGGGCTCGATCTCCTCGAGCTGGAGCGGGTGGTCGTTGGGGCAGGCACGCTTCTCGGAGAAGCGGCGCTCCCGCTCGGGGTCGTCCTCGGGGAGGTCGACGAGCTCGACGACGAGCAGCCCCTCGGCGAGGCGCAGCGCGGTCTCGACGGAGTCGGTGAGCCGCTGGCGCATGGACTCGCGCACGACGAGACGGTCGACGACGACGTCGATGTCGTGCTTGAGCTTCTTCTCCAGCGTCGGCGGCTCGGCGAGGGAGACAACGGCGCCGTCGACCCGGGCACGGGAGAAGCCGGTGGACTGCAGCTCACGGAAGAGGTCGACGTACTCCCCCTTCCGGCCGCGGACGACGGGCGCGAGGATCTGAAAGCGGGTGCCCTCGGGCATCTCCTGGAGGCGGTCGACGATCTGCTGCGGCGTCTGCGCGGTGACCCGCTCCCCGCACACGGGGCAGTACTGGGTGCCGGCGCGCGCGTAGAGCAGGCGCAGGTAGTCGTAGATCTCGGTGATCGTGCCGACGGTCGAGCGCGGGTTGCGGCTCGTGGACTTCTGGTCGATGGCGACGGCGGGGCTCAGGCCCTCGATGAAGTCGACGTCGGGCTTGTCCATCTGCCCGAGGAACTGCCGGGCGTAGGAGGACAGCGACTCGACGTAGCGACGCTGACCCTCGGCGAAAATCGTGTCGAAGGCGAGGGAGGACTTGCCCGAGCCCGACAGCCCGGTGAAAACGACGATGCTGTCGCGAGGAAGCTCGAGGTCGACGTTGCGGAGGTTGTGCTCGCGCGCACCACGGACGAGAAGCTGATCACTCACCCCGCGATGATACGAGCCCGGCCGCTCGCGCGCGTGTACATGTGTTCGACGTCACGGGCGTGTCGCGCCTGGCACGATCGGGGCATGAGCGACCTGACCCCGATGGGCGGCACCACCCTGCAGCGGATCACCGTTTCCGAGATGGACAACAACGTCTACCTGCTCACCGCACCGAGCGGTGAGCAGCTGCTCGTCGACGCGGCCGACGACGCCGGCGCCATCCTCGCCATGCTCGGCGAGGGCGGGCTGCGGACCGTCGTCACCACCCACGGGCACTGGGACCACCACCGCGCGCTGCCCGCCGTCGTCGCGGCGACGGGGGCGCGGACCGCCGCTGGCCGCGCGGACGCGGCGGACCTGCCCGTCCCGATCGACCTGCTCCTCGAGCACGGGGACCGGCTCGCGGTCGACGACGCGGGCACGGTCGTCCTCGACGTCGTCGCGCTGCGTGGCCACACCCCCGGGTCCGTCGCCCTGGTGCTCACCGAGCCCGCCGACGCGCCCCGGCCCGGGCGCGTCCACCTCCTCACCGGGGACAGCCTCTTCCCCGGCGGGGTCGGCAGGACCCGCTCCCCCGAGGACTTCGACAGCCTCCTCAGCGACGTCGAGGAGCGGCTCTTCGCCGTCTACCCCGACGACACGGTGGTGTGGCCGGGCCACGGGCGGCCGACGACGCTCGGCGCCGAGCGTCCGCACCTCGCGGAGTGGCGCGAGCGCGGCTGGTAGCACGCGGCCCGGGCCACCCCCTGCGGGGTGCCCGGGCCGGCGGGTGTCCGGTCAGCTGCCGACCTGGTCGGCCTCTCGGGCGTCCTTGCGGTTCTTGGCGATGCTCGCGAGCACCGTGATCGTCAGGACACCGACGATCCACAGCAGCGAGACGACGATGCCGGGCTCGGGGACGGCGTGCCACTCCTCGCCGCCGTTGATGAAGGGCAGCTCGTTCGTGTGGAGCGCGTGGACGATGAGCTTGAGGCCGATGAAGCCGAGGATCGCCGCGAGGCCGTAGTGGAGGTAGACGAGCTTCTCGAGCAGGCCGTCGATGAGGAAGTAGAGCTGGCGCAGGCCGAGCAGCGAGAAGGCGTTGGCCGCGAAGACGAGGTAGGGCTCGCGGGTGAGGCCGAAGATCGCGGGGATGGAGTCGACGGCGAAGAGGATGTCGGCGCTGCCGATCGCGAGGATCGCGAGGAGCATCGGGGTGATCATGCGCTTGCCGTCGACCTTGGCGACGAGCTTGCCGCCGACATAGTCGTCGGTCACCGGGAAGAAGCGGCGCACGAGCCGCACGAAGCCGTTCTCCTCGTACTCCTCGTCCTCCGAGACCGTCTCGACGCCCTGCCGGGCCTGCGAGATGGCGGTCCACACGAGGAAGGCGCCGAAGATGTAGAAGATCCAGGAGAAGTTGTCGATGGCGGCCGCGCCCAGGGCGATGAACACACCGCGCAGGACGATGGCGATGATGATGCCGGCGAGCAGGACCTCCTGCTGGTAGTTCCGTGGTACCCGGAACGCGGCGATGATGATGACGAAGACGAAGAGGTTGTCGACCGACAGGCTCTTCTCGGTGATGTAGCCGGCGAAGTACTCACCGCCGTACACCGGGCCCCAGACGAACCAGACGACGACGCCGAAGACGAGAGCCATCGCGACGTAGGCGACCGACCACCAGGCGGCCTCGCGCAGGGAGGGGGCGTGCGGGGTCTTGACGTGGCCGACGATGTCGACGGTGATCATCGTGAGGATGATGCCGATGAGGGCGATCCAGGCAATGGCATGGACGTCCACTGTGCCTCCGGTACGTAGGTGTCGAGGTACCGGAGGTCTCTTCCGCGCTCCGAGCAGCGGTGGGTCCGCCGTCGTGCGCCGGTGGCACCGAGCGGGCACTGACCCGCTGTGATGACGACACCACCGTTGGGGAATACTCCCCTCCGCCGCGCCACCCTACGACATGTCGGGCACCCCGGCACCCAGCCGCCCGGTGAGTGGCGTCACTGGGCGGCCTGCATCTGGCGCAGCTCCTTCTTGAGGTCGCCGATCTCGTCACGCAGCCGGGCGGCCAGCTCGAACTGCAGCTCCTCGGCGGCGCCGCGCATCTGCTCGTCGAGCTGCTGGATGAGCTCGGCGAGGTCGCTGGCGGCGGCGGTGCCGAGCCGGTTGCGCAGGGCGGACCCGGTGGCCTGCTTCTCCTTGGCGCTGGGGCCCTTTCCGGCCTTGCGGTAGCCGCCCTCGAGGAGCTCGGCGGTGTCGACGGCCTCGCGGGCGAGCATGTCGGTGACGTCCGCGATCCGCTTGCGCAGCGGGGTCGGGTCGATGCCGTGCTCCTCGTTGTACGCGATCTGCTTCTCGCGGCGCCGGTTCGTCTCCTCGATGGCCTCGGCCATCGCCGCGGTGACGGAGTCGGCGTACATGTGCACCTCGCCGGAGACGTTGCGGGCGGCGCGCCCGATCGTCTGGATGAGGGAGGTCGCCGAGCGGAGGAAGCCCTGCTTGTCCGCGTCGAGGATCGCGACGAGGGACACCTCGGGCAGGTCGAGACCCTCGCGGAGGAGGTTGATGCCGACGAGGACGTCGACGGTCCCGACCCGCAGCTCGCGCAGGAGCTCGACGCGGCGCAGGGTGTCGACCTCGGAGTGGAGGTACTGCACCTTGACGCCCCGCTCGAGGAGGTAGTCGGTGAGGTCCTCGGCCATCTTCTTCGTCAGCGTGGTGACAAGGACGCGCTCGTCGCGCTCGGTGCGCTCCCGGATCTCCCCGAGGAGGTCGTCGATCTGGCCCTGGGTGGGCTTGACGACGACCTTCGGGTCGACCAGGCCGGTGGGCCGGATGATCTGCTCGACGACGCCGTCGGACTGGGACAGCTCGTAGGCGCCGGGGGTGGCGGACAGGTAGACGGTCTGCCCGATGCGCTCGAGGAACTCCTCCCAGCGCAGCGGCCGGTTGTCCATGGCGCTGGGCAGCCGAAAGCCGTGCTCGACGAGCGTGCGCTTGCGCGACATGTCGCCCTCGTACATCGCGCCGATCTGCGGGACGGTCACGTGCGACTCGTCGATGACGAGGAGGAAGTCCTCGGGGAAGTAGTCGAGCAGCGTGTGCGGGGCGGTGCCCGGACCACGGCCGTCGATGTGCCGCGAGTAGTTCTCGATCCCGGAGCAGCTGCCGATCTGGCGCATCATCTCGATGTCGTAGGTGGTGCGCATGCGCAGCCGCTGGGCCTCGAGGAGCTTGCCCTGGGACTCCAGCTCCTCGAGCCGCTCCGCCAGCTCCTGCTCGATGGTGGCGATGGCGCGCTCCATGCGCTCCGGGCCGGCGACGTAGTGGCTGGCCGGGAAGAGGTGGATCGACTCCTCGCGGCGCACGACGTCCCCGGTGAGGGGGTGGAGGGTGTAGAGCGCGTCGATCTCGTCGCCGAACATCTCGATGCGGATCGCGAGCTCCTCGTACACGGGGATGATCTCGATCGTGTCCCCCCGCACGCGGAAGGTGCCGCGGGTGAAGGCGAGGTCGTTGCGCGTGTACTGCATCTGGACGAAGCGCCGCAGGAGGTCGTCGCGCTCGATCTGGTCGCCGACCTTGAGCTGGACCATGCGGTCGACGTACTCCTGGGGCGTGCCCAGGCCGTAGATGCAGGAGACGGAGGCGACGACGACGACGTCCCTGCGGGTGAGGAGGTTGTTGGTGGCCGAGTGGCGCAGCCGCTCGACCTCGTCGTTGATCGAGGAGTCCTTCTCGATGAAGGTGTCCGTGCTCGGCACGTACGCCTCGGGCTGGTAGTAGTCGTAGTAGGAGACGAAGTACTCGACGGCGTTGTTGGGCAGCAGCTCGCGGAACTCGGTGGCGAGCTGGGCGGCGAGGGTCTTGTTCGGCGCCATGACGAGGGTGGGGCGCTGCACCTGCTCGATGAGCCACGCCGTCGTCGCCGACTTGCCGGTACCGGTGGCGCCGAGGAGGACGATGTCCTTCTCCCCCGCCCTCAGACGTTCGGTGAGCTCGGCGATGGCCGCCGGCTGGTCACCTGAGGGGGTGTACTCCGAGACGACCTCGATGGGCGCGACGGACCGCTGCAGGTCGGTGACAGGACGCATGGCACAACGGTACGTCGGGGCACCGACATCGGTGGGGCGACTTCGCGAGGGGCGGACGCCGCGCGGCTACCGGCGACGGGCGGCGGGGAGGAGCCGCTCGTGCCACAGCTCGCGGACCTGCGCGAGGAGCGCGTCCGGGCTGCCGGAGTTGTCGAGCCACACGTCGGCGACGGCGCGGCGCTCGGCGTCGGTGGCCTGCGCGCCGATGCGGGCCAGCGCGTCCTCCCGGGACATCCCGCGCTCCCTGACCAGGCGCTCGAGGCGCACGTCCTCGTCGGCACCGACGACGGCGACGAGGTCGTAGCGGTCGGCGAGTCCGCGCTCGACGATGAGCGGGACGTCGTGGACGACGACGGTTCCCGCGGGCAGCTGCGCCACCCGGCGAGCGGTCTCAGCGGCGATGAGCGGGTGGGTGATCTCCTCGAGACGGGCGCGCGCGGCGGGGTCGGCGAAGACGATGCGGCCGAGCGCCGCCCGGTCGAGCCCACCCTCCGGGGTGAGGACACCGTCGCCGAACTCCGCGACGACCGCGGCCAGCCCGGGGGTGCCGGGCGCGACGACCTCGCGGGCGATCGCGTCTGCGTCGACGACGACGGCGCCGAGCCGCTCGAGCTCGCGCGCGACGGTCGACTTGCCGGCACCGATCCCGCCGGTGAGGCCCAGGCGCAGCACCTCAGTCCTCCCTGCCGCCGGGCACGACGTCGTCGACCGGGTCGGCGAGCACCGTGTCGAGGACGATGCCGAGCGCGGTGACGACGTCGGCGACGGCGACGACGTCCGCCGGCGGGACGTGGACGAAGCCGGCGGGGACGCCGTCGGGGACCGCCGCCAGCGCCGCGTACATGACGGCGTTGCACACGTAGCTGCCCGCGGACAGGGACAGCTCGGCCGGCAGGTCGACGGCGCGCAGCGCCGCGAGGGCGGCCTTGACCGGCAGCGTCGTGAGCCGGGCGAGGGGCTCGCCGGCCAGGACGGGGACGTCGACCGGCTGGGCGCCGTCGACGTCCGGGATGCGCGCGTCGGCAAGGTTGAGTGCCACCCGCTCGAGGGAGATGCGGTCCCGCCCGGCGGCGAGGCCGACCCCGATCACGACGGCGGGACGGTGCTCGGCGACGAGCGCCGCCAGCCGCTCGGTGGCCCGGGCGAAGGAGACGGGCAGCGTCTCGGTGACGAGGGTGACGCCGTCGGGCGCCGGCCACTCCTGGGCGAGGGCGTCGACGGCGAGGGCGGAGGGGTTGTCCGCATGGTCGGCGAACGGGCCGAAGCCCGTGACGAGGACGGTAGGCACCGGCCGAGCCTAACGCGGCCGGAAAGGCCAGCGGCCCGCCACCCTCTCGGGTGACGGGCCGCTGGTCAGCTCGGGTCAGTTACCGGTGAGCTTCTCACGCAGTGCTGCCAGCGCCTCGTCGGAGGCGAGGGTGCCCGCCGCCTCGACCGGGGCCGAGGTGTAGGACGTCGCCGCACCGGCGCTGCTGGAGGAGCTGCTGCTGCTGCTCGTGGTGGTCGACGCCTCGACGTCGGCCTCCATCGCGGCGGCAACCTGCTGCTTGTGCGCCTCCCAGCGGGCGTGGGCCTCGGCGTACTGCGCCTCCCAGGCCTCGCGCTGAGCGTCGTAGCCCTCGAGCCACTCGTTGGTCTCCGGGTCGAAGCCCTCGGGGTACTTGTAGTTCCCCTGCTCGTCGTACTCCGCCGCCATGCCGTACAGCGAGGGGTCGAAGTCGTCGCTGCTCGGGTCGACGCCCTCGTTGGCCTGCTTGAGCGACAGCGAGATCCGGCGACGCTCGAGGTCGATGTCGATGACCTTGACGAAGACCTCGTCACCGACCTTCGCGACCTGCTCGGGCACCTCGACGTGGCGCACGGCCAGCTCGGAGATGTGGACGAGGCCCTCGATGCCGTCCTCGACGCGCACGAACGCACCGAAGGGGACGAGCTTGGTGACCTTGCCGGGCACGACCTGGCCGATGGCGTGCGTGCGGGCGAAGGCCTGCCACGGGTCCTCCTGCGTCGCCTTGAGCGACAGGGAGACACGCTCGCGGTCCATGTCGACGTCGAGAACCTCGACGGTGACCTCCTGGCCGACCTCGACGATCTCGCTCGGGTGGTCGATGTGCTTCCAGGACAGCTCGGAGACGTGGACGAGACCGTCGACGCCGCCGAGGTCGACGAACGCACCGAAGTTGACGATCGAGGACACGACGCCGGAACGGACCTGGCCCTTCTGCAGGGTCTGCAGGAAGGTGGAGCGGACCTCGGACTGGGTCTGCTCGAGCCACGCGCGGCGCGAGAGCACGACGTTGTTGCGGTTCTTGTCGAGCTCGATGATCTTCGCCTCGAGCTCCTTGCCCACGTAGGGCTGCAGGTCGCGCACGCGGCGCATCTCGACGAGCGAGGCGGGGAGGAAGCCACGCAGGCCGATGTCGAGGATGAGGCCACCCTTGACGACCTCGATGACGGTGCCGGTGACGACGCCGTCCTCCTCCTTGATCTTCTCGATCGTGCCCCAGGCCCGCTCGTACTGCGCGCGCTTCTTGGACAGGAGAAGACGACCCTCCTTGTCCTCCTTCTGGAGGACGAGAGCCTCGATCTGGTCACCGACGGAGACGACCTCGTCGGGGTCGACGTCGTGCTTGATCGACAGCTCGCGGGAGAGGATGACGCCCTCGGTCTTGTAACCGATGTCGAGGAGAACCTCGTCCCGGTCGACCTTGACGACGGTGCCCTCGACGATGTCGCCATCGTTGAAGTACTTGATGGTCTCGTCGATAGCGGCGAGGAGCTCCTCGGCCGACCCGATGTCGTTGATGGCGACCTGCGGGGCAGTCGGCTGAGTGGGCGTAGTGATGGTCATTGAGTTACGGACTCCGATGCGGACAGGGAATAGTGCGGATATGGGTTGTCGGCTCGCACGCCGCGACCCACCACACGCCCAGCGGAGCTCGTCCACCAAGGTGTCGCCAGCCGCGAGCACACGTCACCGGCAGCAATCCTACTCGCCGCGAGGGGTGCGGACAAGAATCGCTCAGGCCAGGGTGTTGGCCACCCGGATGAGCTCGGCCGGCACGCGCTTCGCCCTGCCCGCCACCTCCTCGAGCGGCACGAGGACGACCTCCTCGCCGCGGAGGGCCGTCATGACGTTCGTACGGCCCTGCTGGAGCGCGTCGACCGCCGCGACGCCGAAGCGTGAGCCGAGGATGCGGTCCGAGGGTAGCGGGGTGCCGCCGCGCTGGACGTGACCGAGGACCGTGACGCGGGTGTCGAAGCCGGTGCGCAGGGCGATCTCCTCGGCGACCCGCTCGCTCACGGCGCCCGAGACGATCTCCCCGAACTGCCCGTACTTCGTCTCCCACTCCATCGAGCTGCCCTCGGCGGGGACGGCACCCTCGGCGACGACGACGATCGAGAAGGAGGCGTGGGCGCGGTGCCGGTGCTTGAGGAAGCGGGTGATCCTGTCGATGTCGAAGGGCTCCTCGGGCGTGAGGACCACCTCGGCGCCGCCGGCGATCCCGGCCTGGACGGCGATCCAGCCCGCGGAGCGGCCCATGAGCTCGATGACCATGACGCGGTTGTGGCTCTCCGCCGTCGTGTGGATCCGGTCGATCGCCTCGGTGGCGATGTGGACGGCGGTGTCGAAGCCGATCGAGCGGTCCGTGCCCGCGACGTCGTTGTCGATCGTCTTGGGGATCGCGACGATCTTGATGCCCGTCTCGGCGACCTTGCTCGCGGCGTGGAGGGTGCCGTCACCGCCGATGCAGATGAGCGCCTCGATCCGCTCGGCCTCGAGGGTGGCGCGCACCGCGTCGAGGCCGCCGTCCGCGGAGTGCGGGTGGTAGCGCGCGGTGCCGAGCAGGGTGCCACCGGTGTCGAGCACGCCGCGGATGTCCTCGCGGGTCAGGGGCATGACGTCCCCCTCGGCCACGCCCTTCCAGCCGTTGCGGAACCCGATGATCGAGTGCCCGTACTCCCCCAGGCCGTGCTTGACGACCGCCCGGATCGCGGCGTTGAGGCCGGGGCAGTCTCCTCCGCCGGTGAGCAGACCGATTCGCACGTGGGGGCTCCTAGCTTCGGGGGTGGCGCACAGCGCCGGGGACCGCAGCCAGCCTATCGACGTCGGCGGCAGCCTCCCGCCGCCGAAGGTCCCGCGCCCCGCCGCTCAGGGACGGTGGGTGACGAAGATGGCGGTGCCGGGGACGTAGCGTCCACGGTGCGGGCCCCAGCCGCCCCAGACCTGCCGGTTGTCCTCCTGCCACTCCGGCTCGACGACGTCGTCGAGGACGAGGCCGGCCGAGGTCACCTCCCGGACGTGGTCCCCCATCGTCCGGTGGTACTCGGCGTAGAGGGGTGCGCCGTCGTCGTCGGTCTCGACGTAGGGGGTGCGGTCGAAGTACGAGCGCAGCACCCGCATGCCGCCCGACGTGGGGTCGTCGGGGAAGACCCACCGCACCGGGTGGACGACGGCGAAGACCCAGCGCCCACCCGGCCGCAGCACGCGGGCCACCTCCGAGTGGACGCGGGCGGCGTCGGGCACGAAGGCGATCGCACCGAAGGAGGTGAAGGCGAGGTCGACGCTCGCGTCGGCCAGGGGCAGGGCACGAGCGTCGGCGACGACGGCGGGCACGCGCCGTCCGGTGCGCCGGTCGAGCTCGGCCGACTGGGCGACCATGCCGGGGGCGATGTCCGTGGCGAGCACCTGCGCGCCGCGGCCGGCCAGCCAGCGCGAGCACTGGGCCGCGCCCGCTCCCACCTCGAGGACCCGGAGACCGGTCACGTCGCCGAGGAGGCCGGCGTCCTCCTCCCGCAGCCCCTCGGGGCACCAGCGGAAGTCCGCGTCCCCGAGGAAGTCGCCGTGCTCGCCGATGTACTCGGCCGCGTTCTCGCTCCACCAGCGGCCGTTGGCACGCGCCGCCGCGACGGAGTCGACCTCCCAGAATCCGACACCACTCATGCCCCCATCATCCCCGTCGGGAGCGCCCGCCGGCCGGACGGGGCCTGAGAATCCGACTGTCGGCGATAAGTGTGCTGTCGGCGACACGTGTGCTGTCGGCGGTCAGTGGGCGGCTTCGTGCCAGGAGCGGCCGTGGCCGACCGAGACGTCGAGGGGCACCTCGAGCTGCGCGGCGCCGGCCATCCGTTCGCGGACGAGGGTCTCGACGGCCTCCTCCTCCCCCGGTGCGACCTCGAGGACGAGCTCGTCGTGGACCTGGAGCAGGAGGCGCGAGCGCAGGCCGGCGGTGTCAAGACCGCGCTCGACCTCGACCATGGCGACCTTGATGATGTCGGCCGCGCTGCCCTGGATGGGCGCGTTGAGCGCCATCCGTTCGGCCATGTCGCGGCGCTGGCGGTTGTCGCTCGTGAGGTCGGGCAGGTAGCGGCGCCGGCCCATGATCGTCTGGGTGTAGCCGGTGCGGCGCGCCTCGTCGACGACGCCGGCGAGGTAGTCGCGCACCCCGCCGAAGCGCTCGAAGTAGTCGTCCATGAGGGTGCGTGCCTCGGAGACCTCGATGCGCAGCTGGCGGGAGAGCCCGAAGGCCGACAGACCGTAGGCCAGGCCGTAGCTCATCGCCTTGATCTTCGCGCGCATGGCGCTCGTCACCTGGTCGGTGGGCACCTCGAAGACGCGCGAGCCGACGTAGGAGTGGAGGTCCTCGCCGCTGCGGAAGGCCTCGATGAGCCCCGGGTCCCCCGACAGGTGCGCCATGATGCGCATCTCGATCTGGGAGTAGTCGGCGGTGAGCAGCGAGGCGTAGCCCTCGCCAACGACGAAGCCGCGACGGATGCGCTGCCCCTCCTCGGTCCGCACCGGGATGTTCTGGAGGTTCGGGTCGGTGGAGCTGAGCCGGCCGGTGGCGGCGATGGTCTGGTGGAAGGTCGTGTGGATGCGGCCGTCCGAGGCGACCGAGCGCAGCAGGCCCTCGACCGTCTGCCGCAGCCGGATCGCGTCACGGTGCGCGAGCAGGTGGGCGAGGAAGGGGTGCTCGGTCTTGACGAAGAGGTCCGCCAGGGCGTCGGCGTCCGTGGTGTAGCCCGTCTTCGTCTTCTTCGTCTTCGGCATCTCCAGCTCGGTGAAGAGCACCTCCTGGAGCTGCTTCGGGGAGGAGAGGTTGACCTCGTGGCCGATGACGGCGTACGCGGCGGAGGCGGCGTCGTCGACGGCGGCGCCGAAACGGGACTCGAGCTCGCGCAGGTACTCGAGGTCGGCGGCGATCCCGGCCCGTTCCATCCGGGCCAGCGCACCGAGCACCGGCAGCTCGAGGTCGGCGAGGAGGTGCCCGGCGCCGCGGTCCTCGAGCTCGCCCTGCAGCACCTCGGTGAGGTCACGGACGGCGA
Source organism: Georgenia phoenicis (assembly GCF_047302425.1). Classification (NCBI taxonomy): domain Bacteria; kingdom Bacillati; phylum Actinomycetota; class Actinomycetes; order Allobogoriellales; family Allobogoriellaceae; genus Georgenia; species Georgenia phoenicis. The sequence continues at coordinate 2,050,822 of NZ_CP154855.1, read as the reverse complement.
CGGCGCGCACCCCCGCCTGGCGGCCGGCGTCGCCGTCGTCGAGGGCAAGCATGCCCTGGCCGGAGGCGTCCTCCTCGGCGGCGAGCTCGCGGCGCAGGTGGCGCAGGGTGAGGTCGGCCAGGTCGTAGCGGCGCTGGTCGGGGCGGCACAGGTAGGCGGCGACGGCGGTGTCGAAGGCGATGCCCTCGAGGGCGAGGCCGCGGCCGGACAGCGCGTGGGCGGCCGCCTTCGCGTCGTGGAGGGTCTTCCGAGCGGCAGGGTCGGCGAGCCAGGCGGCGAGGACGGCCTCGTCCTCGGGCGTGACCGAGGTGAGGTCGAGGGTGACGGCAGTGGCGGCGTCGTCGGCGATCGCCAGCGCCCACGCGTCCCCGGTGCCCTGCGCGGCGGTGCCGGTGACCTCGAGGCCGAGCAGCTGTCCGCGGCGCGGCTCGAGCCACCCCGCGAGCTCCCCCGGCCCGAGGCCGGTGACGGACACGTCGACGCTCTGGTCGGCCGCGGGCGCCGCCTCCGCCGGGAGGCTGGCGAAGAGCCGCTCACGCAAGACGGCGAACTCGAGCGCGTCGAAGACGGAGTGGACGGCCTCCCGGTCGACCGGCCGGCGGCCGAGGTCGTCGACCTTGAACGGCAGCTCGACGTCGGTGAGCAGCCGGTTGAGCTTGCGGTTGAGGGCCACCTGCTCGAGGTTGTCCCGCAGCGACTGGCCGGCCTTGCCGCCGACCTCCTCGGCGCGCGCGAGGATCCCCTCGAGGCCGTCGTAGGCGGCGATCCACTTGGCCGCCGTCTTCGGGCCCACGCCGGGCACACCCGGCAGGTTGTCGCTGGTCTCGCCGACGAGCGCGGCGAGGTCCGGGTAGCGCTCCGGGCTGACGCCGTACTTGTCGAGGATGGCCTGGGGCGTCATCCGCGCGAGCGAGGAGACGCCCTTGACCGGGTATAGGACCGTGACGTCCTCGCGCACGAGCTGGAAGGAGTCGCGGTCACCCGAGCAGACGAGCACGTCGAGGCCCGCGGCGGCGCCCTGGGTGGCGAGCGTGGCGAGAATGTCGTCCGCCTCGAAGCCCTCCTTCGTGAGGTGCGGGATTCCCATGGCGTCGAGCACCTCGACGATGAGGTCGACCTGGCCGCGGAAGGGCTCGGGGGTCTGGTCGCGGGTGGCCTTGTACTCGCTGTACTGCTCGGTGCGGAAGGTCGTGCGCCCGGCGTCGAAGGCGACGGCGACGTGCGTGGGCTCCTCCCCCGCGAGCAGGTTGATCAGCATCGACGTGAAGCCGAAGACGGCGTTGGTCGGCTGACCGGTGGTGGTCGAGAAGTTCTCCACGGGCAGCGCGTAGAAGGCGCGGAAGGCCATGGAGTGGCCGTCGACGAGGAGGAGGCGGGGGCGGTCGGTGCTCGTGCTCACGCCCCCAACCCTAGGTGGCGCCACCGACAGCGCGCTCCACCGCCGGGCCACCCGTGGCACCCTGAGGCGCATGACCGGCACCGACCCGCAGCTCCTCGCCCGCCTCCAGGACTCCGTGGGAGGGGTGGGCACGCTGACCGAGCGGCTCGGCATCGAGTTCCTCACCGCGAGCCCCGAGCACGTCTCCGCGCGCATGCCCGTGGAGGGCAACACGCAGGTCGTCGGTCTGCTCCACGGCGGCGCCTCGGCCGCCCTGGCGGAGACCGTCGCCTCCGTCGCGGCCACGCTCCACGCCGGCGAGGGGCGCGGCGCCGTCGGCGTCGACCTCAACGCCACCCACCACCGCGCGGTGAGCGAGGGCTGGGTCACCGCCGTCGCCACCCCGCTGCACCGCGGGGGGCGGCTGGCGACCTACGAGGTCGCCGTGGACGACGAGAACGGGCGGCGCGTGTGCACCGCCCGTCTCACGTGCATGCTCGTCGACCGCCCGTAGGCGGCCGACCGACTACTTGGCGCCGACCTGGTCGATGACGGCGTCGGCAACCTCACGCATGGTGAGGCGACGGTCCATCGAGGTCTTCTGGATCCAGCGGAAGGCCTCGGGCTCGGTCAGGCCCATCTTCGTCATGAGGAGGCCCTTGGCGCGGTCGACGCGCTTGCGGGTCTCGAAGCGCTCGTTGAGGTCGGCGATCTCCGACTCGAGGGAGCTGATCTCCTGGAAGCGCGAGATGGCGATCTCGAGCGCGGGCAGGAGGTCCGCCGTCGTGAAGGGCTTGACGACGTAGGCCATCGCCCCGGCGTCGCGGGCCCGCTCGACGAGCTCGGCCTGGGAGAAGGCGGTGAGCATGACGACGGCGCAGGTGCGGTCGGCCATGATCTTCTCGGCCGCGGAGATGCCGTCCATGCCGGGCATCTTGACGTCCATGACGACGACGTCGGGCTCGAGCTCGGTGACGAGTCGCACGGCGGTCTCGCCGTCCGGCGCCTCGCCGACGACGTCGAAGCCGGCCTCCTTCAGCGTCTCGACGATGTCGAGACGGATGAGGGTCTCGTCCTCGGCGACGACGACGCGGCGGGCGTCGCCCTCGGGGGCCTTCGGCACGTCCTCGCGGACGGGCAGGACGATGTCATCGGCGGTGGCAGCCTCGACCGGGCCGGCTTCGTTGTTCTCACTCACGGCGACAAGCCTACTCGCCCGGGGGCCCGTCCGGCCCGGCGCCACCCCCGTCGCGGACGTGATCTTCGGGGCATTTCGCCCGGCGGAGGTCCCGGACCCGGGTTGGGCCGTGGCAGACGCCGCCGCTAGGGTGGTGGCGCGCTCGCCCCGGTAGCCCAATCGGCAGAGGCGGTTGACTCAAAATCAGCACAGTGCGGGTTCGAGTCCCGCCCGGGGCACCGAGCGCGGCTCAGACCTTCCCCTTGAGCAGCCGGTGGTAGTAGACGACGGGCTCGACGTAGCGGTCGAAGAACCACAGCGCCCGGCGCGGGACGGTGAGGTCGACCGCGCTGATGCTCGGCGTCGGGGTGCCGTGGCGGTCGAACTCGGCGAGCGACAGCCGGCGGCGGTCCACGGTGACGGGGATGACCGTGTAGCCGTCGTAGCGCCGCGGCTCCCTCCCCTTGCGGGCCGCCTGGATGTTGTCCGCGAGGATCTCCACCTGCCGGCGCAGCGCCCCGCCGGAGGGACGGGTGCCGGTGTCCGCGACGTCGCCGAGCGCCCACACCCGGGGGACCGTGCGGTGCGCGAGGGTCTCGGGGTCGACGTCGACGAGTCCCGCCGGGTGGTCCCCCGCGAAGGGGCGCACCCACTCCGGTGCCCGGTAGCGCGGGACCACCGACGCCCAGCGGACGTCCTCGAGCTCGCGGGTGCCGTTGTCGCTGTCGATCGTCAGGGATCGGCCCCTGGCGTCGACCGCGGCGACGGTGGCCCGGTGGTGCACGGTGAGGCCGAAGCGCTCGAGGGCCGGCGCGAGGTGCCGGTCGAGGAAGGGCAGGTCGAGGACGGCGTCGTAGGGGGTGACGAGGTGGACGTCGACGCGGTCGAGCACGCCGCGCTCCCGCCAGTGGTCGCAGGCGAGGAGGAGCGGCTTGAGCGCCGTCCCGCCGGCCGGTGCCGGCTCGGGCGGGACCGTGAACACGACCCGGCCGCCGTCAGTGGCGCGGATCGCGTCCCAGGTCTCCTCGACGGTCTGGCGCAGGTAGGAGGTGCGCGCCCACCCGAGGTCGATCGCCTCCCCCAGTCCCGGCGTCGCCGCGATGTCGGGCTCCATGCCCGGAGCGAGCACGAGGTCGGTGTAGCCCACCCGCTCGCCGTCGTCGGTGGTCACCTCGCGCGCCGCCGTGTCTACGGACACGGCCAGGCCGCGCACCCACGTGCAGCCGTCGGGGACGACGCTGCTCATCGGCCGGGTCAGCCGCTCGAAGGGCGCCTGGCCGCCCGCGACGAAGTTGAGCAGGGGCCGGTAGAGGTGGTCCGTGTCGGGTGCGACGACGCACACGTCCGGGCAGCCGAGCCGGCGCAGCCGCGCGGCCAGGGAGATCCCGGCGTTCCCGCCTCCGACGACGACGACGTCGTGCCGCCTGACCATCCCGTCTCCTCCCGTCGGGGTGCGCTGGACGGGGGCCGCGACGAACGCGGCCCCCGTCCAGCGGACTACTCGCGGTGCAGCTTGTCCTGGACCGTCCCGGCGATCTTCTCGACGCGATTGGGCACGTCCGTGGTGCCGTAGAGCCGCGCGTCGGGGCGGGTGGGCGGCGGCATGGGGGCCGACGTCGTCGGACCGTCGTGGTACGTGTGCTCGCCCTTGCCGTCGAGCGACGGGCCCGAGGCCCAGCTGCCCTCCTTGGCCTGCTGGCCGTCAGAGAAGTTGAGGTACTGGTACGAGACCTCGGTGTGCTCCTTCTTCTGCGGGAAGTTGCTCGGCGTGGGCAGCTCCTCCAGGCCGTCGGCCTTGAGCTCCTCGACCGCCCGCAGCCACTGGTTCTGGTGCATGGTGTCGCGCGCCAGGAGGAAGGCGAGCATGTCCCGCACGCCGGAGTCGTCGGTCATGTGGTAAAGCCGGGCGACCTGGATCCGGCCCTGCATCTCGGCGTTCGCGTTGGCCGTGAAGTCGGCCAGGAGGTTGCCGCTCGCGGTGATGTAGGAACCCTGCCAGGGGTTGCCCATCGAGTCGACCGGACGCGCGCCCGCACCCGAGACGATGGCGTGCTGGACGTCGGTCCCACCGATGACGGCGGCGACGGTGGGGTCGGACTGGACCGCCTCGTCGGTGATCCCGAGGGGCGACTTCTCGAGGAGCTGGGCGATCATGACGGCGAGCATCTCGACGTGGCCGAACTCCTCGGCGCCGATGCCGAACACGAGGTCGCGGTACTTGCCGGGGATGTGCATGTTCCAGCCCTGGAACGCGTACTGCATGGCGACGCTGATCTCGCCGTACTGGCCGCCGAGCACCTCCTGGAGCTTGCGGGCGTAGACGGCGTCCGGCTTGTCGGGAGTGGCCTTGAACTGCAGCTCTTGCTTGTGGAAGAACATCGTGCCTCCTCGTGGGTCGCCCGGTCGGCTGTGTGGGCCGGGTCGTGGACCCCGCCCACTATCACGCGGCGGTCACGACCCCGCACTCCGACGGGAGCGCCAGTGTGACGCCGGGGACCACTGCCGGGAGCGGACGTAGGCGGGGTCGCGCACCAGCCGCACCCAGGGGTACTGCGTGACGCCCGCCGGCAGGTGGCGGACCGGGTCGAAGCGGATCGGGGGGTCCGGGTCCGGGTGGCGGGGCTGGGCTGCGGCGACGAGCCGGCCCACGGGTTCCCACGGTCCTGTTCCGCGAGCGGCGCTCAGCAGCCACGTGCGGGCCCCGGCGGCCGCAGCGGCCGGGGTCAGGCGCAGCTGGAGCGGACCGGCGGCGGTACGGACCGGCAGGAGCGTCGTCATCGCCCGGCGCTCGGTACGGCGCGGCAGCAGGACGAAGCGGGTGACCCGCCCGACGCCGGTGGTGCTGAGGAGGAGGTCGACGGTCGGGTCCTCCAGGCGTATCGCGAGGCCCTGCACGTCCGGCAGGGGCGGGGGCAGTCCGGCTCCCCGGGAGGCGCGCACGACGCACCGGTACTCACCGGGCTCGTCGAGCAGCGGCACCCGCCACGCCCGTTCGGCACCCCAGACCGTGAGCGTCGCGTCGTGGACCGTGCCGCGCGGGTGGAGCGGTTTGCCGCGCCGGACCCGGCCCACCGCACCGAGGGCGACGCCGAGGACCTGCCCGCCGGCCGCCGCGACGGCGCGCAGCGCGGAGGCGGGCGCGAAGCGTGTTGACGTACGTGCCATCGGCCCAGCATCGGCGGCCGGGCCGTCCGCCGCACGCCCGGAGGAGCTGAAGGACGCACCGCGGACGGCCCGGGTGTGGAAGCATTCGCCGTGATGGACGTGAGAGACCGGATCAGCGCGGCCACTGCCCGGGCCGCCTCGCGGATGGGCCGGGAGCCGGACACCCAGACGCGGTGGGCGGCGCGCGCCCGCCTGCTCCTCTACGTCGCCGTCACCTGCCTCCTCGCGTGGGAGCTGTACATCAGCGAGGTCGACGACCTGCCGACGAGCCTGACGATCGTCCAGGTCGCCGCCGTCCTGGTCCTCTACGGCCTGGGGCGCTGGCCGGTCGTGGCCGCGGCGATCTCACTCCCGCTCGCCGTCGCCGACATGCTCATCGGCTTCCACCCCTTCTCCGTGACGACCGTCGCGTCCTTTGTCGTTGCCGGTGTGCTCATCGCCGTGCGTCCACGGCCCATCGGCTACGCGTACGTCGTCGCCGTCATCGCGGCGCTGACCACGGTGCAGCGCACCGAGCAGCCACTCGCCGACCTCGCCACCTGGGTAACCGTCTTCCTCGTGCCGTGCGTCGTCGGCGAGGGCGCTCGTTTCATGTCGACGTCCGTGGACCGGATCCGCCGCAGCTCCGCCGCGCAGCTCACGCGCCAGCGGCGCGACCTCGCCCGCGAGCTGCACGACACCTCCATCCACGACATCACCTCGATGATCATGGCCCTGGAGCGTGCCAAGCTCTCGGGGATCAAGGATCCCAAGGTGGTCGAGGAGATCGACCACGCCATCGCCGTCGGGCGCCAGTCCGTCGTGAGCATGCGGGGCGTGCTCAAGATCCTCCGCGCGGAGGACGGCAGCAGCCGCCGGCCCGGGGCGGAGCCCGTTCCAGCCCCTGTCGCTGTTGCCGCTCCCACCCTCCAGCGCGCGCTCGACGACGCCCGCGTCTCCCTCGAGCGCGCCGGGCACACTCTCCAGGTGCACGTCGAGGACCGGGTGGACTCACCACTGCCGGTCTCCGTGCGCACGGCGCTCGTGCGCGTCATCCAGGAGTGCACCGCCAACATGGCGAAGTACGCCCGCCCGGGCGCGCCGTGCACGGTGATGATCGAGCGCACCGAGGTCGAGACCCGGGCCCTCTTCCTCAACGACGCCCGCGACGGGACCACCGAGGACGGCGCCCTCAGCTCCGGCGTCGGCCTCATCGGCGTGCGCGAGCGCGTCGAGGCGGTCGGCGGCAGCCTCCTCGTACGTCATCATGATGGGAGATGGATCATCCAGGCCTCCATCCCGACGATCGGCTCGACGAGTGAAGGACAGGTAGAGCGTGCCGCACAGCACTGAGGCCAGCGAGGGCCCCACCGACAACGCCACGATCCGCGTGCTGCTCGTGGACGACGACCCCATGGTCCTCACCACGCTCCAGAGCTACATCGCGACGGCGGACGACATCGACGTCGTCGACACCGCGGAGGACGGCTCGCAGGTACGCGACCTCGTGCGCCGGCACGACCCCGACCTCGTCATCATGGACATCCAGATGCCGACGATGACGGGGATCGAGGCGACGGTCCAGCTGCGCAAGGAGTTCCCGCAGCTGCGCATCGTCCTCCTCACGACCTTCGACGAGGACGAGTTCCTCCTCGAGGCGCTCGATGCCGGGGCGGCGGGCTTCCTGCTGAAGAACACGAGCCCCCAGGACCTCGTCCAGGCCATCCGGCGGGCCCACAGCGGCAACCGGGTCGTCTCCCCCGGCCCCACCGACCGGCTCATCGACAACTACCTCCTGCGCACGCCGAGCTCGTCGGACGCCTCCGACATCGGGCTCTCGAGCCGCGAGCAGGAGGTTCTCGAGCTGCTGTGCCGCGGGCGCTCCAACGGCCAGATCGCCGAGGAGCTCTTCGTCGCCGAGACCACCGTCAAGACGCATGTCTCGTCAATCATGCGAAAGATGGGGGTCAGCTCCCGGCTCGAGATCGTCGTCTACGCCTACGAACGCCGCCTGGTCCGCTAATCGGCACCTGACCACAAATCGTCCCGACGGAGGAACGTCTTCCGACTTTAGAAGGATGACGCCCCTGTCCCGCGGTCGGGACGATGTGGTCGACCCTCCACACCCTTCTCACCCGAATGAGGATCTGATGAAGCGCACCATCGCCCGTACCGCCGCCGTCGCCCTGGCGGTCGTCGGCCTGTCCATGGCGCCGGCGGCCGCGTCGGTCCCCGGCAGCCACGAGCTGCCCGGCACGTCCGGCGGCACCGTCACGCGCCCCGTGGTCTCGAACCCGGGCGGTGGCGAGATCACCCCGCAGGCCTCCTTCTGCCAGGCCATCCCGTGGTGGCTCTTCTGCCGCATCTGAGCAGCGTGAGGTGATCGCGGGGCCGGCGGCCCCGCGATCACGGTCCGCTCAGCCCGCCGGTGGCGGCACTCTGGCCACCAGCGGGGACCACGCGATCCGCGCCGTCGGCGCGGTCTCCTGTTCCGCACTCCCGCTCGCAGCGGCAGGCCGTTCTCCCAGTTCGACGACGAGCCGGACGAGGGTCGTGACGACGATGACGACGACGACCGGTGGCGCAGCCACGAGGACGAGCGCACACGCCGCCAGCAGGCCACCCAGGCTGCGCAGCCGCAGTCGGACGGCTCCCCCGTGCTCCTCGACGCTCGTGACGACGAGCGAGGCGAGCAGCCCGCCGAGGGCGACACCGCCCGCGGCCAGCGCCAGCGACGGCACCGTGAGCTGCCCGGCCAGTTTCAGCACGCCCAGGGCGAGGAGCACGACCCCGAGGACGACGAGCGGCACGACGACGGCCGGACTCCCGAAGGAGCGGACCCCCGCCCACATGAGCCACTGCCGCACCGGGCCCGCCCCGGTCTCCCGGAGGGTGGCACAGAAGAGCTCGTCCGCCTCGCGCCGCACCCGACGCGCGTGCGGGGCGGTGGGAGCTGCGCGCGCGGCGGCGTAGTGCAGGTCGTGGAGGACGGCCGGGAGGGTCTGGCGGCCGTAGCTCGCGATGACGCCCCACAGCGGTGCCGGGACGGAGGCGAGGTCGGTGACGAAGCCGGCCGGCACGACGTGCTGGACGGCTGCCCGTGACCACGTGCGGCCGGCGGGGTCGCGCCCGTCCGGAGGCAGGCGCGTGTGCCCGAACTCGTCGAGCACCTCGAAGAGCACCTGCGTCCGGCGGCGCTCGGGCAGCTGACGCAGGTCCACGGTGGCGCACGGACGCCAGCGGCCCTCGGTCTCCCTGATGAACGGCATGTCGCCTCCCCCTGGTCCCGAGGCTAGGCGCGGGTACCGACATCCGCAGTGACGTGCGTCGCTACACTCCCGAGCGTGAACCTCTTCGAGTTCATCGGCGACTACTGGTGGCTGGTGTTCCCCGTGGGCGCCATCTTCGGCAGCTCCGTCGGCGCGGCCGCCAAGAACCTCCGGAAGTGGGACGAGCGGCGCCGGCGCGACCGGCTCGAGCTCGCGCGCATCAAGTACGGTGCCACGGCCGCCGCAGCCGAGCAGGCCACCGCCACCCGCACGGCGGTCGAGCGCGCCCTCGCCCGCCACGACGCCGTCAACGCCCGGTGGCTGCGCTACGAGCTCGACATCGCCGCGCTCATCGACTACCCGCTCATCACCGACATGCGCGAGCCCCTCACCGTCGACTTCCACCGCGCGCGCCGCGACGCGGACGCGGCCCGCCCGGACGACCCGGACCAGCTCCTCCGGGAACCTGCGGACCTCGCCGCGTACCAGGAGGCGGTACGACGCTACGAGACCGCCTTCGACCGGGCCGAACAGGAGGCCCGCCGGCGGCGCAGCTCGGACTTCTCCCCGGCGGAGCAACAGGCACTCGCCCGGGCCAAGCGCTTTCTCGCGCTGGCCGAGGACCCCGGCGCCGGACGGCACGAGCGGCAGTCCGCCTACCGGCGCGCCACCAGGGAGCTCGAGGGGCTGGTCGTCCTCCCGACCGCCGCGACCGACGCCATCGAGCAGCGCATCGCCGGCGAGCTCGACGCGCCACCGCCGGCCTGACCACCCGCCCGGGAGGCGGGACGAGTCAGCCCCGCCGGGAGGACCCGGCGGGGCTGACTGCGTGCGTGCGTGGGGTCAGCTGGAGCTGGGCAGCTCGCCGACCTTGTGGACGCGGATGGAGTTCGTGCTGCCGACCTGGCCGGGGGGCATGCCCGCGACGATGACGATGCGGTCGCCGTCCTCGGCGAGGCCCGAGCTGGTGAGGACCTTGTCGACCTGCGCCACCATCTCGTCGGTGTGCGCGACCTCGGGCACCTCGTAGGTCTGCACGCCCCAGCTCATCGCCAGCGTGTTGCGCGTGGCGGCGAGGGGGGTGAAGGCGAGGAGCGGGGTCGAGGAGCGCAGTCGCGACATGCGGCGCGCGGAGTCACCCGACTGGGTGAAGGTGACGAGGTACTTCACGCCGAGGAGCTCGCCGATCTCGGCGGCCGCCTTGGTGATGACGCCACCGCGGGTGTGCGGGGTGGTGCCGAGCGGCGCGATGCGCTCGCGGCCGTCCTCCTCGGTGTGCTCGACGATGCGGGCCATCGTGCGGACCGCCTCGATCGGGAACTGGCCGACCGAGGTCTCGCCGGAGAGCATGACCGCGTCGGCGCCGTCGAGGATGGCGTTGGCGCAGTCGGAGACCTCCGCGCGGGTGGGGCGCGGGTTGGTGATCATCGAGTCGAGGACCTGGGTGGCGACGATGACCGGCTTGGCGTTGCGGCGAGCGAGCTCGACGGCGCGCTTCTGGACGATCGGCACCTCCTCGAGCGGCAGCTCGACGCCGAGGTCACCGCGGGCGACCATGATGCCGTCGAAGGCGTCGACGATCTCGACGAGGTTCTCCACGGCCTGCGGCTTCTCGATCTTGGCGATGACCGGGACGCGACGACCCTCCTCGTCCATGATCGCGTGGACGTCGTCGATGTCCGCGGCGAAGCGGACGAAGGACAGGGCGATGAAGTCGGCGCCCAGGCGCAGGCCCCAGCGCAGGTCCTCCTTGTCCTTCTCGGACAGGGCGGGCACGCTCACGGCGACGCCCGGGAGGTTGAGGCCCTTGTTGTTGGAGACGGGGCCGGGGACCTCGACGCGGGTGATGACGCGGGGGCCGTCGACCTCGAGGATCCGCACGGCCACGCGGCCGTCGTCGATGAGGATGCGGTCACCGGGGGTGCAGTCTCCCGGCAGGCCGGCGTACGTCGTCGACGCGATCTCCGCGGTGCCGGGGACGTCCTCGGTGGTGATGGTGAAGGTCTGGCCCTCGGTGAGCTCGACCTCCCCCTCGACGAACCGCCCGAGGCGGATCTTGGGGCCCTGGAGGTCGACGAGGACGGCCACCGCGCGGCCGGAGGCCTGGGCGGCCTCACGCACGCGGTGGTAGACGACCTCGTGCTCGGCAGCGGAGCCGTGGCTTCGGTTGATCCGGGCCACGTCCATGCCGGCATCGACGAGCGCCTGGATCTGGTCGGCCGACTCTGTCGCCGGGCCAAGGGTGCACACGATCTTTGCTCTACGCATGGTGCTCAGCCTATCGTCCGATCCCGACGGCCGAGAGGGACGTTCGCCATGGTGGACGCCCCTCCCGGTCCGTTAGGCGCCCAGGCCCGGGGTACCGACGCCGAGCGGCGCGCTCGACGCGGTGACGGGAACGGGCAGCGCGCTGCCGCCGTCGAGGTACTCGTCCACCGCTGCCGCGCAGGAGCGGCCCTCCGCGATCGCCCACACGATGAGCGACTGGCCGCGGCCGGCGTCACCCGCGACGAAGACGCCGGGGACGGACGTGGCGAAGGTCTCGTCGTGGACGACACGCCCACGATCGTCCACGGCCACGCCCAGCTGGTCCAGCAGGCCCTCGCGCGGGACCCCCTGGAAGCCGATGGCGATGAGGACGAGCTGGGCGGGGATAAGTCGCTCGGTGCCCTCGACGGGCGTGGTGGAGCGGTCGGCGTGGCGCACGACCTCGACCATGCGCACGTGGGTCACCTGGCCCTCACCCGCACTGCCGTCGGAGACGAACTCGAGGGTCGCCGTCCCGAAGATCCGCTCCCCGCCCTCCTCGTGGGAGGTGGAGACCGTGAAGACGCGCGGGTCCATCGGCCACGGCTCCCCCGGCGCCCGCTCCTCACCGCGGCGGACGTTGATGTCGATCTGGGTGACCGAGCGCGCGCCCTGGCGGCGGGCCGTGCCGAAGCAGTCGGAGCCGGTGTCGCCGCCGCCGATGACGACGACGTCCTTCCCGGCCGCCGTCACCTGGTCCGGGACGTCGTCGCCCGCGACGGCACGGTTGGACTGGACGAGGTAGTCCATCGCGACGTGGATGCCACCGAGCTCACGGCCCGGGACGGGCACCTCGCGCGGCACGGTGGCCCCGAGCGCGAGCACGACGGCGTCGTACCGCTCCCGCAGCTCCTCGCCGGTGACGTCGGTGCCGACGTCGACACCCGCCCGGAAGACCGTGCCCTCGGCCTCCATCTGCGCGATGCGGCGCTCGACCTGGGTCTTCTCCATCTTGAAGTCCGGGATGCCGTAGGTGAGCAGGCCGCCGACGCGGTCGTCCCGCTCGAGCACGGCCACGGTGTGGCCGGCGCGGGTGAGCTGCTGGGCCGCGGCCAGGCCGGCCGGGCCGCTGCCGACGACGGCGACCGTGCGGCCGGTCTGCCGGTCCGGCACCTGGGGGGTCACCAGGCCCTGGTCCCAGGCGGTGTCCGCGATCGACTGCTCGATGTTCTTGATCGTCACCGCGGGCTGGTTGATACCGAGGACGCACGCGCTCTCGCAGGGTGCCGGGCACAGGCGGCCGGTCCACTCCGGGAAGTTGTTCGTCGCGTGGAGCCGGCCGATGGCCCCCTCCCAGTCCTCGCGGCGGGTGAGCTCGTTCCACTCCGGGATGAGGTTGCCCAGCGGGCACCCGGCGTGGCAGAAGGGCACGCCGCAGTCCATGCAGCGGGTCGCCTGGCGGGTGAGCGCCGCCGCGTCCTCCTGCCGCCGCTCGTAGACCTCACGGAAGTCGAGGATGCGGACCGGGACCGGGCGGCGGGCGGGCAGCTCCCGCTCGCGGTAGGTGAGAAAACCGCGGGGGTCAGCCATTGGACACCTCCAGGATGGTGCTCCACACGTCCGGGGAGCCGGCGTCCAGGCCCTCCTGGGCGGCGTCGGCGAGGGCGGCGGAGACGGCCGCGAAGCGGCGGGGCAGGACCTTGGTGAAGCGGGCGCACGCGGCGTCCGCGGCGGCGAGGAGCTCGGCGGCCACGGCCGAGCCGGTGTGCTCGTGGTGGCGGCGGAGCAGGTCGAGGACGATCGAGCGGTCCTCGGCGTCGAGCTCGGCAAGGAGGAGCTCGCCGTCGGCCACGGCCGGGGCGTTGACCCGCCCGCGGTCGAGGTCGAGGACGTAGGCGGTGCCACCGGACATGCCGGCCCCGAGGTTGCGGCCGGTGGGCCCGGCGATGAGCACGGTGCCGCCCGTCATGTACTCGAGGGCGTGGTCGCCCACCCCCTCGACGACGGCGGTCGCGCCGGAGTTGCGCACGCAGAAGCGCTCGCCGACCCGGCCGGAGAGGAACAGCTCCCCGGAGGTCGCGCCGTAGCCGATGACGTTGCCGGCGATGGTGTTGTCCGCAGCGACGAGCCGCGACTCCTCCTCGGGCCGGACGACGACACGGCCGCCGCACAGGGACTTGCCGACGTAGTCGTTGGCGTCGCCGAGCAGCCGCAGGGTCACCCCTGGGGGCAGCAGCGAGCCGAAGGACTGCCCGGCGGTGCCGCGCAGGGTGATGTCGACGGTGCCGTCGGGCAGGCCGGCGGCGCCGTGGCGCTTGACGATCTCGTGGCCCAGGCGGGTGCCGACGGTGCGGTTGACGTTGCGCACGGGCAGGTCGAGACGAACCGGCACGCCGTCGTCGAGGGCGGGACGGGCCTGCTCGATGATCGTGACGTCCAGGCTCTTGTCGAGCCCGTGGTCCTGCGCGCGGACGCGGCGGCGGGCGGTGCCGGGTGCCGGGTCGATGCTCGCGAGGATGGGCGAGAGGTCGAGGCCGGCCGTCTTCCAGTGGCCGAGCGCGGCGTCGGTGTCGAGCAGGTCGACCCGGCCCACGGCCTCGTCGAGGGAGCGCAGCCCGAGGGAGGCGAGCAGCTCGCGGACCTCCTCGGCGATGAACTCGAAGAAGTTGACGATGTGCTCGGCCCTACCAGTGAAGCGCTCGCGCAGCTCGGGGTTCTGCGTCGCGATGCCGACCGGGCAGGTGTCCAGGTGGCACACCCGCATCATGATGCAGCCGGCGACGACGAGCGGCGCCGTCGCGAATCCGTACTCCTCGGCGCCGAGCAGCGCCGCGATGACGACGTCGCGGCCGGTCTTGAGCTGGCCGTCGGTCTGGACGGTGATCCGGTCGCGCAGGCCGTTGACGATGAGCGTCTGCTGGGTCTCGGCCAGGCCGAGCTCCCACGGGCCGCCCGCGTGCTTGAGCGAGGTGAGCGGGCTCGCGCCCGTGCCGCCGTCGTGCCCGGAGACGAGGACGACGTCGGCGTGCGCCTTGGCGACGCCCGCCGCGACCGTGCCGATGCCGACCTCGCTGACGAGCTTGACGTGCACCCGCGCCTCGGGGTTCGCGTTCTTGAGGTCGTGGATGAGCTGGGCGAGGTCCTCGATCGAGTAGATGTCGTGGTGCGGCGGCGGGGAGATGAGCCCGACGCCCGGCGTGGAGTGCCGGGTGCCGGCGACCCACGGGTAGACCTTGGTGCCGGGCAGCTGGCCGCCCTCACCGGGCTTGGCGCCCTGGGCGACCTTGATCTGGATGTCGTCGGCGCTCGTGAGGTAGTCCGCCGTCACGCCGAAGCGGCCGGAGGCGACCTGCTTGATCGCCGAGCGGCGCCGCGGGTCGTGCAGCCGGTCGGTGTCCTCCCCGCCCTCGCCGCTGTTGGACTTCGCGCCGAGGGAGTTCATCGCGATCGCGAGGGTCTCGTGCGCCTCGGCGGAGATCGAGCCGTAGGACATCGCGCCGGTGGAGAAACGCTTGACGATCTCGCTCACCGGCTCGACCTCGTCGAGCGGGATCGGGGCGCGCTCGCGGAGGCGGAACAGGCCGCGCAGGGTCATGAGCCGCTCGGACTGCTCGTCCACGCGCCGCGTGTAGTCACGGAAGATGTCCATCCGGCGGGTCCGCGTCGCGTGCTGGAGGCGGAAGATCGTCTCCGGGTCGAAGAGGTGCGGCTCGCCGTCCCGGCGCCACTGGTACTCCCCGCCGGTGCGCAGCTGGCGGGAGGCGGGCGAGATGCCCGACGGCGGGTAGGCGGTCGCGTGCCGGGCGGCCACCTCCGCGGCGAGGACGTCCAGGCCCACGCCGTCGAGCGGGGCAGGCGTCCCGGTGAAGTAGCGGGCGACGAGCTCGCGGGACAGGCCGAGGGACTCGAAGACCTGCGCGCCGCGGTAGGAGGAGACCGTCGAGATCCCCATCTTGCTCATCACCTTGAGCACGCCCTTGCCGAGCGCCCGGATGACGTTCGAGACGGCCTGCTCCGGCGTGAGGCCGGTGACGACGCCGTTGTGGACGAGCTCCTCGGCGCTCTCCATCGCGAGGTAGGGGTTGACCGCCGCCGCGCCGTAGCCGACGAGGAGCGCGACGTGGTGGACCTCGCGCACGTCCCCGGCCTCGACGAGGAGGCTGACCTTGGTCCGGGTGCGCCGGCGCAGCGTGTGGTGGTGCACCGCGGCGGTGAGCAGGAGCGAGGGGATCGGTGCGAGGGCCGCGGTCGAGTGGCGGTCGGACAGGACGATGAAGCTGGCGCCGTTCTCGATCGCCGCGTCCACCTCGGAGAAGATCTCCTCCAGCCGCTGCTCGAGCGCCGCTCCCCCGCCGGCCACCGGGTAGAGCCCGGAGACGACGACGGAGCGCAGGCCCTTGCCCGCGCGTGCGCTGCCGACGTGGGCGATCTTCGCGAGCTGGTCGTTGTCGATCGTCGGGAAGGGCAGGACGAGCTTGCGGGCGTGCTCGGGCACCTCGGCGAGCAGGTTCGGCTCCGGGCCGATCGCCCCGCCAAGGGAGGTGACGAGCTCCTCGCGGATCGAGTCGAGGGGCGGGTTCGTCACCTGGGCGAACTGCTGGGCGAAGTAGTCGAAGAGCAGCCGCGGGCGCGTGGACAGCACGGCCAGCGGGGTGTCGGTGCCCATCGAGCCGAGCGCCTCCGCGCCGGTGAGCGCCATGGGTGCGAGGAGGATGCGCAGCTCCTCGTCGCTGTAGCCGAAGACCTGCTGGCGGCGCACGACCGAGGAGCGCGAGTGCAGGACGTGCTCGCGGTCGGGCAGGTCGGCGAGGTGGAGCGTGTGCTCGGCCAGCCAGTCGCCGTACGGGGCGGCTGCGGCGAGCTCGTCCTTGAGGGCCTCGTCGTCGACGACCTCGCCCGCGGCGGTGTCGACGAGGAACATGCGGCCCGGCTCGAGGCGGCCCTTGCGCACGACGGTCGCGGGGTCGATGTCGAGGACGCCGGACTCCGAGGCGAGCACGACCAGACCGTCCTCGGTGACGACGTACCGGGCCGGGCGCAGACCGTTGCGGTCGAGGACGGCGCCGATGAGGGTGCCGTCGGTGAAGGTCATCGCCGCCGGGCCGTCCCACGGCTCCATGATCGTCGCGTGGTACTCGTAGAAGGCGCGGCGAGCCTCGTCCATCTCGGCGTGGTTCTGCCACGCCTCCGGGATCATCATGAGCACCGCGTGGGGCAGCGAACGGCCGCCGAGGTGGAGCAGCTCGAGCACCTCGTCGAAGGAGGCGGAGTCGCTCGCGCCGGGCGGGCAGACCGGCAGCAGCGGCTCGAGGTCGCCGAGCAGCTCGCTGGACGCGACGCCCTCGCGTGCCCCCATCCAGTTGCGGTTGCCGCGCACCGTGTTGATCTCCCCGTTGTGGGCGACCATCCGGAAGGGCTGCGCCAGCGGCCAGGACGGGAAGGTGTTCGTCGAGAAGCGGGAGTGGACGAGCGCGAGGGCGCTGACGAGGCGCGGGTCGCGCAGGTCCGGGAAGAAGTCGGCCAGCTGCGCCGTCGTGAGCATGCCCTTGTAGACGAGCGTCCGGGAGGACAGCGAAGCGAAGTAGACGCCGAGCTCGTGCTCGGCGCGCTTGCGCAGCCGGTAGGTGAGGCGGTCCAGGGCGACGCCGGAGCGCTCGCCGTCCGCGTCGGTGACGAGGAGCTGGCGGAAGGCGGGCATGGTCGAGCGCGCCATCTGGCCGACGATGTGGTCGACGACGGGCACCTCGCGCCAGCCGAGCACGCGCAGGCCCTCCTCGCCGGCGATGCGCTCGATGCTCGCGACGGCGGCGGCGCGCTCCGTCGAGGCGCCGTTCCCGCCGGGGAGGAAGGCCAGCCCGACGGCGTAGTGGCCCGGCTCGGGCAGGGCGAAGGGCAGCTCGGCGCGCAGGAAGGCGTCGGGGACCTGGAGGAGCATCCCGGCGCCGTCGCCGGTGTCCTGCTCGGCGCCGACGGCGCCACGGTGGTCGAGGTTGGCGAGGGCCGTGAGAGCCGCATCGACGATGTCGCGGCCCGGGGTCCCACGCAGTGTGGCGACGAAGGCGACGCCGCAGGCGTCGTGCTCGTACGCGGGGTCGTAGAGACCCTGGCGGGGCGGCGCCCCCGGCTGCGGCGTGGTTCCGTGGATCGGGCCCATGGTGCATTCCCCTTGCTGTGCGACTGTCTTGACCAGAAGTGGGGCACCGTTGACCCAGCCAGCGGGGACTTTACTCCTCGGTTACCCCCTGATGAACGAGATGGCCCCCAACACGCCCAATGTCTTGCATCGTGGACAGGTGTGCGCCGCCCTCACGGGCAGGGTGCGCCGATCTCGCGCCCAGGTCCAGGGCTGCGCCCGCTGCTCGACAGGTGTCCCGGCGTGTTGCGGGCTTGTTGCGCCGGGCAGGGAACGACGAGAGCCGGGCCCCCTTGCGGGGACCCGGCTCGTCGGTGGGCGGCTCAGCGACCGCCGGCCTCCAGCTGGAGGATGCGGCCGAGGAGGCCGTTGACGAAGCGCGGCGACTCGTCGGTGGACAGCTTGGTGGCCAGGGCCACCGCCTCGTCGACGGCGACGGCGCCGGGGACGTCGTCGTTGAACACGACCTCCCACACGCCCAGGCGCAGGATGGCGCGGTCGACGGCAGGCATCCGCGGCAGCGTCCAGTCCTGGGCGTAGGTGGTGATGAGCTCGTCGATCTCGGTGGCGTGGTCCGCCACGCCCTCGACGATCTCCACCGCGTACTGCGGGAGCGCGGTCTGCGCGGCGGTGTGCTGGAGGCGCTGCGCGAGGAGCTCGCGCAGCTCCACCTCCCACCCGGCCAGCGCCCGCTGGTCGGCCTCGTAGAGGACGTCGACGGCGCGCGTGCGCGCCTTGCTGCGTGCTGCCATGTCAGTCGTTCACGCGGCCGAGGTACTCCCCGGTACGCGTGTCGACCTTGATCTTGGTCCCCTGCTCGAGGAAGAGCGGCACCTGGACCTCGTAGCCGGTCTCGACGGTGGCAGGCTTGGTGCCGGCCGAGGAGCGGTCGCCCTGGAGGCCCGGCTCGGTGTAGGTGATCTCGAGGACGACGGAGGCGGGCAGGTCGATGTAGAGCACCCGGCCCTCGTGCGTGGCGACGGTCGCGATCTGCCCCTCGAGAAGGAAGTTCGCGGCGTCCCCGACGATGTCGGCACCGACGAGGATCTGGTCGTAGGTGGAGGTGTCCATGAACACGTAGTCCGCACCGTCCTGGTACAGGTACTGCATGTCACGGCGGTCCACCGTGGCCGTCTCGACCTTGACGCCGGCGTTGAAGGTCTTGTCGAGGGTCTTGCCGGAGAGCACGTTCTTGATCTTGGTCCGCACGAAGGCGGGGCCCTTGCCGGGCTTGACGTGCTGGAACTCGACGACGGACCAGAGGTTCCCGTCGATGACGAGCACCATGCCGTTCTTGAGGTCGTTCGTGGTGGCCACTGAGTTGTCCTTTCGAGAGAGCGGCAGTCAGCCTAACGCGTCGAGCACCCGCAGACCCAGCACGGCGCACGCCCCGGCCCACGTGTAGGAGGTGAGCGTGCCGATGATGAAGCGCTCCGCGGCGGGGCTCACGTGGTCGGGGCGACTCTCCCGCAGCTCCGGGTAGCGCCCCAGGCCCTTGATCGCGAGCACGACGGCCACCCCCTCCGGGAGCCCGGCCATGACCGTGCCGGTGATCGCGGCGCGCTCGAGCATCCCGATCCACGTGCCTCCGCGCAGCACCCCGTTGCCGGGCGGGCCGGACTCCACCCGGCGCAGCACGAGCCCGGTCACCCACCGCCCGAGAAGGACGGAGACGAGGAGCGCAGCGGTGACGACACCGGCACCGGCCCAGCTCATGCCGCCTCCCCCGCCGTGGTGAGCAGGCGGGCCGCCAGCGGGTGCAGGCGGGCCTCCTCCTGCCACAGCGCGGCGTCGAGCCGCTGGCTGACGGCCTGGGCGCTGATCCCCAGCCGCTCGGCGACCGCCCGCTGGGTGCCGAGCTCCTCGAGCAGGTCGACAACCTCCCAGCCGGCGTCGCTGCGACGGCGGACGACGGCGGCGAGCAGCTGGAGCAGCGCCTCGGCCTCCTCGGCCGCCGCGGGCGAGGCGCCGTCGACGGCGAGCGGCACGCTCACCGCGCGACCACGCGCACGCTCGACGGCGGTGCGGGCGTGGATGAAGGCCTCCCCCGAGCTGGCGGGGGCGGACGCGGCCAGCGGCTCGACGACCGCACCGGCACCGATGCCCACGCTCCAGCCACCCAGCCGCTGGAGCAGCAGGGCGAGACCGACGACGGCGCGCGCGTCGGAGAGCACGCCCTGGACCTCGTCGCCGACCGTGCGCTCGACGGGCAGCACGAAGGGGTCGGCCGGCTGCCGCTCGCGCCAGGCCGCGACCGCCTCGAGAAGCGCCGGGACGGCGTCACCGCGGGTGCGGCTCGCCTTCTGGTCGACCGTCACGACGAACATGACACAAGGCTAGACACTTGATGTTCACCGATCAAGGGCTCAGCCTTTGGCAAGGGCGGCGTAGGCCGTCTCGAGCAGCGCGGGGTCGGGGCCCTCGAGGCGTCCGGGGTGCCCGATGCCGTCGAGGACGACGAGGCGCAGGGTCGTGCCGCGGGTCTTCTTGTCCCTGCCCATGGCCTCGAGCAGCTGCGGCCACCGGTCCTGGCGGTAGGTGGTCGGCAGGCCGAGAGAGCGCAGGACGTCGCGGTGCCGGGCGACGTCGGTGTCGCCGAGCCGGCCGGCCGCGCGGGCGAGCTCGGCGGCGAAGACCATGCCCACCGCGACGGCGTCCCCGTGCCGCCAGCGGAAGTCCTCGCTCAGCTCGATGGCGTGGGCCAGGGTGTGCCCGTAGTTGAGGAACTCCCGGCGCCCGGCCTCGCGCAGGTCGGCGGAGACGACCTCCGCCTTGACCTCCACGGCGCGGCGGACGAGCTCGGCCAGCACGGGCGAGCCCGGGTCGCGCGCGGCGGCACCGGCGTCCGCCTCGACGAGCTCGAGGATGCGAGGGTCGGCGATGAAGCCGCACTTGACGACCTCCGCCAGCCCTGCGGCGTGGTCCTCGGGCGGCAGCGTGGCGAGGGCGTCGAGATCGCAGACGACGGCGCGCGGCGAGTGGAAGGCGCCGACGAGGTTCTTCCCCTCCGGCGTGTTGATCGCGGCCTTGCCGCCGACGGCGGCGTCCACCATGCCGAGAAGGGTCGTGGGGACGTGGACGACGGCGACCCCGCGCAGCCACGAGGCCGCGACAAAGCCGGCGAGGTCGGTCGCGGCGCCGCCGCCGAGGCCGACGACGAGGTCCTGCCGGGTGAAGGCGGCGCGGCCGAGGCGTGACCACAGCTCGGCGAGGACGTCGACGGTCTTGGCCGCCTCGCCGTCGGGCACGAGCGCGGGGTGCACCTCGTGACCGGCCGCCTCCAGTGCCGCCCCGAGGCGGGCTGCCTGGTCCGCGAGCGGTCCCTGGTGGACGAGCAGCACGCGGCGGGGCTCGGACCCGACGGCGCTCACCACCTCGCCGTCGAGGCCGCGGCCGATGACGACCTCGTACTCGTGCTCGGCCCGCACCCGCACCCGCGCCTCTGTCATGCGGCGTCCCGGGGGACGAGGTCGCCCCGCTCGAGCGCCTCGGCGACGAGCGTGGCGAGCCGCTCGACGGGCTCGGTGTCGGTGTCGACGGTGAGGCCGGCGACCTCCTGGTAGAGCGGGCGCCGGGCGTCCATGAGGGCCTTCCACCGGGCGCGGGGGCTCTCGACGAGGAGCGGCCGGGCGCCGGAGAGGCCGACCCGGGGCAGCGCCTTGGCCATGGACACCTCGAGGTAGACGACGGGCACGGAGAGGAGCACCGCGCGCGTGTCGGGGTGCTCGACCGCTCCCCCGCCCAGTGCCACGACGCCGTCGTGCTCGGCCAAGGCCCGCAGCACCGCCGCGTGCTCGAGCTCGCGGAAGCGGGGCTCGCCGTCCTCGATGAAGATGTCGCTGATCGTGCGCCCCTCGAGGCGCTCGACCTCCTCGTCGGTGTCGAGCAGCTCGACGCCTAGGCGCCGGGCGAGCTCGAGTCCCACGGTGGTCTTGCCGGCGCCGGGCGGCCCGACGAGGACGACGCGGGCTCGGGAGACGGTCTGGCTCATCGCATGCTCTCCGGGATCGACTCGAGGTAGGCGCGCAGGTTGCGGGAGGCCTCGGCGACGGAGTCGCCGCCGGTCTTCTCCAGCAGGGCCTCGGCGAGGACGAGGGCGACCATCGCCTCGGCGACGACGGCGGCCGGGGCCACCGCGCAGACGTCCGAGCGCTGGTGGATCGCCGTGGCGGCCTCCCCCGTGGTGACGTCGATGGTCTGCAGGGCGCGCGGCACCGTGGAGATCGGCTTGAGCGCGGCGCGCACGCGCAGCACCTCGCCGTTGCTCATCCCGCCCTCGACGCCGCCGGCGCGGTTGGTGGTGCGCTGCACGCCGTCGGCCCCGCGGACGATCTCGTCGTGGGCGACGGAGCCGCGACGGCGTGCGGTGCGGAAGCCGTCACCGATCTCGACGCCCTTGATCGCCTGGATGCCCATGACGGCGCCGGCGAGGCGGGCGTCGAGCTTGCGGTCCCCGTGGACGAAGGAGCCCAGGCCCGGGGGCAGGCCGTAGGCGAGGACCTCGACGACCCCGCCGAGGGTGTCCCCGTCCTTGCGGCAGGCGTCGATCTCCTCGACCATCGCGGCGGAGGTGGCGGGGTCGAAGCAGCGGATCGGGTCAGCGTCGAGCGCGGCGACGTCGTCCGGCCCAGGGGCGGGGGCCTCCTCGGGCACGTCGACCGGACCGACGGCGACGACGTGGGAGACCAGCCGCACGCCGGCGACCTGCTCGAGCACGGCGGCCGCGACGGCGCCGAGCGCGACGCGCGTGGCCGTCTCGCGGGCGCTGGCCCGCTCGAGCACCGGGCGGGCGTCGTCGAGGGCGTACTTCGTCATGCCGACGAGATCGGCGTGGCCGGGACGCGGCCGGGTGAGGGGCCGGTTGCGGGCGATCTCCCTGGTGTCCCCGGTACCGGCATCCACCTCGAGGAGGCTGGGGTCGACCGGGTCCGCCGACATGACGGTCTGCCACTTGGGCCACTCGGAGTTGCCGATCTCGATGGCGACGGGCCCGCCCATCGTGCGGCCGTGCCGGACGCCGCCGAGCAGGCGGACCTCGTCCTGCTCGAACTTCATCCGGGCGCCGCGGCCGTAGCCGAGCCGGCGCCGCGCGAGCACGGTGCGCAGCTCCTCCGTGCTCAGTGCCACCCCGGCCGGCACCCCCTCGACGACACCGACGAGGGCCTCGCCGTGGGACTCACCTGCTGTCAACCAACGCATGTCCGGCATCCTGCCACGGCCCGCCGACACGACCCCGGCGCGTCCGGCAGACGGCGCGGCTCACAGGCCGACGACGGGCCCCAGCCGCACCGTGACGGCACTGGCGACGGCCGCACCGAGGAGCATCCACGGACCGAAGGCGATCGCCGTCGTGCGCGTGGCGCGGCCGGCGACGATGAGGACGAGCCCGGCGACCCCGCCGAGGACGAAGCCCGCGAGGGCCCCGAGGACGACGGCGCCCCAGCCCAGCCACCCCAGCCACGCGCCCAGCACCGCCGCGAGCTTGACGTCGCCCATGCCGAGCCCGGCGGGCCGCAGCAGGGCGAGGACGAGGTAGCCCAGGCCGCTCGCCACCGCGGCGAGGGCCGCCCGCAGCAGGCCGTCCCACGCGCCCGTGGCGAGGGCGGCGACGGTCAGGAGGAGCGTGAGGGCGACGGCGGTGGGCGCGAGGACGGCGTTGGGCAGCCGGTGGCTGGCGAGGTCCTCGGCCGCGAGCAGCACCCCGGCGACGGCGAGGAGCAGCGCCGCGGGCAGGTCGGGCCGCCAGCCGTGGACGAGCAGCGTCACGAGGACGGCGACGACGCAGGCCGCAGCGAGGACGCCCGGGGCCTGCCACCGGGTGGCGGCCGGCTCAGCCGGCACGGAGGGCCAGGGCGTCGGTGAGCGCCGCCCGCATGGCCTCGAGCGGCGCGGGACGCCCGGTCATGAGGCGCACCTGCTCGGCCGCCTGGTGCAGGAGCATGGCCCAGCCAGGGGCGACGGTGCCGCCGCCGGCGGTGAACCCGGCGGCGAGGCGGCTGGGCCACGGGTCGTAGGCGACGTCGAGGAGCACCCGCCCGGCCGTGCCGCCGCGCGCCGCGAGGTGGTCGCCGAGCTCGTCCCCGGCGTGGGCGGGCAGGGTGGAGACGGTGACGTCCGCGCCCAGGACGGCCTCGGCGGCCTGCTCGACGGCCGTCCACCGGCGCAGCGTCACGTGGACGCCCATCCGGTGCGCGGCGCGCTGCAGCGCCCCGGCGCGGGCGGGGTTGCGGACGAGGACGAGGGAGTCGGTGATCCCGAGCTCGGCGAGGGCCGCGAGCGTCGACGCGGCGGTCGCCCCGCCCCCGAGGACGACGGCGCCGCTCGGGCGCCACTCCTCCCGGGCGGCGGCCTCGCGCAGGGCGGCGACGACGCCGTGGACGTCGGTGTTGGCGCCGACGACGAGCCCGGGCTGGACAATGAGCGTGTTGACGGCGCCGACGACCTCGGCGAGGGGGTCGACGACGTCGGCCACCTCGAGGGCGACGTGCTTGAGCGGCATGGTGAGCGAGAGCCCGGCCCACTCCCCGTCCAGCGCCGCGACGACGCCGGCGAGCTCGGCGTCGTCGACCTCCGCGAGGCCGTAGACCCAGTCGAGGCCGAGCGCTGCGTAGGCGGCGCCGTGGAGGACCGGGGACAGCGAGTGGGCGACGGGCTTGCCGAGCACGGCGGCCCGGCGCGCCCCGGCCGGCAGGGCGCTGGCCGGGTACACGTCGTAGGTGGGCAGCGCGGGGCCGCCCGGCTCACCGCCGCTCACGTCAGCCCTCGTCGGCGTTCTCGGAGTACCAGCGACGGAACTCCGCCCGGTCCTCCTGGAACTGCTCGTAGTCGGCGCTGAACCGCGTCTCCCCCGTGTCGAGGTTCACCGTGACGAAGTAGCACCAGTCACCCTCCGGCGGGTTGAGGACCGCCTCGATGGCCCCGGAGCCTGGGGCGCCGATCGGGGTGGGCGGCAGACCGGGGTGGATGCGGGTGTTGTACGGGTTGCTCGCGTCCTCGAGGGCCGCAGCGTCGGGTACGCCAGTCAGTCCCAGGCCGTAGTTCACCGTGGAGTCCATGCCGATGAGGCCGTCGCCACTGCAGTTCTGCAGGCGGTTCTCCAGCACCCGCGCAACCTTGCCGCGGTCCTCGTCGTGAATCACCTCGTGCTCGATGATCGAGGCCCGGGTGAGCACGTCGTGCTGGCGCTCCGCAGGCACCCCGAGCGACTCGAAGGTGGACTTCGTCTGCTCGACCATTGCCGCGAGGATCTCGGTGGCGCCCGCGTCGGGCTCGAGGGTGTAGGTCGCGGCCGCGAACCAGCCCTCGGGATTCTCGGCGGCGTGGGCGGGCAGCCCGATCGCCTCGCGGTTCGCGGCGGCCGCCTCGACCTCCTCGAGGGGGATCTGGGCGACGCTGGCGATGCGCTCGTAGATCTGGGAGGCGCGCCAGCCCTCGGGCACGGTGATGCGCAGCTCCGACTTGTTCGCCGGGTTGAGGAGCGCGTTGAGCGCGTCGACGGCGCGCATCTCGGCCATGAGCTCGTAGGTTCCGGGCTGGATCTGGGCGGCGTCCGGGTTGGCGCTGAACGCTTCGACGAAGGCCTGCCGGGAGGCGACGACGCCGGCCTCGGTGAGCGTGTCACCCATCGCGGTGCCCGTCGCGCCCTCCTCGATGACGACGGAGACGCTGCCCGAGCCGGGGCCGGGGAAGTCCTCCGCGCTGGTCTCCTCGCCCCCGTCGAACAGGGTGCGGAAGGCGACGAAGACACCGACTGCGAGAGCGGCGACGAGGAGCAGGCTGAGCACGACGGCGATGGCGGTCCGCCGGCGGCGGCGCCGCTTGCGCTCGGCGCGGTCACGGCGCGCCGACCGTCGCTCGGCGGGCGCGCGGGGCTCGGGCTCGTCGGCCAGCAGCGCCTGGTCGAAGAGGTCGCTCACGACTCAGCCTCCGTTCCGTGGTCGACGAGCTCCCCCGCCGGGTGACCTGTCCGGCGCTCCTGGTCCAGGGCTGCCTGGAGGATCATGACGGCGGCGACCTGGTCGACCACCGCCCGGTGGCGCCGCCCCGGGCGGCCCGACCGGTGCAGCGCCTGGTGGGCACTGACGGTCGTCAGCCGCTCGTCGACGAGCCTGACGGGCACGGGGTCGCACACTCGCGCCAGCTCCTCAGCGTACTCCCGCGCCAGCGCGGCGGCATGCCCTTCGGCGCCGGACAGCTGGCGCGGCAGACCGACGACGACGGCCGTGGCCCCCGACTCGCGGACGACCTCGGCCACGCGCGCCAGCTGGGTGGCACGCTCACCGGTCACGGTCTCCACGGGGGTGGCGAGCAGCCCGTCGGCGTCGCTGCGCGCGAGACCGACCCGCACCGCACCGACGTCGACGCCGATGCGGGGGCCGCGCGCGAAGGCCGGAGCCTGGTCACTCATCGAGCGACCACGCCCCTCACGTCGGCCAGCACGCCGTCGAGGGCTGCCGGCACCGCCGCCGGGTCGGTGCCACCGCCCTGGGCGACGTCGTCCTTGCCACCACCGCCGCCGCCGAGGCGTCCGGCGGCGCCGCGCACGAGCTGACCGGCCCGCAGGCCCGCCTCGCGCGCGCCGGCGTTCGTGGCGACGACAACCGACGGGCGGCCGTTGCTCGTGCCCGCGACGGCGACGACGGCGGGACGCGCGTCCCCGAGCCGTCCCCTGACGTCGAGGGCGAGGGTGCGCAGGTCGTCTCCCCCGGCGACCTCACCGGCGTCGTGGACGACGACGAGGGTGCCCTCGACGTCCTGCGCGGAGTCGACGAGCGAGCCGGCGCCGGCGAGGAGCTGCTGGCGGCGCACCGCGGCGAGCTCCTTCTCGGCGGCCTTGAGCCGGCTCATGAGGGAGGAGATGCGCTCGGGCAGCTCCTCGGGGCGCCCGCCGAGCAGGCTCGTCACCTGGCCGACGAGCGCGTGCTCGCGGGCCTGGAAACCGTAGGCGCCGGCCCCGACGAGCGCGTCGACGCGGCGCACGCCCGAGCCGATGGAGGACTCCCCGAGGAGCGTGACCCGGCCGATGTTGCCGGTGCGCGGCACGTGGGTGCCCGCGCACAGCTCCTTGGACCAGTCGCCACCGATGGACACGACCCGCACCCGCGAGCCGTACTTCTCCCCGAAGAGAGCCATCGCGCCGGACGCCTTGGCGTCCTCGATGTCCATGATCTCGTCGGTGACCTCGAGGTCCTCGGCGAGGAGCGTGTTGACCCGCTCCTCGATCTCGCCGATGACGGCGGCGGGCACCTGGCTGCCGTGGCGGAAGTCCAGGCGCAGGCGCGAGGGCGCGTTCTCCGAGCCGGCCTGCGTGGCCTGCTCGCCGAGGGACTCGTGCAGCGCCTTGTGGACCATGTGGGTGGCCGAGTGGGCGCGTGCGATCGCGATGCGGCGGTCGGTGTCGATCGCCGCGACACCGGTCTCGTCGAGGGTCACTGTGCCCTCGGTGAGCCGGCCGCGGTGGACGACGAGGCCCTTGACCGGGGCCTGGACGTCGTCGACCGTGACGATGCCGCCGCCCTGGAGCCGGATCGTGCCCTGGTCGGCGAGCTGGCCACCGGCCTCGGCGTAGAAGGGCGTGCGGTCGAGGACGACCTCGACGTCGGCGGGCGCCGTGGCGGCCGGCACCGGCTGGCCGTCGACGAGGAGGCCGACCAGCCGGGCCTCCGCCGTCGTGTCGGTGTAGCCGAGGAAGATCGTGCTGCCGCCCAGGCGGTCCTGGAGCTCGCGGTAGTGGGCCGGGTCGACGTGACCCGACTTCTTCGCCAGTGCGTCGGCGCGGGCGCGCTCGCGCTGCTCGGCCATGAGGTCCCGGAAGCCCTGCTCGTCGACGGCCACGCCCTGCTCGGCGGCCATCTCGAGGGTGAGGTCGATCGGGAAGCCGTAGGTGTCGTGGAGCGCGAAGGCGTCCGTTCCCGGCAGCTGGGCGCGGCCGGTGTCGCCGGCGGCGGCCTTGGCGCGGCTCACCGCGGTGTCGAGGATGGTGGTGCCGGCGACGAGGGTGCGGCGGAAGGCCTCCTCCTCGCCGTAGGCGACGTCGCTGATCGTCGCGAAGTCACGCTCGAGCTCGGGGTAGGACGGGGCCATCGCGTCCTTGACCACCGGGAGCAGCTCGGGCAGCACCGGCTCGTCGACGCCGAGGAGGCGCACCGAGCGGACCGCGCGGCGGATGAGACGGCGCAGGACGTAGCCGCGGCCGTCGTTGCCCGGGCGCACGCCGTCGCCGATGAGCATGAGCGCGGAGCGGACGTGGTCGGCGACGATGCGCATGCGCACGTCGTCCTCCTCGTCGGCGCCGTAGCGGCGGCCGGTGAGCTCCTGCGTCGTCGCGATGAGGGGGTAGACCTCGTCGGTCTCGTACATGTTCGCCTTGCCCTGCAGCAGGTAGGCGATGCGCTCGAGACCGGCGCCGGTGTCGATGCTCTTGTGCTCGAGCTCGCGCAGCAGCGGGTAGTTCTTGCCGGTGCCCTCACCGCGCAGGAACTGGTCGAAGACGAGGTTCCAGATCTCGAGGTAGCGGTCGCCGCCCGGGTCCACGGTGCCGCCCTCGGCCTCGGGGCCGAACTCGGGGCCGCGGTCGTAGTGGAACTCGGCGCAGGGGCCGGCGGGGCCGGGCTGGCCGGTGTCCCAGAAGTTCTCCTCGCGGGGCAGGCGGACGATGTGCCGCTCGTCCACACCGATCGCCTTGAGGGCGGCGTGGGCCTCGGTGTCCTGGTCCCAGGTCGTCACCCACAGGCGGTCGCCGTCCAGCCCGTAGCCGCCGTCGGCCTGGGAGGTGGTGAGGAGGTCCCAGGCGTAGCCGATCGCCCCCTCCTTGAAGTAGTCACCGAAGGAGAAGTTGCCGTTCATCTGGAAGAACGTGCCGTGGCGCGTGGTGCGCCCGACGTTCTCGATGTCGTTGGTGCGCAGGCACTTCTGGACCGAGGCCACGCGCGGCCACGGCGCCTCCTGCGTCCCGACGATGTACGGGATGAAGGGCACCATGCCGGCGATCGTGAAGAGGATCGAGGGGTCCGGCGACACGAGCGGCACGCTCGGCGCGATGTGGTGGTCGTGCTTGGCGAAGTACTCGAGCCAGCGGGAGCGGATCTCGGCGGTGCGCAATGGGACCTCGGGGGAAGGGTCGGAGGGGACGGAAGGTCAGTGGTGGTCGGCGCGGGTGCGGGCGGCGGCCGCGACGACGGCGTCGTCGGGCAGCAGGCGCTCGCGCAGCTCGGCCTCGCGCTCGGCGTAGTCGGTGCGGAAGCCCTCGACGCGGGACCGCACGCCGGCGGCGACGGACCCGAACCGGGCGCCCACCCCCCGACGCACACCGGGGGCGGCGAGCACGACGACGGCGAGGACGACGACGCCCACGACGGCGGTGCGACGCATCACGCGCCTCGCCGGAAGGCCCGCCGCACGGCGTAGGAGAAGGCGGCGACCTTGATGAGCGGGCCGCCCACGGTCGCGGAGACGAGCGTCGTGAGGGCCGAGACGTTCTGCGAGACCTCGGTGGCGGCGGTGGTCACGGCGTCGACCTTCGCGAGCTGGGCGTTGCTCGCCGCGATCGTGGCGGCGGCCTCGTCGACGACGGGCAGGGCGTGGGCGGTGACCTCACGGACCGAGTCGGTCGCGGCGTCGAGCACCTTGCCGACCTTGAGGAGAGGGACGGCGAGGAAAGCCACGAGCGCGAGGAACGCGACGGCGGCCACGATCCCGGCGATGTCGCCGATGTTCATCTGCAGGCTCCTTGGGCTGGCGGGTGTGCGCTGCGGGCAGGCTACCCGGAAATGTCCGCGCCCCGGGTACCGGCGGGGCCGGCGCCCGGGGCGCGGTGACGGGCAGGGTGGGTCAGCGCGAGTAGTACTCGACGACCAGCTGCACGTCGCAGGTCACGGGGACCTCGTCGCGCTTGGGGCGACGGACGAGCTGGGCGCGCAGCTTCTCCAGCGCGACGTCGAGGTAGCCCGGGACATCCGGCAGGACGTCGCGGTGCGCACCGGCGGCGGCGATCTGGAAGGGCGTCATGGTCTGGCTCTTCGGCTTGACCTGGATGACCTGGCCCGGCTTCACGCGGAAGGAGGGGCGGTCGACGAGCTTGCCGTCCACGAGGATGTGGCGGTGCACGACGGCCTGGCGGGCCTGGGCGATCGTGCGGGCGAAGCCGGCGCGCAGGACGAGGGCGTCCAGACGCATCTCGAGCAGCTCGACCAGCGACTCACCGGTCAGGCCGGACTCCTTGCGGGCCTCCTCGAAGGTGCGGAGCATCTGCACCTCGCGCAGGCCGTACTGGGCGCGCAGACGCTGCTTCTCCTTGAGGCGGACGGCGTAGTCGGACTCGGTCCGACGACGGGCGCGGCCGTGCTCACCGGGCGGGTAGGGGCGCTTCTCGAAGTGCTTGACCGCCTTGGGGGTCAGCGCGATGCCGAGGGCGCGGGACAGGCGCACCTGGCGGCGCGACCGTGCCTGGTTGTTCTTGCTCATGCGTGTACTTCCTGTCGTTGTGACGTCACGCGTGCGGGAGATCTCCCGCCGCGCGGGGCCGACCATGAAGGCTGGGACCCCAGGTGGCTGCCCGAAGGCAACCGGACAAGACTACCAGCGCCCTCCCCCGCTCCGGGGAGCCCCCCTGTGACCTCCACCGCACCCGGGCCCCGCCCCAAACCCCGCCGACAGCACAGATACCGCCGACAGCACAGTTATCGCCGAGAGTACAGATATCGCCGAGAGGGCGACGGCGCGTCAGCCGTTGTCGAGGATGTCGCGGATGCGGTCGAGGCGGGTGGCGATGTCGCGCTCCAGCCCACGCGGGCGGGGCTCGTAGTAGCGGCGCCCCACGAGCTCGTCGGGCAGGTACTGCTGGGAGGCGATGGCGTGGGGGACGTCGTGGGCGTAGACGTACTCGGTGCCGTGGCCGAGCTTCTTCGCCCCCGCGTAGTGCGAGTCGCGCAGGTGCGGCGGGACGGGCCCGGCCTTGCCGGCCCGGACGTCGGCGATGGCCTCGCCGATCGCGCGGTAGGAGGCGTTGGACTTCGGCGCCGTCGCGACGTGGACGACGGCCTGGGCCAGGACCAGCTGACCCTCGGGCATCCCGATAAAGGCGACGGCCTCCGCGGCGGCGACGGCGGTGTGGAGCGCCGTCGGGTCGGCCATGCCGACCTCCTCGGCCGCCGCGATGACGATGCGGCGCGCGATGAAGCGGGGGTCCTCCCCCGCGACGATCATCCGGGCGAGGTAGTGGAGCGCGGCGTCGACGTCGGAGCCGCGCATCGACTTGATGAAGGCACTCGTGACGTCGTAGTGCTGGTCGCCGTCGCGGTCGTAGCGGACGGCCGCGACGTCGATGGCACGCTCCATCGTCGGGAGGTCGATCTCGCCGTCGTCACCAGCGGCGCCCGCGGCCGCCTCGAGGATGGTGAGCGCCTTGCGCGCGTCGGCGCCGGCAAGCCGCACGAGGTGGTTGAGCGCGTCGTCGGCGAGCTCGTACCGGCCGTCCAGGCCGCGCTCGTCGGCCAGTGCGCGCGCCACGAGGGCACGGATGTCCTTCTCCTCGAGCGGCTGGAGGGTGAGGAGCAGGGAGCGGGACAGGAGCGGGGAGATGACGGAGAAGCTCGGGTTCTCCGTCGTCGCCGCCACGAGCGTGACCCAGCCGTTCTCGACCGACGGAAGGAGAGCGTCCTGCTGGGTCTTGGAGAAGCGGTGGACCTCGTCGATGAACAGGACGGTCTCCCCGCCGGTGCTCACCAGCCGGCGCCGGGCGTCCTCGACGACCTGCCGGACGTCCTTGACGCCCGCCGTCACCGCGGACAGCTCGACGAAGCGGCGACCAGAGGCGTGCGCGACGAGGTAGGCGAGCGTCGTCTTCCCGGTGCCCGGCGGGCCCCAGAGGATGACCGAGGAGGCACGGGAGCTGCCGCCCGGCTCGACGAGCCGCCGCAGCGGAGCGCCCTGCTTGAGGAGGTGCTCCTGGCCGACCACCTCGGCGAGGGAGGCGGGACGCATCCGCACGGCGAGCGGCGCGTCCGGACGAGCGGCGGGGGTGCCGGCGTCGTCGGCGCCCACGGAGTCGAAGAGGTCCACGGTCGGAGCCTACGTCGGGCCACCGACTCGGGCGCCGACGAGGAGTCCGGCTGTCGGCGGTCAGTGCACTGCCGGCGGTAACTGTGCTGTCGGCGCGGGAGAGGTACCGCTAGATGCGGGCGCCGCGGGCGCGGCGGCGGGCGCGGCGCTCCCAGCGGTCCATCTCCGAGCGCAGTGGCGAGGCGCTGAACTCCCCCAGCGTGACGCCGGCCGCGAGGGCCAGGCCGATCGACAGCGCCCGGATCGCCAGCTGGCCGCCGCCGATGACGTCGCCGCCCTCGATGAAGTCGAACATCGCGGCGTAGATCGACAGGCCGGGCAGCATCGGGGTCACGCCGCACACCGAGACGACGAGGCTGGGCAGCCGGCCGCGATCCCCGATGACCCCGGCGAGCAGGCCGACGAGCAGCGCCGCGAAGAACGCGGCACCGGCCGGCCCGAGCCACAGCGCGTCGACGCCGTAGTAGACCCCCGCCGCGACCGCGCCGACGAGCGAGATGAGCCAGATGTTCGCCGCCCGGGTGTAGGACGCCACCGCCCACGACCCGGCGATGACACCGCCGCAGACGACCTGCACGAGCCCCGGCGGCGCGTTGCCGAAGACGTCGCCGATGTACAGCGGCACGCCCAAGCGCCGCCCGAGGTCGAGGACGAAGCCGATCCCCACGACGAGACCCACCGTGTAGAGCGCCACCTCGAAGGACTTCGCCGCCGCGGTGAGCGGGTATCCGGAGATCGCGTCCTCGGCCGCGCCGACGAGCTGCATCCCGGCCAGCAGGACGACCATCCCGGAGGCGACGACGAGGGAGGGGGGAAGCACGGACCTGTCCCAGCCGAACAGGTCCTGGCCCCACAGGATCGCGATCGCCACGAGCGTCGCGATGGCCGCGCCCGTCGCCTGCTGGAAGAGGTAGGGCAGGCCCCAGCGGCGCAGCACGCGCAGCACCCGGTCGATGAGCGCCGTCGTCGCGGCGGCGACGGCGGCGACCAGCCAGCCGCCCCCGAGCAGGCCCGCCACCCCGGCCGCCATGACGCCGAGCGCGAGGGTGACGACCCAGCGCCGGTAGGGGTGCGGGGAGTCGAGGACCTCCTCCAGGCGCGTGTGGGCACGCTCGAGCGGCAGGTGCCCGGCCGCGGCGGCGTCGACCATCGCGAAGAGGTCGGCGAGCCGGCTGTAGTCGGAGGTGCGCACGTTGATGACCCGCATCTTGGTGATGGGGTCGTCGTCGCGGTCGATGGACGCCGAGATCGAGATGAAGGTGATGTCGACGTGGCAGTTCGTCACGCCGTACGCGGCGGCCAGGCGCAGGAGGGCGGCGGTGACGTCCGCGACGGGCGCACCCGTCGCGATCATCGCCTCACCCACCCGCAGGACGAGGTCGAGGACCGAGCGCTCGGTCTCGGCGGTGAGCTCGGACTGGCGGCGCCGGGCGGAGATGGCGAGCGTGGGCGGGCCGCTGCCGGCCACCACCCGACGGGCGCGCTCACGCAGGATCGACTCACGGCGGACGTGGCCGGCAGCGCGGGGCGGGTCGAGGGATGCGGTGTCGGGTTCGGGAGTCGTCGCCACGACGACGACGCTACGTCACGCGGCCAACGCCGACGACGTGGACGTGCCGGTTCGCCCGCGCGCGCGGTGAGAGACTGGTCGCCGTGTTCGATCCACTCGCCCGCGGCGTCATCCGTCGCCCCCGCACGACCCTCGCCGTCTGGGCGGTCCTCGTCGTGACCTGCCTCGCGCTGGCCCTCGGAGTGATCGGCGAGGGCCTGTTCCCGCGCCTGCACTCCGGTGAGCCGCGGGTCCCCGGCGCCGAGAGCCAGGAGGGGCGCGACATTCTCGAGGCCTCCGCCGAGGGCGGAGAGGAGGTCACCCTCTTAGTTCAGGGCACCGACCTCACCGACCCCGCGGTCGTCGAGGGGCTGGCGGCCGAGCTCATCCCCGTACGTCAGGAGGTCGAGCGCCTCGATGGCGTCGCCTCGGTCATCGACCCGTTCCTCTCCCCCGAGGGCCCCTCCGACCCGCTCGTCGCCTCCCTCGTGTCCTCCGCGGAGGACGGCTTCCTCCTCATCGCCGAGCTCGAGCCCGACCTCGAGGACGACACCGCCCGCACCGCCGTCGAGAACCGGCTGGAGGAGGTGCCTGCCGAGCTCACGGAGGTCGCCCCGGAGGCCACCGGTCTCGTCTCGAGCACCGAGCGCATCGTCTCGGCGGTCACCGGTCAGGTGGAGGCCGACCTCGTGCGCGGCGAGGCGATCGCACTGCCGCTGTCACTCGTCGTCATGGTCGTCGTCTTCGGCGGCTTCCTCGCCGCCAGCATGCCGCTCGTCGGCGCCCTCGCCTCCATCGCCGGCGGCCTCGGCGCCCTCCTCGGCTTCGCGCAGGTCATCGACCTCGACGCCGTCGTCGTCAACGTCGTCACGGTCCTCGGCCTGGGCCTGTCCATCGACTACGGGCTCCTCATGGTCTCGCGCTACCGGGAGGAGGTCGCCGACCTCGTCGCCTCGACGGCCAGCACCGGCCTGCCGCTGCGCCGGCGCAAGCGCCGCGCCCACGGGCGCGCCGTCGTCGAGGAGGCGGTGCGCAGGACCGTCCTCACCGCGGGGCGCACGGTGACCTTCTCGGCGGTGACGATCGCCGTCGCCGTCAGCTCCCTCATGGTCCTCTCCCCCGACATCCTCCGGTCCCTCGGTGCGGCGGGGGTGTCCGTCGTCGTCATCGCGCTCGCCTCGGCGCTCACGCTCGTGCCCGCGCTGCTCGTGCTCCTCGGCGGCCGGCTGCAGCGGCCCTCGCTGCTCTCCCGCGTCCCCGCGCTCGACCGCCAGCTCGCGCGGCTCGGCGACGTCGCCCCCGAGAACGGTGTCTTCGCGCGGCTGGCCCGCGGTGTCCACCGGCGTCCGTGGTTCGTCATCGTCGGGGTCGTCGCCGTCCTCGGCCTGCTCGCCTCGCCCGTGCTCGGCCTGCAGCTGCGCAACTCGACGACGGACCTCATCCCCGCGAGCTCGGACCAGCGGGAGTTCATCTCCGTCCTCGGGGAGAACTACCCGGCGGCGACCACTCCGCCCGTCCTCGTCGTCGCCGAGACGGACGTCGAGACGGCCGACGCCTGGGCGCAGGAGGAGGTCGCCGGCCTGCCGGACGTCACCGGGGCCATCAGCACCGGCACCACGGGCGAGCATACCGTCGTCGGCGTCGAGATCGACTCGACCGACGCCGGGGGCGAGGTCGCGACCGACGTCGTCACGGCCGTGCGCGCGCTCGACCCGCCCTTCCCCACGTGGGTCGTGGGCCAGGCCGCCAACCAGGTCGACTTCCTCGGCGCCGTCGCCGACGGGCTGCCCCTGGCCGGCGGCCTCGTCCTGCTCGCCGTCGCCGTCCTCCTCTTCCTCATGACCGGCTCCGTGCTCATCCCCCTCAAGGCGGTCGTCGTCAACGCGCTCGGCCTCGCGGCGGCGCTGGGCGTGACGACGTGGGTCTTCCAGGAGGGGCACCTCGCGGACCTCCTCGGCTTCACGCCGATCGGCGGGCTGGAGACCTACGTCGTGGTCGTCGTCGTCGCCTTCGGCTTCGGCCTGGCGATGGACTACGAGGTCTTCCTCCTCGCGCGGATCAAGGAGTACTGGGACGCCGGCCACGACAACGACGCCGCCGTCGAGCAGGGGCTGCAGCGCTCCGGGCGGATCATCACCTCGGCGGCGCTCATCATCACCCTCGTCTTCCTCGGCTTCGTCGCCGGGGAGCTCATGGTCATCAAGCAGGTGGGCCTCGCGCTGGCGGTGACCGTGCTGATCGACGCGACGCTCGTGCGCATGCTGCTCGTCCCCGCGACGATGACGGTGCTCGGCCGGTGGAACTGGTGGGCTCCGGCGCCGCTGCGTCGCCTCCACGAGCGCATCGGCATCACGCACTGACGGGGGCGGCCGCCGGGCCGTGCCACAAACGCGGCCGTCAGGGGCCGGCGACGAGGGCTGAGCCTTGCCGGATCGCGCCTCCGGGCCTCGTGCGCGCCCGTTTGTGGCACGTCCCGGACGAGCCGCGACGCCCGCGAGAAGCGCTCAAGCCTCAGTGCTTGATGCCAGCAGATCTAGGCGCTGGACTTGCTCATCACGTTCTCGACCTCATGGCCGACGGCGTACCCGAGGCGCGTGTAGATGCGCCGGGCGGCGTCGTTGTCGGTCCAGATGCCGTAGTGGACGAGCGGGTGCTCGGTGAGCGCCCACCGGGTGACGGCGGCCATCATCGCGCTGCCGACGCCGCGGCGGCGGAAGCCCGTGTCGGTGCCGAGCCCGGAGAGGTGGACGGGACCACCCGCGGGGGCGTTGACGGCGACGACGCCGCGCAGCACGCCGTCGTCGTCCCGGTAGCCCCACCACGTGAGGTCGGGGTCGGCGGGGTCGGCGCTCGTGTCCGGGTTCGCGCGGGCCAGGCAGGCCCGCACCTCCTCGCCGGCTCCGGCGCCGGTCACCGGGCCGACGCGCTCCTCCCCCGGCTGGGCGGGTGGCACGGTCCGCGACCACATCCAGTCCCACACCGGGCCGGTGCGCAGGCCGAGGTGCTCCCGCGTCGCGGTGCCGACGCGGTCCCAGGTGCCGCGCGTGAGCAGGCCGAAGGGCACGGCGGGCGCCCCGTCGGCGGCGGCGCGGGCGAGCGCGGACGCGAGTGCGCCCGGCTCCCCCGCGCCGACGAGCTGACGGCGCTCACCGCCGGCGCGGCGCACCCGCACGAGCAGGAGCGTCGCGCCGTCGGCGTCCCAGGCCTGCTCCTCCTGCCAGCGGTCGGCGTTCGCGCGGAGGAAGAGGTGGCGCCCCACCTCAGGCGGTGGGGGCGGCCGGCTCGGCCTTCTTCGGCTTGGCGTCCACGCCGGCCTCGCGCCGCTGCTCGGGCGTGATCGGCGCCGGCGCCTGGGTCAGCGGGTCGTAGCCGCCACCGGACTTCGGGAAGGCGATGACCTCGCGGATCGAGTCCGAGCGGGTGAGCAGGGCGACGATCCGGTCCCAGCCGAAGGCGATGCCGCCGTGCGGCGGGGCGCCGTAGGCGAAGGCGTCGAGCAGGAAGCCGAACTTCTCGCGCGCCTCCTCCTCGCCGATGCCCATCATCGCGAAGACGCGCTCCTGGACGTCGCGGCGGTGGATACGGATGGAGCCGCCGCCGATCTCGTTGCCGTTGCACACGATGTCGTAGGCGTAGGCCAGGGCGTTGCCCGGGTCCTCCTCGAAGCGGTCGACCCACTCCGGGGTGGGCGAGGTGAAGGCGTGGTGGACGGCGGTCCAGGAGCCGGAGCCGACGGCGACGTCGTCGTCCTCGCCCGTGGGCTTGAACAGCGGCGCGTCGACGACCCAGACGAAGGACCACGCGTCCTCGTCGATGAGGCCGGTGCGGCGGCCGATCTCCAGGCGCGCGGCGCCGAGCAGGGCACGCGCCTCGCTCTGCTTGCCGGCGGCGAAGAAGATCGCGTCGCCCGGCTGGGCGCCGGTGGCGGCGGCCAGGCCGGCGCGCTCCTCGTCGGTGATGTTCTTGGCGACCGGCCCGCCGAGCGTGCCGTCCTCGCCCACGGTGACGTAGGCCAGACCCTTGGCGCCGCGCTGCTTGGCCCACTCCTGCCAGGCGTCGAACTGGCGGCGGGGCTGGCTCGCGCCGCCGGGCATGACGACGGCGCCGACGTAGGGCGCCTGGAAGACGCGGAACGGGGTGCTCGCGAAGTACTCGGTGAGCTCGGTGAGCTCGAGGCCGAAGCGCAGGTCGGGCTTGTCGGTGCCGTAGCGGGCCATCGCGTCGGCGAAGGTCATCCGCTGGATCGGGGTGTCGATCTCGTGGCCGATGAGCGCCCACAGCTCGCGCAGCACCTGCTCGGCGACGCCGATGACGTCCTCCTGGTCGACGAAGCTCATCTCGACGTCGAGCTGGGTGAACTCCGGCTGGCGGTCGGCGCGGAAGTCCTCGTCGCGGTAGCAGCGGGCGATCTGGTAGTAGCGCTCCATGCCGGCGACCATGAGCAGCTGCTTGAACAGCTGCGGCGACTGCGGCAGGGCGTACCAGGAGCCGGGCGACAGGCGCGCGGGCACGAGGAAGTCGCGCGCACCCTCGGGGGTGGAGCGGGTGAGGGTGGGGGTCTCGATCTCGACGAAGCCCTGGTCGTCAAGCACGCGCCGCGCGGCCTGGTTGACCTTGGCGCGCAGCCGGATCGCGTGGGCGGGCTCCTTGCGGCGCAGGTCGAGGTAGCGGTACTTGAGGCGCGCCTCCTCGCCGACCTGGCCACCGTCCTCGGCGTGCTCGGACACCTGGAAGGGCAGCGGGGCGGCCGCGTTGAGGACGACGACGTCGCTCGCGATCACCTCGATGTCACCGGTCGCAAGGTTCGGGTTGGCGTTGCCCTCGGGCCGCTGGGCGACCTCACCGGTCACCTGGACGACGTACTCCGAGCGCAGCTCGTGGGCCACGTCCTCGTCGCGGATGACGACCTGGGCGATGCCCGAGGCGTCCCGCAGGTCGATGAAGGCGACCCCGCCGTGGTCACGGCGGCGGTCCACCCACCCGGCGAGGGTGACGGTGGTGGCGATGTCGGCGGAGCGCAGCGAACCTGCGTCGCGAGTGCGGAGCACGAGGATCCTTCCCTTGGTCGGGCGCACCGCTAGACGGGCGGGCGCTCGGCCAATCCTAGTTGCCCGCCGGGGACCGGCTACCACCACAGGTCCCCGAGGCGCCATGATCCGGGCATGACCCGCACGCCCGCCCCGGCCACGGCCCCGCCCGACCTCGTGCGGCTCCTGCTCGTCGCGTCCGTCGCGCTCATCACGATCGTCGCCTTCGAGAACCTCGCCGCCAGCGCCGCCCTGCCCGCGGTGAGCGCCGAGCTCGAGGGCCTGCGGCTCTACCCGGTCGCGGCGGGGGCGCCGCTGGCGGCGCAGCTCGTCGCGACGGCGGTGGCCGGGCGGTGGGCCGACGTGCGGGGACCGCGGCCCGTCCTGCTGCTCGGGCTGGTCCTGTTCCCGCTCGGGCTCGTGCTCGCGGGGACGGCGCCGTCGATGGCGGTGCTCGCCCTGGGACGCGGCGTGCAGGGCCTGGGCGGCGGGCTGCTCATCGTGCCGCTGTACGTGCTCGTCGGCGCGATCGTGCCCGCCGCACGGCAGCCGGGCTTCTTCGCGTGGTTCTCCGCCGCCTGGGTGGTCCCCGCCCTCGGCGGGCCGGCGCTCACCGGGCTCGTCGTCGACCACGCCTCGTGGCGCTGGGTGTTCCTCGGGGCGGCCGTGCTCATGGCCGCCGTGACGCTCGCCTTCGCCCCGCTCCTGCGCCACATGCCGGGCCGTGACGAGTCGCGGGCGGCGCAGCCGGCCGTCCGCGGCCTCGTCCTCGCGGCGACGGCGGCCGGTGCCGCGGTGGCCGTCCTCCAGGTGGCGGGGAGCGCGCAGGAGGGGTGGTCGCTGCCCGCGGTGGGGGCCGCCGTCGTCGTCCTCGCGGTGTCCCTGCCCCGACTGCTGCCGCCCGGGACGGTGCGGCTGGGCCGCGGCGTGCCCGCCGCCGTCGCCTGCCGGGCGCTGCTCAACGCGACCTTCATGACCAGCCAGACCTTCCTGCCGCTCCTCCTCGTGCGTGAGTACGGGTCGTCGGTGACGGCGGCCGGCTTCGTCGTCGCCGTCTCCTCCCTCACCTGGGCGGTCGGCGCCTTCGTCCAGGGGCGGGTGAGCACCGCGGCCGGGCGGGGGCGCCTCGCCTGGGCGGGCCCGCTCGTGCTCGCGGTCGGGACGCTGGTGACGGCGGGCGCGGCGCTGCCCGGCACGAGCCCCTGGGTCGCGGTGCCGGGAGCCGCCGTGGCCGGGCTGGGCATCGGGATGGTCTACCCGGCGCTCACCGTGCTCGCCCTGCGCCTGACGCCGACGGCGCAGCACGGGGCCGTCAGCGCCTCCCTCCAGGTGGCCGACGCGCTCGGCGCCGCCGTGGGCCTGGCGGCCTCGGGTGCCATCGTCCTCGCGCTCATCGACACCGGCGGGACCGTCGCCTACCTCGCAGGGCTCCTGCTCGCGACCGCCGTCGGCCTCCTCGCCACCGCCGCCGGCGCCCGCGCCCGGGAGGCCGGGTGACACGTCCGCGCCCGGCGACAAGTCAGCTCTTGGCGACAAGCCGGCTGTCGGCGACAACTCGGCTTTCGCCGAAAGTACAGTTACCGCCGAGAGTGCAGTTACCTCCCTGTGCGGAGGGTCACCGCGCCCTGTCCGACCGTTGGGGGCGTCCTGCCGATAGTCTGGGGGCTCCTGGAGTGTGTATGTGCCGCCTCAGGTCCCGTGCGGAAGTGTCGCTGGTCGGGGCCCATCGCGGAGGGTGCGTCGCCTGCCTGGCGCTCGCGTAGCCCCACTCCGCTATCTGATGGGTTGTCTTCTTGACTGCTGTTCTCACCGACCTTGCCGACGCACGCCCGGAGACCGGTTTCGCCGGCCTCGGCCTGCCCGACGACCTGCTCTCCGCCGTCGTCGACCTCGGCTTCACCACCCCGACCGACATCCAGACCGAGGCGATCCCGCTGCTGCTCGCCGGCCGCGACGTCGTCGGCGTCGCCCAGACGGGCACCGGCAAGACGGCCGCCTTCGGCCTGCCGCTGCTCGCCGCCGTCGACCCCCGCGTGCGCTCGGTCCAGGCCCTCGTCCTGGCCCCCACCCGCGAGCTCGCCCTCCAGGTGAGCGACGCGATCGCGACCTTCGCCGCCCACCAGCGCGGGCTCACCGTGCTGCCGATCTACGGCGGCTCGAGCTTCACCCCGCAGCTGCGCGGCCTGCGCGACGGCGCCCAGGTGGTCGTCGGCACCCCCGGCCGCGTCATGGACCTCATGGAGAAGGGCAGCCTCGACCTCTCGGGCGTGCGCTTCCTCGTCCTCGACGAGGCCGACGAGATGCTGCGCATGGGCTTCGCCGAGGACGTCGAGCAGATCGCCGCCCGCGTCCCCGCCGACCGCCGCACCGCGCTCTTCTCCGCGACCATGCCCGCCGCGATCAAGAAGGTCGCCGCCACCCACCTCAACGACCCGGTCCGCGTGAGCGTCACCCCGCAGTCGTCCACGGTGAGCAACATCGAGCAGACCTACGCGGTCGTGCCCTTCCGCCACAAGACCGGTGCCCTGGCCCGCGTCCTGGCCGTGAGCGACGCCGACGCCGCGATCGTCTTCGTCCGCACGAAGTCGGCCGCCGACGAGGTCGCCATCGAGCTCGCGGGCCGCGGCATCCAGGCCGCCGCGATCTCCGGCGACGTCGCGCAGAAGGACCGTGAGAAGCTCATCGACCGGCTCCGCTCGGGCACGCTCGACGTGCTCGTCGCGACCGACGTCGCCGCCCGCGGCCTCGACGTCGAGCGCATCGGCCTCGTCGTCAACTTCGACGTCCCGCGCGAGACCGAGACCTACGTCCACCGCATCGGCCGCACCGGCCGCGCCGGCCGCAGCGGCCGCGCCCTCACCTTCCTCACCCCCCGCGAGCGGGGGCGCCTGAGCCAGATCGAGCGCGCGACGGGCAGCCGCCTCAAGGAGGCCGACATCCCCAGCCCGGCGGACGTCTCCGCCCACCGGGCCAACGCGATGCTCGCCAAGGTCGGGGACCGCCTGTCCGCCGGCCGCCTGGACCTCTACCGCGAGATCCTCGACGGCTCCGAGCACGAGCTGCGCGAGCTCGCCGCCGCCCTGCTCGCCATCGCCGTCGGCGACGCCGGCCCCGCGCCCCGCGAGGAGCGCACCGTCGAGGACGCCGGCCCCCGCAAGCGCCGCGAGGAGCGCTACGACGACTCCGGCGAGTTCATGGGCGCCACCTTCGAGGAGGGCCGCGACACCGGTCACCGCCACGCCGGCCCGCGCACCGGCCGCGCCGGGACCCGCTCCTTCCACCGCGACGGCTCCGGCACCCGCTACCGGGTCGAGGTCGGCCACCGCGACGGCGTCCAGGCCGGTGCGATCGTCGGCGCGATCACCGGTGAGGGCGGCCTGCGCGGCCAGGACCTCGGCAAGATCGACATCTTCCCGAGCTTCTCCCTCGTCGAGATCAGCCAGGAGCTGAGCCCGGAGACGAGCCGGCGCATCGCCGCCGCGCGCGTCGCCGGCCGCCCGCTACGGATCCGCCCCGACACGGGCCCCCGCAAGCCGCGCCGCTGACACCTCAGCGTCCGAGCCGGTCGTCCGCGAGAGCGGGCGGCCGGCTCTCGGCGTTCAGCGGGCGGCGCGCTCTACGGCGGCGGAGAACTCGCGGTAGCGCTCGAGGTCCGCAGCCAGCGGCTCGGCGACGACGCGCACGGCCGCCTCCTCCACCCCGGTGGACAGCCGGGCGCGGGCCCGCCGTGCGGCCCGCCGGGACCCGACCCGCGCGAGCAGCCGTCCGACGAGCGCGAGCAGCAGTCCCGCGAGCAGCCCGCCGACGAGCAGCGCGGTGGGCCACGGGAACGGGCCGGCCATCGGCGTCTCCGGCTCGGGCAGGCGCAGGTAGCCGAAGCCGGCGAGGACGCCGAGCCACGCCGCCCCGGCCAGCGCCGTGGCGAACAGCAGCACGCCGAGCACCGACCACAGCCGCCACCAGCCGGGGCGGTGCTCGCCGCGGACGTCGGTGGCGGCGACGGCGGTGTCGAGGGCGTCGACCAGGGCGGGGACCCGCTCCTCGGCGCGGCGGGTGACGACCCGGCGCCACGGCTCGGCCATACCCGCGGTCGCCGCCCACGCGAGGTCGTGGACGCCGGTGCGCACCCCGGCCTCCTGCGCGGGGGTGGGGGCGGGCAGGGAGGTCGCGCTCGCCGTCTCCAGGTGCAGCCGGCGCAGCGGGTCGGGGCGCAGGCGCCCCAGCCACCGCAGCGGGGGCCAGCCCACCTGGCGTCCGGCGCGCTGGCGGTAGGAGCGACCGACGGCCGTGACCACCTCCCCCACCCCGGCGGCGGACGCGCAGGCCGCGACGAGGGCCTCGGTGCCCCCGCGCTGCCCGGCCGGCTCGCCACCGGAGGTCTCGAGGAGCTCGCCGGCGACGGTCCGGACGTCGGCCTCGAGCCGAGCGCGGGCCGCGCGCCCCTCCGCGGCGAGCCGGGCGAGGCGACGACGCAGGTCGGGTACGCCGTCGCCGGTACGGGCGGAGGCGGTGAGCAGCTCGACGTCGCCGATCCCGTCGGCGGCGAGGAGCCGGCGCAGGTGGTCGAGGACGCCGGCGAGGTCCTCCTCGGCGAGCCGGTCGGCCTGGTTGAGGACGACGAGGCTGACAGCGGCGTGCTCGCGCAGCGGGCGCAGGTACTCCTCGTGGACGACGGCGTCGGCGTACTTCTGCGGGTCGAGGACCCACACGAGCGCGTCGACCCGCTCGGCGAGGCGGGCGGCGATCGCGCGGTTCTCCACCCGGGTGGAGTCGATGTCGGGCAGGTCGAGCAGGACGAGTCCGGACAGCGCGGGGTCCGCCGGGCGGAGCCGGCGGTCGGGGACCTCGAGCCAGTCGAGCAGCCCGGTGGCGCCGGGGGCCTCCCACACGGCGGCCTGCGGCTGGGTGGTCGTGGGGCGGCGTGCGTGGACGGCCGCGAGCGGCTCCCCGACGAGGGCGTTGAAGAGGCTGGACTTGCCCGAGCCGGTGGCGCCGAGGAGCGCGGCCACCGTCACGCCGGGCGCGAGGGCGGTGCGCGTGCCCGCGCGCTCGAGCAGCTCGCGGGCGGGCGTCAGGCGGGCGGCGGGCAGGACGCCGTCGCCCAGCTCGACCGCGGTGCCGAGCGCGGCGATGCGCGCCTCGAGCTCGGGGGCGCGGGAGCGGCGCCTC
Source organism: Georgenia phoenicis (assembly GCF_047302425.1). Lineage (NCBI taxonomy): Bacteria > Bacillati > Actinomycetota > Actinomycetes > Allobogoriellales > Allobogoriellaceae > Georgenia > Georgenia phoenicis. The sequence goes on along the minus strand of NZ_CP154855.1, from coordinate 2,007,671 downwards.
ATCGGCCCACCTCGGCGCTGCGGACGGCCTCGACGGCCGCGTGCAGGGTGTCCGCGCCGGCGGGGTCGACGCCGAGCTCGGCGACGCGCTCGAGCCACGGGCGGCGGTGCTCCTCGAGGAGCCGCTCGACCCGCTCGCCGAGGTCGCGCTGGGCGTGGCGCGCGAGATCGCGCACGGCCTGGTCACCGAAGACCATCTCGAGCACCTTCTGGCCGACGACGGCGGTGCCGCCCGCGACCCCGACCTCGATCCCGGTGAGTCCGCCCGAGAAGGCGAAGACGACGAGCATGAGCGTGACGCCCGAGGCGTTGACGCCCAGGGAGAGCATCCGTGCCCGCACCCGGCGGTCCTCCCCCTCGGCACGGACCCGCTCGAGCAGCGCCCGCTGCCACTCGCGGACCTCGGCGCCCACCTCCTCGGCCAGCCGCGGCCGCTCCTCGGCGGCAGGGCGCGCCGGCAGCGTCTCGAGCGCCGTCGTCCCCCCGGGCAGCGACTCCCAGGCGCGGCGGGTCTCCCGCTCCGCGCGTTCCACCTCGGCCACGACGAGCGTGACCAGGCCGCTCTCGATGGCCTCCTCCGCACGCTCGTGGGTGGGTGGGCGCCCTCGCAGGAAACCGGTGATCCGGTCGCGCAGGCGGCCGACGGCGGCCTCGACGCCACGCAGCCACTCCCCCGTGCCGACGAACTCCTGCCAGCGGGCCAGCACCTCCCCGCGCAGCAGGGTGCCGTCCTCGGTGGCCTCCATGACGGCGCGGGCGGCGGCCGCGTGGTGCTCGACGACGGCGGCGTGCAGCTCCTCGCTCGCCTCGGCCTGGGCGCGGGCCGCCGTCGCGACGTGGGCGGCACCGCTCAGCACGCCCGCGACGGCGCCGGAGAGCGTCTGGCGGGCGACGCCGGCGCGGGTGGCGGCGTCGGCGGCGAGACCGGTGATCCAGGAGCGGACGGGGCCGACGTCGGCCGCCGGGAGCTGCGCCGTCGCGGTCGGCTGCTCGGAGACGACGAAGAGGGGGGCGTGGGCCAGGCCCTCGGCCTCCAGCCGCTCGGCGAGGTCGGACCGGATCTCCCCGGCTGTGCCCGGTGGGACGCGGTCGAGGACGACGGCGACGACGACGCGCCGGGCAGCGGCCTCGCGCAGCAGCTCCCAGGGCACCGCGTCGGCGTAGCGGGCGGCCGTCGTGACGAAGATCCACAGGTCGGCGGCGGCGAGCAGCTGGGTCGCGAGCCGCCGGTTGGCGGCGACGACGGAGTCGATGTCGGGCGCGTCGAGCAGCGCGAGCCCGCGCGGGACGGAGTCGGCCCCGACGAGGCCGAGCTCGGTGATGGGGTCCTCCTCGGCGTACGGGGCCGCGGGCGCGGCGCCCTGGACGCGGGCCAGCCCGGGCAGGACGCGGTCGCCGGTAAACCAGGCGGCGTCGTCGGGGTGGTGGACGAGGACGGGGCGGCGCGTCGTCGGGCGGATCGCCGACGCGCGCGAGACCTCCTGGCCGACGAGGGAGTTGACAAGCGTCGACTTGCCCGCCCCGGTGGAGCCGCCGACGACGGCGAGGAGCGGCGCGTCGAGCCGCTCGGCCCGGGGCAGGACGTAGTCCTCGAGCTGGTCGACGAGGCTGCGGCGCAGCCGCCTCGCCTCCTCGGCGCCCGGCAGGTCGAGCGGCAGGGTCGTGCCCGCGAGCCGCGCGTCCAGCTCCCGCAGGCGCGCGACGACGTCGAGCGGTCCGCTGGGAGCCGGGCGCTGGGTCATCGTCAGGTCCGCTGCACCGTAGGTGCGAGGTCCTGCGCGGGCGGCGCCCAGGACGCGGGGTCGGCGGCCACCTGGTCCCCGGAGCGGATGTCCTTGACCTCGTGGCCCTCCTCGCCGGGGAACCAGACGAAGGGGATGCCGAGGCGGTCCGCGTGGCGGATCTGCTTGCCGAACTTCGCGGCCGTGGGGGCGACGTCCGTGGGGATGCCGCGGGCGCGCAGGGCGGCGGCGACGTCCTCGCTGCGGCGGCGCTCCTCCTCGGAGCCGACCGCGACGAGCACGGCGGTGGGCACCTGGCGGCTCGCGGTGGCCAGGCCCGCCCCGAGGATGCGGGCGACGAGCCGGGAGACGCCGATGGACAGCCCCACGCCGGGGTAGGTCCGCGAGCCGTCGGAGGCGAGGGAGTCGTAGCGGCCGCCGGAGCAGATCGAGCCGAGGTCCTCGTGCCCGACGAGCGTCGTCTCGTAGACCGAGCCGGTGTAGTAGTCCAGGCCGCGGGCGATCGACAGGTCCGCGACGACGGTGCCCGGGACCCGCTGCTCGGCGGCCTCGACGAGCGCGACGAGCTCGCCCAGGCCCTCCTCGAGCAGCGGGGTGCTCACGCCGAGGGCGCGCACACGCTCCGCGACACCGGCGTCGCTGCCGCTGATCGCGGCGAGCTCGAGGGCCTGGCGGGCCTGCTCGGGCGTGGCGCCGGCGTCGCTCTGGAGCAGCTCGGCGACGGCGTCGGGGCCGATCTTCGCGAGCTTGTCGATGGCGCGCAGGGCGCCCTCGACGTCGTCGAGGCCGATGCCGGTGTAGAAGCCCTCGGCGATCTTGCGGTTGTTGACGGCGATGCGGACCGGCGGGATCGGCAGGGCCGCCAGCGCCTCGGCCATGACGAGCGGCAGCTCGACCTCGTAGTGGAAGGGCAGCGTCTCCGAGCCGACGACGTCGACGTCCGCCTGGGTGAACTCGCGGAATCGGCCCTCCTGCGGGCGCTCCCCGCGCCAGACCTTCTGGATCTGGTAGCGCTTGAAGGGGAAGACGAGCTTGCCGGCGTGCTCGAGGACGTAGCGGGCGAGCGGGACCGTGAGGTCGAAGTGGAGGCCGAGGCGCTTCTCGGAGCCGGCGCCGTCCTCGTCGTGGAGGCGGCTGACGGCGTAGACCTCCTTGGAGGTCTCCCCCTTGCGGAGCAGCTCCTCGACGGGCTCGACCGCACGCGTCTCGATGCCGGCGAAGCCGTGGAGCTCGAAGGTGCGGCGCAGGACGTCGAGGGCGTGGGTCTCGACCACGCGCTCGGCGGGGAGCCACTCGGGGAAGCCGGACAGGGGGGTGGGTCGTGCCATGGAAGTGATCCTAGTGAGGTTCGGGCGGTGGGCCGGTTTCAGGCCAGCGCGCGGGCGATGAAGGGGTTGGACGCGAGCTCGAGCTCCGTCGTCGTCACCGGTCCGTGGCCGGGCACGAGCAGGGCGTCGGCCGGCAGCGAGGTGGCGAGCTCGCGGAGCGTGCGGCGCATCGTCGGCTCGTGCCCGCCCGGGAGGTCCGTGCGCCCGACGGATCCGGCGAAGACGACGTCCCCGGTAAGGACGACCGGCCCGTCGTGGGAGGTGAGACCCGCCTCGTCGAAGACGGGTCCGGTGAAGGAGGTGACGCCGTCGACCCGCCAGACGGTGCTGCCCGGCGTGTGGCCGGGCGCTGCGACGGCGTGGAGGACGACGCCGGGAACGGGCTCGACGGGTCCGGGCGCGACCGGACGGACGTCGTCGACCGGGTGCCACGGGCTGCCGGCGAGGGTGACGAAGGCGTCGCCGACCGCGCCCAGGTGGGACGCGGGGTCGGGGAGTCGGTCGGCGTCGTCGGCACCGACGAGGACGGGTGCGCCGCCCGCGACGGCCGCGCAGTCCCAGAGGTGGTCGGCGTGCCCGTGGGTAAGGACGACGGCGCCCACGTGCAGCCCGTGGCGGTCAAGGACCTGGCGGACGAGAGGCGCGGAGCCGGCGCCCGGGTCGACGACGACGGCGGAGTCGCCCGTGCCCGGCGCCAGGACGAGGGTGTTGGTGCCGAAGACCGGCGACCGCAGGCCGTGGAGGAGCATCAGGCCACCCTAGCCAGCACCACGGGTGACGCCCGCCGGGACACCCGGCACTACTCCCCCGTGAGGACGGTCACGGCGAGGCCCGGTTCCGCCTAGACTTGTCGGCGTTCGTTCGTCGCGGTGCCGCCGGGCACCACCACCGGGAGGGCACGTGACCCGCAGCACCAAGCAGGAGCGCGCGTACCAGAAGCGGCGCCAGGAGAGCTGGGAGCGCCGCAGCCGCGAGAAGGCGGCCCAGCGGCGACGCCGGACGATGGTCGTGGCCTTCCTCCTCGGGCTCGCCGTGGTGGCCGCTGTCGTCGCCCTCCTGCTGGTCAACCGTGCCGACGAGACCGAGCCGCAGGCGACTGACACGTCGGCTGCTCCGACGGCCCCGGCCGAGCAGGCCGCACCGCTGCCCACGACGGACCCCGAGCGCTACGAGGCACCGCCGGACCCCGCCGAGGCGGAGGGACGCACGTGGCAGGTCACCGTCCAGACGAGCGCCGGCGACATCGGCATGGAGATCGACGGGGAGAACGCACCGCAGGCGGCGGCGAACTTCCTGCGGCTGGCGCGCGACGGCTTCTACGACGGCACGGCCTGCCACCGGCTGCTGCCGACGTCCCTCCTCCAGTGCGGCGACCCGACGGCCACCGGCACCGGCGGTCCGGGCTACGGCTTCGGGCCGATCGAGAACGCCCCCGAGGACGACCTGTACCCGGCGGGCACGCTGGCGATGGCGCGCCAGATGAACAACGCAGAGTCGATGGGCAGCCAGTTCTTCATGGTGTTCGCCGACACTCCTCTTCCGTCGGACAACGCCGGCGGTTACAGCGTCTTCGGTCGTGTGACCGAAGGGCTGGACATCCTCCAGCAGGTCGGCTCGGCGGGCACCGTCGAGGGCACTGAGCACCCGGCCCTTCCCGTCACCATCGAAGGAGTGACCATTGACTGAGCAGCAGACCCCGCACCCCGCGGCGGACGAGCCGACAGCGGACGCCATCGAGAGCGTCGCGCTGACGGAGCAGGGGGGACCGCCGCCTGCTGCGACGCAGGACGCTCCCGCCGAGGACACGGAGACCACCGCCGGCACCGCGGCGGCTGAGGACAGCGCGCCCGCTGAGCAGACCGAGCACGCTGCTCCGGCTGAGCAGGCCGCCCCGGCCGAGCCGGCTGCACCGGCTGAGCAGGCCGCCCCGGCTGAGCAGGCCGCCCCGGCCGAGCAGGCTGCACCCTCCGAGCAGGCCGCACCCGCCGAGCAGGCCGCACCCGCGGACGAGGCGGCGGCGTCGGTCGAGCCGGGAGGCGCGGCCGAGACCGAGGCTGCCCGCCCGGCGGCACCGCGCCCCGCGGCCGTGCCGAAGCCGTCCTCGCTCCCCAAGCCGTCCGCGCTGCGCAAGCCGGCGGTGCGCGCACCGCAGCAGCAGGCGCCAGCCGTCGTCGCGCCCGTGCTCGACGATGCCAAGGAGGCGGCGGCCGCTGCCGCCTGGGGCCGTGTCGACCCGGACGGCACCGTGTGGGTCCGCGAGGCCGCCGGTGAGCGCACGGTGGGCCAGTACACCGGTGCGGACATGGAGGAGGCCCTCGCCTTCTACGTGCGACGCTTCCTCGACCTCCAGGCGCAGGTCGTGCTCTTCGAGACGCGGCTCCCCCAGCTGCAGACCAAGGAGATCGACCAGACCCTGGCGACCCTCACCGAGGCGCTGGCCGAGCCGGCCGCCGTCGGTGACCTCGACGGCCTGCGTGCCCGCGTCGAGACCCTGCGCGAGCGGGCGGCCGCCCGCCGCAAGGAGATCAGCGCCGAGCGGGAGGCCGCCAAGGCCAAGGCCCTGGAGGAGCGCACCGCGATCGTCGAGCGCGCCGAGGCCATCGCGGCCGCGGACCCCGCGAGCACCCACTGGCGCTCCAGCGGCGACGAGCTGCGCACCCTCCTCGAGCAGTGGAAGCAGGCGCAGCGCTCCGGCCCGCGCCTCGACCGCCCCACGGAGGACGCGCTCTGGAAGCGGTTCTCCCGCGCGCGGACGACCTTCGACCGCAACCGCGGCCACTTCTTCTCCCAGCTCGACGCGACCCAGTCCGAGGTGAAGCGCGCCAAGGAACAGCTCATCGCCGAGGCGGAGGCGCTGTCGACCTCGACCGATTGGGGGGCCACGTCCGCCGCCTATCGCGAGCTGATGGACCGCTGGAAGGCCGCCGGGCGCGCGAACCGCAAGGAGGACGACGCCCTGTGGGCGCGCTTCCGGGCCGCCCGCCAGGCCTTCTACGAGGCCCGGGAGACGCAGAACGCCCAGATCGACGCCGAGTACGCCGCGAACCTCGAGGTCAAGCTCGCGCTCCTGGAGCAGGCCGAGGCGCTGCTCCCGGTCACCGACCCCGAGGCCGCGAAGGCGGCGCTGCGCCCGATCCAGGACAAGTGGGACGAGGCGGGCAAGGTGCCGCGTAACGACGTCCAGCGGGTCGAGGGCCGGATGCGCGCCGTCGAGCAGGCGGTGCGTGAGGCTGACCAGGAGCGGTGGAGCCGCACCGACCCGGAGAAGAAGGCCCGCGCGGAGGGTGCCGCGGCGCAGCTGTACGAGGCGATCGACGCCCTCGAGCAGCAGCTGTCCGAGGCGCGCGCCGCGGGCGACGCCCGGGCGGAGAAGGAGGCCGCTGCGGCGCTGGAGGCCCGCAAGGCCTGGCTCGACCAGATCCTGCGCTCCACCGGCAGCTGACCGGCAGGACAGACGGGGCGGCGACGTCATGAACGTCGCCGCCCCGCTGCGTCCCCGGCCACCGCGAGGAGGGCCGTGGCGCGCCGTACGGGCGCCCGGCGACCGGGACGGCCGAGGACCTCCTGGACCAGAGGCTCCTCGAGGCCGGCGAGGAGCAGCGCACACGTACCGGCGACCGCCACCGGCTCGGACGCGAAGCACAGCAGGTCGACGGCGGTACGCAACGGCGTCGTCGTCGGGACGCCACCGAGGTGGACGACGTCCGAGACGGCCAGGTGCTGGCGGTGGACCACCACCGTGGTGTGGAGCCGCCGCCCTGCCCCGACGACGACGTCCGGGCGGTCCGGGCACAGGCGCCCGGTGTGGACCCACACCGCCGTGCAGCGCGCCAGTGCCGCGCCCGGCGGCACGGCGGCACGCAGGGCGCCCGCTCTGCCCTCGGGCCCGGCGAGCAGGTCGACCGGTACGAGGCCACCGTCGGGGGTACGTCCGAGCAGGCCGTCGTAGCGCTCACCGGCACGCCCGGGCAGCGCGGGCTGCACCGCCGCCACCGGGTCGAGCTGCGGCGCCGCCAGCCACGCGAGCGCGCTCGTCATGCTCCGAGCGTGCCGCGCCGTCGTCGCCGGCGGGGCGGGCCGTCACGCGACTGTGGACGGCATCCCACCCGGGTGAGGACTGTGGAGTAGCCGCTCAGCCGTGCCGGGTCGTCGAGCGCGCGCCGGTGATCCGGTAGACGTCGAAGACGCCGTCGATCCGGCGCACCGCGGACAGCACGTGGCCGAGGTGGGAGGGCTCGGCCATCTCGAAGACGAACTTCGACAGGGCCACCCGGTCACGGCTCGTCTGCACCGAGGCGGACAGGATGTTGACGTGGTTGTCGGACAGCACCCGGGTGACGTCGGACAGGAGGCCGGCGCGGTCGAGCGCCTCGACCTGGATCTGGACGAGGAAGGAGCTCTGCCCGTGCAGCGACCACTCGACGTCGACCATGCGCTCGGGCTCGCTGCGCATGCTCTCGAGGTTGCCGCAGTCGGTCCGGTGCACCGATACCCCCGAGCCGCGGGTGACGAAGCCGACGACCGGGTCCCCAGGCACGGGCGTGCAGCACCGCGCGAGCTTGACCCACAGGTCCCCGGAGTCCATGCCCTTGACGGTGATCCCGGGGTCCCCGGCGCGCAGGCGCGGGCGGGTCTCCCCCGGCATCGTCGCCTCGGCGAGGTCCTCCTCGGCGCCGGACTCCCCGCCCATGGACTGGACGAGCTTCTGGACGATGTTCGTCGCCGACACCTGGCTCTCGCCCACCGCGGCGTACAGCGCCGAGACGTCCGCGTAGTTGAGCTCGTGCGCCAGGGCGGTGAGCGAGTCGTGGGACATGAGCCGCTGGATGGGCAGGTTCTGCTTGCGCATCGCGCGGGCGATGTGCCCCTTGCCGGCCTCGATGGCCTCCTCGCGCCGCTCCTTGGTGAACCAGGCACGGATCTTGTTGCGGGCACGCGGGGTGGTGACGAAGTTGAGCCAGTCGCGGCTCGGTCCGGCCGACTCGGACTTCGAGGTGAAGACCTCGACGGTGTCACCGTTCTCGAGCTGGGACTCCAGGGACACCAGGCGCCCGTTGACGCGCGCCCCCACCGTCCGGTGACCGACCTCGGTGTGGACGGCGTAGGCGAAGTCGACCGGGGTGGCTCCGGGCGCCAGGGCCATGACGTCGCCCTTGGGGGTGAAGACGTAGACCTGGGAGCCGGAGATCTCGAAGCGCAGGGAGTCGAGGAACTCGCCCGGGTCGGACGTCTCGCGCTGCCAGTCGACGAGCTGGCGCAGCCAGCCCATCTCCTCCACGCCCTGCGGCACGTCCGTGCGGCCGCGCGCGGCCTCCTTGTACTTCCAGTGCGCCGCGACGCCGTACTCGGCGCGGCGGTGCATGTCGTGGGTGCGGATCTGGATCTCCACCGGCTTGCCACCCGGACCGATGACGGTCGTGTGGAGCGACTGGTAGAGGTTGAACTTCGGCATCGCGATGTAGTCCTTGAACCGCCCGGGCAGGGGGTTCCAGCGCGCGTGCATCGTGCCGAGGACGGCGTAGCAGTCCTTGACCGAGTCGACGAGGACCCGGACACCGACGAGGTCGAAGATGTCGTCGAAGTCGCGGCCCCGCACGATCATCTTCTGGTAGATCGAGTAGTAGTGCTTGGGCCGGCCGGTGACCGTCGCGCGGATCTTGTTGGACCGCAGGTCCGTCTCGATCTGACTGCGGACGGTCGAGAGGTACTCGTCGCGGGCGGGGGCACGCTCGGCGACGAGGTGGACGATCTCGTCGTAGACCTTGGGGTAGAGGGTGGCGAAGGACAGGTCCTCCAGCTCCCACTTGATCGTGTTCATGCCCAGCCGGTGGGCGAGCGGGGCGTAGATCTCGAGCGTCTCGCGGGCCTTGCGCCCGGCGGACTTGGCCGAGACGTACTTCCAGGTCCGCGCGTTGTGGAGGCGGTCGGCGAGCTTGATGACGAGCACCCGGATGTCGCGGGCCATCGCGACGACCATCTTGCGGACGGTCTCGGCCTCGGCGGCCTCCCCGTAGGTCACCTTGTCGAGCTTGGTGACGCCGTCGACGAGCAGGGCGATCTCCTCGCCGAACTCGCTGCGCAGCTGCTGGAGGGAGTAGTCGGTGTCCTCGACGGTGTCGTGCAGCAGGGCGGCGGCGAGGGTCGGCACCGTCATGCCGAGCTCGGCGAGGATCGTCGTCACCGCGACGGGGTGGGTGATGTACGGGTCACCGCTCTTGCGCATCTGCCCGCGGTGCGCCCGCTCGGCGACCGTGAAGGCGCGCTCGATCAGCGCGGTGTCGGCTCGCGGGTGGTTGGAGCGCAGCGCGTGGAGGACCGGCTCGATCGCCGGGGAGACGGTGTGCCCGCGCGATCCGAGCAGCGCGAAGCGCGACCGCACCCGGGGACCGCGTGCGTCCGTGGCTGCGCCGGTGACCGTCTCCTCCGCCATTGGCCCATTCTAGGCAGTCGGCGGGCACATCCGGGGACCGAGGCCCCGTCAGTAGCGCAGGATGCTGTCCAGCGGGTAGCCGGCCAGGCGCTCCCGGCCACGCAGCTCGTCGAGCTCGAGCAGCATCGCGAGGCCCGCGACGACGCCGCCGGCGCCCTCGATGAGCTCGATCGCCGCCCGCGCGGTCCCGCCGGTGGCGAGGACGTCGTCGATGATGAGGATGCGGTGGCCCTCGGTGACCGTCTCGGGACGCAGCTCCAGGCGCGCCGTCCCGTACTCGAGGGAGTAGTCGACCCCGGTGACCGGTCCGGGCAGGCGCCCGGCCTTGCGGATGGTCACCATCCCGACGCCGAGCGCGTGCGCCAGCGGCGCCGCGAGGATGAAGCCGCGCGACTCGAGCCCGGCGACGGCGTCGATGTGGCCGCGGTAGCGCTCGGCCAGGGCGTCGACGAGGGCCGCGAAGGCGGGCCCGTCCGCCAAGAGCGGGGTGATGTCCCGGAACAGGACACCCGGCTCGGGGAAGTCGGGGACCTCACGGACGTGGGAGTCGAGAAGCTCGGTGAGCTCCGCGGGAAAGTCGGTCATCGTCGCCCCTTCCGGCGCTTGGGCTGGGCCGCCTGGCCGCGGTGCGTGCCGGCGACGACGGCACCCTCCTCGGTCGTGGCGGGCACGGTGTCGGTGCCGCTGCGGCGGCGACGGCGCTCGAGGACGTCGGCCGTGTGCTGGCGGATGCGCTCGTCGCGCTGCTGGAGGACCACCTGCAGGGGCGTCGCCACGAAGACCGAGGACACGGTCGAGACGAACATGCCGACGAAGAGCGCGAGCGCGATGTCGCGCAGGGTGCCCGCACCGAGCAGCAGCGCGCCGACGAAGAGGATCGACCCGACGGGCAGCAGCGAGGTGAGGGAGGTGTTGATCGAGCGCACGAGGGTCTGGTTGACCGCGAGGTTCGACAGCTCGGCGTAGGTCCGCTCGTGCTGCTCGTCGAGCTCCTGGGTGTTCTCCCGAACCTTGTCGAAGACGACGACGGTGTCGTAGAGCGAGTAGCCGAGGATCGTCAGCAGACCGATGACCGTGGCCGGGGTGACCTCCCAGCCGATGAGCGCGTAGACGCCCACCGTGAGCACGAGGTCGTTGATGAGCGACACGAGGGCCGCACCGGCCATCTGCCAGCTGCGGAAGTAGACCGACAGCACGATCGTCACGAGGACGATGAAGACCAGGAGACCCACGAGCGCCTGACGGGTGACGTCCTGACCCCAGGAAGGTCCGATGAAGGTGGAGGCGACGTCGGCCTCCGGTACGTCGTAGGCCTCGGCGAGGCCCTGCCGGACGGCGTCGGTCTGCTCGGTGGTCAGCTCCTCGGTCTGCACGCGGACCGAGGTCGAGCCGACCGTCGACACCCGGGCGACCTGCCCCGAACCGACCTCCGTGACGACGTCGTGGGCGGGCTGCTCCTCGAGGTTCTGCGTGCCCGTCACGGTGAACTGCGAGCCACCGGTGAACTCGATGCCCGCGTTGATGCCCTTGAAGGCGACGAGGAGCACGGAGATCAGGACGAGCGCGGCCGCGGCCGTGAGCCAGGTGCGGCGGCGCTGGACGAAGGGGAAGGAGCGGTCGCCGGTGTGGAGCTCGTTGCCCAGCTGGGACAGGCGGGTCATCGGCCCTCCTCCTCTGTGGTCGTCGCCTGCTCGGCGGCGCGGCGTTCGGCCGCTCGACGCTCCGCGATGGTCATCCGGCCGGCGCCCACGGGCTGCTTCTCACGCGCGGGCTCCTTCCGGGACGCGGCCGGAGGGCGGGTCCGTGCCTCGCCGACGCGGCCGCGGCCGCGGTAGCGCGCAGGATCGACGCCGATGCTCTCCGGGTTGAGCCCGGACAGCTTGTGGCCCTCGCCGAAGAAGCGGGTGCGGATGAGCAGCTGCATGGTCGGGTGGGTGAAGAGGTAGACGACGACGAGGTCGATGAGCGTGGTGAGGCCGAGGGTGAAGGCGAAGCCCCGCACACCGCCGACGGCGAGGAAGTACAGGATGACCGCGGCCAGCAGCGTGACGAGGTCGGAGACGACGATCGTGCGCCTGGCCCGTGCCCAGCCGTGCTCGACGGCGCCCTCGAGGGTGCGCCCGTCGCGGATCTCGTCGCGGATGCGCTCGAAGTACAGGATGAAGGAGTCGGCGGTGATGCCGACGGCGACGATGAGTCCCGCGACGCCGGCGAGTGACAGGCGGTAGCCCTGCAGCCACGACAGCACGATGATGGCGCCATAGGTGGTGACGGCGGCGATGAGCAGGCTGCTCACGGCGACCACCGCGAGGCCGCGGTACTGCCACAGGAGGTAGAGCGCGACGAGCAGCAGGCCGCCGATGCCGGCGATGAGGCCGCTGCGCAGGTGCTCGGAGCCGAGCGTCGCGGAGATCTGCTCCTCGCTCTGCACCTCGAAGTTGAGCGGCAGCGAGCCGAAGTTCAGCTGGTTGGCGAGCGTGTTGGCCGTCTCCCGGGTGAAGCTGCCGGAGATCTGGGCGCGCCCGTCGAGGATCGGCTCGTTGATCCGGGGCGCGGAGATGACCAGGCCGTCGAGGACGACGGCGAACTGGTTCTGGGGCGGCGCCTGCCCGAAGAGCCGCTGGGAGACCTCGCCGAAGCGCTGCCCGCCCTCGCCGGTGAACTCGATGTTGACGAGCCACTGGCTGGAGGTCGGCTCCAGGCCGGAGCTCGCGGCGTCGATCTGCGTGCCCTCGACATCGACGGGCCCGAGCACGAACTTCGTCAGCCCGTCCGGTGAGCAGGTGACGAGGGGCTGGTCGGCGCTGTCCTCGAGGCCGCCGACGAGGTTCGCCGGGTCGGTGCAGTCGAGGACGAGCATGTCGTAGAGAACCTGCTCGGTGATCAGCGCCTCGGCGTCGCTGTTGCTCGTCGGCTCGGTGGCCGGGGTGGACGAGAGCTCGCCGTCGCCGTCAGCGTCGGCTTCCGCGAAGGCGGCCTCCTCGAGCGCCGCACGGTCGACCTCCCCCTCCGGCTCGGCCGCGGGTGCGTCGGTCGCGGTGTCAGCGGGAGCGTCGTCGGTAGCCGGGTCGCTGGGTGCGTCGGTGGGCGCCGCGGTCTCCCCGGGGGCCGCGGCCTCGGCGTCGGCCTCGGGGGCGGCGGGCTGCTCGGCCTGGCCGGGATCGATCGGCGCGGGGTCGACCATCATGAGCACCGGGCGGAAGCGCAGCTCCGCCGACTGCCGGACGAGGTCGAGGGTCGCCTCGTCGGGGCGGCCGGGCAGGCCGACGACGATGTTGCTCGCGCCCTGGCGGGTGATCTCGGCCTCGGCGACGCCGGAGGCGTCCACGCGCTGGCGGATGATCTCGATCGCCTGGTCGATGTCCTCGTCGGTGATCTCGCCGTCGCCGCCCTCGGCGTCGGCGTCGAGGCGCGGGGTGAGGATGAGCTGGACACCACCCTCGAGGTCGAGGGCGAGGCCGGGCGCGAAGGAGGCGCCCCCCTCGCCGTCGTCGTCACCCAGCTGCTGGGCGACCGCGACGGAACCGAACAGTGCGGCGACGAGGACGAGCAGGACGAGGATCCTGCGCAGGGGGCGTGGGGCGGTGGTCGCCAACGCGGTCTTCTCTCTGCTGTGGGAGGGCGGGCGCGCTCAGGCGCGCCGCTCGTCGCTCTCGTCGCCGGGGCGCTCGTCGGTCACGGCCGGCTCGTCCGCGCGGGTGAGCGAGGAGGCGTCGTCGGGGACCTCGACGGTGGTGACGTCGTCGTCCTCGGTGGTCTCCTCGTCGTCCTCGACGGCGAAGGGCGGCTCGGTGACGGAGTGGATCGCCTCGCGCTTCCACAGGGTCTCGACGCCGGGGGTGGACTCGAGGGTGATGACGTCGCCGTCGACGTCGACGATCGTGCCGTAGAAGCCGGAGGCGGTCATGACCTGCTGGCCGACCTCGAGGCTGTTGCGCAGCTCGGCGGCCGCCTGCCGCTGCTTCTTCGCCCCTCGGGACATCATCCACATCATGAGTCCGAAGACGGCGATCAGGATGAGAAGTTCCACGGCACTACTCCCTCGGTGGCGGTGGGCTCACGCGTGCGCGGCGCCCACCGGCGGCAAAATACTGATTGAGTCTAGGTGACGGCGCTGACAGGACGAAACCGCCCTCAGCCCCACAGCGCGCCGTCGTCCGGGCGGGTGAGGCCCAGGTGCTCGTAGGCGGCCGCCGTGGCGACACGTCCGCGCGGCGTGCGCGAGACGAAGCCCTCGCGGACGAGGAAGGGCTCGGCGACGGTCTCGACCGTCTCGGGCTCCTCCCCCACGGCGACGGCGAGGGTGGACAGGCCGACCGGCCCCCCGCCGAAGCGCTCGCACAGGGCCCGCAGCACCGCACGGTCGAGGCGGTCGAGGCCGCGGGCGTCCACCTCGAAGAGCTCGAGGGCGGCGTGCGCGGCCGCGAGGTCGAGGGTGCCGGTCCCCCGCACCTGGGCCCAGTCCTGCACGCGCCGCAGCAGGCGGTTGGCGATGCGGGGCGTGCCGCGGGAGCGGCCGGCGAGCTCTGCGGCAGCCGCGGGGTCGAGCTCGGCACCGAGGAGGCGGGCGCTGCGGCCGAGCACCTGCTCGAGCTCGGCCGGTGAGTAGAACTCGAGGTGGCCGGTGAAGCCGAAGCGGTCGCGCAGCGGCGCGGGCAGCAGGCCGGCGCGCGTGGTGGCCCCGACGACGGTGAAGCGGGGCAGCGTCAGCGGGATCGCGGTGGCCCCGGGCCCCTTGCCGACGACGACGTCGACCCGGAAGTCCTCCATCGCGAGGTAGAGCATCTCCTCCACCGGCCGAGCCAGGCGGTGGATCTCGTCGATGAACAGGACGTCGTGCTCCTGGAGGGAGGACAGGATCGCCGCGAGGTCCCCGGGGTGCTGGACGGCCGGCCCCGAGGTGAGGCGCAGCGCCCCCTCGGTCTCCGCGGCGATGATCATCGCGAGGGTCGTCTTGCCCAGGCCGGGAGGGCCGGAGAGCAGGACGTGGTCCGGTGCCGCGCCGCGCGCCCGGGCGGCGTCCAGGACGAGGGCCAGCTGGTCGCGCACGACCGCCTGGCCCACGAAGTCCGTCAGCCTCCGGGGGCGCAGGGCCGCCTCGGCGGCGCGCTCGAGCTCGTCGGCCTCGGCGTCGAGGAAGGCGGCGTCGTCAGCCACGGGCGTGTCCTCCCAGGTGCTGCAGGGCGCCGCGGAGGACGGCGGCGACGTCACGGTCGGCGGCCGGCTCGGCGAGCACCGTCGCGACGGCGTCCTCGGCGGCCTTGGCGGACCAGCCGAGCTGGACGAGGGCGTCGACGACCTCGGGCTGGGTGTCGGTGGTGGCCGGGGCGGCGCGCACCTCGCCCCGGGCGGGGCCGAGCTTGTCCCCGATCTCGAGGAGGATGCGCTGGGCGCCCTTCTTCCCGATGCCGGGGACGCGGGTGAGGGCGGCGACGTCCTCGGCGGCGACGGCGGCGCGCAGCTCGTCGGGCTGGTGGACGGCGAGCACGGCCAGGGCCAGGCGCGGGCCCACCCCGCTGACGGTCTGCAGGATCTCGAAGACCGCGCGCTCGTCGTCGTCGGCGAAGCCGAAGAGGGTGAGGGAGTCCTCGCGCACGACGAGGGCGGTGGCCAGGCGGGCGTCCGAGCCGGTGCGCAGGCCGGCCAGGGTGGCGGGGGTGGCCTGCAGGCGCAGCCCGATCCCGCCGACCTCGACGACGGCGGAGTCGAGTCGCACGGACTCGACGGTCCCCCGGACGCTGGCGATCACGGCTGCTCCAATCCCGGCCCGGAGCACAGCCGGGCGAACGTGTGTGCGAAGAAGGTTACCGGGTGCGGCTGACAGGCCGCGCCCGACGCGCCGCGAGCTCGGCCCGCGCCCAGGCCTCCTGCGCCGGCGTGGCCTGCCGGGCGGCGGGACCGGCACCGGGCGTGCCGCCGCGCCACAGGTGGCACACCGCCAGGGCCAGGGCGTCGGCGGCGTCGGCGGGCTCGGGCCGCTCGGCGAGCCGGAGGATGCGGCGCACCATCTCCTGCACCTGGGGCTTGTCGGCCCGCCCGGAGCCGGTGACGGCGGCCTTGACCTCACTGGGCGTGTGCATGCCGAGCGGCAGGCCGGCGCGCGCGGCGGCGACCATGGCCAGCCCGGCCACCTGCGCCGTGCCCATGACCGAGGCGACGTTGTGCTGGGCGAAGACGCGCTCGACGGCGACGGCGTCGACGTCGTGGCGCACGATCCACTCCTCGATGCCCGCCGAGATGGTGAGCAGCCGCTGCTGGATCGGCATGTCCGGCGGGGTGCGCAGCACGCCCACCTCGACGAGCGACAGGGCGCGCCGCGAGTCGGAGTCGACGATCCCCAGGCCGCAACGGGTGAGGCCGGGGTCGACTCCGAGGACGCGCATGGCCCCAGTGTCGCAGCCGGGTGGGACGTGCCGCGGGAGCGACACCGCCCGGCGTCAGTCCTCGTCGAGCGCGGCGAGGACCTCGTCGGAGGCGTCGAAGTTCGCGAAGACGTTCTGGACGTCGTCGCAGTCCTCGAGCGCGTCGATGAGGCGCAGCACCTTGCGGGCGCCCTCGACGTCGACCTCGACCTCCATCGACGGGACGAACTGCGCCTCGGCCGAGTCGTACTCCAGCCCGGCCTCCTGCAGCGCGGTACGCACGGCGACGACGTCGCTGGCCTCGCTGAGGACCTGGAAGGCCTCGCCGTGGTCGTTGACCTCCTCGGCGCCCGCGTCGAGTACGGCGCCCAGGACGTCGTCCTCGGTGAGCCCGTCGGTCTTGGGCACGATGACGACGCCGCGGCGGTTGAACAGGTAGGACACCGAACCGGGGTCGGCGAGCGTCCCGCCATTGCGGGTGAAGGCGACGCGCACGTCGGAGGCGGCGCGGTTGCGGTTGTCGGTGAGGCACTCCACGAGGACGGCGACGCCGCCCGAGGCGTAGCCCTCGTACATGATCGTCTCGTAGTCGGCGCCGCCGGCCTCGGCACCGGAGCCGCGCTTGACGGCGCGGTCGATGTTGTCCGCCGGGACCGAGTTCCGCTTCGCCTTCTGGATGGCGTCGAAGAGGGTCGGGTTGCCGGCCGGGTCGCCTCCGCCCGTGCGGGCGGCCACCTCGATGTTCTTGACGAGGCGTGCGAAGAGCTTGCCGCGCTTCGCGTCGATCGCGGCCTTCTTGTGCTTGGTGGTGGCCCACTTGGAGTGACCGGACACTGTGTGCTCCTTGCTGACGACGGGGTCCCTCACGGGACGCTGGGACAGGTTGCGCTAGGCGTGTGCACGCACCTGGTCGACGAACGCGCGGTGCACCCGTGCGTCGTCGCTGATCTCCGGGTGGAAGGCGGTGGCGAGCAGCGCGCCCTGTCGAGCTGCCACGATCCTACCGGCGGCGGGTCCCGACCTCACGCGTGCGAGGACCTCGACGCCGTCGCCGGCCTCCTCCACCCACGGTGCGCGGATGTAGACGGCGCGGAGTGGGTCGCCGTCGATGCCGAGCCCGGGGGCCAGGAGGTCCTCCTCGAAGGAGTCGACCTGCCGCCCGAAGGCGTTGCGCCGAACGGTGACGTCCATGCCGCCCACGAGCGGGCCGTGCGCGTCGGCCACCCGGTCGGCGAGCAGCACCATCCCGGCGCACGAGCCGTAGACGGGCAGACCCTCGCCGACGAGCTGCCGCAGCCGGGCGAGCAGGCCGAAGGCGACGAGCAGCTTGCCGATCGTCGTCGACTCCCCGCCCGGCAGGACGAGACCGTCGACGGCGGCGAGCTCACCGGTGCGCCGCACGGGGACGGCACGTGCACCGGCGGCCTCGAGAGCCGCGAGGTGCTCGCGCACGTCACCCTGGAGAGCCAGGACGCCGATGCGAGGGGAGGTCACGAACCACCAGTCTACGACGGCGCGGGCGTGCTACTCGACGACGTGCTCGCTGGTCCCGTCCCAGCCGCCCGCGAGACGGCGCGCGAGCCCGGGCAGGAGGCGCGGGTACACGACCGCGCCGGCGGCGACGGCCGCGTCGAGCTCGTCGAGGTGCCACCAGCGCAGCTCGTCGAGGACGTCCTGCTCGAGCTCGGTCCAGCCCGTGTCGTCCAGGTGCGTGTCCGTGCCGCGGGCGAGGAAGAACTCCTCGTCCTGGCGGCACGTCACGGCGGCGAAGTCGAAGACGGCGCTGCGGGTGAGGACCGGCCCCTCGAGCTGCTCGGTCGCCACCTGCAGACCGGTCTCCTCGCGCAGCTCCCGCAGCGCGCCCGCACGGGGGTCCTCCCCCGGCTCGAGGCCACCGCCCACCGTGAACCACCACGAGCGGCTGGTCTCCCCCGCGTCGTGGCCGCGCACGAGGAGGAGGCGGTCGGCGTCGTCGAGGAGGATGACGCGTGCGGCGCGCCGGAAGGGTACGCCGTCCGGGCCCGGGACCCAGTCGGGACCCAGGCCGTACGTCGTCACCAACCGCGCTCGGCGAGCCGGTGCGGGACGGGCACCTCGTCGACGTTGAGGCCGACCATCGCCTCACCCAGCCCGCGGGAGACCTGGGCGACGACGTCGGGGTCGTCGTGGAAGGTCGTCGCCTTGACGATGGCGGCCGCGCGCTGCGCCGGATTGCCGGACTTGAAGATGCCCGAGCCGACGAAGACGCCCTGGGCGCCGAGCTGCATCATCATCGCGGCGTCGGCGGGGGTGGCGATGCCGCCGGCCGTGAACAGGACGACGGGCAGCTGCCCCGTGCGCGCCACCTCGGCGACGAGGTCGTAGGGGGCCTGCAGCTCCTTGGCGGCGACGAAGAGCTCGTCCTCGGGCAGCGAGGTGAGGCGGCGGATGTCCTGGCGGATGCGGCGCATGTGGGTGGTGGCGTTGGAGACGTCACCGGTGCCGGCCTCGCCCTTGGAGCGGATCATCGCCGCGCCCTCGGAGATGCGGCGGAGCGCCTCGCCGAGGTTCGTCGCCCCGCACACGAAGGGCACGGTGAACTGCCACTTGTCGATGTGGTGCTCGTAGTCGGCGGGGCTGAGCACCTCCGACTCGTCGACGTAGTCGACGCCAAGGCTCTGGAGGACCTGCGCCTCGACGAAGTGGCCGATGCGGGCCTTGGCCATGACGGGGATCGAGACGGCAGAGATGATGCCGTCGATCATGTCCGGGTCGCTCATGCGCGACACCCCGCCCTGGGAGCGGATGTCGGCGGGGACGCGCTCGAGGGCCATGACGGCGACGGCACCGGCGTCCTCCGCGATCCGGGCCTGCTCGGGGGTGACGACGTCCATGATGACGCCGCCCTTGAGCATCTCGGCCATCCCACGCTTGACGCGTGCGGTGCCGACCGTTGGGTTTTCCTGGGACACGATGACCTCGAGAGGATCGGGGGAAGGACCCGGTCAGTCTAGATGACGGGATGGCGCGTCTCACCGATGAGCGTCGCGGCCGTCGGGAAGAGCCACGTGAGCGAGCGCAGCGTCTTGGTCACGTAGCCGGTGCGGCTGGTCTGCAGCCCGTAGGCGAGGTCCTCGAGGGCTCCGCACCGTGCGTAGAGCTCGGCGCGGCGGACCACGTCGTCCCCCACCTCGCCGTAGACGGTGAGGGCGGCGTCAAGCCCCTGAGGGCCGAGGTCGCGGTATATCAGTCCGAGGTCACGGGCGGGGTCGGTGAGCGCGGCGTCGCTCCAGTCGATGACGCCGGTGACCCGCCCGGACGCGTCGACGAGGACGTGCTCGACGCCGAGGTCGTTGTGGGCGAGGACCTGGGCGGCGCCGTCGGGCGGGGGCTCCTGGGCGAGGAAGTCCTCGACGGCGGGACGGTGCGCGGCGGGAACCGCCTCCCGGAGGCCTGGCCACGTGTCCCGCGCCTCGGCGACCCACTCGGTGAGCGGTGTCGCGTCCACGCCGACGACGCCGCCCAGCTCCTCGACCGGCAGCGCGTGCACGACGGCGAGGAGCTCGCCGAGCGCGGCCCCGACGGCGGTGGCGAGCCGGGGCGCGTCGGGGAGCTCGATGAGGGGCCGTCCCGGGAGCTTCCGGTACGCGAGGCACCCGGGGGCGACGATCAGCGGGACCGGGACCGGGAGCGGTGCGACGGCGCCGACGGCGCGGAGGAGGCGCGCCTCCCGGGGTGCCTCGCCGTCGGCCGCGGTGAGGCGCACGACGAGCTCGCCGTCGACCTCGTAGGCGGCATGGTCGAGGCCGGCGCCCAGCAGCCGTACCGTCCCGGCCTCTCGGCCGTGGTCGGCGAGGAGGCGGCGGACGGTGCGCTCGTCGGTCATCGTGGTCTGCCAGTGCTCGCCGTGGTGGAGTGCCAGGTCCGCTTCGGCGTCCGGTCGAGCGGGCGAGCCGCGTCGGCGAGCCAGTCCGCCAGGCGCGGAGTCGGCACACCGAGCCGGGCGGGGTCGACGTGCGCGAGGAGACGTCGCCATGACTCGGCCCGGTGGAGGCTGGCGAGCCGGTCCGCGGCGTCGACGAGCCGGTCGGCGTTGCGGCCCGGGGTCACCTGTGGCCACTGCTCGACGTAGGCGCGGACGAGCCGCTCCCGAAGTCTGCTCTCCCTGGCAGGCGGGCCGGGCCAGCTCCCGGTCGCCATCCGGAGCGGGACCTGCAGGACGGCGAAGGGGTGGGACCAGAACGCGTCCCCGAGGTCGAGGAACCGGTAGCCGGAGCGGTCCGCCGCCCGGACGGCGTTGGCCGGGCTCGTGTCGTTGGGCTGGAGCGTCGGTGGCACCCCGGACGACGCGAGCTCGGCGAGGAGCGGCGCCGTCTGTGCCAGGCCGCGCAGGAGCCGGTGCGCCTCCTCCCCAGTGAGGTGCTGGGGGTGGCCCGCAGGGAGCCGGGCGAGCGACTCGACGAGCGAGGTGGCGTACTCGTCCGCATGGCCCGGGAGGAGGGATGGCAGCCCTAATGCTGCCAGCTCCTTCCCGTGGCCCACGAGCTCGGTCTGGAGGCGCGCGACCTGGACGACGAGCTCCTCCCACCTCGCGGCATCGACGTCGGCGGCCACGGACGGTCCGCCGTCGGGCAGGAGGAACCACCCCCGGGTCTCGTCCACGGCGGCGGGGGCGACGATGTGGCGGTGCACCAGTCGGCCGAGGCACTCGAGCAGCGGTCCCTCGAAGGCCTGCCCGGGGTTCGTCGCCTTGAACCAGTACACGCCGCGGTCGGTGCGGACCGTGAGGACGGCGGACCAGAACCGGACCCGGTGGGTCGTCAGCTCCCCCAGGACGGCGGTCCCCCGGGCGGCGAGGACGTCCCGCACCCAGCCGAGCGCCGCGTCTCGGAACGCGGCTGACTGCCAGGTGCCGGCGGGGTCACCGGAGCCGTCGACGACCTCAGGGCGCTGCATCGTGAGGGATGTCGAGGACACTGGCACTGCTCCGCAGGACCCGGCGCGGGTCCCGTTCGGTCTTGATCCGGCGTAGCCGGTCGAGCGACGCCGCGGGCAGCGCCTGGCCCAGGTGCTCCCCCGGTCCGAGAAAGGTCACCGGCTTGCGGCCGTTGGACGGCAGGGCACGGGCCAGCTCCTGCTGCGCCGTCGCGATGGCGCCGGCGCTGTCCGGGGAGGCCGGCACGCCCAGGAGGTAGAGGAGGTGCGGCTCCTCGAGCGGCCCGTGAGGTGAGTCGCTGGGCTCGGCGAGGGCGCCGCCGAGGTGACGGACCTGGACGAGGTTGAGCGGTCCGGGGTCGGCGACGAGAGCCGAGACGACGTCGTCGTCGATCCGGGTGAGGACCTCGCCGCGCGACACGCCGGGGGCCGGTTCTGTCGGCTCGTCGGTGATCGTGCCGAGCTCGGCGACTGACATCGGCCGGCGGCTGTCCGCCAGCGGTTGCGGGAGGTGGTCGAGGAGCGCCATCGCCTCGCGTGCGTCCTCCTCGGTCCCCAGGAAGGTCACGTCGAGGGCCACCATGGGGTCCGACCAGGGGAAGCGCATGAGCTCGAGCCACACCGTGAGCTCGCGGGGCGCGTCGGCGGTGAGCGCCCGGTACGCCTCGGCGACCCGGCGGGCGTGGCGGCCCTCCCACAGCACCCGGCCGCCGACGACGGAGGGTGCCGCGTGCAGCGTGAGCTCCAGGCCGGTGACGACCGCGTAGTCACCGCCGCCCCCGCGCAGCGCCCAGAACAGATCCGGGTCGCTCTCCGGGCTGACCGTGCGGGCCGCGCCGTCGGCGTCGACGACGTCGAGGGCGGTGACGCTGTCCGAGACCCAGCCGAAGGCGCGTCCGAACCAGCTGAGGCCGCCCCCGAGGGCGACGCCGGCGACACTCACCTCCGGCGAGCTGCCCGGGAGCGCGGTGAGACCGTGCTCCGCGACGGCGCGCTGAAGGTCGCCCGAGCGCACGCCGGCGCCGATCCTCGCGGTCCGGGCGACCGGGTCGACGTCGATCCGGTCCAGCTGGCCGGTGCGCAGGAGGACGGTGCCCGCCGCCGAGCCTGTGGCACCGTGCCCGATCGGCTGCGGGGAGACCCCGACGCCGACACGGGCGGCGTAGCGGACGAGCTCCGCGACGTCGGCCGCGTCGGCGGCGGAGACGACGGCCGCGACGCCCTGCTCGACGCTGAGGTTCCACGGGCGGCGGACGTCGTCGAAGTCGGGGTCCCCGGGGAGCCGGACCGGGCCGCGAAGCACGCCGCGGAGGCCCTCCAGCGCGGCAGCGTGTCCTGCGAGTGTCATGGGGCCCCCTTCGTCGCGGCGAGGCGTTCATCGTGCCGCGCCCCCGGCTCGGGCGGAAGGCATTCGAGAGATCCGGCGTCTGCCGTGCCGACGGCTCCTCCTCCCCCGCTCCCCGCCCGCTTTCCCGCCGAGCGCAGAGTTCTTCCGGGAGGTGTGGATACCGCCGTCGTCCACATCGCCCGTCCCGCCCAGCCTGCGTGTCAGACCCCGGCACTACGCTTAGTACAAGCGTTCGACCACGGGAGGTGGAGGCAATGACCACGTCGGAGTCACCCGCGCCCGCTCTCCTCGCCGACACGGTGCGACGCAGCGTTTCCGCCCTGCGGGACTCGGCGCCCGGCGGCGCGGCCGGCTCGTGGGCGAACGAGACCCGGGAGAGTGTCATCGCGAGCCTGGACGCCGCCATCCAGGAGCTGACCGTCTACCGCGGCCAGGTGCTGCTGGCTCACCGGGAACAGGGCCGGTGGGCTTCGGTCCGCGACCGGGACTTCGCCGACTGGAGGTCCCGGAAGACCGGGACGGGTCGCGGCTCCGCGGTGGGCGACGTGCAGCTGGCACAGGGGCTCGCGGAGATGCCGGCGGTGGCCGAGGCTGTCGAGCGCGGTGAGCTCAACCTCGAGCACGCGAGAACTCTCACCCGGCTGCGGGACAAGGCCTCCACCGAGGTCCAGGCGGCCCTCGACGCCGGCGGCCTGGACGACCTCGTCACGCGTGCCACCCGTGGCCAGCTGAGCGCTCCCGAGCTCGCCAAGCAGGCGCGTGCCTGGTCCGCCACCATCGACTCCGCCGCGGCGCAGGCCGAGTTCGACGCGGCCCGGCGCCGCCGGTCGCTGACCATGCGGAAGCACGCCGGCGGCGTTGCCGGTGAGTTCTTCCTCGACGCCGTCGCGGGCGAGGAGCTGCGCACCGCGCTGGAGGCGATCGTCGGACGCCCGGCCGCGGACGACGATCGCACCCGCGAGCAGCGCATGGCCGACGCCCTCACCACCATGGCCGGCCGCACCCTGCAGGTCGGCTCCGCCCTCGTCGGTGCCCAGGTCCGCCCCCACCTGTCGCTGATCGTCACCGAGGAGACCTGGGTGGGCGTCCTGGCCCGCCGCCGACGCTTCGAGGCCTGTCCCGACCAGCCGCGCCCGGCCTGGCCGCAGGTGCCGCCCGCCCAGCTCGAGGACGGCACCGTCGTTCCGCTCGGCGAGCTCGAGCGGCTCATGTGCGACAGCGAGTTCACGCGCATGGTCATGAACGCGAAGGGCGTCCCCCTCGACGTCGGGCGCACCCAGCGCACCTACACCAAGGAGCTGCGCCGGGCGATCATGACCCGCGACCGCCGGTGCCAGTGGCCCGGCTGCCGGCTGCGCGCCTCCTGGTCCGAGGTCCACCACATCACCTGGTTCTCCCGCGGCGGGAGCACCTCGCTGACCGAGGGCATCTGCCTGTGCAGCTACCACCACCACCTCGTCCACCAGATCGACGTGCGCATCACGCCGCGGCCGGACGGCTTCGACTTCCACCGCCCCAACGGCACCCACATCGGCACGACGTTCCGAGATACCGAGGGCACTCGCCTGCCCGACCCCAGCACCGTCCCCCACCAGCTCGCCGACCGGTCCGTCGGCAGGGCGGAGCTCTCCCGGCCGTCCGGCAGCGAGAGGTCCGCGAAGAGCGAGGTGACGGTCCCGCCGACCCCGGCGAGGACCACGGGACAGCGTGCGGGATCCTCGGGGGCGCCTGCGCCCACTCGCTCGCCCGGGACGGCACCGGCGACACTGTGGGGCTCCGAGCCACCGTTCTAGGTACGGCGTACTCGCGCGCTCGCAGGGAGCGCTCGCCGCAATGCTGGGAACGCGATCGGTGCCGTTCGCCGTGGGCGGACGCCCTCACGGCACCGGCACGGCGCCCCTAGTCTCTGTGCATGGCACCGGTGGCGCGAAGGGACCTGGCCCTCTGGCGCGACGTCGCGGGGGCGGTCCTTCGAGAGGCCCGACGCTGCCGTGGCGAGCGCTTGGCCGACGTGGCCGCGCGTGCGGGTGTCTCCCCGCAGTACCTCTCCGAGGTGGAGCGTGGCCGCAAGGAACCATCGTCGGAGGTCCTCGCCGCCGTCGCGGGCGCACTGGACCTCACCCTCGCCGACGTCACACGCCGGGTGACCCTCGTCCTCGACGCCCAGCGGCCACGTCACCTCAGCGTCGTCGACGGCGCAGCACACAGCGGGAGCCGGCAGGAAGCCCTCCGCCGCCAGGCGACCGCCCGCCGTCCGGACGCCGTCCTGCTCGCCGCCTGATCCGGCCCGCCGCCTGATCCGGGCCGAGGCCACTCCCCCGACTCGCCGAGGACTCCGCCGCCCACGCGGCAGCCGACCTGCGCGTCCGGCGGTCGCCGCACGCCCTCGAAGAGACCGCTATCGGCGTACTGCCGCGGGTCGTGGCCGCACGGTGAGCACATGGTCGGCCAGGCCGTAGTCGACGGCGGCCTGCGCGGTCAGGACGCGGTCACGGTCCGTGTCTCGGCGCAGCGTCACGACGTCCTTGCCCGTGTGCCGTGCGAGGACCTCCTCGAGCTCGGCGCGCACCCGGGCGAGCTCGTCTGCGTGGAGGATCAGGTCCGGGATCGTGCCCTCCCCGCGGGCGGATGGCTGGTGGAGCACGACCCTGGCGTGGGCGAGCACCGCCCGCTGCCCAGGCGCCCCGCCGGCGAGCAGGACCGCTGCCGGTCCCACCGCCTGCCCCACGCAGACGGTTCCTACCTCTGGGGCGATGTACTGGAGCGTGTCGTACACGGCGAGCATCGCCGACGGCGACCCGCCGGGTGAGTTGATGTAGAGGCTGATCGGCAGGTCGGGCCCGACCGACTCGAGATGGAAAAGCTGGGCGATGAGGGCGTTGGCGACGCCGTCGTCGATCTCCGTCCCGAGGTAGACGATCCGCTCGGCGAGCAGCCTGCTGTAGACGTCCAGCGACCGTTCGACGCCGCCGCTTCGTTCGGTCACGTACGGGATCGTGTAGCTGCTCATCGCGCACTCACCCCGGCGGGGACGGGTGCTGCGGGGACGATCGCGTCGAGCCGGTCGGCGACGTGGTCGATGAAGCCGTAGTCGACCGCCTGCTCGGCGGTGTACCAGCGGTCGCGCTGGGAGTCCGCGACTATGCGCTCGAGCGGCTGTCCGGTGTGCTCGGCAACGAGGCCGAGGACAGTGTCCCGGGTGTGCCGCAGGTCCTCCGCCTGGATCTCGACGTCGACGGCCGTGCCCCCGATGCCTGCCGATCCCTGGTGCATGAGGATCTTGGCGTGGGGCAGCGCGGACCGCTTGCCCCTCGTGCCTGCCGAGAGCAGGAACTGCCCGGCGCTGGCCGCCATCCCGAACGCCACGGTGCGCACGTCGTTGGGGATCGTGCGCATGACGTCCATGATCGCGAGCATCGCGGGCACCGAGCCGCCCGGCGAGCTGATCCACAGGGTGATGTCCTTGCGCGGGTCCTCCGCGGACAGGAGGAGGAGCTGGCCGCACAGCCGGTTGCCGAGGTTCTGGTCGAGCTGGTCGCCGAGGACGACGACACGTTGGGTCAGGAGGCCGGAGACGAGCTGGTCGTCGATGGTCGGGGCGTGGTTGCTCATGGCCCGAGTTTGTGGCGGGGCGGCCTCAGTAGGGAGCCCACGCTGCTGTGGGCAGATCGGCTGAGAGCGGACGCCCCGACGGCGAGGGGGTCAGCGCGCGCCGGACAACGCCTGGAGGAAGGCGGTGCGGGAGGAGGTGACGGTGTCGAGGAGGACGCGCTCGTCGTGGTGGTAGGTCGACTCACCGCGGCCGGTCGCGAAGCGCTGGCGTGCCAGGGCGAGGGCGGTGGCGGAGCGCTGGAAGGTCTTCATCGCGGCCTTCGCCGACGGGCCGCCGCGGGCCGCCCAGGCGAGTGCGGCGCGCCGGCCGGGGAAGGAGCCGAGCATGGTGACCTCGTGCGGGGCGAGCCACCCGGCGCGGGCGTACTCGACGAGGCGGGCGGTAATGATCCGCCGTTCGCGGCGGCGCAGCCACGCGACGAGGATGATCGCCGAGACGAACAGCGGGACCTGGACGATGACGTAGATGCCGAAGAAGGACCCGGTGAAGGTGCTCCCGTTCCACAGGGCGTGGAGGCACACCGCCACCACCCAGCCGATCGGCAGTGCCCAGAGCCAGGCCAGCGACGAGCGGCTGCGCGCCGCGAGGCCGAGCGCGATGCCGATGGCCACGGTGAACAGCACGTGCGCGAAGGGCGAGAGGATCCCGCGCATGACGAAGATCTGCGGGAGGATCTCGATCGAGCGGCCGAAGTAGAGGATGTTCTCGACGAAGGCGAAGCCCGCGGCCACCATGGCGGCGTAGACGATGCCGTCGACCGGCCCGTCGAAGTACCGGCGCCGGGCGAGGAAGAGGATGAGCACGCCCAGCCCCTTCGCGGTCTCCTCGATGAGCGGCGCCCCGAGCGCGGCGCCGAGGATCTCGGAGGTCTCGACGTTGCCGGTGCTGTAGTAGACGGCCGTGGTGAAGGCGGTGTTGAGCCAGATCGACACGAGCGTGGAGACGCCGGCGCCCCACAGGAAGGCGAAGAGCAGCGCGTACCTGGGCTCGGGCTCCCAGCGGTCGATCCACCGGATGCCGAGGAGGACGGCGGTCAGCGGGACGAGGGCGACAAGGCCGCCGATGAGCGCGGCGCCGGCGCTGGTGAGGACGGCGATCTGCGCGATCGTCGCGATGAGCGCGAGCACCGCGACGCCGATCCCGACGACGACGAGGACCGTGCCGCCGCGCCGCCGCCGGGGCGGCTGCCAGGGCGCCTGGGCCGGTGCCGGTGGTCCACCCGCTCCCCACGGTGCGGTCTGCGGCTGCTGGCTCGGGGGCTGCAGCGGGCGCCCGGAAGGTGCGTAGGGCTCGGGAGGAAAGGCCATGGCGTTCAGCGTAGAGCCAGCCGACGGCGCCGCCCGCGCTCGTTCGGCGGGCGGGACCTGCGGGCGGGCGCAGCGGAGGGGCTCAGCGGGCGGGCCGGGCGTCGTCCATGTCGAAGGCGTGCGGCATCGGCGCTCGCCCGGCGAGGTGGAGCACCCGCACGACCGGGTTGGCGCGCATGCGCCGCACCTCGGCGACGTGGGCGTTGTGGAAGCGCCGGGCCAGCTCGAGGCGGTACCAGGCGGCGTCGAGGCGGTGGAGCGGCTCGACGGCGAGCGGGTTGTCGCCGAGCGGCTCGGCGTCGGCGTGCGACTCGAGCAGCGCACGCAGGGTCCGGGACAGCTCGGACTCCACGAGCGAGCGGTCGACGTCACCGGTCGGCTCGTCGACGTCCGGCTCGCCCTCGAGACCGTCGCGGACGACCCGGCCGGGAGCCACCGCACTGGCGCGCTGCGCGACGTCGGCGAGCAGCACCGACTCCACGGGGTCCAGCGCCCCGCTCATCGCCAGCTCGTGCGCCGCGGCGGCGCGCTGGGCGAGCTGGAGCTCGAGGGTCGCCCGGGAGCGCAGCACCTTGCGGTGCAGTCGGTCCACCCGCGAGGCGAGCAGCCACAGCACCCACCCGAGGACGAGCACGAGCAGCACGACGACGAGCGTCCACCCCTCCCAGGTCATCGCTCCACCTCCGTGCGCCCGTCCAGCGCCGCGCGCAGCCGACCGACGACCGTGCGGGAGCGCGGGTCCTCGTGCACGTGCACGCCGGTCGACGCCGTCACCATCTCGTAGACGGCGAGCACCTGCCGGGTGACGACCGACCAGTCGTAGCGCCGCACGCCCTCGCTGGCCGCCTCCCGCAGCGGGCGGGAGGCCTGTCGGTCGCGCAGCGCAGCGACGAGTGCCGCGGCGAGGGCCGCGGCGTCGCCGGTCGGGAAGAGGGTGCCGTAGCGGCCGCCGTCGAGCACGGCACGGAAGGCGGGGATGTCGCTGGCGACGACGTGCGCACCGGCGCTCATCGCCTCGACGAGGACGATCCCGAAGCTCTCCCCGCCGGTGTGCGGGGCGACGTAGACGTCGACGGACGCGAGGAGGGACTCCTTCTCGGCGTCGCTCACCGGGCCGAGGAAGGTGACGGAGTCACCGCCGAGCGTTGAGCGGTACTCCTCGACGTCGCCGCGGCCTGCGACGAGGAAGCGGGCGCCGGGGACCTGGGCGAGGACCTGCGGGATCGCCTCGGCGAGGACGGGCAGCCCCTTGCGCGCCTCGTCGAGGCGGCCGAGGAAGGCGACCGTGGGCCGCTCGTCGGTCCCCTGCCACGCCTCCGCGCGGGGCGCCTGCGCGAAGCGGTCGACGAACACGCCGTTGGGGACGACGACGGCGTCCCCGCCCAGGTGCTCGACGACGGTGCGCCGCGCCTCCTCCGAGACGGCGATGCGTCCACCGATCTTCTCCAGCAGCGGCCGCACGAGCGGCGAGGCGACCTGCAGCGCCCGGGAGCGGTCCATGGCGGTGTGGAAGGTGCCCACGATCGGGCCGTCGGCGATCCACAACGCGAGCATCGACAGACTCGGGGTGATGGGCTCGTGGAGGTGGAGGACGTCGAAGTCGCCCTCCTCGAGCCAGCGGCGGGTGCGCGCGGCAGCGACCGGGCCGAAGTTGAGGCGCGCCACCGAGCCGTTGTACGGGAGGGCGACGGTCCGGCCCGCGGGCACGACGTAGTCCGGCACCGGGGTCGCGTCCTCGGCGGGGGCGAGCACGCTCACCTCGTGGCCGGTGGCGATGAGGTGCTCGGCGAGGTCGCGGACGTGGAACTGCACGCCGCCCGGCACGTCGAAGGAATAGCCGCAGACGATCCCGACGCGCATCAGGCCACGCTCCCGGCCGGCTTGAGCCGTGCGGGGTCGAGGTCGGCGACGAAGACGGGCTGGAGCATGTGCCAGTCCTCGGGGTACTCGCGGACCGCGCGGCCGAGCTCGTCGCCCCAGGCCTGGGTCATGGCGGCGACGGCCTCCTCGCGAGCGACGCCCTCGGGTGCGGCGATGGGGTCGGAGAAGGTGATGACGATCCCCCAGCGGCTGCCGGCCGCCTGGCGGCGCGGACCCGAGAGCCGCTCGTAGCGGATGCCGACGAAGGCCAGCGAGCTGCCCGTGGCCAGCGCGAGGGTCGCCGGTCCGGGCGCCACGCGGGCGCGCTCGCCGAGGAGCTCGACGTCGACGTTGGTCCGCGACAGGTCGCGGTCGGCGAGCAGCGGCACGAGCGGGGTGCCGGCGCGGGTCTCCCGCAGCAGGGCGCGGAAGGTCGAGCCGTCCTTCTCGAGCGGGATGATCGTCATGCCCAGCCCGCGGCGGAAGTCGAGGAAGCTCTGGAAGAGCTCCTCGGGCTCGAGGTGCTCGGCGACGGTGACGACGGGGGCGAGGAAGCGGGTGGCCCAGGCGCCGGCGAGGTCCCAGTTGCCGAGGTGCCCGAGCGCGGCCACGACCGGGCGGCCGGCGGCGAACTCCGCGCGGACCCAGTCCGCGTTGACCGCGCGGACGCGCTGGCCGAGCTGGGCCTCGCTCACCGCCGGGAGCCGCAGCGACTCCTCGTAGTAGCGCAGGTAGGACCGCATGCCGCGGCGGGTGAGCCGGCGCAGCTCGCGCGGCGACGCGTCGGGGACGGCGCGGGCGAGGTTGGCGCGCAGCTGCCCCACCCCGGCCAGGCCGGTGAGGGTGGCGAGCTCGGCGGCACCGGCGAAGATCCCGGCGGAGAGCCAGGAGGGCAGCCGGGGCACGACGCGCGCGGCGGTCAGCAGCAGCGCTGCGGGGTCCGGGCTCATGCGCTCTGCCCCGTGTCCCCGCGCGTCTGACGGTACACCGTGCCCATCCGCTGGCCGACGGTGTAGAGGCTGGCCAGGGCGAGCAGGCCGAGGGCGACGACGAGCACGGGCAGCGGGGCGCCGAGCCCGACGGCGAGCACGGCCGCGAGGGCGACGAAGAGGCGGTCGGCGCGCTCGGCGATCCCACCGGACGCAGTCATGCCGAGCCCCTCGGCGCGGGCCTTGGCGTAGGGGACGACGCTGCCGAGGACGAGGCAGGCCAGCGCCGTGCCGAGCACCCAGGGCTCGTCGGCGGAGATCCCCCACAGGAGGATGCCGGAGAAGATCGCGGCGTCCGCGAGGCGGTCGAGGGTGGAGTCGAGGAAGGCGCCCCACCGGGTGGACCGCCCGAGCATGCGGGCCATGAGCCCGTCGACGCTGTCGATGAGGACGACGACGGCGATCGCGAGCGGGCCGGCGACGAAGTGCCCCGTGGGGAGCAGCCACAGCGCGACGGCGACGGTGAGAACCGTGCCCGTGACGGTGACGGTGTCCGGGCTGACCCCGGCGCGCACCAGCGTGCGGGCGACGGGGCCGAAGATCGCGTTGGTGACGACGCGCCCCTTGGTGCTCAGCACGTCGCCCCCGGCCACGCGGCGGCGATGAGGTCGCGGGTCTCGCCGAGCACCTGGGGCAGGGCCTTGGTGCCGGCGACGATCGGGAAGAAGTTCGCGTCCCCGCCCCACCGCGGCACGACGTGCTGGTGGAGGTGGGCGGCGATCCCGGCACCGGCGGCCTCGCCCTGGTTCATGCCGAGGTTGAAGCCGTGCGGCGCACTCACCTCGCGCAGCACGGTCATCGCGGTAGCGCTGAGCGCACCGACCTCGTCCCGTTCCGCCGTCGTCAGCTCGGTGAGGTCGGCGACGTGGCGGTAGGGGCACACGAGCAGATGCCCGGGGTTGTACGGGTAGAGGTTGAGGACGACGAAGGCCAGCTCACCGCGGTGGACGATGAGCGCCTCGGCGTCCTCCCGCTCCGGCGCCCGGCAGAAGGGGCACTGCCCGGTGCTCGCGTCCTCGGGCTTGTCGTGCCCGTCGACGTAGGCCATCCGGTGCGGGGTCCACAGCCGCTGGAAGGCGTCGGGCACGCCGACGAGACCCTCCGCCGGCTCGCCGCTCGGCGGCTGGAGCTCGCTCACGCCGTCGACACCTGCCAACGCTCGGCGATGGCCGAGGTGATGAGCCCGACCGCCTCCGCCACGGGGACGCCGTTGCGCTGGGTGCCGTCGCGGAAGCGGAAGGAGACCGCTCCGGCGTCGGCGTCCTCGCCGCCCGCGATGAGGACGAAGGGCACCTTCTCCTTGGTGGCGTTGCGGATCTTCTTGTTGAAGCGGTCGTCGCTGCGGTCGAGCTCGGCGCGGACGCCGCGGGCCCGGAGCTGGGCGACGACGTCGGCGAGGTAGTCGTCGAAGACGTCGGCGACCGGCACGGCGACGACCTGGACGGGCGCGAGCCAGGCCGGGAAGGCGCCGGCGTAGTGCTCGAGGAGCACGCCGAAGAAGCGCTCGATGGAGCCGAAGAGCGCGCGGTGGATCATGACCGGGCGCTGGCGGGTGCCGTCGGCGGCCTGGTACTCGAGGTCGAAGAGCTCGGGGAGGTTGAAGTCGAGCTGGATGGTCGACATCTGCCAGGTGCGGCCGATGGCGTCCTTGGCCTGGACGGAGATCTTCGGGCCGTAGAAGGCGGCGCCGCCCGGGTCGGGGACGAGGTCGAGGCCGGAGGCGGTGGCGACCTCCTCGAGGACGCGGGTGGCCTCCTCCCAGGTCGCCTCGTCACCGACGGACTTCTCCGGGTCGCGGGTGGACAGCTCGAGGTAGAAGTCGTCGAGCCCGTAGTCCTTGAGGAGGTCGAGGACGAAGGTGAGGAGCGAGTTGAGCTCGTCCTTCATCTGCTCGCGGGTGCAGTAGATGTGGGCGTCGTCCTGGGTGAAGCCGCGGGCGCGGGTGAGGCCGTGGACCACGCCGGACTTCTCGTAGCGGTAGACGGTGCCAAACTCGAAGAGCCGCAGCGGCAGCTCGCGGTAGGAGCGGCCGCGGGACCCGAAGACGAGGTTGTGCATCGGGCAGTTCATCGGCTTGAGGTAGTAGTCCTGCCCCTGCCGCTTGACGTTGCCCTCGGCGTCGCGCTCCTCGTCCAGGTGCATCGGGGGGTACATGCCCTCGCGGTACCAGTCGAGGTGGCCGGAGACCTCGAAGAGGTGGCCCTTGGTGATGTGGGGCGTGTTGACGAAGGAGTAGCCGGCCTCGACGTGGCGACGGCGGGAGTACTCCTCCATCTCCATGCGGATCATCGCGCCCTTGGGGTGGAAGACGGGCAGGCCGGAGCCAATCTCGTCGGGGAAGGAGAAGAGGTCCATCTCCGAGCCGAGGCGGCGGTGGTCGCGGCGCTCGGCCTCGGCCAGGCGCTCCTGGTAGGCCTTGAGCTCGTCCTTGGACGGCCACGCCGTGCCGTAGATGCGCTGGAGCTGGGGGTTCTTCTCGCTGCCGCGCCAGTAGGCGGCGGCCGAGCGCATGAGGGCAAAGCCGTTGCCGATGAGCTTGGTGCTCGGCAGGTGGGGGCCGCGGCACAGGTCCTTCCAGGCGACCTCTCCCCCGCGGCGGACGTTGTCGTAGATCGTCAGCTCGCCGGCGCCGACCTCGACCGAGGCGCCCTCGGCGGCGTCCTCGGCGCTGGAGCCCTTAAGGCCGATGAGCTCGAGCTTGTAGGGCTCGTCGGCGAGCTCGGCGCGCGCCTCCTCGTCGGTGACGACGCGGCGCACGAAGGTCTGGCCCTCGCGGATGATCCGGTTCATCTGCTTCTCGAGGTCCTTGAGGTCCTCGGGCGTGAACGGGGTCTCGACGTCGAAGTCGTAGTAGAAGCCGTCGGTGATGGGCGGGCCGATGCCGAGCTTTGCGTCGGCGCGGACCTGCTGCACCGCCTGGGCGAGCACGTGGGCGGCGGAGTGGCGCAGGATGGCCAGGCCGTCCTCGCTGGCGATCTCGACCTTCTCGACGACGGCGCCGGCCGGGAGCCGCGACACGTCGGTGGAGAGGTCCTTGAGCTCGCCGTCCACGCGGAGGGCGACGACGGCGCGGTCCTCGCCGAACAGGTCCGTCCCGGTGGTGCCCTCGGTGACCGTCCGCTCGGCGCCGTCGACGGTGAGGACCTGCTCTGAGACGGATGACACGGTGGGCTCCCGCTGTGGTTCGGACATGACTGACCGATCGTACTCAGGTTGCGCTCGCGTCCCCCGGCCCTGGTCCCCGCGCGCCGACAATCGTCACCGATCCGTTGCCGGTGTCGCCAGGATCACACTCCTCACAGGATCGCGAAGCCCGGCGGCAGGGTCGCGCGGCCGGTGAGCGCGGCGAGCACCTGCGGGCCGTGCCCCGCAGCGGCAGCCGTCTGCGCCGCCAGCTCGAGCGCGCCGTCCACGGCCGGACGCGGGAGCAGGTCGCCGGGCAGGTCGAGCGCCCGGACGAGGTCGAACCCGTGGACGACGAGCTCGAAGGTGCGGGTGCGCAGGTACTCCTCGAGCCGGAGGCGGCCGAAGCGGGTTGCGACGAGCCGCCCCGCCGGGACGCTGGCCAGCGCACGCACCGCCTCGTCGGCGAGCTCCGCGGTCCGCCCGGCCGGGTCCGCGCCGAGCGCGAGCCCCGCCTCGCGCCCGCGGGCGGCCACGGCGGCGTCCGCGGCCGCCTTGTCCGGCGACGCGGCGAAGGCGAGTAAGTAGGCGGGGGCGGTGAGGACGCCGTCGCCGTCCGAGGGCTCGGGTGCCGCGAGGTACTCGACGACCGTCGTGAGGGCACGGGCCGTGTGCCCGACGAGCGAGCGCACGTCCCACACGCCGAGCGCCGGACGCGCCCAGTCCCCCGGGCCGACGAGGCGCACAACGTCGACGTAGGCGCGGGCGGTGTCGAGGTAGAGCGTGACCTGGTCCACAGCGGTCCTCCTCCTGCCGAGGGCACGACGGTAGACCTCCGCCCGGGAACGACGAAGCCCCCCGGCCTGGTGGCCGGGGGGCTTCGTGCTGGTGGGCGATACTGGGATCGAACCAGTGACCTCTTCCGTGTCAGGGAAGCGCGCTACCGCTGCGCCAATCGCCCTTTCGGGTACTGCTACCGAGAGGTGGCGACGGGATTCGAACCCGTGTGTACGGCTTTGCAGGCCGCTGCCTCGCCTCTCGGCCACGCCACCCTGAGGCTTGTACTGCCCCACCGGGGGGTGGTACCTCGAGCGGATGACGGGACTCGAACCCGCGACCCTCACCTTGGCAAGGTGATGCTCTACCAACTGAGCCACATCCGCGTTGCTGCCGGGCTTCCCCGGCGGCGTTGACAACATTAGCCGAGGGAACGGCCGCTCGTCCAACTCGCCCACTAGCGTGGCGCGGGTGACCTCAGCAGCCCTCCCCGAGCCTCCCGACGAGGCCTTCGCGAGCTTCCCCGGGGTGCACGCCACGAGCCTCGCCCAGTGCGCTGACCTGCGTAAACACCCTGAGCTGCTGGGGTCAGGGTGGTGGGCCGTGGTGGCCGACTTCGAGGGTGCGATCACGGGCTGGAACTTCACCGATGTAGCCCGAAACGTCCACGATGTGACAAGAACCACGGGTGGAATCCCGGCCGGGGTCGCCGGCAGGTGGTCCGGCCCCGATCCCGCGTCCTGGCGCTCGTCCCTCGACGAGGGCGAGTACGTGGCCGCCGTCCGGCGCGTCCGCGCGGCGGTGCGGGAGGGCGAGGTCTACCAGGCCAACATCTGCCGGGTGCTGTCCGCCCCGCTCGGCTCCGCGGCCGCCGAGCCGGACGCGGCCGCGCTCACCGCGGTCCTCGCGGCCGGCAACCCCGCGCCCCACGCGGGGACGGTCCACGTGCCGGTCGGCACGGCGGAGCGGGCGGCCTGGGTGGTCAGCGCCTCCCCCGAGCTCTTCCTGTCCGTGCGGGACGGCCGCGTCGTGTCCGGCCCGATCAAGGGCACCGCCACCCGCCCGGAGGACCTCGGCGAGAAGGACCGCGCCGAGAACGTCATGATCACCGACCTCGTGCGCAACGACCTGCAACGCGTCTGCCTGCCGGGAACCGTGGAGGTGATCGACCTGTGCGCGGTCGAGCAGCACCCCGGCCTGGTCCACCTCGTCTCGCGGGTGGGCGGGACGCTGCGCGGCCCGCTCGACGCCCCCGGCTGGGCGTCCCTGCTCGACGCGACCCTGCCGCCCGCGTCGGTGAGCGGGGCGCCGAAGTCGAGCGCGCTGCGTCTCATCGCCGAGCTCGAGACCGCGGCCCGCGGGCCGTACTGCGGCGCCGTGGGGTGGATCGACGCCGATGCCGGCCGCGCCGAGCTCGCCGTCGGCATCCGCACCTTCTGGTGGACCCCGCCGGCCACCGACGGTCCCGGCACCCTCCGCTTCGGCACGGGCGCCGGCATCACGTGGGGCAGCGACCCGGAGGCGGAGTGGCGCGAGACCGAGCTCAAGGCCGCCCGCCTCGTCGCTCTCGCCTCCCAGCCCCGACGCTGAGCTCCCCGGACGCGGGTGCGCCCGCGCCGGGTGGGGTGGAAGGCTGCACCCCATGAGCACCCTCGTGTGGTTCGACGGTGAGGTCCGGCCCGCCGACGAACCCGTCGTCACGGCCCTGGACCGGGGCCTCATGGTGGGCGACGGCGTCTTCGACACCTGCGTCGTCGTCTCCGGGCGGCCCTTCGCACTGCGTCGGCACGTCGCCCGGCTGGTGCGCTCCGCCACCGCCGCCGGACTTCCCGCGCCGTCCGCCGACGTCGTCACGAACGCGGCCCTCGACCTCGCCTCCCGGCTCGACGGCGGGAGCGGGCGGCTGCGGATGACGTTGACCGCCGGTGCCTTGCCCGCCGGGACGGCGCGCTCCGAGGCGCGGCCCACACTCCTCCTCACCGCCTCCGCCGAACCCGTGCCCCACCCGGGGGCGGACGGTCCGACCCCGCGTACCGCCGTCGTCGTCGTGCCGTGGGTGCGCAACGAGCGCTCCCCGCTCGTCGGGGTCAAGTCGACCTCCTACGGGGAGAACGTCCTCGCCCTCGAGCACGCCCGCCGCCAGGGCGGGACGGAGGCGGTCCTCGCGAACACCCGCGGGGAGCTGTGCGAGGGCTCGGCGTCCAACGTCTTCGTCGAGCGCGACGGCGAGCTGCTCACCCCTCCACTGACGTCCGGCTGCCTTGCGGGCGTCACCCGCGAGCTCGTCCTCGAGTGGTCACGGGCGGCCGGGCTGCCCGTGCGTGAGGAGGTCCTGCCGATGAGCGCGTTCCTCGAGGCGCAGCACGCCGCCGTGACCTCCGCCACCCGCGGGATCGTCCCGGTCGACAGCATCGACGGCCGCCCGCTCACGCCCGGCCCCGTGACGACGCGGGTCCAGGAGGTCTACGCCGCCCGGGCTGCCGAGGACCTCGACCCGTGACCGGTTTGGGGCCGCGCCCACCGGTGGGCTAACATCGTCCAGCGCGGGCGATTGGCTCAGTGGTAGAGCGCCTCGTTCACACCGAGGAGGTCACTGGTTCGAACCCAGTATCGCCCACCAGCACAGTAGGGCCCCCGACCACCGGTCGGGGGCCCTACTCGTTCCCTGGGCCGGTCGGAGAATTCGTCGTCTCTTCGCAGGCCGAATCGGCGAAGCGATGAGAACCTAGCGCTCATGCAGCCTTGGCCTGGACGTCCTTACCCCCTGGGTGCCACCTTCGACGGCACCGGCACCAACTTCGCCCTCTACTCCTCCGTCGCCGAGCGGGTCGAGCTCTGCCTCCTCGACGACGACGGCACCGAGGAGCGCATCGAGCTCACCGAGGTCGACGGTCACGTCTGGCACGGGTACCTGCGCTCCGCCCAGCCCGGGCAGCGCTACGGGTACCGGGTGCACGGCCCCTACGACCCGGAGAACGGTCACCGCTGCGACCCCTCCAAGCTCCTCCTCGACCCGTACGCCAAGGCGATCGACGGCAACATCAGCTCCGACCCGTCGCTGTACTCCTACCAGTTCGACGACCCGGAGGAGCGGAACACCGATGACTCCGCGCCGCACACGATGCACTCGGTCGTCATCAACCCCTTCTTCGACTGGGAGTTCGACCGCCCGCCGGCCCACGAGTACCACGACTCGGTCATCTACGAGGCGCACGTCAAGGGGCTGACGGCGCTGCACCCCGAGGTGCCCGAAGAGCTCCGCGGCACCTACGCGGGACTGGCCCACCCCGCGGTCATCGACCACCTCACTGCCCTCGGCGTCACGGCGATCGAGCTCATGCCCGTCCACCAGTTCGTCAACGACCCCCACCTGCAGGAGAAGGGGCTGAGCAACTACTGGGGCTACAACACCATCGGCTTCTTCGCGCCCCACAACGCCTACAGCTCGCTGGGCGGGGCCGGGCAGCAGGTGCAGGACTTCAAGACGATGGTCAAGGCCCTGCACGCCGCCAACATCGAGGTCATCCTCGACGTCGTCTACAACCACACCGCCGAGGGCAACCACCTGGGCCCGACGCTGTCCTTCCGCGGCATCGACAACGCCTCCTACTACCGGCTGGTCGAGGACGACAAGGCGCACTACTTCGACACGACCGGCACGGGCAACTCCCTGCTCATGCGCTCGCCGCACACGCTGCAGATGATCATGGACTCGCTGCGGTACTGGATCACCGAGATGCACGTCGACGGCTTCCGCTTCGACCTCGCCTCGACGCTCGCCCGTGAGCTGCACGCGGTCGACCGGCTGTCGTCCTTCTTCGACATCATCCAGCAGGACCCGGTGATCTCCCAGGCCAAGCTCATCGCCGAGCCGTGGGACCTCGGCGAGGGCGGCTACCAGGTCGGCGGCTTCCCCCCGCTGTGGACCGAGTGGAACGGGCGCTACCGGGACACGGTGCGCGACTTCTGGCGCAGCGAGCCCTCGACGCTCGCCGAGTTCGCCACCCGCATCACCGGCTCCGCGGACCTGTACGCCCACAGTGGGCGCCACCCGGTCGCCTCGATCAACTTCGTCACCGCGCACGACGGCTTCACGATGCGTGACCTCGTCTCCTACAACGAGAAGCACAACGAGGCCAACGGCGAGGACAACAACGACGGCGAGACCCACAACCGCTCGTGGAACAGCGGCGTGGAGGGCGAGACGGACGACCCGGAGATCCGGGCGCTGCGACTGCGCCGCC
Source organism: Georgenia phoenicis (assembly GCF_047302425.1). NCBI lineage: Bacteria > Bacillati > Actinomycetota > Actinomycetes > Allobogoriellales > Allobogoriellaceae > Georgenia > Georgenia phoenicis. The sequence goes on along the minus strand of NZ_CP154855.1, from coordinate 1,969,635 downwards.
ACCGCAACCTGCTCGCCACGCTGCTGTTCTCCCAGGGCGTGCCGATGATCGCGCACGGTGACGAGCTCGGCCGCACCCAGCAGGGCAACAACAACGTCTACTGCCAGGACAACGAGCTGTCGTGGGTGGACTGGGACCTCACCGACGAGCAGGAGCACCTGCTCGACTTCGCCCAGCGCATGGTCCACTTCCGCATGGCCCACCCGGTGCTGCGCCGTCGTCGCTTCTTCGCCGGCGATCCGGGCCACGGCGGGCAGTCCGACGTCGGCGAGATCGCCTGGCTCCGCCCCACGGCCGAGCCGATGGAGGACGAGGACTGGGACCTGTCGCACGCGCGCTCGATCATGATCTTCTACAACGGCGACGCGATCCCAGAGCCCGACGCCCGCGGCGAGCGGGTGACCGACGACAACCTCCTCGTCCTCCTGAACGCCGCCGCGGAGCCGGTGACGTTCACCATCCCCGACGGGGAGTTCGGTTCGGTGTGGCGCACGGCGATCAACACCGATCCGACCGCCGTCGAGAACGGGGACTACCACCCCGGGGACACCCTCGAGGTCATCGCCCACAACACGGTCATCCTCGTCTGCCCCCGGGAGGAGGAGGCGTGAGCACAGAGCACACCGCCGCCTCCGGGCACCTGCCCTCCCCCGGGCGCCGCCTGCCGGTGAGCACCTACCGGCTGCAGCTCGGGCCGGACCTCTCCTTCGCCGACGCGGAGGCGCTGGTCCCCTACCTGGCCGACCTCGGGGTGACGGACCTGTACCTGTCCCCCGTCCTCGAGGCCGCCCCCGGGTCCACGCACGGCTACGACGTCGTCGACCACACCCGCATCTCCTCCGTCATGGGCGGCCGGGAGGGCCTGGAGAGGCTGTGCACGACGGCGCACGCCGCCGGCCTGGGGGTCGTCGTCGACGTCGTGCCCAACCACATGGCCGTCCCGACGCCGGCCTGGCACAACCGCGCCCTGTGGTCGGTGCTCAAGGAGGGGCCCGACTCCCCCTACGCCGCGTGGTTCGACGTCGACCTCGACTCCGAGCGTCCCGGGATCCTCATGCCGGTCCTCGGGGAGCGCGTGGGCGTGGCTCTCGCGGGCGGGGAGCTGCGGGTCGAGCAGATCGTCGTCCCTAGCGAGCCCGAGCTCGGTGAGCAGCCGGTCCTGCGCTACTACGAGCACACCTTCCCGGTACGCCCCTCCACCGAGCACCTGCCCCTCGCCGACCTGCTCGAGCGGCAGTTCTACCGGCTGTCCTACTGGCGGGTGGCCGACGAGGAGCTGAACTACCGGCGCTTCTTCGACGTCGACACGCTCGCCGCGCTGCGGGTCGAGGACCCCGAGGTCTTCGACGCCAGCCACGCACTGCTCCTCGAGCTCATGGACTCCGGGCACATCGACGCCCTGCGCATCGACCACCCAGACGGGCTGGCGGACCCGCGCGGCTACTTCCAGCGCCTGCACGAGGCCACCGGCGGGGCGTGGGTCGTCGCGGAGAAGATCCTCGAGGGCGAGGAGACCCTTGCCCCGGACTGGCCCGCGGCCGGCACCACCGGCTACGACGCCGCCTGGCGGATCAACTCCGTCCTCACCGACCCGGCGGGCTCGGGGGCCCTGGGCACCGCGATGACCGAGGTCGCCGGCGACTCCCGAGGCGAGCTGAGCGAGATGATCTGTGAGGCCAAGCGGCAGATCATCGGCACCTCGCTCTACGCCGAGGTCCACCGCCTGGCCACCATCCTGCGCGAGCTGTGTGACGACGACGTGCGCCTGCGCGACCACACCTACCGGTCCCTGGAGGACTGCGTCGTCGAGCTCCTCGTCGCCTTCGACCGCTACCGCGCCTACGTCGTGCCCGGCGAGCCCGCGCCGCCGCTGAGCGAGCACGTCGTGCGGGAGGCCGCCGAGGAGGCCCGCACCCGCCTGGACGAGGACCGCCACGAGACCCTCGACGTCGTCGTCGACCTCGTCCTGGGCCGCGAGGTCGGCAGCGCCGGACGCGTCCACGACGCCCGCCGCGCCGAGCTCATCGTGCGCTTCCAGCAGACCTGCGGCGCCGTCATGGCCAAGGGCGTGGAGGACACCGCCTACTACCGGTGGACCCACCTCGTGAGCCTGTGCGAGGTCGGCGGGGCGCCGCGGCGCTTCGGGATCAGCGTCGACGAGCTGCACGCCTGGGTGGCCCAGACGCTGAGCACCCACCCGGCGACGATGACGGCGGTCAGCACCCACGACACCAAGCGCGGGGAGGACGTGCGCGCCCGGATCGGAGTGCTCTCGGAGTACGCCGAGGAGTGGCTCACGATGCTGCGCCGCCTGCGGGAGGCGACGGCGGACATCCGCCCCGCCGACCTCGACGGCCGCGCGGAGAACCTCCTGTGGCAGGTCCTCGTCGGCACGTGGACCGAGTCGGACCCGATGACGGCGGAGCGGCTGCGCGGTTACCTCGTCAAGGCCGTGCGCGAGCAGAAGTCGTGGACGACGTGGACCGACCCCGACACCGAGCGGGAGGAGGCGCTGCTCGACTACGCCAGCGCGCTGCTCGAGCACCCGGCCGTCGTCGAGGAGCTCACCGACTGGACGCGCCTGACCGCGGACGCCGTCCGTGCCGCCGTGCTCGGCGCCAAGCTGCTCCAGCTCACGGTGCTCGGGGTCGCGGACGTCTACCAGGGCACCGAGGTCACCCGCACCTCCCTCGTCGACCCCGACAACCGGCGGCCCGTCGACTTCACCGCCCTCGCCGAGCAGCTCGAGCGCCTCGACGGCGGTGCGACGCCCGGCACCCTGGACGAGGTCAAGCTCGCCCTCACGGCCCGCGCCCTGCGGCTGCGGCGCCGGGAGGCCGCCGCCTTCGTCGGCGCCACCGCGCAGTACCTGCCGCTGCCGAGCTCGACCGGCCACGCGATCGCCTTCGCCCGCGGCGACGACTCCGGCCCCCGCGCCGTCACGGTCGTCACGCGACTCGCGCGCGGCCTCGACGCCCTCGGCGGCTTCGGCGAGCACACCGTCGTCCTGCCCGAGGGTCACTGGCGCGACGTCCTCACCGGGCGCGAGGTGTCCGGCGGCTCGTGCCGGCTGGCCGAGCTCCTCGACCACCACCCCGTCGCACTGCTGGAGAGAGCCGATGCCTGAGCCGCTGACCGTCTGGGCGCCGCACGCGGGCGCCGTCGAGATCAGCCTGCCGTCCGGTCCCGACGACGACACCGCCGAGCGCCTCCCGCTCGAGGCGCGCGAGGACGGCTGGTGGGCGACGGCGGAGCCGCTGGCCCCGGGCACCGACTACCTCGTCCATCTCGACGGCGGTCCGGGCCTGCCCGACCCTCGCAGCCCCTGGCAGCCGCAGGGGGTCCACGGCCCCTCGCGCGTCTTCGACGCCGGCGCCTACGCGTGGGGCGACACCGACTGGCGCGGCCGCTCCAGCCTCGGCGCGGTCATCTACGAGCTCCACGTCGGCACCTTCACCTCCGAGGGCACTCTGGACGCCGCCGTCGAGCGCCTGGACCACCTCGTGGAGCTCGGCGTCGACATGGTCGAGCTCATGCCGGTCGCGGCCTTCCCGGGCGTTCACGGCTGGGGCTACGACGGCGTCGCGCTCTACGCCGTCCACCACCCCTACGGCGGCCCGGAGGCCTTGCAGCGCTTCGTCGACGCAGCCCACGCGCGCGGGCTGGCCGTGTGCCTCGACGTCGTCTACAACCACCTCGGCCCCTCGGGGAACTACCTCGGCCAGTTTGGGCCCTACTTCACCGAGCGCCACGAGACCCCGTGGGGCGCGGCGGTCAACCTCGACGGGCCGGACGCCGGACCGGTGCGGCAGTTCGTCGTCGAGAACGCACTCCGCTGGCTGCGGGACTTCCACGTCGACGCGCTGCGCCTGGACGCCGTCCACGCCCTCATCGACGACTCCGAGCGGCACGTGCTCGCCGAGCTCTCCGACGCCGTCGCCGAGCTCGAGCGGGAGGTGGGCCGACCGCTGTCGCTCATCGCCGAGTCCGACCTCAACGACGCGCGCATGGTCACCCCGACCAGCGAGGGCGGCATGGGCATGACCGCGCAGTGGGACGACGACGTCCACCACGCCCTGCACGCCCGCCTCACCGGGGAGCGGCACGGCTACTACGTGAGCTTCGGGGACACCGAGACCCTGCGGACCGCCCTGGCCGAGACCTTCGTCCACGCGGGCACGTACTCCGAGTTCCGCGGCAAGGTGTGGGGCGCGCCCGTCCCGGCGGAGGTCGACACCCGGCGCTTCGTCGTCTTCACCCAGAACCACGACCAGGTCGGCAACCGCGCGGTCGGCGACCGCCCCAGCCGGGTGCTCAGCGACGGCCAGCTCGCCGTCTCGGCGGCGATCGCGATCCTCGGCCCCTACACCCCGATGCTCTTCATGGGCGAGGAGTGGGGCGCGACCACCCCCTTCCAGTACTTCACCGACCACGCCGAGCCCGAGCTCGCCGAGGCGATCCGCCAGGGCCGCCGCGAGGAGTTCGGCTCCCACGGCTGGGAGGAGGTGTACGGAGGCGACGTCGAGGTGCCCGACCCGCAGGCGGAGTCGACCGTGGAGGCGAGCCGCCTGGACTGGTCCGAGCCGGAGCAGGAGCGTCACGCTCGCCTCCTCGCGTTCTACCGCCAGCTCATCGCCCTGCGCCACACCGAGACGGACATCGCCGGCGGCGTGCGCGTCGACACCGGCGTGACGACCTGCGACGACGGCGGCTGGATCGCCATGTACCGCGGCGCGCTCGCGGTCGTCGCCAACCTCGAGGAGGAGCCGCGCGAGGTGCACGTGCGCGGCCAGGTCCGCGAGATCGTCCTGTCGTGGACGGGCGAGGCCACCGCCGACGGCGACACGCTCACCCTGCCGGGCCACGACGTCGTCGTCCTGCGCGTCTGAGACCGCCCCGAGATCCCGAGACCCTGGAGGAAGCGTTGACGCAGACCGTCGTCGTCCTCACCGAGGACACCCTGCTCGACACCGACGTGGCCCAGATCGTCGAGACCTACGCCGGGCGGGCGGTCCGCTTCGAGGTGCTCGTCCCGGCGGACACCGACCACCACGTGCTCCAGGAGGTCGTCAACGACCTCGGCCTGCTCGACCTGCGCCGGCTGTGGCACGACATCACCAACCCCGACCCGGACGACCGGAAGGCGCGCACGGAAGCGGCCGAGGCGCTGCGGCTCTCGCTCGCGCTGCTCACGGCGGCCGGTGCGACGGCCGAGGGCGTCGTCGTCCAGGACGACCCGCTGCCAGCGCTCACCCAGGCGGTGGCCAACCACCGGGCGGCCGAGGTCGTCGTCGTGACGACGCCGAAGCTGCTCGACGACACCCTGCGCCGCGACTGGGCCTCCCGCGCCCGCGAAGCGCTGGGCGTGCCCGTGCTGCACCTCTACACGGGTTCGAGCATCGTCGGCTGAGGGGCTCAGCCGCGCAGGCGGCTCTTGAGAGCCCCCACCAGCCCGCTCGCGCGGCGCTTGGCGGCGAGGGCGGCGACGAGCGCGTCGTAGGCGCGCGGGTGGAGCGGCAGGTCCCAGGCCGGGGCGACCTCGGTGATCTCCTTCTCGAACTTCGTCTTGAACTGCGTGAGGCCGGACAGGCCCGGGAAGCGCTCGGAGCCGGCGCCGGCAAGGTCGTAGGAGCGCACGCCCTCGCCGAGCAGGGTGCGGATGACCTCCCAGTGGAGGAGGTCGGCGGCGTAGGCGCTGCGGGCCTCGGCATTGGAGGCGCCCACGGAGTACAGCGCCGCGCCGTCGTTGACGAGGACGAGCGCCCAGGCGAGCACGCGCCCGTCGCGGCGGGTGACGAAGACCCGGGCGTGCTCGGGGCCGAGGGTGGCGAGCATGTCGAGGTAGCGGCGGGCGGGGTGCGGGCCGAAGCCCTCCCGCTCCCCCGTCTCGACGAAGACCTCGTAGAGCTCGGCGAAGGCGGCCTCGTCCAGCCCGGTCTCCTCGCCCACGGTGAGCGACTCGTCCTTGAGCGCCTTGCGGATCGCGCGGCGGCCCTGCTGCTTCATCGCGGCGAAGACCTCATCCTCGCTGCGGTCGAGGTCGACGACGACCGTGCGGTCGTAGGTGATGCCCTGCATGACCGGGCGCAGGTCCGGCGCCTCGTGCATCGCGTGGAGCCGGACGAAGACGAGCCGCGGGTCGACGCGGCGCAGCCGCTCGCCAAGCTGGCGGCGCAGCGCGGCCTCCCGCTCGGGCGTAGGCTCGACGAACCACACGGGGCCGTTCTTCGCCCACAGGTAGCGGAACCCGCCCGGGCCACGGACCTCGGCGAGGGAGACGACGGCGGTCGTGGCGCCGTCGTCGTCCTCGAACGCGAGGCGACCCCAGTGGGAGCGGCCGGGGACGACGGCGTCGAAGGCCGCCCACACGGGCGCCTGCTCGATGGGCAGCGGGGTACCGGCCAGGGCGGTGTAGGTGGTGTCGTCGACGGGGCGCAGGGTCACGCGGTCTCCTCCTCGCGGCTGATCGCGCGGCGCGCCGCGGGCACGGCCCGGCGCGCCGTCGCGACGGCGCTGCGCTTGGCGGCCAGCGCCTTGGTCAGCGCGGTGTAGGTCCAGGGGCGCACGGGCACGTCCCACGCGGGGGCGACGACCGTGGGCTCGGGGTTGAACTTCGTCTTCATCGTCGTCAGCGCCTCGAGCGACGGGGCGAGCTCGGAGCCGATGCCCATGAAGTCGAAGCTGCGGGCACCCTCGTCGCGCAGGGTGCGGATGATGTGCCAGTAGAGCTGGGTGGGGGCGTCGTGCACGCGGCCCGCGGCGGTGCTCGCCGCGTAGTAGGCGGTGGCCAGGCCGTCGTGGACGGTGACGATGACCCAGGCCTGGACCTCGCCACCGTGCCGCCCGACGAACAGGCGCGCGTGCTGCGGGCCGAGGGCGTCGAGCATCGTCGTGTAGACGCTCATCGGGTGGACGCCGAAGCCGTCGCGCTCGGCGGTCTCGCGCAGCACCTCGTAGAAGGGTGCGAAGTCCGGGATGCCGGTCTCCTCGGTGCACTCGACGGGCTGCTCGCGCAGGCCCTTGCGCAGGTCGCGGCGGCCGCGCTTCTTCATGCCGGCGAGCAGCTCGTCGTCGCTGCGACCGTCGAGCTCGACGACGACGGTGCGGTCGTAGGTGACCGACTGGAGCAGCGGGTGAAGGTCCTCGCCGGGGTGCGCGGCGTGGAGGCGGACGAAGACGAGCCGCGGGTCGACGGCGCGCACACCGGTGACGAGCCGCTCGCGCAGGGCCTGCTCGAGCTCCGGCGTCGGCTCGGTGAACCAGACCGGCCCGTGCTTGGCCCACAGGTAGTGGAAGCCGCGCCCGAGGTACTCCGAGAGGGCGACGACGGCGGCGGGCTCCTCGTCGACGAGGAAGGCGAAGCGCTTCCACGGCCGCCGTCCGGGGACGGCGCGGTCGTAGGCGTCCCAGGCGAGGGACTGCTCCACCGGGAGGTCGACGTCCGCCGTCATCGCGGCGAACTCGTCGTCGTCCAACGGCACGAGCCTGATGCTGTGCTCCACCTCATCCCCTTTCACGTCGCCCCCCACCCTAGGTGCGGCAGGGGGCGACGTGCGCGAGGCGGGCCGGTCCCGGTCAGGTGAGGTAGGCCTCGGCGAGCAGCTCGGCCGAGCGCAGCCGGTCCTCCACGGTGGGGCCCTGGTGGGCGACGATGATCTCGTCGGCGCCGGTCTGCTCGCCGAACTCGGTCACCTTGTCCCGCACGACGTCGGGGGTGCCGACGGCGCTGTAGGTCATCATCTGCTGGAGGTGGCGGCCCTGGGGCGAGGCGAGCAGGGCGTCGGCCTGCTCGTCGGTGTACTGGGTGCCCGGGCGCAGGAGGAGGGCGACGCGGCCGCGCATGACCTCCTGCTGCTGGCGCTCGGCGTCGGCCTGCTGGTCCGCGGCGACGACGTTGTACGCGGCGATGACGTACGGCTTGTCGAGCTGGGCGGAGGGCTCGAACTCGCGCCGGTACAGCGCGATCGCCTCGTGCAGCGCCGCCGGCGCGAAGTGGGAGGCGAAGGCGTAGGGCAGGCCGAGGGTGGCCGCGAGGCCGGCGCCGAAGAGCGAGGAGCCCAGGATGTAGAGCGGGACGTCGGTGCCCTTGCCGGGGTAGGCGTCCACGCCGGGGATGCGGGACTGGCCGCGCAGGTAGCCCTGGAGCTCGAGGACGTCCTCGGGGAAGGTGTCGGCCGAGCTGTTGTCCCTGCGCAGGGCGCGCATCGTGTTCTGGTCGGTGCCCGGCGCGCGGCCCAGGCCGAGGTCGATGCGGCCCGGGTGGAGGGTCTCGAGGGTGCCGTACTGCTCGGCGATGGTGAGCGGGGAGTGGTTGGGCAGCATGACGCCGCCCGAGCCGAGCCGGATGCTCCCCGTGTGCGCGGCGACGTGCGCGATGAGCACGGAGGTCGCCGACGACGCGATGGCGGCCATGTTGTGGTGCTCGGCGTACCAGACCCGCGAGTAGCCCGTCTCCTCGGCCTTCTGCGCCAGGGCGACGGTCCCGTCGAGGGACTCGGCGACGGTCTGGCTGCGGCCCACGGTGGCGAGGTCGAGGATGGAGAGCGGGAGTGGCATCGGGCGCCTTTCGTCGGTGGTGGTACTACCGGGGTCCAACCGGGAGGGCGCGGGTCTATTCCGCGGTGACGTCGAGCACCCACGGCTTGCCGTCGCGGGCGGGGGCGTTGAGGCCGACGACGGTGAAGGCGCCCTCCAGCTCCTCGGCCAGCTGCTCCGGGGTGCGCGGCGTGGCCCCCGTGCGGCACAGGTGGCCGGCGACGAGCCCGCGGGTGTGCTTGGCCATGTGGCTCGCGCCGGGCACGCGGACCTGGACCCAGCCCTCGGCGGCCCTGCCTCGCGGGGAGCCGGCGGCGGCGTAGGTGGAGGAGCGGCAGTCGACGACGACGCCGTCCCCGGCCGCCGTCGTCAGCGCGGCGTCGAGGTGCTCGCGCCAGAACCGGGCAAGGGGGCCGGTGCCGGGCAGGGTGACGTTCATCGCGAGCCGGTAGGGGGCGACACGGTCACTCATCCGCAGCGCGCCGTGGAGCGCGGAGACCACCACGAGCCACCGGGTGGCGCGGCGGCCGGCGGCGGCCTCCATGCCGGGCAGGTCGAGGGCGTCGTAGAGGACGCCGGTGTAGAGCTCGCGGACGGGCACCGCGGGGGCGGTGTCGAGGCGGAGGTTGCCGGCGACCTCCTCGGCGAGGCTGGCGCCGACGCCGAGGACCTCGAGCGCGTCCGGCCGGGCGCTGACGGCGGCGAGCTCGGCCGCGACGGTACGCCGCGGCGCGACGAGCTCACGAAAGCTCAGTGCCGCCGGGTCGGCCGGCTTGCCCCTGCTGCGGGTGGACTTGGACTCCGAGGGCGGCAGGAGGATGAGCACCGGACAACTCTAGGCGACCCGCCTCCCTGTCCCCCCGCCCCCATCGCCGACAGCCGGATTTTCCGGCGTCCCCGGCTCCCCTGTGGCCTCTCACTACTCCTCCCGCGGCCGGGTCCACAGGAGCGAGTAGCGCCACATCGCCAGCCGCCGCCACCTCATTCCCGGGAGGAGCGCTGCGGCAGTCCGCCGCACCTCGGCGTAGCTGTGCGGTGGTGGCCAGACGGTCGGGGCGCTGTGCTCCCAGACCACCCGGCGTCGGGTGAGGACTCGGTGCTGCACCGCGCCGGCGATCTCGTAGGGCACGTCCCCCAGGCCCGTGCTCCGCGCCACGCCGACGACGGCCAGCACGCCGCCGGGCGCGGTGAGCTCCGCCAGCCGGCGCAGGCCACCGGCGAGGTCGGGCAGGTGGTGCAGCGCCGCGACCGACGCGACGACGTCGAACGCCCCCGGCTCGAGCGGGTGGCCGAGGACATCCCCGACGATCCACGTGATCCCGGAGTCTTGCGTCCGGGCACGGGCGACGACGTCCGGGTCGACGTCGATGGCCGTCACGTGCGGCACCCTCGTCCGCAGCTCCCGGGCGAGGAGCCCGTCACCCGCCCCGACGTCCAGCGCGGTCCGGGCCCCGTCAGGCACCGCGTCGAGTACGACCCGGTGGTAGTGGATGTTGTGGTTCCAGCGTCCGTCGGCGGCCACGGCGGCAGCGTACCCAGGGGGCGCCGGAGAATCCGGCTGTCGGCGAAGGGGGTGGTGGTTGGGCGGTCGGGGCTGGAGTCGCGCGTAGGGTGGCGGGCGACATGGAGACCCCGCGCATCGACCTCGTCCTGCCGCAGCTGCGCTGCCCGGTCTGCGCGGCCGCGCTCGAGCGGGCCGGCCGTACGGTGCGCTGCGCCGCGGGCCACGGCTTCGACCTCGCCCGGCAGGGCTACCTCACGCTGCTGGGCGGCGGCAGCCGGGCCGGCCAGGGCGACACCGCGGACATGGTCGCCGCCCGCAACGCCTTCCTCGGGCGGGGCCACTACGCGCCGATCGCCGCCGCCCTCGCCGAGGCGGTCGCCCTGACGATCGACGACGACGGCGGGACACCCCTCGTCCTCGACCTCGCCGGCGGCACCGGCTACTACCTCGCCACGGTGCTGGACGCCGTGCCGGCCGCCGTCGGGCTCGACGTCGAGCTCTCCCCCTACGCCGCCCGCCGCGCCGCGCGCGCCCACGAGCGGCTCGCCGCCGTCCGCGCCGACGTGTGGCAGCGCCTCCCCCTGGCCACCGGCTCGGCCGCCGCCGTCCTCAGCGTCTTCGGACCGCGCAACGCCCCCGAGATCGCGCGGGTCCTCGCGCCGGAGGGGCGGCTCGTCGTCGTCGCTCCCGCCCAGGACCACCTGGCCGAGATCATCGGCCCGCTGGGGATGATCGGCGTCGCGCCGGACAAGGCGGAACGCCTCGCCCGCCAGCTGAGCGACTTCGCCGTCGTCGACGAGCGGGCCGTGCGCTACCGCGCCGCGATGACCCGCGAGGACGTGAGGCTCGAGGCCCTCATGGGTCCGAGCGCCCACCACGTCGAGCGGCAGGCGCTGGAGGACGCCGTCGCCGCCCTCCCCGAGCCCGTCGACGTCACCGTATCGGTCACCGTGACCTCCTACCGCGCTGCCTGAACCCGCCCGAGCGCTTAGGTGTGGAGCTGCGCACCGCTGAGGTCCACAAGTCCACACCTAAGCCTGCGCACTCATCGGGGCCCGGAGGAATCCAGCTCTCAGCGGAAGGGGGCGGGCCGGTGAGGAGGGGACGTGGTCAGAGGCCGGTGGGTGTGGGCTCCGGGTAGTGCGCCTTGAAGTCGCGGACAAGGTTGACCGTGGACGCGGCGCGGTAGAAGCCGCGGCGCGGGTCGCGGTCGAGCGGGTAGGCCAGCGGGTGCGTGAAGCGGCGCGTCCGGCTGATCCGGCCCACCCGGCGGCGCAGCTCCGGGTCGGTGAGGTAGCGGCGCACGAGCCGCCACGGCAGGTAGGAGTAGACCCCCACCTCCTGCTCGGGCCGGTACAGCGGCCCGGTGGGCGGGGCGACACCGAGCTCGGCCGCGTGGTCGGCGACGACGGCGCGGGCCGGGTTCCGGCCGGCGACGTTGAGGTAGTAGTTCGGCCGCCCGATGCGCGGGTTGAGGTCGAGGAAGTGGGCGCGTCCGTCGCGCGGGTCGACCTTGACGTCGAAGTTCGCGAAGCCGGTGAAGCCGAGCTCGCCGAGGATGGCCGCGGCCTGCGCCTCGATCTCCGGCTGCGCCTCGGTGAGGATCGTCGCGGAGTTGCCGATCATCGTCGGGGCGTGCAGCTGGAGCAGCAGCTGACCGGAGGCCATGAGCGTGACCTCCCCGGAGCGGTCGACGTAGCAGGTGACGGTGCGGCCCTGGGTGTCGTCACCGGGGATGAGCTCCTGGACGAGCACGACGTCACGCAGCCCCGCCGCAGCGAGGCGGCGCAGGACGGCGTCGGCCTCCTCCTGCGTGGCAGCGCTGTACACCTTGCGTTTGCCCTCGTAGGACAGCAGGAGGTGCTCGGCGCTGACCGCGGGCTTGAGCACGACGGGGAAGGTGAGGTCGAGGCGCGGCGGCGCCCACCCGCCGTCGTCGGCTGCCGAGAGGTCGACGGCGCGGGTCGCGGGCGTCGCGATCCCGAGCCTCTCGCAGGCGGCGGCGAGCACCTCCTTGTCCCCCGCGGCGGTGAGCACCTCGTTGGCGGCGTAGGGGACGACGAAGTGCTCCTCAAGGACGGCGCGGTGGCGCACGAGCATCTCGACCTCGTGCTCGGCGTTGACGACGAGCAGCAGCGGGGTGCCGGCGTTCCGGCCCGCGAGGTCGACGAGGGCCGCGACCGTCTGCTCCTCGCTCGCCCCCGCCCCGACGAGGACGTTGTCGATGATGCGCGAGTGGTCGACCGGCCCGCGCAGCTGGTTGGACACGACGAACGAGCGGACGCCGTAGGCCTCGTGGAAGGAGCGGGCGATCGAGTAGACACCGAGGTCGGTGCCGAGCAGGACCGGGCGGAAGTCGGCCACGTGCGCTCCTCCTGGGTGGGCGTCGGGGGCGCGGCGAGTCTACCGGCGCGCCACGGCCCCGTTCGGGGCGCGCCGCCCTAGCCTGGGGGCGTGAACAGCGACGGTGCGCAGGTTCCGCCCGCATTCGAGGAGGCGCTCCTCAGTCTGCGCGGACACCGCCAGCGGCCCGAGGTCCGCCTGGAGGAGGTGCCCGCGCCCACACGCATCGCCCCGTACGCGCTCGCGCTCACCGCCGAGGTCAACCCCACGGCGGAGCCCGAGACCCTCCTGGGCAGCGGCCGCTTCGTCGTCCTCCACGACCCCGAGGGCCAGAGCGCGTGGAACGGCACCTTCCGGGTCATCGTCATGGCCCGGGCCCGCCTGGAGCCCGAGCTGGGCGCCGACCCGATGCTCGGGGAGGTCGGCTGGGCCTGGCTCACCGACGCCCTCGGCTCCGCCGGGGCGGGCTACCACTCCCTGTCCGGGACGGTCACCCGCGTGCTCTCGGAGAGCTTCGGCGGGCTCGTCCTGCGCGACCAGGACGTCGAGATCGAGGTCCGCGCCTCCTGGTCGCCCAACACCACCGACCTCGGCCCCCACCTCATGGCCTGGACCCAGCTGACCTCCTCCGCCGCCGGCCTCGAGCCGCTGCCCGACGGCGTCACGGCCCTCACCCCGCGCCGCTGAGCCGAGCGGCGTTCGTCACGCTCGGCCGCCCAGCAGCGCGCCTGCGGGGCCGAGCGGCCGCGCCGGGCTTACCGTGACCCCATGACCGAGCCCGTCGACACCGAGATGCCTCCGCTCGTGCCCGTGACCGAGCCGCGCGAGGGCACCCCGCCCGTCGTCACGACGCGCGACGGGCTGGAGCGCGCCGCCCGGGCGCTGGCGGCGGGCAGCGGCCCGGTGGCCGCCGACGCCGAGCGGGCCTCCGGCTACCGCTACGGCCAGCGCACCTACCTCGTCCAGCTGCGCCGCGAGGGCGCCGGGACGATCCTCATCGACCCCATCGCCGTCGGCGAGCTGAGCGTCATCGACGCCGCGCTGGAGGGCACCGAGTGGGTCCTCCACGCCGCCAACCAGGACCTGCCCGGCTTCCACGACCTCCAGATGTACCCCGCCCGACTCTTCGACACCGAGCTCGCGGCCCGCCTGCTCGGCCGCGCCAAGGTCGGGCTCGGCGCGATCATCGCCGAGGAGCTCGGCTACGCCCTGGCCAAGGAGCACTCCGCCGCCGACTGGTCCACCCGTCCGCTGCCCGAGGACTGGCTGCGCTACGCGGCGCTGGACGTCGAGTTCCTCGTCGAGCTGCGCGAGCGGCTGGGCGCCGCCCTCGAGGAGGCCGGCAAGCTCGAGTGGGCCATGCAGGAGTTCGAGGCCGTGCGCGTGGCACCGGACCCGGCCCCGCGTGTCGACCCGTGGCGGCGCACCTCCGGCATGCACGCCGTGCGCGGCGGCCAGGGGATCGCCGTCGTCCGCGAGCTGTGGCAGGCGCGTGACGAGCTCGCCCGCAAGCGCGACCGCTCCCCCGGCCGGGTGCTGCCCGACCGCGCGATCGTCGCCGCCGCGCTCGCCCTGCCGCGCAGCGAGCAGGCGCTCGTCGCGCTGCCCGAGTTCGCCGGCAAGGGCACCCGCCGATCGAGCGGCTACTGGTGGGCCGCCGTCGAGCGTGCGCTCGCGCTGCCCGCCTCCGAGCACCCGCCGCGCCGCCTCGCCGGCACGACCGGCACGCCCCCGCCCCCGCGCTCGTGGCCCGACAAGGACCCCGCGGCCGCCACCCGGCTCGACGCCGTGCGCACCGCCGTGCGGGCGCTCGCCGAGGAGCACGACGTGCCGCAGGAGAACCTCCTGTCCCCCGCCGTCCAGCGCCAGCTCGCGTGGACCCCGCCCAGCGTCGTCGACGCGACGTCGGTGCGCGAGGCGCTCGAGGAGCAGGGCGCCCGCCCGTGGCAGGTCGAGCTCACCCTCGACGCGCTGACCGCGGCGCTGCGCACCGCCTGAGCCCGGGAGGGAGACGCCGGGGAAGGTACCCGGTACTGTCGGTCGTCGGTACCCATCACGAGGGAGTGACGATGACACCCACCACGACGATCAGCGTCGAGAACGTCTCGCTGGCCACCGGCACGCTCGCCCTGGTCACCATGGCCGGCGCGGACGGCCGCCCCGCCACGCTGGGGCCGGAGAGCATTGCGGCCCTGGAGGAGGCGCTCGCCGCCTGCGCCAGGCGCGTGGACGACGGCGAGATCACCGCCGTCGCGCTCACCGGGACCGCGGGCTACTTCGCGGCGGGGGCCGACCTCCGCGCCGTCGGCTCGATGCAGCGGGTGGAGGACGCGCGCGCGGTGGCCGAGGCCGGCCACCGGATCGTCGCCACCCTGCGTGACCTGCCCTCGGTCGCGCTCGTCAACGGCCTCGCGCTCGGCGGCGGGCTCGAGCTCGCCCTCGCCTGCCGCTACCGCGTGGCGGCCGCCGACGCCGCACCGCTCGGCCTGCCCGAGACCTCCCTCGGCCTCGTGCCCGGGTGGGGCGGGTGCTACCTCCTGCCCCGGCTCGTCGGGCCCGAGGAGGCGCTGCGCGTCATCGTCGACAACCCCGCCCGGCAGCGCACGCTCACCGCCCAGCAGGCCCTCGACCTCGGCCTCGTCGACAGCGTCCAGCGCGGCGGCGACGACTTCCGCGACGGCGCGCTCGCCTGGGCCACCGAGGTGCTCTCCGGCGCGATCGAGCCGGTCCGCACCGACCACGCCGTCGACGCCGCCGCCTGGGAGCAGGCCGTCGAGGCCCGCCGCGAGCTCGCCGCCCGGCGCGCCGAGGGCGGTGCGCCCGCGCCGCAGCGCGCCCTCGAGCTCGTCGCCGCCGCCCGCACCGCCTCCCGCGAGGAGGGCTTCGCGGCCGAGGACCTCGCCCTCACCGAGCTCATCATGTCCGACCAGCTGCGCGCCGGTCTCTACGCCTTCGAGCTCACCCGCAGCCGGGCCCGCCGGCCCGTCGGCGCCCCCGCCGAGGACCTCGCCCGGCCGGTGCGGCGGGTCGGCCTGCTCGGCGCAGGGCTCATGGCCAGCCAGCTCGCGGCCCTCCTCGCCCGCACGCTGCGGGTGCCGGTCGTCATGCGCGACCTCGACGAGGACCGCGCCGCCGCCGGCCTGCGGCACGTCCACGAGCAGGTCGCCCGCCTCGAGCGCTCCGGCCGGCTCGACGAGACCCGCGCGGAGGAGCTGCGCGCGCGGGTCACCGCCACGGCCGACCTGTCCGAGCTCGCCGGCTGCGACCTCGTCGTCGAGGCCGTCTTCGAGGAGCTCGCCGTCAAGCAGCGGGTCTTCGCCGAGGTCGAGCCGGTCGTCGGCCCGGACTGCGTGCTCGCGACGAACACCTCCGCGCTCTCGGTCACCGAGATGGCCGCCGGGCTCGCCCACCCCGAGCGCGTCGTCGGGCTGCACTTCTTCAACCCGGTCGCCCAGATGCCGCTCGTCGAGGTCGTGCGCACCCCGCACACGTCCGACGCCGCCTACGCGACGGCCTTCGCCGTCGCCGCCGGGGCGCGCAAGACGGCGATCGCGTGCCAGGACGCGCCGGGCTTCGTCGTCAACCGGGTCCTCGTGCGGCTGCTCGGCGAGGTGCTCGGGGCGCTGGAGGAGGGCACGCCGGTGGCCGTCGCCGACCGTGCGCTGCGGCCCATGGGCCTGCCGATGGGGCCGTTCCAGCTCCTCCAGCTCGTCGGTCCGGCCGTCGCGATGCACGTCCTGGACGAGCTGCGCCGCACCCTCGGGGACCGCTACCCCCTATCCCCGGGGCTCGAGCGGATGGTGGCCGAGGGCGAGCGCTTCACCGTGGACGAGCGGCCCAGCGCCGCCTCGGCGGTCCGCGAGGACCTCGACCGGTTCTTCGGCTCCCGCCCACTCGACACGCCGCTCGACGCCGCCGGCGTGCTCGAGCGGGTCCGCCGTGCCCTCGCCCAGGAGGTCCGCCTCCTCCTCGACGACGGCGTCGTCGCCGACGTCCGCGACGTCGATCTCGCCATGGTCCTCGGCGCCGGCTGGCCCCTCCACAACGGCGGCATCACCCCCTACCTCGACCGCACGGGCACGGCGGAGGCGGTGACGGGAGCCCGGTTCCTCGAGCCGGGGGTGGCGAGCCTGCCGTGACCCGCCGTCGTCGTCAGTAGGTGGTGAGCCCGCGGGAGCGGAACTGCTCGCGCACCCGGTCGACGAGCTCGGCGGAGGGCGGCTCGGTGTCCTCGAGCTGGTAGGTCGCGCCCAGGCGCTCCCACTTGTCGCGGCCCATCTGGTGGAAGGGCAGCACCTCGACCCGGGCCACGGTGGCGAGGCTCGCGACGTAGTCGGCGGCGGCCTCGACGTTGTCGTACCCGTCGGTGAGCCCGGGGACGAGGACGAAGCGCACCCAGATCTCCTTGCCGTGCGCGACGAGCCTGCGCCCGAAGTCGAGCGTCGGCTGCAGCTCGCGTCCCGTCGTCGCCCGGTAGACGTCGGGCAGGCCGGACTTGACGTCGAGGAGGACGAGGTCGAGGGCGTCCAGCAGCCGGGTGCTCGCGTAGGAGCCGAGGAAGCCGGAGCTGTCGATGGTCGTGTGGACGCCCATCTCCTTGGCGCCCTCGAGGAGCCGGGTGAGGAAGGCGGGCTGCATGAGCGGCTCGCCGCCGGAGACGGTGAGGCCGCCGCCGGTGGCCTTGAAGACCGGGACGTAGCGCCTGACCCGGCGGAGCAGCTCCTCGACGCGCACGGCCTCGCCGTCGCGCATCCGCAGGGTGTCGGGGTTGTGGCAGTACAGGCAGCGCAGGGGGCAGCCGGCGAGGAAGACGGTGAGGCGCGTGCCGGGACCGTCGACAGCGGTGACGAGCTCCCACGAGTGCACCGAGCCGATGTCCCCGGCCCGGACGGCGGCGAGGTGCTCGCTGCGGCCCATCTCCTCGACGGAGGCGAGCCCGGCGGTGCCGGCCGAGCGCCGTAGCCGGGGCACGGCGTCCTCCGGGATCGCCACGTACTCGCCGTTGATGCCGTCGGGGGCGACGACGCCGCTGACGAGCGTCTGTTCCTGGCTCACGGGTCCCCTCCCCTGGCTCGGCGTGGTGGGCTCCCGGCCCCGTGGGGCCGGGAGCGGGACGGTCAGACCTGACCGTGGAAGGTACGCGAGATGACGTCGAGCTGCTGCTCGCGGGTCAGGCGGACGAAGTTCACCGCGTACCCGGAGACCCGGATGGTGAGCTGCGGGTACTTCTCCGGGTGCTCCATCGCGTCGTAGAGCGTGTCGCGGTTGAGGACGTTGACGTTCATGTGGAAGCCCTGGGAGCCCATGTAGGCGTCGAGGAGGCCGACGAGGTTGCCCACCTGCTCGTCCTTGGTGCGGCCCAGGCCCGAGGGGACCACCGTGTTCGTCAGCGAGATGCCGTCCTGCGCCTCGGAGTAGGGCAGCTTGGCCACCGACAGCGCCGAGGCGAGCATCCCGTGGGTGTCGCGCCCGTTCATCGGGTTGGCGCCCGGGGCGAAGGACTCGCCCGCCCGGCGGCCGTCGGGGGTGTTGCCCGTGTGCTTGCCGTAGACGACGTTCGAGGTGATGGTGAGCACCGACTGGGTGTGGACGGCGTTCCGGTAGGTCGGCTGGCGGCGGACCTTCTCCATGAAGCGCTCGACGAGCATGACGGCGATGTCGTCGACGCGGTCGTCGTCGTTGCCGAAGGTCGGGAAGTCGCCCTCGGTCTCGTAGTCGACGACGAGGCCGTCCTCGTTGCGCACCGGTCGCACCGTGGCGTACTTGATGGCCGACAGCGAGTCCGCCGCGACCGACAGGCCGGCGATGCCGCAGGCCATCGTCCGCAGGACGTCGCGGTCGTGGAGGGCCATCTCGAGGCGCTCGTAGGCGTACTTGTCGTGCATGTAGTGGATGCAGTTGAGCGCGTCGACGTAGGTGGCGGCCAGCCAGTCGAGCAGGGCGTCGTAGCGGCCCAGGACGTCGTCGTAGTCGAGGACGTCGCCGGTCACCGGCTCGGTGGCGGGGGCGACCTGCTTGCCGCTGATCTCGTCGCGGCCGCCGTTGATCGCGTAGAGCAGCGCCTTGGCGATGTTGACCCGCGCACCGAAGAACTGCATCTGCTTGCCGATGCCCATCGCGGAGACGCAGCACGCGATGCCGGCGTCGTCACCGCACTGGGAGCGGATGAGCGAGTCGGACTCGTACTGGATCGCCGAGGTGTCGATCGAGACCTGCGCGCAGAAGCGCTTGAAGCCCTCGGGCAGGTCCTCGCTCCACAGCACGGTGAGGTTCGGCTCCGGCGCCGGGCCGAGGTTGTACAGCGTCTGGAGCATCCGGAAGGAGTTCTTCGTCACGAGGTGGCGGCCGTCGTCGCCGATCCCGCCGATCGACTCGGTGACCCACGTCGGGTCGCCGGAGAAGAGCTCGTCGTACTCCGGGGTGCGCAGGAAGCGCACGATCCGCAGCTTGATGACGAAGTCGTCGATGATCTCCTGGGCCTCGGACTCGGTGAGGACGCCGGCGGCGATGTCCCGCTCGAGGAAGATGTCGAGGAAGGTCGAGGTGCGCCCCAGCGACATGGCCGCGCCGTTCTGCTCCTTGACCGCGCCGAGGTAGGCGAAGTACAGCCACTGGACGGCCTCGCGGCCGGTGCGCGCCGGGCCGGAGATGTCGTAGCCGTAGGAGGCGGCCATCTCCTTGAGCTCCTGCAGCGCGCGGATCTGCTCGCTGTTCTCCTCGCGGTCGCGGATGACGTCCTCGACGGACCGCTGCGCGTCGAGGAGTGCGCGGTCGGCCTTCTTCGCGGCGATGAGCGCGTCGACGCCGTAGAGCGCGACGCGGCGGTAGTCGCCGATGATGCGGCCGCGGCCGTAGGCGTCGGGCAGGCCGGTGACGATGTGGGCGCTGCGGGCCTTGCGCACGTCGGGCGGGTAGGCGTCGAAGACACCCTGGTTGTGGGTCTTGCGGTAGGTCGTGAAGATCGTCTCGAGCGTCGGGTCGACCTCGTAGCCGTAGGTCTCCAGCGAGGTGGCGACCATGCGCCAGCCGCCGTAAGGCATGATCGCGCGCTTGAGCGGGGCGTCGGTCTGCAGGCCGACGATGACCTCGCGGTCCTCGTCGATGTACCCGGGCGCGTGGGCGGTGATGGTCGACGGCGTCGTCGCGTCGACGTCGTACACGCCCTTCTCGCGCTCCTCGGGGAACATCGCCGTCAGGGTCTGCCACACGTGCGTCGTGCGCTCGGTGGGCCCGGCGAGGAACGAGCTGTCGCCGTCGTAGGCGGTGTAGTTGCGCTGGATGAAGTCGCGGACGTCGACGCTCTCCTGCCACGGGCCGGGGGCGAAGCCCTGCCAGGCCTCCGCGGTCTGCTGCTCCGTGTGGATGGTGGTCGTAGCCATTGCTGTCTCCCTCTCCTCCCCGGCGGTTGCCGGTAGGAACACCGTATGAAACGGGCGCGCCGCGGTCGTGGGACCTAGGCCCGAGTACCCACGTAAGCCCCCTCACACCACGTTAGCCAGGTGTGGCGGGGCACACCCTCAGGGCCGGGTCCCGGGCTCCACCGGGCGGCCGGCCGGCCGCTCCGCCGCGGCGGTGAGGGCAGCCACCGCTCCCGCCGCCTGGCGGGCGACGTCCTGCGCCTGCAGGTGGTAGGTCTCGACGATCTGCGGCCGGGTGGCGTGGTCGAGGAACTCGTGGGGCAGCCCGTGCGTCTGCACGGGCACGGCGTGGCCGGCCTGCGCGAGCGCGTCGCGCACGGCGCTGCCGACGCCGCCGGTGCCCAGCCCGTCCTCGACGACGACGACGAGGTCGTGCTTGGCGGCCAGGTCGAGGAGGTCCTCGCTCACCGGGAGCACCCAGCGGGGGTCGACGACGGTCGACCCGATCCCCTGCGCACCGAGCGCCTCCGCGGCGACGACGGCGGTGTGCGCCATGATCCCGACGCCGACGACGAGCACCCGCGGTCCGCCGTCGCCGGCGGTGCGGGCGAGGACGTCGACGTCGCCCTCGCGGCCGATCGCCGGCAGCGCCTCGGGCAGGGCGCCCTTGGGGTAGCGGACGACGGTGGGGGCGTCGTCGACCTCGACGGCCTCGCGCAGCTCGGCGCGCATCGTCTCCTCGTCGCGGGGCGCGGCGAGCCGCAGGCGCGGGACGGTGCGCAGGAGCGCGAGGTCCCACATGCCGTTGTGGCTCGCGCCGTCGTCGCCGGTGATGCCGGCGCGGTCGAGGACGATGGTGACGCCGGCCCGGTGGAGGGCGACGTCCATGAGGAGCTGGTCGTAGGCGCGGTTGAGGAACGTCGCGTAGAGCGCGACGACGGGGTGCAGCCCGGCGAAGGCCATGCCGGCCGCGGAGGTGAGGGCGTGCTGCTCGGCGATGCCGACGTCGATGACGCGCTCGGGGAACTCCTCGGCGAGCGGGGCGAGGCCCACGGGGGCGAGCATCGCGGCGGTGACGGCGACGACGTCGCTGCGCTTGCGGGCGATCTCGACGATCTCCTCGGCGAAGACCGACGTCCAGCCGAAGCGCGAGGGCGCGACGGGCAGGCCGGTCTCGGGGTGGATGACGCCGACGGCGTGGAAGCGGTCGGCGATGTCCTCCTCCGCGGGGGTGTACCCGCGGCCCTTCTCGGTGATCGCGTGGACGATGACGGGGCTGCCGAAGGCCTTGGCGCGGCGCAGCGCGAACTCCATCGCGGCGAGGTCGTGGCCGTCGACCGGGCCGATGTACTTCATGCCCAGGTCCTCGAACATGCCCTGGGGGGCGATGACGTCCTTGACGCCCTTCTTGAGGCCGTGGAGGGCGTCGTAGGTCATCCGCCCGGGCGGGCCGCTGCGCTGCAGGGCGCGCTTGCCCCAGCCGAGCACCTTCTCGTAGCCGCGCGCGGTGCGCAGCGCGTCGAGGTGGTGGGCGAAGCCGCCGATCGTCGGGGCGTAGGAACGGCCGTTGTCGTTGACGATGATGACGAGGCGGCGGTCCTGCGCCTCGGTGATGTTGTTGAGCGCCTCCCAGGCCATGCCGCCGGTGAGGGCGCCGTCACCGATGACGGCGACGACGTGGCGGTCGCGCTGGCCGGTGAGCTCGTGGGCGCGGGCGATGCCGTCGGCCCAGGACAGCGCGGTGGAGGCGTGGGAGTTCTCGACGATGTCGTGCTCGGACTCCGTGCGGCTGGGGTAGCCGGAGATCCCGCCGCGCTTGCGCAGGTCGCTGAAGTCCTGGCGCCCGGTGAGGAGCTTGTGGACGTAGGCCTGGTGGCCGGTGTCGAAGACGACGCGGTCGCGCGGGGACTCGAAGACTCGGTGGATGGCCAGGGTGAGCTCGACGACCCCGAGGTTGGGCCCGAGGTGCCCGCCGGTCCTGGAGACAGAGTCGACGAGGTAGTCCCGCAGCTCCTTGGCCAGGACCTCCAGCTCGGGGCTGGTCAGGGAGTGCAGGTCCGCGGGCCTGCGGATGCGTCCGAGCAGACTCATCGCTCCACTTCCAGATCGGTGACAGGACGTCGGTTCACCCTACGTCCCCGCGCCCGACTGCGCCCACTTCACCCCTTTCCCCGAGCGCGTTGTCGCCGACAGCACACTTACCGCCGACAGCACAGTTACCGCCGACAGCACAGTTACCGCCGGCAGCACACTTATCGCCGACAGCACAGTTACCGCCGGCAGCACAGTTACCGCCGGCCGACGACGGCACGCACACCCTTCCGACCTCCCGCCGTCGGGGTCTACGGTGTGCGCACCCCACACGAGGAGGCGCACCGATGCGAGCCGACTACGGCGCACCCGAGTTCGACTGGTCGATTCTCGAGGTGCCGACACCGAAGGCGATGGCGCTGGGACAGCTCGGCTTCTCCTGGCTTGAGCTCGCCGGCCGGCTCGCGACCGTCACCCAGGAGGAGTTCCTCCGGGAGCCGCGGCCCGGGGCGCTCAACGTCGTGCGCCGCGGTCAGGAGCGGACACCGCGCACGCTCGGCACCGGCGAGTGGGTGGCCGAGTGGCCCGAGGGGGCGGACGAACCGGGCCCGCGGACGATTGCCTGGCTCGTCGCCCACCTCACCGAGACCTACCTCGAGCGGTGGGAGTGGACCTTCGGTGAGCGGCAGCGGCGGCGGCAGGACGCCGTGGTCCACGGGGACGTCGACGACGCGCGCGAGGAGCTCGCCCGCTGGGTGGGCGCGTGGCGAGAGGGTGTCGAGTCTGTGCCCGACGACGAGATCATGACCGTAGGCCTGAGCCAGGCGACGGAGATCGACGCCGCGGCGCCGTTCGGGCACCTCGTGCTCCACCTCAACCGCGAGCTCATCCACCACGGTTCGGAGATCTTCGTCCTCACGGACCTCTACCGCACGTAATCCGTCTAGCTCGCGGCGGTAACTGCACTCTCGGCGGTAAGTGAGCTGTCGGCGGTAAGTGAGCTGTCGGCGGTGAGTGAGCTGTCGGCGGTAAGTGAGCTGTCGGCCGGGGGAAAGGGGACGGGCCCCGGTCCTCGACCGGGGCCCGTCACTCACCTGCAGCGGGTCAGGCAGCCTGCTTCGCGAGGCTGCGCAGCACGTACTGGAGGATGCCGCCGTTGCGGAAGTAGTCCGCCTCGCCGGGGGTGTCGATGCGCAGGACGGCGTCGAACTCGACCGTCTCGCCACCCTCCTTCTCGGCGGTCACCTTGACCGTGCGGGGCGTGCGGCCCTCGTTGAGCTCGGTGACGCCGGAGATCGAGAAGGTCTCGGTGCCGTCCAGGCCCAGGGAGTCCGCGTTCTCGCCCTGCGGGAACTGCAGCGGCAGGACGCCCATGCCGATGAGGTTGGAGCGGTGGATGCGCTCGAAGCTCTCGGCGATGACGGCCTTGATGCCGAGGAGCGTCGTGCCCTTGGCGGCCCAGTCGCGCGAGGACCCGGAACCGTACTCCTTGCCACCGAGGACGACGAGCGGGACGCCGGCCTCCTGGTAGGCCATCGACGCGTCGAAGATCGACTCCTGCTCCCCCGTGAGGAAGTTCTTCGTGAAGCCGCCCTCGACGCCGTCGAGCAGCTGGTTGCGCAGCCGGATGTTGGCGAAGGTGCCGCGGATCATGACCTCGTGGTTGCCGCGGCGCGAGCCGTAGGAGTTGAAGTCCTTGCGGGCCACCCCGTGCTCGGCGAGGTACTTGCCGGCGGGGCTGTCGGGCTTGATCGCGCCGGCCGGAGAGATGTGGTCGGTGGTGACCGAGTCGCCCAGCTTGGCCAGCACCCGCGCGCCGGAGATGTCGGTGACGGGCTCCGGCTCGGCGGTCATGCCCTCGAAGTACGGGGGCTTCTGGACGTAGGTCGAGTCCGGGTCCCAGGCGAAGGTGTCACCCTCCGGCGTGGGGATCTCGCGCCAGCGCTCGTCGCCGGCGAAGACGTCGGCGTAGTCCTCCTCGAACATCTCCTGGCTCACCGAGCTGGCGATGACGGCGTCGATCTCGGCCGGGCTGGGCCAGATGTCGCGCAGGTAGACGGCGTTGCCGTCCTTGTCCTGCCCGAGCGGCTCGGTCTCGAAGTCGAAGTCCATCGTCCCGGCCAGGCCGTAGGCGACGACGAGCGGCGGGGAGGCGAGGTAGTTCATCTTCGCGTCCGGGTTGATCCGGCCCTCGAAGTTGCGGTTGCCCGACAGCACCGAGGCGACGGCGAGGTCGTTGTCGTTGACCGCCGCGGAGATCTCCTCCGGCAGCGGGCCGGAGTTGCCGATACACGTCGTGCAGCCGTAGCCGACGAGGTGGTAGCCCAGCTGCTCGAGGTAGGGCCAGAGGCCCGCCTTGTCGTAGTAGTTCGTCACGACCTGCGATCCGGGGGCCATCGAGGTCTTGACCCAGGGCTTGGTCTCCAGGCCCTTCTCCACCGCCTTCTTGGCCAGCAGGGCGGCGCCCAGCATGACGGAGGGGTTGGAGGTGTTCGTGCACGAGGTGATCGCCGCGATGACGACGGCGCCGTGGTCGAGCTCGACCTCGGTGCCGCTCTCGAGAGTCACCCGCACCGGGTTGCTCGGGCGCTCGTAGCCGGCGGGCGGGGCGGCGGAGTGGACCGGGCGGCCCTGGTCGGAGGAGGTGTCGGTGGCGTCGAGGGTCGTCGGGTCGGACGCCGGGAAGGTGTCCATGAGCTCCTTGTCGAGCTCGCTCTTGTCGATCGAGTTGCCGTTGACGACGTAGTTCTTGATGTCGGCGCGCCACTGCTCCTTGGCACTGCTCAGCGCGATACGGTCCTGCGGACGCTTCGGGCCGGCGATCGAGGGCACGACCGTGGACAGGTCGAGCTCGACGTACTCGGAGTACTCGACCTCGCGCGAGGCGTCGTGCCACAGGCCCTGGGCCTTGGCGTAGGCCTCGACGAGCTGGACCTGCGCCTCGTCCCGGCCGGTGAGGCGCAGGTAGTCGAGGGTGACGTCGTCGACCGGGAAGATCGAGACGGTGGAGCCGAACTCGGGGCTCATGTTGCCGATGGTGGCGCGGTTGGCGAGCGGCACCGCGGCGACGCCCTCGCCGTAGAACTCGACGAACTTGCCGACGACGCCGTGGTCGCGCAGCTTCTCGGTGATCGTCAGGACGACGTCGGTGGCGGTCGCGCCGTCGGGGATCTCGCCGGTGAGCTTGAAGCCCACGACCCGCGGGATGAGCATGCTGATCGGCTGGCCGAGCATCGCGGCCTCGGCCTCGATGCCGCCGACGCCCCAGCCGAGCACGCCCAGGCCGTTGACCATCGGGGTGTGGGAGTCGGTGCCCACGCAGCTGTCGGGGTAGGCGACGGTGCGCCCGTCGACCTCGCGCGTCATCACGGTGCGCGCCAGGTACTCGACGTTGACCTGGTGGACGATGCCGGTGCCCGGGGGCACGACCTTGAAGTCGTCGAAGGCGGTCTGGCCCCAGCGCAGGAACTGGTAGCGCTCACCGTTGCGCTCGTACTCGAGCTCGACGTTGCGGGCGAAGGCCTGCGCGTTGCCGAAGACGTCGACGACGACGGAGTGGTCGATGACGAGCTCGGCGGGCGCGAGCGGGTTGATCTTGGTCGGGTCGCCGCCGAGGTCGGCCATCGCCTCACGCATGGTGGCGAGGTCGACGATGCAGGGCACGCCGGTGAAGTCCTGCATGACCACGCGGGCGGGGGTGAACTGGATCTCGGTGTCGGGGTCCGCCTTGGGGTCCCACGACGCGAGGGCGCGCACGTGGTCGGCGGTGACGTTGGCGCCGTCCTCGGTGCGCAGGAGGTTCTCGGCGAGGATCTTGAGGCTGTAGGGCAGCCGCTCGAGCCCCTCGACCGCGTCCAGGCGGTAGATCTCGTAGTCCTGCTCGCCCACCGTGAGGGTGGAGCGGGCTCCAAAGCTGTCGACGCTCACATCTGCTCCTTGCCGCTTCGCTGCTGCGTTCGTTTGGCTGTCGGTCATCGTCCCACGCGGGCGGCGGACGTCGCAGCGGCAGCCACCCACAAGTTATCTCGACATCAAGATACTTTGTCGGCCGGGTGAAGTCACGCCGAACGGGCGGCGCGTCGCTCAGCCCGCGCGCGGCTCGAGCACCGCCACGCACTCGACGTGGTGGGTGTGCGGGAACAGGTCGTAACCGGTGAGGGCGGTGACGTCGTAGCCGTGGTCGACGGCGGTGCGCAGGTCGCGCGCCAGCGCCGCCGGGTCGCAGGCGACGTAGACGATGCGGCGGGGCGCCAGCTCCGTCAGCGCTGTCATCACCGCGGTCCCCGCGCCCGAGCGGGGCGGGTCGAGGACGACGGCGTCGACGCCGCTGCCCAGCGCCTCCACCACCTCGGCGGAGACCCCGGCCGCGTGGAGCGTGGCCTGCGGCGTGTCGTGCAGGTTGCGGCGCGCGTCCTTGACGGCGCGGTCGTTGACCTCGACGGCGTCCACGCGGCCCGTCTCCCCCACGGCCCGCGCGAGCGGGACGGTGAACAGGCCGGCGCCGGAGTACAGGTCGGCGACGCGCTGCCCCGGCTCGGGGCGGACGGCGGCGAGGACCGCGTCCACGAGCGCGGCCGGCGCGTCGCGGTGCACCTGCCAGAACCCGGTCGCGTCCACCCGGTAGGCGAGCTCGCCGACGGCGGTGCTCACCCGCTCCCGGACGGCCACGCGAGCGGGCGCGGCGCTCCCCCGACGCCCGCGGCGGGGTGCGCGGCGGGGCGCCAGCGAGCCGGCAGGGTCGGCGAGGTCGACGGGGCGGCCGCCGGCGAGGACGACGACGGGCCCGTCGCTCGGGGCGACGACGTCGAGCCGGGTGCCGGGCGGCACGCCGTCCCAGCGCCCGGGTGCGAAGAGCCCGGCCTCGGCGATCGCGGGCACGGCGAGCGGCATCTGCTCGAGCGGCACGACGTCGTGGGTCCGGTGGCGGTACATACCCGGCCGGGAGGCGGCGTCGAGGACGAGGTCGATGCGGGTGCGGGTGCCCAGCCCCTCGCGGGCGTCGTCGTCGCCGAGCGGCTCGACGACGATCGGGCCGAGGTGCTCGAGCTCGAGGTGGCCGATGCGGCGCAGCGTGTCCCGCACGACCTCCGCCTTCCAGCGGCGCTGGGCCGCGAGCGCCAGGTGGGCGAGCTCTCCCCCGCCGACCCCGCCGGGCCCGGCCTCGGGCCATCGGCTGGGGACGCGGTCCGGGGAGGCCTCGTGGACGGCGACGGCGTCCCCGCGCCAGAACTTCCGGCCCTCGCCGGCCTCGGTGAGCCGCACGTCGACGACCTCGCCGGGTGCGGTGTGGCGCACGAAGACGACGCGGCCCTCGACGCGGGCCACGCAGTGGCCGCCGTGGGCGGGCGGGCCGACGGTGACCCCGGTCAGGACGTCCATGTGCTCAGCTCTCCTCGGTGGGCCAGGGGACGGTGCTGACGACGGTGCCGGGCAGGGCGAGCAGCCGCGTGCGCAGCCGCTGCGGCCCGCTGCCGAGCAGCAGCCGGCGCCACCAGCGCCTGGCGGTGGTCTCGGGCAGGTAGACGACGGCGAGCCCGTCGGGCTCGGCGCGCCGGGCCGCGGCGACGTGCGCGACGACCCCGGCGCCGGCGTCCCCGGGCGGGGCGGCGAGCTCGACGAGCGGGACCGGCAGGTCGAGCGCGGCCCACTGGCGGCGCAGCGCCACGGCGGCGTCCTCGTCACGCGGCACCGTCAGCGCCTCGACCGAGGTGGCCCGCATCGCCCGGGCGTAGCCGACGGCCCGCACGGCGGGCCGGTCGAGCTCGGGGACGACGACGAAGGCGCGCACGGTGGTGGGCAGCGGCCGGTCCTGGGCCACATGCTCCAGGGCCAGGCGCGCGCGCAGCTCGCGGTCGTGTCGGCTCACACCCCACATCATCGCCGACGCCGCCGCGACGGCGACGAGCGCGGGCCAGCCCCGGGGCACGGCGAGGAGCAGCAGGACGGCGGCGAGGACCGCGCCGACCCCGGTGAGCGCCCGGGCGCGGCGGGCGGCGCGGCGGGGCGAGGGCCGGTAGAGGATCTCGAGGCGGCGGCGCCACTCCCGCCGCCCCGCGTGCAGGGCGAGCGCGGTGAGCAGCAGGACGGCGACGGCGTAGCACGCGACGAGCCGCCCGGGCTGACCGCCCGCGAGGAGCACGACGACGAGCGCCGCGACCGCCACGGCGGTGCTGAGCCGGCGGCCCGCCGCGCCGGCGGGCCAGCTCCGGCTCGCGAGCCAGCTCCCGGGCGGCCGCGGCAGCCCGGACAGCGCGCTCGCGCCGGCGGCGAGCAGCCCGCCCGCGAGGAGCACCGCGACCACGGCGGCCGCACCGTCACCAAGGCCCCCGCTCACCGCGGCCAGCGGGTCGAGGGCCGCGCCGGACAGGACGAGGAGCGCCGCGACGCCCAGCGCGGCCACGCCGGTGCGCGGCACGCCGCGCCGCCGCGAGACGAGCAGCGCCGGCTGGAGCACCACGCCGGTGAGGGCCAGCGCCCCGCCCACGGCGAGCACCTGCGCGGCCAGCGAATGGTCCGCGCCGGCGGGCCGGCCGGGCACCGCACCACCGACCACCGCCGCGGCGACGACGGCGGCGAGGACGACGGCCGCGAGCACGCCGAGCGCGGCCGTCACCCGCCGTCGGGCACCGTGCACGACCGTGAGGCGCAGGACGAGGGCCAGGGCGACGAGGACGGCGGCGAGGACGGGAGCGGGAAGGGCGAGACCGGCGGCGGTGAGCAGCTGGGCGGAGGTGGCCGCCGCAGCGGCGAGGAGCAGGACGCGCTCGACGAGCAGCGCGGGGGCGCGCACCCCGTCCGCTCCCCGCGGGGCGTCCTCGGGCAGTTGCGAGAGGGCGAGGACGAGCACGCCGAGGCAGCCGAGCGCACCGAGCGCGGCCCACCGCCCGCCGTCGCCGACGACGCCGGCGGCCGCGGGCGCGGCGAGCAGGACGAGCGCCGCGGACGGCGCGGGATGACGGGACCGGCCGCGGGGCCGGGCGAGCAGTGCCCGGTGGAAGGCCGCGGGGTCGGGGGTCACGGGGACTCATGCTAGGCCTGCGCGCGGTAGCGTGCCGACGTGCACTTCGTCATCATGGGCTGCGGCCGGGTGGGCTCGACCCTCGCCGTCCAGCTCGAGGAGCAGGGCCACTCGGTGGCCGTCCTCGACCAGAACCCCGACGCCTTCCGGCGCCTGCCGGACGAGTTCTCCGGCCAGCGCGTCACCGGACTCGGCTTCGACCGCGACGCCCTCTCGCAGACCGGGATCGAGGACGCCTTCGGCTTCGCGGCCGTCTCGAGCGGCGACAACTCCAACGTGCTGGCCGCCCGGGTGGCGCGCGAGACCTTCGGGGTGGCCAACGTCGTCGCCCGGATCTACGACCCTCGGCGCGCGGAGGTCTACGAGCGCCTGGGCATCCCGACGGTCGCGACCGTGCGGTGGACCGCGAACCAGGTGCTGCGGCGGCTGCTGCCGACCGGCGGCACGGCCGACTACCGCGACGCGTCGGGCCGGGTGTCCCTCGTCCAGCTCGACGTCCACAGCAGCTGGGTGGGCCGTCCGCTCACCGAGCTCGAGCTGGCCTCGGGGGCGCGGGCGGCGTTCCTCACCCGCCGGGGCTCGGGTGTGCTGCCCGACGCCGGGACCGTCCTGCAGGACGGGGACCTGCTCCACGTCCTCGCCCTCACCGACGCCGTCGAGCAGGTCCAGCGGGTCCTGTCCGCTCCCCCGCGCGAGGAGGAGGTCTGATGCGCGTCGTCATCGCCGGGGCCGGCAGCGTGGGCCGGTCCATCGCCCGGGAGCTGCTCTCGCACGGGCACTCGGTCACGCTGGTCGACCGTCAGCCGGCCGCCATGCGCATCGCCTCGGTGGCCGACGCCGAGTGGCAGCTCGCCGACGCCTGCGAGATCTCCAGCCTCGCCGAGGCCGGTGTCGCCTCCTGCGACGTCGTCGTCGCCGCGACGGGTGACGACAAGGCCAACCTCGTCGTCTCGCTCCTGTCGAAGACGGAGTTCGGGGTGCCGCGCGTCGTCGCGCGGGTCAACAACCCGAAGAACGAGTGGATGTTCGACGCCGCGTGGGGCGTGGACGTCCAGGTCTCCACGCCGCGGATCATGACGGCGCTCGTCGAGGAGGCCGTGTCCGTCGGCGACCTCGTGCGGATCTTCTCCTTCCACGGCTCGGGCACGAGCATGCACGAGGTGACGCTCGCGCCGGGCTCCGCCGTCGCCGGCCGCACGGTGCGCGACGTCGACTGGGGGCCGGGCTGCATCCTCTCGGTGATCATCCGCTCCGGGGAGCCCGTGCCGCCGGACCCGGACGAGCGCATCGTCGCCGGGGACCGGCTCGTCCTCGTGCTCAGTGAGCGGGCTGACCCGGCCGCGCTGCAGCGTCTGGTCGCTCCCGCACCAGCAGCCACGTGAACCACAGCGACAGCGCCCACAGCGGCACGCCCATGACGAGCCGGGCGGTGCCGAGCCACGCCGTCGACGCGTCGAGGTAGAGCGGGAGCTGGACGGCGAGGCGGGCGACGAAGAGCCCGATCCACAGCCAGGTGACGGCCGTGTAGCGGCGCAGCCGCGCGCGCTGCGCCGGGTCGGTGCGCCAGGCGAAGCCCTCCTGGCGCAGCAGGGCGACGACGACACCGACGAGCGGCCAGCGCACGAGCACGCTGACGAGCAGGGCGACGGCGTAGGCGGCGTTGGTCCACAGGCCGAAGGCGAAGTAGTCCTGCGCCTCACCCGAGCGCCACGCCCACACGACACCGATGACGACGCCGAGGACGCCGCCGAGGGCCTGGGTCACCGGCGTGCCGCCCACGAGCCGCGCGACGACGAGGACGACGGCGACGGCGAGGGAGGCGACGAGCGGCGGGAGCAGCTCCTGGCCCGCGACGAGGTAGACGACGACGAAGACGAGCCCGGGGGCGACCGACTCGACGAGGCCGCGCACCCCGCCGATCGCGTCGGCGAAGGAGAAGTCCTCCCCCGCGAGTTGGCTCATCCGCGAGCGGGTGACCGCCTCGGCGACGGCGTCGGGCGCGGTCTCCGCGCCCGGGTCGGTGGGGCCGGTGGTCATGAGTCCTCCCGGAGCAGCCGGTAGGCCGGGTTGAAGATGATCGGGCGCACCCCGCCGCGGTGGACGACGCCCTCCGCGACGAGACGCCGGCCGGGTGCGATGCCGGGGATCTCACGGCGGCCGAGCCACACGAGGTCGACCTCGGTGCTGCCGTCGCTGAGCCGCCCCACGAGCCCGACCGGCGTGCCGGAGGGGCGGTAGGTGACGGCGACGAGCACGCCGTCGACGCGGGTACGCCGGCGGGCGGGGGCCTCGGCGAGGGACTGGCTCACGGCCTCAGCGGATCTCGGTGATCTCCGGCCCGCGCTCGAGCGGGTCGAAGGACGTCGTCGGGGTCTCCTCCGCCGTCGTGGCGGCGGCGGCCTTGCCGGGCATGCGCAGGACGAGGACGTCGCGGGGCGGGCGGGCCTCCTGACCGCGGACGACGACGGTGTCGGCGAAGAGCTCCTCGAGCTCGGCGGCGGCGTCGGGGTCGACGGCGGCCCGGCCGCTGAGGACGCCGCGGAGGAACCAGCGCGGCCCGTCGACGCCGATGAAGCGCGCGGGACGGTGGCCCATGCGCCCGTCCTGGGTGGTGACGGGGAGGCGGGCGAGGATCTCGCGGCCGAAGGGGCCGTCGACCTCGTCGGCCGTGCCGCCCTGCTTCTCGACCGACGTGACGATCTCCGGGCGCAGCTCGTCCCACAGGCCACCCGAGCGCGGCGCGGCGAAGGCCTGCACCTGGAGCGAGGAGCCGGAGACGGTGAGCCCGGCGGCGACCACCTGGCGCGTGCGCTTGTCCATCTCCATCCGGACCTTGAGGCCGGGGCGGGCCGGCACCCGCAGCGCACCGAGGTCGAGCCGCTGGCCGAGCTCGGGGACGTCACCGACGTCCCAGGGGCCGCGACCCTCGGGCGCTGCAGGGGTCGGCTCGTCCTGCGTGTCCTCCGCGGCGGCCTCGACCGCCGGGTCCTGCTCCTTGCGACGTCGTGAGAAGAGCCCCATCAGTTCCTGCCTCCCGCTCCGGCGCTGCTCCAGCCGCCCGTTGACCCCAGTCCCCCGGCGCCGCGTGCCGACCCGGGCAGGTCCTCGACCTCGGTGAAGCGGGCCTGCGCGACGCGCTGCACGACGAGCTGCGCCACGCGGTCGCCGCGCGCGATCCGCACCGTCTCCCGGAGGTCGGTGTTGAGGAGGATCACCTTGATCTCACCGCGGAACCCAGCGTCCACGGTACCCGGAGCGTTGACCACCGTGACACCGTGGCGGGCGGCCAGCCCCGAGCGCGGGTGGACGAAGGCCGCCCACCCCTCGGGCAGCGCGATGGCGACCCCGGTCGCGACGACGGCGCGCTCACCGGGCCCGAGCTCGACGTCGTGCCGGGCGTGGAGGTCGGCCCCGGCGTCACCGGGGTGGGCGTAAGACGGGCTGGGCAGGTCCGGGTCCAGCCGCTGCAGCGGGACGTCGACGTAGTCACTCACGCCCGCGACTGTACTGACCCCTCCCCCGTCCCCAAACTCCTGTCCGCCTCCCCGGCGGCCGAGTGGGAGAGTTGTCCCGTGGACACCGTCATCTTCTCCGAGCGGCTGCGCCCGCGCGCCGTCAACCTCCTGCTCGGCGCCCTGGCCGGCGCCGCCGTCGGGGCCCTCGTGTGGCCCTTCAGCGCGACTGCCGGCTACGTCGTCGGGGCGGTGGCGGCCCTCGCCGTCGTCGTCGGCCTGATCCTCACGTCGCCACGCGTCGTCGTCGAGCTCGGCGACGAGGAGCTGGGCACGGGACCGGTGCTCCACGCCGCGAACGCACGAATCGGCGTCGTGCACCTCGGGGAGACCGAGGTGCTCGACGCCGATGCGATGGTTGCGGCCATGGGTCCGGGGGCCGACGCCCGCGCCTTCCTCTGCCACCGCCCGTGGGTCCGGCAGGGGGTGCGCGTGGCCGTCGTCGACCCGCGGGACCCGACGCCCTACTGGCTCGTGGCCAGCCGGCGTCCTACCGAGCTGGCCGCGGCCCTGGGACGGGCTGGTCAGGCAGCGCACTCCGAGCAGACGAGCTGGCCGCCGTCCTCGTAGGCGAGCTGGCTGCGGTGGTGGACGAGGAAGCACCGCGAGCAGGTGAACTCGTCGGCCTGGCGCGGGAGCACCCGCACCGACAGCTCCTCGTTACTGAGGTCGGCTCCGGGCAGCTCGAAGCCCTCGGCGGCCTCCGCCTCGTCCTCGTCGACCGAGGGCGAGCTCTTCTCGGCCCGGCGGGCCTTGAGCTCCTCGATCGAGTCCTCGGAGAGGTCCTCCTCGTTCTTGCGAGGCGCGTCGTAGTCGGTCGCCATGTAGACGTCACGCTCCGGTTCGTCTTAGTCGTGTCAGGGGCACGGCACGCGTGCCGTACCTCAGGAACGTCGAGGCTCCCTCGTTGTTCCCGCGGCACCCGGATTGTGCACCATCGGGTGCCCCGGCGTCGCGGTCGCAGGCGCGCGAAGGGCTTAGTTTCCGCAGTGTTCCGGGCTTTGTCGAGTGGAAACGTCCCGGCGGTGTGACAGGAATCTCCCGGGCCGCCCGCCCTCAGCCGAGCGCGGGCCGCACGACGGCGAGCAGCTCCTCCACGAGCGGGGCCGGTCCGCCGACGGTCACGCCCTCGACGCCGTCGCCCACGCGCTCGACGACGCCGCCCGCCTCGGTGACGACGAGGGCGCCGGCCGCCATGTCCCACGGGTTGAGGTAGCGCTCGTAGAAGACGTCGAGGGCGCCGGAGGCGACGAGGCACAGGTCCATGGCCGCCGACCCGAGCCGGCGGATGTCGCGCACCCGGGGAAGCACGGCCGTGAGCACCTGCGCCTGGCCGGCGCGGCGCTCGGCGGTGTAGGCGAAGCCGGTGCCCACGAGCGAGGTGGCCAGCTCCGGCGGGGTGCCGATGGTGATCCGCTCGCCCTCGGCGTAGGCGCCCGCACCACGGGCGGCGCTCCACGTCTGCCCAGTGGCGGGGGCGTGCACGGCGCCGGCGAGCAGCTCCCAGGAAAAGGGGTCCTCCCCCTCGGCGCGGGCCACAGCGATGCTCACCGAGTAGCCCGGCAGGCCGTAGACGAAGTTCGTCGTACCGTCGATGGGGTCGACGATCCACACGAGCCCGGACGAGCCGGCCTGCCAGCCCTCCTCCTCGCCCAGGACGCCGTCGTCGGGGCGCAGCTCGGCGAGGCGGCGGCGGATGAGCGACTCGGCGGCCTGGTCCACCTCGGTGACGAGGTCGACGCCGCTGCTCTTGGTGGCCGCGACCGTGACCGAGCCGCCCAGGGCGGCACGGACGAGGTCACCCGCCTCCCGGGCGATGCTCTCGGCGGTGCGCATGAGCTCGGTGGTCTCCGTCATGGCGTCCTTCCTCCGGCCGTGCCACGCCGGGGGAGGTCCCCGGCCGAGCGGCCGCACGGGTCCATGCTGGCAGGGCCCTGGCGAACACACCGGCCGGAATCCGGCATCCGGGCCGGGAGCGGTGGCACCCTCGACTCATACCTCGAAGGGGGACGACATGCTAGAGCTCGAACTCGTCGGGCTGCACAGCGACGGCGAGCACCTCACGCTCGCCGGACCGGACGGCCAGCGCTACCGCCTGCTGGTCGACGACGCGCTGCGTGCCGCCGTCCGGCGCGACCGGCCCCAGCTCGAGCAGATCCGTGCCGGCGCGGGACTGCGGCCCAAGGAGATCCAGGCGCGCATCCGCGCCGGGGCCACGGCCGTGGAGGTCGCCGAGGCGGCCGGGCTGCCCGTCGAGCACGTGCAGCGCTACGAGGGCCCGGTCCTGGCCGAGCGCAGCTGGGTCGTCGAGCAGGCGCGGCGCTTCACCGTCGGCCGGGCCGAGGACTCCCCGCCGCTCGGTGACCTCGTCCTCGACCGCCTGGCCACGCGCGGCGTGCGCGCCCCGGAGATCGAGTGGGACGCGGTGCGCGCACCGGACCGCTCCTGGGAGCTCATCGCGCGGTTCACCGCCGGGGACAAGCACCGCGAGGCGCGCTGGGAGGTCGACATGACCGCCCGCACCACCCACGCCCTGGACGACGAGGGCCGCTGGCTCTCGGAGACCGAAGTCGCCCCCGCCACCCCCTCCCGCCGGCACCTCGCGCCCGTGCGGCTCTACGACGTCGAGGCCGACGGCGACCTCGGCCCGGCCCTCGCGGCCGTCGACGCCGACCTCACCGACGCCGAACCCGAGGAGGACCTCGGCTTCGGGGACCTGCCGGCCGCGAGCACCGACGACCTCCTCGCCGAGCTGCGCGCCACGCGCGGTACCCGCCCCGAGCTCGAGCCGGTCGAGGAGGACGAGGACTGGGGTCTGCCTCCCGCCGCGCACCCGCCGGCCTCGCGCCTGCACGAGGCGGTCGACGCCGAGGTGCTGCCGATGCCGCGCGACGCCCGCCCGGCCGAGCCGGCGCCCGAGGCGCCCACCGCCGAGCCCGAGCCCGAGCCCGCCCAGCCGCAGGGTGCCGGGGCGCGCCGCGCCTCCCAGGGCGCCGGCCGGGAGGCCGAGCCGAAGGAGCCCAAGCGCCGCTCCAGCCGCGGCCGCCGCGCGAGCGTGCCGAGCTGGGACGAGATCGTCTTCGGCGCCAAGCCCGAGTAGCCCAGCCGCGCACCCCTCGCCGCCGTTCGCCGAGAGCCGAATGCTGCCTGGCGAAATCCGGCTGTCAGCGCCGGAAGGGGATGGGTGCCGGCGCTGGGCCGGCTCGTTAGCCCAGGGGCAGGGTCTCGGGGCTGAGCTCGGCGGCGCCGGCGACGGCGGCGGTCTGCCGGCGCAGGTGGTGGCGCCGGCACAGGACCTCGTAGCCCACGCCGTCGGCGGGCGGCTCCTGGCCCTCGGTGTCCCCGACGACGACCTGCTCCCCCTCGGTCACCATCCGCCCGCCGACCGTGCGCGCGTTGTGCGTGGCGCGTCGCCCGCACCAGCACAGCGACTGGACCTGCAGCTGCTCCACCCGGTCGGCGAGCTCGAGGAGCCGCGCCGAGCCCGGGAAGAGGCGGGTGCGGAAGTCGGTGGTGATGCCGAAGGCGAAGACGTCGAGGTCCATGTCGTCGACGAGCCGCGCGAGCTGCTCGACCTGCTCGACGCTGTAGAACTGCGCCTCGTCGCACACGAGGTAGTCCACCCGCCCGCCGTGGGTGCGGCGGGTGACGACCTCCTCCCAGAAGTCCGTCGCGTCGTCGGCCTCGACGGCGTCGACCGACAGACCGAGCCGTGAGGAGAGCACGCCTGTCCCGGCGCGGTCGTTGCGGCTGAAGATCAGCCCGTCCAGCCCGCGGCGGCGGTAGTTGTGGTCGATCTGCAGGGCGAGGGTGGACTTGCCGGAGTCCATCGTCCCGGCGAAGAAGACGAGCTCGGCCACCTCAGACCACCACGCGCACGAGGGGGATCTCGAGCTCGGCCGGGGTGAGCGAGCCGTGGACCCCGACGAGCGCGATCGACGACGGCGTCTGCGTGCGCGAGTCGACGACGGCGCGTGTGCCCCGAGTCGCCACGACGACGTCGCCCACCGTGGTGCGGTGCCGCTCGCTCAGCGGGCCGAACAGCCCGATCTCCTCGGCCTGCTCGCGCAGCAGCACCCAGGCGGTCTCGCCGAGGACATCGCGCCAGCGAGCGGCGACCTCGGGGGCGCGGCCGGGCTCGGTGTGGACGTGGACGGCGCGCGGCTCGCCCGCGATGAGCGTGACGTCCCGGTCCAGCTCGGGCGTGGTCGCGACGTCGATCCGGGAGTCGGGCCCGAGGTCGACCATGCCGTGGTCGGCGGTGACGAGCAGGAGCGTGCCCTTGGGCAGCTGGCGGGCGAGCCGGGAGATCTCGGCGTCGACGAGCTCGACCGCCTCCCCCCACTGCCACGAGCCCCAGCCGTGGTGGTGGCCCATCTTGTCGACGTCGCCCCAGTAGAGGTAGACGAGGTCGGTGTCGCGGGCGCGCAGCAGGGAGCAGGTCGCGTCCACGCGGTCGGCCATGGAGTCCGCCGCGACGAAGCGCGGACCGCGCAGGGCGGCCTCGGTGAGCCCGGAGCCGACGAAGCGCGCCGGGCCCACGCTGGCCACCCGCCTGCCCCAGGCCTCGGTGCCGAGCTGCTCGACGAGCGTGGGCTGGGGCTGCCACTGCCGCGGCGTGACGGTGGCGTCCTCCCAGCTGATGAGGTTGAGCAGCGAGCCGTCGGCGTCGTTGCGCACCGTGTAGCCGAGCATTCCGGTCTGACCGGGTGTGCAGCCGGTGCCGAACATCGTCAGGCTCGCGGCCGTCGTCGAGGGGTACCCGCTCGTGAGGGTGAGCCCGTCGGCGAGCTGGCGGCGCAGGAAGGGCGCGTGCCCGCCGCGCTCGGCGAGCATGTGCGCGCCGAGCCCGTCGACGAGGACGACGCAGACCTTGCGCGCCCGCGGCAGGCCGAGGGCCTCGCGGTCCTCGGCCGAGGTCCGGCCGCCGCTCGTCGTCGGCGCCCCGACGGCGTCGAGGGCGGCGGGCAGGACGGCACGCAGCCCGGCGCCGTCGTAGTCGGGCAGGCGAAGGTCCGGGGGTAGCTCGGTCACGTCGGCGACACCGTCGCGGCGGACAGTGCCCGGGCGAAGTCGAGGGCCTGCTCGAGGGCCTGGGCGCCCTCCGCCTGCGCGCTCACCCGCACGACGACGTCCTCGGGCGTGAGCAGGCCGGTGTAGCCGTGGTCGGCCTCGCAGTCCGGGTCGCTGCAGCCGGCGGGCGCGAGGTCGACCTGCTGGGCCCCGCCCCAGGTGACCGCGATCGTCAGGTCGTCCGAGCGCAGGCCGCCGTGGGTGCCGGCGGGGTCGCTGACGCCGTGGGTGAGGGCGACGGAGGAGATCCGGTCGATGGGCACGGCCTCGGTGGTCGCGGCGGCGGAGGGCAGGGCGTCGCCGGGGACGTCGTCCACGTGCGCCATGACGAGCCGCGTGGGCGTCAGGGCGAGGGCGGTGAGGTGGCGGCGCACCTCCCGGGAGTCGAAGGTCGTCTCCGGGTGGACGAGGTAGGCGCGCACCTCCTCGCCGGCGAGGGCGATGTCGAGCACACCCTGGACGAGCCGCGGGTAGTAGCCGGCACGGTCCAGGTCTGCGCGGAGGCGGGACTGCAGGTCGTTCGTCACGTTGCGGCGATCCACGGCTCCATCTTGGCATCACTTGCGCCGACCCCGGGCAGGACGCGTCGGCCGCTGTCGGCGCGCCCCGGCGGGGACACCTCGACGACGGCGCTGAGCAGGGCCGCCCCGCGGCGTCCGACGAGCACCGGGTTGAGGAGGATCTGGCGCACCTCGGGGAGGTCGTCGACGAGCACGGAGACGCGGGCGACGACGTTCTCCAGCGCCTTGACGTCCATGACCGGCAGGCCCCGGTGCCCGAAGAGCCGGGGCGAGGCCTTGACCGCGCGGACCATCTGGGCGACGTCGACGTCGGTGAGCGGCGGGATGCGGTAGGACACGTCGTCGAGGAGCTCGACGGCGTCACCACCGAGGCCGAAGGAGACGACCGGCCCGTAGAGCTCGTCCTCCGTCCCCCGCACGACGCACGCGACGCCGGGCGGGGCCATGGCCTGCACCTCGAAGCCGAGGCCGGGCCGCCCGACGGCCTCGAGGTCGCGGGTCATCGCGGCGACGGCGGTGGTGAGCTCGTCGGCGGTGCGCAGGTCCAGCCGCACGCCGCCGAGGTCGGCGCGGTGGCGCAGCACCTCGTCGCGGGTCTTGAGGGCGACCGGCCAGCCGAGCTCCTGGGCGGCGGTCACCGCCTCCTCCGCGGTGCGGGCCGTGCGGGAGGGCACGAGGCGCAGCCCGTAGCAGTCGAGGAGCTCGGCGACGGCCTCGGCGCCGAGCCGGGCCACCTCCCCCGGCGCCAGCCCGCGCAGCGCGGGGGCGAGCAGCTCCCGGGCGCGGGCGGGGGCGATGCCGCTCGGGTCGACGAGCTCGCCGCGGTCGGCCTGGCGCCACCGCGCGTGGGCGACGGCGCCGGCGAGGGCGGCGACGGCGTCGGAGGGCGTGGCGTAGGCCGGCACGGTGCGGCCGTCGCTGCGCAGCTCCTCCCGCAGGCCGAGCAGCCCCTCGACGGCGGCCAGCACGGGCCGCTCCTCCCCCGCCGCGGCCGACGCGACGGCACGCCACACGCCGTCGTCCCCGCCGCCGAAGGGCGGCACGTGGGCGACGACGAGCGCGTCCCACGAGTCGTCCGCACGCAGCCGCGCGAGCTCGCGGGCGTAGTCCTCCCCGGTGGCCAGGGCGGGCAGGCCGCCGCCGGCCGGCACCGGCTGCAGGCCGTGGGTGCGGGCGGCGCCGGCGATCGCGGTGGTGAGCGCGCCGGAGTTGCTCAGCACCGCGGTGCGCGGGCCGCGCGGGAGCGGCTGGGAGACGAGGAGCTGGGCGAGGTCGAGCATCTCCTGGGTGGTGCGGCTGCGGATGACACCGGCCTGGTCGAGCATCTGCGCGAGCACCCGCTGCGGCTCACGGGTGGTGCGCACGGCGTGGCCGGGCGGCACCTGCTGCCCGGTCTGCCCGCTGAGCACGGTGATGAGCGGGACGGTGGCGCCCAGCCGGCGAGCGATGCGGGAGAACTTGCGCGGGTTGCCGATCGACTCGAGGTTGACGACGGCGGCCTCGATGCCGGGGTCGTCCTGCCAGGCCTGCATGGTGTCGTTGCCCGAGACGTCGGCCCGGTTCCCGGCGGAGACGAAGCTGCGCAGCCCGATGCCCCGCTGCTGGACGCCGGCGAGGAGCGCGCTGCCCGCGGCACCGGACTGGGAGAACAGCGCGAGGCCGCCCTGACCGATCCCCTGGCGGAGGGTGGCGTCGAGCCGGCCCGCCGGGCCGGCGGCGACGACGCCGTAGGAGGCCGGGCCGAGCAGCCGCATCCCGGCCGCGCGGGTGCGGCGGACCAGCTCCTCCTGCCGCTGCCGGCCCGCGGCGTCCCGCTCGGCGAAGCCCCCGGAGAGGACGACGACGGCGTGCACCCCCAGCGCCGCGAGGTCCGGTACCGCCGCGACAACGACGTCGGGCTCCCCCGCGACGACGGCGAGGTCCGGGGCCGCCGCCCCGGTGTCGCGCAGGTGGTCGGCGAGCGCCGCGAGGGAGACGTGCCCCTCGCCGCCGGGCAGGCCGACGAGGTGGACCGGGCCGGTGAAGTCCCCGGCGCGGACGGTGGCGGCGGCACGCTCGGCGAAGACCTGCTCGGGCCCGCCCAGGCCGGCGACGACGACGGACCCGGCGGCGAGCAGGGTGCGCATGCTCAGCGACTCCGCGTGCTGCTCCCGCTCGGCCATGACGGTCCAGGACCGGCCCGTCTCCTCGATGTGGAAGTCGACGTGGAGCACGCCGTCGTCCAGCTCCTGGCGGACGTCGTAGCCGGCGTCGCGGAAGACCCGCACCATGCGGGCGTTGGCGGGCAGCACCTCCGCGGTGAAGCGGGCGACGCCGCGCTCCCGGCCGGCGGCGGCGAGGTGCTCGAGGAGCACCGAGCCCAGCCCCCGGCCGTGCTCGGAGTCGGCGACGTAGAAGGCGACCTCGGCGAGGTCGCGGTCGATGCGGTCGTAGCGGCCGACGGCGACGATGTCCTCGCCGCTCGTGAGGACGAGGGC
This sequence comes from Georgenia phoenicis, assembly GCF_047302425.1. Lineage (NCBI taxonomy): Bacteria > Bacillati > Actinomycetota > Actinomycetes > Allobogoriellales > Allobogoriellaceae > Georgenia > Georgenia phoenicis. Next base: position 1,929,263 of record NZ_CP154855.1, on the reverse strand, counting down.
CACGCGGTCGTCGTGGTCGACGTGCGTGAAGCGGTGCAGGTCCCGGTCGCTGAGCCGCTCCATGGGCGCGAAGAAGCGGTAGTACTGCGAGAGCGGCGACTGGCGCTGGTGCATGGCCTGCAGTGCGGGCGCGTCCTCCGGCCGGATGGGCCGGATGTGCATGGGGATGCCGTCGCGCAGGACGACGTCGGCCTCCCAGTGCGCCGGGTACGCGGGGCTCGCGGGGTCGGTGGCCTCCTCGCTCATGGGCACCACCCTAGTTCGGCGTCCGGCGCCCGCGCCCGGGTGGGTGCCGGACGGGCCGCGGCCCGCCCGGCACCGTCGCTAGCCTCGCCGGGCGCGGCGGACGCCGAGGCCGCCGAGCGTGAGGAGCCCGGCCAGCGCGGCGAGCAGCACGACCGCCCCGGCGCCGGTCACCGGCAGGGCCCCGCGCCCGTCGGCCGTGGGTTCCCCGTCGCGCGTGCTGTCCGGGCCGCCGTCGCCGCCCGGTCCGCCGTCGTCACCGCCGTCGTCGCCCTGGTCGGCGTCGCTCGTCACCGGCGGGTAGAGCTCGAGGCGGGTGGGGTCGGGGTTCGGGCCGAGCCGGGCGCCGGTGTCGGCGGGGGCGGCGGCGGTGAGCTCGAGCAGGCCGCCCATGTCGATGCTCCCGTCGGGGGCGATCCGCGGGGTGATCGACAGGTCGAGGCTGACGAACCAGTCGTCGCTGACCCCGCGCCCGTCGAGGTGGTTGCTCGGGTCGGTCGTGATGGTGTCCTCCTGCTCGCGCAGCACGATGTCGTCCGCCTGGCTGCCCCGGTAGGACAGCACGCCGGTGGCCTCGTAGCCGGTGACCGGGGCGCCGGTCGTCAGCTGGAGGTTCATCCGGCCGCCCGACTGCCCGGCCTGGCCGTTGTGGTAGGCGGTGACGTCGTGGACGCGCACGTCGGGGCCCGAGTTGCTCGTCACGCCCTTGGCGTAGTTGTCGTAGGAGACGGAGTTGCGCAGCAGGTGCCGCCCGGGCATCGACTCCCCGCCGAGCTTGAAGCCGTTGCCCTCGCCCACCGCGGCGAGCTCCTCGTCCGCCTCGAGCCAGCCGTTCTGGTACGCGACGGAGTCCTCGACGACGACGGCGCCGATCGGTCCCTCGGTCGACTTCGCGTAGAGGTCCCAGCCGTCGTCGATGTTGTGGTGGGCGATGGAGTAGCGGAAGACGTTGCCCTCTCCGACGGTGAGCTTGGCGGCGAAGCCGTCCGCGTCGTTGCCGAGCGGGTCGGCGTTGTTGTGCGCGACGCTGGAGAGCACGAGGTTGTGCGAGGGCCACATGCTCGGCGGCTCGTCCGAGCTGCCGGAGATCTGCACGCCCGTGTCGCCGTTGTGGTGGGACTCGATGCGCTCGACGACGTTGTGGTGGCCCTGGACGAGCAGCGGCTTGCGGTAGCCCTGCGAGCCGGTGAGCTCGAGGTCGTGCAGGTGCCAGTGGTCGCCGCGCAGCACGATGCCGCCGCTCTCGGACCCCGCGAGGTCGAGCACCGCCCGCGTGCCGGGCTCCGACATGAGGGTGATCGGCGCGTCCGCGGTACCGCTGTTGCCGCGGTCGACGACGACGGCGCGCTCGGGCCGGTAGGTCCCCTCCCGCAGGACGATCTGCTGCCCCGGCTGGGCGAAGGCCACCGCCGTGTGCAGGTCGAGCGGGGCACCGGGCGTGCCCTCGCCCTCCGGCGTGCCGTCCGGGGCGACCCACACCGACTGCCCCGGCTCACCGAAGCCGTCCACCGTGAAGCTCAGCGGCACCGCCAGGGGTGCGTAGGACGCGAGGTCCTCGTACTCGCCCAGCTGGGGCTGTTCCTCCCGCGGAGCGGGCGTGAGCGTCGCGGTGAAGTCGTTGGTCCCCGCGCGCAGCGGCAGCCGGACCGACTCCCGCTCCCCCGGCGTGAGGGTGAGGGGGCCGGTGACCGGGGTGCCGCCGTCGTCGGCGATGACGACCTCGCCGTGGACGTTGGCCACGAGCGGCACGTCGATGCTGCGGTGCGGGGTGGTGCGGGTGACGTCGGCGGTCAGCCGAGGGGTGACGAAGGTCGTCGGCGGCTCCAGGGCCTCGTCGTCGTCCTCGGGGCGGACGGTGGTGAAGGTGATGTCGCTGACGGTCACGTCGATCTTTCGGGTGACGAAGACACCGGCGTAGAAGGAGTCCTGCGTCTGCTGAAGGAGCAGGTCGGGGTCGTAGTGGATGATCTCCTCGACCTCGCCGTCGCGCTCCCAGATCGCGTGGAAGCCGGTGTTCGAGCGGCGCAGCGTGAGCTCGTAGACGTCCCCGGCGCGGAAGCGCGGCGGGTTGGCGTTGGAGCCCTCGGTGTAGCCCTCGCGGTAGCCCCAGTCGAAGGGCGCGGAGGCGGACATGTCGCGCGTGGGCGACGCGACGGTGGGCGCGTCGGTGTACCCGGTGACGAACTTGCCGCCGGGGGTGCCGTAGCGGGTCTCGGTGGTGCCGTCGACGTCGCGCACGTACTTCGCTGCCATCGCGCCGGCCGAGTTGAAGTACCGCGCCGAGGCGTCCCCGGGGACGAAGGTGTCGACGGCGACGATCCCGAAGCCGGACTGGTTGTCCTTGGCGGCGGCGTCGTTGACGGTGAAGGTCGCCGAGAGGGTGAAGTTCTCCGTCTCCGGGTCGATCTCGGTGTAGTAGTAGTGGAAGCCGTCCTCGGAGTCGGCGATCTTGCCGTTGTGCTCCCGGGTGTCGAAGCGCAGCGCACCGTCCGCGAGCTCGGTGACCGAGCCGCCGGAGCCGACGCCGGCGTGTCCGAGCAGCCAGCGCTCGGCCTCGGCGGCGACGGTCACGGGGTACGCCGCGGAGACCGTCTCCTCCCCGCCGCGGTGGGCGACGACGACGAGCTCGTAGTGGGCACCGGGCACGAGGCCGGCGACCTCCGCCTCGAGCGCGGTGACGTCCGCGGCGGCGGTCTCGTAGTCGGCCGCGCCGGTCTCCCGGTAGCGCACGGAGTAGCTCTCGGCCTCGGGCACCTCGCCCCACGCGACGGTGACCACGGCGGCGCCGTCGGCGACGGCGGTGGTGAGCGCCGAGGAGATGCGAGGCGTCGCGAGCGGCAGGGTGAAGGCGGGGGCGTCGACCGCGGTGGAGACGAGCGGCTCCTCCCCCTGCCGGTGCAGGGCCGCGCGGACCCGGTAGCTGCCCGACGCCGCCGGGGCCAGGGTGAGGCTGCCGCCGCCGCCGGCCGCCGCGCTCATCGCGGAGTCGAGCTCGTTCCCCGCGCTGTCGAGGAGCGTGACGCTCGCGTAGTCCGCGCCGTCCCTGCCGACGACGCCGGTGAAGTCGACCCGCAGGAGCCCCGGGTCGGTGTCGTCGACCGCGACGCCGGTGACGGCGGGTGGCGCGACGTCGGTCCAGGGCAGGCGGTCCGGCGCGGCACCGGCCCGCAGCTCCAGGCCGTAGACGTTGACGCCGGAGGCGGGCGAGGCGAGGAAGTAGTCCCCGGCCGCGGGGATCTCGATGGTCTGCGTGGGGATGACCGCCCCTGGGTCGCCGAAGGCCGGCACCTGGGCGACGACGGCGCCGGTGGCGACCTCGCGCAGGGCGAGGGCGCGGTCCGCCCCGGAGCTGGAGCTGAGCGCGTGGACGTCGAGGGTCGCCGCCCCGGCCGTGCTCAGCCGCACCGAGCGGTAGTCGGCCTCGCCCGCGCCGCCGAGCTTGAGGCGCTGGGTGAAGGCGGTCCCGTCGGCGCCGGTCTTCGCGCTGGCGTCGACCTCGACGGTGCGCTCGGGCGTGGCGGTGACCGTGAAGGGGCCGACGGTGAGGTCGGCGTCGTGGACACCCGGCGGCAGGGCCGAGGCGTCGAGCACGTCGGGCTCGTCAGCGGCGGCGAGCGGCGCAAGGCCCGCCAGGGACAGGGTGGCCGCGGCCAGCGCGGCCAGAATCCGGCGTCGGGCTGATGACAGTCGCATGAGACTCCTCGTCGTGTCCTGTGCTGTCCGCCCCGGTGCCGCGACGATGCGGAAACGTTTTCAGGGGCGTGTCACCGACGCTACCAGAGGCGGGCGGCGCCCGACCAGGCTTCGGCGCCCGGGTCAGGCGGCGGGGACACGGCGCCGCCCGCTGCACCGACGAGCCGCCCGGCCGGGGGACAATGGACCACATGCCACGCCGCAGCACCCCTCCGCCGCCCGTGCCGGAGCAGATCGTCGACATCGACGTCTCCAGCGAGATGCAGGGCTCCTTCCTCGAGTACGCGTACTCGGTGATCTACTCGCGCGCGCTGCCCGACGCGCGCGACGGCCTCAAGCCCGTGCAGCGGCGGATCCTCTTCCAGATGGACGAGATGGGCCTGCGGCCCGAGCGCGGCCACGTCAAGTGCGCCCGCGTCGTCGGCGAGGTCATGGGCAAGCTCCACCCGCACGGTGACACCGCGATCTACGACGCCATGGTGCGTCTGGCCCAGGACTTCTCGCTGCGGGTGCCGCTCGTCGACGGCCACGGGAACTTCGGCTCCCTCGACGACGGTCCCGCCGCGCCGCGCTACACCGAGGCCCGGCTGGCACCCGCCGCCCTCCTCATGACCGCGGGCCTGGACGAGGACGTCGTCGACTTCGTCCCCAACTACGACAACCAGCTGACCCAGCCCTCGGTGCTGCCCGCGGCGATGCCCAACCTGCTCGTCAACGGCGCCTCGGGGATCGCCGTCGGCATGGCGACGAACATGCCGCCGCACAACCTCGTCGAGGTCGTCGCCGCCGCCCGTCACCTCATCGCCCAGCCGGACGCGACGCTCGAGGAGCTCATGCGCTTCGTGCCGGGACCGGACCTGCCCTCCGGCGGCAAGATCGTCGGCCTCGACGGCATCCGCGACGCCTACGCCACCGGCCGCGGCTCCTTCCGCACGCGCGCGACCACCCACCTGGAGAACGTCACGGCGCGGCGCAAGGCCATCGTCGTCACCGAGCTGCCCTACCAGGTGGGCCCGGAGCGGGTCATCGAGAAGATCAAGGAGGCGGTGGACGCCAAGAAGCTCCAGGGCATCGCGGACGTCGCCGACTACACCGACCGCGAGCACGGCCTGCGGCTGGTCATCGAGATCAAGAACGCCTTCAACCCCGAGGCCGTCCTCGAGCAGCTCTACCGCTTCACGCCGATGGAGGACTCCTTCGGCATCAACAACGTCGCGCTCGTCGACGGGCAGCCGCAGACCCTGGGCCTGCGCGAGCTCCTGTCGGTCTACGTCCAGCACCGCCTCCAGGTGGTGCGCCGCCGGACCGAGCACCGGCTGGCCAAGCGCACCGAGCGGGCCCACCTCGTGGCCGGCCTGCTCGTCGCGATCGCGGACATCGACGAGGTCATCGCCGTCATCCGCTCCTCCGACGACGCCGAGGCCGCCCGCGAGCGGCTCATGATGGTCTTCGACCTGTCCGAGCCGCAGGCCGACTACATCCTCGCGCTGCGGCTGCGCCGGCTGACGAAGTTCTCCCGCCTCGAGCTCGAGGCCGAGCGCGACGCCCTGGCCCGCGAGATCGAGGAGCTCAAGGCGATCCTCGCCGACGACGCGCTCCTGCGGCAGGTGGTGAGCGACGAGCTCGCCGAGGTCGCCGCCACCCACGGCACCCCGCGCCGCACCGTGCTCCTCGAGCACGCCGGCGGGCCGGCCACCGGCTCGGCCGCCTCGGCCCGCCGCGGCGGTGGCACGAGCGTGCCGCTGGAGATCCCCGACGAGCCGTGCTGGGTCGCCCTCTCCGGCACCGGGCTGCTGGCCCGCAGCGCGCAGGAGCCACCGCGCCTGGGGGCGCGGGTGGCCCACGACGCCATCTCCGCCGTCGTCCCCGCCCGCACCCGCGGCGACGTCGGTGTCGTGCTGAGCAGCGGCCGCTGCGTGCGCCTGTCGGTGCTCGACGCCCCGGCCCTGCCGCCCACGGACTCCGCGCCCGGCCTCTCGGGCGGTGCGCCGATAGCCGAGCTCGTCCTGCCCGAGCCGGGTGAGCGGGTTGTCGGCCTCGTGCGCCTGGACGAGGACGCCCCGCCGCTCGCCCTCGTCACCACGGGCGGCACGGTCAAGCGGGTCAACCCTGCCGACCGCCCGGGCAAGGGCGACGCGTGGGAGCTCATCTCCCTCAAGCCGGGCGACGCCGTCGTCGGGGCGGCGCACGCTCCGGACGAGCACCGCCTCGTCCTCGTCACCAGCGAGGCGCACCTGCTCCACTTCCCCGCCTCCGCGGTCCGCCCGCAGGGGCGCGGCGCCGGCGGCATGGCCGGGGTGAAGATGCCGGAGGACGCGCGCGTCGTCGGCTTCGGCGTCGTCCACCCCGACGACGTCTCCCGCAGCCTCGTCGTCACGGTCGCCGGCTCCTCGACCTCCCTGCCGGGCACCGTGCCGGGCAGCGCGAAGGTCACCCCCTTCGACCGCTTCCCCGGCAAGGGACGCGCGACCGGTGGCGTCCGCGCCCACCGCTTCCTGCGCGGCGAGGACGTGCTGACGACGGCGTGGGTCGGCCTGGAGCCGATCCGTGCGGTCGGCGCCGGTGGCCAGCCCGTCGACCTCCCCGAGGTCGACGAGCGCCGCGACGGCTCTGGCCGGCCCCTCGCCACCCCCGTCGCCGCCATCGGCTAGCCGGCTCAGCCGGTGCGCTGGCAGACCATGAGCGGGTTGCCGTCGGGGTCGCGGAACTGGACGAACACCACGCTGCCGATGTCCTCGACCGCCGAGTCCAGTGCCACTCCCCGCTCGCGGAGGAAGGCGACCGTCGCCGCCATGTCCGCCGTCCAGAAGAAGAACCGCGGCGGCCCCGACGTGTCGATGTCAGGCTTGTTGGCATCGAGGGCGAGGCGCGTATCGCCCGCCGTGGGGAGGTCGTAGATCGTCGCGCCGTGCGACGGCTCGCCCAGCGGGAGGCCGAGGAGCTCCGAGTACCACCTCGCAGAGCGGGCGATGTCCCGGACCGGCACGAACACCTGACCGATACGGTTCTCGATGGGACTCTGCTCCCGCACGGCCACCACCGTACCGGGACGTCAGATGGTGCGGGTGAACATGAGCGAGTGGCGGGTCGGCTCGTAGCCGAGCTGGCCGAAGAGCCCGAAGTCCCCGCCCGGGACGGGCGAGTCGACCCCGAGGCCGGCGTAATCCATGCCGTCGGCGGCGTAGGCACGCATGGCGGTGACGAGCAGCGCCGTCGCCACCCGCATGCCGCGCCACTCCTCGCGCACGCCGAGGATCTCGGTGTAGCCCTCGGTCCAGCCCTGCGCCTCCCAGTCGCCCTCGTAGCGGCCGGACATGAGGTAGCCCGCCACGCGGGCGCGGTCGCTCGTGCGGTCCAGGGCGATGAAGCTCCACTGGGGCGCGAAGTACGTCCGGCCCTGCAGCCAGGTCTCGGCGGTGTGCTGCTCCCCGCCCCACTGGTCCTTGAAGGCGTCGTTGTGGGCGCGGCGCACGGCGTCGTCGAGCGCCGGGTCCCACGGCTCGATGGTGACCTTGCCCTTGGGCTGGACGTCCGGCAGCGGCAGCGACAGGTCGCGGCGCATCTCGGTGTACCAGCGGGTGGGGACGAAGCCCGCCAGGCGCAGCATGGCCTCGGCGTCGGTCATGTTGTCCTCGACGTGGACGACCGCGAGGGCGCTGTCCTGCCCAGCGGCGTCGAGAATCGCGCGGGCCGAGCGCAGCTGCCAGTCCAGCACCGTGGCGCCGATGCCACGACGCCGCCACGCGGGGTCGACGCCGCCGTCGCACAACGCCCGGTAGGTGCCGGCCGTGGGCCGCACCCGCACGATCCCGTAGGCGCGCGGCACGCCGTCGGCGTCGAGGCCGATGACCTTGGCGTTGCCGGCGTCGGCGCCGACCGCGACGAAGGTCTCCGCGGACTCCTCGGCGGTCGTGCGGTAGGGCGGGTCGTCGTGCTCCTCGATGCGAGCGAGCAGCTCGACGAGGGCGGCGTTGGACTCCAGGGTCAGCCACTGCCAGTGCAGGCCGTGACCCTCGGGCAGCCCGACGCCCCGGCCGTCTGCACCGGCGCGCAGCGCCTGGGCGCCGGCTGCGCCGTCCTTGTCCTCGAGCATGGTCCGACGATACGTGGTGACCGCCGCCGGGCCTACCGGCGGGGCCGTCGCGCGGGAAGCGTCACACTTCGATGGTGTAGAGGATCCGGGCGCCGTGGGGCTCGTAGCCCATGCGCTCGTAGAAGCGGTGCGCCCCGGAGGGGTTCTCCATGTCGACGTCGAGCGCGGCGACCTCGATGCCGTCCCGGTACAGCGCGGTGAGGACCGAGCCGAGCAGCGCCCGTGCCACGCCGGAGCCGCGGTGCGGGCGGAGCACGCCGAGGAGCTCGGTGAAGCCCTCGGTGTGGCCCAGCGCCTCCCACTGGTGCTCGTGACGGGCGGTGAGCGCGTAGCCCGCCACGGTGCCCGTCTCGAGGTGGACGGCGACAACGCTCCACGAGGGCTCGAGCGCCCGGTGCGAGGCCGCCCAGGTGGACTCCGCCACCGGCTGGGAGCCCCAGTGGTCACGGAAGGCCTCGTTGTGGGCCTCGCGGACGGCGGGGTCGATCTCGGGGGTCCACTGGCGGATCTCGTAGCCCTCGGGCACCTGGACGGCGGCGGGCTGCTCCGTCAGCCGCAGCCGCATCTCCCGGAAGGTGCGCTTGGGGCTGAAGCCGGCGGCGGCGTACAGGCGCCGACGGTCCTCGAGGTCCTCGTCGACGTAGGCGGCGATACGTCCGGGCAGGCTCGGGTCGAGGGTCGCGAGGATCTGGCGGGCGCGGTCGTCCTGCCAGGTCAGCAGGGCGCGGCCGATGCCCCGCCCGCGCCACGACGGGTCGATGGAGGCGGCGATGAACACGCGGGCGTGGGTCTCGTCGCCGAGCGGTGCGTGGACGAAGGCGGCGGCCCGCAGCTCCCCGGCGCTGTCCAGCCCGCCGAGGCTGTCCGCCTTCATCCCGGTCGCGGGCCGTCCGAGGATCTCCTCGACCTGGGCTCGCGAGGTGCGCAGCACGGGCTCGTCGACGGCCTCGCAGCGCGCGATGAGCGCGTGGACGAGGTCGACGTCCTCGGTGGTGAGGGGCCGCCAGGTCAGGCCCAGGTGTGGGCCGGGCACGGTGGCGTGGGCGGGGGCTGCGGCGCGGTCGGGGAGGAGGTCGGGCATAGCGGAATCCTAAGTGCGCTGGTGAGGTGCGGCGGACGCGTCAGGCGTCGATGCGCTCCCGGTCGATCTGGGCGGCGCCGGCGACGATGAAGTCCTTGCGCGGCGCGACGTCGTTGCCCATGAGCAGCTCGAAGACGCGCTCCGCCTCCGCCAACGCGTCGGCGTCGGCCATGCTCACCCGGCGCAGGGTGCGGTGGGCCGGGTCCATGGTCGTCTCGGCGAGCTGGTCGGCGTCCATCTCCCCGAGGCCCTTGTACCGCTGGATGGGCTCCTTGTAGCGCTTGCCCTGGCGTTCCAGCTTGCGGAGCAGCTGGTGGAGCTCGGCCTCGGAGTAGGTGTAGATCTTCTCCCCCTTCTTCCCGCCGGACCCGGCGATCTCCACCCGGTGCAGCGGCGGCACCGCCGCGAACACCCGGCCGGCCTCGACGAGCGGGCGCATGTACCGGAAGAACAGGGTGAGCAGGAGGGTGCGGATGTGGGCGCCGTCGACGTCGGCGTCGGTCATGAGGATGACCTTGCCGTAGCGGGCGGCGTCGAGGTCGAAGGTGCGCCCGGACCCGGCACCGATGACCTGGATGATCGAGGCGACCTCCGCGTTGCGCAGGATGTCGGCCGGGGAGGCCTTCTGGACGTTGAGGATCTTGCCGCGAATCGGCAGCAGCGCCTGGAAGTCGCTCGAGCGGGCGAGCTTGGCGGTGCCGAGGGCGCTGTCGCCCTCGACGATGAACAGCTCGGAGCGCTCGACGTCGTCGGTGCGGCAGTCGGCGAGCTTGGCGGGCAGCCGCGAGCTCTCCAGCGCGTTCTTCCGGCGGGAGATCTCCTTGGTGAGGCGGGCCTGGACGCGCGCCCGCATCTCCCCGACGACCTTCTCGAGCACCGCGGCGGCCTGGGCCTTCTCGTGCCGCTTGGAGGAGGTGAGGATCTCGGTGAGCTGCTTGTCGACGACGCTCGCGACGATCCCGCGGACCGGTGCGGTGCCGAGGATCTCCTTGGTCTGCCCCTCGAACTGCGGCTCGGGCAGGCGCACCGTGACGACGGCGGTGAGCCCGGCGAGGACGTCGTCCTTCTCGATCTTCGGGTCCTTGGCCGTGACCTTGAGCCGGCGGGCGTTGGCCTCGATCTGCTTGCGGACCGTGCGTACGAGCCCCTGCTCGAAGCCGGTGAGGTGGCTGCCGCCCTTGGGGGTGGCGATGATGTTGACGAAGGAGCGCGCGGTCGTCTCGTAGCCCTGCCCCCAGCGCAGCGCGACGTCGACCTCGCAGGTGCGCTCGACCTCCTGCGGGCGCAGGTGGCCGGAGGCGTCGAGCTGCTGGACCGTCTCGGTGAAGGTCCCGCTGCCGGTGAGGTGCCAGATGTCGGACACAGCCGGGTCGGTGGCGAGGAACTCGGCGAAGTCGACCACTCCGCCGTCGTGCCGGAAGACCTCCTCGACCGGGCCGTCCTCCCCGGGCGTGCCGGGCAGGCGGCGCTCGTCACGGACGGTGATGGTCAGCCCCGGGACGAGGAAGGTCGTCTGCCGGGCGCGGGTGACGAGCTCGTCGTAGGAGAACTGGGAGGTCGAGGGGAAGATCTGCGGGTCGGCCCAGTAGCGCACGCGGGTGCCGGTGCGCGTACGGGGCGTCTTGCCGACGACGGCGAGCTCGCTGGACTCGACGAAGGGCGTGAAGGGCGCGTCGGGGCCGGCGCCCTGACGGTCGTCGTAGATGCCCGGCTCGCCCCGGTGGAAGGTCATCCGGTAGGTCTTGCCGCCGCGGTCCACCTCGACGTCCAGCCGCGCGGACAGCGCGTTGACGACGGAGGCGCCCACACCGTGGAGACCACCGGAGGCCGCGTAGGAGCTGCCGCCGAATTTGCCGCCGGCGTGGAGCTTGGTGAAGACGACCTCGACGCCGCTCAGTCCCACCGAGTCCACGGTGTCGACCGGGATGCCACGCCCGTTGTCCCGGACCTCGACCGAGCCGTCGGGGTGGAGGACGACGGCGATCGCGTCACCGTGGCCCTCGAGCGCCTCGTCGACCGCATTGTCGATGACCTCCCACAGGCAGTGCATGAGCCCGCGGGAGTCGGTCGACCCGATGTACATACCGGGCCGCTTGCGGACCGCCTCGAGCCCCTCGAGCACCGAGAGGTGACGGGCGGTGTACTGCGCGGCGGAGGCGGTCGACTTGGGAGGCACCCGGCGATCATACGAACGACCGGGCCCGCATCCGCGGACTGACCCGCGGACATCGGGAAGATCACCCCGCCGGCGCGTGCCGTGGAGCACACACCGGGGCGCCGTCGGCGCCGCCCGGTCCGCTGCCAGCGAACGGCGCCCGTCGCGGGGGATGGTTTCGCCGTCGTCGTGGTTGTATGCAGATGTGAACGCAACGATGACCGCCCCACTGACTGCACAGGACCGCTGCGACCGCTGCGGCGCCCAGGCGTACGTGCGTGTGGGACTGCCCGTGGGGGAGCTGCTCTTCTGCGCGCACCACGCACGCAAGCACGCCGAGGCGCTCGAGGGGGTCGCGACGACCATCCAGGACGAGACGCACCGACTGACCGAGGACGACGCCCGCTGACGCGTCCGCACGCAAGCCCCGGCGGCGCCGGCACCCCCGAGGTGCCGGCGCCGCCGCTTTTTCCCGTGACGGGCGGGCGGGGCTGGTCCTACGCTCCGCCCCATGACGACACCCCCCTCCCCCGTCGCCGGCCTGCGCTGGCGGCCCATCACCGCCGACGACGTGCCCGCGTGGCACGGCCTCGTCCAGGCGATCGAGGCCGCCGACGACCCCGCCGAGCGCCACACCCCGGAGGACCTCCACGAGGAGCTGCGCGACGGCTCGTGGAAGGACCCCGCCCGCGACAGCACCCTCGGGATCGACGACGACGGCGTCCCCCGCGCCTTCGGGCACGTCCAGGTGCTCCCGGGTGACGTCCGCACGGTCCGGGCCTTCTGCTGGGGCGGCGTCCACCCGCAGTGGCGAGGCCGCGGGATCGGCCGCGAGCTGCTGGCGTGGCAGGAGCGGCTCGGGAGGGAGCGGATCGCCGGCGCCCGCCCGGACGGCCCCGGGCGGGTTCTCGTCCACGTCGACGACGGGCTGACGGCCACCGAGCGCCTCCTCGACCGGGCCGGGTTCCGGCGACTGCGGGTGTATCTCGACCTCACCCGCCCGCTCGACGACGACCTCCCGGCCGTCGCCCTCCCCGAGGGGCTGCGGCTCGTGCCCTACGAGCCCGCCCTCAGCGAGCGCGTGCGCCTGGCGCACAACGAGGCCTTCGCCGACCACTGGGGCAGCGAGCCGCGGGACCGGGAGAACTGGGAGCGCCAGAGCGTCGGCGGGCGCTACTTCCGGCCCGGCTGGAGCTTCGTCGTGCTCGACGGCGAGGAGGTTGCCGGGTACAGCCTCACCTCGGCCTACGAGCAGGACTGGGCCGCGCAGGGCTACTCGGCGGGGTGGACCGACCTCCTCGGGGTCCGCCGGCCGTGGCGACGCGCGGGCGTGGCGAGGGCTCTCCTCGCGGCGACCATGGCCGCCCTGCGGTCCGACGGCATCGACCGCGCCGACCTCGGCGTGGACGTCGAGAACCCGAACCGGGCGCTGGACCTCTACACCGGCCTCGGCTACCGGGAGTCGCGCCGCACCCTCGCCTACGGCAAGGACGTGTGAGACTCAGCCGCGTGACTCCGCGACGAGGGTCACCTCCTCGAGCCGCGGGACCGTGACGTCGGCGAGGGGGTCGGGGTCGCCGTCGGCCGGGTCCCACTCCGCGACCCGCCCCCACGCCTCGACGTCGACGACGACGGCGGCGAGCCGGCCCCCGCTCACGAGCACCTCGACGGTGCACGGGACGCCCCGGGCGGAGGTGAAGCGGGCGCTGACCGGGAAGGTGAAGGAGTGCGGCACGGCGAGCGGGGCGTCGTCGGGCACGGAGAGCTCCACGACGCGCGGGGCGTCCTCGGGCTCTCCCCACACCTCCTCACGTGCGCCGGCGAGCTGGGCGCGCAGGCGCAGGGCGTCGTGGTCCTCGGTCTGGGAGAGGATCGCGTCGACGAGCTCGCGCACGTGCTCGGGCAGCGGGCGCAGCGAGGGGCCCTCGGGGGCCGTCGCGGTCTCCTCCCGGTCGCCCTTCCGGTCGGCGACGGACATGAGCAGCGCGGCGGCCGCCCCGGCCACGGCCATGACGAGCCGCGGGCGGCGCACCCCGGCACGCACGAGCCCGCGCTGGAGCCCGCTGTCCATGGCCTCGCCGAGCTCGGCGGCGCCGTACACGATGCCGACGGCGCCGGTGGCGAGCGCGACCCGGGTCGTGGGGTCCACCTCGGTGCCCTCGCCGGTGCTCAGCAGCACGCCGAGGCCCGTCGTGCCGGCGATGGCCGAGCGCAGGAGGAAGCGCGTCAGCGGGGTGCGGCGGGCGGGGTCCGGCAGCGTGAGAATGCCGGTGGCGGCGGCGGTGACGAGATCGGAGGTGCGCAGGCCGAGAGGCAGCGTCGTGGACGGTGTCTGGTGACTCACTCCTCGATCGTAGAGGGACGCTCCGACAGGCCCCGGTAGTACTCCGCCGTCCCGGGGTAGTAGTCGGTGAAGTCCGGCGGTGCGCTGCCCTCGCGCGAGGCGACGAGGTGGTCGAGGTAGTACTCCCACCCGGGCCCCGTGGTGGTGAGGTCCTCCCCCGGTTCGACGTGGTGGACGAGGGTGAGGGTGGTCGAGTCGGCCTGCTCCGTCAGGCGCAGCTCCAGGTGCCACCGCCCGGCCTCGTCCTCGGCGACCGCCTCGAGCCGGTGCGGGGGCTCGCAGGCGAGGATCCGGACGTCGCTCTCCGGCTGGCCCTCCTCGTGGACCAGGCGCATCCGCACGGTCGCCCCCGGCGCGGCGTCGCCGGACCAGTCGGCGAACCACAGCGCCGTCCGCTCCGGCTCGGTGACGCTGGCCCAGACGTCCGCGACGGGTGCCTGGAACACCCGCTGCAGGTGGAGCTCTGGGTGGTCGGCGCTGCCGCCCAGCCGCCCGTTCGGTGTCGGTGTCATCGGGTCTCCTCCTCGGTGGTCGGGTGTCCCACATGGTGATCCCGGCCGGGGTCGAACGACAGCCCACCCGCGGTGGATCAGCGGGTGACTCACCGTCACGGGACGGGCGCCGTACTCCCTGCTGACGCGGCGCGCAGCACCTGGACCGCAGCACGCAGGTCGCCTGCCACGAGCTCGGGCTGCTCCCAGCCGGCGAAGTGGCCGCCGTCGCTCAGCTGCTCCCAGCGGACGAGGTTGTTGGCACGGCGGACGAGCCGCGGGACCGGCACACCGATGTCCTTCGGCATCGCCGCGATCGCCAACGGGGTGGTCGAGACCTCCGGCTCAGCGCCCCAGGCGTCGGCCTCCTCCTTGTAGTAGCGCATGGAGGACCACATGGTCGCGAAGTGCCAGTAGATGCTCGCAGTGGTGAGCATCTGGTCCTTGGTGAACACCTCCTCCGGGTGCGCCGTGGCGGCCGACCAGTCCATGAAGCGCTCGACCATCCACACGAGCATCCCGACCGGTGAGTCCGTCAGGGCCAGGCCGAGGGACTGCGGGCGGCTCGACTGCACCATCGCGTACCCGCCGAGCTCGTACTGGTAGCGCAGGGCGTTCTCGACGGCACGCGCCTCCAGCGGGTCAGACAGGTCCGCCGTCTCGTGGGCCAGCTCCTCGCCGCCGAGGACGTCGGTGAGGTGCAGACCGAGGACGTGCTCGGTGTCGAGCAGGCCCATGGCACGCCCGACGAGTGCGCCGGTGTCGTAGCCGTGGACGACGTAGCGCTCATAGCCCAGACGCGCCATGAGGGTGGCCATGGCCGCGGCCGCGCGTCCGGTGTTCCAACCGACGGCCGGGCCCGAGATCCCGAAACCGGGAATGGTCGCGACGACGACGTGGCACGCCTCGTCCGGCTCGCCGCCGTGCGCGCCTGGATCGACGAGCGGGTCCACCATCGGCAGGAGCTCGGTCGGCGCGCCGGGCCAGCCGTGCAGGAGCAGCACCGGGGTGGCGCCCTCGTGCTCCGACCGGACATGGAAGAAGTGGAGGCCATGGCCGTCGACCGGCGTCGTGAACTGCGGCGTGGCGTTGATCGCACGCTCCTGCGCCCGCCAGTCGAAGTCCTCCGCCCAGTACGCGGCCAGCTCCTTGGCATAGTCGACGGGCACGCCGTGGTCCCACCCGGTGCCGGCGTCCTCGACCGGCCAGCGCGTGTCGCGGAGCCTGCCGCGCAGCGCGGTGAGCGAGGCCTCGGGCACGTGCAGGGTGAACGGGGTGACTGCTGCTGAGGTCATGGACGCGACGCTAGGGGAACTTGCGGTCAGTCCACGGCCGCAAGTCCGTATCGTCCTCCGACCGACACAATGGGCTTGACCCTCACGCGGCGTCAGGCGGCACGGTGGAGGGCATGACCGACGGAACAGGAGTCCTCACGGTGCTGACGGTGGGCCAGGTGGCCGAGCGCTTCGGCGTCACGGTGCGCACGCTGCACCACTACGACGCGGTCGGGCTGCTCAGCCCGAGCGCGCGCAGCAACTCGGGCTACCGCCTCTACACCGAGGAGGACCTCACCCGGCTGCAGCACGTCGTCGTCTACCGGCGGCTGGACTTCTCCCTCGAGGAGATCGCCCAGCTGCTGGACGACGGGACGCAGCCGGCCCGTCTCGAGCACCTGCGGCGACAGCGGTCCGCGGTCATGTCCCGGCTGGAGGAGCTGTCCGAGCTCGTCACGGCCATCGACCGAGCACTGGAGAGAGAGATGACAGGAGTGAACCTCACCCGGGAGGAGCAGCGCGAGCTGTTCGGGGACGGCTTCAGCGACGAGTACGCGGCCGAGGCCGAGGAACGCTGGGGCGACACCGAGGCGTGGCACCAGTCCCAGGCACGCACGTCCCGGTACACGAAGGCGGACTGGGAGGAGATCAAGGCGGAGGCCGAGGAGGTCAACGCCGCGTTCGTCGCCGCACTGGACGCGGGTGAGCCGCCGACGAGCGAGGCCGCCATGGACGCCGCCGAGCGCGCCCGGCTGCACATCCACGAGCGCTTCTACTCCCTCACGGCGGACTTCCACCGCAACCTCGGTGACCTGTACGTGAGCGACCCGCGCTTCACGAAGACCTACGAGGACATCCGTCCGGGCCTGGCGCAGTACGTGCGCGACGCCATCCACGCCAACGCCGACCGTCAGGCCGCCCGCGGCTAGGAGGGACGACGAAGGCCCGCACCGTGCTGGTGCGGGCCTTCGTGGTGTCTCAGTCGAGGTAGTCGCGCAGGACCTGCGAGCGGCTCGGGTGACGGAGCTTGGACATCGTCTTGCTCTCGATCTGGCGGATGCGCTCACGCGTGACGCCGTAGACCTTGCCGATCTCGTCGAGGGTCTTCGGCTGGCCGTCGGTGAGGCCGAAGCGCATGGACACGACGCCGGCCTCTCGCTCGGAGAGCGTGTCGAGGACCTGGTGCAGCTGCTCCTGCAGGAGCGTGAAGCTCACGGCGTCGGCTGGGACGACGGCCTCGGAGTCCTCGATGAGGTCACCGAACTCGCTGTCGCCGTCCTCGCCGAGCGGGGTGTGCAGGGAGATGGGCTCGCGGCCGTACTTCTGGACCTCGACGACCTTCTCGGGCGTCATGTCCAGCTCCTTGGCCAACTCCTCCGGGGTGGGCTCGCGGCCCAGGTCCTGGAGCATCTGACGCTGGACGCGGGCCAGCTTGTTGATGACCTCAACCATGTGCACCGGGATGCGGATGGTGCGGGCCTGGTCGGCCATGGCGCGGGTGATCGCCTGACGGATCCACCACGTGGCGTACGTGGAGAACTTGTAGCCCTTGGTGTAGTCGAACTTCTCGACGGCGCGGATGAGACCGAGGTTGCCCTCCTGGATGAGGTCCAGGAAGAGCATGCCGCGGCCGGTGTAGCGCTTGGCGAGGGAGACGACGAGGCGCAGGTTGGCCTCGAGGAGGTGGTTCTTGGCCAGGCGGCCGTCGTTGGCGATCCACTCGAGCTCGCGCTTCAGCTTGCCGGTGACCTCCTCGGTGGCGAGCTTCTCCTCGGCGAAGAGGCCGGCCTCGATGCGCTTGGCGAGCTCGACCTCCTGCTCGGCGTTGAGGAGGGCGACCTTACCGATCTGCTTGAGATAGTCCTTGACCGGGTCCGCGGTGGCGCCGGCGGTGACGACCTGCTGGACGGGGGCGTCGTCGTCGTCGTTGTCGGAGACGACGAAGCCGGTCTCCTTGCCCGTGGCGGCGTCGACGGCGGGCTCGGCCTCGACGGCCTCCTCGCCGGCGGCGGGGGTCTCCTCGACGTCAGGAACAGCCTTGAGGGCGGTCTTCTTGGCGGCCGTGGTCTTCGTGGCGGTGCGCTTGGTAGCCGTGCTTGTCTCCTTCTTCGCCGCGGGCTTCTTGGCCGGTGCCGACTTCGCCGGCGCCTTGGCCCGGGTCTTCGTCGACGTCTCCTCGACCGACGCGGTGGTGCTGCCGGCGGAGGTGCGCGCGGCGTGCGTGCGGCTGGAGGTGCTCTGGGCGTGCGACGACACAGAAAGCCTTTCGGAGGGGAATGGGGGTTCCGGCTGCTGACCGGTGCGCTGCCTACAATTATAACTCGCCAGACCCGATCACGGGATGTCGCAGCGCGAGATCGCGGGTGTCGGTCAGCACCCGACAGTCACCCGGCACAACGCCCCGGGAGCGGCGGACATTCCCGCTCAGTAGGAGCGACGCTCCGCCGCGGCCGGCTTGACCGCGAGCACCGGGCATGGCGCGTCGAGGAGGATGCGCTGGGCGTTGGAGCCGAGGATGAGCTTGCCGACGGGCGAGCGACGGCGCAGCCCGATGACGATGAGCTCGGCGCGGGTCTCCTCGGCCGTCTCGACGAGGTCGGTGGCGACGTCGTTGCCGCGGCCGAGCTGGCGCACGTCGTAGGCGACCTCGGCGTCGTCGAGGCGGTCGCGCAGGGCGTCGAGCTCGGCGTCGACATCGGCGTGCTGCTCCTGCCGGGCGCGGCGGGAGATGACGACGACGACGCGTGCGTCCCGGCGGCGGGCCTCCGCGACGCCGGTCTCCAGTGCCGCCTCGCCCTCCGGTGTGGCGAGGTAGCCCACGACGACTGTCATTCAGCACTCCATCCTCCGGCTCCCGCCGGGACGTCCTGGGCCTGCTTCGTGTGCGCTGACGCTACCGGATCGTCGGGCCGGTGGCCGCCGGTCCGCCGTCGAGCGTGCGGACCCACCCGGGAGGGAGCCGCGCGGCGAGGGCCTGGTCGACGAGCTCGGCGAGGCGGGCGCCGGGCCGGGCACGCAGTGCCTGCTGGGCCAGGACGTCGGCGCGGGCACCGTCGGCGCACCACCACGCGATCCAGGCGAGCAGGCCCAGCGCGAGTGCTCCCGAGCGACGGGGCGCGCACGCGGCGAGCGCCCGCAGGACGAGGGCGGCGGGCTCGACCCGGTCGGGGTCCGGCGGCGGCCCGCCGGGGAGCATGGCGAGGTCGAGGATCTGCTCGGTGCGCTCCCGGTCCGGCAGGCGGCCGGACAGGGGTTGGACGACCGAGCAGAGGACGCCGTCGCGCACGGTGTTGTCCTCGAGCGCGGCGGCGAGCAGGCCGAGCTCGCCCGCGGGCAGCGCCGCGCCGCGCACGGCGAGGGCGACGAGGCGCTCCCAGCGGCGCCGCTCCTCCTCGCGCCACTCGACGATCTCGCGCTGGTCGACGGCGGGCACGCTGCCGGGGACCCCGAAGGCCGCGCCGGGTGACGCCGCTCCCCCGCCGCAGCGGGCCCGCACGTCGGAGAGCCGCCGCCGGCCCTCCCGCGCCGCGCGCGTGGCGGCGCGGCGCCGGCCAGCGTCGCTCGTGCGCGTGACACCGAGGTCCTCGCGGCCGTCCGCCAGGGCGTGCCCGTGGAGGACCATGGTTGCGACGATCGGCCGCTCCTCGAGCTCGGCGACGTCCCGGGTGGCGGGTGCGCAGCCCTCCCCCTCGCCCCAGCACCCGTATGTGCCGGCGCCGACGACCCACGGGCCGGGAGCCTCCGCCCAGGTCGTCAGCGTGCGCAGATGCTCGAGCGCGCCGCGCACGAGCGGGTCGGCGCCGAGCCGGGCGCGCGGCAGGTCGCTGTAGAGGACGACGAAGACGTCGTGCGCCCCCTCCTCCTCCATGAGGCGCGCGACGTCCCGCACGAGCGCCGGGCCGACGCGCGGGTGGCCGATGTCGGCGAGGTCGGCGCGCGTGACGAGCCCCAGGCGGTTGCGCGGGCCGCACATGGCGAGCAGGACGACCGAGTCGCGGGGCCGGAAGCCGAGCCGGTACGGGAGGTAGGCGACGATGTCCTCCGGCTGGGAGATCTTGATGGTCGTCTGCGTGTCCATGGGCCCATCGCACACCCGGGCGCGACGGTGCCGCCGGGCCGGTCGGCGCCGCTGTGGAGCCCCCGCCGGCGCCCCGACCTGGGGAGCACTCACGACCGGCCGTAGGCTGGCCCGCATGGCAGCACCTATCGCCGGCCTGGCCACTCTCGTGTCCGACCGCCTGGCCATCGCCCTGGACGAGCACACCCGCCCCTTCGCCTCCCTCGAGGGGCTGGACGAGCTGCTGGGCGCCGGCCGCGCGCTGCTGGGTGGTGGCAAGCGCCTGCGGGCGGCGTTCTGCACCGCGGGGTGGACGGCCTTCTCCGCGGAGCCGGTCGCCGCCGGCTCCGCGCCGGTCCTCGCGGGCAGTGCCCTCGAGCTCTTCCAGGGGGCGGCGCTCGCGCACGACGACCTCATGGACGGCTCCCTCACCCGCCGGGGGCTGCCCGCCGTGCACCGGCGGATGGCGGCCGAGCACACCGAGCGGGGCTGGCTCGGCGACGCCGACCGTCACGGGGCGGCCGGCGCGATCCTCCTCGGCGACCTCCTCCTGTCGGTCTCGTCCGTCGAGCTGGACCTCGCCCGGCAGCTGGTGGACGAAGCGGCCTCGACCCACGCCCGGGCCACGTGGGACCTCATGACGACGGAGGTGGCCGTCGGCCAGTACCTCGACGTCCGCTCCCAGGTGCTGCCGTGGAGCGAGCAGGACGACGTCGCCCGCGCCCTCACGGTCGTCAAGCACAAGTCGGCCCGCTACAGCGTCGAGCACCCGCTCGTCCTCGGCGCCGCGCTGGCCGGGGCGCCGGAGGACGCACTGGCGGACCTGCGGCGCGTCGGGCTCCCGCTCGGGGTGGCCTTCCAGCTGTGGGACGACGTCCTCGGCGTCTTCGGCGAGCCAGAGGTCACCGGCAAGCCCGCGGGGGACGACCTGCGGGAGGGCAAGCGCACCGTGCTGCTCGCGCTGGCGCTGCGGACCGCGGACGCCGCGCAGCGCGAGGCCCTCCAGCGGGACGTCGGCCGCCCCGACCTCTCCGAGGCGGACGTCGCCGGGCTGCGCTCGATCCTCGAGAGCACGGGCGCGGTCGAGGAGCACCAGCGGCTCATCGACAGCCACCTCGACGAGGGGCTGGCGGCGCTCGACACCCTCGGCCTGCCGGCCGAGAGCCACCGGCTCCTCAGCGAGCTGGCGCGCATGCTCACCGCCCGCGCCGCCTGAGGCTCACCACCCTCCGGCGAGGGCGGCCACGGCTCAGACCGCGAAGGTCTGCGCGACCCGCCGCACCTCGTGGATCCGGCGCGCCCGCAGCGCGGCGATGGGGGTGGTCCCGAGGGCGTCCTGCTCGGTGAGCAGCCACTGGACGGCCTCGTCGGTGGAGAAGCCGGTGTCGGTCAGCTGGACGAGAGTGCCCCGCAGCGAGGGCACCGGACCGGGCTGCGCGGCGCCGTCGTCAGCCGTGAGGATGAACTCGCGCGGGACGAGGAAGGGGCCGCCCTCCTCCGGGCGCGTGCCGGCCAGCGCCTGGTCGCGCAGCAGGTCGCGCACGTCGCGGAGGCGGATGTCGAGCAGCTCGGCCACCTCGGGCAGCGAGCACCAGCGAGGACCAGAGTCGTCGTTCACGGTCATCCCCGCAGCGTACTGACGTCTCCGAGCGCCGTCGTCGCCCGCCTTTACGTGCAGGCTCGATAACGCTAGTGTCACAGCGTTCACACCCGTCACACCAATAACACCAGCCACTGTGGTACCGGCGGAGACACGCCGAGACCCATCGCGGAGGACATCGATGAAGGCTCGCACCCGCACCCGGGCACCCCGCCCCGCCGGCCGCACCGGCGTGGGCCTCGTGCTCGCAGCCACCACCGTCGCGGCGATGACCGTGCCGGCCGGCGCCGCGACCGTGGCCACCGCGGCCCCGACGCAGGGCGCCAACGCGCTCTCGCTGGCCGCCCCGCTCCCGCAGCGCCCCCTGCCGACCGGCAGCTACCAGGTCCGGGCCGGTGACACGGTGAGCGCCATCGCCGCCCGGGCAGGGACCACCGTCTCCGCGATCGTCTCGGCCAACAACCTCGGACCGCGCGCCCTCATCCGGGAGGGCCAGGTGCTCAGCGTGCCCGCCGCGAGCAGCGCCCCCACCGCCGCGCCGGCCGCCCGCGCAGCGGCGACCCACACGGTCGCCGCCGGCGACACCGTCTCGGCGCTGGCCAAGCGTTACGGCACGACCGTCGAGCAGATCGTCTCGGCCAACCGGCTCGACTCGCGCGCCCTCATCATCATCGGCCAGCGACTCACCATCCCGGGCGGCTCCGCCGCAGCGGCGCCGAGCGCGGACGCGCCCTCGCCCACCTCGGGCGCCCGCACCCACGTCGTCCAGGCCGGCGAGACCGTCTCGGGCATCGCCACCCGCTACGGCACCACGGTCGCGCAGATCGCCTCGGCCAACGGCCTGAGCGACCCGGGCCTCATCCGCATCGGCCAGCGCCTCACCATCGGCGGCGGCGCCCGCGCGGCGGCGGCCCCGACGTCGGCGCCGGCCACCACCGTCCCGGTGAGCAACGCCTCGCGCACCCACGTCGTCGCGTCCGGGGAGACCGTCTCGGGCCTCGCCTCGCGCTACGGCACGAGCACCTCGGCCATCGTCTCGGCCAACAACCTCTCCCGCTCGGCCCTCATCTACGTGGGCCAGCGGCTGACGATCCCGGGTGGCGGCTCGAGCGCGGCGCCCAGCGCGGCACCCAGCACCGGCGGCCAGCTCGTCGGGGACACCTTCCTCGGGCGGACCTACGCGAGCGACGTCGTCGGCGCGGCCAACACGAACAAGGCCACCCTGCTGTCGATGAGCGTCCCCTCCCGTGACCAGATGCGTGGCATCGTCCGGGACACCGCGGTGCGCATGGGCGTGGACCCGGCCCTCGCGCTGGCCGTGGCCCAGCAGGAGTCGGGCTTCGACGCCCGCGCCGTCTCCCCCGCCAACGCCGTCGGCGTCATGCAGGTCATCCCGAGCTCGGGCCGGTGGGCCTCCGAGCTCGTGGGCCGCGACCTCAACCTGCTCGACCCCCAGGACAACGTCGTCGCGGGCGTGGCCATCCTGCGCCAGCTCGTCCAGACGGCCGACAGCTTCGACCAGGCGGTCGCCGGGTACTACCAGGGCCTGGCCGGGGTCCGGCGCAACGGCATGTACCCCGATACCCGCAACTACGTCGCGGGCATCAAGAACCTCATGCGCCAGTTCTGAGGAACCGGCACGCCGCGGCCCGCCTCACCGGCCCCCTTACCGGTCGGGGCGGGCCCGCGGCTCTAGACTCGGGCCCGTGCAGCGCACCGTGAGCGACCCCATGCTCGGCCGTCTCGTCGACGGCCGCTACGAGGTGCGCGCCCGCATCGCCCGCGGCGGCATGGCCACCGTCTACCGGGCCCTGGACCGGCGGCTGGACCGCACGGTCGCGCTCAAGGCGATGCACCCGCACCTGGCGGAAAGCGCGGACTTCGTCGCCCGCTTCCGCCGCGAGGCGCGCTCCGCCGCCCGGCTCAACCACCCGGGCATCGTCGCGATCTACGACCAGGGCCTCGCCGACGACACGAGCTACCTCACGATGGAGCTCGTCGAGGGCCACAACCTGCGTACCGAGCTGCGCCGCCAGGGCGCCCTGCCGCTGGGCCGCGCGCTCGAGATCCTCGACGGCGTCCTCGACGCCCTCGCCTGCGCGCACCGCGCCGGGGTCGTGCACCGGGACGTCAAGCCGGAGAACGTCCTGCTCGAGCCGGACGGCCAGCCGAAGGTCACCGACTTCGGCCTGGCGCGCGCCGTCACCGAGGCGACCGCCGCGTCGACCGGCACGGTGCTCGGCACCGTCGCCTACCTCGCCCCCGAGATCGTCACCTCCGGCTTCGCCGACGCCCGCGCGGACGTCTACGCCGCCGGCATCGTGCTCTACGAGCTGCTCACGGGCGCCCAGCCCTTCGTCGCCGACCAGCCCATCCGCGTGGCCTTCCAACACGTGAACGACGGCGTCCCCCTCCCCTCCACGCGTGTCGAGTGGCTGCCCGCCGAGGTCGACGAGCTCGTCGCCGCCCTCACCGCCCGCGACGCCGAGGACCGCCCGGGCGACGCCGACGCCGCCCTCGCGCTGCTCCGCCGCACCCGCGCCACCCTCGACGACGCCACGCTCGCCCGCCGCGCGGACGTCGCCCCCGCCGTCGAGGAGGAGGACGCGGAGGCGGCCACCGGTGCCACCGACGTCACCCCGCTGCCCGCGGGCACGGTCGCGCTGCCCATCGGCGCGATCCCCGCCGGCGCCGTGGACCCGGACCCCGAGGCGCCCACGCGCCGCCGCCGTCGCCGCCGCACCTTCGCGCTGACGATGGTGCTCCTCCTGCTCGCCCTCGCCGGCGGTGGCTCGTGGTGGTGGTTCACGCACGGCCCGGGCGCCTACGTCACGGTGCCCGAGGTCGTCGGGCTCACCGAGGACGAGGCCGTCTCCGTGCTCAGCGACGCCGGCATCGACCTCACCGTCGAACGCGCGCACCACGACACCGTGCCCGAGCACGAGGTCGTCTCGGCCGAGCCCGCCCCGGGCGACCGGGTGCGCACCGACGGCACCGTGGTCCTCAACGTCTCCCTCGGCATCCTCATGGTCGAGGTGCCGCCGCTCGCGGGACTCACCCAGGAGGAGGCCGTCGCGGCGCTCGAGGCCGCCCAGCTGACCGTCGGCCAGGTCGAGACTCCCTGGGACGACTCCGTCCCCGCGGGCCAGGTCATCTCGGCCGGCGTCGAGGCCGGGCAGGTCATCCCCTACGACCAGCCGGTCGACCTCGTCGTCTCGGCCGGCCGGGAGCCGGTCGACCTCGTGTCCGTCGTCGGCGCCGACTCCGACACCGCCGTGTCCGACCTCGAGCGCGCCGGCCTCGTGGCGGTCCTCGAGGAGGCCCACGACCCCGAGGTGCCAGCCGGGCGGGTCGTCAGCCAGAGTCCGGCACCCGGTGAGGACGTCCAGCTCTACCGCGGTGACGAGGTCACCGTCACCGTGTCCCTCGGCCCGCAGCCCGTCGCGCTGCCCGACCTCATCGGCCGGCAGGTCGGCCCCGCCACCGAGGAGCTCGAGGCCGCCGGCTTCGTCGTCGAGGTCCAGCGCGTGCTCGGCGGCATCTTCGGCACCGTGCGGAGCATGTCGCCCGAGGCGGGCGAGCTCGCGGTGCCGGGCACGACCGTCACCCTCACCGTCGTCTAGGCGGGACCAAGGTCCCCCACCCGCCGCCTTCGTCCGTTTTGACCACCACATGTAGTGGTCGACGGCGCGACACACCACCACACCTTGTGTTTCCGCCCTTAGCCGGGCCCCTAGCGTCGAGCGTGCCGCAGACCGCACGACCAGGGAGCAACCCGTGTCACAGGACCGTCCGACCCACGTCGACCCCGTCACCACCGTCGAGGAGTACCTCGACCGCAGCGACTGGCGGGTCAACGCCAACGCCAACCAGGGCTACTCGCTCGGCGGGCTCATGCTCAACACCTCGGGGAAGGTCGTGGCCAACTACTGGCTCGACCGCGTCTACGCCCCCGAGGCGGGCCGCGCCCACCGCGAGGGCGACCTCCACATCCACGACCTCGACATGCTCGCCGGCTACTGCGCCGGCTGGTCCCTGCGGCGGCTGCTCGAGGAGGGCTTCAACGGCGTCCCGGGCGCGATCTCCGCCGCGCCGGCCCGCCACTTCTCCTCCGCCGTCGGGCAGATCGTCAACTTCCTCGGCACCCTGCAGAACGAGTGGGCCGGCGCCCAGGCCTTCAGCTCCTTCGACACCTACATGGCCCCCTTCGTGCGCCTCGACGCGATGACCTACGACCAGGTCAAGCAGTGCATGCAGGAGCTCGTCTACAACCTCAACGTCCCCTCCCGCTGGGGCACCCAGACCCCGTTCACCAACCTCACCTTCGACTGGACCTGCCCGGCGGACCTGCGCGAGCAGGTGCCGCTCATCGGCGGGGAGCCCTGCGACTTCACCTACGGCGACCTCCAGCACGAGATGGACCTCGTCAACCGCGCGTACATGGAGGTGATGACCGAGGGCGACGCGAACGGGCAGGTCTTCACCTTCCCGATCCCCACCTACAACATCACCAAGGACTTCGACTGGGACGCGGAGAACACCGAGCGGCTCTTCGCGATGACCGCGAAGTACGGCCTGCCCTACTTCCAGAACTTCATCAGCTCCGACCTCGACCCGGGCATGATCCGCTCGATGTGCTGCCGCCTGCAGCTCGACCTGCGTGAGCTCCTCAAGCGCGGCAACGGCCTGTTCGGCTCCGCGGAGCAGACCGGCTCGCTCGGCGTCGTCACCGTCAACATGGCCCGCCTCGGCTACCTGTACGCCCACGACGAGGAGGGCCTGGTGGCCCGGCTCGACGAGCTCATGGACATCGCCCGCGACACCCTCGAGCTCAAGCGCGTCGTCATCCAGGAGCACATCGACGGCGGCCTGTTCCCCTGGACCCGGCGCTACCTCGGGACCCTGGACAACCACTTCTCCACCATCGGTGTCAACGGCATGAACGAGATGGTCCGCAACTTCACCCTCGGCGAGTACGACCTCACCGACCCGCGCGGCCACGCGATGTGCGCCCGGGTCCTCGACCACGTCCGCGACCGGATGGTCGAGTACCAGGAGGCCACCGGGCACCTGTACAACCTCGAGGCCACCCCGGCGGAGGGCACGACCTACCGCTTCGCCAAGGAGGACCGCCGGCGCTTCCCCGGCATCCTCCAGGCCGGCACCGACACCAACCCGTACTACACGAACTCCTCCCAGCTGCCGGTCGGCTTCACCGACGACCCCTTCGAGGCCCTCGAGCGGCAGGAGGAGCTCCAGTCCAAGTACACCGGCGGCACCGTGCTCCACCTGTACATGAGCGAGCGGATCTCCTCCGCGCAGGTCTGCAAGCAGCTCGTGCGGCGGGCGCTGGAGAACTTCCGCCTGCCCTACATCACCATCACCCCCACCTTCTCGGTGTGCCCGAACCACGGCTACCTCTCCGGTGAGCACCACACCTGCCCGCGCTGCGCCGTCGAGCGCGAGGAGCCGGTCGCCTGCGAGGTGTGGACGCGGGTCATGGGCTACTTCCGCCCGGTGAGCTCCTTCAACATCGGCAAGAAGGGCGAGTACGCCGAGCGGGAGATGTTCACCGAGCAGGTCGCGGTCTCCTCCCCCGTCGCCGCGCCGTGAGCACCGTCGCGGCGAGCCGGCCGGCCGTGCGGGCCGACGACCTCCAGGTCGCCGGGATGACGCCGCTGTCGACCGTCGACTGGCCCGGGCGGCTCGCCGCGACCGTGTTCTGCCAGGGCTGCCCCTGGGACTGCTCCTACTGCCACAACCCCGCGCTCATTCCCCCGCGCACCCCCGGGGCGCTGCCCTGGCGGGACGTGCTCGCCTTCCTCCGCCGACGACGGCGCCTCCTCGACGCCGTCGTCCTCTCCGGTGGGGAGGCCACCCGGCAGGCGGCCCTCCTGCCCGCCGTGCGGGAGGTGCGGGCGCTGGGCCTGGCCGTGGGGCTGCACACCGCCGGGCCCTACCCCCGCCGTCTCGCGGCGGTGCTCGACGACGTCGACTGGGTCGGCCTGGACGTCAAAGCGCTCCCCGAGGACTACGACGACGTCGTGCGGCGCCCGCGGGCGGGCCACCTCGCGTGGGAGTGCCTCGAGCTGCTCGTCGCCTCCGGCGTCGACCACGAGGTGCGGACGACGGTGGCGCCCGGCTCGCCGGCCGCGCGGGACGCCGTCGAGATCGCGCGGCGGGTGCGTGACGCGGGTGCGCGGTCCTTCGCCCTGCAGGTCGTACGCACCGAGGGGACCCGCGAGGAGTTCGCGGCCGCGCACGCCGCCGCGGACCTGCGCGCCTGGCAGGAGGAGGTCGCGCGGCTCGACGCGCGGATCAGGGCGCTGGGCCTGCCGCGGTACGAGCTGCGGGACGCCTGACGGGGGTGGCGCTCGTGCGGCGCGCGGCCGGACGTAGTTCTGGAGACGGGCCTCCCGGCTATAGAGTTCGGCAAATGCACTCACCGTTGGAGCACGCGCACGTCCTCGTCACGGGCGCCACCGGCTTCGTCGGCCAGGCCGTCGTCGAGAAGCTGCTCTCCGCCTACCCGACGACGCGCATCAGCATCCTCGTCCGTCCCCGCGGGGACCTGTCCGCCCAGCGGCGGGCCGAGAAGCTGCTGCGCAAGCCGGTCTTCCGCAGCTGGCGCGACTCGGTCGGGGAGGAGAACGCCCTCGCCGCCTTCACCGAGCGGGTCACCGTCATCCCGGGTGACCTCGAGGACGTCCCCGAGCTGCCGGGCGACCTCGACGTCGTCGTCCACTCCGCCTCGAGCGTCTCCTTCGACCTGCCGGTCGACGAGGCCTTCGCCGCCAACGTCGCCGGGCCGGTCAACCTCTACGAGCAGCTCCTCGCCACGGGCACCGACCCGCACGTCGTCCACGTCTCGACGAGCTACGTCGCCGGGCTGCGCAAGGGTGTGGCCGAGGAGCGCAGCCTCGACCACGAGGTCGACTACCGCACCGAGCTGCGCTCCGCCCTCGCCGCCCGCGAGGCGGCCGAGGAGGCCTCGCGCCGTCCCGAGGTCCTCGACCCCCTGCTCCGGCAGGCCGAGGTCGACCACCGCCGCGCCGGGCCGCGCGCCGTCTCCCAGGCCGCCGAGGCCGCCCGCGCCGCCTGGGTGCGCGCCGAGCTCGTCACCCACGCCCGCACCCGCGCTGAGTCCCTGGGCTGGCCGGACGTCTACACCTTCACCAAGGCGATGGGCGAGCGCGTCGCCGAGGACCTGTGGCAGGGCGGGGGCCACCGCCTGTCGGTCGTGCGTCCCACGATCATCGAGTCCTCCTTCCGCCACCCCTACCCCGGCTGGATCGACGGCTTCAAGGTCGCCGACCCGCTCATCGCCGCCTACGGCCGCGGCATGCTCCCCGAGTTCCCGGCCCTCGCCGACACCGTCCTCGACGTCATCCCCGTCGACTTCGTCGTCAACGCGATCCTCGCCGCGGCCGCCGCGCCGCCGGAGCCGGGCGAGGGGAGCTACTACCAGGTCTCCTCGGGGATCACGAACCCGCTGCGCTTCGGCAAGCTCTACGAGTACGTGCGCGAGTACTTCTCCGCGAACCCGCTCAAGGACTCCAGCGGCTCCCACGTCTCGGTGCCCTCGTGGTCCTTCCCCCACCGCGGCGCCGTCGAGCGCGCGGTGCGCCGCCGGGAGAGGGCGGTGGAGATCGCGGACCGCGCCGTCGGGCGCCTGCCCGCCCGGGACCTGACCCGCGGGTGGATGTCGACGCTCTACAAGGCGCGCCGCGACATCAACACGCTGCGCAAGTTCACCGCGCTGTACCAGCCGTACACGCAGATCGAGGTCATCTTCGACGACGCCCGCACCCGGGCGCTGCACGCCTCCCTCCCGCCCGAGCGGCAGGAGGAGCACGGCTTCGACGTCACCGAGATCGACTGGCGCCACTACCTCCAGGACGTCCACATCCCCGGCGTCCCGGGCCTCATGCGCGGGGACCGCCCCAAGGCCGGCACCCCTCGCGAGAGCGAGCTGCCCCAGCGCAGCGACGTCGTCGCCGTCTTCGACCTCCAGCGCACCGTCATCGCCGCGACCCTCGTCGAGCAGTACCTGTGGGTCGAGCTCGCCACCCGTCCCCCGGCCGGCTGGCCCAAGGCCCTGGCCAACCTCGTGGCCCTCGGGCCGCGCTACCTCCAGGCGGAGATGCGCGACCGCGGCGACTTCATCCGCACGTTCATGCGCCGCTACGCCGGCACCCACGAGGCCGAGCTGCGCGCCGCGATCGCCGAGCGGGTCCAGGACTCCCTGCGCCGCGACGTCCTCACCGAGGCCGTCGCGCAGATCCGCGCGCACCGCGCCGCCGGCCACCGCACCGTCCTCGTCACCGGGGAGATCGACGTCTTCGTCGAGCCGCTCGCCCCGCTCTTCGACGTCGTCGTCGCCGGCCAGATGGAGAAGGACGACGACGGCCGCTGGACCGGCCACCTCCTCACCTCCCCGCTCGTCGGTGAGTCGCGGGCGACCTGGCTCACCCGCTACGCCCGCGAGGAGGGCCTGGACCTGTCCGCGTCCTACGCCTACGGCGACAGCTACGCCGACCGGCCGTGGCTCGAGGTCGTCGGCAACCCCCGTGTGGTCAACCCCGACGCGCAGCTCTACCGTTACGCACGGGCCCAGCGCTGGCCCGTCCTCTCGTGGACGACGACGGTCGAGGGCCGGGTCGCCCCCGTCCTGCGCAGCCTCAAGGAGGGCGTCCAGCGATGACGACCAGTTCCCGGCGCCCCCTGTCGGCGCCCGCGGAGTCCTCCGTCCTGCGGGGGCGCGCCCTCGTCACCGGCGGCACGTCCGGGCTGGGCCTCGAGTTCGCCCGGGCCCTCGCGGCCCGCGGCCTGGCGCTCGTCCTCGTCGCCCGCAACCGGGAGCGGCTGGACAAGACCGCCGACCAGCTGCGCTGGCGCTACGGTGTCGAGGTGGAGACGCTCGTGGCCGACCTCGCGTCCCGCGACGACGTCGACGCCGTCGCGGCCCGGCTCCTCGACGCCGACTCGCCCGTCGACGTCCTCGTCAACAACGCCGGGCACGGGGTCCACGTGCCGCTCCTGGCCGAGGACCTCGGCGAGGTCGACCGGTCGCTGGACGTCATGGTTCGCGCCGTCCTCGTCCTGGGCAACGCCGCGGGGCGGGCCATGGTCGGCCGCGGGCACGGCGTCATCGTCAACGTCGCCTCGGTGGCCGGGCTCGTGCCCATGGGCGCCTACTCGGCGATCAAGTCGTGGGTCGCGACGTACTCCGAGTCGCTGTCCCTCGAGCTCGCCGGCACCGGGGTCCAGGCCACCGCGCTGGTGCCCGGCTGGGTGCGCACCGAGTTCCACGAGCGGGCGAAGATCCGCACGAGCGCGATCCCCTCCTTCCTGTGGCTGGAGGCCGACCGCGTCGTGGCCGACGCGCTGGCGGACGTCGAGCGCGGGCGGGTGCGCTCGGTGCCCTCGCGGCGCTTCCGGGTCATCGCCTTCCTCGCCGCCCACGCACCGCGGCCGCTCGTGCGGCGCGCCACCGCACTGATCCAGGGGGGACGGTCGTGACCAAGGAGCCGGCGGACAGCCGCAGCGACGAGAAGGCCCCCAGCCTGGGCAGGTACCACTCCCGCTGGCACCGGGCCATGCGCTTCGTCGCGCAGCGCCTCGTCCTGCGGCCCGTCGTCTCCGCCGTCACGACGACGACGGTCGAGGGCACCGACAACGTCGACTCGCTCCGCGGCCCCTTCGTCCTCGTCGCCAACCACTGCAGCCACCTGGACACCGGCGTCCTCGTCTCGCAGCTGCCCTACCGACTCACCAAGCGGCTGACCGTCGGCGCCGCCGCCGACTACTTCTACTCCCGCTGGTGGGTCAAGGCGCTCACCTCGCTCTTCTTCAACACCTACCCGATCGAGCGCACCGGGGGGCGCGGGAAGAGCAAGGGCATGTCGCAGCGGCTCATCACGAGCGGCCTGCCGATCCTGCTCTTCCCCGAGGGCACCCGCTCCCGCGACGGCGTCATGCGCCCCTTCAAGCCGGGCGCGGCGGTGCTCTGCGCGACCTCGGGCGTCCCGTGCGTCCCAGTCGCGCTCCTCGGCACCCACGAGGCGATGCCGGTGGGCCGCTTCTGGCCCGTCCCCGGCCGCCCGCGCGTGCGGGTGCTCGTCGGCCGACCGATGCGGCCCCGTCCCGGGGAGCCGGCGCGCGAGTTCAGCGACCGCATCGCCCAGCACATCAGCACCATGATGACCATGCAGACGCCGTACGTCGTCGGCGACTCGAGGAGGGGCGGGCCGGAGGGCCGGTCCCAGGAGGAGGCTTCGTGACGGGAGTGACGCACCAGAAGTGGTGGGGCTGGGGAGTGGAGGGCATCGCCTTCAACTACCGGGACAAGCCCAAGATGGCGGCCTTCGTCATGGACAGGATCGGGATCGACCTGTCGGCGCCGGGAACACCACCGCCGAGCTTCGAGGACATCGACGTCCCCGCGAGCCGGCTGCCCGAGGACCTCGCCGGCGAGCTGCGCTCCGCGCTCGGTGAGGAGCACGTCGTCACCGCCGACCTCGACCGCGTCGTCCACACCTACGGCAAGGGCCTGGTCGACCTCGTCCGGATCCGCGCCGGCCACCTGCCGCGCGTTCCCGACGTCGTCGTCTACCCGGGCACGGAGGAGGAGGTGCGCGCCGTCGTCGACGCCGTCGTCGAGGCTGACGCCGTCCTCATCCCCTTCGGCGGTGGCTCGAACATCTCCGGCTCGCTCACCCCGCCCGCCGAGGAGACGCGCCCCGTCGTGTCCCTCGACCTCGGACGGCTCAACCGCGTCCTCGACATCGACGAGGACGCCGGACTTGCCCGCGTCCAGGCCGGTGTGCTCGGCCCGGACCTCGAGGAGCAGCTGACCGCCCGCGGGTGGACCATGGGCCACCAGCCCGACAGCTTCAAGCACTCGACGCTCGGCGGGTGGATCGCCACCCGCTCCTCGGGCATGCAGTCCGACAAGTACGGCGACATCGCCGACATCACGCGCGGCATGCGCGTCGTGCTGCCGGGCAAGGTCGTCGCGCTGCGCCCGCTGCCCAGCACCTCCTCCGGGCCCAGCGTCCGGGAGATGATCCTCGGCTCCGAGGGGCGTCTCGGCGTCATCACCGAGGCCTGGGTCCACGTCCACCGCCTGCCCGAGAACCGCGAGATCATCGCCTACCTCTTCCCCAACTGGGGCAGCGCCGTCCAGGCGATGCACGCGATCTCCGTGTCCGACGCCCACCCCTCGGTCACCCGCGTGTCCGACGGCAACGAGACGGCCTTCTCGCTGTCGACGCAGAAGGCGTCGAAGGGCGCGAAGAAGGCCGTCCAGGACGGGCTCTTCGGCTTCCTCGAGAAGCGCGGCTGGGACCTCGACAAGGCCTGCCTCAGCTACGTCGGCTACGAGGGCGGCAGCGCCCGCGTCAAGGCCGACAAGGCGACGGTCGGCAAGATCGTGCGTGAGCACGGCGGCGTCAAGCTCGGCAAGGGCCCGGGCGCGCTGTACGACCAGAAGAAGTTCGACACCCCCTACATCCGTGACTTCCTCCTCGACATCGGCGCCCTCGCCGACGTCTCGGAGACGGCCATGCCGTGGTCGCGGCTCATGGAGGTCTACCACCTGACGATGCGCGCCGCGCGGGACGCCTTCGACTCCCTGGGCGTGCGCGGCTACATCATGTGCCACCTGTCGCACAGCTACCACTCCGGCGCCTGCCTGTACTTCACCTTCGCCTTCGTGCCGACCTCCTCGGACATGGAGGAGCAGCTGCGCCAGTACTGGGTGGTCAAGAAGGCGATCCAGCAGTCCTTCGTCGACCACGGCGGCACGATCTCCCACCACCACGGCGTGGGCACCGACCACGCGCACTGGCTGGAGCAGGACATCTCCCCCGCCGGCGTCGACGTCCAGGTCGCGCTCCTCGAGGGCATCGACCCGGGCCGCAACCTCAACCCCGGCACCCTCATCCCCGCCACCCGCGAGTGGTGACCGACTGACCCCAGCTTTTCCCTCGCCGAGAGCACACTTAGCGCCGGCAGCACACTTACCGCCGACAGTGCACTTGCCGCCGAGAGCCGGATTCCTCCGTGGAGGAGTCCGGCTCTCGGCGTGTGGGGGCGGGGGCTGGTCGACGCTCCCGGTCATGCTGACGGGGGGCGGGGGTGGTCGACAGCTGGTTCTTCGTTCTTCTTCGGCGTTGTCCTGGCTCTCGCGGCGCTCCTCCCGGCCATCGGCAGGGTGCGGAGGAACTTCCTCGTGTTCGCCTGGAGCCACTCATGCGCAGCGAGCGTGCATGGCGTGAGGGCCATGCGCCTCGGCCAGGTCTTCGTGCCCGCCGCCTCCGTCCTGCTCGCCTCCGGCACATGCATGATCAACAGCTGGCCCAGCTGGCTCAGCCACATCGGTCTGGACCTCCTCCGCGAGTGGCATTCGGCGACACCGAGCCGCGAGCGAGCGACTCGGTGTCGCGTTCGGTGAGTGCGCTCCAGGCGGTAAGTGCACTCTCGGCGATAAGTGCGCTGTCGGCGGTAACTGCACTGTCGGCGGTAAGTGCACTCTCGGCGCGAGGGGTGGGGGTCACTCCTGGTAGGAGTAGCGCTCCTCGCGCCAGGCGTCGCCGCGCAGGTGGTAGCCGCGCTGCTCCCAGAAGCCGCGCTCGGGAGCCGCGGTGTAGTGCCACCCGCGCACCCACTTGGGGCCCTTCCACGAGTACAGGTGCGGGATGACCAGCCGCAGCGGGGCGCCGCGCTCCTGGGTGAGGGGCTCGCCGTCGTGGTGGGTGGCCAGCACCGCCCGCGCAGACATGAGGTCGTCGACGCGGATCGTCGCGCTGTAGCCGAACTCGGCGAAGACGAGGACGTCCTCGACCCCGTCGGCCGGCGGCACCGCCTCGACGACGGCGCGCGCGGCCACCCCCGACCACCGCTCGTCCAGGGTGCTCCACCGCGAGGAGCAGTGGAGGTCACCGAGCACGTCGACGGCGGGCAGCGCGAGGATCTCCTCGAGGGAGAAGCGCCGCTCCTCGTTGTCGCGGGTGAGCCCGCCCACCGCGAAGTCCCAGCGCTCGGGGCGGGGCCTGGGCACCGGCCCGTAGTGCATGACCGGTGCCTCGGCCACGAGGTGCTGGCCCGGTGGGAGGCTCCGCTCGGGCGGCACCTCGATCGCCCCTGCCGTGCTCATGCGCTCCCCCCGGTCCCGTCCGCTCAGCTCCCGCGGAGCATCTCCGCGACGGCGAAGGCCATCTCCAGGGACTGCTGGTGGTTGAGGCGCGGGTCGACGAGGGTCTCGTAGCGGCGGCTGAGCGCCCCCTCGTCGATCTCCTCGCCGCCACCGAGCACCTCGGTGACGTCGTCGCCGGTGAGCTCCACGTGCAGGCCGCCGGGGACGGTGCCCGCCGCCTGGTGCGCCTCGAAGAAGCCGCGCACCTCGTCGAGGACCGTGTCGAAGCGGCGCGTCTTGTACCCGCTGGGCGAGGCGAAGGTGTTGCCGTGCATGGGGTCGCACACCCAGGTGACGGGGCTGCCCTCGGCCGACACCGCGGACAGCAGGCCGGGCAGCACGTCGCGGATGCGCTCGGCGCCCATGCGGGTGATGAAGGTGAGGCGCCCGGGCGTGCCCTCGGGGTTGAGCTTCTCCTGCAGCGCGAGGGCCGTCTCGGGAGTGGTCGTCGGACCGAGCTTGACGCCGATCGGGTTGTGCACCCGGGAGAGCAGGTCGACGTGCGCGCCGTCGAGCTCGCGGGTGCGCTCCCCGATCCACAGGAAGTGCGCGGACGTGTTGTACGGCTGCCCGGTGCGCGAGTCGATGCGGGTCATCGCCCGCTCGTAGTCGAGGAGCAGCGCCTCGTGGCTGGAGTAGAAGTCCACGGTGCGCAGGGCATCGAAGTCGGCGCCCGCGGCGGCCATGAAGCGCACCGCGCGGTCGATCTCGGCGGCCAGCTGCTCGTAGCGCTTGTAGGCCGGGTTGGAGGTGAAGCCGCGGTTCCACTCGTGGACGCGCCGCAGGTCGGCGAAGCCGCCGCCGGTGAAGGCGCGGATGAGGTTGAGGGTCGTCGCGGAGCGGTGGTACGCGGACAGCAGGCGGTTCGGGTCGGGTACCCGGGACTCCGCCGTGAAGGCGTGCCCGTTGACGGCGTCGCCCCGGTAGGCGGGCAGCTCGACGCCGTCGCGCGTCTCCATCGTGTTGCTGCGCGGCTTGGCGTACTGGCCGGCCATCCGCCCCATCTTGATGATGGGCAGGCTCGCGCCGTAGGTGAGGACGACGGCCATCTGGAGGATGGTGCGGATCTTGTTGCGGATGTTGTCCGCCGTCGACTCCGCGAAGGTCTCGGCGCAGTCCCCGCCCTGCAGCAGGAAGGCCTCGCCGCGGGAGGCCTTGGCCAGCTGCTCACGCAGCTGGTCCGCCTCGCCGGCGAAGACGAGCGGCGGGGAGGCGGCGAGCTCGTCGGTGACGGCCCGCAGCTCCTCGGTGCTGCGCCACTGGGGCTGCTGGGATGCCGGAAGGTCGCGCCAGGTGTCCAGCCCGCGGAGGACCGCGGGATCTGCCTCGATACTCACGTGCGCCAGGATACGGGAGGTCCGGAACGTGGAACGCCGCCGGTCCGCACCGTGGGAAACGGTGGGACCGGCGGCGTCCGCCACGTCAGTGGGAGGCGTTCTCCGCCGGGGAGACGTCCTGCCCGATGCTCGCCATGAGCTCGGTGAACCACGGCTGGGTGATGTCGAAGGCCTTGCCGCCGGCGATGCGCGGGAAGGCGATCGTCGTCAGCTCGTCACCGTTCTCCTCGTCGTGGCCGACGACGCCGGAGACGTCCTTGAAGGCGCTGTCGACGGCGAGGTCGACCATCTCCTTGATGAGCGCGATGTCCGTCGCGTTGGCGGCGGCGGAGCGGGAGAAGTAGCCCGACTTCTGGACCATGACCTTCTCGGCGCCGATGAGCTCGGCGAACTGCTTGGCGAACCACTGGCCCGGGTTGATGGTGTCGAGCTTGACGTGGCCGAAGGGGTCGCGCTGGACCTCCTCGCCCTTGGCCTCGAGCTCGGCGATGATCTCCGGCACGCCGGCACCCTCGGAGAGGAAGATGTTGACGTTGCCGAGCTCGTCCATGACGCCGCGCAGGCGCTGCGCCTCGCCCTCGAGGTCGAGCTTCATCTCGGGCAGGAAGACGGCGTGGACGTCCCAGCGCTCCTTGCTCAGCCCGGCGCTCGGGTTCCACTCGGGACGCTCGGCGACCCACTGGTGGTAGTCGCGGGCGGCGGCGGCGGTGAGCCAGCCGCAGTGGCGGCCCATGACCTCGTGGACGATGAGCATCCGCGGGTTGGAGCGGTGCTCGCCGATGATGTTCTGCGCGAAGCGGCTGGCCTGCTCGGCGGCGGTGTGGGCGCCGAGGGACTGGCGGATCGGGATGATGTCGTTGTCGATCGTCTTCGGCAGGCCGACGACGGCCATGTGGTAGCCGTTGTCCTCGAGGTAGGCGGCGAGGTCGGCGGCGGTCGTGTTCGTGTCGTCGCCACCGATGGTGTGGAGGACGTCGACGCCGTCGGCGCGCAGCTGCTCGGCCGCGACCTTGAGCGGGTCGTCGCCCTCCTTGACGAGACCGCGCTCGACGAGGTTCTTCGCGTTGGTCAGCTTGACGCGACTGTTGCCGATCGGGCTGCCGCCGAAGTCGTGCAGCACGCTGGCCTTGGCGCGGGCCTCGTCGTCGATGACGACCTTGTTGCCCGTCAGCAGGCCGTGGTAGCCGTACTGGTAGGCGATGATCTCCACGTCCGGCGCCACCTCGGTGTAGCGCTCGATCAGACCTCCGACCGCGGAGGACAGGCAGGGGGCGAAGCCACCTGCGGTGAGCAGGGCGACACGGCGGACGGACATCGGCAACCTTTCGTCGAACGGCGGCCGCCGGGCAGCGGCCGGCGAGCAGGGAGTGCTCGCGCGCGAACCCAGTGTAGGTCCGTCGGCCGCCCGCGCCTGGGTCCTCCTACCTGATGGACGAGGACGACGACGGCGGCTCGCCCGTCCCGTCCGTGCCGTCCCCGGCCGCGTGCTCCTCCTCCTGGGCGGCGGCCTCGAGGAGCTCCTTGCCCTCGGCGAGCTCCTGCTCGGTGGGCTCGGGGACCCCGGTGCCGGGGAGGCGGCGCCCGCCGGGGGCGACGGGCCCGGCCGGCTGCGGGGTGGCGGCGGGTGTCTTGCCGGACGCGGCCCGTGCCTTGACGGAGGCGGCGTAGGCGTCGACGTACTCCTGGCCGGACAGCCGCATGATCTCGTACATGATCTCGTCGGTCACCGAGCGCAGGACGAAGCGGTCCTCCTCCAGGCCGGCGTAGCGGCTGAAGTCGAGCGGCTTGCCGATGACGATGCCGATCGGCCGCAGCCGCGGGATGCGGGTGCCGATGGGCTGGGCGATGTTCGTGCCGATCATCGCGACGGGGATGACGGGCGCGCCGGACTGGAGCGCGAGGCGCGCCACACCGGTCTTGCCGCGGTAGAGCCGGCCGTCGGGGCTGCGGGTGCCCTCGGGGTAGATCCCGAACAGCTCGCCCGCCTCGAGACGGCGCAGGCCGGTGCGCAGCGCGGCCTCGCTGGCGCGCCCGCCGCTGCGGTCGACCGGGATGGTCCCGACGCCGCGCATGAAGCCGGCGACGAGCTTGCCCTTGACCCCGCGCCCGGTGAAGTAGTCCTGCTTGCCGAGGAAGACCACCGAGCGGCGCAGCATGAGCGGCAGGAAGAAGGAGTCGATGACGGCGAGGTGGTTGCTCGCGAGGATCGCCGCACCGTCCTCGGGCACGTTCTCCGCCCCGCGGATCCACGGCTGGTAGAAGACGCGCAGCGTCGTGCCGAGCGTCGCCTTCATCAAGCCGTAGAACACTCACTACCCCTTTGCTGCCGGCGGCGCCGGATCGGGCCGCGCGTTCCTGAGCACTCTAGAGTGCTCACCATGGCTGGTCCTACCCGGGGTGCCGCTGACGGCGACCACGTGCCCGACGACGACCTCGACGCCCAGTGGGCCGAGCTCACCGCGCGCCTGGGCGAGCTGCGGCTGCCGCCCGAGCAGCCCGACCCCGAGCCGGAGCCGCCGTCGCCGGCCGCGGCACCCGCGCCGGGACCACGCGACTACTCCCCCGCCGCGGAGACCGACAACGACGACCGCGAGCGGGACGTCGTCGACGGTTTCGTCGAGCCCGACCCGGACCCGCTGGCGCACTCGGAGCCGGTGCTCGTCCTCGCGTGGGCGGGGGTGCTCGGCGGGCTCGCGGCGATGCTCCTGTGCGTGCTGCTGTGGCGCTCGGCGCCCGGGATCGTCTGGCTCGCCGCCGTCGCGGCCCTGGCCGTGGGCGTGGGCCTGCTGCTGTGGCGCATGCCGGCCCGCCGGGACGCCGACGACTACGACGACGGCGCCGTCGTCTGAGCCGTCGGCTCCCCTGACGGGGGCGAGGTCGCCCGGCCGGAGCGGCCGGGCGCCCCTCAGTGCCGGACGAGGTCAGCGGCGCCGACGATGCCCGCCTCGCTGCCCATCTGCGCGAGGACGATCTCCGCCTCCGGGCGGTAGCCGCGGGCGGAGAGCTGCTCCCGGAAGGACGCGCGCGCGGCCTCGAGGACGAGGTCCCCGGTGTCGGCGACCCCGCCGCCGATGACGAAGAGCTCGGGGTCGAGGACGGCGACGAGGTCGGCGATCCCCGCGCCGACCCAGCGGCCCAGCTCGGTGACGAGCTCGCGGGAGAGGGGGTCACCCTCGGCGGCGGCCTGGGTGACGTGCTGACCGCGCGTCTTCCCGCCGTCGGCGGCGGCGAGCTCACGCAGGCGTCCGGCGCGGTCCTCGTCGGTGATGAGGGCGTTGCGCGCGGCGCGGGTGAGCGCGCGGCCCGAGGCGTACATCTCCCAGCAGCCCTCGTGCCCGCAGCCGCAGTAGTGGCCGTGCGGGACGACGCGCATGTGGCCGAGCTCCGCCGCCGCGCCGTAGGCACCGCGGAGGAGGCGGTCGTCGAGGATGATCGCGCCGCCGAGGCCGGTGCCGAGGGTGAGCATGACCATGGAGCGCACCGCGCGGCCGGCGCCGAAGCGGAACTCCGCCCAGCCGGCGGCGTTGGCGTCGTTCTCGACGACGATCGGCACCTCGATCCCCCGCGCCAGGCGCTCCCGCAGCGGGTAGTCGCGCCAGGCGATGTTCGGGGCGAAGAGCATGCCGTCCCGGTTCGGGCTGACGAACCCCGCGGCGGCCACGCCGACCCCGGTGATCTCGTAGCCGGACCGCAGCTCGGCGACGGCCGCGATGACCGCGCTCTCGATCGCCTCGGGGTCGTGGGCGTCCGTCGCGCGGCGGGTCTGCGCGAGCACGCGGCCGTTCTCGTCGACGACACCCGCGGCGATCTTCGTGCCGCCGATGTCGATACCGATGGTCGTCATCGATGATTCCTGTCGTCGTCGTGGACACGGCGCCGCATCCCTGTGGAGGTGCACCGAAACGCCCAGTTCTGCCATATCGTGGAGCCGGTAGTCATTCCCTCCCACCGCTGCCACTGGAGTCAGTATGGACGAGTTCCATGTCCCCATTGCCGTGACGTCCGAATCGTCGACCAGCGTGAGCGACCTCCTCATCACGCAGGCCACCTCCTCCCCGACCAAGGTCCTGATCGAGCGCCAGGAGAACGGCGTCTGGCGCGAGTACACGGCCGCCGCCGTCCTCGAGCTCGTCGAGAACGTGGCGAAGGGGCTCATGGCCGCCGGTGTCGCCCCCGGCGACCACGTCGCGATCATGTCCCGCACCCGTTTCGAGTGGACGATCCTCGACTTCGCGATCTGGCACGCCGGTGCCGTCCCCGTCCCCGTCTACGAGACGTCCTCCCCCGACCAGTGCGCCTGGATCCTCGGTGACTCCGACTGCGTCGCCGCCGTCGTGGAGAGCCCCGCCCACGCCGCGACGGTCGCGCAGGCCCGCGAGGAGAACGGCGGCCTGCCGCACCTGGGTGAGGTGTGGACGATCGACGACGGCGCCATCGACACGCTCGTGGCGCTGGGCCGCGACGTCAGCGACGCCGACCTCGCCGCCCGGCACTCCGCCGTCGGCCTCGACGACGTCGCGACGATCATCTACACCTCCGGCACCACCGGCCGGCCCAAGGGCGCCGAGCTCACCCACGGGAACTTTGTCGAGCTGTGCCGCAACGCCATCGAGGACCTCCACGAGGTCTTCGCCTACCCGGGCGCGCGCACGCTGCTCTTCATGCCGCTGGCCCACGTGTTCGCGC
This sequence comes from Georgenia phoenicis, assembly GCF_047302425.1. Lineage (NCBI taxonomy): Bacteria > Bacillati > Actinomycetota > Actinomycetes > Allobogoriellales > Allobogoriellaceae > Georgenia > Georgenia phoenicis. The sequence goes on along the minus strand of NZ_CP154855.1, from coordinate 1,889,011 downwards.
GTTTCGTCGAGGTGCTCGTCATCGCCGCCGGTGTCCCCCTCGGCCACACGCCCGACACCAAGGACCTCGTCGCCGACATGGGCACCTACCGCCCGACGTTCATCCTCTCGGTCCCCCGCGTCTTCGAGAAGGTGTACAACGCCGCCGAGCAGAAGGCCGCGGCCGGCGGGAAGGTGAAGATCTTCCGGTGGGCCGCGAAGGTCAACATCGCCTACTCCCGGGCGCTGGACCGGCCGGGCGGCCCCGGCGTGCGGCTCAAGGCGCTCCACAAGGTCGCCGACGCGCTCGTGCTCAAGAAGATCCGCGCCGTGCTCGGCGGGCAGGCCGTCTACGCGGTCTCGGGCGGCGCCCCGCTCGGTGAGCGTCTCGGGCACTTCTTCCGCGGCCTGGGGCTCGTGGTGCTCGAGGGCTACGGCCTGACCGAGACCACCGCTCCCGTCGCCGTCGCGCGCCCCGGGCGCGTGAAGATCGGCACCGTGGGCACCCCGCTGCCCGGATGCGGCATCAAGATCGCCGACGACGGCGAGATCCTCGCCAAGGGGATCGCCGTGTTCCGCGGCTACCACAACAACCCCGAGGCGACCGCCGAGGCCTTCTCGGACGGCTGGTTCCACACCGGCGACGTCGGCCACCTCGACGAGGACGGCTGCCTGACGATCACCGGGCGCAAGAAGGAGATCATCGTGACGGCCGGGGGCAAGAACGTGGCGCCCAGCCAGCTCGAGGACCCCACCCGCGCCCACCCGCTGATCTCCCAGTGCCTGGCGATCGGCGACCGCCGCCACTTCATCAGCATGCTCGTCACGCTCGACGCCGAGATGCTCCCGAGCTGGCTGAAGAACCACGGCAAGGAGCCGATGAGCGTCAAGGAGGCGACGCAGGACCCGGTCGTCCGCGAGCACATCCAGATGGAGATCGACCGGACGAACAAGAAGGTCTCCCGCGCCGAGTCCATCCGCAAGTTCGTCATCCTCGACGAGGACTTCACGGTCGACAACGGCTACCTCACGCCGTCGATGAAGGTGCGGCGCAACGCGGTGCTCCGCGACTACGCGCAGGTCATCGACGACATCTACGCCGAGGCACCCGCGGGCGCGCGCAGCTAGCGGCCGCGTTCCGACCACCGGGGCCGGTGCCCGCGACCGCGCGGGCACCGGCCCTCGTGCGTGGGCGGGCCGCGGCGGACCTGCTCCCGGGGGAGGCACGGCTCAGCCCGTCCCGGCCCGGCGCAGGCGCAGCGGCGGCACAAGGCCGTTGTCGGCGAGGACCGCCAGCGCGGTGCGCTCGTCCTCGCCGAGGTCCCGTGGTGCGGGCACCGGGCCGCGCCCGGGGCCGAGGAGGAAGCTGACCACGCAGTCGTCGCAGGCGATGGTCCGCACGGTGCAGGAGTCGCAGTCGATGATCATGGCGCGACCGTATGAGGGACCTCTGACATCGGCGGCTCCGGCACGGCAGCCCGGGCTTGTCGGTGGCCGCACGTACGGTCGGACGCGTGACCACGAACCTGCTCGCTCCCGCCCCCGGTGGTCGGCTGGACCTCGAGGGTGCCACCCGTGCCGGCACCGGCACGCCGCTCCAGATCGGCTTCGACGAGATCGGCGTGCCGCTCTCCGAGGTGAGCTTCGTCGTCGTCGACCTCGAGACCACCGGCGGCTCCCCCACCCAGTGCGAGATCACCGAGATCGGCGCGGTCAAGGTCCGCGGCGGGGAGGTCCTCGGGGAGTTCCAGACCCTCGTGGACCCCGGCTCGCCGGTGCCGCCGATGATCACCGTCCTCACCGGCATCACCGACGCGATGCTCGTCGGAGCCCCGCGGATCGGTGAGGTCCTGCCGGCCTTCCTCGAGTTCGCGGGCTTCGGCCCCACCACCGTCCTCGTGGCCCACAACGCCCGCTTCGACGTCGGCTTCCTGCGCGCTGCCGCCTCCCGCCACGACATGACCTGGCCGAGCCCGGCCGTCGTCGACACCGTCGCCCTGGCGCGGCGCGTCGTCACCCGCGACGAGGCACCCAACAACAAGCTCGGCACGCTCGCCGCGCTCTTCGGCGCCACCACGAGTCCCGACCACCGCGCCCTGCACGACGCCCGTGCCACCGTCGACGTCCTCCACGGGCTCCTCGGGCGCCTCGCCCCGCTGGGCGCCACCCACCTGGAGGACCTCGCCACCCTCGGGGACCCTGTCCCTCACAAGCGGCGGCGCAAGGCCACCCTCGCCGACTCCCTGCCCACCGGCCCCGGCGTCTACCAGTTCCTCGGCCCCGCCGGCGAGGTGCTCTACGTCGGCAAGGCGGTCAACCTGCGCCGCCGGGTGCGCTCGTACTTCACCGCCGCGGAGAAGCGCAAGCGCATCGGGGAGATGGTCGACCTCACCCAGGAGGTCCGGCACATCCCGTGCGCCACCGAGCTCGAGGCGGCGGTCCGCGAGCTGCGGCTCATCGCCGAGCTCGACCCGCCCTACAACCGGCGCTCGCGCAAGCCGCACCGCCGACCGTGGATCCGGCTGACCGACGAGCCCTTCCCCCGTCTGTCGATCGTCCGCAGCGTCCCCGCCGGGCGCAGCGACGAGGCCATCGGCCCCTTCCCCTCGCGCGCGGCGGCGCAGTCGGCACTCGAGGCCCTCGAGGAGGCCTTCACCGTGCGGCGGTGCAGCCAGCGCCTGCCCGTCGTGCCCTCACCCGACGCCCGCGCCTGCGCGCTGGCGGAGATGGGTCGCTGCGGCGCACCCTGCATCGGTCGGCAGAGCCCGGAGGAGTACACCGAGGTCACCGCCTCGGTACGGGCAGGGCTCAGCGCGGGCGCCGGTCCCGTCGTCGCGGCGCTTCGCGCCCGGATCGCGGCCCTCGCCGAGCAGCAGCGCTACGAGGAGGCCGCCACCGAGCGGGACCGGCTGCGAGCCTACCTCGTCGCGGCGCGGCGCAGCCAGCGTCTGCGCCCGCTGTGGCGCAGCCCGCAGCTGGTGGCCGCCCGCCGCACGGAGGGCGGCGGCTGGGAGGTCGTCCTCGTGCGCCACGGCCGGCTCGCCGGGACGTGCGCGGTCCCGCGCGGGGTCGACCCGATGCCCGCGATCGACGCCCTCGTCGCCACGGGCGAGGAGGTTCCTGCGCCGTCGACCGTTCTCGGGGCCACCGGCTCGGAGGAGACCGAGCTCATCGCCGAGTGGATCGAGCACCCGGCCACGCGGCTCGTCCAGCACGACGAGGGCGACGAGCCGCTCGCGTGGCCGGTCGACGGCGCGGCGAAGTACCCGCTGCCACCGACGGCCTAGCCGCGGCGAAGGGCGTCAGTCGCCGAGGCCGATGGCGAAGGCGGACTCGAGGTCGTGCTTCGAGTATGCCTGGAAGGCGATGTAGGTGCGGGTGTTCGTCACGCCCTTGACCTTGCCCACGCGGTCGGCGACGACGTCGGCCAGGTCCTCGTGGCGGCGCACCCGCGCCAGCGCGATGAGGTCGACGTCGCCGGTGACCGAGTAGACCTCGCTGATGCCCTCGAGCTCGGCGACCTCCTTGGCGACCTCGGGGACGCGGGAGGCGTCGGTGTCGATGAGGACGATGGCGGTGAGCATGGGGTCTCCTTCGTCTCGGTTACCGGCGGTACCCGCCGATGGTCTCGCGGACGGCCGCTGCCGTCGCTGCGTCAGAGGGCGGCGCTGGCCGCCGCCCACCGGTCGAGCACGCCGCGCGCCCGGCCGTCGTCGATCGCCGCGGCCGCGAGGTCCATCGCACCGCGCAGCCGCGTGAGGAGGTCGCCGGCGTCCGGGCCGGTGCCCGGCAGGCTCCCGTGGGCGACGAGCGCGGCCGCGGAGTTGAGCAGCACGGCGTCCCGGACGGGGCCGGTGGCGCCGTCGAGCAGCTCGCGGGCGACCCCGGCGTTGAAGGCGGCGTCCGCGCCGCGCAGGTCGGCGAGGGTCGCCGGAGCGAGCCCGAAGGCCTCCCGGGTGTCGATGACCTGCTCGGTCACCTCGCCGTCGGCGACGTGCCACACCCGGCTGGGCGCCGTCGTCGTCAGCTCGTCCAGGCCGTCCTCGCCGCGGAAGACGAGCCCGCGCGTCCCCCGACGGGCGAGCACGCCCGCGACGAGCGGGGCGATGCGCCGGTCGGCGACGCCGATGGCCGCGGCCCGCGGCCGGGCCGGGTTGGTGAGCGGGCCGAGCACGTTGAAGGCCGTCGCGACGGCGAGCTCACGGCGGGCGACGGCGGTGTGCCGGAACGAGGGGTGGAAGGTCTGGGCGAAGCAGAAGGTGATCCCGACCTCACGGAAGACTGCCTCGACCTGGTGGACGGACATGTCCAGGCGGACGCCGAGCGCCTCGAGGACGTCGGCGGAGCCGCTCGCCGAGCTCGAGGCCCGGTTGCCGTGCTTGACGACGGGCACCCCCGCGCCGGCGATGACGAGGGACGACATGGTCGAGATGTTGACCGTGCGAGCACGGTCACCTCCCGTACCGACGATGTCGACGACGTCGTCGGGCACGTCGATCGGCACCGAGTGCTCGAGCATGACGTCGGCCAGGCCGGTGAGCTCGGCGACCGTCTCCCCCTTGGCGCGCAGGGCGACGAGGAAGCCGGCGAGCTGCACGGGGCTCGCCAGGCCGGACATGACCTGGTCCATCGCCCAGCCGGTCTGCGTCGCGCTGAGGTGCTCCCCGGCAACCAGCGAGGTGATGAGGTCGGCCCAGGTGGGCTCGACAGGCTCGACGCCCACCGTCACCGACGACCGCCCGAGCGCAGCAGTCCGGCCACGGCCTCCTGGATCTCGATCGGGTCGACGGGCGCCTGGACGATCGCGTCGGCCTGCGCCCACGAGGCCAGCCACGCGTCCTGCGGGCGCGCGGTGAGGATGACGACGGGCGGGCACTTGTACATCTCGTTCTTCAGCTCGCGGCTCACGGCCATCCCGCCGGCCTTGGCCGCCTCGCCGTCGAGCACGAGAAGGGCGAAGTCACCCTCCTTGGCCTTCATGACGACACCCTCGTGCGTGGCGGCCTCCGTCCAGCGGATGCGGGGGACGTCGACGGCGGCGCGGCGGCCGACGGCGCGCCGCACCTGCTCCCTGGTCGTGACGTCGTCGCTGTAGAGCAGCACGTCCACGACGTCGGTGTCGGTCGTCACGGCTGCGTCGGGCTGCGCGGGCGTCATCGTCGTCCTCCAGGTTTCACTCTCGGTGCGCACCGCGAGTGACGCGGTGACCTCCTCGCATGCTAGTCGCGCCGCGCACCGGCCGCGGACACCGGCGCGGCGGCGCCACGCCCGGGTGCGGTGGAGACGAAAGGCACGAAGCGGACAGGCGCCCGCCCGGCGTGTCTCACCGTGACCGGATCAGGACCAAGGGCTCAGGCGCGAGATGGCGCGGAACTCCTAGCCTTGTCCTGGGTCGCCCGGTGAATCGCACGGCCGCGGAGTGGTCACCCACGCCTACTTTCGGGCCATAATGGCAAGCGTGTCGTCTACTACGGCTGCTCCCAGCGCCCCCCACGTGAACGTCAACCGGCCGAACGCAGTGTCGGTCGGCACCATCGTGTGGCTCTCCAGCGAGCTCATGTTCTTCGCTGGTCTCTTCGCCATGTACTTCACCCACCGGTCGGTGTCGGCGGAGATCTGGCCAGAGAACTACTCGATGCTCAACATCCCCTGGGCCCTGACGATCACCCTGGTCCTCGTGGCCAGCTCGGTGACCGCGCAGATGGGTGTGTTCGCCGCCGAACGCTTCCAGCCGCGCCGCACCGGCAAGCTCCTCGACGTCCGCCGCTGGGGCATGGAGGAGTGGTTCGTCCTCACCTTCATCATGGGCGCGTTCTTCGTCGCCGGGCAGACCTTCGAGTACGCCGAGCTCGTCTCGCACGGCATCACCGTGTCCTCCAGCCCGTACGGCTCGGTCTTCTACATCATGACCGGCTTCCACGCGCTGCACGTGCTCGGCGGCCTCATCGCCTTCCTCTTCATCCTCGGCCGCTCCTTCGCCGCCAACCGCTTCGGCCACTACGAGGCCACGGGCGCTGTCGTCGTGTCCTACTACTGGCACTTCGTCGACGTCGTCTGGGTCGCGATGTTCTTCATCATCTACTTCCTCGAGATGTTCTAGAACCTCACCGCGACCGCCCCTGTTCCACCCGCAACGCCAGACAAGGACACATCACCGTGAAGGCACTCGCCGCCAGCAGAAGGCACCGGCTCGCGCCGGTCGTCCTGCTGCTCCTGGCCCTGATCCTCACGGGGGTGGCGTACTCCGCCGTCACCTCCGAGCCGGCCACTGCCCAGGCCGCCAGCCAGGACACCATCGAGGAAGGCGAGGCGCTGTTCCGCTCGAACTGCTCGACCTGCCACGGCCTGGACGCCCAGGGCACCGACCTCGCGCCGTCGCTGGTCGGCGTGGGCGCCGCGTCCGTGCACTTCCAGGTGTCCACGGGCCGCATGCCGATGGCGAACAACTCGCCGCAGGCGGAGCGCAAGGACCCGCAGATGAACGAGGAGCAGACCGCTGCCCTCGCCGCCTACGTCGCGAGCCTCGGCCCCGGCCCGGCCATCCCGTCCGACGAGCAGGTCGACCCCGAGCTGGGTGACGCCGCCAACGGCATGGAGCTGTTCCGCACGAACTGCTCGATGTGCCACAACGCCGTCGGCGCCGGTGGCGCGCTGACCGAGGGCAAGGTCGCCCCTCCGCTCGACGACGCGACGCCCACCCAGATCTGGGAGGCCATGCGCACCGGCCCCCAGTCCATGCCGGTCTTCAACGAGTCCTCGGTCACCGACGAGGGTGCCCGTGACGTCATCGCCTACGTGATGGAGCAGCGCGAGGTCTCCCCCGGCGGCATCACGCTGGGCAACCTCGGCCCGGTCTCCGAGGGCTTCTGGGTCTGGCTCGTCGGCATCGGCGGCATCATCGGTATTGCAGTGTGGATGGGAGCACGGTCCTCGTGAGCACGAATCGTCCCTCTGGTGACCTGACCCCCGCCACGGGCGGGGCACCGGTCGCCGACGTCCCCGAGCGCTTCGAGGACCCGGGCCTGCCGCACCACCCCCAGCGGATGGCCGACCTCGACGAGAAGGCCTCCAAGCGCGCCGAGCGCCAGGTCGTCGCCTTCCTGCTCGTCTCGGTCCTCGCGTCCGTCGCGGGCATCGTCGGGTTCTTCCTCATCCCGGTGGGGACCACGCTCCTCGACGTGCGGCTGTCCACGCTCGTGCTCGGCGTCGGCCTCGGCCTCGGCATGCTCGGCATCGGCCTCGGCGCGGTGCACTGGTCGAAGACCATCATGTCGAACAAGGAGTACACCGAGCAGCGCAAGCCCGCCGCCTCCTCGCCCGAGGTGCGCGAGACCGCCGTCGAGATGATCGAGACCGGCATCTCCGAGTCCGGCATCGCCCGCCGCCCGGTGCTCAAGGGCGCCCTCGTCGGTGCTGCAGCGCTCGCGCCGCTGCCCTTCGTCGTGCCGCTCGTCGGTGAGCTCAGCCCCAGCTGGGACACCCGCAAGTTCCGCCACACCGCCTGGGGCGACGTCCCCGAGGGCACCGGTGGCCGCCTCCCCGACGGCTCGATGGGCCGTCGCCTGGCGACCGACCCGGACAACCGGCTGATCCGGGCCGCCGACGTCACCAACGGCTCGGCCTTCCAGGTCATCCCCCACGGCATCAGCGACCAGGAGCACTACCTGGAGGAGAAGGCCAAGGCGGTCGTGTTCCTCACGCGCATCGACCCCAGCGAGCTCAACATCTCCCCCGAGCGCCGGGACTGGAGCTACGACGGCATCGTCGCCTACTCCAAGGTCTGCACCCACGTGGGCTGCCCCGTCGCCCTCTACGAGCAGCAGACGCACCACCTGCTGTGCCCCTGCCACCAGAGCACCTTCGACCTCGCGAACGAGGCCAAGGTCGTCTTCGGTCCGGCGAACCGCGCGCTGCCGCAGCTGCCCATCACGGTGGACACCGAGGGCTACCTCGTGGCCCGTTCGGACTTCCACGAGACCGTCGGCCCCAGCTTCTGGGAGCGCGAGCGAATGGATGAGAACCGATGAGCACCACCACGGCTCGCAAGCCCAACAAGGCTGCCCCCGCGGCTGACTACCTCGACCAGCGCACCGGCATCGGCAAGGCCGTCAAGGAGTTCGCGCGCAAGGTCTTCCCCGACCACTGGTCCTTCCTGCTGGGCGAGGTGGCGCTCTACAGCTTCATCGTCCTCGTCCTGTCGGGGTTCTTCCTCACGATGTTCTTCGTGCCGAGCATGGGGCACATCACCTACCCCGAGGACGCCCTCCCCGAGGCGATGCAGGGCGTGGCCATGTCCGAGGCCTTCGCCTCGACGCTGCGCCTGTCCTTCGAGGTCCGCGGCGGTCTGCTCATGCGGCAGATCCACCACTGGGCGGCTCTGCTGTTCGTGGCCTCGATCGTCGCGCACATGCTGCGCGTGTTCTTCACCGGTGCGTTCCGCAAGCCGCGTGAGCTCAACTGGCTCGTCGGCTTCACGCTGCTCATCCTCGCGCTGCTCGCCGGTTTCTCCGGCTACTCGCTGCCCGACGACGTGCTGTCCGGCAACGGCCTGCGCATCGCCGACGGCGTGGCCCGCGCGATCCCGATCATCGGGTCCTACGTCTCGCTCGCGCTCTTCGGCGGGGAGTTCCCGGGGACGGACATCATCCCGCGGCTCTTCACCATCCACATCCTCGTCGTGCCCGGGCTCATCATCGCGATGGTGACGGTCCACCTCATCCTGGTCGTCGTGCACAAGCACACCCAGTACCCCGGGCCCGGCAAGACGGAGAAGAACGTCGTCGGCTACCCGGTGCTGCCGGTGTACGCGGCCAAGGCAGGCGGCTTCTTCTTCATCGTCTTCGGCTTCCTCGCCCTGCTCGGCGCGCTCGTGTCGATCAACCCGGTGTGGATCCACGGACCCTACGACCCCTCCCCCGTGGGAGCCGGCGCCCAGCCCGACTGGTACATGCTCTTCCTCGAGGGCGCGCTGCGACTCATGCCGGGCTTCGCCGAGTTCACGATCTTCGGCTACGTCCTGTCGCTCAACGTGCTCATCCCGGGCGTCGTGGTGCCGGGCATCCTGTTCACGGCGCTAGCGGTGTGGCCCTTCCTCGAGGCCGCCGTCACCAAGGACCGCGGTGAGCACCACATCCTCGACCGCCCCCGCAACGCACCCACCCGCACCGCCGTCGGCGTCGCGATCATTACCGCCTTCATGGTGCTCAACGTCGCCGGTGCCAACGACCTCGTCGCCACGCACTTCGAGCTCTCGCTCAACGGCATCACGTGGTTCCTGCGGATCGCCTTCTTCGTCGCGCCGGTCCTCGCCTTCTGGCTGACGAAGCGCATCTGCCTGGCGCTGCAGCGCCGCGACCGTGAGCTCGCGCTCCACGGCCACGAGACGGGCCGCATCGTGCGCATGCCCACCGGCCAGTACATGGAGGTGCACCAGCCCCTCACGCAGGAGGAGCGCTGGCTGCTCGTCCACCACGAGGCCGACCGCATGCTCGAGATCGACCCGCCCGAGGACGAGAACGGCGTGCGTCGTCCGGGCTACGGCAAGGACAAGGGCCTCCAGCGCATCTCGCGCTTCTTCTACGAGGACCGCGTCGAGCCGGTGACCCCGGCCGAGCTGGCCGCCGCGAACGCCGAGCACGGCAACGGCCACGGTGAGGTCGAGGAGGGCGGACTGCACGCCACCTTCGACCGACCCGAGCAGCAGCACGCGGCCATCGGAACCGACGGGCGGAACAACCCGACGTCGTCGTAAGTTGGACCCTGTGTAGTGCATGTGCCCGGCATCACTGCCGGGCACATGCCATATGTACGCCGGTGCGGTCCCGCACCGGGACGAACTGAGGAGGAGACACATGACCGTGTACACCCTGCCGGAGCTCCCGTACGACTACAGCGCCCTCGAGCCGCACATCAGCGGCAAGATCATGGAGCTGCACCACGACCGTCACCACAAGACCTACGTCGACGGCGCGAACACCGCCCTCGAGAAGCTCGCCGAGGCCCGCGAGAGCGGCGACAACGCCGCCATCAACCTCTACGAGAAGAACCTCGCCTTCAACCTCGGCGGGCACGTCAACCACACGGTCTTCTGGAACAACCTCTCCCCCGAGGGCGGCGGTGAGCCGGAGGGCGAGCTCGCCGAGGCCATCAAGGACCAGCTCGGTTCCTTCGAGGGCTTCAAGGCGCAGTTCACCGCCAACGCGACGAGCATCCAGGGCTCCGGCTGGTCCGTCCTGGCCTGGGACTCCATCGGTCAGAAGCTGTCGATCTTCCAGCTCTTCGACCAGCAGGGCAACGTGCCCCTCGGCCTGACGCCGGTCCTCATGCTCGACATGTGGGAGCACGCCTTCTACCTCGACTACCTCAACGTCAAGGCGGACTACGTCAAGGCGTTCTGGAACATCGTCAACTGGCGCGACGTCGCCGCTCGCCTCGAGCGTGCGCGCACCCAGACGGCGGGCCTCATCACCCCCGTCACGGTCGTCTGACGCACCCGTAGCGCCCACGAAGGCCCGGCAGCCCCACCAGGGGGTGCCGGGCCTTCGTCGTGGCGCCGCCACCTGGGCCGCGGCACTCGGAGGTCGCCCTGTATGGGACTCGAGCTCCCAGGGGTCACAACGCCCACACGTTGTGATGACAGCGCCGGCGCCGACGCCGTCCACGTCCCTGTGGGCCTCTGGGGCACCGTACGCACTCGACGAGGCGCACCGGTGGCACTCACGAGGTCGGGCAGCTTAGGTGTGGGATTCGACCTCTCAGGGGTCGCAGGGTCCACACGGTGTGCAGGCGGTACCTTCCGCACGAGGCCCGCGCCACGACCCCCGGAAACGCCAGACGGGCGGCACCCCGCGAGGGAGTGCCGCCCGTCAGGACGTGTCAGGGCCGCTCAGTGGGCGTGCTGGCCCCGGGAGAACTCGTAGGTGTGGCCCACGAGGCCGATGACGCCGACAGCGATGCCGATGCCGAAGACCCACCAGCCGACCGCCACGCCGGCGAAGGCGAGGGCGGCGGCGACGCCGAGCACCAGCGGCCACCACGAGTGCGGCGAGTAGACGCCCATCTCACCGGCGTGCTCGTCGACGTCGCTGACCGGGTTGTCCTCCGGGCGCGGGTCCACGCGCCGGGCGACCAGCGCGAGGTAGAAGCCCGCGAGGCCGTAGAGCCCCACGAGGAGGAACAGGGCAACGGTCCCGACCGGCTCCCAGTCGGTCCAGAAGGCGTAGACCAGCGCAACCGGCAGGAAGAAGACGACTCCGGCGATGAAGAGCCACTTCTCCACCGACATGGGCTTGGGGTGCTCCGCGGACTGCTCGCCGGGAGCGCGGTCGTGCTCGCGTGCCATCAGGCCTTGCCCTTCTTCTCGTCGTCGTCCTCACGCTCGAGCGTGGCCGTGGACGTGCGTCCCGGCTGCGACTGGGCCGCGGCGTCGCCGCCACCGGTGCGCTGGGCGTCGCCCAGTGCCTGCTCGAGCACGCCCTGGTCCGGGACCGCCGCCTGGTCCATCGCCGCGACCTCGGGGTGGTGCAGGTCGAAGGCCGGACGCTCGGAGCGGATGCGGGGCAGGGAGGTGAAGTTGTGCCGCGGCGGCGGGCAGCTCGTGGCCCACTCCAGGGAGTTCGCGAAGCCCCACGGGTCGTCGACGAACACGGTGCGCGGCCCGCGGGAGGTCACGTAGACGTTCCACAGGAAGGGCAGCGTGGAGAGGGTGAGCAGCGCGGCACCCACGGTGGAGACCTGGTTCATCAGCGTGAAGCCGTCCTCGACCATGTAGTCGGGGTAGCGGCGGGGCATACCCTGCGCGCCGAGCCAGTGCTGGATGAGGAAGGTGCCGTGGAAACCGAGGAAGAGCATCCAGAAGTGCACCTTGCCCAGGCGCTCGTTGAGCATGCGCCCGGTCATCTTCGGCCACCAGAAGTAGAAGCCGGCGAACATCGCGAACACCACGGTGCCGAAGACGGTGTAGTGGAAGTGCGCGACGACGAAGTAGGAGTCGTGGACCTGGAAGTCCATCGCCGGGCTGGCGAGGATGATGCCGGTGACGCCACCGAAGAGGAAGGTGACGAGGAAGCCCAGCGACCACAGCATCGGCGTCTCGAAGGTGAGCTTGCCGCGCCACATCGTGCCGATCCAGTTGAAGAACTTCACACCGGTCGGAACCGCGATGAGCATCGTCATGAGCGCGAAGAAGTCCAGCAGCGCGCCACCGGTCGTGTACATGTGGTGGGCCCACACGGTCATCGACAGGGCGGCGATCGCGATGGTCGCGAAGACGATGCCCTTGTAGCCGAAGATCGGCTTGCGGGAGAAGACGGGCAGGACCTCGCTGATGATGCCGAAGAACGGCAGCGCGATGACGTACACCTCGGGGTGGCCGAAGAACCAGAACAGGTGCTGCCACAGCAGCGCCCCTCCGCTCTCCGGGTTGTAGATCTGCCCGCCGAGCACGCGGTCGAAGGCCAGGCCGAACAGCGCGGCGGCCAGGACCGGGAAGGCCATGAGGACGAGCAGCGAGGTGATGAGGATGTTCCAGGTGAAGATCGGCATCCGGAACATCGTCATGCCGGGCATGCGCATCGTGATGATCGTCGCGATGAAGTTGACCGAGCCGAAGATCGTGCCGAAACCGGTGAGCGCGATGCCCATGACCCACAGGTGGCCACCGAGGCCCGGTGAGAAGGGCTCGAGCGACAGCGGCGTGTAGGCCGTCCAGCCGAAGCTCGCCGCACCCTTCGGGGTGAGGAAGCCGGCCAGCGCGATGAGCCCACCGAAGAGGAACAGCCAGTAGCTGAACATGTTGAGCCGCGGGAAGGCGACGTCAGGGGCGCCGATCTGCAGCGGCACGAACACGTTCCCGAAGCCGGTGAACAGCGGCGTCGCGAAGAGGAACAGCATGATCGTGCCGTGCATGGTGAAGAACTGGTTGTACTGCTCCTTGGACTGGAACAGCGCCATGCCGGGGTCGAAGAGCTCCAGGCGCATCGCCATGGCGAGCACGCCGCCGATGAGGAAGAAGGCGAAGGCGGTGATGAGGTAGAGGTACCCGATGACCTTGTGGTCGGTCGAAGTGACCCAGCTGACGACCGTGCGCCCCAGGCTCTGCCGCTCGGGCCGCAGCCCGGGGACGAGCTCGGTGCGTGCCTGGTCTGTGGTGGCCATCAGTTGTTCCCCGTTCCGTCCTGCAGGTATCCGCGCTGGTCGTACACGCGGTTGTACTCCTCGCCACGCACGCCGACGTTGCCGGCCTCGCGCAGCGCGTCCATCTCGGCGTCGTAGGTCTCGCGGTCCACGACCTCCACGTTGAAGAGCATCTCCGAGTGGAACTCACCGCAGAGCTCGGCGCACTTGCCCTGGTAGCTGCCCTCCTCCTGCGGCGTCACCTGGAAGGAGTTCGTGTGCCCCGGGATCATGTCGATCTTGAAGAGGAAGGCGGGGATCCAGAACGAGTGCTGGACGTCGCGGGAGTCGACGATGAACTCCACGGTCTCCCCGACCGGCAGGTAGAGGGTCGGGAGAGTCTCCTCGACGCCCTCCTCACCGGTGAGCTCGACGCGGCCGCCCTCGAAGTAGACGCCGTCGTCGATGTAGTTGAAGTCCCAGCTCCACTGCTTGCCGTAGGCCTGGATGGTGAGGTCCGGCTCCTCGCTCACGTCGGTGAGCTCGTGGGTGACCTGGGTGGAGTAGAAGTACAGGACGCCGATCATGAGGATCGGGACGACGACGTACATGAGCTCCAGCGGCACGTGGTACCGCAGCTGGACCGGCAGCGCGTTGTCGTTCTTGCGCTTGCGGTAGGCGACGACGCACCAGATCGTCAGGCCCCACACGATGACGCCGACGGCGAGGGCGGCGACCCAGGCGCCGCTCCAGTGGTTGATGATCGACTCGGTCTTGTCGGTGAGGCCCGGCTCGGACGGCAGGAAGCCGTTCCGCGGGGCCCCGAGCTCGGCGCAACCAGCGAGGGTGAGGGCCGCAACGAGGCCCAGGACTACCAGTCGCCAACCGCGGGGCGAGCGGCTACCGGAGGACGGTGATCGCACTTCAAGACCTTCCGACACGACGCGTTTAGGGCATTTCAGACAGGACCTACGTCCCGTCAGCCACCTTACCGCTACAACCGCCCTGGTACGCGAAACGGCCCGCCGGGCCAGGGGTGTAACCCTGGTCCCACACGGGCCGTCCGGGAGGCGCTCCGCCGGCGGGCCGGCGGCGTGTCTCAGTGGAAGGAGTCGCCGCAGGCGCAGGAGCCGCCGGCGTTGGGGTTGTCGATCGTGAAGCCCTGCTTCTCGATGGTGTCGGCGAAGTCGATCGTCGCGCCGGCGAGGTAGGGCACGCTCATCTTGTCGACGACGACCTCGACGCCACCGAAGTCGCGCACGGCGTCGCCGTCGAGGAAGCGCTCGTCGAAGTAGAGCTGGTAGATGAGGCCGGAGCAGCCGCCGGGCTGCACGGCGATCCGCAGCCGCAGGTCGTCGCGACCCTCCTGTGCGAGGAGCGTCCTGACCTTCTGGGCGGCGACGTCGGTGAGTTCGATCTCGTGGGTCGGGACCTCGGTGGGCGTCGTGGCCGTCGTCTCGCTCATGCTCACATCTCCGCTGTGTTGGGGCTGTACAACCGGGCCAACCACGGCGCGGCCGCGGTTGTTCCCGTCCAGCCTACGCCTCGAGGGCCCAGGTGCGCGCAAGACGTTGGGCCCAGCGCTCCAGGCCCTCGACGCCGCCGTCGCCGGTCGCGTAGGTGGCACTGATACCCGCGCGGGCGACCTCCCGCCGGGAGGTGTGCACCTCCTCGGCCAGGACGACGACGGGCAGGCCGAGCTCCATCGCGGCACGCCCGACCGTCGCGACGACGGAGCTGTCGACCGCGGGGGCGTCGAGCACCGCCGTCGCGGTGAGGACGACGTCGGCCCCCGCCACCGCCTCCGGCACGCCGATCTCGGCGGCGACGACGTCGGGTCCGTGCAGCAGCCGCCCGCCGAGGACGGTGAGGGCATGGGCGGCGCCTCCCCCGGCGCCCGAGCCGTCGGCGCGTCCCGGGCGCGCCGCGCCGCCGTGCCCGCCGGGCGCGGGCAGGAGCGCCGTGCGGGCCGGCAGGGAGCGCCCGAGACGTTCGAGGTGGGCGGCGAGCTCACCGGCGCGGGTGTCGAGCCGCTGCGCCTCGGCGGGACCGAGGCGGTCGGACAGGAGGGCACCGGCGCCGTGCAGCCCGAGGAGGGGCACCTGCGTCGCGCCGGCGACGACGACGTCGGCCCCCGCGAGCACGCGGTGCGCCGCGGCGAGCAGCTCGTCGTCGATGTCGGCGGCGGGTTCCGCGCCGGCGAGGGCGCGGACCAGGCCGGCGCCGCCGTCGTGCGTGGCCGACTCCCCCAGGCCGACGACGACGCGACTCGCCCCGAGGTCGCGGGCGGCGAGGAGCAGCTCGCCGAGGCCGGCACTGGAGCCGTCCTCGGCGTGGCGCAGCTCCTGGCCGGCCGGGACGAGCTGGCGGCCGAGCACCTGCCCGGCCTCGACGTAGGCGGTGCCGCCGCCGGCGCCGGGGACGTGGAGGAGGGTCGCCGGCACCGGCTCGCCCAGCGGCCCGCGGGCGGTGACGGAGACGAGCTCCCCGCCGCGGGCGGTGTGGACGGCGTCGAGCAGGCCCGCCGCGCCGTCGGACATCGGCAGCGCCCGGACCTGCGTCCCCGGGGCGGTCTCCAGCCAGCCGCGGCGCACGGCCGCGGCGACCTGGGCCGCGCTGAGGGCACCGGACAGGCGTCCGGGGCTCAGGAGCAGCCGCACGTGGCCTCCGTTCCGCCGTGGGGCGCGGTCACAGGCGGTCGGCGAGGCGGGCGAGGAGGAGCGCCTCGGCGAGGACGACCTTCTCCAGCTCACCGAGGTGCACCGACTCGTTCTCCGAGTGGGCTCGCGAGTCGGGGTCCTCCACACCGGTGACGAGGATCGCGGCCTGCGGGTACACCTCGGCGAGGTCGGCGATGAAGGGGATCGACCCGCCCACGCCGAGGTCCACCGGCTCGGTGCCCCACGCGGTGGTGAAGGCCCAGCGGGCGGCCTGCATCGCCGGGGAGTCCTCGGGCGCCTGGAAGGCCTGCCCGGTCTCCCCCGGCGTCACGGTGACGCGGGCACCGAAGGGCGCGTTGGCGACGAGGTGGTCGTGCAGGGCGCGTTCGGCGGCGGCCGGGTCCTGCCCGGGCGCGATGCGCATGGAGAGTTTCGCGCGGGCGGAGGGGATGACGGTGTTGGAGGAGTGGTCCACGCTCGTCGCGTCGAGCCCGATGAGGGAGATCGCCGGCTTGGTCCACAGCCGGGAGGCGAGCGGCCCGGTCCCGGCCAGCCGCACGCCGTCGAGCACGCCGGCGTCGGCGCGGAAGTCCGCCTCGGGGTAGTCGACGGCGACGTCGTCGCTCGTGACGAGGCCGGGCACGGCGACGTTCCCGTCGGCGTCGTGGAGCGTGGCGACCAGGCGCGACATGAGCGTGAGCGCGTCGAGGACGGGGCCGCCGAACATGCCGGAGTGGACGGCGTGGTCGAGCACGGTCAGCTCGACCGTGCAGTCGACGAGACCGCGCAGGGACGTGGTGAGGCCGGGGACGCCGACCTTCCAGTTGGAGGAGTCGGCGACGACGATGACGTCGGCTGCCAGCCGGTCGCGGTAGGTCTCGAGGAAGGAGCGGAAGGTCGGGGAGCCGATCTCCTCCTCCCCCTCGCTGAAGACGGTGACGCCGACGCCCAGCTCCTCGCCGAGCACGCGCAGCGCCCCGACGTGGGCCATGATCCCGGCCTTGTCGTCGGCGGCGCCGCGGCCGTAGAGCCGCCCGCCGCGCTCGGTGGGCTCGAAGGGCGGGGAGTCCCACGCCGCGGGGTCGCCGGGCGGCTGGACGTCGTGGTGGGCGTAGAGCAGCACGGTGGGTGCGCCGGCGGGGGCGGGCCGGTGGCCGAGGACGGCGGGCGCGCCGGGGCGGCCGTCGGGGCCGGTCACCCGCACGACCTCGACCTCGGGCAGGCCCGCGTCGCGGAAGAGCTGCGCGACGGCGGCGGCGCTGTCCTCCAGGTGCTTCGGGTCGAAGGAGGGCGCCGAGACGCTGGGGATGCGCACGAGCGACTCGAGGTCGCTGCGGATGCGGGGGAACTCGGCGGCGGTCCGGGTGGTGAGGTCCTCGATGGTCACCCTGGCAGCCTAGTCGCGCGGCGCCGGGACCTGTCAGGCGGCCCCCGCGGCGCGGGCGTGCTCGACGGCGGCCTCCGCGCCCTGGGTCCACGGCTCGCCGTGGCCCGGGAGCACCGTGCCCGCGCCGGTCTCCGCGATCGCCTCGAGGGAGGCGAAGCTCATCGCGAAGTCGGCCGTGGCGGCGCCGGCGACGATCCGCGGGCCGGTCTGCGCCGTGTACGGGTCGAGGGTGACGAGCGCGTCACCGGAGATGACGACGTCGCGGTCGGGCAGGTGCAGCGCCACGTGCCCGTAGGTGTGGCCGGGGGTGGGCACGACGCGCGGGCGGCCGGGCACGTCGAGCACCCCCTCGGTGGCCAGCGTCCGCACGCCGGTGGTGCCGCGCACGAGGGGCAGGCCGGCGAGGAGCATCGACGTGAGGATCGGCACGGCGGCGGGGTGACGGATCGGGTAGAGCGCCCGCGGGTTCTCGTGGGCGTAGGAGAAGGGGTGGGCGACGAGGTGGTGCTCCTGCGCCGTCGCCCACACGGGGATCCCCAGGCCCTGGATCCTGCGCACGACGCCGACGTGGTCGAAGTGGGCGTGGGTGAGGACGAGGGCCCGCAGGTCGCGCGGGCGCCGGCCGATCGCGCGGATAGCCTCGCCCAGCGGGCGCCACACGGCCGGCAGGCCCGCGTCGACGAGCGTGACGCCGTCGTCGTCCTCGACGAGGTAGCAGTTGACGTGGGCGTGGGCGACGAGGTGCACCCCGGGGGCGACCTCGCGGACGGTGGCGCTCATGTTCTCCTCCAGCCGGTGACAGCGGCGTGGCGGGCCCCGCCGCGTCGTCCACTATCGCCCTGCCCGCCCGGGCCCGCACCCGGGCTGGCTCCGCCGTCGACTACTCTCGTGGGGTGATCGGACGGAGCAAGAAGGAGACCCCGGCGCCCGCCCCGGCGCCCGAGGTGACGCCCGCGGGCAAGGGCCGCCCCACCCCCAAGCGCAAGGAGGCCGAGGCGCGCAACCAGCGCCCCCTCGTGCCGACGGACCGCAAGCTGGCGAAGGCGGAGGCACGCAAGCGTCGCAACGAGCTGTACGCGCGGCAGCAGGAGGCCATGCGCACCGGCGACGAGCGCTACCTGCCGCTGCGGGACAAGGGCCCGGTGCGCCGCTTTGTGCGCAACTACGTCGACGCCCGCTTCAGCCCGAGCGAGTACTTCCTCCCGCTCGCGATGGCCTCGATCATCCTGCTCTTCTTCGCCACGATGATCCCCGAGATCGCGGTCATCGGCATGATCGTCATGTATGTCGCCTTCGCGATCTCCCTCGTCTTCGCGATCGCCATGTCGATCGTCATCAAGCGCAAGCTCCGGGCGCGCTTCGACGAGCAGGAGATCCCCCGCTTCACCGGGATCTACGCCTTCAGCCGGCTCTTCCAGCCCCGCTTCCTGCGCGCCCCCAAGCCACAGGTCAAGCGCGGCGAGCGCACGGACTGACCCGCCGCGCTGGCTAGGCTGGCGCCGTGCGCCTGTACCGCCTGGTCTTCCGGTCCCTGCTCGTCCGTACCGACCCCGAACGGGCCCACGAGCTCGCGCTGCGGCTCATCCGCGCCGTCGCGGCCACCCCGGTGGCGTCCCACGCCGTGCGCGCGACGCTCGGCCGCCGGCCCGCCCGGCACGTGACGACGGCGCTGGGCCGGCCCGTGCCGGGTGTGCTCGGCCTCGCCGCGGGCATGGACAAGGACGCCCGCACCGTGCTCGGCATGGACATGCTCGGCTTTGGGCACGTCGAGATCGGCACGGTCACCGCCCACGCCCAGCCGGGCAACGACCGCCCCCGCCTGTGGCGCCACCCCGAGGAGGGGGCGCTGCGCAACCGGATGGGCTTCAACAACGCCGGCGCGGAGGCGGCGGCCGAGCGGCTGCGGGCGCTGCGCGGCACGCGGCGGGGCCGCTCCGTCGTCGTCGGGGTGAACATCGGCAAGTCGCGGGTCACGCCGGTGGAGGACGCCGTCGGCGACTACGCGACGAGCGCGCGGCTCCTCGCGCGCTGGGCCGACTACCTCACGGTCAACGTCTCCTCCCCCAACACGCCCGGGCTGCGCGACCTGCAGTCCGTCGACGCGCTGCGTCCCATCCTCGCCGCCGTGCAGCGCGAGGCCGACGCCGCCGCCGGGCGCCGCGTGCCCGTCCTCGTCAAGGTCGCCCCCGACCTCTCCGACGACGACGTCACGGCCGTGGCCGACCTCGTCACCGAGCTGTCGCTCGCCGGGGTCGTCGCGACGAACACGACCATCGCCCACGACCACGGGCCCGGCGGGCTCTCGGGCCGGCCGCTGCAGGCGCGGGCGCTGGAGGTCGTGCGCCTCCTGCGCGGGCGGCTGGCACCCGACGCCCTCGTCATCGGCGTCGGCGGGATCGACGACGTCGCCTCCGCGCGGCGCATGCTCGACGCCGGGGCGGACCTGCTCCAGGCCTACACGGCCTTCGTCTACCAGGGCCCGAGCTGGCCCGGGGCGGTCAACCGGGCGCTGGCGCGCGGCTGAGTCAGCGGCTCTCGTTCGCGCGGGCCACCCGGCCCGGGCTCGAGCGCCACAGCCAGAACAGGCCGAGTACCGGAAGGACGAGCGGGACGTAGCCGTAGCCGCTGCCGAAGTGCGACCACACGGTGTCGCGCGGGAAGAGCTCGGGCTGGACGACGCTGAGCGTCCCCACGACGAGGACCCCGACGAGCTCGATGGTCACGGCGGTCCACGCCAGGCGCCGCATCCGGCGGCCGTTGTGGGCCAGGGCGACGGCGGCGAGGACGTAGACGACGGCGGCCAGCCCGGACAGCCCGTAGGCCAGCGGAGCCTCCGCGGCTTCCCGCACGAGCTGGACGCCCGCCCGCGCGGACGCGGCCAGCGCGAAGACGACGTAGACGGCGACGACGAGCAGCCCGGCGCCACGGGCGGGCGGGCGGTCGTCGGTGGCCGGTGCGGTGTGCACCGGCTGTTTGCTCATGCCTGCCACAGCTGCCACATCCGAAGCTCCATGACGATGATGGTGAGGGCCGCGACGGCCAGGACGATCGAGCTCCACCGGGTCCGCTCGACGAAGGCGGCGAGGGCCGCTCCCGGCAGGAGCATCATCGCGACGAGCAGGTAGCCCCACATGAGGATCGGGTCGCTCGTGAGCGAGCCCGTCACCTGCGTGACCGCGAGGACGAGGCCCTGGACGACGAGCGCCCCCTCGACCACACCCCCCGCGATGAGCTGGCGCAGCACGACCGCGCGGTCGGTCACCGCGAAGACGAGTGCCCACACGCCCAGCACGGCCGCAAGGACCGAGACGACGAGGACGACGGGGAGCACCGCGTCATCCTAACGGGGCAGGGCCTCCGCACCGTGCCGTGGCCGAGAGGGGCCGGATAGAGTCGGGTGCGTGACTGAACTGACGCTGACCACGAAGAACGTTGCTCGTATCCAGGCCGACGCCGTCGTCGTCGCCGTGGGCCGGCGCGGTGAGGAGGCGGTCCTCGTCCCGGGCGCCGACCTCCCCTCCGCGACCGTCAAGAGCCTCACGGCGCTGCTGCCGGCGCTGGGCGTGACCGGCAAGGCGGACGAGGTGCTGCGCGTGGCGGCGGGCAAGGAGCTCGCCGCGGACGTCGTCGTCCTCACGGGCCTGGGCACCGTGGGTGAGGGCGCGCCGGAGCTCGAGGCGCTGCGCCGCGCGGCCGGCGCCGCCGTGCGCTCGCTCGCCGGCACCGCCGACGTCGCGCTCGCGCTGCCCGCGGACACCGCCGAGCAGGTCGGCGCCGTCGCCGAGGGCGCCCTCCTCGGCGCCTACAGCTTCGACCGGTACCGCGCCACGCGGACCGCCCCGGTGGCCCGGCTCGAGCTCGTCACCGAGGTCGCCCGGTCCAAGGAGGCCAAGGCCGCCCACGCCCGCGCCGTCGTCGTCGCCGACGCGGTCGCCGGGGTGCGCGACCTCGTCAACGCCTCCCCCGCCGACCTCTACCCCGAGTCCTTCGCCGAGGAGGCGACGGCCGGCGCCAAGGGCACGAAGGTCAAGGTCACGGTGCTCGACGAGAAGGAGCTCGCCGCCGGCGGCTTCGGCGGCCTCATCGGCGTGGGCAAGGGCTCGGCCCGGCCCCCGCGCCTCGTCAAGGTCAGCTACTCCCCGGCCCGCGCGAAGACCCACGTCGGCCTCGTCGGCAAGGGCATCACCTTCGACTCCGGCGGCCTGTCCATCAAGCCCGCCAAGGGCATGGAGACGATGAAGATGGACATGGCCGGTGCCGCGACCGTGCTCCACACGGTCCTCGCCGCCGCCGCCCTCGAGCTGCCCGTCAAGGTGATCGGCTGGCTCGCCCTCGCGGAGAACATGCCCTCGGGCACCGCGCAGCGCCCCTCGGACGTCATCACGATCCGCGGCGGCAAGACCGTCGAGGTGCTCAACACCGACGCCGAGGGCCGCCTCGTCATGGCCGACGCCCTCGTCGCCGCCACCGAGGAGAAGCCCGACCTCGTCATCGACATCGCCACGCTGACCGGCGCGCAGATGGTCGCGCTCGGCTCGCAGGTGGGTGCGGTCATGGGCACCGACGGCGTGCGCGAGGACGTCGTGGCCGCCGCGGGCGCCGCCGGTGAGCAGTTCTGGCCGATGCCGCTGCCCGCCGAGCTCGCCGACTCGATGAAGTCGCAGGTCGCCGACATCGCCAACATGGGCGACCGCTTCGGCGGGATGCTCGTCGCCGGCCTGTTCCTCAAGGAGTTCGTCGGGGACACGCCGTGGGCGCACCTCGACATCGCCGGCCCCGCCTTCAACGAGGGCAGCCCCCGCGGCTACACCCCCGAGGGCGGCACCGGCATGGGCCTGCGCACCCTGCTCACCGTCCTCGAGAAGGCCGCCACCCGCTGACCCGACAACAACTCTGCTCTCGGCGTAGGACGGGGCGAACCCCCCGTCCCCCCTCCTCTCGCCGAGAGCAGAGTTGTTACTTCCGGCGCTGGGCGGCGCTCCAGCGGCGCATGCTGCTCGGGTAGCCGGTGAGGTTGACGTCGTACACCGGGATCTCCAGCTCGCGCGCCAGGGCGCGGGCCGCCTTCTGGTCGGGGACGCGGCGACGCGTCCACTCCCCCGTGCGGGCGACGAGCACCATCGTCGTCGGGTCGTTGGGAGTGGGAGGTTCGACGTAGGCCTCGACACCCTCGCGGGTGGAGACGAACTCGCGGAAGTATGCCGTGACCTCCGCGCGCCGCTGCGCGGTGGGGACCTCGGTGCTCGATGTCCCCTGCTTCTTGCGTCGGGTGAACAGCCGCATGGCCCCAAGCGTACGGCTGCGGTTGTGACCCGACGGACACTGTGTCAGGTGGTCCCCGCGGTACGGACGGTGACAAGATGGACGGGAAGCCCCGGCTCCGGCCGGGATCCACGCGTGCTCGAGGAGAGGTTTGTGACCGACAGCCCTGAAGGAAATGTCTACGACCTGGTCATCCTGGGAGCCGGGAGCGGAGGCTACGCAGCAGCCCTGCGCGGTGCCCAGCTCGGGCTGTCCATCGCCCTGATCGAAGCCGACAAGGTCGGCGGCACCTGCCTGCACCGCGGGTGCATCCCCACCAAGGCCCTCCTCCACAGCGCCGCCGTCGCTGACGAGATCCAGCACAGCCACGCCGTCGGCGTCAACAGCTCCTTCGAGGGCATCGACATGTCGGCCGTCAACACGTACAAGGACGGCGTCATCGGCCGCCTGTACAAGGGCCTGCAGGGTCTGATCAAGGCCGGCAAGATCGACTACATCACCGGCTGGGGCCGGCTCACCGGCAAGGACACCGTCGAGGTCGACGGCACCACCTACCGCGGCCGCAACATCATCCTCGCGACCGGCTCCTACGCCCGCTCCCTGCCCGGCCTTGAGATCGGTGGTCGCGTCATCACGAGCGAGCAGGCCCTCGAGCTCGACTTCGTGCCCAAGAGCGCGATCGTCCTCGGCGGCGGCGTCATCGGCGTCGAGTTCGCCTCCGTGTGGAAGTCCTTCGGGGTCGACGTCACGATCATCGAGGCGCTGCCCAACCTCGTGCCCAACGAGGACATCTCCCTGTCCAAGGCCCTCGAGCGCGCCTTCCGCAAGCGGAAGATCAACTTCGCGACCGGCACCCGCTTCTCCGGCGTCGAGCAGAACGACTCGGGCGTCGTCGTGTCCACCGAGGACGGCAAGACCTACGAGGCGGAGCTCCTGCTCGTCGCCGTCGGCCGCGGGCCGGCGACGGCGAACCTCGGCTACGAGGAGCAGGGCATCCCCATGGAGCGCGGCTTCGTCCTCACCAACGAGCGCCTCCACACCGGCGTCGCCAACATCTACGCCGTCGGCGACATCGTCCCGGGCCTCCAGCTCGCGCACCGCGGCTTCCAGCAGGGCGTGTTCGTCGCCGAGGAGATCGCCGGCCTCGAGCCCGCCGCGATCGTCGAGTCGGGCATCCCGCGCGTCACCTACTGCGAGCCCGAGGTCGCCTCGGTCGGCCTCACCGAGGCGCAGGCCAAGGAGCAGTACGGCGAGATCGAGACTGTCGACTTCAACCTCGCCGGCAACGGCAAGAGCCAGATCCTGCAGACCACGGGCTTCGTCAAGCTGGTCCGCGAGAAGGACGGCCCGATCGTCGGCGTGCACATGATCGGGTCCCGCGCCGGTGAGCTCATCGGCGAGGGTCAGCTCATCGTCAACTGGGAGGCGTACCCCGAGGACGTCGCCTCCCTCATCCACGCCCACCCCACGCAGAACGAGGCCCTTGGCGAGGCAGCCCTCGCCCTCGCGGGCAAGCCGCTGCACTCCCACAACTGACCCTCGATCGAAGGAGACACCAGGTCATGTCCGACTCCGTGCAGATGCCCGCCCTGGGCGAGTCCGTCACCGAGGGAACCGTCACCCGCTGGCTGAAGAACGAGGGGGACCGCGTCGAGGTCGACGAGCCCCTGCTCGAGGTCTCGACCGACAAGGTCGACACCGAGGTTCCCTCGCCCTTCGCCGGCGTGCTCGAGAAGATCCTCGTCCAGGAGGACGAGACCGTCGAGGTCGGCGCCGAGCTCGCCGTCATCGGCTCCGGCGAGGGTGGCGGCGACTCCGCCCCCGCGCAGGACGAGCAGCCCGCCGAGCAGGAGCAGGCCCCCGAGCCCGCCCAGCAGGAGCAGCCCGCCGAGCAGGAGCAGCCCTCCCAGCAGGAGGTCGCCCAGGAGGCGCAGCAGCAGTCCGCGTCCGGGTCCTCCGGCTCCGGCGAGGGCCAGAAGGTCCAGATGCCCGCGCTCGGTGAGTCCGTCACCGAGGGCACCGTCACCCGCTGGCTCAAGAGCGAGGGCGAGCAGGTCGAGGTCGACGAGCCGCTGCTCGAGGTCTCGACCGACAAGGTCGACACCGAGGTCCCCTCCCCCTACGCCGGTGTGCTGAGCAAGATCCTCGTCCAGGAGGACGAGACCGTGGAGGTCGGCACCGACCTCGCCGTCATCGGCGGCGAGAGCGGCGGCGGCTCCGCGTCCGCGACCGAGGAGGCCCCGCAGGGCGCCGAGGAGCAGGCCAAGGAGGCCGAGCAGCCCTCCGAGCAGCGCGCCGAGCAGCACCAGGGTGCGGCGACGAGCACGGTCCCCTCCGAGGAGGCCGCGCCCGCGCCCAGCGAGCCGAAGCAGGCCGAGCAGCCCAAGGCCGAGCAGCAGCAGACGCCGCCGCAGGAGGCCTCGACCACCCCGGCCCCCGAGCGCCCGAGCGCCGCAGAGACCGCCAAGACCTCCTACGTCACCCCGATCGTGCGCAAGCTCGCCAAGGACAAGGGCGTCGACCTCGACTCCCTCCAGGGCACCGGCGTCGGTGGGCGGATCCGCAAGGAGGACGTCCTCGCCGCCGCGGAGAAGGCCCAGCAGCAGGCGGCCCCGGCTCCGGCCGCGGCCCCGGCCGCGAAGGCGCCCTCGATCCCCGAGGTCTCCCCGCTGCGTGGCACCACCGAGAAGATGTCGCGCCTGCGCAAGGTCATCGCCAAGCGCATGATCGAGTCCCTCGACACCTCCGCCCAGCTGACCACGGTCATCGAGGTGGACGTCACCCGCATCGCCAAGCTGCGCGCCCAGGCGAAGAACAGCTTCCAGGAGCGGGAGGGCGTCAAGCTCACCTACCTGCCGTTCTTCATCAAGGCGGCGACCGAGGCGCTCAAGGCCCACCCGGCCCTCAACGCCTCGATCGACGGTGACCAGATCGTCTACCACGGCGAGGAGAACATCGGCATCGCGGTGGACACCCCCCGCGGGCTCCTCGTGCCGGTCATCAAGGAGGCCGGTGACCTCACGATCGCCGGGATCTCCAAGCGCGTCGCGGACCTCGCGGCCCGTACCCGCGACAACAAGGTCACCCCCGACGAGCTCGGTGGCTCGACCTTCACCATCACCAACCTCGGCTCGAACGGCGCGCTGTTCGACACCCCGATCATCAACCAGCCCGAGGTCGCGATCCTCGGCCTGGGTGCGATCGTCAAGCGCCCCGTCGTCGTCACCGACGCGGACGGCAACGAGACGATCGGCATCCGCTCGATGGTCTACCTGCCCCTCACCTACGACCACCGCCTGGTCGACGGTGCGGACGCCGGCCGCTTCATGCAGACGATCAAGAAGCGTCTCGAGGAGGGTGCCTTCGAGGCCGAGCTCGGCCTCTGAGCACTCCCCACGCCGCGGGGCTCGCACCATCTGGTGCGGGCCCCGTGGCCTTTCCGGTCAGGGACAGGGCTCGCTGCGCAGCAGCTGCCACGTCTCCCCCGGCACCGGGACGAGGACGAGCCGCGCGCAGGCCGGCTCCTGCGCGGGGACGGTGACCCGCTCCCCGGCCACGAGCCGCTCGTGGGCCCCCTGGACGAGCACGACGTCGACGGCAACACCCTCCTCGACCTGCGCCACCGCCTCCACGGCGCTCACCTCGGTGCGCAGCCGCTCGAGCTCCGTGCCGGTCGCAGTGAGCCGCTCGAGCAGGGCGACGTCCTCGCGGGCGGCAGGTCCCCCGGCCACGGTCGTCGCCGCCAGCGCCGCGGCGTCCCCCGCGACGAGCGCGCCGTCGCGCCGGGCGAGCAGCCCGCTCACGGCCTCGGCCACCGCCGCGGGCTCGTCCGCGGCTGCCGGGCGGTGCCCGTATCCGCCGGCCCGCTCGCCCGGTGCGGACCAGACGATGAGCCCGGTGAGCAGCGCGGCGACCCCGACGGTCAGCGCGCCACCGAGCCACGGTGCCGGCAGCGGCTGGCGGCTCACGTGCCGGGCGGCCGGTGCGGCGGCACGCGGTGGTGGTCGGCCGCCGGGTGCCGCGGCGGGCGTGAGCGCGGTCCGCTGGACCTGCCGGCGGGTGGCGGGACGCCGGCGGGTGGAGGCCAGGTCGTCGCGCATGCGGGCCTGCGCGAGTGCGGCCGCCGGCGGCACCGCGACCGGTGCGGCTGGTCCGATGCCCGGGGCGCGGCTGGCGAGGTCCCGAGCGGACGGCCGGTGCTCCGGGACGGCGTCGAGCGCGGGCCCGAGCAGGCCGAGCAGGTGCGCGCCCGGCGCCGGGCCCGCAGCCCACACGACGAGCCGCGCCAGCGCCCACACGTCCCCCGGTGCGCCGGCCGCGCTCCCCCGCTCCCGCTCCGGCGGGGCGAAGCCCGGCGTGCCGAGCTCGTGGGCGTCCTGGCCGACGAGGTCGACGAGCACGGGCACGCCGCCGCCCGTGACGACGACGTTGGCGGGTGAGACGTCGCCGTGCACGATGCCGCGCTCGTGGAGGTGGCCGAGGGCGCTGCCCACCGCGGCGAGCAGCCCCGCCAGCTCCGGCGGCTCGAGGCCGCCGCGGGCGGCGAGGACCGTGGCGAGGGTGGGCCCGGTGACCCGGTCGCTGACGACGGCGCAGCGGCCGCCGTCGAGGCCGAGCACCTGACGGACCCGCGCCAGGTGCGGGTGGGTGCCGTGACGGAGCCCGGCCAGCCGACGCAGCTGCGCCGCGCCCGCCTCCCCGCGAGGCAGCGCGAGGACGCTGACGACGACGTCGCGCCCGCCCCGGTCGCGCGCCGCCCACACCGCCCCGTGCGCGCCGAAGCCGACCGGCCCGACGATGTCGTGACCCGGCAGCTGCGGAGGGCGCGCGCCGCCCTCCACCCCCGGGCTGCGGCGTCGTCGTGCCATGGGTCAAGCCAAGCGCAGGACGCCTCCGCCCGCTGGCGTCATCCACAGGCAGCGCGCAGCCAGGGGCGCGTCCGCGGGCCGGTAGGATGGGCGATCATGGCCCTGAAGAAGAAGAAGGACGCCGTCGAGGGCGCCGCGCCGAAGCAGAAGAAGAAGCGCTGGTACCACCAGCTGTGGGAAGTCTTCCAGATGACCCGCGAGGCGCAGCCCTCGATCACCTGGTGGCTGCTCGGCTCCTTCGTCGGGATCCTCCTCGTGGGCCTGCTCATCGGCCTGGCGGTCGGCCACCCGGTGTACGTCACGCTGCTCAGCCTGCCGGTCGCGCTCATCGTCGTCATGCTGCTCCTGTCGCGGCGGGCGGAGCGGGCGGCCTACTCGCGCATCGAGGGCACCCCCGGCGCCTCGGGCTCGGCCCTCGGCACCATCCGTCGTGGCTGGAACATCGAGGAGCAGCCGGTCGCCGTCGACCCCCGCACCCAGGACGTGGTGTTCCGCGCCGTCGGGCGCCCGGGCGTCGTCCTCATCGGTGAGGGTCCCGCTCACCGCGTCAAGCGCCTCCTCGAGGGCGAGCGCAAGAAGGTCGCGCGGGTGGCGCCGAACGTCACCGTCCACCTCGTCGAGGTCGGCCGCGGTGAGGGCCAGACCCCGCTGCCCAAGCTCGTGCGCACGATCCAGAAGCTCCGCCCGACCCTCACCAAGGCGGAGGTCGCCGCGGTCTCCAAGCGCCTGCGGGCGCTGCAGTCCTCGCGCCCGCCGATCCCCAAGGGCGTCGACCCGATGCGTGCGCGGCCCGACCGCAAGGGCATGCGCGGGCGCTGAGCGTGAGACAGGAGCGGCCCGTGACCACCGAGGCGCCCAGCAGCCCCGCGCCGCTGGGCCGCCGGGTCGTCGCCCTCGCCGTCGACTGGGGCCTGGCGACGGCGATCTCCGCGGGCTTCCTCGACAACCACCCGCTCGCCACGCTCGGGGTGTTCGCGCTCATGACGTGGCTGCTGCTCGCCACCCGCGGGGCCACGATCGGCCACACCCTGCTCGGCCTGCGGGT
This sequence comes from Georgenia phoenicis, assembly GCF_047302425.1. Classification (NCBI taxonomy): domain Bacteria; kingdom Bacillati; phylum Actinomycetota; class Actinomycetes; order Allobogoriellales; family Allobogoriellaceae; genus Georgenia; species Georgenia phoenicis. The sequence goes on along the minus strand of NZ_CP154855.1, from coordinate 1,860,698 downwards.
GCGCGCCTACCAGGGCGGCGCCGCTACGCCCGTCCAGGTGCTCATCCGCACCGGCAGCCTGTGCCTCGTCATCCCCGCCGTCGTGTGGGGGCTGGACGGCCGCGGCCTGCACGACGTGTGGGCCGGCACGCAGATCGTCCGCCGCTGACGCACGGGGACGTCGAACGCACGGGGGCCCGCGCCGTCGTCGTCCACGTAACATGCCGGACACATTCGGGTGACGACGCCGAAACGCAGCCCGGATAGCGTCGTCGTCGTCGGGACCGTGTCGGTCCCCCGGATTCCCACGCCAGAGGAGCGGTACATGTTCAGCAATGCCGAGGAGGCCATCGCCTTCACCCGGGAGGAGGGCGTCAAGTTCGTCGACGTCCGCTTCTGCGACCTGCCGGGCGTGATGCAGCACTTCAACATCCCCGTCGAGTCCTTCGCCGCTGACGCCTTCACCGACGGCCTCATGTTCGACGGCTCCTCGATCCGCGGGTTCCAGGCGATCCACGAGTCGGACATGAAGCTCGTCCCCGACGTGACGAGCGCCTTCGTCGACCCGTTCCGCAAGGAGAAGACGCTCGTCGTCAACTTCTCGATCGTCGACCCCTTCACCGACGAGGCCTACTCCCGCGACCCGCGCAACATCGCCGCCAAGGCCGAGGCCTACCTGCGCAGCACCGGGATCGCCGACACCGTCTACTTCGGCGCCGAGGCCGAGTTCTACATCTTCGACGACGTCCGCTTCCAGACGAACCAGCACTCGAGCTTCTACTACCTCAACTCCGGCGAGGCCGCCTGGAACACCGGCCGCGAGGAGGAGGGGGGCAACCTCGGGTACAAGACCCGCTACAAGGGCGGCTACTTCCCCGTCTCCCCCAACGACCAGATGGCCGACCTGCGCGACGAGATGGTCACCACGCTCCAGCAGGTGGGGCTGCAGGTCGAGCGCGCCCACCACGAGGTCGGCACGGCCGGGCAGCAGGAGATCAACTACCGCTTCGACACGCTGCGCGCCGCCGCCGACGACGTCATGAAGTTCAAGTACGTCATCAAGAACACCGCGTGGGTCAACGGCAAGACCGCGACCTTCATGCCCAAGCCGATCTACGGCGACAACGGCTCGGGCATGCACTCCCACCAGAGCCTGTGGAAGGACGGCAAGCCGCTGTTCTTCGACGAGCGCGGCTACGGCGGCCTGTCCGACCTCGCCCGCTGGTACATCGGTGGCCTCCTCAAGCACGCCCCGGCGCTGCTGGCCTTCACCAACCCGACCGTCAACTCCTTCCACCGCCTGGTCCCCGGCTACGAGGCGCCGGTCAACCTCGTGTACTCGGCCCGCAACCGCTCCGCGTGCATCCGCATCCCGGTGACGGGCACCTCGCCCAAGGCCAAGCGCATCGAGTTCCGCGTGCCGGACCCGTCGTCCAACCCCTACCTCGCCTTCTCCGCGATGCTCATGGCGGGCCTGGACGGCATCAAGAACCGCATCGAGCCGCCGGAGCCGATCGACAAGGACCTCTACGAGCTGCCGCCGGAGGAGCACGCGCAGATCGAGCAGGTGCCGGACTCGCTGCAGGGCGCGCTCCTCGCACTGGAGGCCGACCACGACTTCCTCACCGAGGGCGACGTGTTCACCCCCGACCTCATCGCGACGTGGATCGACTACAAGCGCACGCAGGAGATCGACCCGCTGCGCCTGCGTCCCCACCCGCACGAGTTCGAGATGTACTTCGACATCTAGACCGCTCGTCCTCGCAGCCCCCGGCGCCGTCCACGGCTCCGGGGGCTTGGACGTTCACGGCCGGACCCACTCCTCGGCGAGGAGGGCGTAGACGAGCGAGTCGAGCCACTCCCCCGAGCGGTGGAGGGAGTCGCGCACTGCGTGCGCCTCGCGGCGCATCCCCACCCGCTCCATGAGCCGCCACGACGGCTCGTTCGCGGCGAAGCAGTTGGCGACGGCGCGGCGGACGCCGAGCTCGGTGAAGCTGTAGCGCAGCAGCTCGCGCACGGCCTCGGTCCCGTAGCCCCGCCCGCGGTGCGCCGGGTCGAGGACCCAGCCGAGCTCGACCTCGGTGCCGGCCGCGAGGTGCGCGACGTCGGTCTGCCCCCAGCCGTCCGTGCGGCGCAGCATGAGGTCGCCGACGACCTCACCACCGCCGTCGTGGCCGAGCTCGACGACGAGGGTGAGGCCGAGCCGCCCCGGCTCGGTGAAGTGCTCCCGGTGCTCGGCGAGGGTGGTCTGCCGGCTGGTGAGCCAGGCGCTCACCTCCTGGAGCCGGCGGTAGCGCCAGGTGCGGTCGGCGTCCTCGGGAACGGCCGCGCGCAGGGTGAGGCGCTCGGTGTGGAGCGGACGCTCCGGCAGTGCGGTCATGAGCCTCCCAGGTCCGGCGGTGGACGGTGCGACGGCAGCCTATGCGCAGCCACCGACATCGCGATCACCGTGGCGGGAGGCGGTGCAGCTCGACGCAAGAAATCTCGCCGTCTGAGAGCGTGAGCGTGAGGTACGTGCAGTGCGGCTGGCGGCGGCGGTCGGTGGGTGAGCCGGGGTTGAGCAGACGTAGCCCGTCCGCCTCCCCGTCCCACGGGATGTGGCTGTGGCCGAAGACGAGCAGGTCGGTGTCCGGGTAGGCGGCCCGCATCCGCTCGTCGCGGCCGCGGGACTGCCCCGTCTCGTGGACGACGGCGATGCGCACCCCCTCAACCTCGGCTCGCGCGACCTCGGGGAGCCGGCTACGTAGCTCGGCACCGTCGTTGTTCCCCCAGCAGGCGAGCAGCGCCCGCGACCTGTCCTCCAGCTCGTCGAGGAGCTCGGGGGCGACCCAGTCCCCCGCGTGGACGACGAGGTCCGCCGCCTCGACCTCCTGCCACACCTGCTCCGGCAGCTTGCGGGCCCGCTTGGGGACGTGGGTGTCGGCGAGGAGGAGGACGCGCATGGCGACCACCGTGCCACGGTGAGGTGACGACGCACGCGGGGGGCGGCGTCGTCGTCGCTCAGGAGTCGAAGGGGACCGCCTCGGCAGGAGCGGGGTCCGCGGCGGGGCCGTCCGCCGCGGGGGCGGCCACGCGGTCGCCGCCGAGGGGCTGGCCCTCCCAGAGCTCGGCCCACCAGCCCTCGCGGGGGCTGCCCTCGAGGACGACGGCGCCGGTGTTGGTGATGGGGTGGTACGCGGCGTGCTCGCCGGTGACGTTCTCGGCGCGGACGGCCGTCCACGAGCGGATGACGGCACCGTGGCTGAACAGGACGGCGGTGCGGGCGCCGTCGGCGTGGGCCTCGGCGACGACGTCGTCGAAGCGCTGCCACACCTCGTGGCCGTTCTCGCCGCCCGGGAGCCGACGGCTGGGGTCCTGCGCCCAGCCGAAGATCGTGCCGACGTAGGCGCGGTGCGCCTCCTCGTCGCCGCGCATCTCGAAGTCTCCGGCTGCGATCTCGCGGATGCCGTCGCGCACGCGGAGCTCGAGGCCCCGCTCGGCGAGGAGCGGCGCGGCGGTCTGCTGGGTGCGGACCAGCGTGGAGGCGTAGACGACGTCGATGTCCTCGTCGGCGAGGCTGCGCGGGACGGCGGCGGCCTGCTCGCGGCCGAGCTCGGTGAGGTCGGCGCCGGGCTCGGCGGTGTCGAGGAGGTCGGCGACGTTCGAGCTGGTCTGGCCGTGGCGGACGAGGATGAGGCGCATGCCTCCCATCATGACCCAGCCGGGCGAACGGGCGGTGACCGGAGGGGTCACCTCCACTCCATGACGCGACCGGCGTGCCGGACCATCTCGTCCACGACCCCGAGGTCCACGGCGTCGGCTGACGGGAAGGAGATGCTCGCCGACCCGACCTTCGTCGCCCCGAGGCGCTGGCCGTAGACCTTGGCGAGGGGCTCTCGTCCCTCGGCGGCGTTGACGTAGAGGCTGAGGTAGGTCGCCTGCCGGGCGAGCCCGACGAGGAACCACTCGACGTCGGCACCGCGGGGGCGGGGCTGGACGGTCGCGCCGTAGCCGATGATCGACTGCTCGGTGCCGCCCCAGAACACGCCCTGCCAGAGCACGCGCGTGGCGCCGGGCAGCGCGGCGGTGATGACGCGGTCGAGCGTGGCGAGCGAGCCGTCGGGGTCGTTCGCAGGGATGAACTCGTCGACGGGGATATCCGTGGTTCGCATGGACTGGCTCACGGGGCCAACCTACGGCGGGTGTAGGCGAGCCGTGGTCCGGAGAATCCGGCTCTCGGCGGTAACTGTACTGTCGGCGATAAGTGTGCTGTCGGCGATAAGTGTGCTGTCGGCGGTAAGTGTGCTGCCGGCGCGGACGGGGGCGGGGCACTCACTCGAAGAAGATGCGTTCGACGACGGTCCTGGCGCGGCGGGTGGCGCGGAGGTAGTCCTCCTCCAGCTCCGCCGTCTCCCCGGGGCCGTAACCGAGCAGGCGGGCGACGGCGGTGAGCTGGCCAGGGTCGTGCGGCAGGACGTCGATCTTCGCGCCGGTCACGCGGCCGGTGGCAAGCGCGATCCCCGCGCGCAGCCGTGAGGCGAGGGTCCACGCGCTGACGAGCAGCTCGCAGTCCTCCTCCCCCAGCACCCCGGCGTCGCGGGCGGCGGTCAGCGCCTCCACCGTGCGCGGCGTGCGCAGCTCGGGCACCCGGCCGGCGTGCTGCAGCTGGAGGAGCTGGGCGGTCCACTCGACGTCCGAGAGCCCTCCGCGCCCGAGCTTGAGCTGCCGGTTCGCCGGCACGCCGCGCGGCATCCGCTCGGACTCCACCCGCGCCTTGACCCGCCGCAGCTCCCGCAGGGCGCGGTCGTCCAGCCCGTCGGCCGGGTAGCGGTAGGGGTCGACGAGAGCGCAGAACCGCTCGAGGAGCCCCTCGTCCCCGGTGACCGGCCGCGCCCGCAGCAGCGCCTGCTGCTCCCACGGCTCGGCCCACCGCTCGTAGTACTGGGCGTAGGACGCGAGCGAGCGGACCATCGGGCCGTTGCGCCCCTCGGGCCGCAGCGCGGCGTCCACCGGCAGAGCAGGTTCGGGCCCAGGGTCGCCGAGCAGGGCGCGCACGTGCCCCGCGACGGCGACGGCGAAGTCCTGGGCGCCGTCGTCGTCCTCACCCTCGAGCGGCTCGTGGACGAACAGGACGTCGGCGTCCGAGCCGTAGCCCATCTCCTGTCCGCCCAGGCGCCCCATCGCGAGGATCCCGAAGCGCACCGGCGGCTCGGCCAGCCCGCGCTGCTCAGCGGTGCGGCGCAGTGCGACCTCGAGGGCCGTGGTGAGGGCCTGGTCGGCGGCCACGGACAGGACGGTGCGGTCCCGCTCGTCGCGCACGCCGTCCAGGACGTCCCCGACGGCGCCGCGCAGCAGCTCCCGGCGGCGCAGGTAGCGCACGGCCCGGACCGCCTCCTCCGGGTCGGGCCGCCGGCGGACGAGCGCGCTCGCCTCCCGGGCCAGCTGCTCGGGCGTGCGCGGGCGCAGGGCCTCGTCCTCCCCCAGCCAGGCGGCGGACTCGGGCAGCGCCTCGAGCCCGTCGGCGACGTACCGGCTGGTGGCGAGGAGGTAGCTGAGCCGCGGGGCGGCCACGCCGGAGTCGCGGAGCATCTGGAGGTACCAGTGGGTGCTGCCCAGCGCCTCGGAGACCTTGCGGAAGGCGAGGAGCCCGCCGTCGGGGTCGGCGCCGCGGGCGAACATGCCGAGCATGGCGGGCAGGATCTGGCGCTGGATGGCCGCGGTGCGGGAGACGCCGGCGGTGAGCGAGTCGAGGTGCCGCACGGCCCCGGCCGGGTCGCGGTAGCCGATCGCCGCGAGCCGCTCGCGCACCGCCTCGGGACGCAGGCGGGCGTCCTCGGGGCTGAGCTGGGCGATGAGCGGGAGCATCGGCCGGTAGAAGATGTCCTCGTGGAGCTCGCGCACCTCGCGGCGCACGGTGCGCAGCCGCTGCTCGAGCGACTCGGCGCTGCGCGGCCCCTCCCCCGGCAGCGCCCGCGCGAGCCGCCGCAGGTCCGCCTCGCCGCTCGGGATGACGTGCGTGCGCCGCAGCCGGTACAGCTGCATCCGGTGCTCGAGCACGCGCAGGTAGCGGTAGCACTCGTCCAGCCGCTGCGCCGGGTCGCGCCCGATGTAGCCGGCCTCCGCGAGCCGGGCGATCGCGTGGAGCGTGCCGGCGGTCCGGATGCTCTCCTCGGTGCGGCCGTGGACCAGCTGGAGCAGCTGGACGGTGAACTCGACGTCCCGCAGCCCCCCGCGCCCGAGCTTGAGCTGCCGCTCCGCCTCGGCCACCGGGATCGTGTCCTCCACGCGCCGGCGCATCGCCTGGGAGTCCTCGACGAAGTTCTCCCGGCCCACCGCCGACCACACGAAGGGCTCGACGGCGGCGACGTACTCGGCACCGAGCGCCGGGTCCCCGGCCACCGGGCGCGCCTTGAGCAGCGCCTGGAACTCCCACGTCTTGGCCCAGCGCTCGTAGTACGCGCGGTGCGAGGCGACCGTCCGCACCAGCGGCCCGTCCTTGCCCTCGGGGCGCAGGTTGGCGTCCACCGGCCACAGCGGCGGTTCCGCCCCGACGGCGCCGCTGACGTTGCGGGCCATCGCGCCAGCCAGGCGGGTGGCGACGGCGGTGGCCTCCGCCTCGTCGGTCCCCTCCGCGGGGGCGACGACGTAGACGACGTCGACGTCGGAGATGTAGTTGAGCTCGCGCCCGCCGGTCTTGCCCATGCCGATGACGGCGAGCGGCGCGCCGCGCCCGTGGTCGGGCAGGTCGGCGCGGGCGACGGCGAGAGCGGCCTCGAGGGCAGCGGCGGCGAGGTCGGAGAGCGCGGCGGCGACGGCGGGGAAGGCCGCCAGCGGGTCCGCGCTCGTGAGGTCGGCGGCGGCGACCTCGAGGAGGCGGCGGCGGTAGCAGCGGCGCAGCGCCTCGACCCCGGCCGTGCCGGTGACGGCGGCGACCGGGGCGTCGTCCGCCGAGTCGGCGCCCACGGCGGCCAGAGCGCGCTCCCGCTCGTCCTGCGGGCTGAGGTCGAGGACGCCGTCGGCGTGCTCGTCGGCGAGCAGCGCGGCGTCGGCGGGGCGGGACACGAGCATGTCCCCGAGCGCACTCGAGGCGCCGAGGACGGCGAGAAGTCGGGTCCGGTGACCGCCCTCGGAGGCGAGCACGCCGGCGAGGTCCGGTGCGCCGTCGTCGTCCGCAGACGCCTCGAGGAGGCGGACGAGGGTGAGGAGCGCGAGGTCCGGGTCGGCGGTCCGGCCCAGGGCCGTCGGAAGCGGCGCGCCGGCGTCCTCCGCGCGCGCGAGCGGCCCGGCGAGGACCGGCTCGTCCAGCAACTGCTCGGCCCGGCGCGGGTCGGTGAAGCCGAGCCGGAGCAGCTCCTGGGTGGGCGTGGGGGCGCGCACGGCTGTCAGACGCCGGGCAGCAGGCTACGCAACTCGTAGGGCGTGACCTGGGACCGGTACTCGGTCCACTCCTGGCGCTTGTTGCGGACGAAGAACTCGAAGACGTCCTCACCGAGGGTCTCGGCGACGAGCTCGGAGGACTCCATGACCTCCAGCGCCTGCTCGAGGCTGCCGGGCAGCGGCTTGATGCCCATGGCCTTGCGCTCGACGTCGGACAGCGCCCACACGTTGTCCTCGGCGCCGTCGGGCAGCTCGTAGCCCTCCTCGATGCCCTTGAGGCCCGCCGAGATGAGGACGGCGAAGGCGAGGTAGGGGTTGGCGGCGGAGTCCAGCGCGCGGTACTCGGCGCGAGTGGAGGGGCCCTTGTCCGGCTTGTGCCGCGGCACGCGGACGAGCGCGGAGCGGTTGTTGTGGCCCCAGCACACGTAGCTGGGCGCCTCCCCGCCGCCCCACAGGCGCTTGTAGGAGTTGACGTACTGGTTGGTGACGGCGGTGATCTCGGCGGCGTGGTGGAGCAGGCCGGCGATGAAGGAGCGGCCCGTCGCGGAGAGCTGGTACTGGCCCGCGGGGTCGTAGAAGGCGTTCGCGTCGCCCTCGAACAGCGAGAAGTGCGTGTGCATGCCGGAGCCCGGGGACTCGATGAGCGGCTTGGGCATGAAGGTGGCCATGATCCCCTGCTGGAGGGCGACCTCCTTGACCACGGTGCGGAAGGTCATGATGTTGTCCGCGGTGGACAGGGCGTCCGCGTAGCGCAGGTCGATCTCGTTCTGCCCGGGGCCGGCCTCGTGGTGGGAGTACTCCACCGAGATGCCCATGGACTCGAGCAGCGTGATGGTGTCGCGCCGGAAGTCGTGGGCGGTGCCGCGGGCGACGTGGTCGAAGTAGCCGGCGGTGTCGATCGGGACGAGGGGCGCGTCGAGGCTGCTGCGCTGCTCGAAGAGGTAGAACTCGATCTCGGGGTGGGTGTAGCAGGTGAAGCCGGCGTCCTTGGCGCGCTCGAGGGTGCGCTTGAGGACGTTGCGCGGGTCGGAGCGGGCCGGCTCGCCGTCGGGGGTGAGGATGTCGCAGAACATCCGCGCGACACCGTTCTCGTCCCCGCGCCAGGGCAGCAGCTGGAAGGTGGCCGGGTCCGGCTTGGCGAGCATGTCGGCCTCGTAGACGCGGGTGAGGCCCTCGATCGAGCTGCCGTCGAAGCCGATGCCCTCGGCGAAGGCCGCCTCGATCTCCGCCGGGGCGATCGCCACGGACTTGAGCACGCCGAGGACGTCGGTGAACCACAGCCGGATGAACCGGATGTCGCGTTCCTCGATCGCGCGGAGCACGTACTCCTGCTGCCTGTCCATCGGCGGCTTCCTTCCGTCGTCGCGTCGTGCCACCTGCTGCGCCGAGAGTACAGTTCCCGGCCGACATCCCTCGTCACCGGGCCACCCGGTGACCGCGCCGCGTCAGGAGACGGCGGCGCAGGCGTCGACGAGCCGCTTGAGCGGGGACTCCAGGCCCCAGCGCTCGGCGAGCTCGAGGAGCTTGTCCCCGTCCGCCGGGACGTCGCCGATCTCGCCGCGGTCGTCGGCCACCGGTGCGTCACGGGCCACCTGGACGACGGTCGGCGCGACGGCGAGGTAGTCGGCCGCCGCGAGGATGCGCTTGCGCTGCGTCGCGGTGAGGGAGGACCCGGCGTCGTTCGCCGCCTCGACGATCCCGGCGAGCGTGCCGTGCTGCGCGAGCAGGGAGGCGGCGGTCTTCTCCCCGATCCCCGCGACGCCCGGCAGCCCGTCGCTCGGGTCGCCGCGGAGGGTGGCCATGTCGGCGTAGGCCTGGCCGCTCACGACGCCGTACTTCTCGCGTAGCCACGCCTCGTCGATCCGCTGCGGCTCCTTCTGCCCGCGGACCGGGTAGAGGACGGCGACGGCGGCGGCGTCGTCGACGAGCTGGAACAGGTCCCGGTCACCGGTCATGACGAGCACCTCGGGGGCGCGGTCGGTGGCAGCGACCTCGCGGGCGGCGAGGGTGCCGATGACGTCGTCGGCCTCGTAGCCGGGCGATCCCAGCCGCGGGATCCCGACGGCGGAGAGCACGTCGACGATGATCGGCACCTGGGCGGTGAGCGCGGGCGGGACCTCCTCACCGCCGTCGTCGGAGAGTCGGTGCTCCTTGTAGGAGGGGATCGCCTCGACCCGGAACGCCGGGCGCCAGTCGTCGTCCCAGCAGGCGACGACCCGGGAGGGGCGGTGGGTCTCGACGAGCCGGGAGATGGCGTCGAGGAAGCCGCGCACCGCGTTGACCGGCGTGCCGTCGGGCGCGGTCATCGTCTCGGGCAGGGCGAAGAAGGCCCGGAAGTACATGGAGGCGGAGTCGAGGAGAAGCAGGGGTCCCGGCTGGTCACTCATGCGGGCGATCCTTCCAGATCGACGGCGGGCGCGGACCCGCCGCGACGGCGGGCGTGGTGAGGTGTGCGCGAGACGTCCAGCTGATTCACCGGGTGGATCAGCTGGACGTCTGCGCACACCACACGCCGGGCCTCTCCTCAGGTCCGCACCGCGTGGTGGAGGCAGACCACCCCGTTGGCGAAGCGTCGGTGGTCCAGGAGCTCGAGCTCGAGGCGCACACCTCGCGGCAGCGCGGGCTTCCCGCCCCCGACGAGCACCGGGTGGACGAGCAGGACGCACTCGTCGACCAGCCCGTGACTGAAGGCCTCGGCGCCGAGGCCCGCTCCCCCGACGCTGATGCCCGCGCCCGACTCCTCCTTGAGGCGCCGTACCGCCTCGGGCTCGAAGCGCCGCTCGAGCCGGGTACGCGCCGTCGTCACGGCGTCGAGCGTCGAGGAGTAGACGACCTTGTCCGCGTCCCGCCAGATCGTCGCGTACTCGCGGACGATGGCGGGTGCGTCGACGAGCCAGTCGTCCTCCTCCCACACGCGCATCGCCTCGTACATGCGCCGCCCGTAGAGCGAGGTGCCGATACGCCGCTCGTGCTCGTTCCAGAAGGCGTGCACCTCCTCGCTCGGCACGGACCAGTCGAAGGCGCCGGTCTCGTCCTCGAGGTAGCCGTCGAGGGAGACGTTGGCTGCGTAGACGAGCGTGCCCATGGGTGCCTCCAGCCGGACGGAGGGCTACAGGGTCCTGCGCCGAACCGGCGCCGTCAAGGGCCGCCTCGTCGCCGCCGGGCCGTGGCGGGTCGCACGCCCGCTGCGCCGGGTTTCGCCCGGTTCACCGACCTAACCTGGACGTATGCACTCCGACGACATCAACTTCCACACCCGCAAGTGGATCCGGCCCGAGGACCTCAACGCCAACGGCACCCTCTTCGGTGGCAGCCTGCTGCGGTGGATCGACGAGGAGGCGGCCATCTACGCGATGATCCAGCTCGGCAACGAGCGCGTCGTCACGAAGTACATGTCGGAGATCAACTTCCTCAGCTCCGCCACGCAGGGCGACATCGTCGAGATGGGGCTGCGCGCCACCCGTTTCGGGCGGACCTCGCTGACCATGCGGGCCGAGGTGCGCAACCTCTTCACCCGCCACAGCATCCTCACGATCGACTCGATCGTCTTCGTCAACCTCGGTGAGGACGGACGACCCACCCCGCACGGCCAGACGGCGATCACCTTCGACCGTGACCGCATCCCCGAGCGGCTGCGACCGGACGTCCACGAGCCGCGCCCCCGCTGATCCGGCCCCTGTGGACGGGTGGCCCGTCCACAGGTCCGGGAAGAACTCTGCTCTCGGCGGCAGGGGGCGTTGTCAGCGGTTGGTCCAGGACAGCAGGTCCTCCAGGGGCAGGGCGTTGACGATGCGCTCGCGCGGCACGCCGGCCTCGGCGGCGCGGGCGCAGCCGTGGTCGAGGAACTCCAGCTGACCGGGCGCGTGGGCATCGGTGTCGATCGCCATCCGGCACCCGAGCTCGACGACCCGCTCGAGCAGCCGCATCGGCGGGTCCAACCGCTCCGGGCGCGAGTTGAGCTCGACGGCGACGTCGTTGTCCAGGCACGCCCCGAACACCGCCTCCGCGTCGAACTCGGACTCCGGGCGCGTGCCCCGGCCGCCGGTGACGAGCCGTCCCGTGCAGTGCCCGAGGACGTCGACGAGCGGGTGCTCGACGGCGGCCACCATCCGCCGCGTCATCGCGCGCGCGTCCATCCGCAGCTTGGAGTGGACGCTGGCGACGACGACGTCGAGCCGGGCCAGCAGCTCGGGCTCCTGGTCGAGCCCGCCGTCCTCGAGGATGTCGACCTCGATACCGGTGAGGATGCGGAAGGGTGCGAGCTCCGCGTTGAGCTCCTCGACGACGTCGAGCTGCTCCCGCAGCCGCTCGGGCGACAGCCCGCGCGCCACCGTGAGCCGCGGCGAGTGGTCGGTGAGCGCGAGGTACTCGTGCCCGAGCTCGACGGCGGCACGCGCCATGTCGAGGATCGGGGTGCCGCCGTCGGACCACTCGGAGTGGGAGTGCAGGTCCCCGCGCAGCCAGCCGCGCACCTCCTCCCCGCCCTCCGCGAGCGGGCCGTCCGCCCGCTCCTCCAGGGCCGCGAGGTAGTCGGGCACCTCGCCGCGGGCCGCCTCCATCGCCACGCCGGCCGTCCGCTGGCCGACGTCGGGCAGCTCGGTGAGCGTCCCCGTGGCGAGGCGTCGCTCGAGCTCCCGGGCCTGCAGCCCCTCGAGCCGGGCCGCCGCCTTGCGGAACGCGGTGGCACGCCGAGCCTCGGCCCGCTCCCGCTCGAGGAGGTAGGCCACGCGCTTGAGCGCCGCTACCGGGTCCATCTGCGGAAGGCTACGACGGCGCCGCGCGCTCTGCGCGGGATCACTCCGAGGTCCGCAGGAGGCCCTGCTCCTCGACGACCTGCTTGGACAGCGTCTTGTACCCCTCGTCGGGGAAGAAGACGGTGAGGCGGTCGTCCTCGGTGTTCATCACCGTGCCGCGGCCCCACTGCTCGTGGACCACCTCGTCCTGCATGCCCGGCCCGTCGCCGGCCGCCGCGGCGTCCTCGGCAGCCCGCTCCTGGGCGGTGCCGGCGGCGCAGGTGTCGCAGCTCTCGCACGGTCCGGGGTAGTCCTCGCCGAAGTAGCCGAGGAGGAACTCACGGCGGCAGGACAGCGTCTCGGCGTAGCCCCGCATCATCTCCACGCGCGAGCGCTCCACCCGCTGACGGGACTCGGTGTGCTCCTCGGCGAGGGCGACGACGTCACCCGGTCGCTGCTTCCCGCGCGCCCTGACCCCGCGCCGGGTCTGCGTCACGGCGCCGACCTCCTGGAGGAGGTTGACGGCGGCGGTCACCCGCCGGGGCGGAAGCTCCAGGGCGTTCCGCAGCGCCGTCGCGCCGAGCGGCCGGTCGGCCCGGCGCACGGCGGTGAGCACCGCCCGCAGGTCCTCCTCCCGCACGCTCGCCGTCGCGAAGAAGGACCGCAGCCCGAGGTCCTCGGGCCGGTAGTGGAGCACCGCGAGGGCGGGCTCGCCGTCACGCCCGGCACGGCCCACCTCCTGGTAGTAGCTGTCGAGCGACCCGGGCGGGTCGGCGTGCAGGACGAAGCGGACGTCGGCCTTGTCGATGCCCATGCCGAAGGCGGAGGTCGCGACGACGACGTCGAGCCGCCCCGCGGAGAAGTCGTCGTGGACCTGCTCGCGCACCTGCGCCCGCAGGCCGGCGTGGTAGGCCGCGGCCCGCAGGCCGCGCTCGGCGAGCTCGGCGGCGTAGGCCTCGGTGTCCTTGCGCCGCCCCGCGTAGACGAGGCCGGGACCGAGCAGCGTCGCGGCGTCCTCGAGCAGCGCCCGGCGCTTGTCCGCGGCGTCGACGTGCCGCACCACGCGCAGCTCGAGGTTGGGCCGGTCGAAGCCGCGGGTGATGAGGAGCGGGTCGCGCAGGCCCAGGCGCCGGGCGATGTCGTCGCGGACGGGAGGTGCCGCCGTCGCCGTGAGCGCGATGACCGGCGGGCGGCCGAGCCGCTCGATCGCGTGGCCCAGGCGCAGGTAGTCGGGGCGGAAGTCGTGGCCCCAGGCGGAGACGCAGTGCGCCTCGTCGACGACGACGAGCGAGGGACGCACCTGCGCGAGCCGCTCGACGACGTCGTCCTTGGCGAGCTGCTCCGGGGAGAGGAAGAAGTACTCGGCCTCCCCCGCCGTCACCGCCTGCCACGCCTCCTTGCGGTCCGCCGCCCGCAGCGCGGAGTTGAGGGCGACGGCGTCGGGCGCCTCGGGTGCGTCGGTGATCCCGGCGATCTGGTCGCCCTGGAGGGCGATGAGCGGGGAGACGACGACGGTCGCCCCCGGCAGGACGACGCCCGTCACCTGGTAGATCGCGGACTTCCCGTAGCCCGTGGGCATGATCGCGAGGACGTCACGCCCCTCGAGGACGCCCTCGATCGCCTCGAGCTGCCCGCCGCGCAGGTCGTCCCAGCCGAACTGGTCGTGGGCGATGTCCTGCAGCTCCTCGCGCGTCGTCATCCCCCAACGGTCAGGGGCGTCACCCGGGTCGGCAAGCGGGAGTGGGCCCCGCCACCTGCCCCGCCCGTGCCGGGTGTGGGCGCGCGGGTGGCTAGGCGTCCGCGGTCTCGCGGCGCCGCGCCAGCACGCGGCCCCACCGGTCCACCCCGACGACGACGGCGAGACCGAGCACCGCGAGCAGCACCGGCGCACCGACAGGGTCCGTCGGCGCGCCGAGCACCGTGCTCTCCAGGCCGTGCGGCCACGGCCACAGCAGCCGCAGGGACCCGAGCATGAGCCCGATGAGCGCGGCGAGCACGAGGTCGTGGTAGCGGTCGAGCAGCCAGGTGAGCAGGGAGGAGAAGGCCGCGAGCCCCAGCCCCGCGCCGAGGACGAAGACGAGCAGCACGCCGATCTGCCGGTCGTTGACCGCGCCGAGCACCTCCGTGTACATCCCGAGCAGGACGAGGATGAACGAGCCGCTGATGCCGGGCAGGATCATCGCGCAGATGGCGACCACGCCGGCGAGGAAGAAGGCCCACGCCGGGCGGGTCACCGCCTCCGTGCCGGCGGCCTGGCTGGTGTCCTGCAGCCCGAGGAAGAGCGCGAAGGCCACAGCGGCCACGAGCGCGACCACCGCGAGGCGGGGGCTGGGGCGCTTGACCAGGCGCCAGGAGACGAGGACGGCCCCGAGGATGAGGCCGAAGAAGAGCCCGGCCATCGCCTGGGGCTGGTCGGTCAGCAGCCGCTCGAGCGGTCCGGACAGCAGGACGATCGCGGCCCCGATGCCGGCCAGCAGCGCGATGACCCAGACCCAGGGCACGGCCGCGAGCCGGCGTCCGGTCTCGCGCAGGTCACCGCGCACGAGCGACCCGAGCGCGGAGGACGCCGTGAAGATGGCGTGGACGAGCCGCTCGTAGATCCCCAGGACGAGGGCGATGGTGCCGCCGGAGACGCCGGGGACGATGTCGGCTGCTCCCATGAGGAAGCCGCGGAGCAGCTGGGGCACGGGCTGGGAGGCGTGCCGTGGCGAGGTCGGGCGCACGGCGTTGCGAGGCTCAGCGGGCATCGCGCCAGGCTACCCAGTCGCGGAGGGAGGACAGGTCGTAGTCGGGGCCGCTAGCGGAGACGGTGAAGAGCGTGGCACCGGCCTCGACGAGCGCCTCCCCGCTCTCGCTCGGGCTGCCCTTGACGCCGACCGAGCGCTCGATCTCGCCGGGGTCACGGCCGATGTCGGCGCAGTGCTGGTCGAGGACCGCGCTCTTGTGCCGCAGCGTCTCGAGGTCGGCGAAGCTGTGCCAGATGTCGGCGTGCTCGGCCGTGTAGCGCAGGGTCTTGCGCTCCCCGCCCCCGCCGACGAGCACCGGGATGTCACGGGTGGGGGGCGGGTTGAGCCTCCCCCACCGGTCCTTGATCCGGGGCAGTGCCTCGGACAGGTCGGCCAGCCGCGACCCGGCCGTGCCGAAGTCGTACCCGTACTCGAGGTAGTCGCGCTCGAACCAGCCGGCCCCGATGCCGAGGATGAGCCGGCCGCCGCTGATGTGGTCGACCGTGCGGGCCATGTCGGCCAGCAGCTCGGGGTTGCGGTAGCTGTTGCACGTGACGAGCGCGCCGATCTCCACGCGGCTCGTCTGCTCCGCCCACGCCCCGAGCATCGTCCAGCACTCGAAGTGCTGGCCGTCGGGCTCCCCGGTGAGGGGGAAGAAGTGGTCCCAGTTGAAGACGACGTCGGCCCCGGCGTCCTCGGCGCGCAGGACGGCGTCGCGGATCTGGGCGTAGTCGGCGTGCTGGGGCTGGAGCTGGACGGCGATCCTCACGGGGTGGGTCATGGCGCCATCGTGCCAGCGGCCGGCGACGTCCCGCGCGCCGCACAACGTCAGAAGGTGAGGACGAGCCGCCCGCGCGTGCCGCCCGCCGCCAGCTGCCGGTGCGCCTCGGCGGCGTCCTCGGCCGGCAGGGTGCGCGCCACCCGCAGGGACAGCACCCCGCGCACGGCGAGGTCGACGAGCTCGGCCAGCCCCTCGCCGTCGTGCACGTAGTCGGCGGGGGTGACGGTGTAGACGTCGATGCCCCGCTCAGGCTCCCCGTCGAAGGGGCGGACGCAGGCGACGACACCGCCGTCGCGCACCGCGGTGAGGACGGGCGCGCCCATGACGGCGGCGTCGAGCAGCGCGTCGACGCCGCCCGGCTCGTGCTCGAGGACGGCGGCGGGGAAGCCCTCCCCGCGGGGCAGGACGAGGTCGGCGCCGAAGGACTCGACGAGGGCGACGTCCTCCTCCTTCGCGTCGGCAACGACCCGCAGCCCCGCGTGCTTGGCCAGCTCGATCGCGTAGCCGCCGACGGCGCCCGCGGCGCCCGTCACCGCGATGGTGCCCGCGTGCGGGACCCGCATGCGCCGCAGGGCGTGGCGGGCGGTGAGCGCGTTGAGCGGCAGGGAGGACGCGGCGACGAGGTCGACGTCGTCGGCCAGGCGAGCGACGCCGTCGGCGGGGACGACGACGAGCTCGGCGTACGCGCCGCCGCGTGGTGTGCGCGGGTCGACGATCGCGACCACCCGGTCACCGGGGGCGAGCTCGACGCCCTCCCCGACGGCGTCGACCACGCCGGCGGCGTCCATGCCGGGGACCCACGGCGGCTCGAGGCCGTCGGTGCCGACGCCCTCGCGCAGCACCGTGTCGGTCGGGTTGACGGCCGCGGCGACGACGGCGATGCGCAGCTCTCCCGGCCCGGGCTCGGGAAGGGGCAGGTCGAGGACCTCCAGCTGCTCCGGTCCCCCTGGCGTGGTCACTCCGATGGCTCGCATCCGTCCACGCTAGGACGACGACGGCGCACCCGCCGCCCGAGAGTCACTCCCCCTGGTCCTGGGGCTTGGTGAGCCGGGCCTGGGTGGCCGCCTTGGCCTGCTCGGGCAGTGCCTTGGCACCGCGCGACATGAGGGTGTTGCGCACGGTCGAGCCGACGACGCCGTCGTCCTTGCCGGCAAGCATCGCCTCGATGCCGTCGCGGGCCACCTGGACCGGGTCGTCCTTGCTGTCGCTCTGCCCCACCCGCGTGTCCTCCATGTCGGCGCGCGCGAAGAACTCGGTGTCGGTGGGGCCGGGCATCATCGTCGTGAGGGTGACGCCGGTGTCCTTCAGCTCGTAGCGGACCGACTGCGCGAAGTTGAGGAGGAAGGCCTTGGAGGCGCTGTAGGTCGCGTAGTAGGGGCCCGGCATCATGCTCGTGACCGAGCCGGTGATCAGGACGCGCCCGCGTCCCGCGGCGACCATCCGGGGAAGGAGGCGCTTGGCGAGGTGGACGTTGGCGGTGACGTTGAGCCCGATGAGCGTGAGGTCGTCGTCGAGGGAGGTCTCGACGAAGCTCCCGCCGACGGCGATGCCCGCGTTGAGGACGAGCGCGTCGACGTCGCGGTCGCCGATCGCATCGACCAGGTCCTCCACGCCGTCGTAGGTGGACAGGTCCGCCCGGACCGCCTCGACGCTGAGGCCCGGGGGCGCGGGGACGGCGGTGGCGACGGCCTCGTCCTCCGCGCAGACGACGAGGTCGTAGCCCTGCTCGGCGAGGAGGATGGCGACCTCACGGCCGATGCCGCTCGAGGTGCCGGTGACGACGGCGAGGGGGTGGTCCGACTGGGTAGCTGACACGGGTCCTCCCGGTGCTGGTGTGGGTGCCGGACACGCTAGGCCGGGGACGGGGGCGCCGCGCGCCGGGGCCACCCTTATCCACATACTTGTCCACGCCTTGTGCATGAACGCGTCACCGTCGCGCCGGGCAGCGACGCGCGCGGACCGCGCCGCAGTCGTGCCGGCCGATGACCGCTGAGACACGGGTACAAGTGGGGGCCCGCGTGTCCGCGTCCGTGCCATGATCACCCTCACGGGAACGGTCGCACGGCGTTGGGGGACGTCATGAACGGAACGGCAGGCTGGGTTCGGGTACGTACGCGCCCCCACAGCGTCCTGCTCGAGCTGGGCGGTGAGGTCGACGCCGTCATGGAGGGTGAGCTCGAGCGCGCCGTCACCGAGGCCCGCTCGCGCGACCTTCCGGTCGAGGTCGACACCCGCGCGGTCACCTTCATGGACTCCCTGGCCCTCGCCAGCCTCGCCCGGCTCACGGCAGGTCAGCGCGCCACGACCTTCGTCGACCCGCCCGACCTCGTCCGCTTCCTCCTCGAGGTGACCCGCCTCGGTGAGGTCATCGCCATCCGGGAGAGCGGGGACGGCGCCCGGTCCGCCACCTGAGGCACCCCGGCGTGCGGGGGCGTGCGGTGTGGTGGAGCCTGGTGGCTCGACCTGAACTGGAGGGTGAACCATGGCTCAGCCCAGCACTGCTGCACGTACCCGGGGACCACACCAGTACCTCGCGCTGGTCATCGGTGTCGTCTACGCCCTGGTCGGCGTGGCCGGCTTCTTCGTCACCGGATTCGACGGCTTCACCGAGCACAACCACGACCAGACGCTGCTCGGCTTCGCGATCAACCCGCTGCACAACATCGTCCACATCATCATCGGAGTCGCGGGCCTCGTCCTGTGGAGCAGCGACTCGCGCGCCCGCACCTACGGGTGGCTGCTCGCCATCGGGTACGGCGCCACCTTCGTCTACGGCCTGTTCGTCGTGGACGACCCCGACACCAACATCCTCAACATCAACTGGGCCGACAACTGGCTGCACATCGCCAGCGTCGTCGCCGGTCTCGCCATCGCGCTGTGGCCCCGCCGCCGGGTCGACGACACCCGGGGCACCACCCGCCGCTGAGCCGCTCCCGCTCCCGACCGTCGCCCCGGAGGCGCAGGACCGCCCGTCCGCGCCGTCGGGGCGTCGTGCACGCCGCCCGGTCACGACGGGCGGGCCGCGGTCACGCACACTGGTGGGCATGACCCCCGTGCACGCGGCCCGCAGGCGGCTGAGCGACCTGCTGCTCGCACGTGTCGCCGGCCCGGAGGCCCACGACGCGCGCCGGCGCATCCACGGCGAGCCCGGCGAGCGCTGGTTCGAGCCGAACTCCCCCATCCAGCGCGTCCACGGGGACGCGTCGATGTACGTCGGCGGCCTGCGTGCCCTGCTCCTCCAGTCGCTCCACCCGCTCGCCATGGCGGCAGTCGCCCAGCACTCCGACTACCGCACCAACCCCTGGGGCCGGCTGGCCCGCACGAGCACCTTCCTCGCCGAGACCACCTACGCGCGGGTGGAGGACGCCGAGCGGGCCGTGGCGGTCGTCCGCGCCGTGCACCGGCACATCTCCGGGACGACGACGGACGGCGTCCCCTACCGCGCCGACGACCCCCACCTCATCATCTGGGTGCACGTCGCCGAGGTCGACAGCTTCCTCACCGCCCACCAGCGCTTCGGCGCGCGCCCGCTGACGCCCGCGGAGACGGACGCGTACATCGGCCAGGCCGCAGGCGTCGCCCGGCGCCTCGGCGGGGAGTCGGTGCCCACGACGCATGCCGAGCTCGTCGCCGCCCTCGAGCGCTACCGCCCCGAGCTGCGCTCGACGCCCGAGGCGCTGGAGGCGGCGCAGTTCCTGCTCCACCGCCCACCGGTCACCGGCCCCGCACGGGCGGGCTACGCCCTCATCGGGCGCGCCGCCGTCGCGACCCTGCCCCGCTGGGCGCGCGAGCCGCTCCGCCTGCCCGACCGCCCGCGCCGCGACGCCACGCTCGGCGTCGCCGCGGGCCAGGCGGCGACCCGGGGCCTGCGGTGGGTGCTCGGCGGCCTGGGCGCCACCCCCACCGCCGAGGAGGTCAGTCCCCGCTGACGCGCTCGCTGCCCTGCTGGAGCTCGTCGATGAGGCTGGACGCCTGCGCCTTGGTGAGGTTCCCCGGGACCTCCCGGCCGGCCTCGCGGGCGAGGGTGCCGAGGTAGCTGAGCTGGGCTCCCGTGGCGGGCTCCTCGCCGGTGGTCCAGTCCTCGGGGTCCTTGATGGTGCCGCTGGGCTGCTCGCTCATGCGCCCACGCTAGGACCGCGCCGGGCACCCGGCGAGCGGAGTCAGGTCAGCTGGAGCGTCGTCAGGCAGGTCGGGTCCTCCTCGCCGGTGGCGACCGGGACCTCACCGGTGCGGCCGTCGTGGGTGACCTCGAGGACGCCCTCGACGTCGCGCGGCAGCCAGAAGCCGGCGAAGCCGTTGGCGAAGGTCGTCGTCGCCTCCTCGAGGAGCACCTCGCCGTCGGCCGTCGTGAAGGTCACCTCGATGTCCGCCTCGGCGAGCTCGCCCTGGCAGGTGGTGAGCGAGTGGAAGTAGCACTCGTGGCTCGCGTCGACGTAGGGCGCGACGGAGAGGTAGAACTCGTCCTCGGGCAGCGCGACGGCGAGCTCCTCGGTGCCGTCGGAGACGAGCAGCTCGTCGGGGCGCACGGAGGCCATGAGCTCAGTGGGGCGGTCCGCCCCGCCGAGCCGGTCCAGGTGGTCGACGATCTCCCTGCCGCTCATCCCGTCGAGGCCGTACTCGGCGAGCAGCGGTGCGGGTTCCGGGGCCGCGGCGCTCTCCTCCGCGGGGTCGGAGCAGGCGGACAGGGTGAGCAGCAGCGCGGCGGTGGCGGCCACGGCGGGCGAGAATCGTGCCATATGTCGAGTGTGCGGGAGGCGCCCGCTGCTCGTCCCGGGCCCTTGGTCCCGCGGAGAATCCGACTCTCGGCGAAGGGGGTGGGGGCCGGTCGGGCGGCGCCGGGCGCGGGTGACATCCTGGGCGGATGCAGCCGATCCTCGCCGTTGCCGCGATGGGCGGGACCATCGCGATGACCGCCCCCGAGCCGGACGCCACCGCCCAGCCGCGCCTCGACGCCGTCGACCTCGTCCGCGGCGTCCCCGAGCTCGCCGAGCTCGCCGCCGTCCTGGCCACCTCCGTGTGCACCAAACCCTCGGCCTCCGTCGACGTCGCCGACGTCCTCGCGGCCCTCACCTGGGCCCGGGCGCAGGTGGACGACGGCGCGCGCGGCGTCGTCGTCACCCACGGCACCGACACGCTCGAGGAGACGGCCTACCTCCTCGACCTCGTGTGGGACCGGCCCGAGCCGCTCGTCGTCACCGGCGCCATGCGCCAGGCTGACCTCACCGGCACCGACGCGCCCGCCAACCTCCTCGCCGCCGCGCGCGTCGCCCTCGCCCCGGAGGCGCGCGAGCGCGGCGTCCTTGTCGTCCTCAACGACGAGATCCACCTCGCCGCGCGGGTGACCAAGGAGAGCTCGACGGCGCTCGACACCTTCACCTCCCCCGGCTTCGGTCCCGTGGGGCGGGTGCAGGAGCGCCGGGCCCGCTTCTCCTCCCCCGTCCCCGTCCGGCCCGCCCCGCTGCCGCCGCCCGAGGCGGGGCCGGTGGACGTCGCGCTCGTCGAGGCGCCCCTCGCCGACGACGGCCGCATGGTCCGCGCGCTCCTCACCGCCGGCTTCCGCGCCCTCGTCGTCGACGGCAGCGGGCTCGGCCACGTCTCCGCGGCCACCTCGCGCGAGCTGGCGACGGCGGTGGGTGACGGCGTCGTCGTCGTGGTCGCCTCCCGCACGCTGCGCGGGGGCACGGGACGGGCCACCTACGGGTACATCGGCTCGGAGGCGCAGCTCATCGAGGCGGGGGTGCTCATGGCCGGGGAGCTGTCCGGGCGCAAGGCGCGGCTGCTGCTCCACGTGCTCCTCCACGCCGGGTACACCGGTGCGGAGCTGGCCGCGGCGCTCGAGGAGCGCTCCCTCGTCTGAGCCGGCTCAGCGGGCCAGGGTGGTGAGCAGCTGCTCGAGGAGCGGGCCGGCGGTCTGGGCGCCGGAGACGCCGGTCTCGACGAAGACGGCGACGGCGAGGTCGCCCTGCGCGGCGACCATCCACGTGTGGGTCTCGTGCGCGCCGCTCTCGTCGGGGTTGCCGAACTCGGCGGTGCCGGTCTTCGCGAGGACGGGCTCGCCGGGGACGTCGGCGAGGAGGATGCCCGAGCCCTCGCTGACGACGGCGCCCATGAGCTCGCGCAGCTGGGCGGCCTCCTCCTCGGTGAGCGGCCGGGCCGGCTCGGCGGCTGCGGGCCCGTCGTCCGCGTCCGCGACGAGCTGGGGGACGACGGCGTGGCCTGCCTGGACCGACGCCGCGACCGTCGCCATCGCCAGCGGGCTGGCGAGCACGCGGCCCTGGCCGATGAGCGAGGCGGCCTGCTCGGTCTCGCTCTCCGGGGCGGGGACCTGGCCGAGGTAGGCCGGGAAGCCGAGCTCGCGCTCCACCCCGATGCCCAGTGCCTCGGCAGCGGCGGCGAGGTCGCCGTCGTCGAGGAGGTCGCGCTGGGACATGAGCGCGGTGTTGCACGAGTGGGCCAGGGCCGTGCGGAAGGGCACCTCGCCGAGCGCGGAGGCCGGGTAGTCGTCGTAGTTGGTGAACTCGCGGCCGTCCACGGTGAGGCTGGGCGAGCAGGTGACGACGTCCTCGGGGGCGAGGCCGGCGCGCAGCAGGGCGAGGGAGGTGACGACCTTGAAGGTGGAGCCCGGGGCGTACTGGCCCGCGGTCGCCGCGTTGAGGCCCCCGTTGCCCGGGCCGTTCGCTGCGGCGAGGACCTCGCCGGTGGAGGGCCGCAGCGCGACGATCGCGCTGGCCGAGTCCTGCGTGTCCGGGCTGGAGTAGAGCACCTGCTCGGCGGCGGTCTGCACGCCGAGGTCGAGGGTGAGGCGCAGGTCCTGCGGCTCGGTGCCCTCGGCGGTGAAGAGGGTGCGGCGGGCGTCGCCGGCGCCGACGGCGGCCACCTCGATGTCCGGGGTGCCGCGCAGCTGGTCCTCGAAGGCGGCCTGCAGGCCCGACAGGCCCACCTCGTCGCCGGCCCGCACGCGGCCCTCGGAGGCCTCGACGACCTCCGCCGTCGCCGGCCCGACGCGGCCGAGCAGCTCCCGGGCGAACTCGCGGGTGGGGGCCAGCGGGATCTCGTCCTGGACGACGCGGGCGCCGGGGATGTCGGTGAAGCCGGGAGCCACCGTGCCCTCGACGTCCTCGGGACGCAGCACGATCGCCTCGACGAAGGCGCGCGGGCCCATCGACTCGGCGCGCTCGCGGAAGGCGGCCGGGTCGACACCCAGGGCGGTGGCCACCTCCTCGGCGCGCTGGCCCACCTCGGCCTCCTCGACGAGCGTCTTGTCCAGGCCGTAGCGGCCGACGGGACGCTCGGTGACGATGAGCTCGTCGTTCGCGCCGAGGACGGCGGCCCGCTCGGGCAGGGTGCGCACGACCTCGAGGCGCTCGTCGGCGGTGAGCTCCGGGGCGAGGACGGCGGGGTCCCACGCGAGCGCCCAGCCCTCCTCCTGCTCCACGAGCTCGGCGCTCGTCGTGTAGGCCCACTCGTGGTCCTCGATGGTCCAGGTCCACGCGAGCTCGACGCTCGCGTCGTCCTCCTCGCCGCGGGTCACCTCGCCGGCCTCGACCGTGAGCTCGTAGTCGGCCAGCGGCGCGAGCTGCTCGACGGCGGCGTCAGCGCCGGCCGGGTCGGTGAGCGTGACGCCGTCCAGCGTGCGGTCCGCGAGCGCCGCGGCGAGGCCGGAGGCGGCGTCGTCGAGCCCGTCGTCGTCGGAGCCGGAGCAGGCGGTGAGGAGAAGCAGGGCACTGACGAGAGCGAGGCGCCGGATCACCCGGGCGAGTATTCCCGGCCGCGTCCGTGCCGGGCAAGGCCCTCCGGGTGCCGCGCAAGGCTGCGGACGCTAGACAGGAGGCATGCCTCGCTACGGTTTTCACGCCTCCCACGAGCAGATCGCCCCGTCCCAGCTGCTGCGCGACGTCCAGCAGGCCGAGCGCGCCGGTTTCGACATGGCGATGTGCTCGGACCACTTCGCCCCGTGGTCGGCGCGGCAGGGGCACTCGGGCTACACGTGGTCCTGGCTCGGCGCCGCGCTCGCCACGACCGGGCTGCGCCTGGGCACGGTGAGCGCGCCGGGCCAGCGCTACCACCCGGCCGTCCACGCGCAGGCGTCCGCGACGCTGGCCGAGATGTTCCCCGGCCGCTTCTGGGTGGCACTGGGCAGCGGGCAGAACATGAACGAGCACGTCACCGGCGAGAAGTGGATCGGCAAGGACCTGCGCCAGGAGCGGCTCGAGGAGTGCGTCGAGGTCATCCGCCGCCTCCACGCGGGTGAGGAGCTCACCTACCGGGGCCGCCACGTCACCGTGGAGCGCGCCCGCCTGTACTCCCTGCCCCCGCAGCCGCCCGCCCTCCTCGCACCGGCCCTGTCCCCCGCCACCGCCGCGCGCGCCGCCCGCTGGGCCGACGGCCTCATCACCGTCAACGCCGAGCTCGAGTCGGTGCGCGAGATCGTCGCGGCTTACCGGGAGGGCGGCGGCACCGGCCCGCTCGCCCTGCAGGTGCACGTCTCCCTCGCGCCGACGATGAGCGAGGCCCGCGACATCGCCCGCGACCAGTGGCAGAACAACACCTTCCCCGAGCCGATCGCCCACGACACGGCGACCCCCGAGGACTTCGACAAGATCGGCCGGTACGTGCCCGACGACGTCATCGCCGGGGCCGTCATCGTCACCGACTCCGTGTCCGGGCTCGTCGAGCGGCTGCGCGAGTACGAGGCGCTCGGCTTCGAGGAGATCTACCTCCACCACGTGGCCCAGGACCAGGCCCCCTTCCTGAAGATCGCGGAGGACAAGCTCCTCCCGGCCCTGCGCGCCTGACCCCTTCTCCGCCGAGTACGCACCTACGGTCACCCAGCAGCGGCCGGACGGGCCGTGCAGTGACCGTAGGTGCGTACTCGCGTTGGGGGCGACGACGGGGCGGCGGTGAGTTTGCCCCGGCCCGTCGGTCTGTTCCTCCATGGCTACCTTCATGCTGCTCCCCGGCGCAGGCGGCTCCGGCTGGGTCTGGCACCTCGTCGCCCGTGAGCTCGAGGCCCGCGGCCACCGCGCGGTCCCCGTCGACCTCCCCGCCGGGGACGACGACGCCGGGCTGGCCACGTACGTCGACACCGTCGTCGCCGCGGTGCCGCCGGGTGCCGACGACCTCGCCGTCGTCGCCCTGTCGATGGGCGCCCTGACCGCCCCGCTCGTCTGCGAGCGCCTCCCTGTGCGGCTCGTCGTCCTCCACAACGCCATGGTCCCCATGCCCGGGGAGACCGGCGGAGACTGGTGGCGGGTGACCGGCCAGCACGACGCGATGGTCGAGCACGCCCGGAGCATCGGCCTGAGCGAGACGGACCTGGAGGACGAGGCCGTCCTCTACGGACACGACGTCCCGCCGTCGCTGTTCGCCGAGGAGGGTGAGCGGGGCGGCGACCAGTCCAGCCGCCCCTTCGCGGAGCCGTGGCCGCTCGCCGCGTGGCCTGACGTGCCCACCCGCGTCATCACCGGGCGCGACGACCGCCTCTTCCCCCGCGACTTCCAGCACCGCCTCGCCCGCGAGCGCCTCGGGATCGTGCCCGACGACGTCGACGGCGGCCACCTCGCCGCCCTGAGCCACCCCGAGCAGGTGGCCGGTCTGCTCGACCGCTACGCCAGCGAGCTTTTCGCCCCTGTAGCCGGCTGAGCCACCCCCGGGCGCACGGAGGACCAGCGGGCGCAAGGTGCGCGAGGGACCTTGTTAGGTGACTGTTTGGTCACCTATGCTGCCGGTGTGGACGACGACCTCGTGTTCAAGGCGCTGGCGGACCCGGTCCGGCGGCTGCTCCTGGACGCCCTCTTCGAGCGCGACGGGCGTGCGCTCGGGGAGCTCGAGGCCGTCGTCGCCGAGCACGTCGAGATGACGCGCTTCGGCGTCTCCAAGCACCTGCGCCTGCTCGAGGCGGCGGGCCTGGTGACCACCCGCAAGGTCGGCCGGGTCAAGGAGCACTACCTCAACCCGGTCCCGGTCCAGCAGATCCACCGCCGCTGGATCGGCAAGTACACCGACAGGGCGCGCACCGCTGACGCCCTCATCGATCTCAAGGAACGTCTCGAGGACAAGGACCCGTCATGAGCACCGACGTCATCCACACGATCTACATCAACGCCCCGGCCCAACGCGTCTGGGACGCCATCACCACCTCCGAGTACACCAAGCAGTGGGGCTACGGCGGGGAGGTCGAGATCGACCCGCGGCCCGGCGGCACGTACCGCAACCTCTCCACGCCGGACATGGTCGCCTTCGGCATGGGGCCGGTCGCCATCGAGGGCGAGGTCGTCGAGATCGACCCGCCGCGCCTCCTCGTCCTGTCGTGGAGCCCCACCTGGCGACCGGGCGCGCCGGCGACCCGCCTCACCTGGGAGCTGACCGAGTACCCCAACGGCCAGACGAAGGTCGTCCTCACCCACGACGTCAGCGCCGCGCCCGACCAGGCCGAGGAGCTCAACGGCGGCGGCGACCCGGAGGGCGGCGGCGGTGGCTGGCCGTGGTCGCTGTCCGGGCTCAAGACGCTGCTGGAGACCGGCCGGCCCATGGACGCCCCGGCCGCCTGAGCCCTCGGGCTCCACAGGAGGGCGGTGCGGGCTGGGCTGATACCCGGGATCGCGCCTCCGTGTGCCACTATCGTCCCGGCGCTCGGGGCACGCCTCGCCCGGCGCCGGTGTCGTGCCTATCGAGGGAAGGGCAGAACGGGTCGATGACGGTCGCTCCTGCGGTCACCTGCGGCGTGTGCGCACACCCCCTGGGCGAGCCGACCGACCGCTGCCCCGCCTGCGGCGCCCCCACCGGCACGGCGGCGCCCGTGGCCCCCGGGGCACTGCCCACGCTGCTCGCCGGGTGCGTCCGGGCCACCGGCGGTGCGCGCGCCCTGGCCGTCGTCGTCGACGCCGTGGTCGCGGTGGCCCTCGCCGCGCTGGCCCTCCTCGACCCCGTGCTCGGCGTCGCCGCCGTGCTCGTGCACGTGCTCGGCACGCTGCTCGCCCTCGCCCTCACCGGGCGGACTCTCGGCGGGCTCGTCGCCGGGCTGCGCACCGTCGACCTCTTCACCGGCGCGCCCCTCTACGGGCGGGTGCTGACGGCGTCGGGCGGGGACGGCGTCACCCTCGACGTGCGCCGGGGCCGCGACCCGCTGCGTACCGCCACCACCGGCCACACCGCCGGGCGAGCCAGTGGCTCCCGGTCACGCCGGGCCGCCGCCCAGCCGCCCGCGGCCGCTGCCCAGCAGCCGACCCGCGCTGCGGCACCCCAGGCTCCCGCACCGCCCTCACCCGCAGGCTGGGCACCGACTCCACCGGAGAATCCGGCTCTCGGCGCGGGTGGCGCGGGCGGGCCGGCGGAGTCCGGCTCTCGGAGAGGGGCGGGCGCACCGGCCAGCCCCACACCGGGCGCTGGGGCGTCGTGGGCGCCGCGCCCCGCCGCACCCGCGGCCGGCACCGCGTCGCTGCCCGTGACGCCTCCCGCCACGACGCCTCCCCCCGCGCCCGGCCGGCACGCCGAGCCCGCGCCGTCCCAGCAGCAGGGCGGCCTCACCCTCGTCACGGCCGACGGCGGACGGCACGTCGTCGTCGGCACCGCCCTGCTCGGACGCAACCCGCAGCCGCGGCCGGGTGAGCAGGTCGACGGCCTCGTCCCCCTCACCGACCTCGCCCGCACGGTGTCCAAGACGCACGCCGCCCTGCGCTGGGACGGGCGCACGGCCTGGGTCACCGACCGCGCCTCGACGAACGGCACCTTCGTCACCGACACCGCGGGCGTCACCCGGCGGCTCGAGGCCCACGCCGAGACCGCGGCGGAGCTCGGCTCGACGCTGCACCTCGGCGACGTCGTCCTCACCCTCACCGGCGAAGGAGTCCAGCGATGAGCGTGCCCCACCCCGGCCAGGACGGCTACGCCGCCGGCGCGCTCGTCTCCGAGACGCGCGCCGAGGTCGCCTACCTCAGCGAGCTGCGCGCGGACCTCGTCTCCCGGGCGGCCACCGAGGGCCACCGGGTCATCCTCGTGAGCGACGAGGTCACCCGCCTCACCTACCCGATGCGCCAGCTGCTCCTCGACACCGGCGGCGGCTGGGCCGTGCGCGGCATCGACGGCACGCTCCGCGACGGCCTCACCGGGCGCCGGCTGAGCCGGGTCTCCGAGGTCCTCGACGCCACACCGATCCGCGCGCAGGAGGACGTCGCCGTCCGCTACCTGCGCCCCGCGCCCGCCCAGGCCGTGCAGCTCGTCGTCTCCCAGTCCGTGCGTCACAAGGCCGCCGACACCACCCTCCTCGGCGGGACGGCCGAGATCCTCTCCCAGGAACTCCTCGGCGCGGCACCCGCCGGCTGGGGGCCCTACGAGCCGGCGCTGCGCCGCTGGGACCGCGGCGCGCTCACCGAGCTCGTCCGCGGCCGCGCGCCGCAGGACACCGCCCTCGTCCTCAGCGGGGACGCGACGCACCCGCTGAGCGGCACCCTGCAGCTGCACCGCACCGCCGAGGGGCTGGAGGAGACCACCCAGCTCCTCCTCGGCGTCGGCGCCCCCGGCAGCGACGCGACCCGCCGCGCGCTCGAGGCCCTCCCGGGCGCCTTCGCCACCCTCGCCGCCCACCACATGCCGCTGTTCGGGCTCGTCATGGCACGCACCGGGCGCCGCGACCTCACGCTCGACTCCCTGCTCTCGGCGCCGCCCACCGCGCTCGGGATGCTCATCGGCCCGCCCGGTGTGCGCGAGCTCGGCCTCGCCGTCACCGATCTCGCCGAACGGTTCGACGCGCGCGTCGTCGGCCGCCCCCGCATCCCGGGCCTGTACTTCCCGCTCGGCGGGCTCGGCGAGCCGGGCTGGGACCGGCTCGACGCCGTCGTCGCCCACCTCGGGCGCGACCGTGTCCAGGGCATCGTCGACATCGCCGGAACCTGGATGGAGAGCACCCGTGCCCGCTGACTCCGACGCCCTCCTCCTCGAGTCCGCGCGCGTCCGGCGCCAGCGCCTGCGCGCCGCCTTCCTCCACGGGGACCTGCGCAGCCGCCGCCTCACCCGCGACAACGTGCGCCGCTTCGTCGGCAGCACGGTCATCGCGGCCCTCGCCTGCGCCGGCTGCGCCGGCTGGTCCTTCATCCAGGCGAACACCGACCGCCCGCTCTTCGGCCAGACGGCGGAGGGGCAGCGGTGAGCGACTACACCCGGCTCACGCTCGTGGGCACCACCCACCGCGCCGACGTCGTCGTCCCCTCCACCGAGGAGCTCGGCGCGATGCTCCCCGAGCTCCTCGAGCTGCTCCGCGAGGAGCCCCAGGACCTCCCACAGACCGTCGCGCTCGTCCGGGTCACCGGGGAGCAGGTCGCCCTCGACGCCGACGCGGTCACCCAGCGGCTGCGCGACGGCGAGGTGCTGCGCCTCGTGCGCTCCGCCGACGCGCCGCCGCCCCCGCAGGTCGCCGACGTCACCGACGCGACGGCGGACCGGCTCGGCGAGCGTGCCGACCGCTGGACCGTACGCACCCGCCAGGCCGTCACGGCCGTCGTCGTCGGCCTCGCGGTCGCCGTCGCCGGGCTCCTCCTCGCCGGTGTCCCGCTCCTCGACCCGACACCGCAGGGCGCCGTGGGACTGCCTGCCGTGGGCGCGGCTGCTGCCGTGGCGGCACTGGCCTCCGCCGCGCTCGGCCGCGCCGGGCGGCGCTACGCCGGGACCGTCCTCCTCGCCGTCGGCCTGGGGCTGGTGCCCGCGCTCGTCGTCTCCGCGGGCACGCTCTTCACCGGGGAGGTCACCCTGCGCCTCGGCGTCCTCGCCGCGTGGGTGGTGCTCGGCGCGGGACTCGGCATCGGCCGCTCCTCGCGCGGGGCCCTCACCGGCGCCACCGCCGGCATCGTCCTCACCGTCCTGGCCACCGCGCTCGACGTGCTGCTGCCGGCCACCGAGGCCGACGCCGTCGTCGCCGCGGTCACCGCCTTCCTCGCCGGGCTGCTCCCCTGGTACGCCATGGCCTCCTCCGGCCTCACCGCACTGGACGACCAGGCGCTCGACGGCGCGCCCCCCGCCGCCGGGCGGGTGCGCGACACCCTCGAGGACTCCTACCGCTCCCTCACCTGGTCCACGGTCGCCGTCGCGCTCACCGCGGCGTGGGCGACGAGCGGGCTGCTCACCTCCGGCCAGGGCATCGCCGCGGTGCTCGGGCTGCTCGTCGTCGCGGTGCTCGCGCTGCGCAGCCGCAGCCTGCCGCTGCGCTGGCAGGTCGTGGCGATGTGGGCCGGCGTGGCCGTGCCCCTCGTCGTCGCCCTCGCCGGTCCGGTGGCGGCCCACGACACGCTGCTGGCCGCGGCCGTGGCCGCCGCGGTGGCCGCCGTCGTCGCCGTCGCCGGCGCGCTGGAGCCCTCGGGCCGCCAGCAGGCGCGGCTGCGCCGCCTCGGCGACCTGGCCGAGCTGCTCGCCGTGCTCGGCGTCCTCCCGCTCCTCCTCGGCGTGCTGGGCGTCTACGGCCGGCTGCTGGAGACCTTCTGATGCCGGCCCTGGCCGACCCGCTGCGCGTCGCGACGGGCGCCCCCGCGCTCCTGCGCCGGCTCACCACGGCCGACGGGGAGCTACGCCGGGCCGTGCCCACGAGCCGGCGCCTGTCGATCCTCCAGGCCGACGGCGGTGCGGGCGCCACGACGACGACGGCGCGCCTCGGCGCCGCGCTCGCCGTCCGCCGCCACGGCGAGGTGCTGCTCGTCGACGCCGCGCGCGGCGGTGGCGCCCTCGCCGCCGCCGCCGGGCTCAGCGACCCGCCCTCCCTCGCGCACGCCGCGCGCCGCGCCGCCGGGGCCACCCGCGCCGGGCAGCTCCGCGACCTCGGCCCGCGCACCGCGTCCGGTCTCCTCGCCGTGGGCGACGGCGCGGCCCCCGCCACCCGGGCGGACTGGGTGCCGGTCATCAGCGGCGCGGGACGGTTCTTCGACGTCGTCCTCACCGACTGGGGCGTGCGCGACCTCCCGCAGGGACGCGAGGTGGCCGCCTCGTCCCACGCCGTCGCCATCCTCGCGCGGGCGGACCGCGGGCCGGCCGAGCGCGGCCTCGCCCTGGCCGCCGCGCTCGCCGCCGACGGCGCCGCACCGGTCCACCTCGTGCTCGTCGACGTCGGCGGGACGGGCGGGGCGAGCGCCGCCGTCGTCGCGGACCTGGCCCCCGTCCCGGTCCTGCGCCTCCCGCATGTGGCCGCCCTCGGCGCCGGCGGAGCGGCCGCGGCACGGCTGGGGCTCAGTGCCCGGGCCGCCTACGCCGCGGCGGCCGCCGCGCTGCTGCGCGCGTCCCTCGGGGAGGCGGCATGACCCTCGAGCAGGTGCACCGCCCGGCCCGTGTCGTGCCCCCGGTGGCCGACGCCGAGCCGGTCGCCGTCTCCCCGCCGCCGCCGCTCGGGGAGTCCGGCGGCGGCCTGCCGCTCCAGGCGCTCCTGCCGGTCGTCGGCGCGCTCGCGTCCATGACGATGATGATGGTGCTGCGCAACAACCCGCTGTTCGTGCTCCTCGGCATCGTCATCCTCGTCGTCGCGATCGTCGGCGGGGTGGGCATGGCACTGACCCAGCGCGGGCAGGCCGCCCGCAACCGCCGCACGCAGCGCGAGCGGTACCTCGACTACCTCGAGTCCCTGCGCGGGGACCTGCGCGAGCGGGCCGACCGTGTTCGCGAGCACGCCCGCAGCGTCCACCCCGACCCCGCCGCGCTGCCCGACGTCGTGCGCAACCCGGCGCGCCGGTGGGAGCGCCGCCGCGCCGACCGCGACTTCCTCCACCTGCGGGTGGGGACCGGTGACCGGGCCTGGTTCCCGGTGACGCTGCCCGAGGACCCCAACCCCACCCAGCCCTTCGACCCGACGATGCTCGCCGAGGCGGAGGGCATCGCCCAGCGCTACGCGACCGTCCACCAGCTGCCCGTGCCGGTGCCGCTCGACCTCGCCGGGGAGGTCGCCGTCATCGGCCCGCGGGAGCAGACGCTGGCGGTCGCCCGCGCCCTGCTCGCCCAGGCGCTGGCCCTCCACGCCCCCGACGACCTCGTCCTCGCCCTCACCCACTCCCCCGAGCGCGCGGCCGACTGGGCCGCGCTCGGGGCCGTGCCGCACCTCGTGGACGACGAGCTGCTCGACGGCCCGGTGCCGGTCCGCCGCGTCACCCCCGACCTCGCCTCCCTCATCCGGGTCGTCGGCCCCGAGCTCGCCGAGCGCGCCCAGCGCGTGGCCTCCGCCCAGCGCAGCTCCGCCGGCCCAATCGCCCGCTTCGGACCCCGCATGCTCGTGCTCGCCGACGAGCACGGTGAGGTCGCCGGCACCCTGCCGCACGTCGACGAGGCGCTCACCCCGGCGGCCCTCGGCGTCACGGTCGTCCACCTCCTCGCCGACCGCCTCGACGAGCCCTCCGACGTCGCCGTGCGCGTCACCGTCGACGCCGCGGGCGCGCTGACGGTCGAGGACCTGCGCGAGGAGGGCACCCCCGCCGTCCACGCCGTCCTCGACGACGTCCCGCCCGCCCTCCTCGAGGGCCTGTGCCGGGCGCTGACCCCGCTGCGGCTGAGCGTGAGCGAGACCGAGGAGGCCACGCAGGCCGCCATCGGCGTCGGCGACCTCATCGGCATCGGCGACCCGACCCGGCTGGACCCGGCGGCCGGGTGGCGGCCGCGCTCCTCGCGCGACTTCCTGCGCGTGCCGATCGGCCTGGACGACGCCGGCCGGCCGGTCCTGCTCGACCTCAAGGAGTCCGCCCAGCTCGGCATGGGCCCGCACGGCCTGTGCGTCGGGGCGACCGGCTCGGGCAAGAGCGAGATGCTCCGCACGCTCGTCGCGGCCCTCGCGCTGTCCCACCCGCCCGAGGACCTGTCGATGATCCTCGTCGACTACAAGGGCGGGGCCGCCTTCGCGCCCTTCGCCACGCTCCCGCACGTGGCCGGGATCATCGACAACCTCGCCGACGACGCCGGCCTCACCGAGCGGGCCCGCGCCTCGATCGCCGGGGAGGTGGTCCGCCGCCAGCAGGTGCTCCGTGACGCGGGCAGCTCACCGTCGATCACCCACTACCGCGAGCTGCGGGCCACCAGCCGCCCCGACCTGCCCGCCCTGCCCCACCTCCTCGTGGTCATCGACGAGTTCGGCGAGCTGCTCACCGCGGACCCCGACTTCGTCGACCTGCTCCTCACCATCGGGCGCATCGGCCGGTCCATCGGCATCCACCTGCTGCTGTCCAGCCAGCGCATCGAGGCGGGCAAGCTCCGCGGCCTGGACACCTACCTGTCCTACCGCCTGGGCCTGCGGACCTTCTCCGAGGCCGAGAGCCAGGTGGTCCTCGACTCCCCCGACGCCTTCCACCTGCCCGCCGTCCCCGGCTTCGGCTACCTCAAGGTCGACACGACCGTCTACCAGCGCTTCCGCGCCGCCTACGTCTCCGGGCCGGTGCACGTGGCACCCGAGCCCACGACCGAGCACACCCCGCGACCGCTGCGGCTGCCCGTCTACCAGGGCGTCGCCCGGCTCAACGGGCTGGACGACGGCGACGCCTCCGCCGAGCCGGAGCTCGTGCGCCCGACCACCGGTGCCACGCTCGTCGACGTCATCGTCGAGCGGCTCTCCGGCGCGGCCACCCCCACCCGCCCGGTGTGGCTCGACCCGCTGCCCACGACCGTCGCGCTCGGTGAGGTCCTCGGGCCCGTCGGCCACGTGCCGGGCCGCGGCCTGCAGGCGGAGTCCGCCCGCGGCGGCCTGCGCGCACCGCTCGGCGTCCTCGACGACCCCGGCCGCCAGCGCCAGGAGCCGTGGACCCTCGACCTCACCCGCGCCGGCGGGCACGTGGCGATCATCGGCGCCCCGCAGTCGGGGCGCACGACCCTGCTGTGGACGCTCGCCGCGTCCCTCTCCCTCACCCACACCCCGCGCGAGGTCGCCGTCTACGGCATGGACCTCAGCGGCGGCGGCCTGGGCCGCATCCAGTCCTTCCCGCACGTCGGGGGCGTGGCCACCCGCGCCAGCCGCGAGCGGCTGCGCCGGCTCCTCGAGGAGCTCCACGGGATGCTCGCCCAGCGCGAGCGGGTCTTCGCCGCCCACGACATCGACTCCCTGGCGATGCTGCGCGCCGAGCACGCGGCCGGGCGGGTGCCCGAGCTGGCGGCCGCCGACGTCGTCCTCCTCGTCGAGGGGATCGGCGCGACGCGCACGGAGTTCGAGGAGCTCGACGAGCCGCTCACCGAGCTCCTCCAGCGCGGCGGGAGCTACGGCATCCACGTCGTCGCGACGATGACCCGCTTCAACGAGCTGCGGATGAACACCCAGTCGCTCGTCGGCACCCGGGTGGAGCTGCGGCTCAACGACCCGGCCGAGTCGAGCATCGGGCGCAAGCTCTCCGCGACGCTGCGCGCCGACCAGCCCGGGCGGGTGCTCACCGAGGACCAGCGCTTCGCGCAGGTCGCCCTGCCCGTCCTGGAGACCACGGACGACGACGCCCGCCCGGTCGGTGGCGCCGTCGAGGATCTCGCCCACGCCGTCGCCGAGGCCTGGGGCGGGCCGGCCGCCCCGCCGATCCGGCTGCTGCCCACCGAGTTGTCCCCCGCCGAGCTGCCCGACCCGCTCGACGAGCCCGACGCCGTCCCCCTCGGCCTGCGCCAGGACACCATGGGCTACGAGCTGCTCGACGTCACCGGACGCGACCAGCACCTCCTCGTCTTCGGCGACACCCGGTGCGGCAAGACGACGCTGCTGCGCGGGGCGATCACCGGCCTCGTCGACCGTGCGACCCCCGACGAGCTCGTCGTCGCCGTGTGCGACGTGCGCGGCGGCCTGGCCGAGGTCTGCCCCGAGGAGTACCTCGGCGGGCTCGCGACGAGTGCGCCGCTCGCCTTGTCGCTCGCGACGTCGATCGCCGCGGAGCTGGAGAACCGCACCGGCAAGGGCCCGGTGACCGGCCCGCGGATCGTCGTCGTCGTCGACGACTACGACATCCTCGCCTCCGGCGGGACCGACCCGCTCGGCCCGCTGCGGCCCTACCTGCCCGCAGCCCGCGACCTGCGCCTGCACGTCCTGCTCACCCGTCCCGTGGCCGGCGCCTCCCGCGCCCTGTACGACCCGATCCTCCAGGCGCTGCGGGACACCGGCGGGACCGGCGTCCTCATGGCCGGCGACCGCAGCGAGGGCCAGGTCTTCCCCGGCACCTACGCCGAGGCGCTGCCCGCGGGCCGCGCCAAGGTGCTGCGCCGCGGCGAGCGGCCGCACCTCGCCCAGTTCGCCCTCTTCCCGGAAGGTGGCCCCCATGCCTCGTGAGATCGTCGTCCTGTCCCCCACCCCGCCGGACGTCGAGGCGCTCCTGCGGGCCGGCGCGGCCGTGGACGACCAGCTGCGGGTCCGCACCCTCTACGGCGGCGCGGTCCACGAGCTGTGCACCGGCGACGGGACCGGGGACGACGCGGTGCTCAGCGTGTGGCAGCCCAACGACGTCGCCAACCGCGCGGAGATCGGACGGCTGCTGCCCGACGCCCCGAGCCTCCCCGACCCGGTGTGGTGGGTGGAGGCCGTCGCCCCGTGGGGCGAGCGCGGCAGGGTCGGGGTGGCCGTCGCCTACGAGCTCGCCGCCGTGCTCGGCGGCGCGTGCGTGGTCCAGGACGGCGAGTGAGCGTCGTCGTCCCGCCCGAGGCACGCCGCTGGCTCGACGCCCCCGTGCCACCCGGCGCGCGCGTCACCGTGGCGGGCGTGGCCGGCGGCGTCGGCACGACGACGGTCACCGGGCTGCTGTGGTGGGCGTTGACGACGTACGGGCACCGGCGCGTGGCCCTGCTCGACCACGGGGGCGGCTCCCTCGCGGCCCGGCTCCCCTCCGCCCCGCCCGTCCCGGCAGCGGACCTCGAGCTGCACGACGCCGGGTCGCTGGTGGGCGCGGCGGCACACCTTCCCGGCGCGTGCGTCCTCGTCTGCGGGGCGCACGCGGCCGGCCTGACGGCGGCGGCCACGGCGGTCCGGGACGGCGGGGCGCACGGGCGCTGCGTCGTCGTCCCCGTCGCCGTCACGGGCACCGCGCTGCCGGGTGCCGCACTGCTCGCGACGGCGCGCCGGCTCGGGCTCGACGCCCCACTCGTGCCGCTGCACCGCAGCCGCGCGCTCGCCGCCGGCGGTGACGTCCCCGGCCCGGAAACCGCACGATCGCTGGCCGACGCGCACCGGGCCGGCGTCGCCGTCGCAGCGGAGACCATGCGCGTGCTCGTGTCCATGGGGACCTCTCCCCATGCGAAACACGGCTGATCCCTTGGTCCCTCCCCCGGGCCTGTGTCAGCATCGTGCACCGTAGCGGTCCAAGCCGCTGGACCCGATCGGGAGGGGAAGGTCATGAAGTTCGCCATGGGGTCGGACGTCCTCGGGACGCTGACCAAGAAGACGTCGAGCTCCAACGAGGACCTCGGTGCCCTCGTCCGCGAGCTCGCCGCGGCCGCCGAGCCGCTGCAGGGCAAGTTCAACGGCGCCGGACGCGCCGCGTTCGACCGGTTCAAGTCGGAGACCGACCGGATCTCGGTGGACCTCAACCACGCGCTGTCCTCGGTCCTCACCGGTATCGCCGGCATGGACCGCACCTTCATCGAGGGTGACCAGCAGATGGCTGACGAGACCCGGGCGACCGAGTCCGCCACCGCATTCGACGCCGCGCGCTTCAGCGCCCGAGGCTGAGGGGAAACGACATGACCGGAAACGCTGCCGACCGCCGCGACTACGACGAGGCCGCCTCGCAGACGGCCCAGGAGAACTTCAACCGCGTCGCCGCGCGCCTGGAGTCCCTCATCGACCAGCGCGACTCCGACGTCAAGGCCGCGATGGCGGACTACGAGGCCACCGGTGTCTCGGAGGAGTACGCCGCCAAGGAGGCCCGGTGGAACGCCGTCGCCCAGGAGGTGCGCACGATCATCCGCACCCTGCGTGAGTCGCTGACCAAGACCGACGCCACGGCCCAGTCCACGCTGAGCCGGGCCAAGAGCGCCGTCGACGCGATCGGCTGACACAGTGGCGGGCTGGAGGATCACCCCCGAGGGGGTCGGGACGGTGCTGACGTCCGTGGGGACGGCGGCTGACCTGCTGTCCGGGACGATCGACGAGCTGCCGCCGGCTGCCGAGGCCGCGGCCGCCGGTACCGGCAACAGCCCGGTCATCGCCGACGCCCTCATCGGGTTCTTCGAGCACTACGCGCCCACGCTGGAGTCGATCGGCACGCGCATCAACAACGCCGTCGGTGGTGCCAGCGCAGCGACGCGCGCCTACATCGACGGTGACCTCGAGATGGCCGGTGAGGTGCAGGCCGCGGCCGCGGCCGCCGGCGGTACCGAGGTCTGGGCGCCCGCGGGTGCGGGCACGGGGAGCCCGGAGGGGCAATGACGGACATGTGCTACGCGTCGGGGATCAACCCCTCGGCGATCCCGGGCCAGGACCTGGACCCCGACGCGGTCGAGGCGGGCGCCTCGACGCTGCGGACCAAGGCCGGGGCGGTGCGCGACAACGGCGCGGGCGTCGTGGCCGAGTGGCGCGGGCTGGCGGCGCACTACGAGGCGCCCGAGGCCGCCCAGCTGCTCGCGGTGATGGACGAGGTGGAGACCAAGTCCCGCGACTTCGGCGACGCGCTCGAGTCCGTGGCCACCGCGCTCAGCGACTTCGCCGCCGAGATCCGCCCGATCAAGTCCGCCCTGGACGCGGTGCGGGCCGACGCCTACGCCTTCCGCGAGAGGATCTCCGGCAACGCCGAGTGGGAGTACGACCAGGACCTGGTCGACGAGAACACGGCGCTGGTCAACCGGGTGAACACCCAGCAGGTGGCGCTGTGGGACGCCGAGCGCCGGTGCGCCAACGCCATCCGGGCGCTGTACTGCGCGGCCCCGTGGCGCGCGGCGACCAGCGAGAACGACCCCCTGGGCTACGGCGTCAGCGAGCTGAGCAGCGACGTCGCGATGCCGTGGGGCTCCGCCGTGGACCGCAAGGACCACTGCCCCAAGGCCGCGGCCGTGGAGGTCAAGCGCTTCGTGTGGGACGGCGTCCTCGTCGAGGGCGTGTGGGGCACCGTCGAGGGTCTGGGCCTGCTCGTCGGCATCGACGGCAACGGCTTCTCCACCGAGACCCTGGGCAGCACGTGGAACGCCATCGGCTCACTCGTCGGCCTGGGCGACATCCCGCCCGGCGAGGCGTGGGCCGGCATGGGCAAGGGCATCATCATGTGGGACGCGTGGGCCGAGGGCGACTACGGACGCGCCCTGGGCGGCACCGCGTTCAACGTCGTCACCGCCATCATCCCCGGTGGCGCCGCAGTCTCCTCCATCAAGGGCGGGTCCACCGCCGGACGCGCCGGGCGCGGGGCGAGCTGGCTGACTCGCGCGAACAACGTGCTCGACTTCGTCGACCCCGTGGCACTCGGCATCCGCGGTGGCCGGGCCATCGCGCCCACCATCTCCAACCTCTTCAACGGCCTCACCGACGGCCTGCGCAACCTCGAGGTTCCCGACTTCCCCACCCGCTTCGACACCGGCGACGTGCCCGGCGGCGGCCGCGGCACCGACTACGACGCCCCGAGCACCGACACGGCGCCCGTGCGCGACCCCGACGCCGCGCCTGTCCGCGAGCAGCCCGCCGAGGCCCCCGCGCCCGAGCCGGTCCCCGTCAACGCCGGCGGCGTCAGCGACAACCTCACCGACGGAGCCCAGCCGGGCGGGTCCGGTCAGCCCGGACCAAGCCAGCCCGGCGGGTCCGACCAGCCCGGTGGCGCCGGCACCAGCCCCGAGGGCTACACCGGCTCCCCGTCGCACTCCCCGGCTCCCCACGCGGGCGGGACTGACGCACCCACGAGCGGGTCCTCCGGGCCTGATGGGGGAAGTGGCGCACGTAACACGATCGTGGACTCCGGTACCCCGCG
Source organism: Georgenia phoenicis (assembly GCF_047302425.1). NCBI lineage: Bacteria > Bacillati > Actinomycetota > Actinomycetes > Allobogoriellales > Allobogoriellaceae > Georgenia > Georgenia phoenicis. The sequence goes on along the minus strand of NZ_CP154855.1, from coordinate 1,822,270 downwards.
CCAAGGCGGCTCCGCCAGTTCTGGTGCGGGCTCCGGCACCCTTGTCGACGAGCTGACGCCCAGCGACGTCGCCGACGACGTCACCCGCGGTGCCGACGACGGTGCAACAGCTGACGTCAACGGCGGTGACGCACCACCCCCGGGCGGTACGGCCCGGTACGACACGGATGCCATCGAGCCGCAGCGCTCGATGAGCGAGGTCCTGGCGAGCCCCGCCTTCCGCGAGGTCCTCGAACGTCACGGGCTCTCCCGCGCCCGGCTCGGCGAGCTGATCGCCACCCCGCTGGACGAGCTGACCTCCGGCCAGGTCCGTGCCCTGGTGGAGATCCGTTCGCAGATGCCCCCGATCATGCCCGGGGACATCATGGAGAAGGTCGTCCGGCCGGAGCTTATCCACCGGGAGCTCGATACGAAGATCTTCGAAGCTCTCGCCGACGAGAACCTCATCCGTCACCTCGACGGCCAGAAGGGCCTGTACGGGGCAGATGCCTTCACCGGCTTCGTCGCGCGGTCCGCAGACATGCTCGACCCCTCAGTCCAGCGAATCTTCCACCAGCTCGGTTTGGGTTACCCAGGGTCGCCGTTCACGCCGGACACGTCGATGTTCAGCATCCGCTTCCACGCTGGGGACATTGGGGGCGGCCTCTCCTCGTACACGGTGCCGGACGTCCTCGGTATGCTGGACGAGGCAATGGACCTGCCAGCACGCAACGGGTCTGGCTCCCTGTTCGACGAGATCCGCGGCCTGCCTGACAGCACGCAGCGGACACAGGCGTGGACGGAGTTCGCTGACTCCCGGGTGCGCGGGGCCGAGGCCGCTCTACAGGACGCCGTGCGCACCGGCGCCTCCCCCGAGACGCTCGCGGACCTCGAGGCCGCAGTGGCCCTACGCGAGGCGGAGGTTGAGACCCTCAAGGACGCGCTCGCGAAGAACAACCCATTCCGGGGGAACGGCTTTGCCGGGCATGCGCACGCCTACGGCCCGGAGTACACCCTCCAAGGGCTGAAGCGGGTGCCCGAAGGCGCCGAGATGTGGCAGACCCTGCCCGATGGCACCAGGCGCTTCATCGGCGTGTACGACGGGAACAAGTGGCAACTCGCAGACCTCCCGACGGACCGATGAGGGCAGGTCAGTACGCCGTGGTCGACGGGGTGGAGTACCGAGCGAAGTACCTCGCCGGCAAGGACGACATCGTCCTGATGATCGCCTCGGGACAGGAGCCACCCGCTGGCGTCGTCCCGGAGCGATACTTCGACGGCACACTCCAGGCGACAGTTCCACGTTCCCGGGCAAGCCGACTGTTCGAGGTCGAGACGTGGGCGCTGCTCCACGGACGCTTCCCCGTTCAGGTACACGTGGTGAACCCGGACGGGACGGTGGCGCTCGAGGCTCCCCGCGTGGGTTTCACGCCAGTGGGGCGCCCGGTCCGGGACGAACAGAACAACGTCGTCGTTCCCCCGGGGCTGTCCGGCCGCCCCGGCGAGCTGTCATTCTGGGGTGGAGTGCGCCCCGACGAACTATCCGACGTCCAGGAGATGGTCCGTGAAGTTCGAGGGTGAACGTTTCTGCCGTACCGACCGCTGCGAACACGGCGACGACGGCGCGGCATCTTTACGACCACGCCCGACCACGAAGGTCGCACCTCAATGAAATATGTCGGTACGCCGACGTCAACGGTGCGGCTCTCGCCCCGTTCTACGACGCGATCTTTGTCCGCCCAGATCTTGACTTGCTGAAGTCGGGCAAGAAGGGCCGCTCGAGCGTGGACAGCGCCCGCTTGTTCGGTCCCCGGAGGGCAAACCTCCTCGCGCGCATGCAGACGCACCTACCAGCTCGCGGCCGCGAGGTACTTCCGGTCTGAGGAGTAGGGTCCGGCGGGTATCAAGCGAAAGCCCCAAGCGCGGCGGAAACCTCAGCGCCGCGCGCTCCTCAAAGTGACGCGCGACCTCCGAACCGACGTCGCCAGCGGGCTGTCCGCCGCAATCGCTTGCAGGCTGTGAACGGCGATCAGTGGCCACCCGAGAGCAGCGATGATAAGAACCTGAACCATTGAGGGGGGCGCAGTGAGAACTAGCCAGTACGCCGTCGTCGACGGCGTCGAATACCGCGCGATCTTCCGGTCGGACATCGACTTCATCCTCGTCACCGTCGATCCCGGACTGACGGCGCCCAGCGGGAGCGACCAACGGCAGCGTGAGGACGGCACCGTCGTCGCCCGCCTGCCGCGCGCCCGTGCCACGCGGCTGTTAGAGGTCGAGACCTGGGCGCTGCTCCACGGACGCTTCCCGGTCCAGGTCGACCGCCTCGACCCCGACGGCCGGGCGGCGGTCGCACTGCCGGTGGACAGGACCACCCCGGTCGGGAAGCCCGTGAGGGAGCGGAACGCCAAGGTCCTCCCACCGGGATTCGCCGGCCACGGGGCCGACTCCTGGTTCTTCGGCGGAGCGCAGCTGGAGGAACTGAGCGAGGTCCACCAGACCGTCCACGAGGTCGAGGTCTAGCAGCGGAACGATGAGAGAACCGCAGTGAAGGCCGGCCTGTACGCCGTCATCGACGGCGAGGAGTACTCCGCCTTCTTCCAAGACGGCGTGGACCGCATCCGGATCACGGTGTGGCCCGGCCAGCGCCACCCAGCAGGATTCACCGGGGAACCGATGTTCTACGGGACAGTGGAAGGAACCCTGCCACGGTCGCGCGCCAGCCGACTCTACGAGATCGAGACCTGGGCTCTTCTCTACGGGCGCTTTCCCGTCCAGGTCGACCGCATCAATCCCGACGGAGTGGCTGCAGTCGCGATGCCGATCTATGAATCGACTCCGGTGGGAGAACCGGTGCGGGACGAGCAGTATGCCAAGGTCATCCCGCCCGGCTTGTCCGGTCACCCCGCCGACACCTGGTTCTTCGGCGGGGCTCCAGTGGAGGAGCTCTCGAACACCCATCAGACGGTCCACGAGTTCGAGGTCTAGCGGCGCGCCCGCCAGCCCGGACACCTCGCGGGCAGACTCGTTAGACCTTCAGCCGCGACCTACAGGCCTGTGGAAACCGCGTGTCAGCGCGCAGACCTCGCTAGGGTCGCGGTGGACGCCCACCAGCCGACCCCTGAACCACGCAGCTCGACTTGGAGATCCCATGCCCCTGATGCAGAAGGCCGTCACCCCTCAGACTGCCGCCGCCTACCTCGAGGGCGGGTTCGACCGGGTCGGCGGGTTCGTCGTCAACGCCGCGGACGTGCAGCACGCAACCACCCCCGCCGCGCTGTTCGAGGCACACGGTCTCGGATTCCCGGGCAGCCCGCACCGGCCCGACGCGGACCACATCGACGTCCTGCGCTTCCCCAGCACCCCGCAGCTGCGGTTCGAGAACGCCACCGGCGGTGTGGACGCGCGGACCCAGGCCATCACCGGCGGCCCGTTCATCGACCGGCCGCCCTTCACCGGCAACGGCTTCGTGGGCACCCGTGAGGCCATCATCCCGCTCTACTGGCTGGTCCACTCCCGAGTCCCGGCAGGGTCCCAGCTGCTCCGCGCCCATGCCGACGGCACCTGGCAGGTCCTGGCCACCTACGTCGACGTCGGCCACGCCTGGCAGTCCGACACCGTGCGCATCACCCACTCCCCCAGCCCCCAGATCTCCCGCTACGTCGGCCCGATGGCCACCTGGGCCCAGACCCCGCTCAACGCCGACGTCTTCGAGGACCACGTCGTCGTCGTGGCCGAGGTCGAGCCGCCGGCTCAGTACGGCTTCCAGCGCACGGCCGCCGGGCGCTGGCGCCGCGAGGTGCCGCGCGGGGAGGTCGAGCAGCTGCTCGAGATGTATGTGACCGCGCGGTGGAACGGGCTGGAGATGCGGCTCGTGGACCAGTGGAAGCAGCAGGACGGGCAGTCCATCGCGCACGTCAGTTATATCGGGCACAACGCGGACCTCGCCGAGGGCCTGCGCCTGCCCAAGATCGACGCCGCCCTGTACGAGGTCAGCGTCCCGACGGCATCCCTCCAGGACGTCCAGATGTCCCAGCTCGTCCCCCGGCAGTGGGACACGGCGGCTACGGCCTAGGCGTGCAGGTCCACGCAGGACGGATACCGGCTCGGCGAAGCGCCACGATCGAAGGATCCGCGCGAGTGAGGCGAACGTGACTCTGACCTACATCACACAGTCCGGGCCCTACGCCGAGTTCTTGAAGCTCTACGAGCCTGAGTTGGCAAGGTCGTGGGTGAACCCGTCCGGGCAGACGTTGCTCCATCTTGCCCTGAGCCATGGCAAGCCGGAGCAGCGCGTGGCCATCTCCAACCGTCTCCTCGACGACGGCGCGGATCCTTCCACCTTGGCGCTCGACGAGGGCCTTACGACACTTCACGCGCTCTTCGGTCACAACGACCACGACTTCGACGCGGAGGCGCTCGTCCTCGAGCGACTCCTCGAGGGTGGCGCCGACATCAACGCAGTGGCCGGCGATCGCTGGGGGACGCCGATCCAGACCCTCGCCGCGAAGGGGAAGTTCTCGGACGCGCAGCTGGCCCCGTTCTACGACGTCATCTTCGCCCGGCCGGACCTGGACCTGCTGAAGCCAGGTAAGAAGGGTCGCGCCGACCTGGACAGCGCGCGCCTGTTCGGCCCTCGCCGAGCCGATCTCCTCGTACGCATGGAGGCCTATCTGCGTGACCAGGGCCGTGAGATCCCCGCACCCGAGAGAGAAAAGTGACATGGCGAGCTATCCCGAGTTCATCCCCAAGGCAGGGGCCTGCATGGTCTCCAAGAACGTCATCAGCGGCGTCGGCCGCGTGCGCTGGATGATGCGCGTGCCCTCCCAGGCACCGGTCGACAACGGCTGGCGCATCTCCAGCCACATCGACACGAGCGAGTACCTCGCCGACCCGAACAACCTGCAGATCACCGACTACAACGCCGCCTGCGCCATCGAACCGGCCCTCATCGGCATCTACGACTTCCCCGTCGGCTCCGACCTGCAGATCGTCGACGACAGCAACGGCACCCGCGTCGTCGACACTGCAACAGGACGCGAGATCCCCGAGGAGAACCTCTACGTCCCACCCGCCCACCGCGCCGAGCAGTAGGGCGACGGCGCGGTCCGGACGAGAGCTCAGCGCACGCCGTCGTGCACGACCACCGTGCCGGCGACCTTGTCCGCGAAGGTCTGCCCGCGGCGGTCCCAGATCGGCCACAGCAGGCCGAGGCACGCCGGCAGGATGTCGAGGACGTGGGCGAGGTCGCGGACCACCAGGCGCCCCGCCGTCGGCGTCCGTCCGTGCGCGTCGACGACCCGCAGCCCCTGGCGCCGCTTGCCGATCGTCTGCCCGGTGCGCGCCTGGCGCACGTACCGGTTCCAGCTCCACAGGACGAGGTAGATGAGCACCCCGGCCCACGCGGCGGCGATGCCCGCCGGGGTGAGGTCGACGGCGTCGCTGTACTCGCGCGGTACCGCCGTCACCTGGGCGTACCCGACGAACGGGATGATGACGAGGACGAAGGCGAGCAGGTCGATCCACGTCGCCCACACGCGCGCCGCCCACGGCGGCTTGCCCGTGGAGGCGTGGACGGTCTGCATGTCGGCGCTCTGTGCCCCCGGCGAAGTCATGCCGCACATGCTAGGGGCAGCGCCACCTCATCCAGGCCTCGCGGAGACCGCGACCAGGCCCGCCCGCTCGGCGACCGCCGTCGTCCTCCAGCCCGCACCGTCCAGTGCACCCTCCATCCCGACCCGCACCCGCGAGTTCGGTGCGGGCGGGGCGACGACGAGGTGCAGCGCTCCCCCGGGCCGCAGCACCCGCCGCAGCGCCGCGAGCTCGGGCACCGCGGCGCCGGTCCAGAACAGGTTGACGTCGACGGCGAACGCGGCGTCCACGCTCGCACTCGGGAGGTCGAGCTCCGCCACCGTGCTCTGCAGCAGCGTGACCCGGCCGGCCGCCACCTCCTTCCCGAGCCCTCGCCCGGCACGGGCGAGCGCCGTCGCCGACCGGTCGACGCCGATGAGCCGCGCCTGGGGCAGCCGCTCGGCGAGCAGTGCGAGAGCCGTCCCGTTCCCGCAGCCGAGCTCGAGCACCACGTCCGGTCCGTCGGCGGCGACGAGGCCTGCCGCGCGCAGGTGACGCTCCGCCGTCGTCATCCACCCATGGTGCGGCAAGCCAGCCCCCGCGGTACGCGGTACGTAGCGCGGAGAATCCGGCTCTCGGCGGGGGTGGGGTGAGCGCATGTCCACGATGTGGACCGCGATTCGACCACGAAGTGCTCAGAGAGTGAGACACGGTGTGTTAGTTTCCATACCCGCGTACCGCCTCCTGTGGCGGGGCGCACACAGCTCCGCCCGGGCTCGCACCACGAGTGGGCGGCTCCTCCGTTCCGAAGGAAGTGAACTATGGCCCTCGCTCACCAGCGGCGCCGGGTACTGGTTGGTGCCTCGACCGCGCTCATCCTCGTCCTCGCGGCCTGCGCGGAGACCGACGACGGCGGCGGCGGGGGCTCCGGCGACGACGCCACGGGCTCCGGCGGCGACGGCATCACCGTCGGCACCACCGACGTCATCTTCTCCCTGGACCCGGCCGGCTCCTACGACAACGGCTCCTTCCTCGTCCAGAACCAGGTCTTCCCCTTCCTCCTCAACACCCCCTACGGCAGCCCGGACGTCGAGCCGGACATCGCCGAGTCCGCGGAGTTCACGGCTCCCACGCAGTACACGGTCACCCTCAAGGAGGGCCTGACCTTCGCCAACGGCAACGAGCTCACCTCCTCGGACGTGAAGTTCAGCTTCGACCGTCAGCTCGCGATCGCCGACCCCAACGGCCCCTCCTCGCTGCTGTACAACCTCGACAGCGTCGAGACGCCGGACGAGCTCACCGTCGTGTTCAACCTCAAGAGCGAGAACGACCAGACCTTCCCGCAGGTGCTGTCCTCGCCCGTCGGCCCGATCGTCGACGAGGACGTCTTCTCCGCCACCGAGCTGACCCCGCCGGAGGAGATCGTCGAGGGCAACGCCTTCGCCGGCCAGTACACGATCACCGACTACACGCAGAACGAGCTCGTCCGCTACGAGGCCTTCGCCGACTACGGCGGCATGCTCGGCGCGCCGGAGACGGACGTCGTCACGGCCCAGTACTTCACCGAGGAGACCTCCCTCAAGCTGGCCGTGCAGGAGGGTGACGTCGACGTCGCCTTCCGCAACCTCTCCCCCACCGACCTCGCGGACCTCGCGGAGGACGACGGCGTGACCGTCCACGACGGCCCCGGTGGCGAGATCCGCTACATCACCTGGGACTTCAACGCCCAGCCCTACGGCGAGAACACCCCGGAGGCCGACCCGGCCAAGGCCCTGGCCGTGCGCCAGGCCGCCGCGCACCTGCTCGACCGCGAGGCGCTGAGCCAGGAGATCTACCAGGGCACCTACACCCCGCTGTACTCCTACGTGCCCGAGGGCCTCAGCGGCGCCGCCGAGCCGCTGCTCGAGATGTACGGCGACGGCGAGGGCGGCCCGGACGCCGAGGCCGCCGCTGCCGCGCTGGAGGAGGCCGGTGTCGAGACGCCCGTCGCGCTCAACCTCCAGTACAGCCCCGACCACTACGGCAACTCCTCCGACGAGGAGTACGCGATGATCGAGAGCCAGCTCGAGGCGAGCGGCCTGTTCGACGTCACGCTGCAGTCCACGCTGTGGGACACCTACAACAGTGAGCGCGTCGAGAGCATGTACCCCGCCTACCAGCTCGGCTGGTTCCCGGACTACTCCGACGCGGACAACTACCTCTCCCCGTTCTTCCTCATCGAGAACTTCCTCGTCAACGGCTACGAGAACCAGGAGGTCAACGACCTCATCCTCGACCAGGCCACCGAGCCTGACGAGGAGGCCCGTGCGGAGAAGATCGCCGAGGTCCAGCGCCTCGTCGCCGAGGACCTGTCCACCCTGCCCTACCTCCAGGGCGCCCAGGTGGCCGTGGCCCAGAACGACATCACCGGCGTCACCCTCGACGCCTCCTTCAAGTTCCGCTACGCCCCCCTCGGCCGCTAGGCCGCGCAACATCCACGACGACGGGACGGGGTGCCGCTACCGCGGCACCCCGTCCCGTCCGTGAGAGGAGAGTCTTCGTGACGATCGCAGACGAACGGACGGTGAGCACCACAGCCGCCACCAAGTCCGGCGGATCGGGGCTGGGCCGCTACATCCTCGTGCGGTTCCTGCTCATCATCCCCACGGTGTTCATCCTGGTCACTCTGGTGTTCTTCCTCATGCGGGTGGTCGGTGACCCGATCTCCGCCTCGGTGGGCGGGCGTCTCACGCCCGACCAGCTCGCCGAACGGCTCGCCGCGGCGGGCTACGACCGGCCCGTGCTCGTGCAGTACGTCGAGTACCTCGGCCAGATCTTCACCGGCGACTTCGGCCGCACAGTGACGGACAACCGGGCGATCAGCGAGATCCTCCTGACCTACGGGACCGCGACCCTCGAGCTCGTCATCTTCTCGCTCATCGTCGCGCTGCTCGTCGGCATCCCGCTGGGCCGCATCGCCGCCTACCGCCGCGACCAGCTGCCCGACGCCGTGCTCCGCATCTTCGCGATCCTCTGCTACGCGACCCCGGTCTTCTTCGCGGGCCTCCTGCTCAAGCTCGTCTTCTCCGTGTGGCTCGGCTGGTTCCCGCTCGGCGGGCGGGCCACCCCCGGCACCCAGCTCACCCTGGACCGCATCTCCGGCTCGAGCGGCATCAACATCCTCGACGCGCTGCGCACCGGGCGCTGGGACCTCATCTCCGACGTCCTGTCCCACGCCGTGCTGCCCGCCGTCGCCCTCGGGCTGCTCACCGCCGGGGTGTTCCTCCGGCTCGTGCGCACCAACCTCATCGGCACCCTCGGCATGGACTACGTCGACGCCGCCCGCTCCCGCGGCGTGCCGGAGGGACGGCTGCTGCGCAAGCACGCCTACAAGCCGGCGCTCATCCCGATCATCACGGTCATGGGCATGCAGATCGCCCTCATGCTCGGCGGGGCGATCCTCACCGAGACCACCTTCGAGTGGCGCGGCCTGGGCTTCCAGCTGGCCCAGTACCTGGGCGCGCGCGACTTCGTCGCCGTCCAGGGCATCGTCGCGCTCCTCGCGGTGATCGTCGCCGTGACGAACTTCGTCGTCGACGTCATCGCCGCCCTCATCGACCCGAGAGTGAGGTACTGACGATGAGCACCGCACCCGACCCGATCGAGCACGGCGCCGCCGCGCACGAGTCCCGCTGGAAGAAGCTGCCGATCGTCTGGCAGCTGCGCCGCAGCGTCGGCCTCCAGCGCGGCATGCTCATCGCCGGCCTCGTCATCTGCGCCGTCTTCATCCTCATGGCGGTCCTCGCGCCGCTCATCGCCCCGTACTCCTTCAACCAGCTCAGCGGCCCGGACGGGTCCTTCCCCCGTCAGGCGCCGCCGTCGAGCGAGTTCTGGTGGGGCACGACCGTCGGCGGCTACGACGTCTTCTCCCGCGTCGTGTGGGGCGCCCAGACGGCGCTGCTCACCGTGGTACTCGCCGTCGTCGCCTCGATCTTCCTCGGCATCGCCTTGGGCCTGGTCTCCGGCTACCTCGGCGGCTGGCTCGACCGCGTCCTCGTGACCATCGCCGACGCGATCTACGCGTTCCCCTCCCTGCTGCTGGCGATCGTCGTCTCGATCATCATCTCCGGCGGGCAGTCGAGCTTCTTCGGCGGCATCGCCGCGGCGGCCATCTCGATCACCGTGGTCTTCGTGCCGCAGTACTTCCGCGTGGTGCGCGCCGAGACGGTCCGGCTCAAGGCCGAGGCCTTCGTCGAGTCCGCGCGCGTCCTCGGCGCCTCCACGCCGCGGATCCTCTCCCGCCACGTGCTGCGCAACGCGACCCGCTCGCTGCCGCTCATCGTCACGCTCAACGCCTCCGAGGCGATCCTCACCCTCGCGGGGCTGGGCTTCCTCGGCTTCGGCATCAACCCGACGGCGGCCGCCGAGTGGGGCTACGACCTCAACCGGGCGATCTCCGACGTCGCGAGCGGCATCTGGTGGACCGGCGTCTTCCCCGGCGTCGCCATCGTCCTGCTCGTCCTGGGCATCACCCTCGTCGGGGAGAGCCTCAACGACCTGTCCGACCCGCGCCTGCGCATCCGCCGCCGCCCGCCGCGGCCGCGCCGCGTCGCCACCGCCATGAAGGGAGCCGCGTGATGACCGCGCACGACGCCGACGGCGGACCCGTCGTCGACATCCGGGACCTGCACATCACCTTCGCCACCGACGGGGAGCCGGTCAACGCCGTCGACGGCGTCTCCCTCCACGTCAACCCCGGCGAGGTGCTCGCCGTCGTCGGCGAGTCCGGCTCGGGCAAGACCGTGACGGCCAAGAGCGTGCTCGGGCTGCTGCCCGACAACGCGAGCGTCGAGGGCGCCGTCGTCCTCGCGGGCAGTGACGTCGTCCAGCTCAGGCCCGGCGAGCTGCGCCAGGCCCGCGGCCGGGACGTCGCCATGGTGTTCCAGGAGCCCTCGACGGCACTCAACCCCGTCTACACGGTCGGCTGGCAGCTGGCCGAGGGGCTGCGCGCGCACGGGGAGTACACGAAGAAGGCGGCCCGCGAGCGGGCGGTGGAGATGCTCGGCAAGGTCGGCATCCCCGACCCCGAGACGCGGGTGGACCACTACCCCCACCAGTTCTCCGGCGGGCAGAAGCAGCGCATCGTCATCGCGATGGCCCTCGCCCTGGACCCGAAGGTCATCGTCGCCGACGAGCCGACGACGGCGCTCGACGTCACCGTCCAGGCCGAGATCCTCGACCTGCTGCGGGCGGTGCGCGACGAGTTCGGGCGCGCCATCATCCTCATCACCCACAACATGGGGGTGGTCGCCGACCTCGCCGACCGGGTGGCGGTCATGTACCGCGGCAAGGTGGTGGAGCAGGCGCCGGCGCGCGAGCTCTTCGCCGCCCCGCAGCACGAGTACACCCGCCAGCTGCTCGGGGCGGTGCCGAAGCTCGGGGCACACACCCCCGACTGGGAGCCGGGGCCCTCCCCCGCCGCCGCGGACGCCGGCCCGGAGCCGGTGGTGCGCGCCCGCGACCTCGAGATCGTCTACCCCGGGCGCCTGCGCCAGCCCGAGTTCCGGGCCGTCAACAAGGTGAGCTTCGAGATCGCGCCCGGCGAGGTGCTCGGCCTCGTGGGCGAGTCCGGCTCGGGCAAGACGACGATCGGCCGGGCCATCGCGGGCCTCACCCGCGCGACCGGCGGCTCGCTCGAGGTGCTGGGCCACGAGATGGTCGGGTTCAAGGAGAAGGGCTTCCGGCCGCTGCGCGCCCGGGTCGGCTTCGTCTTCCAGGACCCGGCGACGAGCTTTAACCCGCTCCTCACCATCGGCGAGGCCGTGGCCGAGCCGCTGCTCATCCACGGCCGGGCTCGCGACGCAGCTGCGGCGCGCCCCCGGGTCGAGGAGCTGCTCGACGCCGTCCACCTGCCCACGCACTACGCCGAGCGCTACCCGCACGAGCTCTCCGGCGGGCAGCGGCAGCGCGCCAGCCTGGCGCGCGGCCTGGCGCTCGACCCGGACCTGCTCATCGCCGACGAGCCCACCTCGGCCCTGGACGTGTCGGTCCAGGCCAAGGTGCTCGAGGTGTTCAGCGAGCTCCAGGAGCGCCTGGGCTTCGCGACGCTGTTCATCAGCCACGACCTCGCGGTCGTCGGCATGCTCGCCGACCGGATCGCCGTGCTCTACCGCGGCGACCTCGTCGAGCTCGGCACCGGTGAGCAGGTGCTCCAGGCGCCGCAGCACGCCTACACCCAGAAGCTCCTCGCCTCGGTCCCCGTGCCGGACCCGGTGGAGCAGGAGCAGCGCCGCGAGGCGCTGGCGGCCCTGCGCAGCTGAGCGCTCGCGCGTCCCGCGGGAGGTGCGAGTGCGGAGGCGTCAGATTGATTCACCTGGTGGCTCAGTCTGACGCCTCCGCACCACACCCCCTCCTCCCGCGGGGCGCGGGCCGGGTTCCCGGTCCGCGGGCCGTGACACGCCGCTACCGTGGTCGGCAGACCGACGACGGAAGGACCGACATGTCACTCCCCGCCCAGTCCTCCCCACGCAGCGTGCGGGTCGCGGTCGTCCTGGCGGCCGTCCTGCTCCTCGCCGGCGTGTGGGGCACCTTCGTCCGCGAGGTCGCCGTCGGGTGGCCCTCGTCCATGCCCCTCGTCTCGGGCGCCCCGCGGATGGTCGTCCTCGACACGCCCGGCGTTCTGTTCCTCCTCGCGCTCGTCGTCGGCGCGGTGCTCCTCGCCGGGGCAGCCGGCTACCGCTGGGCCCGCCGATGACCCGCATCACCGAGACCTCCGACCAGTGGTGGAAGACCGCCGTCATCTACTGCCTCGACGTCGAGATCTTCTTCGACTCCGACGGCGACGGCGTGGGGGACCTCGCCGGTCTCGTCGACCGGATCGACTACCTCGCCCAGCTCGGCGTCACGTGCCTGTGGCTCATGCCCTTCTACCCCACGCCCGACCGGGACGACGGCTACGACGTCACCGACTTCTACGGCGTCGACCCGCGACTGGGCAGCCTGGGCGACGTCGTCGAGCTCGTCCGCACCGCCAAGGACCGCGGCATGCGGGTCATCGTCGACCTCCTCATCAACCACACCTCCGACCAGCACCCCTGGTTCCAGGCCGCCCGCCGCTCGAAGGACGACCCGTTCCGGGACTACTACGTGTGGCGGGCCGAGGAACCGCCGGACACCTCCGACATGGCGGTCTTCCCCGACCAGGAGGGCGGCATCTGGACCTTCGACGAGAAGACCGAGGAGTGGTACCTCCACCACTTCTACTCCCACCAGCCCGACCTCAACGTCGCCAACCCCAAGGTGCGCGACGAGATCATGAAGGTCGTCGGCTTCTGGCTCGAGCTCGGCATCGACGGCTTCCGGGTCGACGCCGTGCCCTTCTTCCTCGAGGACGTCGGCATGACCGGCGAGGACGCCGACGCGATGCAGCACCCGCACGACCACCTCAGGGACATCCGGGCCTTCCTCTCCCGTCGCCGCGGGGACGCCGTGCTCCTCGGTGAGGTCAACGTGCCGCACGAGGAGCAGGCGACGTACTTCGGCGACGGTCACCAGCTCCACATGATGTTCGACTTCATCACGATGCAGCGGCTCTACCTCTCCCTCGCCCGCGGCGACGCCGGACCGCTCACCGAGGCGCTGCTCGCCCGCCCGGAGATCCCCGAGGACTGCCAGTGGGCCACCTTCGTGCGCAACCACGACGAGCTCACCCTGGACAAGCTCACCGAGGACGAGCGGGCCGAGGTCTTCGCGGCCTTCGGGCCCGAGGAGGAGATGCAGATCTACGGCCGCGGCCTCAAGCGCCGCGTGCCGCCGATGATGGACGGGGACCCGCGGCGCATCCGGCTCGTCTACTCCCTGCTCTTCTCCCTGCCCGGCACGCCGTCGCTCTTCTACGGCGAGGAGATCGGGATGGGCGAGGACCTCGCCGCCGAGGGACGCATGGCGGTGCGCACCCCGATGCAGTGGTCCCCGGAGCCGGGCGGCGCCTTCTCCACCGCCCCGCCCGAGCAGCTCGTCGCCCGCCCGGTGCCCGGCGGCTACGGCCCCCAGTTCGTCAATGCGTGGGACCAGATGCGCGACCCGGACTCGCTGTGGACCTTCGTGCGCCGCCTCGTCCAGACCTACCGCTCCCACCCCGAGCTCGGCCGGGGCACCTTCCACGTGCTCGACCAGCCCCACACCGAGGTCCTCGCGCACTGCGTCGCGTGGGAAGGACGGATGGTCGTCGCCGTCCACAACCTCGGCGGCGACGCCCGCACCGTCCCGCTGCGGGTCGACGCGCCCCCGGGGTCCTTCCTCGAGAGCCTCCTCGGCGACGAGCGGCTCGTCGACGACGACGGCGCCGCCGAGCTGGCCCTCGACGGTTACGGCTACCGCTGGTTCCACGTCCACCACGCCGGCGGGCTGCGCCTGCCGTAGGTCCGACCACGGGTGGACCCCGGGCCACCAGGATCAGCCGCCGGGCCGACGCGGACCGGCGCCCCGCCCGGCGAGGATCGTCCCGTGAGCACGAACCGTCCCCGCACCCCGCTGCCCGAGCTCGCGGGCGCCGTCGCCGTCGGCGTCGCGCTCGCGGCACTGACCCTCGCCGTCCTCCTCACGCTCCACGTGGCCACCGACCGCCTGCTCCCCACGAGCGGTGCCACGGGAGCGGAGAACGACGCCACACAGCTGCGTGTCCCATCCCACGAGATGGACCCGACCCGCGTGCCCTGACGCGCCGTCGCCCCGGGGACAATGGGGACATGACGTCGCCCAGCACCCGCACCCAGCCTCGCGTCCGCGCCTCCGAGCTCACCGGCCGCGGCTGGCTGAACACCGGCGGCCGCGAGCTGACCCTGGCCGAGCTGCGCGGCAAGATCGTCCTCCTCGACTTCTGGACCTTCTGCTGCATCAACTGTCTGCACGTCATCGACGAGCTGCGCGAGCTCGAGGAGAAGTACCACGACGTCCTCGTGACGATCGGCGTCCACTCCCCCAAGTTCGTCCACGAGGCCGACCCGGACGCGCTCGTCGCCGCCGTCGAGCGCTACGACGTCGCCCACCCCGTCCTCGACGACCCCGAGCTCGTCACGTGGAAGGCCTACACCGCCCGCGCGTGGCCCACGCTCGTCCTCATCGACCCCGAGGGGTACATCGTCGGCCACATGGCCGGTGAGGGGCACACCCCGAACATCGCCGCCGCCATCGAGCAGCTCGTCGCCGAGCACGAGGCCAAGGGCACGCTGCACCGCGGCTCCGGCCCGTACGTGCCGCCCGAGCCCACCGCCGGCCTGCTCAAGTTCCCGGCCAAGGCGGTCGCGCTGCCCAGCGGCAACCTCCTCGTCGCCGACGCCGGCCACCACCGCCTCGTCGAGCTCGAGCCCGACGGCGAGACCCTCGTCCGCGCCATCGGCTCCGGCACCCGCGGGCACGCCGACGGCGCCCCCGAAGTCGCCGAGCTCAACGAGCCCAACGGGCTGTGCCCCCTGCCCGGTGAGGTCGCCGAGCAGGTGGGCTACGACGTCGTCGTCGCGGACACCGTCAACCACCTCCTGCGCGGGGTGCGCCTCGCCGACGGGCACGTGAGCACGCTCGCCGGCACCGGTGAGCAGTTCATGGTCGGCGCGCCGGACAACGTCGCGCCGGGCGAGGAGCCCGCCACCGAGGACTACGGCCCCGCCCGCCGTCTCAAGCTCTCCTCCCCGTGGGACGTCACGTGGTCCGCCGAGGCGAAGGCCGTCGTCGTCGCCATGGCCGGGCACCACACGCTGTGGACCTTCGACCCGCTCGCCGGCTTCGTCGCCCGCCTCGGCGGGACGATGAACGAGGGCCTCGTCGACGGCGAGCTGCGCCAGGCCTGGTTCGCCCAGCCCTCGGGCCTGTCGGTCGGCGCCGACGGGCGCGTCTGGCTCGCCGACTCCGAGACCTCCGCCCTGCGCTACGTCGACGTGCCCGCCGGCCAGGTGCGCACCGTCGTCGGGCAGGGGCTCTTCGACTTCGGCCACCGCGACGGCGCCGCCTCCGAGGCGCTCCTCCAGCACCCGCTCGGCGTCGCCGCCCTCCCGGGCGGGCAGGTCGCCGTCGCCGACACGTACAACGGCGCCGTGCGCCTCTACGACCCCGCGACCGGGCAGGTGAGCACCGTGGCCACCGGGCTGCGTGAGCCGTCCGGGCTCCTCGTGGACGACGACGGCACCCACCTCGTCGTCGTCGAGTCCGCCGCCCACCGCCTCACCCGGGTTCCGCTGCCCGAGGGCGCGGCCGAGCTGCACGACGGCGGTGCGCACCGGACCCACCGGCCCGCCACCGAGGTGGCGCCAAGCTTCACGCTGCGCGTCGTCTTCACCCCGCCGGCGGGCAAGAAGCTCGACGACCGCTTCGGCCCGTCCACCCAGCTGTCGGTGTCCGCGGACTCGCTGGTGGCGGGGGGCGGCACCGGGACGGACCTCGAGCGGCAGGTCACCCTGAGCCTCGGCTCCCTCGACGGCGGGGACGGGCAGACGGTGCTCTCGGTGACCGCCAAGGCCGCCTCCTGCGACGACGACCCGGCGATCGAGTTCCCGGCGTGCCACCTCGCCGCCCAGGACTGGGGCATCCCGGTGCGCGTTGTCGAGGGCGGTCCGGAGGAGCTGGTCCTCAACCTGCACGGCTGAGGCGAGGGCTCAGCCGACGGGCTCGGCGATGACCACGATGTTCTCGGAGTAGCGCCCCGTCGCGTCGTCGTAGGTACCGCCGCAGGTGACGAGCACGAGGCGGTGGGGGCCGTCAGTGGCGAAGAGCGCGGGGTCCAGGCTCTCCTGCGGCGTCGTGCTGCGCTCGACGACCCGGTAGTCGTGGACGTTCCCGTTGGTGTCCTCGAGGGAGACGACGTCCTCGGGCTGGAGGTCGAGCAGCGCGCTCATCGCCCCGCCGCGGCGCAGGCCGTCCATGTGCCCGGCGAGCACCACCGTCCCCTCGGCCTGGCCCGGCAGCCCGCCGGCGGCCCACCACCCCACGCGCGCGGGGTCTTCGGGCAGCTGGAGCTCCCCGGAGGACAGCACATAGGTCTGTGGCGTGACGGGCGCCACGCGACGTCACGGTACTCGCCAGTCCCCGCCACTGCCCCGCCAACCCTGGTCTCGTCCGTCGTCCACGCCGTGAGACAGCGCGGTACCGGTCGAGCGGTCCTGGGCCCCGTCGTTACATTGGCTGGGTGTCTGAGACCACCCCGCTCGAGCCGAGCACGGCCTACCTGGCGCACCTCGCGGACGAGACCGACGCGCGGATGCGGCAGTCCACCGCCCCCGTCTCCCCCTTCGCCGGCGCGCCCGTAGAGCTGAGCGACGCCGTCGAGTCCGCCGCCGAGTCGCTGGCCCCGGAGCTGGACCACGTCGTCGCCGCCCTCCACGCCGAGCCGGAGACGGCCTACGAGGAGCACCGCAGCGTCGCCACGCTCGTCGAGGTCCTCGCCCGCCAGGGCGTCCGCGCCGAGAGCGGTGTCCACGGCGTCGAGACCGCCTTCCGCGCGGAGGTCCGCGGCCGCGCGGACGGCCCGACGATCGCGATCCTCGCCGAGTACGACGCCCTGCCGAACCTCGGCCACGCGTGCGGGCACAACGTCATCGCCGCAGCCGGGGTCGGCGCGTTCCTCGCCCTGGCGCGCACCTTCGAGACCCGGCCCGACGCCGTCGCCGGCCGCGTCGTCCTCCTCGGCACCCCCGCCGAGGAGGGCCACTCCGGCAAGGAGGTGCTCGCCCGCGGCGGCGCCTTCGACGACGTCGACGCCGCGATCATGGTCCACCCCTACGGCTACGACCTCGCCGACCAGGTGTGGCTCGGGCGCCGGCTGCTGCGCTGGACCTTCTCCGGCGTCTCCGCCCACGCCTCGGCCCAGCCCTTCATGGGCCGCAACGCCCTCGACGCCGCCGCCCTCGCCTACCAGGGCATCGGGCTGCTGCGCCAGCAGCTGCCGCCCGTGGACCGGATCCACGCCGTCGTCACCGACGGCGGCACGCGCCCTAGCGTCATTCCCGACCGCGCCGTCGTCGCGCTCTACGCACGGTCCAAGTACCCCGACACGCTGCGCGACCTCAGCCGCCGCCTCGACGACATCGCCCGCGGCGCCGCGCTCATGACCGGCACGAACGTCGAGATCGAGTGGGACGAGCACCCGCCGTCGCTGCCGGTGCGGACCAACGAGGCGCTGACCGCCCGCTGGGTCGCCGCCCAGCGGCGCCGCGGCCGCCAGCCGCTCGCAGGCGGCGTCGTGCCCGAGACCCTCGCCGCGTCCACCGACTTCGGCAACGTCAGCTACCGGGTGCCGGGCATCCACCCGCTCATCGCGATCGCGCCGCCCGACGTCGCCCTCCACACCGAGGACTTCGCCCTCGCCGCCGCCGGCCCCGCGGCGCGGTCCGGCGCGCTCGACGGCGCCGTCGGTCTGGCCCTCACGGCCCTGGACTACCTGTGCGACGCCGAGCTGCGCGACGCCGTCGCCGCCGAGTTCGCCGCCCAGGGCGGCCCGCTCGACGTCCCCCACTACTTCGACTGACCGAGGGCGAGATGAGCACAGAGACCACGGCCACGAGGCAGAGCTGGCCCTCCCGGATCCTCGACGGCGTCGAGCGCGTCGGCAACCGGCTCCCCGAGCCCTTCACCCTCTTCCTCGCGCTCTTCGTCATCGTCGCCGTCGCGTCGACGGCGATGGCCTGGGCGGGCGTCACGGTCCAGATCCCCGGCAGCGACGAGGTCACGGAGATCCGCGGCTTCTTCACCGGCGAGGGCCTGGTGTGGCTCACCGAGAACCTCGGCGCGAACTACGTCGGCTTCCCGCCGCTCGTCACCGTGCTGCCGATTCTCCTGGCCGTGGGCGTGGCAGAGAAGTCGGGGATGCTCGCGGCGGCGATCCGCAAGCTCATCGGGTCTGCACCGCGGCGGGCGCTGCCCTACGCCGTCGGCGTCGTCGGCGTGCTCGGCTCGGTGCTGTCCGACGCGTCCTTCGTCGTCATCCCGCCGCTGACGGCGCTGGCCTTCAAGGCCGCCGGCCGCCACCCGGTCGCCGGCCTCATCGGCGGCTTCGCGGCCACCGGCGCCGGCTACTCGACGAACATCCTCGTCACGAGCCTCGACGCGCTCTTCGCCGGGATCACCCAGTCCGTCGTCGGCGTGCTGCCCGACCCCGGCGCGCCGGTCAACCCGGTGTCGAACTGGTTCTTCAACATCGCCGCCGCCCTCATCCTCATGGCGCTGGCCGGCCTCCTCATCGACAAGGTGCTCGAGCCGCGCCTCACCCGCCAGGACGTGCCGCGCACCGAGCAGGCGTCGGAGGACGACGACGGCGGGCCGGCGGCGAGCGAGGCCGTCACCGCCGAGCTCACGGCGGTCGAGCGGCGCGGCCTGCTCTGGGCCGGGCTGGCCTTCGCGCTCACGGTGGTGGCGGTGGTCGCCGCCGTCGTCGTCCCCGGGTCCCCGTGGCGGAACGAGGAGGGCGGCTTCCTGCCCACCTCTCCCCTGCTCAGCTCGATCGTCTTCCTCGTGTTCCTCGCCTTCCTCGTACCCGGGCTGGTCTACGGCTGGGTCGTGGGGACGGCGCGGAGCGTCGCGGACGTCACCTCGCTCATGGGCAAGGCGATCCGCGACATGATCCCCTTCCTCGTCCTGGCCTTCGTGCTCGGCCAGTTCATCGCCTTGTTCAACTGGTCGGGGATCGGCTCGTGGATCGCGGTGACCGGCGCCGAGGGGCTGGAGGCGGCGGGGCTCACCGGCTTCCTCGCGATCCTGCTCTTCGTCGTCCTCGCGTCCTCGCTCAACCTCTTCATCATCTCGGGCTCGGCGCTGTGGACGCTCATGGCGGCGGTGTTCGTCCCGATGTTCGCGCTCATCGGCTACGAGCCGGCCTTCATCCAGGCCGCGTTCCGCGTCGGCGACTCCGCCACGCAGATCCTCACCCCGCTCAACCCGTACATCATCGTGCTGCTGACGATGCTGCGGAAGTACGAGCCCAAGGCGGGCCTCGGCACGATCATCGCGCGGATGCTGCCCTTCACCGTCGTGTTCTGGGTGGCGTGGGTGCTCGTGCTGTCGGTGTTCTTCGCCCTCGACCTGCCCCTTGGGCCCGGCAACGGAATCTTCCTCGACCAGTGACTGTTCGCCCTGACATGACTCTCCCCATCTACGCCCTGCACGAGAACCCCGAGTGGTTCCCTCCCTTCGCCAAGGCCTTCGCCGAGCGCGGGGTCGAGGTCGTCGAGTGGGTCCTCACCGACGGTGTCCTCGACCTCGACTCCACCCCGCCCGAGGGGATCTTCTGGTCGCGGATCAGCGCCTCGTCCCACACCCGTGGGCACACGCTGTCCAAGGACTACACGCGGGCGGTGCTGTCGTGGCTGGAGGCGCACGGGCGGCGCACGGTCAACGGCCGCCGGGTGGTGGAACTGGAGATGAGCAAGGTCGACCAGCTGACCGCGCTGCGCGCCGCCGGCATCGAGACGCCGCGGACGGTCGCGGCGATCGGGCGGGAGCGGATCCTCGAGGCGGCGCGGGACTTCCCCACGCCACTCATCCTCAAGCACAATCAGGGCGGCAAGGGCCTGGGCGTGCGGCGCTTCGACTCGTACCCCGAGCTGGAGGCCTACGTCGGGTCCGCCGAGTTCGAGGAGCCGGTGGACGGCATCACGCTGGTGCAGGAGTACGTCCAGGCGGCGACGCCGCGCATCACCCGCGTGGAGATCGTCGGCGGGGAGTTCATCTACGCGATCGACGCCGACACCGCCCGCGGCGGCTTCCAGCTGTGCCCCGCCGACGCCTGCGAGATCGACCCGAGCACCGGCCGCCCGATCACCCCGCCCGGGGCGACCATCGCGCCCGAGATCGGCCAGCAGCTCTTCAGCCTCCGCGAGGGCTTCGACCACCCGATCATCGGCAAGTACATCGAGTTCGCCAAGCGCAACGGCATCGAGGTGCTCGGCGTGGAGTTCATCGAGTCGGAGGACGGGCGCCTGCTCACCTACGACGTCAACACGAACACCAACTACAACGCCAACGTCGAGGCCGTCGCCCCGCGCTCCGCCCCCGGCGCCCTGGCCGACTACCTCGTCCGCCTGGCACAGGAAGCCGACCCCGCCGCCGCGTAAGCGGTCCTCCCCTCTCGCGCCGAGAGCCGGACTCTCCGCCGCCGAGAGCCGGACTCTCCGCCGCATCCCCACCCCGCCGACAGCCGGACTCTCCGCCGCACTCCCACCCCGCGCGAGAGTCGGATTCTCCGCTGCCCACCACCGCGCCGAGAGCCGGATTCTCCGCCGCCGGCGCCGGCCCTCGCGCGCACTGTCGGGATCCTGCGTACAACCGCCAGTCGCTCGACCGGGTCCAGGCTCCAGCCTTGACGCCCGGGCGTGTCACGCGACGTGTCGCGGACTTGTGCGCAGATCAGCAGCAGCTCGGCCGGCGAGGGTGCCACAAACGGCACCGACCGACCCCCCGTCGGGGCCCACGCGGCAACCGACCTGGGCTTTCGCCGCAGCGCCACCGCCATTTGTGGCACGCACGCGCACCGGCTCTCGCGCGCGCTGTCGGGATCCCGCGCACAACCGCCAGTCGCTCGCCGCAGGTCCAGGCTCCAGCCTTGACGCCCGGGCGTGTCACGCGACGTGTCGCGGACTTGTGCGCAGATCAGCTGCAGCTCGGCCGGCGAGAGTGCCACAAACGGCACCCACCCGCCGCCCGTCGGGGCCTCACGCGGCAGCCGACCTGGGCTTTCGCCGCAGCGCCACCGCCCTTTGTGGCACCGAGCGCGCCGAGAGCCGAATTCCTCCGCGGAGGGATCCGGCTCTGGGCGCCAGCGGACGGGCTCAGTCGCTACGGGACGATGACGGCGCGGCCGCGCAGGGTGCCGTCATGCAGCTTCTCGTAGGCCTTGGGCGCGTCCTCGAGGGAGAAGACCTCGGTCTCGACGTGGACGGCGCCGGTCCGGGCGAGGTCGAGCACCTCGAAGAGCTCGTGACGGTAGCCCCAGTACGGCGCGCGGACCTGCGCCTCGTACGGGCGGTCGACGAAGCCGACGGGCAGCGTGCCGCTACCGACGCCGACGTTCACCTGGTCGCCGGCGACGGCAACCATCTTGGCCCCGAGGTCCATCGTCGGCTGCACACCGACGAAGTCGAAGACGGCAGTCGCCCCGCGGCCACCGAAGAGGGCGCGGACCTGCTCCACGGCGTCGTCGTTGGAGAGGAACGCGTGGTGCGCACCCACCTCCTTGGCGAGCCCGAGCTTGTCCTCGGCGAGGTCGAGGGCGATGACGGTCGCCGGGGTGATCGCTCGGAGGATCTGGATGCCCACGTGCCCGAGGCCGCCCGCGCCGATGACGACGGCGACCGAGCCCGGGACGAGCTTGTCCAGCGAGCCCTTGATCGCGTGGTACGGCGTGAGGCCGGCGTCGGTGAGGGAGACGTTCTGCACGGGGTCGAGGTCGCCCAGCGGCACGAGGTGGCGGGGGTCATCGACGATCATGTACTCGGCCATGGCGCCGGGGGCACCGAGCCCGGGCGGGGCGATGCCGAGCTCGCCGGCCCGCTCGCAGTAGTTCTCCTTGCCCTGCGCGCACATGTAGCAGTGGCCGCAGCCCCACGGGCCGTAGACGGCGACCGAGGTGCCCACCTCGAGGCCCGTCACGCCCTCGCCGAGCTTGTCGACGACGCCGGCGCCCTCGTGGCCGAGGGTGAGCGGCAGCCCGTAGATGTACTGGTCCTCGGGCAGGCTCATGATGAACGAGTCGGAGTGGCACACGCCGGCGGCGGTGACCTTGAGGCGCACCTGACCGGGGCCCGGCTCGGGCGTCTCGATCTCGACGACCTCGGGGCCGGCGCCGATCGTACGGTACTGAACTGCCTTCATGCTGATCCTCCTTCTGGACCGGCTCGAGGTGCCGGCCCTCCCCTCCACCTTCTCAGGCAGTCCGGTTCCCAGCACGGGCAGCTGGTCCCAAGGAGGGCTCAGTCCTGCTCGCCGCGAAGGTGCTCCTCCACCCGCTCGACCTTCGCGCTGAGCTGGCTCTCGTAGCCCGGCCGCAGGTCGGCCTTGAGGACGAGGCTGACGCGCGGACTGTAGGCCGCGACGGCGTCGCACGCCGCCTTGATGACCGGCATGACCTCGTCCCACTCACCCTCGATGGTGGTGAACATGGCCGTCGTCTCGTTCGGCAGGCCGGACTCCCGGACGACCCGGACGGCGGCGGCCACGGCCTCGGACACGGAGCCGTCCGCGGAGTCGGTGGCGGTGGGCGCGACGGAGAAGGCGAAGAGCATGGCGCCATCGTAGGGCGGAGTCGCGCACCCTTGACCGCGTGACCCGGCTCACGTACCGTCGCGTGGAAGCGTTTACGCCCGCGGCCCACGACACCGCTGTTGACGCCGGGACGAGGGCCGTCCCGGGAGCCGCGAGCAACGCTGCCCGCCCCGGCGACGCCGCCGCGCCGTCGCCGGCCATCCCCTGCGAGGAGAGCTGATGACGACGACGAAGAGGACAGCCGGCGCCGTGGTCGCCGCACTGTTGGCGATCGCCATCGTGTGGTCACTGGCAATCACCGCGCACGCCGCACCGGCCGAGGACGCGGCCGGGACGCGCAGCGGCACCTGGTACGAGACGGCCTACGCGACCTGGACCGGGCCGGCCGACGGCGGCTACCGCGCCTACGTCCGCACCCTCGGCGCCCACGACTGGCGGGACGACAGCCCCATCACCGGCTGGCTCGAGGACTGGACGGAGGTCGACGCCCCGCTCGTCCGCGAGGTCGACCCCCACCGCGACACCTGGCGCGTCGACGTGCCGGGCCTGCCCCGCGGCACCTACGAGGTCCAGGTGAGGACGGCCGACGGCGAGCCCGTCCACACCTTCACCGACCTGCGCACCGAGTCCTTCCCCCGCCACGGTGCCGCGTTCGTCCCGTCAAACGAGAACGAGTTCGAGGGCACCCACGACTTCGCGCTCGACGGCGCCGTCGGCGGCTACCTCCCCGACGGCCGCGTCGACCCCGAGGCCCGCATCGTGTACGTCACCCACGACACCATGGCCGAGGCCCTGCCGGCCGACCTCTTCACCACCGGCCGCGGCGAGACGGCGAACGAGCGCACCCCCGTCGTCGTCCGCCTCCTCGGCACCGTCGGCGACTTCGAGACGGTCGCCCCCACCCCGCAGGAGGCCGGCGCGCAGGTGCCGCCCGGCGCGTTCAACAACAACCGCAAGCTCAGCGTGGGCGCTGGCAACGGCAACGTCACCTTCGAGGGCATCGGGCCCGACGCCGTCGTCTACGGCTGGGGCATCTCCACCGGCGGCGCGCACAACGTCGTCGTCCGCAACCTCGAGTTCGACCAGTTCTTCGACGACGCCGTCGAGATCCACGGCGGCGGTACCGGCGTCCGGGCGTCGAACGTGTGGGTACACCACAACTCCTTCGGCTACGGCCAGAACAAGTTCCTCACCATCCCCGACACCGACCCCGACCAGGCCAAGGGCGACGGCGCCACGGACGTCGTCAACCACGCGCGCAACTACACGGTCGCCTACAACCACTACGCCGGGAGCAGCAAGGTCCTGCTCATCGGCGGCGGCACCGGCTCCATCAGCGCCCACTACGGCACGCTGCACCACAACTGGTTCGAGGGCAGCGAGGAGCGCACGCCGCGGGTGCGCAACGGCCGGGTCCACGTCTTCAACAACCTCTACGAGGACATCCAGGGCCACCCGCACCACGACGTCCTGCTCGAGCGGAACACCGGCTACGGCATCGGCGCCGCCCACAACGCCACGGTCTGGGCGGAGGGCAACGTCTTCGACGGCGTGAACTTCCCCTTCCTCCGCAGCCGCCAGGGGCACGCCCGCGGGCACCAGCCCATCGACTACCAGCCCGGACCCGGTGAGTCCGACGGCGCGAACGCCGGGTTCAACCACTTCTTCGGCGACGCCCCCGGCTTCATCGTCACCCGCGAGGTCGTCACCGACGGCGACTTTCCCGACACCGTCGCCGGCTTCCGCCAGCCCTCGGACCACCTCCCCGGGCTGACCGAGGCGGAGCTCGACCGGCTGCGGGAGGCGGCGCTCGCGCTCCAGCCCAACGTCCTCGACGCCGCGTCGCAGGAGAACTTCGACCCGCAGCTCGACATCGGGGTGACCGTGGCGGAGGGGTCGACGACGACGAACCCCACCATGTCGACGAACCCGCCCGCCCAGCTCGACTGGTCCTTCCGGCCGGCGGCGGGCGGCGTGTGGCCCACCGGCGACGCGGGACAGGTCGCCGCCCTGCGCGCGGAGGTCGAGACCCGCTCGGGCACGATGCCCGCGCCGGCCCCGGCGGAGGTTCCGCTGGCGCCGACGATCACCGACGTGCGGGTCAACGACGAGGTGCTGTCCGTGGGCGGCTCCTTCATCCCGGAGCCGAGGGTCGTCGTCCACGAGGGCACCTTCACGATCGACTGGGCAGCGACCGACGTCCTCGCGGAGGCCTACGAGATCCAGTGGGACGGCGGCGCCGGCAGCTGGGAGACCCTCGCCTCGGTTTCGGCGAACGCCCGGCCCACCAGCTTCGTCACCCAGGAGATCGACCAGTTCGCCCACCTCGAGCGCATCCTCGCCCAGGTCGACGACGACGCCACGTACGCGTTCCGGGTCCGTGCGGTCAACGCCGCAGGACCGGGTGAGTGGTCGGTCGTGCACCGGGTGCCGGTGGGCCCGATGGCGTCGGTGGCCGAGCTGCGGGCCTCCCTGGAGCGGCACATCGCAGAGGGTGACGTCGCCGGCCCGATCGCGCAGCAGCTGGCCAAGGCTGCCGAGCTGGCGGCCCGGCACCTCGACGCCGGGCGTCCCGACCCGGCGGCCACTGCGCTCGACCGGTTCGTGCGGCACCTCGACAACCCCAAGCGCCCCGACACCCTGAGCGAGGAGGCACGCCAGGACCTGCGGGAGCAGGCAGAGGCGATCCGCACCCTCCTCGCCTGACCGCTGCTCTCCCCCTTCGCCGAGCGCGGAGTTGTTCCGGACATTGCCAGTAACAACTCCGCGCTCGGCGTGGGGGCGGGTGCGCTCGGCGAGCGGGTGGAAGGTGCGCTCCGCTACTCGGCTACCCTCGTCGGCGGAATTGTCGGCATCTGCGCGGGACCACCGCGCCACCAGCACCTCGAGGGTCTGCTTCATGCGCTCAGCTCGTCTCTCCCTGTCGGTTCTCGCGGCGGGGGCGCTCCTCCTCGCCGGCTGCTCGAGCGAGTCGGAGCCCGCCTCCTCCGCCGCCGACCCCACGCCCACGGCCACCACCGCGAGCGAGGAGAAGCCCAGCGCGACGGAGGAGGCCAAGGACGAGGCGCCGACCGGCCCCCGCTTCCCCGAGTGCCAGCCCGGGGAGGGCAAGACGGTCACGATGCTCGAGGACGAGGTGATCGAGGCCCAGGAGATCCCGGCGGTCGTCGTCGAGGCCTTCGAGCTCGGCGGCGAGACCGTCCCCGAGCAGATGGTCGAGGCGGTCAAGATCCCCGAGCGGGTGGTCGAGCGCGGCTGCATCGTCGAGTACGACGCGCCCGGCGGCTGCCTGGGTGCGGTGGAGATCAGCGGCGCCTTCATCCCGGGCTACTCCGCCCCCGAGCGGGTGCTGCCCGCGGTCACGCTGCCGGACGGCACGGTGCTCGAGGAGATCGTGCTCGAGGGCGTCGAGCAGGAGGACGTCGTCGTCGAGGGCGTGTCGGTCGACGAGGTCTGCCAGGTCGAGCCGGGCGGGGCGGACACCTACGTCTCGGCCGTGTACCGCTCCGCGCTCTACCGCGGCGCCGCCTACCAGGGCGCCTCCTACATCTCGGCCGCCTACCGCTCGGCCGAGTACCTCGACGACGGTCAGGTCCCCGGTGTCTCCATCCCCGGTGTGTCGATCCCGGGCGTCTCCGTGCCCGGGGAGAGCGTGCCCGGCGCCTCGCTCGAGGGCTACCGCCTCGAGGGTGCCGAGGACGTCGAGGTCACGAGCAAGGACGAGACCGTCTCCTACAGCAGCGAGGGCGATGTCCTCTTCGGCGACAACGAGGACCAGCTGCGGCCCGAGGCCGAGGCCGGCCTGCAGGCGATCGTCGCGGACGTCGCGGGCCGCGGCACCCCGACCGCCGTCGTCGTCGAGGGGCACACCGACGACGTCGGGACCGAGGCGCACAACCTCGATCTCTCCCAGCGGCGTGCCCAGGCGGTCGCGGACTGGCTCGTCGCCAACGGCGGCATCGACCCCGCGATCGTCACGACCGAGGGCTTCGGCCTCGCCCACCCGCGCGCCGACAACACCACCGACGAGGGCCGCGCGCAGAACCGCCGCGTCGTCATCACCATCAAGCTCGGCTGACGCCCTCCCCTCGCACCGAGAGCGGAGCTGTTCCGGGCGAGGAACAACTCCGCTCTCGGCGACAACATGGCTGCGGGGGCGTCAGTCGGTGCTGAGGAACCGGACGTAGTCGAAGCTCGCCTGCGTCTCGGGCTGGGCGCCGCCGCCGGTGTACAGGCCGACGCGCGCGTCGGAGCCGGCGGGCAGGGTCCACGTCGCGCCCCAGCGCCACGACTCGCCGTCGGTCGAGAAGGCCGAGCGGTACAGGTGCTCGCCGGCGTCGTTCGTCGTGTGGTGGATGCGCAGCCACGTCGTGTCGGCGGGCGGGCCGCTCGCGTGCCCGCCCCAGGACAGGAAGCCGTCCTGCAGGGTCTCCTTGCCGAACTCCACCTGGCGGGTGTTCCAGATGGCCACGTGGCCCAGCCGCAGGAAGTTGTCGTCGTCGGCGTGCACGACGAGCCCGGCCTGCTGGTAGTTGCGGACCTCCGTCTCCCCGAGGTCGAGATCGACCTTCGTCTCGACGACCCAGTCACCGGCCGGCGGCTCGCGCAGCAGCAGCCCGCCGGACCCCCCGGCTCCCACGAGGTCGGCACCGGTGAGCGGCCACACGAGCGCGCCGCCCTCGACCCGCGCGGCGGTGTCCTCGCGGACCCACTCCCAGCCCTCGAGGCCGGCGCCGTCGAACTCCTCGGACACGAGGACGTCACCGGCAGCCGGCGTCGGCACCAGCTCCGTCACCGGTTCGTGGGCCGCGTTGACCGAGAGGTTGTCCACGTGGGCGCCGGTGCCGCGGAACTCCACGGGCGCCGAACGGAGGATCCCGGGCCGCAGCTCGAGCGCCACCTCGGCGATCTCGTCCCCGAGCCGCGACTCGCTGAGCCGTGCCCGCACCTCGCCCTCGACGACGTGCACCTGCAGCGCCGTCCACACCGACAGGTCGTACCCCGCGGGGATCGGCACGGCGGCCTCCTCCTGGAAGCGCCCGTGCCCGTACTCCACGTGCAGCTCGCGCTCGCCCGGGTCGACGGTCACCTCGACCCGGTTCGACCCGCGGCCCGTCCACACGAAGAAGGGCTCCTCGCGCCGCGTGCGCAGGTCGAGCTCGACGTGCACCTCCTCCGGCGCCGCCTTCTCGGTCCACACCCGTCCGCGGAACAGCGCATGCTCACGGGACTGCGGGTCGATGTCGGGGCGGAAGGAGCCGCGCAGCGCGCGCCCCTCGGCGGGGTTCTCGACCGTCAGCCCGAGCAGCGACGAGGCCACCGGCCCGGCCTGCGAGCCCTCGCTCGGCCCGGCACCGGCCCGCGTCACCGGCCAGCCGTCCACCCAGTCGAGCCGGTCGAGCAGCGTGGGCCGCCGGTTGATCCCTCCGGGCTCCGCCAGCCACGGGTCCTCGCGGTCGATGGCGTGGTAGTAGATCCAGTCCTGGCCGGACAGGTCGGTGACGACGGCGTGGTGCCCCGCACCGATCCACCGGTTGCCGTTCTGGACGAGCACCTGCGTGCCACCGGGCCGGTCGTCGAGCAGCGACACCCCCTCGTGGTCGACGAAGGGTCCACGCGGGCTCTCCGAGCGCCCGGCGAACACGCTGTACCCGGTCGACGGTCCCGCGCAGCAGTTCGCCGAGGACGCCATGAGGTAGTAGTACCCGTCGCGCTTGAGCACGTAGGCGCCCTCGAACTTGTCGTTGATCGCCACCTGCGTCGCCTCACCCACGGCCCGCAGCCCGCTCTCGTCGAGCTCGGTCACCCACAGCCCGCCGTAGTAGCTGCCGAAGTAGAGGTATCGGCGCCCGTCGTCGTCGGCGAGCATCGAGGGGTCGAAGGTCCAGAAGAAGTTGTTGCCGTCGGGCCGCGGCGGGACGACGGGCTCGGCCACCGGCGTCCACGGCCCCTCGGGCGTCGGCGCCGTCGCCGCCCCGATCGCCGAGTCGTCGCCCGGGTTGAGCGTCGTGTCGGTCACCGTGAAGTACAGGACGTACTGCCCGTCGACGTAGCGGATGTCCGGCGCCCAGAAGAACGAGGTGTCGGTAGCCCACGAGGGCGCGGAGCTCTCGTCGAGGATCGTGCCGCGGTACTCCCAGTCGACCATGTCCCGCGAGCGCGAGACGTGCATGAGCCCGAACTCCCCGCCCTCGACGAGCGGGTCGGACGTCGCGTAGAGGTACCACCAGCCGTCCTTGCCGCGGATGATCGCGGGATCGGCGTAGGTGTCGGCGAATTCCGCCGTCACCGGGTTCGTGTAGGAGGTGGCGGGCGGCTCGTGCCCGTCCGCCTGTGCCGGGGCGAGCGCCCCCGCCGCCAGGCCGAGCGCGAGCGCCACCGCGCCCAGCGCCGTCGTCAGTCGGTGTCTCATCGTTGCTCTCCGAGTGTCAGGGCACGACGACGACGGGACGGCCGTCGTCCCACTCCAGCGGCAGCACGTTGAGGCCGCGGTAGGAGGTGTCGCCGTACCAGGAGTGGAAGACGATCCGGTCGGTGCCGTCGGGCGCCGTCACCACGTCCTGCCCGCCGGGGCCGATGAACCGGCCGTCGGTGGCGTCGGTGGTGAGCAGCGGCCCGTCGGCCTTGGTGTAGGGGCCGGCGACGGCGTCGGCCGTCGCGTACCCGACGGCGTACTGCTCGCCGCCGTAGTCGTTCGCCGAGTAGAGCAGGACGTAGGTGCCGTCCCGCTCCACCAGCGTGGGCGCCTCGACGAGGCGCCCCTCCCAGTCCTGGTCCTGCCGGACCAGGCGCACCGCCTCACCGGCGAGCGTGAGCCCGTCAGCCGAGAGCGGCGCCAGGTACAGCCAGGTGTCCACACCGACGGCGTTGCCGTCGTTCTTCCACAGCAGGTAGCGGGCGCCGTCGGTGTCCACGAAGGTCGAGGCGTCGATCGCCCCGCCCTCCTCCTCGGGGCAGACGAGCATCTGCTCCCCCACCACCGTGAACGGCCCCTCCGGCGAGGACGCCGTGGCCACGCCCACGCACTGCGCGTAGGGGTCGTAGTTCGTCGCGGTGAAGTACAGCGCGAAGCTGCCGTCGTCGAGCTCGGTGACCTCCGGCGCCCACGTCTTGCCCGGGATGACCCACGAGGGCAGGTCGGGCAGCGCGTCCTCGAGCAGCTCCCACTCCTCGAGGTCCGTGGATCGCGCGACCCGCACGTTGCGCAGGTTCCCGTTGGTCCCGTAGGCGTAGTACACGCCGTCGACCTCGAGGACGTCGGGGTCGGGGAAGTCGTCGTCGATCACCGGGTTCGCATCCGCGACGGACGACGACGGCGCGGGCGTGGCGGCGTCGTCGTCCGTGCCCCCGCCACCGCAGGCGGCGAGCACGACGACGCAGGCCAGCGCCGTCGTCGTCGTGCCCGCCCGCCTCATCCCTTGAGCCCCGAGCGGGAGACGCCCTCGATGATGTAGCGCTGGAGGAAGACGTACAGCGCGAGGACGGGGATGGAGGCGATGACCGCGCCGGCCATGAGGAGGTCGTAGCGCACGGCGTTGGCGGTCTGCAGCGTGGACAGACCTGCCGGCAGCGTCTGGACCTCCGGGCTGAACAGCACGTAGACCGGCCAGAGGAAGTCGTTCCAGTTGGTGAGGAAGGACAGCAGCGCGAGGGTCGCGAGCGCCGGGCGGGCCAGCGGCAGGGCCACCTTGAGGAAGGCCTGCCACTGGTTGGCGCCGTCGAGCCGGGCGGCCTCCTCCAGCTCCCCGGGGAGGCTGATGAAGAACTGGCGCATGAAGAACACCCCGAAGGCCGAGGCCGCGGTCGGCACGACGACGGCCGCGAGGGTGTTGAGCCAGGCCAGCTCC
Organism: Georgenia phoenicis; assembly: GCF_047302425.1. Classification (NCBI taxonomy): domain Bacteria; kingdom Bacillati; phylum Actinomycetota; class Actinomycetes; order Allobogoriellales; family Allobogoriellaceae; genus Georgenia; species Georgenia phoenicis. The sequence goes on along the minus strand of NZ_CP154855.1, from coordinate 1,791,653 downwards.
CCGACGATGAGGTAGTTGGGGATGATGAGGATGACCGGCGGCACGAAGAGCGTGGCGACCACCGCCGCGAAGACGAGGCGACGCCCGCGGAACTCCATCCGGGCGAGCGCGAAGCCGGCGAGGGTCGAGGTCGCCACGACGAGCGCCGCGTTCGCCGTCGCCGCCATGAGGCTGTTGGCGAACCAGCGCAGCACCGGGGTACCGGGCGCGCCGAGGATCTGCTCGTAGGCGTCCGTCGTCGGCGGGGTGGGGATCCACGTGGGTGGGAAGCCGGCCGCCTCCCCGCGGGTCTTGAAGGAGGTGACGACCATGTAGATGAGCGGGCTGATGAACAGCAGCGCCAGCGCCCCGAGGACGACGTAGCGCACGACGACGCGCCCCACCGGGCGCCGCCGGGTCGCGGTCTCGGTGGCCATCAACGTCTCCTCTCCCGGAACAGCCAGAAGATGACGATGCTCAGCACCATGAGCGCGGCGGTGAGGATGTAGCTCATCGCCGCAGCGCTGCCCATCTGGTAGTTGCGCAGGCCCGTCTCGGCGATCTGGTAGATCGCCGTGCGGGTCTCGCGGCCCGGGCCGCCCTGGGTCATGAGGTAGGACTGCCCGAACATGTTCGCCGAGGCGATGATCGTGATCGTCGTGATGAAGGCGAGCACGGGCCGCAGGCCGGGGATGGTGACGTTGCGGAACTGCTGCCACCGGTTGGCGCCGTCCACCCGGGCGGCCTCGTAGAGCTCGGCCGGGATGTCCTGGAGGGCGGCGAGGTAGATGACGGCGTTGAAGCCGAGGGTCCACCACACGGTGACGCCCACGAGGCTCACCCACACCGCGGGGCTCGAGGTGAGCCACGGGGTGTCGTCGGGCAGGCCGAGCAGGCCCAGGTAGTAGTTGACCAGGCCGATGTTGTTGTCGAGCAGGTAGCGCCACAGCACCGCGACCACCGCGACGCCCAGCACGTAGGGCGCGAAGTAGACGGCCCGGAAGAAGTTCCGGCCCTTGAACTTCATGTTCATGATGAGCGCGACGCCCAGCGGCACGGTGAGCAGGAGCGGCACCGAGAAGAGCGTGAAGATGCCGGTGGCCTCCATCGCGTCCCAGAACTGGGAGGCCGCGATCGAGCTCGAGTCGAAGAGCCGGGTGTAGTTCTCCAGCCCGACGAAGGGCCTGCCCGGCAGCGTGTAGTCCCAGCGGTGCAGGCTGATCCACGCGCCGAGCACGATCGGGGCGAGGACGAAACCGAGGAAGAGCACGAGGTAGGGGGCCAGGAAGAGCCACGGCGTCGCCTTCCCGTGGGTGGGGATGGCGCGCCGCGGCTCCTCCCGCAGCCCTTCCTCGCTGCGCGGTGGTGCCGCAGCGGTCGTCATGGCTAGCCCCCGAAGCTCTCGAGGTTCTCCTCCATGAGGGTGGTGGCCTGCTCGGCCGCCGTGCCCAGCGCCTCGTCGGGACTCTGGTTGCCCAGGACCGCGTCGGAGATCGCCGGCTCGAGCGCCTCGGTCTGCACGCCACCGACGCCGGGCACCGGCGGCAGGAAGCGCATCGTGTCGATGACCTCGGCGATGGCCTGCTGGGGCATGCCGTCCAGCACGCCGCTGTCACGCACCGACAGACGGGCAGGGATGAGGCCCGAGCCGGCCCACTCGGCGGACTGCTCGGACATCCACGCGATGAAGACCTGGGCCGCAGCTGCGGTGTTCTCGTCCTCGGTGGCCTGGCGGGTCATGAAGAAGTGGTGGGAGTTGGCCCAGACGGCGTCCTCCTCACCGATCGTCGGGACCGGGGCGATGCCGTAGGGCACCTCCTCGGCCTCGAGGTCGTTGATCTGCCAGATGCCGTCCCAGGTGATCGAGGTCTCCCCGTTCTTGAAGGCGATGTACTGGGAGTCCGGGGCGACGTCGTTGGGGCTGTAGCCCTGCTCGATGATCGAGCGCTGCCACTCCAGCGCCTCGACGCCCTCGGCCGAGTCGTACATCGCGGCCGAGCCGTCCTCGGCGTAGATCTCCCCGCCGTTCTGCCAGGTGAGGGAGAGCCACATGAGGTGGCTGGGCCACACCTGCGGCATCCAGAAGGGCTGCTCGAAGCCGGCGGCCTGGAGCGCGTCGAGGGCCTCCATGAACGAGGCCTCGTCGGTGGGCGGCTCGGCGATGCCCGCCTGCTCGAAGTGCTCGGTGTTGTAGTACATCGCCAGGGAGTGGACGTCGAGCGGGATGCCGTAGCGGGCGTCCTCGTAGATGCCGGCGTCCCAGACCTCCTCGGTGAAGTCCTCGGCGGTCAGCTCGAGGGACTCGGCGAGATTGTCGAGCGGGACGATGACGTTGCGCGCCGCCATCGTGGCGAGCTGGTCCAGGTGCATGACCCCGACCTCGGGGCCCTCCCCCTGGGTGACCGCGGCAGGTAGCCGCTGGTAGAAGTCGCCCCACTCGATGGTGTTGGGGACGACGTTGATGTTCTCGTGCTCGGCGTTGAACTGGTCGACGAGCTCCTGCATGAAGGGTCCGTCGCCGCCGGTGAAGCCGTTCCAGTAGGACAGCTCCACCTCCGGACCGGTGTACTCGCCGGTGAACTCCGGCGCCTCGGTGGCCCCGCCCCCACCGGCGGCCTCCTCGGGTGTCTGCCCGCCGCCGCAGGCGGCGAGGACGACGACGGCGGCCGTCGTCGCCAGAGCGGTGAGCGCGCGACCACGTCGGCCGGTGCTCGGTGCTGTCCGTGTGCTTCTCATCGCGAAAGCCCCCTCGTCGGTGAGGCGCACCTCCGCCTGTGGAGGTGCCCGGAACGCCTTTGTAGCACGGGCGGTAAACGTTGTATAGCGGTGGGGGTTCTCGCTAGGGTCGGGGCAGTCGGACGACGGAGGAGGCGGCACGCATGGGGGGTCGGGTCGGGCTGCGCGAGGTCGCCTCCCGGGCGGGGGTGTCGATCAAGACGGTCTCCAACGTCGTCAACGGCACCGGCTCGGTCACGGCCGCCACCCGCGAGCGCGTGGAGGAGGCGCTGGCCGCGCTGGGCTACCGCCCCAACCTCGCCGCCCGGCACCTGCGCCGCGGGTCCAGCGGGCTCATCGCCGTCGCGCTGCCCGAGCTCACCCAGCCCTACTTCGCCGAGCTCGCCGCCGAGCTCGTGCGCGCGGCCAAGGCGCGCGGGCGGATGGTGCTGCTGTCCCAGACGGAGGGCACCGAGGAAGCCGAGCGCGCCCTCCTCGAGGGGCACGACCTGCCGGTCCTCGACGGCCTCGTCCTCTCCCCCCTCGCGCTCGACGCCCCCGCGCTGCGCCGGCGGGTGGACCGCTCCCCGCTCGTCCTCCTCGGTGAGCACGTGGGCGAGCCGGTCCTCGACCACGTGACCATCGACAACTGCGCCGCCGCCCGCGACGCGACCGCCCACCTGCTCTCCCTCGGGCGACGGCGGGTGGCCGCGATCGGCGCGCAGGTCGCCGGGCCGAACGAGACCGCCCTGCTGCGCCTCGAGGGCTACCGCGAGGCACTCGGCGCTGCGGGGGTGGCCTACGACGAGGAGCTCGTCGCCACCGTCGACCAGTTCCACCGCCCCGACGGCGCCGCCGCCATGGCCCGGCTCCTCGAGCTGCCCGACCCGCCCGACGCCGTCTTCTGCTTCAACGACGCCCTCGCCCTCGGCGCCCTGCGCACCCTGGCCGTGCGCGGGCTGCGGGTGCCGCAGGACGTGGCCGTCGTCGGCGTCGACGACGTTGAGGAGGCGACCTACGCGACGCCGTCGCTCACCACCATCGCCCCCGACAAGCAGGCGCTCGCCACCGCGGCGATCGACCTCCTCCTGCGCGGCGGCGGCGACCCCCCGCAGACGGTGACGGTCGCCCACCGACTAGCCGTCCGCGAGAGCACCACCGGCCCCACCGGCACCCCCCACCCGCCCACAGCCCACTTCCCGCCGACAGCACAGTTACCGCCGACAGCACAGTTACCGCCGACAGCCGGATTCTCCGGACCACCCGCCGACGCCGAGGAGCAGCCATGACCGCCAGCCGCCAGGACGGCACCTACCCTCGCCCCCAGCTGCAGCGCAACCGCTGGGCGGACCTCTGCGGGACGTGGGACTTCGCCGTCGCCAACGCCGCCACCCCCGCCGACGTCGACTTCGACCGGCAGATCACCGTGCCCTTCCCGCCGGAGTCCGCGGCATCCGGGGTCAGCGAGACCGGCTACCTCGGCGAGGTCTGGTACCGCCGCCGGATCGAGCCCGCCGACCTCGCCGCCGCAGGCCTCGACGAGCAGGGCGACCGGCTCGTCCTGCGCTTCGGCGCCGTCGACTACCGCGCGCGGGTGTGGCTGGACGGCGCCTTCGTCGGCGAGCACACCGGCGGCCAGACGCCCTTCGGCATCGACGTCACCGAGGCGGCCCGCGTCGCGGACGGCCCCCTCGAGCTCGTGGTCCAGGCGGTCGACGACCCGCACGACGCCGCCCAGCCGCGCGGCAAGCAGGACTGGCAGCGCGAGCCGCACGTCATCTGGTACCACCGCACCACCGGGATCTGGCAGCCGGTGTGGCTCGAGGCGGTGCCCGCCCAGCACGTCGCCGAGCTCGCCTGGACGCCCGACCTGCCCGCCGCCACCGTCGCCGCGACTGTGCGCCTGGCCCAGCGGCCGGCACCGGGCACCTGGCTGACCGTGCGGGTGGAGCACGAGGGCGAGCTCCTCGCCGAGCAGCGCGTGCGCGCGCTGGACCAGGACGTCGAGCTGCGCGTCCACCTCGCCCGCCAGGCCAACGGCCAGGCCTACGAGGAGCTCCTGTGGTCACCGGAGCGTCCCACGCTCCTCGACGCGACCCTCACCATCGACACCGACGACGACGGCGCGACGGGCCGGTCCGACGTCGTCGGCTCGTACCTGGGGCTGCGATCCGTCGCGGTCGAGCACGGCACCTTCCTCCTCAACGACCGCCCGTACTACCTGCGCTCGGTGCTCGAGCAGGGCTACTGGCCCCAGACGCACCTGGCCGCGCCGAGCGCGGACGCGCTGCGGGAGGAGGTCGAGCTCATCAAGGCGCTCGGCTTCAACTCGGTGCGGGTGCACCAGAAGGCCGAGGACCCGCGCTTCCTCTACTGGGCCGACCGCCTGGGCCTCACCGTGTGGGGCGAGACGGCCAACGCCTACGCCTTCTCCCCGCGCTCGGTCGAGCAGCTGACCAAGGAGTGGGTCGAGCTCGTGCGGCGCGACGTGTCCCACCCGAGCGTCGTCACCTGGGTGCCGCTCAACGAGAGCTGGGGGGTGCAGCACGGCGCGCACGACCCGGCGCAGCGGCACTACGCGATCGGGCTGGCCAACCTCACCCGGGCGCTGGACCCGAGCCGGCCGGTCGTGTCCAACGACGGCTGGGAGCACACCGACTCCGACATCCTCTCGATCCACGACTACTCCCCCACCGGCGCCGAGCTGCGCGCCCGCTACGGCACCGCCGAGGCGGTGCGCGAGCTGCTGGCCGGGATCGGCCCGGCCGGCCGGCGCATCCAGCTGCGCGAGGACGTGCGGGACCAGCCGGTCATGCTCACCGAGTTCGGCGGGGTGAGCTTCGCGGCCCGCCACGAGGGCGACTGGGGCTACTCGACGGCGTCCGACGCCGCCGACTTCGAGTCGCGCCTGCGCGACCTCCTCGACGCCGTCCGCGACAGCGCCCTCGCCGGCTTCTGCTACACCCAGCTCACCGACACCGGCCAGGAGACCAACGGCCTCCTCGACGAGCACCGCCGCCCCAAGCTCCCCACGGAGACCCTGCGCAACATCATCACCGGCCAGTAGCCCGGCCCACTCGCCGACAGCTCACTTACCGCCCCCATCAGCCCGCCGACCCCGATGAGCTCCCGCCACGCGGACGGTCGATCTCTGCATGGACACCGCCGACGCCCAGCTCCCCCAGGGCGACCTCCGCCTGCTCGACGCTCCCCTCGCCCAGCGCCTGCTCCACTCGACCATCCCCGCCCGCCTGGCCTACACCGCGCGCGACGGCACACCGCGCGTCGTCCCCACGTGGTTCCACTGGACGGGCGAGGAGCTCGTCATGGCGACCTTCCTCTCCGCCCCGCACGTCGCCGGCCCGGCACGCCGGCTGCCCGCGCTGCGCGCCCGCCCGGACGTCGCCGTCACCATCGACACCGAGGCCTTCCCGCCCGAGGTGCTCCTCGTGCGCGGTCGCGTGCGCATCGAGGGGCTCGACGGCGTGGCCCCCGAGTACGCCGCCGCCGCCCGGCGCTACCAGGGCGAGGAGGGGGGCGGCCAGTACCTCGCCTTCGTCGACCAGCCGGGCACCCGCATTGCTCGGATCTCGTTGCGCCCCTCGTGGGTAGGACTGCTCGACTTCCAAGCACGCTCTCCGGGAGCGCTGGCGAGTCAGTAAACGATCCCGAACACCCACACCGCGAGGGTCATCGCGGTCAGGGTGACGAGCACGATGCCGATGAGGTTGAGCCACAGTCCCGCCTTCATCATCTGCGGGATCGTGACGTAGCCAGAGCCGTAGGCGATCGCGTTGGGCGGGGTGGCCACCGGGAGCATGAACGCGCAGGTCGCGGCGATGGCCACCGGGATGGTGGCAAGCAGGACCGGCATGTCGATGCCGATGGCGAGGCCGCCCACGACGGGCAGGAAGGTCGCCGCCGTCGCCGTGTTGGACGTGAGCTCGGTGAGAAAGATGACGAGCGCGACGAGCACGACGACGACGAGGATCACCGGCGCCCCGCCCAGCGCCTCGGCCTGCTCACCGATCCACGCCGTCAGCCCGCTGGACCCGAACTGGGCGGACAGCGCCAGGCCGCCGCCGAAGAGCAGGAGCACGCCCCAGGGCAGCTTGACCGCGCTCTCCCAGTCGAGCAGGCGCACGCCGCGGGCGCTGCCGGACGGGGTGAGGAACAGCAGCAGACCCACCACCATGGCGATGCCGGCGTCGGAGATGAAGGGCTCGTCGAAGATCAGCGGGATCGCGACCCACGACAGCGCCGCGAGCACGAAGATCGCCAGCACGCGCTTCTCGCCACTGGACATCGGACCGAGCTTGGCGAGCTCCTCGTTCATCAGCTCGCGCCCGCCCGGGATCTCCTTGATCTCCGGCTTGTAGAGCACCTTGGTGAGGACGAACCAGCAGATGGCGAGGAAGACGACGGCGAGCGGCAGCCCCACGAGCATCCACTGCCCGAAGCCGATCTGGATGTCGTGGTTGTCGGCCAGGTAGCCGACGAGCAGCGTGTTCGGCGGTGTGCCGATGATGGTGGCGAGGGACCCGATCGAGGCGGCGTAGGCGATGCCGAGCATGAGCGCGGTCCCGAAGGTCGACTCGATGACGTGCTCCTTGACCTCCTCGGACTGCAGGTCGGTCTCCCCGCCCGCCCCGGGTGCGCCCGCGGGGACCTCACCCTTGAGCTTGGCCACGAGCATGAGCACCGAGACACCGATGGGCAGCATCATGACGGCGGTCGCGGTGTTGGACACCCACATCGACATGAAGCCGGTGGCGACCATGAACCCGGCGACGACCATCGACGGACTCGTCCCCATGGCGCGGACCGTGACGAGCGCGATGCGCCGGTGCAGGTTCCACCGCTGCATCGCCAGGGCGAGGAGGAAGCCGCCCATGAAGAGGAAGATGATGTTGTTGCCGTAGGAGGCGCCCACCTGGTCGACGGTGACCGGGCTTGTGGTGCCGTCCTCCGCCGTCGTCTCGTTGAAGATGGGGAAGACGACGAGCGGGACCAGCGCCGTGGCGGGGATCGGGATGGCCTCGGTCATCCACCACAGCCCCATGAGGACGGCGGTGGCGGCGGTGACCCGCGCGGAGACGGCGAGGTCGTCGGGCAGGAGGAGGAAGACGAGCAGCCCGCCGCCGACGCCGGCCGCAAGCCCGAGGAGGCGGTTGCGCCAGGTTGTGCGCTTGAGCGGTTCGGCGCGCTCACCCGCCGAGCGGTTGTCCTCCCCTGTGTCCTTCGGCCTCGGCGAGTACGCCCGTAGGTGATCGCCCGGTACGGGTCGCTGAGTCATGACCAACCCCCTCGTCAGTGTGCTTCCGGGCACACGTTAGTGTCTGGCGCCGACACCGGCGCCCTGCCACGCGGCTCCGCCAGCCCTACAGTGGGCCGATGCCCGCCCCGCAGCCTGCAGCCGCGGGCCTGCGACCGCAGGACCCGCAGTACCGCCGGGCGCTGCTCGCCCTCGGTGCGACGGGCGTGGCCGCCTTCGCGATGGTGTACGTCGTCCAGCCGTTGCTTCCCCTCGTGTCCGCCGAGCTGGGCGTGGGCGCCACCCGCGCGAGCCTCCTCGTCTCCGCGTCCACCCTGGGCATCGCCGCCGCGGTCCTGCCGCTGGCGCGGCTGTCGGAACGGCTGGGCCGCGCACGGACGATGGTGCTGGGACTGGCGGCCGCCGTCGTCGCCGGGGTGGTGGCCGCGCTCGCGCCCAGCTTCGCGCTCATGCTCCTCGCGCGCGCCGTCCAGGGCGCGGCGATGGCCGCGGTCCCGGTGGCCGCGCTCGCCTGGGTCGCGGAGAACGTCGCGCCCGGGTGGGTGACGCGGGTGGCGGGACTGTACGTCGCCGGGACGACCGTCGGCGGGATGGGCGGGCGCGTGCTCGGCGGGGTCGTCGCGGACGTGACGACGTGGCGGACGGCGATGCTCGTCGTCGCGCTGGCCGGCGCGGCACTGACCGCGGCCGCCGCGATGCTCCTCCCCCGCCGCCCTACGGGCGTCGCGCGCTCGCGCGGCCCCCAGCGCCCCGACGACGCCGACGCCCGCGCCGCCCGGATCCGCGTCTACCTGCTCGGCGGGCTGGGGATGGCGACGTTCGTGGGCATCTACAACGTCATCGCCTACCGGACGCACGCCCCGCCGTTCCTGCTCGGCACGGGCCTGGGCTCGATGTTCTACCTCAGCTACCTCGCGGGGACGGCGACGTCGTCGCTCGCCGGACGCCTCGAGCGGCGGGTGGGGCTACGCACGACGACGCTGACCGGGCTGGCCGGGTGCGTCACCGGCGTGGTGCTCACGGTGCCGGACGCGCTCGTGCTCGTGTGGCTGGGGCTGGCCGTGGTGGCCGCCGGGTTCTTCATGGTGCACGCGGTGGCGTCCGCGGCATCGGCGCGGCTCAGCCCGCGGCCGTCCGACGGCTCGGGCACCTACACGCTGGCGTACTACGCGGGCTCGTCGGTGGGCGGGGTGCTGCTCGGGCAGGCCTGGGAGGTCGGTGCCTGGGGCGGGACCGTGGTGGCGGCCGTGGCACTGCTCGGCCTCGCCGCGCTCGTCAGCCTGGGACTGCCGCGGCGGACGGCCCGCTGAGGCGACCGGCTTCCGGATCGCGCCACAAAGCCGGCGGACGCGAGGGCGCAACAAGCCAGTTGGCTTGACGGAGCACCGCTGCAGCGCATGTTGGTGGCCCTTTGTGGCGGGATCCTGCGATGCGGTTCAGCCCGGCGCATCCGGCCGGCTGCCGGCCACCACGCAGCCCCCAGCAGCTCAGCCGCCGGTCTGGCCGAGCGAGCGTGCCACAAAGCCGCGGCGATCAGCCCCGGCTCAAGCACTCAGCCTTGCCGACCGCCGCGAACCAGCCGAGTCCCCCGCCTTTGTGGCACGCTCCCACGGTCCTCAGCGGGGGGCGAGCTTCTTCTTCCGCCGGCGCAGGTGCCCGCCGCCGTACAGCGCCCACAGGATGAGCACCGGCTGGAAGAAGAGCCGCCCGAGGCGCTTCTCGTCGGTGTCGAGGCCGAAGCCGTCCTTGCCCTCGAGGTACTGGGCGATGTTGCCCGGGAAGATGACGACGAAGAACAGCGCGAGCAGCGCCCCGACCACCCGCTTGTGGCGCGGCAGCCCGATGAACGCCGAGCCCAGCGCGATCTCCACGACGCCCGAGGCGAGAACGGTGAAGTCCTTGTCGATCGGGAACCAGTTCGGGACCTGCGCCTGGAACTCCTCGCGCTGGACGGTCAGGTGCCCCGCCCCCGCACCGATCATGGCGACGCCGAGAGCAAGTCGGGCGACGGTGCGCAGCTTGGACATCAGCCCATCCTCTCCAGGACGAACACGGGGATCTCGCGGTCGGTGCGCTCCTGGTACTCGGCGTAGGGCGGGTAGGCCTCGACGCACCGCGCCCACCACTCCTCCTTCTCCGCACCCGTGACCTCGCGCGCCTGCATGTCCCACTTCTCCGCACCGTCCTGCAGCTCGACGTGCGGGTCCGCGACGACGTTGAAGTACCAGACGGGGTGCTTGGGCGCACCGCCCATCGACGCGACGACGGCGTAGCGGCCGTCGTGCTCGACCCGCATGAGCGGCGTCTTGCGCAGCTTCCCGGACTTGGCACCGCGGCTGGTGAGGATGACGACCGGCCGGCCGCCGAGGGTGTTGCCCTCCTGGCCGTTGGTCCGTTCGAAGAGCTCGACCTGCTCGCGGGCGCGGTCGCTGGGGCTGGGGGCGTACTCACCGTCTAGTGGCATGAACACTGTCTACACGACGCGCTAGCCGCCCGCAGGCTGCGCCGGCCGCATTGTCCGTCCCGCGCGAAGTGCCGCGCTCGAACCCACCGTGAGTCATGCTTCGGGTATGCCCGTGGAGATGGGAATCTGGAGAATCGACGGCGGATCGCCGCGCCGACTCGGTGCGTCCGTGCTGCCGTCCGAAGCAACGCTTGAGGACTACCTCGAGCAGGACCCGTCTCTTCTCGGTCAACGCCTCCTGGTCATTGGCCGTCAGGTGCCGACGGCTTACGGAAAGTTCATCGACCTCCTCGCCATGGATGGCGATGGCAACCTTCACGTGCTCGAACTCAAACGCGACCGCACCCCACGCGACGTAGTCGCCCAGCTCCTTGACTACGGTTCGTGGGTCGCAACCCTGGATCGGGAGTCGGTTCTCGACATCGCGAACCGCCACCTCAACCACCCGTTCGAGACTGCCTTCGACACCGTCTTCGGACACCCCGCTCCCGATGAGCTCAACGCGGAGTTGCAACTGACCATCGTGGCGACAGAACTCGATCCGAGCTCTGAGCGGATCGTCACCTACCTGCGCTCGTTCGGTATCCCCATCAACGCCGTGTTCTTCACCTTTCTCGAGGACGACGGCCGCCGATACCTCGCACGATCCTGGCTTGTGTCGACCGATGAGGAAGCCTCAAGTGGGGCGCCCCGAGCCCGTGGCAGGCAACGCAAGCGCGCCGACTGGAACGGTTTGGACTGGTTCGTCTCCTTCGGGGAGGGCAACAGCCGGTCGTGGGACGACGGCCGCCGCTTCAACTTTGTCTCGGCCGGAGGGGATCCTTGGTACTCGCGGACGCTTCGGAGCGTCCCGGTCGGCGCGCGCGTCAACGTCCACGTTCCCGGACTCGGATATGTCGCTGTCGGAGTCGTCCTGGCTGAAGCAGAGCCGTTTGAGACAGCGAGAGTCCTGGTGGACGGCACCTGGGTTCCGTTGGCGCAGCAGCCTCTCAGAGCGCCCTACTCGCACGACAGCCGGCGCGAGCCAACGACCGAAGACAACGCGGAGTACGTGTTGCCGGTGCGCTGGATCGTCGCTCACCCGAGATCTGACGCGTACTGGGAGAAGGGGATGTTCGCGAACCAGAACAGCGCTTGCAAACTCCGACAAGAGTTCACCCTCGAGAGACTGGCGCACCACTTCGGCCTCGACGACGCCCCGGTCTGACGAAAGCGCGACGCACCTGCAATCACCAACCCATGCCGACGCGGTGTGGGGCTCGATCAGCCCCGACGAATCGGAATTCCCGAACGCCAGCGCCCTCGGATGTCGGTGCGCCCCGGCATAGTGGACCCCGATGCGCCACATCGACGACACCGAACGCCGCAGCAGGCTCGCGATCCGCCACGGGCTGCACCCGGCCCACCGCCTCACCGACCCGGTCGCAGCCACCCGCGCGATGACGGTCCTCCACGCGACCGAGCCCGCGACCGTCCACCTCGCCGTCCACGCCCGCACCGACGGCGTCTCGCCCGACGACGTCGAGCGCGCGCTCTACGAGGACCGCTCCCTCGTCAAGCAGATCGCGATGCGCCGCACCCTCTTCGTCTTCCCGCGTGACCTCCTCCCCGCCGCACTCGGCAGCGCCTCCGCCCGCGTCGCCGCCGAGGAGAGGCGGACGATCATCCGCGACGTCGAGAAGTACGGCGTTGCCGACGACGGCGCCGCCTGGGTCGACACGGCCGCGAGCGCCGTCATGGCGCACCTCGCCACGTCCGCTCCCCTGTCCGCGCGCCAGCTGCGCGAGAAGGCCCCGGAGCTCACCGGCCAGTTCACCGCCAACCTCGACAAGAAGTACGGGGGCACCTTCCAGATCGGCCCGCGTGTCCTCACGATGCTCGGCGCCGAGGGAAGGATCGCCCGGGCCGCCAACGCCGGCCCCTGGCGCCTGGGCCGCCCGACCTGGACACTCACGGAGTCCTGGCTCGGCGAGCAGCCCGTCCCCCTGCCCGCCGACGAGGGCTACGCCGAGCTCGTCCGCCGCTGGCTCGCCACCTTCGGTCCGGGCACGGTTGAGGACGTCCAGTGGTGGCTCGGCTCCACCAAGTCTGCCGCGCGGGGGGCGATCGCTGCCGTCGGCGCTGTCGAGGTGAGTCTCGACGGCGGCCACACCGGCTGGGTGCTCCCCGAGGACGAGGCACCGGTGCCCGCGCCCGAACCGTGGGCGGCCCTCCTACCCACCCTCGACCCCACGACCATGGGCTGGAAGGGCCGCGGCTTCTACCTCGACCCCGCCGACGTGCCCTACCTCTTCGATACCAACGGCAACGCCGGGAACACCGCGTGGTGGGACGGGCGCATCGTCGGCGCGTGGGTCCAGGACGACGACGGCGCGGTCCAGGTGGTCCTGCGCGGCGACGTCGGCACGGTCGCACGTGCCGCCCTCGACGCCGAGGCCGCACGGCTCACCGCCTGGCTCGACGGTGTGCGGATCACCAACGTCTATGCGTCCCAGCTCATGAAGCAGGCGCGCCTGCCCTGACCCGCCGGCGTCCCGAAGTCAGACCGTCTCGTCGCTCGGAGAGCTACCGGTCGAGCCCTCGACAGCGTCGGCGCCGCTCCCACGCCGCCGCAGTCCTCGCTCGGCGAGGCCGGTCGAGAACTTGTTTCGTGCCGACCTCGCACGGTCCAGCGCCTCGCTGCCGAGGACGCGAGCCGCGACAACGCCTTCGGCCCCGGTCTCCAGCGCCTTGTCGCGGGCCTCCGTCGCCGCCTCCGTCCAGCGCCTCATCTCCACAGCTTCGCGGCTCGCCTCGATGCCGAGTCGCCCGTGGAACTCGATGACGGCACCGGATACGTAGTTCCCGGCGTTCACCACGGTCCGCGGGGCAGCCGGGTGGAGCAGCACCTTGGCGTTGGCAGTGCCCGCCGCAGCATCCATGCGTTCGATCAGCCGCTTGGTGGTCCGGGAGATGAGGTTGGAGCGGTTCTCGCGTGCTGCGCGGAGCGCGAGACGGTGCTGCTCGAGTTCTTCCGGGGCGGCGTCGAGCACCCGGTCGAGCTCCAGCACGGCGACACCGTCCTGCAGCTGGAAGCAGCGCGCGAGAACGGCGAGCCACTCCTCGACCTTCTGCTGGGCCTCCTTGGCGGCATCCGCGATCTCGCCCATCTTGCTCTCACGCTCGAGCTTCTCCGCCAGCGCGTCGAGCTGGCGAAGCGCATACCCCTGCGTGCGCGCGATCGTCTGGGTCGTCGCCTGGACCTTCGACCACGTCACCTCGGAAACCCGACCGACCTGCTCGCGGATGACCATGGCTTCTTCGATGACGAAGTCGACACCGATGATGTCGGCGAGGACCGCGTCCTTCTGAGCACGGAGGACGTCATCGAGCTTCTCGTCGATCGTCTTCAGGTAGTCGGTGATCTCGTCCATGGTCTGCTGCATGGCCAGCTGCGCCATGAGGCCAGCGGCGCCCGCCATAAGAGCGGGACTGGGACCAGCCACACCTGGCTTCACGATCTCCATCAGGCCGGTGATGCCGCTCGTGGTGGTTCGTGAACACGGCCCGGCTGACGTCCGAGCTCGAGCCCTTCATCAAGTTGTACTTGCTGAGGTTCTGCGCCGACTCCTCGGTCAGCTTCACCCACCGGCCCGAGCTGGCAGCGATCTCCGACCCTGCCTGCGTCAGGCCCGCGGCGCCGCGGAGCTTCGGCCCCAGCCGCTGCAGTCCCAGGTCCTTCGACGCCGGCAGCCCCTCGGAGATGAGAAAGCGCTCGACAGCGCCCGCTGCTCCGATGACAGCCAGGCCGTCACCATCGCTGATCAACTGGATCTCACTGCTCAACGTCGGCTCCTGATGTGTGGGCAGAACACGGTCCCGCCCGTCAGGCGGGAACGCGCAGAGGAGATGTCGCGGCCCTCCACGATGGCTGCCCCGCTCACCGTCAGAAGACGATCCCGACTGGCACACAGTACTGCTGCGCCGCGTCACCGCCGCGCACTACCCCGCCGAGACCGTTCGCACAACACGTACGGCTCACGGGCCGGGCCCTCCCGCCGATTGTCTAGAACGTCAGACCCGGCGGGGGCGGGTGAAGATCCGGCAGGAAGCCACTACCCCCGTGCACACCCACACGTCTTCGGCGCGCCCGCTTTCCCGGGCCCTCATGACCCTCCTCGCAGCCCTCCTCGTCCTCACGTCGATGTCGACGCCCGCCACCGCGGCGGTGGAGAGGGACCACGCCCGCTACGAGGACCGGATCCTCGAGCTCCTCAACGCCGACCGCCGCGCGAAGGGCCTGCGCCCGGTCCAGCGCGTCACCCAGCTGGACGCGGTGGCCCGCACCTGGTCGGCGCAGATGGCGCGCGAGCGGCACATGTACCACAACCCGAGCTACTCCCAGCAGATCCCCTCCGGGTGGCGGCTGGCCGGCGAGAACGTCGCCTACGGCTACCAGACCCCGGAGGCGATGTACCGCGGCTGGTACAACTCCCCCGGCCACTACCGGAACATGTTCGACCCGGAGTTCACCCACATCGGCATCGGCGTCGTCTACGCGAACGACCCGACCTTCGGCCTGGTCCCCTACGGCACGCAGAACTTCGCCAAGTACGAGAGCAAGTCGCTCACCACGACCCCTCGCCCGGCCGCGCAGCTCGCCGCCCAGGCCTCAGCACGTCAGAGCACCGATGACGGCGGCATCGGCGGCACCGGCAAGGAGTTCCACCTCGCCGACAACCTCACCGGCCCCGCGAACCACATCTTCCAGTACGGGTACCCGAACGAGCGCTTCTACGTGGGCGACTGGAACGGCGACGGCGTGGACACCCTCGCCTACCGCGTGGGCGCCACCTTCTTCATCCGCGACAGCAACTCCAGCGGCTCCCCCACCCGCGTCGTCACCTACGGCCGCCCCGGCGACCGCGTCTACGTGGGCGACTGGGACGGTGACGGCGTGGACACCTTCGCCGTCCGTCGCGGCAAGACCTACCACGTGAAGAACAGCATCTCGAGCGGCAACGCGGACAAGGTCATCGCCTACGGCCGCGAGGGCGACGACGTGCTCGTCGGCGACTGGGACGGCAACGGCACCGACACCTTCGCCGTACGCCGCGGCCGCACCTACCACGTGAAGAACAGCATGGCGGGCGGCAACGCGGACAAGGTCGCCGCCTACGGCCGCGAGGCCGACGACGTCTACGTCGGCGACTGGAACGGCGACGGCACCGACTCCTTCACGGTGCGCCGCGGCAAGACTTACTACATCGCCAACGCCATCCGCGGCGGCAACGCCGACCAGGTCGTCGCCTACGGCCGCGACGCCGACACCACCCTGGTCGGCGACTGGAACGGCGACGGCCGCGACAGCCTCGGGATCCGCCGCTGAGCTCCTAGCCCTGGAACCGCTCGATCCGCCGCATCGCCTCGGCGACGGCGTCCGCCCCGGCCGCGAAGGACAGCCGCACGTACTCGCGGCCGTGGGCGCCGTCGAAGTCCACGCCGGGCACGACGGCGACCCCTTCCTGCTCGAGCAGCTCCTCGCACCACTCGACGGAGCTCGCATACGACCCAAGCCGGTCCCTGAGGCCGGCGTAGAGGTAGAAGGCGCCGTCAGCGGGGGCGACGGGTCCCCACCCGAGGCGGGGTACGTCGTCGAGCAGGACGGCGCGGGTGGCGGCGAGGTCGGCGGCCCGCGCGTCCATCTCGGCGTAGGTGCCCTCGGAGAAGGCGCCGAGGGCCGCGAACTGCGCCGGGGCGGGCGGGCACAGGGCGACGTTCCCGGCGAGCGCGTCGACGGCGTCGGCCAGGTCGGCGGGCAGCAGCGCCCACC
Organism: Georgenia phoenicis; assembly: GCF_047302425.1. Classification (NCBI taxonomy): domain Bacteria; kingdom Bacillati; phylum Actinomycetota; class Actinomycetes; order Allobogoriellales; family Allobogoriellaceae; genus Georgenia; species Georgenia phoenicis. The sequence goes on along the minus strand of NZ_CP154855.1, from coordinate 1,775,408 downwards.
CCAGCCGCCACCCCGTCATCCCCCAGTACTTGGAGAAGGAAGAGACGACGACGGCGGACTCCGCACCCGGCACGTCCCACGCGCACACGCCGCGCGCGTCGGGGGCGGCGGGGTCGGCCGGGTAGGTGATGCCGTGGTAGATCTCGTCGCTCACCAGGCGCACGTCGTTGGCGGCGCACCAGGCCGCGAGCGCCGTCATCCGCTCCCGGTCGATCATCGTGCCGGTGGGGTTGGCGGGTGAGGCGATGACGAGCCCGGCGACGCGCCCGTGCTCGGCCAGCACGCCGTCGAGCAGCGCGGGCGTGGGCTGGAACCCGACGTCCACACCGCAGTCGACCTCCACGACCGCGCACCCGAGGGTCTGGAGGATGTTGCGGTAGGCGGGGTAGCCGGGTCGCGCGAGGACGACGACGTCGCCCGGGTCGAAGGCCGCGAGGAAGGTGAGCATGAACGCGCCCGAGGACCCGGTGGTGACGGCGACCCGCTCGGGCGGCACGTCCAGCCCGTACCAGCGCCCGTAGTGCCCGGCGATCGCCTCGCGCAGCTCCCGCAGGCCGAGGGCGCTGGTGTAGCCGAGGGCCTGGTCGCCGGCATGGGTACTCGTCGCGAGCTCGCGGACCTCCCGGGGCGCCCCGCCGGACGGCTCGCCCGCGCACAGCGAGATGACGTCGCGGCCCTGCGCGCGGAGCTGGGCGACGCGGTCGAGGATCGCCATCACCTGGAACGGCGCGACGGCGGAGCGGCTGGACGGTCGAGGCATGCTCCCTGTCTACACCGTGCGCAACATGACCGAAACGCCGGCGTCCTACCGTGCTCCCGTGCGCATCGAGCCCGGCGACCTGGACGCGGCGGACGTCCGCGCGCTGCTCGGCGAGCACCTGGCCGACATGTACGCGACCTCGCCGCCCGAGAGCGTGCACGCGCTGAGCGACGAGGGCCTGCGTGAGCCCGCGGTCACCTTCTTCACCGCGCGCGACGACGACGGCGTCCTCCTCGGCTGCGGCGCCCTCAAGCAGCTCGACGACGGCGCCGCCGAGCTCAAGACCATGCGCACCGTCACGGCCGCGCGCGGGCGCGGGGTCGGCTCGGCGATGCTCACCCATCTGCTCGGTGTCGCACGCGCGCGTGAATGCACGGCCGTCTACCTCGAGACCGGCTCCATGGAGTACTTCGCCGCCGCCCGCCGGCTCTACGCCCGCCACGGCTTCGTCGAGACAGGACCATTCGCCGACTACGCGCCCGACCCGCTGAGCACGTTCATGGTCCTGCGGCTCATTCCGTGAGTGAGCGCGCACCGACACAGCGGTAGACCATGGTGCGATGACGCCCTCCTCGCGAGGCACGGCCGCGGTGGCCGGGCTGGCCGCCGGCGCGGTGACACTCGGCGTCGCGGAGCTGCTCGCCGGCCTACTGAGCCGCGTCACGACGGTCACCGGCACCCCGTCACCACTCGTCGCGGTGGGCGACGCCTTCGTCGACCTCACCCCGCCGTGGCTCAAGGACGTCGCCGTCGCCACCTTCGGCACCGCGGACAAGACGGCGCTGTTCGTCGGCATGGGCCTCGTCCTCGCCGCCCTCTGCGCCGGGATCGGCCTCCTTGCACGCCACCGTCTAGCCGCCGCCCTCGCCGCCGTCGCCTTCGTCGGGGCGCTTGGCGTCGCCGCGGTGCTCACCCGGCCCGGCGCCGGGGTGACGGACGCGCTGCCGACAGTGGCCGGCGTCGTCGTCGGCGTCCTCGTCCTCGCGTGGTTCAACCGCGACATGACGACGACGGCGCTGGCCGCGACGCCCAGAGACCTCACCCGCCGCTCGGTGCTCGTCGGCGGCGGGGCGCTGGCGGTGCTGGGTGTGCTCGGGATCGTCGCCGGGCGGGTGCTCAGTGGTGCGGGCGAGGCCGTGCGGGCCGCGCGCGACGCCTTCGTCGTCCCGCGGGTCACGGACCCCGTGACGGTGCCGGCCGCCGCGGACCCGGGCGTGCCCGGGCAGACGCCCTTCCGCACGCCCAACGACGACTTCTACCGGATCGACACCGCGCTCGTGGTCCCCCAGGTGGACCCCAGAACGTGGCGGCTGCGGGTGCACGGGCTGGTGGAGCGGGAGGTCGAGACCGACATGGCCGAGCTGCTCGACCAGCCGATGGTCGAGGCGCTCGTGACGCTCACCTGCGTGTCGAACGAGGTGGGCGGCAACCTCGCCGGGAACGCGGTGTGGACCGGCTGGCCGGTGCGCGAGCTCCTGGCCCGCGCGCGCCCGCTACCGGAGGCGGACATGGTGCTCTCGACGAGCGCCGACGGCTGGACCGCCGGCACCCCGCTGGAGGTGCTCACCGACGAGCGCAACGCACTCCTCGCCGTCGGGATGAACGGTGAGCCGCTAGCCCCTCAGCACGGCTTCCCGGTGCGGATGGTCGTGCCGGGGCTGTACGGCTACGTGTCGGCGACGAAGTGGCTGGTCGACCTCAAGGTCACCCGCTTCGCCGACGACGAGGGCTACTGGACCCCGCGCGGCTGGTCCGCGCGCGGCCCGATCAAGACGGCCTCCCGCATCGACGTGCCCCGCGGCGGCCCGATCGACGCCGGCCCGACCGTCGTCGCCGGGGTCGCATGGGCACAGCACCGTGGCATCACCGCCGTCGAGGTGCGCGTGGACGACGGCGAGTGGCAGCCGGCCACCCTCGCCGCCGAGCCCACGCTCGACTCCTGGCGGATGTGGACGCTCGAGTGGGACGCCGAGCCTGGGGAGCCCACGCTCACCGTCCGAGCGACGGACGGCACCGGTGAGGTGCAGACCCAGCGGCTTGCCCCGCCCGTGCCCGACGGGTCGAGCGGGTGGCACTCGGTGGACGTCGAAGTTCGCGGCTAGTTCGGGAGCGCTGTCACGAAGATATGTACGTATGCTGTTTGGACAGCACGGCTACGCACACCAAGGAGGGTTCCCGGCGTGGGTTTTCGGGCGCGGAAGTCGATCAAGATCGCACTTGGCGTGCGGATGACCATCTCACCGAAGAGCGCAAGCTTGCGGGTCGGCCCACGTGGAGCGGGCGTATCGGTCAACACTCGCGGAAGAGTGACGAAGTCCGTGGGAATCCCAGGGTCGGGCGTCTCGTATCAATCCTCGTCCAAGCTCGGCTCTAAGCCAAGAGCCGCACGACGCGCTCCTGCGCCGCTCCCGCAAGTTGCGGCAGCGCCTACACCCAGCTTATTCGCCCCCAAGTGGGAGAAGGCCCTGCATCGCGCACTGATCAAGGATGCCGACATCACGGCCACAGCCGAGGTCGCCGACAAGTACCCCGAAGCTCGAGCCGTAGCAGCAATCTTTGAGGCTCTCAAGAGTGCGATACCCGCTGGCGACGTCGTACGGGCACGCGGACTCGTCGAATGGGTGTACGGCACGGGCTTCGACCCTACGACCGACCCCTTCTTCGAGAAGTACTTGCCGGGGCAGGTGCTGACGCTCGGCGTTGCGGAGGGGGTCGAAGCCCGCCTGCCAATGGACCGAGATTCCCTGGCTCTCCTGCTCGCTGAGCTCCTCCAGGCAAGCGGCGATCTCGCTGCAGCGGTCGAGGTGGTCGAAGGCATCGAAACGCCCACTACAATCGCAGCGGTGTCACTGGCCGAACTCTACGCCGAGCAGGAGCGATGGGAAGAGATCATCGCCCTGACCGACAGCATCACGAACCAAGACGACCCATCGACTTACCTGCTGATTCAACGCGCTATCGCTTTCCGGGAGCAAGGGTACTTCGAGTCCGCCCGTGAGTCGTTCAAGGAGTCGCTGAGGATTCGCACTCGGCCGGTGGAGCTCCGCAATCGTGCTTACCTTGAGAGGGGCATCACTTACCTGGCTGAAGGAAAGCGAGCCATGGCTAGGAAAGACCTCGAGCGGCTCCTTGCGGCCGACAGCTCGTACCCGGGTCTCCAGGAACAAATCGCCAAGCTGCGCGACTAGCCCTCACGTCTCACAGGCCCGCGAGACTGTCCCCAGCAGTGTCGCGCTGAGGGCCCCGGCGCCACACTCTCCTCATGGCCAGATCAACGAAGACAGCAGCCACCGACGACGTCAGCCCCGAGGCCGCCGGGTTCACCACGACGAAGATCCCGAACAAGGTCTACGAGGCCGAGCTCTACCGCCTGCAGGGCGAGCTCGGGAAGCTCCAGCGGTGGGTGAAGCAGACGGGCGCACGCGTCGTCGTCGTCTTCGAGGGCCGCGACGCCGCGGGGAAGGGCGGCACGATCAAGCGGATCACCGAGTACCTCTCCCCGCGCACCGCGCGCATCGCCGCGCTGCCCGCGCCGACGGAGCGGGAGCGCGGGCAGTGGTACTTCCAGCGCTACATCCAGCACCTGCCCGCGGCGGGCGAGATCGTCCTGTTCGACCGCTCCTGGTACAACCGTGCCGGCGTCGAGAAGGTCATGGGCTTCTGCACGCCCGAGGAGCACAAGCGCTTCCTGCGCCAGTGCCCGATCTTCGAGCAGATGCTCGTCGAGGACGGCATCCACCTGCGCAAGTACTGGTTCTCCGTCTCCGACGACGTCCAGCTCGAGCGCTTCCGCAAGCGCCTGCACGACCCGCTACGCCAGTGGAAGCTCTCCCCCATCGACCTCGAGTCGATCACCCGGTGGGAGAACTTCTCCCGCGCCAAGGACGAGATGATGGTCCACACCGACACGTCCGTGGCGCCCTGGCACCACGTGGCCTCGGACTCCAAGAAGCAGGCGCGGCTCAACATGATCCACCACCTGCTCTCCTCCCTCCCCTACGAGGACGTCCCGGACGGGGAGAAGGTCACCCTGCCCAAGCGCCCGCCCGGCACCGGCTACCAGCGGCCGCCGATCGAGGTGTCCTCCTACGTCCCGGACTGGGCCTCGACGCTGGTCGACGACCCTTCCCGGGCGAAGGGCAAGGACGACAGGTAGCGCGGCGCGTCAGAGCGCATGGTCCGCGATGAGCCGGTTGAGGCCCCGGATGTCCACGCCGCGCGCGAACTCCAGCTTGATCCGCCCCAACCCGCTGAACCACAGCTCCATCTCGGAGTCGAGGTCGAAGGTGCCCGCGGTCTCCACCGAGAACGCCTGGATGCGGCTGTACGGCAGGGAGGTGTAGTCGCGCTTCTTCCCGGTCATCCCTTGCACGTTGAGGGCGACGATCCGCTTGCTCGTGAACGTCACGGAGTCACGGATGCCCTTGAACGCCAGGTAGATGCTCTCGCCGTCAACGAGGATCTCGTCTAGAAGTCGATCATCGGGTGGGGCTCTCGGAGGGGTCGGAGTTGCGCCGATCGTAGGTCGGCCCACTGACATGCCCCGCAGTCGCCGCCCGGTCCGGTCCGTGCTGGGCTGGCACCATGTGGTTCGACACCTGGTCCGACATCGTCCGCATCCTCGCCGTCGGCGCCGCTGCGTACGTGGCACTGGTCCTCATCCTGCGCGTCACCGGGAAACGGACGCTGGCCAAGCTCAACGCCTTCGATCTCATCGTCTCCGTCGCGCTCGGCTCGATCCTGGCCACGGTCCTGCTCGACACGAACGTCACCTGGGCCGAGGGCCTCGCCGCCTTCAGTCTGCTCACCGTGCTGCAGCTGGCCATCACGTGGACCTCAACCCGCGTCCCCAGCTCTCGGTCGGTCATCACCGCGAAGCCGACGCTGCTGCTCCGCGACGGGCAGCCGCTGGAGAAGGCCCTCCGCGAGGAGCGCGTGACCATGGGCGAGCTGCGGCAGGCGGTGCGCGCCACGGGCAACGGCGACCTCGCCGACATCGGTGCCGTCGTCCTCGAGGGCGACGGCAGCCTCAGCGTCATCCCGGCGGGCAAGATGGGCACCGGCACCGCCCTCGACGGCGTCGAGACACCGCGGTCCGCCTGACGGCCAAGAGCCACCGCGCCAGCTCTGATCGTGCACAGCGGCGGAACCGATGAGTTCCGCCGTCGAGATCTGTCGGTACCGGCACCATCCCACCCGAGGAGGCCCCGTGGGCTCGCTGCTGTACGTCCCCATCTGCTCGCTCGACGGCTATATCGCCGACCCCACCACGGAGGGTGACGGTGGGGAGCCGTCACCCGAGCTCTTCGACTTCCTCAACGAGCTCCAGGAGCGGATCGGCACCGAGCTCTACGGGAGACGCACGTACGAGCTCATGCAGGTGTGGGACACAGATCCGATCCCGGCCGAGTGGGGTGAGCACGAGCGGGCCTTCGCGACGTGGTGGCAGCGGGTGGACAAGGTGGTCTACTCGACCACGCTGACCGACGTCCCCACGCGACGCACCCGGCTCGAGTCCCGCTTCGACGCCGAGGCCGTGCGCCGCCTCAAGGCCGACTCCCCCGCGGACCTCAGCGTCTTCGGTCCCACGCTCGCCGGTCACGCCTTCGCGGCCGGACTCGTCGACGAGCTGCACCTCGTCATCAGCCCCCGCACGCTCGGCGGCGGCCTGCGTGCCCTCCCGCCCATGGCGGTCCAGCTCGAGCTGCAAAAGGACCGGCGGTTCCCCGACGGCAGCGTCTACCTCCACTACGCCGTCCGCCCGTAGTCGCGATCCTCTGCTACGCAGCCAGGGTGCGCCACTCCCTGGGTGCAGCCCGGCCTTCCCCGCCCGATCGCGCCGCACGAGGGTGGAGGCATGGCAACCACATACCCCGCCTTCACCCCCGCCGGCCTCGACTCCGTCCGCGCCGGCGCCGACCGTCCCCTCCTCCTCACCAACGCGACCGTCCACACCCTCGACCCGCTCATCGGCACCATGACCGGAGCCGACGTCCTCATCGGCGGGAGCGTCGTCGTCGGCGTCGGTCCCGGCATCGTCACCGCCGCGGAGGACGACGGCGCCGTGGTCGTCGACGCGACCGGCACCACCATCCTCCCCGCGCGTCTCGACGTCGACGTCGCCCTCGGCGTCGCCGCCCGTGGCACGGGGGCCGGGACCCTCGCCCCCGGCGCCGACGCGAGCCTCGTCGTCGTCCCCGACGAGCACGCACGCGACCTCACGGCGGCGCTGCACACCGCCGTCGCCCGTCCCGAGCACCTCCTCGCGGTGCTGCGGGAGGGCCGCCCCACGTACTGGGCCGGCGAGCACCTCGCCGGCCGCCCCACGGTCGGCCTCACGCCCGAGCGCCTCGCCGTCGACCCGGCCCGCGTCGGCGTGTGGGTGGACACCGAGGACTTCCTCCACCAGGAGCTCACCGCCGACGGCCGCTACGACGAGACCCGCGGCGGGCGGCCGCACGCCTTCCAGGGCAGCTACTGGGTGGACGGCGACCGCATCGACTACCTCGACGACCTCGGCTTCTGGGCCTTCGGCCACTTCGCCGGCGACGCCCTGCACCACGCCGGCTACACCATGCAGCGGAAGGACAACCGATGAGCGACCGCACCCTCGACGCCCTCACCCGCTCCGCCTCCGACCCCGACCGGCTCGTCCTCCTGCGCGGCGGCACCGTCGTGACGATGGATCCGGCCCTGGGCATCATCGACGGCGGTGACGTCCTCATCCGCGGCACGCGGATCGTCGAGGTGGGCCGCGACCTGCCCGACGCCGGAGCCCTCGTCATCGACATGAGCGGCACCATCGTGGCACCCGGCATGGTCGACACCCACCGGCACGCCTGGCAGGCCCAGATGCGCCGCACCATCTCCGACGTCGACGACCTGGGCGGCTACCTGCAGCACACGCTCATGCGGGTCGCCCCCGTCTACACCCCCGAGGACGTCTACGTCGGCACGCGGCTGGCCGCGCTCACGGCTCTCGACGGCGGCATCACGACGATGCTCGACTTCTCGCACAACTCCCGGACGGCGGCGCACTCCGACGCGGCGATCACCGCGCTGATCGACTCCGGCATCCGCGGCGTGCACGCCTCCATGGCGCCGCACTTTGGTGACTGGGACGGCCAGTGGCCGGCGGACCTCGCTCGGCTCCGCTCGACCTACGTCCCCACCGACGACCAGCTCGTCACGCTCCGCCTGGCGGCCCTGGCCACCGGCGACATCGCCGAGCACCTCGCCTACGGCCCCGAGCTGGACCAGATCGCGCGCGACCTCGACATCGGCGTGAGCCTGGACGTCATGTTCGGCGAGGCCGCCTCCCGGGCGATCATCGCCTGGCAGCGGCAGGGCCTGCTCGGCCCGCACCTCGAGTCGATCCACTCCACCGCGCTGTCCGCCGGTGCCTGGGCGGCGATGCGCGACCACGGGGTGACGGTCTCCCTGGCCCCCACGTCCGACGCCCAGATCGGTCTCGAGGACGCTGTCCCGCCGGTGGACGAAGCGCTCGCGCACGGGATCCGGCCCGGGCTGTCGGTGGACGTGGAGGTGGCGCTGGCCTCCGACATGTTCACGCAGATGCGCGCCCTGCTGACGATCCAGCGCATGCGCGCGGTCAACGGTGTCTACGGCACCGACGCGGCGCCCTGCCGGATCACCACCCGCGACGTCCTCGACTTCGCCACCCTCTCGGGGGCGCGCACCCTGCGGCTGGACGACAGGACGGGGTCACTCACGCCCGGCAAGCAGGCGGACTTCATCACGGTGGACGCCGAGGCGCTCAACACCATGCCGCTGCACGACGCGATCGGGACCCTCGTGCTGGGCGCTGACCGCTCGAACATCTCCTCGGTGTGGGTGGCCGGCCAGGTCCGCAAGTGGGACGGCGAGCTCGTCGGCGTCGACATCGGCGAGCTCCGCACCCAGGTGCACGAGTCGGTCGCCGGGATCGCCGAGCGCCTCGCCGCCGCGGGGGCGCCGTCGTCGTGACACGAGCACGTACGTAGCCGCACGCACACGGCGCGGGACCCCACCAACCGGACAGGGTCCCGCGCCGTCGTCGCCGGCACCGATGACTCGCCCCGCGTCACGGCCACGGAGAAGATGGACGACGGCGCCGCACCGGCGTCGTCGTCCACGACCCCGCCCGCTCGACGGCGCGTCGAAGGAGCAGCCCGTGACCTCGCAGCCCGACCACATCTCCGTCCGCGGCGCCCGCGTCCACAACCTCAAGGACATCGACGTCGACATCCCGCTGCGTGAGCTCGTCGCCATCGCGGGGGTGTCGGGCTCGGGCAAGTCCTCCCTCGCCCTCGGCGTCCTCTACGCGGAGGGCTCGCGCCGCTACGTCGAGGCGCTCTCCACGTACACCCGCCGCCGCATGTCCCACGCCCCGCGCGCCGCCGTCGACTCCGTCGAGCACGTCCCCGCCGCCCTGGCCCTGCGTCAGCGCCCCGGCGTGCCCGGCGTCCGCTCCACCTTCGGCACCTCCACCGAGCTGCTCAACGTCATCCGCCTCATGTTCTCCCGCCTCGCCTCGCACGTGTGCCCCAACGGCCACCGCGTCCCGCCCACGATCGACGTCGCCGCCGAGGTCCCCTTCACCTGCCCCGAGTGCGGCGCGCAGGTCGAGGCACCCGGCGCCGAGCAGCTCGCCTTCAACTCCGAGGGCGCGTGCCCCACGTGCACCGGCACCGGCGTCGTCCGCGACGTCGACGACGCCGCCCTCGTTCCCGATGAGTCCAGGACGATCGACGAGGGCGCCGTCCTTCCCTGGCAGATGTTCAACTTCAAGGTCCAGCCCGCGATCGTGCGCGAGTTCGGCGTCCGCACCGACGTCCCCTTCCGCGACCTCGAGGACTGGGAGCGCGAGATCGTCCTCAACGGGCCGGAGGAGAAGAAGCACATCACCTTCGCGACGAAGAAGAACGTCCACGACCTCAACTTCACCTTCCGCAACGCGCGGCTCACCGTCACCGAGGAGCTCAAGCGCGCCACCGACGAGAAGCGCCTCAAGCGCGTGGCCCGCTTCCTCACCGAGGGCACCTGCCGCACCTGCGGCGGCACCCGCCTCAGCGAGCGCGCCCGCCTCCCCCGCATCGGCGACCTCGGCCTGGCCGACGTCACCGCCATGACCCTCGACGACGTCGTCACCTGGGCCCCGTCCGTCACCGCCACCCTCCCCGCGACCATGCACGAGATGGCCGACGGCCTGATCGACACCCTCCAGCGCATGGCCCGCCGCCTCGTCGAGCTCGGCCTGGGCTACCTCACCCTCGACCGCGCCGGTTCCACCCTGTCCACCGGCGAGCGTCAGCGCGTCCAGCTCGCCCGCGCCGTCCGCAACCGCACCACCGGCGTCCTCTACGTCCTCGACGAGCCCTCGATCGGCCTGCACCCCTCGAACGTCGACGGCCTGCTCGGCGTCATGCGCGACCTCCTCGCCGACGGCAACTCCGTCGTCTTCGTCGACCACGACGTCCAGATCCTGCGCGAGGCGTCCTGGCTCGTGGAGATCGGCCCGGGCTCGGGCACCGGCGGCGGCCGTGTCATCGCCCAGGGCACCGCCGCGGACCTCGCGGCCAGCCCCGACTCCCTGCTCAGCGGCTTCCTCACCGGCGAGGAGCCCGTCGTCGTCCGCGAGCGCGCCGACGAGTCCGCGATGTTCGACGCCGGCCGCCTCCGCCTCGCCACCGACGCAATCCACACCGTCCACCCCCTCGAGGTCGACATCCCCCGCGGCCGGCTCGTCGCCGTCACGGGCGTCTCCGGTTCCGGCAAGACCACCCTGGTCCTCGAGTCGCTCGTCCCCGCGCTCACCTCCCTCATGGACGACGACGGCGCAGCCCGCCTCCCCAAGCACGTCCGGTCCGTGGAGGCGGAGGGGATCACGCGCGTCCACACCGTCGACGCGACGCCGATCGGCATCAACGTCCGCTCGACCGTGGCCACCTACTCCGGCGTCTACGACGACCTGCGCAAGGCCTACGCCGCCACCGACGAGGCGAAGCGCCGCGGGCTCAGCGCCTCGGACTTCTCCTACAACACCGGCTCGCTCGCCTGCCCGCGCTGCGACGGCACCGGCCAGGTGACCCTCGATGTCCAGTTCCTGCCCGACGTCGATGTCCCCTGCCCCGACTGCGGCGGCTCGCGCTACGCCCCCGTGGCGGAGGAGATCCTGCGCGACGGCCTGTCCCTGCCCGAGCTCCTCGGCTTCACGGTGGACGAGGCGATCGACGCCGTCGGCGACATCGCCAAGGTGCGCCGCCGCCTGCAGGCCCTGGCGGACCTGGGCCTGGGCTACCTCACGCTCGGTGAGGACACCCCGGCGCTGTCGGGTGGCGAGGCGCAGCGGCTCAAGCTCGCCACCCAGCTGCACCGCGACCAGTCCGACGCCGTCTTCGTCCTCGACGAGCCGAGCGTCGGCCTCCACCCCCTCGACGTGCGCACGCTGCTCCACGTCCTCCAGCGCCTCGCCGACCGCGGCGCGACCGTCATCGTCATCGAGCACGACCTCGACCTCGTCGCCAACGCCGACTACGTCATCGACATGGGCCCCGGCGGCGGCGAGGCCGGTGGCCGCATCGTCGCTGTTGGGACGCCAGATCAGATCGCCGAGGACGCCCACAGCGTCACCGGGCAGTTCCTCTCCGCGCACCTGCTCATGGCGAGGCGCTGAGGGCGCGCCGCGTCGACCCTCGCCCAGGACGCGACCGAGGACGCTCGGCCGTCACCGTCCCGCCGGCTCTTCGGCGACGACGCCGGGTAGGTCACCGAACCTGGCCACGGCGTCACGGCTGAGCAGGACACGTCCGGTCTGGGCGGCGTGAGCCGCGATGACCAGGTCGTGAGCTCCGCGGACTCTGCCCGACCGTCGCGTGTGGGCGATCAACCGTGCGTGGTGGGCGGCCGTCGCCTCGGTGTAGTCGAGCACCTCGATCGCCTCGGTGATGAGTGCCAGGGCACGGGACCGTGCCGCGGCCCGCTCGACCGAGTTCGCGAGCTCGATGCCGGTGCGGTACTCCGCCACCGTGATGGCAGCGATCGCCAACTCATCGTCGTCCAGGGCTGCCTGATCCAGCTGCCCCCGCTCGTAGTCGATGAGGACGTTGGTGTCGAGGATCAGGCGTCTCGCCACGGGTCGGCCACCTCCTGGGCCAAGCCGCCCACTGCCCCGGCGATATCGGCAGCGAACCGGTCGTCGGGAGCGTCGGCCTGAGCGAGCGCCTCGCGCAGGTCGCGGCCCGTGCGACGACGGGCCGGGCGGATCTCGGCCACCGGCCGGTTGCCGCGGGTCACCGTCACCGCTTCCCCCGCCTCGATCGCATCGAGCAGCTCGGAGAACCGGCGCGACGCCTCGGTGGCCGTGACGGTGCGCATAGCAGCATGCTATCTGATTATCAGATTCTCGGACGATCCCTCCAGGATCGTCCCAGGCCTCCACTGGCAGGGCGTCAGCTACGCCTCGGCCGGGTCGTTCGCCGGAGGCACTGTCCCGGTCTCACCATCGCGGTCCCCCCGCACCCACGCGATGTGCCGCTGCGCGGACCACTCGACGGCCTCGCGGGCGCCCGTCTCGATCGAGTTGGCGAAGTTGCCGACGATCCGGTCGAACTCGAGTGACGCCAGCCGGTCGGCGATGCGGCGCACCGCCGCCCCGGACAGCGGCAGCCGGTTGGGGTAGCTCCGGAGGAACCCGACCGACCTGCGGTCCGGGTTGGGGTACACCGTGTCACCGCTGAGGACGATGCCGCGGCCGCCCGCGCCGTCGGCCCAGTGGGCGACCGCGCTGCCGGGGAAGTGGCCGCCCACGCGGTGAAGCCTGAGGCCGGGTCCGACCTCCCGGAACTCCTCGTAGAGCTCGATCCGGTCCGAGCGGCGTCCGATCCACTGCTCGTCGGCCGCACAGACGAGGACCGGCGCGTCGAGCGCCTCGCCCCAGGCCAGCTGGACGCCGAACATGTGCGGGTGGCTGGCCGCGACCGCGAGCACCGGCCCGCGGGCGAGGATGCGCTCGACCGTCACGTCGTCGAGGTAGCCGGTCGGGTCCCAGAGCAGGGAGCCCGCGGGAGTCGTCACCAGCTGTGCGGTCTGGCCGATCCCCAGGGACGGCTCGGCGCCGATCTCCACCCGGTTCGGCTCGACCTCCGACCAGGTGAGGCGCTGCCCGTCGGCGCGCAGGGCGGGCAGGCTCGTCCACTGCTGCCCGTCGTCGGGCACCGACCACTCGCGCTCGTCGGCGCAGATCGGGCACACCTCGGGTGGCGGCGTCGTGTACTCGACGGCGCACGTGGCGCAGATGGCGAACATCGTTCCTCCTCCGGGCCGGTCATCCACCACGACACCAGAACGGGCACCGTCCGCAAGGCGAGCAGCGCAGCCGTCGCGCAAGATGATCGCCATAACCCTGCGCGAGAGGAGGCACCATGAGCGACGTCGTCGTCGGAGTTCTCGCTGTGCTGCTGGGTCTCCTGCTGTGCTTCCGCGGGAGCGGCGCGCTGCGGGTCCTGCTCGCGGTCTGGGGCGCCTTCATCGGCTTCGGGATCGGCGCCGTCGCGGTGGTGCAGCTGACGGGTCAGGAGTACCTGGGCACCGTCACCGGCTGGGTCGCGGCGGTCGCCGGGGCGGTGGTGTTCGGGGCGCTCGCCTACGTGTTCTACGCCGTCGCCGTCATCCTCGGCTTCGGCGCGATGGGCTTCGTCCTGGGGCAGACGGTTGCGTCCGCCGTCGGCGCCGAGGAGCCGTGGGTACTCATCATGGTCGGCCTCGTCGGCGGTGTCGTGCTCGCACTTCTCGCGATCGCCACCAACCTGCCCGAGCTCGTGCTCATCGTCGTCAGCGCCTTCGCCGGCGCGAGCATCACCATCGCCGGACTCGTGCTTTTGCTGGGCATGCTCGACGTCGAGTCGCTCGTCGGCGCCGACGTCTCCCTGGCCGGCCGCCCGGCCTGGTACGTCGCGGACCTGGTGCTCGCCGTCGTCGGGATCCTCGTCCAGCTACGCCACTCCCGACGGCGGAACCTGGCCACCGTGCGGCAGTCCTGGGCGGCGTCGGGCCGGTGACCTGCGAGCCGCTCGCCGACGGCCTGCTCCAGGAGCCGGTCGCCGCGGTGAGCAGCCTCGCGTTCGTCGTCGCCGGGACGGTGATCGCGGCGCAGTACCGTCGCGCACAGCGTCGTGCCACGGCCGACGGCGCAGTCCGCACCCGTGCCGGACGCTCGGCACTCGGCTACCCAGCACTCGTCGCGGGTATCGGCATCGGCTCCTTCGTCCAGCACGGCCCGGACCCGGCGTACTCCGACCTCGTCCACGACCTCCCGCTCCTCGCCACGCTGGCCTTCGTGGCCGCGGACTCCGTCGCCGCGCTCACCCTGCGCCCCCGGGACTGGTGGTGGTGGGCGGTGCCGACCGTGGCGCTCGTCCCGCTCATCCTCGCGGCTCCGCGCGCAGGCGACCTGGCCCAGGTGGCGGTCGCGGCAGTAGCCGTCGGGTCGACCTTGCTTCGTGCCCGGAACCAGCCGTCGACACGTCGGCAGATCGGCTGGGCGGTGTCGCTGCTCGCCGTCGGGAGCCTCGTCGGGACACTCTCGCGGGCCGGCGGACGGCTCTGCGGGCCGGACAGCCTGTGGCAGGGCCATGCCGTGTGGCACGTGCTCGCCGCGACGGCCCTGGTGATCCTCGCGCCGGTCGTCCAGGCCCGCTCGCCTGAGCGGAGCCGCAATCCCTAGCGGGCGTCGTCGTCCAACCATTCCCGGAAGGTGATCCGCCCGCGGGGCCCGTCCTGCGTCGGCAGCAGCGACCCGTCGGTCATCGCCCGCCCCGCTCCCCCGGGCACCCGCACCGGAAGCACCGGACGCCGCAGACCGCGCGCCGCTGTCACCTTTCGGGCGAGGTCGACGATCTCGTGCACCTCCGGCCCCGCGAGGTCGGCGGCCCTCCCCTGCGGCTCCCCGACGGCGATCTCGACGAGGTGCGCCGCCACCTCCGACGCCGCCACCGGCTGGATCCGCATCCGCGGGACGACAGCCACCGGCCCGGGCACCCGGGCGAGCGTCTGGTCGACGAACTCGTGGAACTGGGTCGCGCGCAGCACCGTCGCGGGCAGCGGCCCGGCCAGCACCGTCTGCTCCTGCCGCAGCTTGGCGCGGTAGTACCCGAGCGGCGACCGGTCGACACCGACGATCGACAGGAGCACGTGATGGCCCACCCCGGCGCGCCTGCCGGCGGCGAGGAGGTTCCCGCTCGCGCGGATGAAGAACCGCTCGGCAGGGCGCCGGGCCAGCGTGGTCACGTTGCTGACGTCGACGACGGCGGAGACGCCCTCCAGCGCGCCGTCCAGTCCCGCGCCGGTCGTCAGGTCCACGCCGCGCGAGCGGGCGAGCACCACGGGCTCGTGGCCCGCAGCGGACACGGAGTCCACGACGTGCCTGCCGACGACGCCGGTCCCACCGGCCACAGCGATCCTCATGACCAGATCGAAGCACACGGCCCGGTAGTCGGGCGCAGCCTTCCCGTCCCCACGCTCCCACGCTAGCGTGGCCGGATGACCTCGCAGACCTCGCCCCAGCCCACGACCTCACCGGCCGACCGCGCACGGGCGCTGTCCGCCCTGCACGCAGCCCCCGAGATCCTCCGCGTGGTCAACGTCTGGGACGTCGTCTCCGCGAAGGCGATCCTCGCCCTGCCCGAGACCAAGGCGATCGCCACCGCCGGCCACTCGATCGCCGCCACCTTCGGCTACCCGGACGGCACCATCCCCTTCGACCTCACCCTCGACATGGTCGGAAGGATCGTCGAGGCCGCCGGCGACGTCCCGGTCACCGCCGACCTCGACGACGGCTACGAGGACACCGGCGAGACCACCCGTCGCGCCATCGGCGTCGGCATCGTCGGCGCCAACATGGAGGACCGCCTGCGTCCGGTCGCCGAGTCCGCGGCCCGCGTCGCGGCCGTCGTGGCCGCCGGCGAGGCCGAGGGCGTGCCGTTCTCCCTCAACGCCCGCACCGACGCCATCGTGCGCGGCGGCGATCGCCCGATGGAGGAGTCCGTCGCCGACGCCATCGAGCGCGGCCGCGCCTACCTCGACGCCGGCGCCGACATCGTCTTCGTCCCCGGCGTCCTCGACGCCGACGTCACCCGCCGGCTCGTCGAGGGCATCGGCGAGCGCAAGGTCAGCGTCATCGGCCTGCCCGGCGCCCTCGCCGCCGCCGAGTACGAGGCCCTCGGCGTCGCCCGCATCTCCTACGGCCCCACCACCCAGCGCGTCGCCCTGACCGCCCTGCAGGACGTCGCCAAGAGCCTCTACGCCGACGGCGTAATCCCCGAGTCGACGCGGGCTCTCAACTGACGCCTCGTCGCGCGACCCCCAACGAGTCCGAGCCCGCCGTCCCCATGCTGCTGACCATGCCGCCGTTCCTCCAGCAACCCTGCCCACCGGGCGGGTGTTGCACCGGAAGGAACATGACATGGACGCGAACGACCACGCCTGGCCGCTGAGACGGAAGCTGCCCGAGGGCTTCCAGTTCATGACCAAGACCGAGGTCCTGGAGTTTCTCGCCAACTTCGACGAGGACACCCCGATCTGGATCGACAACTACTGGCAGCCCGTCCGGCAGATCGCCCAGCGCCCGCTCGAGGTGATCACGAACCAGCCTGACGGCGTGCACTTCGGCTGACCTGAGCGACTCATGGCTGGACGGACTGGCTGGAGATGGCCAGTGAGTGGACCACCTCGACGGACGGGAGGCATCGCTGCGCCTGGGCGATCCCTGCCCGGCGCTTCCCCGGGACGAGCTCCCTACCGATGGCGACGGACGAACCCGGGCGTCAGCTCGGCCAGCTCGCGCGGGTGGGTGGTTGCGACGAGGTGACCGGCGCCGACGACGGTCGCTTGCTCGGCGTGCGGCAACCACTGGACGAGCAGCTCCTGCGCCTCACGGAACCACGCCTCGCTCCCCGTCCCGCCGATCACCATCACCGGGCGGTCCACGGCTGCCAGCGCCGCCGGGTCGGCTCTCCACGCCAGCAGTGCGGGGAGGTCGACCGCGAAGAAGGTCTCCGCATCACGCTCGATGGCGGCGATCTTGTCGGGACCACCGAGCTCGGGTGCATCGCGCCACGGCTTCCCGTAGAGCCGAGGCATGAACTCCTCGAGCGCCGCTGCCGTACCTCGCGTCCTCGCCGTGGCGATGAGCCCGGCCGTGGCCGCACGGAATTGCTCGGCCCCGGGGCCGTCGACCGGCGGCGGCTCGACGAGCGTCAGGGACCGCACGTGGGACGGCGCCAGAACCGCTAGGGACAGTGCGACGGCGCAGCTGAAGCTCGCCCCGACGACGTGCGCGGGCACGACGCCGAGCCCGTCCATGGCGTCGCGGCAGTCCGCCGCCATGTCGGGCATCGTTGTCCCGAACCGGCCGCGACCGCTAGCGGTGCCGTACCCGCGGCGGCCGAGGTGGATCGCCCGAAGGCCCGCCCCTCCCCTACCAGCTCGGTGAGCGGCAGCAGCTCGTCGCCGGTGAGCGCGGTCTGGATGACGACCACCGCCTCGCCGTCGCCGTAGCTGACGACCTCGAGCGCTACGCCGTCGGCGATCATCACCGTCCCTCGCGCCCCGGCCGCCATGAGGGTCGCGCCTACTTGACCCCGAAGTCGAACGCCTCGCGGTGGAGGTTCCCGTACTTCTCGCGCAGGAAGTTGCCCGTGGTGGTCAGCTTTGCCGGGATCCGGCTGTGCCGGCTCGCGTGCAGGGCCTCGGCCTGGCCGGCGAGGAGCTGGAGCTGCTCGGCGAGCTCCTCGTTCGGGGTGCGCCCGTTGGGCTGGCGGGTCTCCACCATGGTCGGCGGGATGGCGAGGTAGCCGCGCAGGACCCCGGGTAGGTACTCCCTCACCATGGCGTCCAGCTCGTACTCGAACCGCGCATCGCGCGACGGCTCCCGCCGCTCCGCCTCGACGACGGCGCCCAGCAGCCGGTGCGTCCGCTCGAAGGTAACGTAGGCGCTGGAGGGAAGCCGCATCCGGCTCTGCCTGGCGAGGGCCCCCACCCAGCCGAGTGCGGCAGCCCAGCCGTCCGCCCCCTCGACCGCGGCCTCCGGCGGGGGCGTCGCCTCCACCAGTTCCTGCGACGGTGCGCCGGTGAACCGGTGCCACCACCGCCGTCGGGCAGGGAGCCACAGGTCGCGCAGGTGCCAGGAGCGCACGGCCGAGACGCCCATCGACGCGAGGGCGAGCACACCGCCGACGCCGATGATGTCGAGCACGAAGATGCCCGCCGTGAAGCCGGCCGCGTACAGCAGGCCCTCGAGGATGACGCCGAGCTTCTTCTTCACCCCGCCGATGAGCAGGACGAGGTAGGCGATGAAGGGAAGGAAGAGGACAACGAGGCCCACCTTGACGACGTTGCCCAGAGTCAGCCGTGACATCGTCAGCTCCTTTGCTCGGGATCGGTGGTCGAGGCGTCCGAGGAGTGGCTGCGCTCGAGCTGCAGCCGCGCGCGGCCGACCTGCCCCTCGAGAACCTCGACCGTCTGCTTGATCGACCGCGTCGCCTCGACCTTGTACCGGTCGATCTCGTCCATGGCCTGAAAGACGTTGTCGAACGCCTGCTGGAGCTTGGCCGGGTCGACGGTCGCCTTCGCCGCCTGCTGCTGGATGGCGGTCCCCTGGGAGCGCAGCAGCTCGGAAGTGGAGACGATCATGTCCGCGGTCGTCGAGTTGAGGGCCTCGATCTGCGCCAGCGTGATCTGCTGCTGCGCGAGCGCCTGGGACACGATGACGGCCACCCGCAGCGCGGCGATCGTCGTGTCGAGCGCGCGGTCCACGCCCTTGATGAGCTCGGTGTTGTTCTTCTTGACGACGTCGAGGGCGAGGTAGCCCTGGACCGAGACCGCCATCTGGGTCATGAGGTCCTGGTGGCGCTGGCGGACGTAGAAGAGCGCGTCGGTCTCGAGGGTGGTCGCCTCGTCCGTCTTCCCCTCGGCGCGCAGGCCGGCGATGCGCTGCTCGAGCCCGTCACCGAGGTACCGGGCGAGTACGGCGTAGTTGGCGAGCTGCCCGAGCGCCGCCCACAGCGAGTCACGCTCGGTCTGGATGGCGGCGTTGTCCATGCGCAGCTCGTCCTGACCGCCCTTGAGCGCCTTGGTGATGGCGTCGAGCTGGTCCTGCGCGGACTCGTACTTGCGGAAGTACCGCTCGATCGCGTTGCCACCGGGCAGAAACTTGAGCAGCCGCTTGCCGCCGGTGAGGTCGTGGCGCTTGGGGTCGAGGTCGGAGACGATCTGCCGCAGCTCGGCCAGGCTCGCCCCGGTTCTCGACGCCGGATCCTCTCCGGACGCCGACGCCGCGGCTGCCGGCCGCTGGAGCATCCGGTTGGAGGAGTCCCCCGCCTGCCGCATCGTGTCCTCGCCCAGCTTGGTCAGCTGCGCGACCTTCGTCTGGAACTCCGGGCTGTGCAGCGGCGCGGCGAGCAGGTCGTCGAGGAACTCGCGCGCGGTGTCCGCGTGCTTCTGCTGCGTCTCAGCGTCCACGAGGATGACGCCGCCAACCTTCTCCGGCTCGCGCACCTCCACCTCGGCCGCCGGCGCAGGCGGCTCGAGCTGCAGCGGGTTCTCGACGGCGGGGGTCTGGTTCTGGCCAAGGTCGAGCGGGTTCGACATGCGGTCTGCTCCTCAGGCGCGCGGGATCCAGCCCCAATTCTCTCAAACTGCGGAGCGAGGCGGGCTATGAACGCTAAGAGCGCAACCGCTGTTGCAACTGATCGAGTGTGCGACCGGCTGGACGTGGCTACGCTCCTGCGACGCGGACGGCAACGCGGGGGTTGACGCGCGTCCGGAGCATGCTCTGGGTTTCTGGGTCCATGGAGTACAGCAGCGTTCCTCGCAGCCCGCGCGTGAGCAAGACCTTGTACACGTGCCGCACGAGGCGGTCGAAGGTGGCATCGTCGACCGCTGCCTTCGACCGGAAGTCAGGGTCCTTATTGAACTCTCGTCGCGACACCCAGTGGTCGTCTCGCCACACCAAGTCGGGACCGAGCACCACACCGTTCCACGCATACTCGAAGCCCTGCGCGGTGTAGACGCAGCCGACCTGGTCGAATCCGGCTGGGTCGGTCGCCCACAGTGACGACGGAGGGGCGCCGCCCACTGCGCGGTCGCTCTTGAGGTTCCAGGGACGGCTCCACTCGCCGATCTGGACGTCGTGCACAAGCCGACCGTCCTTCGTGGGGTTGCTCCACGGCCAGCAGAAGCCGGCGGTCATCCGAGCGGTGACTCCGGAGTCGTGGAAGGAGCGAAGTCGCCCTTCGAGCTCCTCCACCGAGTCCACGACGTCGACCGAGAACGTCGGCTCATCTTGCCAGTCAAGTGACCCGACTTGGGAGGAGTTCTCGTCGGTAAGTCCGAGCAGGCGGTGCACCCAGTCGAGATAGGCCTGGCTGCCGCCCGCCCGGAACTGAGCGTTCAGATCGATGTGGCGGACTGGCAGCCCCCTTCTGGTGGCATGAGCCTCGATGTCCGCGACAGTTCCCATCTCCCCAGGGCGAACTACCTGGTGCTCGTCCAGGAGG
Organism: Georgenia phoenicis; assembly: GCF_047302425.1. Taxonomy (NCBI): domain Bacteria; kingdom Bacillati; phylum Actinomycetota; class Actinomycetes; order Allobogoriellales; family Allobogoriellaceae; genus Georgenia; species Georgenia phoenicis. The sequence goes on along the minus strand of NZ_CP154855.1, from coordinate 1,755,095 downwards.
AAGACGGGCACGCGCGCTGCGTCGATCAGTTCCTCGATCTGTGGCCGCGCAATCTCCCGCAACTGCTTGGGCGTGTACCGGTTGACGGACTTCTCTCGAATGCGGTGAGCCTCGTCGAGTACCAGGACGTCGAGACCGTTCCTCTCGGCGTCCATGAACGAGTTGAAGTACTTGAAGAGGCTCTTGACGCGCGTGGAGCCCTTACCCGCGACTTGACGCATGGTCTGGGTGAATGACCTAGACCCGGTTGCGTGGATCACGGCCCGCCCCTGACGAGCCAGCTCACCGAGGAGAGAAAGCGCGATGACGCTCTTCCCGCTGCCCGGTGCCCCCGCGATGACGACAACTGACTTGCTGTCCGCTTGCCTAGCGGCTTCGACTTCCCGGAGCACGATTTCATAAGCGACCCGCTGTTCGTCGAGCAGCACGAACTGCTCGCGATCTCGGATCTCGTCGGCAGCCACACTCAAGAGCTGCTTGGAGGGAGCGATGGCAGCGCTGAGGAACTGGTCGGCCACATCGACGGCCGGCTCTGGTGCCAGGCGCGACCGAAGGTAGTCGTGGAACGCTCCGCGACGCTGGCCCGTGAAGAGCCGGGAGGACTCTGTGAGAGGAAGCCCAAACAGGTCGGCCACGGCGTTGTCGGTCGCGTTGTGGAGGTACGCAACACCGGCGGTCATGCTCGGGTCGTCGGCAAGGACAGGCATGAAGTCTCTGAGGTACTCCACGTAGCCCCTGACCTGGACGCCCGGGTGGAGCGCCGGTCGGTATGGGGCCGCAGCGACGTCAACGAGGGTGTCGCTACCCTCCCAGCTCGTCGCGCCACTCCACTGCTTGAGCTCCACGACGACGATGCTTGGTTTCCGTGTCTCTGGATGACGCCCCACGAGCAATGCGTCAATACGCTTGCTCGACAGTGGCAGTCGGTGCTCCAAGATGACCTCGACGTCTCCGAGACCCGCGTCTACGAGGTCCTGGGCCAGGACCGGAAGACTCCCACGCCAGGACCGCCGCTCGCCCGGCCCGGGTGCCCCAGCACCAGTGCTGTAGAGGTGGCTGGCCATACGGTCCTCGAGAACCGAGATGTCACTGCTGCAGATGTCAGCAAGCGCGCGTGCGCTCGTTCGAACGTCGGCCACCAGATGGATCCCTCACACGGCACGAGTAGTCGTGCGGTGGGGACATATCCGGGAACCGGAAGTCCGTCGTTACCGCTTGCAGTTCAGAGGTTACCGAGTCCAGCAGCCCACGTCCGGCACCTGTGCTGTGGACGGGACCTCTGCCGTCGTCTCGGTCGCCCGGCACGGCGTGAGCCGCCCATCCGAACCCTGTCGCTCATGTGTCTATGTTCCCGAGGCCTTCGACGCCGAGAACCACGGCGACCTCGTCCCGGTCAGCCTCCGCGGCATTTACTCCGACCACCACGACAGACTCGAGAACGCCCGACGGCGACGGTCGCCGTGCCCAACGACGCCTCGAACACGGCTCGCGGCTACCTGCTGCTCGAGCAGCTCGGCTGGTTCGAGGTCGACGAGTCGGCCGACCGCACGATGCTCACACAGGCGGCTGCAGGTTGTGCCGGTTCTCCGTGATGTGTAGACGTTCGAGCCGGTGATGACGATGGATGGGCAGCGAGCGCATCTCGGTAACCGTTGGCATCGGCCCCTCGACCGCGCTGTCCACCGAGGACATCCTCGACCACCTCGTCCGTCTCCGCGCCGACACATGCCCCGCGTTCCAGCCGAGTACGCTCGCCATACCAAGGTGGCGGCATGGCAGTCCGTAAGGTGGCGATCACTCTTTCGGAAGAGCTCTACGAACTCGTCCAACGCGCGCGGGCGGTTTGGCACAGGAGCCGGTCGGAGGTCATCCAGGAGGCCCTGCGCGCGTGCTTCAGCGGGGCCAACTACCCTCCGAGCAAAGCCGAGCGAGCAGCGCTCGTCGCGGGACTCAAAGAACCGCACGTCGATCCCACGTCAGTCCGGACTGGTCTGAAGTACGGGCCCAGCTGAGAGCCCGTCGTTAACTATCCGCTTCGCCGCAAGTGCCGTCATTGGCCTCGATTTGCTCGCGACTACTGCTCCGCATCGACCCGGAGCCTTGGCCACCGGTTCCTGAGCAACATCGACGCCGCGTGCGCCTCAAGACCTTTCGCGCGGGCGCCCCACCTGTTGAAGGTTCAGCGAGCGCGTCCTCGGGCGGGTCGGCATCACGGCAGACCGGCCCGGTCGAACTCCTGCTGGAGGCGCGGCCGGCGACGGTGAGTCTCGCGCAGCTCGGCGACGAACCGTTCGACGTCGGCCACCTCGTCGCTACCGGCGGCGAGCCGCCGCATCCTTGCGAGCCGCCGCGCGGCGGCGCGGTAGCGCTGAGCGTCGGCTTGCGTGAGCTCACGCTCGACTAGCCGCCTGAGAACCGGCAAGACGGCCAGTGGGTGGGTCTTCGCGTACTCCTCGGCGAGCCGCTCCCAGACGTCATCGGCCTCGAGCGTCAGCGAGTGGGCGAGCTCCCAGGCGAGCTCGACCTCCTTGAGGGGGTCGAGCGCGAAGACCACGGCGTCGCGCGGGCTGCCGGAAAGCCGACTCATGACCTCCTCGCGGTACTCCGGCCACGCCTCCACGGCATCCCGGTACAGGCCGGCCGCCGTGCTCGACGTCGGCCAGCGCCGGAACACCTCGACGCGCGCCGCGAGAAGCTCGCCCGGGCGGTGCTCAGCAAGCAGCGCGCACCAGTAGTCGGAGGCCCGGAGCGACTGGTGGCCGAGGTTGAATCGCGTCGCCTGCCGGGCCCAGTCGATTGCGAGATCGAACGCGCCGATCTCCGCGAGCGCCTCTGCCGCGTCCTGCAGCCACGCGGCGACCTTCTGGTCCCTCGCGTGCGTACGGATGATCGCCTCGACGTCGCGGTCGAGCACCGCGAGCCGGCGTCCGTTCCACTCGAGGACCCACCGCTCGTGCCGGTTCGGCACGTCCCACCGCTCTGTTCCGGCCGGCAGCGGCCCGAGGGCGTCCGCGATCTCCGCGAGCCTCGCCCGGTACATGGCCAAGCCCTCCTCCCCCAACGCCGGGGCGTAGGCGACGGGGTCGAGCTCGAAGTAGTCGACGTCGCCGTCGAACTGGAACGCGATCATCCAGTCGACGAGCTTGCGGGGCGGGACCTGCGCGGCAGCCGCTGCCTTCGGGTGGAGGTCGAGCAGGCGGCGGCAGGCGTCACCGATGATGCCGCTGGAGTCGTCGGCGCGCGCGATCACCTTGATCGCGGACGCGAGCGCCTTGTGCGTGACGGCGTACACGCCCACCGGATCCTCGGACCCGACGGCTTCTTCGAGGATGTCGAGGGCGTCGTGCATCTGCCGACCGTGCGCGTTCGCAGCGCTCCACCGATGGAGGTCGGCACGAGTACGGATGAGCGGCAGGACGGCGTCGGCCAGGGGTGGAGAGGTCACGGGACCGATCCTCCATGCCCGCCCCGGCCCTTCACAAGAAGCGGATAGCGGCACAACCTGGCAGTTCGCGGCACCCAAGGGGCGAGCTCCGAAAGGGCCGCCAGGCGGCACCGGGTCTTGCGGACACGTGTGTGCGGCGTCGCAGATCGCTGGCCGAGGGACACCTCGTGCTCGACCCACGGGTGCGTGTGACGATGCCGTCGTGCGACCCCGTGACGAGACCGACGATCGCCCCGCGCTCTCCGGAGTGCTCGTCGTCGTGCCTGCGCGGGACGAGGAAGCCGAGATCATCGGCTGCCTGCACAGTGTGGCGACGGCGGCCGACCGCGTCGACCTGCCCGTCGTCGTGTCGGTCGTCCTCGACCGGTGCACGGACCGGACCGCTGAGAAGGTGGCGGGCGTCGCTCGCGAGCACCCGAACGTCCACTGGGCCACCGTGGACAGTGAGGCCGACTCTTTGGGTGGTGCACGTGCCGACGGCGTCGACGCCGGTCGCTCGCACGAGGCGCTGGCCGGCCTGCCGCCGACGACCCTCTGGTGCGCGAGCACCGATGCCGACTCCCAGGTGCCGCCCACCTGGCTTGCCGAGCAGCGCATCCTCGCTGACCGCGGCGTGGACCTCCTGCTCGGCACGGTCGAGCCACGCGAGGACGGTTCCCCGTCCGCCGCATTGTTGCGCGTCCCGCACCACCTGACTGAGGGGCACCTGGGTATTCGCGCCGCCAACCTCGGCCTGCGCCTGTCGGCCTATGACGACGCCGGCGGCTTTCCCGACCTCGACGAGGGCGAGGACGTCCACCTCGTGCACGCCGTCCGGGAGGGCGCAGGCCTGCCGTGGACCAGCACCGACCGCACAAGGGTCATTACCTCCTCCCGGCGGCAGGGCCGGTCCGCTCGCGGATTTGCCCGCTTCCTCTCACATCTTGACGATGCCGTCGCAACGTTCGGCGCCAGCCGCGAGCTGCAGGACCGGCTGCGTGGCCAGTTGCTCCGGATCGCCGAGGAGCGCGGGAGCGGCAAGACCCTGTGTCCGTCCGACGCGGCCGGCGCGGTGGACCCCGAACATCGTCGGGAGCTGACGCCTGTCGCCCGGGCGGTGGCCGGCATGCTGGCGGACGAGGGTTTGGTTCTCATCACGCAGAAGGGCGTGCCGGTCGACGCGCGCACCGCCGTCGGCCCGATCCGTGTGAGGCTCGCGCCGGCCGAGATGGCCTGAGGAGACCGTCCGCACCCGCCACCCTCAAGGACCGGGGAGCGGTCCGCCGTCGCGGTCGGCCGGGCTCACACGAGGCCCGCCAGCTCACGCTCCTTGACCGCGCCCTTGTGCCACACCGTGCCGAGCACCACCAGTGCCAGCCCGGCGGCGACGGCGCCCCACGGGACGGCGGCGATGCCGAAGGCGGGGATCTCCGCGCGCGCGGCGAACTGCGAGGTCTCGAGGACCCACCGGTGCAGGAGCCACGTGGCGATGGCGAGCACCGGCGCGCCGAGCGCGATGACCCCGCCGGAGATCGTGAGCCTGCGGGCGCTGGCGAGGGTGAACACCTCCCGGTGGCGGCTCTGGGCGACGGCGGTCGCGAGCCACCACCACAGGACGGCCATGACAACGAGCGGGACGACGTGGAGCGCGGCGTGCGCGACGTACTGCCACCCGGAGGAGAAGAACTGCAGCGACCACCCGATGTTCACGTCACCCTGGTTGCGGATGCCGAGGCCGTTGGCTTCGTGCGCCGCGAGCATCATGTCCTGCGGCATGGCGTCGAGGAGACGGTCGACGGTGCCGTCGGTGAAGTAGGCCCCCATCCGTAGGCCGCTGTACAGGCCGTCGGTCGGCCCGAACTGCGAGCGCAGGAACCCGCCGGACAGCTCGGCGATCCAGTGCTTTACGCCGCTCGGCAGGACCCACAGCAGGGCACTCGCCACCAGGACACCTGACCACACCTTGAGCACCAGCTCGAGCAGTCGACTCATGGCCGGCCCCTTTTATCGAATGCCGATAATACCGACAGACGATATGGCCGCACGGGTACCCGCACAAGGCTCTCGGGACACCGACATTCCGAGACGGCGCCGGAGCGGCCACGTCGCCGCTCCCCCGCTCCGTAGGCTGGGTCCCATGGCCGAGCTCACCGTTCTTCACAACACCCGCTGCTCCACCTCACGCCACGCCGTCGACGCCGTCACCGCCGCGGGCTCCGACGTCGAGATCGTCCAGTACCTCAGGACGCCGCTGGACCGGGGGCAACTGCTCGACCTCATCACCAAGCTCGAGGACCCGCCCGCCGACCTCGTGCGCAAGGACGCCTTCTTCACCGAGCAGGGCCTGTCCGCGGAGGACTACACGACGGCGGAACAGGTCGCCGACCTGCTCGTCGAGCACCCGCGGCTCATGCAGCGTCCGGTCCTCGTGCGCGGCGACCGCGCCATCATCGGGCGTCCGAAGGACCGCGTGGCCGCGTTCCTCGCCGAGAACTGAGGAGCCAGCGCGGCGAGCTCACCGCCGGTTCAGGGCGCGCCCTCCGCATACCGGCGCAGGTGCTTGCGCAGAACGTCGCCCGTCCGCGGCTCGACGCGCGCGCCGCCGCCGCGCCGTGAGAGCCACGCCTCGACACCATCGAGCGGATCACCTCAGCCCGCCACCTCCAGTGCCGCCCGGACCACCTCCTGCCACACCGCCGTGATGCTTGCGGGCCCTCGGTCAGGGTGCAGCCGGTTCGTCAGCAGTACGACCACGAGCTCCCGCTCCGGGTCGAAGAGGAACTCCGTCCCGGTGAACCCGTTGTGCCCGAACCCGCCGGGCACGTCGGCGAAGGAGAGCCGGTTCGACCAGAACCCGAGCACCTGCCCGGCGTCGTCCTGCGGCTCGAGGAACTGCGCCACGGTGTCCGCCGAGGCGAGCTGCGCGTCGGCGTAGCCGCCGCCGTTGACTAGCGTCTGGCCGTAGATCGCGAGGTCCCGCGCCGTCGAGAAGAGGCCCGCGTGCCCGGCCACGCCCTCCCAGCCGTACCAGGCGTTCCCGTCGTTGACCTCCCCCACCAGCGTGTAGTCACGCCAGTCCGTGAACTCCTCCGGCGAGAGGTCGCCGACGATCGGGTACGGGTTCCCTGTCTCGATCATGGTGTGCTCGTAGGAGTTGCCCAGCGAGGTCGCGGCGATGCGGTCGCGCAGCGCCGGGTCGGGCAGGTACGTCGTGTCGGTCATCCCGAGCGGCTCGTGGACGTGCTCGCGCACGTACTCGTCCAGCGGCTGCCCGCTCACCCGCTCGACGATCACGCCGAGCAGCATGAACCCGATGTCCGAGTACCGCCGCTGCGTGCCGGTCTCGTAGCGCAGGTCCAGCTCGGTGAGGAACTCCAGCACCTCCTCCTGGTTGCGCCCGTGCAGGTACGTCGGTTGCCACTCCCACAGCCCCGACCGGTGGGTGATGAGCTGCCGGACGGTGATCGCGCCCTTCTCGTCGTCGAACTCGGGCAGGTGCTCGTCGAGCCGCGAGTCGAGGTCGAGCCGGCCCTCGTCGACGAGCCGCATGACCGCCGCCGTCGTCGCCTCGACCTTGGTGATCGAGGCCATGTCGAAGATCGTGTCCACTGTCGCGGGCCGCGGCTCGGCCAGCAGGTCAGCGCCGTCGTGCGTCTGCGCGTCCCCGAAGGCCTTCTCGTAGACCACTTGCCCGCGGTGCGCCACGAGCGCGACGGCGCCGGTGTACCGGTCATCCGCCTCCACCCCGAGCCGGCTCTCCACCGCCGCGTCGATCCGCGCGAGCACCGCCGGGTCCACCCCCACGTCGGCCGGGTCGACGTCGACGAGCTCGGGGAAGTCGACGCTGACGTACGCGTCCCCGCGCACGAGCCGCACCTCCACCGTGTTCTCCCCTGCGTCGACGAGCTCTGAGACGTCGACGACGGCGTCCCTCCCGCGACCCAGCGCGGCCGCCACCCCCGGCACCACCTCGCCGTTGAAGCGCACCTGCCCCGCCGCCCGCCCGTCGGCCGTCACCCGCAGCGTGGCGTGGCCGTGCGGCGAGGTGAACGTCGCGGACTGCTCGTCCTGGTCCCTCGGCTCGGCGGAGAGGGCGAGCACCACCTGCCCCTCGGGCGGCGCCTCGGTCTCAGCCACGGCGGGCATTCCTGCCGTCAGCGCCAGTGCCGGCACGGCGAGCAGCGCCGCCGCCCGTGCCGTCGTTCTTCTTGTCAACTCCATCGCTTCCCCCTTGGTCAAGACGCCCGCCGGCCGGCGGCGCCGTCATCTCACCGCGCCCGGTGCACGGCTGAGCAGCAGCGGCATCCGCTCGCCCTCGCGCTGCGCGACGTGGCACGCCACCGGGTGCGGCGTCCCGGCGTCGGTCAGCGGCGGGACCTGCGCCACGCAGACGTCCTCACGCAGCGGGCACCGCGGGTGGAAGGTGCAGCCGCTCGGCGGGTCGGCGGGGTTGGGTACCTCCCCCACCACCGTCGCCGAGATCGGCTGCGCGACGCTCGGGTCGGGCACCGGCACCGCCCCGCGCAGGCCGTGCGTGTAGGGGTGCAGCGGCTCGTCGAGCACCGGCTTCCACGGCCCGATCTCCACCACCTTGCCGAGGTACATGACGCCGACGTCGTCGCTGATCTGCCGCACCATCGCGACGTCGTGGCTGATGAACACGTAGGACAGGTCGAGCTCGTCGCGCAGCCGCACGAGGAGGTTCATCACCTCCGCCCGCACGGACACGTCGAGCGCGGAGACCGGCTCGTCGAGCAGTACGATCTGCGGCTCCACCGCGAGCGCCCGCGCGATCCCCACCCGCTGCCGCTGCCCGCCGGACATCTGGTGCGGGTACCGCTCGGCGAAGACGTCGCTCAGCCCCACCATGTCGAGCAGCTCCCGCACCCGCTGCCGCCGGTTGCGCGGCGTGCCGATGCGGTGCACCTCGAGCACCTCGGTGAGCGTCTGCCCCACCGTGCGCCGCGGGTTGAGCGAGGCGTTCGGGTCCTGGAAGACCATCTGGACCCGCCGCCGCTGCTCCCGGAGCGCCTTGCCGCGCAGCGCGGTGAGGTCGGTGCCGTCGAGCCGCACCTGCCCGGACGTCGGGTCCTCGAGGCGGACGAGCACCTTGGCGAGCGTCGACTTCCCGCACCCGGACTCGCCGACGATCCCCAGCGTGCGCCCCGGTCGCAGAGTGAGGGAGACGCCGTCGAGCGCGTGCACAACGGCGTCCGGGTCGCGGGAGCCGCGGACCGGGTAGTGCTTGACGAGGTCGACCGCTTCGAGCATCAGGTCCACTCCTCCGGGGGCACCCAGCACCGGGTGAGGCTCTCGCCGCGCCGGATGAGCGGCGGCTCCTCGAGGCAGACATCGCGCGCCTGCGGGCAGCGGGGCCGGAACGGGCAGCCCTCGATCTCATCGGTGGGCAGCGCCGGCCGGCCGGGGATCTGCGCGAGCGCGGGCCGCTCGTCGTCGACCGGGTTGGGCAGGGAGGCGAGGAGCCGCTCGGTGTAGGGGTGCTGCGGGGCGGCGAACAGCCGCTCCACCGGCGCGTCCTCCACCACCCGACCCGCGTACATGACGACGACGCGCTGGACGAGCCGCGCGACAACCCCGAGGTCGTGGGTCACCCAGATCGTCATCATCCCGAGCTCCGCCTGGAGCTCGGCGACGAGCGCGAGGATCTGCTGCTGGATGGTGACGTCCAGCGCCGTCGTCGGCTCGTCGGCGATGAGCAGGGTGGGCCGCAGCGCGAGCGCCATGGCGATGATGACCCGCTGGCGCATCCCGCCGGAGAACTCGTGCGGGTAGGCGCGCACCGTGCGCTCCGGGTCGGGGATGCCGACGCGGGCGAAGAGCTCGAGGCACCGCTCGCGCGCCTCGGCCTTGGGGACGCCGTGCGCGCGGAGCGCCTCGACCACCTGGTCCCCCACCCGCATGAGCGGGTTGAGGGAGGTCATCGGGTCCTGGTAGACCATGGCGATCTCGCGCCCGCGCAGGTCGCGGATCTCCTCCTCGCGCAGGCCGGCGAGGTCGCGGCCCTGGAAGGTCACGCTGCCGCCACTGATCTCCAGCGGCCGGGAGAGCAGCCGCATGAGCGCCAGCATGGTGAGCGACTTGCCCGAGCCGCTCTCCCCCACGACGCCGACGATCTCCCCCCGCCGCAGCTGGAGGTCGACACCGTGGACGATCTCGACGTCGTCCTTGCCGCGGGCGCTCACCCGCAGGTCGCGGACGTCGAGGAGCACGTCAGCGGTCACGGTCACCTCCCGCCCCGGCACCTCTCCCACCCGCGCCGACAGCTGGATCACGCCCGCCGTCAGTGTTCGCAATCCAGCTCTCGGCGATGGGGGTGGTGGCGACGGGTGCCGCCGGGCGGAGCCTGAGGGTGCGCGGCGCCGTCGTCGCCGGCTGAGGGAGCCGCAGCGGGGCGGCGCCGGGGGTGAGGGCGCCGAGGATCCGCGGGCCGCGGGCCCCGGTCGCGGAGGCGACCGTCGCGGGCAGGCCGTGGACGGTGCACCAGCCGAACAGGGCGAAGGCGATGGCCTCCTTCGCGTCCGCGGGCACGCCGAGCGCGTCCGTGGTGAGCACCTCGGTGCCCGGCACCTCCTCGGCGAGCATCCGCAGCATCGTCGGGTTCGCCGCACCGCCGCCCGAGGCGTACAGGCGGGTGACGCCGTGGACGCGCAGTTGGTCCGCCACGGTCCGCGCGGTCAGCGCGGTGAGGGTGGCGAGCAGGTCCGGCGTGCTCAGCTCCCGCCCGTGCTCCGCCAGTGCCGAACGCAGGTAGGCGGCGTGGAAGAGCTCCTTGCCGGTGCTCTTCGGCGCGGGCGCGGCGTAGTACTCCTCGCGCAGCATGAGCGCGAGCAGGTCCGGGTCCACGGTGCCGGTCGCGGCGATCGCGCCGCCGTCGTCGTAGCCGGCGGGGTGGGCGTCACGCTCGTGGACGACGACGTCGAGCAATGCGTTGGCGGGTCCGGTGTCGTAGGCGAGCACCCCGTCCGGGCCGACGACGGTGATGTTGGCGATCCCGCCCAGGTTGAGCAGCGCCGCGGTGCCCGCGCCGTCGCCCACCACGAGCGCGTCGAGGAAGGACACGAGCGGGGCGCCGTGCCCGCCGGCGGCGACATCGCGGGCGCGCACGTCCGCGACCACCGGCACGCCGGTGGCCTCGGCGATCCACGCCGGCTGCCCGAGCTGCAGCGTCCCGAGCGCCCGCCCGTCCTCCACCCAGTGGTAGACGGTCTGCCCGTGGGAGCAGATGAGGTCGACGGGGCCGGCCGCCTCGATCGCCGCGACAGCAGCGGAGGCGAACGCCTGCCCGATGAGCGTGTCGAGCTCGCACACCTCCGCGAGCGTCGTCCGTGCCGGCGGCAGCGCCGCGAGCAGCCGGGCGCGCAGCGCCGGGTCGTAGGGCGAGCTCCCCGTGTGGTGCACGGTGCCGGCCAGCGCCGTCGCGTCGTCGTCGTCCACGGCGTAGTCGACCACCGCCACGTCGATGCCGTCGTGCGAGGTGCCGGAGATCATGCCGAGGACTCTCATCGGTTTCCTTCATTCTTCGGGTCGAGGGCGTCGCGCAGACCGTCGCCGAGGAGGTTGAGCCCGACGACGAGGAGCACGATGACAGCGCCCGGCGCGGCCATCGTCCACCAGGCCGTCGTCACGAGGGACCGCGCCTCGAGCACCATCGAGCCGAGCGACGGCGTGGGTGGCGGGGTGCCGAGGCCGAGGAAGCTGAGCGAGGCCTCGGTGAGCACCGCCCAGGACAGGGACAGCGTCACCTGGACGATGACGATCGCGGTGACGCTCGGCAGCACGTGCCGCAGCAGGATCCGCCACGTGGGGAAGCCGAGCACGGTGCCGGCCTTGACGAACTCCGCCTCCCGCAGCGAGAGCACCGGCCCGCGGGTGACGCGGACGAAGATCGGGGTGTAGACGATGGCGATCGCCACCGCGATGGTAAGCCAGCTGCGCGAGACGGCGGCCGCCAGCGCGAGCGCGAGGAGCAGCGGCGGGAAGGCGAACAGGACGTTGGTCATCCCGAGGATCCCGCGGCCGGACCAGCCGCCGAAGTACCCGGCCACGAGCCCCGCCGTCGTGCCCACGAGGGTGGCGATCGCGACGGCGACGACGGCGATGCGCAGCGAGTTGGCGGCACCGGCGGCGGAGCGGGCGAAGACGTCCCGCCCGAACTGGTCGGTGCCGAACCAGTGCGCCGCGGACGGCCCCTGCATCCGCACGGCCGGGTCCTGCGCCACCGGGTCGCCGAGCAGGCCGAGGGTCGCGGCGAGCGCGATCCCGACGACGAGCACGGTGAGGAACGCCCCGACCAGCCCGTTGCGGCTGGCCAGCACGCGGCGGACCGCGCCGCCGAGGCGGCGGGTGCGGACGGGGACGTCGGCGGTGATCTCGGCGGTCATGTCTGCCTCACCCGGGGGTCGACCACGCGGTAGAGCACGTCGGTGAGCAGGTTGACGAGCACGAAGGACAGCGCGATGACCAGCACGGTGCTCTGGACGACGGCGAACTCCTGCTGGTGCATCCCGGTGAGCACCTGGCGCCCGATCCCCGGCACCGAGAACACCTCCTCGACGACGACGGCCCCGCCGAGCAGGTAGCCGAACTGGATCCCGGTCATCGTGAGGATCGGGACCGTGGCGTTGCGCAGCACGTGGCGGAGCTGGACCACGCGCGGGCGCACGCCCTTGCCACGCGCGGTGCGGACGAAGTCCTGGGTCTGGACCTCGAGGATCGCTGAGCGGGCGGTGCGCATGATCGGCGCCGCCAGCCCGAAGCCGAGCACGAGCGCCGGCATGAGCATCTGCTGGAGATTGAGCCACGGGTCGCTCGCCAGGGTGGCGAAGCGCTCGGCGTTCGGGTTGTACCCGAGGAAGCGCGCCGCCGTCGCGAGCAGCACCGAGGCGAGCAGGAACGCCGGGATCGACAACCCGGCGAGGCCGACCAGCTGGCCGCTCGCGTCCCGCACGGAGTTCGGCTTGGACGCGGACCAGATGGCCAGCGGCACGCCGATCGCGATCCCGAGGATCGTGGAGAGCACCGCGAGCTCGAGGGTGACCGGCAGGGACGCCGCGGTCATCTCGAGCACGCTCTGCCCGGTGCGGGTGGAGACGCCGAGGTTCCCGGTGAGCACGTTGCCGAGCCAGCTGAAGAACTGGACCACCATCGGCTGGTCGAGCCCGTAGTACGCCTCGAGGTCCGCGCGCTGCGCCGGGGTGAGCGCCGCGGCCTCGGTGCCCAGGGTCGCGGTGATCTGGTCCCCGGGCAGTGCCCGCATCATGATGAAGACGAGGACGGCGACGCCCAGCAGCGTGCCCAGGGCCTCGAGGACCCTGCGCACGAGCGGGTGACGGACGACGACGCGCACTGCTCTCCCGGGTCGCTGCTCAGCCGAGGGTGGTCTCGCGCAGGCCCTGCAGCGAGCCGTTGGCCATCGGGGTGAAGCCCTCGACGTCGGCCTGGGTGGCGGTGAAGCTGTAGGAGCTGAAGAGCCAGATCCACACGGCGTTGTCCTCGAGCTCGCGGGAGACCTCGTCGTAGATCGCGCGCCGCTCGTCCGGGTCGGCGGTCTGCCGGCCCTGGGCGAAGAGCTCGTCGAGGGTGTCGGAGCTGTACCCGGCCACCTGGTTGAGGTTGCCGGTCGAGGGGAAGTACCGGCCGTACATGCCCTCGGGGTCGGGGCGACCGCCGTTGAGGGCGACGGCGGCGGTGAAGTCGGCGGCGATCCACCGGTCCACGTAGGCGCCGATCTCCATGACCTCGAGGTTGACGGTGATGCCGGCCTCGGCGAGCTGGGCCTGGATGTTCTGCGCCTCGTTGACCGAGGTGGCGTACTCGCCCTGGGAGACGATGACGTCGAGCTCGAAGCCGTCCTCGAGGCCCGCCTCGGCGAGGTACTCGCGGGCCCGGTCGTAGTCCCGCTCCGGGCAGGGCCGGGCGCTCGGGTCGGACAGGTAGGCCGGGGAGGTGATCGGGCCGACGACCTCACCGGCGCCCTGCGCGGCGGTGTCGAGGACCTCCTGCCGGTCGATGGCGCACTGGATGGCGAGGCGGACGTTGACGTCGTCGAGCGGGGCCTGCCGGGCGTTGAGCTGCAGGGCGTGGTAGGCGAGCTGCGGTGTCTCGGTGATCTCGACGTCGGGGCTCTCGGCGCTCTGGGCGACGAGCGGGTCGTCGAAGACGGCGAGGTGGACGTTGCCGGACTGGAGCGCCGAGACGATGGACGTCTCGTCGGGGATGACGCGGAACTCCACGGCGTCCAGCTCCGGCGCCCCGCCCCAGTAGTCCGCGAAGGAGGTGACGGTGAGGGACTGGCTGGGGACGCGCTCGTCGAGCTCGAAGGGTCCGGTGCCGTTGGCCTCGGTGGTGAGGTCCTGCTCGGTGTCCTCCGAGGAGAGGATGGCGAGGTTGATGCTGGCGAGGCCGGCGAGGATCGAGGAGTCCGGGGCGGAGAGGTTGAGGACCACGGTGGACGCGTCGGGCGCCTCGACGGACTCGACCGAGCCGAGGGTGGCGGCGGCGACGGCGGCGGTCGCCTCGTCCATGATCGCCTCGAGGGAGTGGACGACGTCCTCGGAGTCGAGCTCCGATCCGTCGTGGAAGGTCACGCCCTCATGGAGGGTGAAGGTCATCGTCAGGCCGTCCTCGGAGACCTCCCAGTCCTCGGCGAGGCCGGGGACCACCTCGAGGTCGGCGTCGAGCTCGGTGAGGGTGCTGTAGAGGTTCGTGACGACGTCGATGGCCTGGAACTGGGTGGCCTTCCACGGGAAGAGCGTGTCCGGGTCGGAGGTGACGCCGACGACGAGGGTGCCGCCTCCGCCGTCGCCGTCCGTGGCACCGTCGTCGGCCCCGTCGTCGCTGCCGCCGCCGGAGCAGGCGGCGAGGACGAGGCTGGTGGCGGCGAGGGCCACCGTTGCCGCCCGGACGCGGGACCGTGTACTGCGAGACTCCCTCATGGCTGACCTCCCCGTCAGGCGGCACCGGCGCCGCATCGTCCACCCCGGCGCACGCCGGGAACAGGTGCCACTGTGCCGCCGTCGGACTAGCCGCGTCAAGCACTTCCATCAACGGCGTGCCGCTCGTAAATGTGTTGCCGCCGGCGGGGCGACGGCGATGACGCCTCGACATGGCGGGCGACTTCGCACACCCGCGCCGCGGCCCACGGGGCGTCGAGGTGACGCGAAGGTTCGGCGGCCGCCCGAGTCAGCCGCCGAACATCCCTCCTGCGCGTGGCCCCCGATGACCACGACCGTGAACGGCCGGTCCGTCGAGACCGGGAACGCGCAGCGGTCAGCGCAACTCGGAGGCGGTGGGTGGGTCGGCACCGGGGCGTGAGACCGTGATCGCCGCAGCGCGCGCCGCACGGCGAAGCGCCGACTCGAGAGCGTCGGTGTCGAGCTCGTCGAGCCGCGCCCGGGCGATGGCGCCGGTGCAGCCGAGGCCGACGAGGCCGTCGATCAGGCAGCCCTGGAACGTGTCGCCGGCGCCGATCGTGTCGACTACGCGCACCCGCGGTGCCGCGGCCAGCAGCCGCTCGCCACGCGCCGTGGCGGCGTGAGCGCCCTCGGCCCCATCGGTGAGGACGACGAGGCCCGGCCCCGTCTCCGCCCACCTGTCGAGGACCTCGCGGGGCGTCATGGCCGGGTAGAGCCAGGCCGCGTCCTCAGTACTGAGCTTCACGACATCGCTCGCGGCCACGAAGTGCTCGATGCTGCGGCGTGCCGCCTCCCGGTCGGGCGTGAGCTGCGGGCGGACGTTCGGGTCGAAGGCGACCAGCGCGCGACCGCGGTACCGGTCGACCGCCTCCCGGACGGCGCCGGCGCCCGGTTCCAGCAGGGCCCCCAACGAGCCGAACTGGAGCACGCCGGCCGACGGCACCACCTGAGACGGTGCCCAGTCGATCGAGAAGTCGTAGGTGGCGCCTCCCGACTCGTCGAGCGTTGCCTGAGCGACCGCCGTCCGGGGCACGGGGGTAATGCTCACTCGCACGCCGGACATTGCGAGCCACTCCGTGATCGCGACTCCGTCGGTATCGTCCCCGAGACAGGTGTGGAGCGTGACGGAGCGGCCCAACCGGGCGAGAGCGACCGCGACGTTCGCGGCGCTCCCGCCCGGCAGGCGCGACTCGGAGCCGTCCTGCGTCCGGATGACGTCCATGAGCGTCTCGCCCATGACCAGGACGTCGGTCATCCGATCGCCCTGTGCCGCGACAGCGACCTCATCCCCGGTCACCCGACGGCGCGGTACGAGCCCTGGCTGCCAGCACCGGCCCAGCGGTCACCAGCAGCATGGCCGCGATAACGAGCGCCGCGATGCCGGCCGTCCCGGTTGCGGGCAGTTCCTCAGAGGCGTCGTTCGACGTCTCGCCGTCGGCAGGCCCGGACGCCGGTCCGTCGGTCCCGTCAACCGGCCCGGCCGGGGTCTCCGGCTCGGGCTCGGGCGTCGGCACAGGCTCCGGCGCCGGCTCGGGCTCGGGCGTCGGCTCAGGCTCCGGCGTCGGCTCGGGCTCGGGCGTCGGCTCAGGCTCCGGCGTCGGCTCGGGTCCCGGCTCGGCCGGCGGCGCGATGAGCCGGACGTCGTCGACGAGCAGGGTGCCCTCCGGTGTGCCTCCCAGGTAGAGGGAGAACTCGCTGACAGCCGAGAGGTCCAGACGGCCCTCCCCTGCCCAGGCCGGCGGGGCGAAGTCCGCGAACGGGACCTCGACGCCGTTCCAGCCCGCGTCGTCGAGCACGACCGCCGTCTCCCAGAAGCTCCCTTCGGCGACGAACTGGAGCGTCAGCTCCGTCCCCTCGGGTGCCTCCGCCTCGAGGGCGACCCCCTCGTAGCCCCACCAGTTCTGAGTCTCGCCAAGGTCGCGCGTGACACCCGCGTACCCGGGTGAGCCGAGGTCGTAGGTGAACGCTCCGGCCTGGGAACCGGTCGCCGGGTTCGCGGCGAGAGCCGAGATGACCACGCCACCCCCCGGGTTCGGGGTGTACGCCGCGGTGAGAGCGGCGTCGTCGGTGTAGGACTCGAAGTCCTCGACGACGAGGTCCTGCTCGGGTAGTGCCGCGGTGGTGAAGCGATGCACGGCGGAGGCGGTCACGCCCATGCCGTTGACGGCCTCGACCTGCCAGTAGTAGGTCGAGGCCGGCTCGAGCTCGATGGTGGGCTGCACGGCCGCACTGGTGATCCCGGTATCCACGCGCACGGGCTCGGCCAGGTCCTCCGTCGTCGCCAGCGTGAATCGGTAGTACGCCGCGTTGGCGCTGGACTCCCACGAGAACTGCGGGGTGCCCTGCACGTCCCTCTGCCCGTCGGCCGGGGTCGCCAGGGCGAACGGCCCGGGTGCCTCCAGCTGGTCGGTGAGCGCGGAGTAGAGCCGCACCTCACCGATCTGCGGGGTCCAGGCGGCGTCCTCGCTCGTGATACCGGCCCAGCTCACGCGGAGCTGGTCCACGTCCGTGAGCTCGCGGACGCGGTAGTCGTAGCGACGCCAATTGCCGGTCCCACCGGTGATCTGCGGGGTGACAGCCTGCCAGTCGCTGCCTCCGGCCGAGACCTCCAGGGTCAGCGGGATGTCCTCGGGCGCGTCGGGCCAGTACCAGGCGACGAGGTCGACCCCGGTCAGCTCCGGCTGCTCCCAGGTCACCGACTCCACGCCGTTGTCCCAGTTGCGCTTCAGCCGAGAGGTGTCTCCTCCGAATGAGGCGGCGTTCTCGGTGTCGAACGCGAGGTCCCCGGCGCTGTCGAGCCACCTGGAGCGGTCCTCCATGGGGTCGACGACGGCAGGCACCTCCTCCGCCGCGGTGAGCGTGGCGCGCTCAAGGACGGTGCCCGAGGGCCACGTCACGCGCACGGCTTCCGCGGCCGCGAGCTCCGCGGTGAGGTGGGCGTCGTCGACGGCAACGTCGGCGTCCTGCCACGTGCCGCCGTACCGTCCCTCGACCCGGGCCCCGGCGGTGTCGGACAGTGCAAAGGTGGCCGAGACCACGCCCTCCAGCTCCCACGTCGCATTCGCCGTCGTCTCCTGTGCGAGTGCACCGGTGGGCGGGACCACCCGGGCACCGTCGAGCGCTGCCATCGAGTCATCCGCGAGCGGGTCGACGAGCACACGTCCGAGCGGTGCCGAGGCCACCGGGTCGGACGCGACGGTGTCGCCGTCAGCCGTGACCGCGAGGACCCGGTACTGCGCTCCCGACGGCGACTCGAGGTCGGTGACCGGCGACGCGGCGGCCGAGACGCCGTCGGCGAAGGTGGTCCAGGTGTCACCGTCCGTGCTGCGCTGCACCTGGTAGCCGGTCGCCCCGGCCGAGCCGCGCCATGCGACCTTGTTGATCCCGTACTCCTGCTCGATACCGACGACGAGCGGCGCGGCCACCTCGACGTCGCCGACCGGGAGGCCGAGCGCCCGGCTGTAGTTCTCGATCGCGGTGACGTTCTGGCGCATCCGGTCCGTCTCACCCGGGTAGTGCAGGGTGAAGCCGTCGTCGTGCGGGACGAGCCCGCCGCGGTCGTTGTTGCCGAACAGCGACCAGAAGAACATCCCCGAGACGTTCGGGTCGGCCGCGAGCGGTGCGAGGAGGGCCTCCGATGCCGCGGTCGACGCGTACTCGCCGGCGATGTAGACCTTGCCCGCGGACGTCACCGCTGCGGCGTCCTGCGCCACCTGCGCGGCCGTCGGCGGGTAGTAGTGGACGTCGACGATGTCGATCTCGGGTGAGCTCAAGGTCGCGTCGTTGAGCCCGAAGCGCCGTCCGGCCGAGACGAGATGCTCCGGCGCGAGCTCCTTGATGAAGGCCGCCTGCTCGTCGATCCACTCCGCCGTCATGCCCTCGAGCTCGTTGCCGAGCTGCCAGGCGAGGACGGTCGGGTCATCACCGAGGCGCCGTCCGGTGTACGGGTTCACGTGGTCGACGACGTTGCGCACGTAGTCCTGGAAGGCGGCGATCGCATCCGGATCGGTGTAGAACTCCGCGGACTCGAGGCCGAGGGGCTCGGTGAAGTCCCGGTGACCTCCGTGGTAGTAGCTCCACTCGTCGGTCAGCGGCAGGATGAGGCGGATGCCCAGGCGGCCGGCCTCGGCAATCGCGAAGTCGATGGTGTCGAACGCTGCGTCGTTGTACTCCCCCAGCGCCGGCATGAGGGCGAGGGGGTTCGCCCCGTCCTGGCCGGTGGAGGTCATCATGTGGGAGCGCACGACGTTGACGCCGAGCTGCTTGGCCGTCGTCAGGGCGTCGGTGATGCGGAAGTAGGTGGGGTAGTCGACTCCGCCGACGTTCTCGTCGAGGCCGAGCCAGTAGATGTTCGCTCCGCTGGCTCGGAAGCGTTCCCCGTCCAGGCGCAGCTCGCTGCCCTCGCGGGCGACGAACTCGGTGTTCATCGAGGTTCCTTCCGGGTCGGCAGCCGCGAACGGCGCGGCGATCACGCCGGTGCCGAGCAGGCCGACGGCCATGGCGGCTGCGCCGAGGCGCCGCCGCGAGCGGTTGGCGGGTCTGGGGGTCATGGACCAATCTCCTTCGGTTGGTGGGAGGGTTTCGGGACTCACGCCGGCGCGCGCCGTGCTCTGGGACGGCCGGTGGTGCCCCGGGGGATGAGTGACGGGACGGAGTCGAGCTCGTGGCGTGGAGGCTGCTCGTCGAGCACGCCGAACAGCAGCCGTGCCGCATGCGCGCCATAGCCCACGACGTCGTGCGACAGGGCCGAGAGCGCGGGGTACGTCGCCTGGCACAGGGGCGAGTCGTCCCAGGCGATGAGGGAGACGTCAGCCGGGACCTGCAGGCCCAGCTCGGCTGCGACCCCGAGGCCGGCCAGGCCCATCACGTCGTTGTCGTAGATGATGGCCGACGGCCGGTCGGCGTCGGTGAGCAGCCGACGAGTCGCCGATGCCCCCGCCTCGGGCAGGTAGTCGGCCCTGACGATGACGCCCTCGAGGCCGAGCGCACGGGTCTCCGCCAGGAACGCCCGGTCCCGGATGCCCGTGTGCCCCAGATCCTCCAGGCCCGCGACCCGCGCCACGCGGTGGTGGCCGAGTGCGCGCAGGTAGCGCAGGGACTCCGCGATGGCCGCGGCGTCATCGGTCCACACGTTCGTCAGTCCCCCGGCGAGCGAGGTGTCCCCGACGACGACCGCGGGCAGGGTGTCGGGCTGGCTCAGCCAGGCGACGCGGGGATCGTCGGGTCGGGGGTCGGTGACGATGACGCCGTCGACACGGCGCGCCGCGCGCCACCGCCGCAGCGCGGTCAGCTCCGCGGCGGGGTCGGGCACGACCTGCAGCAGGAGCGCGTAGCCACGCGGTGACAGGACAGACTCGATACCCGCCACGAACTGCATGTAGAAGGACTCGATGCCAAGCGTGCTGGGGTCTCGCGCCAAGGTGAGCCCGACGGTCTCGGTACGCGCTCCGGAGAGGGACCGTGCAGCGGAGCTCGGCTCCCACCCGAGGTCCGTCGCAACCGCCCGGATGCGCTCACGCGTGGCCGCGGACACACCGGGCCGGTCGTTGAGGGCATAGGACACGGCTCCCGTTGAGACGCCCGCGTGGCGGGCGATGTCCGCGATGGTTATCCGTCTCATGGCCGGCTCCCTTCTTCGTGAGCGACGTCCACCGTGCTCACACCCGCTCGACGTCGGCGGTACGCGGCTCGACGCCGGCGAGCACGGCACCGAGATGCGTCAGCACCCACGGAGAGTGCACCTCCGAGGCCCGGACGGGCTCCGGGCAGCGCACCCTGATCGTGGCCCGCTCGCCCGGCAGGAGCGTGAGGAAACCGCGATCGGCGGATGCATCGGGGTGGAGCCGGTCGGCCTGCAGCAGGACGTCACGGACGAGGACATCGGAGGAGAGGTGGACGTCCAGCCCGCCGTCGACCTCCTCGACATCGACCTGCAGCCGGGCCTCCGGAAAAGGGGTCTCCTTCGGCTCGAGGGGCAGGTGCACAGCCCGCGCACCGGCGGACTCCCGGACGACGAGCATCTCGTCCGCACCGAGAGCGGCCAGGGCCGCGGGGACGGTGAACCCCGCCACCGCCCGCGGAGCGACGGTCAACCGCTCCGACGACCAGTCGCGCACCTGACCCTCCAGCGTCATACGGGTGAGCTCGAGCTGCGCCTCCCAGGGCGCATCGGTGTCGTTGAGCACCGAGACACGCGGCGCCTCTCGCCCGGTGACGACCACCGATCGCGGCGCGAACATCTCCTGCAGGGCGAAGTAGAGCGGCTTGAGCCGCTCGTCGCCGTCGATGGCCGCCCACGACGTGACCGGCCACAGGTCGTTGAGCTGCCACACGATGACGCCAGCGGTGCGCGGCCAGTGGGAGAGCCAGTGGTGGACACCGGTCTCGACCGCCCGCACCTGGATCAGCTGCGTGAGGTAGTGCCACGCCTCCGTACTCGCCGGCTCACCCACGTGGGGGGCCATGCCGCGATCGAGCTTGCCGTTGCCGTCCTCGGCTTTCTGGTGGTGGAGCACACCCGGTGAGTCAGGCAGCAGCGGGTCGTCGCTGACCGAGCGTCGCAGGGTCGCCCACGCCGGAGGGGCCTGCCACCCGAACTCGGAGACGAACCTCGGCACGGAGTCGGTGTAGTGCGTGTAGTCCTGCCGGTTCCACACCTCCCACGAGTGGAACGTCTGGTGGTTCGGGTCGTTCGGGACGTGGTCCCACGAACCGGACCATGGGCTGCCTGCCGTGTAGGGGCGCGACGGGTCCAGCTCAGCGACGATCCGCGGCAGCAGCTCGAGGTAGTACCCCTCGCCCCAGCTGAGCTCGCCGGTGTTGGGGTTGTCCGGGTCGGCGGGGTCCCACAGCCACAGGTTCTCGTTGTTGCCGTTCCAGACCACGAGGCTGGGGTGCGGCGCGAGCCGCACGACGTTGTCCCGCGCCTCCGCGGCGATCTCCGAGACGAAGGGCTCGTCCTCGGGGTAGCCGGCGCAGGCGAAGAGGAAGTCCTGCCACACCAGCAGGCCGAGCTCGTCGCACAGCTCGTAGAAGTCGCGGCTCTCGTAGATGCCGCCGCCCCACACCCGCACGAGGTTGACACCCGCGGCGGCCGCCCGGCGCAGGGGACGCTCGTAGCGCTCACGGGTGAGGGTGCCGGGCATGACGTCCTGCGGGATCCAGTTGACGCCCTTGACCAGCACTTGGCGGTCGTTGACCTGGAGCACGAACCGGGTGCCGTACTCGTCCGGGCTCGTGTCGACGGCAGCCGTGCGGAAACCCGTCCGCCGCTGCCACACGTCGAGCACCTGGCCGGTGTCGCGGCGCACGAGCTCGAGCGTGAGGTCGTACAGCGGCTGGTCCCCGTAGCCTCGCGGCCACCACGGCCTGACACCTGGCACGGTGAGGTCGCCCGAGAGCTCGACGCCCGACGGCGGAGAGCTGAGGGTGCCGACGTGCTCTCCCTGCACCGAGACGCGGACGTCCAGAGGCACACCCGCGCCCGAGCCCGCCCGTTCGAGGTCGACCCTCAGACGCAGGCGGCCCGAGTCCGCCACCATCTCGGCCATCGGCATGACGCTCCGGAGCCGCGCCGTGCTCCACCCTTCGAGGCGGACGTCGCGCCACAGTCCGGCGCCCACGATGCTCGGCCCCCAGTCCCAGCCGAAGGAGCACGCCATCTTCCGGATGAACTGGAACGGGTCGGGGTAGGCGTTGGGGCGGTCACCGAGGGCGGCCTTCCAGTGCTCGCCCTCGGTGAAGGCTGAGGTGAAGTCGACCTCCAGCCGCGTGGGGGTGCCGGCGGAGAGGAGCTGGGTGACGTCGTAGCGGTAGCTGCGGTGCATGTTGCGGCTGCGGCCGACCTCGGTCCCACCGACGCGGATCGTCGCGACGGTGTCGACGCCGTCGAGCACGAGGTCGACACGCTCGGGCAGGTTTCCCTCCCAGGCGATGTCTCGGGACAGGCTCCAGTCCGTGCGACCGACCCACGCCACCTCGAGCTCGTTCCGGTCGATGAAGGGGTCGAGGATCAGGCCCGCTGCCCGAAGATCCGCGTGGACGGCGCCCGGAACGCGCGCGGCGATTCCGTCGGCGGGCACGACGGCCGCCGCGGCGGGCACCGACGTCGGACCGTCGTCCCAGCGGCGCAGCGTCCAGGTACCGCCGAGGTTACGGGAGTCGAGCAACGTGAGGTCCTTTCGGGAGAGTGGGGTCGCTTCAGGGGCGGTGACCGGGCGTGCGGGCCCGGTCACTTCGTCGCTCCTGCGGTGAGCCCGTTGTAGATCTGCCGCTGAAGCAGCAGGAAGGCGATGAGGGTGGGGACGATGACCAGCAGTGCGCCCGCGGCGATGACCTCCCAGGCCGAGCCGAACGGACCGGTGAAGCGGAACAGCGACGTGGAGATGACTCCGAGGTCGGCTGCCGGCATGTAGAGGAACGGGAGGTAGAACTCGTTGTATATCGCGATGCCCTTGATGATGATCACCGTGGCAATAGCCGGCTTGAGCAGCGGGAAAATCACGCGCGCATAGATGGTGAAGCGGTTCGCACCGTCAAGCATTGCTGCCTCGTCCAGCGAAACGGGAATGGAGCGCATGAACTGCATGAAAATGTAGATCGCAATGATGTCCGTGCCCATGAAGAGCAGGATCATCGCGAGCCTCGTGTTGAACAGTCCGAGGCCCACGACCACCTGATAGGTGGCGACCTGCGTCGTGACGGCCGGGACGAGCGTCGCGACGAGGAAGGCCCCGAGCAGCAGCGAACGGCCCCGGAAGGAGAACCGGTCGACGGCGTAGGCGGTCATCGTCCCGATGAGGATCGTGCCGACGAGGGCGACGCCGAGGATGATGGCCGTGTTGAGGAACCCGCGGAGCATGCCGCCCTGGGTGAACGCCGTGACGAAGTTGCCGAAGTTGGCCCAGTCCGTGGGCGGCTGGAGCGGCCCGGTAGCGCGGTACTCCGCGTTGGACTTGAAGGCGGCGAACACGATCGTGATGAGCGGGGTGAGCGCGGCGAGACTCGCGATCACGAGGCTGACGTACTTGCCCGTGGACGCCAGCGGCCCGAGCACGGGGGCAGCCGTCCTGAGTGCGCGGGCCGTGTGCAGCCGGACCCGGTCACCGAGGGTGAGTACGGTGTCGCGCTGCTCCAGCTGTTGCCCGGTCGAGGTGGTCATGTGAGCTCACTCCTGCTCTCGGGGAAGACCCGCCGCTGCACCCACGAGACGATGAGGACGATCACCAGCAGCACCACGGCCATCGCGGAGGCGAGACCCGTGTTCCGGAAGGTGAATGCGGTGTTGATCGTCTGGATGACGAAGGTCTCCGAGCCGTTGGCGCCACCGGTCATGACGAAGGGGATCTCGAAGGCAGAGAGCGCCCCCGACACGGACAGGATCGCGGTGAGGCCGATGATCTGCCGGATCCCCGGGAAGATGATGTAGCGGAACCGCTGCCAGGCGTTGGCCCCGTCGAGTTCGGCGGCCTCGTACTGCTCGTTGGGGATCGACGAGATCGCGCCCAGGAAGAGCACGAAGTTCAGGCCGAGGTAGCGCCAGACCGAGG
This sequence comes from Georgenia phoenicis, assembly GCF_047302425.1. NCBI lineage: Bacteria > Bacillati > Actinomycetota > Actinomycetes > Allobogoriellales > Allobogoriellaceae > Georgenia > Georgenia phoenicis. Next base: position 1,731,189 of record NZ_CP154855.1, on the reverse strand, counting down.
TCCCGGCGAGAGACACGTTCACCCACTCGCGGTCACCGAGCCACATGGGCGTGTCCTCAACGCCGACGAGCCCGAGCAGGGCGTCGAGCGTGCCGTCGGGGCGGAAGAAGTAGAGGAAGATGAGGCCGATCGCGACACCGTTGATGAGGTAGGGGAAGAAGATGATCCCCTTGAACAGGTTCCGAGCCCTCGTCTTGAAGGACAGGATCGTGGCGAGGTACAGCGCGATTGCCATCTGCAGCAGTGCACCCACGAGGTAGAACGCACTCACGACGAAGACGCGGAAGTAGCGGGAGTCGGTGAGTATGCGTGTGTAGTTCTCGAGGCCGACCCACTCCTTGACCGGGTCGATCCCGTCCCAGGAGGTGAAGCTGTACCAGATCATCGACGCCACCGGGTAGTAGGTGAACGTCAGAAGCAGCACGACGGGCGCGATGAGGAAGAGCAGCGGGGTGACTCGCCATCCGCGGTTGACACCGCGGCGGCGCGCGCGCTGCGCGGGGCGCGCCGCCCCTGCCGCGGTCACGTCCTCGACCGGCGGCCGAGAGGTGATGGCCATACTCGTCTCCTTCGATGGAACGATCGACGATCGTCCGAGCTGGGCCCGGACCACACTCAGGCGTGTGGTCCGGGCCGCGGGCACTTAGCCCTCGTTCACCACGGTCCGGGCCTCTGCCCAGCGGCTGTTGAGGTCGGCGAAGACCGAGTCCATGTCACCGTCGACCGCACCGCGGGCAACGTCGATGAACTCGCGCCGGTACTGGTCACCATTGAGGTCGATCTCCGCCCGGTTGAAGATGTCCGAGAGGAGCGACTCCTCACCGGCGGGGACCGGTGCGAGCTCGACCAGCTCGACGCCGTACTCCTCGAAGTCGGCGAGGGTCGTCGGGAGCGGGCCGTCGATGATCGGGGACAGACCGCCCTGCGCCTCGGCGAAGTCGGTCTCGTTGACGAAGAAGTCGAGCCACGCGCGTGCGGTCGCCTTGTTCTCGGAGTGCCGGCTGACGCCGATGGAGTAGTCACGGTTGACGCTCGCCCTCAGCTGACCGTCGACCTCCCAGGGCATCGGCCAGAAGCCGATGACATCGCGGGAGTTGCCGTTCGCCTCGGCCGCGTCCTGCATCTGCGGCACGGCCCACGAGCCCAGCACCATCGCACCGATCTGCCCGGTGCCGATCAGATCCTTGGACTCCTCCCAGTTGGTCGTCGTCGGGTCCTGCTCGGAGAACCCGCGCTCGACGATCTGGTACAGCAGGGAGTCGATCTCGTACTGCTCGTTGCCCGGGGTCCAGGGTGCGTCCTGCTCGGTGCGCATGTTGACGGCCTCGGGACCGTCGATCGTGCCCTGGGTCGACTGCCACGAGGACAGGGGCCACCCGTCGGCGTAGTTCGTGTAGTAGGGCACCGCGTCCGTCTCGTCGGCAACGGCCTGGAGTGCGTCGAGGAACTCCTCGGACGTCCGCGGCGGCTCCGTCACCCCGGCCGCGGCGAAGACCTCGGTGTTGTAGACGTAGCCCATCGCACTGCCGAAGGTGGCGAGCCCGTAGACCTGGTCCTCGTAGACGCGGTCACTGAGGAAGCGGTACGTCTCCCCCATCTCGGCGACCGTCCCGAGAGGCTCGAAGAAGGTCGGCAGCTGGTCGGGGGTCACCGTGTTCGGCACGAGCAGGACGTCGCCGTAGTTCTGCGAGCTCAGTCGCGTCGTCACGTCGCCCTCGTAGTCGGTGAGGGCCTCGAACTGAACCTCGGTGCCGGGGTGCTGCGCCTCGAACTCGTCGGCGTAGTCCTGGAGCACGGTGTCCACGATGTCCGTGCGGTTCGTCAGCACGGTGATCGTCCCCGAGATCTCTCCGCCGTTCTCGTCGCCCGGGCTCGAGCCCGTGTCCGAGGATCCACACGCGGCCAGGAGGGCAGTCGCGGCGACCGTGGCACTGGCGACCCATACCTTGCGTCTCATCGAGTTCCTTCTCTCATCGTCATCGATACGCGGCCGGACCGGCCGTCAGATCTGCAGAACCGCTCCCCCGCGCCCTGCCTGCTCCTGCGACGTTAAACGCTTAAGTTTTTTAAGTCAACGAGGTCATTTCGGACTTTTGCGGGCCTCCCCGCGCGCTCCGGTAGCGTGCGGCGCGTGCCTGAATTCGATGCCGTTCCTTCCGATGTCCGTCACGCCCTTGCGACACCGCCCACCTGGCTCGGGTCACCGGCCCACTCCCGCTGGTTGGAGCAGCACGCGGACGACCTCCTGGCCTTCGCCTCCGGCGCCGCTGTGCCCGAGGGCTTCGGCTACCTCGACGACGCCGGCGCCGTCCTTCCCGCCAGAGGTACCGAGCTCTGGCTCACGTGCCGCATGACTTACGCGTTCGCGCTCGGGACGCTGCTCGGTCGCCCCGGGTGCGGGCCTCTCGTCGACCATGGCATCGAGGCCCTGCGCACGCGCTTCGAGGACGAGGAGTACGGAGGATGGTTCTCGGCCGTCGGCCCCGACGGGCCGACGAACACCGCCAAGGAGGCCTACGCGCACGCCTTCGTCATGCTCGCCGCCGCGACCGCCACACTCGCGGGCCGACCGGGCGCCAAGGATCTGCTCGACCGCGCGTTGGCCGTCAGCGAGGGCCGGTTCTGGTCCGAAACCGAAGGAATGGTCCTGGAGTCCTGGGACAGGGCGTTCACCACGCCCGAGCCCTACCGCGGCATCAACGCCAACATGCACACGGTGGAGGCCTACCTCACGGTTGCCGACGTCACCGGGGAGAGCATGTGGCGCGACCGCGCCCTGCGCATTCTCGAACGCACCCTGACGTTCGCGCGGGCGCACGAGTGGCGCCTGCCGGAGCACTTCACGCCCGAGTGGCACCCTCTTCTCGACTACAACAGCGAGGATCGTGCGCACCCGTTCCGTCCGTACGGAGCGACCGTGGGCCACTGGTTCGAGTGGGCGCGCCTGGCCCTGCACGCGCGGGCAGCGGTCCTGGCGCACGGCGGGCCGGCCGTTCGCCCCGTCTCAGGGCCACCCGGGCAGGTCCCGCCGGCCGAAGAGCAGACGGCCTGGCTCCTGGAGGGAGCCGTGGCACTGTTCGAGGCCGGCGTGCGTGAGGGCTGGGCCGTCGACGGTGCGGACGGTTTCGTCTACACGGTCGACTTCGCCGGCGAGCCGGTGGTGCGCGAGCGCATGCACTGGGTGGTCACCGAGGCCGTCGGCGCGGCCGCTACCCTCGCCACCACCACTGGTCAGGCGCACTACGCCGACTGGTACGCACGGTGGTGGGACTACGCGCACACCCACATGATCGATGGCACCGGGTCATGGATCCACGAGCTCGACGCACAGAACTCTCCGAGCGCCACGGTCTGGGCCGGCAAGCCGGACGTGTACCACGCCCTGCAAGCCACGCTGCTGCCCCGACTGCCGGTATGGCCCACCATCGGGACCGCACTGCGCGCGGGACAGCTCGACCAACCCGCACGCGAGAGGGCAGCGGAGTCCCGCAGACGGTAGCCGACGGCACCGGTCGCGGAGGTTGGTAGACACCCGGCCTCGACTGGACGATCGTCGCCCCCGGCGCCCTCACCCTCGACGACCCGAGCGGCCGCATCGACCTCGTGACGAAGGACGACGGTGGCGAGCACAAGACCTCCCGCGCGAACGTCGCGCGGGTGATCGCCGCGGCGCTCGCGGAGCCGGCGTCCGTCGGCCGCATGGTCGAGTTCGCCGACGGCGACACCCCGATCGCGGACGTGCTCGCGGCGCAGGGATGACGACCGGTGGACGACGACGGCGCCCCACGGGTGCGCCGTCGTCGTCCACCGCTGCCGGGCTGCTGGACACCCTGTCCGGAGTCACCTGTCGACGTGATACGTTCACGGCGCACGCACTCCCGGGAAGGACGAGGACCATGACGAACACCTGTTGTCGGTCCACGCGCTTCGTTCCCGGGGCCGCGCTGTGACGCACCGCTGACACGACCGGAACCGAACGAGGCACGAGCACCGTGCCTCGTTTTTTTGTGCCTCTAGCCCGAAAGACCCGCAATTGACGAACACCCGCACGGCGGTCGCGCAGTGATCACCCTCGACCGCATCTCAAAGCGCTACGTCACCAAGAGCGGCACGGTCGACGCCCTGGTCGACGCGTCGCTCCAGGTGGAGCAGGGCGACATCTACGGCATCATCGGCTTCTCCGGGGCCGGCAAGTCCACGCTCATCCGGATGGTCAACCAGCTCGAGTCGCCGGACAGCGGCACGGTGACCGTCAACGGCGTCGACCTCACCGGGCTGTCCTCCCGCCGGCTGCGCCGCACCCGGCGGGACATCGGCATGGTCTTCCAGCAGTTCAACCTGCTCGAGACGAAGACCGTCTACCGCAACGTCGCGATGCCGCTCCTCATCCAGGGCGTGCCCAAGGCCGAGATCGACGAACGCGTCACCGAGGTGCTGCGGTTCGTCGAGCTCGAGGACAAGCGCAACGCCAGCATCCGCCAGCTCTCCGGCGGGCAGAAGCAGCGCGTGGGCATCGCCCGCGCGCTTGCCACCCGGCCCTCGATCCTCCTGTGCGACGAGGCCACCAGCGCGCTCGACCCCACGACCACCGAGTCGATCCTCGCTCTGCTGAAGCGGATCAACCGCGAGATGGGTGTGACGATCCTGCTCATCACCCACCAGATGCACGTGATCCAGCGGATCTGCAACAAGGTCGCGGTCATGGAGGCGGGCCGGATCGTCGAGCGCGGCAGCGTGATCGACGTGTTCACCGAGCCGCAGCAGCAGATCACCCGGCAGTTCGTCCGCACGGTCGTCAACGACCAGATCCCCCAGCCCATGCTCGAGATGGTGCGCGCCGAGACGCGGCCGCAGGAGCTGCTCCGGCTGCAGTTCGTCGGGGACAGCGTGCGCCAGCCGCTGCTGTCCTCCCTCAGCCGGGTCGACGGCCTGGAGGTGAACATCCTCGGCGCGACCGTCGAGGAGCTCCAGGAGTCGGTCATCTGCCTGTTCCTCCTCCAGCTCATCGGCGCCGACGACGTCCTGCGCCGAGCGGAACGGCTCATCGACGACGCGGGAATCCTGCGGGAAAGGATCGAGGTCTGATGGACCAGGAGATCTTCGGCATCACCGTCGACCGGCTGGTGCTGGCCGGCGTCCAGACCGTCTACATGCTCGGCTGGGGAATGCTCATCGGCACGGTCATCGGCATCGGGCTGGCGCTGGCGCTGGTGCTCAGCCGCCGCGGCGGGCTCATGGAGAACCGCTTCACCTACGCCGCGGTCAACGTCTCGATCAACATCGTGCGCAGCATCCCGTTCATCATCCTGCTCGTCGCGATGATGCCGATCACCCGGGCCATCGTGGGCACGAGCGTGGGCAGCCGCGCCGCGCTCGTCCCGCTGATCGTCTACATCGCCCCGTTCATCGCGCGGATGGTCGAGCAGAGCCTGCTCGAGGTGTCCCCCGGCGTGCTCGAGGCCGCCAAGGCCATGGGGGCGAGCAACCCGCAGATCGTCCGGCGCTTCCTCCTGCCCGAGGCGTACGGCTCCATCGTCCTGGCGCTGACCACGAGCGTCGTCGGCCTCCTCGGCGCCACCGCCATGGCCGGCTACGGCGGGGGCGGCGGCGTCGGCGACCTCGCCCTCACCTACGGCCGGGAACGCTTCAACACCCCGCTCATGATCTTCACCGTCGTCATCCTCGTCATTTTCGTCCAGCTCATGCAGGCGGCGGGCAACTACCTGTCCCGCCGGCTGCGCGAACCCCGCTGACTCCTCGAAAGGGAAAACCCAGCATGAAGAACATCCGTACCCTCGCCGTCGCCGGTGCCGCCCTCGCCCTCACCCTGGCGGCCTGCGCCGAGCCGGGCGCCGTGGAGTCCGAGGACACCGACCCCGCCTCGGGCGACAAGACCACGCTGACCTACAGCAAGTCCCAGGGCCCGTACACCGAGCTGTTCGAGGACGCCGTCGCGCCCATCCTCGAGGAGCAGGGGTACACCCTGCAGGCGCAGGACGTGTCCGACCTCCTCACCGCCGACATCGCCCTCAACGACGGCGACGTCGACTTCAACGTCGAGCAGCACACCGCCTACCTCGAGGCGTTCAACGCCGAGAACGACGGCGACCTCGTCCCGATCACCCCGATCCCCACGGTCCCGGCGGGCATCTACTCCGACCACCACGACAGCCTCGAGGACGTGCCCGACGGCGCGACGGTCGCCGTCCCCAACGACGCCTCGAACATGGCCCGCGCCTACCTCCTGCTGGAGAAGATCGGGTGGATCGAGGTCGACGAGTCGGCCGACCCGGCGATGCTCACGCAGGCGGACATCGTGGAGAACCCGCACAACCTGCAGATCACCGAGATGCGGTCGCTGACCATCCCCCCGGCGAGCACCGACTTCGACTACATCGTCATCACCGGCTCGATCGTCTACAACGCCGGCATCGACCCGTCGACCGCGCTGGCCACCGAGGACATCCTCGACCACCTCGTCCTCCAGGTCGTCGTCAAGGAGGAGAACGCCGACGCCGAGTGGGCCCAGGCCATCATCGACGCCTACCACTCCGAGGAGTTCGCCACCTACATGGAGGAGAACAACGACGGCCTGTGGTGGATCCCGGAGGAGCTACAGTCCTGAGCTTGCTCTAGAACCACACGACGACGACGGCGCACCCACCCGGGCAGGGAGGGTGCGCCGTCATCGTCGACCCCCGCTGCTTACTCCCGCAGGCTCTTGGCCACCTCGGTGAGCACTGCCATCCGCGCGGCCTGGGCTCGCGAGTCCCGGCGGACGATGAGCGCCTCCACGAGCAGCTCCCCCACGAGCGCCATCGCGGCCCGCGAGGTCTGCAGGAGCTCGTCGCGGAAGGACTCGGCGGACGGCGGGACGACGAGCGTGTGCGTGGCACGCTCTACCAACGCGGAGCGGGAGAAGCGGGTGACCGCCAGCACCGTCGCGCCCGCCTCGCACCCCGCGTCGACGACGTCTAGCGTGGCCCGGCTCGCCCCCGAGCCGGAGACCGCCAGCAGCACGTCTCCCGGCCGCAGCTGCCGGGCCGCGATCGCCTGTGCCAAGCCGTCGGGCAGCCACGCCGCGGAGCGCCCCGCCGTCGCCAGCCGCAGCGCGATGTCGTAACCGAGCGGGGCCGAGAGCCCGTTCGCGGCGATCACCACCTGACCCGCCTCGTCCAGCGCGGCGACGAAGGTCTCGACCACCTCCTCGGTGAGCGCCCCGGCGATGTTCGGCAGGCCACTGCCGAACCGGGCGATGGCCGCCCGCATGACACCGAGGGCTCCGTCGTCGGACTCCCCCGTCGGCTGCTCCACCACCCGCTCCCGCGCCAGCGCCACGCGCAGCTGGGGGTAGCCGTCGTACCCGAGCGTCTGGGCGGTGCGGACCACGGAGGCGCGGCCGACGCCCACGGTGTCGGCGAGCTCCTGGGCGGTGCTGTCCACCGCCCGGTCCGGATCGGCGAGCACCGCCTCGGCCACGCGCCGCTCGCTGCGCTGCAGGGAGGGGAGCAGGGCCGCGATCCGTGCCGACGGGGAGGTATCGGCCGAGCCGTTCCACATCACGCGCCCCTCCCCTCGACGATCCGCCGCCGCACGGCACCGGACACGGCGTCGATCACCATCGTCACGACGACGACCACGATGATGAGCACACCCACCGTGTCCCACTGCCTGTCCTGCGTGTAGATCGTCAGCATGTCACCGATCCCGCCCACCCCGATGAGCCCGAGGATCGCGGAGGTGCGGACGTTGATCTCGAAGCGGTACAGCGCGAGGGACATGAGCTCCGGCGCGGCCACCGGCCACAGCCCCCAGCGCACCACCTCGGCGACGGACCCGCCGCTCGCCCGCACCGCCTCCGCCGTCCCCGGTGGCACAGCCTCGATGGTCTCGTAGGTCCACTTGGCGTGCGTGCCGATCCCGCCGATCGCCAGGGCGAGCGCTCCGGTGAACGGCGTCAGCCCGGTGACGGTGAGGATGACGATCGCGATGATCACCTCGGGCACCGCCCGGACGAGGGCGAAGACCCCGCGCAGCGGCAGCCGCAGCCACGCCGGCCCCACGCCCTGAGCGGCCGGGACGCCCAGGAGCGTGGAGAGCAGCACGCCCAGCAGCGCGCCGAACCACGCCATCGACACCGAGCGCCACGTCTGGAACAGCGCCTCGGGCACCATCGTCCAGTTCGGCTCGGTGAACATGAGGCCGAGGTAGCGCAGCACGTCGGCCGGCAGCCGGGCGACCTTGTCCCACTCCAGTCCCAGCCCCCAGAAGGACACGACAACCACGGCGACGGCGAGGCCGCCTACCAGCCGCACCGCGAGACGTCGGGGTCGCGCGGGTGCGACGGGAGGGGCCCCGACGGGCCGGTCAAGGACCGTCGTCGTCATCGCAGCCTCTTCCGCAGCAGGTTCGAGACCACCTCGATGAGCAGGACGACCACGAGGATCTGCAGGATGATCGTCGCGAGCGCGTCGTACCGGTAGAAGCCGCGGACCTCGTCGATGAGCCGCCCGATGCCGCCGGCACCGACGAGCCCGAGGATCGCCGAGATCCGCACGTTGAGCTCGAGGGAGTAGAGCACCTGCGAGGCGATCACGGGCCAGGACTGCGGCAGTGCCATGAGCCGGTTCACCTGTGTCTGGGTCCCGCCCGCGGCGTGTCCGGCCTCGAGGTAGCCCGCGTCGGCCGAGTCGATGGCCTCCGAGACCAGCTTGACGACGATGCCGACGTCGAACATCACGAGGGTGATCACGCCGGGCAGTGCCCCCACGCCCACCATCGCGACGAGGATCGTCGCGTAGACGAGGTCGGGGACCGCTCGCACGACGTTGACGACGAACCGCACCGCCCGCCGAGCCGGCGTGCGCGGGTTGGTGGGCCGCGCGGCCCACAGCGAGAGCGGGACGGCCAGCAGCGCCGAGATCGCCGCCCCGACGACGGCCATCTGCAGGGTCTCCAGCAGCGGCTGCCAGGTGCGCGGGAGGATCGACCAGTCGGGCCGGAACATGTCGGTGATGCGCTCGGCGCCGTTGCGCCAGTTGCGCACGATCGCCATGAGGTCGATCTCGACCCCGCCGATCGCCGGGATGGTCGTCGCCACGGTCAGCGCGACGAGGACGACGGCGATCATCAGCCGGCGGGACCACGTACGCGGGCGGGCCGGGAGCGTGAGGTTGTGCGTCGTCATGTCACTGTCCCAGCCGGTCGCGGGGCTGCACCGGCCTCCCGTAGATCGCGGCGAAGTCCGCCTCGGTGGCGCTGGCCGCGGGTCCGTCGTAGACCACCTCTCCCCCGCGCAGGCCGATCATCCTGGTGGTGTACTCGCGGGCGAGGTCCATCAGGTGGAGGTTGACGAGCACGGTGAGCCCACGTTCGGCGTTGATCGCCGTCAGGTCCGACATCACCGCGTGCGCGGTGGGCGGGTCGAGGCTTGCGACGGGCTCGTCCGCGAGCATGACGGCCGGCTGCTGGCTCAGTGCCCGCGCGATCGCGACGCGCTGCTTCTGCCCGCCGGACAGGGCACCGGCCCGGTGCCAGACCCGCTCGAGCATGCCGACCGACTGCAGCGACCGGGCGACGACCTCGCGGTCCTCCGCCGTCGCCGCCCCCAGCAGGGTGCGCCAGGTGGCGTGGTGGGACAGCCGGCCGACGAGCACGTTCTGGTAGACGCTGGCCCGCTCGGCGAGGTTGAAGCCCTGGAAGATCATCCCGATCTGACCGCGCGCCTCGCGCAGCCGACGCCCGGACAGCGCCGTCATCGTGTGCGGACCCACCGTCACCGTTCCCGCCGTCGGGGTGACGAGGCGGTTGATCGTGCGGATCATCGTCGACTTGCCCGAACCGGACAGCCCGACGACCGACACCATCTCCCCGGCCGCGATGGACAGCGAGACGTCCTTGAGCGCGACGACGCCGTTCGGGTAGCGGACCGTGACGCCGTCGAGCTCGATGGGCCACGACCCGGGGGCCGGGACCGCGGTGGTCCCGGCCCCGGGGGCCGGGACCGCGGTGGTCCCGGCCCCGGGCCGCGCGAGGTGCGCCGTCATGGGGTGGTCACTCACTGAACCGGGCGTTGACCTCACGGGCGAGGTCGATCGCCGCGGGGTCGGCCGGCACCCAGTCGGTCTGGTCGAAGAGGTTCTGCAGCGTCTCCGGGTCCACCTCGGAGTAGTTGTCGAGCAGGTCGGTGATCTCCCCGCGCAGGTCCTCCGGGAGCTCGTCGGACAGGACGACGCCGCCGTTGGGGTACATCTCGGACAGGCCGAAGACGACGACCTTCTCCCCGAGGTCGGGCACCTCGGACTCGTCGATCGAGCTGCGCGCGTCCCAGAACGCGAAGCCCACCTCGGCGTCCCCGTTGTAGACGGCCATGATGAGGGTGTCGTTGCCGGTGACGGGCACCTGGTCGAGCTCGTCGATGTCCACGCCCTGCTCCTCCAGCGCCAGGACGGGCAGCTGGTAGCCGGCCGGGGAGGTGGTGTTGCCGAAGGCGACGGGGGTGCCGGGCTCGATCCGGCTGAGCATCTCCACGCCGATCGGCCCGACGCCGGTGTTCTCCTCCCCCTCGGCGACCCCGTTGCAGTAGAGGAAGCTCTGGCCGGTGGCGGCGTAGGTCGCGGCGACCGGCTCGTCGTCGCAGTACTTGTCGGGGTTGTTGGTGAAGAACTGCGCGGCGTACTGGGAGGCGCCGAAACGCACGTCCTGCAGGACGGCGTGGGCGCCGTAGCGGTCCTCCGCGGCGGCGAGGGACCCGGCGTCGGCGATGGCGATGTGCGCCTGGCCGGAGCCGATCGCCTCGACGGCGGCCTGGTAGTCACGGGTGACGACCCCCTCGACGGTGACGCCGAGCTCCTCGGAGAGGTAGTCGGTGAGCGGGGCGACGGAGGTGACGAGGTCGGTGACGTTCTCGTTGGGGATGAGCGCGAGGGTGATCTCTGAGGGCCAGTCGTCCGACCCGCCGGTGGCGGCGGAGGCGTCCGCGTCGTCCGAGGTCCCGCACGCGGCGAGCGCGAGGAGCACGACGGCGGCGCCGGCGGTGGAGGCGATGTGGCGCATGTCTGGGTCTGCCTTTCGTGAGGGTGTCACGCCCGGGCGGGCGTGTCGGTGGTGGGTGCGGGAACGGGGGCGGCGGCCCACGCGGCGATGTCCGCGTAGAGCAGGTCGAGCCGCTCGGCGGCGAAGGTGGAGCGGCCGGCGTCGACCCGAGCGGCCGGGCCGACGAGGGCGGTGTCGGCCCCGAGCAGGCGAGCCGGCGCGAGGTCGAACTCGTCGATGTCGCCGACGGACAGGACCGGGCCGATGGCTAGCGCCTGCTCGATGACCGCCGCGAGGCCGGCGGGCTTGCCCGCCGCGCACACGACGTCGTCGAACGCGCCGTCGGCACCGAGCGCCTCGAGCGCCTCGGGGATCCGGATGGCGGGCGCATTGGTCACGAGCACGAGCCGGGCGTCCTGGGCGAGCCGGCGGAGGAAGGCACCGAGCCCGCGGGGCGCGGTGACCGGCGCCGCGTCGGTACCGAGCAGCTCACGGCTGCGCAGGTAGCCCGCGGAGAGGGTCGCGTCGTCGATCCCGACGGCGTGCGCCGCCGCGGCCACCGCGTGGTACCCGTCGCGGTAGGTGCCGGGCCGCTCGGCGTCGAGGGCGCGCGCAGCCGCCACCTCGCCGAGCAGCGCCTCGGAGCCGGCCAGCCGGGCGACGCACCGGGCGTAGGCGTCGAGCGGGCCGTCGCCGAGCGAGATCGTCCCGTCGAAGTCGAAGATCACCGTGCGCCCCACCGAGGCTCCTTCTCACTCACCCGCCCGCTCTGGACGTTGCGTCCGACAGTGGCAGGTCGAGTGGACGGTGCGGCCAACGCCAGGTGAACAGTGCGTGACCAGATCCGAGGTCGGACGCCCTGGCGCGTCCGTCGGCTCGTCCCGGCCGCCGGACGGCGGCCCGGTGACGCGCCGCTCGTGGGCGGGGTGGCTACCCGCGCTCGGCGAACAGCTCCTTCTCCCGCCACCTGCCGAAGCGGTAGTACAGGTACGCGAACGCGCTGCTGAGGACGAAGCTCGCCCCCATCCCCAGCGCGATCCCCTGCTCCCCGAACCAGCCGGCGAACAGCGAGGCGAGCGGGAAGCGCAGCACCCAGAAGGAGATGATGTTGAGCGCGAGCACCTGGTACATCGCCCCTGCCGCGCGCACGACGCCGTTGAGGACGAAGTTGATCCCGAGGAACGGGTAGAACAGCGCGACGATCCGCAGGTAGGTGACGCCTAACTCGACGGTCTCCGGCTCGCGGACGAACAGCGTCACCGCCGGGCGCGCCAGCAGCACGACGAGCAGCGCGACCGTCGTCATGATCGCGAGGTTGTACAGCACCCCCACCCGGGAGATGCGGCCCACGCGCTCCCAGCTGCCCGAGCCGATGTTCTGCCCGGCCATGCTCGACACCGCGATCCCCAGCGCCTGCGCCGGCAGGATGATGAGCGAGTCGATCCGCTGCGCCGCCCCGTACCCGCCGACAGCGGCGGTCCCGAACCCGGTGACGACGCTGATGATCGCCGCGGACCCGGCCGAGATGACCGCCATCTGCAGGCCCGAGGGGATGCCGAGGTTGAGGATCGTGCGGACCTCGGTCCACGCGGGCCGGGTCGGCCGCCGGAAGGGCGCGAGCCGCCGTCGGCTCACGTAGACCGCCCCGTAGAGGAACGCGACGCCCTGCGACACCACCGTCGCGACGGCGGCGCCCCGCACCCCCAGGCCCAGCACGTGGATGAACAGCGGGTCGAGGACGAGGTTGAGCAGCACCGCCACGACGACGAAGCGCAGCGGCGTGCGGCTGTCCCCCATAGCCCGCAGCACCGTGCTGATGAAGTTGTAGCCGAAGAGGAACGGGATGCCCAGGAAGGTGGTCTGCAGGTACGCCTGCGCCGGCGCGACGATCTCCGAGGGCGTGCCGAGCACCTCGAGCAGCGTCCCGGAGAGCAGGAACCCGGCGGCGCCGAGCACGAGCGCGAGCAGGAACTGGATGACGACAAAGGCGTTGAGGTAACGAGCCAGCCCGTCCTCGTCCCGCCGCCCGCGGTGCTGGGACAGGATCGTCAGCGCGGCGTTGTTCATCCCGATGACGAAGGACAGCCCCGTGAAGACGATGACGGCGGAGACGGCGACGGCGGCCAGCGCGTCCGCGCCGAGCAGGTTGCCGATCCACAGGCTGTCGACGAACTGGAAGGACGTCTGCAGCAGGTTCGCCAGCATGATCGGCGCCGAGAACGTGACGAGCTGGCGGAAGGTGCTGCCCTGCGTGAAGTCGTGTCCCTGACTCGTCCGGGACATGCCCTCACTCCCCCTCCACCGCGCGCGGCGCGGTGCCGGGCCGGCGTCACTATAGGCACAGCTCCAGCCCGCCCGCCGCGCGACGACGACGGCGCACCCGCCCTGGCACGAGCCCCTCCGTCGCCGACGTGCACGTTGGCACGCTGCGCGGCCGCGGAGGAGCCTGGGAAGGACCCGAGAGGACAGCGATGACGACACCGACCGACCACGACGCCTACATCGCCGCCGCGCCCGAGGCCTTCCGGGCCGTGCTCGAACACCTCTGCCAGATCCTCACTCGCACGCTGCCGGACGATCGTCGCGTACAACATGCCGGCGTTCAGCATCGGCGGGACGGTGGTCGCGAGCTACGCGGCGTTCAGCAAGCAAGCGACCAAGACGGGCATCACCTTCTCGCCGCGCAAGCCGATCCCGGACGAGCTCGTCGAGCGGCTGGTCAGGGCCTCACGGGAGGACGTCGGCGCCTGACGTCTCGGCTCACGGGCGCGGGTCCACCCGCTTCCACCGCTTCTCCCCGCGCCGCGCACCCATCCCGGCCGCGCACCGGGGGCACAGGGCGGTGACGGCGTCGGCGTGGGTGCCGGTGGCGGGCTGGACCTCCGCCCACGGCACGTGCGGGAAGCGCAGCAGCCGCTCGCGGCTCAGCGCGAGCCCGCACACGGTCTGGTTGGTCGCCGGCACCCAGGCGTGGACCTCCCCGGCGGGCGAGCGCGCGCCGTCGAGGTCCGTCGTCTCGTCGGTCGCGACGACCGACGCCGTCCTCGGCCTGCTCGGACCTCGTCCCACCCTGCACCTCCCGGACCGTCGTGGTGCTCCCAGCATCGGGCACGGCCCGCCTGGCGGCATCAGCAGCCCGGTGTGGCAGGGTGTCGCCGTGTCCCTCAGCCCCTCGCGGAGAGAGCGCCTCACACTGCGGCAGTGCGCCGGCCTCATGCTCCTGTGCGCTGCGGTGTCCTGCGTCCTCCTGGCGCTCGACGACCTCACCCCGCGCGTGCCGTCCCTGCTCGCCGCCGTCGTCCTCGGCGTCGCTGCCGACCGGCTGCTCCAGCTGCCGCGCGGGGTCGCGCCCCTGTACCGCCACGCGCCCACCGCCCCCACTGAGGCGCGCGAGCGCGGCACCCTCGCCACCGCCGTCATCGACCTCGCTCTCACGGCGCGGATCCGGCTGCGGCGGCCGGTCGTCGGCCTGCAGCTTTTCGTCGCGGGCCCGGACGGCCCGTACCTGACGACGACGGCGGCTCGCGTGCGTCGTCGCGCCGTCCCCTCCTACACGCGCGGCGACGTCGTCGCGGTCCGGGTGCACCCTGAGCAGCCGGGCGTGGTGGTCGTCGTCGACGAGGTTCCGCCGTCGCCCGCGCCGCGGCGGCCTGAGTCGGGCCGGGTGCGTGAGTACTCGGGAGAGCCACGGCCCACCATCGGCCGGCCCTTCACGGAGCTCGGAGGCGGACTCGTCCTTCTCGTGCCGATCGCTATCGGCGCGCTCGCGCCGCTCGTCGTCGCCGCTCTGCTGAGCCGCTGACGTGCTCAGCCGCGGCGGGCGGCGTACTCGGTGAGTGGGACGCGCTCCCCCGGCTCGATGCCGAGGAGGGCGGCGAGCTCGGGGTCGCGGATCGGTGCGGTCTTGGTGCCGGTCTCGAAGAGAAAGGAGACCTCGCGGATCTCGTAGCGGGGCTCGCCGTCGGGCAGGCTCTCCTGGAAGCGCGAGGCGCCGGGCGCGAACTCGCACTCGGCGTAGGCGAAGGTCCGCGCCCGCTCCTCGCTGCGGTCCCAGGCGCGGACGGAGGCGATGGTCTGCGCCGGCATCTGGCCGTCGACCTCGGGGTTGTCCCGCACAACGTCCGCGACCGAGCCGCGCAGACCACCCAGGCGCTCGACGCCCGGCCAGCCAGACGTCACCGCGCGGTCCGCGAGTTCGCCCCAGCGGACGTCGCCGGCCACCTTGACGTCCACGCCGCCGCAGGGGGCGAGGTCGTCCAGGTCGCAGGCCGATGCGTCGACGCTGATGCCGGGGCTCCGGTCGATGAACGGCGGGATGACGTGCATGCCCCCATGACACGCCGGCACCGCCGCTCCTGCAACCGTGGGGCCGCCCGTGACGTCCTGGGCACCGCGGGCAGTCGTGCGAACAGCCGTCGCGCGATGGTTCCTCGCCGACCTACAACCCGAACGACTCCATACCCGTCGCTGCCTCAGCAGCACCGGGGGTGGGTGGCGGCAAGGCCACCACCTCCGCCAAGGTCGGCGGATTCGCCCCGGCGCGGCTCACCGTGACGGCGGCAACCCGCGCCGCGAAGACGAGGACCTCCGTGACCTCGTCGGTGGAGATCGAACGCAGGCGGCCACGCCTGTGGGCGCCGGTCAGTCCACGTCTGTCGAGGTCGTGGATGAGCGCACCCATGAAGGAGTCGCCGGCTCCCACCGTGTCGGTGACGACGACCTGCGGCGCGGGCACCTCGACGCGCTGGCCGCCGGGAAGCAGAGCTATAGGTCCCGCCTTGCCGCGGGTCACGATCCCGAGGGCCACTCCGTGCTCGGCCACCCAGCCTGCGACGATCTCAGCCGGGTCCTCACCTGGGCACAGCCACGCGAGATCCTCATCGGACACCTTGACGACGTCGGACACGCCGATGAGAGCTTCGACTTCCGCGCGAACCTCCCGGGCCGCTCCCATCACCGCGGGCCGGAGGTTCGGGTCGTAGGTGATCGTCGCCACCGCGCGCGCCTTGGTGAGCAGCTCGCGAAGTGCTCCCGGGGGCTCCGTTGGTGCCACGGCCGCGATCGACCCCGTATGGACCACGGCGACATGCTCGTCCACACCGACCGGCGGGAGGGTCCAGTCGAGGTCGAACTCGTACGTGGCCACGCCGCCCTCGTCCACCCGGGCGAGCGCGGTCGACGTACGTGCCGCGCCGAAAGACAGCGGGTGGACGACGACGCCCGAGTCGGCCAGGTGGTCGGTGACGGTACGGCCGAGCTCGTCGTCGCCGAGCCACGTGAGTAGGCCGACGCCGTCACCCAGGCGCGCAGCGGTCAACGCCACGTTTGCCGGACTACCCCCAGGGTGCAAAGCACGCCCACCGTTCGGGCTCTCGACGATGTCGACGAGCGCCTCGCCGATCACCAAGAACTTGGCCACAACCGTCCCGTCCCTATCCGAGGTGGTCAAAGCGGCCGTCAGTGACGTGCAGACGCCCGTTCCCGTCCCAGCCCACGGGCATGGGGTCGGACAGCGAGCCGATGAACCTGCCGTGCTCGTCGACGTGGTGGAACGCGAAGAGCCACCAGACACCGCCACGGTCCTGAAGCAGTCGGCCGGCGTACAGCGACTCGTCCGTCAGGCGCGTAGCCTTGGTGATGTCGTACGGCCCTGTGGGCGAGTCGACGGGGACCGACCACACGCCCCCGTGCTCACCGGCGTCGCGCCTCGCCGCGGTGAGCTCACCGCGCAGCGACGAGAAGATGAGGACGTGCCGACCGTCGATCGTTGCGATCTGCGGTACCTCGAGGTGGCCGAACCCGGCACCCGGCTCCGATCGCGGCGGCCGGACGGTCCACGTGTCGAGGTCGGGCGACGTGGCATGCCCGATGACGCCGCGGTCGTCGGGGGCCCCGTGGTTGGCGCGGGCGGTGACGAGCATGTGCCACTCCCCTTCGTGGGCGAACACCCAGGGGTCACGCCACGCTTCGTCGGGCCAGCTGACGCCGTCGAACTTCTCGTACCAGCGGGAGTCGGCCTCACACAGCGCCTCGCTGCCCGCCTTGGTCCACGTGAAGAGGTCGGGCGACGTCGCGACGCCGACGCGCTGGGTGATGGCGTTGTCGGCCCGGGACGTCCCGGTGTAGAACATGCGCCACAGCCCCTCGGGGTCCCTGACGACAGAACCGGTCCACGTGGTGTAGTCGTCGAACGCGGGCTGGTCCGACGCGATGAGCGCGTCGGCGACCTCGTGCCAGGTGCGCAGGTCCTCGGAGACCGCGTGGCCGACGGTCACGTAGAAGTGGCGGCGGTCGGGGTCCCCCAACGCGCGGGACGCCTTGAGGTAGAAGGCGTGATAGCGGTCGCCGTCATCGGCGAACCACATGTCCCAGGTCCAGGCATCGGACAGGACGTTCGACATGAGATCTCGGCCTTTCGGTCGGTGCTAGGAAGCGGTGGGAGGGACGTCGGCCGGTGCTGCAACGGACTCGCGGTGGACCACGGGCCCGCGGAGTCGCGCCGTCGGAGCGTCACCGCTCGCGCCGTCGATCTGGTTGAAGAGCTGTTCGGCAGCCCACACGCCCATGTCGTAGTGCGGGAGCTCGATCGTCGTGAGGCCGGGGAAGATACCGTCGGCGACGTACTCCTGGTTGTCGAAGCCGACGACGGAGACGTCCGCGGGAATGTTGAGCCCCAGCTCGCCGGCGGCCCGGTAGGCGCCCATCGCGAGGCGGTCGTTGAAGCAGAAGATCGCCGTGGGCCGTGGATCGCGGGTGAGGAGGTCCTTGGCGGCCATGTAGCCTCCGGCCGGGTCTGTCTCGGCAACCACGACGGCCACATCCCTCGGATCGACCCCCTCCTCGGCCAGGCGGGCGCGGAATCCCTCCAGCCGGCCCGACGAGGCGGGGATGTCGTCGACGTTGTTGATGAACGCCACCCGTCGGTGGCCGGCCCGCAGGAGCACCTCCGCCGCGTCGCGCCCGCCGGCCACCTCGTCGGGCGCAACCCACGGCACGCCCGGCGTGGCGCACTCCGCGTTCAGCAGCACCGTCGGGACCGAGGCGAGCTGCGGCGGCAGCTCCACCTCACGGTGGAACATCGAGGCGTAGAGCACTCCGTCGACCTGACGGCGGAGAAGCTCCTCGATCTCCCGTGTCTCCACGGCTCGCTCGTACCCCGTCGACACCACGAACACCACCGAGTCTCGCGACAGGGCGACGTCCTGAGCGCCGAGGATCAGCTTGCCGGCGAAGGGCGTGGTGACGATCTCGTCTCCGATGAGACCGATCGTGTTCGTCCGCTGGGTGCGCAGCGACTGCGCGAGCTGGTTGGGAACGTATCCCAGCCGCGCGGAGACATCCTGGATGCGCTGACGTGTGACGGGGTTCACGCGCACCCCCGGGACGTCGTTGAGGACGTGGGAGACCGTCGTGATGGACACGCCCGCTTCCGCGGCCACCTGCTTGATCGTCACTCGTTGCTTCTTCATGTTCCAGTCTCTTCGGGTGTGTGACCGTGAGCGTGCTCCTCAGCCGAGGACGGACGTGCCAACTAGCCGCCCACCATGGGCGTCGGCCGCACGGCGTTCACGGACCTGTCCGCGACAACCTCGTTGTCCGTCCCAGAGTCGAGAATCGTATTGGAGTGCGATTCCGGGTCGACCATGACGGCCGTGACAGCCAGACTCTCCGTTGCCGCGGTCGTCAGCAGCGCGTCCACCTGGGCGGAGAAGCAGGAGTCGCTCGACTGAGCATGGACATCCATCGCCACGACGTGGTTGGTGGAGACGTAGTTCCCGCTGCCCGCTGCGAGCCGGATGACGACGGGTGTCGCGCCGGGCGGCCGGATGTGCTGGGAGTCGATGACCTCCGAGATGTGGTTGCCGATGACCGAGTTGTTGCTGCCACTGACGCAGATCAGCCCCTCGAGGTCGGAGACCCCGTTGTCGACACCGACGAAAGGCGTCCACGGTTCGTGGTCACGCAGGAGGTGGTTGGTGGCGACGAGGTTCTCGGAGCTGTTCCCGGCGAGGACCACCATCGCGGGGTAGAACGAGTGCAGGCGGTTGTTCGTGACGCTCGACCGGGTCACCCCGTCGAGATGGATGCTGCTCGCGCCGCGCGGGAAGATGTTGTTCGCAGTGACCAGCAGCCCGCCGTGGTTCTCGGCGTAGACCGAGTACCCCTTGGGGCCTGCCCCGACCAGGTTGTCGGTGATCTTCGACGCCTGCCCCCAGCCACGCAGCTCGATGCAGCTCCCGCACTCCGCGACGAAGTTGTCATGGATCGAGAGAGCGTCCGCGTGGTAGATCGTCAGGGCGTGCTCGAGGTAGACGAAGCCCATGCCGTTGATGCGGAAGGAGTCGTTGGCACTAGCGACGTGGATGCCCGTCTTCCCGTTGACGTACGTGTTCTCGGGGTGCATGTCGGACCCGTCAGGTGCGAAGTGCAGACCGTCGATGCAGAAGTCGGAGAACTCGACCGAGCTGATCCGCGGGCTGCCGTCCCGCTCGACGTGGAAGGCGGCACCCGCGGCTGCGTCGTCCCCCTCGACCGGGGGGATGTCGACGAGGACCCGGCTGCCTCCGGGCCACAGCTCGTGCAGGCCGGGCCACTCGTCCTCGGGGACGTTGAACCGGATGCTCGACGAGGTGAAGCCGTGGCCCGCACCCTGGATCTTGAGGAAGCTGACGTCGATCCGCACCTGTGTGCGCAGGCGGTAGTCGCCCGGCGGGAGGTAGATCACTGCGCCGGGCTTGCCGCCCTCGTCCACGTCGGCGACGGACTGCCGGTCCTTGAGGTCGGCGATCATGGAGTTGATCACCTCCCCGATGTCCTCGTGCGGGTCACCGACGGGCCAGGTCGTCACGTCGTAGTAGTTCTTGCTGGACATAGGTCGTCCCGTTCCTCTCGTGGTTCCTCAGCCCTTGACGGCACCGAGGGTCAGGCCGGCCACGATGTGGCGCTGCAGGATCATGGTGAGGATGATGACCGGCACCGAGTAGAGGGTTGCCAGCGCCGTCATCGGCCCCCAGTCGAGCCCGAACTGGGTCTGGAAGTTCGCGATCATGATCGGCGTCGTCTGTGCCCGCACGGAGGTGAGGAGCGTCGACAGGAGGAACTCGTTCCACGACGCGAGGAACGCGAAGATCGCGGTGACGGCGACTCCGCCGGACACGATGGGGATGATGACGGACCACAGTGCGCGCAGGCGACCGCAGCCGTCCATCCGCGCGGCCTCCTCGATCTCGACCGGCACGGCCTCGAAGAAGCTCGCCATGAGCAGGATGGACAGTGGCAGGGAGATCGTCGTGTGGGCGATCGCCAGTCCGGTCGGTGTGTCCGTGAGGCGCATCGAGGCGATCATCGACATCATCGGCACGCCGATGGCCACCGGCGGCACCATCCGGGTGATCAGCGCCGTCATGGTGAGGAGCTGTCCGCCGCGGGTCCGGAACCGGGTGATGGCATAGGCCGCAGGGGTCGCCAGCAGGAGCGACAGCCCGGTGGAGATGACCGCCGTCGTCGTGCTGTTGATGAACGAGGGGATGACGCCGGTGCGCTCCAGCGCGGAGGTGTAGTTCTCGGTTGTCCACGTGCTCGGCAGGATCCGCGGCGGGACGGCCAGGGTCTCGAAGGGCGTCTTGAAGCTCGTCAGCAGCAGGTAGAGGAACGGTGCCGCGTACAGCACGACGGCGACAACCAGCAGGACCCACAGCAGGGTCTTGGTCGCAGGGCGGCGGACGGTGAGGCCGTTCATGACTTAGCTCCGGGTCGCCAGATGAACCAGACGGCCAGGCCCGCGACGACCATCATCGCAAGGAGGTAGACCGTGCCCATGGCCGATGCCTGGCCAGGGTCTCCGAAGCGGACCATCGTCTGGTGGATGAGGAGGGACAGTGTCTGGGAGGCGTTCTGGGGACCACCTCCGGTCTGGATGAGGATGATGTCGAAGGCCTTGGCCGCGTCGATTCCACGCACGATCAGGGCGACGGCGATGACCGGCCGCAGCAGGGGGATGATGATCCGCCCGAGCAGGGTCGGGAACGATGCACCGTCGAGGCGCGCCGCCTCCAGCACGTCGCCGGGGACGTTCTGCAGACCGGCGAAGATGACGAGGGTCATGAACGACGTCGTCAGCCAGATGTCGGGGATCGCGACCGCCCACAGGACGATGCTCGGGTCGGACAGCCAGCCGATGTCCCCGGGTGAGCCGATGAGCCCCGCGCGGTGGAGGAGGCTGTTGACGATGCCGAGGTTGTCGATGAGCAGGAAGCGCCAGAGCAGGCCGGCCACCACCGGGGCGATCATCAGCGGGTAGAGGAAGATCGTGCGGAACACCGCCGACTTGCTGCCCAGCGCGCTGAAGAGCAGCGCAACAGCGAAACCGAGGATGAACTCGAAGGTGATGACGATGGCCGTGTAGGCCAAGGTTCGCCCTGCCGCGCCCTGGAACGTCGGGCTCGCGAGGATCTGCGAGTAGTTGTCGAGGCCGATGAACTCGCGCGCCCCGCCGATGGGCGAGATGTCGAAGAAGCTGTCGTAGACGAGCCGGACGAGGGGCCAGGCGACGAAGACGACGAGGAAGAGAGCCGCGGGCGCGATGAGCGCCATCGCATAGCGGCGATCCGTGAGTCGCACAGTGGGACCTTTCCGTGATGGCCGTCGAGGCCGGGAGCCTGCTGGAGACCGGGGGTTACCACCCGCACCCTCCAGCAGGCGAGCCCTCAGCCGACGATGGCCTCGATCTGCTCCGCGGCGCGGTCGAGCAGCGCCTGGGTGTCGGCGTTCCCCGCCGTTGCTTCCTGGAGCATCGGGATGAGGACGGCGTCGACGATCTCCTGCCAACGGTCCGTGGCCGGCCGCGGGGTGGTTCCGGGCGCGTCGAGCGCGGCGACCAGCGCATCGAGGTTCGGACGGTCGCTGGACTCGAGCGCGGAGACGGTGGCGGCCAGGCCGAGGTCGGTGTCCAGGCCGAGTTCGTTGTGGTCGTACACGAACTGGACGAACTCCATGGCCTGCTCGATGTTCGCCGTTGCCTCCGGCACGGACAGGTACCACGCACCCGGGATCGCCGCTTCGCCTCCCGGCCCGGCTGGCATGGTGGTCACACCGACGTTGCCGGCCACGGGCGAGTCCTCCGGGATCTGTGCGTATGCGTGCGCCCAGAACCGGGTCATGGCGAGCTGGCCCTGGTTGAAGTAGTTCTGTGCCGCCGCCCAGTCGACCTGCGAGGCACCGCCCGGCGCGACGCCTGCCTCGATCGGGGCGATGTAGGCGTCGAGCGCAGCCTTGTGGTCGGCATCGTTGACGATGACGTTGCCGTCCTCGTCGAGCACCATGTTCTCGGCACCTGCCTGGAGGACGAGGGCCAGCCAGTCGGTCTCCACCGCACCCTTGACGTCGGCACCGTACAGGTCGATGGTGCCATCACCGTCGGTGTCCTGCGTGAAGAACTCGGCGACCTCCAGGTACTCCTCCCAGGTGGTGGGCGGTGCCAGCTCACGGCCGTACTCGGCGTTGAAGGCCGCCTGCTGGTCCGGGTCGTCGAAGAGGTCGGTGCGGTAGTAGAGGATCTCGGCGTTCGTCCACGCCGGCATGCCGACGAAGTGGTCGTCTACCTGTGCCTCTTCCACCAGGGAGGGGAAGAGGTCGTCGGTCACCGCATCCGTGAACATGTCGTCGAGCGGTTCCATGCCTGGACCGAACGCACTGAGCCAGATGGCGTCCAGCGCAGCGACGTCAAAGCTGACGTTGCCGCCCGAGAGCTCCGTGTTGAGTCGGTCGAAGACCGAGTCGTAGGGCAGCTCCACGAACGTCACGGCGGTACCGGTCTCGGCCTCGAACTCCTCCGCTATCGGAGTGAGGACGGCTCGCCCACCACCTTCGACAAGGACGGTCAGTCCCTCACCGGAAGAGGCGGAGGGGTCACCCGCGCCGCACCCGCTCACGCCGAGCGCGAGCGTGACGGCCGCCGCCGGGAGTACAACGTGGATGTTCCTTCGCTGCCTTGGCATCATCGCCGGTTCTCCTTCTAGTGTCACTGAGTGGAGGTGCCAAAACGTTCGGGCTGAACGTTTTGGCAAGAATGCCGTCGGATCGCGACGAAGTCAAGCGAGTTCAACGCACGATGCCCCGCACCGTGGTGGTGCGGGGCATCGTGCCGTTCAGCCGATCAGTTCGGCTCTGCCGTCGTCACGGCGTGCGGCGCACTCCGAGGGTGTCGGTGCCGTCACCGTCCCAGTCGCCGACGAAGACCTCGTCGCCCGCCCGTCCGTAGGCGACGGAGAAGTCCGCCTGCCCACCGGCGAGGGAGTTCTTGACGAAGTACTGGTTCCCGCGACGGACCGCGAAGGTGTCGGTGCCGTTGCCGTCCCAGTCACCGGCCAGCGTGATGTCCGCCGGGCGGCCGTAGGCGAAGGTGCGGTCAGCGTTCCCACCACTGATCGTGTTCTTCACGTAGTAGGTGGAACCGCGGCGCACCGCCAGGGTGTCGGTGCCGTTGCCGTCCCAGTCACCGACCATGACGGCGTCGTCCGCACGCCCGTAGGCGATGACGCGGTCCGCCCGGCCACCGGCCAGGGAGTTCTTCACGTGGTACGCCGAGCCGCGGCGCACCGCGAGGGTGTCCGTGCCGTCGCCGTCCCAGTCGCCCACGAGGACGACGTCGCCGGGGCGCCCGTAGGTGAAGACGCGCTCCGCCTGCCCGCCCCGCGGGGCGTTGCTGACGAAGAACTGGTTCCCGCGGCGCACCGTGATCGAGTCGGTGCCGTCGCCGTTCCAGTCACCGATGAGGACCTCGTCGGTGAAGCGGCCGTAGGCGAAGACGTGGTCCGCCTGCGCGTCCCAGCCGTCGTTGAGGAAGAAGCCGTACTGCTGGGCCGGCGGCTGCGGCTGCGGCCCCGGTCCCGGCTCCGCGGGCTCCTCCGGCTCCAGCGGCGGGACGCCGTCGCCGTCGCGGTCGATGACGAACGCCTGCGTGGACCACGTCTCCACGTGGGCCTCGTTGTCCGGGTCGCCGAGCGCGCTGAGCGCCTCGACCTGGAGGATGTAGTGCCCGTCCGGCACGGCGGTGCGGCCGCCGCCCTGCGTGGAGCGCATCCCGTCCCAGGTCCACGCGGTGAAAGCGCTCGAGTCGCGACCGATGTGCTGTTCGTAACGCGCGACGGCCTGGCCCTCGATCGCCTGCGCACTCGCCCCCTCGGGCATCGGGCGGTAGATCGAGAAGGTCAGCGACTCTGCCGGGTGCTCCATGTGGATGAGCACCGTGGGCACGTCGCCGCCTTCCATGCTGAAGCTCGTCTGGCCGGCGGGGAGGCTCCAGGACCCACCCGCGGCGCAGTCGATGCCGATGAACCGGTCGCACCCGGCGATCTTGCCGAGAGCGGGCAGGTCGAGGAGCGTGTCGCCGTCGGCGTTGGTCAGGTTCTCCAGCAGCGGCAGCGCCTGGTAGTCGCCCGCGAAGCCGGCGAAGGGCACGCTCAGCGGCTCGCCGTCCTCCGGGGTCAGCACGATGTAGCCGCCGTACTGCGCCTGCTCCAGATCGCCGCTCGGGCTGATCGCCACCTCGAACTGGGCCTGCCCGCCTGCCGGGACGACGAGCTGGTCGGGCATGACGACGTCAGCGGTCGCGTCCTTGATGACCGTCGGCGCGTCCGGGTTCCCGGCCGTCGCGGCAGCGTCGAGCGAAGACAACGTGTAGGTGACGTCCGCATCGGTGCTGTTGGTGACCGTGAGGGTCGTGGTGGACACACCCTGCTCGGACTCACCGAGCGAGAGCTTGCCCGGGGTCACCGTGGCGGTCGACTCGATCGTGTCGTCGATGTCGAGCATGCCCGCGCCCTGACGGTGGACCGGCTCGAGGAGCGCCGTCGTCGGGTCGGTGTTCAGGGCGGCCGGGTCGGCCGAGTTGAGCAGCAGGTCGCGCACGTCGTGCGCCTCCGTGTCGGGACGCGCCTCCAGCAGGAGCGCCACGGCCCCCGCGACGTGCGGGGCGGACATCGAGGTGCCCGAGAGCGTCGCGTACTCCCCCGCCTCCAGCGGGTAGGTGGAGTAGATGCTGCCACCCGGTGCGCCGAGGTCCGGCTTGAGGGTCAGGTCCGCGGTGAGTCCGTACGAGCTGAAGCTCGAGATGATCCCGCCCGTCGGGTTGGGCACGGTGCCGACGACGTCGGTCCAGGTGAGCGTCGCCCCACCGTCGAGGACGGCGGCGTCGGCCGCCATCCCGGACTGCATCGAGATGCCGACGACCGGGATGGTGATGGCCTCCGCGCCCGCAACGGACGGGTTGAGCACACCGGGGACGTTGTTGTAGATGACGACGGCTGCCGCACCGGCCTTCTGCGCCTTCAACGCCTTCGCGTAGAAGCTCGCGTCACAACCGGCGTCGTTCGGGTCGGCCCCGCGCTCGATGAGCACGGCCTGACCGGTGAGGTCGGTGGTGATCTCCGGGCAGGCGCGTGCCGCCGGTGTGCCCGGGTCACCGAGCCGCGCGAGTGGCAGGGAGCCCTCGGTGGGCGGCTCCACGGACCCGCCGGCCGGCATGTACGAGTGCTCCTCGCCGTCGATCTCGAGGACGGAGGCGGTCACCGCGACGTTGTCGAAGGAGGCGACGCCGATGACGTCCTCCCCCACGCCCGGTGCGCCGGCGGACCAGGTGCCCGAGGCGCCGCTGTTGCCGATGGACGCGACCATGACGACGCCGGCGTCGACGAGGTTGTCGCTCGCCACCGCCGTCGGGTACTGCGGCCACGTGGCGAAGGCCGAGCCGATGCTCTGGTTGACGACGTCCATGTCGTCCGCCAGCGCCATCTCCATGGCGGCGACCATGATGTCCGCCTCGGTGGAGCCGTCGCAGCCGAAGACGCGGTAGGCGCCGAGCTCGACGCCCGGGGCCACGCCGCGCACGCCGCCGTTGGCGACGTCGCCGTCGGCGCCGACGATGCCGGCCACGTGCGTGCCGTGGCCCTGGCAGTCGTCAGGGTCGTCGTCGGGCATGGGGACGGGCTGATAGTTCGGGCTCTCGGGGTCGGAGTTGTAGTCGTCGCCGACGAAGTCGAAGCCGGCGACGACCTTGTCGTTCGGGAACGTGGTCTCGCCGTCGACGCCGGTCCCGCCGAAGTCGGGGTGGTCGTAGTCGACGCCCGTGTCGATGATGCCGATGCGGATGCCCTCGCCGTCGAAGCCGAGCTCGCTCTGGGCGATGTCGGCGCCCGTCATCGACAGGGCGCTGAGGAGGTCAGGCTCGGACCCTGGCTGCACCGGCGCCTGCACCTGGAGGACCGGGTAGATCGCCTCGACCTGCGGCAGGTCGGCGACGAGCTCGGCGGCGTCGTCGTCCAGGTCGGCCGAGATGCCGTTCCACAGCGTGCTGAACTCGTGGCGCACCTCAAGGTCGACGCCCGCAGACTCCGCCTCGGCGACGAAGCTGCGCTGGGCGCGCTGGATGCTCGCGGTGCTGCCGCCCTGGGTGGTGGGCTCCGGGGCGAACTCAATGAAATAGGCGCCCGTGGGCGAGGAGAGCTCCTCGGTGCCCTGCGCGGCAGCGGCCGTGGTTGCGTCGGCGTCGTCCGCCGAGGCCGCCGGGACGAGAGTGACCAGCAGCGCGGCGGCGGCACCGATGCTGAGGCCGGAACGGATGCGACGGTGCGATCCGCTGGTGGTACTGACAGGTGGTGTCACAGGTATCCCCCGTTGGAGTGGACGTGGGGGTGTCGGTGTGACCCCCCACAGAGCACCGTAAGTGACCTGTGTTACATCCGCGCTTCCCCGAGCCAACGCTCGGTTACAGAACGGTAACGATCCGACAGGTGTCGCCCGTGTGCCTCACAGCGCGAGCGGCTCGCGCACCGAGGTCCTCACGGCCGCGTCTGCCAACCGGTGGACCTGCTCGAGCAGTGCGCGAGGCGGCACCGAGAGGTCGAGCGCGTACTCCACCACACTGACGTCGGTGTTCCTGATCCTCCGGACCGCCGGCTCGGTGGAGCCCTGCGCGTACACCAGCCAGGCCACCGGCACCCGCAGGGCCGTGCAGTAGGCGAGCATCTGGTAGTGGTCGGCGTTGGGGTACTGACCGCTTCCTCCTGCGGCCTTGTACTTGGCGTCGAAGACGATTCGTGGTGTGCCGGTGGCGTCCAGGTGGACGATGTCGACGTCCATCCGCACTGCACCGCGCCAGTGGCCGGGAGCCGGCTCATCAAGCCAATCCGGGTACTGCGCGACCGTGCGTCCCGGATGTGCCAATAGGGCTTCCTGCAGGGCGGTGGTGACGAAGTCCTCGAAGACCTTCCACATCGGCACGACGAAGGACGCGACGACCATCCCGCCCGCTCCCGGCTCCGTCGAGGCGTTGCGCAGGACGAGCTCGGCGAGCCGGAGCGCCGGCTGGTAGTGCCGGTTCAGCCGTGTCGGGGTCCACCGTGGGAGCTGACCGCCTCGCGGGAGTACCCGGACGCCCTCGAGCCGCGCATCGAGATGTCGAAGACGCGCGGCCAGCGCCCGCGGGACACGAGGCACGGCGGACATGCGCCGCAGCGCGGACCGCAGGATGCTGTTCTCAGGGGTGTCCACCGTGAACTCGTCGTAGCTGACCTCGAGCGGCAGCATGTGTCCCGGGCGGACGCGCAGCTGGTCCCCGATACGGATACGCCCGCGGACGGTGCGGAGCGCGTCGTCGACGGTGCGGTACCCCTGGAGCACTCCCCCCGCGAGGGCCCGTTCGACCACCCGCACGAGCGACTCCGCGAGCGCCGCCCACAGGTCGGCGCGCTCCACGGCCTCCACGTCCTGAGGCCGGAAGCCGGGGTCCCGGGCGTACCCCAGCATGAACAGGAGACGAGAGAGCCCCACCCGTTCCTTGGGATTGACCTGGACCTGGAGGTCACCCGTACGGACGGCTCCGACGAAGCCGCGTGGCACGAGGGCCCAGCGGCCGTGGCCCTGTGGCCTCACCTCCACCAGACCGGTGGCAGACAGAGCCGCCGCGCGCTCGTCATCGAGATGGACGACGACGCCGTCACGCTCCAGCTCGTCGAGCGTGACCTCAGCCGTCATGAGCTCTCCGGGTGCACGGTTCCCTCGCCGTCAGCGCCTTCGGAACCGGCTCCGACGTGGTCCGTGTACCGGCTCGGCGACGTCCGACGGCGGAGCGCATCGAGTCCGAAGCGTTCGTGCACCTCCGCGCGCTCCAACCGTCCGTAGTAGTGCTCCTCGAGCAGCGGCAGGAGGTCGTACTTCCAGACGCGTTCGAGCCCGCCGGGCATGGAGACGTCCCTGCGCATCAGGTAGGAGGGCCCGATCTGCAGGTCACGGTCCTCCGCTCCGATGGCAGCGTTGAGCTCGTTCAGGAGCACAGCGCGTTCGTCGTCGAGATCGTTTGCGGTGATGTAGCGGTCGAGCACGCCGCGTACGGGAGGCTCACCGGGGTGCATCTCGACGAACGCGAACCGTCGTCGAATGGCCGCGTCGACCATGGCGATGGATCTGTCGGCGGTGTTCATCGTCCCGATGATGAAGAGGTTCGGCGGGAGGCTGAAGGCCTCGGTCGGGTTGTACTGCAGCCTGATCGACTCGTTGCGGTACTCGAGCAGGAAGTACAGCTCGCCGAAGACCTTGGCCAGGTTCGCCCGATTCATCTCGTCGATGATGAGCACGAACGGGACACCCTGGTTCTCCGGACGCGACGCTTCGCTCGCCAGCTGTCGCAGCGGTCCAGGTCGCAGCGCGAAGGTCGCCACACCGGCGGGCGTGACGTCAGGGCGGTAGCCCTCGAAGAAGTCCTCGTAGGCGTAGGAGGGGTGGAACTGGACGATCCGCGCCCGGCTCGGGTCGTCGGGACCGACGAGGTGACGAGCCAGCTGCTGGGCGACGTAGGTCTTCCCGGTGCCGGGAGGACCGTAGAAGACGATCTGCTGGCGAGCCTGCAGGAGATCGACGATCTCCTGCAACTTGTCGCGCTCCATGTGCAACCCACCCGCGACATCGTCGGTCACGGCCGGCAGGTCAGGGACGGAGGCGCGGACGTCCGGAGTGACCTTCGAGTGCTCGGTCCCACCGGCCGCCAGGTAGTCCTCGAGGACACCGAGAGCCGAGGTGATGTCGACGACCGAACCGTCCTTGTCGAGGAGACTCGACAGTGGCGGCGAGAGCTCGTCAGTGTCAACCAGGGCGCCGGCCCACTCCACCTCCCGTCGGAGGCGGCTCGTCGGGTCGTCGACGAAGGTCGGCTCACCGGCAACGACGCCGGCATACAGGTGTCCGTCCGCGACGGTGGCGACGATGTCCTCGGGCCGCATCTTGCTGAGGAATGCCAGGTACTCCGCGACGAGCGTCTCGCGCTGGGCGTAGTCGAGGTGCTGGTAGCCCTCCTCGACGGCGACCTGCACGGCCTGCCGTGATGCCCTCGCCTCGACGCCGCGGAGATGCTCCGCCTTGACGGACACGAAGCCGTTCGTGAGCCACTGCGTCACGAGTGCGGTCTGCCCGGAGCTGGGACGCACGAGCCAGGCGCGCGGCCCGGTGGCGCGCCACGCCTCGACATACGGCGTGTTGTACCACTCGGGGTAACCGGGCGCGGCCTTCTCGTGGGCCTGGCGGATCCGGCGCAGGTCGACGGTGATGTCGAGCGGACGGTTACCCGAGGGCCCGCCGATCTCACCGGCGAACGTGTCGCGGATCAACCGACGATGGGAAGCGGCGACCACTGGGGAGAAGTGGCCCGGCCAGGCAAGGTAGTTGATTGCGTGCTCGACCGAGACGACCGAGTCAGATGCCACGCGAGCGGCGATCGCTGCGAATGCGTCCGGGGTTCGTAGCGCAGCAAGCCGCTCCGTGGGCTCAGCGTCCGTCCACTCGAGGATGAACTTGGTGAGCCAGTCGATGTGCTTTGCGATCTGTGCGTTGTACCCCTGTCCCCCGCCGAACGCGCCCCTCGCCTCAAGGCCTACGCAGAGCTCGTCCGGTAGTGCGTAGGTGGTACCGGCAGCGGCGAGCACCCGCTCGACGCGGGCGATCTTGGTGTCCGCCCGCAGGTCGGCCTGAGGGGCGCACTGGAGGTAGACGAGCTCAGCCGCGAGCAGCACAGTGTCGTCCGAGGCGCCGTCGAGCTGGACCATGAGCTTGTCGAAGAAGCCTCCGGTGCCGGGGTCGTGAGAGATGCGCTCGCGCAGATCTGCTGCAGTGGCTGCCGTCCACACCGATGCACTGCCACTGACCGGGGACGGCTCGCGGCGCAGGCCCGCACCCAGGACCTTCCAGGCCGCGGCTTCCATGGCCGGTGCCGGACCTTCGCCCCGCGGCACCACACCCGCCGGCTCTGCGTCGCCCCTCCATCGTGCGAAGGCGTGCTTGTCCTCCTCCGGGATGGGCAGTTCCGCCACCGGCCACTTGACGACGCTCCAGCCGAGACCCTGAGCCTCCAGTCGGCTGCTCAGCGCGATACCCGCCCCGGGCGCCCGCTGGAGCAGCTCGTCGGTCAGCTCAAGGAGCTCCCGGTACCGCTCGACGGGACTGGTGCCCAGCGACTCGCGGCCGACGAGCTTGCGCCACTTCTCGACGGGGGTCGTCCGGTAGGGCGGGAAGGCCTCCGGGTCACGCGCCATGAGAAGCAGAGCACCGAGAGCGACGATGTTGCCCGGGGTGATCGAGTCGACTGCCTCACGAATCGGCTCCTCAAACGCAGCGAGATCGTCGGCGCCGGCGTCGACGTCGCCCCACAGCACGCCGATCGCCGCGGCGAGAGCCTCGGGCCGCTCGCTCGCTGCCTCCCTGAAGCGGCTGACGGTTCGCCAGTGCAGGAGGTTCGTGCTCTGGAGCGCGCTGAGCAGCGACTCGTACCATCCCTCATCGTTCTCGAGGAAGAGCCTCCGCGCGGCTCCGAGCCTGGCCGCCATCGCTCGCTTGTAGCCGTGCTCCTCCCGATCCAGATCGACAGCATCGGCGACCGTGCGCGCCCAACGCACGAAGTCGTCCCAGTCGTGATCAGTCAACGTGAGCCCCTTCTCCGTGGCAGCCATACGGCTTTCGACTACGAGCCGTCTGAGCCGCCGAACCGTGATCTCGGCGATGTCAGACCCGGGTGCCAGCCTATGGACAAGTGCCACGAGAGGAGGTGAGACCCATGGCGAAGCCTTCGAAGAAGGCCCTCTCCAAGGCGGGGCGGACGTTGGCATCCGACAGCTCGAGCAAGTCGGCCAAGTCGAAGGCGGGCTCGACGCTCGGCAAGGGCTAGCTACCCATCGGCCGGTGCCCTGTTGGCAGGCTGATCGACCGGGCACCGGCGCCCGCCCGTGTGCGAAGCGCTCGCACGGCGCCTAGCGTCGAGGAGGACCTCAACCCCACCCCGCGAGGAGAACGAGATGTCGAACGTTGCAGTCATCGGTGGCCACGGCAAGGTCGCGCTCCTGCTGGCGCCCCTGCTCACGGAGGCCGGCCACACCGTCACCAGCGTCTTCCGCAACCCCGACCACCGCGAGGACGTCGAGCAGACCGGCGCGAACGCCGTCGTCGCCGACGTGGAGAACCTGTCCACCGAGGAGATCACCGAGCTGCTGCAGGGTCAGGACACGGTCGTGTGGAGCGCGGGCGCCGGCGGCGGCAACCCGCAGCGCACCTGGGCCGTGGACCGCGACGCCGCCATCCGCACGATCGACGCCGCCAAGCTCGCCGGGGCGCGCCGCTTCGTCATGGTCTCCTTCGTCGGCGCGCGCCAGGACCACGGTGTGCCGGAGGGCAACTCCTTCTACGCCTACGCCCAGGCCAAGGCCGACGCCGACGACCACCTGCGCGACTCCGGCCTCGACTGGACCATCGTCGCCCCCGGCGCCCTCACCCTCGACGAGCCCACCGGCTCGATCGACCTCGTGACCGCGGACGACGGCGGTGAGCACAAGACCTCGCGCGCGAACGTCGCCCGCGTCATCGCAGCCTCCCTCGAGGAGCCTGCCACCATCGGCAAGATGATCGAGTTCGCCGACGGCGCCACCCCCATCGCCGAGGCGATCGCCAAGTAGCCCGGCCGCCCGGGCGGCACCCCTCCCGCGTGCCGCCCGGGCGGACTACGGTGGGCGCAGCCGAGCCGAAGGAGGCAGCCGTGCAGCCCACCGACGTCGACCCGCGCGACTTCATCGCCGCGGTCGAGAACCCGACCCGCCGGGCGGACGCCGAGCGCCTCGTCGACATCATGCGCGACATCACCGGCGAGGAGCCGGTCATGTGGGGGCCCAGCATCATCGGCTTCGGCAGCTACCACTACGTCTACGAGTCCGGCCGCGAGGGCGACGCCCCGCTGGCAGCCTTCAGCCCCCGAAAGGCGAACCTCGTCGTCTACCTCGTCGGCGGCTACCAGGAGCGCTACCCCGAGCAGCTGGCCCGGCTCGGGCCGTACAAGCCGGGCAACGCCTGCCTCTACCTCAAGCGGCTCGACGACGTCGACGAGGACGTCCTGCGCTTCCTCATCACCGACTCGTGCGAGGTCACCCGCGCCGAGTACCCGTCCTGAGAGTGACCTCGGCGGGGCCTCAAACATTGGCGTCTGGGAACAGTCGTAACGCCGCCCGGGTTGCTGCCGCGATCACACGAGGAGAGTCGGGGCTTCAGGCGGTGACCAGAGACGCCTCCTCGCCTTCCTCATCCGGTCGCCTGTTCCCCATCCACACCACGACATCGAGCACGCGAAGCGCGGAGACCGCCTCAGGCAGCCCGGCATCAGCACGGACGTTCAGCAACTCGGTGTGAAGTCGCCGTCCATCCGCGTTGAGGAGGTCGTGCCAGTACTCCCAATGACCGCTCGAGTTCTCGAAGTGGAAGGCTCGTTCGATCACGGAGTCGTACACGGGGATCAGGCGCGGGCGCTTTCGTGCCATGAGCTTGCTCGTGGTGGTGGGTCCAACTCCGTCGAGCTGCCGAAAGTGTCGCCACAATGACGCCGCTGGCCCGTCCACCAGTACTTCGCGGTCGATGTCGACCAAATCGACATCGGTCGGAAGCTTGCTCAGGTACTCACCCGTGACCGCGACAAACTCGTCATCCTCGAGCAGCCGCAGTGCAGCCGTACCCGGGACTGCTATGGACAGCATCGACAGCGCCACGATATCGACAGCCGTGATCTTGTCCGCCACGTCCGCCGCATCACCTCCCCCGCCGAGTGCCTCAAACCGCGATCCGGAGTACGCGGGCTTGCCGTCGAGTCCGAAGTATCGCCGGAGCAGCGCGAGGGCATTCTCGCGGTTATCACGCTTGAGAATTTCGGGCACCACGGGCATAGGAATGTCCATTCGGAAGGGACGACAGGGAACGTCACCTTATCGGTGCGGTTATCTCAAGGACAGGCGTCCTGCACAGCGCGGCGCGCCCCGGGGAACGGGTCCCCGGGGCGCGCCCTACGCGACTGTCAGTCGCTCGTGTAGCTGAGCTCCGCCGTCGTCGGCGTACGACGCGACGGCGGCTCGCTCACCTTGCCGCACGCGCTGTCGGGCAGCGTGACGCGGTGGTTCGCGGGGCCGTAGAGGCGCTGGGCGCTGGTCCACGGCTCGGCGGCCTGACCGTCGAGCAGGAGCGGGATGAGCCCGCGCTGCTCCTGGGTCAGCGGCACCATGTAGCCGCGCGCCCGCTCCTGGACACGCCAGCCGTGCGCCTCGATGCGGTCCGCGAGCGTCGTCGGGAAGCCCTCGGGGCTGTCCTCCCGCACGCCGTGGTACTGCTCCTCGGTGAGGAGGTAGCCGCACACCGGCGCCTCGAGGATCTGCTCCGGGCCGGGGATCTCCGGGTCCGGCGGCGCCTCACCGGGGTGCGGCGCCGGGAACGGGTCCACGGTGTAGGAGCCGCGGAAGACGATGTCCCCGCGGTTGAGGACCTGCTGCGCGCGGCCCGCCTCGCCGGCCGCGACGATGTCCTCCTTGTTCTCGTGGAAGTAGTCGAAGTACTGCTCGAAGGTGTACATCGCCGAGTAGGTCTTGCGCTTGCGGCTCTCCGGGGTCTGCGAGCCGCCGTCCGCGGGCCGCGTCTCCCCGCCGGAGCTGCGTGCCTCGAGCAGCACGCCGACGATGTTCTTCAGCCCCAGCGTGTTGCGCAGGATCGTCTCCTGGCTCATACCGACCGTGTTGCCACCCTCGCAGCCGTAGGGGCAGAACCACCAGCCGTCCTCCGAGCCGCGCTCGTAGAGCCAGTTCTCGACGAGGTCCTTGCTCTGCAGGTGGACGACCTCGGGCACGTTGAGGTGCCGCGGGAACATGACGGGCAGGTCCCCGGCCCGGGTGTTGCCGTACTCGTGGCCGTCGAAGGCGGCGTCGGGCCGGTAGTCGCGCAGCATCTCGGTGAAGCCGAAGGTCTCCGGCTGCCGGATGAGCGAGAAGTCGCGGTTGAGGTCCTGCCCGGTGGCGTTGCCGCGCTGGTTGAGCGCGCGACCGTCGGCGTTGATCGACGGCA
This sequence comes from Georgenia phoenicis, assembly GCF_047302425.1. Lineage (NCBI taxonomy): Bacteria > Bacillati > Actinomycetota > Actinomycetes > Allobogoriellales > Allobogoriellaceae > Georgenia > Georgenia phoenicis. The sequence goes on along the minus strand of NZ_CP154855.1, from coordinate 1,696,755 downwards.
CGAGCATGATCGTCGACTCCGAGAGGATGTCGAGCGTCCGCTCGTCCTCACCGAAGGCCAGCTGCCGCGCGAGGATGAAGCAGGCCTCCCGGGAGGAGGGCTCGTTGCCGTGGACGTTGCAGTTGACCAGGGCGGTGTCGCCCTCGGCGATCTCCTCCGGCGTCGCCGGCGGGTTGGGGTAGCCGATGATGAACATGTTGATCGGCCGGTCCTGCAGGGTGCGTCCGATCTCGACGACGCGCACCCGATCGCTCAGCGCGTCCAGCTCCGCGGTGTACTCCGCCTCCTCGACGTCGGTCGTGTAGCGCTCCCCGAAGGTCTGCTCCCAGCCGGTGCGCAGGCTCTCGCCGGGCACGTCCGGGTCGCCCCACTGCGGCAGGGTGGTGTCGTAGACGGGCTCGGAGAACGCCTCCCCCTCGATGCCCACCCGCCAGCGGAACCTGTCACCGGGGTCGAAGTTCGCGTCCGCGAAGGCCGGCTCGGACTGGTCCACCTGGCGGTTGGGCCGCCAGATACCGGTGATGACCGGTTCCCCGACCGGCTCGTCGTTCTCGTCCACCGGGGTGCGCTCGATCTGGTACTCCTCCACCCCTGCCACGGGCTCCCACGTGAGCGTGGCGAAGCCCATCTGCTGCTCGACCTCGAGCCCCGTCACCCCTGGCTCGGCGACCTGCGCCAGCGTGGGCGGTGTGGCCACGAGGGAGGCGAGGAGTGCGACGCCGGCCGCACCGACCACCGCCACCCTGCGTCTGTCGCGTCGTGCTGTACGTCCGTGCATGTCATTCCCCATCTGCTCGGAGCGGGGACGGGACGACGTCAGCAACGCCAGGTCCACACCCCCATGCGGACATCCGGGGTGCACCAGCTACGCGATCCGTCGCGACATCACGACCGTCTTTGGCCACATGTGGCCCCCCGTTGAGACGGACATTAACGACGCCGTCCGGGAGCGTCAAGGAATCAGCTGCGCTCCGCCGTCGTCCCGGCGGCGTCGGCGGGCGAGCCGGCCGGGTACTCCCCCAGCTGCACCCGCCCCTCGCACCAGGCGGCGAGAACCGGCTCGACGACGCGCCAGCACTCCTCGGCGACGTCGCCACGCACGGACAGCAGCGGGTCGGCCTCCAGGACGCCGGCGAGCACCTCGCCGTAGGCCGGGAGCTCGCCCTCGCCGAAGCTCGTCGTCATGACGACGCGGTCCAGCGACCACGGGTCGCCCGTGCCGTTGACGTCGAGCTCGAGCTCGATGCACTCCGGGCCCAGGCCGATGCGCAGCCGCGTGGGCTGGGAGGTGCCGGTGAGCCCGACGGGCAGATGCGGCACCTTCTTGAAGGTCACGATGACCTCCTTGCGCGTGGGCGTGATGGCCTTGGCGCTGCGCAGGGTGAAGGGCACGCCCTTCCAGCGCCAGTTGTCGATGAAGACGGTCATCTCGGCGAGCGTCTCGGTCTCCCGGGTGGGGTCGACGCCCGGCTCCTCGGCGTAGCCGGGCACCTCGCGCAGGCCGATCCGGCCGGCGCCGTAGCGTGCGCGGCGGCTGTGCTGCTCGGGCTCGCCGGCGCGCGCAGCCCGGAGGACCTCGGCGATGCGGTCGCGCACGTCGCGGTCACCCAGGGTGGTGGGCGGGTCCATGGCGATGAGCGCGAGGACGTGGAGCAGGTGGCTCTGGATCATGTCGCGCAGCGCGCCGGAGCCGTCGTAGTAGCGGGCGCGTCCCTCGAGCGCGAGGTCCTCGTCGTAGACGATCTCGACGCTCTCCACGTGCGTGGCCCGCCACACCGGCTCGAAGATCCGGTTGGCGAAGCGGAAGCCGAGGATGTTGAGGACGGTGCTCTTGCCCAGGAAGTGGTCCACCCGGTGCACCTGCTCCTCGGGCACCATGCGCCCGACGACGGCGTTGAGCCGCCGCGCCGACTCGCCGTCGTTGCCGAAGGGCTTCTCGATGATGAGCCGTGTCCCCTCGGGCACCCCGATCTCCTCCAGCGCGAGGCAGGCCTGCTCGGTGACGGCGGGCGGCAGCGCGAAGTAGATGCCGAGCGGGGCACCGCACCGGTCGAGGACGCGGCGCAGCTCCTCGGGCCGAGTGACGTCGGCGCGCACGTAGACCGACTCGCGCTCCAGTCGCTCGAGGGTCTGCGCGCCGGGCTCGTTCTCGTGGGCGGGGAAGCTCTCCCAGGGCGCCATCTCGATGCTCGGCTCGGCCGCGAAGGTCTCGCGCAGGCGCGCGCGCCACTGCTCGTCGTCCCAGTCGTCGACGCCCGAGCCGACGAGCTCGAGCTCCGGCGCGCGCCCGGTGGCGAGCAGCCGCCCGAGCCCGGGGAGAAGGAGCCGGCCGGCGAGGTCGCCGCTGGCACCGAGCACGAGCAGCGTGCGGATCTCCGGGCCGCCTGCCTCGACCGTCTCAGCCATGTCTCCCCTTCGTCCGTCGGTGTCCCGCCCCATCATGGAAGAGTTGGCGCATGAGCGCACTGGTGTGTCACGAGCAGCTGCGGTCCGAGCTCGGTTCGGTCCTTCTCCTCGACGTGCGGTGGACGCTCGCCGGCCCCGACCGTGCCGGGTACCGGGCCGGGCACCTGCCGGGCGCCGTCTTCTGCGACCTCGACGCCGACCTCGCCGCCCCGCCCGGCGCGGGTGGGCGGCACCCGCTCCCCTCCCGCTCGGCGCTGGCGGAGTCGCTGGGCCGGCTCGGGGTGCGCCCCGGGCGGCGCGTCGTCGTGTACGACGGCGGGGTCGCGGCAGCCGCCGCGCGCGCCTGGTGGTGTCTGCGCTGGTTCGGTCACGACGACGTGCGCGTGCTCGACGGCGGTCTGCCGGCCTGGGTGGCCGCGGGTGGCGAGCTCGAGACGGGCGAGGTGACGCCGTCGTCGACGGACAGCCCTGCGGTCGGCGACGTGCCGGGCCAGGCCTCGACGCCGTCGTCGGTTGTGAGCGACGCGGACGGTGACGTGCCGTCCCAGGGCACGGCGCCGTCGTCGTCCATGGCGACGGTGACAGCCGAGGAGCTGCTCGACGGCTACGACGGCGTCCTGCTCGACGCGCGCGCCCCCGAGCGCTTCCGCGGCGAGGTGGAGCCGGTCGACCCGGTGGCCGGGCACATCCCCGGCGCCCGCTCGTTGCCCACGGCCCGGCTGCTCGACGCGGACGGCCGCTACCTCCCCGCCCCCGCGCTGCGCGAGCTCTTCGCGGAGGCAGGTGCCGGCGCCGAGCCGGTGGCCGCGTACTGCGGCTCGGGCGTGACCGCGGCCCAGCTCGTGCTCGCCGCCCACGAGGCGGGGCTGGACGCGGCGCTGTACCCGGGGTCGTGGTCGCACTGGATCACCGACCCTGCCCGCCCGGTGGCGACGGGTGCGGACTGACTGTTCGATGAGGTCGTGCCCAAGACCATCGTGCTCACCGGTGCCAGCGACGGGATCGGTGCGGCCGCCGCTCGCGAGCTGACCTCGCGCGGGCACACCGTCGTCGTCGTCGGCCGGTCGGCGGAGAAGACGCGGGCGGTCGCCGAGGAGATCGGGGCGGACCACTTCCTCGCGGACTTCGCCGAGCTCGCCCAGGTACGGTCCCTCGCGTCGGCGCTCGTCGACGCGTACCCGCGGATCGACGTGCTGGTGAACAACGCCGGCGGCATCTTCGGGGACCGGACCCGGACCGTCGACGGCTTCGAGAAGACGCTCCAGGTCAACCACCTCGCGCCCTTCCTGCTCACCACCCTCCTCCTGGACACGCTGACGGGGAGCGGCGCGTCGGTCGTCAACACCGCGAGCGTCGCGGCGCGGGCGTTCGCGAGGATCGACCTCGACGACCTCGGCAACGAGGCCCGGTACTCCGCGCGCAAGGCCTACGGCGACGCGAAGCTCGCCAGCATCCTCTTCACCAGGGAGCTGCACCGCCGCTACTCGCCCCGCGGCCTCTCCGCGGTCGCCTTCCACCCCGGGGTGGTGCGCACGAACTTCGCCTCGGACACCACCAGTCTCATGCGCGTCGTGTACCGGACGCCGCTGCGCCACCTGGCCGGCCTCATCGGCCCGGAGAAGGGCGCGCGGCCGCTCGTCGAGCTCGCCGAGGGCACCCCGGGACGCGACTGGGTGTCGGGCGAGTACTACGAGAAGGGCAGGGTCACGCGGACGAACCCGCAGGCCTCCGACCCCGCTGTCGCGGTTGCGCTCTGGGACCGGAGCGCGGAGCTGGTGGGGGCGCCGTCGTCGTCGGCTACTTGATGGCGCCGCGCGTCACCCCCGAGATGACCCACCGCTGGGCGACGACGTAGACGACGAGCAGCGGCGCCATCGCCATGAGGTAGGACGCGAAGGCGAGGGTGTAGTCGGCGGAGAACTGCCCTTGGAAGACGTACTGGGCGAGCTGGATGGTCGCGGCGTCGGGGTCGGAGAGGATGACGAGCGGGAGCAGGAAGTCGTTCCACGCCCACACGCAGGTGAGGATGCCGACGGTCGCGTTGATCGGCGCCAGCAGCGGAAACACCACCCGCCAGAACACGCCCCACGTGCTCGAGCCGTCGATGCGCGCCGCCTCCTCGAGCTCGGCCGGGATGGAGCGGACGTAGGCGGTGTAGAGGAAGACGTTGAAGGACAGGCCATAGACCGTGTAGAGCAGGATGAGCCCGGCCTGGTTGTCGAGGCCGAGGATCGCCGCCTGCTTCGCCGCCGGGAGCATGAGCACCGGGAACGGGATGAACAGCGCGGCGATGAAGTAGTAGAACAGCGCTTTGAACAGGCGCCGGTGCATCTGGCGGGCGATCGCGTAGGCGACCATCGAGTTCGTCAGCAGCGTGAGGACGACGGCGCCCACCGTGATGAGCGCGGTGTTGAGCGCCCGCGCCGGGTAGTCGATCGTCCGCCAGGCCTCGGCGAAGTTGCCCCAGGCCCACTCGGTGGGTGGGGCGAAGCCGGAGCCTCCGAGCTGGTCCGGGGTCTTGAGGGCCGTGACCACGGTGAAGTAGAGCGGGACCAGCACGGTGAGCGAGAGGACGACGAGCAGGGCGGTGAGCCACCAGTTGACGCCGCCCGGGTGACGCCGTCGTCGTCGGTTCTTGCCTGGCGGGGGCATGGTGACGGCGTTGGCGGACATCAGGCCGACACCTCCTCGCGTCGCAGGACCCGCAGCTGGAAGAAGGCGAAGGCGACGATGACGATCATGAAGACGACGGCGTTGGCGGTCTGGTACCCGAACTCGCCGCCCTCGAAGCCGCCGCGGTAGATGAGCACGCCGATGGACTCGGTGGACGTGCCCGGGCCGCCGCCGGTCATCGCGATGATCTGGTCGAAGACCTGGAGGAAGTTCTTCAGCGCGAGGACGACGTTGATCGTGAAGAAACCCCAGATCATCGGCAGCGTGATGGACCAGAACTGGCGCCAACGGGTGGCGCCGTCGAGCGCGGCCGCCTCGTAGAGCTGCTCGGGGACGGTCTGCAGTCCGGCGAGGTAGATGATGATCGTGAAGGCCGCGCCCTGCCAGACCGTCATGACGACGATGCCGATCCACGCGCGCTCCGGGTCGGAGAGCAGCGAGGTGCTCAGCGCCTCGATGCCGAGTGCCTGCCCGATGGAGGGCAGGGAGAAGTTGAAGAGGTAGGAGAACACGTACCCGACGACGAGCAGCGCGAGCACGTACGGGATGAAGAAGATCCCGCGCAGCGTGTTCTTCAGCTTGATGCGGGAGTTGAGGCCGATCGCGATGGCCAGGCCGATGACGTTGACGAGGATGGTCGTGACGATCGCGAACTTGAAGGTGAAGAGGTAGGCGTCCACCACGCGCGGGTCCTGGAAGAGCGCCGCGTAGTTCGACAGGCCGACGAAGCTCCACGTCCCGTAGCCGGGTGAATCGGTGAAGCTGTAGAAGATGCCCTGGAGCACCGGGATCGTGTGGAGGACGAAGAAGAGCACGAAGGCCGGGAGCACCATCCAGTAGTAGGCGCGGTCGATCGTGCGGCCGTTCATGACTCCTCCACCGCTCCGAGGCCCCAGGTGCGGCGCTCGGCCACCCGGTCCCAGTTGTCGTCGAGCTGGGTGAGGAAGGCGTCGAGGTCGCCGTCGAGGAGGAACTGCTGGAGGAGCGGTCCGAGCGGGATCGCCTGGATGAACTGGTGGTCGGTGAAGCCGACGATGCGGCCCTCGTCGATGTACGGCTGGATACCGGCGAGGGCGGGGTCGTCGTTCTCCAGCCCCTCGAGGGTGGGGATCGCGACCTGCTGCTCGGCGTACTCCTGGACCCGGTCCGGCTCGAGGAGGTAGGCGAGGAAGCGCTCGACCTCCTCCTGGTGCGGTCCGTCCTCGCGGGCCGCGAGGACGACGTCGACGCCGGACACGAGCGTGGTCCGTTCCGGATCGTCCGTGGCGGGCAGGGCGAAGGAACCGACCGTGAAGTCCGGCTCGAAGCTGCGGATCTGTGGGACCGCGTAGCTGCCGATGAGGAGCATCGCGGCCTCCCCCTCGGCGAAGGCGCGGGTGCCCTGCTCGTAGCCGGAGGCGGCGGGGTCGGGCTGGGTGAGCTCGAACAGGGCACCCTGCTTCTCGAAGGCCTCGCGCCAGCCCTCGCTGAAGGTGGCGTTACCGGCGAAGCGGTCCACGAAGAAGTCCTCGGGCTGCGTCTGCGCGGTGAGCGGGGCCATGGGGGCCTGGGCGGTCCAGGCGTCGGCGAGCATCGCGTAGTGCGGGACGATGCCCTGCTGCTCGAAGTACTCGGCGGTCTCGAGGAGCTCGGTCCACGTGGTGGGGACCTCGCGGCCGTGCTCCTCGAAGAGCTCGACGTTGTAGAGGGCGCCGGAGGCGTTGGCCGCGAAGGGAATGCCGTTGACGGCGCCAGGCTCGCCCGCGCCGAGCTCCTCGATGACCTCGACGTACGCCTCCTGGACGCGGTCGAGGAGCGGGCTGCCGGCGAAGTCGTGGAAGACGCCCGCGGAGGCGAACTCCCCGAAGGTGCCGTTGCCGTTGAAGGTGAGGACGTCGGGCGGGTCCTCCTTCACCAGGCGGATGCGCATCGCCGTCTCCGCGCTCGGCACGTTGTCGACCGTCACCCGGATGTCCGGGTTCTCCTCCTCGAAGCGGGCGGCGACGTCGGAGAAGAACGCGGTGGCCTCGGGCTTGAACTGGAAGAAGACGATCTCGACCGGCTCGTCCGCCGACGCCGCGCAGCCGGCGAGGCCGGCCGCCGCGCTCAGGGCAGCGGCGAGTCCGGCGGCTCTCGCCAGCTTCGTCCGGCCCATCGCGGCTCCCCTCGGCAACGGTGCACTTCGAGGTGGGACACATGGTGGCACTGGGGTCTGACAGCGCAACCTGGCCCCGCCGTCGCCGCCCGCACGCCGCCCGCCGACGCCATTCGTGCCGTCGTCTCGTCCACCAGCCGCCGCCGGCTCGTTTACCCGGCCACCCGCCGTCGCCGGCACGTCCGCGCCAAGCCACCACCCGCCGTCGCCGCCCCACCGCGCCACTCGTCCTCGCAGGCTCGGCCGCCCTGCCTACCACCCGCCGTCGACATTCCACCCGCCGCCGTCGGCACGGGTCTTTTCGCGCCGTTGCGGGGGTCCAGGACCGGCCGCCGTCGAATGTCAGTGGTCGGTGAGAGGGTCTGAGTAGTGAGGTTCTCACCATAGGAGGTGACGAGATGGACCTCGAGGGGGACGGCACCCAGCCGGAGCGGCAGCCCGACGCGGTCACGCCCGCGCCTGGTGAGCCCCTCGAGGAGATGCTGCCCGGCACGTGGAAGGTCACGCCCGAGCAGCCCGTCACTCCCCTCCCGCTCCCGAGCCCCGCCGATGAGCTCTTCGGTCCCACGGGATCGACCACCTGGCCCACCGACCGGCTCGCCGAGCTGCTCCCGCAGGACGGCGCGCTCGGCGACTACCTCGCTCCCCTCCCTCCCGGCCCGCGGCTGGGCGTCCTGCTCGCGGCGATCGACCCAGCCGAGGTCGACGACTACTCGCTCGTCGAGCTCGCGGCGGCGCACAAGCGGATGGAGGCGTACGCAGCAGCTCAGGCCGCGAAGGCCGCGGCGGTACTCGCCGAGCGTCCCGCCCTCAACCCGGACTGGCCAGGCACGCTGCGTGGTCGGACGCGCGGTGAGTGCCTCGCGGGCCATGAGCTCGCGCTGCGGCTGAAGATCAGCAAGATCTCCGCAACCCGGATGGCGGCCAGCGGTCGGGCGTTCGGGAGCATGCTGGAGGCCACGGGCGAAGCACTCGAGCAGGGCCTCATCGACTACCCGCGGGCGCAGCTGATCTTCACCACTCTCGATGGGCTGCCGCCCGAGGTCGCCCTGGCCGCGGAGTGGCAGGTCATCGAGACCGCGCCCGGCCGCACCCTCCGGCAGCTCAAGGACGACCTCGAGAAGGCGGTCATCTCCGTCGACCCGGAGGACGCCGACGCCCGCCACCGCATCGCCCGCCAGAAGCGCACGGTCTACCACCCGCGACCGCTGCCGGACGGCATGGCGAGTCTGACGGCGGTCCTCCCCGCGCCGAACGCCATCGCCGTGGACATCACGCTCGACAGCGCGGCGCGCGCCGCCAAGAACGCAGGCGACGGCCGCACCATGGACCAGCTGCGCGCCGATGCCCTCTCCCTCATGGCGCACGGCGCCCTCATGAACGGGTACATCGGCGTACCTCCTGTGGGGCCCGACCCCACCGGTCCGGCGTCATCCGCGGACGAGCCTGCAGGGGCGGAGGCCGCGCCTGTCGGAACCCTGATCGAGGGTACGGACCTGCCGTCGGACGACGCCGCATCTGGTTCCGAGGGGCCAGCTGCGCCCACGGGCGACGACGCACCGGGCTCCGAGGGGCCAGCTCTGCCCGCGGTCGACCCGCCACTCCGCTCCAAGGGGCGAGCTGCGCCCGAGGCGGAGAGCGCGCAGGTCCCCCACGGAGCAGTTCCGCCAGCCCCCGGACAGCGCCTGCCCGGCGGGCGGCTGCCCGCGGTACGGCTGGGCAAGGTCGGCGGACTGCCCGTCGAGGTCCGGCTCAACGTCCCACTCGCCGTCGCACTGCCCGACCTCAACGTCCCGCCTCGCAACGCTCTCGAGCGGGACCCGGAGCCGGTCGCCGTCCTCGAGGGCTACGGCCCCATCGCACCCGAGGTGGCTCGGGCGCTTGCGGCCGGCGGCCAGTGGCGGCGGATCATCAGCGATCCGGTCACGGGCCAGGTGCTCGACGTCGGCCGCAAGCGCTACGAGCCGCCCGCCGCGATGGCCGAGCTCGTCCGCGAGCGCGACCGCACCTGCATCGAGCCCAGCTGCTCCACCCCGGCACGTCACTGCCAGCTCGACCACATCCACGAGTGGCAGGACGGCGGCGAGACCTCGGTCTGGAACCTCGGTCCCCAGTGCACCCGGGCCCACGCCGTCAAGAGCCAGGGCGGCTTCACCGTCGCCCGCGCATCCGACGGCACCTACGCGTGGACAACCATGACCGGCCACGGGTACCTGCGGCGCACCGACGGCACCGTCATCACGATGCCGCGCGAGACCGCCGCGGGGCTGCGTCGCATCGGCAAGGAGATGCGCCGCACGGGCAGGAGTGTCCCGGTCGAGGTCGTCGACGCCGTGCTTGCCGAGGTCGCTGCGGGAAGCGCGGTCACTGGCACATGGACACCGCCGCCGCTGCCCCAGCGCCCACTCCCAGCATGGGGCGAGAGGGATGCCGACCCCGCACGGGGCGAGAGCGACGCCAGCCAAGGCTGGGGCGGCAGCGAGAGCGGTGCGGCGTGGGGTGTCGACGAGGCGCCTCCGTTCTGACGGGACGCGCAGGGCGACCAGGCCAGGCGACAGTCATCCCCACGCGGACCGCTGACCCACCGGTCGCGCCCCCGAGGGCAGCGCCACCTCAACCGGCGAGCAGCTCGCGCACCCGCGGAATGACCTCGGTTCCGTAGAGCCGGATCGCCTCGAGGGTGTGGCGGTGCGGCATGGGCCCGTTGCTGTACTTGAGGTCGAAGCGGCTCAGCCCGAGCTGGCGCACGGTGGTCGCGATCTTCTGCGCCACCGTCTCCGGGGAGCCGGCGAAGACCGCCCCGTTCTGCACCTCCATGTCGAACTGCATCCGGGTGGTCGGGCCCCAGCCACGCTCGGCGCCGATGCGGTCCCGGTTCGCCTTGAAGTGCGGGAACATCAGCTCGCGCGCCTCCTCGTCGGTGGCCGCGACGAAGCCCGGCGCGTGCACGCCCACCGGCAGCTCGGGCTGCCCCAGCTCCTGCAGCGCCCGGCGGTACAGGTCGGCGAAGGGCACGAAGCGCGAGGGCTCCCCGCCGATGATCGCGAGCATCATCGGGATGCCGTAGCGCGCGGCGCGGACCACCGACTCCGGTGAGCCGCCCACCCCGATCCACGTGCGCAGCGTCCCCGCCTCGGTCTTCGGGTACACCTGCGCGCCGCGCAGCGGGCCGCGCACGGTGCCCTCCCACGTCACCGGCTCCTCAGCGCGCAGCAGCGCGAAAAGGTCGAGCTTCTCCGAGAACAGCCGCTCGTAGTCCGACAGGCTGAGCCCGAACAGCGGGAAGGACTCGGTGAAGGAACCACGTCCCAGGGTGACCTCCGCACGGCCGCCCGAGACGCCGTCGAGGGTCGCCATCTTCTCGTAGACGCGGACGGGGTCGTCGGAGCTGAGCACGGTGACGGCGGTGCCGAGCAGGATGCGGCGGGTCCGGGAGGCGATCGCGGCCAGCACGATCTCCGGCGCGGAGATGGCGAAGTCGTCGCGGTGGTGCTCCCCCAGGCCGATGGCGTCGACACCCACCTCGTCGGCGAGCACGCCCTGCTCCACGACCTCCCGGAGCACCTCGCCGAAGGTGCGGGGACGGCCGTCCTCGCCGACGGTCATGTCACCGAAGGTGTCCAGCCCCAGCTGGACCTCGTGCGGGGGCAGGACCGGCTGCAGCTCACGCGTGGCGCTCATGCCGCCACGGTAGGCGATCACCGCGAGCTAGGGGACCTGCACCTTGTCGGGGTAGAAGGCCCAGTGCCAGGTCTCGCGCGGGGTGTCCTCGACGAAGCCGTACTTCTCGCCGTTGGCGCGCATCCACGTCAGCGCCTCACCGTTGAGGTGAAGGTCGACGGCGCGGCCCCAGCCGTGATTGCTCGTGCCCGGGACGGCGGCCAGGCCGCCCTCGTTGTACAGCCCGAGACGGTCGACGAGCTCGACCTGACGCTCGTAGGTGCGGTAGGAGTCGTTGATGCCGATGTCGATGCCGTCGGCCTTGGCAGCCGCGAGGAGCTTGTTGAAGTTGGCGGCGGCGGGCGCCCACATGCTGTGGCCCTCGCCGTCGGTCCCGATCGGGGCGAGCACCCCGGCGGGGATCTTGCCGTTGCCGTAGGCGGCGAGGTCGGCCGGCGCACCGTTCGCGTTGAGCACGGCCGGGGCGGCCGCCTGCGCGGGTGCACTGACGGGCGCGAACTCCCCGGCGGCCTGGGTGAAGAGCCGGTCGAAGGTGCCGGCGGTGTCCACGGTGGCCGGCGGCGGCGTCGGCGCCAAAGCCGTCAGCTGCGCCTGGATCCCCGCGATCCGCTGGGTGATCGAGAGCACCCCGTCCATACCTGTCTCCCCTCGTCCACCGTTCTATCGGCCGACCGGGAGGGAAGTTGAGGAAGCACGTCAGCGCTCGACGACGTTGCGCAGCTCCCGACCGTCGGCGAGCGCCCGCACGTTGTGGGCAATGAGCTCGTCCGCACCCACGGGACGCCCGCCCGCGGCGTGCGGCGTGATGATGAGCCGAGGCGCTTCCCACAGCGGCGAGTCCTCCGGGAGAGGCTCGACGGCGGTGACGTCGAGGGCGGCACCGGCGATCGTCCCGTCGGTGAGGGCGGCGAGCAGCGCGTCCTCGTCGACGGTCGTGCCGCGGCCGACGTTGACGACGTAGGCGTGGTCCGGGAGCGCGGCCAGCCGGCGCGCGTCGAGCGCCTTCTCGGTCTCGGGGGTGGCGGGCAGGATCATGACGAGCACGTCCGTCTGCGCCAGCTCCGCCTCGAGGTCCTCCTCGGCGACGACGTCGAAACCGGCCCGCTCCCCCACGCTGCGCGCCACGCCCCGCACCGTCGCCCCGAGTGACTGGAGCACCGGCGCCAGGGTCTGGCCGATGTTCCCGAACCCCCACACGAGCACCCGCGCACCGATGAGCGTGGTGACCGCACCGTCCGGGTGGAGCGGCTGCAGGCCGCCGAGCTGGCGGTCCCACCGGTGCGCCGCCTGCGCCTCGGCTGCCTCCGGCAGCCGTCGGAGCAGCGCCAGCACGAGGGCCAGCGCGTGCTCGGTGACGGTCGGACTGTGCAGCCCCGCGCCCGAGGTGATGACGACGTCGTCCGGGAAGCCCGCGCTCAGTACCGAGTCCGGGCCGGCGGCGAGCGTCTGCACCCAGCGCAGGTTCGGCATCTGGTCCGCCACCTCGGCCAGGTGCTCACCCGAGCTGCCCCACACGATTAGCGCCTCGGCGTCGCGGTGCCCGGCCGGGACCGGACGGGAGGCGTCGTAGGTGACGGCGGTGACGCCGTCGGGGAGGGACGGCTCGAGCGGCAGGGAGTCGGGCAGCAGGATCTTCACGGCAGGGCTCCGGGTGGTTGGTGCGGCAGGCAAGGGTCCGTCCTCATCATCACCCAGCCAGTGCTCCACAGACAGGCCGAATGCCACCCCCGCAGCACTGGCTGTGGAGGACTTCCGCAGGCGTCCGCGCGTTTCGCAACGCTTGAGACACGCGAGGGAAAGGCGGGAGCCCCCATGACAGACACGCTCATCCCCGACGGCGAAGCCTGGGAGCGGGACGTCGGCTTCCGCCAGAGGGCCGCGACGGGCAGGCCCCGCCCGCCCCGGGAGCAGCCTCCGAACGCAGGTCAGCCCTGGACGGACGCCGACTACGAGGAGATCCTCGCCGCCGCCCGCGAGGGAGTGACGGACATTGACGATGTCGCCAAGCGCCTGGGCCGCACCCACCACCCGACCTTCATGAAGGCCAAGCAGCTGCTACCCGTGGGCGAGCGCGCAGCCCCGGTGGACCGGATCATGCGGCTGCTTCGCGAGCACCTGGACGACCCCGACTACGACTGGCAGCGCACCACGCTGGAGAAGCCTCCTCCGCCACCGATCATCAAGCCCCCGGCCCTCACCGGCATCGCCGGGCTCGAGTCGGACGACCTCGTGCGGATCGCCTACGCGCTGACGTTCGTTCCGGACGTGGCGGGCGAGGACCTGCTCACGCGGATCGGCCGCCAGCTGCAGACCCGTTACCTCCGCTCCCGGCTCATCGACCTGCGCGCCGAACGGGTCGAGCGGCGCAACGAGGTCGGCTGGGGGCAGGCGGTCCTCGACGCGACCGGCTGGCTCGACCGGGTGCTGCCCAGCGCCGGCAGGGAACCCTGGTATCCCGACGACGACGCGCCGGAGTACTACTGGTGAGCCGGGCCCCGGGGAGCGGGGCTCAGACCGGCAGATGACGGGCGAGGAACCGCGAGGTCAAGTCCCACGCCTCGGCGCTCGCCCGCTCGTGGTGGAACATCGGGTGCGGGTTGTCGAAGGCGTGACCCGCGCCGTCGTGCAGGTGGAACTCGACCTCGGGGCCGGCGACCGCCGCGCGGATCTCCTCCACCTTCTCCACCGGGATGTAGGCGTCGGCGGTGCCGAAGTGGTGCAGACTCGGCGCACTCACGCGCTCGGCGAGGTGCAGCAGCTGGGGCAGCGCCGAGCCGTAGTAGGAGACGAGCACGTCGACGTCCGCGAGCGCCGCGACGTTGAAGGCCACTCCCCCGCCGAAGCAGAAGCCGAGCACCCCCGTGCCGCCGGCCACCTCCGGACGCGAGCGCAGCGCGCCAACCGAGGCGACGGCGTCGGCCACGGTCCGGTCCCAGTCCAGCTGCGCCTGCAGCGCCATGCCCTGCTCGAGGAACCATTCGCCCGACTCGTCCACCGTCCCCTCCGCGCGCCAGTACAGCTCGGGCGCGAGGACGACGTAGCCGAGCGCGGCCAGGTCCGCGGCGCGCGAGCGGATGTAGGCGGACACCCCGAAGATCTCCTGCAGCAGCACGAGCCCGGGCCCGGTTCCCGACGGCGGGAGCCACAGGTGGGCGGGCATCTCACCGTCCGTGACGGGGACGGTCGTGGTCACTGCGCTCATGCCGGTGTCACTCCTTCGTCGCCGCGGCCGACGCCGGCCGCCCGGTGGCGTCACCCTACCGGCGCGCAACCCACGCGCCGGGGCCGGGACGTTGGTCCCGCACCGGACACCCGCGCACCTTCCTAGGGTCGGGGAGGCATCCGGGGGGCTGCTCGACGCAGGCCGTCCCCCGCCGTCGCCACGTACACCGACACCAGGGGGACCACATGACCACGCAGCAGCACCTGCCCAGGGCCACCGTCGAGGAGCGCCTGAGCCCCGACCACGAGGCCGTCATCACCGCCACCCTGCCCCTCGTGGGCAGCCGGATCGGTGAGATCGCCCCGACCTTCTACCGGCGCATGTTCAGCGCCCACCCCGAGCTGCTGCGCGACACCTTCAACCGGGGCAACCAGGCCCAGGGCGCCCAGCAGAAGGCGCTCGCCGCCTCGGTCGCCTCCTTCGCCACCCTCCTCGTCACGCCCGGCGCGCCGAGCCCGCGCGAGCTCCTCGAACGGATCGGGCACAAGCACGCCTCCCTCGGTATCACCGCCGAGCAGTACCAGGTGGTCCACGACCACCTCTTCGCCGCGATCGTCGAGGTGCTGGGCGAGGACGTCGTCACCGCCGAGGTCGCCTCCGCGTGGGACGCGGTCTACTGGATCATGGCGCGCACGCTCATCGCCTTCGAGGCGGACCTCTACGCCGGCGCGCGCGTCGCGCCCGGGGACGTGTTCCGCACCGCGCGGGTCGTCGAGCGCGTGGAGGAGTCCGCCGACGTCGCCTCCTTCGTCCTCGCCGCCCCCGACCCCGCCTCCCCGCTGCCGGACTTCGTGCCCGGGCAGTACGTCTCGGTCGGCGTGCGTCTGCCCGACGGCGCGCGCCAGCTGCGTCAGTACAGCCTCTCCGGTCCCACCGGCACCGGGCGCTGGCGCCTCACCGTGCGCCGTGTCGACGCCACCGGCACCGACCCCGCCGGGGAGGTCTCCAGCTGGCTGCACGCCAACCTCCGCGAAGGGGACGACCTCGAGGTCACCCTCCCCTTCGGCGACCTCACCGTCCGCGAGCTGGGCACCGGCCCGGCCGTGCTCGTCTCCGCCGGCATCGGCCTCACCCCGATGCTCGGGATCCTCCACCACCTCGCCGCGCACGAGCCGGACCGTCCCCTCACCGTCCTCCACGCGGACCGCGACGCCGACGACGCCGCCCTCGTCACCGAGCTCCGGGAGCTCGTCGGCCGGCTGAGCCGCGCCGAGCTGCACCTGTGGTTCGAGCGCGGCGTGGCCCCGGACGCGAGCCGCGGACTGATGGCCATCGACGCCGTCACCCTCGACCCGTCCGCCGAGACCCTCGTCTGCGGCCCCAACGCCTTCCTCCAGGCCGTGCGCGTCCAGCTGACGAAGGCCGGGGTGTCACCCGAGCGCGTGCACTACGAGCTCTTCGCGCCCAACGACTGGCTGCTGCCCGCCTGAGCCGGCCGTCAGGTGAGGGCGGCGACGGCGGGCTCGGGCGCCGTCGTCGTCCGCCGCTGGCGCATCTCGAGCAGGGCGGAGGCGCCGAGCAGGACCAGACCGACGACGGCGAGCGCCGCCCCGGCGACGTTCGGGGCGCGCAGCCCCGCACCCGCCGCGATGACGACGCCGCCCAGCCACGCGCCGATCGTGTTGGCGAGGTTGAAGGCGGACTGGACACCGGCGGAGACCATGGTCGGCGCGCCGCCGGCCTGCTCGACGATGCGCATCTGGATCGCCGGGCCGATACCGAGGCTGCCGAAGCCGAGGAGCACGAGCAGGACGATCGCGACCGGCGCGTTGTCGAGCAGCACGGCCAGGGCGAGCAGCACGGCGATGATGAGGAGCAGGCCGCCGAGCAGGGTGGCGAGAGTGCTGCGGTCGGACAGGCGCCCGCCGAGGAAGGAGCCGGCGGTCATGCCGACGCCCACGAGGACGAGCACCCACGGCACGGCGGACTCCGCGAGGCCGGACACGTCGGTGAGCATCGGCGCGACGTAGCTGTACGCGGCGAAGAGCCCGCCCATCCCGAAGATGACGATCGAGAGGGTGAGGAGCACCTGCGGGCGCGCGAAGGCCGCGAGCTCCTTGCGCAGCGAACCACCGGCGGTGGTGTCGCGCTCCCCGCGCGGGGCCAGGAGGGCGACGGCGACGGTCGCCACTACCCCGACCAGCGCGACCGCCGCGAAGGTCCAGCGCCAGCCGGCCTGCTGGGCGATGAAGGTGCCCGCCGGCACCCCGACGACGTTGGCGACCGTGAGCCCGAGCATGACGGTGCCCATCGCCTGACCGCGGCGGTTGGTGGCCACGAGCGACGCCGCGACGAGCAGCCCGACGCCGAAGAACGCGCCGTGCGGCAGACCGGTGAGGAAGCGGGTGGCGAGCAGCGTCTCGTGGGTGGGCGCCAGCGCGGACAGCCCGTTGCCGAGGGTGAACAGGACGAGCAGCCCCACGAGGGTCCAGCGGCGCGGGAGGCGCACGGTGAGCGCGGTGAGCAGCGGCGCACCGACGACGACGCCGATCGCGTAGGTCGACACGTACTGTCCCGCCGTGGGGACGTCCACCCCGAGGTCCGCCGCGACGATCGGCAGCATGCCCATGATGACGAACTCGGTCGTGCCGATCCCGAAGGTGCCGAGGGCGAGGGCCAGGATGGCGATGGGCACGGGTGAACTCCTCGGGTGGTGCGGGTGAGCCGCCGGTGGAGGGACGCCGGTCGCGGTGGGGGCACGCGGGCGGCGGCTGGCTCGTTCGTCACCCTACGAGCGCTCGCGCGGACACCGGGCCGGTGACCACGGCCGCGGGGTGAGCGATGCGTCACGTCCTCCGCTCGCGCGCCCGGGGAGGGCGTGTTTCGGTGGGACGGTCCGGCCGCGGCGGCCGGCTTGTCACCGATGGGAGGACGCGATGACTGACGAGGGAATCAAGAAGGTCGCCGAGCTGGTCAAGGACGCCCGGATCGCCATGCTCACGACCGTGGACGCCGACGGCCGGCTGGTCAGCCGCCCGATGGGCCTGCAGGAGGTCGAGTTCGACGGCGACCTGTGGTTCTTCAGCGACGAGCGCTCCGACACCGTCTCCGAGGTGGCCGCGAACCCGGCCGTCAACGTCTCCTTCAGCTCCGGTGACTCGTGGGTCTCGGTCACCGGGAACGCCTCCGTGGTGCGCGACCGCGCGAAGTCCGAGGAGCTGTGGAACAGCTTCGTCGAGGCCTGGTTCCCCGACGGCCCCGACACCCCCGGCGTCGTCCTCCTCAAGGTCGACACCCACGCCGCCCAGTACTGGGACACCCCCGGCGGGAAGGTCGTCCAGCTCTACAGCATGATCAAGTCGAAGGTCGCCGGGGAGCGCTACGACGGCGGGGACACGGGCACCGTCAAGCTCGACTGACAGGCGCCGCGGCCGGGTGGGACGGAGCGGGAACAACGCTTCGTCCCACACGCTTGGTCACCGTAGACTCGGCCGCCGGTGCGCGAGGTTGCCCCGCGGGCGACCGAGCGCCGTGGGGACCGCGCATGTCACCACCCACGGACCCCCAGGAGCTGCCCATGAGCGTCGACGAACGCACCGAACCCGCCGCCGCAGCGGACGAGACGATCCCCGCGCAGGTCAAGCTCGTCATCGGCATCCTGCTCGTCGCTTCCTTCGTCATGATCCTCAACGAGACGGTCATGAGCGTCGCGATCCCGCGGCTCATGGACGAGTTCACCGTCACCGCCGCCACCGCGCAGTGGCTGACGACGGCGTTCATGCTCACCATGGCGGTGGTCATCCCGACGACGGGGCTCATCCTCACCCGCTTCTCCACCCGCTCGGTGTTCCTCGCGGCCATGGGCACCTTCACGGTCGGTACCGGGATCGCCGCCGTCGCCCCGGTGTTCCCGGTGCTCGTCGCCGCGCGCGTCATCCAGGCCAGCGGCACCGCCGTCATGCTGCCGCTGCTCATCACGACCGTGCTCACCTTCGTGCCGGTCTCCCGCCGCGGACGGACGATGGGCCTCATCTCCATCGTCATCGCGGTCGCCCCGGCCGTGGGCCCGACCTTCTCCGGCTTCATCCTCGCCAACCTCGGCTGGCGCTGGATGTTCCTCACGGTGCTGCCGATCGCGGCCATCGCCCTCGTCGTGGGCGGCTCGCTCGTCAAGAACATCACGACGCCGCGCGCCGTCCCGGTCGACCTGCTGTCCATCGTGCTGTCCGCGCTGGCCTTCGGCGGGACGATCTACGGCCTCAGCAGCATCGGTGAGGCGGTCGAGGGCGGGGCGGCCGTGTCCCCCGCGGTCCCGCTCGCCGTCGGTGTGCTCGCCCTCGCCCTGTTCACCTGGCGCCAGCTCGGCCTGCAGCGTGAGGACGCCGCCCTGCTCGACCTGCGGCCCTTCCGCTCGCGGACCTTCACCGTCAGCCTGCTCATGATGCTCATCTCGATGGGTGCGCTGTTCGGCACGCTCATCCTGCTGCCGATCTTCCTCCAGAACGTCATGGAGCTCAGCACGCTGGAGACCGGCCTCGTGCTGCTGCCCGGCGGCCTGACCATGGGCCTCATCGCCCCGATCATCGGCCGCCTCTACGACCGCGTGGGGCCGCGCCCGCTCGTCATCCCAGGCTCCGTCGTCGTCGCGACGGCGCTGGGCCTCATGACGCTGCTGTCCGCGGGCAGCCAGACGTGGCACATCATGGCCATCCACGTGCTGCTCAGCGTGGGCCTCGGCTTCCTCATGACCCCGCTCATGACCTCCGCGCTCGGCTCGGTGCGGCCGGCGCTGTACTCCCACGGCAGCGCCATCCTCAACACCCTGCAGCAGCTCGCCGGTGGCGCGGGCACCGCGCTGTTCATCACCGTGATGAGCACGCGCACCGCCGCGGGCGTGGCCGACGGGCTCGGGCCGGTCGCGGCCCAGGCCGGCGGCATCCACGACGCGTTCCTGTGCGGCGCGGCGCTCGCCGTCGTCGCCGTGGCGTTCTCCTTCCTGGTGAAGAAGCCCACCAACGAGGTTCCGGCCACCGCAGGTCACTGACCGGCTACCCGCCGACAGCGCAGATGTCTCCGCGCTGTCGGTGGGTCGGCGTGTCCCTCCGGAGGAACTACTTCGCGGGCTCGACGTTGATGTCCTTGCCCGCCCACCGGCCCGACTGGTAGCGCCAGATCGTGTGGTCCAGCTCGGAGGCCGCGACCTCGAGGAGCTCCGCCGCGCCGCGGATGGCGGCTTCCGCACGCTTGGCCGGGACAAGCGAGCTGGCGCCGACGGCGTTCGTGACGAAGCGTCGAACCATGATGTCGGGCTTGGTGTGGTCGACACCGGCCAGCATGAGCAAGTACGTCCACGATGCCCGACCGAGCCCAGGCACCTTCCGCCACGCACTCTCGACCTCGCCGGCTGTCACCTTGTCCCGGCCCTTCGCCCGGAGATCAGCCGTTGTCGAGACACCTACCGCCCTGAGGTTCACGGCCGCCTCGTGGACCGCAACCGACTTGAGCCTGCGCGTTCCCGGAGCCGTGTTGCGGTTGTCGAAGAGAGCGGTGGCCGCCTCCTCCGGACCACCCACCTCGTCGATGGTCGCGAGCAGCTCGTCGACGCCGTCCCGACTTGGATCGCCATCGGCAGCGACCCGCGCGGCGTCGTACCTCGCGCGCACCTTGGTCACGACGCTGTACCGCGCCCGCAGCGAGTACACCGAGTCGATGATGCAGTGGGCCAGGGAGTCCCGGTACCCACCCGGGAAGTACCAGGCGTCCTTCGGACCGAGCAGCTCGAGAGCGGCTGCCTCGACAGATCGGGCATCGTTGCTAGTCATGGCCGGAGTGTGGCACGAGGCACCGACACCACGGTCCGCTCAAGGTCCCGAGAGATGGTCGCTGCACCGAATGTCAGAGGCACACGAGACGCTCCGGACCATGGACGAGGAGATGCACGGAGCGCCGCCGTGGCTCCAGCTTCCGCCCGAGTGGGTCGCACCCGACGGTCAGGCGCTGGGCCGTGGAGTTGGCCGAACGAGGTCGGCTCTGCGCTCGATAGACCCGGAGCGACTTGGGTCGATGCTCGACAATGACAGTCCCCTGCTCGAGTGGCTCCCTCCGTCTCACAAGGACGAGGTGCGCCCAGCTGATGTCCTTTCGGCCGTCCTGGCGAGCGGAACGATCCCCGCGCACGCCGTCCATCGGCTACTGGCGCCGAACCCCGAGCGGTCTGCCGTGCACAGCGCTCTGCGCTCACTCGAGCCGACCGATCTTTACCTCAGCGACGCGGTCACGCTCTCACGGATGGAACGACTCCTCGTCGACGTCACCATCGCCCTTGCCGGGACCGAGTCCGACCGCCGGTTCGCCATCGCGAACGCACTCTGCGCGCGTCTTCGCCCGTCGCTGTTCCCGATCCCGAGCTCAGCACTGCACCATGCGGTGGGCATGCCGGCATCCTCGAGCCACCGCGCGACGTGGGTACTACTTCGCCACGTCCTCCAGGACGACGGCGTCCGCGCCGAGCTGTACCGACTGGAGGACCACATGTACGCCCGCGGTCCCGCGCATGCTGGATGGAGCGAGCTCCGGCTGGTCCAGCTAGCGCTCGTCGCGAGCGTCGAATGACGCGGGGACACACTGAGCATCCGACGTCAGTGTCGCGCGCACCGCTGCCAGACTGAAGCGCATGCCGAAGAAGAAGCGCCGTCCCCGTAAGCCCGTACAGCGACGTACCGTGCACCGGCCCCGGCCCACCGGGAGCTCCCTCGGCGCGAACGTCATCGACTACGCGATCGACGAAGGCGTGGACGTCACCGACCCCGTCGAGCTGGCCGCCTTCATGGACAGATACAACGCCCTTCCCCGTGAGGACCGGGTGTGGATCAGCGACGGCGCCTGGCGCGAGGCCGACGACGACGAGGACGACGACGTCGTGCTCCCGGCCTTCCTCGAGCAGATGCCGGACGAGACCGCGATGGAGGCGCACCTCGCGAGCGTCGACGAGCACGCGCTGTTCGTCGACGCACCGCTCATGCGGCGGGCTGACATGGTCATGCGCGCGGTCGGCTCCGGCCACCCGTTCACCCCCGACGACGGCCTGGGGGTCGCGGCGACGGACGCGCTGCTCGAGCAGTTCGGCTACACCGATACCCACGACCGGGCCGCGTGGGACATGTCGCCGGTCAGCGCCCTCCTCGCCGGCCTCGTGGGCGGCGGCTTCCTCGAGCTGGACGGCGAGACCCTCGTCCCGGCAGCGGGCGTCGCGCCGTGGGCGTGGCCGGAGGACGCCGCCGAGCAGCGGATCGTCGTCGGCCGCATCCTCTACGCGACGACGCTCAGCGCGTTCTTCGAGGAGCAGGACGGCATCTCCGCCGCCCTGGCGGCGCCGCTGACCGCCATGGCGCTCATGTCCGCCGTCGCCCCGGACGGCCTGCACCTGCCCGAGGTCACCGACGAGCCGGACGACTTCGAGGAGCTGCGCCTCGCCGTCCGCACCGACCTGCTCGCCCTCGAGGACATCGGCGTCGTCACCCGCGAGGGCGACACCTTCTTCGCACCGCCCGTGCTCGTATCGATCCTTCCCGCGGTCATCGAGAGTATGGAGGGCGAGCTCGCCTGAGCGACGTGCGCGCTACGGCACCACGGTGATCTGGGCGGGCGCGGCGTGGGTTCCCGCCGCGGCGATCTCGGCGGCGCCGAGCTCGGCGTCGGCGGGGATGGTGACGTCCACCGTGAAGGTCCCGTCCTCGCCCGCGTCGACCCGGGTGAGAGCCACCGGCGGCGCGTCGCCGGCGGTCAGCTGGAGCTCGATGCCCTCGAGCGGAACCGCGGTCTCGTGCGAGACGTGGTTGCCCTCCTCGTCGACGCTCACCGAGTCTGCGCAGCCGTCCTGCATGGCCGTGCCCTCCACGGTCACCGTGCCACCCTGGCTCACCGTCGTCTGGACCGCCTTCAGCGCCGGCCCCTCGCACGCGCCGGACGAGACGCCGGGCGTCTCCCCTGCGGAGCCCCCGCACCCGGACAGCGCGATCACCATCACCGCAGCTGCTGCTCCACGCCTCATGAGTGCCCCCTCGACCGGCCCCGGTGCCACGACGCTAGCGCCCCACGCCCCTCCCGCGGGTGCGAACGACCGGGCCGCTTTGTAGCGTCGAGCAGACCGGGGCGCGCGACTCCGCTGCGCCCGACCCCACCACTGGAGGACGCGATGAAGACCGCCGAGATGATCAGCAGCTCCCCCGCGCAGACCGGTGTCGACCCCGAGCTCCTCGCCCGCGCGATCGACGCGCTCGTCGCCTGCGCCCAGGCCTGCACCGCCTGCGCCGACGCGTGCCTCAGCGAGGACTCGGTCGCCGAGCTGCGCGCGTGCATCCGCAGCGACCTCGACTGCGCGGACGTCTGCGAGACCACCGCCCGGGTGCTCTCCCGCCAGACGGCCTACGACGCCGACGTCACCCGAGCCGTCCTGGAGGCCTGCATCCAGGTGTGCCGCGCCTGCGGCAACGAGTGCGCCTCCCACGCCGAGCACCACGAGCACTGCCGCATCTGCGCCGACGCGTGCCGCGCCTGCGAGCAGGCCTGCTCCCAGCTCCTCGCGGCGATCGGCTGAGCGCCCCGGGAACCACGCCCGCTCGCCGTGCGTTCAGTGTGGGCCGCGGCACGTCCGCTCGTCACGTTCCCGTGACCTGAGAGACTGGACCGGCCCAACCCCGAGGAGACGTGCATGACTGAGCCGACGATGGCACCGGACATCCCGGTCGACCTCGACAACTGCGCCCGGGAGCCGATCCACGTCCCCGGCTCGATCCAGCCCCGGGGGCTGCTCCTCGTCCTCCACGAGGGCACCGTCGTCCAGGCCTCGGCCTCCACCGGCGATCTGCTCGGCCGGGCTGCCGAGGACCTGCTCGGGCGGCCGCTGGGTGAGGTCCTCGGGGACGAGGCGGCCGCCGTCGTCGTCGCGCACGCTCAGCTGCCCGGGGACGTGCGCGACCGCAACCCGGTGCTCGTGCACCTTCCCGACGGCGGTGCCTGGGACGCGATCGTCCACATCCCGCCGGGTGGCGAGCAGCTGCTCGTCCTGGAGCTCGAGCAGGCCGAGGGGCCGCGGCCGCTCACCTACGCCAACACCTTCCAGCTCGTGCGCGCCAGCCTCGGCGAGCTCAACCGGGCCCGCTCGCTCGACGAGCTCTACGACGTCGCCGCCCGCGAGGTCCGTTCCCTCACGGGCTTCGACCGCGTCATGGTCTACCGCTTCGACGCCGACTACAACGGTGAGGTCGTGGCCGAGGCCAAGCGGACCGACCTCAACGCCTTCCACGGGCTGCACTACCCGGCCACGGACATCCCGGCCCAGGCCCGGGCGCTGTACGAGCGCAACTGGATCCGGCTCATCTCCGACATCAGCTACACGCCGAGCCCGATCGTCCCCACCCTCAACCCCGTCACCAGGGCGCCGCTCGACCTCACCTTCGGGACGCTGCGCTCGGTCTCGCCGATCCACGTCGAGTACCTGCAGAACATGGGCGTGACGGCCTCGATGTCGATCTCCCTCCTCAAGGACGGCAAGCTGTGGGGGCTCATCGCCTGCCACCACTACTCCGGCCCCCACGCCCCCGCCTACGGGGTGCGCGCTGCCGCGGAGTTCCTCGGCTCGGTGCTCTCGCTGCGTCTCGTCGCGCAGGTGGAGGAGGACCGCATCACCGCCGCGCGCCGGGTGGCGCACGAGCTCGCCGGGCTGGTCGCCGCCACGCGTGACGAGGACCTGCCGCTCACCGAGGCGCTCGTCCAGCACCCGGCCCTGCTGCCGATCCTGGCCGCCGATGCCGCGATCGTGCGGGCCCAGGGCCGTACCGCCTGCGTCGGGGTGCAGGCGGAGAACGCCGACGCCGTGCTCCGATGGGCCGCGGGCACCGAGCAAGAGGTCACCGCGACCGAGTCGCTCGGCGAGGCGGGGCTGGAGATCCCCTTCGCCGGCGCCCTCGCCGTCAACCTCGCCGACGGCGACGCGATCGTGTGGCTGCGCCGGGAGGTCGCCACCGCCGTCGACTGGGGCGGCGACCCCTACAACAAGGCGATCGCGCGTATGGAGGGCGACACCGTGCGCCTGTCCCCGCGCAAGTCCTTCGAGCGCTGGCGCGAGATCGTCCGCGGTTCCAGCCTGCCGTGGACCGAGGACCAGCTGGACACCGCCGCCCTGCTGCGCCGCCACGCCGTCGAGGCGCTCTACCTGCGCGGGCTGGCCGACAGCCGCGCCGCCGAGATCCTCCACCGCTCCTCGCTGCCCACCTCCATGCCCCGCGCCGCGGGCTGGGACATCGCCGCCCGCTACTCCCCCGGCGACGGCGGACGCGTGGGCGGGGACTGGTACGACGCCCTGTGCCTGCCCGACGGGCGCCTGGCCATCGCCGTCGGCGACGTCGCCGGGCACGGCATGCCGGCCGCCTCGACGATGGGCCAGATGCGCAACGCGCTGCGCGCCCTGCTCGTCCACGAGAGCTCGGCGGCCGCCGCGGCCACCGGCCTGGACGAGCTGGCCAAGCGGACGATGGCCGGGGAGATGGCCACGCTCCTCATCGCCGTCGTCGACACCGTCACGGGCCGGATGGAGTACGTGCGCGCCGGCCACCTGCCCCCGCTCGTCCTCAACGCCGACGGCAGCGCCACCTGGCACGCCGACCCGGGCACCCTGCCCATCGGCTACGGCCGCGGCGAGCCGTCCACGGGCGTCGTCGACATCCCCCACGGCGGCGGGGTCGTCATCTTCACCGACGGGTTGGTCGAGCGCCGGGGGCAGCCGCTGCCCGAGGGGCTCGAGCGGCTGCGCAACGCCTTCAGCGGACCCGCCGCCCACGACCTCGACGCGCTCATCACCGCCGTCCGCGACCCGCACTCCGACGACGACGCCACCGCCGTCGTCCTCCGGCGCGCCTGAGGAGCCGCCGGCGTGCGGAGGAGGTCACCGGCGAGCGTGCCTCACCCGGCCCTCGACGCGCGGGCCCGTGACGCCCTCGTCACGGAGACGAGGGCGGAGGTCGCCTACCTCAGCCGCTCCCGAGCCGAGCTGCTCGACCTGACCGCGGAGCGCGGCGACCGGGTCGTCCTCGTGAGCGACGAGGTCACCCGGCTCACCCACCCGATGCAGCAGCGCCTGCGCGAGCGGCACGGGGCGTGGGTGGTGCGCGAGCTCGGCGGCACGTTGCGCGACGGCTTCACCGGCCGCCGCCTGTCCCGGGTGTCCGAGGTGCTCGACGTCCCCGCCGCACCCGAGGAGCCGGCCGTCCGCCACCTCCGGCCCGCGCCTGCTGAAACGGTCCAGCTGCTCGTCTCCCAGTCGGTCCACCACGGCCGGGCGCAGGACGTGCTCCTCGGCGGCGCCGCAGAGCTGCTGGGCGAGGCCCTCACCGGCAGCCGCCCCACCGGCTGGGGCACCTGGGAGCCGGCGCTGCGGCCGTGGGACCGCGCGCAGCTGACGGCGGCCGGTGAGGGCGCGCCCCTCGTCGTCACCGGCGGGACGCGGCTTACCGGAACGGTCCGGGCCGTCAGGACCCGCGAGGGCGTCACGGAGACCACCGAGCTCGTCCTCGGGACCGGCGCCCCGGGCAGCACGGACGCGGCTCGTGCACTCGAGGCCCTTCCCGGCGCCTTCGCGGCTCTCGCCGCCCGCCACGTCCCGGTGCTCGGGCTGGTCCTGGCCCGAGCCGGCCGCCGTGACCTCACCTACGACCCGCTGCTCACGCCGCCGCCCGCACCGCTCGCCCTCCTCCTCGGGCCGCCGTTCGTCCGCCGGCTCGGCCGCGACGCCACCGGGCTCGGCCCCGACGCGCGTGTCCTCGGCGAGTGCCTGTACCTACCCCTCGGCGGGCTCGACGGGGAAGGCTGGGGGCGCCTCGACGCGGTGGCCGACGTCCTGGGACGCGGCCAGGCCGCGGGAGTCCTGGAGCTGGCGCGCACGCTGGCCGGCGTCCCCGGGGGTGGCTCCCGTGCCCCGTGAGATCGTCATCCTGTCCCCCACCCCGCCGGACCTCGGCGCCCTGCTGCGGGCCGGCGTGGCCGTCGACGGGGGCCTGCGGGTGCGGACCCTGTCCGGCGGGACCGTCCACGAGCTGTGCCGGGGTGACGGCACGGGCGCGACCGCCGTCCTCAGCGTCTACCCGGCCGAGGAGGTGCTCGACGCCACCGAGGTCGCGCGGCTGCTCCCTGACGCCCCGCCCCTGCCCCAGCCGCTGTGGTGGACCGAGGCCCTGGCACCGTGGGACGAGCACGGGCAGACTGGGCTCGCCGTGGCCTACGAGCTGGCGAGCCAGCTCGGCGCAGCCTGCGTCGTGCAGGATGGCACCTGAGAAGCTGACGCGGGAAAGGACGTGAGCCGGCAGTGAGAGCAGGGCCCTACGCGACGTTCCAGGGCGTGACGTACCGGTCGGACTTCGCGGACGGGACGCCGATCCGGCTCCTCGCGCCGCTCAGCGACCCGCAGCCGCCGGGCTTCGAGCGGGACAAGTACCGCCGATGGTCCCGGCGGGTGGAGCGGTCCGAGCTCAGCCGCACCTTCATCGTCAAGACGACCGCGGTCTGGAAGGGGCAGCCGGTGAGCGTCCGGTCCGTCCTCGGCGACTGTGCCACCATCGAGCTCTGCTACCAGGACGCGAGCCGCTTCCCCGAGCTCACCCACCACCAGCACGGTCTGCTGGACGGCACCGTCCCCGTCGACTCGCTGTCCGACGCCTCCGAGACGGTCGTCGAGATCCCGCTCTGACGGTCGGCGGACCGGCCCGCCGCCGTCAGACGGCGGCGGGCTGAGCGCTCTCCAGCGCGTCGGTGAGGAGCGCGACGAGCATCTCCACCTGGACGTCCGCGACGACCTCCTCGTCCGAGCCGTCCAGCGCCCGGGCCGCGAGACCGGCCTTGGAGCCGATGAGCTCGGCGATGCGGGTGTCGAGCGTCTGCGCGGCGATGATCCGCCACGCGGTCACCGGCTCGGGCTGGCCGATGCGGTGGACGCGGTCGATGGCCTGCGTCTGCTCCGCGTCGGTCCAGGAGAGCTCGGCGAGGACGAGGTTGGAGGCGACCTGGAGGTTGAGGCCCACGCCCGCCGCGGTGAGCGAGCAGACCGCGATCGAGACCTCGGGATCGTTCGTGAACGCGTCGATGTTGCGCTGGCGGACCGCGGAGGTCTGGTCCCCGCGGATCGAGGCGAAGCCGATGCCGCGCTGGGTGAAGAGCTCCTCCGCGGCGTCCATGACGTCGATGTGCTTGGCGAAGAACACGACCTTGCCGACGTTCCTGGCCAGCTGGGCGGCGTAGTCGGCCGCCGCCCCGCCCTTGGCCGAGCCCAGCTTGCGCATCATCGTGAAGACGTTGTCCTCGGACTTCTTCTCCGAGGTCTTCGTCGCCTCCCACACCGCGACCTGGCGGACCAGCTCGTGGTCGATGCCCTCGACGACGTTCTCCCCGTGCCGCACGTCCAGCGCCTTCTGGTACCGGGTGACGAGACGGCGCGCCAGTGCCCGCTCGGCGTCGCGGATCGAGCGGCCCACGGCATCGTCGAGCTCGACGAAGACGTCGGCGATCCGGCGGGCAGGCAGGTCGGCGGCGACGTCGATCTTGCGGCGGCGCACGATGCCCTGCTCGATGACGGCGTTGCGGGCGGCGGCGTAGAAGCCGGGGTCGGAGGGCACGAGACCGGTGTCCTCGAGCGCCTCCATGAGGTCGCCGAGCGGCTTCTCGTCGTCGATCCAGCCGAGGAACTGCCAGATGGCGGTGAAGTCCTCGATGTCGTTGATGAGCGGCGTGCCGGTGAGGGCCATGAGGAGCGGCTCGCCAGGGCGGGAGCGGATCTGCTCGGAGAGGTGGAGGACGTGCTGGGAGCGCTGGGACTTCTTGTTCTTGATGAAGTGCGCCTCGTCGACGACCATCCCCCGCAGCCCCAGGCCGAGGCTGCCGAGCCAGCCGACGTGCCGCTCGAGGATCTCGTAGTTGATGACGATGATGTCGGCGAAGGCGTCGATGTCCTCGCCGTCGCCGTGGACGACGGTGGCACGGTGCGCGGGGGTCCAGCGCTCCGCCTCGCGGGCCCAGTTGGTCTTGACGACGTTGGGGACGACCACGAGCAGCGGGTAGGCGTCCGCGGCCTGCGCCGCGAGCAGTGCCTGCGCCGTCTTGCCCAGACCCGGCTCGTCGGCGAGCAGGAAGGTGCGGTGCCCCTCGGCGGCAGCCTCGACGACGCGGGACTGGTGGGGCATGAGCTCGAGTCCCGGGGGCACGCGGGTGCCGTTGGGCTCGGGCAGCGTCATGCAGGCGGCCTCGCCGCCGTACTCGAAGGAGCGCAGGAGCGGCTCGATGAGCTCCCAGCCGGCCAGCCGGCGGGGGCGCGCGGGCGGCTTGCGCACGGCGTCGTAGTCGGGCTCGAGGAAGGGGTTGGCCATCTGCCGGGAGATGACGGCCTGCGGGACCACCTGGCGCTGCTCGACGACGGAGGGCTCGCGGGCCTCCTCGGGCTCCGGCTCCTCCTCCTCGGGCACGTCGAAGCCGGCCTCGAGGAGCATCTCGCGGCGCAGCTCGCGGGCCTCGCGGGTGGCGACGGCCTCGTCGGCGATGAGCGCGAGGAGGCGCGAGTCGCGGGCGGCGGTGACGGCGAGGATGGTGGCGATGCCGTCCAGGCGCTTGAGCTCCTCACCGCGGCGGGCCTCGGAGAGCGTCGTGTCCGCCTTGAGGCGCGCGCGCTCCTCCCGCACGAGCAGCGCGATGGCCTGGAACTGGGTGCGGGTCGAGGCGAGCACGCGCTCGCGCTTGACCGCCCCCTCGACCTCGCGCACAGCCCGGGCGAGCACCGGGATGATCCCGGTGTTGTCCTGGTGCTTGCGCCGCTGCTGGGTGCGCGGGGCGGTACGGCGAGCGCCCGACGGGCGCTGGGCTCCTCGAGCCACAGACTCCTCCTCCGGAGTGACGACACACATCGCGGCAAGGCCGGCCCACACGCAGCACCCGGGGCGACGGACGTCAGATGGTCCAGCCTCGCCGGGAGACTCGCTGCAGCAGGTCCGCGACCGGAGCGATCCGGCCGGCTGACCACCGCGACGTCCTCACCCTACCCCCACGCGCCCGTCGTGCCTCGACCATCGGGGGTGGGCGATGTCACGCGCCGCGGTGGGCGACGTCGACGGCGCGCGCCCAGCGCACGACGTCGTCGGGGAGCTGCGGGGAGGTGAGCTCGCGGCCGGCGAGGTGCGCGACGACGTGCGGCGCGGGCACCCGCTCCCCCGTCCCGCGGGTGAGGAAGCGGCCGGCGACGATGCCGCGCGCGCAGCGCTCCCCGCGCCGGGTGAAGACCTGCTCGAGGTAGGCGACCCGCTCGTCCCAGCCGATGACGCGCGTGGTGATCTCGACGCGGTCACCCAGGCGCAGGGAGCGGCGGTAGGTCATCGTCGAGGCGGCGACGACCGGGTACCAGCGCTTCTCGCCCAGGCGCGGGAAGCCGCCGACGTCGGCGATGTAGTTGCTGCGGGCGACGTCCATCATCTGGAGGTAGGTGCCGTTGTTGACGTGGAGGTACAGGTCCAGGTCGGTCGGCAGCACGCGCAGCGTGGTGGTCGACGGCGCGAGTACGTCCAGCCCGATCGAGCGGCGCGGCTTCGCGGTGGCCAGGAGGAGGTGGAGCTGGCGGGACATCCCCGCACCGTACACGCGCCCGACTCCTCATCTCCGCCTCGCCACGGCCGATCGTGCGAGCGATGCGGCCGCGCGAGCGGTGCCCGGCCGCGCCCGCTCCCGGAAGGCCCACCCATGTCCGACGCCCGCGCGTTCCTCAGCCATCACAAGCTCGGCGTCGGCATCGTCACTGCCGCCCTCCTCGTCGTCGGCGGTGTCGCCGTGGCCGGCGGCCCGGAGACGAGCACGACCGTGGCGGCGGTCGTGGACGGCCACACGGTCGACGTCGTCGTGGACGGCGAGAAGCAGCGGGTGCGCCTGCTCAACGTCCTCACCCCCGACGCCGGGGAGTGCCTCCACGACGAGGCCGTCGCCTTCCTCGCCGAGCGGATCCCGCCCGGCACCGAGGTGACGCTGGAGTACGACGAGGAGCGGGTCGACAACGAGGGCCACACGCTCGCCGGCGTGCTCGACGAGGGCGCGCTCGTCAACGAGGAGATCGCCCGGGCGGGACTGGGCGTCGCCGTCGTCGAGGAGCCCAACCGGCGCTTCTACGACGCCGTCCTCACCGCGCAGCAGGCCGCCGAGGTCGAGGGGCTGGGGCTCTTCTCGGAGACGACGACGTGCACGCTGCCCGCCCAGGTCCGCGCCTACGGCGAGGAGGTCGAGCAGCTCGAGGCCGGTGTCAGGAGCGGGACGCTCGAGGAGATCGACCGCTGGTCGGCGGAGGCCGCGACGGTGGCCGCCGCCGGTGCCGCCCTCGCCACGCTTCTCGACGGCGACGACACGACCTTCCCGCTCGTCGCGTTCACCGGTGAGCGGTGGACGCTGCGCGACGACGTCGAGGCGTGGACCACGCGGGTGGCCGAGGCCGAGGAGACCATGGCGGACGAGCGGGCCGCGGAGGAGGAGCGGCTCGCGCGCGAGGAGGCCGAGCGGCTGGCACGCGAGGAGGCCGAGCGGCGCGCCGCCGAGGAGGCCGAGCGCGCGGCGGCCGAGGAGGCTGCCCGCGCGGCCGAGGAGGCCGCCCGCGCCGAGGAAGGAGCCCGCGCCGAGCGGGAGAGCGCGGCACAGGCCGAGGCGCCGTCGTCGTCGGGCGGGAGCGCCTACTACAAGAACTGCACGGCGGCCCGCGAGGCGGGAGCCGCGCCCGTCTACGCCGGAGACCCCGGCTACGCCCGTCACCTCGACCGCGACGGTGACGGCGTGGGCTGCGAGTAGGGGACCGGCCCGGCCAACCGCCTCACGGCGAGTGGCCGCTCGTAGCGGCTTGTGTTGGAGCCCGGGGGTGTGAAACCGGGCCGGTCACCTGGTCCAACCACCGCCCCCGCCGCGGCATTCCCGGATGCGCACGCGAGCTGCCCGGCCCACCCTGGATGTGACCGCAGACACACCACCAGGGAGACAGCCATGGCCGGGACCGTCGCAGAGAGCATGACCCCCAACCCCACGACGATCGAGGCGAACCGCACCGTTCGGGACGCCGCCGAGCTGCTCGCGTCGGGCGACGTGGGCGCCGTCGTCGTCGTCGACGACGGCGAGGTGGTCGGGATCGTCACCGACCGGGACATCGTCGTGCGCATCGTCGCGGCCGGCCGCTCCCCCGAGGACCCGGTGCGTCAGGCCTGCAGCCAGGACCTCGTGACGACGACGCCGGACACCGACGCCGCAGAGGCGGTGCGGCTCATGCGCGAGCGGGCCGTGCGGCGCATCCCCGTGCTTCAAGGCGGCAGTCTCGTGGGCATCCTGTCGATCGGCGACCTCGCCATCGACCGCGACCCGACCTCGGCCCTCGCCGACATCTCCGCGGAGGAGCCGAACACCTGACCTGCAGGGGCTGCCGCGCTACCGGGTGACCTTCCCGGTGAGCGCGGCGACCGGCTGGGTGAAGACGGGCTTGGCCAGCACCCAGGCCGCGACCATGAGCGCCAGGGCGATGCCGAAGTAGACGAGGCCGAGCCAGCTGCCGTCGTTGCGGGCGGCGAACATGTGGTTGAGGTTGCCCTGGGCGTCGGTGGCCAGCACGAGCGTCACGTGGACGACCGTGAAGGCGACGAAGTAGACCATGAGCGGGAAGTGCAGCGCCCGGGCCAGGCTCATCGGCACGAAGCGCCAGCTCGCGGGCCACACCGGGGACATCCGCAGCCCGGTGACCAGTGCCAGCGGCGCCGCGACGAAGACGGTGAGGAAGTAGAAGAGCAGCTGGAGGGCGTTGTAGTTGACCCAGCTGCCGTGGGTCGGCCAGTCGAGGGACAGGTACTGGATGCCCACCGACAGCGCGTGGGGGAAGACGTCCCAGCTCGTCGGCACGAGCCGCATCCAGTGGCCGGTGACGAAGATGAGGACGACGAAGACGAGCCCGTTGAGGGTCCACAGCACGTCCGCGGCGAGGTGGAGCCACAGGTTGAGGCTGATGCGCACCGGCTTCTTCCCGCGCGCGGGCCTCCTCGGTTGCCAGTGCCCCTTGGGGCGCTGGGTCGTGCGGATGAGCCAGCCGCTGCGGACGATGAAGACGAGGAGGAAGGCGTTGAGGAAGTGCTGCCAGCCCACCCACGCCGGCAGCCCGACCGGCGCCGTCTCCGGCAGCTCGGTGGTGCCTGGGTAGTCGTTGATGAACCCGGCCACGGCCGGCACCTCGCGCAGCCACCGTGCGAGGAGCACGACGACGACGAGCGCCACCAGCGCCGTCGGCACCATCCACGCCAGCTGCTTGCCCCGGCTGCGCGCAGCACCCTTTGACATGCCTCACCCGTTCCACGACTGGTCCATGAGCGGCTCCCCCGAGCCCGCCCCACAGCCTACGGGCACCGGGCGTCGCCCCCTGCGACGGGCGGTACCCGGCGTTCGGTGCGAACCTGCCGGGAGCCAGGTCGGCAGAGGGAAGGAGCACGAGGTGGCCAGGGACGACGAGGACGGCCGGAGCACGAGCACGGTGGTGCGGGGGCTGAGGAGCACTGTGGGCCGGGAGAGCACGACCTTCGGGTTCTCGATCCTCGTGACGGTGAGCTCGGGATGCTCCAGGCGACCGTGGGTACGCCCGATCCCGGGATGATCTTCCTCTTCGCCACCGGGGCGGTGCTGTCCTTCACGCTGCTCGAGGCGGTGCTCTCCCGCGGGTTCCGCCGTCCGATGCCGCAGCACCGGTCGCACGTCCTGGCGGTGGGCACGAGCCTCAACATCGTGTCCGTCCTCGGCGGGCTGGGGGCGACGTGGCTCCTCGGCACGCTCATGTCCCACGCGGCCGTGTGGGCCTTGGCGCCCTTCGCCGCAGGCGTCGTCTACCTCCTCCTCGAGAGCCTGGAGACGGCGCTGGGCGAGCGTGTGCTCGCCGCCGCCGGTGCCGAGGACGCCGACGACGTCGAACCCTGAGCCCGGGGCGGCGGCGCCGTAGTCCGGGGTGTCCCTGTGCTCCACCCACCAGTGACAGGGACCAGCGAAGGGAGCACGATGGGCGTCATGACGGTGATGCCGCGCACCGGCGAGGAGTGGACGGTCGATGACCTCGACCGCCTCCCCGACGACGGTCTGCAGTACGAGCTGCTCGACGGGCTGCTGCTCGTGACCCCGGCACCCGTGCTGGCCCACCAGCGGGCGATCGGCAACCTCTACGTCGTGCTGCGCGCGGCCTGCCCACCCGGCTACGAGGTCTTCCTCTCCCCCGTCGACTGGCGGCCCGACCGCCGCACGTCGCTCCAGCCGGACCTGCTCGTCGTCCGGAACGAGGACGTGGAGGTCAAGAACATCACCGCGCCGCTCGTGCTCGCCGTCGAGGTCCTCTCCCCCTCCACGCGGCGCAAGGACCTCCTGCTCAAGCGCTCAAAGTACGAGGAGAGCGGCGTGCAGTCCTACTGGGTCGTCGACCCGGCGGAGCCGTCCCTCCTCGCGCTGGACCTCGACGACGACGGCGGGTACGTCACCACGGCGCACGCGCGCGGAGCGGACCGGGCGGCCCTCACCGCCCCCTTCCCGGTGGACGTCGTGCCCGCCGAGCTGGTCCGCCCCGCACCGTAGGGCCCCTCAGCCAAGCAAGTGCGGCCGCAGCTCGGAGCCGAAGAAGTCGAGGAACGCGTCGGGGTCCGGGCCGACGTTCATCGTGACCACGTGGTCGTAGCCCGCGTCGGTGAACTGGCGGATCGTCGTGAGGTGCCGCTCGACGTCGGGCCCGCAGGCGAACTGCTCGCGCACGTCCTCCTCGCGGACAGTGGCCGTGGCGGCGTCGAAGTTCACCGGGTTGGGCAGCTCGGACATCACCTTCCACCCGGTGAGCGCCCAGCGGCTGGTCTCCAGCGCGTGGGCGGCGGCCTCGTCCTCGGTGGCCGCGTAGGCGAGCGGCGCCTCGGCGTACAGCGGCCCGTTCCCGCCCGCGCCGCGGAACTCCTCGATGAGCGAGGGGTCGGGCTCGGTGGTGAACAGGCCGTCCCCGAGCTCGCCGGCCAGCCGCGCCGCCTGCGGGCCGCCGGCCGCGACGGCGATGCGCGGCAGCTCCTCGGGAAGGTCGAAGACGCGGGCGTCCTCGAGCTGGAGGTAGCGCCCGTCGTAGCTCTGGTAACCGCCCTGCCACAGCAGCCGGATGATCTCCAGCGCCTCGCGCAGCATGTCCTGGCGCACGGTCGCCGAGGGCCACGCCTTGCCGACGACGTGCTCGTTGAGCCGTTCCCCCGAGCCCACGCCCAGGGTGAAGCGGCCACCGGAGATGAGCGCCGTCGTCGCCGCGGCCTGGGCGACGATCGCCGGGTGGTACCGCATGGTCGGGCACGTGACGCCGGTGACGAGGCCGATGCGCTCGGTGCGGGCGGCGATGGCGGCGAGGACCGACCAGGCGAAGGGGCTGTGGCCCTGGTTGTCGAGCCAGGGGTGGAAGTGGTCGCTGATCTCGACGAAGTCGTAGCCGACCTCCTCGGCGCGCACGGCCTGGCGGATGAGCTCCTCGGGGCCGTAGGCCTCCGCGGCGAGCTTGTAGCCGAGCTTCATGGCATCTCCTTGTCGGTGCGGGGTCAGTGGGCGCCGGCGGCCTGGCGCACGAGTCGGGCCATCGCGTCGGTGTCGTCGCTGTCGACGACGGGCGCGTCGTCCTCGAGGTGGAACTCGATGCCCGGGTTGTGGACGTCGCTGCCGTCGGCGAGGAAGAAGTGCGGGCTGCCCTGGATCTCCTCCCGGTGGGCGCGGTAGTCGCGCATCATCGGCCCGCGGGCGCGGCCGTCGTCGAGCGCCTCCCGCAAGACGGCGACGTCGACGGAGGGGCAGGACTCGGCGACGTCGAGGATCTCGTGCAGCATGCTCACCGTGCGGCTCTCGGCGAAGAGCGCGCGGCGCAGCGCGAGGTCGAGCTCCTCGGAGGCGGCCGGGCCCTGCGCCTTGGCGGCGTGGACAGCCTCGTTGGCGAGCAGCGTGGTCACGGGCCACTCCGACTCCTTGCCCTGCCAGCGCTGGAAGCCGAAGTCCGGGGCCAGCTCGGCGAAGACCGGCACCTCGTTCGAGACGAAGTCGAGCGGCAGCGGGAAGGCGTTGACGTCCTCGAGCAGGAACAACCGGTGGTCCACGCGGACGGCGTCCTCCAGCCCCGCCTCCGCGCGGGCGGCGTAGAAGCGGTGCAGGGCGAGCGTCGCCCACCCGCACGCGACGTCGGAGTACAGCACGATCGTGCCGGGCTCCACGTGGATGGTCATGGTGCGTCCTTCCGTCGGCTTCCCGACGAGTCTCGCCCGGGTCGGGCGAGCGGGCATCTCACGACGACGGCGTGAGCCCCGTCAGCCACGTGCGCACCGCCGCGCCGATGGTGGCCTGGTCCTTCTTGAGGCTGTGGTCGCCGGCCACGACGACGACGGACCGGTCGGGTCCCTCCGGCGGCATCCCGAAGGCGTCGCGCTCGCCCTGGACGACGAGCGTGGGCATGCCCGCCCCCTCGAGCTCGGGCAGCCGGCTGGGCCGCTCGTTCTTCCCGGGCGGCTGGAGCGGGAAGGCCAGGCACAGGACGCCGACGGCGCCGAGCACCTGGGCGGTGCGGCACGCGACCCGCGCCCCCGAGGAGCGTCCGCCGACGACGAGCGGCAGCCCCGCAAAGGGGCCGGCGCGCAGGTGGAGGGCGACGTCGGCCCACGCGGCGTCCAGCTGCTTCGCGGGTGCCGGGGCACGGCGGCCGGCCACCCGGTAGGGCTGCTCGACGAGTGCGACGGCCCAGCCCAGCTCGGTGGCGACGGCCGTGGCGGTGCGCAGGTCGGGCGCCTCGACCCCGCCGCCGGCACCGTGCCCGAGCATGAGCAGCCCGCGCGCGTCGGCGGCGGGGTGCACGTGCACCCGCGCCGGCCCGTGCGCGGTCTGGATCTCGACGACGTCGGTGCTCACCCCCCGATCGTAGGCGCGCGCCTACGCGGGGCGTGCGCCGTCGTCGGGGGTGGGGACGTCGCGGCTGATGCGGAACTGGCGCAGCGGGCGGTTCACGGCGGCGACGACGACGATGCCCGCCAGGCACGCCAGGCCGCCGGACGCGGCGGCGAAGGCGGCGCTCGTCGCTCCCGCGACGACGCCGGCGCGGAAGTTGCCGATCTCCGGACCGGCGACGCCGATGACGTGCTCCACCGAGGTCACCCGCCCGCGGTGGCTGTCGGGCGTGGCGAGCTGGACGGCCGCACCGCGGGAGATCACGGAGACGGTGTCCGCCGCGCCGGCGACGACCAGTGCCGCGAGCGCCAGCCACAGCGGCCCCACCAGCCCGAAGACGGCGAGCGCCGCGCCCCACGTGCCCGCGGCCCACAGCTGGACCAGGCCGGGCCGGTCGGAGCGGGTGACCGTTCCCGAGGCGAAGCCGGCGACCACCCCACCGACCGCGACCGCGCTGAGGAACAGCCCGAGCGTCTCCGCGTCGCCGCCGAAGCGCTCCTCGTTGATGACGGGGAACAGCGCGATCGGCATGGCGAGGAGGGTTGCGACGAGGTCGGTGACGTACAGGCCGCTGAGCACGGGCCGCCCCACGATGTACCGCATCCCCTCGACGACGGCACGCGGCCCCCGCCCGCTCGCCTGCCCGGTGGGCGGCATCGCCGGCAGGCGGACGACGGCGTAGAGGGCGGCGAGGAACGCGACGGCCTGGACGAGGTACGGCGGCGTGAGCCCCCACTGCCCGAGGACGACACCCGCGAGCGCCGGCCCCACGAGCATCGAGGCCTGGAAGCTCAGGTGCTGCAGCGCGATCCCCGCCGCCACGAGCTCGCGGCCGAGCAGCCGCACCGGGAAGGTGCGCTGCGCCGGTGCGCCGAGCGCCCCGAACGCCGCCTGGGTGGCGACGAGGAGGAGCAGCACGGCCAGCGACTCCAGGCCCAGCAGGGCCTGCACGGCCAGGCCCAGCGCGGTGACGACCTGCGCGACCATCGTCCACCGCACGAGCGAGCGGCGGTCGACGGCGTCGGCGAGTGCCCCGCCCACGAGCCCCAGCACGACGAGCGGCACCGCCCGCGCGAGCCCCACGGCGCCGGTCCACACCGGGCTGTGCGTCATCTCCCACACCTGGAAGAGCACCGCCACCGAGGCGATCTGCCCGCCGACCGCGGACAGCGAGGTCCCCACCCACAGCCGTCGGTACGCCGCACTCACGCGCAGGGGGCGGACGTCGAGCAGGCGGCGCTTCACCGCGCCACGGTAGCCCCTCCCGCGGAGCCGCCCTGACAACGGCCGGAGTGTCGGCAAGACTAGCGGCATGCGAAACGTGGAGCAGCTCACCGACGTCGTCACATTCCACGGCGAGGGGCCGGTGTGGTCCCTCGAGTGGGGAGGCCTGCGCTTCGTCGACATGCACGCCGGCGGGATCCTCACCCTGCGCGACGACGGCGAGGTGGACCGGATCACCGTCGGCAAGGTCGCGGCGATGGTGCGCCCGCGCGTGGACGGGGGCTACGTCGTCGCCACGGAGAAGGGCGTCGCCCTCGCCGACGACATGACCGGCACGCCCACCCGGGAGATCACGCTCACCGACCGCGAGAACGAGCGGATGAACGAGGGCGGCGCCGCCCCGGACGGCAGCCTGTACGTCGGCTCGATGGCCCGGGACGGCTCCGACGACGGCGGTCGCCTCTACCGGGTCCTGCCCGACGGCGGCACGGAGGTCGTCCTCGACCCCGTCTCGATCTCCAACGGGCTCGGGTTCTCCCCCGACCACACCCGCGCCTACTACGCCGACAGCGGGCCGGGCCGCATCGACGTGTTCGACGTCGACGGCGGGGTGCTGGGCGAGCGCCGCCCGCTCGTCACCTTCGGGGACGACGACGGCGTGGGTGACGGTCTCGTCGTCGACTCCCAGGGCACGTTCTGGGTGGCGATGAACGGCGCCGGCCAGGTGCGCCGCTACTCCCCCGACGGCGAGCTGCTCGAGACGATCGAGCTGCCGGTCACGGGCGTCACCGCCTGCACGCTCGGCGGCCCGAGCCTCACCGACCTCTTCATCACGACCTCCCAGGAAGGCGACGACGCACCGCGCGCCGGCGCCCTCTTCGCCGCCGCGGTGGACGTGCCGGGGCTGCCGGTCCTCCCCTTCGCGGGCTGAGCCGGTGGACGTCCTGCGCTCGGTCGCGCTCTTCGGCGGGGCCGCGCTCTTCGAGATCGGCGGCGCCTGGCTCATCTGGCAGGGCGTGCGCGAGCACCGCGGCTGGGTGTGGATCGGCGCGGGTGTCGTGGCGCTCGGGATCTACGGCTTCTTCGCCGCCCTGCAGCCCGACGCGAACTTCGGGCGGATCCTCGCGGCCTACGGCGGGGTGTTCGTCGCGGGCTCGCTCGTGTGGGGCATGGTCGTCGACGGCTTCCGACCCGACCGCTGGGACGTCACCGGCGCGCTGCTGTGCCTCGCCGGCGTCGCCGTCATCATGTACGCCCCGCGCACCACCGCCTGACCCCGGCGCCCGGGCGAGGGGCGCAGCAGCCCGGCTACCGCGGCGGGAGCTCGGGCGGCAGGGCGAAGTGGGCGAAGAGCTCGGGGCCGAAGAAGGCGGTCACCCGGGCCACGCCGTCGGGCCCGGGCACGACGTGCTGGAGCTGGAAGGCGCGGTGCACGCCGTCGTCCTCCCGCATGTAGAGCGCCAGGACCGGCGAGCCGTTCGCGGAGGTCGGCAGCATCCGCATGTCCCCCGCGCGCTGGGCGGGGCACCAGGTGCTGATGAGCGTGCCGACGTTCCGTGCGCCCCGGTACCACTCGGGGTACGGGGGCATCTCCCACACGACGTCGGCGGCGAGGAGGTCGACGATCGCGGCGACGTCGTAGGCCTCGAAGGCCTCGACGTAGGCGCGCAGCAGGGCGCGGCGGCGCTCGTCGTCCGGCAGCTGCGGCGGCTCCTCGGGGTCGATCTCCGCCACCCGGGCGCGCGCCCGCTGGAGGGTGGAGTTGACGCCGGCCACGGTGAGGTCGAGCGCCTCGGCCACCTCCCGGGCGCGCCAGGCGAGGACGTCGCGCAGGAGCAGGACGGCGCGCTGCTGGGCGGTGAGGTGCTGGAGCGCGGCGACGAAGGCGAGCCGGACGCTGTCGCGGCTCACCACCTGGGCGGCCGGGTCGGGCTGGCCCTGGGACCACAGGAGGTCGTCGGGCATCGGCTCGAGCCAGGAGACGCCCACCTCCGGCAGCGGCCGCTCGTGCGGGTCGGCCGCCGGCGCACCCAGGCCGGTGGGCAGCGGTCGGCGCTTGCGGCCCTCGAGGTGGGTGAGGCAGGCGTTGGTCGCGATGCGGAAGACCCACGTGCGCAGCGACGAGCGGTTCTCGAAGCCGTGGAAGGCCCGCCACGCCCGCAGGTAGGTCTCCTGGACGAGGTCCTCGGCATCGTGGACCGAGCCGGTCATCCGGTAGCAGTGGGCGAGGATCTCGCGGCGCAGCGGCTCGAGCAGCTCGGCGACGTCACCCGCCGTGACGGCCGGTCGCGGCGCGGGCTCGTCCGCGAGCGCCGGCTGCTCGGTCTGTGAGGCGGCCATGCCACGACGGTAGGGGCCGCCGTCGGCCCCTGTCACCCCTCCCCGTCTTGTCCGACGGGTGCCGACGACGGCGCTCATGCGGCCGCCCGCTCGATCTCGGCGAGGTCGATCTTCACCATCTGCATCATCGCGGCCGCGACCCGGCCGGCGCGCTGCGGGTCGGGGTCGTGCATGAGCTCGAGCAGGCGGGTGGGCACGATCTGCCACGACAGCCCGTAGCGGTCGGCGAGCCAGCCGCACATCGACTCCCGGCCCCCGCCCTCGAGCAGCCGGGACCAGTAGTGGTCCACCTCGGCCTGGTCCGCGCAGCCGACCATGATCGACACCGCCTCGGTGAAGGGTCGTCCCGGTCCGCCGTTGAGGGCGACGAAGTCGCGCCCGTCGAGGCGGAAGGTCACCGACAGCGGCTGCCCGGCGCGCTCGGGGTTGTTCTCGCCCCACCGCATGACCTCGACGATCTCCGAGCGGGGGAAGACGGACGTGTAGAGCTCTGCGGCCTCCAGGGCCTCGGTGTCGAACCACAGGCAGGTGCTCATCTCGGGCATGGGGTGCTCCTCTCGTCCCCGCTACCGACCGACGACAACGCCGGAACTCATCGCCCGCGCCCGCGACGAGTTCCGTGGCCGGCGCGGGTCGGTCACGGTGAGGGCGGCAGGTGGCCGCCCACCGAGGGAGGACACCCGCCATGGACCGCATGCTCTTCGTCAACCTGCCCGTGCGGGACCTGGCCGCGACGCGTCGCTTCTACACCGGCGTGGGCTTCGCGGTGGACGAGACGTACTCCGACGAGCACTGCCTGTGCGTCGTCGTCTCCCCCACGATCTTCGTCATGGCGCTGGACCACACCCGCTTCGCCGACTTCGTCACGACCCCGATCGCCGACCCGCGCCGGTCCACCCAGCTCATCAGCTGCCTGTCGATGGAGAGCCGGGAGGAGGCCGACGCCTTCGTCGCGGCGGCCCTCGCGAACGGCGGCGGGCGGCACACCTACCCGGTGGCGCCGGGCGAGATGAGCGGCCCAGAGGGCGAGGAGATGTACGGCGCGGCCGTCACCGACCCCGACGGCCACATCTGGGAGCTCCTCTACATGGCCCCCGCAGCGGCCTGAGCGAGCTCGGCCCTGCGCGCGCGCAGCGCGGCGACGTCCTGCTCGGAGGCGGCCACGGAGGCGACGGTCAGGGCCATGGCCGTCCCGGCGTCGAGCATGGTGTCGTAGGCCGGGTCCTCGTCGGCGGCGCGGGCGAAGTCGGCGGTGTGGATGGCCGACTCGGTGTTGGGCAGGCTCACCCACGGGTGGATCGAGGGAACGACGCGGGAGACGTTGCCCATGTCGGTGGACCCGCCGCGCGGGCCGCTGCCCGGGGTGGCGTCGTAGCCGAGCGTCTCGAGCGCGCCGGCCCAGTGACGGCACAGGACGTCGTCGTGGACGAGCGGCTCGTAGACCGGCTCGGTGGGCGCGATCTGGAGCGTCGCCCCGGTGGCGAGCGCCCCGGCCTCGAAGCAGCGGCGCACCCGCTCGAGCAGGCTCTCGTACTCGGGCATGGTGAAGGCGCGGCACTCGAAGTCGACGATCGCCGTCTCCGGGATGATGTTCGTCGCGTCCCCGCCGTGGGCGACGACGGCGGAGACGCGGTGGTCCCCGGGGATCTGCTGGCGCAGCAGCCCGATCGCCACCTGCGCGACGACGGCGGCGTCGGCCGCGTTGACGCCGCGGTGCGGTGCGGCGGCCGCGTGGGACCCGCGCCCGCGGAAGGTGGCGCGGTAGCGGCCCACGGCCTGCGTCGTCGTGCCCTGGGGGTTGAAGCCGTGGTTGGCGGGCAGGGCGTGGACCATGAGCGCGAGGTCGACGTCGTCGAGGACGCCGCGCTCGAGGAGGAGGACCTTGCCGCCGCCGTGCTCCTCGGCGGGCGCGCCGACGACGACGACACGCAGTCCCAGCTCGTCCGCCACCGGCCGCAGGGCGAGCGCCGCCGCCACCCCGGCGCCGGCGATGAGGTTGTGCCCGCACGCGTGCCCCACGCTCGGCAGCGCGTCGTACTCGACGCAGATCGCGATGGTGAGCGGTCCCTGCCCCACGGTGGCGGTGAAGGCGGTGGGCATCTCGGCGACGCCGCGCGCGACGGTAAAGCCCTCCCGGGCGAGCAGCTCGGTGATCGCCGCGGCCGCGCGGTGCTCGGTGAAGGCGAGCTCGGGCCACTCGTGGATCGCGCGGGCCAGGGAGACGACCGCCTCCGCGTGGTCGGTGACGGCGCGGGCGATGGCGGCGCGCGGGCCGCCGGTGGTCGCGAGCTCGGCGCGGTCCATCGGTCCTCCTGCTGACGTGTTTCGGGCCATCGTCCCACGCCACCGGCTCAGTGCCCGAAGGACCTCGGGACCTGCCCGGCGGGATGGCGCAGGAAGGGCCGGTGGCGTGCTCGCCACCGGCCCTCCCTCACTGCTGGGTCACCGCTGGGTCGTCAGCTGATGTTCCGACGACGCAGCGTGGGCCCCAGGCCTCCCGCGAGCAGGGCCACGGTCACGAGGAGCAGCACGGTGACGTCGCCGGCACCGGTGGACGGCAGCCGCCCGCCGTCCGGGTCCTCACCGTCGACCGCTCCCTCGCCGTCCGCCGGGCTGTTCGGGCCCTGCGGCGTCTCGACCTCGCCCGGCGCGTCCGGGGGCGGGGTCGAGCCGTCGTCCTCGCCGGGCACGTCGACCGGCGCGGCGGCCACGACGTACTCCTCGGAGGCGGCCTCGCCGGCAAGGAACCCGTCCGCGCTGCCGGTCACGACGACCTGGAGCGACGAGCTGGCGGTGCCGTCCGGGAGGAGCAGCCAGGGGCCGCTCGCGCCCTGGACGACGGTGCCGTCGAGCACCCACCGGTAGGTGAGGTCTGCGTCGGCCGGGTCGGACTCGACGTGAGCGGCGACCACCCGGCCCTCGACGACCTCGCCGACGAGCTGCGGCTGGGTGAGGAACAGCTGCCGCTCGACATCGACGGTGTACTCACGGGTGACCTCGCCGTCCTCGGACACGACGGTCACGACGGCGCGCGGGCTCTCGGCGGTCGGTTGGACCACCTCGACGGTCGCCGCCTCGTCGACCGCGAACGCCGTGACAACGGGGAGCCGCTCGCCCTCGGCGGTCACCGTGTACTGCGTGACGTCGGGCGCGAACCCGGCGACCGGCGTGCCGTCAACCCGCAGGGCGGCGAGGTCCGCGACGGACGCGGCGCCCGGTCCGAGCGCGAGTACCTCGACCTCGGAGACGACCATGTGGGTGTTGGCCGGGGCGTTCATCACGACCCGCAGTCCAGTGGTCCCTGCTGTGTCG
The DNA here is from genome assembly GCF_047302425.1 of Georgenia phoenicis. Classification (NCBI taxonomy): domain Bacteria; kingdom Bacillati; phylum Actinomycetota; class Actinomycetes; order Allobogoriellales; family Allobogoriellaceae; genus Georgenia; species Georgenia phoenicis. The sequence goes on along the minus strand of NZ_CP154855.1, from coordinate 1,653,814 downwards.
GACAGGTCCAGGGTGACCACCGGAGCGGTCCCGTCCTCCGGAACCACGACCGGCTGAGGGGTCTCGTAGCCCGGGACGGCCTGCCACTCGCCGGCCGCGTCGAGGTACTCGGCCGTGACGCTCTGTGCCCACGAGAGGCTGCTGCCATCGCGGTAGAAGTGGATCGTCGCGGCATGCAGGTCCTCCACCTCGTCGAACTCGTAGGTGAAGGTGTCGGACGTGTTCTTCGTCCCGCTCCTCCAGTTGGACCAGGCCTTGTCGCCGAGCACCTCGTCGCGGGTCCTGTTGACGTCGTAGCCCGGCTCGGTGAAGGTCGCGGAGACCGACGTCGAGTCGAGCGGTGCGATGTTGAAGGGCGCCGGCTCGGTGACGACGACGGACAGGGTCGCGTCCAGCTCCGCCCCGGGCTCGTTCGACCGGGCCGTGCCGGGCACGGTGACGACGCCGACCTCGGCGAGGTCCTCGGCCTCGAGCCCGGTGAAGTCCCAGGTGACGTCCACCGGGAAGGTGATGAGCGAGGCGCCGGTGCGTGCGGGCACCGTCTCCGGTGCTGCATCGGCGACCGCCTCGGCGCTCACACCGGTCCGCACCGTGAGCGACACCGGGTCGGTGAGCGTGTGCCCGCCGACGACGACGACCGCCTGGGCGGGCACCTCGTTGCCGTACACGTCGGTCGCCGTCCCGGTGACCACGACCTCACCTGTGGTCTCCCAGACGTCCTCGCCCGGGAGGTCCCAGACGACGGGGGCGGGCTGACCGGTCCCCCACGTGTAGGTGGGAGTCACGGTCTGCGGGAGGCTGGGCGCGATGCCGGCGAGGGTGCGGGCCTCCACGAGCTCGCTCCCGGTGGCGGCGGTGTCGCGCGCCGTCCAGCGCTGGTGCGCCCCGCCGCCGGAGGTCCAGGTCCCGACCTGGGTGCCGTCCGCGGAGGACTGCCCGTTGACGTCCAGCGCCTGGCTCAGCGCCTCGTTGACGAGGGACCAGGTGGTGCCGTCCTCGGTGGTGAGCATCCATCGGGTCTCGCCCGTGGTCAGGGCCTCCTCGACGGACATGGTGCGTAGGTCCGTGCCGGCCGAGGTGGCCCCGAGGACCCGGCCGTCCTCCGTGGTCAGCACGTATGGGCGGACGTCGGAGCGTACGTCCGTCGGCGCCTCGCGAACGGTCCAGAGCTGCTGCGCCACCTCCTCCGGGGTGGTCGCACTGGACTGGATGACCGTCGTGTGGGTCTCACCGACGCTCAGCGGCTTGCCGCTCTGGACGCCGACGAACTGGTAGGTACCGCCGTCCGTGACGGGCGCGGCCTCGTCGGCCACGCCGGAGACACCGTCGATGACGACGGTGGTGATCGACTCGGCCGGCGCCGACACGGTGACCTGGTCACCGGAGACCGCCTGCGGCGCACCCTCGACGAGCGCGTTGGCGAGCGGGTCTGCCTCGGTGCCCTCGGTGGTGGTGACCGTGCGGACGGTGGCGTCCGGCGCGAGCTCCGCGAAGCGGGTGAGGTCGACGGTGAGGTCTCGCGTCTCCGCGGCGGTGTTGCGGTAGACGAGCGTCACGCTCTCGCCGTCCTCGGAGACTGCCGCGGTGGTCGCGGTGGAGTCGGTCGCGATGATGCGGTCACCGGGCTCGATGTAGTGGGTGAAGTGCTGGACCGCGGCGAACTTGGAGCCCACGATGATCTCGCACTCGGGAACCTGGGGGAGGTCGCCGTCGGCATCGGCCACGCGGCGGGCCGAGCGCCAGACGCCGTCCTCACCGGGAGCGCAGTCGAAGTCGATGAAGACCGAGCCCCAGTTGAGGTTCTCCCCGGTCGGTTCCATGTTGTAGAGGTCCTCGACCGGCTGCCAGAGCACCCAGGCACCGGGTTCGAGCTCGCGCAGGTCGCTCTGGATACGCTCGGCGATGCCCAGGCCGTTCTCGATGGCCGCCGGGTTGAAGCCGTTGTTGTACCAGTTGCCCTCGATCTCGCTCTGCCACAGCCGCGTGTCGGCCGACTTCGCGAGGTCGCGCACGACCCGGCGGTCACCGGTGCCGTAGGTGTGGACGTTCATCTGCTCGACGGCGGCGCGGGCCTCGGGGGTGTAGGCGTTCCAGTTCCGGGCGAAGGTGCTGGGGTTCGTCTCGTCCATCGCCGAGATGACGGCGTCGGTCTCAGCCGTGGAGAGCCGATCGTCGAGCGCGGCGATCATGTCGACCTGTCGCTGCGGGCCGACGTGCATGCCCTCCTGCCGCCCGCCGGTCGGGTTGCCGTTCGGGCCCAGCGTGGTGGACCAGTAGTTGGTGTTCGGCTCGTTGAACGGGTCGATGGTCGCGACGTCGAGGCCGTACTCGTCCTCGAGGAGCTCGGCGACAGTGACGAGGTAGCCGGCGAACTTCTCCATCGCCGCCGGGTTGAGGTTCTCGTCGTTGCCGTTGAAGCCGCCGGAGACGTAGCCGTTCTCCGTCATGAAGTACGGCGCGGAGTTGGCGAAGACCTCCCAGTGGCTGATCCGCTCGTCCTCCACCAGTCGCTCGACCCACCAGCGCTGGGTGGGGTCCGCCGTGAGGTCGTAGTGCTCCGGGTTGTCCGGGTCCCATGCGTTGAGCACCGCGTCGCGGTTCTCCACGGTCGTCGGGGCCCCGTAGAGGTCACCGGTGGTGTCCTCGGCCCAGTAGCCCTCGACGGCGCCGCCGGGGCGCAGGTAGTCGGTGACGTCCGAGGCGTGGCCACCGCCGACGTTGTACCGCGCGATGTTGAGGTTCATGCCGTCGTCGCCGAAGACGGCTTGGTACAGCTCCTCGCGCAGCTCGTCGGGGTAGCCACCGGTCGCGTTGGCCATCCACACCAGGCTGGTCCCCCAGCCCTCGAAGGGCGCCCCGGCGTACCACGGGTTGGGCGTCACGGTGACACCCTCGGTGACCGCCTGCGCGGCTGGCGCGGCCCCGCTGTCCACGGCAAGTACTCCGCCGGCGACGAGCGCGGCGCCCGCTGTGAGCGCCACTCCACTCCGCCATGGTCGTGACGTCGTCATCACAGATCCTTCCGTCGTTGGTGGATCCGACGCAGGTGCGCCGGCCGTGATGGCCGAGCGGCGCAGGTGCGCCGCTCGGCCGGGCAGGGCGGTGGCCCCGCCCTCAGTCCGCGGTCGTGGTCGACCAGCGTGGTCCGGGGACGAAACGGGCGGCGGCGTCGGCGGCTCCGCTGAGCTCCAGCACCACGAGCGTGTTGCCCTCTTCCCGGACCAGCGGCGCGGGGACGTAGAGGGTCTCCTGGGGGCCCTTGCCCCAGTAGCGGCCGAGGTTCCAGTCGTTGAACCAGGCCATACCCTTGCCGAAGCCGCTCGTCTCGAGGAACAGGTCGGCCGGCACCTGGCCGTCCAGGTGCCAGACGGACAGGGCGGGGCCACCGATGCCGGGCGCCGTCGCCGGGGTGCCTGGCGTGGAGGCCGCCTCCGCCGCCCACTGCTCGATCGGGAGCGCGGCAGCCTGCCAGCCGTGGACCGGCCGGCCGTCGACGAGGACCGGCCCGATGACGCCCTTGGGCTCACCGATCCGGGGCCCGTAGTTCACGCGTCCCTGGTCCTCGACGAGCAGCTCGACCGTCGCGCGTCCCGTCGCCGGGAGGTAGACGGCTCTGGCACCCTCGGCCCGGTCGAGCACGGCGACGGGCTGCCGGTTGACGAACACCTGCACCCGGTCCCGTGCTTCCCCGATGGTGAGCAGCGCGGCAGCCGGCAGGTCCAGCCAGGTGCGGTAGAGGGAGAAGCCGGAGAGCGCACCGATCTGCTCGTGCGTGGGCGCCTCCTCATACTCCCCCCAGGGGGTGTGGCGGTCCACGAAGGCCCACAGCGACGTCGTCGACGCGGGCTGGGTGACCACGAAGGTCGGGGCCGGCGTCCGCCGCCGTACAGGGTGCGCCCCGAGCCCGCGGTGGGTGCGGATGACGGCCTGCATGGCGTCGTACTTGGGGGTCGGTGTGCCGTCCTCGGCCATGGGCGCGTCGTAGTCGTAGGACGTGATGGTCGGGCGGTAGCTGCCCTTGTCGTTCGCCCCGCTGGTGAAACCGAAGTTCGTACCGCCGTGGACCATGTAGAGGTTGACCGAGGCTCCGGCGCTCAGCAGCTCGCGCAGGTCGTCACCGGTCCCGTGCGGGTCGGTGACGTGGTGGTCCTCGCCCCAGGCGTCGAACCAGCCGTTCCAGTACTCCATGCACATGAGGGGCCCGGTGGTCTGGTGGCGCCGCAGGGTCTGCAGCCGCTCCAGGCTTCGCGAGCCGAAGGTCGCCGTGCGGTGCAGCTCGGGCAGCCCGCCGCGGGAGAGCATCTCGTCGTCGGCCTGGTCGCAGGTGAAGAGCGGGACGGTGATACCGCCGCCACGCAGCATGTCCACGAGCTTGCGGAGGTAGACCTTGTCCTCGCCGTAGGCGCCGTACTCGTTCTCGACCTGGATCATGAGCACCGGTCCACCCCGGTGCACCTGGAGCGGCGCGATCACCGGCAGCAACGCGTCCATGTACTCCTGCACGGCTGCCAGGTAGCGCGGCTCGTCGCGACGCATCTGCACGTCCGGGTCCGCGAGCAACCACGCCGGGATGCCACCGTTGTCCCACTCCGCGCAGATGTACGGGCCCGGCCGGACGATCGCGTGCATCCCCGCGTCCTGCACGAGGCGCAGGAAGCGCGTGAGATCCCGTTGCCCGTCGAGGCGGAACTCACCGCGCTGCGCGGAGTGGAAGTTCCAGGCGACGTACGTCTCGATCGTGTTGAGCCCCATCGCCTTGGCGGTGGCGATGCGCCCCTCCCACTGGTCGGGGTGGATGCGGAAGTAGTGCATCGCGCCGGAGATGATCTGGTGCTCTCGGCCGTCAAGCACGAAGTGCTCCTGGCCGATCTCGAAGCTGCTCATCGCTCCTCTTGGGGTGGTTCAGGGCAGGGCAGAGCCGCGCCTCGTCGGTGGGTTCCCGCTGGGCGGGCGAAGTCGTGCACGGGGGCGCGCCCACCAGCTGGGTGGGCGCGCCTCCGGGCTGGGTCAGGGAGTGGAGACGGTGAAGCCCTGGTCGTTGCCGTAGGAGACGATGGCGTCCTGCCACGCGGCGAGCCCCTCGGCCACCGTCGTGTCGGAGACGTAGGCCTGGCCGACGGAGTCGTTGAAGACGCTGTTGGCGTAGACCTGGTAGGGCAGGTACTGCCAGCCCTCGACGACGTTGGCCGCAGACTCGGCGAACACCTGGTTCGCCTGCTGGCCGCCGAAGTACTCGAACTCGGCGTTGAGGAACTCCTCGGCCTCGATGTGGGCCGTGGTGGCGGGGAAGGCTCCCAGGTCCACGCGGGTCTGCACGCCGTCACCGACGTTGGCGTACTCGAGGAACGCGTACGCGAGCTCCGGGTTGCTGCTCGCCGCCGGGACGGCGAGGGAGCTGCCACCGTTCTCCGCGCTCGCCGTGCCGCCGTCCTCCCACTGGGGCATCGGGGCGACCCGGAAGGAGCCGGAGGCGCCTGGGACGCCGGACTCGAGGTTCGCCGGCATCCAGGCTCCGGTGACGAGGGTCGCGATGGATCCGTTGCCCAGGCTCTGGTACCACTCGTCGCTCCAGGAGCTGATCGGGGCGACGAGCTCCTCGTCGATCATGGTGTCCCAGAACGAGGCGAAGGTCGTGCTGCCCTCGTCGGCGAGGTCGACGGTGACGTCGGTGCCGTCGGCCTGGAAGGGCTGGCCACCGGCCTGCCAGATGAGGCTGGTGGTGAAGCCGGCGTCACCGGTGTCGTTGGTGATGTAGATGCCGGGGTCGGCCTCCTTGAGGGTGCGGCCCGCCTCGCGGAACTCTTCCCACGTCGTGGGCACCTCGATGCCGTGCTCCTCGAACAGGTCGGCGTTGTAGAACATCGCCATGGGACCGGAGTCCATGGGCAGGCCGACAATGCCGTCACCGGAGGAGACCGCGGCCCACGGCCCGGGCGTGAAGGTGCCGTCGAGCTCACCGGCACCGAACGCAGACAGGTCGGCGAGGTCGCCGGCGAGGGAGAACTGGCCGAGCGCGTAGTACTCGACCTGCGCGACGTCCGGCACGCCGCTGCCGGCGGCCATGGCGTTCTGCAGCGCGGTGTACTGGTCGTTGCCGGTGCCGGCGTTGACGAGGTCGATCTCGACGTTCGGGTACTCGGCCGTGAAGTCCTCCACGACCTGCTCGAGGGTGGGCTCCCAGGCCCAGACGGTCAGGGATCCGCCCTCCTCGAGGACGGCGTCGAGGTCGACCTCGCCGGCGGGCGCGTCACCGCCACCGGTGCGGCCGTCGTCGGCGCCACCGCCGCAGCCGCTCAGCGCGAGAGCGGCTGACGTCAGGAGCGCGACACCGGCGACGGTGCGGCGCGATCGGGTTCGGGACATGGGGTGACCTCTCACTTCATTGGGGGTTGGAGGAACTTCGGCGGGCTGGGAGGCGCCTACTCCTTGACGCTTCCGGCGGCCAGGCCGGACTGCCAGTACCGCTGGAGGAGGAGGAAGGCGGCGATCAGGGGGACGATCGTGAGCAGGGAGCCCGTGATGACGAGGTGGAAGATCGCCTCGCCACCCGCCGTCGCCGCCTGCGCGTTCCAGGCGTTGAGGCCGATCGTCAGGGGGTACCAGTCGGGGTCCTTGAGCATGATGAGCGGCAGGAAGTAGTTGTTCCAGGTCGCCACGGTGGTGAACAGGACGACGGTGACGATGCCGGGGGCGAGGAGACGGAGACTGATCGAGAGGAAGGTGCGCCACTCCCCCGCCCCATCCATGCGCGCCGCCTCGAGCAGCTCGGTGGGGATTGCCTCGGACGCGAAGGTCCACATGAGGTAGAGCCCGAAGGGCGAGATGAGGGAGGGGATGATGACGGCCCACGGCGTGTTCGTCAGTCCCATGCGGCTGAACATGAGGAAGGTGGGGACCGCCAGCGCGGTGCCGGGAACGGCGATCGCCCCGATGACGACGGCGAAGACGCCTCGCTTGCCGGGGAAGTCGAACTTCGCCAGGGCGTAGCCCCCGATGATCGCCAGCACGGTGGCGCCACCGGCGCCGGCGACGACGTAGAGCAGGGTGTTGGCGAACCAGCGCAGGAAGATGCCGTCGTCGTAGCTGAGCGTCTGGACGATGTTGTCCCAGAGTGCGAAGTCGTCCGCGAACCACAGCCCGAAGGAGGACAGCAGGCCCTCCTGGGTCTTCGTCGCGTTGACGAAGAGCCACACGAGCGGCACCAGGCTGTAGACCAGCACGATGCCCGTGACGGCGGTGAGCACGGCGCTGCGGCGGGGCCGCTCGCGCGAGACGACGCGGGGACGCAGCGTCGTGAGGCGACGGCGCCTGGCCTGGGTGGCGGGCTGCGAGGTGGTGGTGACGTCGACGGTCATGGCTCAGGCCTCCCGGCGCATGCCGCGCAGCTGGACGGCGTAGGCGACGACCATGGTGAGCAGGCCCATGATGATCGCGACGGTCGCGGCGTAGTTGTACTGCTGTCCCGCGAAGGACAGGTTGTAGGCGTACAGGTTGGGGGTGAAGTACGTGGTGATGGCGTTGGGCGCAAGGCTCTGCAGGATGCTCGGCTCGTTGAAGAGCTGGAAGCTGCCGATGATCGAGAAGATCGTCGCGATCACCACCGCGCCGCGGATCGCCGGGAGCTTGATGGACCGGACGACGCGCCACTGGCCGGCGCCGTCGATCTCCGCCGCCTCGTACAGGGAGGTGGGGATGACCCGCAGCGCGGAGTAGAAGATCAGCATGTTGTAGCCGACGAACTCCCACGTGACGATGTTGCCGATCGCGAGCAGCACGAACTCCGGGGACAGCGGGGCGGGCAGCGAGATGCCGAAGGCGTCGTTGATGTTGCCGACGAGCCCGAACCGGGTGCCGTACATGAAGCCCCACATCAGCGCCGCGACGACGGCGGGGACGGCATAGGGCAGGAAGATGGAGATCCGGAAGAAGTTCGAGCCGTACAGGCGGGCGCTGTCCACCGCCATGGCGACGAAGAGCGAGATGCCGAGCATGACGGGCACCTGGACGACCAGGAAGATGCTGACCCGGCCGAGCGCGGACCAGAACTGCGGGTCGTTGAGCGCGCGGCTGTAGTTCTCCAGCCCGACGAACACCGAGCCACCGACGAGCTGGTCGCGGAACAGGCTGATGACGATCGAGTACGCGATGGGAGCGAGGAAGACCAGCGCGAAGACGAGCATGAACGGGCCGATGAACGTCCACGCCCGCCACGAGCGTCGCCGGACCCGGCGCACCCTGACGCCTCCAGCTGACGGTGCCGCGCTGATCGCCATGTCCACTCCTTCGTGTGAACCAGGATGTTTACGTAAACATCGCTGGGCGATACTCTGGCACTACCGAACAGAACCTGTCAACATCTATCTCAGACGCCCAGTCCGGGCGCTCGGGCGAGGAAGCCCGCCGACACGGAGCCGCGAAGGGGGCTGCATGAGTCTTGAGACGCACCCGGTCAGCGGCGGGCGGCGGCCACGCACCGACGAGCCCGTGCCCCCCCGGCGCCGCCGCCGTACCGCGCCCTCGATCGGTGACGTCGCCGCCGTCGCCGGTGTGTCCGCGCAGACGGTCTCCCGGGTGTCCACGGGCTACCCCGGGGTCCGTCCCGAGACCCGGGATCGCGTGCTGGCGGCGATGGACGAGGTGGGGTACGTCCCGAACTCGGCGGCCCGCGCGCTCAAGCACGGTTCATTCCGCACGATCGGTGTCATCGCCCACCAGCTCGGCCGTACCGGTGAGTCGTTCACCGTCGATGCCGTCCTGGACGCCGCCCGCCAGGGTGGCTACGGCGTCACCCTGGTGGACGTGCGCACTCCCACGTCGGAGGACGTGAGCGCGGCCGTGGCGGGGCTTGCGGACATGGCCATCGACGGCCTCGTCATCATCCGCGCCGAGTCCACCACGCCCGAGACCCTCACTCTGCCGCCGCACATCCCGGTGGTGGTCTCCGACTCCCACTTCGCCGGGCACCACCCGGCGGTGGCCACCGACCAGGACGGCGGGTCACGCCAGGCCGTTGAGCACCTGCTCGGGCTGGGGCACCGGACCGTCAGCCACCTGGCGGGGCCCGCCGACTCGCTGCCGGCCGTCGAGCGCGAGACCGCCTGGCGGGAGACGCTGCGCGCAGCGGGGCGGCCGGTTCCGCCGCCGTACCGAGGCGACTGGTCGGCGGCGGCCGGGCACGACCTGGGGGCCCAGATCGCCGCTGACGTCGCCAGGGGCGACGTGACGGCGGTCTTCTGCGCGAACGACCTCATGGCGCTGGGTCTGTACCGCGCCCTGTACGAGGCAGGCCTCCGGGTCCCCCACGACGTCTCGGTCATCGGCTTCGACGACGTCCCGGAGGCGGCCTACTTCTGGCCGCCGCTGACCTCGGTGGCCCAGGACTTTCACCTCATCGGTGAACGGCTGGTGCACATGCTCGTCAGCCAGATCGACGGCGGCCAGCGCCCCGGCGAGCGGGTGTTGCTGCCCGTGGAGCTGGTCGTGCGGGGCAGCACCGCACCGCCGCCTGCGGCCTGAGACGGTCCGCCCGCCACCGGCTCAGTGCCCGAAGGCCTCCGCGAGCCACCACGCCGGCTCGTCCGCCACGACCTTGGCGTCGACGAGCAGCGGCCGGTCGCGTGGCCCGTCGAGCCAGGCGCGCACCGCCTCGAGGTCGCCCACCTCGCGCACGGTCACCGCATCGAAGCCGTAGCCGGCGCCGACGGCGGCGATGTCGGTGGGCGGGAAGGTCACCGTCGCGAGGTCCTCGCCGGGGAAGTGGTGGACCTCGGCGCCGTAGGCGTCGTCGTTGTAGACGACGACCACCATCGGTAGCCCCAGCCGGCGGACCGTGTCGAGCTCGGCGGCGCCCATGAGCGCGCCGCCGTCGCCGAGGGCCGCCACCGGCAGCCGGTCCGGCCGGGCCAGGGCGGCGCCGATCGCCGTCGCCAGCCCCAGGCCGATCGACTGGAAGGCCTGGGTGAAGCAGAAGCCCTGCTCGTCGGGCACGTCGAGGTACATCGCCGGGTAGCCCATGAAGTTGCCCGAGTCGACGGCGACGACGCGCTCGCGCGGGAGCAGGTCGTCCAGCGCGGAGGTGAGGGTGCGCGGGTCGATGCGACCGCCGTCGGACGTGTCGGTGTACGGCACGTCGCGCCACCGCAGCTCGCGGCGCAGGCGCTCGCGCAACTCCTCGCTGCGGTAGCCCTCGCTGCGGTGGGCGCCGAGGAGCCGCTCGGCGCCGCGCGCGGCGGCGGCGACGTCCCCGACGACGCCGAAGCTCAGCTCGCGGTGCGCGCCCAGCGCCTCGGGTGTGTCGTCGACCTGGACGACGGTGGCGCCCTCCCCGATGAGCCGCCCGTGGCGCATCGTCCACATGTTCAGCGCGCAGCCCCAGCCGACGACGAGGTCCGCGCCGGCGATGAGCTCGGCCGCGAGCGGGGAGGAGAAGCCGCCGGAGACGTCGAGCGACCACGGCTCGTCGTGGAAGAGTCCCTTGGCGACGGCGGAGGTCGCCAGCAGCGCACCGCACGCGTCAGCGAGCGCGACGAGCGCCTCGCGCGCCTGCGGGGAGCGGGAGCCGCGGCCGGCGACGAACACCGGCCGGCGGGCCGTGCGGATCGCGGTGGTGAGGCGCTCGAGGTCGGCCTGGGCGACGGCCCGGGCGGGCGGCGGGACGCTGGGGCCCGGCAGCGGCGCGTCCTCGATCTCGGCGTCGAGGACGACGAGGGGCAGGTTGAGCACGACCGTGCGGCGCTCGTCGCGGGCCATGGCGACGGCGGCCGCCGTTTCCTCCGCGGCGGTGGCCGGGTCGGTGATCCGCAGCGGGACCGCGCCGACGGCGTAGGCGATCGCCTCCTGGTCGACGTGGAAGTTCGAGGTGAGGGTGACGGCCTCGGGGGCGAGGACGACGAGCGGCGTGCGGGACTTGGCGGCCTCGGCGATGCCGGTGAGCGCGTTCGTCAGGCCGCAGCCCTGGTGGACGGTGAGCGCCGCCGGTACGCCCGCGGTGCGGGCGTACCCGTCCGCCATCGTCGCCGCCCCGCCCTCGTGACGGGCCGCGACGAACCGGGCCCCGGCGTCGATCATCGCGACGGTCACGTGGAAGTTGCCCGAGCCGACGACGCCGAAGACGTGGTCGATCCCGCTCGCGACGAGCGCCCGGCCGACGACCTCCGAGACGCGGACCACGGCTAGCGCTCGACGAGCGCGAGGACGCGCACGGGGGAACCGGAGCCGCCGTCGATCTTCAGCGGCGAGGCGAGGACGACGGCGCCGGTGGCGGGGAGCCGGTCGAGGTTGCGCAGCTGCGACAGGCCGTACTTGCCGTTGCCGAGGAGGAAGTGGTGGCAGGGGAACAGCGGGTCGAAGCCGCCCGCCGCGCCCGCGTCGGTGCCGACGGTGTCCACACCGATGCCCTGCAGCGGGCTCTCCTCGGCGACCCACCGGGCCGCCTCGACGGACATGCCGGGGCTGTGCGGGCCGTCGTCGGCGCGGTTGATCATGTCCTCCTGGCTCGTGCGTGCCGACCAGCCGGTGCGGCACAGCAGCCACCCGCCCTCGGGCAGCGGGCCGTGCTCGGCGACGAAGGCCTCGATGTGCTCGCGCTCGATGAGGAAGTCCGGGTCCGCGGCCACGTGCTCGGTGACGTCGAGGACGACGGCGGGCGCCACGAGCGCGCCGACCGGCACGGAGGCGATGTCGGCGAGGTCGCGGCCGCTGGCCCAGTGGTTGGGGGCGTCGAAGTGGGTGCCGGTGTGCTCACCGGTGCGGAAGTTGTTCCAGTACCAGGCCGGCCCGCGGTCGTCGTAGCGCGAGATCTCCTCGAGCTCGAAGCGCGCCGTCTGCCCGAACTGCTCGGGCAGCTCGAGGATCGGCGTCTGGGAGCTCAGGGGCGCGGTGAGGTCGACGATCTCCACCGCGCCGCTGCGGAGCGCGGTGAGCAGGTCGCTGAGCACGGGCATGAAGTGTCTCCCTTGACGACGAACGTGGCCTGGTCAGGGCCGATCCTGACACAGCACCCGGCGCACGGCGCCCGATGTCCGCGGGACGCGTAGGGTCGGGGCACCAGCACACCCACCTGGAGAACGAACGACGATGAGCGAGCAGACCCCAGCCTCCACCCCCGCCGGCGCGACCGCCGGGGTGCCCGTCCCCAAGCGGGTGCGGGTCCACCACCTGGCGCAGATGAAGGAGCGGGGCGAGCCGATCACGATGCTCACCGCCTACGACGCCGTGACCGGGCGGATCTTCGACGAGGCGGGCATCGACATGCTGCTCGTCGGGGACTCGATCGGGAACACCATGCTCGGCCTGGGCGGCACGATCCCCGTGACTCTCGACGAGATGATCCCCGCCGCGCGCGCCGTCGCCGGTGCCGCGCACCGGGCGATGGTCGTCGCCGACCTGCCCTTCGGCTCCTACGAGGCCTCCCCGCAACAGGCCTTCGCCTCCGCGGCGCGGATGCTCAAGGAGGCCGGCGTGCACGCCGTCAAGCTCGAGGGCGGGGAGCGCATCGCCGCCCACGTGCGGCTGCTGTCGGAGTCGGGCATCCCGGTGGTGGGCCACCTCGGCTTCACGCCGCAGTCGGAGAACGTCCTCGGCGGTGCGCGGGTGCAGGGGCGCGGTGACGAGGCCGCCGAGCGGCTCGTGCAGGACGCCGTCGCCCTCCAGGAGGCCGGCGCCGTCGCCGTCGTCCTCGAGATGGTGCCCGCCCCGGTGGCCGAGCGTGCCACGGAGGTGCTCCACGTGCCGACGATCGGGATCGGCGCCGGGCCGAGCTGCGACGGCCAGGTGCTCGTGTGGACCGACATGGCGGGGATGACGGCGTGGGCGCCGCGCTTCGCCAAGAAGTTCGGGGACGTCGGGGCGGCGCTGTACACCGCGACCCGCACCTACGCCGAGGCCGTGCGCGAGCGTGCCTTCCCCGGCCCCGAGCACACCTTCGCCGAGTAGCGCGCGCTCACTGGCGGCCACCCGGCGTGACCTCCCCGGTTCTCTTCAGCGCCACCCGTTCCCGGGTGGGAGGTCAGAGGAGAACCGGGGAGCTCAGCGAAGCGGGCCGGCGCCGCCGCCCGGACCAGGTCAGTCGTCGTCCTTCCAGGCCTTGTCCTCCTCGTCCCAGGCCTCGTTGCGGTCCGCCGCGCGCTCGTAGGCCTCGGCCGCCGCCTCGCGGGTGGGGTAGGGCCCCATGCGGTTGAGCGCGCCGGAGACCTTGCCCTCCTCGATCTCGCCCGTGCGGGTGTTGAGGTAGAACTCCCCGAGGCCGTGCGGCTTGGTGACCTTCTCGATGCGGTCCTCGCGGTTCTCAGCAGGCTCGTGCACGCTGGCCATGGCGCCTCCTTCGTCGGGCCGTACGTAGACTCCTCCCATGCTTGCCGATCGCGCCCCGCTGGGCACCCTGACACCCGGAACCATCTCCCCGCGGCGGCCCGTCCCCACCTCGATCGAGTACCCCGAGTACGTCGACAGGCCCGAGCCGCAGCCCTTCACGGGCAGCGAGGTCAACGACGCCGAGACGATCGAGCGCATCCGGCGCACCGCCCGCCTCGCGGCCCAGGCGCTGGCCCACGTGGGTGCGGCGGTCCGGCTCGGCATCACGACCGACGAGCTCGACCTCATCGGCCACGAGTTCGCCCTCCAGCACGGCGCCTACCCCTCCTCCCTCGGCTACCGCGGCTTCCCCAAGGGGCTGTGCACCTCGGTCAACGAGGTCGTGTGCCACGGCATCCCGGACAGCACCGTCCTCAGGGACGGGGACATCGTCAACATCGACATCACCCTCTTCCGCGAGGGCGTCCACGGCGACAACAGCGCGACCTTCCTCGTCGGCGACGTCGACGAGGAGTCCCGCCTCCTCGTCGAGCGCACCCGCAAGGCGATGGAGCGCGGCATCCGGGCGGTCAAGCCCGGCCGGGAGATCAACGTCATCGGCCGCGTCATCGAGGCGTACGCCAAGCGCTTCGAGTACGGGGTGGTGCGCGAGTTCACCGGCCACGGCGTGGGCCGCGCCTTCCACTCCGGGCTCATCGTCCCCCACTACGACGCCGCTCCCGAGCACAACGAGGTCATGGAGCCGGGCATGGTCTTCACGATCGAGCCCATGCTCACCCTCGGCTCCCCCGAGTGGGACCTGTGGGACGACGGCTGGACCGCCGTCACCACCGACCGCGGTCGCACCGCCCAGTTCGAGCACATGGTGCTCGTGACGGAGAGCGGCGCCGAGATCCTCACCCTGCCCTGACCCACCCTCCTCGCGAGTACGCACCGACGGTCACCGGGCGGGCCTCGGGCGGGCGCCGTCGTGACCGTCGGTGCGTACTCGGCGGAGGAGGGAGTGGGGCTACGCGCGGCGGTACGTCGAGGGCGGGACGCCGACGACGGCGGTGAAGGCGCGGGTGAAGTGGGCGTGGTCGGCGAAGCCGAGGGACGCCGCCAGGGCCGCGAGGTCCTGGCCCTCCCCCGCGTCCAGCGCGGCGACGGCGTCCTGCAGCCGGTGCCGCCGCAGCACCCACAGCGGCGAGGCCCCGACGTACCGGGCGAAGAGCCGCTGCAGCGTGCGGACCGACACGTGCAGCTCCGCGGCCACCGGCGCCACCGTCACGTGCTCGCGGCGCCGCATGAGCGTCACCGCCTCGCGCACCGTGCGGTAGCCCTCGTCGGCGCGCACCGCGTCGAGCCGCGGCGCGAGCACCTCGGACACGTGGCCGACGACGACGTCGCGGCGGGCGCCGTCGTCGTCCTCAGCGAGCACGTCGCGGGTGAGGGGGCCGACGACGTCGCCCAGCACCTCCCGCGCGGGCACGACCGTGTCGGTGAGGTCGGCGACGCTCCGCCCGAGCAGCGCGGCGAGGCCGCCGGGGTGGAAGGCGAGCCCGGCGACCCGGCCGGCGACGGGCAGGTCGACGGTGAAGACGCGGGTGACGAGGCCGTGGACGAGCGCCGCGGGGACGGGCAGGCCGTGGAGCACCCCACCCTCGGCCGCCTCGACCGTGAGGTGGGTGACGGGGTGGGACAGGACCTGCTGGCGGAAGGGGACGCGCTCGGCGCGCCGCCAGGCCACCCACCAGTAGTAGGCGCCGACCTCCGCGAGCGGGCCGGGCAGCGGGAGGCGGCCGGAGTCGAAGACGTCCGCGCCCGCCGCCGGCCACAGGACGGTGCCGTCGCGACGTTGGCGCGGATCTTCAAGCCCCACGTGCAGCACTCTAGGGAGGCTTGAGGGCATGAGCACACACCTTCCGGAGGGCTACACCTCCCTCAGCCCGCTCGTCGTCGTCTCCCCCGCAACCCAGGCGATCGACTTCTACTGCACCGTCCTCGGCGCGCGCGTCGTCACCCGCATGGACGGGCCCGACGGCTCCGTCTGGCACTGCGAGCTCGACCTCGGGCACGGCCGCATGACCGTCATGGACCCCAACCCGCAGTTCCACGCGGTGCCCAACGACCCGGGCAGCGACGACGCGCGCTTCTCGATCGCCGTCTACGTCCCCGACGTCGACGCGACCCTCGCCGTCGCCCGCGAGCGGGGCGCGCGGGTCCGAGAGGAGGCGGCCGACTTCGCGGTGACCGGCGACCGCTTCGCCTCCGTCCAGGACCCGTTCGGCGTGCGGTGGACGCTGATGACACGCGTGGAGCACCGCACCGATGCGGAGGTGCAGCAGGGACTGGACGCCTGGCGCGCGTCGCTCGACCAGCCCGCGTGACCGGCTGGCGGTAGGCTCCGAGTCGCTCACCGCCGTCGAACCACCGGAGCAGTACCGATGCCCACGACCAGCACCCCCGTCGCCTTCGGCATCGACATCGGCGGCTCGGGGATCAAGGGGGCCCCGGTCGATCTCGCCGCCGGTGAGCTGACCACCGAGCGCGTGCGCATCCCCACCCCCGCGAAGTCCACACCGAAGGCGGTCGCGGCGGTCGTCGAGGAGCTCGTCGGCGGCTTCGAGCTCGCCCCTGACGTGCCGATCGGGCTGACCTTCCCCGCGCCGATCAAGCACGGCGTCGTCCCCTTCATCGCCAACCTCCACGAGTCGTGGCGGGGCGTGGACGTCCCGCAGGTGATGAGCGAGGCGATCGGCCGGCGGGTCGTCGCGGTCAACGACGCCGACGCCGCCGGCTACGCCGAGACCGTCTACGGCGCGGCCAAGGGCGTCGAGGGCCTCGTCCTCGTCGTCACGCTCGGCACAGGGATCGGCTCCGCGCTTATCGCGAACGGCACCCTCGTGCCCAACACCGAGCTCGGGCACCTCGAGATCGACGGCCACGACGCCGAGAGCCGCGCCGCCGACTCCGCCCGCGAGCGCGAGGACTTATCGTGGAAGAAGTGGGCCAAGCGCCTGCAGCGCTACTTCGAGACGGTCGAGATGCTCTTCTCCCCCGACCTCATCGTCGTCGGCGGGGGCGTGAGCAAGAAGGCCGACCAGTTCCTCCCGCTCCTCAAGCTCCAGGCACCGATCGTGCCCGCAGCCCTGCGCAACCAGGCCGGCATCGTCGGGGCCGCTGCTCTGGCGGCCGCCAACCACCGCTGACGTGCTCGAGCAGGTCTCCGCCCGCGTCTGGGTCACCACCTCCCCCACCTGGCTCACCACCTCCACCGTCGTCGTGGACGACGACGGCGCCTGCCTCCTCGTCGACCCCGCCCTCACGCCGGCAGACCTCGTCTCGCTCCAGCGCGAGCTCACCGAGCGGGGCTGGCACGTGGCCGCCGCCTTCTCCACCCACCCGCACTGGGACCACGTGCTGTGGTCGACGACGCTGCCCGACGTCCCGCGCTGGGCCACGCCCGCGGCCGCGGCCGCCTACTCGGACGACGAGCTCGCCGAACAGGCGGCACGCGACCTCCCCGGCCACCAGTGGGACGTCGTCGGCGGGACGACGCCGCTCCCACCGGACACCACCGAGCTGCCGTGGACCGGCCCACGCGCCGTCGTCGTCCTCACCCCGGGCCACGCTCCCGGGCACGCGAGCCTCCACCTGCCCGACGACGGCGTCCTCGTCGCCGGGGACGTGCTCTCCGACATCGAGGTGCCGCTCCTCGACGACGATCCGGGCGCCGTCGACGCCTACCGCAAGTCCCTCCAGCGGCTGGCGGACGTCGTCGCCGGGTGTGACGCCGTCGTCCCCGGGCACGGGCGGGTGGCCGACGCCACGGAGGCCAGCCGCCGCATCGCCGCCGACCACCGCTACATCGACGACCTCACGGCCGGCGTCGCCCCGCTCGACCCGCGCCTGGGCGACGCGCGGGTGCGTGCCGAGCACGAGGCCCAGGCGGCGCAGCTCCGCCCGTAGGCCGGGCCCTCAAGTAACGGCGATCACGAGCGCCGCCCCCATGACGACGGAGCTCAGACCGTTGACGACGAGGAGAAGCGCCCCGCCCCACCCGTTGCTCGTGTACCGCAGGCGCCAGACGCCCAGGGCGAGGCCGAGCGGGCCCAGCCCGAGCGCCGCGCAGATGATCGCGCCTACCAGGTGACCGTCGGCACGCCGCTGCCGGTCCGTGGGCGGTTCCAGCGGGCGGAAGGTCAGCGGCTGCTGGCGCGTGTGGCGCCTCAGCCGTGGGCGATTGCGGGGATCGCGCAGGTACCGCCTACGGCGCAGGTGCATGCCCGCCGCGGAGACAGCGACAAGGACCGCGACTGCTCCCCAGAGCAGGGCGACCCACAGGGCGGGGCCGAAGAAACGGTCCAGGAAGGGGGCACCATCCAGGGTCCAGCTGCTGAAGGCCGCGCGCGTGGCGAATGCGCCCGCGAACACCGCCCCCCAGAAGGTGCCGACCGATGGGATGTGGTCCGTTGGTTCGCGTCGCATCACCCGCTCGAGGTCGGGCGTCAGGACGACCGCCTCACCGACCGTGATCTTCACCTGCTCGGCCAGCGGCTCTCGCCACGCCCGCACCGTGGAGTGCGCGACCAGCGCCGCGCCCCAGCACGCGAGGAGCGCCATCACGGGGAGGTGACCGTAGAGCAGTAGGCCTCCCACGACGGCGTACCAGCGCTCGGCGGTGCTGTCTGAGGTGAGGCCCGCCAGCACCTTCTCCGCCGTCACCGGTCGGCCGAGACGCCGATGGGAGAGGACGACGTTCGAGAGCCAGAACCCCACAGCCGCCGTCACCGTGACGACGAGGGCGAACTGCCGCGTCCCGGTGGCCAGCGGCGAGGCTGAGGCTCGGCGTCTCGCTTCGCTGCCCACGCCTCAGTAGCCGCGCAACCGCGTGAGGTCGCGCCGCTCGCGCTTGGTGGGGCGGCCGGCGCCGCGCTCGCGCACCGGGACGGCGGCCTGCTCCACCTTCGGCGGGGGCGGCGGGGTCTCGTCGATCATCGCCTGGGCGGCGAGCGGGGCGCCGACGCGCTTGCGCAGCGGCCGCTGGACGACGACGGTGCGCTCCTGCGGGCCGCCCGTCACGACCACGCGGCTGCCAACGCCGACGAGCGTGGCGGGCTTGGCGCGGTCACCGTCGACGCGCACGTGGCCACCGCGGCAAGCGGCCTGGGCCTGGCTGCGGGTCTTGAAGATCCGCACCGCCCATAGCCAGCTGTCCACGCGCACGGAGTCCTCGGCCATGGACCGATGCTACGCGGGCGGGCCTGATCCGCGCCGGTGACCTTCCCGGTTCTCCCCACCGCAGCCCGAGCGGAAGGGGGAGCTCGAAGGACAACGGGGGACATCGGCGAAGCGGCGCGCTTCAGACCGCAGCTCAGCCGGCCGCGATCGCCAGGACGAGGGCGACGGCGAGCAGGACCGTGTGCAGCGCACTGAGCGTCATGCCCAGCACGGCGATCCAGCTCGACGTCGGTCGGCCGTGGAGTGCGACGTAGCCGGTCACCAGCCCGACCGGCCCGAGCCCGAAGAGCCCGGCGAGCAGCGTGACCACCGCCAGCCCGCTGGCACCCGCGCCGATGCTCTCCCTCTCCTCGTCGGTGAGGACCTCGCCGTGGCCGGAGCGGTGCAGTGCCGCCGCCTCGGTGAAGGACAGCTGCTCGTCGGCCTGCTCGCGGCGCGCCCGCTCATGGCCGGCTCGCCCCTTGGGCTCGCCCATCACTCGCCCCCTGCGGATGCGGGCACGTCGTCGGCACGCACCGGACGGCCGTCCTCGTCCTCGACCCACACGTCGTCGGCGAAGGTGTCGAGCTCGCCGACCATGGCCACCGCCTCACCGGGGTCGAGGGTGGACAGCGTGAGAAGAACCGACGTGGGGCCCAGCGTCCACCGGTAGGCCACGGTGACGAGAAGGTCGCCGCGCTGCTCATCGGCGAGCCCGGCGAAGACGGTCCGGACGGCCTGACCCAGCCGGTCCGCGTCGTAGACATCGGTGGCGGGCTCGAGCGGCCCGGCGGGCGGCTCGTCCGGCAGGTCCTCCGTGGGCAGCGAACGCAGGCGCGCCAGATGCATCGGCCGCTTGTCGGGCGGCAGGAAGAGGTAGGCCAGCCCCTCGTCGCGGCCGTTCTCGGAGCGGGCCAGGTCCTCGAGGATCCGCTCGAGGAGCTTGCGGTCCTTGCGGTCGGTGGCCACCTCGGCGGCGACCATCCGCGCCCACGCCCGCGGGTCGCGGGCGTCCTGGTCCGGGTACCGGTTCGGCACCGCGAACCACACCGCGGGGTCCGGGTCGGACAGGAGGTACAGGTCGTTCACGGTGCCATCCTCACCTCGGCCATCAGCGTCCCCTCCCTTGGCGCTTGGCGGCCTTCGCTGCCGCCCGGCGCTCCGCGGCGGCGACCCGCCCGGCCTCTCGTCGGCGCTCCCGCTCGAGGCGCTGCCGCCGCCGGCGCACCGCACCGGCCAGGACGACGGCCAGCATGGCGAGCGCCACGGCCCACCAGAGCAGGGCCACCCACTGGGTCAGGCCGTAGTGCTCGTCCCAGAGGAGAGCGTGCCCGGGCATGAGACTGGCAGCAGAGTGCGCCAGCATGCCCACAGCAAGAGCGCCCCAGCCGACGAAGCCTGCCGGGAGACGGCCGACGGCTCCGCTGGCACCTGTCCCGGCGTCGGGCCCGCGCCACTCGGCCACCGCCGAGCGCGCTGCCAGCACCGCTCCCCAGCACCACAAGGCGAGCAGGAGCGGGACGTGTGCCCAGACGAGGAGCGCGACCAGGAAGGAGTGCCACCGGTCCCCCAGAGCGCCGGCGGCAAGATCGGCGAGGGTGCCCTCCACTCCCTCCCGCGGCAAGGAGAGGACATCGACGATCCCGAAGATCCAGAACGCCACCGCCATGGACGTGAGGAGCACGACCTGGAACTGGCGCAGCGGACTTCCCAGCAGGGCGTCCCGCCACACGAGCCGCACGGGGCGGATACCAGCCGGGTGAGTCATCGCTCTTTCAGGACGGCGTCCTGGACGTTGTCCGGTGCGCCGGTTGCGGCCGCGAGCCAGTACAGGGCCACCTCGAGTCGGCCCATGGTGCTGCTCCTCCGGTGTCGGTTCGCCGCCCATTTCTACCCCAGTGGGAGGCGTCCGGACGAGCCCTCCCCCTGGGGAGAACTCCCCATCGCTCAGCAGCCTCGGAGGCGGGACGCGCCGCGCTCGCCCAGCTACATCGCCCGCGCGACGCTGCGGCGCAGTGCCCACGCGCCGAGGAGGACCAGCCCGAGCGCCATCGCCGCGAGCACGCCCAGCTGCGGGGCGATGTCAGCCAGGCCGCCGCCGTGGCGCTGGATCTCGGCGAAGGCCTCGTAGCCCCAGGCGTGCGGGGTGACGTGGGCGACCGACTGCAGGGTGTCGGGCATGAGCTCGAGGGGGAACATGCAGCCACCGAGCGCGGCGAGCACGAGCCCCAGGCCGACGGCCACGCCGTTGGCCGCGCCCTCGTGGTCCATGAGGGAGCCGAGCAGCATGGCCGCGCCCGTCGCCACCACCCCGAAGACGAGGACGATGAGCAGCGCCAGCCCCACGTCGCCGAAGTCGACGTCGAAGAGCAGCACGCTGGCCACCATGATGTAGACGCCCTGGAAGCTGGCGATGACCCACCGGCCGAGGAGCTGGCCGAGGATCGCCTGCGTCCCGGACACCGGCGCGGCGAGCACCCGGCCCTGGACGCCGAGGCGGCGGGACTGGATGAGGGTGACGGCGCTGCCGAGGGTGGAGAGGAAGACGAAGAGCAGCATCATCGTCGCCGCGCCCAGGTCGAACTGGCCCAGGCCGCCGAGCTCCTGGGCGATCTCGTCGACGTCGACGACGCTCAGCTCGACCGGTGCCACCGCCTCCCGGCTCTGCGCGAGGGCGGCCTGTGCCTCGTCGGCGGGCGCGCCAGCGGCGGTGAGGGCGGTCAGCTGGATGTGGTCGAGGGACAGCGTCTGCAGCGCGGTGCGCACGAGCTGGGCCGCCGTCGGGGAGGCGGCGTCGGAGGAGGAGATGAGCTCGACCTGCGCGGGCGCGCCCACCGCGAAGGCCTCCTCGGCGGCGTCGTCGACGAGCAGACCGATGTCCACGCGTCCGCGGGCGACGAGAGTGCGCATGTCCTCGGCGTCGGCCTCGGTCACGGTGCCGCCGGCGTCGGTGAGCTCGGCCGCGAGCGCGGTGCTCAGCTCGCCGCCGCTGCCGGTGAGCGCCACACGGCCCGAGGGCCCGCCGCCCCCGAACTGCAACCCGATGACGACGACGAGGAGCAGCGGGAAGATGAGCGCGAAGAAGATGTTCGAGCGGTCGCGCACGAAGCGGCGCAGCTCGGTGCCGGCGATCGCCAGGGGCGCCCTCATGCCGTCACCCCGCGGTCGGGCACGAGCCGCGAGAGGAGCGCGCACACGGCGGCGAAGGCGAGCATCATCCCGACCGGTCCGGCGACGTCGGCCAGGCCCCCGCCGCCCGACGTGATGCCGAGCGCGCGGGTGAAGGCGGCGACGGGGTTGAGGTCGAGGAGCGTGGCGGCCAGCCCGCCCGCGGCGATCGGGAAGAAGGCCCCGCCCGCCATCCCCAGGACGACGGCGAGGATCGCCTGCGCCACCCCGGCCTGCTCGGCGGTGCGCGCCACGCGGGCGACGACGAACATGAGCGAGGTTGCAGCGGCGACGACGCACAGCACGAGGACGACGACGACGGCCTCGGAGCCGAAGTCGACGTCGAACAGGAACGTCCCGGCCGTGATGAGCACGAGGGTGGCGGCCACCCCGAGGACGTAGCTCGACAGCGCCTTGGCTCCGACGATGAGCCCGGGCCGCATCGGCATCGACCGCAGCCGCGCCAGGGTGCCCTGCTCCCGCTCGTTGACCAGGGCGAGCACCCCGAAGCCGACGGTGAACAGCAGGAAGAGGCCCGCCTGACCGGCGACCGTCGTGGCGGCGGGGTCGAGCTGCTCGGTCGCGGTCGTCCCTTCCACGGCGGTGACGGCGGGGGCCGCCTGGGCCACCTGCTGCCCGATCGCGCCCACCGCCTCCTCCTCCAGTCCGAGGCCGGCCCCGGCCTGGGTGGCGACTGTCCCGGCGGTCATCTGCTCGGTGACGCCGCGGACGACGAGGACGAGGACGTCGGTCTCCAGGCCGGCGCCGTTCCCCTCGACGAGGTCGACGGTGACGGGCTCCCCAGCAGTGACCGCCGCCCCGAAACCGTCGGGAACGAGGATCCCGAGCGCCGCGTCCCCGGACTCGGCGAAGGGCCGGACCTCCTCCGGCGTGACGTCCTCGACGGTGACCTCGAAGTCCTCGATCCCCGCCAGCGTGGTGAGGAGGGTGGCGGCGAGCTCGTCGTCGGCGGGGGCGGCGGCCGCCACGGTGACGGCGTCGAGCTCGGGCGTCTCTCCACCCGCGAACACGAGGTTCATGACGAACATGAGGGCAACGGGCACGAGGATGCCCATGATGAGGACGGAGCGGTCGCGGACCCGCTGGCGCAGGTCGCTGGCGGCCATCGTGAGGAGCGCGCGCATGTCAGTCCCGCAGCGCCTTGCCGGTGAGGTGGAGGAAGACCGACTCGAGGTCGGGCCGGGTGATCTCGACGTCGGAGAGCTCCATCCCGCTGCGCCCGGCGGTCGTCACGACACCGGCCACCGCCGTCGGCGCCTCACGCAGGTGGAGGATGAGGTCGCGGCCCTCGACGACGACGTTCTCGACGGCGGGCAGCTCGCGCAGCGCGGTGGCGGCCGCGGCGGTGTCGCCGGTGCCGACGAGGCGGATCTCGTCGAGCTCACCGATGATGCGGATGAGCTCGTGGCGGGTGCCCTCGGCCTGGATGCGCCCGGCGTCGATGATGCCGATGCGATCGCAGAGGCGTTCGGCCTCCTCCATGTAGTGCGTCGTGTAGAGGACGGCCATGCCCTCGGTGGAAAGCGCCTCGACGGACTCGAGGATCGCGTTGCGCGACTGCGGGTCCACCCCGACGGTCGGCTCGTCGAGGATGAGCAGCTCGGGGCTGTGGAGCAGGCCGACGCCGATGTTGAGGCGGCGCTTCATGCCGCCGGAGAACTCCTTGGTCTGGTCCTTGGCGCGGTCCGTGAGGCCGATGAGCTCGAGGACCTCGGCGGTCCGCCGCTTGAGCGCGCCGCCGCTGAGGCCGTGGAGGCGTCCGAAGAACTGGAGGTTCTCCCGGGCGGTGAGCTCGGGGTAGATGGCGAGCTCCTGCGGGACGAGGCCGAGGTAGCGCTTGGGCTCCACCTCCCGGGGGCCCATCCGGCGCCCTCCGACGCGGACCTCGCCGGCGTCGGAGGCGAGGAGGCCGGCGACCATGGAGATCGTCGTCGTCTTCCCGGCGCCGTTGGGGCCGAGCAGGCCGTAGGTCTCCCCCGGGGCGATACGGAAGGAGACGCCGTCGACGGCGGTGAGGTCACCGAAGCGGCGGACGAGCCCCGAGACCTCGAGGACCGGGGACCCGGTGCGGGGCGCGGCGGTGCGGTGGACGACGTCGCTCGTCACGGGAGGCTCCTGCGGGTGGGCGGTCGGTGCGGCTCATCGTGGCACAGCCACGGGTGTCCGCGGGAGGGCATTTCACGTCCACACCGGTCCGAAAAGCCTGGCCCGGGTGACGCCGTCGCCGCTACGGTCCCGCCATGCTTGCTCATCCTGACGTGCCGCCCGGCTCCGACGCCGCCGTCGACCCGACCGAGGCGGTGCTCGTCAACCGGACCAACTGGGACGACCGCGCCGACATCCACGCCGGCTCCGCGATGTACGACCTGCCCGGCTTCGTCGCCGACCCGGAGCGGATCAGCGACGTCGTCACCGACGACCTCGCCCTCCTCGCCCCGCACCTGCCGGGCGGCACGGTGCGGGGGCTGGACCTCGTGCACCTCCAGTGCCACGTCGGCCAGGACACCCTGTCCCTGGCCCGCCTCGGGGCGCGGGTCACCGGGGTCGACCTGTCCCCGCGCAGCCTGGAGGTCGCCCGCGAGCTCGCGCGGGAGTGCGGGCTGGAGGCGCGCTTCGTCGAGGCCGACGCGCAGCACGCGGCCGACGCCGTCGCGGACACCTTCGACGTCGTCTACACGAGCATCGGCACGGTGACCTGGCTGCCCGACCTCACCTCCTGGGCGCGCAGCATCGCCCGGCTGCTCCGCCCCGGCGGGACCTTCTTCATCCGGGACGGCCACCCCATGCTCTACACGCTCGACGACGGGCGCAGCGACCTCCTCGAGGTGCGCTACCGCTACTTCCCCACCGGGCTGGCGCAGGTGTGGGACGACGAGATCTCCTACACCGGCGACGAGCGGGTGATCGCCCACCCGCGCACCTACGAGTGGCCGCACTCGCTGGCCGAGATCATCGGTTCTCTGCTGGGCGCGGGCCTGCGCATCACGAGCTTTGGGGAGCAGCAGACCTGCCCGTGGCCGGCGCACCCGCTGATGGAGCCGGTGGGCGCCGACTGGGCCTTCCCCGAGCCGCTGCGCCAGAACGTCCCCACGACCTACAGCATCACCGCCGTCAAGGACGCGTGAGCCGGGCGAGCGCCGCCGTCGTCCCCTCGAAGAGGGCGGGTACTGAGAGCCCGAACGCGACGTGCCCGACCAGCCCCCGCACGTGGGAGGCGAGCGGGTAGTCCTGCGGCGGGGCCGCGGACCCGAGGAGCGGGTTCGCCACCTCGTCGACGAGGAGGGAGACGGACAGGCCGAGGGCGAGCCCCGCCGTGAGCGGCCGCATACCTAGGCGACGGCGCAGGAGGACGTACCCGGGGACGAGGGCGGTGCCCATGGCGTAGTGGAACGCGAGGCCGAGCCGCTCCGCCGTTCCCGGGTCGAGCTGCCCGCCCACGACGCCGGCCACGCGCTGCATGAGGGCGGCGTAGGCGACGTCGCCGCTCGCCTCCTTCTCGCGCCGCCGCGACTCCGGCGACTGCCGCTGCTGGAAGGCGGTGGTCGCCCGGTTCATCACCCAGGAGGCGCCCACGCCGGCAACCGCTGTTGCTGCGGCGTCGTGGGCCAGGTCCGTGCGCATGTCGTCCTCCGGGGGCGGCGGTGCTCGTGGCCGACGGTAGTCGCCGCAGGGCACCGCCGCGCGTCCGCGGGTGGCTGCCGTCAGCCGCTGAGGTGCTCGGGGCACGGGCCCTCCTGCACGCTCTGGCTGGCCAGGAGCCAGGCGCCCTCGTGGTCGGTGAGGCGCACGACGAGACGGACCGGGTCGCCGTCGAGCCCGTAGACGACGGTGCCGTCGGCCTCCTTGACGGCGCCCTCGATGTGGACGCACACGTCGAAGTTGATGCCGAGGCCCGTACCATCCGCCTCCGGCACGACGAGGGAGTAGAGCTCCATCCCGAGCACCTCGCCTCGACCGTCCATCACCCGGCCCTCCTCGGCGAAAGCGGCAGCCTCGGCCTCGAGCAGCTCGCGGACGTCACCGGTAGCGGTGGCGAAGAGCTTCTCGACCAGCCCGGGGGCGGTGAAGCCGGTGCTGGCGGCGGCGTCGTACACGGCGCGGTGGGCGACGTACGCCGCCTCGGCCTCGAGGATCATGCCGTCGATCTCCTCCTCGGGCGGCATGCGGGCGGCGAGCTCCGGGGGCAGCGTGGGGCCCTCGAGGGCGGAGGAGCTCTCCGACGGTTCGGGCTCGGGCGTCGCGGTCGGCTCGGAGCTCGGGCGCGCGCTCGGCGGCGCGGGCGGTGACTCCCGCGCGGACTCCTGCCCGGGACTGCACCCGGCGAGCACGAGGGCGACGGTGGCGAGCATGACGGCGGCTGGGCGGACGCGCACGGGACCTCCTCCGGCTCGCGGCGGACGGGCCCGCCGAGGACTCCAGGATGTCGTCGTCCGCCGACGCGCGTGACGGCAGCCGCGCCACCTGTGGACAGGCTGCGCGCGAAGCCAACCTGTGGACGACCCGCGGCGGAGCGGAAACCCACGAGGGGCGGATGAGTCGGCCGGTACGCCGGGTTCTGTCCCGCGGTGCCGTTACCGGCTCCGCGGTGGCGGCCATCCATCTACGACGTACGTTGCCGCACGCCTCCAGCGACCTACCCGCAGGCTCGGGCGAGCAGCCCTCGGGCGCCTGCTGTCTGGTCTTGCTCCGGGTGGGGTTTACCTAGCCGCACCGGTCACCCGGCACGCTGGTGGTCTCTTACACCACCCTTTCACCCTTACCGCCGCGGCCCGGAGGCTGCGACGGCGGTCTGCTCTCTGTGGCACTGTCCCGCGGGTCACCCCGGGTGGGCGTTACCCACCACCCTGCTCTGCGGAGCCCGGACGTTCCTCGTCGCCCCGAGGGGCGCCGCGACCGCCTGGCCGACTCATCCGCCCGCCGAGTCTAGCCGACCTCGCTGCCCACGAGCTGCGCCGGGCAGCCCATGACATGGACCTCTCCGCGCCCGCTCCAACGGCGGACCACGCTGAGCGTGCCGGGCGCGATGCGGAAGACGTCCCACGCCTCGGTGGGCGCCTCGACGACCGTCCCGATGACCGCGGCGATGACGTCGGCGTGGGCGGCGACGACGACGGTGCAGCCCCCGCACGTGTCGTCCAGCCGAGCCAGGGCCCGCTCGACGCGTACGGCAAGCTCCGCGCGCGACTCCCCGGGCGCGGCGGCGGCGAAGTCGTCGTCGACGGTGGGGATGCCGAGGTCGGCGACCTCGCTGATGAGCTCGGCGGTCTGCTGGGCGCGCACGAGAGGGGAGGCGAGGAGCATCGTGGGGCGGTGCAGGTGCGGCCACAGCGTGTCGCCGATCCGGTCGACGACGGCCGCTGCGCCTCCCGCCAGCTCCAGACCCTCGTCGGTGAGCTCGGGGTCCTCCTCACCGTCGCGCGGGGCCCAGCCCGGGCTGACGAGCACGAGGGTGATGGCGCCGGGGTCGGAGAGGGATGGGGCTCCGGTGTCGACGTCGGGGATGGGCGGTTCCTCGTCCCAGTCCTCGTCGGTGCCGGCGGTCGTGGCGGGCCGGGCTCCGTCGTCGGCGGTAACTGTACTGTCGGGGCTAAGTGAGCTGTCGGCGGTAAGTGAGCTGTCGGGGTAGTTGTTGGTGATGGTGCGGCGGCTGTCCATGGCGGCGTTGGCGAGGGCGTCGGCAGCCGAGTTCTCGGCGCGGGGGACCCAGGTGTAGGTCACCTGGCCGGGCGGGAGGATCGTGCGGGCCTCGTCGGCGAGGCGGCGCATGTCGGCGTGCTTGATCTTCCAGCGCCCCGACATCTGCTCGACGACGAGCCGGGAGTCCATGCGCACCTCGACCCGCGCCGTCGGGTCGATCTCGGCGACGGCGCGCAGCCCGGCGAGCAGGCCGCTGTACTCGGCGACGTTGTTCGAGACCTCCCCGAGGTACTCGGCGCGCTCGGCGAGCACCGTGTCCCCCTCCCGCACGAGCGCCCCGTAGCCCGCGGGCCCGGGGTTGCCGCGGGAGCCGCCGTCGGCCTCGACGACGAGCCGCCGCCCGGAGCCGGCCAGCCCCTGCTCCCCCGCGCCCACCGCCGTCGTGACGGGGGGCTCGGCGTCGAAGAGGCTGGCCTGGCTCACTTCGGCTCCATCCTCACGATGATGTAGCCGTAGTCCTCGTGCTGGACGACCTGCTCGGCCGGGGCGGAGTGGATCGCGTCGAGCTCGGTGAGGGAGAAGTCGAGCTGGGTCCCTTCGGTGCGCGAGCCGTAGAGGGCGACGGCGGCCAGGCCGCCGGTGCGCTCGCGGACGCGGTCGTACAGGGCGAGCAGGCCGGCGTCGATCTGCGCCGCGGCGGCGGCACGCTCCTTGGCCACGGACTCGAGCTGGCCGTCGATGGTCGCCCACTCGGCGTCGCGGGTGGCGACGTGCCGGGCGACGTCCGCGGCGATCGCCGCCTCCTGCTCGCCGAGCTCGGCGAGCCGGGACTCGGCCTCCTCGAGGCGCTCCATGACTTCGAGCTCGGTCTCCTCCAGGTCGCCCTGGCGGCGGGCGAGCTGCTCGAGCTCACCCTGCAGCGCCTGGGCCTCCTTGGCGGACACCGCACCGGAGTCGAGCCGGGCCTGGTGGCGGGCGGCGCGCTGGCGCACCTGCTCGACGTCGGCCTCCGCCTTGGCGACCTCGCGGCGGATGTCGCCGACGACGGTGCGCTCCTCCACCTGGGCGCTGTGGAGGTCCTGGAGCCGGCCCTCGAGCTCGGCGATCGTCTCGAGCACGGGCAGGGTGCGGCGCTGGTGGGCCAGCTTCGCGGCGCGCGTGTCGAGCGTCTGGATGTCGAGCAGACGGCGCTGGTCGGCCACCGGGGCAGTGGTCACAGGGTGACTCCCTCGTTGTCGGTCGTGGTGCCATTGTCAGGGGCGCCGAGGCGCAGCGTCCACGGGTCGGTGACGATCCTGCTCACCTCGGTGCGCAGGGCGGCGCCGGCCTCGCGGGCGTCCTCCTCGAGCCGGGCGGCCGCGACGGGCAGCCAGGGCCACTCGCTGGCCCAGTGCGTCGCGTCGATGAGGTAGGGCGGGCCGGCCTCCAGAGCCTCGGAGGCCGGGTGGTGGCGCAGGTCGGCGGTGAGGTAGACGTCGGCGCCGAGCGCCCGCACGGTGGCGAGCAGCGAGTCGCCCGACCCGCCGCACACGGCCACCCGGCTCACCTGGGCGTCGAGGTCCCCGGCCACGCGGATGCCCTGCGCGGTGGCGGGCAGGACGGCGGCGACGTGCTCCGCCAGCTCACGCAGCGTCGTCGGTGTCGGGAGGGTGCCGATGCGGCCGATGCCCGTCCCGGCCGGGTGGGTGGCGTGCTCGACGACGGAGAAGGCCGGCTCCTCGTAGGGGTGCGCGGCGCGCAGCGCGGCGAGCACGGCGGGGCGGCGTTCGCGCGACAGGGTCATCTCGAGGCGGTCCTCGGCCACCTCGGTGACCTCCCCGCGCTCGCCGATCGTCGGGTTGGCGGCGGCGCCGGCGCGGAAGGTGCCCTGGCCGGCGACGGTGAACGCGCAGCGGTCGTAGTCGCCGATGTCGCCGGCGCCCGCCTCGGCGAGCGCGTCGAGGACGGCGGCGGTGTCGTCCTGCGGGACGAAGACGGTGAGCGTGTCGAGCGCGGCGGCGTCGTGCGGGGTGAGGGGCTGGCGCTCGCGCAGGTTGAGGAGGTCGGCGAGCGCGTCGGCCACTCCCCCGGCGGCGGAGTCTGCGTTGGTGTGCGCGGTGTACAGCGCGCAGCCGGCGCGCACGAGCTCGTGGACCACCCGGCCCTTGGGGCTGGTGGCGGCCACCGACGTCGTCCCGCGCAGGTACAGCGGGTGGTGGGTGACGAGGAGGTCCGCGCCGGTGGCGATCGCCTCGTCGACGACGGCCTGGACCGGGTCGACGGCGAACATCACCGTCCGCACCGGAGCGTCCGGGTCGCCGGCCACGAGTCCGACGGCGTCCCAGCCCTCCGCCGTCCGCGGCGGGTATCGCTGCTCGAGGAGGCCGACGACGTCGGCCACGGTCAGGGTGCTCGCCATGGGCTCAGGCTATCGGTGCCCGCCGACGTGCCGGGCCACGCACCACCGCCCGCGGGGCGCCGCACAGTGCCCCGGCACAACGTGTGGGTTCCGGCTTCCTGGGGAGCGCGGAACCCACACGGTGTCGGCAGCGTCGATGTCAGGCGAGCTGGACGTCGGCCAGGGTGATCTCCGTGCCCGCCAGCGCCTGGCTCACGGGGCAGGTGTCCTTGGCCTTGCGGGCCAGCTCGTCGAAGCTCGCGGCGTCGATGCCCTCGACGGTCCCGCGGACGGTGAGCTCGATGCCGGTGATGCCGGTGCCCGCGACGAAGGTGACCGCGGCACTCGTGTTGAGCTGGGTGGGCGGGGTGCCGTTCTCCTTGAGCATGTTGGAGAACTGCATGGCGTAGCAGGTCGCGTGTGCGGCGGCGATGAGCTCCTCGGGGGTCGTCGTCCCACCCTGCTGCTCGCCGCGCGACTGCCACGCGACGTCGAAGGTGGCCTTGCCGGAGGTCTCGAGGGTCGTGGTGCCGGAGCCGGTGAACAGCTCACCGTTCCACTCGGTGCTCGCCTTGTTGACCACGGGGTTGGGCATGAGTCTCTCCTTCGCACATGGGGCGGCCCGGAGGCCGGCGGCACGCTGCGCCGCCACTGCCATCCCACCACAGCCCCCTCGCGAGCACACCGCGAGACCCCCGGTAGCCTGGGCCCACCCCGTCCCGCAGTCGAAGGAGAAGCATGCAGTCGCGCACCCTGGGCCGTACCGGCCGTACCGTCTCGGCCATCGGACTCGGCACCTGGCAGCTCGGCGCGGACTGGGGGGACGTGGCCGAGGCCGACGCGCTCGCCGTCCTCGACGCCTCCGCGGAGGCCGGGGTCACCTTCTTCGACACCGCCGACGTCTACGGCGACGGCCGCAGCGAGTCGCTCATCGCCCAGTGGCGCCGCGCCAACCCGGGCACCGAGGTCACGGTCGCGACGAAGATGGGCCGGCGCCTGCCGCAGGAGCCCGAGAACTACTCGATGGACAACTTCCGGGCGTGGACAGACCGCTCGCGCCGCAACCTCGGCGTCGACACCCTCGACCTCGTCCAGCTCCACTGCCCGCCCACCGCCGTCTACGGCATCGACCGCGTCTTCGACGACCTCGACACGCTCGTCGAGGAGGGTGTCACCGCTGCCTACGGCGTGAGCGTGGAGAAGGTCGAGGAGGCGCTGGCGGCGATCGCCCGCCCGAACGTCGCGACCGTCCAGATCATCCTCAACGCCTTCCGTCTCAAGCCGCTGGAGCAGGTGCTGCCCGCCGCGCGCGAGGCCGGTGTCGGCATCATCGCCCGCGTCCCGCTCGCCAGCGGGCTGCTCTCGGGCCGCTACACCCCCGAGACGACCTTCGCGGAGAACGACCACCGTAGTTTCAACCGCCACGGCGAGGCCTTCGACGTCGGCGAGACCTTCTCCGGGGTCGACTTCGATACGGGCGTGCGCGCCGCCACCGAGTTCGCCTCCGTCGCTCGCCTCCTCGTCCCGCAGGCGACGACGGCGCAGGTCGCCCTCGCGTGGGTGGCGGCCCAGGACGGCGTCTCCTCCGTCATCCCCGGCGCGCGCAACCCCGAGCAGGCCCGCGCCAACGCGGCAGCGGGCTCCATCGAGCTGCCCGCCGAGCTCGACGACGCCGTCCGCACCATCTACGACCGCGACCTGCGCGAAGCCATCCACCCGCGCTGGTGACCGGCCCGGCCCGGTCACCGCCCGTGGGCGGTGTCCGGGTCCTCCGGGGCCTGCTCGCGGAAGTGGACGACGAGCTCCTTGCTTCGCGCGACGCGCAGACTGGTCACCAGGACGATCCCGCCGACGACGTTGAGCACGACCGTGTAGCCGAACCAGCTGAGCCACTCGAGGAACGAGATGTCGGCGCCGGCGTGGATGGCGCCGAAGACGAGGAGCGAGTCGAGGATCGAGTGGAACAGCTGGAGGCCGGCGAGGAGGAAACCACCGACCACGCCGGCGACCACCCGGACGATGTCTGAGTCGGTGCCCTTCTGCATCCGGGTCATGAGCGTCATCGTGCTGCCGCCAAGAAGCGCGAGGCAGACCGTCTGGAGGGTGAAGGGGGCGTCGACGAAGTGGCGTGCCGACTCCTCGATCGTCGGTCGCCACTCGGGGAAGGCGTGCATGACGAGCCACATGAACACCCAGCCACCCACGAGGTTGCTCACCAGCGTCCCTGCCCACAGCTTGACGAGCTGCCAGACGCTCGCCTGACGGGTCACCAGCCCCATGACGGGGACGAGGAAGTCCTCGGTGAACAGCTCGCTGTGGGCGAGCAGCACCGCGATGAAGCCGGCGCCGAAGGCGATGCCGGCGAGGAGGTGGTTGCCCGTCTCGTGGAGCACGGCGAGGTAGGCCATGACGCCGAGCCCGACCTCCATCCCGCCGAACAGGCCGGTGATGACCACGGAGCGGACCGTGCGGTGCAGCCGCTGGGCGCCCTCGTCCATGATCTTGTCGAAGGCGTCCTTGAGCTCCTGCTCCACGGGGAAGTCGGTCTCCCCGAGCTCGCGACGTCGTTCCTCGCTCATGGTCCCTCCCTGCGCCGTCGGATGAGCCACGGTGGCACGTCCCGGGCGGGTGCCGCCCGCCTGCGCCGTCGCACGACGCCTCGAAGCGTCTCCACCGTCCTTCCGACACGACCTCGACCGAGAGCACGTCCGACCCGGCGGGGCGCCGAGGGTCGGCGCGCGCTCACTCGGCCGCAGGCAGCGTGCTCCAGATGGTGCCGGCGATCCGCTCGGCCCGCTCGACGTCGCGGTCCGCGCAGGCCGCGATGAGCTCGTCGTGCCGGTCCGCCGACGCCTCGGCGTCCACCGTGGAGAAGCGCAGGCGCTCGGCGCGGCGGAGCACCGCGGTGAACTGCTCGAGCACCGTGCTGAGGGCGCGGTTGGCGGCGACGGGCACGGCGTGCAGGTCGTCGTCGGCGGCGAGCGCCGCGTCGACGTCCCCCTCCGCGAGCGCCGCGCGGAACCGGGCTTTGGCCGCGCGCATGGTCTCGAGGTCGTCCTCGGAGAGGCTGTCGACGGCTTCACGGACGGCCAGCTGGTGCATGGCGGCGACGACGTCGCGCGCCTCGCGGACGCTGCGCTCGGTGAGCGAGGTGACGGTGGTCGAGCGCCCCGGCTGCGCCGTCACCAGTCCGGCCTCCGCAAGACGGAGCAGTGCCTCGCGCACGGGGGTGCGGCTCACGCCGAGCCACGCGGCCAGGTCCCCGTCGCGCAGCTGCTCCCCTGGGGCGAAGGTGCCGTCGACGATGACGTCACGCAGGCGGCGGTAGACGTTGTCCCTGAACACCACCGGCTTCACCACCCCCACCGTGGTCCTCGTCCACGGCGCCTTCGCCGAGTCCGCCAGCTGGAACGGCGTCGTCGCTGACCTCTCCAGGCGCGGCTACCGCTCGGTCGCCGTCGCCAACCCGCTGCGCGGGCTCGCCCAGGACGCCGCCTACCTGCGCAGCGTCATCGACAGCATCGACGGCCCGGTCGTCGTCGTCGGCCACTCCTACGGCGGCTCCGTCATGGGCGAGGCCGCCGAGGGCGCCGCGAACGTCACGGAACTCGTCTACGTCGCCAGCTTCCACCTCGACGTCGGTGAGAGCACCGCCGAGCTCGCCGCGAAGTACCCCGGCGGCGAGCTCGGGCCCGCACTGGCGCCCCGCCCCTTCCCCACCGCCGACGGCGCGACCGCCTCGGACCTCTACATCGCGCCCGGTGAGTTCCGCCGGGTCTTCGCCGCCGACGTCGCGCCCGACGTGGCCGACCTCATGGCCGCGACTCAGCGGCCGATCGCCGCGAGCGCCCTGGAGGACCGGGCGACGAAGGCCGCCTGGCGGACCATCCCCAGCTGGGCCCTCATCACGACCCAGGACCTCGCCATCCCGGCCGACTCGATGCGCTTCATGGCCGAGCGAGCCGGCTCGCACACCACCGAGATCGACGCGTCGCACGCCGTGTCCGTCTCCCAGCCGGCCGCCGTCGCCGACATCGTCGACGCCGCCGCTCGCGCCACCGCCGAGTCCCGGAGCGGCCCGTCCGCTCCGGGACTTCTGTGCGTCAGCCTCCCGGCAGGGTGCCGTAGCTGTTGTGGTAGATCTTGCCGGGCTTCGGCAGGGTGAGCTTGAGGGCGGACCAGGTGTCGTCCACGCGCAGGCAGGTGCTCTCGACGAGGCCGGCGTCGTAGGCCAGGGCGATGACCACGTGGAGGGTGAGGTCGGTTCCCAGCTGCCCGCCCTTGGGCCAGGACACCCACAGCGTGCCGCGCGGGCGCAGGTGGTCGCGTAGGGAGCCGAGGGCGGTGACCAGGTCCTCCTGTCGGGTGACGAAGACGTGGAGGTGGTCGAAGTCGCCCTCGAGCTCCTGGGCGAGGTCGAGCTCCGGCAGCCCCATCGCGGCGACGGCCTCGGGCGGCGCACCGACGACGTGGGCGCGGGCCCCGGCCCGTACCCCCATCTTCTCGGCGACCGTCCGGGCCATGTCGGGAGGCTAGTCCGTGAGCTCGGCGCCGGTACCCCGGCCGCGGGGGGCTACTCGACCTCCGTGAGCGTCCCGTCCGTGACGGAGTAGACGAAGCCGCGGACCTGGTCCTTGTGCGGGACGAAGGGGTTCGCGGCGATCCGCGCGAGGGACTGGCGCACGTCCTCGGCCGGGTCGCGGAAGGACTCCGGGGACCACGGCGGACGGATACCCGTGTCGGCCTCGATCTGGGCCTTGAGCTCGTCGTCGGTGAAGGTGAGCATCCCGCAGTCGGTGTGGTGGACGAGGATGATCTCCCGGGTGCCGAGGAGGCGCTGACTGATGACCAGGGACCGGATCTCGTCGTCGGTGATGACCCCGCCGGCGTTGCGGATGACGTGGGCGTCACCCTCCTCGAGCCCGAGCAGCCCGTACGGGTTGAGCCGGGCGTCCATGCAGGCGACGACGGCGACGTGCCGGGCCGGGGGCGTAGGCCTCGGCGTTGCGGAGGAGCTCGTCGGTGACGCTCATGGGGTG
Organism: Georgenia phoenicis; assembly: GCF_047302425.1. NCBI lineage: Bacteria > Bacillati > Actinomycetota > Actinomycetes > Allobogoriellales > Allobogoriellaceae > Georgenia > Georgenia phoenicis. Next base: position 1,619,059 of record NZ_CP154855.1, on the reverse strand, counting down.
CCTCTCGTCGACGGACACGGCCGGCGCGGCCGCTGCCCCCATCCTCGGCCCGTGCCGCGGCGTGGCGGCGGCCGCCTGCGCGGCATCTCGCATCGTGGTCGAACCGACGGACGTGGCCCACTCCTCGGGAGGAGCGGGCCACGTCGTCGGGCTGGGCTCAGCCGGCGGTCATCCGCCGCCGCACGACCAGCGCGGTGGCACCGAGGCCGAGGAGCAGAGCGACCGTGAGCAGCGGCGCGGTGACGCCGGTGCGGGGCAGCTCACCGCCCCGCGGGCCGGCGCCGGGACGGTCGGCAGGACCGGCCGGGCCGTCGGGGTCCGCGCCCGGGGTGTCCCCCGGGTCGGTCGGGCCACCGGGGGCGGTGGGCCCGCCCGGCTCCGTGGGCTCGGGCCCGGGCACCTCGACGAGTGCGGCGAGCGCCGCCTCGAGCTCACCGGCCGCCGCGTCCACGCTGGCCTGGCTCGGCTCCGGCGAGCCGAGGACGAAGGCGGCACGGGCCAAGGCGGCGTCGAGCACGGCGAGGGACTCGGCGGTGTACGCGGCGCGGTCCACGCCCTCCGCGGCCGCGACGAAGCCCTCGAGCTCGGCCGTATCGACCACTGTCGGCTCCTCCACCGCGGTGAAGGAGAACTCGTCCAGCGCACCCCACGCCCCGCCGCTGAGGCTGAGCTCGGCGCGGATGGTCACCACGCCGTCGGCGCCCACGGTGATCGGACCGGTCTGCGGACGCTGCCACACCTGCCACCCGGCGAGGCCGAAGGGCGCGGACACGGTGGAGATCCCGGAGGCGGCGGAGATGCTCATCGTGTCCGCCGCGCCGGCGGCACCACCGTGCGCGACGGCCGAGAGCCGGTACTCCCCCGGCGGGACGTCGCGGAGCACCTGCTCCACCGAGAAGCTGTAGGGGCCTTCGGCGAAGAAGTGGAGGGAGCGGCTGCCCTGGTAGGGGTCGCTCGAGCTGCTGATCGTGTACCCGCTGCCACTTCCGGTCCACGGGGCCACGCCGTCCTCGAAGCCGGGGTTGACGACGAGGTTGGTGCCCGTCGCGTCACCCGAACGGACGGTCACGGTGGCGGCCACCGGGTGGCCGGCCTCGGTGGTGCCCCGCACGCGGTAGGTGCCGACGCCGAGGATCCAGTCGGTGGAGTCGTGCCAGGTCACCGCCTGCTCCTCGGAGGTGCCGTCGGTGTAGGAGACGCTCACGGTCGCGGGCAGCGCGACCGGCTCTCCCTCGAGCACCGAGAGCTGGGGGCTGGCGACGGCGTCGACCTCACGCGGGCCCACCGAACCGGTACGGGCGTACTCGTACACGCGCAGCGACTCCAGCGGCGTGCCGTCGTGGGCGAAGAGCGCCTGGTTGTCCCAGCCCGAACCGCCGTAGGCGTCCGCCCACTCCGAGGGGTCGAGGTCGGGCGACCACCCGCCGTCGGGGTCGTAGAACTCCTGGGAGTACGTCGTCGCCCAGCCGGAGCCGTCACGCTGCCACAGCTCCCAGTTCTGCTCGAACTCGTCCGGCGGGCCGACCGGGAGCCACGCCGGCTCCCAGTAGAAGGTGCCGATGCCGCGTCCGTCGGACACGTTCGCCACCGCCTGCATGACGTCGCGCACGGCCAGCGCCTGGCCCTGTGGGGAGACCGAGTAGGGACCGTCGACGCTCTGCACCGAGTTCGGCGTGCCGTCCCCGTCGTCGAGCGTGTAGGTCCACGACGTCTCGGCGACCGCCACCTCCTTGTCGTAGGTCGTGGCCACGTGGTCGAGCACGCTCGTGAGGTTCGCGAGGCTGCCGTGCCAGAAGGCGTAGTAGGAGCTGAGGAAGACGTCGTAGTCGACGCCATGCACGTCGAGCTGGCGGGCGACCTCGGCGTACTGGCCGGCCCGCTCGGGGTTGGTGAAGTGGACGGCGACCTTGACGTCGTCGCCCAGGGTGTCGCGCACGGCGCGGGAGCCGGCGTCGAAGAGCTCGGCCGTCTGGTCCCAGCCGCGGGTGCCGGCGATCTCGCCGCCCGTCGTCTCGTTGCCGATCTGCACCATGCCGACGTCGACGCCGGCCGCCTCCATCTGCGTGAGGGTCGCGGCGGTGTAGTCGTACAGCGCCGTCACCCGCTCGTCGTGCGTGAGGTCGCGCCACGCGCGCGGGCTGTGCTGCTGGCCGGGGTGGGCCCAGAAGTCGGAGTAGTGGAAGTTCACGAGGACGCGCATGCCGGCATCGGTGGCGCGCACGCCGATCTCCGTCGCGCGGTCGGCGTCGACGTTGCCGGCGCCGTAGCCCTTCGTCGGGTCGGCGGCGAGGAAGGGCTGGTTCCACACCCGCACGCGCGCCCAGTTGACCCCGGCGTCGGCGAGGACCTCGAAGAGGTCCGCCTCGTTGCCGGCGAAGTCGCGGAAGGTCACCCCACTTTCCTCGAGGGACAGCACCGAGGAGACGTCGGCGCCGTTGATCCAGTCCTCCCCCATGCCCTCGACCCTGGGCACGGTGATGCCGGCCTCGACCGGCTCCTCCGCCGCCCCGGCGGGTGCGACCAGCGCCCCGCCCACGAGGGCAGCGGTGGCCGCGGCGACCACGGCTGCCCTCCTTGTCCTGCCTGCCATGTCGGTCCTTTCCGTTGATCGTCGTCGATCTCCGCCCCGTGCGGGTGCACGGGGCAGTCGTCAGGAGGTACGTGCCTCAGCCCTTGACGGACCCGGCGGACAGGCCGCCGACGATGTAGCGCTGGAGCGAGAGGAACAGCACGAGGATGGGCACCGCGGCGACGACCGAGCCGGCCGCGAACAGTCCCCACCGGGAGGTCAGCTGGTTGGACACCCACTGGTACATCCCCACCGCGAGCGTCCAGTTGTCCTCCCCGGTGAGCACGATGCGCGCGAGGATGAAGTCGCCGAAGGAGGAGATGAAGGCGAGCAGCCCGACGACGGCGAGGATCGGCGTCACGAGCGGCATGATGATCCGCCAGTAGATCTGCGCGTGCGGCGCGCCGTCGATGCGGGCGGCCTCGTCGATCTCGATGGGGATCGTGTTGAAGAAGCCGTACATGAGGAAGGTGTTGGCGCCCAGCGCACCGCCCAGGTACACGCAGATGAGCGCGAGCTTGGAGTTGACGCCCAGCTGCGGCACGACCTCCCCGAGCGCGATGAGCAGGAGGAAGACAGCGACGAAGGCCACTGTCTGCGGGAACATCTGGATGATGAGCAGGGTGGTGAGCGAGGCGCGCCGCCCGCGGAAGCGGAAGCGGGAGAAGGCGTAGGCCGCCGCGCCGCCCATGAGGACCGCGCCGACCGCGGCCGCGCTGCACACGAGCAGCGTGTTGGCCACCCACGTCCAGTACCGCGTCTCGCCCAGCTCGGCGTAGTTCAGCGTGCTGAGCTCGTCGAAGAGCGAGGAGGACCCGGCGAGGGAGCCCTGCGGGTCGAGGGAGGCCGAGAGCGCGTAGACGAGCGGGAAGGCCGCGTAGAACACGATGACGACGGCGACCGGGTACTTCCAGCCCACCTCCGCCCACCAGCGGCGCCGGCGGGCCGTCGTGCGGCCGGTCTCCTGGAGCGAGGTCATGGCTAGATCTCCTCGAGCTTGCGGGTCCGGCGGAAGGCCAGGGCCGAGATGAGTCCGATGACGATGAAGACGATGATCGACAGCGCGCTCGCCAGGCCGTAGTCCGCCCGGCCGCCGGACACCCCGGAGATCTGGTAGATCGCGGAGATGAGGATGTCGGTGGACCCCAGGGGCACCTGGGCGCCGGGGAAGGCCGGCCCACCGCCGGTGAGCATGTAGATGATCGTGAAGTTGTTGAAGTTGAAGGCGAAGGAGGAGATCGCCAGCGGCGCCGTCGAGACCATGAGCAGCGGCAGAGTGATCGAGCGGAACTGGCGCCAGCGGCCGGCGCCGTCGATGCGGGCGGCCTCCATCGTCTCGGCCGGCAGCGACTGCAGCGCACCGGTCGTCACAAGCAGCCAGTAGGGGTAGCTGAGCCACAGGTTGACCCACAGGACGGCGAGCTTGGCCAGCCACGGGTCGCTGAGCCACGGGATGCCCGCCCCGAGGAAGAACCAGTCGTTGATGACGCCGAACTCCTGGTTGAGCATGCCGCGCCACAGGAGCGCGGACATGAAGGCCGGGAAGGCGTAGGGAAGGATGAACACGGTGCGCAGCACCTTGCGGCCGCGCACCCGGGTGTCGTTGTAGATGAGCGCGATGAGCAGGCCCAGGCCGAAGCTCGTGAGCACCGTGAGCGCGGCGAAGGCGAAGGTCCACAGCGTGACCTTGAGCAGCGGCCCGGCGTAGGCGGCGTCGGTGAAGGCCCGGACGAAGTTGTCGAAGCCCACGCTCACGTACCAGCCGGCGGCCAGCCGCTCCCCCTCGGGGCTGACGAAGCTGCCGCGGTCGTCCGGGGAGTAGACGGTGCCGGTCTCGGTGTCGGTCAGCGTCTGCGCCTGCGGGTCCCACTCGAGGCTCGAGGTGTAGACGGTGCCGGTGGAGCCCTCGCGGGTGCGGATGGCGCCGTCCTCGGCGTCGTCCGACACGGGCACGCGCAGGTCGGCGGCGGCCTCCTGCAGCGCGGCGTCGCTGAAGAGCTCCGCGCGCGGGACGACCTCCCACCCGGGGACCTCGACGGCGGCACCGCGGTCGTCGACGACGGCACCCGATACGGGCTCCAGCGGCTGCTCCTCGGTGCCCACCCGGACGACGCCGTCCTCACCGGTGACGGCGAAACCCAGCTCCCCGCCGTCGCGCACGAGCGCGAGGGGGTAGGAGGGCGAGTCCTCCACGCGGCGCTCGTCCTGGATGAGCGCGGCCTCCACGGCCTGCTCCATCGAGCCGAGGTGGCCGGTGCCGTAGTTGGTGAAGGCGACGTAGCCGGTGTAGCCCATCGTGAAGATCTGGAAGACCCCGAGGAAGACGAGCCCCGGGTAGAGGTACTTCAGCGGCACGACCCGGCGGGAGAAGTAGATCCAGTCCGCGAGCACGAGCAGCACGACGAGCACGCCCAGGATGAACCAGGACCTGGCGCTGTAGGCCGACAGGATCGCCGCCACGCCCAGGGCGTTGACGACCATCATGACGACGAGCTTGAGCAGGAAGCCCCAGCCCGGGCCTCGCCAGCTGCGGGCGTGGACCTCGGCGGGCGCGGGCGGGCGCGTCACGCCCTCCTGACCGACGGACATCTCGACTCCTTCGGGTCTGTCCTGCCGGGTCGGGGCGCGGCGCGCCCCGACCCGGCGGACGGGGTCAGTCGGCGATCGCGGACTCGATGTTGCTGACCATGGTCGGCCAGACGTCCTGCGGGTTCTCACCCTTGATCAGCGCGATCTGCACGGGGTTCCAGAACTCCCACACGGCGCCCATCTCGGGGATGTTGGGCATCGGCACACCGTTCTGGGCCGACTCGAGGAAGCCGGCGATGACCGTGTCGCTGGCGACCTCCTCGGCGACGGAGGTCAGCGCCGGGATGCGCGGGTCGGCCTCGTAGAGCGCCTGCTGCGCCTCGTCGGTGGACATGTAGTTCGCGAGGAACTCGTTGGCCAGCAGTGCGTTGTCGGACTGCGCGGACAGGTAGAAGCCCTGGACGCCGACGAAGGGCGCGGCGGTCTCCCCACCGGCGGACGGCACCGGGCCGACGGCGACGTTCACGCCGGCGTCCTGGTAGACCGGGATGGTCCACGGGCCCTGGACGATGAAGGGCGACTGGGCGGTGGCGAAGAGCTCGTTGCCGATGTCGTAGTCGACCGTGTCGGTGAAGTAGCCGGTGCCCGCCTGGCCGTTGTCGTACAGCCACTGCGCGAAGGCCAGGCCGGCGTCCCCGCCGAGGCCGACCTCGCTGGTGTAGGAGCCCTCCTCGTCCTGGACGAAGACCGGCGCCCCGAAGGAGGTCTGGAAGGCGTAGGAGGTGTACATGTCACCCTCCGTGCCGTTGGTGTAGAAGACGACAGGGCGGTCGCCGAAACCGGCCTCGGTGGCCATCGTGACGAGCTCGTCCCAGGTCTCGGGGGTCTCCTCGCCGACGAGGTCGACGTTCTGGATGAGGCCGACGGTCTCCTGCGCGTAGGGCAGGGCGTAGAGCTGGCCGTCGTAGGTGAGGGCCTCGAGGGTGACGTCCTCGAAGTCGGCGGTCCGCTCGCCGAGGTCGATGGTGTCGACGACGCCGGACTCGACGAACTCACCGAGCCAGTCGTGCGCACCGACGGTGATGTCGGGGCCCTCGCCGGTGGGCACCTGGGCGAGGAAGTCCGCGCGCAGGTCCTCGAAGTTCTTCTGGACGACGGTGACCGTCGCCCCGGTGTCCGCCTCGAAGTCGGCGGCGGCCTGCTGGATGGCCTCCTCCCGCTCCGCGTCGGACCACACGACGAGCTCGGCGCCCGCGGCGTCGCTTCCGCCCGTGCTCTCCTGGGTGGCGGCGGGCTCGGCGCTGGGCTCCGCGTCGTCGCTGCACGCCGCCACGAGGGCGACCGTCGCGACGAGCGAGGCGCCCACTCCTAGGTACTTGCGCATTGTTCTTCCTCTCTGAAGGGGCACCGTCGGCACCCGGGTGGTGGCCACGTCCTCGCGGCCACCGCGTGTTTCCTGCGTTGTGCTGACGCCCCCGCCGTCAGCGGCCACCTCCGCGGCGGACCACCGCGACCTCACCGGCCGGGATGGTGAGCACGCCGGCCACCGGGCTGCCTGTGAGCAGCTCGGTCCCCTCGGCCGGGACGCGCACGGTCTCCTCACGGTGGTTGACGGCGACGAGGTAGTCGGCGTCCTTCCCGTGGCGGGTCATGAGCTCCACGCCCTCGGGCGCCGACGACGGCGCGATCCCGGCGTCGTCGTACACGGCGGCGAGGACGCGGGCGAGTGCCGCGACGTCGAGGCGGGTGCTCACGTACCAGCCCACGCCGTCGCCGTGCTCGTGGCGGGTGACGGCGGGGGCGCCGTCGGCCGGCCCCCCGCGGTAGGTGCCACGGACCTGGGCGCCGTCGACGGCGAGGTCCTCGGCCCACACGTCCGCGCTCACGGTCTGCCCGTCGAGCTCGACGGCGCAGCTCTCGCCCTCGCGCATCGGGAGGAACTCCTCGACGGTGAGGCCCAGGGCCTGGCGCAGGGGGGCGCCGAAGCCGCCCGCGTGAACGGCGTCGTGCTCGTCGACGACGGCCGCGAAGCACGAGACGAGCAGGGTGCCGCCGCCGGCGACGTAGCGGGTGAGGTTCTCCCCCTGCTCGGCCGTGAGGAGGTAGGACGCCGGGGCGACGACGAGGCGGTAGCCGGACAGGTCGTCGCCCGGGTGGGCGAAGTCGACCTGGACGCCGTCACGCCACAGCCGCTCGTAGTAGGCGCGCATGCGCTCGCGGAACTGCAGCGCGTCCGAGGGGCGCCACTCGAGGTCCTGGGCCCACAGCGACTCCCAGTCGTAGAGGACCGCGACCTGCGCGGTGACGCGCGAGTCCTGCAGCTCCCCGATCCGCCCGAGGCGCTCGCCGAGCGTGGCGACCTCGCGGAAGACGCGGCTCGTGGGGCCGGCGTGAGGCAGCATCGCGGAGTGGAACTTCTCCGCGCCGGAGCGGGAGGCGCGCCACTGGAAGAACATGATCGCGTCGGCGCCGCGGCCCACGTGGGTGAGGGCGTTGCGGTGCATCTCCCCCGGCCGCTTGGCGATGTTGCGCCCCTGCCAGTTGACGGCGGAGGTCGAGTGCTCCATGAGGATCCACGGGCGGCCGCGGGCGACGGAGCGGGTGAGGTCGGCGGAGAGGGCGAGCCCGACGTGCGCGTCGGGGTCCGGGGACCACAGGTAGTGGTCGTCGGAGACGATGTCGACCTCCTGCGCCCACTTCCACAGGTCGGTGTTCCACGACTGGTGGGCCATGAAGTTCGTCGTGATGGGCTGCGGGGCGAGCGCGCGGATGGCGTCCCGCTCGAGGCGGAAGCACTCGCGCAGCTGGTCGTCGGTGAACCGGGCCCAGTCGAGCTTCATCGCCGGGTTGGCGACGGTGGGCGTGGTCGCGGGGGCGACGACGTGCTCCCAGCGGCCGTAGCGCTGGCCCCAGAACGCGGTGCCCCACGCGTCGTTGAGGGCCTCGAGGGAGCCGTAGCGCTCCTGCAGCCAGCGCTGCCAGGCCGCGACGGCCCGCGGGGAGAAGTCCTCGGCGACAGGCACGCCGTACTCGTTGTGGACGTGCCACATGACGACGGCGGGGTGGGAGCCGTAGCGGCGGGCCAGCTCGCCGGCCATCCGGGCGACGGCTTGCCGGTACTCCGGCGAGGCGTGGGAGGCCATCCCGCGCGAGCCGAAGCCCATGACGACGCCGTCCTTGTTGACGGTGCGGGCGTCGGGGTAGGTGGCGAAGAACCAGGCCGGCGGGGAGACGGAGGGGGTGCCGAGGTCGACGGCGATGCCGTTGGCGTGGAGCAGGTCGAGCAGCTCGTCGAGCCAGGCGAAGTCGTAGACGCCCTCCTCCGGCTCGAGCATGGCCCAGGAGAAGATGCCGACACTGACGAAGTTGACGCCGGCCTCACGCATGAGGACGACGTCCTCGTCCCAGACCTCCCGCGGCCACTGCTCCGGGTTGTAGTCACCCCCGTACGCGATCGTCTCGGGGATGGGCCAGGACTGCTTCGACATGACGCTCCGTCGCCTCGGTGGACCCGGCGCCGGGTGCGCGCCGTGCGCTAACTGTGACCGGGCACAGTCTGGAATGTCAAGTGCGACAACGGTTGTTTGTGTTCGGTCGGTGCGAATTCCTGTGATCGCGCACAGGCGGTCCCGCTGACCGCCTCGGACGGCGTAAGGTCTGGCCGGTGAAGACCATCCCGGCCGCGTCCGCCGCGGCCCCCGCCGACGCACCGCGGCGTCGCCCGACCATCCGCGACGTCGCGGCGGAGGCCGGCGTGTCGCGCGGGACGGTGTCGCGCTACCTCAACGGCGGCAAATGGGTCTCCCCCGAGGCGCGCGACGCCGTCGAGCGGGCCATCCGGCGGACCGGCTACCGCACCAACCAGCACGCCCGCTCGCTGGCGACGGGCCGGGCCAACGCCATCGCCTTCCTCCTCGCCGAGCCGCAGGACCGGCTCTTCGCCGACCCGACCTACGCCCCGCTCCTGCGCGGGGCCGCCGAGGCGCTGACCGCCCGGCAGATGACGCTCAACCTGCTCGTCGCCGGCACCCCGAAGGAGCGGGAGAACGTCGCCGCGTACATGTCCGCCGGCCACGTCGACGGCGCGATGCTCATCTCCTCCCACGAGAACGAGCCGCTCCTCGACCTCCTCCTCGCCCACGAGGTCCCGCTCGTGTCCTGCGGGCTGCCCCTGGGACGGACCGACCGGGTCGCCTCGGTCTCCGTGGACGAGGCGGGGGGCGCGCGCGAGATGGTCAGCCACCTGCGCTCGCGCGGCAGGCGGCGGATCGCGACGATCACCGGCCCGCTCGACCTGCCCGGTGGCCGGTACCGCTTCGAGGCCTACCGGGACGAGCTCGGCGCGGACTACGACCCCGCGCTCGTCGCCCACGGCGACTTCGGCACCGAGTCCGGCGCGGCCGCGATGACCGAGCTGCTCGAGCGCGCCCCGGACATCGACGCCGTCTTCGCGGCCTCCGACGCCATGGCCGCCGGGGCGATCACCGTGCTGCGCCGGGCGGGTCGCAGCATCCCGGAGGACGTCGCCGTCGGCGGCTTCGACGACTCCGGGCTCGCGGTCAACCTCGACCCGCCGCTCACGACGATGCGCCAGCCCTTCGACCGCATCAGCGCCGAGATGGTCTCCCTCCTCCTCGAGATCATCGCCGGCGGTGCCACGAAGTCCGTGACGATGCCCGCCACCCTCGTCGTGCGGGAGAGCACCTAGTACCGGCCGGCCTACCGCGGCGCGGCAGACCGGCCCGGCACGCGACGTCAGGCGCCGTCCCACGCCATCTCGACGTCGAGCACCCAGGTGATGCCGAAGGGGTCGACGAGCATCCCGTAGAGCGGCGCCCACGGGGCGGGGGCGAGCGGGACGAGGACGGTGGCGTCGGCGGCCAACGCCTCCCAGTAGCCGCGGATCTCCTCGGCGTCGGTCCCGCGCACCGACACGTACGACGCGTTGGTGCCCTGGTCCCACGGGTCGGTGGAGGGGACGTCGTAGGCCATGACGCGCACGCCGGCCGGCGAGGAGACCTGGCCCCAGCTGATGTTCGCCTCCTCCCCGGCGGGGACGGGGCGGCCGGTGTCGGCGTGGGTGACGGCGACGACCTCCCCGCCGAACACGGATCGGTAGTGCTCCAGCGCCTGGCGTGCCTGTCCGCGGAAGTTGAGGTGGGGGGTGACGGCGACGGACATGGTGGTGCTCCTTCGGTTGTGGGCTCCCCGTGGTGGGGACAGGAGCGACGGTGCCACCAGTGCAGGTCAGATCGTGTCCGCCACCTCCCCTACGGTGGAGTCATGACGACGCCGACCTCCCGGCTCCTGAGCCTGCTCTCGCTGCTGCAGACGCGGCGCGACTGGCCCGGGCAGCACCTGGCCGAGCGCATGGGCGTGAGTCCGCGGACCGTGCGCCGCGACGTCGACCGTCTCCGCGAGCTCGGCTACCGGGTCACCGCCGTCATGGGTCCCGACGGCGGGTACCGGCTCGAGGCCGGTGCCGAGCTGCCGCCGATGCTCTTCGACGACGACCAGGCCGTCGCGATCGCCGTCGCCCTGCGGACCGCCTCGGCCAGCGGCCTGTCCACCGACGACGCCGCCACGCGGGCCCTCGCCACCGTCCGCCAGCTCATGCCCGCGGCGCTGCGCCACCGGGTCGACGCCGTCGCCGTCACCGCCGTCGACCCGCGCGCGGGAACACCCGCCGTCGCCCCCGAGGTGCTCGTCGCCGTCAGCGCCGCCGCCCACCGGCGCGAGGTGCTGCGCTTCGACTATGGCAGCGAGGAGGACGGGCGGCCCCCGCGGCGGGCCGAGCCGCACCACGTGGTGAGCCGCTCCGGGCGCTGGTACCTCGTCGCGTGGGACCTCGACCGGGAGGACTGGCGCACCTTCCGCCTCGACCGCCTCCGCCCGCGGATGCGCACCGGAGTCACCTTCACCCCCCGGCCGCTGCCCGGCGGGGACGTGTCGACCTTCCTCACCGGCGCCTTCCGCGGCTCGGCCGGCAGCGCCGACTGGCCGTGCCGCGGCGAGGCCACGCTCGCCCGGCCGGCACACGAGCTCGCCCCGTTCGTCGGGGACGGGACCGTCGTCGCGCTCGACGCCGACCGCTGCCGGGTGTCAGCGGGCTCCTGGTCGTGGACCGCCCTGGCCGCCTTGCTCGGCCGTTTCGACGCACCGATCGAGGACGTCTCCCCCGCCGAGCTGCGCGAGGCGTGCGCCCGGCTGGCCGAGCGGTACGGCAGCGTGTCCCGCCGCCGACGGTGAGGTGGGCCCGGCCGGTCTCGAACCGGCGACCTCCGCGGTGTAAACGCGGCGCTCTGACCAACTGAGCTACAGGCCCCGACGCAGCCTGGGCGACTGCCAGGGGCCAGCGTACTGGTCAGCGCTCGGTGCCAGTGCCGAAGCCCTCGCGCGCGCTGCGCTCCTCCAGCGTCTCGGTCTCCTGGAAGAGGGTGATCTGCAGCCCGGCGGGCGCCTCGAGCCGGGAGTTCACCGATCGCCACGGGGTCATGACCGGCTCGGCGACGACCTCCCCGCCGGCGGCGGCGAGCTCCGCCGTCGCCGCCGGGGAGTCGTCCACCTCGAAGGCGAGCCGGATCCGCGGGCTCGGCACGGTCACTCCCTCGACGCGGTCGATCTCCCGCTTGTGGGCGGGTGAGGCGATCTCGAGCGTCGCGCGGCCGGCGTCGAGGATGGCGACGCGGTCGTCGTCGCCCTCGGCGAAGGCCGCCTGCTCGTCCATGCCGAGGACGTCGCGGAAGAAGCGGACCGCCTCGTCGTAGTCCTCCGCCTCGACGACGACCCGCAGCTGCCGGACCCGTTGCTCTGCCATGGCCGCATCATGCCGGGCCGCCGGGCCAGCGGTGGAGGAATCCGACTGTCGGCGGGGACAGGGCCGCTGTCGGCGAGGGGCGGGGCTGCGCTACGAACCCGTCAGCGCGGCCACCGCGGCGCGGTAGTCGGCGACGGACCGGGCCACCCCACCCGGTGTGCGCACGGACCAGGCGACCGCGCCGTCGTCGTCGATGAGGAAGGTGACCCGCTGCGGGGCGCCGGACGCGTCGTCGAACGCCCCGAAGGCGCGCGCCGCCCGCCCGTGCGGCCAGAAGTCCGACAGCAGCGGGAAGCCCACGCCTTCCTCCTCCCCCCACGCGCGGAGCGTGAAGACCGGGTCGCAGGTGACGGCGACGACGTCGACGCCCGTCAGCGGCTCCTCGACGAGCGCGCGCAGCTCACCGCCACACACGCGCGAGAACGCGAAGGGCAGGAACACGACCAGCTGCGGCCGCGTGCGCGCCCCGCCGACCCGCACGGGCGTGCCGTGCGTGTCGGGCAGCTCGAGGACGGGCGCCCGGTCAGCGACCGCGGCCACGGGCGAGCAGACGCAGCCCGTTCCAGTCGGCGCCGGCGGCGACGGAGCCGGTCGGCTGCAGACCGGCCGTGCGGGCCGCGTCCTCGACGACGGCGGGGCCCACATGGCCACCACGGCCCGGCTTGGGGGTGAGGACGACGATCGTCCCGGCGTCGTCCAGGTTGTCCAGGGCGTCGACGAGGAGGTCGGTGAGGTCGCTCTCGTCGCCGTCGTCGTCGCGCCACCAGATGATGGCGCCGTCGACGACGTCGGAGTACTCCTCGTCCACGAGGTCCGTCCCCGTGACGTCCGAGACGGCCTCGCGGACCGCCTCGTCGACATCGGTGTCGTACCCGAACTCCTGGATCTCCTGCCCGGTGGTGAAGCCGAACCGGCTGCCGGCATCAGGGCCAGCGGTCGCTGCCACGTGTACTCCCACTCTCGTCTCGGTGGCGCTCAGGTGCGCCGATCGACCCCACCGGTCGTGGGGACGGGCACAACGCTACTGCCGGGACGTTCCCAATCCCAGACGAACCGCCTCGCGTCGCGCCGCCGTCTGTAGTCAAGGTCATAGCGCCCCGGGCTGCACGGCGATGGAACTGGCTGTCAACGAGCGAGAGAATGGGCCTAATCTGGATGACACCGAGCACCAGCCACGCGCGTCGGCGCGCCGACGCTTGAGGGAAAGAGGACGTGTGAGTCCACAGGACGGATCTGGACCGCTCATCGACGGCCTGCTGAGCCAGGTCAGGGACATTGACACCGCTGAGACCCAGGAGTGGCTCGAGTCCCTCGATGGTCTCATCGACGAGCGCGGCGGGCCGCGGGCCCGGTACATGCTGCTCAACCTGCTGCGCCGCGCACGTCAGCGCAACGTCGCCGTGCCGGCGCCCATGACGACGCCGTACGTCAACACCATCGGCGTCCACGAGGAGCCCTACTTCCCCGGCGACGAGGCCACCGAGCGCAAGTACCGCGGCTGGATCCGCTGGAACGCCGCCGTCATGGTCACCCGTGCCCAGCGCCCGGGCGTGGCCGTCGGTGGCCACATCTCCTCCTACGCCTCCATCGCCACGCTCTACGAGGTGGGCCTCAACCACTTCTTCCGCGGCAAGGACCACCCCGGCGGCGGCGACCAGGTCTTCTTCCAGGGCCACTCAGCGCCGGGCAACTACGCCCGCGCCTACCTCGAGGGCCGCCTCACCGAGGACGACCTCGACGGCTTCCGCCAGGAGCACTCCCACCCCGGCGGCGGGCTGCCCTCCTACCCGCACCCGCGCCTCATGGACGACTTCTGGGAGTTCCCCACGGTCTCCATGGGACTGGGCCCGGCCGAGGCCATCCACCAGGCCTTCACCAACCGCTACGTCCACGAGCGCGGGATCAAGGACACCTCCCAGCAGCACGTGTGGGCCTTCCTCGGCGACGGCGAGATGGACGAGCCCGAGTCGCGCGGCATGCTCCAGCTCGCCGCCCAGCAGGGGCTGGACAACCTCACCTTCGTCGTCAACTGCAACCTGCAGCGCCTCGACGGCCCGGTCCGCGGCAACGGCAAGATCATCCAGGAGCTCGAGGCCTTCTTCCGCGGGGCCGGCTGGAACGTCATCAAGGTGCTGTGGGGCCGCGAGTGGGACTCCCTGCTCAACGCCGACAAGGACCGCGCGCTGGTCAACCTCATGAACCAGACGCTCGACGGCGACTACCAGACCTACAAGGCGAACGACGGCGCCTACGTCCGGGAGCACTTCTTCGGCCGCGACCCGCGGACCAAGGAGCTCGTCAAGGACATGACCGACGACGAGATCTGGGCGCTCAAGCGCGGCGGTCACGACTACCGCAAGATCTACGCCGCCTACAAGGCCGCCATGGACCACACCGGTCAGCCGACGGTCATCCTCGCGCAGACGGTCAAGGGCTACGGCCTGGGCCCGAGCTTCGCTGGTCGCAACTCCACGCACCAGATGAAGAAGATGAAGACGACGGACCTCAAGATGCTCCGGGACGCCCTGCGCATCCCGATCTCCGACGAGCAGCTCGAGGACCCCTTCAACGCGCCGTACTACCGGCCCGAGGAGGACGACCCGGCGCTGCAGTACATGCTCGAGCGGCGCAAGGCGCTGGGCGGCTTCGTGCCCGAGCGGCGCGGCGACAAGGGCACCCTGCCCCTGCCGGGCGACAAGCCCTTCGAGGTGCTCAAGAGCGGCTCGGGCAAGCAGGAGGTCGCCTCGACCATGGCTTTCGTCCGCCTCCTCAAGGAGCTGATGAAGGACAAGGAGATCGGCAACCGCATCGTGCCGATCATCCCGGACGAGGCCCGCACCTTCGGCCTGGACGCCATCTTCCCGACCGCGAAGATCTTCAACACCCACGGCCAGAACTACACCGCCGTGGACGCCGACCTCATGCTCTCCTACAAGGAGTCCGAGACCGGCCAGATCATGCACATGGGCATCAACGAGGCGGGCTCGGCCGCGGTCTTCCAGACCGTCGGCACGTCCTACGCCACCCTCGGCGAGCCGCTCATCCCGGTCTACATCTTCTACTCGATGTTCGGCTTCCAGCGGACTGGCGACCAGTTCTGGGCCGCCGGCGACCAGCTCGCGCGCGGCTTCGTCATCGGCGCCACCGCGGGCCGCACGACGCTGGCCGGTGAGGGTCTGCAGCACATGGACGGGCACTCCCTCGTGCTCGCCCAGACGAACCCGGCGTTCGTCAACTACGACCCCGCCTACGCCTACGAGATCCGCCACATCGTCCGCGACGGCCTGCAGCGCATGTACGGCGCCGATGACCCGCGCGACCCGAACGTCATGTACTACCTCACGGTGTACAACGAGCCGATGGTCCAGCCGGCCGAGCCGGAGGACGTCGACGTCGAGGGCATCGTCAAGGGCATCCACCGCGTCGCGGCGGCCGAGGGCGACGGGCCGTGGGTCCAGCTCATGGCCTCGGGCGTCGGTGTTCCGTGGGCGATGCACGCCCGCGAGATCCTCGCCGAGGACTGGGGCGTGCGTGCCGGCGTGTGGTCCGTGACGAGCTGGGGCGAGCTGCGCCGCCAGGCCCTCGAGGTCGAGCGCAAGCGTCTCCTCGAGCCGGGCGGCGACCACGGCGAGGCCTTCGTCACCACCAAGCTGCGTGACGCCGGCGGCCCGTTCATCGCCTCGAGCGACTGGGACCACATGGTCCCGGACATGATCCGCCAGTGGGTGCCGGGCGACTACCACGTCCTCGGCGCGGACGGCTTCGGCTACTCCGACACCCGCCCCGCGGCGCGCCGCCAGTTCCTCATCGACTCCCACTCGATGGTGGTCAAGGCGCTGCAGGCCCTCGCGGCCCAGGGCACGATCGACGCCGACATCCCGCGCCAGGCGGCCGAGCGCTACCGCCTGTCCGACGTCAACGCCGGCGAGTCCGGCACCGCCGGCGGCGACGCGTAAGGCGTCTCCCCGCCTGCAAACGCCGAGAGCGGAGTTGTTCCCCCGGAACAACTCCGCTCTCGGCGTTCTCGGTAGGGGGTCAGCCGGCCATGGTCATGACCACGCGGCCGTCGATCCTGCCCTCCTCCATCTCGGCGAAGATCGCGTTGATCTCCTCCATCGGGCGGACCGTGAAGGTCGGGCTGATCTTGCCGCGGGCGAAGAAGTCGAGCGCCTCGGCCATGTCCTTGCGGGTGCCGACGATCGAGCCGCGCACGGTGAGACCCAAGAGCACCGTGGTGAAGATGTCGAGCGGGAACTGCTCGGGCGGCAGACCGACGAGCGAGACGGTGCCACCCCGGCGCAGCGCCGCGACGGCCTGCGGGAAGGCGTGGGCGTTGACGGCGGTGACGAGCGCACCGTGGACGCCGCCGGTGGCTGCCTTGATCTCGGCCGCCGGGTCCGCGCTCGTGCGCGCGTTGACGGCGACCTCCGCCCCGTGTCGGCGGGCCAGCTCGAGCTTGCTGTCGTCGACGTCGACAGCGGCGACCCGCAGCCCCATCGCGACGGCGTACTGGACGGCGATGTGCCCCAGCCCGCCGATGCCCGAGACGAGCACCCACTCCCCCGGCTTGGTGTCGGTGACCTTGAGGCCCTTGTAGACGGTGACCCCGGCGCAGAGGATCGGCGCGGCGGCGGCCGGGTCCACGCCGTCGGGGATGACGGGGCAGTAGCGGGAGTCGACGAGCATGTACTGGCCGAAGGAGCCGTCGACGGAGTAGCCGCTGTTCTGCTGCGACTCGCACAGCGTCTCCCAGCCGGTCTGGCAGTACTCGCACTCGCCGCACGCGGAGGCGAGCCAGGCGTTGCCGACGGTGTCGCCGACCTTGACCCGCTCGACCCGCTCACCGACGGCGACGACGGTCCCCACGCCCTCGTGGCCGGGGATGAAGGGGGCGACTGGCTTGACCGGCCAGTCGCCGTGCGCGGCGTGGAGGTCGGTGTGGCACACGCCGGTGTACTCGACCTTGACGAGCGCGTCGAAGGGGCCGGGCGTCGGGACGGGGACGTCCTCGATGCTCAGCGGCTGGCCGAGCTCGGGGACGACGGCGGCGCGCATCGTGTCTGACATGGGGTCCTCCTTGGCTGGCCGAGGGCCGTGGGTAGGAGGCCCTCGGGGGTGCTACCAGTCAAGCAAGGCAGCGACCGCCCTCGGAAGGGACCGATGTCCCGCCGTTTCGCCCCCGAACGCGTTGAGAGCCGGATTCCTCCGGGAGGAGCCCGGCTCTCGACGGGAGGGGAGCCGCGTCAGACGCGCTCGGCGGCCTGCACGCGGGGCTCGAGCTCGGCGACGGCGGCCTGGGTCTCGGGGTCCTCGCGGACCTTGAGCTCGTCGAGGTGGCGGCGCGCGTCGAGCGGACGCTCGGCCTCGAGCGCGGCGAGCACGATCTGCCGGCCGGCCTCCACGACGTGGTCGCGCGGGGACCACTGCCCCACGCCCAGCCCGAGCCCGTCACCGGGCAGGTCCGCCTCGCGCAGCGTGCGCACTCCCTCGGCGAGCGCCAGGCCCGTGTGCTCCCGCTCGCAGGCGGCGTTGAGACGGCGCATGGCGCCCTCGTGGTCCTCGTGCAGGGACAGGCGGCCGAGCTCGATGAGCGGGTACCAGGCGCGCGGGTTGCCGGCCAGCTCCTCGGCGAGCGCCCAGATCGCCACGTCGGCACTGATGTGGTGCTCCGCGTGCTCGTGCTCGGCGATGAGCGGGTCGACCGGCTCCACGGAGTCCGCGCGGCGGCGGACCAGCTCGGCCAGCTCGCGGAAGGCCTGGATGTCGTTCGGGTCGTCCACCAGCTTGGCGCGCAGGGTGTCCTCCCGGGGGAGGTCCGCGCTGCGGGCAGCGGTCGTGGCCTGCCGGGTACCCGGCCGCCGCATCGGGCTGCGCCGGGTGAGCAGCGCCTTCAGTCGCGCGAGAAGAGCCATGTCCTTGACCCTACTGTCAGATGGCGCTCCCCTCACGCCGACGGCGCAGCCGACGCTGATCCGTCCCTTCCCTTCTCACCAGCCGGGCGCTCTTGTCGGCTTCCCACAAGCGCTCCCCTATGCTCTGGCCATGGCCCCCGCCCGCCCGTCCACCGACGAGCAGGACAGCTCGGACGTCGTCCGGCGCCTGCGCGGCGGCACCGACCTGCTCACCTCGGCGGCCCTCAAGCGCCTCGACGCCGAGATCCCCTGGTACCGCGAGCTCGCTGCCGAGGACCGCTCGTGGATCGGGCTGGTCGCCCAGTCCGGCATCGCCGCCTTCATCACCTGGTACGAGAGCTCCTCGGCAGCCACCTACAACGCGGCGGAGATCTTCCGCGCCGCGCCGCCCGAGCTCACCCGCTCGATCTCCCTGCAGCACACGCTCCAGCTGGTGCGGCTCGTCGTCGAGGTCGTCGAGGACAACGCCGTCCAGCTCGCCGCCCCCGGCCAGCAGCGGGACCTGCGCGACGCCGTGCTCCGCTACTCCCGCGAGGTCGCCTTCTCCGCCGCGGAGGTCTACGCCCGCGCCGCCGAGGCCCGCGGCGCGTGGGACGCCCGCCTCGAGGCGCTCGTCGTGGACTCCCTCGTACGCGGCGACACCGACGCCTCCCTGCGCTCGCGCGCCTCCGCGCTCGGCTGGTCCGGCACCGGCTCCACCGTCGTCCTCGTCGGCACCACCCGCGGGCCGCTCGACGAGCGCAGCACCGCCGAGCTGCGCCGCGCCTGCCGCCGGGCCGCCCACGACGCGCTCGTGGGCATCCAGGGCGACCGGCTCGTCATCGTCCTCGGCGGCGAGGAGCTGCGCGCGGCCGCCGACTCCCTCATGCCGCGCCTGCGCCCCGGCACCGTCGTCATCGGCCCGCAGGTCGCCGACATCGCCGACGCCGGACGCTCCGCCCGCGCCGCCCTCGCGGGGCTCCTCGCGGCCCCCGCCTGGCCCGACGCCCCCGAGCTCGTCGAGGCCGACGAGCTGCTGCCCGAGCGGCTCGTCAACGGCGACCCCCTCGCCCGGCGCACCCTCCTCGCCGAGATCTACCGCCCCCTCGCCACCGCCGGCGGCCCGCTCCTCGAGACCCTCGGGGAGTACCTCGCCCAGGGCCGCTCGCTCGAGGCCGCCGCCCGCGCGCTGTACGTCCACCCCAACACCGTGCGCTACCGCCTGCGCCGCATCTCCCAGGTGGTCGGCTGGGACGCGACGGTCCCCCGGGAGGCCTTCGTCCTCCAGGTCGCGCTCGTCGTCGGCCGGCTCTCGGCCGGAGCGGGAGACCACTCCGGGGTGTGACCGCCGTCGCACGCCGCCGACGGCGCGGCCCCGTCTTTGTGGACACTCCACAAGGCCCCGGAAACGAGTTGGTAGGCGTCGTAGGCGTGGGCGGGGCGCCCTTTGTTGGCAGAGTGGAATCCGTGCTTGCCATCCTCTGCCCCGGTCAGGGCGCCCAGGCTCCCGGAATGCTCAGCCCCTGGCTCGAGCTGCCGGCGCTCGACGCCACCCTCGACGCCTTCAGCGAGGCCGCCCAGGCGGACCTGCGCCAGCTGGGGACGCAGGCCGACGCCGAGACGATCCGGGACACGCAGTACGCGCAGCCGCTCATCGTCGCCGCCTCGCTCCTGTCCCTGCGGGCGCTGCTCGGTGACGACACGAGCGGCGTCGACGTCACCGCGGGCCACTCGGTCGGCGAGCTCGCCGCGGCCGCCGTCGCCGGCACGCTGAGCGCCACCGACGCGCTCGCGCTCGTCGGGGTGCGCGGACGCGCCATGGCCGCGGCCGCCGCCGTCACGCCCACCGGGATGAGCGCCGTCGTCGGCGGCGACCCCGCCGAGGTCGAGCAGACGCTCGCCTCCCACGGGCTCACCGCCGCCAACGTCAACGGCGGCGGGCAGGTCGTCGCCGCCGGCACGCTCGAGCAGCTCACCGCCCTCGCCGACGCGCCGCCCGCCAAGGCGCGCGTCGTCCCGCTCCAGGTGGCCGGCGCCTTCCACACCGAGCACATGGCCCCCGCCGTCGCGGAGGTCCGTACCGCCGCCGAGGCGATCGCGCCGGCCGACCCGCGCGCCACCCTCCTGTCCAACGCCGACGGCGCGGCCGTCGCCTCCGGCACCGACGCCCTCGAGCGGATCGTCGCCCAGGTCGCCCGCCCGGTCCGCTGGGACCTGTGCTGCGAGACGATGCTCGAGCTGGGCGTCACCGCCGTCATCGAGCTCGCGCCCGCCGGTGTCCTCACCGGCCTGGCCCGACGTACGCTGCCCGGCGTGCAGACCCTCGCCCTGAAGTCCCCCGACCAGATCGACGCGGCCCGCGAGCTCGTGCGCGAGCACGGAGGCTCCCGATGACCCGTCCCGCCCTGCGTGCGGCGCAGCCGACCACCTACTCGCGCATCCTCGGCATCGGGGGTGTGCGCGGTGAGAACGTCGTGCCCAACGACGACATCGTCGGCCCGATCGACAGCTCCGACGAGTGGATCCAGCAGCGCACCGGCATCATCGAGCGCCGCCGCGCCACCGAGGAGCAGACCATCGCTGCGATGACCGAGGAGGCCGCCCGGAAGGCGCTGGCCGCCGCGGGCGTCGAGGGATCACAGCTCGGCGCCGTCATCGTCGCCACGGTCACCCACCTCGAGCAGACCCCGGCGCTGGCGACGATCATCGCCGACCGCATCGGCGCGACCCCGGCCGCGGCCTACGACATCTCCGCGGCCTGCGCCGGGTACTGCTACGGCATCGCCCAGGCCGACGCCCTTGTGCGCGCCGGCACCGCCGAGTACGTGCTCGTCGTCGGCGCCGAGCGGATGTCGGACTTCATCGACCCGACCGACCGCACGATCTCCTTCATCCTCGGCGACGGCGCGGGTGCCGCCGTCGTCGGCCCGTCCGACACCCCGGGCATCGGCCCCACGGTGTGGGGCTCCGACGGCGGTCAGGCCGACGCGATCTACCAGACCCACTCGTGGAGCACCTTCCGCGACGGCAGCGACACCTCGTGGCCGACGCTGCGCCAGAAGGGCCCCACGGTCTTCAAGTGGGCGAGCTTCGAGATGGCGAAGGTCGCCAAGGAGGCCATCGAGGCCGCCGGGCTGAGCCCGGAGGACATCGAGGTGTTCATCCCGCACCAGGCCAACATGCGGATCATCGACCAGCTCGCCAAGCAGCTGGGCCTGCCGGAGTCGGTGGTCATCGCCCGCGACATCGCCCAGACCGGCAACACCTCCGCCGCCTCGATCCCCCTGGCCGCCGAGCGGCTCCAGCGGGAGGGGCAGGTCCAGTCCGGGGCGCTGGCCCTGCAGATCGGCTTCGGCGCCGGGCTGGCCTACGCCGCCCAGGTGGTGGCCCTGCCCTGACGGGCGCGTCCCCGGCGGCGAGCCGCTGTCGTGGACCACACTGTTTCTCGACCAACCCACACCGAATTGGAGCAACGCGCATGGCACACAGCGAGCAGGAGATCCTGGCCGGACTGGCGGAGATCGTCAACGAGGAGACCGGCCTGCCGGTCGACGCGGTCCTCCCGGAGAAGTCCTTCACCGACGACCTCGACATCGACTCCCTGTCGATGATGACGATCGTGACGCTGGCCGAGGAGAAGTTCGAGGTCCGCATCCCCGACGAGGAGGTCGCCAACCTCGCGACCGTCCAGGACGCGGTCTCCTTCATCTCCGGCGCCCAGAACGCCTGACCGAGTCGACCGGGGCGGCCCTCGCGCCGCCCCGGTCGTCCCCACCCGCCACACCCGAGGAGCTGTCATGGCCACCCCCACCGTCGTCATCACCGGGCTCGGAGCCACCACGCCGCTGGGCGGCGACGTGCCCTCCACCTGGGCCGGTGCCCTTGCCGGCCGCTCGGGTGTGCGCACGCTCGAGAACGACTGGTCCGAGCGCTACGAGATTCCGGTGACCTTCGCCGGCCAGCTCGCCGTGCCCGCCTCCGAGGTCCTCCAGCGCACCGAGACGCGCAAGATGGACCCGAGCGCCCAGTTCGCCGTCATCGCCACCCGCGAGGCCTGGGCCGACGCCGGCGCCCCCGAGGTGGAGCCCGAGCGCCTCGGCGCCGTCGTCTCCTCCGGGATCGGCGGCGTGTGGACGCTGCTCGACGCCTGGGACACCGTCAAGGAGCGCGGCGCCCGCCGCGTCATGCCGCTGACCGTGCCCATGCTCATGCCCAACTCCCCCTCCGGCTACGTCTCCCTCGAGGTCGGCGCCCGGGCCGGCGCGCACGCGCCCGTCTCGGCCTGCGCCTCGGGTGCGGAGGCCATCGCCTACGGGGTGCACATGATCCGCTCGGGCCGCGCCGACGTCGTCGTCGCCGGTGGTACCGAGGCCGCGATCCACCCGCTGCCGCTGGCGGCCTTCGCCAAGATGCAGGCGCTGTCCACCCGCAACGACGACCCGGCGGGCGCCTCGCGCCCCTACGACACCACCCGTGACGGCTTCGTCATGGGTGAGGGCGCCGGCATCGTCGTCCTCGAGAGCGCCGAGCACGCCGCCGCCCGCGGTGCGCGCGTGTACGCCGAGGTCTGCGGAGTCGGCATGACGTCCGACGCCTACGCGATCGCCCCGCCCGACCCGTCCGGGGCCGGGCAGGAGCGCGCCATGCGCCTCGCCCTGGAGGACGCGGGCGTCACCGGCCGCGACGTCGTCCACGTCAACGCCCACGCGACGTCCACCCCCGTGGGCGACGGCATCGAGGCCGCGGCCATCCGCCGCGGGCTCGGCTCGGAGACCGACCACGTCGCGATCTCCGCGACGAAGTCGATGACCGGCCACCTGCTCGGCGGCGCCGGCGCGCTGGAGACGATCTTCACCGCGCTGGCGATCAAGGAGCGCACCGCTCCCCCGACCATCAACGTCACCGAGATGGACGCGGACCTCGAGATCGACCTCGTGCGCGACACGCCGCGCGAGCTGCGCTCCGGGGACATCGTCGGCGTCAACAACGCCTTCGGCTTCGGCGGCCACAACGTCGCCCTGGCCCTGCGCAACGCCTGACGCGCCCCCCCCTCTTCGCCGAGTACGCACCAACGGTCATCGGGACGCCCCTGCGGGGGCGACCTGGTGACCGTTGGTGCGTACTCGCGTGCCGTCGAGCGGGTAGTGTGGCCGCATGGACATTGTTCGACTGAGTCTAGGAATGGCTCAGGTGGACTTCCGCGAGGTCTGGGCGTTGCAGCGGGAGGTCCACGACGACGTCGTCACCGGGCGGCGTCCGGACACCGTGCTGCTCCTCGAGCACGCGAGCGTCTACACGGCCGGCCGCCGGACGGCGCGCGCCGAGCGGCCCACCGACGGCAGTGACGTCGTCGACGTCGACCGCGGCGGTCGCCTCACGTGGCACGGGCCGGGCCAGCTCGTCGCCTACCCGATCGTGCGGCTCGCCGACCCGGTCGACGTCGTCGCCTACATCCGCGCACTCGAGCAGGCGGTCATCGACACGGCCGCGGAGTGGGGCGTCGCCGGCGGCCGCGTCCCGGGTCGCTCGGGGGTGTGGGTGACCGGGACACCGGACCGCAAGCTCGCCGCCGTCGGCGTCCGGGTCGCCCGCGGCGTGACCATGCACGGGGTGGCGATCAACGCCGACGCCGATCTCTCACCCTTCGCGGCCATCGTCCCCTGCGGCATCAGCGACGCCGGTGTCACCTCTCTGAACATCGAGGCCGGGCGGCGCATCACGCCCGTGGACGTCGCCGACGCCTTCGAGCAGCACCTCGCCACCGCGCTGACGCCGTGCCTCGCGAACCCGGCACTCCTCGCTACGACCCCGAACGGAGACCGATGACCATCGCCCCCGAGGGCCGCCGCATGCTGCGAGTCGAGGCGCGCAACGCGCAGACCCCGATCGAGCGCAAGCCGGCCTGGATCAAGACCCGCGCGACCATGGGGCCGGAGTACCGGGACCTCAAGGAACTCGTCCACGGCAACGGCCTGCACACGGTGTGCGAGGAGGCCGGCTGCCCGAACATCTTCGAGTGCTGGGAGGACCGGGAGGCGACCTTCCTCATCGGCGGCTCGCAGTGCACCCGCCGCTGCGACTTCTGCCAGATCGACACCGGCAAGCCGGACGCCTTCGACCGGCTCGAGCCGCTCAAGGTCGCGCGGTCCGTCCAGACGATGGGGCTGCGGTACGCGACCGTAACGGGCGTGGCCCGCGACGACCTCGACGACGGCGGAGCCTGGCTCTACGCCGAGACCGTGCGGCAGATCCACGCGCTCAACCCCGGCACCGGCGTCGAGCTGCTCATCCCGGACTTCGACGCCGTGCCCGAGCAGCTGGCCGAGGTCTTCTCCTCGCGGCCGGAGGTGCTGGCGCACAACGTCGAGACGGTGCCGCGCATCTTCCGCCGGATCCGCCCGGGCTTCCGCTACGAGCGCTCGCTGAGCGTCCTCCGGGCCGCTCGCGACGACGGCTTCGTCACCAAGTCCAACCTCATGCTCGGCATGGGCGAGACGATGACCGAGGTGCTCGAGGCGATGGAGCTCCTCCGGGAGGCCGGGTGCGACCTGCTCACCGTCAACCAGTACCTGCGCCCCTCGGTACGCCACCACCCGGTGGAGCGGTGGGTGCGGCCCGAGGAGTTCGTCGACCTCGCAGTGGCTGCTGAGGAGATGGGCTTCCTCGGGGTCATGGCCGGCCCGCTCGTGCGCTCCTCCTACCGGGCCGGGCGGCTGTGGGGCACCGCGATGCGCCGCCGCGGCGAGACCGTGCCGGACTCGCTCCAGCACCTCCTCGAGCCGGCCGAGTCCCGCCAGGAGGCCTCCGCCCTGGTCCGCTGACCCCAGACGCGAGTACGCACAGACGGTCACCACCGCCCCCGTTTCAGGGGTCAGGGTGACCGTCTGTGCGTATTCGCGCGTCGGGGGCGGCGGGTCAGCCGACGCGGTGGAGCCAGCGGACGGGGGCGCCGGCACCGGCGTAGCGGAAGGGCTCGAGCTCGTCGTCCCAGGCCTGGCCCAGGGCGAGGTTCATCTCGTGGCGCATGCGGGCGGGGTCGGCGGCGAACTCCAGGGCCGCGCGGATGCGGTCCTCGGGGACGACGACGTTGCCGTGCGCGTCGGTCTGGGCGTGGAAGATCCCCAGCTCCGGGGTGTGGGACCAGCGGCCGCCGTCGACGCCGGGCGCCGGGTCCTCGGTGATCTCGTAGCGCAGGTGGGTCCAGCCGCGCAGCGCGGACGCGAGCCGCGCCCCGGTGCCGACGGGACCGGCCCAGGAGTACTCGGCGCGGAAGAGCCCGGGCGCAGCGGGCTGCTCGGTCCACTCGAAGGACACCCGGCCGTCGAGGACCGTGCCCGAGGCCCACTCGATGTGCGGGCACAGCGCACGGGGCGCAGAGTGCACGAAAATGACACCGCGGGTGATTGCACCACTCATGTCGACCCTCCTGGTTCCGGTTGAGGTACGTCTTCCCCTACGACCTCAGCGGTGGAA
Organism: Georgenia phoenicis; assembly: GCF_047302425.1. Taxonomy (NCBI): domain Bacteria; kingdom Bacillati; phylum Actinomycetota; class Actinomycetes; order Allobogoriellales; family Allobogoriellaceae; genus Georgenia; species Georgenia phoenicis. Next base: position 1,593,780 of record NZ_CP154855.1, on the reverse strand, counting down.
CCAGCGGCTCTCCACGATCACGGCGTGACGCGCTCATCATGCCACACCGGCGCCGGGACGGCCCCACGCGGGGGCCGTCCCGGCCGGTGGCTCAGGCGCGTGCCGGCTGCGGCTCGGCAGCCTCGGGGCGGCCGCTCACCTGCTCGGGAGCGTTCGCCGCGTACTCCTCGTCCTCCTCGGAGAAGAGGTTCTCCGCGTTGGCCGAGTTGTACCGCTCGACGTCGAGGATGCCCTCGCGCTTGGCGACGACGGTCGGCACGAGCGCCTGGCCGGCGACGTTCGTCGCCGTGCGGCCCATGTCGAGGATCGGGTCGATCGCCAGGAGCAGGCCCACGCCCTCAAGCGGCAGGCCCAGGGTGGAGAGCGTGAGGGTGAGCATGACGATCGCGCCGGTGAGTCCCGCCGTCGCCGCGGAACCGACGACGGACACGAACGCGATGAGGAGGTAGTCGGTGACCGCGAGCTCGAGGCCGAAGAACTGGGCCACGAAGATCGCGGCCAGGGCCGGGTAGATCGAGGCGCAGCCGTCCATCTTCGTCGTCGCGCCGAGCGGCACGGCGAAGGAGGCGTAGGACGACGGCACGCCGAGGTTGCGCTCGGTCACCCGCTGGGTCAGCGGCAGGGTGCCGATGGAGGAGCGGGAGACGAAGGCCAGCTGGATGGCCGGCCAGGCGCCGCGGAAGAAGCGCATGACGCCGAGCCCGTTGGTCTTGAGCACGATCGGGTAGACGACGAGCAGCACGAGCGCGAGACCGATGTAGACGGCGCCGGCAAAGGTCCCGAGCGGAGCGAGCGCGTCCCAGCCGTAGGTCGCGATGGCGCGGCCGATGAGGCCGAGCGTGCCGAGCGGCGCGAGGCGGATGATCCACCACAGGACCTTCTGGATGATGGCAAGCAGCGAGCGGTTGACCGAGAGGAAGGGCTCGGCCTTGTCCCCTACCTTGAGGGCCGCGAGGCCAACGACGAGCGCCATGACGAGGATCTGCAGGACGTTGAAGCTCAGCGAGCTGCCGACCCCGATGATGTCCCCCGCCTCACTCCGCTCGAGGGAGGCCGAGGTCTCCAGGCCGAGGAAGTTGACCGGCACGATGCCGCTGAGAAAGTCGAGCCAGCTGCCGGAGCGGCCCGGGTCGCTCGCGGCGTCCGCGCCGACGGAGGTGTTGATGCCTGGCTGCATGACCAGGCCCAGGCCGATGCCGATGACCACGGAGGCCGCGGCGGTGATGGCGAACCACAGGAGCGTCTGGCCGGCCAGACGGGCTGCGTTCGCGACGCCGCGCAGGTTGGCGATCGAGGCGACGATCGCGGTGAAGACGAGCGGCGGGACGGTGGCGCGCAGCAGGCTGACGAAGGTCGAGCCGATGGTGCTGAGGGCGACGGTCAGGCCGTTCGGCTCCTCGTTCGGGCCCTCGCCGATGGCGAGCGCCCACCAGCCCAGCAGCACGCCCAGGACGAGGGCGGCGAGGATCTGGACGGTGAAGGACGGTGCGCGCAGACGCCGTCGGGTGGGTGCAGTGGACGTGGACATGGCTGCCTTTCCGGGTACGCAGACGTGACGAGGGTGGCGGCGCGCAGGCGCGCGCCAACGCGGGCAACCGGACGCGTGCCGACACGGGTCGGCGGAAGATCAGGGTCGGCAGCGCTGCCGGGGGCGTCCGGGACTCAGGTCCCGCGGGTGCTCAGGGACGACAACACAGCGCGCTGGCCTGACGACCGAGGTCGCAGTGGTAGCGCGCAGTGAGGTTCCAGAGGTTGAGCACACACCCTCCCCGAGTGACGATCCGAGATCCGGACCAGCCGCTCACTTTAACGAACAATCCACATGAATGGAAGGGTCTACAGCATCTCGCGGATCGCGCGCATCGCCTTCTTGCGCTGAGCGCGCTCGAGACGGTCGATGTAGAGCATGCCGTCGAGGTGGTCGCACTCGTGCTGGAGGCAGCGGGCCATGAGCTCCTCGCCCTCGACGACGACCTTCTTGCCGTCGAGATCGGTGCCCTCAACGCGGGCGTACCAGGCGCGCTCGGTGGGGAACCACAGGCCGGGCACGGACAGGCAGCCCTCGTCGCCGTCCTGGTACTCCTCCTCGGAGACCTCGACGAGGCGCGGGTTGAGGACGTAGCCGATCTCGTCGTCGATGTTCCACGAGAACGCGCGCAGGCTCACACCGATCTGGTTGGCCGCGAGCCCGGCCCGCCCCTCGTGGTCGACCGTCTCGAGGAGGTCCTCGACGAGCATCTTCACGCGCTCGTCGATGTCCGTGATCGGTTCGCACGGGGTGCGCAGGACGGGGTCACCCACGACGCGGATGTCTCGCATAGCCATGGGGACCAGTTTCCCACGGTTCGTGAGGTGCTCCGGCACGCGTCCCCGGTTCCGTCGACCGCCTTGGTGCGCCCGCCGCGACGACCGTCCGGCACAACGTGCGGGTTCCGAGTCCTGGGAGAACGCGAAACCCACACGGTCCGCGAGGGCGGCGGGGGCGGGTTGCTCGTACGGGCGGGTGGGGCGGGCAGGTCGAGCCGACTGACGACGACGGCGCCGCTCAGGACGTCGCCGCGATCGCACCTCGCCCCGCCTGGCGGCCGGAGAAGAGGCACCCACCGAGGAAGGTGCCCTCGAGCGAGCGGTAGCCGTGCACGCCTCCCCCGCCGAAGCCGGCCGCCTCCCCGGCCGCGTAGAGCCCGGGCAGTGGTGCGCCGTCCTCGGTGAGCACGCGGCCGTCGAGGTCGGTCTCGATGCCGCCGAGGGTCTTGCGGGTGAGGACGTGGAGCCGGACGGCCACGAGCGGCCCGGCGGCGGGGTCGAGAAGGCGGTGCGGCGGGGCGACGCGGATGAGGCGGTCCCCGCGGTAGGTGCGGGCCTGGCGCAGCGCCGTCACCTGCGCGTCCTTGGTGAACTCGTTGGCCATCTCGCGGTCGCGGGCACGGACCTCCCGGGCGACGACGTCGAAATCGAGGGGCGCGTCGGGCGTGATCCGGTTCATCCCCGCGACGAGCTCCTCGAGCGTGTCCGCGACGACGAAGTCCGCGCCCCGCCGCATGAACTCGGCCACCGGTCCGGGCGCCCCCGACCGCAGCCGCTCGGCGAGGCGGCGCAGGTCCTTGCCGGTGAGGTCGGGGTTCTGCTCGCTGCCGGAGAGGGCGAACTCCTTCTCGATGATCCGCTGGGTGAGGATGAACCAGCTGTGGTCGTGCCCGGTAGTGCGCAGGTGGCGCAGGGTGGCCAGGGTGTCGAAGCCGGGGAAGAGCGGGGCGGGCAGCCGGCGGCCCGCCCCGTCGAGCCACAGCGACGAGGGGCCGGGCAGGATCCGGATGCCGTGCCCGGGCCACACGGGCGCGTAGTTCTCGATGCCCTCGGTGTAGTGCCACATCCGGTCGCGGTTGACGAGGCTCGCGCCGGCCTCCGCGGCGACCTCGAGCATCGAGCCGTCGACGTAGGCGGGCACCCCGGTGAGCATCCGCTCCGGCGGCGTGCCGAGCGACTCCGGCCACCAGCGGCGCACGAGCTCGTGGTTCCCGCCGATCCCGCCCGAGGCGACGACGACGGCCTGGGCGCGCAGGGTGAAGTCCCCGACGACGGCGCGTGAGGTTACCTCACCGCGCGCGGCGGTGTCCGGGGCCAGGACCTCCCCCGCGACGCCGTCGACCACTCCCCCGCTCGTGGTGAGCCGGGTGACGCGGTGACGCGGCGCGAGACGCACGAGCCCGTCGTCGACGGCGGCGCGGACCTGCCGCGCGAAGGGCGCGACGATGCCGGGGCCGGTGCCCCACACGATGTGGAAGCGCGGCACCGAGTTGCCCGGGCCGGTGGCGAGCGTGCCGCCGCGCTCGGCCCAGCCCACGACCGGGAAGAAGCGCACGCCCAGCGAGTGCAGCCAGGCCCGCTTCTCCCCTGCGGCGAAGTCGACGTAGGCGCGCGCCCAGCGCTCGGGCCAGTGGTCCTCGCGCGGCCGGTCGAAGCCGGCGGTGCCGAGCCAGTCCTGCCAGGCGAGCTCGACGTCGTCGTGCACGCCCATGCGGCGCTGCTCGGGTGAGTCGACGAGGAAGAGCCCGCCGAAGGACCAGTAGGCCTGCCCGCCGAGGTTCTGCAGCGGCTCCTGGTCCACGAGCACCACCCGGCGGCCCGCTCCGACGAGCTCCGCCGTGGCGACCAGCCCGGCCAGTCCCGCTCCCACGACGATGACGTCCGCGTCCATGCGACTCTCCCCTCCCATAACGGCTCCCTCACCGTCGCGGCCAGGCTAGCGGGCCCCACCGACACGGAGGGCCGCTCGGGCGCCGATACCGCACACGACCGCCCAGATCGACACCGATATCGACAACGTTTTCGATTCTTATAGTCCAATCTCTGTACAAAACGCTGTCCGGCTGCCTACGGTGCTGAACGGCACCAGTTGACCATCTGCGAAGGAGCAGAGAATGACGCGGAACCGACCACGCTGGCGACCCTGGACAGCCGGGCTGCTGGCACTCACGATGACCGGAGGAGCGGCCGCCGCCGCAGCACCGGGCGACACCTCCCCCGCGGCGGCGGGCGACCCCGTCGTCGTCGTGAGCAACCACTTCGAGAACGGCTCCTGGGACCCGTGGACCCTCAGCGGCGAACCCACCCTCTCCGTCGTCGACGTCGACGGCGACAAGGCCCTCCAGGTCGCCGGCCGTACCGCCGACTTCGTCGGCGTCCAGACCCCGGCCGGCCTCCTCGAGGAGGGCACCGAGTACACCTTCTCGATGCGCGCCCGCCTCGCGGAGGGCACTCCCGGTGCGGCCGGCGTGCGCTTCGTCATGAAGCCGGACTACACGTGGATCGGCGACACGACGATGACCGCCGACGCCTGGACCACCGTCACGGGCACCCTCACGGTCCCCGCGGACGGCCAGGTCTACATCGGCACCGCCGACCTGCCCGAGGGCGCCTACACCTACCTCCTCGACGACCTCCTCATCACCGCGGCACCGGACGACGACGGCGAGGAGCCGGGCACCCCGCTCGACCTCGTCTTCGACTTCGAGGACGGCCTGCAGGGCTGGACCCCGCGCGGAGACGCGGACGGCGACCCGACCGTGTCCGTCACGGACGCCGAGGCCCACGGCGGCACGCAGGCCGCCCTCGTCTCAGGCCGCACCTCGCAGGGCGACGGCATCGGCCTCGACCTCACCGGGCAGGTGGCGACGGGCACGACCTACGAGGTCAGCGCCTGGGTGAAGATGGCCGCCGGGGCGGACCCCGACGACATCTGGCTGAGCATGCAGCGCACGACCGACGGCGCCGACGCCTTCGACACCCTCGCCCAGGTCCCCGGCGTCACGTCCGACGGGTGGACCGAGGTGACGGCGACCTTCACCATGCCGGCCGCCGACTCCGCCCGGATCTACCTCGAGACGAGCTACAACACCGGCAGCAACGGCGACTTCCTCGTCGACGACGTGACGATCCGCTCGCAGACCAGCACCGGGATCGAGGAGCTCACGCCGCTCAAGGACACCGTGCCCTTCCCGATGGGCGTGGCGATCGACCAGCGCGAGACGCTCGGTGACTCCGCCGCGCTGACCACCCGGCACTTCAACCAGGTGACCGGCGAGAACCACATGAAGCCCGAGGCCTGGTACGACGACGAGCAGCACTTCCGGATACACCCCGAGGCCGCGGCGATCATGGACTTCGCCCAGGCCGAGGACCTCGACGTGTACGGCCACGTGCTCGTGTGGCACAGCCAGACCCCGGCCTGGTTCTTCCAGGACGCGGCCGGCGAGCCGCTCACGACGCGCGCGGCGGACCAGCAGGTGCTGCGCGACCGGATGCGCGAGCACATCTTCGCCATCGCCGAGACGCTGAGCGACGAGTACGGCCCCTTCGGCAGCGAGACGAACCCGCTCAGCGCCTGGGACGTCGTCAACGAGGTCGTCTCCGACAGCGGCGAGTTCGCCGATGGGCTGCGCCGCAGCGAGTGGTACCGGATCCTCGGCGAGGAGTTCATCGACCTCGCCTTCGAGTACGCGGACGAGGCCTTCAACGGGGAGTACGCCGCCCCCGGCACCGACCGCCCGGTCACGCTGTTCATCAACGACTACAACACCGAGCAGTCAGGCAAGCAGAATCGCTACTACGACCTCGTCGAGCGGCTGCTCGCGCGCGACGTGCCGATCGACGGCGTGGGCCACCAGTTCCACGTCAACCTCGCCATGCCGGTGCAGGCGCTGGAGGACGCGATCGTCCGCTTCCAGGACACCGGGCTCACCCAGGTGGTCACCGAGCTCGACGTCACGACCGGCACCCCGGTGACCCAGGCGCTGCTCGTCGAGCAGGGCTACTACTACCGCGACGCGTTCCGTGTCTTCCGGGAGTACGCCGATGACCTGTACTCGGTGACGGTCTGGGGCCTCATCGACACCCGCAGCTGGCGCGACAGCAGCGGCGCTCCCCTGCTCTTCGACGGGAACCTCCGCGCCAAGCCGGCGTACTACGGCGCCGTCGACAGCGCGGAGCTGCCGCCGCGGCAGCGCTCGGCCTTCGTCTTCGCCGGCGACGTCGCCCTCGACGACGCCGCGTGGGACGCCGTCGAGTGGGAGCAGCTGCCGCTCCACTCGGTGCAGGACGAGGCGCTCGAGGAGCGCGCGGCCTTCCAGCTGCGCTGGGCGGCCGACCACCTCACCGTGCTCGCCACCGTTGCGGACGGCTCCGACGCGATCGAGATCGTCGTCGGTGACGAGACCTACGCCGTCGGGCGCGACGGGGGCGCACCGGCCGCTGCGGCCGTTGCGGCGGCGGCCGACCTCGCCGCGGTCACGACGGAGGTCGACGGCGGCTGGCTCGCCGTCGTCCACGTCCCGCTCGACGGCGCGGCGGAGGGCGACCTCCTCGGCTTCGACCTGCGGACCGTGGGCGACGACGGCGCGGTGGGCTGGTCCTCGCCCGGCACCCTCGCCCAGCTCACACTCGTCGAGCCGCTGTCCTACCTCGAGGTGGCCCCGGCCGAGGGGACGCCGGAGGTCGACGGGACGGTCGACGAGGTGTGGGAGTCGGCCGGCGTCGTCACCACCGACAAGCAGACGCTGCTGGCCGAGGGCACCGACGCCGCCGCCACCGCGACGGCCGAGGTCCGCACCCTGTGGGAGGAGAACACGCTCTACGTCCTCATGGAGGTCACCGACGCGGAGCTGAACGCCGAGCACAGCGACCCATGGGCGCAGGACTCGGTGGAGATCTACGTCGACGCGGGCAACTACAAGAACGGCCCCTACCGCTACGACGACACCCAGATCCGGATCAGCTACGAGAACGTCGTGTCCTTCGGCACCGGTGACGAGGCCTTCCAGGCCGCGCGTGTGGAGAGCGCGACGTCCGTGACCGAGGACGGGTACGTCGTCGAGGCGGCGATCAGTCTCCTCGAGGAGGGCGGGCTCGGGACGTTCCACGGCCTCGACTTCCAGGTCAACGACGCGAGCACGGTCGACGGCGTCGCGGCCCGCACCTCGATCCGCAACTGGGCCGACCCGACCGGGCTCGGCTACCAGAGCACGGCGCGGTGGGGCGTGGGCCAGCTCGTCGCGGCCGTCGAGGAGCCGACGACGCCGCCCACGGACGGGCCGACGACGGAGCCTCCTGCCACGGAGCCGCCGACCGACGGGACACCGAGCGACGGCGCCACCCCGCCGACGGGCGGAACGGACACCCCGGGACGCGGCAGCCTGCCCATCACCGGTGTGGAGCTGACCGCCCTGCTGGTGGCGCTGCTGCTCGTGGCCGCCGGCGGCACGCTCGTCGCGCGCCGGAGGTCCGCGACGGTGGAGTAGGAGCGAACGAGAAGCAGCAGGGGCCCTGCCGGACATGCACCGGCGGGGCCCCTGCTGTGTGGCTCCCGCGGCTGGATTCGAACCAGCAACCGTCCGATTAACAGTCGGATGCTCTGCCGTTGAGCTACACGGGATTGCGGGGACGATGCTACCAGGGACGGGACGTCTGACGGTCTGCCGAGTCGCCCGCAGCCGCAGCCGGTGGAAGCACAAAGGCCCGGAACCGCTGAGGTTCCGGGCCTTGCCTGCTCCCGCGACTGGACTCGAACCAGTAACCGTCCGATTAACAGTCGGATGCTCTGCCAATTGAGCTACGCGGGATCGTGCGGATCGACTCTAACAGGACGGTGGTGTGGTCCGGGAGTCGCGCCCGGGCGTCGCGGCTGTGAGTTGGGCCGCACTTAGCCGGTGAGGCCGACGGCCTCGCGGACCCGGCGCTCCAGCTCGTCGATCTCGCGCTCCGCCTCCTCGCCGCGGGGCAGCGGCCCGAAGGCGGTGACCTGCGAGTACAGGCTCCCGTCCTCCCGGCGCCGGACGATGGCGCGCACGCGGGTGCCGCCGACCTCCGCCGTCTCGTGGTGCACGACCGACGCCTGCACCCGCTCGCGCAGCGCGGAGGTGAAGACCTCGACCTCGTCGGACTCGAGGACCAGCTCCTGGTCCGGGCGCTCCCGGTCGGCCCAGGTGATCGTGAAGGTGCGGGAGTCGCCGTCCCAGGACCCGTTCTCGATCTCGTGCCACGCGGTGCGCTGCCCCAGCCCGTCCTCGCCGACCACGAGCAGCGCGTCACGGGCGACGACGGCGAAGGAACCGTTGGTCATCGCGGCGAAGGCGAGCGGCCGGTCACCCTTCGGCAGGTGCGCGGCGACGGCGTCGGGCAGGCGGGGGGAGCGTCGGAAGATCGGCACGCCCTCACGGTAACCCGACCGCCGGCCGCTAGGATTGCCGGGCCGTGGCGGCCCCCAGCCGCCCTGCGCCCCAGTAGCTCAGCCGGTCAGAGCAGCGGACTCATAATCCGTCGGTCGTGGGTTCAAGCCCCACCTGGGGTACCCAGCACCGAGGCTGCGTGCCACAAAGGCGCTCCAGAACGCTGGGTGAGGTCCGCACTCAAGTGTCATCGCTTGATCCACCCTCGACCACGTCAGGTCCGGGCCCCCTTGTGGCACGCGCCTTCGGCCGCCAGCCCCACCCGAGGCAGCCCGGTCCCTAGAGACACCACGGGACGTGCGGCGCCGGACCGCCGGCCACCGCCAGGTCGTCTGCGTGCCACAAAGGCGCTCCGGCTCGACGGGCTGGGGCCAAACTCAAGCCTCGGCGCTTGAGCCGCAGCGCGACGACGCCCGGCCCGGTCCCTTTGTGGCACGCAACGAGCAGCCGCGCCTTCGCACACAAAAGGCGCCGCCCCGGGCGGTGTCCCTACCTCTGGGGGGAGAAGGAGGAACCCGGATCCGGGGCGGCGCATCTCCTACGTTAGTACCATGAAGCCCCTACGAAAGCACGACTGCGGCAAGTGTGTCGCAGATCGCACGTTCGGCGACCGGCAGACTGCTCCCGTGACCACGCCTCCCCTTCCCCGTCTTCTTGACGCCTGGCGCCTCGCTGGCGCACACGTCGACCTCGCCCCGCCCGCCACTGCCGCGGAGCTCGCCCGCGCCGAGGCCGACCTCGGCCACCCGTTCCCCGCCGAGGTCCGCGAGCTCTACGCCGCGTGCAACGGGATGTCGCTCGCCTCCGGCGACCTCGTCCTCCACCCGCTCATCGGCCCGAACGGCAGGGGCGTCACCACCGCCGCCCCGCAGCTGCGCGAGCAGTCCTGGCGGGTGCCCGAGGAGCTCCTCGTCCTCGGTGACAACGGTGGCGACGAGGCCATCGGCGTCTGGACCGTCCCGGACGCTCGCCGCACCCTCGTCGTCCTTATCGGCTCCCCCCTCGACGACTCCCCGCTCGCCCTGCTCGGGACCAGCCTCACCGGTTGCCTCGCCGCCTGGACGGCCTACTTCCTCCCGCTCGCTGACCCGGGCGAGGATCCCGCCGTCGCGGACTTCCTCGCGGAGCTCGATGCACCACGCCCGGAGGCGGGCGAGGAGGACGAGCACCTCATGACCCTGCTCGCCTGGGGCTCACCGGACCTGCCCGAGCTCGACGACGTCCCCCTCACCCCCGAAGAGCTCACCCGCCTCGCCCAGCAGGCGTAGCCTGCCTCAGTCGACCTTCGCGGGCTCGACGATCTGCAGGTCCTCGACCAGCTGGAGGAAGGCCCGCGCGTAGGGGCTGTAGGACACCTCGTCGCGCACCCGCTGCCAGTCGATCTGCTCCCGCAGCGCCCGGGTGAGCGGCAGCAGCCGCCCGAAGTCGCAATAGTGCTCCCCCAGCACGCGCAGCTTGGAGGAAAGCACGTCGGTGGCGCTGAGGACCGGCATCCGCACGGCCAGCACCTCGAGCATGTCGGCGCGCTCGAAGAGCTCGTCCTCGACCGGCTCCCCGGTCATCCGGTAGAGCACGTCCACCAGCTGGCCCTTGTGGTACGCCTTGAACAGCCAGTTCTCCGCGGGCTCGTGGACGTCGAGGCCGGCCGCGCCGATCGCGGCCCGCGCCTGCTCGATGTGCTCCTCCTTGATGACGAAGTCGGCGTCGTGCTCCGGCTCCGGCGCCCCCCGCACCCACGCGGCGTAGCTCCCGCACAGCGCGAAGGGGATGTCCGCCTCCGTGAGCGCGACGGCGGTCATCCGCAGCGCGTCCTGCAACGCCTCTCGGGCCTCGTCTGCCATGCCACGGGTCTACACGACCGTGTGCGCTCCTGCACCGTGGGAACCACAATCGAGGCCATGCGCCTGGCCACCTTCAACATCCTGCACGGACGCTCCCTCGTCGACGACGCCGTGGACCTGGACCGGTACGCGCGAGCGGTCCGTGCCCTGGACGCCGACATCCTCGCCCTGCAGGAGGTGGACCGCGACCAGCCCCGCTCCCACGGCGCCGACCTCACGACGATCGCCGCGGAGGCGATGGGCGCCGTCGAGCACCGCTTCGCCGCCACCCTCGCCGGCCTGCCGACGGCGTGGTCCGCCGCCACCGGCGACCTGCAGCCCGGGACGGCGAGCTACGGCGTCGCGCTCCTGTCGCGCTGGCCGGTGAGCTCGTGGACCGTCATCCCGCTCGAGGCCATGCACGGGGAGGTGCCGGTCGTCTTCGACGACGCCACGGAGCCGACGATGGTGACGGACGAGCCGCGCGTCGCCGTCGTCGCCGTCGTCGAGACGCCCGAGGGGCCGATGACGGCGGTCTCCACCCACCTCACCTTCATACCCGACTGGACCGTGGTTCAGCTCGAGCGGCTCGTCGCGGCCCTCGCGGAGCTGCCGCGCCCGGCCGTCATCATGGGCGACCTCAACATGGCCGGCTCGCGTCCCACGGTCGCGACCGGGTGGCGCTCCCTCGCGGACGCGCTCACCTACCCGGTCTCCCACCCCGACCGGCAGATCGACCACATCCTCGCCGAGGGCGCGATCCGGGCGGCCGGGGAGGCGCGCTCGGTGGCCACCGGGATCTCCGACCACCGGGCGCTGCTCGTCGAGGTCGAGCGCGGCTGGGGCCGCTGAGTCAGCTGTCCTCGCGCAGGGCGCGGCGGCGGTTCTCCATGGCGACGAGCTCGGCGAAGATCTGCACCGCCTCCTCGCTGTCCGGGGCGGTGCGCTGCAGCCGCCCCTTGAGGTCGGCGATCTGCCGCGTCAGGCCCATCTGGATGAGGGAGAGCAGGACGCCGCGGGCGTAGTTGCCGAGCGCCTCCGGGCGGTCCTCGGGCAGCGGGGCGACGGCGAGCTCGGTGATGACACCCGCCACCGGCCCGACGGCGTTCTCCCGCAGCGTCTCGGTCCACCAGCTGGCGGCGTGGCGCTCCCCGTCGGCGCGGCCGCGCTCCTGGCTCGCGCGCTCGAGCTCGGCCCCGTAGGCACGGGTGCCGCCCGCCGCGCGGATGGCGTCGTGGACGCCGCGGTAGGCGGGGACGGTGAAGGTGTCCGGCGCGAGGTCGTCGAAGCCGGCACCGAGCGCGAGGTGCGGCAGCTGGAGGACAACCTCGAGCACCTGCCGCTCCAGGCGCGCCACCGGGTCCTCCCGGCCCGGGCGCGAGCCCTGCCGCGCGGAGGCGGGCTCCACGGGCTGGCGAGCGCCGTCGCCGCCGCGCCCGCCGTACCGGCCCCCGCCGTTCTGCTCGCCGCGGCCGCCCGGTGCGGGCTGACCGGCCACTCCCCCGCGTCCGCCGCCACCGCGCTCGGCCTGCGCGACGGCGCGCCGCACCGACTGCTCGTCCATCCCCAGCCAGCCGGAGAGCTCGCGGGCGTACTCGCTGCGCAGGGCGCGGTCGCGGATCCCGGCGACGACGGGAGCCGCGGCCCGCAGCCCGGCGACCCGGCCCTCGACGGTGTTGAGGTCCACGCGGCGCAGCGCGGAGCGGATCGCGAAGGCGAAGAGCGGCTCGCGGCTGTCGACGAGGGAGCGCACCGCTGCCTCCCCCCGCTGCTGGCGCAGGTCGCACGGGTCCATGCCGCTCGGCTCGACCGCGACGAAGGTCTGCGAGGCGAACTTCTGGTCCTCCCCGAAGGCGCGGAGCGCGGCCTTCTGGCCGGCCTCGTCGCCGTCGAAGGTGAAGATGACCTCCCCGCCGCGGGTGGCGCCGGAGGAGAGCATGACCCCGGAGGCGGCGTCGCCGCTCTCGCCGAGCAGCCGGCGCACGATGCGCACGTGGTCCGGCCCGAACGCGGTGCCGCACGTGGCGATCGCGGTGCCGACGCCGGAGAGGTGAGCGGCCATGACGTCGGTGTAGCCCTCGACGACGACGACCCGCTTGTCCTTGGCGATCGCCCGCTTGGCGAGGTCGATGCCGTAGAGCACCTGGGACTTCTTGTAGATGGGTGTCTCGGGGGTGTTGAGGTACTTGGGCCCCTGGTCGTCCTCGCTCAGCTGCCGGGCGCCGAAGCCGATCGTGTCCCCGGTGACGTCGCGGATCGGCCACACGAGCCGCCCGCGGAAGCGGTCGTAGATGCCGCGGTTGCCCTGGCTGACGAGGCCCGAGGCGATGAGCTCGGGCTCGGTGAAGCCGCGCCCGCGCAGGTGGCGCAGCAGGCCGTCCCAGCCCTGGGGGGCAAAGCCGACGCCGAAGGTCGCGGCGGCCTGCTCGTCGAAGCTGCGCTCGGCGAGGAAGCGGCGCCCGATCTGCGCCTGCGGGGTGAGCAGCTGCTCGCGGTAGAACTCCTCGGCCACCCGGTGGGCCTCGATGAGCCGCTGGCGGCGGCCGTGGTCGCCGCCCGGACGGGAGGGGCCGCCGTCCTCGTAACGCAGCTGGATGCCGGTGCGCCCGGCGAGGTACTCGACGGCCTCGGCGAAGGAGAGGCTGTCGATCTTCTGGACGAAGGAGATGACGTCCCCGCCCTCGTCGCAGCCGAAGCAGTGCCACAGGCCCAGCTGGGGGCGGACGTGGAAGCTCGGGGTGCGCTCGTCGTGGAAGGGGCACAGCCCCTTCATCGAGCCGACGCCTGCCTGGCGGAGCGTCACGTGGGCACCCACGACCTCCTCGATGCGGGCACGCTCGCGGACGGTCGCGATGTCCTCCCGCTTGATCAGCCCTGCCACGCCCCGAGTGTAGGTCGTCCACGACCGCGCCCATGCCGCCTCCGCCCCGGCGCTGACGCCCTCACCGCGCGGCGGCCGCCTGCGGGTATACGGTGGGGCCAAGCCGTCAGAAGCGCTTCGCTTCTGCCCCAGGCGCGGCCCAGCGTTCCCTGGGGTGGCGGCCGTCTCCTAGCGAGGAGCTGGGTCGAGACCACTCAGACCGCCCAGGAGAACCGATGTCGACTGCGACGCCTCCCGCTCGCGTACGCTGCCGCACGACCACTGTGGCCCGGTGGTGACGCCATGGACGTGAGACTCGGCGAGCAGCTGGCGCCCGCGGTGGCTCGGGCGTCGGGCCTCCTCCTGTCCGGCCGCGCGGTCGAGGCGGTGCTGCCGCTCCTGACGGCGACGGCGCTGCACGTGGTCCCGACGGCGGTCGGCTCCGGTATCACCCTGCTCGGCTCCGGCGGCTCCAAGGCCACGGCGGCCGGCACCGACCCGCTCGTGGAGAGGGCCGATGCGCTGCAGTACGAGCTGGACGAGGGGCCCTGCCTGGACGCCTGGCGCCAGCGTCGCTACATCGTCGCCGACGACCTCACCACGGACGGACGGTGGCCGCGGTGGGCGCCTCTGGCCGCACAGCTGGGTCTGCGGTCTGTCGCGAGCGCCGGGCTGGTGGCCGGGGAGGCCTCCGTGGGCGCGATCAAGCTGTACTCCACCGAGCCGGCAGCCTTCGACGAGGCCGACCGGGCGGCGTTGATCCTCTTCGCCGCCCAGGCGGCGATCCTCGTCGACAACGCCGGGGGCTTCGAGCGTGCCGGTCACCTGAGCGAGGACGTGCAGGCCGCGCTCCGTGAGCGGGACACCGTCACCCGCGCGACCGGCTTCGTCATGGGCCGCGAGAAGGTGCCGGAGGACCGGGCCTTCAGCTACCTCATGAGCCGGGCGCAGACCGAGGGGACCTCGATCCACGAGGCCGCCACCCGGCTGCTCCGCACCGCGGGGGGCTGACGCCGTGGTCGTCCTCGCACCGGGCCGTCAGCGTGAGCTGTGCCGGCACGCCCAGGTGAGCGCCCGGCTCGGCACGGACGAGCTGTGGAAGCGGTACTTCGCCCTCGGCGGGACCGCCGGCGCCGTCGAGCTCGACGCCTACCTCAACGGTGCCCTCGACCTCCCGACCGACCAGCGCGACCGGGTCGCGCTGGCCATCAACGAGCACATCGACGCGCTCGCCGGAAAGGTGCGCGCACCGTACTCCCGCCCCCTGCGCTCCGCCGGCGACCAGGACGCCGCCCTCGCCGCTCTCAGCGAGCTGCTGCGCGGGACCCACCTCGCGCCACCGGACCGGGTCCCGGCAGCCCTGGACGCCGCAGCGGCGCACCTCGGTTTCTCGGCGGTGCTATACCTGGCCGACTACGCCAACGAGCTGCTCGTCCCCTTCCCCGGGCGGCACGGCAACGACCGCACCCCGCTCACGATCGATGCCACCCTCGCGGGACGGGCCTACCGCCACGTGAAGCCGCAGACCACTGTCAGCGGCGACGGCCAGGCCCGCATCTGGATGCCCGTGATCGACGGCGTCGAACGGGTCGGCGTGCTCGACGTCATGGTGGAGGACTCCCTCGACCTGCACGACCCCGTCCTCCAGCGCCAGGTGTGGATGGTGTCCCACTACCTCGGGCACCTGGTCACGGCGCTGGAGGTGCTCGGTGACCGCATCGACGCCGTCCGCCGCACGCACCCACGGAGCGTCGAGGCGGAGCTCGTGTGGAGCCTGCTCCCGCCGCTGACCGCGGGTACCGACAAGGTGCTCCTCAGCGGCCGGCTCGAGCCGGCCCACACCGTCGGCGGGGACGTCTTCGACTACTCGCTGTCCCCCACGCGCGCCCACCTCGCCGTCATCGACGCCACCGGGCACGACCTCCGTGCCGGGATGGCTGCGGCGGCAAGCCTCGCGGCCTACCGGAACGCGCGCCGACAGGGCCACGGTCTCTTCGCGCAGGCCGAGGCCGTCCACCGCACCCTCGCCGAGCACTTCGGCGGCCAGTACATGTTCGCTACCGGAGTTTTCGGCGAGCTGGACTTGGACTCCGGCCGCCTGCGCTACTTCGTCGCCGGGCATCCCGCTCCCCTGCTCCTGCGCCGGGGCAAGGTCGTCAAGATTCTCGACCAGGGTCGTCGCTCGCTCCTGGGACTGGACGTCTCGAGTGCGGCGTTGGGTGAGGAGCGGCTCGAGGCCGGTGACATCGTCGTCGTCTACACCGACGGCATCACCGAGGCCCGCGACTCCGAGCGCGAGTTCTTCGGGACGGCACGACTTGTCGACACCATCGAGCGCGCCGCCGCCGACGGCAAGCCGCTGCCGGAGATCTCCCGCACCGTCCTCCGAGCGCTCCTGCACCACCAGGACGGAGTCCTGCAGGACGACGCGTCGCTCGTCCTCGTCCAGTGGACCACCGAGGGCCAGGCGGATCTGGACCCCACGCTCCTACAGGAGTGACCTTATGGGGCGCGCGCCCTGCTACCCGCAGAGGCGACCAGGTGCTCGCGAGCGGCGCCGGGCCGGGCCCACACCCTCCGCCCGGCGCGCGCACCCGCCCCGGCGGCGAGAGACTCGACACTCCTAGCGGCGTCGAGCAATGGAGCATGGGATGTCTCAGCAGAACACACTCGTCCGAAGCCTTCACGACCTCGGACTGGCGGCCTGGTTCGGTGGCTCGCTCATGGGGGCGATCGGCCTCAACGGTGCGGCGGCGGAGGCCGACAACCCCCGCGAGCGCCTCACCCTGTCCTCGGCGGGCTGGGCCCGGTGGGCGCCGGTCAACGCCGTCGCCATCGCCGCGCACGTCTACGGCGGCCTCGGGCTCCTCGAAGGGAACAAGGCACGGCTGGCCAAGCAGCCCGAGACGCAGGCGAACACCACGCTCAAGACGGTGCTCACCGGTGCGGCCGTCCTCAGCACCGCCTACAGCGGCCTGCTCGGCAGGAAGGTCGCCACGCTGGCCGACGAGGGCACCTACGGGGTGACCGAGCCGCGCCCGGGTGCCTCGACCAAGCTCAAGCGGGCCCAGCGGCGGCTGCGCACCATGCAGTGGGTGACGCCCGGCCTCACCGGTGCGATCGTCGTCCTCACCGCGCAGCAGGGTGAGCAGCAGCGACCGCTGGCCGGCCTGCTGCACCGCCGCTGAGCGGCTCGGCCGCCCGGCCCGGCTACGAGCCGGCTACCCGCAGAGGCGCTGGTGCCAGGCCTGAGCGCTGGTGTCGGTGAGGGAGGCGACCTGGTCGACGACGACGCGCAGGCGGGCGCCGTCGTCCTGGGCCGCCTCCCAGTCGGCGACGAAGATCGGCTCGAGCTCCGTCGGCCCGGCCGCGAGGAGGGCCTCGATGAGATCGGTGAGCACGGTGCGCTGCTGGCGGTAGACCGGCTCGCTCTCGCGCGGCGCCATGACGTAGTGCGCGGTCACGCCCTTGAGGACGACGATCTCGGCGAGCGTGTCGTCCGGGACGACGAGCTCGGCGCCGTAGCGGGTGAGCCGCCCGTCGCCGAAGCGCGCACGGGTGGCGTCGTGGGCGGCGTCGCAGAAGCGGCCGATGAGCTGGCTCGTCATGTCCTTGAGCGCCGCACGGTCACGCCGGCTCTCGCTGAAGGAGTCGAGCCACACCGGCAGCGCGACGAGCCGCTCGAGGGCCGCGCCGAGCACGTCGTCGGACACGGACGGGTTGTACCACTGGCGCGTCTGGGCGACGACGGCGGCCTGCTGGTCCGCCCGCCGCAGCAGCGCGAGGTCGACGCGACCGCCCACGACGGCGTCCTCGACGTCGTGCACCGAGTAGGAGATGTCGTCGGCGAGGTCCATGACCTGCCCCTCGATCGACAGCCGCCGGTCGGGGGCGCCCTGCCGCATCCAGGTGAAGACGGGCAGGTCGTCGGCGTAGACGCCGAACTTGCGCGAGGGGCGCCCGCCCGGCTTCTTCGGGGCCTCCTCCACCGGCCACGGGTACTTCGTCGCGGCGTCGAGGCTCGCGCGGGTGAGGTTGAGCCCCACGGGGGTGCCGTCGGCGGTGAAGGCCTTCGGCTCGAGGCGGGTGAGGAGGCGCAGCGTCTGGGCGTTGCCCTCGAAGCCACCGATCTCCGCGGCCGCCTCGTCCAGCGCCCGCTCACCGTTGTGCCCGAAGGGCGGGTGGCCGAGGTCGTGGGCCAGGCAGGCGGTGTCGACGACGTCGGGGTCGCAGCCCAGCGTCTTGCCAAGCTCGCGGCCCACCTGGGCGACCTCGAGGGAGTGGGTGAGACGGGTGCGCACGAAGTCGTCGCTCGAGGGGCCCAGCACCTGGGTCTTGGCCCCGAGCCGCCGCAGCGCCGAGGAGTGGACCACGCGGGCGCGGTCCCGCTCGAAGGCGGTGCGGTTGGGGTTCTTCGGCTCCTCCTGCCACCAGCGCTCGCGGTCCGCGTCTCCGTAGGCTTCCAAGTGCTCCACGGACCCGAGCCTATGGCGCCCGGCGCCGATCGGTGCCCATCCGCGCCGATGTCGGTGCTTGCCTCTAGCGTGAGGCCATGGCACTGACACATGACGAACGAGAGCAGTTCCTCGCCGAGCCGCACATCGGTGCGCTGTCCGTGGCGGCCGAGCCGGGCCGCGCACCCCTCGTCGTGCCCCTCTGGTACCAGTACACGCCAGGGGGCCGGCTGTGGGTGCTCACCGGAGGGGAGTCGCGCAAGGCGCGGCTCATCGAGGCGGCCGGGCGCTTCAGCCTCATGGCGCAGCGGGTGAGCCCCACGGTCCGCTACGTCTCGGTCGAGGGGCCCGTGACCGGCGTGCTGCCGCAGACCGAGGAGCGCCTCGAGGAGATGACCTACCGCTACCTCTCCGGGGAGGCGGCCGAGGGCTACCTCGAGATGGCCCGTCGCGACCTCACCGACCACGTGGTCATCGAGATGCAGCCCGAGCGCTGGCTCAGCGCGGACCTCGGCTAGCGGCGCCCGGCCGCCGGGGCTGGCCGTTGGTGCCACAATGACGCCATGACCGACCCCGCACCGCCGACGACGGCCGCGACACCGGGGACCGTGACCACCCGTCTGGTCCACCGTGCCTCCGCCGGCTGGCAGGAGTGGTGGCGCTCCTCCGTCGTCTACGTCAACGAGCCGCCGCTCCTCAGCGGCACGACGACGCTCGCGGAGGTCGCCGAGCGCGCCGAGCAGCTGCGCTCGGTCTCCCGCCTCGGCGCCCAGGCCGTGCGCATCGGGTGCCCCCCGCTGCCCGGTGAGGCACCGGAGGAGATCATCGACGCCGTCGCCGGGCTGCTCGCCCGCACCCAGCGCACCGGCCTGCGCGTGGTGCTGCGCATCGACCCGCTCGACCCCCGCGAGGAGGCCTGCGCGCGCTACTGGCTCAGCCGCGGCGCCGACGGTCTCGACCTCGGCCCCGTCACCGAGTCCGATCCGGTGTCCCACGCGCGCTACCGCGAGCTGCACGCGCTCATCGCCGAGCACGCGCGCCACGAGGACCCGATCCTCTCCACCCGCCTCAGCCCCGCCGTGCAGTCCCAGGCGGCGGACATGCTCCACGAGGACTGGCTCCACCACCTCGTCGACGCCGACCTCCTCCACGTCGCCGACCCCGCCCGGGCCCAGGCCTCCGTGACGGAGAGCCTGCGCATCCGTGACGCGCTCGGCAGCGCCGGCGCGTGGCTCGTCCCCGACGTCCTCGAGGCCGGCACCCCGCAGCTGGCTCTGGCGACGGCACTCGTCGTGCTCGCCATGCCCGGTGCGGTCTACCTGCGCCAGGGCATCGAGCTGGGCATGCCCGTCAAGACCACCCAGCACCCCGAGCCGGAGCGTGTGGCCGAGGCCGCCCGGCTCAAGGAGGAGCAGCGTGGGCAGGCCGGCTCGGTCTTCGAGACGGTCCGCGCCGCGCTGCGCCTGCGCGCCGATCACCGCCTCGGCCTGGCCCCCCTCGCCTGGGTCGACGAGCTCGATGGGCCGGTGCCCGACACCGTCCTCGCCTTCCTCTGCGGCGAGATGCTCGTCGTCGCCAACGTCGGCGCGGACGAGGTGCCCCTGCCCGAGCGGGAGGTGCTCCTGTCCTCCGGTCCGCTCACCGAGGGCACCGGCGGCCGCCGGCTGCTGCCGCCGAGCACCGCCGTGTGGCAGTGGCTCGAGCCGCAGCCGCCCGAGCGCGACCCCCGCGCCCGCCGTTGACTCCGGAGCCTCAGCCCTTGACGGACCCGGCGGTGAGGCCGGAGACGATGTAGCGCTGGAGGAAGAGGAAGATCAGCACGATGGGGATGGCGCCGATCGTCGCACCGGCCGCGAAGAGCCCCCAGTTCGCCGAGAGCTGGTCCGAGACCCACTGGTAGAGCCCCACCGCCAGCGTCCACTTCGACTCCGACTGCAGCACGAGCTTGGCGAGCAGGAAGTCGGAGAAGCTCGAGATGAAGGACAGCAGCGCGACGACGGCGAGGATCGGCGCGACGAGGCGCAGGATGATCGTCCAGTAGGTCTGCGCGTGGGTGGCGCCGTCGATCTTCGCCGCCTCGTCCAGCTCCCGCGGCACGGTGTTGAAGAAGCCGTACATGAGGAAGGTGTTCACGCCGAGCGCGCCGCCGAGGTACACCATGATGAGCGCGACCCGGGAGTTGAGGCCGAGCACCGGGGTGACGTCGCCCAGGACGAGCAGCAGCAGGAAGATCGCGACGAAGGCGAGCAGCTGCGGGAACATCTGGATGATGAGCAGAGCCACGAGCCCCGCCCGCCGGCCCCGGAAGCGGAAGCGGGAGAAGGCGTACGCGGCTGCCGCGCCCATGAGGACCGTGCCGACCGCCGTCGTCGTCGCGATGACGAGGGTGTTGCCGAGCCAGGTCCAGAAGTAGGTCTCCCCCAGCCGCCCGTAGTTGGCGGGGCTCACCTCGGCGAAGAGCGCGTTCGAGCCGGTGAGCGTGCCGCGCTCGGCCAGTGACGCCGAGACGATGTAGACGATGGGCCACACGGCGTAGACGATCGCGACGGCGGCGACGACGTAGCGCCAGCCGACCTCCCCCCACCAGCGGCGGCGGCTGGGGCGGTGCGACCGGGCGGGGGGCCGGGTGGGGACGGTCGTGGTGGCCATGTCAGTTGATGTCCTCCAGCGCCTGGGTCCTGCGGAACGTGACGGCCGAGATCGTCGCGACGATGACGAAGATGACGAGCGAGAGCGCCGAGGCGAGGCCGTAGTTGGTCGCGGCCCGGCCGTCGAGCCCGGAGATCGAGTAGACCATCGTGATGAGGATGTCGGTCGCGCCGACGGGCACCGAGGCGTCCTGGAACCGTGGCCCGCCCTCGGTGAGCATCTCGATGCCGTTGAAGTTGTTGAAGTTGAAGGCGAAGGACGAGATGAGCAGCGGCGCCACCGCGATGAACAGGAGCGGCAGCGTGAGCGAGCGGAAGATCCGCAGCCGGCCGGCGCCGTCGATGCGCGCGGCCTCGGTGACGTCGCTCGGGATCGACTGCAGCGCGCCGGTCGTGATGAGGAACATGTAGGGGAAGCCCACCCACAGCTGGACCCCGAGGACGACGGCGCGGGCCAGCCACTCGTTCGTCAGCCACGGCACCTCCGCGCCACCGAGGAGCACCTGGTTGACGAAGCCGAAGTCGGTGTTGAGCATGCCACGCCACAGCAGGTAGGACATGAGCGCGGGGAAGGCGTAGGGAAGAATGAGCAGCGCGCGCATGACCTTGCGGCCGCGGACCCGCTCGTCGTTGAGGACGAGCGCGAAGAACAGGCCGAGGAAGAAGGTCAGCCCCACGGTGAGGATCGCGAAGGCGAAGGTCCACAGGAGGACCTTGACGAAGGGCTCGGCGTATCGGGAGTCGCCGAAGGCCGTGGTGAAGTTGTCCAGGCCCACGGGCACGCGCCACCCGACGTTGAGGGTGGAGCCGTCCTCCGCCTCGAACTGGCCGTTGTCGTTGGGGCGGTAGGCGACGCCGGTCTCGAGGTTGGTCATCGTGTCCGCGGCCTCGTCGTACTCGAGGACCGAGCGGTAGACGAAGCCGTTGCGGGCGTCCTGGGTGCGGATCGAGCCCTCCTCGGCGTCGTCGGAGACCGCGACGCGCAGCTCGACGACCTCGCCCTGGCGGGCGATGACCTCCTGCCGGTCGAGCAGCTCCCAGCCCGGCACCTCGGCGACGGTGCCGTCGGTGACGACGGCGTCGTCCACCTCCTCGAGCGGGGACTCGGCGGTGCCGGCGCGGACGGTGCCGTCGTCGACGACGGCGAAGCCGAGCTCGCCGTCGCGCTCGACGACGGCGAGCGGGTAGGTGCTCGAGCCCTCCACCCGCTGCTCGTTCTGGATGAGGAGGGCCTCGATCGCGTCACCCTTGGTGGAGTTGTGGCCCTGCCCGTAGTTCGTGAAGGCGACGTAGCCGGTGTAGGCGACGGTGAAGACCTGGAAGACGAGGAGGAAGGCGAGCCCCGGCAGGATGTACTTCATCGGCAGCGCGCGGCGCGAGAAGTACACGTAGTCGGCCACGACGAGCAGGGCCACCATGCCCGCGAGCACGCCCCACGACTCCGCCACCCAGGCCTGGATGACGATGAAGACGCCGAGGGCGTTGATGAGCGCCATGAGGGCGACCTTGACGAAGAACCCGGGCGTGTACGTCCGCGCGTGCGGCGTGCTCCGGACGTGCAGCGGCTCGGGGCTTGTGTCCGCCGTCGAGAGCTGCGGGGCTTGGGGCTGGGACATCGCGTGCCTTCCAGGGCGAGAGGGGTGGAGGCGTGGCGCGGCACGCCCGTCGCCGGGCGTGCCGCGCGCATGGGTCAGCCGCCGATCGCGGCCGAGATGTCCGCGACCATCTTCTCCCAGCCCTCGACCGGGTCGAGCTGGCCGGAGATGATCTGCCCCTCGGTCACGCCCCAGAAGTTCCACACCTCGCCCATCTCGGGGATGGAGGGCATGGGCACGGCGCCGGCGCCGACCTCGCGGAAGCCCGCGGCGATCGGGTCCTCGGAGACGGTGTCGGCCGCCGCGGTCAGCGCGGGGGTGCGGTCACCGGCCTCGTAGAGCGCGATCTGCGCCTCCTCGGTGGCCATGTAGTTGACGAGGAAGTCGGTGGCGAGCAGCGCGTTGTCGCTCTGCGCGCTCACGTAGAAGCCCTGGACGCCGGTGAAGGGCTGGGCGGGCTCGCCGCCGGCCGTCGGGATCGGGTCGACCGCGACGTCGACGCCCTCGAAGGAGGAGAGCATCCACGGGCCGCCGAGGAGGTAGGCCGCCTCACCGTTGGCGAAGGCCTCGACGACGATGTCGTACTCCCACGAGGTGTTGAGCGTCCCCGCCTGGCCCTGCGCGGCCAGCCACTGGGCGAAGGCGTTGCCGTTCTCGCCGCCCAGGGCGAGCTCGGCGGTGTAGCTGCCGTCCTCGTTGGTCTCGAAGACCGGGGCGCCGAAGGAGGTCTGGAACGGGTACATCGTGTACGGGTCGCCGACCTCGGTGATCTGGACGAGGAAGGGGTACTGGGCGCCGGAGGCCTGGCCCATGGCGATCATCTCGTCGAAGGTCGCGGGGGTCTCGTCGACGAGCGCGGTGTTGCGGTAGATGGCGATGTTCTCGATCGCGTAGGGCAGGCCGTAGACCTGGCCCTCGTAGGTGAAGGCCTCGACGGCGACGTCCTCGAACTCGCCGGCCTTGTCGCCCAGCTCGACCGGGGCGACGACGCCGTTGGCGGTGAGCTCGCCCAGCCAGTCGTGGGCGCCGACGGTGATGTCCGGGCCCTCGCCGGTGGGGACCTGGGCGAGGAAGTCGGGGCGGATGTCGTCGAAGTTCTTCTGAACGAGCTCGACGGTGACGCCGGTGTCGGTCTCGAAGGCCTCGGCGGCAGCGGCCACGGCCGCCTCGCGGGTGTCGTCGACCCAGATCGTCAGCGAGCCGCCCTCGGCGGCGGGCTCCTCTGTCTCCTCGGTGGCCTCGGTGGTGCCCTCGGCCTCCGGCTCCTCCGCCTCGCCGCCGCAGGCGGCAAGTCCGAGCGTCAGTGCGACGGCTGCGGTGATCACGATGCTACGGCGCATCTGGTATCTCTCCTCTGTCGGGGCCGAGGCGAAACACGGCGCCAGAGCCGCGTCGCTGTGCCGTTTCGCCGCAGCGTAAGCCGCGCCGACAACGGAGTGCAACATGTTGCAGTAACTTTCATGCAACGATTGCACCGACACCGGACGGACAGGACAGCAGGGAGGAGTCTGCGATGCAGGGACGCACCAGACTGACGGATGTCGCCGACCAGGCCGGCGTGAGCACCGCGACGGTGTCCCGGGTCCTCAACGGGAAGCCCGAGGTCGCCGCCGAGACCCGCAAGGCGGTCCTCGCGGCCCTCGACATGCTCGGCTACGAGCGCCCCGAGCGGCTGCGCGCGCGCTCGGCCGGGCTCATCGGGCTCATCGTCCCCGAGCTGTCCAACCCCGTCTTCCCCGCCTTTGCGCAGTCCATCGAGTCGGTGCTCTCGACGCTCGGCTACACACCGCTGCTGTGCACCCAGTCCCCCGGTGGCACGACCGAGGACCAGTACGTCGAGATGCTCCTGGACCACGGGGTCGACGGGATCGTCTTCGTCTCCGGCCTCCACGCCGACACCCAGGCCGACGCCGAGCGCTACCGGCGCCTGCAGTCGCGCGGCATGCCCTTCGTCCTCGTCAACGGCTACACCGGCGAGCTCGACGCCCCCGCCTTCTCCACCGACGACGCCGGCAGCATGGAGCTGGCCGTGCGCCACCTCGTGTCGCAGGGGCACGTCTCGCTGGGGCTGGCGATCGGCCCCGACCGCTTCGTGCCCGCCCAGCGCAAGCGCGCAGGCTTCGAGC
This sequence comes from Georgenia phoenicis, assembly GCF_047302425.1. Taxonomy (NCBI): domain Bacteria; kingdom Bacillati; phylum Actinomycetota; class Actinomycetes; order Allobogoriellales; family Allobogoriellaceae; genus Georgenia; species Georgenia phoenicis. Next base: position 1,569,554 of record NZ_CP154855.1, on the reverse strand, counting down.
GCGCGGTCAGCGCCCTCCTGCCCGACGGCGCCGCGCACGTCGTGCCCACCCTCTTCACCTTCGAGGGGGGCCAGGCCGCCGCCGGCATCCTCCTCGACCAGGGCTGCACCGCGATCATCTGCGGCTCGGACCTCATGGCGCTCGGTGCCGTCCGCGCGGCGCGCAGCCGCGGACTGTCGGTGCCCGAGGACGTGTCGGTCGTCGGCTTCGACGACTCCCCGCTCATGGCCTTCACCGACCCACCGCTGACGACGCTGCGCCAGCCGGTCGACGCGATGAGCCACGCCGCCGTCACCTCGCTCGTCGCCGAGATCACCGGCTCGCGCACCCCGCGCAGCGAGCTGCTCTTCGTCGCCGAGCTCATCGTTCGCGGCTCGACCGCCGCCGCACCTCGCCGCTGAGCGACCGCCTGCCCTTGGGTGGCACCGCGCCCCGCGGGTAACGTACTGCGGACCCCCTCCACACCACCGACAGATGGACCTGCCCGTGAGCTCTCGCCAGCCCCAGACCGCCCTCACCGGAGAGGTCGTCCACCGGCCCACCGCCGACGCCGAGTGGTGGCGCACCGCCGTCATCTACCAGGTCTACCCCCGCTCCTTCGGGGACGCCGACGGCGACGGGGTCGGTGACCTGCCGGGCGTCACCGAGCGGCTGGACCACCTCGCGCGGCTGGGCGTCGACGCCGTGTGGCTCTCCCCCTTCTACCGCTCCCCGCAGAAGGACGCGGGCTACGACGTCGCCGACTACCGCGACGTCGACCCGCTCTTCGGGACGCTCGCCGACGCCGACGCGCTCATCGCCCGCGCCCACGAGCTGGGCCTGCGGGTCGTCGTCGACCTCGTGCCCAACCACACTTCCGACCAGCACGCGTGGTTCCGCCAGGCCCTCGCCGACGGGCCGGGCTCGGCCGCCCGGTCCCGCTACATGTTCCGCGAGGGCGGCGGCGAGCGCGGCGAGGAGCCGCCGAACAACTGGCAGTCCGTCTTCGGCGGCCCGGCGTGGACACGCGTGAGCGAGCGCGACGACGCCCCCGGCAGCCCGTGGGAGCGCGACGGCCAGTGGTACCTCCACCTCTTCGACTCCAGCCAGCCCGACCTCAACTGGGACAACCCCGAGGTCCACGAGGAGTTCCGCAGCATCCTGCGCTTCTGGCTCGACCGCGGCGTCGACGGCTTCCGCGTGGACGTCGCCCACGGTCTGGTCAAGGCGCCGGGCCTGCCCGACTGGGCCGGGCACGTGCGGATGGTCGAGGGCACCGAGGTCGAGGAGGGGCTGTCCGCGGAGGACGTCGCCGCACCCGACGCGAGCGACGACGCCGTCGCCGGCCGCAGCCCGATGTTCGACCAGGACGGCGTCCACGAGATCTACCGCGAGTGGCGGGCCGTCCTCGACGAGTACGACGGCGAGCGCATGCTCGTCGCCGAGGCGTGGGTGGAGCCGCTCGAGCGCCTCGCGCTGTACGTGCGGCCCGACGAGATGCACCAGGCCTTCAACTTCGACTTCCTCGTCACCCGCTGGGAGGCCGCCGCGCTGCGCGAGTCGATCGCCGGCTCCTACGCCGCCAACGACGCCGTCGGCGCCCCCACCTCGTGGGTGCTGTCCAACCACGACGTCGTCCGGCACGCCTCGCGCCTGGGCCTGGCCGAGACCGGCAAGGGTCCCAACGGGATCGGCGTCGAGGACACCCAGCCCGACGCCGAGCTCGGCCTGCGCCGCGCCCGCGCCGCCTCCCTCCTCATGCTCGGCCTCGCCGGCAGCGCCTACGTCTACCAGGGCGAGGAGCTCGGCCTGCCCGAGCACACGACCCTCGACGACTCCCTGCGCCAGGACCCGGCGTGGTGGCGCACCGGCCACGCCGAGAAGGGCCGCGACGGCTGCCGCGTGCCGCTGCCGTGGCGCTCGGACGCCCCGGGCCTGGGCTTCTCCCCCACCGGGCGCACCTGGCTGCCCCAGCCCGAGTCGTGGGCCGCGCTCGCCCCCGACGTCCAGGAGCAGCAGGAGGACTCGACCCTCCGCCTGTACCGCCGGGCGTTGGAGCTGCGCGCCGAGCACCGCCTCGGCGCCGGGGCGATGGAGCTCGTGACGGCCGGTGAGCACGTGGTCGCCGTCCGCAACAGCGGCGAGGGGCGGGCCACCGTCGTCGTCATGGCGAACCTCGGCGACGAGCCGGTGACGCTCCCCGAGGGCCACGAGGTGCTCGTCGCGAGCGGCCCGCTCGAGGGCGGGTCGCTGCCGACCGACACGACCGTCTGGCTGCGCGAGCGCGCCTGACACCACGCCGAGAGCCGGGCCCTACGGGGCCCGGCTCTTCGCGTCCCACCGTGCCCGAAAGGTCCTTCTCCGGTGCCGGTGCGCGGGCGTAGGCTTCCGAGCGGGCGATGACTTCCGGGTCCGGCACAGGTCCAAAGACCACCACCGCGAAGGAGCCACCATGGGAAACGGACCAGCCATCGAGGCCGAGGGCCTCGTCAAACGCTTCGGGGAGACGACCGCCGTCGACGGCGTCGACCTCACCGTCGAGCGCGGCACCGTCTACGGCCTGCTCGGGCCCAACGGCGCCGGCAAGACGACGATCGTGCGGATGCTCGCCACCCTCCTCGTGCCCGACGCCGGCACCGCCCGCGTCCTGGGGCACGACATCCGCAGCCAGGCGGACGCCGTGCGCACCGACGTCGGCCTCACCGGCCAGTACGCCTCGGTGGACGAGGACCTCACCGGCACCGAGAACCTCGTCGTGCTCGCCCGCCTGTACGGCTTCTCCCCCGCGCGGGCCAAGCAGCGGGCGGCGGACCTGCTGGCGGCCTTCGACCTCTCGGACGCGGCGGGCAAGCAGGTCAAGACCTACTCCGGCGGCATGCACCGCCGCATCGACCTCGCCGCGAGCCTCGTCATGAGCCCGCGCGTGCTCTACCTCGACGAGCCCACGACGGGCCTGGACCCCCGCAGCCGCAACCAGGTGTGGGACATCGTCCGGCTGCTCGTCTCCCAGGGCACCACCGTCCTGCTCACCACCCAGTACCTCGACGAGGCCGACCAGCTCGCCGACCGGATCGCCGTCATCGACCGCGGCCGGCTCATCGCCGAGGGCACCGCCCCGCAGCTCAAGGCCTCCGTCGGCACCGGCACGGTGACCCTGCGGGTGGCCGACCGCGCCGACCGGCCGCGCGCCGCCGCGGTCCTCGACGACGTCCTCGGCACCCCCGTCACCGAGCTGCCCGACGGGCTGGGCCTGTCCGCCCGGGTGCCCGACCACGCCCCCGACTCTCCCGCCCGGGCGCTCGCGGCCCTCCACGCGGCGGGGGTCGTGGTGCCGGAGTTCTCCCTCGGCCAGCCCAGCCTGGACGAGGTCTTCCTCGCCCTCACCGGCAGCCCGGCCGAGGAGCCGGCCGAGACGACAGCGGAGGTCACGCCATGAGGTCCCTCGACATCGGCGCCAACACCGCGCTGCGCGAGGCCGTCGAGGTGCTCGACCGGCCCAGCCGCGCCTCGGCCGTGGCCTCGACGCTCACCTTCGCCCACCGGGCGCTGCTCAAGATCAAGCACGTGCCGGAGCAGCTCTTCGACGTCACGCTCTCCCCGGTCATCTTCACGCTGATGTTCACCTACCTCTTCGGCGGCGCGATCGCCGGGGACACCCGTACCTACCTGCAGTTCCTGCTGCCCGGGATCATGGTGCAGACGGTGCTCATCGTCAGCGTCTACACCGGCTTCACCCTCAACACCGACATCACCAAGGGTGTCTTCGACCGCTTCCGCTCGCTGCCGATCTGGCGGCCGGCGCCCATCGTCGGGGCGCTGCTCGGGGACACGGTCCGGTACACGATCGCCTCGTGCGTCACGCTCGTGCTCGGGCTGATCCTCGGCTACCGGCCGGAGGGCGGGCTCACCGGTGTGGTGCTGGCCGTGCTGCTCCTGCTCGTCTTCGCCTTCTCGCTCAGCTGGATCTTCACGATCCTCGGCCTGGTCATGCGCAGCCCCAACGCCGTCATGGGCGTGTCGATGCTCGTGCTCATGCCGCTGACCTTCGCCTCGAACATCTTCGTCGACCCGCGGACGATGCCCTCGGCGCTGCAGACCGTCGTCGACATCAACCCGGTGAGCCACCTCGTCACCGCGGTGCGCGGCCTCATGGGTGGCGCGGCGACCTTCTCCGACGTCGCCTGGGTGCTCGTCGCCGCGGCCGTGCTCACGGCGGTCTTCGCGCCCATCACGATGCGGATCTACCGCACCCGCGGCTAGCCCCTCTCGCGCCGAGAGCCGGATGTCGCCTGGCGGAATCCGGCTCTCGGCGCAAGGGGGGTGGGTGGGGGCGGTCAGCCGCCAGAGATCGAGAGCTCGGCCTCGGTGAGGAGGCGGCGCAGGCGCTCGTCGACCTCCTGGCTGTCCAGCCAGGCCTCGGGCAGGTGGGGCACCTTCGGGGTACCCGCGCGCCCGCGCGGGCCCTCGGCACCCTCGCCCGGGTAGGGCTCGGTGAGGTCGAGGGCGGCGAGGCGCTCGTCGAGCTCAGCCAGGGTGCTCACCAGGCCGAGCTCGCGGCGCGCGTCCCCGCCGACGACGTAGCCCTTGAGGTACCAGGCCATGTGCTTGCGCAGCTCGCGCAGCGCCTTGGTCTCGTTCTCGAAGTGCTCGACCATGAGCTCGGCGTGCCGGCGGATCACCGCGGCCACCTCGGCGAGCCCGGGCTGCACCCGCAGCGGGGACCCGGCGAAGCCGGCGACGAGGTCGGTGAACAGCCACGGCCGTCCCTGGCAGCCGCGTCCGACGACGACGCCGTCGCAGCCGGTCTGCTCGACCATCTCGACGGCGTCCTCGGCGGACCAGATGTCCCCGTTGCCGAGCACCGGGACGCTGCGGACGGTCTCCTTGAGCCGGGCGATCGTCTCCCAGCGCGCCTGCCCGGAGTAGTGCTGGGCGGCGGTGCGGGCGTGGAGGGCGACGGCGGAGACCCCGGCCTGCTCGGCGATGCGGCCGGCGTCGAGGTAGGTGAGGTGGTCGTCGTCGATGCCCATGCGCATCTTGATCGTCACCGGGACCTCGCGGTCGCGGTGACGCGAGCCCTCGCGGGCGGCGTTGACGGCGCCGGTGACGATGGCCTGGAAGAGGTCGCGCTTCCACGGCAGGGCCGCGCCGCCGCCCTTGCGGGTGACCTTGGGGACGGGGCAGCCGAAGTTGAGGTCGACGTGGTCGGCGCGGTCCTCCGCGACGAGGATCCGCACGGCCGCGGACACCGTTGCCGGGTCGACACCGTAGAGCTGGACGGAGCGGACCGGCTCGAGCGGGTCGGGGCTCACCATCCGCATCGTCTCGGGCGTGCGCTCGACGAGCGCGCGGGAGGTGACCATCTCGGTGACGTACAGGCCCGCCGGGGCGTACTCCCCGGGGCGGGCGGCGGCGCGGGCGTCCTCGTCGAGCGCCGCGAGGCCGGCCTCGCGGCACAGGCGGCGGAAGGGCGGGTTGGTGACGCCGGCCATCGGGGCCAGCACCACGGGGCTGCCCACCGACACCGAGCCGATCTGGAGGGAGGTCACCCGGGCATTCTCCCAGGCGCCCGCGGCCCCGTCACCGTGGGTGCCGTCACGCCGGGGCTCGTCGGTGACCTCCCCGCTTCTCCCCACCGCCAGGCGAGCGAACCGAGGAGGTCGGAGGACAACCGGGGAGTCCACCCGGTGAACCGGCGCGGCTCAACCAGCGGCAGGCTCGGGACGGCGGGCGGCGCTCACGCGCACGAGGGCCGCAGCGATCGCCGTCGTCGCGGGGATGGCGAGGACGAGGCCGATCGAGGAGACGAGCGTGCGCACGACCTCCTCGGCGAGCTCGCCCGCCATGAGCGTGTCGAGGAAGGCGCGGTCGTACGAGGCGGCCATGAGCAGCACCGGCAGCGCCGTGCCGACGTAGGCGAAGGCGAGGGTGTAGACGGTCGAGGCGATGTGGTCGCGCCCGATCCGCATGCCGCCCGTCCACAGCCGGCGGCGGCTCATCGTGCGGTCGGCGGCGTGCAGCTCCCACACGGCCGAGGCCTGGGTGATCGTCACGTCGTTGAGCGCCCCGAGGCCGGCGATGACGATCCCGCACAGGAGCAGGTCCTGCAGCCGCAGCCCCGGGAAGGTGCCGAAGAGCATGAGGGAGGTCTCCGACGTCGTGCCGGTGAGGTTCGCGGCCCGGGTGCCCCACATCGCCAGCCCCGTCGTCACGGCCAGGCCGATGAACGTGCCGAGCAGCGCCGTCGTCGTGCGGATGGAGACGCCGTGGGCGAGGTAGACGGAGAAGAACATCATCGCGCTGCCGCCGACGAGCGCGACGGCCAGCGGCGGGGCGCCCGTCATGAGGGCGGGGAGCACGAAGAGGACGACGACGGCGAGGGAGGCTCCCAGCCCCGCCATCGCCGCCAGCCCGCGCCAGCGTGCGACGAGCAGGACGACGACGGCGTAGAGCGCGGCGAGCCAGCCCACGGGCACGGTGCGCTCGAAGTCCCAGAAGACGTAGGGCACTCCGGAGCCGAGGCCGGCAGTGGAGAAGAGCAGACGGATGCGGTCACCCACGTCCGTGCCGTTCTCGAGGATCTCCGGCGGCACCTGGACCGGGATGACCTGCCCCTCGCCCTCGCCGGTGAGCAGCTCGGCGCGCACCTCGGCGCCGGGGGTGCCGGTGAGCTCGACGACCTCCGCCGTCTCGATCGACATCCCGTCGGCGACGAGCTGCTGCGAGCCGACCGGCGTCTCCCCCGTCGGCCACAGCCACAGCAGGCCCGCGAGCGTGGCGAGGAGCAGCGGCACGACGAGCGCGGTGAGCACGAGCCGCGCCCGGCGCGCCTGGTCGGGCGGCAGCTGTGCGGTGGTGTCGTCGAGGACGTGGGTGTGGGTCATCGGGGCGAACCTAACCCGGCCCGCCGCGCCGTCGGCGGCACGACACCCGCGCGCCGGCGCCCGCCGCTCCCCGTCACGCACTGTGCGCCCGCTGGTACCAACGGGCGCACAGTGCAGCGGCTGGACGCCGCCTGATGGGGTCAGGCGCCGACGAGGCGCTCGGCGAGGTAGCCGCGGACCTGGCTGAGGGCCACGCGCTCCTGGGCCATGGTGTCGCGGTCGCGGATCGTCACGGCCTGGTCCTCGAGGGTGTCGAAGTCCACCGTGACGCACAGCGGGGTGCCGATCTCGTCCTGGCGGCGGTAGCGGCGGCCCACGGCACCGGCGTCGTCGAAGTCGACGTTCCAGTACTTGCGCAGGTCCGCGGCGAGGTCGCGGGCCACCGGGGAGAGCTGCTCGTTGCGGGAGAGCGGGAGCACCGCGGCCTTGACCGGCGCCAGGCGCGGGTCGAGCTTGAGCACGGTGCGCTTGTCGACCCCGCCCTTGGCGTTGGGCGCCTCGTCCTCGCTGTAGGCCTCGACGAGGAAGGCCATGAGCGAGCGAGTGAGGCCGGCCGCCGGCTCGATGACGTAGGGCACCCAGCGCTCGTTCTTGCCCTGGTCGAAGTAGGACAGGTCCTGGCCCGAGTGCTCGGTGTGGGTCTTGAGGTCGAAGTCGGTGCGGTTGGCGATGCCCTCGAGCTCACCGAACTCGCTGCCGGCGAAGCCGAAGCGGTACTCGATGTCCACCGTGCGGGTGGAGTAGTGCGAGAGCTTCTCCTGCGGGTGCTCGTAGTGGCGCAGGTTCTCGCGGCTGATGCCGAGGTCGACGTACCAGTCGGTGCGCGCGTCGATCCAGTACTGGTGCCACTCCTTGTCGGTGCCCGGCTCGACGAAGAACTCCATCTCCATCTGCTCGAACTCGCGGGTGCGGAAGATGAAGTTGCCCGGCGTGATCTCGTTGCGGAAGGACTTGCCGATCTGCGCGATGCCGAACGGGGGCTTCTTGCGCGCCGCGGTCATCACGTGGCCGAAGTTGACGAAGATGCCCTGCGCGGTCTCGGGCCGCAGGTAGTGCAGGCCGGACTCGTCCTCGACCGGGCCGAGGTAGGTCTTGAGCATCATGTTGAAGTCGCGCGGCTCGGTCCACTCGCCGCGGGTGCCGCAGTTCGGGCAGGAGATCTCGGCGAGCCCGCCCTCGGGGGCGCGGCCCTTCTTCTCCTCGAACTCCTCCTCCATCTGGTCCGCGCGGAAGCGCTTGTGGCACGAGAGGCACTCGGTCAGCGGGTCGGTGAAGACGCCGACGTGGCCGGAGGCCACCCACACCTGGCGGGGCAGGATGATCGAGGAGTCGAGCCCGACGACGTCCTCGCGGGCCTGGACCATCGTGCGCCACCACTGGCGCTTGATGTTCTCCTTGAGCTCCACACCCAGGGGCCCGTAGTCCCATGCGGACCGCGTACCGCCGTAGATCTCCCCGGCGGGGAAGACGAAGCCTCGCCGCTTCGCGAGGTTGATGACGGAATCCAGTCGGGAAGGCGCAGCGGCCACGGCAATCACTCCAATGTCGTTGGTCCGCACCTGGCTGGTGCGAACTGGGCAGACCCGCACCTGGCTGGTACGAGCGTCGGTCAGCCGCACCGCGGTGCGGACGTGGTGCCCGTGCGGGCACCGACCCAACCTACCTCCTCGCGAAGTTGACAACCGTTCTCAGCAACTTTGAGAATGAGTCTCATGAGTCGACCCCGCACCCTCGCTGCCACCCTCGCCGTCCTCGCCCTCTCCGGCTGCGCGGCCTTCCAGGAGCAGGACGGGAGCGGCACCACGGCCGCCAGCGCCGACGACGGCGAGCTCACCGTCCTCGCCAGCGTCTACCCCCTCGAGTACCTCGCCGAGGAGATCGGCGGCGAACGCGTCTCGGTCGACTCCCTCACCCCCGACGGCGTCGACCCCCACACCCTCGAGCTCTCCCCCCGCACGGTCGCCGACATGGGCAGCGCCGGGCTCGTCGTCCACCTCTCCGGCTTCCAGGCCGCCGTCGACGACGCCGTCGCCACCACCGGGGTACGCGCCCTCGACGCCGCGGAGCACACCCAGCTGCTCACCACCGAGGAGACCGGGCACGACCACGCGCACGACGACGGCGGGCACGCTCACGAGGACGAGCACGCACACGACGACGAGCACGACCACGACGGCGAGACCCTCGACCCGCACCTCTGGCTCGACCCGGCCCGCCTCGCCGAGGTCGGCACGGCGCTCGCCGAGGAGCTGGCGGACCTCGACCCCGAGGGCGCCGAGACCTACCGCGCGAACGCCGAGCGGGTGGTCAGCGAGCTCGAGGAGCTGGACGCCGAGCTCGCCGCCGGCCTGGCCACCTGCGAGCGCCGCACCGTCGTCGTCGCGCACGAGGCCTACGGCTACCTCACGAGCCGGCACGGCCTCCAGCAGGAGGGCCTGTCCGGCATCGACCCGGAGGCCGAGCCCTCCCCCGCCCGCCTCGCCGAGATCGCCGACGTCGTCACCGAGCACGACGTCACCACGGTCTTCGTCGAGTCCCTCGTCAGTCCCGCGGTCTCCGAGGCGCTGGCCCAGGACCTGGGCCTGCGCACCGCCGTGCTGGACCCGCTGGAGAACCAGCAGGACGAGGACGCCGACTACCTCGACGTCATGCGCGCCAACCTCGCGGCCCTGCAGGAGGCCCTGGCGTGCACGAGCGCGTGAGCGGGGACGTGGCAGCATACGGACCCATGGCCCTGCCCGTCCGCGCCCGCGACCTCCACGTCACTCTCGGCGGTGCGCGCATCCTCCAGGGCGTCGACCTCGACGTGCGCGACGGCGAGATGGTCGCCCTCCTCGGCGCCAACGGCTCGGGCAAGTCGACCCTCGTCAAGGCGCTCCTGTCCGTCGTGCCGGTGAGCCGCGGCAGCGTGAGCATCTTCGGCAGCGACGTCGTCGCCGACCGCCGCAGGGTGCCGTGGCGACGCGTGGGCTACGTGCCCCAGCGGGTGGGTGCGGCCTCCGGCACCCCGGCGACGGCGCTCGAGGTCGTCGCCTCCGGACTGCTCGACAACCGCCGGCTGCGGCCTCCGCGCGGCTGGCGCGACCTCGCCCTCTCCGCGCTCGACGAGGTGGGGCTGGCCGACCGCGCCCAGGAGACCGTCAGCGTCTTCTCCGGCGGCCAGCAGCAGCGCGTCCTCATCGCCCGCGCCCTCGTGCGCCGCCCCGACCTCCTCGTCCTCGACGAGCCGCTCACCGGCATCGACCGCGGCTCCCAGGAAGCCCTCGCCGCCACCCTCACCGGGCTGCGCGAGCGCGGCACGAGCGTCCTCAGCGTCCTCCACGAGCTCGGCTCGCTCGCCGGGCTGCTCGAGCGCGCCGTCGTCCTGCGCCACGGGCGGGTCGTCCACGACGGCCCGCCACCGCCGGCCGCTCCCGGCCACAGCGGCCCCGACCACGAGCACCACCACGCCCACGAGGACGAGCCGGTGGACCCGCACAACCCTGAGCTGCGGCTGGAGCTGTCATGACCGTCCTGCTCGACATGCTCGCCAGCCCGCTCATGCAGCGGGCGCTCATCGCCGCCGTCCTCGTCGGGCTCGTCGCCCCCGTCATGGGCACCTACCTCGTCCAGCGCCGCCTCTCCCTGCTCGGGGACGGGATCGGGCACATGGCCCTGACCGGTGTCGCCGTCGGGTGGCTGGTGGGCGGGGCGCTGAGCGCGAGCCCGCGCGACGTGCTCGCCGTCCCGGGGGCCGTCGTCGCCGCGATCATCGGCGCCGTCGTCATCGAGCTCGTCCGCGAGCGCGGCCGCACGAGCGGCGACCTCGCCCTCGCGCTCCTCTTCTACGGCGGCATCGCCGGCGGCGTCCTCCTCATCGGCATCGCCGGCGGGACGACGGCGAACCTCAACGGCTACCTCTTCGGCTCCATCGCCACGGTCACGCTCACCGACCTGTGGCTGACGATCGCGCTGGCCGTGTCGATCCTCGCCGTGGGGATCGGGCTGCGGCCCGCGCTCTTCGCCCTGTCCCACGACGAGGAGTTCGCCCGGGCCAGCGGTCTTCCCGTGCGGCTGCTCAACATCGTCGTCGCGGTGCTCGCGGCGCTGACGGTGTCGGTGGCGATGCGGGTGGTCGGCGTCCTCCTCGTCTCCGCGCTCATGATCGTGCCCGTGGCCACCGCCCAGCTCCTCACCCGCTCCTTCCGCGGGACCATGGCGCTGGCGATGGTGCTCGGTCTCGCGGTGAGCGTCTCCGGCCTGTCCCTCACCTACGTCTACCCGCTCTCGCCGGGCGCGACGATCGTCGTGCTGGCGATCGGGGTCTTCGGCGTAGTATCGCTGGCACGTCCGTTGCTCAGCCGTCGCCGCCCCGCGGCCGACCCGCACCCGGACGTCCAGGACGACGTCGAGCTTCGCGAGGCCTCATGAGACCCCGGATGACGCGGCAGCGCGCCGCTGTCAGCGACCTCCTCGAGCGCACCGACGACTTCCGCTCGGCCCAGCAGCTGCACGAGTCGCTGCGCGAGTCCGGCGACTCCGTGGGCCTGGCCACCGTCTACCGCACCCTCCAGGCGCTGGCCGAGGCGGGCGAGGTGGACGTCCTGCGCGCCGACGACGGCGAGGCGCTCTACCGCCGCTGCGAGAGCGTCAAGCACCACCACCACCTCGTGTGCCGCGAGTGCGGCACCACGGTGGAGATCAGCGGCGAGGCCGTGGAGACCTGGGCCGAGGAGATGGCGGCCCGGCACGGCTTCACCGCGATCGAGCACACCATGGACATCTTCGGCCTGTGCGCGCAGTGCTCGGCGCGGGGCGCCCGTGCCTGACTTCCTCACCGGCTGGCCCTTCTGGCTGGTCTTCGCCTTCCTCTTCGGTGGGGCGATGTTCCGGGGGCAGGGCATCTACTGGCTGGGTCGGATCGCGACGGTCCAGGCCCTGCGCCGCACCCACCCGGCCGAGGGCTGGCGGCTGCGGGCGCACCAGGCGCTCAGCGGGGAGGGCACCCAGCGGGGCGTCGACGCGATCCGCCGCTGGGGGCTGGTCATCGTGCCGCTCGCCTACCTCACCGTCGGCTTCCAGAGCATGGTCATGGCCGGGGCCGGTGTGCTCCAGGTGCCCTGGCTCCACTTCACCCTCGCGCAGGTCCCCGGCGCCCTGGCCTGGGGCGCGATCTACTCCACCGTCGGCTTCGCGGTGTGGAACGCGGCGCTCGCCGCGGCGGCCGGGTCCCCGGCGGGCATCGCGGTGATCGTCGTGCTGGTGCTCGCCGTCGTCGCCCTCGTCGTCCGCCGCCGGCGGCGCCGCACCGCCCCCGCCACCGAGGGCTGAGCCGCCTCTCCCGCGCCGAGCGGGGGATCAGGACTGGGTGGCGGCGTCGACGGCGCCGCCGTAGCGGCGGTCGCGGGAGGCGTAGATCTCGACGGCGCGCCACAGGCTGCGGCGGTCGACATCGGGCCAGTGCTCCTCGAGGAAGACCATCTCCGCGTAGGCCGACTGCCAGAGCATGAAGTTCGAGGTCCGCTGCTCGCCGGAGGTGCGCAGGAAGAGGTCGACGTCGGGCAGCTCGGGCTCGTCGAGGTACCGCGCGACGGTCCGCTCGGTGACCTTCTCCGGGTTGAGCCGGCCGGCGGCGACCTCCCGGGCGATCTGCCGCGCGGCGTCGGCGATCTCGGCGCGGCCGCCGTAGTTGACGCACATCGTCAGCGTGCACACGTCGTTGCCGGCGGTGAGCCGCTCGGCCTCCTCGAGCTCGGCGATGACCGAGCGCCACAGCCGCGGGCGGCGCCCGGCCCAGCGCACCCGCACGCCCCACTCGTGCATCTGATCGCGGCGGCGGCGCAGCACGTCGCGGTTGAAGCCCATGAGGAAGCGCACCTCCTCCGGGGAGCGCTTCCAGTTCTCGGTGGAGAAGGCGTAGGCGGACACGTGGGTGACGCCGATCTCGATGGCGCCGGCGACGAGGTCGAGCAGGCTCGCCTCCCCCGCCTTGTGACCCTCGACCCGGGGCAGGCCCCGGGCGTTGGCCCAGCGCCCGTTGCCGTCCATAACGACGGCGACGTGCTTGGGCACGAAGCGGGCGTCGATCGCCGGCGGGCGGGCACCGGAGGGGTGTGGCGGGGGCGGGACGAGGCTCATGCACGCTCCACGTGTCGCAGGGAGCGCAGCTGGCGCTCGAGGTGGTACTGCAGGTGGGCGGCGACGAGGCCGGAGGCCTCGTCGCGCTCGCGCTGGGCGGAGGCCTCGGCCGCGGGCCAGTCCCCCGACAGCAGCGCGCCGAGCAGCTCGAGGGTCTGCGGCGCGGGTGCGGAGGAGCCCGGTGGGCGGCAGCGGTCGCAGACCGCCCCGCCCTGGGCGACGTGGAAGGCGTGGTGGGGGCCGGGGCTGCCGCACTGGGCGCAGTCGTCGAAGCTCGGCGCCCAGCCGGCGACGGCGAGCGAGCGCAGGAGGTAGGAGTCGAGGACGAGGCTCGCCGGGTGGCGCTTCGTGGCCAGCGCGTGGAGGGCGCCGACGAGCAGGAGGTACTGCTGCGGCGCGGGCTCGGCCTCCTCCTCGGTGAGCCGCTCGGCGGTCTCGACCATCGCCGTCGCCGTCGTGTAGAGCGAGTAGTCGACGCCGATGGCTCGCCCGTAGGGGGCCTGGGACTCGACCTGCGTGATGATGTCGAGGCTGCGCCCGACGTGGAGCTGGACGTCGACGAGGGAGAAGGGCTCGAGCCGGGCGCCGAACTTCGAGCTCGTGCGTCGCACCCCCTTGGCCACCGCCCGGACCCGGCCGTGGGCGCGGGTGAGCAGGGTGATGATGCGGTCTGCCTCACCGAGCTTGTGGGTGCGCAGCACCACGGCCTCGTCCCGGTAGAGCTTCACCTGTCCATTGTCGCGCGGCGCGGGGCGGGGCAGCGACCCGGCTCGCCGGGCGGCTCAGGCCGCGCGGTGGCGCTGGGCGAGGACGGCGGCGCACACCCCGGCGGCGCTGAAGGAGAGGGTGGCAGCGAGGACGAGGAGCAGTGGTGCGGTCCAGCCGCCTGTCGCCCCGTTGAGGGCACCGACGACGGGGCCGGCGGAGGCGGCGGCCAGGTAGCTGCCGGTCTGCACCCGGGCGGAGACGGTCGCGGCCTCGCGGTCGCTGCCGCTCGTCTGGGCGATGATCGAGAGGATCGCGGTGAAGGCGCCGCCGTGGCCGATGGCGCCGAGGAGCGACCAGAGGAGGAAGGCCTGGGGCGCCACGAGCAGGCCCACGGGCATGGCCACCCAGCTGAGTGCGACCGCGGCCATGGGCACCCAGCCCGACGCGCGGGCGGCAAGGAGCGGCACGCCGAGGGCACCGAGGACGGCGAAGAGCTGGAAGACCGAGGCTGCGAGGCCCGACGCGGCGGCGTCCAGGCCGCGTGTCTCGGCCAGGAGCGTGGGCAGCCAGCCGGACAGGGCGTAGTAGGCGAAGGTCTGGCTGCCGAGGGCGAGGAGGAGCAGCCACCCGATCCGGCTCACGGACGGTGAGACGGGTCCGCCGCCGGACGCTGAGGTGTCGTCCGTCGCGGCGACCGTGCGGCGGGCGCGCAGCCGGGTCCAGTACAGCAGGCCGACGACGGCGAGCACGCCCCACAGCGCCAGCGCCCAGCGCCAGCCGACGAGGTTGGCCAGCGGCACCGTGCCCAGCGAGGTGATCGTCCCGCCCACGTTGAGGGAGGCGGTGTACAGGCCGGTGACGGCGGAGGCGCGCCGCCACGGGACGTCACGGCGGATGATCACCGGTACGACGATGTTGCCGATCATGATCGAGGCCCCGATGACCACGGTCCCGGCGAAGACGCCGGCGGTCAGTCCGGCGGACCGGATCACCGTCCCGAGGAGGATGCCGAGCAGGCACGCGAGCACCGCGCCCTCCGGACCCACCCGGCGGACGAGGCGCGGGACGAAGGGGCCGGCCAGCGCGAAGCACAGGACGGGCAGGCTGGTGAGCAGCCCGGCGGTCGTGGAGGAGAGCCCGAGGTCCTCGCGCAGCCACCCGAGCACCGGTGCCGGCGCGAGGATCGGTCCACGGAGGTTGAGCGCGACAAGCACGACGCCGACGACGGCCCAGGGCATGACACCGCGCGCCGGAGAAGGAGTGGAGGCTATTTCTCCGATGCTAAGCCGCCCCTCGACCAGCCCCTGACCCACCTGCCCGCCGCTCCGGAGAAGATGCGTTGCGAGCGCCTGTCGGCACAACGGGAGCCGTGTCGCGCGGATCGAGCGCTGCTCCCCCTCAGCGGGAACCGGTTCGCTCCGCGGGACGCATGCGCGCCCGACCGGCGTCGCGCCTGCTGCGCCACCGCTGCTCCCGAAGATCCGATGCTGGTTCCGGTGAGCCATCGCCACTCTCGCCCGCCCGGCGCCACTCCCGCGTCGCTACCCGGTTCCCGGTGGGCCGCACCCGTGTCGCGAGCTTCTACCGCGGGTACCGGCCAGCCGACAGCACCTCGACGAGGACCTCCTCCTCACCGGGGCGGGCCGAGCAGTGGAGCGCGGTGCGGGCGTACGGTCCGGTGCGGGCGTGCGGCACGGTGCGTGCGGCGGCGACGTGGCCTGTGGTCGTCGTCGCGGCCGCCCTCGTCGCAGCTCGGTCAGCGCACCGCGCGGTTAACGGCGGAGACGATGGCCTGGAAGGACGCCGTCGTGATCGACGGGTCGATGCCCACGCCCCACAGCACCTGGCCATCGACCTCGCACTCGACGTAGGCGGCGGCGGTCGCGTCCCCACCGGTCGACAGCGCGTGCTCGGCGTAGTCGAGGACGTTGACCTCGACACCCAGCTCGGCGAAGACGTTGGTGAAGGCGTCGACCGGTCCGTTGCCCGCCGTCGTCAGCTGCTTGGTCGTGCCGCCGTCGACCATCTCGACCGACAGGGTCGCCCCCTCCCCCTCACCACCGGAGGTCAGCGTCGTGCCGCGCAGCGCGAAGCGGCCCCAGGAGGTGAGGCCCGAGCCGGCCGGGGCGGGCAGGTACTCGTCGCAGAAGATGTCCCACAGGCGCTCGGCGCTGACCTCGCCGCCGTAGGCGTCGGTGACCTTCTGGACGACGCCGGAGAACTCGATCTGCAGGCGGCGCGGCAGGTCCAGGTTGCGGGTGCTGGCCAGCAGGTAGGCAACCCCGCCCTTGCCGGACTGGGAGTTGACGCGCACGACGGCCTCGTAGCTGCGACCGACGTCGACCGGGTCGACGGGCAGGTAGGGCACGTCCCACGGCACCGCCGTCGGGTCTCCCCCGGCGGCGGCGACGCGCTCGTCGCGCACGGTGAAGCCCTTCTTGATGGCGTCCTGGTGGGAGCCGGAGAAGGCGGTGTAGACGAGGTCTCCGCCGTAGGGGTGGCGCGGGTGGACGTCCATCTGCGTGCACTGCTCGACGGTGCGACGGATCTCGTCGATGTCGGAGAAGTCGATCTGCGGGTCGATGCCCTGGCTGAACAGGTTCATGCCCAGGGTGACGAGGTCGACGTTGCCCGTGCGCTCGCCCTGGCCGAACAGGCAGCCCTCGACGCGGTCCGCACCGGCCATGACGGCCAGTTCAGCGGAGGCGACGGCGGTGCCGCGGTCGTTGTGCGGGTGGACGGAAAGCGCGATGAACTCCCGGCGGGAGAGGTTGCGGCTCATCCACTCGATCTGGTCGGCGTAGACGTTGGGCGTGGCGCGCTCGACCGTGGCGGGGAGGTTGAGGACGATCTCGCGGTCGGCGTCGGGCTGCCACACGTCCATGACGGCCTCGCACACCTCGAGTGCGTACTCGATCTCGGTGTCGATGAAGATCTCGGGCGAGTACTCGTAGGAGAAGACCGCCTCGGGGTCGAGGACCTTCTCCGCGTAGGCCATGACCTCACGGGTGCCGGCGACGGCGAGCTCCTTGGTGGCCTCGCGGTCGTTGCGGAAGACGATGTCGCGGAAAACCGGCGCCGTCGCGTTGTAGAGGTGGACGGTGCCGCGGGCCGCGCCGACGAGCGAGTCGATCGTCCGCTGGATGAGCTCGGTGCGGGCCTGGGTGAGGACGGAGATCGTCACGTCCTCCGGGATCGCGCCGTCCTCGATGATCGAGCGGACAAAGTCGAAGTCCGTCTGGCTCGCGGCCGGGAACCCGACCTCGATCTCCTTGTAGCCCATGCGGACGAGGAGGTCGAACATGCGGCGCTTGCGGCCTGGGTCCATCGGCTCGATGAGCGCCTGGTTGCCGTCGCGCAGGTCGGTGGACAGCCAGCGAGGCGCCTGGGTGATGCGCCGGGAGGGCCACTGCCGGTCGGGCAGGTCGATGCCGTTGACCTCGTGGAAGGGGCGGTACTTGCCGATCGGCATCCGCGAGGGCTGCTGGTCGTTGGAGAAGGTGCGGGTCTTCATCGTTCATCCACTTCGCTGTTGTCTGGTGCGCCGGGCACGAGAGACACCGCGACGAGGGGCCGGCTGCTAGAGGGCCTCGCCGCGGCAGCGAAGGAGGAGAAGACTCCGGAGGTGGTGCACGCCACCGACTCTAGCGCACCGCGCGGCACGCTCCGGCCGCGTCTCACGCTCCCGGCGGCGCAGGCACACCACCCGGCCATCCGGGTGGCGTCATGGGGATCTCCCCGCGCGCGGCGCGGGCGTCGATCTCCGCACTCAGCCCGAGGACCTGCGCCCGGGTCGCGGCGGCACGGCGGAAGACGTTCCTGATCCGTCGGACGACGAGCGCCAGGAACACCGCGCCGGCGAGCACGATCCACCAGGACTGCGGGGTGACGGCGAGACCGGCGAGCCCGAAGGCGAGGAGCGCGATGGCGCCACCGAGTGACGCCCAGGTGAGGTAGATGCCCAGGGACACCGAGCCGGGCAGGTGGTGGACGAACACCTGCCGCGCGGCCTGCCGGAACTCCGCGACGGACGTCATGGGGATGTCGTCCACCTTGGTCACGAACGTCATCTCGCCAGCTCCCTACTACTCCGAGTCACAGCCATGAGCTCGTGCGCTCGTGCGGTGGTGCGGGCAGCGGCTCGCTCCAGCCGTCCGGCACGAGCGGGATGACGCCCCGCGCAGCGCGGGCGTCGACCTCACGGCTCAGCGTATCGACCCGCCGCCGCACGTCCGCCGCGCGTCCGAGGTGCTTGCGCACCCGCAGGACGACGAGCGTGATGACGACGACTGCGCCGAGTACGAGCCACCACGACATCGCCGTCTCGGTGAGCCCGTAGGTGCCCAGCACGAGCACGCAGAGGCCGGCGCCCAGGACTCCCCAGGTGAGGTAGAGCCTCATGACGACGGCGCCGCTGAGGTTGTCGTCGAGCAACGGCCACGCCGCCCGGCGGAACTCGGCCACGGACGTCGTCGGCAGCGCCTCCGGGTTCGCGACGCGCTTCATCTCAGCGGGGCTCGCGCAGGACGGTGTGCTCGACGTCGGTGTCCCCGACCGTCAGCGTCGTCGCGCCGAGCACGACGACGTCGCCGTCGGTCAGCTCGACCGGCTCACCGGGCGCCAGGGGCCGGGTGCTGCCGTCAGGCAGGTGGAGGACGGTGCCGTTCGTCGACCGGCGGTCGAGGACGACGACCCGGCCCGGCTCCACCGTCACCGTGAGGTGGGTCTTGGACACGCGCTCGTCGGCCACGGGCAGCAGCGCGGCCAGCTCCTCGTCGGCGCGGGGCTGCGGCGCGCGCCCGACGAGCGTCCGCCCCGGGCCGAGGGTGCGGCCGTCGGACAGGCGCACCGTGGGCAGCTGGGCGTCAGCCGGGTCCGGGCCGGTCGACGAGGCGGCAGCAACCGCGCCCGGCACCTGCACCGGGAGCGGCGGCACCGGCGCCTCCTGCGGCAGGGGCGGCGGGGTCGCCGCGCCCGGGACACGGCCCCCGACGACGATCGACCCGGTGCCCACCGCGGGGGTGAGGGCAGCGAACGTCGGGTCGGCGGAGGCCGGCTCGTCGTGTGCGACCCGGTGCATCCGGGCGCGGTGCACGCGGCGCAGGCCGCTGGCGGTGAGCAGCGCCGGCAGCAGGCAGACGAGCGCGAGGAGGACCTGGGTGAACCACTCGCCGCGCACGTCGTCGGCGGCGTAGGGCGTGGAGGCCTCGCCGTAGCCGAGCACGGCCCGGACGGCGAGGACGACGGTCGCCGCGGCGAGCAGCACCACCGCGGCGGTGCGCGGCAGCAGCGGTGGGCGCCACAGCTCCCCGGAGCCTGCGGCACGGTCGGCCACCACGGCCTCCTCGTGCGCGCGCACGGTGTCCCGGTCCGCCGTCGTCGTCTCGACGCGGCTGCCGTCGGCGCGCACGGCGGTCGCGAGCGTCCACCAGCCGGCGGTGGCGCGCGCCAGGGCGGAGCCGGTGGCGACGACGACGCCCCCGAGCACGGTGCCGACCAGCAGCAGCGCGATGCCCACGGTCGAGGCGGACCCGCCGTCGGCGATGCCCCGCCCGACGAGCACCGCGCCCGCGGCCGCGAGGACCCAGGCGAGCGCGCCGAGCCCGAGGCGGGACCACGAGCCGTAGGCGGCGGTGAGGCTCTCGAGCGCCTCCGCGCGGCGGATCATCATCGCCCCGTGGTTGGACCACGGCCGGTTGCGGGAGTCCGGGCCGAGCCAGGGGCGGACGGCGGGCGGCGTGAGGAGCATGTCAGGCGACCTCGGTGGGACGTGGGGCCGCGTCCGCACGCGCGTGCAGCCGGGTGCGGCCCAGGTGGATGATCGCGGGAGCCCGGACGGTCGTCTCCTGCCACGGGCGGCAGCGGACGAGGGACCCGTCAGCGGCCTCGAGCAGCGTACCGTTCGTCGACGCCCGGTCGACGACGCGCACCTGGTCCCCCGCGACGGTGATCGCGGCGTGCGTCTTCGTCACGGTCTGGTCGGTGAGGGCGACGACGTCGTCGACCATGTCCGCCGGGCGGGCGTGGGGACGGCGGCCCACGAGCGTCGTCCCCTCCCGCAGCCGGCGCCCGTCGGGCAGCACGACCTGCACCCGCGCCCCCTGCCCGGAGGTGGCCGCGGCGCCCTCGGGGCCGGCGAGGGCGGTGCGCAGGGAGGAGAGGTCGAGCTCGACGGTCGGTGGCCCGACGGTCGGCTGGACGCCGGCGGGCGACGGAGAGGCCGCGTGGGTCGCCGCGGCCGCTCGGGCACCCCCGTACGAGGGCACGGGACGGGGCGGCGCGAAGCTCTCCGGGGACCGCGGCACCGCGGGCGCCCCGGCGACGGTGGGGCGGCTCCACGCCGCCTCGAGGACGACGCGGACGCCGCCGAAGGTGCCGACGGCCACCCCGGCAGCGGTGAGCGCCGCCGCCGCCAGCGCGGCGATGACCACCGCGCGCGTCTCGTCCGGCACCGCGGCCGGGCTGCCCGTGGCGAGGTAGGTGCCACCGAGCGCACCGGTGCGGGCCACGGCCCACGCGAGGATGACGGTGAGCGCGACGGCCGCCGCGGCTGCCACGGCCGCGAGCACCGCCCGCCAGCGCAGCACCGCGAGCAGCCCCCGGGCGTCGGCGTCACTCGCGCCGGCGGCGGGCACGCGCAGCCAGGCGGCCGCCGCGCCGGTGATCCGCCGGCCGGCGCGCAGGACGACGGCGGCGAGCCACAGCCCGCCCGCCAGGGCGAGCGCCCCGGCAGCGGCGAGCGCCGCCGTCGCCGGCGTGCCGAGGGCCTGCCACGGGAGCACGGCGAGGAGCGTCGCTCCCCCGGCGGTCAGCGCCCAGGCGAGGACACCGAGGAGGGTGCGGCCGGCGGAGCGGTACCCGGCGGCGAGGACGTCGAGGGCCTCGCGCCGCAGCGGCGCCAGCTCGGCGTGGTGGGCGTTCGCGGGGACCGCCGGGTCCAGGTAGGGCATCGCCGCCCTCGGCACCAGCGCCTCGCGCACCGCCGTCATCCTCTCGTCAAACGCACACCGCCGGGCACGGGCGCGTGGCCCGTACCCGGCGGGTGTGTCAGCCGCGCGCCTGGGCGGCGAGGGCCTCGTCGGTCGCCTGCATCTGGTCGGCGGCGCCGGTGAGGTAGTTGCCGAGGTTGGTGAGGTTCTCGATGACCTCGGTGGCGTTGGTGGTGAACTCGGAGTAGGTCTCGTTGAACGCACCCGAGGCCTGGTCGGTGACGAAGCCGGAGTTCACGAGGTTCTCGATGTAGGTCTTGAGCTCGGCGAGCTTGGTCTGGACCTCGTCCTTGCCGGCGACGAGGTAGGTCGCGGCGTTGCGCATCTCCTCGTAGGTCACGTTGATGTTGGCCACGGGTGTCTCCTTCGGTTCGGGCCCCCACCGCCCACCGGCGGGGTTCTCACAGTGACATTCCTACCGGGTGGCGAGCCGCCTTGTCGCCCCACCGGCATGGGGAGAACTCCCCTCCCCTCAGCCGAGGAGGGGCAGCTGGACGCGCCGGACCTTGGCCTTGTCGACGAGCATGCCGCGGCCCACGGGGAACTCCTTGCGCTGGACGCGCGGGAAGGAGGTGCGGAACAGCGTGTCGCCCTCGAGCTGGTCGGGCTGGAGGGCCAGGCCGCGGCGGCCGTTGCGGATCTCGGAGACGAGCGGCCAGGAGGCGCCCCACGCGCTCGTGTCGCCCTCGCCGATGACGAAGTGCTCGTTGCGCTTGACGGCCTTGATGACCTCGACGAGGGGCGCGTCGGCGGGCGTCGTGAGGAAGTCCGCGAGCGCCTCGATGACGACGACGGTGCCCACCTGACCCTCCGGCGGCGGTTCCTTCAGCTCGGCGACGACGGCCTTGGCGAGCTCGGCGACGTCGGCCGCACCCGTGGCGGCCTGCTCCCACAGGTCCAGCCCGCGCAGCGCCGAGCGGCGCGCGCCGAAGTAGAGGAAGCGGGCCTCGGGGTGGGCGCGCTGCACCGAGCGGACGAGCCAGTGCAGGGCGTTGGTGCGCCCGGACTGCGGCGGCCCGGCGAGCAGGAAGGTACCCAGCGCCTCGATGCCGACCGGCTCGAGGGTGTCGTCGGCGACCCCGACGACGGGCAGCCCCGCGAGGTGGCCCGGCATCGTGTCCGCTGGGACGAGCTCGGGCAGGCGGCGCACGGCCGGCGCCTCGGGCACCCCGGCGCGGCGCAGGGTGCCGGCGAGCTTCTCGATGGCGCGCACCTGCTCGGCGAGGTTGGCCGAGCCGCCGAGCACCGCCACCTGCATCTCCAGGCCCCCGGCGATGGCCCGCCCGGGCGGGGAGGACTCGTCGAGGACGTCCTTGGGCGCCCCGAGCATCGCGTAGGCGGCAGCGTCGACCTGCCGCATGACGACCTTGCGCGGCAGGCTCCCGGCCACCGAGGACGGGATGGACCCGGCCCGGTCGGCGGTGACGGCGACGTGGACGCCGGCACCGCGGCCGTCGACGAGGAGCTGGAGGAAGAGCTGGTAGTAGGGCATCCGTGCGCCGACGGACTCCCACTCGCTGCGGAAGGCGCCGTAGCCGTCGATGAGGAGGAGGATGCGCGGCTCGTCGGGGCGCCCGGCGATCTCCCGGTACTCCTCGATGGTGCTGGCGCGGGCGGCGGCGTAGCGCGCCGAGCGCTCCTCGACGGTCTCGCGCAGCTGGCGCAGCAGCCGCTGGACGCGCTCGGCGTCGTCGCCGTCGATGACCGAGCCGACGTGCGGCAGCCCCTCGAGCGCGGCGAGGCCGCCGGA
Source organism: Georgenia phoenicis (assembly GCF_047302425.1). NCBI lineage: Bacteria > Bacillati > Actinomycetota > Actinomycetes > Allobogoriellales > Allobogoriellaceae > Georgenia > Georgenia phoenicis. The sequence continues at coordinate 1,547,127 of NZ_CP154855.1, read as the reverse complement.
GGAGAAGTCCATCGCGTAGACCTGCACGGGCCCGCCCTTGGGGGTGATGCCGGCGGCGATGGCGAGGGTGCGCAACGCCGTCGACTTGCCCGAGCCGCTGGCCCCGTAGAAGGCGATGTTGCCGTCGACGTCGGGGCGGTAGTAGGTGGTGACCTGCCGCTGGTGGGCGGGGTCGTCGACGACGCCGAGCGGCAGCGCCGCGTCGGTGCGCGGGTGCAGGGCGGACAGGTCCTGCACCTCGGCCAGGGTCGGCAGCCAGGGCTTGCGCGGCTCGGGGACGCCGGCGCTGGTGGCAGCGGCGCGGATCGAGTCGACGACGCGCCGGATGTCGGTCGGCCCCTCGTCCACCGGGCCGGTCTCGAGCTCCTCGGGCCGCTCCGGGCGCTCCCAGCGGGTGCCGGCGCCCATCGCGAGGGTCTCGACCTCGACCTGCGGCTTGGGGCGCGCCGTCGTCGAGCGTCCGCCGGCGTAGCCGGTCTGGAACATCGTCACCCGACCAGGGCCGGTGCGGGCTGCGCCGCGTCCGGGCAGCGAGGGGTCGAAGGCCGCGGCGACCGGCAGGCCGAGGACGTCCTTGGAGTCGGACTCGTCGTTCATCCGCAGCGCGACCCGCAGGTTGGTGTTGGCGCGCAGGTTGTCCTTGATGACGCCGGCGGGGCGCTGGGTGGCGAGCACGAGGTGCAGGCCCAGGGAGCGGCCGCGCTGGGCGACGTCGACGACGCCGTCGACGAACTCGGGCACCTCGGTGGCCAGCGCCGCGAACTCGTCGACGATGATGACGAGGCTCGGCGGGCACTCCGGGTCGCCGGTCCGCTCGAGGGCGAGGAGGTCCTTGGCGCCCTTGCGGTTGAGCAGGTGCTCGCGGAAGTGGAGCTCGGCGCGCAGCGAGGTGAGCGCGCGGCGCACGAGGTGCGGGGACAGGTCGGTGACGAGGCCGACCGTGTGAGGCAGGTCGACGCAGTCGGCGAAGGCCGAGCCGCCCTTGTAGTCGACGAAGAGGAAGGTCACCCGGTCCGGGCTGTGCGCGGCGGCCATGCCGAGCACCCAGGACTGGAGGAACTCCGACTTGCCGGCACCGGTGGTGCCGCCGACGAGGGCGTGCGGGCCCTGGGTGCGCAGGTCGAGGGTGAAGGGCTCGGTCGCCGCCTGCCCGATGAGCGCGCGGAGGTTGGCGTCGTGGCGCCGCCGCTGGGGCGGGGTGCCGTCGCGCGGGACGAGGGAGCCGTTCTCCCGCCACCGCTCGAGGGTGGCGGCCGGCCCCTCCGCCGTCTCCGGGCCGAGGAGGCCGAGGTAGGAGACGCGGGCGGGCAGGTCGGAGGCGTCGTCGACGGGCGCACCGGCGTCGACGACGGCGGACAGGTGCTTGGCCAGCGCGAGGGCCTGGTCCTCGCCCACCGTGTCGCACACGAGCGGGCGGATCGCGGCCCCGGCCTGGACGTAACCGGCGGTGCCGGCGTCCGTCGTCGTCGAGACGGTGAGGAAGGTACGGCACACGGCGGGCAGCCGCTCCTGGGCGGAGGCGCACCACAGGACGTGGATGCCGACGGCGGGGCCCTCCTCCGCGATCCGCACGAGCCGGCCCCGCTCGATCGGGGCGTCGTCCTCGACGAGGAGGACGAGGGTGGGCAGCTGGAGGGTCGAGGTCGCCCCGGCGGCGCGGCGGCGGGCGTCGAGGAGCCCCTCGATCTTGCCGACGAGCTGGATGACCCCGGCCTGGTTGGAGCCGATGTGCGCGCCCTCGAGCGGGGAGTGGACCGAGCCGACGTGCGGCAGCCACTTCGTCCAGTCCCACCGGGCCGCGCTGGCGGCGGAGGTGGCGACGGCGAGGACGAGCTCGGCCGGGGAGTGCAGGGTGACGAGCTGGGACACGGCCGCGCGGGCGACGTCGTCCAGGACGTGCCGCGGGCCGGCCAGACCGAGGGCGCCGGACTCGCGCAGCTGGACGGTGGCGGGCACGCCGTCGATCTCGCGGAAGTCCTCCCGCAGGGCGGCGACCATCTCCCAGTGCTCGGGCACGGCGGCGTTGCGGGCCGGCAGCGTGACCGAGTTGCGGGAGGGCAGGGTGCCCAGGCCCAGGCGCAGGTCGAGGTAGGCGTCGTGCTCGGGGCGGCGGGTCCACAGGAGCGGCTCGAGCGCGAGGGCCGAGCTGCGGATGTCCTGGACGGCCGGCGACTCCCCCAGCCGGGTGGTCCGCTCGCGCTCCCGCTCGGTCTCGAGCTCGGTGCGCATGGCGTCGACCGAGCGGCCGAACTGCTCGATGGCGGCCTGGTACTCCCGCTTGCTCGTCACCCGCCGGTCGATGTAGTTGCCCATGACCATGAGCGGCATCATCGCCATGAACACCAGCCCCAGGGCGCCGCGGCCGAAGTAGAGGAACACCGGCGCCATGAGGAGCGGGACCAGGAGGATGACGACGGGGAACTTCGTCGGCTTCGGCGGCTCGGGCGGCTTGGGGGCGTCGCGCTCCTCCCCCTCGTAGACCGGGGCCAGGCGCGGGGAGCGGTTGAACTCCACGTGCGCGGCGCCGGGCGCCGCGTGCCGGCTGGCGGCGATGCGGGTGACGCGGATCGTCGTGTCACCGAGGGTGACGGTGTCCTCCGGCAGCAGCGCGGCGCGCTGGACGAGGCCGTCGCCCATGAGCAGGCCGTTGGCGCTGCGCAGGTCGACGATCTCGATGATGTCGGTGACGGCGAGGCGGGCGTGCTCCTTCGACACCGTGGGGTCGGAGAGCCGCACGTCGCAGCCCTTGCCGCGGCCGATGATCGAGGTGCCCTCCGGGAGGGTGACCTCGAGCCCGGCGTCGGGCCCGTCGATGACGGTGAGCCGGGCCGCGGCGGGCAGGTCCCCGCCCGCGCCGTCGAAGCGGGCCGCTGCCCGCGCGAGGGAGACGACGGAGCCGGAGCGGACGGTCTCGGCGGCCGCGTCCTCGGGCAGCAGCAGCCGGGTGGAGCGGTCCTCCGCCCCGGCAGCGCCGTGGACGCGCAGCGTGAGCTCACGCCTGTCCTGCTCGGAAAGCAGGGTGGGCACCGGGTCGGTCTCGGCGAGCGCGCGGGCCAGCTCGGCGACCGTGGCGGTGCCGTCGACGGTGACCGCGAGGTCCGCCGGCTCGGCGGCCGTCCGCAGCAGCGTGAGCTTGATCCGCATCAACGGCCCTTTCGCAGTGAGGTAAGCGAGACTCGCGAGCGTAGCCAGCGGCGCCGGCCCACCGTCTCGCGCAGGCGGCCCTCTGTGGACTCCACGTGCTCCCAGTAGCCCGCGACAGCACCCTCGTCCGGCAGGACGGGCCCGAAGACGCCGGCGTCGGCGTGCCGCGCGAGCGAGGCGGTGTCCAGGCCGGTGACGTCCACGGGCTGCTGGCTGCGGCGCCGGGTGCTGCGCCCGGTCGCCAGGCTCTCCTCCAGCTCGCGGGCCTGCTCGTAGCGGGTGGAGGACCCGGTGACCGGCACGCCGAGGTCGCGGGCCCGGTCGACGAGCTCGGCCCATCCCCCGGCCACCCGGCCCGAGCCGCTCCCCCGCGTCCGCCGTCGACGGCGCCGCAGCAGCTTGAGCAGGACGATGAGCAGCAGCGGGAGGAGCAGCACGAGCACCGAGGCGCCGACACCGAGCACGATGAGCAGGGCGTAGCCCAGCGGCTCGTCCTCGGGGACCTCCTCCTCGTCCGCGTCGACCTCGTCGCGGTCCATCGGCGGCGCCTCCGGCGGCTCCTGCGCGGGCGGCGGCGGCTGGAGCACCTGCGGCTGCGGGCGGTCCTGCGGCTCCGGCTCCTCGACCTGCGGGATGCGGTCCTCGTCCGGCGTCGGGTAGAAGGGCACCCAGCCGTGGTCCTCGAAGGCGACCTCGACCCAGGCGGTGACGTCGTCGCCGGTGATCTCCACCGGCCCGCCGCCGCCGACGGCCTGCGGCGCGAAGCCCATGACGACGCGGGTGGGCAGCCCGACGGCGCGGCCGAGGAGGCCCATGAGCGCCGCGTACTGCTCCTCGTCGCCGATCATCAGCTCCTCGGTGACCATCTGCGCGAGGCGGGCGGCGCCGTGGCCGGCGAGCGAGGGCGCGTCGCCCTCGAGGCCGTGGGAGAAGTAGCCCTCCTGCAGGCTGCCGACGAGGGCCTGGACCCGGGCCAGCGGCGTCTCGGCGGAGGCGACCATCGCCGAAGCCTCGGCGACGACCATCTCCGGCACGCCGGACAGCTCGGGCTGGTCGACGCGGGCGAGTGGCGCGCCCTCGAGCGCGCTGACCGGCGGCTCGATGACGGGGGTGGCGAGCAGCGAGTAGCTGTCGCCCTCGCGCAGGCCGCTCGTGATGATGCCGGTCCCGGACGTGCGGTTGAAGTAGAGGTCGCGCTCCCGCTCGACGGCGTCGGGGCCGGCGAGCTCGACGTCGTAGGTGCGTCCCACCGTGGGCAGCCACACGCCCGCGTACTCGCCGAGCTCGACCTCGACCGTGACGGCGTCGTCGGGCACGGTGGCCTCGACGCGCTCCCCGATGCGGGTGAAGGTGCCCGAGCCGGCGGCGCTGCCGTCCACGCTGCCGGCGACCGCCCACGTCGTGCCGTCGTAGGCGTCCATCGTCGCCAGGCGCACCGGCGCCCCGGCGGGCAGGCCGCTCACCGTGAGGATGGTGTCCTCGCGGTGGTCCTTGAGGTAGGCGCGGAAGCCGGCGAGCGGGCTCGGGTAGTCGTGCGGGTCGAGCGGCGGCTCGATGATCTCGCGCAGGACGACGCGGTGCGTGTCCCCGGGCGCGAGGAGACCGACGCCGGTCCCGCCCACCGCGGCGACCGCGACGAGGACGAGGACGGCGACGGGCCGTCCCTGCTGCAGGCGCCCGGTGCGCCACGTGGCCCACAGCAGCCCGCCGATGCCGCCGACGAGCGCGAGCGGGAGCGCGAGCAGCTCCCGGGAGGTCCCGAGGAGGATGGACAGCGCGAGGACGAGCGCGGGCGCGACGAGCGCCCACGCGGGCCGGCGGGTGCGCAGCGAGACGGTGACCGCGACGAGCGTGGCGAGCAGCGCGAGGAGGTAGGGCGCGGTCAGCGTGTTGCCGACGGCACCGAGCGGCGGGGCGAGGGTGACGACCTGCTTCCACGAGGTCACCGCTCCGCTGCCGACCGCGCCGATGGTCTGCGGGGTGGGCACGATCCCGCCCAGCGCCGTCGTCGGGGCCGCGAGGGAGGAGAAGACGACGGCGGCGCCCAGGGTGGCGGCCACGACGGTGAGGGTGGTCCAGCGCCGCCACGCGCCGAGGGTGGCGACGACGGCGCCGAGCACCGCTCCCCCGACGGCGGCGGCGACGAGCCGGCCGCTGCCGAAGACGGGCACGAGCGGGACGAGGGCGAGGAGGACGAGCCCGAGGGGCACGACGACGTCGGCCCACCGGGCGCGCAGCAGCGCGAGGTAGTCGCTCACCGGCGCTCCGCCTTCCGGAATCCGCGGCGCAGCTCGGAGAGCTCGCCGATGGTGAGCACGGTGACGACGCCGACGGTGTGGACGGCGGTCTCCGCGCCGCTGACGACCTGGACGGCGAAGGCGCGCGCGTCCACGGGCAGGACGGCGCCGGCCGCGCGGATCTGGTCGGGGGTGACCGTGGAGCCGCACACGAGGACGACCATCGAGGCGCGCTCGACGTCCCGGCTGATCTGGTGCGCGATCGACACGACCCCGGAGGGCCCGGCGCCGGTCTCGATGCGGGTGAGGAGATCGAGGTACTGCCCCGGGGAGACGGCGCGCAGCGTCTCGTGGCTGGTGAGGGTGGTGAGGTCCTTCTCCTCGCGCATCGCCTGGAGGGCGAGCGAGCCGAGGGTGGAGACGGCGGTCTCGAACTCGTCCTCGTCCGCGTAGTCGCGCTCGTTGCGGCTCATGCCGACGACGAGGTGGGAGCGGCGCGTCTCCTCGAACTGGCGGACCATGAGCTTGCCGGCGCGGGCGGAGGTGCGCCAGTGGACGTAGCGGCGATCGTCGCCGGGGACGTACTCGCGCAGGGCGTGGAAGGACAGGTCGGCGCTCGTGACGTCGCGGGTGGGCCGGCCCTCGAGGTCATGGATGAAGCCGGCCGCGGAGGAGCTGAGGACGACGGTGCGCGGGTGGACGTAGAGCTCCTCCGGCTCGCCCCACGCGACGCCGCGGCGCATGAGCCCGAGCGGGTCGCCGCGCACGGTGCGGACCGGGCCGACCGGGATGACGCTGCGGCGGCTCGTGGGGATCGCGAAGATCTCCTCGTGGTCCTCCCCCGCGCCCAGGCCCGGGAGGTGGAAGGCCACCTGCGCCGCACCGACCGGCAGCTCGACGCGGGCGGGCAGCACCGGGTGGTGGGCGGCGTTCCGCACCGTCACCCCCGCCATCGCGCGCTCGCCGACGACGACGCGCCGGTCGCTCATCCGCAGGCTCACCTCGTAGGGGTGGCGGCCCAGGGTGAAGACGAGCGCCGCGACGAAGGTCGTGACGAGCGTGGCACCGAGGACGACGAGCTCGAGCCAGCCCAGCCGGCGGCCCGCCACCCAGGCGACGACACCGACGGCGAGCACGGCCCAGCCGGCGACGTTGACCGCCCGCACGGCGCGCTCGATCCCCAGCCGCGGCCCACGGGTGCGCTCGACCAGGGTCCGCAGCGCACTGGTCTCCGAGAGGCGGTCGGAGAGGGCGGAGCGGCCCCGGGTGGTGGAGGAGGGCTCGGTCACGGCTTACTGGTCGCCGCCGCGGCGGGTGGGCGGGGCGATCTCGGCGAGGACGGCGCGGATCGCGCCGGCCGCCGTCGCGCCCTCGAACTCCGCCTCGGCGTCGAGCACGATGCGGTGGGCGAGCACCGGCTCGGCGAGGTCCTTGATGTCGTCGGGGATGACGTAGTTGCGCCCGTGCGCGGCGGCCCAGGTCTTGGCGGCGCGGATGAGCGCGATGGCCCCGCGGACGCTGACGCCGATGGTGACGTTCTCGGTGCGGCGGGTCTCGGCGACGATCCGCGAGACGTACTCGAGGACGGCGGAGTCGACGTGGACGATCCCGGCGAGCTCGATCATCTCGACGACGGCGGCACCCGTGATCACCGGCGTCACCCCGCCCGCGCGGTCGCGGGTGGAGGCGGCGGCGAGGATGCTCACGGTCGCGTTGTGGTCGGGGTAGCCGACCGAGGTCTTCATGAGGAAGCGGTCGAGCTGCGCCTCGGGCAGGCGGTAGGTGCCGGCCTGCTCGATCGGGTTCTGCGTGGCGAGCACGATGAACGGGCGCCCGACCTCGTAGGGCACGCCGTCGAAGGTGACCCGCCCCTCCTCCATGACCTCGAGCAGCGCCGACTGGGTCTTCGGCGAGGCGCGGTTGATCTCGTCCGCGAGGACGACCGAGGCGAAGATCGGGCCCTTGTGGAACTCGAACTGCTGGGTCTTGGGGTCGAGGATCGACACACCGGTGACGTCGGAGGGCAGCAGGTCCGGAGTGAACTGGATGCGCGAGCTCGTCGTCTGCACCGCGGCGGCGAGCGAGCGGGCGAGCTGCGTCTTGCCCGTGCCGGGGACGTCCTCGAGGAGCACGTGCCCACCGCTGAGCATCGTCGTGACGACGAGCCGGATGACGCCGGCCTTCCCGACGACCGCCCCGCCGACGGCGGCGACGATCTTCTCGAAGGTGTCGGCGAACCACACCGCCTGCTCGGGCGTCATCGTGGTCTGCTGCTCGGTCGTGGTCATGAGGTCTCCAGTTGTTGCGGGCAGAACGTCGTCACCGGACGCGTTGCTGAGGCTGTCGAGCGTGTCACTTCGGCCAGGTATGGCTGCTGGTCAGATCGACGCCGTTGCCACGGACCCGGACAGTGACGGTCTCTTCGGACCCACCCCGGTAGGCCGTCGCTTGCCACGTCCCGTTCCCCGACAGGTGAGGACGGTAGGTGCGCCACGGGTTGTTCTCCCCGGGAGCGCTGAACTCCACGGTGTAGGTCCCTGAGGGCAGGTTTCGATAGTCGAAGGCGAGGTAGGAGCACGAGTAGTAGGTGCACCCTGGCTGACCGACAGCAGACGCACCCCGCTTCATCGTGATGCTTGGCTGTGGCGGGTCGGGGCGACGCACCGGCGCGGCGTCGGTTCTGACGGACTTGTCGGCGGTGCGGACCTCACCGTCGGCCCGCTCGACGCGGATCTGTGCCTGGTACGTGGTGCCCCACTCCCCGTTGATCTTGCGACTGCCACTAGCCGGGACGGTCTCCCACCCGCCATCGCCGATCTTCAGCCGGACGCTGGTGACCTCGCGCCCGTTGCCGTCCGGAGTCGTCCAAGTGAAGGTCGCGCCGGGCTGCTCTGAGATCGTGTCGATGTAGCCGTCGTGCCGGCCGTGCTTCTGCGCCAACATGGTCGCCTGCCCGAAGGGGCCGTACGGCACCGCCGGCGCCGAGGCGGGGCTGGCCTCTCCGCAGTAGGTGTTGCACGCGCGCACGGCGAAGGTGTAGCTCGATCCGTCGTTGAGGCCGGCGACCTTCTTGTTGGAGGCTAGCTGGCTCCATCCACCGCCGTTGATGCTCACCTCGAAGCGGCGGATCGGGTCGCCGTTGTCCTCCGGGCTCGAGAACTTCAGCAGTACCTCGCCGTCGGCGCCGGTGGGCTCGGCGGTGACGCTCGGCACCCGGTCAGGTTTGATGAAGGAACGCACCGAACCGGACGGCGGGCTCGCCGGGGACGTGCCGGCCTTGTTCGTCGCGGCCACCGTCACGGTGTAGTCGCTGCCTGCGGGGGCGTCCTCGGTGAAGGAGGTCTGCCCGCCGGGCACGGTGAAGGACTTGAAGACGCCGCCGTCGCGGCGGATGACGACGTCGTAGGAGGCAACGGCATCGCCGTTGTTCGGTGGGGCCGTCCACGAGGCGGTGATCTGGGCGTTGATCGGTGAATCGACGCGTTGGGCCACGGGGGCGACCGGCTGGTCCGGGACACCGGCGGGGACCTCGGGCGCCGACCACTCCGACCACTCGCTCGGGTCGGGCGCATCGTTGTGGGCCCGAACCCGCACGGTGTAGGACTGCCCGTTGCGCAGCCCCGTCCACGTGTGGGAGTTGCCGCTCACCGAGATCTGGCCGCCGCCCGGCGAGGGGGCGATCTGCAGGTCGTAGGAGGTGACGTCGGAGCCGCGGCTCACCGGCGTCGTCCAGTCGACCTCGAGCTGGCCGTCACCGAAGGTCAGGGTCGGGGCTGCGGGGCGCTCGGGCTTGACGTCGGGACGGGCGACGGCGGAGGGACCCGAGGGCTCGGAGTCACCGACCTTGTTGATCGCCGTCACCGTGAAGGTGTACTCGACGTCGTTCGTCAGGCCGCTGATCGTGCACGTGGTCGTGGGGCACTGCTGGCTGACACCGGCCGCCTCCACCCGGTAGCCGGTGATCGGCGCGCCGTTGTCCGCGGGCGCTGTCCACGTGAGCACGACTGTCTGGTCGCGCACCTCCTCGACACGCGGAGGCGCGGGACGCTCCGGCACGCCGATGACGGAGTAGGTGATGCGCCCATCGACGTAGCGCTCCCGGTCACCGGTGGCGTCCTGGACGGTGTAGCGAACGCTGGCCCTGCCGACGAACTCCTCGCCCGCCGTGACGGTGACCGAGTCGGTGCTGATGCTCGGGGCAGCACTCCCGTTCTCAGGCACCGCGTCGACGACCGTGAGTGGCTCGCCAGGGAAGGGGTTGAAGGCGCCCTGGAGCACGTTGACCGTCTCCGACGCGCCCTGCTCGATCTCGCCCAGGTCGACGTCGTTGACCGAGGCGAGGCGGCGGTTCGAGGCGGTGACGTTGACCTCGACGACCCCGGGCACCGGCTCTGCCTTGGAGTCGGACACGGTGATCTCGATGTTGCCGGCCGTGCCGCGCGGGGTCTCCACCGGCGCGGACACCGTGAGGTTGGGCCCGTCGAGGCTCGCGTCGACGCCGTCGGGAATCCCGACGAGCGCGTAGTCGAGCTGGTTGTAGTCGCCGGTGTCCTGGTCCTCCGAGAGCTGGCGCAGGTTGAGCACCACCGGCTCCTCGGCGGGCACGACGTCGATGGAGGCGCCGTCGAAGGTCGGCGGCGTGTTCTCGGTCGACTCGACCGTGATGTCGAGGGTGAGCACGGCGCTCAGGCCCTCGGGGTCCTCGGCGCTCTCGCCGTCGGTCACCTCGAAGGTGAGGGTCGCCGGCCCTGCGTAGGTGGGCGCGGAGGTGAAGGTCAGCGTCGTCGGGCCGACCACCGGGGAGCTGCCGTCGGAGTTGGTCGCGCGGACCTTCTCCGCGTCGGTCAGGCGCACCTCCTTGCCGCTCGGGGCGATGACGTAGTCCGCCAGCTCGATCTGGCGGGTCTCGCCCGTCGCGACGACGATCGGGTCGACGTCGGTGCGCAGTACCGGCCCGGAGTCCTCCAGGCCCGGGACGTCGACGAAGGCGTAGGAGGTGAGCCCGTCGACGTCGGTCACCGAGTAGGTGAGCACCTGCCGGAAGGGCTGGACGTCCACCTGGACCTCGTTCCCGACGACGCGCGCGTTCTCCGGGGAGCCCTCGAGGCCCACCGTGAGGTCCTCGCGGGTGCCGTCCGGGTCGAAGTCGTTCTCCAGGACCGGGATCGTCACCCGCTCCTGGTCGAGGATCGTGATGGCGCGGACGAGGTCGTCGACCGCCGTCGGCGGCTGCAGCGGCGCGTCCGCGGACACCTGGACGGAGATGATCCCGGTGGAGGTGCCGCCGCGCTGGTCGCTCACGTGGTAGGGCAGGGCGAAGGTGCCCTCCTGCTCCGGCGTGGAGATCTGCAGCCGGCCGCTGTCGAGCTGCTCGACGCCCAGCTCCTCGACCGCGTCGAAGGCGGGGTCGCCGAGGTAGAGCGGGTCGCCGTCGGGGTCGGTGTCGTTGACGATCGGGTCGAAGTCGACGACGCGGCCCGGCCGCACGAGCACCTCGTCGTCCACCGCCTGCGGCGCCCGGTTGAGCTCGGGCGGCGGGACGACGGCGATCCGCGCCGTCGCCGAGGCGTAGGTGCCCAGCCGGTCGCGCACCGCGTAGGTGAAGGTGTCGGTCCCGTTCGAGCGGGAGTAGGCCTCGTAGTCGATGTACGTGGGCCCGACCTCGACGACGCGGCCCTTCGTCGGCGCCTGGTCGGCGCCGAGGAGCTGGACGGAGTCGCCGTCGGGGTCGATACCGAAGAGGGGCACCTGGATGCGCACCCGCTCCCCGGCGAAGGCGCGGGCCTCCACGGGCAGCGGCTGCGGGGGCGCGTTGCGCTCGCCGTCGTCGGCCTGGACGTAGACCGTCACCTGGGCCGACGCGCGCTGCCCGGCCTCGTCGACGATCTCGTACACCGCGTTGATCGTCTGCGGCTGCTCGGGGGCGCGGAAGCGCAGGGTGTCGCCCGAGGCGAAGAGGTGGCCGGCCTGCGGCTCCTCGACCAGCTCGGTCGACAGCTCGAACTCCAGGCCCGCCGGGTGGGAGTCGTTGGACAGCACGGGGATGGTGACGAAGTCACCGGCACGGACGTTGGCGACGTCGGCCTGGGCCACCGGCGGCTGGACGAGCGCGTCCGGCGGCACCTGCATGACGACGACCTCACCGGTCGCGCTGGCGGCACCGTTGGACACCTCGTAGGTGAGGCGCTGGGTCGTCTGGACGTCCTGGCTGGCGGTAATCTTGAGGATGCGGTGCTCGAGGACCGCGACGGTGAGCCCGGAGTCCGCCGGCACGTCGACCTGGCGCACGGCGAGCAGCTCGCCGCTCGGGTCCTCGTCGTTGGCGAGGACGTCGACGAGCACCTGCCCGCCGGCGGGCAGCAGGCCGACGTCCTGGACGGCGACCGGGGCCGCGTCGGCGGGCTCGCGCACGTCGATGCGGATGAGGCCGGTAGCGGAGGCGCCGGCGTCGTTGACGACGATGTAGGTGAGGTAGAAGGTCTGCGCGGTGTCCGAGGAGAAGCGGAAGGCCCCGGAGTCGTAGTCGGCGACAACCTCCGCCCCGGGCACCTGCTGGACGTCGGCCAGGCGCAGCGGCTCGGCCTCGCCGCCCGGGTCGGTGTCGTTGGCCAGGGGCTCGACGACGGTCTCCTCACCGGCGATCGCGGTGACGAAGTCGAAGACGGGCACGGGCGGCAGCGCACCGGCCGGGCGGACGTCGACGGAGAGCTCGACCTCGGCGGTGTCGGTGCCGTCGAAGACCTCGACGGCCACCGGCTTGATGCCCGGCGTGACGCCGGAGTCGACGAAGGTGACCGCGCCGTCGGGCGTGAAGCGGACGATGTCGTCGGTGCTCGCGGTGGCGCCGACGACGACGAGCTCATCGCCGTCAGGGTCCATCACCGTGTCGAGGACGTTGACGCTGCCGGTCGCGCCGGTGACGAGCGTGAGCGTGGCGGGCCGCACCTGCTCGGGCGGCCGGTTGACGTCCTGCGGCACGGCGGTGACACGGGCGGTGGCCTCGGCCTCTCCCCCGCGCCCGTCGCTCACCGTGTAGCGCAGCGCCGCCGCGCCGGTGGCGCCCGGCGCGACGTCGATCTGCAGGGCTCGCCCGCCCATGATCGGGCGGACGGTGCCGAAGGACTCGCCGGGCGAGTCGAAGGCGGAGACGGTGAGGAGGTCGCCGTCGGGGTCGGTGTCGTTGGCGAGCACCTCGAGGACGGTCGTGGACCCGGCGCGCACGCCGAGGTCGTCGTCCTGGGCGATGGGGTCGCGGTTCTCCTGCTCGCGGTCGAGCGGGAGCTGCTCCTGGATCTCCTGCTGGGACTCCTCCTCGTCCTCGCTCGCCTCCTGCGGCGGCACGACGTCGTCCCAGTTCTCGACGATCTCCATGGCGTTCTTGACCAGCCACACGGTGCCGGCGACGAGGTCGTTGAGGACGACGACGTCGCGGTTGACGCGGAAGACGAGCCGCGCGTCGGTGAGGTTCTTGTCGATGGGCTGCTCGACGACCTCGCCATTGCCGCAGCGGGACTGGTAGACACCGGTGCCGCCGGCCCAGGCGCCGTGGCTGCAGCCGGCGACGACGACCGGCTCGCTCGGCGTGCCGGGCTGGGAGACGGCGTCGACGCTCGGCTCGCCGCGGCCGAGGGGCACGCGGACGAGCCCGTCGCGGGCGGCGAGGACAACGTCGCGGGCGGCCGCGGAGGGCGCCTGGAGGGCGACCTGGGCGGTGTCGGCGACGTCGGCCAGCTCGAGCGGCTCGCTGTCGGGGCGCAGGAGGGTGACGCGGTCCTGCTCGTCGCGGACGAGCACGACCGGCTCGTCGCCGACCGCCGTCACCTGGATCTCGGCCTCGGTGAGGCGCTCGGGGCCCACGCCCAGCTCGGCGACCTCCGGCTCCTCCCCCGCCTCGGGGTCGAAGCCGGCCGGGACGGTGACGAGGGTGGCGTCGTCCGGGGAGACGCCGTAGGTGGTGCCGTCGACGCCGACGGCGATGACGGCGTTGGCGCCGAGCCCGGCGGTCGCCTCCCGCTCCTCGTCGGCGAGGGCGCCGACGCCGAGCACCGGGGTGGCGTGCAGCTGCCCGCTGCGGGAGTCGAGGACGGCGACGGTCTGCCCGCCCATCTCGATCTGCCTGGGCCCGGGCAGGGAGACGGAGGTCGTCGTCGTCACGGTCGCGGGGTCGACCTGCTGGAGGACGCCGGTGCCCTCGTCGACGAGGAAGACGTTGCTGCCGTCCTGGAGGACGTCGAAGCTCGCGCTGCGGGCGGCGAGCCCGCCGTCGAGGAGCTGGACCTGGCTGTTGAGGCGGCCCAGGCGCATGTGCTCCTGGCTGGTGACCCACACGCCGCCGTCGTTGAGGTCGACGTCCGCCGTGGCGACGCCGTCGTAGAGGACACCGGCGAGGACGAGTCCCGCGCCGAGGACGGTGACCGTCCCGGCGCTGACCATCCGCTGCCGTCGCTTGGGGTCCGTGGCCCGCCGGCTCCGGCGGGTGCCGGGAACTGCCGGAGTTGCCGCGGCTCGACCGCGTCCGAATCGCACAGCTGCGCCCCAGGATCTCGTGTGACTTCTTCGGGCCGGGAGCATGGGCCCCTACGCCGCCTCGCAGAGTAACAAAGGGGTGGGCCGAAGGTGCTACCGGACCACGGGGAGAACTACCCCTTGTGAAGGAGCCTCCCCTAGGAGTCGGAGTTGCGGGCCCGTTCCTCGTCGAGCGCGGGCAGCTGCTCGGCGCTGACGATCCGCGAGGCGACGGCGTGCTCGACCAGCCGCGCGCGGCGGTTGACCGCGAGCTGCTGGGGTCCACCACGCAGGCCCCGCACGCCGTTGCGGTCGAGCTTGTCGCACACGTTGTCGAGCTTGCGGTTGAACTTCGTCAGCGCCCAGCCCAGCCGCTCGGCGGCCTGCGCCGATGTGGGGATCGAGGCGCTGCCGCGGCCGGAGAGCACCGGCTCGGCAAGCGCGAGGACGAGCAGGTGCTGGGACGCGGTGAGCGAGACCGGGCCGATCGTCGTGTCGCCGACGTGCACGGGCTCGGCCTTGGCCGGGGCGAAGGCCGGGTCGGGGTTGACGAGGGTGATCTCGTAGGTGGTCGGCCCGGCGGTGAAGAGGATCGTCGTGCGGGCGTAGACGAGCGGCAGGCGCGCGCCGGGCGCGAGCCAGGCCTGGGTGTTGCCGTCGCTGTCCGCGAGCGTCGCCGACAGCCGCGAGCCGACGTTCTCGATCCACCACAGGTCCTCGACGCAGGCGATGCGGAGGAAGCGGCGGTGGAGGTAGGGGTTGTCGTCGATCTGCAGGGCGCCCTCGCGCCCGACGTAGAACGGCTCCTCGCGGGAGACGGGGAACCACTCCCCGCAGAACTCCAGCTGCACGGTGCTGTGCTCGGTCATCGTCCTCCTCAGTCGACGCAGGTCGCGGCCGGCTCGGCCGAAACCATGCCCTGCTCGGTGATGGTGCGCAGCTCGATGCACACCCGCTCGGCGGACTCCACGACCAGCGGCGCCTCGGCCACCGGCTGGCTCTCGCCGACCTTCCCGCCGTCGGTCCGCACCCACGAGTAGCTCGGCTCGCCCTCGACCTCGGGCGCGGACCAGGTGAACTCGACCCGCTCCCCGCTCACCCGCTCCCCGCTCAGGTCGACGGGCGGGGGGACGACGTCGGGGATGACGACGGTCCCGATCGTCGACGTCGCCGTCGGCTCGGGCTCCTCGTCCCCGCGCAGCTGGCCGGCCACGACGATCCCGCCGACGACGACGGCGGCCGCGGCCACCCCCGCGGCCACCCACCGCCACGTGGGACGACGGCGGTCGGGAGCGGCGTCGTCGGGCTCCGCGGCCGCGTCGGCACGTCCGCGGGTGCTCTCGGTGACGTCGTCGTGCTCCCACGTGCGCACGCCGCGGAGCACGGTGTGCGGCTCCTCCTCGACCGGGGCGGGGGTGGCGCCGGTGGGGTCGACCTCGGTGACGGCCCGGACGACCGTGCGGCCCTCGTCGGAGCCGTCGTCCGCCGGCGCGGTGGCCGAGGAGAGCCACGAGGTGTCGGGCACCTCGATGTCGGTCATCGCCAGGCGGAGCTCCTGCTCGACGACCTGGAGCGCGCGGGCGAGGTCGAGGGCCGTCGCGGGGCGGGCCGCCGGCGACTTGGCCATGGCGGCAGCGAGGAGCCGCTCGAGGGAGGCGGGCACGTCGGTGCGGCCGATCGGCGGCACCGGGTCGCGCTTGATGCGCATGGTGAGGTCGAGTCGGGTGTTGGGCCCGCCCGGCCGCGCGAAGGGCGAGCGGCCCGCAAGGAGCGTGTAGAGGGTGGCTGCTAGGGAGTACACGTCCCCGGCGACGCCGGAGGACTCCCCCTCGATCGCCTCGGGCGGGGCCCACGGGATCGACACGCCGCCGGACTCGTCGGCGCCGGTGAGGCCGGCGATGCCGAAGTCGGTGAGCGCGGGACGGCCGTACTCGGTGGTGAGGACGTTCGCCGGCTTGATGTCGCGGTGGACGATGCCGGCCCGGTGGGCGGTCTCCACCGCGCCGGCCAGCCGCACGCCGATGCCGAGGACCTCGGGGACGCCGAGCGGGCGCACCTTGACGCGCTCGGCGAGGTTGGGCAGCGGGCAGTACTGCATGACGAGGTAGGGGCGCCCGTCGGCGGCGGTGTCCGCGTGGTAGATCGTGACGATCGAGGAGTGCGTCGACAGCTGGGCCATGAGGTTGGCCTCGGCGGCGAACTGCTCGCGCGACTGCCCCTGCGTGGCCTCGTGGGTGAGGACCTTGATGGCGACCTGCCGCTGCGGCAGGCGCTGGGTGTAGAGGTAGACGTCGGCGAAGCCGCCCGAGCCGAGCAGGCGCTCGACGGTGTAGCCGGGCAGCTCGGGCGGCTGCGCGGGCTGGCGTCGTGGGCTCACCGCGCTCCCTCGACGCGGGTGACGGTGACGGTGACGCCGGTGCCGAGCTCGATGACGGCGCCGGCACCGACCGGCACCCCGGTCCCCGGCTGGAGCCGGAAGGAGGGCTGCTCGGGGAGGTGGACGACGGTGCCGTTGGTCGAGTTGAGGTCGGTGACGACGACGTGGCCGCCCGCCGGCCGGATCTCCACGTGCGTGGAGGAGATGTCCCGCTCCGGGTTGGACACGCTGACCAGTCGCGGCACCTCGGTGCCGACGAAACGCGCCGCCTCGGGCGCCCGGCCGAGGAGGACCGGACGGTCCATCTCGATGCGCGGGCCGGTGGACAGGGTGAGCTCGAGCTCCGACGGCGGACGCTCGACCTGCTCGAGGGCGATCGGCACGTTCGTCGCCGGGATCTCGGAGGTGAGGATGGTCTGGCCGTCGTGGTCGCCGTCCTCGCCGGGCGGCGGGGGCAGCGGCGCGCCGAAGGGCGCGGCGGCCGGCGCAGGAGGCGGCGGCCACGCGCTCACGGGGGGCGCGGTGGGCGGGCGCAGCCGGCCGGGGAGCGAGTCGATGATGCCGCCGGTCTCGCCGTCGTGGTCCTCCTCGGGCTCCGGCAGGCGGGTGGCCTCGAGCTCGGGGGCGACGTGGGCGCTGTCCGCGGGCTCGGCCGGGGTCTCGGCGGTGACGGCATCCGTGGTGCTGGGCTCGGCGTTGCCGGGCGGCTCGGGTGCCGCGGCGACGGTCTCGCTCGCGCGGGCCTGCACCTGCTCTGTGGGCCACAGGAGGAAGTCGTAGTCGTCGGACTCCTCGGCCTCCTCGGAGTCCAGCGGTGCCGGGGTCGCGGGCGTCGCGGCGAGAGCCGGCTCGGGAACGGGCTCCTCCGCAGGCTCGGCACCCGCCGGCGCGGGCTCGTCGGCCGGCTCCGGCTCAGGGCTCGCAGCGGTCTCCACGCGCACGGGCTCGGGCTCGGACTCGGGGCTCGCCGCCGTCTCCGCACCCACGGGCTCGGGCTCGGGCTCGGGCTCGGGCTCGGGCTCGGGGGAAGCCTGCTCGGGCTCGGGGCTTGCCGCCGTCTCCACGCCCACGGGCTCCGGGTCGGCCGGCGCCACCACGGGCGTGGCCGCGTGCCTGCCCGCGACCGCTGCCGCCAGGGCGGGCATCCGTGCCACGGTGAGCTCGACGTCGTCGTCCTCCTCCGTCAGCGGCGCGGCGGGGACCTCCTGGTCCACGGCGAGCCGCGCGGCGGCGGCGCGGACGATGCCGCCGCTGACGGGCAGCCAGCCGCCGTCGGCGGTCTCGGCGCGGATGGTGACGTCGGTGGCCGCGGGGAGGACCTCCTCGCGCCACGTCGCGTAGCCGCGGGCGGAGACCACCTGGCCACCGATCTCGACGTCGACCTCGCCGCGGACGAGCACGCGCAACCCGTCCGGGTGGGTCTCGACCATGGCGAAGGACGGCAGGGCCGCGATGCCGGTCGAGGCGAGGTACTCGACCCACGCGCCCAGGCGGCGGCCGGTCGTCGTCAGCTGCCACAGCTCCCGGGCGACGTCCTCGGGGACGGCCGGGTGGAGCAGCGCGAGCGCGCCGTCGCTCACCAGAGCGGTCCAGCCACCGCTCTGGTACTCGTGCGCCGTCATCGTCCGGCTCCCGCCTCGGCCCGCGGCAGCGTGGACCCGTTGTCCTCGTCGGCGCGTCGCTCGGTGCGGTCGACGTCGTCGTCGTCACCGGCGGCGAGCACGATGACGGAGACGTTGTCGTTGGCGCCACCGCCCTGGACGGCGCGGTCAAGGAGGGTGGCGGCGGCCTCGTGCGGGTGCCCGGCCGCGGAGACGACCTCGCGGATCTCGGCGTCCTCGAGCTCGCCGAACAGGCCGTCGCTGCACAGCACGAGCCGGTCCGGGCCGCCGGCGCGGAGCATCCAGAAGTCGATCTCGGGCACGGCACCGGTGCCTACGGCGCGGGTGATGACGTTGCGCTGCGGGTGGCGGCGCGCCTCGGCGCGGCTGATGGTGCCGGAGTCGACCATCTCCTGGACGAGCGAGTGGTCCACGCTCACCTGCTCGAGCGCCTGGTCGGTGCAGCGGTAGACGCGCGAGTCGCCGACGTTGAAGACGAGCCACACGGGGTGGCCGTCCTGCTCGGTGAGGATCGCGCCGGCCACCGTCGTGCCGGCCACCGCGTCCTCCCCCGCCATGGTGCGGCGGATGAGCTCACCGGCGCGGCGCAGCGCCTCGGTGACGTCCTCCGGCCGCAGCGGCCGGCCGCTGCGCGCGAGCTGGGCGAGCTCGGTGACGACCGTGTGGCTGGCCATGTCGCCGCGCGCGTGCCCGCCCATGCCGTCCGCGACGGCGAAGACGGGAGGCTGCGCCAGCACGGAGTCCTCGTTCGCCTGGCGTCGGCCACCCGCGTCGGTGGCCACGCCCCAGTGGATCTGCATCCGCTTCCTCTCGCCGTTCCGTGACGGATCCTACGCGGCGCCGGGCCCGGTGCGGACCAGCACGCCACCGCTGGTCACCACACGGTCGGGAACACGCCCCAGTAGCCGGCGGCGAGGAGCAGCACGAGCGCCCCGAGGTGCACGCCCACGAGGGTGATCGTGCCGACCGTGCCGGTGCGCACGCCGCTGCGCCGCACCCGCAGCCACGTGGTGGCGGACCAGACGCCCACCGCCGTCGTGCCGACGGCGACGAGCTGCACCCCGAGCCACCCGCCCTGGACGGCGAAGGGGTTGGTCTCGTAGTTGAGCGCGAGGTCGGCGACGACCATGAGGTAGGAGACGAAGAGGGTCCACACGGCGAGCACCCCCAGGGCCAGCGCCCCGGTGGAGCGCGCCAGCGGGGAGGGCAGCCGCTCGCTGGGACGCCGGACGAGCCGGGTGAGGAGCCACAGCGCCGGGCCGAGTGCGAGGAGGACGAGCGGGCCGACGAGGGTGAGGACGATCATGTCGCCCGAGGCGTACCAGCGCGGGCTGTCGACCGGCTCGGCGCGGAAGCGCTGCTCGGGCTGGCCGCCGGCGATGCGCGGCTCGGCGTTTGCCGTCTCCGGCAGGCCCTGCACCCAGCGGGCGATGGCGTCGGGGAAGCCGGGGGCGAGCTCGCCGTCGATGCGGATGCCGTGGTTGGCGCCCTCGAAGTAGCGGACCGTGTACCCGGTGTTGCCGGCCTCGGCGAGGTCGGCGATGACCTTGGCCGGGGCCTGGACGATCGGCATCGACACGTCCTCGGTGCCGTAGACCATGAGGACGGGCTGGTCCATGCGCTGCTGGTAGGGGCTGACGTCGAAGTCGGCGTAGACGAAGCCGCCGCCGGGGATCTCGCTGCCCAGCAGCCGGGGCACCGCGCGCAGGAGCTGCTGGGGGGCGCCGAGGTTGCGCAGGTAGGTGTCGGTGGCGAGGGCGAACTGCTCGCGGGCCGGCACCACGGGTGCGGACACGAGGACGAGCGAGGCCACCTCGGGGTGCTCCGCGGCGGCCACCGGTGCGATGAAGGCCCCCTCGCTCTCCGCGTAGAAGCCCACCCGCTCCGGGTCGACCCCCTCGCGCTCGCTCAGCGCCCGCCAGCTGTGCATGTAGTCCTCGGCCATCGCCGGGTAGTCACGGAAGCGGGTGGTGTAGGTGTCCATCCGCTTGTCCGGGACCAGGGAGACGACCCCGGCGCTGGCCAGCGCCTCGGTCATCTGCCAGAAGTTGTCGTGGGTGGCGGTGCCGGCGCCGTGCATGAAGACGAGGCCGGGGCGCAGCCCGGGGGCGTCGACGGGCTCGTGGACGGTGGCCCGGACCGTGGCGCCGTCGAGCTCGACGGTGAAGGTCTCGGTGCGGGTCTCGTAGGTGCCGACCGGGTCGGTGGCGACGTCACCGCCGATCGTCACGTCGGGGGTCTGCACGACGAGGGTCTGCTCGAGCGGCTGGGGGTGCCAGCCGGGTCCCGCGACGGTGCCGATGAGCCCGAACAGCAGGACCGCGACGACCGTCACGGCGACTCTCCACGACCTCACCGCGCCAGGGTAGTCGCATGCCGGGCCCGGTCAGCCGACCGGTGGCCGCGCGCCGGGCTCCTCCCCCACCCCCGCCGAGTACGCACATACGGTCAGCGGAGCGGCCCTGTCATGCCTCAAAACTGCCCGTAGGTGCGTACTCGAGTGAAGCGAGGTGTGCTGCAGGTGTGCGGCTCGCGACACCGGTGTCCACATGAGCGGACACCGACGCACCCCCGCGCGTGGGGCCGGGTCGACGATCTCGCCATGGGCATCGTCATTGAACCCCGCGACGTTCCGACCGCCTCGCTCACCTCGGTGGTCGGCAGACGTGCGGCGCGAGCAGCACTCCGGTCAGGGGAGTCCATGAGCGTGCGCCGCGGCGCACTGGTGCCACCACTTCCGGCGGGGAAGCGCTGGGAGGAGACAGAGGGTCACGCACTGGCCATGATTGCCTCTGCAGGGAGCAAGCTGCGCAACGACGCCGCCTTCAGCCACGCCTCCGCAGCCCTCCTCCACGGACTGTGGGTGCTGACCGTTCCCAATCGCCCGGAGGTCAGCCAGAGCACCCGGCCCAACATGCACGCCAAGAGCTCCCTCTGGCGTCATCACGCCAGACTCCCTCCCGACGACGTGACCACCCTCGGCGACCTGCGTGTCACCACGCTCGAACGGACCATCGCGGACTGCGCCCGCACCATGCGCCCACGAGACGCGCTGGCCGTCGCCGACAGCGGCATGCGCGCGATCCTTCACGCCGACCGACGCACCAAGGAGGCGGACGCGGCACGCGTCGCCGAGCTCCGGCGTCAGCTCCGACGAATGGTGGACACCGGACCGCCGCGCGGCCGGCGGCAGGCGCGTGCCGTCATCGCCGCTGCCGACCCGTACGCCGAGTCGCCGATGGAGACGGTGCTGCGATGGGTCGCCGTCTCACGCGGCCTGCCCACGCCCGAGGTGCAGATGCCGGTGATCACGCGTGAGGAGACCTTCTACGTCGACCTGGGATGGCGGTGGGTCCTGCGGCGTGCGGACGGATCGACCGTCGTGGTCGTCGTCCTCCTCGAGTACGACGGCGAGCTCAAGTACGTACCCGGCGACGGGCTGGTCGACTCCGTCGAGGAAGCGGTGGCGGCCGTCCTGGCGGAGAAGCGCCGCGAGGACCTCATCCGCGAGAACCCGGACAACGTCCTTCGACGGTTCAGCAAGGCCGACGTGTTCGACCCGAACCGTACCTTCGCACGCATCCTGTCGGTGGTACCGCGTGAGGTCCGTGCGAAGCTCAACCCGGTCCCCGAGCTCCTCGACGGCACGGCCCTCCGCCCACGCTCCTGAACGCGAGTACGCACTTGTGGTCAGTCTTGAGGCCATCTGGGGCTCCCGCCGTGACCGTAGGTGCGTACTCGCGAGAGGAGGGGGAGGGTCCCCGCTAGAAGCCGAGGCGGTGCAAGAGCTTGGGGTCGCGTTGCCAGTCTTTTGCCACCTTGACGTGGAGGTCGAGGTACACGCGGGAGCCGAGGAGCATCTCGATGCCGCGGCGGGCGCGGGAGCCGACGTCGCGCAGCCGGGAGCCGGCGCGGCCGATGACGATGGCCTTCTGCGAGTCGCGCTCCACGTAGAGGTTGACGCGCACGTCGAGCAGGTCGTCGCGGCCCTCCCGCTCGACGATCTCCTCGACGACGACGGCCAGCGAGTGCGGCAGCTCGTCGCGCACGCCCTCGAGGGCGGCCTCGCGGACGAGCTCGGCGATCATGACGACCTCCGGCTCGTCGGTGAGCTCGCCCTCCGGGTACAGCGGCGGGGACTCGGGCATCTGCGCGAGGAGGACGTCGGCGAGGACGTCGACCTGCTCGCCGTTCTTCGCCGACACCGGCACGATCTCGGCGTAGTCGCCGAGCGCGTCGATCTCGAGCAGGTGCTCGGCGAGCCGCTCGCGGCTCACCTTGTCGCTCTTCGTCGCGACGGCGACGACGGGGGTGCGCAGCTCGGCCAGCTCACGGGCGATGAACTTGTCACCGGGGCCGATCTTCTCGTCGGCCGGCAGGCAGAAGACGACGACGTCGACCTCGCCCATCGTGTCGCGCACGAGGTCGTTGAGCCGCTCCCCCAGCAGGGTGCGCGGGCGGTGCAGGCCCGGGGTGTCGACGAGCACGAGCTGTCCGTCCTCCCGGTGCACGATGCCGCGCACGGCGCGGCGGGTCGTCTGCGGCCGCCCGGAGGTGATGGCCACCTTCTGGCCGACCAGCGCGTTCGTCAGCGTGGACTTGCCGGCGTTGGGCCGGCCCACCATCGAGGCGAACCCCGCTCGGTAGCCCTCGGGCCACGAGTACGTCATGAGCTCTCGTCCTTCTCGTCGGACTCGGGCGCCTCGACGGCCCGGGCCAGGATGGTGGCGATCTGTCGGCGTCGCCCGCCGGCGCGCTCGGCCTGCAGGTGCAGGCCGGCGACCTCGACCTCGGCCCCGGGGATCGGGACCTTGCCGAGCGCCTTGGCGAGCAGGCCGCCCGCGGAGTCGACGTCGTCGTCGTCGAGCTCGAGGCCGAAGAGCTCACCGAGCTCGTCGACGGGCAGGCGGGCCGGGACGCGCACGAGGCCGCCGTCGAGCTCCTCGACGACGGGCTCGGCGCGGTCGTGCTCGTCGGTCAGCTCACCGACGAGCTCCTCAAGGAGGTCCTCGATGGTGACGAGGCCGGCGATGCCGCCATACTCGTCGACGACCATCGCGATGTGGAAGTTCTTCGCCTGCATCTCGCGCAGGAGGTCGTCGACGAGGATCGTCTCGGGCACGTAGACGGCCTCGCGGGCCGCGGTCTCGACGAGGTCGGAGCCGGCCTCGGGCCGCATGTGCGTGCGGCGCAGGACGTCCTTGAGGTAGAGGATGCCGCGCACGTCGTCGACCGACTCCCCCACGACGGGCACGCGGGAGAAGCCGGAGCGCACGAAGAGCGCCAGCGCCTTGGTCAGCGGCTTGTCGGCGTCCATCGTCACCATGTCCGGCCGCGGCACCATGACCTCGCGCACGAGGGTGCTGCCAAGCTCGAACATCGACTGGAGCATCGTGCGCTCCTCGTCGGCGAGCTGCTCGGACTGGCTCACCCGGTCGACCATGTCGCGCAGGTCCTCGGCGGCCTCCTCCCGGGCCTCCGCCTCGGTGAGCCGCGGCTTGGGCGTCAGCGCCCGGGCCAGGGCGACGGCGGGTCGGGTGACGGCGAGGACGACCCCGACGAGCGGCAGCAGCGCGTGCAGCACCCGCCCGGGCTGGCGGGTGCCCAGCCGCCGCGGCCCGGAGCCGGCGACGACGGCGACGAGCAGCGCCGTGACGACGACGGCGGTGAGCAGCACCTGCCACCACTCGGGCAGGAGGTCGGCGACGACGAGGGTGAGGGCGACCGCCGTCGTCATCTCCGCGAGGACGCGTGCCAGGGCCAGGGCGGGCAGCGCGGCGTCCCGGGCGTCGGCGAGCTGCTCGACGCGGTCGGCGCGGGGCCGCTCGGCGACGTGGAGCTCGTTGAGGGCGGTGCGTCCGATGCGCCGCAGCGCCGCCTCGGCCGCGACGAGCACGGCGGTGACGACGAGCGCGCCGAGCGCGAGGACGAGCAGCCACCACTCGGGAATGTCGGAGAGCAGTCCGTCCATGTCAGCGCTCGGCGAGGAAGGTGAGCAGCAGCTTGCGCTGCAGCGCGAACATCTCCTTCTCCTCCTCGGGCTCGGCGTGGTCGTAGCCGAGGAGGTGGAGGATGCCGTGCGTGGTGAGGAGGAGGAGCTCCTCGGCGGTGCTGTGGCCGGCGGTCTTGGCCTGTGCGGCCGCGACCTCGGGGCACAGCACGATGTCGCCGAGCATGCCCTCGACGGGCTCCTCGCCGGGCGTGCCGGGGCGCAGCTCGTCCATGGGGAAGGACAGGACGTCGGTGGGGCCCGGCTCGTCCATCCACTTGACGTGGAGCTCGGTCATGACGTCGCTCGTGACGAACATGATCGACAGCTCGGCCTGCGGGTGGACGTGCATCTGCTCGAGCACGTAGCGGGCGAGGGCGGCGAACTCCTCCTCGTCGACCTCGTAGCCGGACTCGTTGGCGACCTCGGTGCTCATGCTCGTCCCTCCCGGCGGGTCCCGGCCCGCCGCTGTGCCCGGTTGCCGCTCGGTCCGGCGTCCCAGCGCTCGTAGGCGTCGATGATCTCCGAGACGAGGCGGTGGCGGACGACGTCGGCCGAGGTGAGGCGGCAGAAGGCAACGTCCTCGATACCGGTGAGGATGTCCTCGACGACCCGCAGGCCGGAGGACGTGCCGCTGGGCAGGTCGACCTGCGTCACGTCACCGGTGACGACGACGCGCGAGTTGAAGCCGAGCCGGGTGAGGAACATCTTCATCTGCTCGGGCGAGGTGTTCTGGGCCTCGTCGAGGATGATGAAGGCGTCGTTGAGCGTGCGCCCGCGCATGTAGGCGAGCGGCGCGACCTCGATGGTCCCGGCCGCCATGAGCTTGGGGATCGACTCGGGGTCGAGCATGTCGTGCAGCGCGTCGTACAGCGGCCGCAGGTAGGGGTCGATCTTGTCGTTGAGCGTGCCGGGCAGGTAGCCCAGCCGCTCCCCCGCCTCGACCGCCGGGCGGGTGAGGACGATGCGGTTGACGCGCTTGGACTGCAGCGCGTGGACGGCCTTGGCCATGGCGAGGTAGGTCTTGCCGGTGCCGGCCGGGCCCACGCCGAAGGTGATGGTGTGCTCGTCGATCGCGTCGACGTACGACTTCTGCCCCAGCGTCTTGGGCCGGATCGTGCGCCCGCGGCTGGAGAGAATGTCGAAGGTGAGGACGTCGGCGGGGCGCTCCGCCGTCGGGGCGGTGAGCATGCGGATGGCGCGCTGGACGGCGTCGGCGGTCAGGGCCTGCCCGCTGCGGGCGACCTCGGCGAGCTCGTCGACGAGCCGCTCGGCGAGGGCGACGTCGCCCGCGGGGCCGGAGAAGGACACGACGTTGCCGCGGACGTGGATGTCGACGCCGGGGAAGCCGCTCTCGACGGCGCGCAGGACCTCGTCGCGCTGACCGAGGAGGAAGACCATGGGCACGTCGTCAGGGACGGTGATCTGGTGCTGGAGCATCGCATCCGGGCGGGACGCGTCGTCGCTGTGTGGCATGGGCGGGGGCGCGTGGCCCCGGTTCCTCCTGGGTGGGCGAAAAGACGTACGGAGAGCATAACGGCGAGGTCCAGCCGGAACTTCCCGGACGTCAGGACCAGCGGCCGAGTCTCTCGGCGAGCAGGGCGGCGGCGACGGGACCGGCGGTCGAGGTGCGCATGACGTGCGGGCCGAGGCGGACGACGACGGCGCCCCGCTCCGCCAGGTCCGTCACCTCCCGCTCGCTCAGCCCGCCCTCGGGCCCGACGACGAGGAGCACCTCGCCCTGCTCGGGAAGCGAGACGGTGGTGAGCGGCGCGGTGGCCGCCTCGTGGAGGACGACGACGACGCCACCGGCGTCGACGACGGACGCGACCCGGGCGAGCAGCTGCCTGCCGACGGCGAGCTCCTCGACCTCCGGCAGCCGCGCGCGGCGCGACTGCTTGGTGGCGGCGAGCGCGACGGCCTGCCAGCGCTCACGCCCCTTCGCGGCCTTCTTCCCGGCCCACACCGACACGCAGCGCTCGCTCTGCCAGGGCAGGACGGCGTCGATCCCGACCTCGGTCGCGGTCTCCACGGCCTGCTCGTCGCGCCCGCCCTTGGCCAGGGCCTGGACGAGGACGAGCCGCACGGCGGGCGCCGGCTCATGGGTGAGCTCGGTGACGTGGACGGCGAGCTCCTCGCCCGCCGCGGCGGTGACCTCACCGCGGGCGCGGGTGCCCTCGCCGTCGACGACGTCGACGACCTCACCGGCGCGCACCCGCCGCACGGAGACGGCGTGGCGCGCCTCGGGTCCGCGGACGGTGAGGACCGCCCCCTCCCGCGCGGCGGCGAGGTCCTCGGGCGCGCCGAGGAAGACTGGCGCGCTCATCAGCGGCCGGAGAAGCGGTCCCGCAGGCGGGAGAACACGCCGCTGGAGGCGGGCGTGAGACGCGGCTCGGCGCGCTCCTCCCCGCGCAGCGTCGCGAGCTCGAGGAGGAGCTCACGCTGACGGTCGTCCAGGGCGGTGGGCACCTCGACGTCGACCTGGACCTTGAGGTCGCCGCGGCCGGGGCCGTTGAGGCGGCCGACACCGAGGCCGTCGAGCGTGATGACCTCCTCGGGCTGGGTGCCGGGGGCGATGTCGATCTCCTCGGGACCGTCGAAGGTCTCGAGGTGGAGGACGGTGCCGAGCGCGGCGGCCGTCATCGGGACCTCGACGCGCGCGTAGAGGTCGTCCCCACGCCGGGCGAAGACGGGGTGGGGGCGGACCTTGAGCTCGACGTAGAGGTCGCCGGCGGGGCCGCCGCCGGGGCCGACCTCGCCGCTGCCGGTCAGCTTGATGCGGTTGCCGGTGTCGACGCCCGCGGGAACCGAGACGGGGATGGAGCGGCGGGTGCGCACCCGGCCCTGCCCGGAGCACTCGGGGCACGGGTCGGGGATGGTCGTGCCGTGGCCGCCGCAGGCCGAGCAGGGCGAGGTCGTCATGACGTTGCCGAGGAAGGAGCGGGCCACCCGCTGGACCGAGCCGCGCCCGCCGCAGACCGCGCAGGTCTGCACGTGGGTGCCCGGGCGGGTGCAGGTGCCGTTGCAGGTGCCGCACAGGACGGCGGTGTCGACCTGGACCTCCTCGTCGACGCCGAAGACGGCGTCGCGCAGGTCGATCTCGAGGCGGATGAGGGCGTCCTGGCCGCGCCGGCCGCGTGGGGCGGGGCCGCGGCTGGCGCCGGCGGCCGCGCCGAAGAAGGTCTCGAAGATGTCGGAGAAGCCGAAGCCGGCCCCGGCGCCGCCGCCGTTGCCGCCGAGCGCGGACTCCCCACCGAGGTCGTACATCTGGCGCTTCTCGGGGTTGGACAGCACCTCGTAGGCGCGGCCGACCTCCTTGAACTGGTCCTCGGCGTCGGGCCCGGCGACGTCCGGGTGGAGCTTGCGCGCCAGCTTGCGGTAGGCGCGCTTGATCTCCTCCTGCGTCGCGGTACGCGGCACGCCGAGGATCTCGTAGTAGTCGTTCACCAGGTCACTTCCTGTGGGGGTTCAACACGTATGCGGGGCCGGTCAGCCGGCGAGGATCCGCGACAGGTAGCGGGCCACGGCCCGCACGGAGGTCATGGCCGAGGGGTAGTCCATGCGCGTGGGGCCGAGTACACCGAGGTGGGCCACCCCCTCACCACTCCCCCCACCGTAGGCGGTCGCCACGATCGACGCCTCGGACAGCGCCTCGTGGCGGTTCTCCTCACCGATGCTCACGGCGACGGCGTCGTCCTCCGCCATCTCCTGGAGCAGCTTGAGGAGGACGACCTGCTCCTCAAGCGCCTCGAGGACGGGGCCGATGGTGCGGGAGAAGTCGACGTCGGAGCGGGCGAGGTTCGCGGTGCCGGCCATGACGATGCGCTCCTCGGCGTCCATCCGCAGCGTCTCGGTGAGCGCCTCGATGACGCGCGCGACGAGCGGGCGGTGCTCGGGGGCGAAGCGGCCGGAGGTGTCCCCGAGGGCGGAGCCGATGTCGGCGGCGCGGCGCCCGATGCTGCCGGCGTTGATGCGGGCGCGCAGCTCGGCGACGACGGCGAGGTCGAGCGGGGAGTCGACCTCGAGGGCCCGCTGCTCCACCCGCCCGGCGTCGGTGATGATGACGACGAGCAGCCGGTGCTCGGAGAGCGGGACGAGCTCGACGTGCCGCAGGGCCGAGTTGCGCAGCGAGGGGTACTGGACGACGGCGACCTGGTGGGTGAGCTGGGCGAGGAGGCGGACGGTGCGCTCGACGACGTCGTCGAGGTCGACGGCGCCCTCGAGCAGGTGCTGGATCGCGCCCCGCTCGGCCGGCGAGAGCGGCTTGAAGGTCGACAGCTGGTCGACGAAGAGGCGGTAGCCCTTGTCGGTGGGGACCCGCCCCGCGGAGGTGTGGGGCTGGTGGATGTACCCGCTCTCCTCCAGGACGGCCATGTCGTTGCGGATGGTCGCCGGTGAGACACCGAGCGAGTGACGCTCGACCAGGGCCTTGGAGCCCACCGGTTCACGCGTGTGGACGTAGTCCTCGACGATTGCTCGCAGCACTTCGAGTCGACGGTCTGCCAACGGGTTCCCTCCTCCCGGCGCGCTCGTGGCCGGCTCGGCGACGGCCGGTGTCAGCACTCACCGGCCCGGAGTGCTAATTCTACGCGCCACGCCCCGGGGTGTCTCGTGACCTCCCCCACCGCGCGCCTACCCTGCCGGGGTGATGGATCGCTACGGCTCGGACGTCCTGTCCTCCGACCCCCACCGCACCGGTGCCCACGCCCACCGTCCCACGGTCCGCGACGAGCCGGCCGAACTCGGTCTTGTCGTCGAGGACGTCGAGACCGGCTGGGTGGGCGCGGTCACCGCCGTCGAGAAGTCCGGCGGGATGCACGTCGTCGTCCTCGAGGACCGCAGGGGCCGCACGCGGACCTTCCCGCTCGGCTCGGGCTTCTGGGTGGACGGCAAGCCGGTGCACCTCGTGCCGCCGGCGCGGAAGGCGGCACCACGCGGCCCGGTGACGGCCGGCGGCAGGCGGCTCACGGCGTCGGGCTCGATCGCGGTCGACACGAGCCGGGCCAGGGTGGCGCGCGCGTCGCGGATCTGGGTCGAGGGGCGCCACGACGCCGAGCTCGTCGAGCGCGTGTGGGGCGACGACCTGCGGGTCGAGGGCGTCGTCGTCCAGCTCCTCGAGGGCGTGGACAACCTCGCCGAGGTGCTCGCCGACTTCGCGCCCGGGCCCACGCGGCGGGCCGGCGTGCTCGTCGACCACCTCGTCCCCGGCTCCAAGGAGACCCGGCTCGTGGACGAGGCGCTGCGGACGCTGGGTCGCTCGGCCCGGCACGTCAAGGTGCTCGGCCACCCCTACGTCGACGTGTGGCAGGCGGTGCGCCCCGAGCGCGTGGGCCTGAAGGCGTGGCCGGACGTGCCGCGCGGCACCGACATCAAGTACGGCACCCTCGCGGCGCTCGGCTGGCCGCACGCGGACCAGGCCGACGTCGCGCGCGGCTGGAAGCGCATCCTCGGCAGCGTCACCAGCTACAAGGACCTCTCCCCCGCCCTCCTCGGGCGGATGGAGGAGCTCATCGACTTCGTCACCGAGGTCCCCGAGCAGGGATGACGACGACGGCGGTGCGGCCCGGCGCCGACGCCCGGGAGCTGCTCGCCGAGCGGGCCGGGCTCGCGGAGGCCGCGGCCGCCGTCCTGCGCGAGGAGTCTCGGCTGCGCTCGGGCGTCGTCTCGCTCGTCGACGCCTACCGGGACGAGCGGGTGCGTGCCGAGCTCGGCGGGATCGAGGTCGGCCGGCTGCGGGAGACGACCGAGCGCAACCTGCGGCTGCAGGCCCTGGAGGACGCCGGGGTGCAGACGGTGCGCGACGTTCTGGACGCCGGGCCGGCGCGGCTCGAGGCGCTGCCCGGCGTGGGCCCGCACACGGCGCGGGCAGCGGCGGCCGCGGCGCAGCGGCTGGCCCAGACCTTCCGGGCAGGCGTGCCCGTGCGGATCGAGCCGCGCAGCGACGGGCCGCTCGGCCTCGGCCTGGCGTCCCTGCTGTACCGGCTCGACCGGGTGTCCGGGCCGCTGGCCGCCCACCGCGACGAGCTGGCGGACTTCGCCTCGACGGTCCTGGCTCAGGTCCGCGAGGCGGTCCCGGCACGCAGCCGGCTCGGGCTGCTCCTGCGCCTGCCGCGCACCCGTGAGCGCGCCCGGCAGGCACTCGAGGCGCTGGCCCGCTGGGAGCCGTGGCTCGCCGCGACGGACCTGCCCGCGACGGTCCGCGAGCTGACCGCGCTGCTCGCCGAGCCCGGCCCGCTCACCGTGTGGGAGCACCTCGAGCAGCACACCGCCCGCTACTACGCGCTGCTCGACGAGCTCGTCCCCGGCCTGGGCGGCGCCGCGGCCCAGGGCACGCTCCCCGCCGAGCTCGTCGAGCGGATCACCGCCCTCCCGCTCGACGAGTCCCTGCTGCGCGTGCGGCTGCGCGGCTACCAGGTCTTCGGGGCGAAGTTCGCGCTCAACCAGGGCCGGGCGCTCATCGGCGACGAGATGGGCCTGGGCAAGACCGTCCAGGCCATCGCCGTCATGGCGCACCTGGCCGCGACGGGCGAGGACCGTGCGCTCGTCGTGTGCCCGGCGAGCGTCGTCGTCAACTGGTGCCGGGAGGTGTCGCTCCACAGCGAGCTGCCGGTCCACCGCGTCCACGGCCCCGGTCGCGAGGAGGCCCTCGCCGCCTGGCACCGAGAGGGCGGCGTCGCCGTGACGACCTTCGCCACCCTCCCGACGATCCCTCTCCCGGACGCCCCCACCCCCTCCTCGCCGACAGCACAGTTACCGCCGACAGCTGAGTTGTCGCCCACAGCAGACGTATCGCCGACAGCCGGATTCCTCCAGCCGACGCCCACCCTCCTCGTCGTCGACGAGGCGCACTACGCCAAGAACCCTCGGGCGCTGCGCACCCAGCAGGTCGCCGCCTGGGCCGAGCGCACCCCGCGCGCGCTCTTCCTCACCGGCACCGCCCTGCTCAACCGGGTCGAGGAGCTGCTCTCCCTCGCGCGTCTCCTCCAGCCCGGGCTCGTCGACTCGCTCCCCGCGCACCTGCGCCTCCTCGACCCCGACACCTTCCGCCGCCACATCGCGCCGGTGTACCTGCGCCGCAACCTCGACGACGTCCTCGTCGAGCTCCCGCCCCGCGTCGTCACGGACGAGTGGGAGACGATGACGCCGACGGCGCAGCGCCACTACCGGGACGCCGTCGCCTCCGGGAACCTCATGGCGATGCGCCGGGCCGACCTCACCGTCCCCGACCCCGCCGACTCCGCGAAGCTCGAGCGGCTGCTCGAGATCGTCGAGGAGGCCCGCGACGGCGGGCAGCGCGTCGTCGTGTTCTCCTACTTCCTCGACGTCGTCGCCCGGGTGGCCGAGCAGGTGGAGCGGCTGCCGGGCGTGCGGGCGTACGGGCCCATCACCGGGTCGGTGCCCGCGGCCGAGCGGCAGGAGATCGTCGACGCCTTCACCGCCGGCCCGGCCGGCTCGGTGCTCGTGAGCCAGATCGGCGCGGGCGGGGTGGGGCTCAACGTCCAGGCGGCGAGCGTCGTCGTCATCTGCGAGCCGCAGCTCGTCCCCGCCGTCGAGGACCAGGCGATCGGGCGGGTGCACCGGATGGGCCAGCGGCGCCCGGTCCAGGTGCACCGGCTGCTCACCGAGGACAGCGTCGACGAGCGGATCGAGGAGCTCCTGGCCGGCAAGCGACAGGTCTTCGACGCCTACGCCGGCGAGTCGAGCCTCGCGCAGGAGGCGCTCGGCGCCGTCGACGTCACCGAGGCCGAGCTCGCCACGCGGGTCGTCGCGGCCGAGCAGGCCCGGCTCGGCTACGGCCCGGTGTGGGACGAGCTCACCGGCGCGGAGCCTCGCGAGGGCCGGTAGCGGACGGGCTCAGCGCCCGGCGAGGACGTCGACGAGCTCCTCGAGGCGTCCCCCGTGGCGTCGGCGCGGGGCACTTCCCGCCGATGACAGCGCAGCGCCCCCCCGCGCCGGCCGTGCCGGACGCGGGAGGGCGCGAGCTGCCCCGGTCAGGCCGCGCCGGCCTCGGCGGCGTAGTGGTTCACGAACACGACCATGTCCTCGAGGCTGATCTCCTCAGGGGTGGCGTTGAGCGTGACGACCCCGCCCTCGGTGCGCTGGTAGCAGGTGATCGACGAGCCCGACTCGTTGGTCCCGCAGCTGCCGGTGCCGGCCGGGGTGTTGTCGGTCGCGATGTACTCGACCAGCTGCTCGTACGGGGAGCTGAGCACGTTGGTGTCGAGGGCGATCATCACGCTGGAGACGGCGTCGGAGTACATGCGGGCGGGGCCGCTGGCCTCCCCGAGCGTGAACGGGCCGATGGCCTGCGGGGGCTTGGTCACCGAGGCGTCGGGGATGACGGCCCCCTCGGCGGCCGGGCCGGGGTCCGGCGCCTCGATGTCGTCGACGGACGCAGGTCCCGCGCTGCCGCTCACTCCGGCGGGGAGCTTCCGCCGGTGGACACGGTGCGCTCGCGGGACCTGCGGTGAGCAGTCTCACCACACAGTCAGATACCCCCTGGGGTATGGTGGGGCCATGACCACACCGACACGTACCTCCTGGCTCCGGGCCCTGCTGGGCCGCAGCCGGGACACCAGCACGCTGGGATCCTCGGTCCCCGCCGCCCGCGCGGTCGAGCTCGTCCGTGAGGGCGCCGCCCTCGTCGACGTCCGGGAGAACCACGAGTGGAAGGCCGGACACGCCCCCCAGGCGATCCACGTCCCGCTCGGCCGGATCGACTCCGCGCCCCGGCGCCTGTCGGCCGACTCCCCCGTCCTCGTCGTGTGCGCGAGCGGCATGCGCTCGCGCAGCGGCGCCAAGAAGCTGCGTGCCGCCGGCTTCGACGCCGCCAGCGTCTCCGGCGGGATGGCCGCCTGGGAGCAGGCCGGAGGGGCGGTGCGCCGATGACCGCCCGCCGCCCGAGCCGGCGCATCGTCATCGTGGGTGGCGTCGCCGGCGGCATGAGTGCCGCCGCGCGCGCCCGTCGCCTCGACGAGCACGCCGAGATCGTCGTCCTCGAGCAGGGCGACTACGTGAGCTTCGCCAACTGCGGCCTGCCCTACCACCTGTCCGGCGAGATCGGCTCGCGCGAGGACCTGCTCCTCCACACCCCGCAGTCGCTCGCCCGCACCCTCAACCTCGACGTCCGCACCGGCCACCGGGCGACGGCGATCGACCGCGACCGGCGCGAGGTCACCGTCGTCAGCGGCGGCACGACCGACCGCCTGCCCTACGACGCCCTCCTGCTCGCTCCGGGCGCCGTCGCCGTGCGCCCGCCGATCGAGGGCCTGGACCACCCGGCCGTCCACTCGCTGCGCACGATCCCCGACCTCGACCGCGTGACCGACGCGGTCGACGCCGTCCTCACCGACCGGCAGGACGCGCACGCCGTCGTCGTCGGTGCCGGCTTCATCGGCCTCGAGGCCGTCGAGGCGCTGGCCGCCCGCGGGCTGCGGGTCCAGCTCGTCGAGCTGGCCGACCACGTCCTGCCCCCGCTGGACGCGGAGCTCGCCCCGCTCCTCGCCGAGGAGCTGCGCGCCCACGGCGTCGGCCTGCACCTCGGGGTCTCCGCCCAGTCCGTCACCGACGCACCGGGCGGCGGTGCCACCGTCACGCTGTCCGACGGCACCGCCCTGCCCGCCGACGTCGTCATCGTCAACGTCGGCGTCAGGCCGGCCAGCTCACTCGCCGCCGAGGCGGGGCTCGAGCTCGGCGAGCGCGGCGCGATCCGCGTCGACACCGACCAGCGCACCTCCGACCCGCACATCTGGGCCGTCGGCGACGCCGTCGAGGTGCGCCAGGCCGTCACCGGCGCGTCCGGCGCCGTCCCCCTGGCCGGCCCCGCGAACCGGCAGGGCCGGCGCGCCGCCGACTCCATCTGCGGCCACCGCACCACCCCGCAGCAGCCCGTCCTCGGCACGGCCATCGTCCGCGTCTTCGGGCTCACGGCGGCGGTGACCGGCGCGAACCAGGCCGCCCTGCGCTCCGCCGGGATCGCGCACGAGGTCGTCCACCTCCACCCCGCCCACCACGCCGGGTACTACCCCGGCGCCGAGCAGGTCCACCTCGTCGCGAGCTTCGCACCCGACGGCCGCCTCCTCGGCGCTCAGGGCGTCGGCCGGGCCGGCGTGGACAAGCGGATCGACGTCCTCGCCACCGCCCTGCGCGCCGGGATGACCGCGGACGACCTCGCCGAGCTCGAGCTCGCCTACGCCCCGCCCTACGGCTCGGCGAAGGACCCGGTCAACATGCTGGGCTTCGTCGCCCAGAACGTCCTGGACGGCACGATGCCGCAGTGGCAGGCCTGGGACCTCGACGAGGTGCGCGCCGAGTCGCTCGTGCTCGACGTCCGCTCGGCCGAAGAGTACGCGGGCGACCACCTCGATGGCGCCCTCCACGTCCCGCACACCGAGCTGCGCGAGCGGCTCGACGAGGTGCGCACCGCCGCCGAGGGCCGTCCCGTGGCCGTCCACTGCGCCAGCGGGGTGCGGTCCTACCTCGCCACCCGCATCCTGCGCGGGGAGGGGATCGACGCCCGCAACCTCTCCGGGGGCTGGCTCACCCTCCGGGCCGTCCGGCCCGGCGCCCTGTCCGACACCATCAACGCCTGACACCCACACCCGAGGAGAAACCCCATGTGCAGTCCCACCCGTTGCACCACCTGCGGCAAGGTCACCTGGACCGGTTGCGGCATGCATGTCGAGGAGGCCCTGGCCGGCGTCGAGCCGTCGGACCGGTGCACGTGCCCCTGACCCAGGCAGTGGACGAGCGCCGGGACGAGGCCCTCGCCCGGCTCGCCACGGCCACCGGCGACGCCTCGCTGTGCGCCGTCTCCCGTGACGGCACCGCGCGTCCCGCGGTGAAGTACCACGAGGGCGCCGTCGCCGCGCTGGGCGACCTGCGCCGCCGGCTCTCCCAGGAGCCGGCGGACGCGGCGCTCGTCCATGCGCGTGCGCACTGGCGCGCGCTCGAGGACCGCGCGGCGGCCGCGCCCTCGTGGGAGGCCTACCTCGCCGGCGCGGTGGACGCACTCGACGACGTCGCCCACGCGGCTCCGGGCAGCGAGCCGCCCGACGACGTCGCCGCTCTCGTCGCCGTCCACGGGCCGCTCCCCGTGGACCTGGCCCGCGCGCACCCCCACCGCCACTGGACGCTGCGCCACACGGTGGCGGCGGTGGTGCTCACGCCGCTCCTCCTCGCCCTCCTCGTCACCGAGGGCGGCGGGTGGGACGCGGCGCGGGCCCCGCTGTGGACCGCGCTCGTGTCGCTTGCGGCCGTCGGCGGGGCGGCGGTCCTGGCGACCTACGTCCCGGCACGCGGCCACCGGAGCCTGGGCCTCTTACCGTGCACCGTGGTGCCCCTGATGACCGTCCTCGCCGCCGGATGGCTCCTGGGGGCGGAGACGCACGCGGTGCCCGGCGCCCTGGGAGCCGTCGTCGCGGTCGGCTTCGGGCTGGCCAACCGGCTGACCGGGACCCGCTGCGGCGTCTGAGCCGCGCGGAACAACCGTTGACAACTAACCGTTGATATACCCGTAGGGGTATTATTCGAACGTACGTGGAGGATCCTATGAGCACCGTCGACCTCACCGCCGACACCTTCGTCGACACCATCCGCCGGGACGGCATCGTCCTCGTCGACTGGTGGGCCTCCTGGTGCGGCCCGTGCCGCATGTTCGCACCGGTCTACGAGAAGGCCGCTGCGACCCACGATGACATCGTCTTCGCCAAGGTCGACACCGAGGCGGAGCAGGGCCTCTCCGGCCAGGCCGGCATCACCTCCATCCCCACGCTCATGGCGTTCCGCGACGGCGTCCTCGTCTTCTCCCAGCCCGGCGCGCTGCCGGCCCGGGCGCTCGAGGAGGTCATCTCCGCCGTCCGCGGTCTCGACATGAATGCGGTCCGCGAGGAGCTCGCCGAGCAGCAGGCCGCGGGCCGCAGCGCCTGACCTTCCACCGAACAGGAGACCGAGATGAGCTACGGAATCAGCACGACCGTCGAACGGAGCTTCGACGACACCATGGCGGCGGTGCGCGAGGCACTGTCCGAGCAGGGCTTCGGCGTCCTCACCGAGATCGACATGGCCGCCACCCTGAAGAAGAAGCTCGACGTCGACATCCCGCCGCAGGTCATCCTCGGCGCCTGCAACCCGCCCCTGGCGCACCGCGCGCTCCAGGCCGAGGAGTCGATCGGGCTGCTCCTGCCGTGCAACGTCGTCGTCCGCTCCGCGGGGGCCACACGCACCGTCGTCGAGGCCCTCGACCCGCAGACGATGGTTGAGATCACCGGCAACGACGCGCTTCCCCCGGTGGCCGACGACGCCGCCGGCCGTCTGCGCGCCGCCCTGAGCAGTCTGGCCGCGGCATGAGCGCCGACGTGTCGGAGCGCCGCGGCATCGAGCTCGACCCCGCCGAGATGGGCAAGGTCGTCAACCGCCTCAAGCGCGCCCAGGGTCAGCTCGCCGGGGTCGTCCGCATGCTCGAGGAGGGCCGGGACTGCGAGGACGTCGTCATGCAGCTCTCGGCGGTCTCCAAGGCCCTGGACCGGGCCGGCTTCGCGATCATCGCCTCGGGCATGAGGCAGTGCCTCGTCGAGTCGAACGGCGAGGAGACCCTCGACGTCGAGAAGCTGCAGAAGCTCTTCCTGTCCCTCGCCTGACGCGGATCAGCAGGCGCCCTGGAGGATCGTGGCCCCGTAGGGCACGGTGACGAGGGCGACGGCCGCCGCGGCGACGAGCAGGTAGCAGACGACGACGGCGCCGGCCAGGCGGTCGGGGACCACCGCACCACCCGCGAGCCGGGCGATGCGCGAGGGCACGTGGGCCGCCCCGGCGTGCAGCGCGTGGCCCGCGGGCACGACGCCGGGCCGGTGGAGGGCGAGGAGCGCGCCGGCGAGCGCCCGCGGGCCGTGCGCCCGCAGTGCGGCGTCGTCGGCGGCCATCTCGGCGTAGGCGGCCACCGCGTCGCGCGCCCAGCGCAGGAGCGGCACCCAGCCGAGGACTGCCCGCAGCCCGCCGAGGACCCCGAGGAGCAGGTGGTGACGCCCGTCCAGGTGCGCCCGCTCGTGCGCGAGGACGGCGCCCAGCTGCTCGCTGTCGAGCGCGTCGACGGTCCCGCTCGACAGGACGACGCCGGCACGCGGCAGCGTGTAGGCGGCCGGCTCGGCCGCGGGCACCAGCCACACCCGCTCGCCGCCGACCGTGCCACGCCGCGCCGTCGCCCCCAGCACCTCCAGGTGCGCCCGCGACTCCTCCCACCGGCGGCGCGCCGTCGCGCCGAGGACGGCGAGGAGGGCGAGGCCGAGCAGCGCGGTCGCGAGGAGGGGAACGGCGGGCGGGACGCCTACCGCCGTCGCCGCGGCGAAGGGGTTGCTCGCCTCCAGGCAACGCCGGCACACGGCGCCGGCCGCTCCCGGGAGGCCGGGCCCACCGGCCACCCACCCGACGAGCGGGCCGAGGGCGAGCAGGCCGAGCACCCACAGGACGGCTGCGGCCGTCCACGCCGCGATGCCCGCGCGTGGTCGCCGGGCCAGGGTCGGCCCCAGGCGCCCGAGAGCCCACGGTCCCGCCGTCGCCCCCAGGGCGAGGAGCGCGACGAGACCCGCGACGGCGGCCAGGCCCGTCACCGCGCCGCCCCGTCGCCGTCGAGCAGCGCGCGGAGCACGGCGAGGTCCTCCTCGGGGATCGAGCCGACGAAGTGGAGCAGGGAGTCGCTCCGGTCGCCGCTGGCGGCCAGCGCGCGGGCCATGACGTCGGCGGTGTACTCGCTGCGGGCCACGAGCGGCCGGTAGGCCCAGACCCGGCCGAGGAGGACCTTCTCCACGAGGCCCTTGCGGTGGAGGTTGGTGAGGACGGTCGCGATGGTCGTGTACGCGAGGGACTGACCGGTGCGCTCGAGGACGTCACGGGTGCACAGCTCCTCGGGGCAGTCCCAGAGGATCTCCATGACCTGGCGCTCGAGCGGCCCGAGCGTGGGGACGTGCTCAGCCACGGGCAGCCACCGCCGGGACCGGGCAGGAGATCTCCCCGCGCAGGCGCACGACGAGCGCCCAGCCGGTGAGGGCGAGGGCGAGGACGGCGAGGAAGGGCTGCACGGGGGCGAACCAGGTGAGCGCCCCGGAGTAGCCCAGCGCCAGCAGCGCGATCTTGTTGCACACGGGGCAGCCGACGGCGAACCACGCGAGGACGCCGCCGGCGGTCCCGGCGCGGCTGGCGCGCGTCGCCGTCGCGTCGTCCCGCACGGGACCGGAGGCGCCGCGCGGGCGCACGTAGCTCGCGGCGAGCAGCCCGACAACGAGCGCCGTGAGGACGAGGACCGGGTAGTTCCACGCCACGACGGGGATGTCGCGGGCGAAGACCGGGTTGGGGATGATCACGGTCGCGAGCCCGACGAGGACGCCGTACCCGACGGCGACGGCGGCCGCGACCGCCCAGCGCCGGGCGTCCCAGCCGCGCAGCACCTGCGCCGTCGTCGTCGGCTGCACGCGGACAGCGGACTGTGAGGAAGTCGACCAGGCCATCCGCCTACTATAGATGATAGTAAGTACTACGCGGCCTAGTAGCCGCCCGCCGTCCCGTCCCCGATCCCAAGGACGACATGTCTTCCACCCCCACGCGCCGTGCGCCGTGGCTCGTCCCCGTCCTCATCGTCGTCGTCGCGGCCGTGCTCGTGACCGTCTCGGTCGTGCTGTCCGGTCGTGAGGACGCCCCGGAACCGGCGGCCTCCCCCGGCCCGGTCGCCGACGTCGTCGCGCCGGAGGAGCCCCCGACCATCGACCTCGCCCGCCTCGAGGCGGAGGACCCCCTGGCGGCCGGCCCGGTCGACGCACCGGTGAGCCTCATCGTCTACTCCGACTACCAGTGCCCCTTCTGCGCCTCCTGGGCCGCCGACACCGCACCGGTGATGCTCGAGTACGCCGAGGCCGGTGACCTGCGTGTCGAGTTCCGCGACATCGCCGTCTTCGGCGAGGAGTCCCACACCGCTGCCCTCGCGGCCTACGCCGCGGGCCTGCAGGACCGCTACCTCGACTTCCACAGCGCCCTGTTCCCCCAGGGCGAGAAGCTGCCCGCGCGCGGCCTCACGGAGGAGGCCCTCGTCGCGAAGGCCGGGGAGCTCGGGCTGGACGTCGAGCGCTTCACCGCGGACCTGCGGTCGCCGGAGGTGGCGGAGGCGGTGCAGCGCAACATCGACGAGGCCGCGGCCATCGGCGCCTTCTCCACCCCGGCCTTCCTCCTCGCCGGGCAGCCGATCCTCGGTGCTCAGCCCACGGAGGTCTTCGTCACGGCCGTCGAGCAGGCGCTGAGCGAGGCCGGCGCCTGATGGAGCTCAGCCTCCTCGCCGCCTTCCTCGGCGGTGCCCTGGCCCTGCTCAGCCCCTGCGGCGCACTCCTGCTGCCGGCCTTCTTCGCCACGACGATCGGCACCCGCAGGCGTCTCCTGCTGCACGGCGGACTGTTCTTCCTCGGGCTGTCGGTCACGCTCGTGCCGCTCGGTCTCGGCGCCTCGCTGCTCGGCTCGCTGGTCACCACCCACCGTGACCTCCTCATCACCGTCGCGGGCTGGCTCATCATCGTCTTCGGTGTCCTCCAGGTCCTCGGCATCGGCTTCGACCTGTCCCGGCTCCTGCCCGGCACCCAGACCGTAAGGACGACGGCGCACAGCAGGGGCTCGGTCCTCCGCTCGGTGCTGCTCGGCACCGTCTCCGGGATCGCCGGGTTCTGCTCCGGGCCGATCCTCGGGGCCGTCCTCACCATGGCCGCGACCGAGCCCTCCCAGGTGCTGGCCGGCGTGCTGCTGGCCGTCTACGGCGCGGGCATGGTCGTGCCGCTCGTCGCCATCGCCGCGGTGTGGGGCCGGCTCGGCACCCGGGGCCGGGCCAGGCTGCGCGGCCGCGCGTGGCAGGTCGGTCCCTTCCAGCTGCACACGACCTCGGTGGTCACCGGCGTGCTGCTCGTCGTCGTCGGCGTCGTCTTCCTGCGCACCAACGGCCTGGCCAGCCTCCCCCAGCTCGTCCCGTCCCAGCTGCTCGGTGACGTGCAGTCGGGTCTGCTGACCTTCGGTGCCGCCGTGCCGGAGCCGGTCCTCATCGTCGTGCTCGCCCTCGTCGCCCTGGGGGCGTGGGCGCTCTGGCGCCGCCGGACCACCGGCGCAGCGCCGCAGCCCGAACCGTCCGAGCGCACCGGCGGACACGCGTGAGGCGGCGCCTGGCACTGCTCGCCGTCGCCGGCCTGCTGGCCGGCTGCGCGGGCGACCCGCCGCCCGTGGAGACCGAGCCGGCCGTCCTCGAGGAGCGCGCCGCACCCTCGGAGGAGGTCGACGAGGGGTCCCTGCCCCTCGCCCTGTCCGGGCTGCCGGTCCTCGACCCGGGCTGGGACCAGGTACCCCAGGAGCTCGACGGCCTCCTGCTCGGCCTGGACCACCCGGAGGACGGCGAGCCGCTGCGCTTCGTCGCCGCGCGGGAGGACGGCACGCTGCTGTGGCAGGCCGAGCGTCCGCCGTCGTGCACCGGCTTCACGCTCAGCC
The DNA here is from genome assembly GCF_047302425.1 of Georgenia phoenicis. Taxonomy (NCBI): domain Bacteria; kingdom Bacillati; phylum Actinomycetota; class Actinomycetes; order Allobogoriellales; family Allobogoriellaceae; genus Georgenia; species Georgenia phoenicis. The sequence continues at coordinate 1,506,753 of NZ_CP154855.1, read as the reverse complement.
GCGCCGGCGACCGGCCGGTCGCGGTCCTCACCGACCTCGCGCCCGGGCAGGACACGATGAGCGAGACCTCCGCGAGCGCCTACGACCTCGCCACCGGGGAGCTCGTGTGGGGCCCGGTCGAGGTCCCCGGCCCGCTGCAGGGGCCGGGCACCGTCTTCGCCGCCCCCGCACCCGGAGCCGCGATGGGAGAGACCGGGCCGCGGGTCGTGCTCGACCCGGCCACCGGTGAGGTCGTCGCCGACGAGGAGGACGGGGACGCCGTCGTCGTGGGCGAGTACGGGGGCCTCGTCCTCACGGCTGCCGACGGCACGCTCACCGCGGACGGTCCCGGCACCTCGTGGGAGGTTCCGCTCGCGGACCTCGGAACCGGCCCGGAGCCGGCCGCGCTGCCCGGGGTGGACCCGCCACCCGGCACCGCTCTCCTCGGCGCGCCCGGTGAGGCGCTCGGCGTGCTCGTCGACCTCGCGACCGGTGAGGTGCTCACCACGGGCGTGCGCGACGCCGTCACGGAGCCGATCTCGGGCACGCTCGTCACGCTCGAGGACGCGACGCTCGTGGGCCGTCCCGACGGCGAGCACTGGGAGCGGCCCGCGGAGGGCATGGCCCTGTCCGCGGCCGGGAACGTCTTCGCCTACCTCCGGTCCGACACCGCGGTCCGCGCGGTCAACGTCGTCACCGGGGCCGACGCCGTCGCCTACGACGACGGCGTCACCGACCCGGCCGTGCCCGTCCTCGTCACCGAGGGCGGGGCGACCGTCGTCGAGGGCGCCGACCTCGCGCTCGTCCCGACCGCCTCCGCCGGCTGACGCCCTTGCGGGCACCCCCGGGTGCTGCCATGGTGTCGGCACGGAGCCGACGCAGTGCTCCGTCGGCCGGGGGGACGTCACGTGTGGACGACGGGCGGGCCGTAGCAGCGGAGCAGCACCACCGTCTCTCACGGTCGAGGTACCAGCCCCGAACGAGAGTGAGCTCGTCATGAAACGCACCGCTGGAATCGGTTCGCTGGCCGCGCTGGCCCTCGCGGCCACCGCACTCTCCCCCGCCAGTGCTGACGACGGCGTCCCCGACGCCATCGACGCCCTCGACGTCGTGCCCGGCATCGCCGCCGAGGCGACACCCGCCACCGACACCTCCCTCACCACCCTGGGCTTCCGGGCCGAGGGCGCCTCCGGCGCCGCGACCGTCATCGAACGGTCCGACGCCGACACCACGGCCGTCACCTACGACGACGGCGGACAGGCAGTCCTCGAGGGCACGTCCCCGGACACCGACACCGTCGTCCAGCAGACGCCCGAGGGCGGCCGCGTCCTCGAGGTCATCGGCTCGCCGGACGCCCCCGAGGAGTTCTCCTACGACGTCCACGTCCCCGAGGGCATGGAGATCATCGAGCACGACGACGGCAGCCTCCTCATCGGCACCCAGCAGCAGGTGGGTGACCGGGTGACCGTCGAGGTCGACGGCGTCATCGGCGCCCCGTGGGCGGTGGACGCGAACGGTGAGGCGGTCCCGGCGTCCTACGAGGTCGACGGCGGCACGGTGACGATGCACGTCGAGCACTCGGCCGACGTCGCCTACCCGGTGGTCGCCGACCCGGCGTACACGGCCGGCGGCTTCCGGCTCAGCTGGACGATCTTCCGGCCGCACATCGTGTCGGTGGAGCTCGACAAGGAGACCTCGGCGATCGCGGAGGACGTCGGTGCGGCGGCCTGCGTGGGCATCGCCGTCGTCGTCGGCCCGGGCGCGGCGATCCTGTGCGGCCTGGAGAACCTCGCGATCCGGGCCGCCTCCCGGTTCGGGTACTGCCAGAAGTGGGACTTCAACCTCCTGCGGATGTCCCTCGACGTCGGCGTCTACCGCGGCGGCTTCTGCGCCTGAGGCAACCACCGCCCCCGCGCCGACAGCAGAGCTGTTCCACGGAACAGCTCTGCTGTCGGCGCGGGCTGGGTCGTCAGTCGGTGAGGGCGCGGACGACCGTGTCGGCCAGCAGGCGGCCGCGACGGGTGAGGAGGATGCGGCCGGCGCGGGCGGCGGGCATGTCGACGAGCCCCTCGGCGATGAGCCCGGCGACGGCCTCGCGGTGCCGCTCGGGCACCCGGCCGGTCCCCGGCTCCAGCTCCAGACCCTCGGCAAGCCGCACGCCGAGCAGCACCCGCTCGAGCTCGCGGGCGCCGTCGTCGAGCACCTCGTGCCCGGCGCCCGGGCTCAGCCCCTGCTCGAGCCGGTGGGCGTACGCGCGCGGGTGCTTGACGTTCCACCAGCGCACCCCGCCGACGTGACTGTGCGCGCCCGGCCCCACGCCCCACCAGTCGGCACCCCGCCAGTAGTTGAGGTTGTGCCGGCACGCGTGCTCCGGCGTCGTCGCGAAGTTCGACACCTCGTACCAGGACAGGCCGGCGGCGGTGAGGACGTCGTCGGCCACCTCGTACTTGAGGGCCGCGTCGTCGTCGTCCGGCATGGGTAGCTCGCCGCGACGGACCTGCGCGCCCATCTTGGTCCCCGGCTCGATCCCGAGCGCGTAGGCGGACACGTGGTCCGGCTCGAGGGCTACGGCGGTCTCCAGGCTGGTCCGCCAGTCGCCGAGCGACTCCCCCGGGGTGCCGTAGATGAGGTCGACCGAGACGTCGAGGCCCGCGTCGCGCGCCCAGCGGACGACGTCGGGCAGGCGGGCGGGGTCGTGGGTGCGGTCGAGGGTGGCGAGGACGTGCGGGACGGCGGACTGCATGCCGAAGGACACGCGCGTGAAGCCGGCGTCGGCGAGCTGCTCGAGGGAGGCCGGCGTGACGGAGTCCGGGTTGGCCTCCGTCGTCACCTCCGCGCCGTCGGCCAGGCCCCACGTGCCGCGGACGTGGGTGAGCATCGTCGCGAGGTCGGCAGCGGGCAGGAGCGTAGGCGTGCCGCCGCCGACGAAGACGGTCGACACCTCGCGCCGCGCCACGCCCGCCCGCTCGAGCACGCCGGCGGCGAGATCGATCTCCCGGCGCGCGGTGTCCGCGTAGGCGGCCTGGCTGGCCCCGCCCCCGAGCTCGGTGGCGGTGTAGGTGTTGAAGTCGCAGTACCCGCAGCGCACCCGGCAGAAGGGCACGTGGAGGTAGACGCCGAAGTCGCGCTCGGCCGAGCCGGCCGCCGCGGACGCCGGGAGGGCGCCGTCGGCGGGGACCGGGTCGCCCGCGGGAAGGGCAGGGCTCACTTCTTGCCCTTGGCGTCCTTGCCGGTCGGGGTGTCGGAGGACAGTGCGGCGATGAAGGCCTCCGGCGGGACCTCGACCCGGCCGATCTGCTTCATCCGCTTCTTGCCCTCCTTCTGCTTCTCCAGGAGCTTGCGCTTGCGGGAGATGTCACCGCCGTAGCACTTGGCGAGCATGTCCTTGCGCAGCGCGCGGATGGTCTCGCGGGCGATGATCCGGGCGCCGATGGCGGCCTGGATCGGCACCTCGAACTGCTGCCGGGGGATGATCTCGCGCAGCTTGCCGGCCATCTCCACCCCGTAGGAGTAGGCCTTGTCGCGGTGGACGATCGAGCTGAAGGCGTCGACCTTCTCGCCGTGGAGGAGGATGTCGACCTTGACGAGGTCGGCGACCTGCTCGCCGTCGGCCTCGTAGTCGAAGGAGGCGTAGCCGCGGGTGCGCGACTTGAGCTGGTCGAAGAAGTCGAAGACGATCTCGGCCAGCGGCAGGTGGTAGCGCATCTCCACGCGCTCCGGGGACAGGTAGTCCATCCCGTCCTGGGTGCCGCGCCGCTGCTGGCACAGCTCCATGACCGGGCCGATGAACTCCGACGGCGTGATGATCGTCGCGCGCACGACCGGCTCGTAGACCTCGGTGATCTTCCCGTCGGGGTACTCGCTCGGGTTGGTCACCTCGGTCCGCGTGCCGTCCTCGGTGACGACGCCGTAGACGACGTTGGGAGCGGTGGAGATGAGGTCGAGGTCGAACTCGCGCTCGAGGCGCTCGCGCACGATCTCGAGGTGGAGCAGGCCGAGGTAGCCGCAGCGGAAGCCGAAGCCGAGCGCGACCGAGGTCTCCGGCTCGTAGGCGAGCGCGGCGTCGTTGAGCTTGAGCTTGTCCAGCGCGTCACGCAGCACCGGGTAGTCCGAGCCGTCCACCGGGAAGAGCCCGGAGTAGACCATCGGCTGCGGGTCGCGGTACTCGCCGGCCGCCTCGGAGGCGGGGCGGGCAGCGTTGGTGACCGTGTCACCGACGCGCGACTGGCGCACGTCCTTGACGCCGGTGATGAGGTAGCCGACCTCACCGACGCCCAGGCCCTTGGTGGGCTTGGGCTCCGGGGAGCTGACGCCGATCTCGAGGAGGTCGACGCTCGTGCCGGTCGACATCATCGTGAGCTTCTCGCGCGGCTTGATCTCGCCGTCGACGACGCGCACGTAGGTGACGACGCCGCGGTAGGTGTCGTAGACGGAGTCGAAGATCATCGCCCGCGCGGGGGCGTCCGGGTCGCCGACGGGAGCCGGGATGTCGCTGACGATGCGGTCGAGGAGCGCGGGCACGCCGACGCCCGTCTTGCCCGACACCCGGAGGCAGTCCTCCGGGTCCCCGCCGATGAGGCCGGCGAGCTCGTCCGCGTAGCGCTCGGGCTGGGCGCCGGGCAGGTCGATCTTGTTGAGGACCGGGATGATCGTGAGGTCGTTCTCCATCGCCAGGTAGAGGTTGGCGAGGGTCTGGGCCTCGATGCCCTGGGCGGCGTCGACGAGGAGGAGTGCACCCTCGCAGGCGGCGAGCGAGCGGGAGACCTCGTAGGTGAAGTCGACGTGGCCGGGGGTGTCGATCATGTTGAGTGCGTAGGCGCGCTCCCCCACCTGCCACGGCATGCGCACGGCCTGGGACTTGATCGTGATGCCGCGCTCACGCTCGATGTCCATCCGGTCGAGGTACTGGGCGCGCATCGCGCGGTCCTCGACGACGCCGGTGAGCTGGAGCATGCGGTCGGCCAGGGTCGACTTGCCGTGGTCGATGTGCGCGATGATGCAGAAGTTGCGCAGCAGCTCGGGCGCGGTCGCCGCGGGGGCGATCGCTCGGGTCAGCTCGGGGCTGGGGATCGGGGACACTCACGTTCCTTCAAGCGACGACGACGCGCGGAACCTGCTCCGCGAGGACACACTGCCTCCCATGGTCCCACGAGGCGCCGCCGACCCGCGCCTCCGCCCCGGGGTCTGTCCGAGGAGGAGAGGAACACCATGTCGACGCAGCCAGACGAGCCGACCGAGCCCACCGCCCGCGAGGCCGAGCCGGTCTCCCTCGAGGAGGACGAGACGGTCCCGCCGCGTCCGGAGGAGGAGATCGCCGACGAGCTGCGTGCCAACCCGACGTAGCCGTGGCGGAGGATCCGGCTCTCGGCGATGGGGGCCAGCCACACTCACCGAGAGCTGGGTTCTCCGGTCAGGACACGAGCAGGGCGAAGGCGCTCATGAAGGAGCCGAGGACGCCGAGCGGGATCGCGGCGACCGTGCCGAGGAAGGCGACGAGCGTGACCCGCAGGTCGTCGCGCAGGTAGGGCGCCCTGACCGGCCCGCCGGCCGCCCGCAGCAGCGCCCGCTGGGTGGCCTCCACCCGCGGGAACCACCGGGCAGTGCGCACCCTTCCCTCGTCCATCGCCTCCGTCAGGGTGGCGAGCTCCTCCTCCAGGTCGCCCGCGGCCGGCTGGTTCGTCACGACGACGACGCCTCCCGCCGTCGTCACCGGACCGTCGCCGATGTCCGCCGTCGCCCGCTGCAGCCGCTCGCGGCGCACCGCGAGGACGGCGACGGGCACGGCGAGCAGCACCGCGAGGGCGAAGGGCACCCACCCGCCCCAGGACTCGGCCTCCAGGCCGAGGAGGAGCCCGAACAGGAGGAAGACACCGACGGGCACCGCGGCGCCGACGAGCAGGAGGTAGCCCGGCCGGCGCGCGAGGCGCACGACGTTGACGACGATCTGGTTCATCGCGTCGTTGGTCGTACTCATGGCACCAAGCCTGCCACGCGAGCGGGCCTCGTCGTCCGGCAGGGTGCCGGCGGAGGGCTACTCCATGCCGCCGTCAGGGCGCTCGGCGGACGTGCTGTAGGTCTTGCGCTCCGTGTCCGTACGCGCCGGGAGGGTGCCGCGGCGGCTCGACCACCGCGGCCGGCGCTCGGCGGACACGTAGGGGTCGCGCATCTCCGGGGCCTCCCCGATCGCCTCCGGCTCGACGACGAAGTCGGTGGTGTCGTCCTCGGGATCGGCCTCACGACGCTCGTACTCCTCCGGCGGCAGCACCTGCTTCCAGGCACGCGTCCGCATGGGCGGCAGCTCACCGGCGTCCTCACGCAGGGCGCGGTACATCGCGTACATCTGGAAGTAGCCCATGACGAAGAAGGGCAGGCCGACGAGGATGATGGTCGACTCCAGCGCCTCGAGCCCGCCGCTCCCGGAGAACACGAGCAGGGTCGCGGTGATGGCACCGATGGCCAGGGCCCAGAAGATGCGCTGGTTGAGCGGGTTGAAGTCCTCGTGCCCGTTGGCCATCGTGTCGGTGACGAGCGCCGCGGAGTCCACGGACGTGACGAAGAAGATGACGACGAGGCCGATGGCGATGATCGAGACCGGCAGCGTGAACGGATGGTGCTCGAGGAAGGCGAACAGGGCGCCGGGGATGTCGCCGTCGTCCACGACACGCTCGACCAGGCCGCCGTCGCCGTTGAGCTCGATGTCGAAGGAGCCGAAGCCGAAGATGCCGAACCAGATGACGGAGAAGCCGGCCGGGATCGCCAGCACGCCGGAGACGAACTGCCGGATGGTGCGGCCCTTGGAGATGCGGGCGATGAAGATGCCCACGAAGGGCGACCACGTGATGGTCCAGGCCCAGTAGAAGACCGTCCACCCGCTCTGCCACCCGGTGTTGGCGAAGGTGTCGTTCCAGAGCGCCAGCTCCGGGAGGTTCTGCAGGTAGCTCCCGAGCGACTCGAAGGTGCCCTGGAGCATGAAGAGCGTCGAGCCGGTGACGAGGACGAAGACGAGCAGGGCGACGGCCATGACGATGTTGAAGTTCGAGAGCACCTTGATGCCCTTGTCCAGCCCGAGGGCCACCGACACGAGCGCGATCCCGCAGACCACGCCGATGATGATGAGCTGCCACCCGGCACTCTCCGGGACGCCGAAGAGCTGGCCGAGGCCACCGTTGATCTGGAGGGTGCCCAGACCGATCGAGACCGCGACACCGAAGACGGTGCCGACGATCGCAACGATGTCGATGACCTTCCCGATCGGGCCGTGGATCCGCTCACCGAGGATCGGCTGGAAGATCGAGCTGACGCGCGGCGGCAGGTTGCGCTTGTGGATGAAGTACGCGAAGCACAGCGCCGGGAGCGTGAAGATCGTCCAGGTGTGCAGCGTGAAGTGGTAGTACGTGAAGTTCATCGCGTCACTCGCCGCGGCCCAGGTCCCCGCCTCGATGCCGAGCGACTCCCCGCGGGGCGGGTCGCCGAAGTGGCTGATCGGCTCGGCCACGCCCCAGAACATGAGGATCGACCCGATGCCGGCGGCGAAGAGCATGGCGAACCAGGACAGCCCGGAGTGCTCCGGCGGCTCGTCGTCCGGCCCCAGCTTCACCCGGCCGAATCGGCCGACGGCGATGAAGAGGAGGAACACGAGGAACACGGTGACGCCGAGGATGTAGAACCAGCCGAAGTTGGCGAGCAGCCAGTCCGACGAGGCGCTGACGGCGCGGTCCAGCGGCTCCGTGAAGGCGATCGTGGCAACGACGAAGAGGATGATGATCGCGGCTGCGCCGAAGAAGATCGCCGGTGACGTCCGGAGGCGTAGCAGGTCGTGCAACCGGGTCAGCATCGAGTGGTTCTCCCTGTGAGCTCGTTGACGACTGACCGGCGGTGCCTGGCTCAGCCTGCCCCCTGCGGGGCGCCCGATCACGCTACCGAGCGCCCGCTGCTGCGCAATCGGAAGGGTTCCCGGCCGGGACGAATGACGGGCGCCACACCTGTCCCGCACGGGCCCGGCACCTGGTAAAGTTCTTCGCTGAGCCTCCGCCGGTCGTGCGGGGGCCGGCTCGCGGCTGACCACGGGTGTCCCCACTCCCCAGTCCCGGTCGCTGGCACAGCCCTCACCGACCCATTGTCTGATCGCTTCGGCGAGTAGGAGAAGTTCCACACGTGGCGAACATCAAGTCCCAGAAGAAGCGCATCCTCACCAACGAGAAGGCGCGTCTCCGCAACAAGGCCGTGAAGTCCGAGCTCAAGACGCACGTGCGTCGGGTTCGCGAGGCCATCGCCGCCGGCGACAAGGAGACCGCGACCACCGCGCTCCAGTCCGCCGGCCGCAAGCTCGACAAGGCCGCGAGCAAGGGCGTCATCCATGCCAACCAGGCCGCGCAGCGCAAGTCGAAGCTCGCCAAGCAGGTCGCCGGCCTGTAAAGACCCGGCCCTCCCGCCGACGGCGCCGTTCCCCCACCGGGGAGCGGCGCCGTCGTCGTCCGACGCCCCTCGAGGAGAGCCGATGCCCCACCGGACCACCCCCGCCCTGCCCGTCTGGCTGGCGGCGCTGCTCGCCGCCGCGATCGGTGCAGTCGTGCCCGTGCAGTCGCGCATCAACGGCGAGCTCGGCGCGCAGCTGGAGGACCCGGTCCTCGCCGCGCTGCTGAGCTTCGGCGGCGGGCTCGTCGTCATGGTCGTCGTCGCGCTCGCGCTGCCGCGGGTGCGGCGCGGGGTGCTGCGCCTCCCGGGCGCGGTCCGCCGGCGCGAGCTGCCTCCCGTCTACCTCCTCGCCGGCACGATCGGCGCGGTGCTCGTCCTCACCCAGTCCGCCGTCGTCGCCGTCGTCGGGGTGGCCGTCTTCACCGTCGCGGTGGTCGCGGGGCAGACGCTGAGCGGGCTGCTCACCGACGCGATCGGCTTTGCGCAGGACGTGCGCCGGCGGCCGACGACGCCGCGGCTCGTCGGTGCGGGCCTCGTTCTCGTGGCGGTCGTCCTCGCGGCGTCCTCCTCCTTCACCGGGGAGCGCCCGTGGCAGGAGCTGCTCCTGCCCGCCCTCCTCCCACTCCTCGCGGGCCTCCTCACCGGCTTCCAGCACGCCGCGAACGCGCGCGTCGGGGCCGTGGGCGGCTCGCCGCTGACGGCGACCGTGTCGAACTTCGTCGCGGGGACCGTCGCGCTCCTCGCCGCCGTGCTGGTCCGCGGCCGCGGGCTGCCCGAGGAGCTGCCCGGCGAGTGGTGGCTGTACACCGGGGGGCTCTACGGCATCGTCTTCATCGCCGGCTCCGCGGCGATCGTCCCGCGCACCGGCGTCCTCGTGCTCGGGCTCGGCTCGATCGCCGGCCAGCTCATCGGCTCCCTCGCGCTCGACCTGCTCGCGCCGGTCGCCGGATCGGTCGTGAGCCCGACGACGGTGGCCGGCACCCTCCTCGCGCTCGTCGCGATCTCGATCGCCTCCGTCCCCCGGCGCGGCGCGCGACAGTAGTGCCGACCCGCGTGCTCCCGCCGGTGCCGGCGCTGTGGGTGGTCCGTGGCAGGCTTGGGGCGTGCCCCCGAAGACCCGTCGCGCCAGCGCCCCGTCCGGACTGAGCTGGGACGAGGCCCCGCTCGCTCCCGTCGTGCTCGTGCGCGGCGCCGAGGGCGTGCTCAGCGACCGCGCGGTCGCGCGCATCGTCGAGCAGGCCCGCGAGGCGGACTCCGGCACGGAGGTGACCCGCCTCGACGCCGCCGCCTACGACTCCGGCCGCCTCGAGATGCTCGCCAGCCCCTCGCTCTTCGGCGAGGCCAGGTGCATCGTCATCACCGGCGTCGAGAGCTGCACCGACGCCCTCATCGACGACACCATCACCTACCTGCGCGCCCCCGCCGACGACGTCACCCTCGTCCTCCAGCACGGTGGTGGTGTGCGCGGCAAGCGTCTGCTCGACGCCGTCACCAAGGCCGGCCACCCCGTCGTGGCCTGCGAGCCGGTCAAGCGGGACGCGGAGAAGGCCGCCTTCGTCTCCGCCGAGTTCCGGCGGGCCCGCCGGCAGATCGACCAGGGCGCGATCCAGGCGCTGGTCCAGGCGGTGGGCTCCGACCTGCGCGAGCTCGCGGCCGCCTGCACGCAGCTCGTCGCCGACACCACCGGGCGCATCAGCGCGGACGTCGTCGAGCGGTACCACGGTGGCCGGGTGGAGGCGACGGGCTTCAAGGTCGCCGACGCCGCCATCGCCGGCAACGCCGGGCAGGCCGTCACGCTGCTGCGCCACGCGCTCGAGTCCGGCGCCAACCCGGTTGTCCTCGTTGCCGCGCTGGCGGTCAAGCTGCGCACGATGGCCAAGGTCGAGGCGATGTCCGGCCGCGGCGGCGCTGGTGGCCTGGGCCTGGCGCCGTGGCAGGTGGACCAGGCGCGGCGCGAGCTCGCCGGCTGGGGCCCGGAGGGGCTGGCGCGGGCGATCACCGCCGTCGCCGCCGCGGACGCCGAGGTCAAGGGCCTGAGCCGGGACCCGGTCTTCGCCGTCGAGCGCGCGGTCCTGCGCATCGTGGCGAGCCGGGGCCGGCGGTGAGCGACCCGTCCGGGGCCGGTCCGGTCCACCGCTACCGGGTGGTGCCCGCGGCCTACGTTCTCCTCCTGCGCGAGGAGACCATGGGCGCGGACAGCGTGCTGCTCCAGCTGCGCACGGGCACCGGCTTCATGGACGGGTACTGGGCCTGCGGTGCGGCCGGGCACGTCGAGGCCGGGGAGAGCGTGCTCGAGGCCGCCGTCCGCGAGGCGCATGAGGAGCTCGGTGTGAGCCTCTCCCTCGCCGATCTCGTCCCCCTCACCGCGATGCACCGGACGCAGGGCACCGGCCTGGCGATCGACGAGCGCGTCGACTTCTTCCTGGCGTGCCGCCGCTGGGACGGTGAGCCGGTGCTGCAGGAGGCCAAGGCCGCCGACCTGCGGTGGGTCCGCCTCGACGCCCTCGACTTTCTCGGCGAGCCGGTCGTTCCGCACGAGCGACACGTCCTCGACGCCCTCGCCGCGGGTACGCTGACGCCGGTCACGACCTTCGGCTTCCCTCAGCACTGAGCGGCCAGCCCGCCCTCGCGGGCCACGATGACGACGGCGCCGCACTCGTCGGTGCGCAGCACGAGGGCCCCGCCGCGTCCGTACAGCTCGAGCGTCGGCGCGGCCGGGTGGCCGAAGTCGTTGTCCGCGCCGACGCTGACGAGCGCGAGCCGCCCGCCGGCCGCATCCGCGAGCGCGGGCAGCTGGGCGGGTGAGCCGTGGTGCGGGACGAGGACGACGTCGACGGCCTCCAGCGCCTCGCCCGGTGCCGCCTGCAGCAGACCGCGCTGTCCGTCCGGCTCGAGGTCGCCGAGGGCGAGGACCGACATCTCGCTCGTCTCGAGGCGCAGGACGAGGGACAGGTCGTTCGCTGCGTCGTCGTCGCCGGGGGTGGCGAGCTCCACCGCCCGGGGCGTGGGCCACAGCCCCTGCCAGCCGATCCCGGCGACCTCGCCGGCCGTGCCGGCGCCGACCCGCTCGACGGCCGCGCCCTCCTCCTCGAGCGCCGCGAGCACCCGACGCTCCGCGTCGACCGGCCCGTCGTGCGGAGAGAGCAGCGCCCGGTGGACTGCGACCGCGTCCAGCACCTCGGGCAGCCCGCCGACGTGGTCGGCATGGAGGTGCGTGAGGACGAGCAGGTCGACCTCCGTCACGCCTGCGCCGCGCAGACAGTCCGCGGCCGCGGGACCGGCGGGTCCGACGTCGACGACGACGGCCGAGCGCGGCCCGCTGCGCAGCACGAAGCCGCTGCCCTGTCCGACGTCGCACTGGACGGCGAGCCAGTCGTCCGGGGGACCGCCGAAGAGGCTGCCCAGTGCTCGGCGCGGACCCGGGACGAGGGCGAGCAGGACGACCAGGGCCCCGACCCCCGCCCCCAGCAGCCTCGCGCGCCGGCCCCGGCGGGCGAGGACGAGGGCAAGGACCGTGACGGCTGCCAGCAGCGCCGCCCCGCCGAGGCCACCGAGCCAGGGCAGCCGCGCACCCGGCAGCTCGGCCCAGCCGACGGCGACCCACGCGATCCACCCGGTGAACCAGCCAGCGCCCGCGGCGAGGGGCTCGGTGACCCCGGGCAGCCACGGGGAGATCACGGTCGCGACGACGCCGAGCACCGTGGCCGGTGGCACGGCCGGTGCGGCCAGGACGTTGGCCGGCACGGCGTATGTGGCGACGGCCGGCTCGAGAAGGATGACGACCGGTGCGCAGCAGACCTGCGCCGCGGCGGGGACGGCGACGACGTGCGCGAGGGCGCGGGGCAGGCGCCGGGACAGGCGCTCGGCCCACGGGCCGGACAGGACGACGAGGCCGGTGGTCGCGAGCACCGAGAGGACGAAGCCGTAGGAGCGGGCGAGCCACGGGTCGAGCAGGAGGAGTACGACGACCGTGGCGCACAGCGCGGGCAGCGCCCGGGCCGGGCGCCCGAGCAGCAGGGCGAGGAGCGCGACCGCCCCCATCGTCGCCGAGCGCAGCACGCTCGCCTCCGGCCGGACGAGCACGACGAAGCACACGAGCACCGCCGCTCCGACCGCCGCGCGCAGCCAGCGCGGCGCCCAGCTGAGCAGCGCGAGGACCGCGCCGAGGACGATGGCGACGTGCGCGCCGGAGACCGCGGTGATGTGGGTGAGGGAGACCGCCCTCATCGCCTCGTCCAGCTCCGGCGGCAGGCGCGAGTCGTCGCCGACGGCGATGCCCGGCACGAGCCCGCGGGCCTGGGCCGGCGCGTCCTCGACCGCCGCGACGAGCCCCGCGCGCATCCGGTTGGCCAGGCGCTGGTGGGCGGGCGGTGGTGCCTCGACCTGCGGCTCGCCGTGCACGATGACGAGCGCGACGACGTCCTCTCCCGGCTCGGTCGCGACGAGCCGCCCGGTGACCCGCACGCGGCTGCCGAGCTCGGTGCCCGTCCAGCTCGGCGGCGCGAGGAGGAGCACCGGCGCGCGGGCCCGCGCCGTGAGCCCGCGCCCCACGACGAGGTCCGCACGCACCGGCACCATGACGCGCTCACCGCCCCCGCGCTCCGGGTCAGCGGCGACGACGGCGGGGTCACCGGTCACCGGCCCGCTCACCGTGGCGACCGCCCCGGCGGCGACGAGCTCGCTGAGCAGCCCGCCCGCGCGTTGGTGGACGTGCGCGGCGACCGCGGCGAGCACAAGGGCCGCGATGACAAGCGCGAGCACCGCCGTCGCCTGCGGGGTGGGTCCGGCGCGGTCCCGGTGCCGCCCGCCGCACCGCAGCGTCCACCCGAGCCGCAGCGCGAGGAGCAGGAGCACCCCCGCACCGGCGCCGGCGGCCGCGGGCGGGAGGAGGACACCGGCGAAGGCCGCGGCCCAGGCGGCGAGCGCGGCGGGGACGAGCCGCAGGTCGAGAGTCATACGCGCACCCGGTCCCTGATCTTCTCGAGGGTGGCCGGACCGATGCCCGACACCTCGAGGAGCTCCTCGACGGAGTGGAAGGGCCCGTTGGCGTCGCGCCACTCGAGGATGCGCTGGGCGATGGCGGGGCCGACGCCGGGCAGGGTGTCGAGGGCGGCGAGGTCGGCGGAGTTGAGGTCGACCACCGCGCCGTCTGCCGCCGGCTCTCCCGCCGCGCCGGCCGGTCCGGGGGCCGGTTCCGGTGCAGCAGCGGCGCCGGGCGGTGCTTCCCCCACCCGCGGCACGTACACCTGCTCCCCGTCGACCAGCGGCCGGGCCAGGTTGACCGCCGCGAGCTCCGCGTCCGGCTGCTCGCCCCCGGCCGCGGTGACGGCGTCCCCCACCCGCGCACCGGCCGGCAGCTCGAGGACCCCGGGCCGGTGGACCGCCCCCGCCACGTGGACGACGACGACGCTCGCCCCCGCCGTCGCCGCCTCACCCGCGCCCGGGTCCGGCCCCGCCGTCTCGGGCGGCTCGCTGGGCGGAGCCACGGGCGGAGCCTCGGGGTCGGACTCGACGACCTCGCTCACCACGGGCACCGGGACCGCGTCGGTGGGGCCGGTGGCGATCGCCCGGGCAACCACCGCTCCGGCGAAGGCGGCGACCACCGCGAGGACGACGACCACCGCCCGGCCGGAGACCACCCACCGCCGCGGCGGCGGCTCGCGCACCCGCCCGCGCCCGCCGTCGGCCGCCGATTCGCTGCCCTCCCCGCTGACGATGCGGTCGAACTCGCGCCCGGCCTCGTCGTCCAGGTCAAGATGCCCGGACGTGGCCGTGTAGGCGCGCCGGGTCAGCGCCCGCAGCCGGGCCGCGGAGTCCGTCCGCCTCGTCGGTGCCATGCGCGTGACCGTACGGACCGGCGCCCACGGCCGAACCGGGCCGTCACCCCGACCGGGGACGCGGCCTGCACGCGGCCGTCCTGGGGAGCAGCGTCAGCCCGCGAAGGGGGCGACCGCGCCGATGACCACCGTCTCCTCGGTGGCGGAGGGGTTGGCCCACCAGTGGGCCTGGGAGCACTCGTAGGTGATGGTGTCGCCTGCGCCGAGCTCGTGCCGGGCCTCGCCGAGGACGACGTCCAGCCGCCCGCTCAGCACGTGCACCGACTCCAGCCCCAGGTGCCGGAACGGGCGCGCGGCGTTGGAGAACCCGGGCGGCATGACGGTGCGGATGAGCTGCAGCGGCAGGTTCTGGTCGGGGGTGAGGAGCTCGCGCACCGGCCGTGGCGAGTCCTCCTGACCCGGCTCGACGTCGGCGAGCACGAGGCGGGAGTCGGCCCGGACGATCGGGTCGCCGTGGCGCTGCGCGCTCTGCAGGAGGGAGACGAGCTGGGTGCCGAGCGCGCCCGCGAGCCGGGACAGCGTCTGGAGAGAGGGGTTGCCACGCCCACGCTCGAGCTGGCTGAGCAGCCCCGTGCTCAGCCCGGACCGCGCGGCAAGCGCCTCGACCGACAGCCCCATGCGCTGCCGGCTGCGCCGGACGACGGCTCCGAGGGCACCGACGTCGAGGGCGTCCTGGCCCGCCGCGGAGTGGCTCACGGGACCATGCTAGAGCGCTGCGGCCGGCGCCTCCGCGGCGCCGTCGAGGTCGAGCAGCCGGCACAGCTCACCGACCGGGTCACGATGGTCGTCCACCCGCAGGTCGACGACGGCGTCCGGTGGCCACCCGCCGTCGTCCGTGCCGGCGACGACGACGACGGCGGCACTCTGCCGACCGCGTCGGTCGCCGCCCGCGCGGTCACCGGCCGTCAGCGCCGCGAGAAGGCGGGCGGCGAGCGGGGCGTCCGCCGCAGCCGCGAAGGCCGCGTCCATCGCCTCGAGCACCTCCCGGCCGGTGAGGAGGTTGCCCGCGAGCGCCACGTCGGGGCGCACCCAGCCCCCCGCCCAGGGCAGGCACTGCGGCCCGGTCCACACCGCGCCGTGGCCGGCGGCGTCGAGGAGGGCGACCTGCCGCTGCGGGAAGCGCGCGTCCTCCTCACCGAGCACCGCCAGCACGTCGGGCGCGGAGACACCGGCGCGGAGGAGCTCGAGCCCACGCGACCGGAAGGCGCGGTTCGTGCGCGCCTGGGTCGCCACGGCGCCCACACCTGGAGCGGCGGCGGGCACGGCGGCGCCGACGGCGAGCGTGCACGTCGCGGTGGCCACGCCCAGCGTGTCACCGCTGCGAGCGACGATGGAGAAGGTCATCGGGTCCCTGAGGTCTCGGCTCGGAGGACGGACCCGTCTTGTGCCCGTCACACGGAAGTAACATACTGACGATATCTTCACTCGAATGACAGCGGCACGGCAACCAAAGGAGCTCACCATGTCCGCCTCCACCCGCCGGCTCGTCGCATCCGTCGCGGCAGCCCTGACCCTCGCCGCCTGCAGCACCGGCGAGGGCGTCGACGTCGACGGCACCGACGACGCGACCGGCGACGCCGCCCCCACGGGCGAGGTCGTCGTCGCCGGGATCGCCGGCGAGCCCGACCAGCTCGACCCGCACAGCACGACCGCCTACTTCTCCTTCCAGGTCCTCGAGAACGTCTTCGACACCCTCGTCCAGCCCGACGAGAACCTCGAGATGGTCCCCGCTCTCGCGGAGTCCTGGACCACCAGCGAGGACCAGCTCACCTGGACCTTCACCCTCCGTGACGACGTCACCTGGCACGACGGCTCCCCCTTCACCGCCGACGACGTCGTCTACTCCTTCACCCGCATCATCGACGAGGAGCTCGCGAACTCCTGGCGCTTCTCCGCCGTCGAGAGCGTCGAGGCCACCGACGAGTCGACGGTGACGATCACCGTCTCCAGCCCCTCCCCCAACCTGCTCGCCAACATCGGCGGCTTCAAGGGCGTGGCGATCGTCCAGCAGGAGAACGTCGAGTCCGGCGAGATCGGCACCGCGCCCGTCGGCACGGGGCCCTTCCGGGTCGAGGGCTACGCGACGGGCGAGTCGATCGACCTCGTCGCGAACCCGGACTACTGGGGCGGCGCGCCCGCCGTCGGCGGCGTCACCTTCGAGTTCATCCCCGAGCCGACGACGGCGCTCGCCGCCCTGCAGGCCGGGGAGATCCACTGGACCGACAACATCCCGCCGCAGCAGGTCGCCTCGCTCTCCGGCGACGACGCCGTCGAGGTGGGTCAGGTCGGCTCGAACGACTACTGGTACCTGGCCCTCAACCAGGCGAGGGAGCCCTACGGGGACGTCCGCGTCCGCCAGGCCATCGCCTTCGCCATCGACCGTGAGGCCATCACCGAGGCGACGATGTACGGCAACGCGACGGTCAACCAGACGGCCATCCCCGAGTCCTCGCGCTTCCACACCCCCTACGACCGCTACTCCCACGACGTCGCCCAGGCGCAGGAGCTGCTCACCGAGGCGGGCGTCGCCGAGGGGGACCTCACCCTCGACCTCATGGTTGCCAGCGACTACCCGGAGACCGTCCAGGCCGCCCAGATCATCGAGAGCCAGCTCGCGGAGGTCGGCATCGCCGTCGAGATCCGCACCCTCGACTTCGGCACGTGGCTGGACGAGCAGGGCCAGGGCAGCTACGACATGCTCATGATGGGCTGGCTGGGCAACCTCGACCCGGACGACTTCTACTACTCCCAGCACCACTCCGAGGGCGGCAACAACTACCAGGGCTACAGCAACCCCGAGGTCGACGCGCTGCTCGAGCAGGGCCGGGTGGAGACGGACGAGGAGGCTCGCGAGGAGATCTACGACCAGGTCGCCACGCAGGTCGCCGACGACGTCAGCTACATCTACCTCTACAACCCCGACGTCGTGCAGGCGTGGAGCCCGCAGCTCGAGGGGTACACCGTGATGAGCAACCGGGCGATCCGCTTCAAGGACGTCTCGCTCGGCGAGTGACGAGGAGCTCGACATGGCCTTCGTCCTGCGACGGGTCCTCCACTCGGCGGTCGTGCTGCTCGGGGTTTCCGTCCTCGTCTTCGCGATCGTCCAGCTCGTCCCCGGCGACCCCGTGCGCATCGCCATGGGCACGCGCTTCGACCCGGACGTCTACGCGCGCCTGCGCGAGGCCTCGGGCCTGGATGAGCCGCTGGTGCAGCAGTACCTCGGCTACGTCACCAGCGCGCTGACCGGGGACCTCGGGGTGTCCTTCCGCTCCGGGCAGCCGGTGACCGAGGTCCTCCTCGGCCGCCTGCCCGCGACGGTCTCGATGGCCGGCACGGGCATCGTCATCGCGCTGCTCGTGTCCTTCCCGCTCGGGCTCTTCGCCGCGCTGCGCCACGGCCGCGCGAGCGACGCCGTCGTCCGCGGGGTGTCCCAGCTCGGGGTGTCGGTCCCCGACTTCTGGATGGCGATGCTGTTCATCCTGCTGTTCTCCTCGACCCTCGGCTGGCTGCCGCCCTCCGGCTACGTCCCGCTGACCGAGGACCCGGCCGGGTGGGCACGCCGGGTGGTCATGCCCGCGCTCACGATCGGGCTGGTCGCCGGCTCGATCCTCACCCGCTACATCCGCTCCTCCGTGCTCGAGGTGCTCGCCGCCGACCACGTCCGTACCGCGCGTTCCAAGGGGCTGCGGGACAGGGTGGTGCTCGGGCGCCACGTCGTGCGCAACTCCCTCATCCCCGTCCTCACGATCACGGGCAACCAGCTCGCGACGATGCTCGGCGGGGTCGTCGTCGTCGAGGTCGTCTTCGCCTGGCCCGGGCTGGGACGCCTCATCTACGACGCCGTCCTCGCCCGCGACTACCCGCTCCTCCAGGGGGCCATCCTGCTCACCGCCGCCATCTTC
Organism: Georgenia phoenicis; assembly: GCF_047302425.1. NCBI lineage: Bacteria > Bacillati > Actinomycetota > Actinomycetes > Allobogoriellales > Allobogoriellaceae > Georgenia > Georgenia phoenicis. The sequence goes on along the minus strand of NZ_CP154855.1, from coordinate 1,488,620 downwards.
CTGCTCATCAACCTGCTCGTCGACCTCCTCTACAGCAAGGTCGACCCGCGGATCCGGGTGACCTCGTGAGCGCCGTGACCACGGTCCCGCCGGCCGCCCCGTCCGCACCGCGCCGCCCGCCGAACCGGCTCCGCGCCGTCCGGGCGCTGGTGCGCCGGCCGGTCGCCGTCGTCGGGCTGCTCGTGCTCGCCGTCGTCGTCGTGGCCGCCGCGCTGGGCGAGCAGCTCGCGCCCTACCCGGCCAACGCCGTCGACGTCGCGCGTGCGCTGCAGCCACCGAGCGGCGAGCACCTCTTCGGCACCGACGAGCTCGGTCGCGACGTGTTCTCCCGCGTGCTCCTCGCCGCGCGCGTCTCCGTCCAGGTCGCGCTCGTGTCGGTAACCATCGCGCTGGTCGCGGGCGTGCTGCTCGGGGTGGTCGCCGGGTACTTCGGCGGGTGGCTCGACACCGTCATCATGCGCAGCGCCGACGTCCTGTTCGCCTTCCCGGTCATGCTGCTCGCGATGGCCATCGTCGCCATCCTCGGCCCGGGGCTGACGACGGCGATGGTCGCGATCGGGGTCGTGTACATCCCGATCTTCGCGCGGGTCACGCGCGCCAGCGTGCTGGGCGTGCGCACCGAGCCCTACGTGCGTGCCGCGGTCTCGCTCGGCGCGGGGCCGGGGCGGGTCATCGGGCGCCACGTCCTGCCGAACATCGCCGCGCCGATCATCGTCCAGACCTCCCTCTCGCTCGCCTTCGCGATCCTCTCCGAGGCCTCGCTGTCCTTCCTCGGCCTGGGGGTGCAGCCACCGGAGCCCTCGTGGGGCCGGATGCTCTTCGACGCGCGCGGCTTCCTCGACCAGGCCTGGTGGATGAGCATCTTCCCGGGGGCCGCCGTCTTCGTCACCGTCCTCGCCTGCAACCTCGTGGGCGACGCCCTGCGCGACGTCCTCGACGTCCGCGCCGACACCGGAGGCAAGCCGTGAGCCCCGCCCTCGAGGTCCGCGACCTCCGCGTCCGCATCGGAACCGCCGAGATCGTCGGCGGGGTGAGCTGGTCGGTGGAGCCGGGCCAGACCCTCGGGATCGTCGGTGAGTCCGGATCCGGGAAGTCGATGAGCGTCCTCGCCGCGACCGGGCTCGTCGGTGCGCCGACGGCGCAGGTCACCGGGCAGGTGCTCCTCGGGGACGACGACGGCGGCCCGCGCGACCTCCTCACCCTCTCCCCCGAGGCCCTGCGCCGGGTGCGCGGACGCGGCATCGGCTTCGTCTTCCAGGACCCGGCCACCTCGCTCAACCCCGTCCTCTCGGTCGAGCGGCAGCTCACCGAGGGCCTGGAGGAGCACCTCGGCATGACGCGCCGGGCCGCCACGGCGCGGGCGCTCGAGCTCCTCGAGCTCGTCGGGATCCCGGACCCCGAGCGGCGGCTGCGGTCCTACCCGCACGAGCTCTCGGGAGGCATGCGCCAGCGCGTGATGATCGCGATCGCGCTGGCCTGCGAGCCGAGGGTCCTCATCGCCGACGAGGCGACGACGGCGCTGGACGTCACCATCCAGGCCCAGATCCTCGACGCGGTCCGTCACCTCCAGGAGCGGCTGGGCACGGCGACGGTGTGGATCAGCCACGACCTCGCCGTCGTCGGTGGTCTCGCCGACCACGTGGCAGTCATGTACGGCGGCCAGGTACTCGAGCAGGCCGACGTCCTCACCCTCTTCCGGGAGCGCGCCCACCCGTACACCGAGGGGCTGTTCGCCGCCCGGCCGCGGCTCGGCTCCGGCAACGAGGAGCTCGTGACGATCCCGGGCAGTCCACCGGACCCGCGCGCGCTGCCGCCGGGCTGCGTCTTCTGGGACCGGTGCACCGTGCGCGGCGACGAGCGCTGCGCCACGCAACGACCGGAGCTGCGGGAGGTGGCCCCGGGCCACCGGGTGCGCTCCTTCTACACGACGCCCCGGGAGGCGAGATGACGGTGCCCCTGCTCGAGGTGCGCGAGCTCCAGGTCCGTTTCCCCGTCCCCGCGGTGCGGGGTCTGGGGCGCCAGTGGGTGCACGCCGTCGAGGACGTCTCCTTCACCCTCGACCGGGGCGAGACGCTCGGCCTGGTCGGCGAGTCCGGCAGTGGGAAGTCGACGATCGGGAACGCGCTGCTCAGTCTCGTCACGCCGAGCGCGGGGCGGGTGCTGCTCGACGGTGAGGACGTGCTCGCGGCCCGCGGCCGGCGCCTGCGGCAGCTGCGCCGCCGGGCGGCGATGGTCTTCCAGGACCCGCTCGCCTCCCTCGACCCGCGGCGCACCGTCGCGGAGTCCGTCCGGGAGCCGCTGGAGATCCACGGGCTGCACCGCGGCGCCGCCCGGGGCCGGCGGGTGGCCGAGCTCATGGACCTCGTCGGGCTGCCCGAGCGCTTCCTCGACCACTACCCGCACGAGCTGTCCGGCGGGCAGCGCCAGCGGGTCTCGATCGCGCGCGCCCTTGCAGGGGAGCCCTCGCTCGTCGTCCTCGACGAGGCGACGGCCTCGCTCGACGTGTCCGTCCAGGCACAGATCATGAACCTGCTCCGGGACCTGCAGCGCGAGCTCGGGCTCGCGTACCTCTTCATCTCCCACGATCTCGCCGCCGTGGAGCACATGAGCCACCGCGTGCAGGTGATGTACCTGGGCCGGCTCATGGAGCTCGCCGGACGCGAGCAGATCTACGCCGAGCCGGGGCACCCCTACACGCAGGCGCTCATGTCGGCGATCCCCAAGGACGACCCCGTCGCCGAGCGCGAGCGCCGCCGGATCATCCTCGAGGGCGACATCCCCTCCCCCGTCGACCCGCCCTCGGGCTGCGTCTTCCGCACCCGCTGCCCCCTCGCCGTCGAGGAGTGCGCCCACCACGTGCCGACCGTGACGCTCGGCCCGGGCCACGTGTCCAACTGCGTGCGAGCCGGGGAGCGCGTCCCCGTCGGTTAGGCCGGAGCGAGCGAGACCCCCACGACGCCGGGGCCCGTGTGCGCCCCGACGACGGCGGTCACCTCGCTGCGGACGAGGCTTGTGACCTGCGCGCCCGTCTCCGCCAGCCGCTGCTCGAGCTCGGCGGTGAGGGCGTCGGCCGCCTCCGCGTCGGCGAAGTGGTGGACGGCCACCCGGACGGGCCCGCCGTCGCCGCGCGGGGTGGCGGCACCCGGCCCACCAGCGGCGCGCACGGCGAGCTCGACGATCCGGCGCCGCGTGCGGGCAGCGCCCGGCGCCGTCTCGGTGACGGCGAGACACCCGCCGCGCAGCGCGAGGATCGGACGCACGCCCAGCGCAGAGCCGACGAAGGCGCGTGCCGGGCCGATCCGCCCGCCGCGGGCGAGGTGGCGCAGGTCCGGCACCGCGAAGAGGACGCTGCTGCGGGCGGCAGTCTCCCGCGCCGCCGCGAGGACGCTCTCGACGTCCGCCCCGCCGGCTGCCCGCTCGGCGGCCGCGACCGCGGCGAACCCCGTCCCACCGCCCACGGTGCGCGTGTCGACCACGTGCACCGGCGTGCCACGCCGCTCGGTCACCTCCTCGGCGGCGAGCCGGGCGAGGGCCACCGTCCCCGACAGCTCGGCCGACAGGTGCAGGCACACGACGGCGGAGGCACCGTCGTCGACGGCAGCCTCCATCGCGTCGGTGAGCGCCTGCCGGGAGGGTTGCGACGTCGTCGCCGTGCCGCCGCCACGAAGGTGAGCGGCGAGCTCCTCGCGGCTCAGGGCGTCGTCGGGGTGGTCCACGCCGTCGAGCACGATGCGCAGCGGGACCACGCGGATCCCCAGACGCTCCGCCGTCGCCGGGGACAGGGAGGCCGTGGAGTCGGTGAGGACCGCGACGCCGGGCATCAGCCCATCATCGCATCCGCCCGCGCTCAGGCCGGGACCGGCTGCGCCTCCGCCCCACCTGCCACGCCGACCAGCCCGCGCGCCTGGAGCGCCGGGATGATCCCGCGCAGGAGCCGCTGGACGTCGGCGGGGATGGAGCCGGGCAGGACGACGAAACCGTCCGCCGCACCCGCCTCGAGCCACCGCTCGATGGTCGCGACGACGTCGCCCACCGTGCCGACGGCCTCGAGCGCACCCGCCCAGCCCTCGTCGCCACCGGCGATGTCGGTGAGGAGGTCGGCGCGGGCGCGGGCGGACTCGTAGTCGGCGGCGATGATCGTGCGGAGGTCGACGAGCACGCGGACGGGGCCGCGGCCGGCGGCGCGCGCGGCGGAGCGGACGGCAAAACGCAGCTCCCGCGCCCAGCTCAGGTCGGCCTCCCGGAGGCGGACGACGTCGGCGAGCTCGGCGGCCGCGGGCAGCTCCGACTCCTGCTCGAGCGGCAGGACCACGGTGGGCCGCTGGCTCGAGCGCTCGGCGGTGCTGCGGACGAGGTCCTCGAGGAGGTCACCGAGCTGCGGCAGCGCGGTCACCTGGGCGGTGCCGCCGCGGGCCACCTGCAGACCGGCCCACGAGCCGCTCTTGCGGTTGAACTGTGCGAGCTCGGCGGCCACGGTCGAGTCGGCGCGGCCCAGCTGCACGGTAGGCACGAGGCCCGTGCCGCCGGCGCTGGGGCTGATGCGGCGGGCGGCCACGACCGGGTCGAGCCAGGCGTTGGCGCGGGGTGCGGCGTCGGCGCGGAGGCGGAAGTTCTCGCCGAGGGTGACGAAGGAGACCCCGCCCTTGTGGGCGGCGCGGGCGTAGGAGGCGAGGCGCACGAGGTTCGCCTGCTCGGCCGGGAGACCGGCGGCGGCCTCTCGGTCGTGGGCGGGGGCGCCGAGGCCGGACAAATCCAGGGCGATGGTCGCCGTCGTCGAGGTCGTGGCAGTGGTGCGGGTGGGCAGGAACGCAGCAGTCATGGCAGTACCAATCGAGGTCGCAGCGCCGTGGGGGCGCGGGAAGGACGTGAGACCTGATGCGCCGGGTCCGGCGCCTGGCGTGTCACTCGCCGGCGGCTCGGGGGCTGGATCAGGGGTGACGCGTCAGCGCGGCTCGCGCCGAGGGCGTCGCTTCTCGTATGTCAGGCCGACATACGCGGACGACCGCACATGCACATGCTGCTGCCGCTACGGCTGGTGATCTGCCGGGGGCTGAGGTGCGTGGTCATCCTGGTACGTCCTTCGCGTGCTGGCACCGTCGCGGTGCGCTCCGTTGTCCCGACGGTCACGGGACCAGGTCATCACCCGGGGCACCCGCCGCACGTGGCGGGTTGCCGACCAGCAAGCCGGGGCTTAGCGCACTCGATGTGCGCACTGGTGCTCTGAACCTGAGGCAGACGCTAGCCGGGCCTCACTTCAGGTGTCAACCGTCACCACGGGGAATGTCAGTGGTCGGTCATACGGTGGAGTCATCAGGTCGAGAGCACCGAGGGAGGTGAGCGAGATGGCAGCGACACAGGCTGAGCAGCCCGGTCCCCCGCCCTGGCTCGTGCTCGACGACGGCCCGGCCGAGCTGCCTCCCCTCCCGCCGGACCCGCTCCCGCCGGGCGCCGGACCGGACGAGCGCTGGGCCACGGAGATCCCCGTCGAGGACGACGGCCCCGACGAGCTCCCTCCTCTTCCTCCCGACCCGCTCGGGTACCGCGCCACGATGGACGACGACGGCGCAGAGCTGGGCCGGCTGCTCACCTCCCTGGCACCGGGGCCGGGTCTCGCTGCAGCACTCGAGGCGCTGACCCCACGCGGTGTCGGCCTGTACGACCTGGTCGAGATGGTCGCCGGCTACCAGCGGCTGGCGTCCTGGGCCACGGCCCGAGCCACCGAGCTCAGCGGAGCCCTGGCCGGCCGGCCGGGCGTCAACCCGCACCACCCCCTGCCGGGCGGCAAGATCGCCACGGACAGCGCGGCCGCCGAGCTCGCCCCGCGGCTGGGGATCACCCGCTTCGCGGCGCGGCGCATGGTGGGGGACGCCTTCCTCTACCGGGACAAGCTCGACCAGACGGCCGCGGCGCTGCGCACCGGCCTCATCGACCCCGTCAAGGCCGCGGTGCTCACGCGTCGCCTCGCGGATCAGCCGGCGGACGTCGCGTGGGAGGTCCAGCGGGTGGTCCTGCCCGACGCTCCGCACCAGTCTCCGGCGCAGCTCACCCGGGCGGTGGAGAAGGCGATCATCGCGATCGACCCGAGCCGGGCGGTCCAGCGGCACCGCCGGGCACGCGAGCAGCGGCGGGTGGACCACCCGCGCCCGCTGCCCGACGGCATGGCCTCGATCCACGCGTTCCTGCCCGCCACGGACGCAGCGGGCTTCGACCTCGCCCTCGAGGCCGCGGCCCGCAGTGCCAAGGCGGCCGGCGACAGCCGCACGATCGACCAGCTCCGCGCCGACGCCTTCGGTCTCATGGGCCACACCGCGTTGGAGCTGGGCTACATCGGCCTGCCGCAGCAGCCGAGTGCCGCGCCGGCCACGGAGGCGGGTGGGGACGGGCAGGTCGGCGGCGCCGGCGTGGCCGCCCTGCGCGGCGACGGCGACGACGGGGCCGTTCAGACGGACGACGGCACCGACGCCGCCGTGCCCGACACCCCGTCGGCCGCCACCGGCACACCCGACCTGCAGCCCGTCAGCGACTACCTCCGGATGTTCTACATGCCGGTCGGCACCATCGGCGGCAGGCGTGCCGTCATCCGGGTGGACGTGCCGCTGTCGGTCCTCGTCCTCCCGCCGGAGACGCAGGGAGCCTTCCCCGCCGTCGGCGAGTGCTGGGAGCACCTCGTCGAAGACACCGACGAGGCCTCAGGGGCGAGCTCTGCCCACGACCCTCCAGGGGACAGCCCTGCCGACGACCCCCCGCTCCCGCTGGCCGAGGTCGCCGAGCTCGAGGGCTACGGCCCCATCACCCCGGACGTCGCCCGTGCGCTGGCGATGAGCGCAGGAACCTGGCAGCGGATCGTCACCGACCCGCTGAGCGGCGAGGTCCTCGACGTCGGCCGCACCCGCTACCGACCGCCCGCCGCGCTTGCCGAGTTCGTCAGGGCCCGCGACCGCACCTGCGTCGTCCCCGGCTGCTCCACCCCGGCCCACAGCTGCGACCTCGACCACGTCGTCCCCTTCCCCGAGGGCCCCACGAGCGCCGGCAACCTCGGCGCGGGGTGCCGCCCGGACCACACCGTCAAGACCCTCGGTCAGTTCCGCCTCGAGCACCTCGGCGGGGGCACCTTCCGGTGGACCACCCCGAGCGGGCACGTGTACCAGCGGGACCACCACGGCCGCGTCACCTGGGTGCGGACCGGGACGGAGGACACCGAGCCGCCCTTTTGAGCCCTCGCCGGGATCCCGGACGCGCGGGCCGGTCCGGCCGGTCTCGGCCACGGACGCGCACCTCACATCCCCTCGCGGCGCGGCCTGACGGACAATGGGTCCAGACCCGGACCCCACCGCGAAGGACCGTCGATGACCGCCGAGCAGCCCGCCACCCCCACCGCTCTCCCCGAGTCGGTGAGCAGCGAGGACTTCAAGGCCGTCTTCCGCCGCCACCCGGCCGGCGTCGCCGTCGTCACTTGCGCCACGCCGGACGGGCCGGCGGGCTTCACCGCCACCTCGGTCATCTCCGTCGCCGCGAACCCCGCCATGCTCGCCTTCTCCGTGGCCGCCGGCTCCACCTCGCGCCGCATCCTCGACAGCGCCCCGAGCGTCGTCGTCAACTTCCTGAGCCAGGACCAGCAGGACCTCGCCCGCCGCTTCGCCGCCCGGGGCAGCGACCGCTTCGCCGGCCTCGACTACTGCTCACTGCCCACCGGCGAGCCCGTCCTGCCCGGCACCACCGCCTGGATCAGGGGCGTCGTCGAGCAGCGCGTGCCGGTCGGCGACAGCCTCCTCATCGCGCTGCGCGCGGTCCTCGCCCACCGCGAGGACGAGGCCGAGCCGCTCGTCTACCTCGACCGCGCCTTCCCCCGCCTGGAGGGCTGACACCGAGGGCCGGACTCCCCGTGGGGAGTCCGGCCCTCGGCACGTGAAGAGGCGGGCTACGCCGGCACGATGTTGACGAGCTTGGGCGCCCGCACGATGACCTTGCGGATCCCGCGGTCACCCAGCGCGCGCTTGACGCCCGGCGTCTCCAGCGCCAGCCGCTCCAGCTCGTCCGCCTCGATGGAGACCGGCACCTGGAGCTTGTCGCGCAGCTTGCCGGCCACCTGGACGATGCAGGTCACCGTGTCGGCGACGAGCAGCGCCGGGTCGGCCACCGGGAAGGGCTCGTGGGCCAGCGAGGTCTCGTGCCCCAGGCGCCGCCACAGCTCCTCCGCGATGTGCGGGGCCACGGGCGCCAGCATGAGCAGCAGCGGCTCGATGGCCTCGCGCGGCGTGGCCGCCAGCCCGGTGAGGTGGTTGTTGAGCACGATGAGGCGCGCGATCGCGGTGTTGACCCGCATCGCCGACATCTCGGTCTCGACGTCGGTGATCGTCCTCGCGACCAGGCGGCGGGTCTCCTCGTCGGCCGGCTCGTCGGTGACGAGCAGCTCGCCGGTCTCCTCGTCGACGACGTTGCGCCACAGCCGCTGCAGGAAGCGCTGGGAGCCGACGACGGCGCGCGTCTCCCACGGGCGGGACAGGTCCAGCGGCCCCATCGACATCTCGTACACCCGGAAGGTGTCGGCGCCGTAGGCCTCGTACATGTCGTCGGGCGTGACGATGTTCTTGAGGGACTTGCCCATCTTCCCGTACTCGCGGAAGACCTCCTGGCCCTGCCAGCGGTAGGTGACCTCGCCGGAGCCGTCCTCGGCCGCGACCTCCTCGACCTCGTCCGCGGGGACGTACTGCCCGCGGGCGTCGGCGAAGGCGTAGGCCTGGATGTAGCCCTGATTGAAGAGCTTGTGGAAGGGCTCCACGCTCGAGACGTGCCCGAGGTCGAAGAGCACCTTCTGCCAGAAGCGGGCGTAGAGCAGGTGGAGCACGGCGTGCTCGACGCCACCGACGTACAGGTCGGCGCCGCCACAGGGCTTGTCCGCCGTCGGGCCCATCCAGTACTGCTCGTTGGCCGGGTCGACCAGCCGCTCGGTGTTGTCGGGGTCGAGGTAGCGCAGCTCGTACCAGCAGGAACCGGCCCAGTTGGGCATCGTGTTCGTGTCGCGGCGGTAGGTCTTGACGCCGTCGCCCAGGTCGAGCTCGACCGTCACCCACTCCTCGGCTCGTCCAAGCGGGGGCTCCGGGGAGGAGGTCGCGTCGTCGGGGTCGAAGGTCCGCGGGGAGAAGTCCGGGACCTCGGGCAGCTCGACCGGCAGCATCGACTCGGGCAGCGTGTGGACGCGGCCCTCCTCGTCGTAGACGACGGGGAAGGGCTCGCCCCAGTAGCGCTGGCGGGAGAACAGCCAGTCGCGCAGCCGGTAGGTGGTGCGCGCCTCCCCCAGCCCGCGGGCCGCCAGCCACTCGGTGATCGCGGCCTTGGCCTCGGCCACGCCCAGCCCGTTGAGGGAGATCTCCTCGTTGGCGGAGTTGATGATCTCGCCGTCGCCCGTCCACGCGCCCTCGGTGTGCTCGGCGGGCGGCTGCACGGTGTGGACGACGTCCAGCCCGTAGGCCTGGGCGAACTCGTAGTCGCGCTGGTCGCCGCCGGGCACCGCCATGATCGCGCCGGTGCCGTAGCCCATGAGGACGTAGTCGGCGGCGAAGACGGGCAGCTGGGCCCCGTTGACCGGGTTGGTCGCGAAGGCGCCGGTGAACACGCCGGTCTTGGCGCGTCCCTCCTCCTGCCGCTCCGCCTCGGTCTTGGCCGCCGCCTGCCCGCGGTAGGCCGCGACGGCCTCGGCGGGGCTCGCGTGCCCACCGGTCCACGACTCCTGGGTGCCCTCGGGCCAGGTGGCCGGCACGGCGTCGTCGATGAGCGGGTGCTCGGGTGCCACGACCATGAAGGTCGCCCCGAAGAGCGTGTCCGGGCGGGTGGTGAAGACCTCCAGCGCCAGGTCGGCAGCGCCGCCGGGAGCCTCCCCCGCGCTCACCCGGGAGGGCAGCGCGAAGCGCACGATCGCGCCCTCGGAGCGCCCGATCCAGTTGCGCTGCATCGCCTTGACCTTGTCCGGCCAGTCGATGTGGTCGAGGTCGTCGACCAGGCGGTCGGCGTAGGCGGTGATCCGCATCATCCACTGGCGCAGGTTCCGCTTGAACACCGGGAAGTTGCCGCGCTCGGAACGCCCGTCCGCGGTCACCTCCTCGTTGGCCAGCACCGTGCCCAGCCCGGGGCACCAGTTGACCGGCGCGTCGGAGACGTAGGCGAGGCGGTGCGCGTCGAGGGCGGCGGCGCGTGCGTCGTCGTCCATGTCCGCCCAGGCCGTGCCCGACGGCGTGGGCCGGGTGCCGTCGGCGAAGGCGGCCTCCAGCTCGCTGATCGGGCGCGCGGCGCCGCGGCCGCCGCCGGGACGCTCGGCGTCCTCGTCGTACCAGGCGTTGTACATCTGCAGGAAGATCCACTGGGTCCAGCGGACGTACTCGCGGTCCGTCGTCGCGAAGGAGCGACGGTCGTCGTGGCCCAGGCCCAGGCGCCGCAGCTGGCGGCGCATGTTGGCGATGTTCTCCTCGGTGGTGATCCGGGGGTGCTGGCCGGTCTGCACGGCGTACTGCTCGGCGGGCAGGCCGAAGGCGTCGTAGGCCAGGGCGTGGAGGACGTTCCTGCCCTTCATCCGCTGGTAGCGGCCCACGACGTCGGTAGCGATGTAGCCCAGCGGGTGGCCCACGTGCAGCCCCTTGCCCGAGGGGTAGGGGAACATGTCGAGCACGTAGAAGGGCGAGTCGCCCGCGTCCCCCGCGAGCCCGCCGGCGGGGTTGGGCGCGTGGAAGGTGCCCAGCTCCTCCCAGCGGTCCTGCCAGGCCTGCTCGATCTCGGCGGCCAGCCGGGCGGTGTAGCGGAAACGGGGCTCCGCGGGGACGGGGGTCTCGGTGCTCATGTGATCCTCACGGTGGGGGTGGTCGCTCCTGGCATGAGAAAACCTCCCCGCAGGGAGGTGGGCCGCGCTGATGCGGCGCCGATGGCGCCCGCTGTGGTCAGCGCGGCTGCGTAAGGAGGACCCGTCGCGACATGTGGCTCACCTTACCGCAGGGCGTGCGGGAGGCGGCTGTCGGGGCCCCGCCATATGCTCGACAGCGTTCGTCATCGTCGTCGCGGGCACAGGACGTGCGCCGCGGAAGGGAGAGAGCAGATGGCTGCCAAGCCCACGGAGAAGGTCCTCACCGGACTTCAGGAGACCCTCGTCGACCTCATCGACCTGTCCCTGCAGGCCAAGCAGGCGCACTGGAACATCTACGGGTCGCACTTCCGCTCCGTCCACCTCCAGCTCGACGAGGTCACCTCCGAGGTCCGCCTCGCCTCCGACGACGTCGCCGAGCGCCTCGTCGCGATCGGCGGCGAGCCCGACGGCCGCGCCTCCACCGTGGCCAGCTCCACCCAGGTCGAGGCCCTGTCGGGCGGTCGCCTCGCCGACGACAAGGTCATCCGCCAGTTCGAGGAGCGCCTCCAGGGCGTCGCCGACCGCATCAAGGGCCGGCTCGACGACATCGAGGAGAGCGACCCGCTGAGCCACGACCTCCTCGTCACGGTCGCCAGCGGCCTCGAGAAGCAGGCGTGGATGTTCCGCGCCGCCAGCGGCGACGCCAGCTGACCCCACCCCGCTCACTGACGCCGACAGCCGGGCTCCTCCGCGGAGGATTCCGGCTGTCGGCGTATGCGGGGGCGTTCAGCGGAAGCGCTGGACCGCCAGCGGCGCGGCCTCGGCGAGCTCGCGCACCGTGGGGTGCTGGTCGGCACCGCCGAGGAGCTCCCCGAGCGGGCCGGTGGCGACGAAGGTGCCCTCGGCGAGGATGTGGACCTGGCTGCAGGTGCGCTCGACGAGCTCGAGGTCGTGGGACACGAGGACGACGGCGGTGTCCAGCTCGGCGAGCAGGCCCGCCAGCCGCCGGGCCAGGTTGGCGCGCGACTGCGGGTCGACGGCGGTGAGCGGCTCGTCGAGGACGAGGATCTCCGGCCGGGTCGCGAGCGCCGCCGCGAGCGCCACCCGCTGCTTCTCCCCGCCCGAGAGGGTGGCGAGGCGCCGCGTGGAGAACCCAGAGGGGAGGCCGACGGCGTCGAGCAGGTCGCACATCGACGTCGCGTGGGTACGTCCGGCCTTGCGTGCCTCGCCCAGCGCGAGCCCGAGGCTGCGGGCGACGGTGAGCCGGGGGTCGGTGACCGTGAGGGAGTCCTGGGAGGTGAAGCGCACCGCCGCCTTGAAGGTCTTGCCGTCCTTGCGCGGCAAGCGGTGGACGGGGCGGTCGTTGAAGGTCACCGTGCCCTGGACGGGCCGCAGCTGGCCCTGCAGGGCCCGCACGAGTGTCGTCTTCCCGGCTCCCGAGGGCCCGACGATCCCGAGCGGTGCGTCGCCGGACCGGACCTCGAGGTCGATCCCGCGGAGCACGTGCGCCCCGGGGTAGCCCGCCCACAGGTCCTCGGCACGGAGGACCGCGCGTGTCGCCATCCCAGCTCCTTTCGTCCGAGCGCATGCTACGTCCTCGGGCTGGGGGCCCTGCGACGCTCAGGTCTCCAGGACGACGTCGGCCGGCTCCTTGTCGGGCCGCCAGCCACGCCAGCGCGGGTGACGCAGGCGTCCGGTGGAGGTCCACTCCGCGAACTCGACCTCGGCCACCCGGCGCGGCGTCACCCACCGCGCGTCCCGCGCCTCGGGGCGGGGCACCTCGAGCGGGGCGGTCTTGCGCTCCTCGCGGCTCAGCTCACGAGCCCACTGCGCGGCGTCCCTCTCGGAGAAGCCGGTCCCCACCCGCCCGATGTACCGCAGCTCGCCGTCCTCGGGCAGCGCGAGGAGGAGGGAGCCGACCTTCCCCGCCCGGTTGCCCTGCCCCGGGCGCCAGCCGACGACGACGGCCTCCTGGGTGCTCGCGTGCTTGATCTTGAGCCACGAGCGGCTGCGCCGTCCCGGGGTGTAGGTGGAGTCGCGCCGCTTGGCGACGACGCCCTCGAGTTGCCACTGGCGGCTGGCGGTGACGGCGGCCTCGAGGTCGCCGTCGAAGGCGGGCGGGATCTCGACGAGTGCGCAGCCCGACGGGTCGACGACGTCCTCGAGCACCTCCCGCCGCTCGTCGTAGGTCCGGCGCAGCAGGCTCGTGCCGTCGACGGCGAGCGCGTCGAAGAGCATGAGGCGCACCGGGTTCTCCTCCGCCGCCCGGGCGATGGCCCGCGCATCGGTCAGCTGGATGCGCTGCTGGAGCAGGCCGAAGTCGGGGCGGCCGGTGTCGGTGAGGGCGACGATCTCCCCGTCGAGCACGGCGGTGCGTGCGTCGACGCACTCGGCGAGGCCGGCGAGCTCGGGGTAGGTGTCGGTGACCTCCCGCCCGCTGCGGCCCACGAGGCGGACCTGCCCGTCCTCGACGAGGACGACGGCGCGCACCCCGTCCCACTTCATCTCCACCGCCCACTCGGCCGAGGCGTCGAGGGCCGTGGCCTCGCTCAGGGTGGCGAGCATGGGGACGACGAACTCCGGCGAGGCGTCGCGGTCCGACGACGGCGCCGGAGACTCCGGCTCTCGGCGCGAGGGGCGGGAGGTGGGCGCCGGAGAGTCCCGCTCTCGGCGCGAGAGGGAGGCCGCCGGGGGCTGGTCGGGGGCGGACATGAGGTGGATGAGCCAGTGGTTCTCCTCCCCCTCGGACCGGCCACCGGTGTGGATGAGCGCGAAGCGGCTCGTGCGGCCCGGCCCGTCGGGGCCGGCGAGCCCGCCGTCCTCCTGGCCGGTGAGCGTGACGATGACCTCCTTGCCCTCCCGCCACTTCTCGAAGGTGTAGGTCCCGGTGTCCCAGATCGTCATCTCGCCCGCGCCGTACTCGCCCTTGGGAATCGTCCCGGAGAAGGTGAGGTACTCCATCGGGTGGTCCTCGGTCTGGACCGCGAGGTGGTTCTTCCTGGGCGACGTCGGCACGCACTTGGGCAGCGCCCAGCTGACGAGGACGCCGTCGTGCGCGAGGCGCAGGTCCCAGTGGAGGCGGCTGGCGTGGTGCTCCTGGATGACGAAGGAGAGGGTGCCGTCGTCGGGGGCGACGGCGGCGGGCACGGGCTCGGGGGTCTTCGCGGCGTCGCGCTTGGCGCGGTACACCTCGAGCCGGTCGCGCCGCGGCTGCCCGCCGGCCTGGTCGGCCGCCTCCCCCAGCCCGGCCATCGGGTCGCCCCGGCGCTCGACGCGCTCGACGACCTCGCGCAGGTCCAGGTGCCGCAGGCTCGGGTGGGTGAGCTCGCGCCACGTGCGCGGGGCGGCGACCATCGGCCGCTCCCGGCCACGCAGGGAGTAGGGCGCGATCGTCGTCTTGTTCCCGTTGTTCTGCGACCAGTCGACGAGGACCTTCCCGCGCCGCAGCTCCTTCTTCATGTTCGACACGACGAGGTCGGGGTGGTCCGCCTCGAGGCTGCGGGCCAGCTCCTTGGCCACCTCGCTCACCTCGTCGGACGTGGCGGTGCCCCGCAGCGCGGCGTACAGGTGGATGCCCTTGGAGCCGCTCGTCACCGGGACGGGGTCCAGGCCCATGCCCTGGAGGATGTCGCGCGCGAGGACCGCCACCTCGACGCACTCGGCCAGGCCCGCGCCCTCGCCGGGGTCGAGGTCGAGGACGAGGCGGTCGGGCTTGCGCCGCTGCCCGTCGCTGCTCACCCGCCACTGCGGCACGTGGACCTCGAGCGCGGCCACCTGCGCGAACCACGCGAGCGTCGCGGCACTGTCGACGAGCGGGTAGGTGTTGACGTGGTCGCTGTGCTCGATCTCCACCCGCTCGACCCACTCCGGGGCGCCGGCCTCGACGTTCTTCTGGAAGAACACCTGGCCCGGGTCCTGCCCCGTGCCGGTGCCGTTCGGCCAGCGCTTGCGGGTGGCGGGCCGCCCGGCGCAGTGCGGCAGCATGACCGGCGCGATCTGTGAGTAGTACTCGAGGACGTCGGCCTTGGTCGTGCCCGTGGCTGGGTAAAGGACCTTGTCGAGGTTGGTCAGGCGCAGCCGGCGGCCGTCCACCTGCACGACCACGGGTGCGCCGTCCTTCGCCATGGCGCCATGCTGCCCGGCGGGCGCGGGCCGCGCACCTACACGGGGTAGGCCGTGAGCCGCAGCACGGTGAGCGTGGCCGCGATGACCGCGAGCGCCAGCGGCACGGCGAAGGGCTCGCGGCGGCGCACGTGGAGGGCGGTGGCGACGAGCATCATGACGGCGAGCGCCCCTGACGCGACGGGCACGAGGTGGACGGCGCGCTCGAGCGTGGGCGGCAGGACGAGGCCGAGGGCGCCGGCGAGCTCGAGGACGCCGATCCCCTTGAGCGCGGCGGGGTGCACGTCCTGCACGTAGGTCATGCCGCTGTCGTAGAGCGCCTGCCGGGAGGTGACGATCTTGGACACCCCGGAGCCGAGGAAGATGATCGCCACCACCGCCGTGACGACCCACAGCCAGATCTCCATGCCCGCTCCTTCCGCGCGTCCGTGCGCGCCTCCACCGTAGGGGGCAGGGGGTGGTCCTGTACCGACTTTGCCGCTCCCCCTCCCGGATCTCCGCTGGCGGGAGTACGGTACGGGCACTTCACTGGGGGCAGACCGACGAGGGCCGGCACCCGCCGGCGAGGAGGCAGGAGCATGCGCGCGATCTGGAAGGGCTCGATCACCTTCGGGCTGGTCAACGTCCCGATCTCGGTCTACAGCGCCACCGAGAGCCACGACCTGCGCCTGCACCAGGTCCACGACGCCGACGGCGGCCGCATCCGCTACCAGCGCCGCTGCGAGATCTGCGGCGAGGCGGTCGAGTGGGACAACATCAACAAGGCCTACGACGACGGCGACCGGACCGTCGTCATCACCGACGAGGAGCTCGCGGAGCTGCCGACGGAGAAGTCCCGCGAGATCGAGATCCTCCAGTTCGTGCCGAGCGACCAGGTCGACCCGGTGATGATGGCCAAGACCTACTACCTCGCCCCCGCCTCGACCTCCGCGAAGTCCTACGCACTGCTGCGCCGCACCCTCGAGGAGACCGACCGTACGGCGATCGTGTCCTTCACCCTGCGCCAGCGCACCCAGCTCGGTGCACTGCGGGTCCGCGACGACGTCATGGTCCTCCAGACGCTCCTGTGGGACGACGAGGTGCGCCAGCCCGACTTCGCCGGGATCGACAAGGACGTGCGGATCAGCGCCAAGGAGCTGGAGATGAGCCAGGCGCTGGTGGAGAACTTCTCCGGCGACTTCGACCCGTCGGAGTACACCGACGAGTACCAGGCCCAGCTGCGCACCCTTGTCGAGGCGAAGCTCGAGCAGGGCGACACCGTCGACACCGAGGAGACCTTCGGCACCGACCGCGAGGAGGGTGAGGAGGCCGAGGTCCTCGACCTCATGGAGGCCCTGCGCCGCTCGGTCTCCGCGGCCAAGGAGAAGAAGGCCGGCTCGGGGTCCGCCTCCAAGGCGTCCTCGTCGACGACGAAGAAGACCTCCTCCTCGACGGCCGAGAAGAAGAAGCCGGCCGCGAAGTCGACCGCCGCGAAGAAGTCCTCCTCGTCGTCGTCCTCGACCACGAAGAAGCCCGCCGCCCGCAAGAAGACCGCGAGCAAGAAGACCGCGTGACACGTTCAACGAAACGCTGGCGTTGCGTTTTACGGAATAGGTGAGGTAAGGCTCTCCTCACCATTTCTCCTCACCATTTCCTGCTGCTTTCTTGCCATTTCCGGTCTATTCTCGGGGCAGGGCCGCGAGACGACGACGAGCGGCACGAGGCGAGGAGCAGGACGATGAGCGCTCTGGCGGAGCTGCCCCCGGTCACCGAGGGCGCGGTGACCGGCTGCGGGTTCAACCACGACCACGACTGTCACGCCGCCGCGGTGACGATCGCCGGGGAGCGGGGCGACGCCGCGTGCGTCACCTTCATCCCGCTCGGCACCAAGGGCGGACTGGACAAGGTGCTGGCCCACGTCGGCGCCTGCCAGCGCACCGACTGCGTGCACAACGCCGAGCTCGAGTGCACGGCGAGCGAGATCCGCGTCGGTGCGGGCGGCTCGGCAGCCGACTGCCTCACCTACACCGCGCGCGGCTGAGCACGCCGGGAAGAACCCGGCGCCGCCCGCGGTTGGCGCTGGTATGACCTCACCCATCCACGTCGACATCTGGTCCGACATCGCCTGCCCGTGGTGCTACATCGGCAAGCGCCGCTTCGAGGAGGGCGTGGCCGCCTTCGACGGCGACGTCACCGTCACCTACCACTCCTTCGAGCTCGCGCCGGACACCCCGGTCGACTTCGAGGGCAGCGCGGCCGACTTCCTCTCCCGGCACAAGGGCATGCCGCACGCCCAGGTCGAGCAGATGCTCGAGCAGGTGACGGCCATCGCCGCCGAGGTGGGCCTGGAGTACGACTACGCCGCCGTGCGCCAGACCAAGACCCTCCTCGCCCACGAGGCCCTCCACCACGCCAGGCAGCACGGCCGCCAGCTCGAGCTCGTCGAGCGTCTCTTCCGCGCGTACTTCGTCGAGGGCCGCCACGTCGGCAAGGTCGAGGAGCTCGTCGCGCTCGGCGCGGACGCCGGGCTGGACCCCGAGGCCCTGCGCACCGCCCTCGAGGAGGGCACCCACTCCGAGGCCGTCGCCGCGGACATCGCCCAGGCCCGCGCCTACGGCATCCAGGGCGTGCCCTTCTTCGTCATCGGCGGGAAGTACGGCGTCTCGGGCGCCCAGCAGGCGGCCGTCTTCACCCAGGCCCTCGAGCAGGTCCGCAGCGAGGCGGTGGCGGCGCGATGACCGAGCCGGTCCTCCCCACCTTCCCGCCTCCCGCGGGGCTGACGATGGTCGGTGACGACGACGCCGCCGTGTGCGTCGACGGCGTCTGCACCGTCCCCGCCGCGGACGATCGCACGGAGGACGCCGAGCGTTCCCGCTGACGCCCCGGCTGCGAGCGCCCCGGTCCGCCTGCACGATGGGGCCATGACCTCAGACACGCGACGGACCAGGGTGCTGCTCACCGGTGCGACCGGCGGCATCGGTGTACTTCTCGAGGACCGCCTCGGCGGGGACTACGACCTCGTGACGCAGGGCCGCCACCCCGCGACCGACGAGCAGGAGGACACCCTCCACATCGCCGACCTCGACGACTACGCCGAGGTGCTCGGGCTCATGGAGGGCGTCGACGTCGTCGTCCACCTCGCGGGGGCGGCGTCACCGGAGTCGGAGTGGGACGCCGTGCTCCGCGCCAACATTGTCGGTACCCGCAACGTGCTCGAGGCGGCGCGCGAGGCCGGGGTGCGGCGCGTCGTCTTCGCCTCCTCCAACCACGCGATGGGCATGTACGACCGCCTCGGCGAGTGGCCGGTCTACCCGCACCACCTGCCGCGCCCGGACTCCCTCTACGGGGTGTCGAAGGTCTTCGGCGAGACGCTGGGCCGCTTCTACCACGACGAGCACGGCCTGGAGTTCATCGCGCTGCGCATCGGCTGGTACACCGAGGACCCCCTCGAGGCGGAGGAGGACGTGCTGCGCGCGATGTGGCTGAGCCCGGACGACTGCGAGCACGTCGTGCGCCGCGCCATCGAGGCCGAGGTCCCCTACGGCGTCTACTACGCCGTCTCCGACAACCCCAACCGCCGCTGGGACCTCACGAACACGATGCTCGAGCTCGGCTACCGCCCCAAGGACGACTGGACCGAGCTGCCCGGCGTTCAGGAGGAGGTCGTCGAGGGCGGCAAGGAGGCCCCGGACAGCTGGCCGGAGGGCTCCTAGTAGCGGCGGACGATGACGAGGTCGTCGCGGTGGACGACCGGGCGCGGGTGGGCGGTGCCGTCCCGCTCCTGGAGCTCCGCCGTCGTCCTCCCGCGCATCTCGCGGACCTCCGCGGCGCTGTAGGCGACGAGCCCGCGCGCGGTGACGACGCCCGCGGCGCTGGCGAGCTCGACCGGGTCCCCGGGCTCGAAGTCGCCCTCGACCCCCGTGACCCCGGCCGCGAGGAGCGAGCGCTTGCCGTGGGTGATCGCGTGGAGGGCGCCGTCGTCGAGGACGAGCCGGCCGCTCGTGCGGGCGGCGTGGGCCAGCCACAGGCGGCGGGTGCTCTTGCGGCGGCCGGTCGCGGCGAACCACGTGCCGACCGGCTCCCCCGCCAGGGCCCGCTCGGCGTTGTCGGCGGCGGTGAGGACGACCGGCACCCCGGCGCTCGTCGCGATCGAGGCCGCCTCGAGCTTCGTCACCATCCCGCCCGTGCCGATCGAGGTCCCCCGGCCGGTCACCTCGATGCCTTCGAGGTCCTCGGGGCCGTGGACCTCGGCGATCCGGCGGGTGCCGGGGCGGGAGGGCGGGCCGTCGTAGAGGCCGTCGACGTCGGTGAGGAGGACGAGCGCGTCGGCGCGGACGAGGTGCGCGACGAGCGCGGCGAGGCGGTCGTTGTCCCCGAAGCGGATCTCGTCGGTGGCGACGGTGTCGTTCTCGTTGACGATCGGCACGACGCCCAGGGCGAGGAGACGGGCCAGCGCCCGCTGCGCGTTGCGGTAGTGCTGGCGCCGGATGAGATCCTCGGCCGTGAGGAGCACCTGCCCCACCCGCCGGCCGTGCTCGGCGAAGGCCTCGGTGTAGCGGGCGACGAGCAGGCCCTGCCCGACCGAGGCGGTGGCCTGCGCGGTGGCGAGGTCGGTGGGCCGCATCGGCAGGCCGAGCGGGGCGATGCCCGCGGCGATCGCGCCGGAGGAGACGAGGACGACCTCCTGCCCGCCCGCCCGCCGCTCGGCCACGAGGGCGGCGAGGCGGCGGACCCGGTCGAGGTCGAGCCGCCCACCGGGGGCGGTGAGCGAGGAGGAGCCGATCTTGACGACGACCCTCCCGGCGGCGGCCAGGCCCGAGCGGTCGAGGAGTGCGGCGTTCACGGCCCTATTGTGCCGTGGGCGGCTCCTCGGCCTCGGGCGTGGCCCAGTGTCCGGACTCGCGCTCGGTCCACAGCTCCTCGCGGGCGGCGGTCTTGGCGTCCATGCGCTCCTGGTACTGACGGCGCTTGTCGGCGCGCGTGGCCCGCGGGGCGTAGGCGGCGTCCTCCAGGCGCAGGTCGCTGCCGCGGGGGCCGAGCAGCTCCGCACCGGTGGCCATGGTGGGCTCCCAGTCGAAGATGACACCGCCCTCGAGAGGACCGATGACGACCTCGTCACCCGGCTTCGCGCCGGCCTTGAAGAGCTCCTCCTCCACGCCGAGCCGCGCCAGGCGGTCGGCGAGGTAGCCGACGGCCTCGTCGTTGGCGAAGTCGGTCTGCCGCACCCACCGCTCCGGCTTGGAGCCGCGGATCTGGAAGAAGACGCCGTCGTGCCGGTTGCGCTGGGTCACGGTGAACCCGGCGTCGTCGACCGCCTTCGGGCGCAGGACGACGCGCGCCGGCTCGGCCGGCGGCGCGGCGGCGCGGGCCTGGGCGACGAGCCCGGCGAGGGCGAAGGACAGCGGGCGCAGCCCCTCGTGGCTCGCGGCGGAGACCTCGTGGACGGGCAGGCCGCGGCCCTCGAGCTCGGCGCGCACCAGCTCGGCGAGGTCCCGGGCCTCGGGCACGTCGATCTTGTTGAGGACGACGACGCGGGGCCGCTCCCCCAGCGGCAGCCTGCCGCTCACCGTGAGGTCCTCGGCGTAGGCCGAGAGCTCGGCCTCGATCGTGTCGAGGTCGCTCACCGGGTCGCGGCCCGGCTCGAGGGTGGCGCAGTCGAGGACGTGGACGATGACGGCGCAGCGCTCGATGTGGCGCAGGAAGTCCAGGCCCAGGCCCTTGCCCTGGCTGGCCCCGGGGATGAGGCCGGGGACGTCGGCGACGGTGAAGCGCTCGTCGCCGGCCTGGACGACGCCGAGGTTGGGCACGAGCGTGGTGAAGGGGTAGTCGGCGATCTTCGGCCGCGCCGCGGACAGGGCCGCGATGAGGCTCGACTTGCCGGCGCTGGGGAAGCCGACGAGCGCGACGTCGGCGACGCTCTTGAGCTCGAGGACGAGGTCCGCCGTCTCCCCCTCCTCACCGAGGAGGGCGAAGCCGGGGGCCTTGCGGCGCGGGGAGGCGAGGGCGGCGTTACCCAGCCCACCGCGTCCACCGGCGGCGGCGACGAGGCGCGTCCCGGCGCCGACGAGGTCGGCGAGGACCTCGCCGTCGGGCGTCTTGACGACGGTGCCGTCGGGGACGGGCAGGATCAGGTCCTCCCCGTTGCGGCCGTTGCGCAAGTCGCCGGCGCCCTGGGCGCCGTTCGTGGCCCGGCGGTGCGGGGAGTGGTGGTAGGCGAGCAGCGTCGTCGTCTGGGGGTCGACCTCGAGGATGACGTCACCACCGCTGCCGCCGTTGCCGCCGTCGGGACCCCCGAGGGGCTTGAACTTCTCACGGCGGATGGAGGCGACGCCGTTGCCACCGTTCCCGCCCGCCACGTGCAGCACGACACGGTCGACGAAGCTGGCCATCTCTCCTCCTAGGACTCAGGGCCGGATACACATCAGCGGGGGCGGACGGCTCGTGCCGTCCGCCCCCGCCGGGAAGCGTGAAGCGTTCTCGCTCAGGCCTCGGCCGCGACGATGTTGACCGTCTTGCGGCCACGGCGCGTGCCGAACTCGACGGCACCGGCGGCGAGGGCGAACAGGGTGTCGTCCTTGCCGCGGCCGACGTTCTCGCCCGGGTGGAACTTGGTGCCGCGCTGGCGGACGATGATCTCGCCGGCGTTGACAACCTGGCCACCGAAGCGCTTGACGCCGAGGCGCTGCGCGTTCGAGTCGCGGCCGTTCCGGGTGGAGCTGGCGCCCTTCTTCGTTGCCATCTCAGTCCTGCTTTCGTGTGGTGCGAACGGGGGTGTGCGGAGGGCCGCGGACTACTTGATGCCGGTGACCTTGACGCGGGTCAGCTCCTGGCGGTGACCCTGGCGCTTGCGGTAGCCGGTCTTGTTCTTGAACTTCATGATCGTGATCTTCTTGCCGCGCTCAGCGCGCACGATCTCGGCGGTGACGGTGACCTTCGCGAGGTCGTCCGCACCGGTGGTCACCTTGTCGCCGTCCACGAGCATGAGCGGGGTGAGGTTGACGGAGTCACCAACCTTGCCGTCAACCCTGTTCATGACGACGACGTCGCCGACGGACACCTTCTCCTGTCGGCCGCCGGCCTTGACGATCGCGTACACCACGTTGCTGCTCATCTCTGTCGTTACGGGGCCCGCGCGGCTACCGGTCGACCGGCGGGCGCGAGGCACACAAGGGAGGCACGTCTTCGACGCACCGACGTTCAAGGGTACGCGGAGCATCCCCGCCGAGCAAATGCCCCGGCAGCGAGATCCCGGCGGTTCCGGTGTGCTTTCGGGCACAGCCGGACCGGTCCGACGTCCGCGCAGGACCAGTGTAGTCAGTGGCGGACGCGGCCCGGGCCGCGACGGGTCAGCCGACCTGGTCGACGGCGGCGCTGATCGCCTCGACGTACTCCTCCAGGCCCCAGTCGATGGACAGCGCGGTGGGCGGGGACATCGCCGCGATGAGCTGGTCACCGGTGATGTTCGCGATGGCGCCGTCCTGCACGGCCGGGATGGCCTGGGCGTAGGACTGGGAGAGGAAGGTCTCGACCTCCTCCTCGGTGCTCGCGTAGTTGACGACGACGTCGGCGTCGAGCTGGTCGGTCTGCTCGTAGGACAGCGAGTAGACGAATGTCTCCCCGCCGGAGTCGAGCTCCTCGACGGACGGCGCGCTCTCCAGGCCGAGGTCGAGGAGGAAGTCGACGCGCGAGTCGGCCGGCTTGTACACGTAGAAGGTGCCGCCGACGTCCCAGACCGCGGCGACCGTGACGCCGCTGAGCTCGGGGTGGGCGGCGGACGTCTCCTCGAGGGTGGCGTCGAGCTCGCTGACGAGCTCCTCGGCCTCCTGCGCCATGCCGAGGGACTCCCCGACGATCGAGACGACGTCGCGCCACGGCGTCGTCCACGGCTCCTCGGGGTAGACGACGGTCGGGGCGATCTCCCCGAGGATCTCGTACTGCTCCTCGGTGATCCCGGAGTAGGGGGCGAGGATGACGTCGGGGTCGAGCGCGTCGATGTCCTCGTACGCCGGCTCCTCGACGGTGGCCGGGAGGATCGTCGGCTCGGCGTCGACCTCGACCAGGGCCTCGTTGACCCAGGGCAGCAGCCCGTTCTCGTCGACGGCGTAGGTCTGGGCCTCGATCCCGACGGGGACGACCCCGAGGGCGAGGGCGGCCTCCGTGGAGCCCCAGCCGAGGGTGACGACGTCCGTCGCGTCGGCCGGGACCTCCGTGGTGCCGAAGGCGTGCTCGATCGTGACGGCCTGCTCGTCGGTGGCGTCGTCGGCGGGCTCCTCCGAGCTACCGCACGCGGACAGGGCGAGGGCCACGGCGGCGGTGAGCGCCACCGGGATGGAACGTCGGGACACTGAGGTCTCCTTGTCGGGGGGTGTGGGCAGGGGTGGGGTGGGTCGTCAGGGCAGACCGGCGGCCGGCCGTCTGACCGACCGGCTGATGGGCACGACCATCGGCGAGCCGGTCACGGGGTCGGGGACGACGCGTGCCCGGAGGGCGAAGGCGTCGGCGACGAGCTCGGCGGTGAGGACCTCGTCCGGCCGTCCGAGGGCGGTGATCTCGCCGTCGCGCATGACGACGAGGTGGTCGGCGTACCGCGCCGCGAGGTTGAGGTCGTGCAGGACCATCACCACGGTCGTGCCGCGCCGGTGGTTGAGGTCGACGAGCAGGTCGAGGACCTCGAGCTGGTGGGTGACGTCGAGGAAGGTCGTGGGCTCGTCGAGCAGGAGGATGTCGGGGTCCTGGGCCAGCACCATGGCGATCCACACGCGCTGGCGCTGCCCGCCGGACAGCTCGTCGACCCGTCGGGAGGCGAGCTCGAGCGTTCCCGTGGCCTCGAGCGCCGCGGCGACCACGCCGTCGTCGGCCGCGTCCCACTGACGGAACCAGCCCTGGTGGGGGTGGCGACCGCGGCCGACGAGGTCGGCGACGGTGATGCCCTCGGGTGCGCTGGGACTCTGCGGCAGGATCCCGACCGTGCGCGCCACCTCCCGGGAGGGCAGCGCGTGGAGGGGGCGGCCGTCGAGGAGGACGCTGCCGCCGACCGGCCGCAGCAGCCGTGCCAGGCCCCGCAGGAGGGTCGACTTCCCGCAGCCGTTGGGGCCGACGACGGCGGTGACGGCGCCGGGCGGCAGCGCGAGATCGAGCCCGGTGACGACCTCGCGCCCGTCGTAGGCGAGAGACAGACCGACGGCGCGCAGCTCGTGCGCGGTGGTCACGGGGTCACCGCCCGGCGGTCGGAGGTGGCGAGCAGCCACAGCAGGTACGCGGCCCCGACGGCGCCGGTGACGATTCCCACGGGGACCTCCAGGGAGGGGATGAGGTGCTGGGCGACGAGCTCGGCGGCGAGGACGACGACGGCGCCGACCAGGGCGGCCGGGCCGAGCGCCGTCCCGCCGTCGGGCAGCAGCCGCCGCGCGATCGGCGCGGAGACGAAGGCGACGAAGGCGACCGGGCCGGCGAAGGCGGTCGCCGAGGCGGTGAGGGCGACGGCGAGACCCAGGGCGAGCAGGCGGGTGCGCTCGACGCGCACGCCCAGGCCGGCGGCCGCCTCGTCGCCGAGCCCCAGGACTCGCAGCTGGCGGGCGACGCCGACGACGAGCGGGAGGAGGAGGACGAGGGCGACGGCGAGGACCGCGACGTCCGCCCACGGCGGTGTCCCGAGGCTGCCCACCAGCCACACGAGCGTCGTGCGGACGTCGTTGACCTCGCTCCGGGTGAGGAGGTAGTTGATCGCGCCGGTGACGAGGAAGGCGAACGCGACGCCGATGAGGACGAAGCGGAAGCCGGTGACGCCGTCACGCCACGCGAGCAGGTAGATCGCCGCGGCGACGGCGGTGGCCCCGAGGAAGGCGGCGAGGCCGACGGCGGCACCGGTGAGCCCGAGGGCGAGGATCGCGAAGGCGGCGGCGAAGCTGGCGCCGCCGCTGACGCCGAGGATGTCGGGGCTGGCCAGCGGGTTGCCGAGCACCGACTGGAAGATCGCGCCGGCGATGCCGAAGGCCGCCCCGACGAGCATCGCGAGCACAGTCCGCGGCAGCCGCAGGCGTCCGATGGTGAACTCCCCGCCCCCCTCACCCAGACCGAGCAGGCCGCCGAAGTAGTCGACGGTGTCCGCCGTGTGCCCGTCCCACACGAGGCTGAGCCAGGCCAGCGCGAGCACCGCGGCGGCGAGGAGGGCACAGACGACGACGGTGCGGCGCCGCCGGGTCCGCCGGACCGCGTGGAGGACGTCGCGGGCGGGCGCGACGGGCGGCGACGTCGTCGTCATAGTCCGGCCAACCGGCCGCGGCGGACGATGGCGATCATGACGGGCGCGCCGACGAGGGCGACGACGAGCCCGACCTCGAGCTCGCCCGGCCGGGCGACGAGTCGGCCGAGGACGTCGGCGGCGAGCAGGACGACGGGCCCGACGAGGGCGGCGAAGGCGAGCACCCAGCGGTAGTCGGGGCCGGTGAGCGGACGGACGATGTGCGGGATGACGAGCCCGACGAAGACGACCGGGCCGGCGAGCGCCGTCGCGGCGCCGGCGAGGAGCACGGCGGCGAGGATCGCGAGCAGCCGCGCGCGGCGGATGTTGAGCCCCAGCCCGCGGGCGAGATCCTCCCCCATCGACAGGAGGTTCAGCGCCCGGCCGGAGAGGAGGGCGAGCACGGCGCCCGCCGCGAGGAAGGGGAGGAGGGCGAGCACGACGTCGGCGCCGGTGCCGCTCCCCCGCCCGGCGAGCGAGCCGACGGCCCAGAAGCGGTAGGTGTTCGTCGCCGGCGTACTACCGAGGAGCAGCAGCGTGAGGACGGAGGTGATGCCGGCGGTGAGGGCGGTGCCGACGAGGGCGAGCTTGACCGGCGTGGCACCGGCGCGCCCCATCGAGCCGATCCCGTAGACCACGACCATCGCGGCCGCCGCCCCGGCGAAGGCGAACCACACGTAGCCCGCGGGGCTCGTGACACCGAGGACGGTGATGGACAGGACGACGGCGAGGGAGGCGCCCGCGTTGATGCCGAGCAGGCCCGGGTCGGCGAGCGGGTTGCGTGTGACGCCCTGCATGAGGGTCCCCGCCAGGCCGAGGGCGGCGCCGACGAGAAGCCCGACGACGGTCCGCGGCAGGCGCTGGTCGAGGACGACGTTGTGGTCGTTGTCGCCCGGCACCCGGTCGGTCAGCGCGTCGAGGACGGTCCCGAGGGGGACGTCGCGGGCCCCGAGGGCGAGGCTGGCCGCGAGGACGACGAGGAGGAGGAGCGTCGCGGCGGTGAGCGCGAGCAGCCGACGCCGGGCGAGCTCCGGGCGTCGCCCGGCCGGCCTCACGGTGAGGGTCTGGGTCATCGACGGGTGGTGCGGCCGGTCACTGCGCCTCGGCGCGACCCTGGCGCCAGTAGCCCATGAAGGCGACACGGCGCCGGCAGACCCCCGCCTCGCTCACCAGGAGGCGGCGCAGCGTGCGGATGACGGCGGCCTCGCCGGCGAACCAGGCGTAGAAGTCCGAGCCGCAGCGCTCGCCGCGGCCGCAGCTGTCGATCGGCTGGACCTGGAGCACCGGGGAGTCCCACAGCAGCTGCGTGTCGACGTCGACGTCCTCCAGTGCCTGGCGGACGACGGCGCGGGCGTCGTCGACGACCGCGGCGTGGGCAGCGACCCAGGTGCGGACCGCGGGGACGAGCTCCTCCCCGTGGGCGCGGCCGTCACGGACGAGCCAGGTGAGCTCGACACCGGGCGGCAGGTCGACGTCGAGGACGTCCCCGTGCTCCGGGACCTCGACGAAGGCCGTGGCGCGCCGACCGGGCGGCAGGCTCTCGAGGATCGAGCAGATCGCGGGCGCGGCGGTCTCGTCACCGGCGAGCAGGAGCTCGGTGGCCGTCCCGGGCGCCCAGTCGGCGCCGATCGCGTGGTCGCGGGAACGGGCGTCGGGACCGACGAGGACGAGACGGTCCCCGACGCGGGCCCGGGTGAGCCAGCGGGAGGCCGGACCGGCGTCCCCGTGGACGACCATGTCGATGTCGACCTCGCGGCGGAGGGGCCGCACCCCACGCACCGTGTAGGTGCGGAACGGGCTGCGCCGGTCCTCGGGCGTCTGGCGCCAGCGCTCGTACCAGGTGCCGGCGAGGATCGTCTCCTCGTCCTCCTGGCCGACGTCGGTGAGGTGGCCGTCCTCGAGCGGGAGCAGGAGCTTGACCCGCTGGTCGTGGCCGTGGGTCCCGAACCAGCGCAGGTCCGGGCCGGTGAGGGTGACGCGGCGGAAGCTCGGGCCCAGGACCCGGACCCCGGCGACCTCGACGGCGAAGGGACGGTACGCGGGGCGTCCGTCCTGCGGGACGTCGTGCGCGACGGCCGTGCTGCCCTGAGGTGAGGTAAGCATTACCTAAGTAGACCACCTCACACCCGGTCGACGCCAGGACCGAGGTCCCGAAGTCCGCGGAGCGGGACGGGCCGCTGTCGTCCAGCGGCCCGGGTCAGTGCCTCTCGAGCCAGGTGCACACGCGGACCTCGGCCCCCTCGGGGTCCGCGAGCACCCACCGGCTGGGCGCCTGCGCGTCGGACACGAGTCGCCCGCCGGCCGCGACGGCGGCGCGGACCCGCGCCTCGGCGACGTCGTGCGGGACGTGCACCTCGAGGTCGACGACACCCTGCGGCGGACGCTCCGCGACGCGACGGAACCACACGTGCGGGAGCCGTCCGGACGGGTCGGACAGCTCGCCGTCGTCGTCCTCGTACCCGAGCACGGCCTCCCAGAAGGCGCGGACCTCCTCGGGTCTGACGACGGCGATCCCGATCTCGAGGTCGTTGCTGCGCGTCGGGTCGAGCGGCACCCCGAGCTCGTCGGCGATCGCGGTGATGCGCTCGGCGAGCACCACGTCGGCCTCGGTGAGCGTGCCCATCGAGTGCGTCGTCACCGAGACCTCGACCGTTGCGTACCTCAGGTCGAGGTCGGGATGGTGGTCCAGCTCCTCGGCGGCGGCGACGATGCGGCTGACGACCCGCGCACCGACAGGCATGGCCCCGGTCCGCAGCGTCGTGCGCAGGTGGTGCCTCACCACCCGCCACCCCGTGAGTGTGCTCCGCGCGGAAGCGTCCTCCGCGCTGACAGGCCGTTCTCCAAGCGCGCTCCCCATCTGCGTACCTTCGCACCGGCGGCGCGATGCGACAACCGGAGTGTCAGTGCTCGCTGGAACACTGCGCCCATGGTCGATGAGGTGTCTGTGCCACGGTCGGGAGCGCGGGTCCTCGAGTCCTTCTTCGCGTCCGCGCCCCTGACCACCCACCCCGCGGTGCGAGCGCGGCTGCCGCGGGTGCGGTCCCACCTGCTCACCTACCTCGACACGGAGGGCGAGGTCTGGTTGACACCGGACGAGCTCGTCCTCGTCTGCGCCGAGCGCGAGATCGAGCCGCAGGACGCCGTCGTGCGGGTGACCGGACCGGAGGTCCTCGTCGCCGCGCTGCCGGGCTTCTGCCACCCGGCGTGGCTGCTGCCGGACCACGGGGACGCCCGCGCACAGGTGCGCGTGGTCGCAGGGCTGCGGGCCTGGCTCGCCGAGCACGGTGGTCTCTCGCGGCAGGCCTCGCTGCACCTGCTTCCCAGGGTGGACGAGGCCGTGCGCCGCGCGCACACCGCCCTCGACGGCTCACCCGCCCCGTGACGGGGCGGGTGAGCAGGCGTCAGGCGGTGACGGGGCCGCCGGAGGTCACCCTGCGGGGGCGGCGCTTGCGAGTGCCGGACTGCTCCGCCGTGGCGGAGGTGGTGTCCTGGCCGGCCTCCGTGGTGGGAGCGGCGTCCTTAGCGGGCGCGGCCTCCGCGACGGGAGCAGCGTCCTTCGCGGGCGCGGCCTCCGCGACGGGAGCAGCGTCCTTCGCGGGCGCGGCCTCCGCGACGGGAGCAGCGTCCTTCGCGGGCGCGGCCTCCGCGACGGGAGCAGCGTCCTTCGCGGGCGCGGCCTCCGCGACGGGAGCAGCGTCCTTCGCGGGCGCGGCCTCCGCGACGGGAGCAGCGTCCTTCGCGGGCGCGGCCTCCGCGACGGGAGCGGTCCGGCGCCGTCCACCCCGGGCGCGCGGAGCCTTGACCGCCGACTCATCGGCGGGCGCTGCGGGCTCCGACGCCGCGGCGCCGTCCTCCTCGGCCGGGGTGTCGTGGCCGGCGGGCAGCGCGGCGGCGAGCGCCTCGAGCGAGGCGCGCACCTCCTCGGTGGACCGGGGCGCCTCGGGCTCGGCGGAGCGCGCCGTGGGCAGCACGAGCGAGGCCTCGGCGTCCTGGTCACTGCGCTGCTTCGGCTCCGCAGCCGGGGGCGCAGCCGGAGCGGCCTCCTCGTGCCCGGGCTCGTCCTCGGAGTGCGCCTGGGCGGCAGCGGCCGCGATCGTCGCGAGCGTGGCCTTGACGGCCTCCCGGGCGGCGACGGCCTGCGGGTCCTCGGCCACGGGGGCCGGGGCCGGGGCCGGGGCCGCCTCGGCGGGGCGGGCCCCGCCGTTGGCACCGCCGCGCTGCTTGCGCCGGCGGCTGCCGTTCTCCCCGTTGCCGGAGGAGCTCTTCTCCACCGGGTGGTCGTGGACGATGAACCCGCGACCGCCGCAGTGCTCGCAGGGCTCACTGAAGGCCTCGACGAGCCCCTGCCCCACGCGCTTGCGGGTCATCTGGACGAGCCCGAGCGACGTCACCTCCGCCACCTGGTGGCGGGTGCGGTCGCGGCCCAGGCACTCGACGAGCCGGCGCAGGACGAGGTCCCGGTTCGACTCGAGCACCATGTCGATGAAGTCGATAACGATGATGCCGCCGATGTCACGCAGCCGGAGCTGGCGGACGATCTCCTCGGCGGCCTCGAGGTTGTTCTTCGTCACCGTCTCCTCGAGCGTGCCGCCCGAGCCGGTGAACTTGCCGGTGTTGACGTCGACGACCGTCATCGCCTCGGTGCGGTCGATGACGAGCGAGCCGCCCGAGGGGAGGTAGACCTTGCGGTCCATGCCCTTGGCGAGCTGCTCGTCGATGCGGTGCTCGGCGAAGACGTCGCGGGAGTCGGTCCAGTGGTGCATGCGGTCGGCGAGGTCCGGGGAGAGCTCGCGCACGTAGCTCGAGATGGTCTCCCAGGCGCCGTCACCGGAGACGGTGAGCGAGCGGAAGTCCTCGTTGAAGACGTCGCGGACCACGCGCACGGCCAGCTCCGGCTCCCCCTTGAGGAGCACCGGCGCGGACTTCGTCGACGCCGCCGCGGCCTGGATCTCGTCCCACTTCGCGGTGAGGCGCTCGACGTCGGCGCGCAGCTGCTCCTCGCTGGCCCCCTCGGCGGCGGTGCGCACGATGACGCCCGAGCCCTCGGGGACGACCTGCTTGAGGATCTTCTTGAGGCGGGCGCGCTCGTTCTCCGGGAGCTTGCGGGAGATGCCCGTCATCGCGCCGGAGGGCACGAGCACGAGGTAGCGGCCGGCCAGGGTGATCTGCGAGGTGAGGCGCGCACCCTTGTGCCCGATCGGGTCCTTGGTCACCTGGACGAGCACGGTGTCACCGGAGGACAGCGCCTGCTCGATGCGGCGGGGCTGACCCTCCCTGCCCACGGCGTCCCAGTTGACCTCACCGGCGTAGAGGACGGCGTTGCGCCCCTTGCCGAGGTCGACGAAGGCGGCCTCCATGCTCGGCAGGACGTTCTGTACCCGGCCGAGGTAGACGTTGCCCACCATCGAGGTCTGCTGCTGCTGGGCGACGTAGTGCTCGACGAGCACGCCGTCCTCGAGCACGGCGATCTGGGTGCGGCCGTCACGCTCGCGCACGACCATGTCGCGGTCGACCGCCTCGCGGCGGGCGAGGAACTCGGCCTCGGTGATCGTCGTGCGGCGGCGGCCGGCGTCGCGGCCGTCCCGGCGGCGCTGGCGCTTGGCCTCCAGTCGGGTGGAGCCCTTGAGCGCGGTGATCTCGTCACGGGCGGCACGCCCCTCGCGGGAGGTGGCCGAGCCGTCGTCACCGCGGCTGCGGCGACGGCGACGGCGACGACGGCTGGCGCCCTCGGTGTCGTCCTCGGAGTCCGCGTCCGAGTCGTCAGCGTCGTCGTCCTGCGAGTCGTCGGTGTCCGGGACCTCGGCCGCCGCGGGCGCCTCGCCCTCGGTGTCCTCGGTGCTCTCGGAGTCCTCCGCGTCCTCGGTGGACTCCTCGCGGCCGTTGCCACGGTTGCGCCGGCCGCGGCCACCGCGGCGACGACGACGGCGCGTGCCGCCGCCCTCGGTGCCCTCACCGGTCGACTCGGTCGACTCGGTCGCCCCGGTCGACTCCGCCGTCTCGGCGGTCTCGTCCTCGACGGCCGGCTCGGCCTGCTTGGCGGCAGCCGGTTCCGCGGTCTCCGCCGGCTCGCCCTGGTCGGCGGTGCGGCGGCGCGGGGTGCCACCCTCGGAGCGCGCGCGGCGCCGGGCCCGGCTCGGGTCCGGGGCCTGGAAGAGCAGCGCGGTCGCGGGCAGGCGGACGTCCTCCGCCTCCTCCTCGTCGGCCTCGTCCTCGTCGGCGTCCGGCTCGGCGGCGCTGAAGGAGGCGAGGACGTCGAGCTTCTGCTCGGGGCTGCGGGCCGGACGGCGGGAGCGCGAGCGCGGCTCCTCGTCGGCGGCGGCCTGCTCGGCCGCCTCGTCGGTCCGCTCGGCCGCTGCCGGGCGGGACGCACCACGCGAGCCACGGGACGTCGCCGGGGCCGCCTCGGCCTCAGGAGCGTCGGTGGCTGCCGGCTCCTCGGGCGTCTCGACGGTGCCGGAGGTCGCACGGCGGTTACGGCTCTTCGCGGGCTTCTGCGGGGCGGCCTCGTCGGCGGCGGGCTCGCCGACCGGTGCGGCGTCAGTGGTGTCCTTGGCGGCGGTGTCCTTGGCGGCAGCGGCCTTGGAGCTGCGGGGCTTGCGCGCGGCCTTGGCCGGCGCCGCGGTGGACTCCTCGCTCGCCGGGGCGTCCTCGCTCGCCGGGGCCGCGGGCTCGGCGGTCTTGGCCGTCTTGCGGCGCGGGGCCCGCTTGGCGGGGGCGGCCGGGGCGTCGGCGGTGGTCGCCTCGGCGGGTGCCTCGGTGGTGTCGGCAGTGGCCTCGGTCGTGTCGGCAGCGGCGGCGGCCTTCTTGGGGGCGGCCGTCTTGCGGGTACGGGGGGCGCGCTTGACGGGCTCGGCGGCGGTCTCGCCCGCGGCGGTGGCGGCCGCGTCGGGGGCGGCGGTCGTCTCGGCCGTCTCGGCGGCGGGGGCCTTCCGGGCGCGGGGGGCGCGCTTGCGGGGGGCGGCGGCCTCGGACGAGGCGGGCTCGGCGGTGGTCTCGGCCGCGTCCGTACCGGCGGCCTCCATGGTCTTCGCGGCGGTCTTGCGGGGGGCGCGCTTGCGCGGCGCGGGGGCGGCCGGCGTCTCGGCGGGTGTTTGCTCCGCGGGCTGCTGCTCGGCGGAGGCCTGCTCGGCGGGGGCCGGGGCGGTCGTCGCCCGGGTCGCCCGACGGCGCTTGGGCTGCTCGGCGGGCTGTGCCGACTCTGGTGTCGTCGTCATGGAACTGTTCCCTCGCCGCGCTCGCCGTCCACACCACCAGCGTCGCGGCCTATTCGTCGTCGTCGGCGGGAGCCGGCGACGGAAGTCATCTGTTCACGTCCTCCCTCCGCCGGGTGGCGCAGCTCGGACGGCGACGGCGTCGCAGGCGCCGCTCGTCCGTCCCGGAGGACGTCCGGCGAGGCCTCCCGCCGCTTCAGCAAGCAGCGCACTCACCCGGGTGGTGAGGCGGCGCGAAGTCGAGGCGAGTACCTACGTCGTCGTCGGGCCGCTGAACGGGGTGTGGACCTGTCCCTCGACCACGAGAAGTATCGCACAGCACCCCCGGCCCAGCGCGGAGGACACCCGCGAGGCGCCGCGGGACCTTGGTCCCACGCCGTAATTCTCCGGATTCCTACGGTTGGGGCAGTGCCCGGCTCCCGGGCGTCCTGACCACCGAGGAGACCCGCAGTGGAAGCGCTGGACCTGGCCCGCTGGCAGTTCGGAATCACCACCGTCTACCACTTCGTGCTCGTGCCGCTGACGATCGGGCTCTCCCCGCTCGTCGCGATCATGCACACCGCGTGGGTGCGCACCGGCAAGGCCCACTGGCACCGGCTGACGAAGTTCTTCGGCAAGGTCCTGCTCATCAACTTCGCCCTCGGCGTCGCCACCGGCATCGTCCAGGAGTTCCAGTTCGGGATGAACTGGTCGGAGTACTCCCGCTTCGTCGGGGACATCTTCGGCGCACCGCTCGCCATCGAGGCGCTGGCCGCCTTCTTCCTCGAGTCGACCTTCCTCGGCCTGTGGATCTTCGGCGAGGGCAAGCTCCCCAAGTGGCTGCACAACGCGTGCATCTGGGCCGTCGCCGTCGGCACCTCCCTGTCGGCGTACTGGATCCTCGCGGCCAACTCGTGGATGCAGCACCCCGTCGGCGCGGTGTACAACCCCGAGACGGGCCGCGCCGAGCTCGACGGCGTCGGCGGCTTCCTCGAGGTGATGACCAACAACACCCTCATCGCCGCCTACGCCCACACGATCACCGCCTCCTTCCTCGTCGCCGGCACCTTCGTCGCCGGGATCTGCGGCTGGTGGATGGTGCGCGCCGCCCGCCGCGGCGACACCGAGCAGGCCCGCCAGGTGTGGCGCCCCGGCGCCTACGTCGGCCTCGTCGCCACGCTCGTCGCCGGGCTCGGCGTCATCGCCAGCGGCGACCTCCAGGGCAAGCTCATGTACGAGCAGCAGCCGGGGAAGATGGCCGCCGCCGAGGGCGTCTGCTACGGCGACGAGGGCGTGGGCTTCTCCCTCCTGTCGATCGGCATCCCGGGCAGCAACGACTGCGAGGACGTCGACCACGTCCTCGAGATCCCCTTCCTCACCTCCTTCCTCGGCACCGGCTCCTTCACCGGCCCGGACAGCTACCTGCCCGGCGTCGCCGACGTCCAGGCCCAGCAGATGGAGCTCTACGGGCACCTCGAGGGGGTCGACGAGGACACCGAGTTCTACCCCAACCTCTTCATCTCCTTCTGGAGCTTCCGGCTCATGATCGGCCTGGCAGCGGGCTCCGCGGCCCTCGCCGTGGCGGGTTTCTGGCTGCTGCGCAAGGGCCGGATCACCGACTCGGTGTGGTTCTCGCGCCTGTGCCTCGTCGCCCTGCCCATGCCCTTCCTCGCCTCGAGCTTCGGGTGGATCTTCACCGAGATGGGCCGCCAGCCCTGGGTGGTCCACCCCAACCCGGCCAACCCGGTGGACCAGGTCATGCTCCTCACCACCGACGGCGTCTCCACCGTCGTCTCCCCCGGCACCGTCCTCACCTCGCTCGTCGTGTTCACGCTGCTCTACGCGGCCCTCGGCGTCGTGTGGTTCCGGCTCATCCGGCGCTACGTCCGCGAGGGCGTCGACCCGGTCGAGCCGCCGTCGCCCGACGGGGACGAGCAGCCCGCGCCCACCCTGTCCTTCGCGTACTGAGGAGCTAGCCCGTGGACCTGCCCCTGCTGTGGTTCGTGCTCATCGCCGTCCTGTGGACGGGTTACCTCGCCCTCGAGGGCTTCGACTTCGGCGTCGGGATGCTCCTGCGCACCTTCGCCCGTGACGAGAAGGAGCGCCGCGTCCTGCTGCGCACCATCGGTCCGGTGTGGGACGGCAACGAGGTGTGGCTGCTCACCGCGGGCGGCGCGACCTTCGCCGCCTTCCCCGAGTGGTACGCGACGATGTTCTCGGGCTTCTACCTGCCGCTGCTCCTCATCCTCGTCGCGCTCATCGTCCGGGTCTGCGCCCTGGAGTGGCGCGCGAAGATCAACGACCCGGTGTGGCGCGACCGCTGGGACCGGGCGCTGACCTTCGGCTCGTGGCTGCCGTCGATCCTGTGGGGCGTGGCCTTCGCCAACCTCGTCCAGGGCATGGAGATCGAGCTCGTCGGCGGCACCCACCAGCTCACCGGCGGCTTCCTCTCCCTCATCACGCCGTTCACACTCCTCGGCGGGCTCGTCACCCTGGGTCTGTTCCTCACCCACGGGACGATCTTCGTCGCGCTCAAGACCGCCGGCCCCATCCACGTCCGGGCGGCCCGCCTGGCCCACCGCCTGTCGATCGGCTCGGGCGTCGTCGCGCTCGTGTGGGTGCTGTGGGCCCAGGCGCTCCACTCGACGACCGTCCTCACGCTCGTCCCGGCCGCCGTCGCCGGTGCCAGCCTCGTCGGCGTCATCGTCGCCACCCGCCGGGGCCGCGAGGGCTGGGCCTTCGCCCTCCACACCCTCGGCATCGTCGGTGCGGTCGCCTTCATCTTCACGACGATGTTCCCCGACGTCATGCCCTCCTCGATCGACCCGGCCTTCTCGCTCACCATCGCGCAGGCCGCGGCCACCGAGTCGACGCTCACCGTCATGAGCATCGTCGCGCTCGTCTTCGTGCCGGTCGTCCTGGGCTACCAGGGCTGGACGTACTGGGTCTTCCGCAAGCGGGTGTGGGTGAGCGACATCGTCGGTGACGAGGGCCTGTCCCCCGCCGAGGGGCCCGGGCTCGAGCCGGCCGCCGGCGCAGGTCGCGGCTAGGTGAAGCCCCTCGACCCCCGGCTGCTGCGCCACGCGCGGGCGGCGCGGCGGTACATCGCGCTCACCACGGTCCTCGGGCTCGCCTCGGCCGGGCTCGTCGTCGCGCAGGCGCTGCTCGTCGCCGGCGCCGTCGCGCCGGTTGTCGACGGCGAGGCGGGCTGGGCGGACGTCGCCCCGCTCGTCGGGTGGTTCGCCGCCGTCGCCCTCGCGCGCGTGCTCGTCACCGTGGTCCAGGAGTCGCTCGCGCACCGCGCGGCCACCGACGTCGTCGCCGAGCTGCGCGCGGGGGTGCTCGCCCACGCCGTCGCGCTCGGCCCGCGGGGGCTGCGCGAGCCGAGCGAGGTCGTCACGCTCGTCACCCGCGGCCTGGACGACCTCGAGCCCTACTTCGTGCGCTACCTGCCCCAGCTGCTCCTCGCCGCGACGCTCACCCCGGCGACCCTCGCCGTCGTCGCGGGCCTCGACCTCGGGTCGGCGGCCATCGTCGCCGGCACGATCCCGCTCATCCCGGTGTTCATGTGGCTCATCGGTGTCCTCACCCAGCGCTTCGCGGCCGACAAGCTCGTGGCGATGCAGCGCCTGGGCGCCCAGCTGCTCGACCTCCTCGCCGGTCTCAGCACCCTCAAGGCGCTGGGCCGCGAGCACGGGCCGGGCGCCCGCGTCCGGGCGCTGGGCCGGGCCTACACGCGCACGACGATGAGCACGCTCAAGGTCGCCTTCCTCTCCGGCGCGGTCCTCGAGTTCCTCGCCTCGATCGCCGTCGCGCTCGTCGCCGTCACGGTCGGGATGCGGCTCGTCTACGGCGACCTCGACCTCGTCACCGGCCTCGCCGTCCTCATGCTCGCCCCCGAGGCCTACCGCCCGATCCGTGAGGTCGGCGCCCAGTTCCACGCCTCCGCGGACGGCCTCGCCGCCGCCGAGCAGGCCTTCGCCGTCCTCGAGCGCCCCCTCCCGCCGGCCGGCACCGCCCCCGCCCCCGCCTTCGGCGGGCTCGTGCTCGACGGCGTGGGCGTGCTCGCCCCCGGACGCGACGTCGTCGCCCCTGCGGGTCTGTCCGCGCAGGTGCTGCCGGGGCGGGTCACCGCACTCGTCGGCCCGTCGGGCGGCGGGAAAACGACGACGGCGATGCTCGCCCTGGGCCTGCTCCGTCCCGACGCCGGGCGCGTCCTCGTCGTCCCCGCCGACGGCGGGGAGCCCGCCGACCTCGACGGGCTCGACCCGGCGTCCTGGCACGCGCAGGTCACCTGGGTGCCCCAGCGGCCGGTGCTCGTGCCGGGGACCGTGGCGGACGCCGTCGTCGGCGCGGGCGGCACCGTCGACGACCGCGCGCTCGACGCGGCGAGGGCGAGCGGCCTCGACGAGGTCCTCGCCACCCTCCCCGACGGCTGGGACACCCCGGTCGGGCAGGGCGGCACCGGCCTGTCCCTGGGCCAGCGGCAGCGCGTGGCCCTCACGCGCGCACTCCTCGACCCGGCACCGCTCGTCGTCCTCGACGAGCCCTCCGCCCACCTCGACGCCGCCGCCGAGCAGCGCGTCCTCGACGTCGTCACCGCGCTGCGGGAGCAGGGCCGCGCCGTCCTCGTCATCGCCCACCGGCCGCGGCTCGTCGCGCTCGCCGACGACGTCGTCGAGGTGCGCAGCGCGCCGCGGGACGCGGTGCCGGCCGCGGCCGCCGGGGGTGCGGCATGAGCCTGCTGCCTCTCTCCCCCGCCGAGCGCCGCGCGCTGCGCCGCGCCGTCGACCTCCTCGACCTCGATCGGTGGCGCTTCGTCCTCGCCGTGCTCGCCGGCACGGCCGGTCTGGGCAGTGCCGTCGGGCTCTCGGCGACCGCCGCCTGGCTCATCGCGCGCGCCTCGCAGATGCCGCCGGTCCTCGAGCTCGGCGTCGCCTCGGTGGCCGTGCGGACCTTCGGCATCGCCCGCGGGGTCATGCGCTACGTCGAGCGGCTCGTGTCCCACGAGGTCGCGCTGCGCGGCATGGCCACGCTCCGCGAGCGGGTCTACACGACGCTGGCCGACGCCCCCACCGACGTCGTCTCCGGCCTGCGCCGCGGTGACGTGCTCGCCCGCACGGGCGCCGACGTCGACGCCGTCGGGGACGTCGTCGTGCGCTCCCTGCTGCCCGCCGCCGTGGCCGCCGTCGTCGGCGTCGGGACCGTCACGCTCGTCGCGTGGCTGCACGCCGGCATCGGCGCCGTCCTCGCCGCGTGCCTCCTCCTCGCGGGCGTCGCCGGGCCGCTGCTCACCGTGCGTGCCGCGCGGCTCGACGAGCTCGCCCAGGCGCGGGAGCGCAGCGAGCTCACCGCCGGGGCGATGGCCATGGTCGAGGGCGCGGCCGAGCTCACCGTCTCCGGTGGCCTGCCCCGCGCCCGCACCGCGCTCGCCGGCACCGAGCGGCGCCTGGCCCGGGCGAAGGACGCCGCCGCCCGCCCCGCCGCGCTGGCCGCCGGGACCGACCACCTCGCCATGGGCGTCGCGGTCCTCGCCGCCCTCGTCCTCGGCGTCCACGCGACGGTCGCCGGGACGATGGAGGCCGTGGAGCTGGCGGTCGTCGTGCTGACACCGCTCGCCGCCTTCGAGG
The DNA here is from genome assembly GCF_047302425.1 of Georgenia phoenicis. Lineage (NCBI taxonomy): Bacteria > Bacillati > Actinomycetota > Actinomycetes > Allobogoriellales > Allobogoriellaceae > Georgenia > Georgenia phoenicis. The sequence goes on along the minus strand of NZ_CP154855.1, from coordinate 1,450,631 downwards.
GCACCGCCCTCCTCGGGCCGGCCGCCGTCCAGCTCGTCCGCTCCGCCGAGGCTGCCGTGCGGGTCACCGAGCTGCTCGACGGCGCGAGCGCCCCCGCCCCGCGCCCGCGGACGGCCACCGTGACCGAGCCCGTCCTGCGGGCCCGGGGCCTGGCGGTCGGCTGGCCCCGGACGGGGACGGTGGCGAGCGGGCTGGACCTCGAGCTGCGGCCGGGACGCAGCGTCGCCGTCGTCGGGCCCAGCGGGATCGGCAAGACCACCCTCCTGCTCACCCTCGCGGGCCTGCTCCCGCCCCGGGACGGCGAGGTCCTCCTCGGCGCCACCCCGGCCGGTGAGCTGGACCGGCGCGCCGTGAGCGACGCCGTCGTCCTCACGGCCGAGGACGCGCACGTCTTCGGGACCACGGTGCTGGAGAACCTGCGGGTCGCGCGCGGGGACGTGAGCGCGGCGGAGGCGGTCGAGCTCCTCGGTCGCGCGGGCCTGGGCGAGTGGCTCGCCGCCCTGCCCGACGGCGTCGACACCCTCCTCGACAGCGACGCGACGTCCGTGTCCGGCGGCGAGCGCCGCCGGCTCCTCCTCGCCCGGGCGCTGGCCAGCCGGGCGCCCCTGCTCCTGCTCGACGAGCCCGGCGAGCACCTCGACCCCGCCACTGCGGACCGACTCGTCGGGGACCTGCTCGCCGCCCGGGACTCGGGCCGAGGCGTCCTCCTCGTCACCCACCGCCTGGCGCCGCTGGCGGCCGCTGACGAGGTCGTCGTGCTCGGCGCGTCACAGGGACCGGCTACCGTGCTCGCGAGAGGAACTCACGAGCACCTCCTCCACACGCTGCCCAGCTACCGGTGGGCCGTGGAGCAGGAGCTGCGGTGAGCACGGACACGCAGGGAGCGAGGATCGTCATGCCGGACCGGGAGGCACGTGCCAGGCTGCTGGGCGCCGCCATCGGGCTCACCTCGAGCCTCGACCTCGACACCGTCCTCAAGGGCTTCGTCGACGGCGCCAGCTCCCTGACCGGCGCGCGCTACGCGGCCCTCGCGGTCCTCGACAACCGCGGCGACACCGCCACCTTCGTCCAGCACGGCGTCGACGAGGAGACCGAGCGCCGCCTCGGCCACGCCCCCCACGGCCACGGGATCTTCGCCGAGATCCCCACCCACGGCCACCTCCTGCTCGAGTCGATCACCGACCACCCCGCCTTCGGTGGCTGGCCGTCCGCCCACCCGCGCATGGAGGGCTTCCTCGGCGTGCCGGTGCGCATCCGCGAGCAGGTCTTCGGGCGGCTCTACCTCGCCGACAAGCCCGGCGGCTTCACCGAGGACGACGCCCGCGCGATGGAGCAGCTGGCCTCCGCGGCCGCCGTCGCCGTCGTCAACGCCCAGCGCTACGCCGAGTCCCGCGACCGCGAGCGGTGGGTGGCGGTGAGCCAGGAGATCACCACCCAGCTCCTGTCGGGCACCGAGGAGGAGGAGGCGCTCGAGCTCATCGCCGCCAAGGTGCGCGAGGTCGCCCGCGCCGACGCCGCGCTCATCGTCCTGCCCTCGGTCGGGGACACGTGGATGTGCGAGATCGCCGACGGCGAGGGCGCCCAGGACGTCATCGGCGCCGTCTTCCCGCCCGGGGGGCGCGCGCGCACGGTGCTCGCCAACGGCGTCGGGATGATCGTCGACTCGATGTCCCGCGCCCGCGCGCTGCGCGTCCCCCAGCTGGGGCGCTACGGCCCGGCGCTGTACGCCCCGATGATGTCCCAGGGCGTGGGCCGCGGCGTCCTCATCCTCCTGCGCCTCCAGGGCGGGGCGGAGTTCACCAGCTCGGAGCTCGAGGTCGCCGAGGTCGTCGCCGCGCAGGCCGCGGTGGCTCTCGAGCTGGCGGCCGCCCGGCACGCCGAGGACGTCTCCTCCCTCTTCGAGGAGCGCCAGCGCATCTCCCGCGACCTCCACGACCTCGCCGTCCAGCAGCTCTTCGCCACCGGCATGCAGCTCGAGACGGTGCGGGTCGCCGTCGCGGCGGACCCCGCCACCGCGTGGGTCGCCGAGCACCTGGAGAAGGCGCTGACGAGCGTGGACGACAGCGTGCGCCAGATCCGCTCCATCGTCCACTCCCTGCGGGAGCCGGACGAGGCGGTCGGGCTGGTTGAGCGGCTGCGCCGGGAGACCTCCCTCGCCCGCACCGGGCTCGGCTTCGCGCCCTCCCTCCTCATCGCCGTCGACGGCCGGCTCGTGCGCGACGACGAGGAGCTCGACCTCGCCGCCTCCCCCGCCGAGCTGCTCGACGCCCGCGTGGACGACGACATCGCCGACGACGTCGTCGCCGTCGTGCGCGAGGGGCTGGCCAACGCCGCCCGCCACGCGCGCGGCTCCTCGGTCCAGGTGCGGGTCACCGTCCGCGGGGTTGGCGTCCACGGGCGGGTGTCGGTCGAGGTCGAGGACGACGGCGTGGGCGTGGACCGCTCCTCGACGCGCCGGTCCGGGCTCGACAACCTCGCCGTGCGCGCCCGCCGGCACGGCGGCACCTTCTCCCTGGCCCGCACCGAGTCCGGCGAGGGCACCCTCCTGTCCTGGCAGGTCCCCCTGACCTGAGCGGGCGGCGCCCCCACCCACCATCCCCGCGAGTACGCACAAACGGTCGCCCCGAGCGCCTCGTGGGCGCCCGCCGGTGACCGCAGGTGCGTACTCGGCGATGAAGGGTGGGTCATGCCGTCGGGAGGCGGACCTCCACGCGTAGGCCGCCGGCCTCCCGGGCGGTCAGCTCCACCGTGCCGCCGTGGGCGCGGGCGACGGCCGCGACGATGGCGAGCCCGAGTCCGACACCGGCGTGGTCGCCGTCCCGTGTGCGCTCCGTGCCGCGCTGGAAGGGCTCGGTGAGCGTGGCGACGACCTCCGGCGCGAGCCGCTCCCCCGTGCTCTCGACCGTGAGGACCGCGGCGTCCCCCTCCGTCGTCGCGGCGACCCGCACGCGCCCGTGCTCGGGGAGGTTGTGGACGATCGCGTTGTGGACGAGGTTCGTCGTGAGCTGGAGGAGGAGCACGGGCGAGCCATTCGCGATCGCGGGTTCGCCGGACGTCTGGAGGCTCACCCCGCGGCGCTCGGCGAGCGGGAGAAGCGTCTCGGTGGCCTCCTCGGCGAGGAGCGAGAGGTCGACGGGCTCACGGGCGAAGGACTGCTCCTCCGCGCGGCTGAGCACGAGCAGGGCCTCGGTCATCGCGATCGCCCGCGAGTTGACCGCACGCAGCCGCTCGACGAGCGCGGCGCCGTCGTAGTCCGGGTCCGTGCGGGCGACGTCGAGGAGTGCCTGGGAGGTCGCGAGCGGGGTGCGCAGCTCGTGGGAGGCGTTGGCGGCGAAGCGCCGCTGCGCGGCGACGTGGGCCTCGAGCCGGGCGAGCATCGCGTCGAAGGCGTCGGCGAGCTCGCGGAACTCGTCCTGCCGGCCCTCGAGGTGGACGCGCGGCGAGAGGTCGCCCGTGGCGGCCACCCGGGTCACCTCGGTGATGCGCCCGAGCGGGGCGAGCACCCGCCCGGCGACCCACCAGCCACCGGCGACGCCGAGGACGAGGAGGAGCAGCCAGGCCAGCGCGGCCCGGGGCAGGAAGGCCGCGAGGAGGTCGGAGCGGCTGGGGACGAACCCGCCTCCGGCGTCGATGGTGCCGTCGGGGACGTAGCGCAGGAGGAAGACCCACACGACGGCGAGCAGCAGCGTGCCCGCGAGGACGACGAGTCCCGCGTAGCTCAGGGCGAGACGTAGCCGCACGCTCGGCCCGGGCGGTCTAGCCGTCACCCGCGCCGCTCTCCTGCCCGGCGGTGCCCGTGTCGATCCGGTACCCGACGCCGGGGACCGTCGCGATGACCCACGGCTCGCGCAGCCGCTTGCGCAGCGCGGACACGGTGATCCGCACGGCGTTGGTGAAGGGGTCGGCGTTCTCGTCCCACGCACGCTCGAGCAGCTCCTCGCTGCTGACGACGCCGCCCTCGGCCGCGACGAGCACCTCGAGCACCGCGAACTGCTTGCGCGTGAGCGGGACGTAGCGGCCGTCGCGGTAGACCTCGCGGCGGAAGGGGTCCACCCGCAGCCCGGCGATCTCCCGCACCGGGGGCCGGCTGTGGGCACGGCGGCGCGCGAGCGCGCGCAGCCGGAGGACGAGCTCGCGCATCTCGAAGGGCTTGGTGAGGTAGTCGTCGGCGCCGAGCTCGAAGCCGGAGGCCTTGTCGTCGAGCCGGTCGGCGGCCGTGAGCATGAGAATGGGCGTGCCGCTGCCGGAGGCGACGACGTGCCGCGCGACGTCGTCGCCGGACGGGCCCGGGATGTCTCGGTCGAGGACGACGGCGTCGTAGGAGGTGACGGCGAGCAGCTCCAGGGCGGTGTCACCGTCGCCCGCGAGGTCGGCGGCGATCGCCTCCAGGCGCAGGCCGTCACGGACGGCCTCCGCGAGGTAGGGCTCGTCCTCGACGATCAGCACGCGCACGCTGCCGATGCTACGAGGCGGGACGTATCGCGGGTGTATCGGGCGCCGCATACGCCCCTGCAACACGCGGCCGCGTTGGCTGGGAGCATGAGCGACACCGCGCCCCGCCTCCTGGCCGCACGACGGCTCCTCACCGTCCTCGCCCTGCTCGCGGGCCTCGCGCCCGGCCTCCTCGGGTGCGGGGCCGAGGCGCCCACGGAGCAGCCGGCCGAGCCGTCCCCGCCGACCCGGACCGAGGAGCCCGACGGCCGCCTCCCCCACGGCGCGACGGTCCGCGACGAGGATCTCGCGGGCATCGCCCGGCTCGACCCGGAGCTGGCGGCCGCGCTGCGCCGGGCCACGACCGACGCCGCGGCGGACGGCATCGGGATCCAGGTCAGCAGCGGGTGGCGCTCCGCCGCCTACCAGGAGGACCTCCTCGACGACGCCGTCTCCCGGTACGGGTCACGGGAGGAGGCGGCGCGCTGGGTCGCGACGCCGGAGACCTCGCCGCACGTGAGCGGCGAGGCGGTCGACGTCGCGCCCTACGACGCCATCGACTGGCTCGCCCGCCACGGCGACCGCTACGGGCTGTGCCAGATCTACGGCAACGAGTCGTGGCACTACGAGCACCGGCCGGACGCCGTGGACGGCGGCTGCCCGCCGATGTACGAGGACCCGACCCAGGACCCGCGGATGCAGCGGTGACCGCTCAGGCGCGCCAGCCCTTGGCGCGCTGGCCGGCGACCCAGGCGGCGACCTGGGTGCGGCGCTGCAGGCCCATCTTCGCCAGCAGGGCGGTGATGTGGTTCTTGACCGTCTTCTCCGCGACGCCGAGCTTCTCGCCGATCTCGCGGTTGGACAGGCCGTCGCCGATGAGGTCGAGGACGCGGCGCTCGGAGGGGGTGAGGTCCGCCGTCGGGTCGTCGTGGTCGGCCCGGCGGCGGGTGACGGTGCGCTCGTCCAGGAGCGTGCGGCCGGCGGCCACCGCCTTGATGACGTCGGCGATCTCCGCGCCGCGCACGGTCTTGAGGAGGTAGGCGCGGGCGCCCGCCTCGAGGGCCTCGGCGAGCGCGTCGTCGTCGTCGAAGGAGGTGAGGACGACGGCGCGGGCCTCGGGGACCGTCTCGCGCAGGTTGCGGATGATGTCGATGCCGGTGCCGTCGGGCAGCTGGAGGTCGACGAGGAGGATCTCGGGGCGCACGAGCGGCGCGCGGCGCAGGGTCTCGGCGACCGAGCCGCCCTCGGCGACGACCGTGAGGCCCTCGGAGCGGTCGACGATCTCGGCGATGCCGCGTCGCACCACCTCGTGGTCGTCGATGATCATCACGCGGATGTCGCGCTGTCCGGAGGTGGTCTGCTCGGTCGTCACACTCCGACCCTAGCGTCCCCGCGCGGCCGGGCCGGACAGCCCACCGGCGGTGTCGCGCCCGCGTACCCTCGGGCAGGTGACCAGCTCCCCCGAGACCGCCGCCGTCGTCGTCCAGCGGGTGCGTGAGCGCTTCGACACGGGCGTCACCCGCCCGCTGTCGTGGCGGCTGGCGCAGCTCGACCGGCTCGCCACGCTGCTCACCGAGCACGCGCGCGAGATCGAGGCAGCGCTCCACGCCGACCTGCGCAAGTCCCCCACCGAGGCGCACCTCACGGAGATCGGGCTGCTGCTCGGGGAGATCCGCCACACCCGCAAGCACCTGCGCTCGTGGCTCGCGCCGCAGCGGGTGAGCGTGCCCTGGCAGTACCAGCCGGCGCGCGCCTCCCTCGTCCTCGAGCCGCTCGGGGTCGTCACCGTCATCGCCCCGTGGAACTACCCCGTCTCCCTGCTCCTCGGACCGCTCATCGGCGCGCTCGCCGCCGGCAACACGGCCGTCCTCAAGCCCTCGGAGCTGGCGCCGCGCACCGCCGAGACGCTCGAGCGGCTCGTGCCCGAGTACCTCGACGGGGTCGCGGTCGTCACCGGCGGCGCGGAGCGGACCACCGAGCTGCTGCGCGAGCGGGTCGACCACATCGTCTACACCGGTGGTGAGCGGGTCGCGCGGATCGTCATGACGGCCGCAGCGCAGCACCTCACGCCCGTCACGCTCGAGCTCGGTGGGAAGTCCCCCGCCTGGGTCGACTCGACCACCGACCTGCCGGCCGCGGCCCGGCGCATCGCGTGGGGCAAGCTCGTCAACGCGGGCCAGACCTGCGTCGCGCCCGACTACCTCCTCGCGCCGCCCGACGTCGCCCGCGCCCTCGAGCCGCTGCTCGTCCGGGAGATCCGGGCGATGTACGGCGCCGACCCGGCGGCCAGCCCGGACTTCGGGCGCATCGTCACCACCGAGCACGCCGCCCGGCTCGAGCGGGTGGTCACCGAGTCGGTGGCGGCCGGGGCGCGCGTCGTCGTCGGCGGCGAGACGGACGTCGCCGCGCGCTACGTGCCGCCCACCGTCCTCGCCGACGTCGCTCCCGACTCCCCCGCCATGGCCGAGGAGCTCTTCGGGCCCGTGCTGCCGATCGTCCCCGTCCCCGACCTCGACGCCGCCATCGCGCACGTGCGCCGCGGGGAGAAGCCGCTCGCGCTGTACGCCTTCACCACCGACCCGCAGGTGCGCACCCGGCTGCTGCGCGAGACGTCCTCGGGGGCCGTCGGCTTCGACGTGCCGCTGCTCCAGGCCTCGATGCCCTCGCTGCCCTTCGGCGGCGTCGGTGCCTCCGGGATGGGCGCCTACCACGGCGAGGCCTCGGTCAAGGCCTTCAGCCACGCCAAGCCGGTCGTCCGCAAGCCGCTGCTGCCCGACACGCTCGCCGTGGTCCGCCCGCCCTTCACCGCCCTGCGGCGCGCGGTGGCGCGGCGGATTCTCTGACGCCTCAACCACTCACAACCGCTCCGGCGCTGCCGATCTCTGGTCGGCAAGGGGGGATCCCTCTGCGCATCTCACCAACGGAGCAGCTGATGAACCGCAGCACCCTCACGGTCGGCCGCCGCCTGGCGCTCGGCTTCCTCCTCGTCATCCTCACCACGGTCGCCGTCGCCGGCGTCGGGGTGAGCCGGGTGCACCAGATCGAGGAGCACCTGACGACCGTCAACGACGTCAACGGCGTCAAGCAGCGGTACGCGATCAACTTCCGCGGCAGCGTCCACGACCGCGCGATCGCGCTGCGCGACGTCGTCCTGGCCCGTGACGCCGGCGAGGTCGCCGCCGAGGTCGCGCTCATCGACTCCCTCGCGGCCGACTACGCCGAGTCCGCCGGGCCGATGGCCCAGCTCTTCGCCGACCCCTCGCTCGTCAGCGACGAGGAGGTCGCCGCCATGGCGGAGATCGAGCGCATCGAGGCGGAGACGATGCCCGTCGTCGACGAGGTCGTCGCGCTCAAGAACGCCGGGGACGAGGCCGCCGCGCTCGCGCTCCTCACCGACCGCGCCAAGCCGCTGTTCGTCTCCTGGCTCGACGCCATCAACGTCCTCATCGACCTCGAGGAGGAGATGAACGCCGTCGAGACGGCGGAGGCGCGCGGCATCGCCGGCGGCTTCCTCCCCATGATGATCGGCCTGGTCCTCGTCGCCGGTGCCCTCGCCACCGCCGTCGCGTGGTGGATCGTCCGCAGCATCACCCGCCCGCTCGGGCACGCCGTCGACGTCCTCGCCGCCGTCGCCGACGGCGACCTCACCGCCCGGATGGACGTGCGCTCGGACGACGAGGTGGGCCGCATGGGCCGCTCCCTCAACACCGCCCTCGGCTCGATCGGCGAGGCGATGGCCGCCGTCGCCGCCCGCACCGACGGCCTGACGGCGATGAGCGGGCGCATCGGGCGCCTGTCCGACGACATCGCCGCGGGTGCGCAGAGCTCGGCCACCCAGGCCGGCGTCGTCGCCTCGACCGCCGCGGAGGTCTCCCGCAACGTCCGGACCGTCGCGTCCGGCGCCGAGCAGATGGGTGCCTCGATCAGCGAGATCGCGCACAACGCCGGGGAGTCGGCGACGGTTGCCCAGCAGGCGGTCGCCGCCGTCGGGACGACGACGGCGACGATGAGCCGCCTGGGCGAGTCCAGCCGGGCGATCAGCGAGGTCGTCGGGGTCATCACCTCGATCGCCGAGCAGACCAACCTCCTCGCGCTCAACGCGACGATCGAGGCCGCCCGGGCCGGTGCCGCGGGCAAGGGCTTCTCCGTCGTCGCCGGCGAGGTCAAGGAGCTCGCGCAGGAGACCGCCAAGGCCACCGAGGACATCACCCGCAAGGTCGAGGCCATCCTCACCGACACGCGCGAGGCGGTGAGCGGGATCTCCGAGGTCGAGGGCGTCATGCGCCAGCTGCACGAGTACCAGATGTCGATCGCCGCGGCGGTCGAGGAGCAGACGCTGACGACGGAGGAGATGAACCGCGGGCTCGGTGAGTCCGCCGCGGGCTCGGGCCAGATCGCCGAGAGCATCGTCGACGTCGCCCGCGTGGCCGAGACGACGACCGGCTCGGTCGCGGAGTCCCAGCGCGCCGCCGAGGAGCTGTCGGAGTTCGCCGACGAGCTCCAGCGGCTCATGGAGCGCTTCCGCTTCACGGCCGAGCGCGAGACGGCCGGGGTGTAGCGACCGGACGCCCGCTTCGGTCGCGCCCGGACACCGCTTCGGTCGCCCATTCCCACCATCGGTCGCACTTTCGCGCGGTGCCGGATGAGCGGAAGGTGCGACCGAAGCGGCGTCAGCCGCGTGAGGGCCGCTGGCAGCGGGGGCAGAAGGTCGAGGACCGGCCCATGAAGGACTCGCGGCGCATGGGCGTCCCGCAGCGCCGGCACGGCTGCCCGGCGCGGCCGTAGGCGTCCAGCGAGCGGGCGAAGTACCCGCTGGCGCCCTCGACATCGACGTAGAGCGCGTCGAAGGACGTGCCGCCCGCCGCCAGCGCCTCGCGCATGACGGCCTCGGACGCGTCGAGGAGCTCGAGGACGGCGCGCTGGGTGAGGCGGTCGGTGGCGCGGCGCGGGTGGAGGCGGGCGCGCCACAGCGCCTCGTCGGCGTAGATGTTGCCGATGCCCGAGACGAGGGACTGGTCGAGCAGCGCGCGCTTGACCTCGGTGCGCCGCTGCCGCAGGCGCCGGGCGAGGGCGGCGCGGTCCAGGTGCGGGTCGAGCGGGTCACGGGCGATGTGGGCGGCCGGCTCGGGCAGCGCGGGCAGCGGTGAGCCGAAGCCGCCCGGGTGGCCGTCCGCCGTCGGGACGAGCTCGGCGACGAGCAGGTGCCCGAAGGTGCGCTGGTCGACGAACCAGAGCCGGGCGCCGTCGTCGAGCTCGAGGGACACGCGCAGGTGGCGCGTCGGGTCGGGCGGGACGCCGGGGGCCGCGGTCGGTGCGCGGTCGGCCGGAGGAATCCGGCTGTCGGCGCTAAGTGCGCTGTCGGCGGTAAGTGTGCTGTCGGCGGTAAGTGTGCTGTCGGCGGGGAGGGGGCTCGGGGCGGGCGCGGGCGGGTGGACGAGGCGCTCGGGGGCCGGCAGCGTGAGCGCGGCGTCGTCGCGGCGGACGAGGAGCTGGCCGCTCATGCCGAGGTGGACGAGCAGCGCGGCGTCGTCGTCGAGCACGAGCCACAGGTACTTGCCGCGCCGCGCCGCGGCGGTGAGGGTGCGCCCGGTCAGCCGGCCGGGCAGGTCGGGCGCGCCTCCCGGGTGGCGGCGCACCGCGCGGGGGTGGTGGACGACGGCGCCCGTGACGCGCCGGCCCAGCACGTGCCGGGCCAGGCCGTCGCGGACGGTCTCGACCTCGGGCAGCTCGGGCATCGGCTCAGGTGCCGGGCTGCTCGGCGAGGAGGCGGGTGTAGGCGTCCTCGGCGGCCTGCTGCTCGGCGATCTTCTTCGCCGAGCCGCTGCCGGTGCCGTAGTCCTGCCCGGCGACGAGGACGGTCGCGGTGAAGCTGCGCGCGTGGTCGGGACCGGTGCCGACGACCTGGTAGGTGGGGGCGGGCAGTCCGCGGGAGGCGACGAGCTCCTGCAGGCTCGTCTTCCAGTCCAGGCCGGCGCCGAGGGTGGCCGCCTGGGCGAGGAGGTCGGCGACGAGCCGCTCGATCATCGCCCGGGTGGGCTCGAGGCCGTTGCACAGGTAGGCCGCTCCGATGAGCGCCTCGACGGTGTCGGAGAGGATCGAGTCCTTCTCCCGCCCGCCGGTGACGAGCTCACCGCGCCCGAGGAGGATGAAGTCGCCCAGCCCGAGCGCGCGGGCCACCCCGGCCAGCGCGCGCTGGCTCACCGTCGCGGCACGCATGCGCGCGAGGTCGCCCTCGGCGGTCCCGGCGTTCTCCCGGTAGAGCCGCTCGGTGACGACGAGCCCGAGCACCGTGTCCCCGAGGAACTCCAGCCGCTCGTTCGTCGGGATGCCGCCGGCCTCGTGGGCGAAGGAGCGGTGCGTGAGGGCGAGCACGAGGAGCTCGGGGTCGATGTGGATGCCGAGGCGCTCGAGGAGGACGTCGACGTCGTCGCGGGCCGGCCCCGCGGCCACCTTGCGTGCCACCTCAGCGAGCCTCGCCGTCGGTCCCGTCCGTGGCGTCGTCGCCCTCGTCGCCCGCGAGCCCGGCGAGCGCCGCCCAGCGCGGGTCGATGTCGACGTGCTCGTGGTCGGCGGGCAGGTCGTCGAGGCGCTCCCCGCAGCCCGCGCACAGGCCGCGGCAATTCTCGTCGCAGACCGGGTGGAAGGGCATGGCGGTGACGACGGCGTCGCGCAGGACGGGCTCGAGGTCGAGCATCTCGCCCTCGATCTCGTGCATGTCCTCCGCCTCCTCGTCGCCGTCGTCGAGGGCGGCCTGGCGGCCCCCGGGGTAGAGGAAGAGCTCGCTGAGCGGGACGGTGCGGGACTCGGTGATCTCGCGCAGGCAGCGCACGCACTCCCCGGCGAGCTCGACGCGGGTGTCGCCGGAGACGAGGACGCCCTCCATGACGGCCTCGAGGCGCAGGTCCAGCGCGATGTCCGAGCCGGCCACGACGCCCATGACGGCGGTGCCGAAGTCGTCCGGCGCGCTCACCGTGCGCTCGACCGTGCGCATCGCCCCGGGCTGACGCGCGAGCTCGTGCGTGCTGATGACGAAGGGCGATCGAGAGTCCATGGTCACTCCTGGTCGGACGGGAGGTCGGCGGGCACCCCGCAGCCGCTCCACGCTACCCCACGGCCTGTGCGCCCACGTGGTGAGGTGGGCGACACCGTCAGTCCTGGCGGGTGGCGAGCCGGTCGCGGCCGGCGCGGACCTGCTTGGCGATGGCGCCGAGGTCGATCTCGAACTGCGCGAGCTGGCGGTCGCAGTAGTCGTCGGCGTCCCGGGCGAGCTGCGCGGCCCGCTCCTCCGCCTCGGCGATGATCTGCTCGCTGCGCTCGCGCGCCAGCTCGACGACGCTCTCCCGGCCGACGAGGCGCTCGGCCTGCTCCTCGGCCTCCTGGAGGATGCGGGCGGCCCGCTCACGGGCGTCGGCGAGGACGTCCTCCGCGCCGGTGAGGACGTCGTCGGCGGCCTGGATCTCCCCGGGGACGACGGCCTTGGCGGCGGCGATGAGGTCGAGCGCCTCGGCACGGTTGACGAGCACAGAGGCCGACATCGGCATCTGCCGGGCCTCGGTGACGAGCGAGGCGAGCTCGTCGAGGATGGCGAGGAGCGAGGCGCCGTCGTGGTCGGCGGTCATCGGGGCTCTCCAGGGGCGAAGGCCGCGCGCAGGGCGCGGGCGACGGCGGGCGGGACGAGGTCGGAGACGTCGCCGCCGTGGCGGGCGACGTCCTTGACGAGGGAGGAGGCGACGTGGGCGAGGGCGCCGTCACCGACGACGAAGACCGTCTCGACGCCGGACAGGTGCCGGTTCATCAGCGCCATCGGCTGCTCGGCGTCGAAGTCGGCGCCGCCCCGCAGGCCCTTGACGACGGCGCTCGCGCCCTCGCGGCGGAGGTAGTCGGCGAGGAGCCCGTCGACGACGTCGACCCGCACGTCCATGCCCTCGGTGGCCTCCCGGGCGAGCGCGACGCGCTGCTCGAGGGGGAAGAGGTAGCTCTTGCGCGAGTTGTGGGCGACGGCGAGGACGACCTCGTCGAACATGCTGCGCGCGCGGCGCACGACGTCGAGGTGCCCGAGGGTGACGGGGTCGAAGGAGCCGGGGCAGACGGCGAGGGTCATCGCTGCTCCTCCGTCGCGCCCATGCCGGCCACGGTAGTCGGCCCGGCGACGGCGGCGGCGAACCACAGGGTCGTGTCGCCGTAGCGGCGCTCGTCGGTGCGCTCGAGGGCCGCCGGCCACACCGGCTCGGGGCTGCGGCGGGAGCGCTCGACGACGACGACGGCGTCCTCGGCCAGCCACGCGGCGAGGGCGGCGAGGACGTCCCCGAGCTCGGTCTCGGTGACGTCGTAGGGCGGGTCGACGAGGACGAGGTCGTAGGCGGTGCTCGGCGCGCCCATGAGGTAGCCGCGGGCGGTGGCGCCGACGACGACGGCGGTCTCCCGCAGCCCGAGGGCGGCGACGTTGCTCCGGCAGGCGGCGACGGCCGGCTTGGCGGAGTCGACGAGCGTGACGCTCACGGCCCCGCGGCTCGCGGCCTCCAGGCCGAGCGCGCCGGAGCCGGCGTACAGGTCGAGGACGCGGGCGCCGTCGACGACGCCCTCGTGCTCCAGCCGCGAGAACAGCGCCTCGCGCACCCGCTCGCTCGTCGGGCGCGTGGGGCCCTTGGGGACGGTGAGGGTGCGGCCGCCCGCCGTCCCGGACACGATCCTCGTCACGGTCCCGACCCTACGCCCGCGAGCGCCGTCGCCGCGCCGTCGCCCAGGAGGCCGGAGGGGACGGAGAGCGTGACGACGGCGATGACGAGCAGCACCGCGACCGCGACCATGAGGACGACGACGACGGCCACCGCCCACGCCACCCAGCGCGGCGGGCGGCCCCTCACCGGTGCTCCCGGCGGCGCGCCGGGCGCACCGCGAGGACGACCGCGAGCGCGGTGAGCGCGACCTGGAGGACGAGGAGCACCGGCGTCACTGCGCCGACGAGGACGGCGACGAGCAGCGGGACCGCGCCGAGCAGGACGACGTCGGGGCCGGTGTTGGCGATCGTCGCCATGCCCGGCGGGTAGGCACCCATCGGCGTGACGATGAGCGGGCCGGAGAAGTCCGCCTCCGGGCGGTAGGCCGAGCGCACCGCTCCCCCGGCCCACACCGGCGCGGCGAGCAGGCCGAGCGCGAGCCAGCCGGTGAGGTCCGCGTAGGCGTGGCCGAGCACCGCGAAGACGGGGACGGTCCACACGAGCATGGCGAGCACCGGGACGGCCAGGCGCCACAGCCGCACCGTGCGCTGGGAGACGGGCAGGAGGGCGTCGACGGCGGGCACCGCGTGCGCGTCGCGGGCGCCCTGGGCGGTGGTGAGGGCACCGAGCCAGGCGCCGGCGACGACGAGGAGGGCGGTGACGAGGGCGGGCAGGGACGGGACGAAGGGCGCGAGGAGGGCGAGCGCGGCGCCGCAGCCGAGCTGGACGACCCGGCGCGGTGAGCGCAGAAGCAGACGGGCGTCCGCGACGGCGACGACGACGCCCGGCCCCAGGAGCCGCACGAGCCGGGGCACGCCGCGCAGCCGGGCGGAGCGGCGCCGTCCCCGCGTGGGCTCGGTGTCCAGGGCCCGGCCGAGCGCACGGGTGTCCATGGTCAGCGAGGCACCCTGGAGCTCGACGGTCGCGGCACCCCGCTCGCGCAGCTCGGTGTCGTGGACGCGCGGCAGGGCGCGCAGGGCGGCGAGGGCTGCGAGCGCCGCCAGTCCGAGGGCCGCGCCCACCGGCCACCACGCGCCGCTGACGGCGATGGGCCCGGGCGGGGCGAGCGCGAGGACGAGCGCCGCGACGGGGACGAGCGCGAGGAGGAGGTCGCCGCCGAGGCTCGCCGCCCGCCGTCGTCCGCCCGCCTCGAGGGGGACGAGCGCGAGCGCGACGGCGGCGCCGAGCCCGAGCCCGGCGAGCGCGGCGGCGACGGCGTGGGCCAGGGTGAGCGCGGGGTCCAGGGCGAGGGCGAGGAGAAGCCCGCTGACGGCGCCGACGCCGCCGGAGACGCCGGTGGGCACGAGCAGGGAGGGGCGCAGGAGGGAGCCGCGCTCCCCCGGCAGCGGCAGCCACCACGCCGCCCGCGCCGCGCCGAGGGAGACCGGGCCGGTGCGGGCGAGGATCCCGGTCCCGGCGCCGAGGACGGCGACCGCGAGGAGCACGCTGATCCAGCCGGTGTCGAGACCGGCCGACGGCGGGGCCGCGGCGCGGAGCAGGCCCTGGCTGCGGGCGAGCGCGCCGACCATCGCGACGGCCACGGCGAGGGTGAGGAGGACCGTGTAGGCGTCGGAGAGCAGCTCTCCGACGCTCGTGCTGCGGCGCGACCCGTGCACCAGGCGGGTCCAGCGGCGCATGGCGCCGCCGCTGGGGTAGCCGTCCGCGCCTGAGGCGTTCACACACGTCCCTTCCGGTCTCCGGGCGTCGGACCTGCAGCGGTCGCGACAGTCCCTATGATCACGCCACCGGGTGAGGGAGGGGCGCAGGTGGACAACAGTGTCGTCGGACGTCGGAGCCTGTGGGGGCTGGTCGTCGCCATCGTCGTCGTGCTCGTCGCGGGCGCGGTGCTGCCGCTGGAACCCGGGGAACCGGTAACCGCGCGCTTCATCCGCGTGTACTCGGCTGTCGCGGTGGCCCTCGGCGTCCCGCTCGCCGGTGATGCCAGGACGCAGGCCTTCGAGCTGGGGCTTTCCCGCCCGCGGCCGATCCGGGTGGTGGTCACGACCCTCCTCGTCCTCGTGCCTCTCCTCGGCAACGGCTACCTCGTCCTCGCCCAGCTGCGCGTCGGCATCGTGCCGGTCGCGGGGCTCCTCACGACCGTCGCCGCTGCCGTCGGCCTCGGCACGGTCCTCACCCTCTCGCTGCGTCCCGTGCCCACCGGGGACGCGGCCAGGGAGTCCGCCAGGCCCGGCTGGCGCGCGGCGGTCCCGGCGGGCGTGGCGGCGGGCGCCCTCGCGCTCGGCGTGTCCGCGGTGCCGCTCGCTGCAGAGGCGGTGCTCGTCGACGGGACGACGGTGCAGCCGTCCGTCGGTGAGCTGGACCTGCCCGAGTCGCTGGGCCGGGCGGCGTGGACACGGGAGCTCGCCTGGGACGTGTCGGCCCGTGACGCCGCGCCCGTCGCCGGCGGCCTCGCGCTCGAGACCGACGACTCCACCGGCGTCGTCATGCTCGACGGCGCCACGGGCGAGGAGCGGTGGTCCTTCCACCGCTCGGGGACCGTCGTCGACGAGCTCGTCCCCGCCGACGCCGGCCGGCTGCTCGTCGTCGTCCACCACCACCCGCCGGCCGGGCCCTGGAACCCCGCACGGACCTGGTCCGTGCTCGACGCGACCACCGGTGAGCTGCTCACGGGCCCGAGCGACGCCCCGCCCTTCGCGGGGTCACCCGGGTACCGCTCCGCCACGAGGGAGGCGCCCTCGGACGCGCCCGTCGCGGGCGACGTCGCCCTCGGGGGGACGGACGCGCCCGACAGCGAGCCGCGCGTCGCGTACTCGCTGCGGACCGGCGCCGAGCTGTGGCGCTGCGAGCCGGCGGACTGCGCCGGCGTCGTCGCGGCCGAGGACGCCTTCGTCGTCACGGACGGCCGCCGGCTACGGGCACTGGACCCGCGCAGCGGGGAGGAGCTGTGGGCGACGGACGACGGCGGCTGCGGCCTCGACGTCCTCGGCGTGGACGAGGGTGTCGTCGTCACGCGGTGCGGCTCCTCGGGGGACGTCGTCGCGACCGACGTGGCCACCGGTGAGGAGCGCTGGGCGACAGCCCTGCCCGACAGCGGCAGCTACAACCGTCCCGTCGGCGTCTCGCACGGCGCGGTCAACGTCCGCACGACGCAGGCCCTGCCGGACGTCCCCCGGCTCCCCGCGTCCGTGACCGCTTTCGACAGGGTGTCCGAGGACCGCCTCACGGTCGTCCTCGACGTCCGCAGCGGCGAGCCGCGCATCCAGCTGCCGGCCGGCGGCTACGCCTCGGCGCTGGTCGACGACGTCGTCGTCGTCGCCGACACCGAGCTCCACAGCGCGGCGGTGACCTACGACCTGGACACCGGGGAGAGCACCCTGGTCCACCACCTCGGCGCGAGTGACGAGCCGGAAGCCCTCGACCCGGCGGACGGCCTGCTCAAGCTCATCTCCCCCTCCTGCGCCGACCTCGCCGACGGCGTCCACTGCCCGGTCCTCTACGACCCGTTCCACGTCGCGACACTGGGACCGGACGGCGGCGTGAGCGTCCGGCGGTGGTCGGACCTCGCGGTGCCGGACGGCCTCGTGGCCGGCCCGGGACTGTGGGCCGGGGACTGGGACCGGCAGGGGCTGCTCCCCGTCCCGGGAGGCACCGTGCTCTCCGCCGCCGTCGGCTCCGGCTCTGGGCAGCAGGTCATCGTGGGGCTCGTGCCCTAGAGCGCCGCGATGGCCGCGGCGGCGGGGTCGAGGACCGTGGGAGGCGATACGTGGCCGGTCTCCGGGCGTCGGACCTGCCGCGGTCGCGACAGTCCCTATGATCACGCCACCGGGTGAGGGAGGGGCGCAGGTGGACAACAGTGTCGTCGGACGTCGGAGCCTGTGGGGGCTGGTCGTCGCCATCGTCGTCGTGCTCGTCGCAGGCACGGTGCTGCCGCTGACACCCGGGGAATCGGTCGACGCGCGGGTCATCCGCGTCTTCTCGGCCGTCTCGGTGGCCATCGCGCTGCTCGTCGCGGTCCGCGCCAGGACGCACGCACTCGACTGGGAGCTGCCCCGGCCACGGCTCGGCCGCACGGTCGTCGCGGCGGTCCTCGCACTGGTGCCTGCACTCGGCAACGGCTACCTCACCCTCGCCCAGCTCCGCAGCGGGCTCACCCCGGCCGCCGGCCTCGTGACGACGCTCGGCGCCGCTGCCGGCCTCGGCACGGTGCTCGTCCTCGGGCTGCGCCGGACAGAGGACGATGACGAGCCGGCCGCCGGGCCTGCGGACGCTCCGTCGAGCGCGACCTGGCGGACCGCACTGCCCGCGGGAGCCGTCGCCGTCGCCCTCGCGCTCGCCGCCTCTGCCGCCCCCTTCGCCGCCGAGGCGGCCCTCGTCGACGGGACACCGGCCGATGCACCCGTCGTGGAGGCGACCCCACCGGCGGCCCTCGGCCGCGCCACGTGGACCTACGAGGTCGGTGGCCGCGTCGACGCAGCGCCCGTCGCGGGCGGGCTGGCCCTCGCGACGGACGACTCCGGCGTCGTCATGCTCGACGGCGTCACGGGTGAGGAGCGGTGGAGCTACCAGCGTTCCGGCTCGTCCGTCGCCAGCCTCGTGCCCGCCGACGGCGGGCGGCTGCTCGTCGTCGTTCACGACCACCCCTCCGCGGGCCCGTGGGAGCCCGCGTGGACGTGGACGGTCCTCGACGCGGCCACCGGGCAGGTCGTGACCGGACCGCACGACCAGAGCCTCTGGTGGCCGAAGAGCGTTCCGGGGCGGGTGGGCGACCGGGCTGCCGTCGTCGGTGACGTCGCACTGGTCGCGGGCCACGCCGACAGGACTGCCGTCCGTACCGCGTACTCGCTGCGCGACGGCGCGCAGCTGTGGAGCTGCCCGGTCGCAGACTGCAACAACGTCGTCATCACCGAGGACGCCGTCGTCGTGACCGCCGGGAACCGGCTGCGCTCGCTCGATCCGCGCACCGGCGAGGAGCGGTGGGTCGTCGAGCGACCCGGCCGGTGCGAGCTGCGGGAGCCCGCGCTGGACTCCGGCGTCCTCGTCGCCTGGTGCGACGGCGCCTCGGAGGTCGTCGGGCTCGACAGCGTGGACGGTGCCGAGCTCTGGACGCTCGAGATCCGGCCGGGCGACTTCGCCTACCTCTTCACCTCCCGCGGCGTCGTCAACATCCACGACGTGCAACCGCGGCCTGAGGTGCCCGAGCTGCTGGACCACCGCAGTGGTGAGCGGCTGGACGGCGGCGTGGTCCTCGCCGTCGACGTCCGCACCGGCGAGCCGCTCGTCCAGGTGCAGCAGACCGAGTACGTGAGCACCCGCGCCGGGGACACGCTCATCGTCACAAACGACAACGACGAGTACGCGCTGGCGGCCTACGACCTGGCCAGTGGCGAGAGCACGTCGCTCACCGCCCCCTGGAGCGCGGAGGGTCCCCACCCCCTCGCACCCGCCGACGGCAACCTGGAGGTGTGGGACGAGCTCTGCGTCGACCTCGCCGACGGCACCCACTGCGCGGTGGCGTTCGACTCGCTGCACGTCGCGTCCCTCAGCGTGGACGGGGACCTGCACGTCCAGCGCTGGTCCGACCTCGGCGTTCCCGACGGCCTGCGGGCCGGTCCGGGGCTCCGCGCTCCCACGAACGACCACGCGCACCTGCTCACCGTGCCGGGTGCCACGGTCCTGGCGGCCTCCGTCCGCGGCACGGACGGCGAGCGACAGGTGCTCGTCGGGCTCGCACCCTAGAGCGCCGCGATCGCGGCGGCGCCGGCGGCGGGGTCGAGGACCGTGACGCCGTCGTCGTGGAGAAGGACGACGCTGGTGGCGGCGCGCTCGACGAGCACGGGGTCGTGGGAGGCGACGAGGACTGCCCCGCCGTCCTCGCGCTCCTCGACGAGCATGTCCGCGAGGCGGTTGCGCATGCCGGCGTCCAGGCGCTGCTCGGGCTCGTCGAGGACGAGCAGGGAGCGCGGGCGGGCGAAGGCCGCGGCGAGCAGCACCCGGCGGCGCTGGCCGGAGGACAGGGCGGTGGGCAGCGCGTCGGCGCGCCCGGCGAGGCCGAAGTCCTCGACGAGGTCGGCGACGACCTCCCGGGCCTCGGGCACGCGGTGGCCGAGCGCGGTGAGCATGAGGTGCTCGGTGACGGTGAGCGCGGGGAAGAAGGCGTCGTCGCCGAGCACGCTGGCGACGGCGGCGCGCACCTCCCCCGTGCGCGGGTCGGGCGGGGCGCCGAGCAGGCTGACGCTGCCGCCCAGGGGCTCCTGCAGGCCGAGGACGGTCCGCAGGAAGGTCGACTTGCCGGTGCCGTTGGCGCCGATGACGGCGACGGCCTCCCCGGGCCGGACCGCGAGGTCGACGGGTGCGCAGACCGGCTCCTCGCCGTAGCCGACGCTCAGGGACCGGGCGAGGAGGAGCGGCTCGTCGGGCATGGGAGGGAGGGTACTGGCCGCGTGTCAGGCCCGGTCGAGGAACTGGGCGCGCTCGGGGTCGAGCTGCTCGGTGATCGCCTGGAGCAGGGCCGGGTGGTCCATGAGGAGGCGGTCCTGGTCGACGAGCCGGCGCGCGTCCCAGCGGGCCTTCTCGATGACGTCCGTGTCGGTGAGGACGCGCAGCAGCCGCAGCGAGCTGCCGCGGCCCGACTGGGCGGCGCCGAGGATGTCGCCCTCGCGGCGCTGCTCGAGGTCCACCTGGGCGAGCTCGAAGCCGTCGGTGGTGGCCTCGAAGGCCCGCAGGCGGGTCATCGCCGGGGTGCCCTCGGCGGCGGTGGTCCACGCGATGCACGTGCCGGGGCGGGCGCCGCGGCCGATGCGCCCGCGCAGCTGGTGGAGCTGGGAGATGCCGAAGCGGTCGGCGTCCATGATGACCATGACCGAGGCCTCGGGGACGTCGACGCCGACTTCGACGACCGTCGTCGTCACGAGGACGGGCACCTGCCCGGAGGCGAAGGCGGCCATGGTGGCCTCCTTGTCCTCCGGGGACATCCGGCCGTGCAGCTCGCCGATCGCCACGCCCTCGAGGGCGGGGTGCTCGCGGAGGATGGCGGCGACCTCGTCGACGGCGGCGAGCGGCCGGGCGGGCGCGGGGCGCGCGCCGGTGTCCTCGGCGGGCGGCTCGTCGCTCTCGGTGAGGAGGTCGGCCTCGACGTCGTCGTCCTGGGAGGTGATCCGGGGGCACACGACGTAGACGCGGCCGCCGTCGTCGATCTCCTCGCGGGCCAGCTGCCACGTGCGCTCGGTCCACCGCGCGTTCGTCGCCGGGGCGAGGAAGGTGCGGATCGGCGAGCGCCCGGCGGGGATCTCCCGCAGCGTGGAGGTCTCGAGGTCCCCGAAGACGGTCATCGCGACCGTGCGCGGGATGGGGGTGGCCGTCATGACGAGCAGGTGGGGGGCGGTGGCGGCCTTGGCGCGCAGGGCGTCGCGCTGCTCGACGCCGAAGCGGTGCTGCTCGTCGACGACGACGAGCCCGAGCTCGGCGAACTGGACGTCCTCCGAGAGCAGGGCGTGCGTGCCGATGACGATGCCGGCCTCCCCCGAGGCGGCGGCGAGGAGGGCCGCCTTGCGGGCGGCGGCGGGCATGGAGCCGGTGAGGAGGGTGACGCGGGTGGCATTCTCGGCGCCGCCGAGCATCCCGGCCTCCGCGAGCGGCCCGAGCATCGCGCTGATGGAGCGGGCGTGCTGGGCGGCGAGCACCTCGGTGGGGGCGAGCAGCGCCGCCTGTCCCCCGGCGTCGACGACCTGGAGCATGGCCAGCAGCGCGACGACGGTCTTGCCCGAGCCCACCTCGCCCTGGAGGAGCCGCTGCATCGGCCAGGGCCGCTCGAGCTCGGCGGACAGCTCGGCGACGACCTCCTGCTGGCCGTGGGTGAGGGTGAAGGGCAGCCGCGCCTCGAAGGCCTCGCGGATGCCGCCGGCGCGGGCGGGGCGCGCGGTGGCGGCGGTGGCCTCGGCCTCCGCGCGCCGCACCGCGAGCGCCGTCTGGAGGACGAAGGCCTCCTCGTAGCGCAGCCGCTCCTGCCCGCGACGCCAGTCCTCCTCCGAGGTGGGCGCGTGGACCAGCCGCAGCGCCTCGAGGAGCGTGGGCATCTTCTCGCGCTGGAGGACGCGGAAGGGGACGGGGTCGGGGACGTCGGCCTCGTGGAGCGGCTCGAGCACGGTCTGGACCGCCCCGCGGATGCGCCACGTTGGCAGCGCGGCGCTGGCCGGGTAGAAGGGCATGGGGCGCTGCTGCTCCTCCACGGCGGCGACGGTGTCGTCCTCCTCCTCGACGACGCGGAAGTCGGGGTTCTTGAGCATCCGCTTGCCGCCGAACTGCTCGACGGTGCCGGTGAACAGGCCCACGCGGCCGCCGTGGAGCTGGCGCTCGCGGCTGGCGAGCAGCCCGCGGCCCCCGAAGAAGCGCAGGAGGAGCTCGCGGTGCCCGTCGCTCACGGTGACGTCGAGCATCGCGGTGCGCGGGTTGCGGGTGGAGCGCAGCGAGGTGCGCACGACCATCGCGTTGACGGTGACGTGGTCCCCCACCGGCAGGTCGGTGAAGTCGGTGAGCCGGCCCGGCTCCCCGTACCGGCGCGGGTAGTGCCGCAGCAGGTCCCAGGCCGTCTCGATGCCGAGCTTGGCCAAGGCCTTGGCGGTGCGCTCCCCGACGAGCCGGGGCAGCGGGGTGCTCAGGACCGTCACTGGACCCCCAGGAGCAGCTCGGGACCGGGGACGCCGGCGTCGAGGACGACGACCTCCGCCTCCGCGGCCACGGCGCCGACGGCGGAGCGCAACCGGTCCGCGACCGCGCCGGCGCCGCTGCCGACGACGGCGGTGACGAACTCGTCGGCGGGGCGCACGAGCCGGTCGACGGCGTCCTCGAGCCCGGCGGCGGTGGAGCGTGCGGTGCGGACCCGCCCGGCGACGTCGGCGGCGGCGGCGAGGCGCGCGGCGGCCGGCACGCCCGGCTGCTGCTCGGCGGCGACGGCGAGGACGGCGGGCTCGGAGCGGGTGGCGGCCACCCCGACGCGCTGCGCGCCGGGGAGCAGCGCACCCTCGGCGAGGACCCGCCCGGCCAGGGCGGCGGACTCCTCGTCGCAGGGCAGGAGGAGGACCTCGCGGGCGGCGGCGTCGACGACGGCGCGCTCGATCCCGGCGGGGTCGGGGTGGACGGCGACGACGGCGCCGGTGGCGGCGAGCGGGGCGGCGAGCCCGGGCAGGCGGGTGCAGGCGACGACGCCCGAGGCCGGGGCGGTGAGCGAGCGGACGCACACCTGCTCGGCGCCCGCAGCCAGGACGGCCGCGGGGTCGGTGGTGTGGACGTGGACCTGCCACAGCGCGCGCTCCCCCGCGCTGCCGCCGACGACGGCGACGGACTCCCCCGCGGCGTCCAGCCGCTCGCGCAGCGCGGCCGCCTCCGCCGCCGTGGCGTGCAGGACGTACATGACCTCCAGGCCGTCACCGGCGCCCTCGCCGATGACGCCGGTGCCGAGCGCGCACGCCGGCCCGTCGGCCGCGGGGCGGGGCGCGGACCACAGGCTCGCGAGGGCCTCCCGGGCGCGGGCGGTGGCGGGGGCGGCGCCATCGACCACCGCGGCGAGCGCCTCGAGGAGGATGGTGTACCCGGCCGCACCGGCGTCGACGACCTCCCGCTCGGCGAGGACCGCGAGCTGGCTGCGGGTGTCGGCGAGGGCGCGCGCGGCGCCCTGCGCGGCGGCGCTGACGACGCCCGCGAGGCTCTGGTCGGGTGCCTCGCGTGCGGCGCGGGCGGCCGCGGCGGCGACGGTGAGGACCGTGCCCTCGACCGGCCGGGCGACGGCCAGCCGCGCGTCCTCGGCGGCGGTGGTGAGCGCGGCGGCGGTGGCCGGGCCGTCGAGCGACTCGCGCCCCGCGACGGAGCGGGCCAGGCCGCGCATCGCCTGGCTGAGGATGACGCCGGAGTTGCCGCGCGCCCCGACGAGCGCCCCGCGGGCGGCGGCCGCGGTGAGCGCGGTGAGGTCCGCCTCCGGGCCGAGCCGCCCGGCCGCGCGCGCCGCCCCCGCGAGGGTGAGGACGAGGTTGGTGCCGGTGTCCCCGTCCGGCACGGGAAAGACGTTGAGGACGTCGACCTGCCGGCGGACGGCGAGGAGGGAGCGCAGCCCCTGCTCGAACCAGCGGCGCACGGCCGCGGGACCGAGCACGGTGAGCGTGTCCGCCACGTCCGTCCTCCCGGGTATCGTCGATCGCGTCCAGGTTAGTGCCCGCCTCCGACACCGTGACGCACCTCGCCCGGTGCCGTTTGGGCCCGCCCGGCGCCGTCGGGTATCCTGCTCAGGTTGCCCTTCGGGGCGGTTGGCTGGCTCGCGCCGTCGACCATCATGACCCTCACGCGATCAGCAGATCGTGTTGCCAGCAAGAGATTCAGGAGAAGACCGTGGCTGCCACCTGCGACGTCTGCGGCAAGCACCCCAGCTTCGGCAAGAGCGTCTCGCACTCGCACGTGCGGACGAGCCGTCGGTGGAACCCGAACATCCAGCGCGTGCGCACCGTGCAGAACGGCACCCCCAAGCGCATGAACGTGTGCACCTCGTGCCTCAAGGCCGGCAAGGTCCAGCGCGCCACCAGCGCCTGACCGCTCCTGCCCGGCCCGCCGGGTGAGCTGATGCGTTGCCGAAGGGCCGCCCGAGTCTCGGGCGGCCCTTCGGTGTGCCCGGGGACCGCTACCGTGGTCCGGTGCAGCTGACGACCGACCGCCTGCTCCTGCGCCCGTGGACCGCCGACGACGTCGACTTCGCTTTCGACCTCTACTCCCGCTGGGAGGTCCAGCGCTTCATCGGCACCGCGCCGCGGGTCATGGCCGACCGCGCCGAGGCGGTCGAGCGCGTCGCGCGCTACCGGCTGCTGGACGAGCACCCCGTCCACGGCGTGTGGCTCGTCGCCGACCGTGACGGCCGGCGGCGGCACGGCGCCGTGCTCCTCAAGGACATCCCCGCCTCGGGGCCGGAGCTGCCGCTCCAGCCCTCCGGCGAGACGGAGATCGGCTGGCACCTCCACCCGGACTCCTGGGGCCAGGGCTACGCGAGCGAGGCCGCCGCGCGGGTGCTGGCCCACGCCGTCGCCGGCGGGCTCACGCGGGTGGTCGCGGTGACCAACCCGGCCAACCACGCCTCCCGGCGGGTGGCGCTGCGCATCGGCATGGAGCACCGCGGCACGACGACGCGCTTCTACAACACCACCTGCGAGCTCTTCGTCGCGGAGTAGGGAGCCTGGCGCCGGCCCGGTTCCGGCTACGTGGGGATGCCGACGTAGACCGTCTCGAGGAACTCCTCGATGCCCTCGACGCCACCCTCCCGGCCCATGCCGGAGTGCTTGACGCCGCCGAAGGGCGCGGCCGCGTTCGAGATGAGCCCGGTGTTGACGCCGATCATGCCGACCTGCAGGCGCTCGGCCAGGCGCAGCACCCGCGACATGTCCGGGGTGAAGACGTAGCCGGCCAGCCCGACCTCGCTCGCGTTGGCCACGGCGAGGGCCTCCTCCTCGGTGGAGAAGCTCGCGACCGGCGCGACGGGCCCGAAGATCTCGTTGGTCATCACCGGGGAGTCGGTCGCGACGCCGCCGAGCACCGTGGGGGCGTAGAAGTAGCCCGGCCCCTCGGCGGGCCCACCGCCGGTGAGGACCGTGGCGCCGCGCTCCCGGGCGGCGGTGACGAGCTCGTGGACGCTGTCGCGCTGCTGGGCCGAGACGAGCGGCCCGATCTCGGTGCCGTCCTCCAGGCCGTGGCCCACGGTGAGGCCGGCGAAGTCCTCGGCCAGGCGGCGGGTGAACTCCTCGGCCAGCGACTCGTGGACGAGGAAGCTGTTGGCGGCCGTGCAGGCCTCCCCCATGTTCCGCAGCTTGGCCTGCCGGGCACCGAGGAGCGCGGCGTCGAGGTCGGCGTCCTCGAAGACGATGAAGGGCGCCCGGCCCCCGAGCTCCATCGACGTGCGCAGCACGTTGTCGGCGGCCTCCTTGAGGAGCGCCTGGCCCACCTCGGTGGAGCCGGTGAACGAGAGCTTGCGCAGGCGCCGGTCCTGGATGAGCGGGCCGGTGACCGGCCGCGCCCTGGACGTCGGGACGATGTTGACCACGCCCGCCGGCACGCCGGCCTCGAGGAGGATCTGCCCGAAGGCCAGGGCGGTGAGCGGGGTCAGCGCGGCCGGCTTGAGGATGACCGTGCAGCCGGCGGCGAGCGCCGGGGCGATCTTGCGGGTCGCCATCGCGAGGGGGAAGTTCCACGGCGTGATGAACAGGCAGGGCCCCACGGGCCGCTTCGCCGCGAGGATGCGGAGGTTGCCCTCCGGGGACGTCTGGTAGCGGCCGTTGACGTGGGCGGCCTCCTCGGAGAACCAGCGGAGGAACTCCGCACCGTAGGTGACCTCGCCGCGCGCGTCCGCCAGCGGCTTGCCCATCTCGAGGGTCATCAGGGCGGCGAGCTCCTCGGCCCGGTCGACGGTGAGCTCGAAGGCGCGGCGCAGGATCTCCGCGCGCTCGCGCGCCGGGGTGGCGGCCCACGCGTCCTGCGCGCCGGCCGCGGCGTCCATGGCCGCGGCGCCGTCGGCCTCGGTCCCGTCCGCGACCCGCGCGATGACCTCGCCAGTGGCCGGGTCCTGGACCTCGAAGCTCGCGCCGCCGGACGCGTCGCGCCACTGCCCGTCGATGAGCAGCTGGGTGGGCGTGGCCCGGAGCAGGGACTGGGGATCCGTCATGGTGCACCTCGTCGTCGGGATGTGGCTCGACACAACCGTATACGATTCCGTCCGCCCGCGTCAGTGGCGGGCGATGAAGTCCGCGACGACGGCGCGGGAGACGGCGACGTCGAGCACGAGTACCCCGCTCGCCCCCGCCCCCACCCAGTCGGCAAGCACCTCGAGGTCGGCCAGCCGCGTCACCCGGTTCCCCTGGGCGCCCAGCGCCTGCCCGAGGGCGGCGAAGTCGACCTCCTCGAGGAGCATCCCGGTGCGGTCCACACCCTTCACCCCGTACTGGTGCAGCTCGGCCCCGTAGGCCGCGTCGTTGAAGACGACGACGACGCCCGAGCGCGCCTCGGCCACGAAGGTGACGAGGTCGGCCAGGGCCATCTGCCCTCCGCCGTCGCCGGTGACGAGCACGGTCGTGCGGTCCGGCAGCGCCCGGGCCGCGCCGACGGCGGCCGCGGACCCGAGCCCGATGGCCTGGAAGGCCGTGCCGACGAGGAGGAGGCCGGTGGGGTCGGCGATGCGCGCGTGCTGCGGCATCCAGCCGATGAACTGGCCCCCGTCCGGCACGAGCGTCCGCTCGGGCGGGAGGAGCTCGTCGAGGCGGCGAGCGACGTGGCGGGGGTCGAGTCTGCCGTCCTCGGCCAGCTCGGGCAGCGCCGTGAGGTCCGCGCGCAGGTCGCCGGCCGCGTGCGGAGCGCGCTCCCGCCAGCTGCCGGCGGGGGCGCCGTCTTCGAGCACGTCGAGGAGCGCCGTGGCGAGGGCGGCGGCGTCGGCCCGGACGTAGCGCGTGACGGCGGCGTGCGTGGCGACCGGTCCGAGGTCGACCTGGACCACCTCCTGGGCGCCGGCGAGGAGCCGCCCGCCCTGGTCCTGGAAGCTGTTCAGACTGATCCCGACGGCGAGCACGACGTCGGCCGCCGTGATGAGCTCCCAGCCGGCCGGGGTGCTGAACCCGCCGGCGATGCCGAGGTCCCACGGGGAGCCGGGCAGCCCGACGGCCGTGGCGGAGGTGGCGAAGAGCGCGCCGACCCGGTCCCCGACCTCGCGCAGCAGCTCGCCGGCCCCGGCCAGGTGCGCGCCACGGCCCAGGAGGAGCAGGGGTCGCTGCGCCCCGCGCAGCGCCGCGGCGACGGCGGCGACCTGCTCGTCCGTCGGGGCGGGCGGCGTCGCGGTCGGACGGGCGGCGGGCGGGGTGCCGGCCTCGGCGGGCGCCGTCGCGAGGTCGTAGGGGATGGAGAGGACCACCGGCGTGCGGTCCCACTCGGCGAGGTCGTAGGCCTCGTGCACGGACGCGGCGACGGCGCCGGGCCGCACCCGCACGACGGCGACGTCCAGCCCGGCCGCCAGCGTCTCCTGGTCCACGTCCCACCACCGCAGGCCGGTGCTCGGCCCCTCCCCCGCGACGAGGACGAGCGGCACCCGCGCCAGGCGCGCCTCGGCGAGGGCGGTGAGGGCGTTGGTGAAGCCGGCACCGTAGGTGGTCGTCGCCGTCGCCGTCCGCCCGCTGGCCAGGTGGTAGGCGTGGGCGGCGGCGACCGTGCCGGCCTCGTGCCGCATGCGGGTGTAGGGGACGCCGGCCGCGGTGAGGTGGCCGACGACGTAGGCGTTGCCGTTGCCCATGAGGCCGAAGACGGCGCCGCTGCGCGCCGCGACCACCTCGGCGACGACGGTGGAGAGGGAGGACGTCAGTGTCATGGGCTCAGGATGCCGGGTGCCGGTCGCCGGGCAAAGCGCGCCATACGATGCGGGGGTGAGCGCCCCCGGCACGGCCCAGACCCTCTCCCGGGGTCTGCGCGCCCTGGAGGTGCTGTGCGCCGTCGGGGAGCCGATGCGTGTCAACGAGGTCGCCGAGGAGCTCGGCGTGCACCGCTCGGTGGCCTACCGGCTGCTGCGCACGCTCGAGGAGCACGCCCTGGCCACCCGCAGCGAGCACGGCTACCTGCCCGGGCCGGCGCTGCGCACCCTGCTCGAGCAGGCCGAGGCGCCGCAGCAGCGCAAGGCCACCCCGATCCTCCAGGGCGTGGTGGACGACCTCGGGGTCACCGCGTTCCTCGCCGTGGCCGAGCACGGGCTGTGCGTGACCCGTGCGTCGGTGGAGCCGCGCGGCGACGGCGTGCGCCTCGTCCAGCGGCCGGGCACCGCCCACCCGCTCCCCCTGGGCGCTCCCGGCCTCGCGGTGCTCGTCTCGCTCAGCGACACGGTGAGCGAGGCGGAGCTGGCAGTGCTGGCCGGTGGGCGCACCGCCGAGGTCCGTGCCGCCCGGGCCCGCGGCTGGGCGGTCTCCCACGACGAGGTCATCCCCGGGGTGCGCTCGGTGGCCGTCCCGGTCCGCGGGGCGGTGGGCTGGCCAGCGGCCCTCGCGGTCGTCTACGGCGGCGAGCCCTTCAGCGACGAGGCCGTCGCCCGGCGCCTGCAGCAGGCCGCCCGCGACTTCGCGCTCGCCGTCCACCGCTAGCCCCCACGTCCCCCACCGAGAGCCGGATCTCGCCTGGCAGGATCCGGCTCTCGGCGACAAGACGGAGGGGAAGGCGGCCGTCAGTAGCCGGCGCCGTGGTCGAAGCTGGCGGCGGTGGCCTTCGTCCTGTCCCGCTGGATGGCGGCCTCGAGCTTGGCGGCGCCGGGGATGTCCAGCGCGTCCTTGCCGAGCGACTTGCCCGTGCGGTCCTTGATCGTCGAGACCGCGACGAGCGCGACGACGGCGACGACGCCGAGGTAGACCGCCACGGCCGAGGTCGTCCCGAAGGTGCCCTCGAGCCAGGTCGCGATCGTCGGGGCGAAGGCCCCGCCGAGGATGGCGCCGAAGGCGTAGGCCATGCCGGCGCCGGAGTAGCGCACGTGGGCGGGGAACATCTCGGCGAACATCGCCGCCTGCGGGCCGTAGGTGAGCCCGAGGCCGATGGTGAAGACGATCATGCCCAGGCCGATGAGGAAGACGTCGGCGGTGTCGACGAGCAGGAAGAGCGGGTACACCCACAGCAGCAGCGCGGCGAAGCCGATCTGGTAGACCCGCACCCGGCCGATGCGGTCCGAGAGCCACGCGGCGAAGAGCGTCGTGACGATCCAGGACGCCGAGGCGAGCAGGACGAGGTTGAGGATCGTCGTGCGGTCCATGCCGAGCTGGTTGGTCGTGTAGGCGAGGATGAAGCCACCGGTGATCATGTAGCCCGCGGCGTTGTTGCCCGCGAAGGTCAGCGCACCCTTGACGAGGGCCGGGCCGTTGTACTTGAACATGTCGACGAGCGGCAGGCGCACCTGCTCCTCGCCCTTCGTCACCTCGGCGAACACGGGAGACTCCGCGACACCGAGACGGATGACCATGCCGACGACGATGAGGAGGATCGACAGGAGGAAGGGCACCCGCCAGCCCCACGAGAGGAACTGCTCCTCCGTCGTCGTCGACGTCACCGCGGCGAGCACGCCGGAGGCGAGGAGCATGCCGAGCGGTACCCCGATCTGCGGGAACCCGCCGAACAGGCCGCGCTTCTTGGCCGGGGCGTGCTCCACGGCCATGAGTGCGGCACCACCCCACTCACCACCGGCGGAGAAGCCCTGGAGGATCCGCAGGAGGACGAGGAGGACCGGCGCCCACACCCCGATGCTGTCGTAGGTGGGCAGCAGGCCGATGAGCGCAGTGGCCCCACCCATGAGGACGAGGGTGAGGACGAGCATGAGCTTGCGGCCCAGCTTGTCGCCGTAGTGCCCGGCGACCATCGCCCCGAGGGGGCGGAAGAAGAAGCTGACGCCCACCGTGGCGAAGGCGATGAGCTGGCCGGCGAAGTCGCTGGACTCCGCGAAGGGCTCGAAGAACAGCGGCGCGAGGACGAGCGCGGCCGCGTTGGCGTAGATGAAGAAGTCGTACCACTCGATGGTGGTGCCGGCGAGGGTCGCGACGGCGACCCGCCGGTCCTCGCGTCGCTTGGGGTTGAGCACCCGTGGCTCTGCTGACATGAACAGCTCCGATGCTGTGTCGTAGGGGGTGGTGGGGTCAGACCTGGTTGCCGAGCTTGAAGCCGCGGTCGGTGTCGCCCTTGCGGGTGTAGGAGAAACCGTCCGCGCCGATGGTCACGTCCATCTCCTTCGGCTGCTCGCGCGCGATGAGCGGCACGGGGTTGCCGTCGAGGTCGAGCACGGTCGAGGCCTCGGTGTACCAGCTCGGGACGACGGGGTTGCCCCACCAGTCGCGACGCTGGTTGTCGTGGACGTCCCAGGTGACGACCGGGTTGTCCGGGTCACCGGTGTAGTAGTCCTGGGTGTAGATCTCCACACGGTGCCCGTCGGGGTCGCGCAGGTAGAGGTAGAAGGCGTTGGACACCCCGTGGCGGCCGGGGCCGCGCTCGATGGAGTCCGAGCGGCGCAGCGCGCCGAGCTTGTCGCAGATGTAGAGGATGTTGTGCTTCTCGTGGGTGGAGAAGGCGACGTGGTGCATCCGCGGCCCGTCCCCGCCGGTGAGGGCGGTGTCGTGGACGGTGTGCTTGCGGGCGAACCAGCCGGCGTAGACGACGCCGTTCTCGTCCTGGATGTCCTCGGTGCGCTTGAAGCCGAGGTTCTCCAGGTACTCCGCGCCGGTGACGACGTCGGGGTAGACCTGGTTGAAGTGGTCCAGCCGCACGAGGGCACCGGGCCCGTAGAGCTCGTAGTTCCAGGCGAGGCGCTGGACGTGCTCGACCTCGTAGAAGAACTCGTAGGGGAAGCCGAGGGGGTCCTGGACGCGCACGGCGTTGCGGATGCCGCGGACGAAGCCCTCCTCCGAGCGGCGCACCTCGCAGCCCAGGGCCCGGTAGTAGGCCTCGGCGCGGTCGACGTCCTCGGGGCTGCGGACGCGGAAGCCGAAGGCGGCGACGGCGGCCTGCGGGCCCTTGCGCAGCACGAGGTTGTGGTGGATGAACTCCTCGAAGGAGCGCAGGTAGATCGCGTCGTCGTCCTCGTGGGTGACGACGAGGCCGAGGATGTCGACGTAGAACTCGCGCGAGGCGGCGAGGTCGGTGACGACGAGCTCCATGTAGGCGCAGCGCAGGATGTCCGGCGCGGGCAGGTCGGTGGCGATGGCGGGGATGTCGGTCATGGCTGTCTTCCTTGTCAGCGGGCGGTCAGGCCTGGAGGTTCTTCGCGGCGAAGAAGGGGTCGTCGTCGTTGTAGCCGGAGGCTCCGAAGCGGGCGGTGTGGACGTCGCCGAGGGTGATGTGGACGGCCTTCTGCTCGGTGTAGAAGCCCAGCGAGCGGTAGCCGCCCTCGTTGCCCAGGCCCGAGGCCTTGACGCCGCCGAAGGGCGAGCGCAGGTCGCGGACGTTGTGGGAGTTGATCCACACCATCCCGGCCTCGACGCGGTCGGCGAGGGTGTGCGCCCGGCGCAGGTCGGTGGTCCAGATGTAGGCGGCCAGCCCGTACTTGACGTCGTTGGCCAGCGCGACGGCGTGCTCCTCGTCGTCGAAGGGGGTGATGGCGACGACGGGCCCGAAGATCTCCTCCTGGAAGATCCGGGCGGTGGGCGGCACGTCGACGAAGACGGTGGGGCTGAGGTAGTTGCCCTCGGGCAGGTGCTCGGGCCGCTCGCCGCCGGCCAGCAGCCGGGCCTCGCCCTTGCCGATCTCGACGTAGCCCATGACCCGCTCGTAGTGCTCGGGGTGGACCAGGGCGCCGACCTCGGTGCTCGGGTCGGACGGCGGGCCGACCTTGATGTTCTTCGCCCGCTCGACGTAGGCGGCGACGAAGTCGTCGTAGACCGAGCGCTCGACGAGGATCCGGGAGGAGGCGGTGCAGCGCTCCCCGTTGAGGGAGAAGACGCCGAAGAGCGTGGAGTCGAGCGCGGCCTCGAGGTCCGCGTCGGCGAAGACGATCGCCGGGGACTTGCCGCCCAGCTCCATCGACAGGCCCTTGAGCGTGGGGGCTGCGTTGGCGAAGATCAGCTGGCCGGTGGTCGTCTCCCCGGTGAAGGAGATGAGGTCGACGCCGGTGTGCTTGACCAGCGCGTCGCCGGCCTCCTCGCCGATGCCGTTGACCATGTTGAAGACGCCGGCCGGCAGGCCCGCCTCCTCGAAGATCGTCGCCCACAGGGACGCGGACAGCGGGGTGAACTCTGCGGGCTTGAGCACGACGGTGCAGCCGGAGGCCAGCGCCGGGGCCAGCTTCCACGACTCGAGCATGAACGGGGTGTTCCACGGGGTGATGAGCCCCGCGACGCCCACCGGGGAGGCGCTGACGTAGTTCATCTGCATGCCCGGCACCTTGTAGGCGTCCTCGGAGCCGGCGACGATGAGGTCGGCGAAGAAGCGGAAGTTCTCCGCCGCCCGCCGCGCCTGGCCCTGGGCCTGGGTGATCGGCAGGCCGGTGTCGAAGGACTCGAGCTCGGCGAGCGCGCGGTCCTGCGCCTCGACGGCGTCGGCGATCCGGTTGAGCACGCGGGCGCGCTCGCGGTTCTTCATCCGCGGCCACGGGCCGTTGTCGAAGGCCTCCCGGGCCGCGGCCACGGCGGCGTCGATGTCGGCCTGCTGGCCCGCCGCCGCGTGGACGTAGACGGTGTTGGTCGTCGGCTCGAGGACCTCGAAGGTCTCCCCGCCGACCGAGTCGACGAAGGACCCGTCGATGTAGTGGCGGATGCGGTCCGGGACGCCCTCGGGCACCTGGAGCTGGGTCTGGGTCTGGGTCACGTCAGACTCCTTCCTTGACGGGGACGGCACGCTCCGCCGTCGTCGGCTCGAGCATGAAGGCGGCGAAGAAGTCCGCCAGGGCGGCGGTGTCCTCGAGCGGAAGCACCTGGGCCACGTAGTGGTCGGGACGGACGACGACGACGGCGCCGCCGCGGTCGATCTCGCGCAGCTCGAAGATGTCGTTCCCCTCGAGCGTGCCGAAGACCTTGTTGTAGTCGGTGAGCCCGAAGGGGCCCACGGTGGGCTTGAAGACGGCGGGCACCCGGTTGATGTCGATCTTCTGGTGACCCTGCTGGTAGACGACCTTGACGTCGAAGCGGGAGTCGCCGTCGTCGCCCTCGGGCGTGTACCGGACCACCGGGGACTCGGGGGCGGTGGCCAGCCACTGCGCCCACTGGGCCAGGGCCGAGTCCTCCCCCGCGTTCGGGCGGTCGGCGAAGGCGTAGATGCGCCAGCGGCCGTCGGCGGCGTGCAGGTGCCCGAGGTGGACGGGGTTGGTGTCGCACACGCGCGCGACCATCGCGGACTTGAAGCGCTTGCCGACGGGGAAGCCGGCGGCGCGGGCCTGGTGGGCGTCGTCGCCGGTGATGAGCGAGCGGGCGTACTGGGTCATGAAGCCGGCGGGGAACTCGAAGGTCTTGACGTAGAAGTCCTCGAGCTCGGCGGGGTTCTCGAACTCCTCGGCGGGCTTGGCCATGAGGGTGGACCACTCGCGGTCGAAGTCGATGAGGTTCTGCGCGACGACCTGCCGCTCGGCGGAGTACGTCTCGAGCAGGCTCTCGGGGCTGCGGCCGGAGACGACGTGGCCGAGCTTCCAGCCGATGTTCCAGCCGTCCTGGAAGGAGACGTTCATGCCCTGCCCGGCCTTGGCGCTGTGGGTGTGGCAGGCGTCGCCGGCGATGAAGACGCGCGGCATCCGCTGGCCCTCGAGCTCGGCGGGGACGTCGTCGAACTTGTCGGTGACACGGTGGCCGACCTCGTAGACGCTCCACCACGCGACGTGCTTGACCTCGAGGGTGTAGGGGCTGAGGATCGCGTTCGCCTTGGCGACGATCTCCTCGAGCGGGGTCTGGCGGACGGTGGCCGCGCGCTCCGCGGTGACCTCGCCGAGGTCGACGTACATCCGGAACAGGTGCCCGCCCTCGCGGGGGATGTGGAGGATGCTCCCGGCCTTGGACTGGATCGCGCACTTGAGGCGGATGTCGGGGAAGTCGGTCGTGGCGAGGACGTCCATGACGCCCCAGGCGTGGTTGGCCTGCGCGCCCAGGTGCTGGCGGCCGATGGCCTTGCGCACGACGCTGTGGGCGCCGTCGCCGCCGACGACGTACCTGACCCGGACCGTGCGCTCCTCCCCCTCCCGCGGGCCGGCGGTGTAGCGCAGGCGCACGTGGACCGGGTACTCGCCCTCGCCGGTGTTCTCCAGGCCGAGGACCTCGATGCCGTAGTCCGGGGTCATCCGGGTGGGCGAGTTCGCCATGAACTCGTTGAAGTAGTCGATGATCCGCGACTGGTTGACGATGAGGTGCGGGAACTCGCTGATCCCGTGCGGGTCGTCCTGCGGGCGGGCGGTGCGCACGATGTGCTGCGGGTCCGCCGGGTCCGGCTTCCAGAAGGCCATCTCGGTGATGCGGTAGGCCTCCTCGATGAGCCGATTGGCGAAGCCGAAGGCCTGGAAGGTCTCGACGCTGCGGGCCTGGATGCCGTCGGCGTGGCCGATCGGGAGGCGGTGCGGGCGGCGGTCGATGATCCGCGTGTGGATCTCGGGGAACTGGGACAGCTGGGCGGCGGTGATCGTCCCGGCCGGGCCGGTGCCGGCGACGAGGACGTCGAACTCGTCCGGCAGGTCGGCGGGGCGGTCGAGGCCCACGCCGGCGGCCGGCTGGATCCGCGGATCCGTCGACACGTAGCCGTGGTGGTGGAACTGCATCGGGTACTCCTCCGGGCGTCAGCGGCAGCGGTGAGCGTGAGGCGGTGGGGTGTGACCCCCGTCGCAACGAGCGTAGGAGGACTGTATACGATTTCGGAAGAGGGGTTCGATATCCGTTCACGCCGCGTCCGGGCAGGGGTGAGCGCGGCCGGGTCCTCCGGCCGTGGCGGGGCGCGGCTCAGCGGCGGAAGTGGTCCCAGCCGGCGCCAGCGGCGTGCGGGTCGTCCTGCGGCGCGGTGCGCACGCCCGGCTCCCCGGCCCCCTGGTGGACCGTGCCGATGCGGCGGAAGCCGGCGGGCAGCGCGGCGCCGGCGGGGAAGGCGGCGAGCAGCCCGTGGTCCTCTCCTCCGGTGAGCACCCACGCCTCGGGGGCACGGCCCAGGCGGTGGGCGACGGGGGCGAGGGCGGCGAGGGCGTCCGGGACCGAGTCGGCGAGCGGGTCGAGGACGATGTCGACGCCCGAGGCCCGGGCCATCCGCTCCGCGTCCCGCAGCAGGCCGTCGCTCACGTCCATCATCGCGCTCGCCCCCGCGTCGGCGGCGGCCGGTCCGGCGGCGTAGGGCGGCCGGGGCCGCAGGAAGGCGCCGACGACGGCGTCCTCCTCCCCCGCCTCGAGGCAGGCGAGCCCGGCGGCCGCCCGGCCCAGCGCGCCGGCGTGGGCGAGGACGTGCCCCGGGCGGGCACCGGAGCGCAGCACGGGCGCGCGCCCCTCGAGGTCGCCGTGGACGGTGACGGCGACGACGAGCTGCTCCCCCGCGCTGAGGTCGCCGCCGTCGACGCCCACGCCGAGCGGCGCGCACACGTCGGCAAGCCCGCGGGCCAGGTCCTCGACCCAGGCGACGGGGGTGGTGGGCGGCAGGACGAGGCCGACGACGGCGCTCGTCGGGGCGGCGCCCATGGCCGCGACGTCGGCGAGGTTCTGCGCGGCGGCCCGGGCCCCGACGTCGCGCGCGGTGCCCCACCCGCGGCGGAAGTGGTGGTTCTCGACGAGGACGTCGGTCGAGACGACGAAGCGGCCGTCCGGAGCGGCGACGACGGCGGCGTCGTCACCCGTGGGGACGAGGGTGGCCCGCCCGCGCGGCAGGAGCGGGGTGAAGCGCCCGATGAGCTCGCCCTCGCTCAGCCGGGCGACGAGGAGGGGGTCGGAGGTCACCGGGCCACGCTACCGGGGCACCTGCGCCGCCGGGTTACCGTGAGGGACGTGAGACGACGGCGGATGG
Organism: Georgenia phoenicis; assembly: GCF_047302425.1. Taxonomy (NCBI): domain Bacteria; kingdom Bacillati; phylum Actinomycetota; class Actinomycetes; order Allobogoriellales; family Allobogoriellaceae; genus Georgenia; species Georgenia phoenicis. The sequence goes on along the minus strand of NZ_CP154855.1, from coordinate 1,415,055 downwards.
TTGCGGTGGCGGCGCTCGTGGCGGCGGTGGGGGCGTGCGCCTCCCCGGTGTCGGTGCCCGCCGGTCCGCACGCCGCCGACCCGGCGTGCGGGGAGGTGCTCCAGGCGCTGCCCGGTGAGCTCGCCGGCGGCGAGGAGCGCTCGATCGCCAGCCAGTCCATCGCGGGCTGGGGCGAGCCGGCCATCACGCTGCGCTGCGGGGTCGAGCCGCCCGGGCCGAGCACGGAGCGGTGCATCACCGTCGAGTCCGGCGAGAGCTCGGTCGACTGGCTCGCCCTCGAGCCCGACGACGAGATGGTGCCCGAGCACGCCCAGCGCGAGAACGGCTCGTGGACGTTCGTCACCTACGGGCGGGTGCCGGCCGTGGAGGTCGTCGTCCCGACGGAGCGCGGCGGGGACCAGCCCACCTCGGTGCTCGTCGACCTCGCCCCCGCCGTCGAGCGCACGAGCGCCGAGCGGCACTGCGTGGGGATCGACGACCTCTAGGCCAGGTGCGTTCCCGTCAGCGCAGGCCGACGGGGCGCTCGAGGGCGAGCTGGACGAGCTCGTCGATGAGCTCGGGGTAGGACAGGCCGCTGCGCTCCCACATGAGCGGGTACATGGAGTACGGCGTGAAGCCGGGCATCGTGTTGACCTCGTTGATGGTCACCCGGCCGGAGCCGGTGACGAAGAAGTCGACCCGGGCCAGGCCCTCGCAGCCCAGGGCGTCGAAGGCGCGCGCCGCGAGCGAGCGGACCTCGTCGCTCACCCGCTCGGGCAGCTCGGCCGGGCAGCTGAGCTGGACGTGGGCGGCGTCGAGGTACTTGGCCTCGAAGTCGTAGAAGGCGTGCCCGTCGACGACGATCTCGCCCGGCAGCGCGGTGCGCGGGGCGTCGTCGCCGCGTCCCTCGAGGACGGCGCACTCGATCTCGCGTCCCTCGAGGGCCGCCTCGACGACGACCTTGGGGTCGTGGCGCTGGGCCTCGGCGACGGCGTCGGCGAGGTCGCGGCGGTGCTCGACCTTCGTGATGCCGAGGGAGGAGCCGGCCCGCGCGGGCTTGACGAAGACCGGGTAGCCGAGGGAGTCGACGGCGTCCATCGCGGCGTCGGCGTCGGTGCGCCACTGGCGCGGGGTGATGACGGTGTAGGGCCCCACGGGCAGGCCGTGCCCGGCGAGGACGACCTTCATGTAGTGCTTGTCCATCCCGGCCGCGGAGGCGAGGACGCCGGAGCCGACGTAGGGCAGCTGGGCCATCTCGAGCAGGCCCTGGAGCGTGCCGTCCTCGCCGAAGGGGCCGTGGAGGAGAGGGAAGACGACATCGACCTCGCCGAGGCTGCGCGGCAGCGCGCCCGGCTCGGTGACGGTGAGCTCGCGGCCGGCGTCGGCCATCGGCAGGACGACGTCGCCCGCGGCCGCGGCGACCTGCGGCAGCCGGCCGCCCTGGATGGAGAGGGCGTCGGGGTCGTCGGGGGCGAGGACCCACTGCCCGTCCGGCGTGATGCCGATGGGCAGCACCTCGTAGCGCTCGCGGTCCAGGGCGCGCAGCACCCCCGCGGCGGTGGCGCAGCTGATGGCGTGCTCCCCGCTGCGCCCGCCGAAGACGAGGGCCACCCGGGTGCGACGCGGCGCCCCGGTGGTGCTGGCGGGGTCGGCGGCGGGCCGGGGCGCGGGCTGGGTCGTGTCGCTCATCGCCTGTGAGACTACCGGCGGGCACCGACGTCGCCCCCGCAACCCGCCGCCCCGACCTCTCGCGTGCGCCGCGACGTGGGACGGGTCACGGAGCACCGGCCACCGCGCCGTACCCTGGCGCCGTGAACGACCGAGACCTCAGCCCCGCCACCTACGCCGTCGTCGCCGGGCGCCCCAAGCGCACCGAGGGGGCACCGGTCAACCCGCCGGTAGTCCTCTCCTCCACGTACATCGGTCGCGGCGCGGCCGAGCCGGGTGTCCCGGTCTACACGCGGCTGGGCACCGAGACCTGGGAGCCGCTGGAGGAGGCGCTGGCCGGCCTCGAGCGCGCGTCCCAGCCTGGGCTCGTCTTCGGCTCGGGCATGGCCGCGGTGAGCGCGGCCCTCGACCTCACCCGCCCCGGCAGCCGGCTCGTCGTGCCGCGCCACGCGTACCACGCCTCCCTGGTGGCGGCCCGCCACCTCGTCGAGCGCAGCGGGGTGGAGCTCGTCGAGGTCGACATCGCCGACACCGACGCCGTCCTCACCGCCATCGCCGGCGGCGACACCTCCCTCGTGTGGGTCGAGACGCCGACGAACCCGATGCTCGAGATCGCCGACATCGCCGCGATCAGCGCCGCCACCCACGCGGCCGGGGCGCTCGTCGTCGTCGACAACACCTTCGCCACCCCGCTGGCGCAGCGGCCGCTCGAGCTGGGTGCCGACGTCGTCGTCCACTCGGTGAGCAAGTACCTGGCCGGCCACTCCGACCTCATCCTCGGCGCCGTCATCACGAGCTCGCGCGAGCTCTACGACGCCGTGCGCGCCCGCCGCGACATCGGCGGCGGCATCGCCGGCCCGTGGGAGACCTGGCTCGCGCTGCGCGGGCTGCGGACCCTGGCGCTGCGCGTCGAGCGCTCGCAGGCCACCGCCTCCCAGCTGGCGCGCCGCCTCGAGGGGCACGAGCACGTCGTCGCCGTCTCCCACCCCTCGCTGGCGAGCCACCCGCAGCACGAGCGCGCCACCGCGCAGATGGACGGCTTCGGCTCGATCCTCACGCTGCGTCCGGCCGGCGGGCAGGCAGGTGCCGACGCGCTCACCGCCGCGGTGCGCCTGTGGGTGCCGGCGACGAGCCTGGGCGGGGTCGAGTCGAGCCTGGAGCGACGCCGGCGCTTCGCCTCCGAGGCGCCCACCGTCCCCGCCGACCTGCTGCGCCTGTCGGTCGGCATCGAGGACGTCGAGGACCTGTGGGCCGACCTCGCGGCGGGCCTGGCCGCCGCCGCGGCGGTCTAGCATCGGGGCATGACCGTCTCGCACGCGCCCCGGCTCCTCGCCGCCGCCACCCTCACTGCCCTCACCCTCGGCCTCGCCGCCTGCGGGACGGAGGACGCGTCCTCACCCGCGACGACCTCGAGCAGCCCGGCTCCCACCGAGTCGACCGAGCCCACCCCCACGACCGAGCCGACGACGGAGGAGCCGACCACCGACGCCCCCACCGGGGCCGAGCCCGAGCCCTCGGACCTGCCGCCCTTCGGCGCGGCCGGCACCCCGCAGAGCGCGGAGCCGAGCGGTGACCTCCTGCTCCCCGTGGGCCTGCGCGTCGGTGGGCACGAGGGCTACGACCGCGTCGTCGTCGAGCTCGACGGCACCGGGACGCCCGGCTGGCAGGTCGAGTACGTCGAGGAGGCGATCGAGGACGGCCGCGGCGAGGTCATCGACGTCGCGGGTGACGCCATCCTGTCCGTCTACGTCTCCGGCACCCGCTACCCCGACGAGGGCGAGGAGCACTACGTCCCCGGCGAGCCGCTCGCCGGTGCCGGCGTTATCGAGGAGGTCCACTACGTGGGCACCTTCGAGGGCCTGACCCAGCTCTTCGTCGGCGTGGACGGCGGGCCGGCCGACTACCGCGTCCTCACGCTCTCCGACCCCGCGCGCCTCGTCATCGACGTCGCCGCGGGCTGAGGCTCAGGCCGTCTCGGCCTTGCGGGGCCGGGACAGCAGCGCCTCGGTCATCGCCTGCACCGGCAGGCCCTCGTGGAGGACCGCGGCGACGGCCTGGCTGATCGGCAGGTCGACGTCGTGGGCGGCGGCGAGCTCGAGGACGGCGCGGCAGGACTTGACGCCCTCGGCCGTCCCGCCGGTCGCGGCGACGGACTGCTCCAGCGTCATCCCCTCCCCCACGTGCCGGCCCAGGGTGTTGTTGCGGGACAGGCGTGAGGCGCAGGTCGCGACGAGGTCGCCCATCCCGGCGAGCCCGGCGAAGGTCTCGGCCTGCGCGCCGAGTGCCAGGCCCAGCCGGGTGGTCTCCGCGAGCCCGCGGGTGATGATCGTCGCGGTCGTGTTGTCGCCGAAGCCGGCCCCCTGGGCCATGCCGACGGCGAGGGCGATGACGTTCTTCACCGCCCCGCCCAGCTCGACGCCGACGACGTCGGTGTTCGTGTAGGGGCGGAAGTACGGGGTCGCGCAGGCGTGCGCGACCCGCGCGGCGGTGTCCGCGTCGGTCGCGGCGACGACGGTCGCCGTGGGCTGGTGGGTGGCGATCTCGCGGGCGAGGTTGGGCCCGGAGACGACGGCGACGCGCCGCTCGTCCAGGCCGAGCGCCTCGCGCAGCACCTCGCTCATCCGCTCGTGGGTGCCCAGCTCGACGCCTTTCATGAGCGAGACGACGACGGCGTCCGGCTCGAGCGCGTCGGCTGCCCCCGCGAGGACCGAGCGGACCGCCTGGGAGGGGATCGCGACCGCGACGATGTCCGCGCCGGCGAGCGCGGCGCGCAGGTCGGTGGTGGCGCGCACCGCCGTCGGGAGGGCGACCCCGGGCAGGTAGCGCTCGTTGCGGTGCTCCTCGGAGATCTCGCGGCAGGTGTCGGGCGAGCGGCCCCACATGGTGACCTCGTTGCCCGCGTCGGCGAGGACGGCGGCGAAGGTCGTGCCCCAGCTGCCGGTGCCGAGGACGGCGGCGCGGGGTGCGGTGGTCGTGCCGGTCATGCGTCCCTCTCGGTGGGGGTGGTCGGGCGGCCGCGGCGGGCGCGCTTGCGGGCGGCGAGCTCGGCGGCGCGGGGGTCGCCGTCGCGGCGGGTGTCGTACGGGCGGGCGGGGGGCTCCTCGCCGCGCAGGCCGGCGAGGATCTCGGTGATCGCGGCCATGACCCGCTCGGTGGCCTCGCGCAGCGCCTCGGGTTCCTCCTCGCGGCCGTAGAGGTCCTCGAGCCGCACAGGCGGGCCGGCCTCGACGCGCACGGTGCGGCGCGGGACGAGGTGGGGCACCTTCCCGTAGCGGGCGAGGACGTCCTGCGGGCCCCACTGGGCGACCGGGACGACGGGCACGCGCGCCGAGAGTGCGAGGCGGGCCACGCCGAGCCGCGCCGTCATCGGCCACAGGTCGGGGTCGCGGGTGAAGGTGCCCTCGGGGAAGATCCCGACGCACAGCCCCTCCGCGAGCGCCTGCCGCGCGGGCTCGAGCGCGCTGATCGCCGAGGCACTGTCGCGCCGCACGGGGATCTGCCCGGCCTTGCGGAGCACCCAGCCGACGACGGGCACGGCGAAGAGCGTGTGCTTGGCGAGGAAGCGCGGCGCGGCGCCGTGGTTGTAGAGGTAGTGGGCGAAGACGAGCGGGTCGACGTTCGTCAGGTGGTTCCCCGCGGCGATGAAGCCGCCCTCGGCGGGCAGGTGCTCGGCGCCGCGCCAGTCGCGGCGCATGGTCACCCTCAGCAGTGGCCGGATGAGCCCGGCCACGGCGCGGTACATCGGGGGGACGGGTCTGGTCACCCCGGGATCGTATCGCCGGGTGTCACGGGCTCCCGACGGCCACCTCCCCCACCGGGGCCGGCACCGTCGTCGGCGCGGGGCGGCGGGCCGCACGCCGACGGCGCACGAGCCGGGCGACGCCGAGCGCGACCCGGGCGAGGACGAGGACGACGACGGCGGCCGGCACCCATGGCACCGCGAGCACCGTCGCGGTCGCCGACTCCCGGACGGCGTCCGGGCCGGTGCTCAGCCGCGCGAGGACGGAGACCTCGGCGTCGAGCACGCCCCACGCGGGGACACCGGTGAGCCGGAGCGACTCCGCGACGCCGGGCGCGGTGAGCGCCGAGGCGCGCAGCCGGTCGCCCGGCATGAGCTCGGGCAGTGGGACGGTCGCGGGGTCCTCGGCGAGCGGGCCGAAGGGGCTGCTGAGGGTGACCACGGACTGGGGCACGAGCCGGGCGTTGCCCTCGTTCGCCACGGTGAAGTCGACGCTGGTGTCCCCGGACCAGAAGTTCCACCACGGGGCGTCGCGGACGAGGGTGACGTCGGAGACCGCGAGCGCGGGTGCGAGCTCGCCGGGGACGCGGAGGTGGACGCGGCTCGCGACCCGGGCCTCGACGAGCACCCGCTCGCCCTCGTCCGTCGTCTCCTCGCGGGGCATGGACACGACGACGCCGGCGACGTAGTCCCCCGGCTGCTCGTTGCCGGGCACGGTGACGGTGAAAGGGACGGCGGCCTCCTCCCCCGGCTCGAGGGTGAGCCGCTCGAGGGTGGGCGTGATCCACGCGCCGGCGAAACGCGGGGTGTCCTCGGCGAGGAGCAGGCCCAGGTCGCCGGAGGGCGTGGTGACGGCGTCGGTCGCCCACACGTCCACGGTGATCTCCTCCACGCCCCGGTTGCGGACGAGGACGGTGTCCTCGTGGCTCTGCCCGGGGTCGAGGGTGAGGTCGAAGGCCTGCCGGGGGCCGTCGTCGGTCGGGGCGGGCAGCACCTCCCAGGCGGCGGGCGGCGGGGCGTCCTCCGCGGCGGCAGGGGCGGCGAGCAGGGCGGCGGCGAGGACCGCTGCCGCGGTGGCGAGACGTCTCATGGTGTCCTCCTTCGGACGGTCGGGGCGCCGGTGCGGGAGGGGCGTGCCCTCCCGCACCGGCGGACCTGCTAGAAGACGGTCACGGTCACCCGGGCGACGTAGTCGCCGGGCACCGTCGAGGTGGGCGCGTGCAGGAGCAGCTCCCCGCCGACTGTCGTCGTGCCGCGGCCGCCGCCGGGGGCGGCCGCCGCGAGGGTCGTGCCCTCGGTGAAGCCCTCGCCGGGGGCGACGGGCTCACCGGCGGTGACCTCCTGGGTGGGGGCGGCGGACAGGACGCGGGGAGTCACCCCGAGGTACCGGCCCTCGAGCACCGCGGCTCCGGCGCGGAAGTCGCTCACCTCGGCGGTGAGCGACCAGCCCGGGTCGGTCGGGCGGGTGTCGGCCACCGTGATGGTCGGCAGGTCGCCCGACGCGGCGAGGTGGTTCAGCCCCGCCTCGAGCCCGGCGGTCCCCAGGCTCACCCGCTCCTCGCCGACGGCGACGGCGAGGCCGCCGGTGTCGGCGATCGAGACCTCGACGTCGAAGCCGTCCGTCGTCTGCCCCGTCTCCGGCTGGGTGGCGCCGCGGACCTGGGACATGAGCCAGTCGTGGGTGACCGGGTTGTTGTAGGCGGGCACCCACGAGAAGTGGCCGCTGAGCGGGATGCTCGGGCCGTCGGCGTCCGGCGGCGTGCCGGTCGTGCCCTCCTCGAAGATCGTCACGAGGTGGTGGGCGCCGATGTCCTGCGCGGCCCGGCGCTGCTCGGTCTGGAGCGCGACGGCCTCGGCGAGCGGGAGGTTGCCCTGCCACCGCCGCTGGACGACGTCGACGCCGAGTTCCTCCAGGGCGGCGACGCTGTCGTAGACGCCCTGGACCGGCACGGTGCCGTCGTCCTCGGAGTGGAACTGCCAGACCGGGAAGTCGACGAGCTCCTCCAGGCCGGGGTTCGCGCCCGGACCGTAGGCGACGGTGACGGCACCGGCGAAGACGTCGGAGTCCTCGAACAGGAGGTTCCACGTGCCGATCGAGCCCAGCGAGAGGCCCGTGATGTAGACCCGGTCGGGGTCGACCGGGAGCGTCTCCTTGGCGTGCTCGACCATGGCGAGCAGGCCCGCCTGCCCCTCCTCGTCCTGCCACGACAGGTCGGGGTGACGCTGCGGGGCCATGACGAAGGCGGGATGCTCGGCCTGCGCCCCGGGCTCGGCCCACGAGGTGACGAGGCGGTTGGCGAGGAGCTGGGCGGCGTTGTCGGTGCCCGACTCCCCCGCCCCGTGGAGCGCGAGGACGAGCGGGTAGAGCCGTCCCTCGTCCTCCCCGTCGTGCACGGCCTCCGGCTCGAAGAACCGGTAGGCGAAGTCCGAGCCCTCCCCCGTCCACTGCTCGACGGAGAACTCGTCCACGATGCCGCGGTCGACGGCGGTGTTGACGACCGTCGTCGACCGGGCCGGGACGGTCTCGTCGTCACCGACGAGGTCCGCGGTCTGCTGCACCGTGTAGGCGCCGTCGAGCGGGTACTGGTTGTTGATGCCCGTGTAGAACAGCACGCCGGCGTTGGCGTCGTAGCGGGACAGCTCGAGGATCACCCACTCACCGCTTGTGCCGGCCCGGTCCGGTGACCGTTCGGGCACGTCGCTGAGGTAGGCGTGGGTGACGGTCCGCTCACCGGTGCTCGTGCCGCCGGGGCCGGCGAGCCGGGCGGTGACGGTGAACGCCTCGGGATCGAGGGACACGTCGCCGAAGTCGAGCGCCTCCGAGTACTGGACCGCGAGCGCCGTCACCTTGGCGCCCTCGTCGAGGGTCTCGACGAGGACGACGGCGTCGGTGATCTGCGCGTCCTCCGGCGCGGCGAGCGCCGGGGCGGCACCCAGGGCGCCGAGCCCGAGGGCCGCGAGGGCGGTGATCCCGACCGCCCGTCTGATGGGAATTGCCATGACTGCACATCCTCACTTCATCGTGGTGATGACGTCCCGCGACTGGATGCGGCCTTTTCACGCGCACACAGGACGCGATCACATCCGGATTTCTCGAATGCCGGTGGACGACACCGTCCAGCACGATTCACCCCCCGACGCGCAGGACGTTAGCGCTTCGGACGGGGCATGACAACGCCTGTCCGTGCGGTGCAGCAACTTCTGCCGCGCTCGGTGAAATACATTGATGAAAGGCCGGGCACTTCTGCCCCTAGACGGCCCTCGAAAAGCGGTCGCTAACGCATGCGACACCTTTTTGTCATCCAGCGTCCGACCGATTTACGACGTCATCGGGAGGATTTGTCTCACGCGGAAATGACGCCGCCCAGGAGAGGATGCGCTGCGAGCTCCTGTCGGCCCAGCGGGAGCGACGCCGCGCTGTGCGAACGTCGTTCCCGCTCTGCGGGATCCGGTTCGCTCAGCGAGAGCCGCGACCGGTGAGCGGTACCCGTGCTCGCCTCGCCACCGCTGCTCCCGTTCTTCGCCACCACGGTCGGCTGAGCCACCGCGGATCCCGCCAGGCCGGCACCGTTCCTGGCGTCCTTGCACGTTCCTGCCGGGCGGGCGGTGTGTCGCGGTCAGCCGTCACTACTCCTGCCCAGCCGACGGGACGCCGCGCAGCACTTCTCCTCGGATGCGGCGAGCCACTCGAGGCACCGGCGCCCGTCGGCGGTCGCGCGGGGCGGTGCGCGGGCGCGCGGGTGCGGGCGCGGGGAGCGGGCGCGCGGGGCGCGCGTGGGCGCGGGTGCGTCGGGAGTGCTCCACCGGTCACCTCCGCGGGCAGCTCGTCCCCGGCAGCCTCGGGCCGAGCAGCAGGCTGTTGCCCCGGACGAGCAGGCTGAGAGCGCACACCCCGACGGGAGGAGCACCCACATGACCACCTCCAAACCGGCGCCGCTGTGGCAGCTCAGCGGCTCCGGCTACGGCGAGCCGCTCAGCGCGCTCGTCGCGGCGACGATCCGGTGGGAGGCCTCCCGCTACGAGCTCACCCAACAGGACCTCGCCGCCTACCTGCACCGCTCCCGCTCGGCGGTGTCCCAGCGCTTCACCGGCCGGGTGCCGTGGTCGCTGGACGACCTCGGGCGCATCGCCGAGGCCATGGGGGTCAAGCCCGGCTACCTGCTCGAGGAGCCGCCGGCGGCGGCGTGGCGCGCGTGACCGGGGACGGGCTCAGATCCACCCGTGGCGGCGGGCCACCTGGACGGCCTCGTGGCGGTTGGCGGCGCCGAGCTTCATCGCGGCCGCCGAGAGGTAGTTGCGCACCGTCCCCGGGCTCAGGTGGGCACGCTGGGCGATCTCCTCCACCGGCGTGCCGTCGGCGGCGAGCTCGAGGACGTCGGCCTCGCGCGGGGTGAGCGGGGAGTCGCCCGCACTGATCGCCTCTGCGGCCAGCTCGGGGTCGACGTAGCGTCCGCCGTCACGGACCTGGCGCACAACATCTGCGAGCACCCGTCCGGAGACCGTCTTGGGCAGGAAGGCCGAGACCCCGGCCTCCAGCGCGCGCTTGAGGTAGCCGGGCCGGCCGTGGCTGGTGACGATGACCGAGCGGCAGCCGGGCACCTCGGCGGCGAGCTGCTGGGCCACGGCGATCCCGTCAAGGCCGGGCATCTGGAGGTCGAGGACCGCGACGTCGGGGCGGTGGTGGCGTCCCGCGGCCACGGCCTCGGGCCCGGACGCCGCCTGGGCGACGACCTCGATGTCCTCCTCCAGGCCGAGCAGCCCGGCGAGGGCGTCGCGGATGAGGTTCTCGTCGTCGGCCAGCAGGATGCGGATCATGGTGCCTCCATCGTGCCACCGGGCAGGGCCGCGGCGGCGCCGGCGAGCGGGACCCGTGCGCGCAGGGTGAAGGTGGCGCCGGACGCCTCGGTCGTCACGGTGCCGCCGAGGTCGGCGAGACGCTCGGAGAGGCCGACGAGACCCGAGCCGGTGGACGGTGGCCCGCTCACGCCGTCGTTGACGATGGTCAGCTGCGCGAGCCGCTCACCGTCCTCCTCGACGACGGCGACGTCAATGGTGCACGTGTCGGCCGAGGAGTGGCGCACGACGTTCGTCGCACCCTCGCGGACCACCCAGGCGAGCGCCGACTGGACCTGCGGCGGCAGCGTCGTGTCCTCGCCGATGACCCGGGTGCGGACGCCGGCCGAGCGCAGCACCGAGCGGGCGCCGGCGACCTCCGTGGCGAGGTCGGCCTGCCGGTAGCCGGCGACGACGGCGCGCACCTCGCGCAGCGAGTCGTTCGCCAGCTCACGGACCTCGAGCATCTGCTCGGCGGCCCGCTCCCCCTGGCCGCGGCGGCTCAGCTCGGCGCCGAGCTCGCTCTTGAGCGCGATGGCCGACAGCGCCCGGCCGAGGACGTCGTGCAGGTCGCGGGAGAAGCGCAGCCGCTCCTCGGCGACGGCGAGGCGCGCGTGCAGCTGACGGGGTGCGCTCCTGCTCCCACACGACCCCGAGCATCCACACCGAGATCCGGAAGCTGGGCGTGATCGCGACCATGACGATCGCGAAGACGAGGCTGGTCCCGACGACACTGCCCCAGTCGAGGGTGGGCCGGTTCGCGAGCGCCGAGCCGACGCTGACGGCGAGCGCCAGCGGCAGCAGCACCGGGGAGGTGAGCACCGGGGTCAGCGCGAACAGGCACCCGGCCAGCGCGACGAGCGCCGCGGCCCCCCGCCCGCTCCAGGCCGTGCCCTCGGCGGGCGGCAGCCCGAGCACGGCGGCCACGACGGCCGCCGCCGTGACGACGACCAGGACGGCCACCGGCCCCCGGCGCACCGGCGTGCTGTCGCGGAAGGCGGTGACGCCCTGGCTGATGACGAAGATCGCCACGCCGGCCTCGAGGACGACGAGGCCGGCGTAGGCGGTGAAGGCGGCGACCCGCTCCTCCGTGAGCTCCGACGCCCCGACGACCGAGACGGCGAGGAGCGGGAGGAAGGCGAGGAGGAGGTAGAGCGTCCAGCGGGTGTAGGTCTCGAAGCGCTCCGGGCCGGTGCGCCGGCGCCACGAGTCGACTAGTCGCATGGACGCCATCCTCTCAGCAGCCACCGGAGCGGGCGCTCAGCGGCGCGGCTCCCAGCGCATCCAGCGCCGGGCGGCCAGGGCACCGAGGACGATCCACAGCGCGAGCGCAGCGATCGGCTGGGCGACGTCGGCGAGCGCCCCGGAGGGCACCGTGCCGTCCAGCATCGCCGCGCCGAGCCCGTGCTGCATGAGCGCGACGACCGGGTACATCGGGGTCCACTGCGCGACCTGCTCCACGGCCCCGGGCAGCAGGTGGAGCGGGACGGTGAGCCCGGACAGCGCGGTGGCGACCATGAGGACCGGCAGCGTGGTGAGCTGGGCGGTCTCGACGGTGCGGGTGAGGCCCGCGGACGCCGCGGCGAGGAGGACGAAGACGACGACGCCGCCGGCGAGGGCGAGCAGCACCCACGCGAGGTTCTGCAGCGGCGGCAGCTCGAACCAGATGCCGGTCGCGACGATCCCGAGGGCGACCTGGGCGAGGAGGACAACGACGGCGGGCGTCGCGCAGGCGACGACGATCTCGGTCCGCGACACATCGCCGGTGAGCAGCCGCTTGAGGACGAGCTCCTCGCGGCGGGCCACGAGCGTCGTCGTGAGGTTGTAGTAGACGACGATGACGAGCGCCAGGGCGACGAGCGCGGTGACGAGCATGCCGGCGACGGCGCCACCGGCGGCGTCCGGGACCATCCCGAGCGAGGCGAGGAAGAAGACCGTCAGCGGCGCGAGGGCGACGGCGTTGAAGAGCGTCGTGCGGTTCCGGACGAGGAGGAGGAGCTCGGCTCGCACGAGCGAGGCGACGCGGGGGACGCGGCCGGCGCGGGGGGCGGAGGCGGTGGCGGGTGACAGGACGGTGGTGGTCATCGTGGTTCCTTCGGGACGGGGCTGACGGGGAGCAGCTCAGGCGGTGGCGGGCTCGGGGACCGAGAGTGCCGCGGCGTCGTCGTCCTCCCCGGCGACGGCGAGGAAGGCGCGCTCGAGGGAGGCGTGGCTGGCCTCGAGGTTGGTCAGGACCTCGCCGGCGGCGTTGGCGCGCTCGAGGAGCGCGGAGAGCGTGACCTGGAGGTCGCGCGACTCGATCTCGACGAGCCCGGTGCGGGTGCGGCCGGCGGTGAGGAGCGCCGGCAGGGCGTGCAGGGCACGCGGGTCAGCGAGGTCGCCCGCCGTCGTGCGGTAGCGGATCCGGGCCGGCTCCCCGGCGACGATCTCGGCGACCGTGCCCTCGCGGACCACCCGGCCGGCGTGCATGATCGCGAGCCGGTCGGCGAGCTCCTCGGCCTCCTCGAGGTAGTGGGTGGTGAGGACGACGGTCGTGCCCGCCTCGAGCAGCCGGCGCACGAGCTCCCACGCGTCGCGGCGCGACTGCGGGTCCAGGCCGGTTGTCGGCTCGTCGAGGAAGAGGACCTCGGGGCGGCCCATGATCGCCAGGGCGAGGTCGAGACGGCGGCGCTCGCCCCCGGAGAGCGACTTCACCTGGACCGAGGCGCGGTGCCGCAGGCCGACGAGCTCGAGCGCCTGCGCGACGGGCATCGGCGCGCCGAGGGTGCCGTGCCACATGCGGGCGGTCTCGGCGGTGGTGAGGTCGGCGGGGAAGCCGGCCTCCTGCAGCATGATCCCGGTGCGGGGGCGCACGAGGTGGCGCTCCCGGTAGGGGTCGCGGCCCAGGACGCGGACGGTGCCGGCGCTCGCGGGCGCGATGCCCTCGACGACCTCGAGGAGCGAGGTCTTGCCCGCGCCGTTGGTGCCGAGGAGCGCGAAGAGCTCCCCGCGCCGGACGCTGAGGTCGACGCCGCGGACGGCGGTGAACGTGGTCTTCCCGGAGCCGTAGCGCCGCTGGACGCCGGTGACGGTGATGACGGAGTCGGTGGTGGTCATGTCTCCACCCTCCACCCGCTTCCGCCCGGGCAGCAGTGCACGGCATCACGGGCTCGGGTGGAACGCACACGGCCGGCCCATGACACGTGTCATGGGCCGGCCGTGGACCTGCTCAGTCGAGCTGCTGGACGTCCGCCCCGAGCGCGCGGAGCTTGCCCATGAAGTCCTCGTAGCCGCGGTAGATGATGTCGATCCCGCTGACCCGCGAGGTGCCCTCGGCGGCGAGCGCCGCGATGAGGTGGGAGAAGCCGCCACGGAGGTCGGGGACCTCGATGTCGGCGGCCTGCAGCGGCGTCGGCCCGGAGACGACGGCGGAGTGGTAGAAGTTCCGGTGCCCGAAGCGGCACGGGGAGCCGCCGAGGCACTCGCGGTAGACCTGGATCTGGGCGCCCATGCCGCGCAGCGCGTCGGTGAAGCCGAAGCGGTTCTCGTAGACCGTCTCGTGGACGATCGACAGGCCCTTGGCCTGGGTGAGCGCGACGACGAGCGGCTGCTGCCAGTCGGTCATGAAGCCCGGGTGGACGTCGGTCTCGAGGACGATCGACTTGAGGTCCCCGCCCGGGTGCCAGAAGCGGATGCCGTCGTCGGTGACCTCGAAGTCACCGCCGACCTTCCGGAAGGTGTTGAGGAAGGCCATCATCCCGTGCTGGTCCGCGCCGCGGACCATGATGTCGCCGCCGGTGGCCAGCGCCGCGCAGGCCCACGAGCCGGCCTCGATGCGGTCGGTGAGCGCGGTGTAGGTCGCGCCGCCCAGACGCTCGACGCCCTCGATGCGGATGACGCGGTCGGTGTCGACCGAGATGATCGCGCCCATGCGCTGGAGGAAGGCGATGAGCGCCATGATCTCCGGCTCGGTGGCGGCGTTGCTCAGCTCGGTCTTGCCCTTGGCACGCACGGCGGTGAGCAGGAGCTGCTCGGTGGCGCCGACGCTCGGGTAGGGCAGGGCGATCTTCGCGCCGGTCAGGCCGCGGGGGGCGGTGATGTGGATGCCCTGGGGGCGCTTGTCCACGACCGCGCCGAACTCGCGCAGGATGCTCAGGTGGAAGTCGATGGGGCGGTCGCCGATGCGGCAGCCGCCGAGGTCGGGGATGAAGGCCTCCCCGAGGCGGTGGAGCAGCGGGCCGCAGAAGAGGATCGGGATGCGGCTGGAGCCGGCGTGGGCGTCGATGTCCGCGACGTGCGCGGTCTCGACGTCGCTGGAGTCGAGGCGGATGACGCCGGCCTCGACGTCGTAGTCCACCGTGACCCCGTGCAGGCGCAGCAGGCCGGAGACGACCTCGACGTCCTTGATCTGCGGGACGTTGCGCAGCTCGGAGGGGTCCTCCCCCAGCAGCGCGGCGACCATGGCTTTGGAGACGAAGTTCTTCGCACCGCGGACGCTGATCTCGCCCTTCAGCGGGGTCCCGCCGTTCACCTGCAGTACTGCGCTCATACACACCTCTTTGCCGACGTCGGACCCGCGCGGCCCGGACAGTTCAGCATAAGCCGCTGATGTGAGGGAGAGATGTGAGCGGGTGAAGGGTCCGTGAAGGTGCCCAACGTCACTCTCGGCGGGGCCCCGTCCGCCGCCCGCGACCCCGTCGCCTTGACAGCCCCAGTGACCGGTGCCACGATCGTGCCGAATCGATTCGGCACCATCGCGGGCCGGGTCGAGACCCCCATCGGACACAGGCGTCGGGAGCGCAGATGAACACTCGGACACGGATCGGGATCGCCCTGGCGGCGGCCCTGACACTGACGGCATGCGGCGGCAACGACGACGGCGCGTCGGGCGGCGACGGCGAGGGCGGCGGTGAGATCACCGTCTGGGCCCACCAGGGCCAGGAGTCGGAGGTCACCGCCCTCCAGTCCGCCGTCGACGGCTTCAACTCCTCCCAGGAGGACTACACCGCCACCCTCCAGCTCGTCCCCGAGGCCGACTACACGAGCACGGTGACGACGACCTCCCCCGGGGACCTGCCCGACGTCCTCGAGTACGACGGGCCGATGATGGCCTCGCTCGTCTACGCCGGGAAGCTCGCGCCCATCGGCGACCTCGTCGCGGCGGAGACGCTGGAGAACCAGACCGACTCGGCTCTCGCGCAGAACACCTACCCGGGCGACGGCGAGGTCTACGGCGTCTCCCAGTTCGACGCCTCGCTCGGCATCTACGCCAGCGCCTCGATGCTCGAGGCCGCGGGTGTCGAGTACCCCCAGGGCCTGGAGGACGCCTGGACGGTCGAGGAGTTCGAGGCCGCCCTCGAGGCGCTCGCCGCGCTGGACGAGGACGGGCAGGTCCTCGACATCAAGGAGAACTACGGCGCCGAGTGGCCGACGTACGGCTTCCTGCCGGTCGCCTGGTCCACCGGCGAGAACATCATCGTGGACAACACCGCCGACGGGCACCTCAACAGCCCCGAGGTCGTCGCCGCCGTCGAGCGCTTCGCCGGCTGGCGCGAGTTCATCGACCCGAACACCGACGACGCCGCCTTCGTCGACGGCCGCGTCGCGATGAGCTGGGTGGGCCACTGGATGTACAACCCCTACGCCGAGGCGCTCGGCGAGGACCTCGTCGTCCTCCCGCTGCCCGACTTCGGCGCCGGCCCCAAGAGCGGCCAGGGCTCCTGGGCCTGGGGCGTCAACCCGGAGAGTGACAACGCCGAGGGCGCCGCGGCCTTCCTCGACTTCCTCACGACCGACGAGCAGGTGACGGCGATGACCGAGGCCAACGCCGCTCCCCCGGCCACGACGACGGTGCTGGAGGCCAGCGAGCTCTACGGCGCCGACGGCCCGCTCGCGATCTTCGCCGAGTCCCTCCAGGCCACCTGCGGTGACGCCGCCCCGAGCGCCGACTGCGTCGCGGTGCCCCGCCCGATCACCCCGGCCTACCCGGTCATCAGCCAGCAGTTCTCCGAGGCCTTCTTCGGCGCCTACGAGGGCGGCGACGCCCAGGAGCTGCTCGACTCCGCGGCCCGCACCATCGACCTGGACTTCCAGGACAACGACGGCTACGGCCTGAGCTGACCACCTGCCGGGGGCGGGCCGCGCGAGCGCCCGCCCCCGGCGCCCTCGTGAGGAGCAACGATGACCACTGCGGTGACACGCCGGGCCCGCGCCCGGCGTCCGGAGACCCTGGCGGGCTGGGCGATGATCGCGCCCGCCGCGATCGGGCTCCTCCTGTTCGTCCTGCTGCCCTTCCTCCTGGCCGGCTGGCTGTCGACGCAGAACGTGCGCCTGGACACCCCGCAGCCGCCGTCGTGGTTCGGCCTCGAGCACTACCGGCGGATCCTCCTCGACCCGGACTTCCGCGGGGAGTTCTGGACGGGACTTCGTAACAACCTCATCTTCGCGGCCGTCGTCGTGCCGGTGCAGACCTCCCTCGCGCTGGCACTCGCCGTCCTGCTCAACCGCCCGCTGCGCGGCATGCCGGTGTTCCGCACCTTCTTCTTCATGCCGGTCGTCTTCCCCATGGCGCTGGTCGCCGTCGTGTGGAAGGTCATCTACACCCGCGGGGAGCTGGGCCTGCTCAACTCGGTCCTCGAGACCGTCTCCTTCGGGCTCATCGACCCGCAGGACTGGCTCGGCAACCCGAGCACCGCGCTCGCCGCGATCATCGTCATGTCCATCTGGCAGGGCGCCGGGCTGCAGATGGTCATCCTCCTCGCCGGCCTCCAGGGCATCCCGGGCGAGCTCTACGAGGCGGCGTCCCTCGACAAGGCCGGCCCGTGGCAGCGCTTCCGGCACGTCACCCTGCCGGGCCTGCGCAACACGCTGATCTTCGTCGCGATGGTGACGACGATCCTGTCCTTCCGCGTCTTCGACCAGGTCTACATCATGACCGGCGGCGGACCGCAGGACGCGACGACGACGGTCATGTTCCAGGCCGTGACGACCGCCTTCACCGCGAACAACGTCGGGCGGGCCTCGGCCATCACCGTCCTGTTCTTCCTCATCGTCCTGACCATCACCCTGATCCAGCGGCGCGTGCTGCGCGAGGAGCGTGAGATCGCATGACCACCACCCGCTCCCGTCCCGTGCGCACCGCGGGCAGCTACCTCCTCCTCACGGTCCTCGCGCTCGTCTTCGTCGCGCCGATCGCCTACCTCGTCATCGGCAGCTTCAAGCCGTCCTCGGAGGTCATCGACGGCGTCGGCGGCTTCGTCCCGCGCGACCTGTCCCTGGACAACTACACCGGGATGCTGGACCGCTTCTCCAGCCCGGCCACGGGGTACTTCTCCGACTTCTTCCTCACGTCGCTGCTCGTCACCGTCGGCGTCGTCGTCCTCGGCCTGCTCGTCAACTCGATGGCGGCCTACTCCCTGGCCCGGCTGCGCTGGGGCGGGCGTGACGCCGTCATGCTCGGCGTCGTCGCGCTGACGATCCTGCCCTTCGAGGCGATCGCGGTGCCGCTCTTCTACGCGCTCAACGACCACCGCAACACGTACTACATCCAGATCCTGCCGTTCGTCGCGAGCGCCTTCTCGATCTACCTCTTCTACTCCTTCTTCATCGGCCTGCCGAAGGAGATCGAGGAGGCCGCGCGGCTCGACGGCGCCGGCGTGTGGCGGACCTACCTGCGGATCGTCGTGCCGATGTCCAAGCCGGTCTTCGCGACCGTCGCGATCCTGTCCTTCCTCACGACCTGGGGCTCCTTCCTGTGGCCGGTCATGATGATCGACCAGCCGCAGAAGCGGCCGCTCCCGCTCGCGATCGCCGTCTTCCAGGGCCAGCCGCCCTACGACTGGGGGCAGATCTTCGCCTTCGGCGTCCTCATGGTGCTGCCCGTCCTCGTCGTCTTCCTCCTCTTCCAGCGCTGGTTCGTCCAGAGCCTGGCCTCCTCGGGCCTCAAGGGCTGACGCCCGCCCGACCGCTCCACCACCGAGAGAAAGCAGCCGCATGCCGCTCGCCCTGCCCGACCGCTGGGTCTGGGACTTCTGGTTCGCCCACGACGGGGACGACGTCCACGTCTTCTACCTCCAGGCCCCCAAGGCGCTCGGCGACCCCGACCTGCGCCACCACAGCGCGACAGTCGGGCACGCCGTGAGCCGCGACCTGCGCAGCTGGGAGGTGCTCCCCGACGCGCTCGGCCCCGGGGAGGGCGAGGACTTCGACTCGCTGGCCACGTGGACGGGCAGCGTCATGCGCCACGACGGCGTGTGGCACATGTTCTACACGGGCGTCTCGACGGCGGAGGGCGGGGCGGTCCAGCGTGTCGGCCTGGCCACCTCCCCCGACCTCCTCACCTGGACCAAGCAGGGCATGGTCCTCGAGGCCGACCCGCGCTGGTACGAGCGCCTGCACGACGGCGTGCGCGAGGAGGCGTGGCGCGACCCGTGGGTCTGGCACGAGCCGACGACGGGCCGTTTCCACATGTACCTCACCGCTCGCGCCGACCACGGGCCGCTCGACGGGCGCGGCGTCGTCGGGCACGCCGTCTCCCACGACCTGCGCACCTGGGAGGCGCTGCCGCCGGTCTCCGAGCCCGGCGACTTCTACCACCTCGAGGTCCCCCAGCTCCTCCACCTCGGCGGTGCCTGGCGCGTGGCCTTCTGTCTCACCGCCGGCGAGCACAGCGCGGTCCGCCGCGCCCGCGCGGGCTTCGTCGCCGAGGGCGGCACGCACGTCCTCACCGGTGACGGGCCGCTCGGCCCCTTCCGGCTGGAGACGGAGCGCTTCCTCCTCGGGGACGCGACCGCCAGCCTCTACGCGGGCCGCTTCGTCGAGCACCGCGGCAGCTGGTACCTCCTCGCGTGGGAGCACGTGGACGACGACGGCGACTTCGGCGGGCGCATCAGCGACCCGATGCCCGTGTCCGTGGACGAGGACGGCACCATCCGGGTGACGCGACCGTCCTAGAGTGTGCGCGAGGCAAGGAGGTCGGTCAGTGACGAGAAGGCCACGCATCCGCGACGTCGCCGAGCTCGCCGGGGTGGCGCCGTCGACGGTCTCCGTCGTCCTCAACGACACGGCCGGCGCCCGGGTGGCGGGCAGCACCCGCGACCGGGTGCGGGCCGCGGCCGCCGAACTGGGCTACGCGCCCAACTCTCTCGCCCGCGGCCTGCGCACGCAGCGCTCGGGCACGCTCGCCTTCATCAGCGACGTCATCGCGACGACACCGTACGCAGGCCAGCTCATCCAGGGCGCGCAGGACGCGGCCTGGGAGGCGGGCTACCTCCTCATGCTCGTCAACACCGGCGGTGACGCGGCGCTGGAGGAGCACGCGGTGCGGGCGCTGCGCCAGCAGCAGGTCGACGGCGCGCTCTACGCGACGATGTACCACCGCTCGGTCACCCTCCCCCCGGTGCTCGACGGGCTGCCCACGGTGCTGCTCGACTCGCGGCCGGCCGACGGGCCGACGACCTTCGTCGTGCCCGACGAGCAGCAGGGCGCGGAGTCCGCCGTCGAGGAGCTCGTCGCGCAGGGGCACCGGCGGATCGGCTTCGTCCGCGACCGCAACGACGGTCCCGCCGTCGACCGCCGCTTGCGCGGGTACCAGGAGCGGCTGGCCGCGCACGGGCTGGAGGTCGATCCCGGCCTGGTGGTGCGGGAGCGCTCGGACTCGGCCGGCGGGGACCGGGCGGCGGGCGTGCTGCTGGACTCCGAGCGGCCGCCGTCGGCGATCTTCGCCTTCAACGACCAGATGGCGATCGGCGTCTACCGGGCCGCCGCGGCGCGCGGGGTGCGCATCCCGCAGGACCTGTCGGTCATCGGCTTCGACGACCTCTACGTCGTCTCCAGCGAGCTCACCCCCGGCCTGACGACCATGGCGCTGCCGCACCGGGAGATGGGCCGCCTCGCCGCGCAGGCGCTCATCGCCGAGCTCGACGGCGCCGCACCCGCCGGGGAGCTGCTCGTCCCCTGCCCGGTCGTCCGCCGCGGCTCCGTCGGTCCCGCCGCGCAGCGCTGACCGGTCCTCGGCGAGGCCGGGCAGAGCGAGGGCACCCCGAGCCACCGGCGCCCCTGGCGCTGACGCGCGGAAGCACCGCGTGAAAGAGCTCTGGCAGCGTGCCGGGCTTGGGTAGGGTCGCCGCGATGATCGACAACGAGGTCCAGCCGCCCGCCGACTCCCCCGTCCCCCGCTCGCGCCGCGACCGCCCACCCGTCGCAGCCGTGTGGCGCTACGCGGCCGGTGTCGGCGCCGCCGTCATCGGGCTGCTGCCGTGGCTGGTGACGGGCATGCGGCTGCCGGTGCAGAACCTCTGGGCGCTACCCACGCCCCCGGAGGACATGCCGCTGGCCCTGCTGCCGTTCAGCCAGTACGCCGTGCTCGAGATCGCCGCGCTCCTCGTCGTGGGCGGCGCGCTGGCCGGCGCCCTGGCGAGGTGGCGGCTGCCCTCGGGGCTGGGCGGCGTGGCGGTGGGGCTCCTCGCGGTCCAGGTGCTCGCCGTCGTGCAGACGGCGGTGACGGTCCACGGCGGCCTGGAGACGCGCACCGAGTCCGCGGTGTACCTCGGCGGGCTCCTCGCCCTGTCGGCGCTCGCGCTGGCAGTCAGCGCAGGGACCATGGTGCTGATCGCGCGCGCACCGCGCGCCGGCGTGCTCGTCGGCGTCGCCGTCGTCGCCCTGCTCCTGGGGCCCTGGCTGGACGCCTTCCTCACGAGCACCGCCGGCCGGCCGCCGCGGTGGGCGTTGCGCGTGTCGGCAGAGTCCCGATTCGTGGTGGCGCCCGTCCTCGTCGGAGCCGCGATCGCATGGACCGGGCTGCGCACCGTGGGACGCGCAGTCGCAGCACTCGGGGTGCTGCTCGCCCTGTGGCTGGTCCCGGCGCTGTTCATCGGGGTGACCAGCGCGGTGGGCACCCGCATCCTCGCGCGGGACCCGGCAGGGATGCTGGAGTACGGCCTCGGGGTGTTCCGGATGGCCGCGACGTCACCAGACCTCGTCGTGCAGCCGCTCCTCGTCGCCGTCGCCGTGGCCGCGGCCGGTTTCCTGGTCGGCGTCCTGCGTCGCCGCACCGGCTCCACGTAGAGGCCGAGAGCCGGATCTCGCCTGGCGAGATCCGGCTCTCGCGAGAGGGGGTCCGGTCAGCGGAGGGGGGCCTGCTCGTGGGCGGGGACGCCGTCGTCGACGGGGCGGGCGGCCTCGATCTCCACCGGCGGCAGGTGCTTGGCCGGCAGGGTCTTGGGCCGCCACGCGGCGCGGGACTGCTCGTAGGCGGTGATGTCCTCCTCGTGCTGGAGGGTGAGGCCGATGTCGTCCAGGCCCTCCATGAGGCGCCAGCGGGTGTAGTCGTCGATCTCGAACTGCGCGACGACGGAGCCGCAGCTGACGGTCCGCGAGACGAGGTCGACGGTCACCTCCGTGCCGGGCTCGGTCTCGAGGATCTTCCAGATCTGCTCGATGTCCTCCTGGGCGAGGATGCCGGCAACGAGGCCCTGCTTGCCGGAGTTGCCGCGGAAGATGTCGGCGAAGCGCGAGGCGAGGACGGCCTTGAAGCCGTAGTCCTTGAGCGCCCACACGGCGTGCTCGCGGGAGGAGCCGGTACCGAAGTCGGGGCCGGCGACGAGCACCGAGCCGCTTCGGTAGGCGTCCTGGTTGAGGACGAAGTCCGGGTCACCGCGCCAGGCGGCGAACAGGGCGTCCTCGAAGCCGGTGCGGGTCACGCGCTTGAGGTAGACCGCCGGGATGATCTGGTCGGTGTCGACGTTGCTGCGGCGCAGCGGGACGCCGACGCCGGTGTGCTGGGTGAACTTCTCCATGGTGACTTCTCCGGCGTTTCTCAGGCGTTGACGAGCTCGCGGGCGGGCTCGAGGTCGGCGGGCGAGGACAGGGTCCCCCGGACGGCGGTCGCGGCGGCGACGAGCGGGGACACGAGGTGCGTGCGCCCGCCCTTGCCCTGGCGGCCCTCGAAGTTGCGGTTCGAGGTGGACGCGGCGCGCTCCCCCGGCTTGAGCTGGTCGGGGTTCATGCCCAGGCACATCGAGCAGCCGGCGTTGCGCCACTCGGCACCGAAGTCGAGGAAGACCTGGTCCAGACCCTCGGCCTCCGCCTGGAGGCGGACGCGGGCCGAGCCGGGGACGACGAGGACGCGGACGTCGTCGTGCTTGCGGCGGCCCTTGATGACGTCGACGACGGCGCGCAGGTCCTCGATCCGCCCGTTCGTGCACGAGCCGATGAAGACGGTGTCGACCGGGATCTCGCGCAGCGGGGTGCCGGGCTCCAGGCCCATGTACTCCAGGGCGCGCTCGGCGGCGACGCGCTCGGACTCGTCGGCGATCTCGGCCGGGTTGGGCACGGTCGCGGACAGCGGCAGGCCCTGGCCGGGGTTGGTGCCCCAGGTGACGAAGGGCTCGAGATCGGAGGCGTCGAGGTGGACCTCGGCGTCGAAGACGGCGTCGTCGTCGCTGCGCAGGGTCTTCCAGTACTCGACGGCGGCGTCCCAGTCGGCGCCCTCGGGGGCGTGCGGGCGGCCCTTGAGGTACTCGAAGGTCGTCTCGTCCGGCGCGATCATGCCGGCGCGGGCGCCGGCCTCGATCGACATGTTGCAGATGGTCATCCGCGCCTCCATCGACAGGGAGCGGATGGCCTCGCCGCGGTACTCCAGGACGTAGCCCTGGCCGCCGCCGGTGCCGATCTTGGCGATGATCGCGAGGATGATGTCCTTGGCCGTGCTGCCCTCGGGCAGCTGGCCGTCGACGTTGATCGCCATGGTCTTGAAGGGCTGGAGGGGCAGGGTCTGGGTGGCGAGCACGTGCTCGACCTCGCTCGTGCCGATGCCGAAGGCGAGGGCCCCGAAAGCGCCGTGGGTGCTCGTGTGTGAGTCACCGCACACGACGGTGAGCCCCGGCATGGTGAGGCCCAGCTGGGGGCCGACGACGTGGACGATGCCCTGGTCCGCGTCCCCCAGGGAGTGGATGCGCACGCCGAACTCCTCGGCGTTGCGGCGCAGCGTCTCGATCTGCGTGCGGCTCGTCCTGTCCGCGATCGGCAGGTCGATGTTGAGCGTGGGGGTGTTGTGGTCCTCGGTGGCGATCGTGAGGTCCGGGCGGCGCACCTGGCGTCCCGCGAGCCGCAGCCCCTCGAAGGCCTGCGGGCTCGTCACCTCGTGCACGAGGTGCAGGTCGATGTAGAGAAGGTCGGGCGCACCGTCGCTCCCCTCGCGCACGATGTGCGCGTTCCAGACCTTCTCCGCCAGGGTGCCGCTCATGTTCTCCACCTCTCGGGCCCGGCGGTAGCCGCTGCCCTTCTTCGTCCGTTCCCGGACCCTGTTCGGCCCGGGGGCTTGCATCTCAGCCAGTGAGATGCCAATATCGCCACATGGACAACTCTAGCGGAGTCGGCGTCCTTGACAAGGCCGCCACGGTTCTCGG
Organism: Georgenia phoenicis; assembly: GCF_047302425.1. Classification (NCBI taxonomy): domain Bacteria; kingdom Bacillati; phylum Actinomycetota; class Actinomycetes; order Allobogoriellales; family Allobogoriellaceae; genus Georgenia; species Georgenia phoenicis. The sequence goes on along the minus strand of NZ_CP154855.1, from coordinate 1,391,451 downwards.
TGCCCTCGAGGCAGGGCCCGCGACCCTCGCGCAGCTCGTCGCTGCGACCCACCTCGCCCGCCCCACCGCCCACCGCCTCGCGGTGGCGCTCGAGCACCACCGCTTCGTCGCGCGCGACATGCAGGGCCGGTTCATCCTCGGCCCGCGGCTGAGCGAGCTGGCCTCCGCCGCCGGTGAGGACCGCCTCCTGGCCGCGGCCGGACCGGTGCTCACCGCCGTGCGCGACCACACCGGGGAGTCGGTGCAGCTCTACCGCCGCCAGGGCGACCAGCGCATCTGCGTGGCCGCCGCCGAGCGGCAGATGGGCCTGCGCGACTCGATCCCGGTCGGCGCCACGCTGACCATGTCCGCGGGTTCCGCCGCCCAGATCCTCCTCGCCTGGGAGGAGCCGGACCGCCTCCACCGCGGCCTGCAGGGCGCGACCTTCACCGCGACGATCCTGTCCGGTGTGCGCCGCCGCGGGTGGGCGCAGTCGGTCGGGGAGCGCGAGCCGGGCGTCGCGTCGGTCTCCGCGCCCGTGCGCGGGCCGTCCGGTCGCGTGCTCGCCGCCGTCTCGGTCTCCGGGCCGATGGAGCGCATGGGCCGCCAGCCGGGCCGCCTCCACGCCGGCGCCGTCGTCTCCGCGGCCAACCGCCTCACCGAGGTGCTGCGCCGCACCGAGGACACCCAGGAGGGCTGAGGCGGCCGCCGGCGGCGGACTGCGCCGCCGGCCGGCCCCGGCGGGAAACAGCGCGACACCCAGCGGTCGATGTCCGAAGAATGGGGAACGTGCTTCGACCAGGGAGACCGACCGCATGACCGTCAACGCTCCCGCGTCACCGGTCCGCACGGGCTCACGGCTGGCCATCGCTGCTGCCGCTGTCACCGTGCTCATGTGGGGCTCGTCCTTCGTCGTCATCAGGGCGGCAGGCCCCGAGCTCGCACCGGGCCCGATGGCGCTGCTGCGGATGGCCGTGGCCACCGCCGTGCTCACTCCCGTCGCCCTGCGCGCCGGCGTGCTGCGCAGCGTGCCCCGCGGGCGCCTGCTCGTCCTCGTGCTCGTCTACGGCGTCCTGTGGTTCGCCGGCTACCAGCTCGCGCTCAACGCCGCCGAGCAGCACATCGACGCCGGGACCGCCGCCCTGTTCGTCAACGTCGCCCCGCTGCTCATCGCCGTCGGAGCGGGGACCCTGCTGGGCGAGGGCCTGCCTCGCCGCCTGCTCGTCAGCACGGCCGTCGGCCTGGTCGGCGTGACGATCATGTCCCTCGGGGTCTCCGGCGGTGGCCTCACCGGCGCCGGCACGGCACGCGGCGTCGTCCTCGCGCTGCTCGCGGCCGTCCTCTACGCGGCCTCGGTGCTCCTCCAGAAGGTCATCCTGCGCCGGCTGGACGGCGTGGCCGCGACCTGGCTCGGCTTCGTCGTCGGGACCGTCGTCCTCCTCCCCTTCGCCCCCACACTCGCCGGCCAGCTGCGGACGGCCTCGACCGAGGCGGTCCTCGGAGTGGTCTACCTGGGCGTGTTCTCCACCGCGCTGGCCTTCTCGACGTGGGCGTACGCGCTGGCCCGCATCCCGGCGGGACGGCTCGGATCGGTGTCCTACCTGGTCACCGTCGTGTCGGTGGCGCTGTCGTGGGTGCTGCTCGGCGAGGTGCCGACCGTGGTGACGCTCGTCGGCGGTGCCATTGCCGTCGCCGGGGTCGCCCTGGGGCGCAGGAGCGCGAGGCCGCGACCGGCCCAGGCGTGACGGCAGGACGGGACACCGACGAGGCGCGGCGTGCGCCCTGGCTATCCTCCTCAGCAGGTACTGGCAGCGACGACGGGGCGGGCAGCGCGTGGCGACACACGACGAGTGGGCACCTGAGGTGCCCACGGCAGGGGGCGCCGTCGTCGTCCGCGGGTACTCGGGCCTGACGGAGGTGGCGCGCGGCGGCGACAGCGTCGTCTACCGCGCCCGCCAGGACAGCCTGGGCCGGGACGTCGCGGTCAAGGTCGTCGACGTCACCGAGCCGACGGCGCAGGCGCGGTTCGCGCGCGAGCTCGCCATCACCGTGCGGCTCGGGCGCCAGCACCCGCACATCGTCACCGTCATCGACACGACGACGACGGCGGACGGGCGCCCCTGCCTCGTCATGGAGTTCCACGACCTCGGCTCCCTGCACGACCGGCTGCGCGAGCACGGGCCGCTGCCGGTGTCCGAGGTGGTCGCCGCGGGGACGGCGGTGGCCGATGCGCTGGCCTTCGCGCACGCGCACGGGGTGCTGCACCGGGACGTCAAGCCACAGAACGTCCTGCTGCTGCCGACGTCCTACGTGCTCAGCGACTTCGGGATCGCGCGGATGGCCGACGCCGGGCACACCGCCTCCCTCGAGCGCTTCAGCTACCGCCACGCCTCCCCGCAGGTGCTCGACGGCGCCGAGCCGACCGCCGCCGACGACGTGTGGTCCCTCGGCTCGACGCTCGTCACCCTGCTCACCGGCCGCGCCCCCTTCGCCAGCGACGACCCCGACGACGACTCCGCCCTCGCCTACCTGCGCCGCGTGCGCACCGGCCAGCGCCGGCCGCTGCCCGAGGACGTGCCGGCCGAGCTGCGCGCCGTGCTCGAGGCCTGCCTCACGCCCGACCGGGAGGCGCGGACGTGGAGCGCCGCCGACGTCCTCGCGGCGCTGCGGCGGGTGCCGACCGAGGAGCGCTCGTGGGCGCCGGGGACCGCCGCCGTCGAGCCGCCGGCGGCGACCGGACGTCCCCCGGCCGCGGGTTCCGACGCGGCGCGGGTGGCGCCGACGGACCCGGCGCCGGCGGACAGCGCCCTCGCGCCGGCCGCACCCGCGCCCGCGCCCGCGCCCGCGGCAGCTGACCAGGACGCACCCGAGCCCGGCCCGGCCCCCGCCGAGATCCAGGTTCCGGCGCTGCCCTCCGCGGTGGCGCCGTCGGCCCTGGCCGAGATCGCCGCCCAGGCGCCGCCGGACGACGAGCACACCTCGGCTCGTCCGGCCCCCGAGCCGAAGCCCGCGCAGCCGACCGCTCCTCCGCGTGGCAACCCCTGGACGCGGATCGCGGCCTTCATCGGCGGTGCGCTCGTCGTCGGCACCGGTGCGGGCGTGCTGTCCGCGCTGCTCGGTGACGACGAGGAGCCCGCCGCCGCGCCCAGCCCCACCAGCGCCGTCGAGGTCCCCACGCTCGACAAGCCGCTCCCGCCCGCGACCGGCCCGATTCAGGCGAGCACCGGCGACCCCGCCCTCGCACCACGCAACCCGGCGATCCTCGACAACGGCACTTCCGTGCTCCTCACCTGGGCCGAGCCGGAGCAGGAGGTCGACTACCTCCTCGTCCTCGACCCCGGCACCGGTGACGGGCCCGCGCGCGTGGTCCACCAGCTCACCGGCGACGCCCAGGAGCACACGGTCGAGGGCATCGACCCGGACGCCGGGGAGGTCTGCTTCGTCGTCGCCGGCTACGTCGTCGAGGACGGCGCGCCGGTGGCGGGAGCCAGCCCCGCGGCCTGCGCCACCCGCGGCTGAGCCGGGTCAGCGGCGCCACACGCGCGGGGTGAACCACCACCACAGGCGGCTGGGCCGGTGCTGGGTGCGGCGCAGGGAGCGCTCGACGGCGCGGGCGGTGCGCCAGTCCTCCGCGGACGTCCCGCGACCGGCCGGCCCGTCCGCCACAGGCGCGAAAGCGGCGGCCTCGGCGCGGGCGGCGAGGAGGAGAGCCTCCTCCCGGACGGACGGGTCCAGGGTGGCGACGACGTCGGGCGCTGTGTCCCCCGGGCCGGCCGGGCGGCCGGCGAGGGTGAGCGCGTCGAGCACCTGCGCCCACGCGCCGGGCGCGCCGGCCCGCTGCCAGCGCCGCCTCCGCACGAGCCGCAGGCCGAGGAGGGCGAGCAGCACCAGCAGGACCGCTCCCCCGGCCACGCCGGTGACGACGAGTGCGACCGGCGCCCCCGTGCTCGCCGCGCTCTCCTCGGACCCCGGCGCCGCGGTGCGCTGCTCCGGCGGGCTCGAGGCCGCGCCGGTCGGCTCCTCGGCCCCCGCCTCCTCCGGCTCCTCCTCGACGGCCTGCGGCGGGGTCGTCGTCGACTCGTCCGGGGTGGGGGCGAAGGGCACCCACCCGGCACCGGCGAAGTACACCTCCGCCCAGATGGTCGCGTGCCGGCCGCGGACGGTCACCCCGCCGTCGGCCGTGCCGTCCTCCGCGGCGCGGGCGAGGTCGAGGCCGACGACCAGCCGCGTGGGCAGCCCGACGCTGCGGGCGAGGACGGCGAAGGCGCCGGAGAACTGCTCGGCGGTCCCCACCTGACCCGCCTCCTCGGGCGGCAGGAAGAGGAACTCCATGAGCCGCCCGTAGGAGGAGCCGGACTGCGCGGCGAGGTCGTGGGTGCGCCCGGCGCGTACCGCCGCCTCGATCGCCAGCGCCTGCTCCAGGCGGCTGCCGGCGCCAGCGGTGATGGCCGCGGCCTCGGCGCGCAGCTCCTCGGGCAGCCGCGGCAGCTCGAGGTAGCGGCCCGCCTCGGCGGCCGGGGGCACGCCGGCCCGGGCGACCTCCTCCTCGGTTGGCGCGTCCCGCTCACCGGTGAGGTGGATGGTGAGGCCGGGCGCCGCGCCGCCGGGGAGGACGAGGGAGCCGGTGTCCACGTCCATGAGCACCTCGGCGCCGTCGACGGCCGTCGTGGTCCCGGCGGACGGCAGCCACACCCCGTGGAGCTGCTCGAGGACCACGGTGAGGTCGCTGCCGGCGCGGCGTGCGCCGTCGGCCAGGAGCGGGGTGTCGACGACCCCGACGGCGCGCAGGCGGGCGTCGAGGGTCCAGGCGGCGCCGTCGAAGTCCGCGAGGGTGGCGAGGGCGAGCCGCTCGGGCAGCGGCTGCGCGCCGGGGTGCACGGCAAGGAGAGCGCGGTCCGGGTCGAGGTTCCACGCGGCGACCTCAGGCACCGGGTTGCTCGCGTCGGCGGGCAGCTGCGGCGGTGGCACGTGGGCGCGCGGCTCGAAGGGCTCGGTCGCGGGCAGCGCGCCGGCGACGAGCGCGAAGGCGGCGGCGACGGTGGTCGCGGCGAGCGGGAGGGCGACCGAGCGGCCCTGCCCGTGCGCGGGCGCGTCACGCCCCGGCAGCAGCGTCCACCCGGCGGCGACGACGAGCACGAGGACGACGGCGAGCACCCCGTGACGGTCGGCCCGCCCCGCGCTGAGGAGCGCCCCGGCGGCGTAGAGCACCGCGGCGCCCACGAGCGGGGCGGCCCGCGCGGCACGGGAGGGCACGACGACGAGCGCGACGACGAGCGCGACGAGCCACACGAGCAGGAGCGCGGGCGCGAGGAGGTCGGGGGTGGTCGGGGCCGGGCGGGGCGCGGTGAGCAGCCGCGGGACGGCGTCGAGCAGCGGCCCGAGCGCCTCGAGCGCGGGGCTGGTGCGCCACGAGGGCACCGGGCCGACCGCGGAGTCGAGGACGACCATCGCGCCCGCGCCGCCGAGGGCGACCCCCGCCACGGCCACGGCCCAGCGCCGCACGCCCAGCGCCAGCCCGAGCGCGACGAGGCCGAAGGGCACGAGCGCCGCGAGCGCGAGCAGGGCCACCGTCCACGGCGAGCGGTAGGAGTCGGCGACCGGGACGGCGGCGAGCGCGAGGACGAGCGCGCTCCACGCGACGAGCGCGACGCGCTGCCTCACCGCGCCACCGCCGTCCGCCAGCCGTGGACGAGGTCCTCGGCACTGGGCCCCCGGAGCACGGTGACCCCCTCGCGGGCGGTGACGAGCGCCGTCGGGGCGTCGTCGACGACGAGGACCACGCCGGCCGGTGCGGCGGCGGCGTCGAGGAGGAGGTCGGCGAGGTCCGCGCCGGCGCCGGTGACGATGGCGAGCACGTCGGGGGCGCCGACGAGCGCACGGTGCGCGGCCGGCACGGGGCCGGTGACGGCGCGGACCTCGGCGAGCAGGCCGAGGACCGCGGGGTCCAGGCCGGCCCCGACGGGGCTCACCGGGCTCTCGGCGTCGACGCTGCCGGAGAGCGTGCGCACACGTCCGGGGCTCTCGGCGAGGGCCGCGGTGGCGAGCAGGGAGGCGGCGACGTCGACGGCCTCCTCGAAGCCGTCATCGGTGTAGCCGGCGGCGCGGTCGTCGAGGAGGACGGTGAGGTGCGGGGCGGAGGGGTCGGCGTCCTGGCGGACCATGAGTGTGCCGCGGCGGGCGCTGGTGCTCCAGTGGACGCGGCGCAGGTCGTCCCCGGGGGTGTACTCGCGCATGCCGACGAGGTCGGTGCCGCCGTGCTCGATGCGCTCGTCCGCACCGACGTGGCCGCGGCGGGCGCCCGGCGGCAGGCCGACGGCGTCCAGGACACGCGGCTCGACGACGACGGAGGTGTAGGTGCCGTGGCTGCGCCGGCTGCGCAGCAGCTCGGCGAGGGAGGAGCGGTGGAGGACGAGCGGCCCGAACTCCACGGTGCCGCGGCGGCGGGTGGGGATGGGGACCTCGGCCCGGACGCGCTGGCCCGGGGCCAGGCGGGGCAGCGGGAACTCGGTGGGCTCGCCGTCGACGAGGTCGACCCCGCGCGCGCTCACCGGGAGCCAGCGGGAGTCGTTGACGACCTCGACGCTCGCCGTGCACTCGTCCAGGCGCGCCACCCGCGGCGGGCGGGCGGTGCGGCGCACGCTCACCGGGGCGGGCAGGAGGAGGCCGACGACGGCGCAGGCCAGCAGGGCGGTCAGCCCCAGCCCCAGCCCGGTCACGCCCGGGTAGTCCGCCCACCAGCCGAGCGCGAGGAGGGCCGCGGCGGTGGCACCGGTGGCCCAGCCGCGCGACGTCGGCCGCAGCCGGCTCGGGGCGGCACCCGGCCCGCTCATGCCGGGACGGGGCGGGGCGCCTCCACCCGGTCGACGAGCTCGGTGACGACCTGCGCCGTCGTCGTCCCGGCGAGGACGGCGTCGCGGGTGAGGACGACGCGGTGCGCGAGCACCGGCACGGCGAGCCGCTGGACGTCGCTGGGCACGACGAAGTGGCGGCCCTGCGAGGCCGCGAAGACCTGCGCGCACGCGACCATGCCGCGCAGGGCGCGGGTGGAGGCGCCGAGGCGGAGTCGGTCGTCGTCGCGGGTGGCGGCGCCGAGGTCGCGCACGTAGCGCAGGATCGGCTCGGCGACGTGGACGCCGCGGAGCATGCGGCTCGCGGCGGCGACCTCGTCCGGGGTGGTCACCTCCCGGACCTCCTCGACGGCGCCCGCTCCCCCGCCGGGGCGCAGGACGTCGAGCTCGTGCTCGGCGTCGGGGTAGCCGAGGGTGATGCGGACGAGGAAGCGGTCGAGCTGCGCCTCGGGCAGGCGGTAGGTGCCGTCGAGGTCGATGGGGTTCTGGGTGGCGATGACGACGAAGGGGTCGGGGACGCGGTGCCCCACGCCGTCGACCGTCACCGTGTGCTCGGCCATGACCTCGAGCAGCGCGGACTGGGTCTTGGCGGCGGCGCGGTTGATCTCGTCGGCGAGCAGGACGTTGGAGAAGACCGGCCCGGGCCGGAACCGGATCTCGCCGCTGCCGGGCTCGAGGACCGAGGTGCCGGTGACGTCCGCCGGCAGCAGGTCCGGGGTGAACTGGATGCGCCGGGAGCTGCCGCCCACCGCGGCCGCGACCGCGCGGGCGAGGGTCGTCTTGCCGGTGCCCGGGACATCCTCGAGCAGCACGTGGCCGCCGGCGAAGAGCGAGACGAGCACGAGCTCGATCGCCGGGCGCTTGCCGCGCAGGGCACCGGCGACGGCGTCGACGGTGGACTCGTGCAGGACGCGGAACCGGGCGATGTCGTCCTCGGTCACGGCGGGGGCGGCACTCATGGGGTGGTCTCGTTCCTGTTCTCGGGGGCGGTGGGTGAGCTCTGGGCGACAAGTGAGCTGTCGGCGAAGGTGGGGGTGGTGAGGGCGCGGCGGAGGCTGCGCAGCGTGCCGGCGGCACCGACGAGGAGCAGCCCGGCGACGAGCACCGGCGGGTTCGGGACCTGCGGGGGCACCCACGGCGCCGGCACGATCTCGACGGGCGGGTCGCCGGGGACGGAGACGGGGTCGGTGCAGATCCCGGTCGTGAGGTCGCACTGCGCCCACTGGTTGCGCGGCGGCGCCTCGCCGCTGACCGCGGCCGAGCTGACGCCGGCCTCGACCGCCGTCATCCGCACCGTGATGCTCTGGAACTGCTCGAGGGCGCCCACGTACACCTGCCCGGCCCTGCAGGGGACGGTCCACGAGCCGTTCTGTGCACCGGAGACGTCGATCCTGCAGGTGCCGGTGTAGCCCGTCCAGCTCGGGTGGGCGAGGACGTCGACGTACATTGGGATCGCCGAGTCGTGGAGTCCCGGGGTGCCGCTGTAGACCCCGCTCAGCACCGCGTCCCCGTTGGCTGGGGGCGGCGGCGGGGGTGCGGGCACGCTCACCGTGGTGCTCACGGCGGCGCCGTTGCCCACCTGGCTCGTGGCCTGCACGCTCACGGTGAGCTGGCCGCCGGTCGTGCACAGGGCCTGACCGCTGCAGGCGACGGTGAGCGTCGTCGACGTCCCGCCGGTCGTCGTCGAGCCGGACGTGCCCCCACCGGAGTGCTCGACCCGGTACCCGGTCACGGGAGAGCCGTTCGCCGGGGCGCCGGAGAAGCTCACGGCCACGCGCACCTGTGAGCCCGTCCGGTCGACCACCGAGGCGCTGAGCCCGCTGACGGTCCCCGGCACGTTCGCCACGGTGACCTCGTTCGAGGCGGCGGAGACCGCCGTCGTCGACCCGAGCTGCGTCTCGACCTCGAAGCGGTAGGGCGCGCCCGGGGTGAGACCGGTGAGGACGACGTCGCGGGCGGAGCCGTCCGCCGTCGTCCCACCGCCGCCGAGTGGCCGCACGACGTAGCGGTCGGCGCCCGAGCTCGCACCGGTCCAGGTGACGCGCACCGAGCCGTCCGGCTGCGCGGAGGCGCTGACCCCACCGGCCGGCGTGGCCGGGTCCGGTCCCGCCGGGCAGTCCGCCGTCGTCACCTGGGCGGAGGCGGCGCCGTCGGTGCCACCCGCGTGGTGCGCGGTGACCGTGACGGTGAGCGTGCGTCCGCAGGTGAGGTCGGCGAGGACGGCGGAGCTCGCGCCGCCGCCGGCGGTGACGGCGGTGCCGTCCGAGGCGGCGACGGTGTAGCTCGCGGGCGCGTCCCGGGGTGGGGTCCACGAGACGCGGACGTCCTCGCCCTGCAGCTGGGCCGTGACGTCCGACGGCGCCGGGTTGCGCGGGCAGTCGGCGGTGCGGACGGTGTCGCTCGCCGCCCCCTCGGTGCCGTCGGCGTGGAGGGCGGTGACGGTGACGGTGAGCGTCCGCTCGCAGGCCAGGCCGGTGAGAGTCGCGGAGGTCTCGCCGCCGCGAGCACTCACGCGGGAGCCGTCGGACGCGGCGACCGTGTAGCTCGCCGGTCGCTGCTCGGGCGCGGTCCACGTCACCGAGACGCTGCCGTCGCCCTCCAGCCGGGCCGAGACGCCCGCCGGTGCGGGGTCGGGCGGGGTGGGCTGCGCGCAGTCCGCCGTCGTCACGGCGGCGGTGCCCACGCCGGGCTCACCGCTCGCGTACTGCGCCTCGACGCGCACGGTGAGGTCGCGCCCGCAGGTGAGTCCGGTGAGCGTGGCCGAGGCCTCGGTGCCGGGGACGGTGACGGCGCTGCCCTCGGAGGTGGCGACGACGAAGGCCTCGGGCTGCTCGACCGGCTGCGCCCACGTGACGAGCACGCTGGTGTCAGCCTGGAGCTGGGCGCGCACCTGGCCTGGCACACGGTCGGAGGGGTCGCCCGGGCCGTCGGTCGGCGGACCGTCGGGGTCGCCGGTGCCGTCCGGGTCGCCGGGGTCGCCCGGGTCGCCGGGGCCGGCCGGGTCTCCCGGGTCCGCCGGGTCGGTCTGGGGGTCGCTCGGGTCGTTGCCCGGACCGGGCGGCGCTCCCGGGTCGCTCGGCCTCGCGCCCGGGGGCCGAGGGTCGTCGTCGCGCGGGGCCGTGCCCTCGGTGGGCTCCCGGGAGGGGCGGCCGTCCGGCCCGCTCGTCTCCTCCCGCGACTCGCTGCTGCCGGGAGGTGCCGCGGGCGACCCCGGGCCGGCGGGCGAGGGCGAGAAGCCACCACCCGCACCCGGCCGTACCGGCGCCGGGCGGGTGGCGTCCTGGACGGGCACGTCGGCCGCGGAGATGTCGACGGTCGACGTCGTCCCGTCGGCCTGGACGATGACGATCCGACCGTCGGTGGGCGTGCGGACGATGAGGCGCCCGTCGTCGACGACGAGCTCGGGGTCCCCGCCGCCGGGGACGATGATGTCCTCCGCGGCGCGCGCGCCGGTACGGTCGAGGACGACGACGCGCCCGTCGCCCGGGCAGGGCACGTAGACGAGGTCGTTGAACACCTGCGGCGCCCCGGGCCGGCGGCACCCGATCTCGGAGACGGCGACGGTCAGCGCCTCCCGGTCGGCAAGCATGACGACGAGCCCGGCCTCGGGCACCGACGCGGGGGCGAGGTCGGCGGGCGAGGTCGGCGCCGGCAGCACGCTGCCCTCGAGGGCGGCGACGCTCACCGCGGTGTCGGCGCCGTTGCCCACCTGGACCACGACCCCGCCGTCGGGGGCGAAGACGGTCGCTCCGGCGTCGTGCGGGAGCAGGCGGGTCTGCTGGCCGGCGCCGGTGACGGGGCGGTCGGTGCCCACGCCCCACGTGCCGCCGCGCGCGTCGAAGGTGACCGAGCGCAGCTGGCCCTCGGTGGTGACGAGCCAGACCTCACCGGTGTCGTCGATGACGGCGTCGGCGAGGTCGTCGGTGCGGTAGGGGCGGCCGAGGTCGGCGAGCGTGAGCGGGTCGACGGCGCGCACGGTGCCCGGGGAGAGGTCGACGACGACGACCATCCCCCCGCCGAGCAGCACCTTCGTGTCCTCCCCGTCCAGGCCGCGCGAGCCCGAGGCGATGAGGGAGGCGAGGTCGATGGACGTGACGGTGCCGGTGGCGAGGTCGGTGACGACGAGGTGCCCGTCGCGCTGCGCGACGTCGAGCTCGCTGCCCGGCCCGCCGACGACGAGGCGCCGCTCGGGCTGCCCGGTCGCGGGGTTGATCTGGACGATGCGGCCGTCCTCGTCGGGCAGCCAGGTCTGGCCGTCGGACATGTCGATGACGGTGCTCGCGACCCCGTTGCCGACGAGCGCGCCCACGACGAGGACCGCACCGGCCGCCGCGACGCCGGCCTCGACGACGCCACGCTCTCCGCGCGCCCCGCGCGTCAGGCGGGCCCACGCGTCGGCGATCCTCCCCATCACGAAACTCCCTCGGCACCGCTGGCGGACAGCACGTGGACGACGTGGCTGGTCCCACCGCTGACGAGCAGCCCGCGTCCCGGCCCCGTGAGGGCCTCATGGCTGTTCATCGGGACCTGTGCGGAGATGAGAGTACCGTCACCCATCTCCGGGCCGAGGAGGATCCCACGCCGCGACCTGCGCACCGTCGCGACCAGGCCGAGGATGTGCTGGCGGGAGCGCGCCTCGTCCGGGTCGGCGACGACGACGACGGCGGTGCGCGGGGCCCGGAGGGTCACCTCGGCGAGGGCCTCGACGGCGGCGCGCTCGGCGCCGTTCGCCTCCCAGGCCCGCTCCCACTCGTGGACGTCGTCGACGAGGAGCAGCCGCCATCCGCCGTCGCCTCCCGTGTCGCCGACAGTCGAGTTCTGCGCCCACTCGACCACCGCCTCCGGGCTGTCGAGGACGACGTCGGCCACCTCGCCCGGGCGCAGCGGCTCCCCCGCCGTCGTGACCGGCTGGGTCGCCCGCGGCCCGACGAGGACGACCTCCGCCGGCGGCTGCTGGGAGCGGCGCACGAGCTGGGCGAGACCGGCGAGGAAGCCGGTGCGCCCCGAGCGGGACCGGCCTGTGACGAGCAGCGGACCGCCCAGCAGCGGCAGGCTCACCCCGGAGACGAGGTTCTCCTCCACCCCGACGACGACGTCGTCGCTCGTGGGCGCCGGCAGCAGGTGCTGCGGCAGGAGGGTGGGCATGACGGGCACGGGCACGCGCGGCGCCTCGGCGTAGCGGTCGGCGACGACGGCGGCGAGCGCGTCGAGGCGCGCGGCCTGCTCCGGGGTGCCGGGGGCGCCGACCGTGGCGACCTGGACCTCGTCCTTGCCGGCGAGACCTCGGCCGGGGGCGGAGTCCGCGTCGAGGACGTCGCCGGGGACTCCGAGCATGGGGTAGTCGTCCGCGACGGTCATCCGCAGGACGAGCCGCTGGCCGAAGGCGGCCTGCAGCTGGCTGGGCAGCCCGGTGCGCTGGGGCGCGGTCGCGGTGACGTGGACGCCGCAGCGGCGCCCCTCCTGGAGGATCGTCACGAGCTGCTCGCCGTGCTGGCGGCGCAGCGCGCCCCCGCCCTCGAGCGCCTCCATGACGGCCGGCAGGTTGTCGACGAGCAGGTGGATGCGCCGCATCGGCTCACCGACCGTGGCGAGCGCGTCGACGTCGGCCACGCCGTGCGCGGCGAGGACGGACCCGCGGTGCTCGACGCTCTGGTGCAGCATCCGCACCAGGCGCAGCATCCGCTCGAGCTGCTGGACGGTGACGACCGAGCCGACCGAGGGCAGCCGCTCGAGGGAGGCCAGTCCCCCTCCCCCGGCGTCGATCGCGTAGACGCAGGGCGGGGCGGGCTCGTCGGCGCCGGTGACGGTGGCCGCGAGGGTGCGCAGCAGCTCGGTCTTGCCGGAGCCCGAGGCCCCGAAGACCAGGAGGTGGCCGGCGCGGGCGAAGTCGACGACCCACGGCACCTGCTCCTGCTCGGTCGGCCTGTCGACCATCCCGAGCAGCGCCTGGCCGGGGCCGACCGTGGCGCGCGTGCCGCTCTCCTCGCCGAGGAGGAAGACGCCCGGCGCGGCGCAGGCGAGCTCGACGACGGGCGGCATCGCCGGCACCCACGGCCGCTTCGGGGCGGGGCGGCCGGAGCGGCGGAAGGCCGCCGTCGTCGTCTCGACGATGCGCTCGAGGTCGGTGAGCTCGTGGACCGTGCCGGCCTGCGCCGTCGTCGTCTGCTCGAGCCCGCGCGCGGTGAAGGGGGCGACGACGACCCGCTCGCGCTGCTCGGCGGCCTCCTCGCGCGCGCCCACCCAGGCGACCTGGACGAGCTCGCGGGTGCCGTGGCCGGTGCGGCGCAGCCAGGCACGGCCGGGGTTGCGGCGCGAGATGTGGGCGGCGTCGGGGGCGTCGATGACGTCGACGGAGTCGTCCGGGGAGGCGACGCGCAGGGCGATGCGCAGGTCGGTGTTCGCCTTGATCTGCGGGGTGACGACGCCGGCGGGGCGCTGGGTGGCGAGCAGCATGTGCATGCCGAGGGAGCGGCCGCGCTGGGCGATGGAGACCATGCCGTCGACGAACTCGGGGACCTCGGCGAGCAGTGCGGCGAACTCGTCGACGCAGATGAGCATCGACGGCGGCGCGACCCCCGGGTGGCTCGCCTCGAGCGCGACGAGGTCCTTGGCGCCGTACTCGTTGAGCAGCCGCTCGCGGGCGCTGAGCTCGGCGTGCATGGACACGAGCGCGCGCTGGACGAGCGCCGGGGTGAGGTCGGTGATGTAGCCCACCGTGTGGGGCAGCTCGGCGCACTCGCGGAAGGCGGCGCCGCCCTTGTAGTCGACGAGGAGGAAGTTGATCCGCGAGGGCGGGTTGTTGAGCGCGAGGGAGCTGATGAGGGACTGGAGCAGCTCGCTCTTGCCCGCGCCGGTGGTGCCGGCGACGAGCCCGTGCGGGCCGTCCTCGCGCAGGTCGATGGTGACGACGCCGTCCGCCCCGGCACCGAGCTGGGCACGCAGGCCGCGGCCGGCGGACCAGCGGGCGAGGACGGCGTCGACATCGTCGAGGGAGGCAAGGTCAGCGGCGAGCTCGGGCAGGCGCACCTGCTGCGGGACGAGCGCCTCGGCCGCGACCGTCGCGGCCTCGTCCTGGTAGCCGGACAGGGCCCGGGCGGTGCGCCAGGCGCCGGTGAGGTCGAGCTGGTCGATCGCGGTGAGGGGCGCGACGCCGCCGCGGTCGCGGACCTTGACGGCGGAGTCGTCGAGGTCGACGACGAGACCGGTCGCGGCGGGCACCTCCTCGATGCGCTCGCCCAGCCACAGGACGCGCAGCCGGCGGTCGGGGTCCGCGGCGACGGCGGCGAGCCGCTCGACGGCACGGCGCGGGAGGCCCGCGTGCTCGTCGACGACGACGAGCGTGTGGCTCGCGGCGGCGTCGACGGTGAGGAGGTCCTCGAGGAGCACCTGTCCCTCCCCCGGGCCGACGGCGACGCACGGGCCGCCGCCGCTGCGGCGGGCCGCGTGGGGCAGCCAGCGCAGCCACGACTCCATCCCCGCCCGGCCGCTGCCGAGGGCGGCGGCGACGGTGAGGTCGGTCGGCGAGTGGGTGACGCCGAGCCGCACGAGCACGGCGCGGGCCCAGGCGTCGGTGCGCTCGGTGGGGCCGGTGACGGCGACGAGCGGGTGGTCGGCGAAGCGCACCGGCACGGGCATGTCCTGCAAGGTGGAGCGCGCGGCGACAGCGGCGGCGAGCTCGGCACGCAGGGCGCGGTCACCGCTCGTCACCGCCTTGGCCTGGACGAGCGCGGGGCGGGGGCCGCGGCCGGCGCGGACCTGGAGGAAGTCGGCGTCCTCCGCCTGGCGCACCCACACGCGGTGGTGGCGGGAGGTGGCGCGGTCGCGGACGACGTCGAGGTCCGGGTCGTCGTCCTCGGCGTGCTCGCGCTGGGCGGCTGCGGCCGTGTCCAGCGCGGCGAGGACGTCCTTGACGTCCTGGCGCCACAGCCGCGCCTCGGCGGCGTGCTCCTGGCGTGCCTGCCGCTTCTGGACGACGTGGTTGGCGACCATCATGAGCGGGAAGCCGACCATGAAGACGAGGGAGATCGCGCTGCGGGTGGTGGCGAACATCGCCCCGCCCATGAGCGCGGGCATGAGCATCATCGGCCACGGGAAGGGGATGTGGCGGGGGGAGGCCGGCGGGCTGGGCACGTCGAGCTCGGCGGGCACGACCTCCTCCCCGAAGCGCGGCGGGCGCAGCACGCCACGCTCGCGCCCGGCCACGGCGCCCTCGCGCAGGGTGAAGACGGTGCCACCGACCTCGATGTGCTCGCCCCACTCCACGGGCGTGGGCGCGGTGACCGGCCGCCCCGCGACGCGGGTGCCGTGGGCCGAGCCGGCGTCGTGCACGAGCGGGGTGCCGGAGAGCATGACGCGGGCGTGGGTGCGGCTGACGAGCGGGTCGTTGAGCCGGATGCCGGCGTCGGCACCGCGGCCGACCGTGACGACGTCGCCCGTCACCGGCACCTGCAGCCCGGCGTCCGGTCCCGTGAGGACGTGGACGACGGCGCGCGGCCGGGTGCTCGTCGCGGGGCGGGTGAGCCAGTCCTCGGTGACCGAGGAGACGGTGAGGACGTCGCCGTCGCGCAGGCCGGCGTCGGCGAGGCGGCGGGAGGCGGGCCACGGGCGGCCGTCGGTCGTCGGGGCGAGGAGGAGGCGGGAGTGGTCACCGCCGAGGTGCGCGCCCAGGCGAGCGGCGAGGTCGGCGACCGAGCCGTCCGGCTCGGCCTCGACGACGACGTCGACCGGGGAGAGCCGGCTCTCCTTGCTCGGCAGCACGCTCAGTCGCCACATCGCGGGGCTCCTCCTCGGGTCCGGTGCCGCCCGAGTGGGGCACTGGGTCCGACGGTAGGGAGGGCCCGGGAGGGGGTCCAGGGCTCGCGGGGTGGAAGGTTCCGCCTCATGGGCGGCCGACTGTCATGCGCTGAGCCGGGTGGCGAGCTCCGCGGCGTCGACGAGGAACCACACGTGGTGGCCGCGGTTGGACTCGCGGACGAAGTCGCGCAGCGCGCCGCTCGCCTCGAGGTGGGCGCTGATGTCCCCGAGGACGACGAGGCGCAGGTGGTAGTTGACCAGCTTCTGGGTGACCGCGCCGGCCAGGCCGGTGCGCAGGTCGAAGAAGGCCGGCGCCAGGCGCTCGGCGGGCACCGCGACGACCTCCGCGCCCGTCCCCCACGTGTCCCCGACGAGGTCGAGGGCGTCCTGCTCGGAGGCGATGGCCCGCCCCTCGGGCGGCAGGTGGAGGACGACGGTGCTCCCGACGGTCTGGACGCTCATGAGTGCACGCTAGGACCGACGACGACGGCGGCGCGAGGCTTTTCGCGCTCGCCCGCCCGGGCACCTGGTCACCTGCGACACTGGGCCGCATGCAGAAGAACCTCCTGGGACCGGACCCCACGTACCTGCCCGACGACCACCCCGACATGGCCGCCCGCGTCGCCGTCGAGCGGGGCGACGACCCCCGGGACGTCGCCGCCCGGCTGCCCGCGTCGAGCTTTGCCTGGGCGGTGCTCGCGCGTGACGCGATGAGCGAGGAGGACCCGGTGGCCGCGTACGCCTACGCGCGCACCGGCTACCACCGCGGCCTGGACGCGCTGCGTCGCGCGGGCTGGCGCGGGCAGGGGCCGATCCCCGCCGACCACGTCCCCAACCAGGGCTTCCTCGCGGCGCTCGAGTCCCTCGCCGACGCCGCCGCCGCGATCGGGGAGGACGACGAGGCCGAGCGCTGCCGGACCTTCCTCAGGGACGCTACGGCCTGAGTCCTCACGCACGACGCAGCAGGGTCCGGCTCGTGGGAGCCGGACCCTGCTGCGTCTGGGGCGGGTCAGCTGGAGGCACGCTCCTGGTCGTCGGCCTGCTGGGAGAGGATCTGCGCGTTCTCCTGGAGGGCGCGGACGACGTTCTGGAGGGCGGGGACGTACTGGCCGGTCCAGTCGCCGCGGAAGCGCTGGGCGTCCGGGCCGTACCAGGGGGTGGCCTCGAGGTGCTGGGTCAGCCGCGCGGTCAGCTGGTTGATGGTGTCCGCGTCGCCGTTCATCACGCGGACGAGGTCGCGTGCGGCGTTGATGTCCATCCCGTACAGGGTTCCGGTGCTCATCTGAGTAGTCCTTTCGTGGGGTGCTGCTGTGGTGGGTTGTCAGGTGGTGCTGGTGGTGCGTCGTGCTGTCAGTCGAGGAGCTCCTCTCCCCCGTCGGTGTCCCCGGTCCGGGCGCGCAGGGCGCCGAGGCCCGCGGCACCGAGGCCGGCGAGCCCGAGCGGCGCGGCCAGCGCTGCAGGGTTGAAGGACGAGCCCGCGGTGAGGGTGCCCGGGGCACCGAGTGCGGCGAGGCCTGCGCCAGCTGCGTCCGCCGTGGCGGCCGGGGTGGCGCGGACCGTGGGGTCGCCGGGAGTCGTGGTCGCGCGGCTGGTGGAGCCGAGGAGGCCGGAGCTCGCGTCCGAGTCGGCCGCACCGCTGCCGGTGCCCGAGCCGAGGCCGGCGCCTGAGCCGCCACCGGAGCCGGAGCCGGAACCGGAGCCGCCGATGAGGCCGCCGCCCGTGCCAGCCGGTGCAGAGCCACCGGTACCGGAGCTGCCCGACGAGCCGCCCAAGGAGCCTCCCGTGCCCAGGCTGCCGATCGAGCCGCCCGAACCGGACCCGCCGATGAGGCCACCTGGACCGAGTCCGCCGGTCGTGCCGCCGGTGCCTGTCGCCGCGCCAAGGCCAAGGCCGCTGCCGACCTGTCCGCCACCGCCGCTCGAGCCGCCCCCGAGTGCAGCGCCACCCGGTGGAACGGTGCCTGGGGCCAGCGCGGGCACGGGCGCCCCGCTCACCGGTGAGGTGCTCACGGGCCCGAAGGACGACGTCGTCCTCGTCTCCGGCGCGGTGCCGCCTGCGGAGGTCCCGGACGAGCCGGTCCCGCCGCCCCAGCTCACGGTCACGCCCGAGGGCGTGGTGACCTGGCCACCGGCACCCGTGGCGGCGGTCTGGCCCAGCGAGCTCGTGGTCCCGCCGATGCTGATCGGGATGACGACGACGGCGCCGTCCCCGACCGAGACCGTGGGCATGTCCGCGTTGGCCACGGCGGTGTCGGGCCGGCTGAGCGAGGGTGCGTTGACCGCCGAGCTCGTGGGCAGCTGCGGCGGGACGTAGGCCGAGGCCGGGATCGCCACCCGCGGCGAGTCCTCGCTCACGGCCTTCTGCAGCGCCGAGGCCATGCGGAGCACCTTGGCGAAGTTCTCCAGCGCCTCGCCGGTGGCCTCGACCCACGGGATGACCGTGGCCTCGAGGTAGGCGGCGTAGCCGGCCGCCCAGCCCGTCCACGACATCGCCTTGAGGGCCCGGACCAGGATCTTGAGCGCCATCGCGACCTTCTTGGCGTAGTCGGCGCCGTCCTGGGCTTTCTGGGCCATCGCGTCGAGACCGCTGACATCTGCTCCCTGGAACATTTCTCTGACCTCCTTCCCTGAATTTTCGTGGTGTTTCCGATGACGTTACCGACGGCTTTTCAGCCCGACGCCAGTGCCGCGGGGGTGGAATGTTCCGCTCAATCAGCGGCTGACCTGGTCCTGCATCTCGGCGCGGCGGTGGAGCTCACGGGCGTTCTCGCTCAGCGACTGCGTCGCCGCCTCGAGCTCCGGCCGCAGGGCGCCGTCCCAGTCCTGCTTGAACCGCTTGGCGGCGGGGCCGACCCAGGTGACGGAGTTGAGCATCGCGGAGACGTTGCCGACCATCGCGCCGAGGTCCTGAGCGTTCGCGTCCATCTGTCGCGAGCTCTCGCGCGCATAGGTGGTGTCAATTCCGGAAAAGCGAGAGGCGTCGTGGCCCATGACATTCTCCTCGTGGTCTTGGGTCGGTATTTCCCGACACCCGGAACCCTAGGAGCAGTGCGTCGCACAATTCCATCCCCGGCGGGGTGGAAACTTCCGCCACGATGAGTTCCGCCGTCGGGGCCGGTCGGTCACGAGGACTGCCGAACAAGGAGGAAGCATGAGCGAGCTCGTCACCGCCCGCGGCGACCGTGTCGTCTACGACAGGCACGGCACCGGCCCAGGGCTGGTCTTCGTCGCCGGGGCCGGCCCCCACCGAGCCACGGACCCCGTCACCACCGCGACCGCCCGGGCGATGCCGGGAGTCACCACCGTCGTCTACGACCGGCTCGGTCGCGGGGAGAGCACCGCGGACGGTGCCGTCGGGCTCGACCGTGAGCTCGCGGCCCTGGCGGCCCTCATCGACGAGGTGGGCGGCAGTGCGGTCCTGTGCGGCCACTCCTCGGGGTGCTCGATCGCCCTGCACGCAACGGTCGCGGGGCTCCCGGTCACCGGCCTGGCACTGTGGGAGGCGCCGATCGCAGGTGACCCGGCGCAGATCCTCGCCTGGACCGACGAGTTCCTGCGCCTGCTCGACGCCGGTGAGCTCGAGCGGGCGCGAGTGCACTACATGAGGGACATGCCGGTGGAGTGGCTGGAGGCGGCGCGGAGCTCTCCGGACTGGCCGGAGGTCGTCGCTCAGACCGGCAGCCTGCGTGCCGACGCAGAGTCGATCGCCTGGGCGGTGTCGGCCCCGGCCCGCGACCTCCTCGGGGGCATCGACGTCCCGGTGCTCGCGATGGCGGGGACGGAGACCTTCGAGGAGATGGTCGATTCCTCGGCGCTGCTGGCCGACGCGATCCCCGGGGCGCGGGAGGTCCGCGTCCCTGGCGCCTTCCACACCTGGGAGCCGGAGGCGATGGCACGCACGCTGAGCGCGCTCGTCGCCGCGGCGGCGGGGATCGCTATGCCTGGAGCAGACGGGCGGGGTTGAGGCCGTCGCCGCTGGCCTGGGCGGCCAGGACGAGGTCGAGGTCCTCGGTCGTGACGAGGCGAACCTCGGCGGCCCGCCGCCCGACGGCGAAGCGCACGTTCTGCACGCGGCCGGCGGTCGCGGTGAAGGGGTCGTCCGCGGGGCCGAAGGCGAGGCGGGCGACGGCGCGGATCGCGTCGTCCACCCGCTGGGGGCGCTCGAGGTTCCACGCATGGCCCCGCAGGGCGAGGACGCGCTCGTAGATCTCCCGGTTCGAGGCCGGGCGCGGGTAGTCGTCCGCGCCGGTGAGCCACGGCTCGGCGAGCGCGAGCGCGACGTACCACTCGCGGGAGAAGCGCTCGAGCTGCGGGGCCTTCGTGGTCGCGTCCCCGTCGGCGTCCACGGCCGGTGACGCGCTCTCCGGCGGCGCCGCGGCGCGAACCTCCTCGACGTCGAGCACGATGACGAGGTCGGTGAAACCGCCGCCGTCGACCTCGCGCCCGCGCAGGAGCAGGATCTGGTTCTCGCCCTCGTCGAGGAGCGCGCCCATGCCGTGCGACAGGGCCACCCGGCGCGCACCGCCGGGGGCGTCGAAGAGGCTCGACAGCTGCGCCGTCGTCGAGCCGTGCCAGCGCAGGCGCACGACCTCGTCGCCCACCGTCACCTCCCCGACGACGCGGGAGACGTGCGCGGCGACACGCGGCAGGGTGAGCGTCGTGGTCCGCAGCTGGCCCTCGGCGTCGTCGGTGAGGGCGGCGTCGGGGGCACGGCCCACGAGCAGCCGGTCCCCGCTCCCCAGCACGACGGGCGGCACACCGGCGCCCCTGATCCGCACGCGCAGCATCCTTGCGTCCTCCTCGGTCGGTCGCCCCCAGGGTAGGGGGCTCACGGGATCGGCGGGGCGCCGTCGTCGTCGACGAGCATGTCCAGGCCGCCCTTGAGGAGGACGAGCGGGGTGAGCACCGTCCCGACGACGGGCCCGGCCGCGCCGGTGGCACGGAAGACGGCGTCGAAGTTCTCCTGCACCCGCTCGCCGTAGGTCGTGCCCTCCATGGCCTCGTTGACGCCGGTGCCGATGAGAGTGCCGACCCCGAAGGGGACGGTGATCGCCGCCGCGGTGCCACCGCCGATGAAGCCGGCCGCGCCGAGCCCGGCGACACCGAGCGGGACGCCGCTCTGGAAGACCTTGGCGTGGTCACCGTCCTGGACGCCCTCGTACAGGTCGGCGGCGCTGAGTGCGACGCCGAGACCACCGAGCAGCCTGCCGGCCCCCTGGGCGAAGGTCGTGCGACCGAGCTCCTGCAGCTCCCACACCTCGTCGAGCCGGGCGAGGCTGGCGGCCGCCTCCCGACTCACGCGCAGCACCTCGCCGAGCTTGGCGGCGTCCGGCAGGAGGCCGAGGACGTCGCTCTGGAACCGCAGCCGCGCGCGCAGGTCGTCGGTGGCCGACGACATCGCCCCGCTCGCGCTGCTCGCCCGCTCCTGGTCGGCGGCCTGCTCGAGGACGTCCGCGGCCGCCCGGTTCAGCGCCGCGCTGACCTCGCTCAGCCGCGGGGAGTACTCGGACTCCCAGGCAGAGCGGAAGCGGGCGGCGTCGGGCCCGTTCCACTCGACGTTGTAGATGAGTCCGGTGACGCGGACGTTGGTGACGAGCAGCGCCTGGGCGGTGTCGGCCAGCTCTCGCGAGCTGGCGCGCAGCGCCTCGACGTCCGCGCCGTGTGTGACGGACATGACACCTCCTGAAGGTAGGTGCCCATCGTGGGACGACCCGCTTCCCCGCGACCAGCGCCTCGAGGGTGGAAGGTTCCGCTAAATGCGCCCGTGGTGTCTCTCGCCACACTTTGCGGAGATGTGACTGCCGCAGACATGCGAAAGGCCCCCATCCACTCGGGATGGGGGCCTCTCACCTGTAGCCCCGACCGGATTCGAACCGGCGCCGCCGCCTTGAGAGGGCGGTGTCCTAGGCCGCTAGACGACGGGGCCTCTAGCATTTTCAACCTGGTCGAGTTTAGCGGATCTCGCCGCCTCACTCAAACCGCTGGGGTACCAGGACTCGAACCTAGACTAACTGAACCAGAATCAGTCGTGCTGCCAATTACACCATACCCCATGGGGGTATAACGTCCGCTGCTGCGAACGTCGTACCGGGGGTAGACACTACCCTGCCGCACGCGCCGGGTTCAAAGCCGGGGGCGGTGGGGGTGGTCACACCCCGCGGTAGGTCCCGACGGTCCAGAGGTTCCCGTCCCGGTCCCGCACGCCGAAGGTGTGGGAGCCGTAGTCGGTGTCGTGGAGGGCCTCGGTCACCTCGAGGTCCACGTCGCTCTCCGCGCGGGCCCAGACGGCGTCGACGGTCTCGGCCTCGGCGGCGACGACGTACACGCCCGTCGGTCCGAGGGTTCCCCAGTCCCCCGCCTTGCCCCGGCTCCCGAACATGACGCCACCACCGTCGGGCCAGCGTGCCTCGGCGTGAGCCACGGTGCCGTCGTCGTCGCGGTAGAGGGCGGTGACGACGAAGCCGAGGACCTCGGTGAGGATGCGGACCCCGGCGTCGACGTCGGTGAAGCCGACGCTCGGCCACACGGTGGGGACGGGGGCGGTCAGGGTGTTCTCGTCGGTGCTCATGACATCGATCGTGCGCCCGGGGACCGGGCCGCGTCTTGGACGAATGGGAGCTCCTCGCGCAGCCATGTCGTCATGCTCGCTCCCGTGAGGGCGCGCCACTCGCGGGCCAGGTGCGCCTGGTCCGCGTAGCCGGTCTCCGCGGCGACGTCCGCCAGCGGCCGGCAGGCCCGGAGCAGCCGCTGGGCGTGCTCGAAGCGGGCCACCCGAGCGGCCTCCTTCGGGGTAAGCCCCGTCGCGCGGCGGAACTGCTCTCCGAGGTGGCGGCGGCCCCAGCCGACCGCGGCGGCGACGTCGACGACGGGCAGGCGGCCCTCACTCGCGAGGATGAGCCGCCACGCCTCGCCGACCTCGGCCGGTACCGCCCACCCCGCGGCCCGCGGGGAGCCGGCCAGCCGGTGGAGCAGGGCCTCGTCGAGGAGGCGGAAGCGGGCGGGCCAGGACGGCGTGGCGGCCATCCGCTCGACGAGCCGCGCGGCGTCGGGTCCGAGGATCCCCTCCAGGCCGACGGCGCGGTCCCGCAGCTCCCCCGCTGGGATCCCGAGGAGCACGCGGGCGCCGAGCGGACTCAGCGCGTACTGCACGCCCTCCTGAGGCCGGCTCGCATCGATGAGGGCTGGAGCCGTGTGGAGCCCACCGACCACGCCGTGGGCACGGACCGTCTCCGCCAGGCCCCGGACGGTGAGCGGGCCGAGGAGCTCGACGACGAGCGTGAGGTGCCGCGAGGGCAGCCCGCGGTGGACCCCCGCCGGGTAGGCCGGGGCCCGGTAGCCCACCGACGCGGCGACCAGGGGCCGCAGCGGTGCGGGGACGGTGTGCGGCACGAGCGCGGACACGCCCCCATCGTCCTCCCCCACGGGTGCCCGGGCCAAGCGCTCACGCCGCGACCAGGCGCAGGACGTCGATACCGTACGCGCCTGGGCAGCCGCAGGTCGGCGGCCTCGTCGAGGGGCGGACGGGCGAGATCCGCACGGTCCGCGACCGATGCGGTGAGGACACGCCTCCTGGTGGCGTGGTTGTGGAGGACCGTGAAGTCATGGTCGGCGACGCTAGGGCCTCACGTCGCGGCCGGGTCAGCGCTTTTCACCGCTCTTCCGCCGCCGCCCGACGGGGACCATGGGGTGATGAGCAGCGACGATGCCCCCGGCCCGGACCTGCCTCGGATCGGCCGGCCGGCCACCAATGCCCTGCTCGAGCGGGGCGTGACCTCGCTCGAGCAGGTGGCGGCGATGTCCGAGCGCGAGTTGCTCGCGCTCCACGGGGTCGGGCCGCGGGCGGTGCGGCTGCTGCGCGAGGCGCTGGCCGCGCGGGGCCGCGACCTCGCCCCGTGAGGACGCCCCGTCCGCGCCGGGTGCCCGAACCGGGTACAGGAGTGCCGTTCGCGCGCGACGATGGCCGCTGACCCCGAGGAGCAGGATGCGCAGCGCGAGTTTCGGATGGACGGCCCACGGCACACCGGTGCACGACGGAGGCCCGCAGGACACGGAGCGGGACGGGCGACTCGAGCTCGCCGACGTCGGCAGACTCGCGCGGCGCGCGGCCCGCGGGCTGGTCGGGGTCGCGCGCGCGGAGGAGCGCGAGACGCTCTCGAGCCTGCTGCACGAGCACCTCGCCGCCCCAGTCGACGAGCTCGACGTCGTCGGGGAGAGCCGGCCCGGCTACGAGCACGTCAACGTGCAGGCCGGCTTGGACGCATGGCTGGCGGCGGACCACCGCAGCCACCGGCTCGTCGGCGTCGTCGGGCACCAGCACCAGCAGTTCGGCCTCGCCGAGCTGCTCGAGGGCGGCCGGCGCGATCCCTTCGGCCCGCGACCGGGGAACGTGTCGCGGGCGAATCTGCCGAGCGGCCCCGGCGGGCAGGTCGCTCCCTGTGTGCGCTGCGGCCTGTACCTCGTCGAGGACCACGGCCGCCCGCTCGCCGTGCTCCTCCGCGGGGCGGAGCCGGAGTCGGGCCGCACCACGGTGACGGTCGAGCTCACCGGGCCCGACGCCGCGGCCGTCGCCGCAGCGGCACGGGAGATCCAGGACCTCACGACGACGCACAACGTCTTCCGCGGCCAGGTGCTCTCCTTCGAGCACGAGGTCTTCGGGTACGGAGGGACGCTGCTGCACTTCCACGAGCGGCCCACGGTCGGCCCGGAGGAGCTCATCCTCCCGACGGCGGCGGCCGAGGCGATCCACAGGCAGGTCGTCGAGGTGGCCCGGCACAAGGACCGGCTGCTGTCCGCCGGCCAGCACCTCAAGCGCGGGCTGCTCCTGTACGGCCCGCCGGGAGTGGGCAAGACGCACACGGTGCGCCACCTCGTCAGCAGCCTCACCGACACGACCGTCATCCAGCTGACCGGTGGCGCCCTGGAGCTCATCAGCGAGGCGTGCTCGGTGGCGCGTGCACTGCAGCCGGCGATGGTCGTCGTCGAGGACGTCGACCTCATCGCCGAGGACCGCGAGCTCCACTCCGGGGCCCATCCGCTGCTCTTCCAGCTCCTCGGTGAGATGGACGGCCTCGCCGAGGACGCCGACGTCGTCTTCGTCCTCACGACGAACCGGGCCGACCTGCTCGAGCCGGCCCTGGCCGCCCGCCCGGGGCGTGTGGACCAGGCGGTCGAGCTGCCCCTCCCCGACGCCGACGCCCGCCGCCGGCTGTTCGACCTCTACGCCGGTACGCTTGCCGTCGACCGCTCGCGGCTCGACGCGGTGGTCGAGCGCACGGAGGGGGTCACGGCGTCGTTCATCAAGGAGCTGCTGCGGCGCGCTGCGCTCGTCGCGGCGGAGCGCGACTCGGGCGGGGAGCCGCTCGCCGTGTCGGCGGACGACCTCGACGCCGCCCTGTCCGAGCTGCTCGACACCCGCAACGCGATGACGCGGGTGGTGCTGGGCGCCGCCGGGCACGCGGGACCTGCGGAGTGACCGGCCACGGGCAGACCTCTCCCCTCCGCCTCCGGTTACGGGTCGGCGGTGATGAGCCAGCCGTGCCGGTCGCGGAACCACCACTGCCCCTCGGCCCGGGTGATGGTGATCTGCTGGGCGTGCACCCAGTCGTGGTGGTGCCAGCACAGGAGGATGCCGTGCTCGACGTCGGTGCCGCCGAGGTGCTGGGCCCACCACAGCGAGTGGTGGATTTCCCCGAAGCCAGGCGGCTCGTCGCAGCCGGGGTACTGGCAGTGCTTGTCTCTCGCGATGACGGCCCTGACCTGGTTGGCGGGAAAGATCCGCTTGTCCCGGCCGGCGTCGAGGATGGTGGAGACGGCCCCGAAGATCACGCGGGACAGCTGTGACTCGCAGGCGAGCCGGGCGAGCACGGCGGGCGGGATCGGGGTGCCGTCCTCGAGCGTGGGCGGCTCGAGGCCGACGACCTGCTCGTAGTCGATGGCCGTGGAGATGACGTGCTCGTCCCCCGACTCCCACTGCTCGAGCCAGCGGCGCGTCTCCTCCGAGGCGGTGAACAGCGCGACCTCCCCCGCGGCCTCCGGCGCCTCGGGGTCGCGGGGGCCACCGGTGGCCGTGAGCGCGGCCTTGCTCGAGGGGCCGAAGGCGGCACCCGGGGCGTAGGGCCGGCCGTCGGGGCCGAGGGGCGGGATGGCCGAGCCCATGGCCTCGGCCAGCGCGCGCAGCGTCTCGAGCGACGTGGTGACGGTGAGGTGGGGCCGGATCCGAGCGGCGGCGCCCTGGATGCCGGCGTCCAGCGACTGGCTGGCGAGGGAGACGAGGGCCGCGGCGCGGCGCTGCGCCGGGGTGCGCTCGTCCTTGGCACCCTTGCGGCCCGCGTGCGCCTGCAATGCGGTGCCGACGATCTGGCCGGACACCTCGTCGAGCCAGCCGCGGAGGTGGAAACCGTCGGTGGTGCGCGAGAGCGTCAGCTCCTCCTTGCTGTCCGCCTCGCGCCAGGCGCGGTCCGCCCCCTCAGGGTCCGCCGCGACGGTCCAGGCCCGCACCAGCTGGGTGAAGGTGCCGGCGTCCATCGCCTCGGCCTGCGCGACGAGGAAGCCCTCCCCCAGGTCCTCGTCCGTGAGCTGGGTACGCAGCTCCTGCGTGCGGGTGGTCTCACGGACCAGCACCGCGACGTGCTCGGGGCTGATGCGCCCCACGGACAGCGCCTCGCGGGTGAGCGGGAGGTGGTCGCGCAACGCCCGCGCCTCCCGCACCTGCCGGGACGCGGATCCCGCGGTGGAGCCCGTCCGCTGCCGCAGCCACGCGGCGTAGGTGCGCGTGCCCTGGAGCGCCCACAGCCCGTTGGCCTCGACGACGGGCAGCACCTGGGCGCGCAGCGCCGCGAGGTGGCGCTCGGCCCGCTCGAGCTCGTCGAGCGCGTCGTGCGCGGCCTGGCCGGGCAGCTCGTGCCACGGGGTGGTGGTGAGGGCCGAGAGGGTGTCGGCAGCGCCCGTGATGGCGGCGACCGGGTCGGGGAACGCGGTGGCGGACATCGCCCCAGCGGTGGCGGGCGGCGTACCAGCAGTGGCGGGCGCCGCACCGGCGGGCGCGGGCGGCGCACCAGCGGGCGCGGGCCGCGCACCAGCGGGCGCGGGCCGCGCACCAGCGGGCGTGGGCGGCGCACCCACGGAGGCCGCGCGGCCGGCGTCGGCACGCTCGCCCGGAGCACCCTGAGACCGGCGTCGCGCCGGCCTGGTGCGGTGCTGCGGCAGCGACTGACGCAAGCGGCTGCGCCGCTGCGCCTCGCCAGCACTGCGCCTCACCGCTCGCCCGCGACCCTCGTCCGGCTCTCCCCGTGGCGGCGCCTCAGGCGGCGTCCCTGCGGCCATCGCGCTCACCTCCCCAGTGAGAACCTCGTCTGACTGCCACGCTACAAGCGACCACTGACATCGCCCCGAGGCCCGGAACCGCGCGGCTCAC
Organism: Georgenia phoenicis; assembly: GCF_047302425.1. Classification (NCBI taxonomy): domain Bacteria; kingdom Bacillati; phylum Actinomycetota; class Actinomycetes; order Allobogoriellales; family Allobogoriellaceae; genus Georgenia; species Georgenia phoenicis. The sequence continues at coordinate 1,364,418 of NZ_CP154855.1, read as the reverse complement.
GCCGCCGAACACTCGAGCCATCGATGCCACCTCCAGCGGTGTCGTCCCGGTACCTGACACGCTAGGACCCACCACTGACATCGACGAAGGAGAGCCACCGTGACCTCAGGCAGCGCCGGCCGGGTGGTCGTCGTCGGCTCGGCCAACGTCGACCTCGTCGTCCCTGTCCCGCGGCACCCCGCCGGCGGGGAGACGGTCCTCGGCGGCGCGCTCGAGCGACACCCCGGAGGCAAGGGCGCCAACCAGGCCGTCGCCGCCGCACGCGCGGGCGGCGCGGACACGACCTTCGTCGGCGCCCTCGGGCAGGACGACTCCGGGAAGCTGCTCCACAGCTCGCTCGCGGCAGCGGGCGTGCACACCGACCTCGTCGCCCGGGTCACCGAGCCCACCGGCACCGCCCTCATCTCCGTCACCCCCGACGGCGAGAACACGATCATCGTCGCGCCCGGTGCCAACTCCGCCGTGACCGTCGGGCCCGAGCAGGCGGCGCGCGTGGCGGAGGCGGACGTCGTCCTCGCCCAGCTCGAGATCCCCCTCGAGGCGATCCTCGCCGCCGCTGCCGCTCGCCGCACCGGCGCGCTGCTCGTCCTCAACGCCGCCCCCTCCCGTGAGCTGCCGGAGGAGCTGTGGAACGCCGTCGACGTTCTCGTCGTCAACGAGCACGAGGCGGCGGACCTCGCCGGCGCCGATGACGGCACCGAGCCGGCCGAGCTGGCGAGCGCGCTGCTCGCCCGGGTGCCCGCCGTCGTCGTCACCCTCGGCGGGGAGGGGTGCCTCGTCGCCGAGCGCGACGACGAGACGCACCACGTCCCCGCGTTCCCTGCCGAGCCCGTCGACACGACCGGCGCCGGGGACACCTTCTGCGGCGTCCTCGCCGCCGCCCTCGCCGGCGGCGCGGCACTCGCCGACGCGGCGCGGCTCGCGGGGGCGGCCGGCGCCCTCGCCACCACCGCTCCCGGCGCGCAGGAGGCGGTCCCGACCGCCTCCGCCGTCGCGGAGCTCGTACGGGACGCCTGACGCCCGCACCTCAGCCGGTTGCGCCCCGCCACGGTCGTGGTCACGGTGAGGAGAGCGGTTGGGCTCCGAGGAGCCCGCCGCCCCGTCTCGCCCTCGCACGTCCGGAGGACCCGTGGAGTCACTGCACCTCGCCTACGCCCTGGTCGGCTCGCTCGCCGTCGTGCTCGCCCTGGCGAGCCGCAAGATGCGCGACCTGCCGGTGAGCGAGCCCCTGCTCGCCCTCGTCGTCGGCGCGGCGCTCGGACCCTTCGCGCTGGGACTGATCTCGGTACCGCACGACGTGCGCGACCTCGCCCTGCTCGAGGGCAGCCGGCTGGTCGTGGCACTGTCGGTCATGGAGGCCGCGCTGCGCTTCCCTACCTCCCGGCTGCCAAAGGTGGCCCGCGCCGTCGCCCTGCTCATCCTCGTCGTCATGCCCGTGAGCGTCGCCGTGTCCGGCGCGGCGGCCCTGTTCCTCGGCTTCCCGCTGGCGCTGGCCGTGCTCGTCGGGGCCTGCCTGGCACCCACCGACCCGGTGCTCGCCGGGTCCGTCGTCTCCGGCGAGCCGGCGGAGAAGACGCTGCCCGGGCGCCTGCGCCACATGCTCAGCGTCGAGAGCGGCCTCAACGACGGCCTGGCCCTGCCCTTCGTGGCGCTGACGATCGCCGTCGTCGTTCCCGGTGGGACGCTCGGGGAGCACGTCGGCCGGGTCACCTACGAGGTGGTCGTCGCCATCGTCATCGGAGGTGTCCTGGGGGCGCTCGGTGGGTGGGGGACGCGGTTCGCGACGCGTCACAAGGACCTCGAGCCCGCGCCCGACCTCGTGCTCACCATGCTGCTCGCCGTGGCGACCCTCGGGATCGCGCGGACCGCCCAGACCGACGGCATCCTCGCCGTGTTCATCGCCGGGACGGTCTACAACCTCCTCGTCACCGGCGAGGAGCGTGAGCCGCAGGAGGACACCGACGAGGCGGTCAACCGCTACCTCTCGCTGCCGATCTTCTTCCTCCTCGGCCTGGTGCTGCCCTGGGAGGAGTGGGGCCGCCTCGGACCGGCGGCGATCCTCTTCGTCCTCACCGTCCTCCTGCTGCGGCGCCTGCCCGCCGTCGTCGCGCTCGCCCGGCCGCTGGGGCTGGACGTCCGGCAGGCGACGTTCCTCGGCTGGTTCGGCCCGATGGGGGCGAGCTCGATCTTCTACGTCGCGCACAGCGTCGACAAGGGCGTGACGGACCCGCGCTTCTTCGCCGCGGCGACGCTGATGATCGCGGCGAGCGTCGTCGCCTTCGGGGTGACGTCCTCCCCCGGGCGCAAGCTCTACGGCCGGAGCAGGGCGCCCGAGCCGGCGCAGGAGTCGGGCTAGGTCTGGGCGCGCCGCTCCGCCCGGTCCTGGAACGCCACGGTCGCGAGGACCGAGGTCAGCAGGACGACCTCGAAGAGGTTCGTCACCGCGCCGCTGTCCACGGGGACCGGGACCGCGCTGCCGACCGTCATGACCGCTGTCCCGACGAGCAGCCACGGCCAGCCCTGCCGCCGCCACACGAGGACGCCGGCGACGAGCAGCGCGAGGCTGACGACGAGCACCATGACCGGCGGCCCGCCCGCCTCCTCGACGGGCGCGTAGCTCAGCACCCCGTACTCCCGCCGCGCCTCGAAGTCGAGCCCGACGACGTGCGTCAGCTCCAGCACCACCAGACCTGCCGTCACTGCACCGGCGACGACGGCGGCCGCCCGGGTCCGCGCCCACCCCACGCCGGCGCGCACGAGGGCGTGCCACGCGAAGACCACGAGCAGCGGCGTCACCAGGGCGTGGGTCCAGTACCGCGGCAGGTTGAGCGCCTCGAGGAGCGCGCCCTCGCCGATGAAGCGGCCCGTGCCGAGCACCGCGTTGTCGTAGACGAGCCCGACGACGACGAGCAGGGGTACGTTCGCGGGTGTCCACCAGCGCCGTCGTCGTGCGGCAAGGGTCAGCCCCCAGGCGAGCAGGACGAGGTAGATCCCGGTGTAGGCGAGGAACAGCACCGTGTCCATGCCCCCACCATGACGCTCAGGGCGACCGACCGCACCAGCACCGCCCCTCCTGAGAGGAGCAGGGTGCGCAGGGCGAACAGGCCGCGGGACGCTACTCCGCGCTGCGCAGTGCCCGCAGCGCGATGACCGCCGCCACGACCATGAGGACGACGCCGATCGAGGAGGTGATGACCACCCCGGAGTCGAAGGCGTGCCGCGCCGACTCGAGGAGCGACGCCGCCACCGAGTCCGGCAGCCCGCTCGCCACCTCCGTCGCGCCGCCGAGGGTCTCCCCCGCCGCGCGCGCGTCGTCGCCCGTCACGGCGTCGGGGACGACGACGTTCGTGCGGTAGACCGCGGTGAGGATGCTGCCGAGTACCGCGGTGCCGAGGACCGAGCCGAGCTCGTAGGCGGTCTCGGAGACGGCGGACGCCGCCCCCGCCTTGGCCGCCGGGACGCTGGAGAGGATGAGGTCGTTGGAGATCGTCTCCGCCGCCCCCACACCCGCGCCGAGCACCATGAAGGCGACGAGCAGCCCGACGTCGGAGCCCGTCGACCCGCTCGCGAGGATGAGCCCGTACCCGACGGCGTTGAGCAGCAGCCCGCCCGCGACGACGTACGAGGGGCGCACGTGCCGCACGACGCGCACGACGGCGAGACCCGCCACGACCGTGACGACCAGCCCCGGCACGAGGACGAGCCCCGCCTCCATCGGGGTGCGCCCGCTGACGAGCTGGAGGTGCTGGGAGACGAAGAAGAGGAAGCCGACCATGGAGAAGACGCTGAGCAGGTTCGCGGCCACCGAGCCGCTGAACACCGGGTTCGCGAAGAGGCGGACGTCGAGCAGCGGGACCGGCCGGCGCAGCTGGCGGCGGACGAAGGCGTAGCCCAGGGCGAGGGCGAGGACGACGGCGAGCACCGCCGTCGTCGTCGGTCCTGCCTCTGCCATCCGCTTGATGCCGTAGACGAGCGGGACCATGGCGCCGAGCGAGAGCGCGATGCTCACCGGGTCCACCGGTCCGGGCTCGGGGTCGCGGGACTCGGGCACGAGCACCGGCCCGAGGACGAGCAGCGGGACGAGGACCGGCACGGCGAGGAGGAAGACCGAACCCCACCAGTAGTGCTCGAGCAGGAAGCCACCGACGATCGGGCCGAGCGCCGCGCCACCGGAGAAGCCTGCGGCCCAGATCGCGATCGCCGTCCGGCGCTGGACGGGGTCGGTGAAGATGTTGCGGATGAGCGAGAGCGTCGCGGGCATGAGCATGGCGCCGAAGAAGCCGAGGGCGGCACGCGCGGCGACGAGGAGCGGGGCGGTGGGCGCGAAGGCGGCGACGGCGGAGACGACGGCGAAACCCGTCGCGCCGATGAGCAGGAGCCGGCGGCGGCCCACCCGGTCCCCGAGGCTGCCCATCGGCACGAGCAGGCCGGCGAGGACCAGCGGGTAGGCGTCGACGATCCACAGCAGCTCGGTCCCGCCGGGGCGCAGCGACTCGGAGATCGACGGCACGGCGAAGCTGAGCACGGTGTTGTCCACCGCGATGAGCAGCACCGGCAGCATGAGGACGACCAGCGCCGCCCACGGACGGGCGGCGGGCGAGCTCGGGATGACGGGGCGCGAGGAGGTGGTCGAGGCCAAGGTGGTGCTCCGGGAGGACGGCGGGACGGGCGCGTGCTGCGCCGTCGAGAACTGTACCGTCTGGACGGTTGGGAGTCGATGTGGGTAGCGTCTCTCCCATGTCGGCACGAGACAAGGTCCTGGACGCCTTCGAGGAGGTCCTCATCGGCGAGGGCGCCCGGGCGGCCACGCTGGACGCCGTCGCCGCACGGGCGGAGGTGTCCAAGGGCGGCCTGCTCTACCACTTCAGGAGCAAGGACGCGCTCGTCGAGGGCCTCCTCGAGCGCCTCGCCGCACTCGCCACGGCCGACACCGAGAAGATGGCCGCCGACCCGCGCGGCCCGTCCGCGTACTACGTCGACACCTCCGTGGCCGACGGCTCCCCGCTCGACCGCACGCTGGTCGCCGCTGCGGGCCTCGCCCAGGAGGCCCTCCCCCGGGCGCGCGAGGCCCTGCACGCCGTCCACCGCGCGTGGTTCGAGCTCATCCTCGAGGAGGTCGGGGACCGTGCGATCGCCCGGGCGATCGTCCTGCTCGGTGACGGGCTGTACTACAACGCCGTCCTCGCCGGTGCGATCGCCTCGGACGAGGTCGCCGGCCGGGAGCCGCAGGACCGCGCCGACCTCCTCGAGGTCGTCGCCCTCCTCAAGCAGCAGGCGGCCGCGAAGACCGTGTGACTTTCGCGTTCCCGGAGAAGCCGAAAGCCACACGGTGCAGGAGCCACCACTCAGCGCGGGTGAAGCACCTCGACCTCGCCGGTCACCGGGTCGGTGAGCGTCACGCGTGCGTCGCCGCCGAGGTCGATGGCCACCGGCTCGCCCCACACCCGGACATGCACCGTCGCACTGGGCGCGGCCTCCGCGATGCGGCGGCGGAGCAGCGCGACGTCGAGATCGGTGCCCTCCTCCACCTCCCACGAGTGCGAGCCGACGGCGAGGACCCAGCGTCGCGCCGTCGTCGTCTCCCGCAGCGTGGTGGCGGGAAGGGAGATGCCGAAGATAGTCGCGGGCGGCGGCGTGAGCTCATCGGCGGGAGGCTCGCCGACCGGCGTCCCCTCCCCGAGCCAGATCCGCCACTGCCCGTCGGCCCGGACGACCGAGCCCGCGGCCACCAGGGTGGCTCTGCCGGCCGCCTCGAGCTGACGGCGCAGCGGGGCGGCGTGGTCGGGCGGCACGAAGCCGACGATGACGTTGCGCCACACGACGACGACGCGCCCCTCGGCCCCCGCGGAGAGCTCGAGGCGGGCGCGGACCTCGGGCCGGCCCCGCGCGTCGGCGCCGAGGGCGGTGACGATCGCGCGCTGCAGCGCGCCGGCCTCGGCCACCCAAAAGCCGGGGCCGACGTCGGCGGGGACCTCGGTGGAGCGCCAGCGGTCGAAGAGTCTCACGGGGCCATCATTCCCGACGCGGACGCCGGTCCCTTCACTCCACCCGCGGGCTCAGCGCCGTCACGACGCACCGCCACCCGCCGTCGGCCTCGCGGACGAAGACCTCGGTCGTGTACTCGTCCTCGTGGAAGGGTCGGCCCTCCCAGTGCCCGGAGTTGGTCCCGTGCGCGATGGCGACGACGACGTCGCCCCGGTCGCGTACGTCGAGGACCTCGAGGCGCATCTCCTCGTGCGTCAGTCGGCCCGAACGCACGAGGTAGAGGAAGCGCTCGCGCGAGATGGTGCCGCCCGCGCCGACGAGCACCCAGTCCGCCGTCGCGAAGGAGCCGATCCGGTCGGCGTCGTTGGCGACGATCGCCTCCGCCCAGGCGTCGAGGAACTCACTCACGCGACGGCGCAGCGTCTCGTCCATCCTCCGATGGTCCTCCGCAGGCCGCCCGGTGTCACCGGCTACGTCCGAGCTGGCCTCGCAGTCAGGACGGGCGGGAGTCGATGCCGTCGAGCCAGAGCCGGCCGATCGACCCGGGTGCGGGGCCGGACGGTGTGGGGTTCGCGAGGTCCACGGTGTCGAGGTTGCGGATGACCTGGGCGAGGGCCATCGCGTGGCCGTGGCCGAGGTCGTGCTCGGTCTTGAAGAAGGTGACGATCTCGCCGGCCTTCGAGTCGGCGGTGAGTCCTGCGTCGGCGGCGATCGCGATGAGCTCGCGCGGGGTCCTGCCGGTCTTCTGCTCGATGGTGGTGAGGTAGGCCTGTCCGGACATGGTGGTGCCTCTCTGTGCCGCTACGCGGCGATCGTGATGGGTTGGTAGACGTCGAGCCGGGCGCCTCGGCCCAGCGGGGTACTCCCGGCGAGGGTGAGCTCCACGCCGCCGGCGGCCCAGCCGTCGAAGAGCCGGCGGCCGGTGCCGAGCACGAGCGGGTGCACGACGAGGCGCAGCTCGGTGAGCAGGCCGAGGGCGAGCAGCTGCTCGACGAGACTGACGCTGCCCGCGACGGTGACGCGGTCGTCCCCGAGCTCGTCGAGACTCGCGACGGCGGCCGTGAGGTCCCCGCCTGGGCGCAGCACGGTCGTCGGAGCCCACGAGGCCTCGGCATCGGTGATGCGGTCGGAGACGACGACCTTGGTCATCGCGTTGAGCTGTGCCGCGAGGGGGACGTCGTCGCCGCGCCCGGGCCACGACGACGCGAACACGTCGTAGGTCCTCCGGCCGAGCAGCACGGTGGACGTGTCCTGCTCCCGGGCGACCTCGGACAGCATGGCCTCGTCCACCCACGGGAGGTGCCAGGTCTGCGGCTCGGCGACGACGAGGTCGAGGCTCACGAACAGCTCGGCCGTGATCGGCCGCCTCATCGTGGCGTTCCCCGGACGAACGCGGCGAACGTCGGGCCGACGAGACCCGGGTCGGTCTCGTGTGTCCCGCCGGGGAAGATCTCGAGGCGGGCGTCGGGCAGCACGGCCGCGGCGGTCTCGCCGCCCGCCCTGAGGAAGGGCCACGTGTCGCCGCCGATGCCGATGAGCACCGGCACGCGCACGTCGCGGTAGCGGTCCAGCGCGGTGGCGTCGCCGCGCATCAGCTCCTCCATGAACCGGCCGTCGTACCGGATCGTGTGGGCCACCGAGGCGAGCTGGTCCCAGTTCGGCGCGAAGGTGATGCCCCGCGCCATCTCGTCCGGCAGCCCGACGGCGTCGGTGAGGAAGATGCGGAAGGCCTCGGCCGGGTCGTCGGCCGCGGCGGCGGCGTCGAGCCGGGCGACGTAGTCCGCCGAGAGCGGCGGGCGGCTGTCGTCGACGACGAGCGGTGGCTCGTAGGCCACGACGCGGTCGGCGGCGACGCCGGCACGCGCCGCCTCCAGCGCGAGCACGGCGCCGGAGGACTCTCCGACGAGTGCCGCGACGCGACCGCCGAGCGCACCGATGATCGCGGCGATGTCCTCGATCTCGCGCTGGACCTCGTAGGGGGCCGTGTCGGCGCTCTCGCCCCGGCCGCGGCGGTCGTAGTCGACGATGCGCAGACCGGTGAGCTCGGCGACCCGTGCAGGGACGTCGTGGACGGCGCGGAACGCGGTCGCGCCGTGCACCCACACGACGGTCGGCGCGTCGGCGGGGCCGTGGGTCTCGTAGGCGATGCGGGTGCCGTCGGCGGATGTGGTGAAGCTCGTGGACATGGGGGCTCGATTCTCGTCGGTGGCGCCTCTGTGACGACACGCTCCGTAGCGTGTTGCCGGAAAGGTAGCGGACGCCGGCCGACGACGCAACACGCTACGTGTCGTGTACTCTGACGACGTGGCCAAGGCACCGGATCCCGCGAAGCGGAGCGAGGACGCACGTCAGGCAGTCCTCGCGGCCGCGCTCGAGCTCTGCGAGGAGATCGGGTACCCGCGGCTCACCATCGAGGGGATCGCGGCACGGTCCGGGGTGAGCAAGAAGACGATCTACAGGTGGTGGCCCTCCAAGGGGGCCGTGCTCCTCGAGGCGGTCGTCGAGAAGGCCGAGAGCACGGCGAACCACCCCGACACGGGACACTTCGTCGACGACGTGCTCACGCAGCTCAAGGCCGTGATCGAGCTGCTCACGCCTCACCGGACCTCGGCAGTCACCGGCCTCATCGCCGAGGCGCTGCGCGACGACGACCTCGCCGGCGATCTCCGCGAGCAGGTGATCGTCCCCAACATCGGGCTCTTCGACAAGCGGATGCGCTCAGCGATCAGTCGCGGTGAGCTCCCCGAAGGTGCCGACCTCAAGCTGCTCAACGACCTCCTCCACGGCACCCTCTACCACCGCCTCGTCTTCCACCTGGGCATGCCGAGCGACGAGGAGCTGCGCGAGCGCATCAAGGTCGTGCTCGCCGGGATCAACGCGCGAGCCCAGCGGTAGGCCACGCCGGGCGGGCGGCTCAGTTGAGGGACCCGGCCGGGACCGTGACGCCGAGGACCTGCTTGAGCGCCTCGACGTGCTCCTCGGCGCGTCCGTCCCGGGCGGCGGTCCGGGCGTGGACAGTCGGGGTGTGGAGTAACCGGGCCGCGAGGCGGCGCAGCGCGCGGGCGGCCTCCTCTGAGGAGACCTGCCCCTCCGCCGGCAGCCGGGTGAGCTCCTCGGCGACCGCGTCCTCCACGCGCCGCCGCAGCGCGACGACGGCGTCGTCGACGACCCTGCTGGCAAGGTCGGCGCCGAGCCGCTCCAGGCCCCGGCTGACGAGCTCGCGCGCGTGCTCCACCTCCGCCGCCGCGGTGGGCGGCAGCTGGCTGCGCACGGTCTCCAGGTCGATGAGCCGCACACCGGGCAGCTCCCGCACCGCGGGGTCGACGTCGTGGTTGAGGGCGAGGTCGACGACGACGAGCTCCTCGTCACCCGTCCGCACCGCGAGCGCCGCCACCACGGAGGTCGTGTCCAGCACGACCGTGCCGGTCCCCCGGCAGGTGACGACGATGTCGGCCCGGGCCAGGGCGGCACCGAGGTCGTCGACGGCGACGGCGTCGTGGCTCTCGGCGAAGGCCGCGGCGCGTCCGGAGGCCGACCACACCTCGACGTCGTGCACGCCCCGCGCGCGCAGCGCCGCGAGCGCCACCCCCGCGTAGGCGCCCGTCCCGACGAGCAGCGCGCGCTCCCCCGCCAGGCGGCGGCCGGCGAGGTCGAGCGCGACGGAGGCGACGGACGCGCCCGCCCGGGCGAGGTCGGTGGCCACGGCGACCTCGCGCGAGGTTCGGGAGGCGTGCTGGAAGGTCCGCTCGAGCAGCGGCGTCGTGAGCCCGGCCTGGCGGGCCGCGTCCAGCGAGCGGCGGACCTGGCCGACGATCTCCCGCTCCCCGACCACCATGGAGTCCAGACCGCTGGCGACCTCGAAGAGGTGGCGCGTGGCGCCGTCGCCCTCGAGGACGACGGTGCTGTCGGCGACCTCGCCGGTGCCGAGCCCGCTCGCCCGGGCGAGAGCGTGACGGACGTGGTCGGCCGCCGTCGCCGGGTACTCGGCGTCGAGATAGATCTCGAGGCGGTTGCAGGTCGCCAGGACCACCGCGCCGCCGATCCCGCAGTCCGCGTCGGGGTCGAGCGAGCCCGCGCCGTCGCCTGCGTGGTCGGCGAGGACGGCGCGCAGCCGGTCGGCGCCGACGGCGCTGAGCCGGTCGACGACCGCCAGCCCCGCGTGGCGGTGGTTGGCTGAGACGACTGCAAGGGCCACGAGGATCCCCCAAAGGAACGGCCGGTGGTGGGTGCAGGCACAATGGCTGGCGTGACTACTTTCGGCGGCAACGGTAATACATCTGACGAAGTGCGTGCGCCTCTCCTGGCGGCGTACTCCGGCGAGCGTCCCGAGCGCCTGCCGGTGTGGTTCATGCGGCAGGCTGGGCGTTCCCTGCCCGAGTACCACGAGGTGCGCCGCGGGACGGGGATGCTCGAGGCCTGCCTCAAGCCCGAGCTCGCGACGGAGATCACCCTCCAGCCGGTGCGCCGGCACGGGGTGGACGCGGCGATCTTCTTCTCCGACATCGTCGTGCCGCTGCGCCTGGCCGGCGTGGACGTGGAGATCGTCTCCGGGGTGGGCCCGGTCATCGCCGACCCCGTCCGCTCCCTCGCCGACGCCGACCGCCTCGTCTCCCACGCCCCCGGTGATCACGCCGCGATCCAGGAGGCCGTGCGCCTCACCGTCGCCGAGCTCGGCGAGGTCCCGCTCATCGGCTTCGGCGGCGCGCCCTTCACCCTCGCCGCCTACCTCGTCGAGGGCCGCCCCTCGCGCGACCACCTCGCCGCCCGCGGGCTCATGCACTCCGACCCGGCCACCTGGGACCGGGTGATGACCTGGGCCGCGGACCTCACCGGCGCGTTCCTGCGCACGCAGGTCGAGGCCGGCGCCCGCGCCGTCCAGCTCTTCGACTCGTGGGCCGGCGGCCTGTCCCTCGCCGACTACACCGCCCACGCCGCGCCCTACAGCGCCCGCGCGCTCTCCCACGTCAAGGACCTCGGCGTGCCGATCGTCCACTTCGGCACCGGGACGAGCGAGCTGCTTGGCGCGATGCGGGACGCCGGCGCGGACGTCGTCGGCGTCGACTACCGCCTGCCGCTCGACGAGGCCAGCCGTCGCCTGGGCGGCACCACCCCGCTCCAGGGCAACATCGACCCGGCCCTCCTCACCGCCCCGTGGGAGGTGCTCGAGGCGCACGTGCGCGACGTCGTCGAGCGCGGCCGCCAGGCCCCCGGCCACGTCCTCAACCTCGGCCACGGCGTCCCGCCGACCACCGACCCCGGCGTGCTCACCCGGATCGTCGAGCTCGCCCACACCCTGTGACCCGCGACGCCGTCGTCGTCGGCGCGGGGATGGGCGGCCTCACCGCCGCCCACGCCCTCGCCGCGGCGGGACTGCGCACCCTCGTCCTCGAGGCGGGCGACCGGGTGGGCGGGCTGGTCCAGCACGCGCGGGTCGGCGGCATCGACGTCGACGCGGGGGCGGAGTCCTTCGCGCTGCGCCGCCCCGAGGTGGCAGACCTCGTCACGCGGCTGGGGCTGGAGTACACGACCCCGGCGACGGCGTCGACCATCTGGCTCCCTGACGACGGCGGGCGGGCGCTCACCTCCCCCACCCGCGCGCTCCTCGGCATCCCCGCCGACCCGCTCGCCGACGACGTCGTCGCGATCGTCGGTCCCGGCGCCGCCGCCCGCGCCGCCGCCGACCGGGAGCTGGGTCCGTCTGCGGGTGCCGATGCCACGACGCTCGCCGAGCTCGTCACCGTGCGCATGGGCGCCGACCTCCTCGAGCGGCTCGTGCGCCCGGTCGCGCGCGGCATCCACGGCACGGACCCGGAGAACCTCGCCGTCGACGCCGTCGCGCCCGGACTGCGGGCGGCGCTCGTCTCCCACGGCTCCCTCGCGGCGGCCGTGGCCGCGACCGTGCCGGACGGGCCGGCGGTGGGCTGCGTCGTCGGCGGCATGTGGCGGCTGCCGGCCGCCCTCGCCGCGAGCGCCGAGGTCCGCACCGCCACGCGCGTGACCTCGGTGGCCCGGGAGGCGGACGGCACCTGGCTGGTCCACGTCGACGACGGCGCCGCCCCCGTCCGCACGCGCCGCCTCGTTCTCGCGGTGCCGGGTCCCGAGACGGTCGCGCTGCTGGCCGACGTGCTCCCGGGCGAGGTGCCCGAGCCGCGGGCGGGGAACCCGATCGCCCAGGTCACGCTCGTCGTGGACGCGCCGGAGCTCGATGCGGCGCCGCTCGGCTCGGGGGTGCTCGTCGGCCCGGACGCCGGGGTGCGGACCAAGGCGCTCACCCACGCGACGGCGAAGTGGGCGTGGCTGCGAGACGCGACCCCGACCGGCGTCCACGTGCTGCGCCTGTCCTACGGCCGCGCCGGGGACGACCCTGCGGCCCTCGACACCGTCGACGCCGCCGTGGCCCTGGCGGACGCCTCGACACTCCTCGGCCTCCCCCTCTCTCGGGCCCAGGTGCGCGACAGCCTCCGTGTCCACCGCCCGCTCGGCCTGCCGCCGTCGGCCGCCGCCGACCCGGCCCTGCGCCCGCTGCTCGAGCGCGTGCGGGCGGCCGACGGCCTCGGCGTGTGCGGCGCGTGGGTCGCCGGCACCGGGGTCGCCGCCGTGGTGGCCCAGGCCCAGCAGGAGGCCGCCCGCCTGCTGGCCACCTGAGCCGCCCGGAGAATCCGGCTCTCGGCGACGAGGGAGGTCGCCCTCCCCGTCCTCGCCGACAGCGGAGTTGTTACTCCCCCTCCGGGAACAAGTCTGCTGTCGGCGCGGGAGGGAGGGGACGGACGTCACCTCGACTTCGGTTTCTCCGGGTGTGCACACTGGGGAGGTGACCCCTCCCCCGCTCCGGCTCGGCACCCGCGCCTCCACGCTGGCGCTCACGCAGTCCACCACCGTGGCGAAGGCCTTAGAAGCCGTGACCGGGCGGGAGGTCGAGCTCGTCCGCATCCGCACCGAGGGCGACCGCAACCGCGCCTCCCTCGCCACCCTCGGCGGCACCGGCGTGTTCGCCGCCGCGCTGCGCGAGGCGCTGCTCGCCGGCGAGTGCGACCTTGCCGTCCACTCGCTCAAGGACCTCCCCACCGCCCCGACGCCCGGCCTGTCGATCGGCGCGCTCCCCGAACGCGTCGACTCCCGCGACGTCCTGTGCGCTCGCGAGGGCTGGAGCCTCCAGACCCTGCCGGAAGGCGCCCGCGTCGGCACCGGCTCGCCGCGCCGCGCCGCCCAGCTCCTCGCCGCCCGCCCGGACCTCGTCATCGTCGACATCCGCGGCAACGTCGAGACCCGCCTCGGCCGCGTGCAGGCCGGCGACCTCGACGCCGTCGTCCTCGCCCGCGCCGGCCTCGCCCGGGTCGACCGCCTCGAGGCCGTCACCGACACGCTCGACCCGCAGGTCGTCGTCCCTGCCCCCGGCCAGGGCGCCCTCGCCGTCGAGTGCCGCACCGAGGACCTCACCAACCCCGACCACCCCCTCGCCATCGGCCTACGCGCCCTCGACGACCACGCCACCCGCCTCGCCGTCACCGCCGAGCGCGTCGTCCTGCGCGTCCTCGAGGCCGGCTGCGCCGCCCCGCTCGGCGCCCTCGCCCACCTCGACGGCCAGACGCTCCACCTCCACGCGACCGTCGTCGAGCACGACGGCAGCCGCCGCCTCGAGCACCGCGCCAGCACCACCCTCCCGAGCGACGACGACGCCGCCTCGCTCGCCGCCGCCGAGGCGCTCGGCACCGAGGTCGCCCAGGCGTTGCTCGAGGCGGGTGCCGCGACCATCACCGGGCGGCCCGCGTGAGCCTGGCCGGCCGCACCCTGCTCCTGCCCAACACCGACGCCGCGGACCGCCTCGCCCGCGCCGCCGCGGACCAGGGCGCCCGCACCGTCACCGCGGACCTCATCCGCCACGCGACCGTCGCCCCCACCGACGAGCTCGACGCCGCCCTCCGCGCCGCCGGCACCGCGGACTGGGTCGCCCTGACGAGCGCAACGGCCGTCGCCGTCGTCGCCGAGCGGGCCGCCGCCCTCGGGACGACGACGGCGCAGCTCCTGTCCGGCCCGCGCGTCGCCGCCGTCGGCCAGGCCACGGCCGCCGCCCTCGCCGCCCACGGCGTCGAGGCGGACCTCGTCCCGCCCGGCCGCTCGAGCGCCGTCGACCTCCTCGCCGTCTGGCCCGAGGGCAGCGGCACCGTCCTCGTGCCGCGCTCGGAGATCGCTGCCCCCACCCTCGTCGCGGGCCTGCGCGAGCGCGGCTGGGACGTGCGCGACGTCGTCGCCTACCGGACCCTGCCGGTGACGGCACCCGACCCCGCGGTCGCCGCGATGCTCGACGGCGGAGGGGTCGACGTCGTCGTCCTCACCTCGGGCAGCACGGCGAGCGCCTTCGCCGCCCTCTACGGCACGGCCGCCCCCGTGCGCGTGTGCGCGATCGGCACGAGCACCGCCGACGCCGCGCGAGCCGCGGGGCTGCCGGTCCACGCCGTCGCCGACCACCAGACCACCGCCGGCCTCCTCACCGCCGCCGCGCACGCCCTCACCACCGGAGCCCGCCCATGACCGCCCAGTTCCCCGCCGCCCGCCCGCGCCGGCTGCGCCGCAGCCCCGCGATGCGCCGGCTCGTCGCCGAGACCCGCCTGCACCCCGCGGACCTCGTCCTGCCGATGTTCGTCAAGGAGGGCCTCACCGAGCCGGCGCCCATCGGGTCGATGCCGGGCGTCGCCCAGCACTCGATGGACTCCCTGCGCCGCGCGGCCGTCGAGGCCGCCGAGGCGGGGGTCGGCGGCGTCATGCTCTTCGGCGTCCCGGCCGTGCGCGACGCCGTCGGCTCCTGCGCGACCGACCCCGACGGGATCCTCAACGCCGGCCTGCGCGCGCTCGTCGAGGAGGTGGGCGACGCCGTCGTCGTCATGTCCGACCTGTGCCTGGACGAGTTCACCGACCACGGCCACTGCGGCGTCCTCACCGCCGACGGCACTGTCGACAACGACGCGACCCTCACCCGCTACGAGGAGATGGCGCTCGCGCAGGCGGAGACCGGTGCGCACGTGCTCGGCCTGTCCGGGATGATGGACGGCCAGACGGCGGCCGTGCGCGCCGCGCTCGACGGCGCCGGGCACGGCGACGTCGCCGTGCTCGCCTACTCGGCCAAGTACGCCTCGGCGTTCTACGGGCCCTTCCGCGAGGCCGTCGACTCCGCCCTCCAGGGCGACCGCCGCACCTACCAGATGGACGCCGGCAACCGCCGCGAGGGGCTGCGCGAGGCGACGCTCGACCTCGCCGAGGGCGCCGACGTCGTCATGGTCAAGCCCGCGATGAGCTACCTCGACGTGCTGTCCGACGTCGCCGCCCACTCCCCCGTGCCCGTCGCCGCCTACCAGGTGTCCGGGGAGTACGCGATGATCGAGGCCGCGGCGGCGCAGGGCTGGATCGACCGGCGCCGCGCGATCGAGGAGTCCCTGCTCGGCATCCGGCGCGCCGGTGCGGACATGACCCTCACGTACTGGGCGACCGAGGTCGCCGGCTGGCTGCGCTGACCACCCCACTCGCAAAGGAACCCGATGACCGACCCGATGGACGACATCTTCAGCTCCGCCCGCGCCGTCATCCCCGGCGGGGTGAGCTCGCCGGTGCGTGCCTACGGCTCGGTGGGCGGGGTGCCGCGCTTCGTCGCGTCCGCGCGGGGGCCGCACATCACCGACGTCGCGGGGCGGGAGTACGTCGACCTCGTCATGTCGTGGGGGCCGGGGCTGCTCGGCCACGCGCACCCCGAGGTCGTGGGCGCCGTGCAGGAGGCGGCGGAGCGCGGGCTCTCGTTCGGGGCGCCGACGGTGGCCGAGGTGGAGCTGGCCGAGGCGATCCGGTCGCGCGTTGCGCCCGCCCAGCGGGTCCGCCTCGTCTCGACCGGCACCGAGGCGACGATGACGGCGATCCGCCTCGCCCGCGGCGCAACCGGCCGCGACCTCATCGTGAAGTTCGCCGGGCACTACCACGGGCACGTCGACGCGCTCCTCGCGGAGGCCGGCTCCGGGGTGGCGACCTTCGGCATGCCGGGATCCGCCGGCGTCACGGCGGCGACGACGGCGCAGACCATCGTGCTGCCCTACAACGACGCCGTCGCCCTCACCGAGGTCTTCGCCGCGCGCGGCCACGAGATCGCCGCGGTCATCACCGAGGCGGCGCCGGCGAACATGGGCGTCGTCCCGCCCGACACCGGCTTCAACGGGCTGCTCCGCCAGATGACCGAGGCCCACGGGGCGCTGCTCATCCTCGACGAGGTGCTCACCGGCTTCCGCGTCCACCGCTCCGGCTGGTGGGGGCTCGAGCAGGCGGGCGCCGGCGACGGCGGGACGCGCGCCTGGGAGCCCGACCTCGTCACCTTCGGCAAGGTCGTCGGCGGCGGGATGCCGCTCGCCGCCGTCGGCGGGCGCGCCGAACTCATGGATCTCCTCAGCCCGCTCGGCCCGGTCTACCAGGCCGGGACGCTCTCGGGGAACCCGCTGGCGACGGCGGCCGGCCTGGCGACCCTGCGGCTCGCCGACGACGCGGTCTACTCGCGGGTCGACGAGGCGGCGGGCGTGGTCGCCGACGCCGTGGGCGCCGCGCTGACCGCCGAGGGGGTGCCCCACCGGGTGCAGCGCGCCGGGAGCCTGTTCTCGGTGTTCTTCGGCGAGGCGGCGGCCGCCGCGCCGGTGCGGAACTACGCGCAGGTCCAGGCGCAGGACGCCTTCCGCTTCCCGCCCTTCTTCCACGCGATGCTCGAGGCGGGCGTGGCGCTGCCGCCGTCGGTCTTCGAGGCGTGGTTCCTCTCCGCCGCGCACGACGACGCCGCCGTCAGCCGCGTCCTCGACGCCCTCCCGGCAGCCGCCAAGGCCGCTGCCGCCGCCCAGCCCGGCTGACCGGCAGCCCGGCCCACCCCACCCGCCCCCCTGAGGCCGACAGCCGGATTCTCCGCGGAGAGTCCAGGGCTCGGCGTAGCAGGCGGGACAGGCGTCGGGGGCGGGCGGGAGGGACAGAGACGGCTCAGGGTGCGGTGAAGCCGTGCTCCCGGAGGATCTCCCGGCCGGCACCGCTCTGGAGGAACTCGACGAACGCCGTCGCCTCCTCGGTGTCGCGGCCCTCGGACACGAGCGCCGTGAGGCCGACGGCGGGCGCGTCGGGCAGCGCGACGATGGTGACGCCGTCGCCCGCGACGTCCGCGAGGTAGGTGAGGGCGAGCTCCGCCTCCCCGTCGACGACGGCGCTCACGCCAACTGGCCCGACCACGCCGGCAGCTCGGAGTAGTCCTCCGCGACGACCTGCCCGCGCCCGTCGGCGGCCTCCTCCGGCAGCGGGAGCAGCGTCGCGTCCGTGTCGCCGCCCACCGTCTGCAGCCAGTCCTGCGCGAGCTCCCCGCAGTAGTCGCCGCACGCCGCGACGCGCGCACCGGCGAGCACCTCCGCGCCCTCCCGTCCGTCGCCCTCGGCAGCGGCGGCGGGCAGGACCGCACGCAGCTCCGTCGTCGCGACCAGGCCGGCGTCCGTCCACAGCGACGCGTCGGCGGACTCGACCGTGCGCGGGTTGTCGGTGAGGACGACGTCGGAGGCCACCTGCCGTGGCGCGGCGGCACCAAGGGCAGCGGTGAGGTTGTTGGCCCGGTTGAGGTCGGCCGGGCCGAGGTCGACGCGCAGCGGGTCGTTGCCCTCCGCCGTCCACGCGGCGTCGAGGTCCGCGATCGCGTCGCGCACGACCGGCGGCGCGATGACGGTGAGCAGGCCCTCCGGGTCGTCCACGGTGACGGGCGGCTCCTACTCCTGCCCCCAGACCACCAATCCGCGACCGCAGGCGAAAGTGACGACCGCGGGTGTCGTTCCGCCCGCGGTCGTCACTTTCGCCTGCGCTCGGCCTGGCGCTCGTCGGGCCCCTCGCCGAGGCTGGGGCGTCAGCCCTTGAGACCCGTCTGGGCCAGGCCCTGGATGAACTGGCGCTGGGCGAAGATGAACACGACGAGCACCGGCACCACCGTAAGCGTGGTCGCCGCGAGCTGGACGTTCCAGATCGGCCCGCCGTAGGCGTCGACGTACTGGGTCAGCGCCTGCGGCAGCGTGAAGTTCTCTCGGCTGGAGAGGAAGACGATCGGCTCGAGGTACATGTTCCAGGACTTGAGGAACATGAAGATCGCGACGGCGGCCACGGCCGGCCGCGCGAGCGGGAAGGCGATGCGCCAGAAGATCCCGAAGCGGCTCAGCCCGTCCATGCGGCCGGCCTCCTCCAGCTCGCCCGGCAGCGCGAGGAAGAACTGCCGCATGATGAAGGTCGCGAGCACGCTCGGCGCCCCGAAGATCGGGATGAGGATGAGCGGCCAGTGCGTGTCGATGAGCCCGGCGGAGTTGACCATCCGGAACAGCGGCACGATCGTCACCTCGATCGGCACGAGCAGGCCGATGAGCACGAGGACGAACAGCAGGTTCGCCCCGGGGAAGCGCACCCGGGCGAAGGCGTAGCCGGCCATCGAGGAGAACAGGATCGTCCCCACGGTGACGAGCAGCGCGATGTACAGGCTGTTCCAGTACTGCTGCGCGAAGGGCTGCAGCTCGAAGACCTGCCGGTAGGGCTCGAGCGAGGGGCTCGTGGGCCACAGCGTCGGCGGCACGCGCAGGATCTCGCTCGTCGTCTTCATGGACGACGTCGCCATCCACCACGTCGGGAAGAGGAAGGGGACGCACGCGATCGCCATGACGACGACGAGCACGCCGCGCCACGGACGGCGCCGCACCCGCCGGGGCTGCGCCGTCGTGTCGGGCGGCGGAGCGAAGGTCGTCTCGCCCACGGCCCGGTCGACCAGGTCAGACTTCATGGAACACCCACCGCTTTCTCGTCTGCCACTGCACGAGCGTGAGGGCGAGGACGATGACGAAGAGCAGGACGGCGACGGCGCTCGCGTAGCCGAACTGGTTGAACTCGAAGGCCTGGCGGTACAGGTAGTAGACGAGCACCGTCGTCGTGCTCCCCGGGCCGCCCTGGGTGAGGACGTCGATGAGCGCGAAGGTCTCCAGCGAGCCGACGATCGTGAGGATCGAGACGAGCAGCACCGTCGGGGAGATCATCGGCAGGACGATCGAGCGGAAGCGCCGCCACGGGCCTGCGCCGTCGAGCGTCGCGGCCTCCTGGATCTCCTCGGGCACCCCCTGGAGGGCGGAGAGGAACAGGATCATGTTGAGGCCGACGTTCTTGAAGACCTGGACGACGACGACGGCGACCATCGCGGTGACGTTGCCTCGGAGCCAGTTCGGCCCGTCCACCCCGAAGACCTCGAGCAGGGAGTTGATCCCGCCGTCGGCCTGGAGGAGGAAGCCCCACACGATCGTCCACGCCACGAGGGAGACGACGACCGGGGAGAAGAACGCGACCCGGAAGAAGGTCGTGCCCGGCAGCTTCTGGTTGAGCAGCACCGCGAGGAACAGCGCGAGGCTGATGTTGAGGACGACCACGCCCAGGGAGAACCACAGGCTCGCGACGAGCGAGTCGTGCAGGGCGGTGTCCTCGAGCATCCGCTCGTAGTTGGCGGCGCCGGCGAAGGTGAAGGTGTTCGCCAGGACGTTCCACTCGTGCAGCGAGTACCAGATCACCGCGAACAGCGGCCCGACGACGAACAGCAGGCTGCCGGCGATGACGGGTGCGGTGAAGGCGTAGCCCCAGGCGGCGTCGCGCCGCCGCCAGGCGGACCGGCGCTGCCGGCCCGCCTGGCTGCTGGTGATCGCGGCCATCAGCTCTCGAGGAGCGGTTCGACGGCGGAGCACACGTTGGCGAGCACCGTCTCGACGTCGGCGGCCGGGTCCCACAGCTCGTCGAGGGCGCCGCGGACGGCGGTGTCGAGCTGGGCGAAGTTCCGGTGGGCCGGCTTCACCTGCGCGTCGACGATGCTGCTGACGACGGCGGTCTCCAGCTGCTCCGGGGACAGGAGCGGGTTCGCGTCGCCGAGGACCTCGGTGGTGAGGAGGGACTCGCGCGGCGGCGGGAAGTAGGCGGCGAGCTTCTCGGCGCTCTCCGGGCTGGTGAAGTAGGCGAGGAAGTCCGCGGCGATCTCGGGGTTCTCGGCGTTGGCGAGGACGCCGATGCCGGCCTGGCCGATGACGTTCTGCTGACCGGCGGGACCGGCGGGCAGCGGGAGGACGTCCCACTCGAAGGAGCCGTCGAGGGAGGAGGCGCGCGAGATCTGGGTGATCGTCATCGTCACGTCACCGGCGAAGAAGTCGCTGCTCGTCCCGGGGCCGGGCATGGCGCCCTGCTCGAAGGCGGCGTCGTGGAACCACTCCATGACCTCGACCATCTCCGGCTCGGTGAAGGTGCACTGGCTGCCGTCCTCGGACCACGGCGCGGCGTCCCAGCCGCCCCAGATGGTGGCGAGGTTGCCCCAGCCGGCGTAGTCGAAGTCGCGGACGACGAGCCCGGCGCCGCCGAGCGCCTCGGCGCTGGCCGCGGAGATGTCACGGGCGGCGTCGAAGGTCCACTCCCCCGCCGCGTGGAGCTCGGCCGGGTTCGGCTGGCCGGACTCGGCGATGCGGTCGGTGTTGACGAAGGTGACGAACGGGGAGTTGGAGAAGGGGTAGGCGTACAGGCCGTCGTCGGTGGACCACAGCTCGAGGGCGGAGTCGAGGAGGTCGTCGTACTCGTAGCCCTCCGCGCCCTCGAGCGTGGGCCGGATGTCGGCGAGCGCGCCGCTCTCGACGAACTCGGGCGCCGAGCTCTCGAAGATCCACGCGAGGTCGGGGGCGTTGCCGCCGGCCAGCTGGGTGGTGAGGGTCGTCGTGTAGTCCTCGAAGGGCAGCGGCTCGAAGGTCACGCTGTTGACCGTGTCGGGGTTGGCCTCGATGTACTCGGCCGCGATCTCGTCGAAGAGCGCGAGCTGGCTCTCGTCGGCGGTCCAGACGGTCATGCGCAGGTCGACGGGCGAGTCGGGGGTGGCGGCCTCGCCGTCGCCGTCGCCGGCGCCGCAGGCAGCGAGGGAGCCAACGCCGAGAGTGAGGACGGCGAGAGCGGGGACCAGAGTTCGACGGTGAACCATCATCTCTCCTTTATCTGAGGGGGTGCCGAGCGCCGGGCGGCGTCGGTGGAGGTGGGCCGGGTCAGTAGCCGTAGACGCCGTCCGGCCAGTGGAGCTCGACGCCGTCGGCGAGGAGCCGCGAGCGCAGCTGGTCCACGAGGGCGGGGTCGCCGTGGACCTGGTGCGGGGTGGTGCGGTCGGTGATCGACGTGGCGGCGAGCACGCCCGCGACCTCGCCGATGTTCCACTCCACCGGGTGCAGGCGGTAGCAGCCGTTGGTGATGTGGGTGGTGCCGATGTTCTTCGCCGCCGCGAGCAGGTTGGTGACCCGCTGCGGGACGAGGGCGCCGAGGGGGATCTCGAAGGGCGCGGAGCCGACGTCGATGTAGTTGTCGCCGCCGGTGGAGGGGTGCAGGTCGATGCGGTACATGCCCACGCCGACGCTGTCGGGGTAGCGGCGCGAGCCGGCGTCACCCCGCACGGCGAGGGAGACGTCCTGCTCGCGGATCGTCTCGAGCGCGCGGATGCGGCGGCCCTCGCGGTGGTAGGGCGCCATCGCGAGGCCGTCCTCGGTGCCCATGACGTCGGGGCGCAGGCGCAGGCCGGGCCAGCCGGTGCCGCCGTCGGGGCGCGGGGCCTCGGTCTGCATCCAGTAGACCATCGACAGGCTCAGCTGCCGGGCGTCCTCGAGGCGGGCGGCGGCGACGTCCTCGGGGACGTCGATGACCGGGGCCTCGAAGTAGTCGATGCTCGGCCAGTTCACGAGCGTGATGTCGCTGTCGTAGGTGCCGGGCTCGAAGAGGTCCTTGGCCGCGATGCGGCGGAAGGTCCACAGGTTCCCGTCGCCGGGGTTGAGGCTCTGGTCGGCGAAGACGGACAGCGGCTCGTCGCCCGGGTTGGGCTCGAAGTGCCGCTCGGTGATCTCCAGCGTGCGCGGGTGCGGGGCGGTCCAGCTGAGGAGGTTGCCGCCCCAGAAGTCGGGGCGGACCGAGCGCCAGTGGTCGTACTGGGCTGGGCGCTCGATCGTGTGGTCCTCCCCCGCGACGTGGTCGACGGCGAAGCAGACCGACACGGCCTGGATGTTCTCCGGCTGCGCCTCGGCGGGGGCGCTGGGCTCCCCGGTCTCGGCGGAGGACTCGAAGCCGGTGACGTACTCGGTGCCGGACAGCGGCAGCAGCTCGCCGGTCTCGGTCGCGTCGAGGACGTAGTCCGCGCCGATCGTCGTGCGCTCCCCGGTGCGCAGGTCCTCGACGGTGACCGAGCGGACCGCGTCGCCGTCCACCTCGCAGGCGACGGGACGGCGGTGCATGAGCACCCGCAGGCGGCCGCCGGAGATGTAGGGGGCGAGCATCTCGTCGATGACGGCGACGGCGACGCGCGGCTCGTGGCACAGCTTGCTCACCCAGCCGGCCCCCGGGTTGAGGTCGCTCTTGCGGCGGGCGGCCTCCTTGAGCGGGTAGCTGCGGCGGTAGTAGTCACGGATGCCGTCGCGGAAGCGGCGGTAGGACGCGGTGCAGCCGAAGTCCTCGATCCACGGGTGCTCGTCCGGCGGGACGGCCTGGGACGTCGACTGGCCGCCGAGCCAGGCGAACTCCTCGGTGAGGACGACGGTCGCGCCGTGGCGCAGCGCGCCGAGCGCGCCCGCCACCCCGCCGAGTCCTCCGCCGACGACGAGGACCTGGGTGCGTAGTTCCACCAGTGTGTGCCTTTCTTCCGGCCGGGGTGCCCGGCTACTGACGCGGGGCGACGGTCGCCCCGGGGACGAGGGTGCAGGGGATGCTGACCTGGAGGTCGCTCGCGTCGACCGGGTCGGGTGCGAGCTGACGCAGGACGAAGCGCAGGGCGTGGGCGCCCATCTCCCAGCGCGGGATGAGGAAGCCGCTCCAGTCGACGTCCTCGCCGTTGGGCCGCTCCGGGTCACCGAGGCGGGCGATGGACAGGTCGCGGGGGACGTCGAGGCCGCGGGCGAGCGCGGCGCGGCGCAGCGGGGCCGCGAGGTCGGAGGTGACGAGCGCGGCCGTGACGCCGGCGGCGAGGAGGGTGTCGAGGAGGGCGCCGGACCCGAGGTCGGGGGCGTCGTAGGTGACGGGCTGCAGGCCGGCGGCCGTCATCGCCTCGCGGTAGCCGCGGGAGCGGTCCTCGATGGACTCGTGGCCGGTGAACTCGTTGATGAGCACGATGCGCTCGTGACCGAGGGCGACGAGGTTGTCGACGACGGCGCGGGTGGCCTCCCCGTAGGCGGCGGCCGCGTAGGGCACCTGCGCGTCCGGCGCCTCGCGGCGCCCGACGAAGGCGAAGGGGAAGTCCTGGCGCAGCAGCTCGGCGAGGTCCTCGGGGTAGCTGCGGCGGCCCAGGAGGACGCAGCCGTCGGCCACCCGCAGCCGCGTGACGCGGCCGGTGGACACGAGGCTCTTGCCGGAGCGGCCGGACATCGAGGTGAACATGAGGAGGTCGACGCCGGAGCGCTCGGCCTCGTCCTCGATGCCCTCGAGGAAGGGGTAGTAGAAGTTCGCGCCGGAGTGCGGGAAGACCGGCTCGTAGGTGTAGACGCCGATGATCGAGCTGCGGCCGCCGGCGAGCAGCTGGGCGCTGGGGTTGGCCGCGTAGCCGGTGACGGCGATGGCCTCGAGGACCCGCTCGCGCACCTCGGCGCTGACCCGCCGCTGGGCGACACCGGTGCCGTTGAGCACCATCGACACGGTCGTCTGGCTGACGCCCGCGAGGCGTGCGACATCCGCCTGCGTCGCGCGCCGCCCCTTGACCACCATTGCCGTCTCCTTCGACCGAGTGGGCCCTAGAGAATCGGGTTTTGCGTAAAACTACAAGGACGCGCCGACGGTGAGGTCATCGCGACAACGTTTTCTGTCGAGCCGGACGCCCCCGGCGGGCCGGACGGAACCCTTGTCGTTTTGCGTATGACGCTGTTCGATGCCGACCACGGTCCGCGACGGCGCGGACCGGGAAGGAGGAGAACCGATGAGAGCACGAGCATCACGGCTCGCCACGGCCGCCGCCCTGGCCCTCGCCGTGCTGGCGGGGGCAGTCGCCCCCGCGACGGCGGGACCACGGGAGGACGCCGCCGAGGCGAGTACCGCCGTCGTCCCGAGCCAGGAGAACCTGCCGGTCTTCGAGTACCAGGGCGTCATCACCGACAAGGAGACGATGTCCTACAACCCGACCAACGAGTACATCTTCCCCGCGGTGTTCCACGCGGGTGAGCACCTCGAGGACCCGCTCGCCGAGTGGTACCTCTACCTCGGCCCGCACGACGCGCCCGGCGGCATCGTCCTCATGTACTCCGACTCCCTCGCGGGGCCGTGGACGGAGTACGAGGGCAGCCCGGTCATCGCCAACCAGTGGGGCGACTACTACGACGTCACCCACGTGGCGACGCCCGAGCCGTTCTGGCACCCCGTGGAGGACGAGCTCTACCTGTACTTCCACGGCGAGAACACGACGACGCGGTACGCGACGTCGTCGGACGGGATCCACTTCGAGTACGGCGGCGAGGCGGTGACTACGGCGCAGGGCGGGCCGGGGATCACCGAGACGTCCTACGCACGCGTCTTCGAGCACCCGGACGCCGACTCCCCCTACGCCTACGCGATGTTCTACATGGACAACACCCCGGAGAACATCCGCCGCATCCGCGTCGCCGAGTCCTACGACGGGCGTGAGTGGGACGTGCGCCCCGAGCCGCTCGTCGTGCCCGGCGCCGCCGAGGGGCAGAACGTCTCGAGCGCCAACCTGTGGGAGTGGGAGGGGCAGCTCTACGTCATCTACCACGCGTCGTCGGGCAAGATCCACGCGCGCACGGTGAACGACGCCCTCACCGAGACCGGCCCGACGTGGGTGCTGCACGAGGCGAGCGGCGTGGGTGAGGACACCGGGCGCGTCGCCGCGCCGGACATCGTCACCGACGAGACCGGCACGTACCTCTTCTACGAGTCCGGGGACCGCCTCGGTGCGACGATCAAGTACGCCAAGCTCAACCCCGACGCCGTGCGGCCGCCGGCCCCCGGCGCCGACCCGGATCCCCTGCGCCAGCAGTGCAGCGGCGCGGCCAGCGACGAGTTCGACGGCACCGCGCTCGACGCCGGCCTCTGGTCCGCGAGCGTGCGCACCGATGCGAGCGCGCACGAGCTGCGCGACGGCTCGCTCGTCCTGCCCACCTACCGCGCGGGCGTGAACGGCGCGCCGCTGCTCCTCCAGGACCTGCCCGCGGGCGACTGGGAGGTGACGACCGAGCTGACCTTCCGCCCGGACCAGCGCTTCCAGCAGGCGGGGCTGCTGCTCTACGCGGACGACGCGAACTACGCCAAGCTCGACCTCGTCCACGGCTCCCAGGGCCTGCGCCTGGAGTACATCCTCCGGACGAACGGCAGCGACCGGAACACCGGCTTCGACTCGGTGGTGCCGGACGCCGGGCTGGGCGAGACCTTCTGGCTGCGGCTGACGGGCGACGGCGACACCGCGGTGGCGTCGGTGTCCTTCGACGGCGCGACCTTCGAGCCGTGGGGCCGGCCCGTGGACCTCGGGGCGCTGTCCCCCACCGCCGTCGGGCCCTTCGCGATGCGCGGTGCGACGGACGCGCCCGAGATCGAGGCGAGCTTCGCCTGGCTGCGGTGGACGCCGACGGCGGCCGAGCAGGAGGCCTGCGAGGGCGGTCTCGCCATCCCGGAGATCCCTGAGGACGACGAGACCTCCGCGCCGGGCAGGGCCTCGCTCCGCACGACGAGCGGCTGGGCCACCGGCCTCCACGACGGCAGCTTCGAGGTCCTCGTCGACCTGTGGTGGGGCACGAACGGCAGCGTCCTCGCGCTGTACGAGAACGGTGAGCTCATCGCCGTCGAGGACCTCGAGCTCGCCACCCCGCGGGCACAGTCGGTGCGCATCCCGGTGAGCGGCCGGCCGAACGGGACGTACACGTACACCGCCATGCTCATCAACTCCCGGGGCGCGACGGAGACGGCGCCGGTGACCGTCGTCGTCGACGACGCCGAGCCCGGGCGGGCGCAGCTGAGCCACGACAACTGGGACGGCGACGGCGGCTTCACGGTGACCGCGAACCTGTGGTGGGGGACGAACGCGACGTCCTACCGGATCCTCGAGGACGGCGTCGTCATCGCCGAGGGCTCGCTGGAGGCGGCGACGCCCCGGGCGCAGCGGGCGACGGCCACGGTGAGCGGCCGGGCGCCGGGGACCTACACCTACGTCGCCGAGCTCACCAACCCCGCCGGCACGACGGCGAGCGCTCCCCTGACGGTCACCGTCCGGAGGTAGCGGCAGCGCCTCCCGGCCTCCCCCGGCGCGACCTTGCGGCAGCAAGGTGCGGCCGGGCAGGCCCCTCAGCCGCCGACAGCCGGATCCTCCTCGGAGAATCCGGCTGTCGGCGCGTCGGGATGAGCTCAGACGGTGCGGAGGGCGCCGGCGCGGAGGGCGGCGGCGAAGGACGGGGCGAGCGGGACGTCGGCGATGAGGGCGGCCTGGTAGGCGTGGTAGACGTCGGGCTTGCCCTCCCAGGTCCCGGACGCCGGACGGTTGTGAGGATCGAGCTCGTGGCGCCACGAGCCGGCCCCGTGGTCGACGAGGTAGGTGTCCGCGTAGGCCCACCAGCGGTCGACGTCGGCGGCGTGGGCGTCGTCGGCGGTGACCCGGTGGAGCACGGTCGAGGTGGCGATCGCCTCGGTGACGACCCAGTGCATCCGCGCCCGCACGACGGGCTGCCCGGACCAGTCGGTCGTGTAGACGAAGCCCTCCGCGCCGTCGGCGTCCCAGCCGTCCGCGACGGCGCGGGCGGCGAGCGCCGCGGCTGCCTCGTCCAGCCCCGCGGGTCCTGCGGTGCCGAGCGTCGCCTCGACGGCGAGGAGGAGGCGGGCCCACTCCAGGCCGTGGCCCACGGTGGCGCCGTAGGGCTTGAAGGGGTCGGCCGGGCGGTCGCGGTTGTGCTCGAGCAGCGGCACCCAGTCGGAGGTGAAGTGCTCGGGGATGCGCCAGTCGTTCTCCCGCGCCCAGGCGGCGACCCGGGCGGAGATGCGGCCGGCGCGGCGGTGCCACAGGGCCTCGCCGGTGACGTCACCGGCGGCGAGGTAGGCCTCGACGGTGTGCATGTTGGCGTTGATGCCGCGGTAGGGGTCCAGCGTGGTCCACGCACGGTCCCACTCGTCGACGACGAGCCCGGCCTCCTCGTCCCAGAAGTGCTCCTCCTGGGCGGCCAGGGCGAGGTCCAGGAGCTCGCGCGCCCCCTCGACGCCCGCGGCGAGCGCCGAGCTGGCAGCGAGTACGACGAAGGCGTGGCCGTAGGCCTGCTTCGTCGCGTTCGAGGGCCCCTCGGCGGTGACGGCGGCGAACCAGCCGCCGTGCTCGTCGTCGCGCAGCGGGCCGAGCAGCGAGCGGACGCCGTGGGCCGCGAGCGCCGTCAGCTCCTCGCGGTCCGGGCCACCGGGGGCCGGCTCCTCACCGGCGAGGACGCCGAGGCTGAAGATGTGCGTCATGCGGCAGGTGATCCACAGCTCGACGGTCGTCGGGTCCACCTGGCCCGTCTCGTCGAGGTAGCCGAAGCCGTGCTCGCAGCGGGCGCCCGCGCCGAAGCGCAGGAGCTCGGCGCGCTGGGCGCGGCGGTAGTCGTCGCTGCCGGGGCGGGCGGTGGGGCTGGGGTGCGTCATCTCGGTTCCTTCCGAATCGCGGCCGTCCATACCGTAGTGGGCGGAGCCACGGTGCCCGCACACCCGTCCAACCGCACCGGAGTATCCAGCTCTCGGCGCAGGAGGGAGGGCGCGGGGCGGGGAGGTCGGGATCGGGCCGGCCGGCGCTGGCTAGCCGGGATCGGGCCAGGGTGTGCCACTCCCTGGGTGTGGCCCGGCCTTCTCCGCGCGCTCCCGCGGCGCCAGGCTGAGGACATGACCACTCCCCCACCCGCCGTCGTCGTCACCGGCGCCCGCGTCATGCACCCGTCCGGCGTCGTGGCCGAGGACCTCCACGTCGTCGGGGACCGCCTCGTCGCGGCTCCCGGTGGACGGGACGCGCACGTCGTCGACGCCGAGGGCGCATCCGTCGTCCCGCTGCTCTTCGAGAGCGCCATCGCGCAGCTGCCTCCAGGCGAGCGGGACCGCTTCGACCT
The DNA here is from genome assembly GCF_047302425.1 of Georgenia phoenicis. Classification (NCBI taxonomy): domain Bacteria; kingdom Bacillati; phylum Actinomycetota; class Actinomycetes; order Allobogoriellales; family Allobogoriellaceae; genus Georgenia; species Georgenia phoenicis. Next base: position 1,336,321 of record NZ_CP154855.1, on the reverse strand, counting down.
CGTCCCGGGAAACCCGGCCACCTTCGCCGTCGTCCGCCGCAGGGTCACCGAGTCGCAGGTGCACCGCATGCTCGTCGTCGACCCCGGCGACCTGCTCGCCGTCTACGTCGCCGGTCACCTCGAGGCCCACGACGGCGAGCCGACCCGGCCCGCGGGCGAGGACCTCACCGACCCCGCCGTCCGGGCCACCTGGGCCGGGACCTGGCACGACAGCGGTCGCGCCCTCCAGCAGCACCTGCGGCCCGACGGCCGCTACTCCGAGACCCGCGGCGGCCGCGCCGACGCGTACACCGGCCGCTACTGGGTCCGCGAGGACCGCATCACCTACCTCGACGACTCCGGCTTCTGGGCCTTCGGCCAGCTCGTCGGCGACGTCCTCCACCACGCGGGCTTCGTCATGAGCCGACGGCGGAGCCTGCCAGGGAGCACCAGGTCCTGGTTGGGCGGGGCCGCGACCCGTACCGTCGAGCCGTGACCACCTCCGAGCTCGGCTCCTTCCTCAAGGCCCGGCGCGGCCACGTCCGGCCCGCGGACGTCGGCCTCACCGCGCACACCCCGCGCCGGGTGCCGGGGCTGCGCCGCGAGGAGGTCGCGATGCTCGCGGGCGTGAGCGTGGACTACTACGCGCGCCTGGAGCAGGGTCGCGAGCGCAACCCCTCGCCGTCGGTGCTCAACGCGATCGCGAGCGCCCTGTGCCTCGACCTCGACCAGCGCGAGCACCTCTTCCGCCTGGCGGACCTCGCGCCCACGGCGCTGGCGCCCGCCACCGACCCGCCTCCTCAGGCGCTGCGGGAGCTGCTCGAGGCGTGGCCGCACACGCCCGCCGTCGTCATCGACCGGCGGCTCGACGTCCTGGCGCACAACGCCCTCGCGGCCGCCCTGTACGCGGACTTCGCCCGCGTCGACAACGTCGCGCGCATGGTCTTCCTCGACCCGGTGGGCGCGCGGTTCTACGCGCACTGGGACCGGGCGGCCGAGTCCTGCGTCGCGAACCTGCGCCTGGCCCTGGGGCACGTGGACGCGGCCGACGGCGTGCGCGCGCTCGTCGCCGAGCTGTCGCAGGCCAGTGCCGCCTTCCGGCAGCTGTGGGCGCGCCACGACGTGCGCGGCAAGACCCATGAGTCCAAGGAGTTCCGCCACGGCGAGGTCGGCGACCTCTCCCTCGACTACCACGCCTTCGACGTCAGGGGTCTGCCCGGCCGCCAGCTCGTCGTCTACCGGGCCGCGCCCGGCTCCCCGAGCGCTGAGAAGCTCCAGCTGCTCGCCTCCCTCCACGCGGCACCCGCGGCCGCTGCCCCGCCCGACGCGTAACCCCCGGTTCACGCTCGGCCCACCAGTCGATACGCAGTGGTACGTTCTTGCTATGAGTGGGACATACAGCGTGACGATGGGTGATCGCGGGCGGCTCGTCGTCCCGGCCGAGCTCCGGGATCGCGCCGGCCTCACCGCCGGTACCCCGCTGATCCTCGTCGAGAGCGAGGCCGGGGTCATCGTCATGACGCGTGCGCAGGCCCGGCAGCACCTGCGCAGCCAGCTCGCCGACGGTGATCTCGTGGGCGACCTCCTCGCCGAGCGCCGGCGTGCGGCCACGGCGGAGGACGACGCCGCGTGACATCGGTCCTCGACGCCTCCGCCCTGCTCGCGTACCTCAGCGGCGAGGACGGGGCTGACCGGGTCGAGTCGTTGCTCGTCGCGGGCGCGCAGTGCTCGAGCGTCAACTGGTCGGAGGTCGCGCAGAAGGTGCGTGCCGCGGGCGGCGACTGGCCGGTCGCCTCTGCCCTCCTGCAGAGCTACGGACTGCGCGTCGAGCCGGCGACGGCGGACGACGCCGAGCGCGCCGCCTCGCTCTGGCGGCGCGGTTCCGGGCTCTCACTTGCCGACCGGTTCTGCCTCGCCCTCGGTGAGCGCGCCGGTGCGCCGGTCTGGACGGCGGACACCGCCTGGGGCGAGTCGGACGCCGTCCACCAGATCCGCTGAGCCCGGGAGCGCGGAAGCGTCAGTGCGCGGCGGCGAGCTCGCGGGCGGCGTCCGCCCGGGCGGCGGCGATGGCCGCCTCCAGCCGTGCCCGCGCACGACGGCGGCGCACCACCACCAGCACTACCAGACCGGCCACGAGGACGAGCGCCGCGAGCTGGGCCCACGGCACCGCCCACAACGCCACCGACCCGGCCGCCGCGCTGAGCAGCTCGTCGGGCACCTCGTCGCTGCCGACGACCACCGGGCTCACGCTCACCTGCCCGCCCACCCGGAAGGTCGGCCACGCCTCGACCGACACCGTCTGGGTCGCGGACTGTCCCGGCAGCACCTCGCGCGGCCCGTCGACGACCGCCTCGCCACCACCGAGCCCGAGCAGCCCCGTGACGCCGGCCGTCTGGGCTGCGCCGAGCCGTACGTTGCCCTCGTTCGCCACGGTCCACGTGAGGTCGACCGTCCCGGGCGCGAAGGGGTTCCACGAGGGCCGGTACTCCGCGCGCAGGTCCTCCACCGCGAGCGCCGGTGCGAGGTCGCCCGCCACCCGCAGGTGCACGCGGGCGCCGGCGCGCGAGTCGAGCGACACCGCCGTGCCCTGCTCGTCGGTGCCCACGGTGCGCAGCGACGCGACGATCCCGGCGGGCTGGTCCCCGGGAAGCGCGTCCTCGGGCACCGTGATCGTGAAGGGCAGCACCGCGCTGCCCATGGGCTCGAGCTCGACGCTCTCGGCGATCTCGATCCACGAGCCCGCCGCCTCGGGCGCGACGTCGCTGGGCAGGACGTCGAAGGTCCCGCCGTCCGTGACCGTGCCGTCGGAGGCGAGCAGCGCGAGGGTGATCGCCTCCTCGGAGTAGTTCGTCACCTCGACGTGGTCGGTGTGGCGGGCCCCCGGCTCGAGCTCGAGGCGGAAGGAGACCCTCCCGTCGGCCCCGTCCGGCCCGGACGGCGCGATCCCGAAGGTCACCTGGTCGGCGGTCCCCCTCACCGCGCCGCCGGTCGCGTCCTCCGGCGGGGGCGCGGGGACGGAGGTTCCGCCGTCGGGAACGGACTCCTCCGTGAGGTGCGGGTCGGCGACGTCGGCCGCCGCGGGGACGACGACGGCGAGAGGCAGGGCGAGCAGCAGGCTCGCCACCGTGGTGCGCAGGTGGGACATGGCTTTTCCTTCGGCAACGGGCGGCGCCGTGCCCACCGGTGGGTCCCACCGGCGGGCACGGCTGTGGGAGAGGTCGTCAGTCGACCGGGAAGAGGGTCACGGTCAGCGACCCGGAGTAGGCGCCGTCGGCGGTGTCGACGGGCACCTCGAGCTCGAGGTCGGCGTCGAGCACCGCGGTGCCGACGCGGCCGGAGGAGTCGGCGGAGGCGAGGGTGGCGGCGGTGGCCAGGCCCTCCCCACCGGACATGACGGTGCGCACGCGCTCACCGGGGACCACGCCCTCCTGCGCCTCGACGAGGCCCGGCGTCCAGCCGAGGTGGCCGGCGCGGATGACGCGCTCGTCGGCGGAGGTGAGCGCCGAGGCCTGGCCGGAGACGGCCCAGCCGGCGGCCTCGCCGCGCGAGTCGGTCACCGACACGGTGGGCAGCTCGCCGCCCAGGCGCAGGCGGTCGCCGGCGTGCCGGAGGTCGCCGAGCTCGACGGCGCCGTCGGCGACGCTGAGCACGAGCGCACCGGGCAGCTGCTCGTCGTCCTCACCGAGCTCCGGGATGACGGCCTCGACCTCGATGCCGCCCTCGGAGGGCTGGGTCGCCCAGAGGTCGTCGAGGAGGACGTTGGCGAGGTCGGTGTTGTCGAGGTACGCGCCGCGGACCGGGTCGGTGCCGGTGGCGCGGGCGTAGAGGGTCTCGACGCCGACGCCCTTGGCGAAGACGGGCACGAGCTGGTTGGTGTGGTTGCCGGAGTACCAGTCGAGCTCGGGGACCTGGTCGGCGTCGCCGTGCATGGGCGTCCAGCCCGGGTCGGAGCCGGCGCCGGCGAGGTAGCCGGTCTCGTGGTCGGCCGTGACGATGATGAGGGTGTTGTCCCAGGTGGCGTCGGTGTCCTCGGACTCGACCCACTCGACGGCGGCCTCGACGGAGGCGTTGAAGTCCTGGGTCTCCTCGATGTTGCGGACCTCGTCGTTGGCGTGGCCGGTCCAGTCGATCGCACCGCCCTCGACCATGAGGAAGAGGCCGTCCTCGTCCTGCTCGAGGACGTTGAGCGCGCCGGCGGTCATCGTCTCGAGCGTGGGGACGTTGTCGTTGAGCGGCGTGTCGTACGGCGCGGTCTCCTCGCCGTCGGCCGCGCGCCCCTGCTGGAGGGTGGAGGCGACCTGCGCGAGGCCGAAGACCCGCTCGGGCACGCCGTCGCCGGCGGCGAGCGCCTCGAAGTCGGCCTTCTCCTCGAGGTAGGAGAAGCCGGCCTGGCCGTCCTGGAGGCGGGCGAAGTCTCCCTCGCTGATGTAGTCGTACGACGGCGTCTCGCGCGGCTCGCCCGAGTCGGTGAAGCCGGGGTGGCCGGCGCCCATGACGACGTCGAGGTCGCTGTCGAGCATCTCGGTGGCGATGCCCTGGTAGTCGTTGCGGTCGGCGTTGTGCGCGACGTAGGAGGCCGGGGTGGCGTGGCTGAACGGCACCGAGGAGACGACACCGGCGGCGCGCCCGGTGGCGATCGCCCGCTCGGTGAGGTTCTCCACCCGGTTGCCCTCGTGGTCCAGGCCGGTGGCGCCGTTCGTGGTCTTGACGCCGGTGGCCATCGCGGTGCCGGCGGCGGCGGAGTCGGTGACGTTGCCGTTGATGTACTGGAAGTCCGTCCAGGCCTTCTCGGCGTCGTAGGAGTTGCCGTGCTGGAAGGTCGTCATGTTGGTCAGCGCCCAGTCCTCGTAGACCTGGACGGCGTTGCCCGGCAGGGTCCTCACGCGGCCCTCGGCGTCGGAGAGGACCTGGTAGCGGCTCTGGCCGGTCTCGTAGAGGTTGGTGCTGGCGATGTGGTTGTAGCCCATGCCGTCACCGATGAAGACGATGACGTTCTCGGGGATGGCAGGGTTGTCCTCCGGCGCGGCGCTCGCAGTGGCGGCCGTGCCGACGAGGGCGGCGACGATCCCGGTGGCGATCAGACCGCGGCGGGTCCAGCCGCAAGGTCGGTGATCCATTGGTGGTGCTCACTCTCGACTCGGGTCATGCCCGCGGTGTGCGGGCGACTCGGACGCTAGGAAGCGGTGGTGAACTGCCGCCCGGGGATGAGGAAACGCTCGGTGAACAGTGGGCGGCCGGCAGTCGAGACGATGCGGGCTCTCATCCCGACGGCCGACGACGTCGGAACCTTCGTCGGACCCGTCGCTCCCGGCGCTCGCTCCGCTCCCGACGGCGTGCGGTCACCGTCCGGACACCTGCCGGCCACGCGGCCCTGCTTCCCTTCGCGCGGCGGCCGGACCGCGCCGCCGTCGTTCGACCAAGGAGCTCAGCCATGCCACCGACCGTCCCCCGCCCCCGACGCACCCGCGCAGGTACCGCCGTCGCTGGAGCCGTCCTCACCTCGGCCGTGCTGCTGGGACCCGCTGCCGCGCAGAGCGTGCCGGAGCAGGTGACCTCCGCGGGCGCCGGTGACGCGAGCACCTTCGCGCCAGCCGATGCCATCGCCCCGTCCCCCGGCCCCTACGGAACGTTCGTTGACTCCTACCTCCGCAACACCCCGGAGCACATGACGCCCTCGACCAACCCCGCGATCGGCGTCCTGGAGCGGATGCTGGACCACTGGACACCGGGTGCGTCGTGGGACGACGGCACGGTCCTCGACACGGACCTCCACGAGGAGAACATCGAGAGGGTCGTCGAGATCACCACCGCTCGCACTCCGGCCGAGGCCGAGCGTGCCTGGGTCGTCGACCGACGCCACCAGAGCTACTCGATGATGGAGGGGCTGGGAGCGGACGGGCCTGCCTTCGCCCGGCTGACCAACGCGGGCACGACCATCGCCGAGGTCCCGGCCGACGCCGTCGACACCTCCTACAGCGACGGCGGCAACAGCAACGGCCGCTGGGCGGACCAGGACTCACCGCTGGGCTCGGTCGTGCGGCTCGTCGACACGGTGCGCGGTCCGCACGCCACGTCGAACCGGGCGAAGGAGTACTACCAGTACATGCGCCCGTTCCGCTGGAGCGAGGACGTGCAGGTGGTGCCCGAGCTCGTCGTCCAGATCAAGCCGGAGGACGAGGCCGTCAACGACGGCGGCTTCCCCAGCGGGCACACGAACGCCGCCTTCCTCGCCGGGCTGGGCCTCGCCACGGCAGTGCCCGAGCACTACGGCGACATCATGCTCACCGCCGCCGAGCTCGGCTACAACCGCGTGGTCGCCGGGATGCACTCCCCGCTCGATGTCATCGGCGGACGCGTTCTGGCGACCGGGATCGCCGGGGCGACACTCGCGGACCCGGCCAACGCGGAGCTCATCGCCGCCGCCCGAGCGGACACCGAGCGCCTGCTCGAGCCGGTTGCCGAGCTCGACACCGATCGGGCCGCCTACCGCGCCGACCTCGCGCACTACCGTGCGCTGACCACCTTCGGGCTCACCCCCGTCTCGGAGCCGGGCAACGAGCCGCGCGTGCCCGAGGGCGCCGAGGCGCTGCTCCGCTCGCGCTTCCCGTACCTCGACGACGAGCAGCTGCGCTGGGTCCTCCACTCCACCGCGCTCGAGTCCGGCCTACCGATCGTGGACGACGCCGAGGGGTGGGGGCGCACCAACCTCTTCGCCGCCGCGCACGGCTACGGCGCCTTCGACCGCGACGTCTCCGTCGACATGGACGCCGACGACGGTGGTGCCGCGGCCGCCGACGTGTGGATCAACGACATCACGGGTCCCGGCGGGCTGAGCAAGTCGGGCACGGGCTCACTCGTCCTCGCGGGCCAGAACACCTTCGCCGGCGGTGTGCTCGTGACCGAGGGCGAGGTCGTCGCGACCCAGCCGGCCGCCCTGGGGAGCGGGGACGTCGAGCTCACCGGAGGCCGGCTCGTCGACGAGGCCGCGGAGCCGCTGCGTGTCGACGGGGACTTCGCCCAGTCCGACACCGCCTCGCTGCAGCTGACCGCGGACGGCGCGTCCGAGCCGGCACTCGCCGTCAGCGGCGACGTCACGCTCGGCGGCACCCTCGACCTCGACCTCAGTCGGCTCGCCGAGCTGCCTGAGGAGCTGCCCGTCGTCGCGCACGACGGCGTCGCCACCGGCACCTTCGACGACCTCGTAATCACCGGCGCACCGACGGACTCGGACCTGGGACTGCGCTACGACGAGGCCGGCGTCTTCCTGGTCGTCACGCAGGACACGGCCGAGCCGGCCCCGTCACCGAGCTCGCCGGCCGCGCCAGACGCGCCGGCCGACCCCGCGACGCCCACGTCGCCAGCTGCCCCGGGAACTGAGCACCCCGACGCAGGCGGTGCACAGGGGAACCAGAGGGGCGCACTGGCGACGACCGGTGCGGACGGTGTGCGCACCCTCCTCCTGGCGGCCGGCCTCGTCGGCGCAGCCGGTGGGCTGCTGCTTGTCGCACGCCACCGCCGGACCGTGCCCTGACCTGAGCCATGAACCGCCGAGAGCCGAGTTGTTCCCAGGAACAACTCGGCTCTCGGCGGTCAGTAGGCCCGCTACAGGCTGGCGCGGAGGGTGCGAAGGCGGGTGAGGCTCGCGTCCTTGCCGAGGATCTCCATCGACTCGAACAGCGGCGGGGACACCCGCCGGCCGGTGATGGCCACACGCAGCGGCGCGTAGGCGAAGCGCGGCTTGATGCCCATCTCCTCGACGAGCACCGCCTTGAGCGCCTCCTGCTGCGCCTCCGGGGAGAAGTCGTCCAGGCCCTCGAGGACGGCGATCGAGCGGTCGAGCACGTCGGCGGCCTCGGGGCGCAGCGCCCCGCGCGCGTCCTCCTCGACCACGACGGCGTCGTCGGCCACGAAGAGGAAGCCGAGCATGCCCGGCGCCTCGCCGAGCAGCGTCATGCGCTCCTGGACCAGCGGCGCGGCGGCGGTGAGCAGCGCCTGGTGCGCGGCCGGCAGCGCGTCGTAGGACCCGGCCGTCACCACACCGGCGTCGCGCAGGTAGGGCACGAGCCGGGCGCGGAAGTCCTCCGGCGCCAGCAGGCGCAGGTGGGTGGCGTTGATGGCCTCGGCCTTCTTGAGGTCGAAGCGTGCCGGGTTGGGGTTGACGTCGGCGACGTCGAAGGCCGCGACCATCTCCTCGCGGGTGAAGATGTCGTTGTCCGGGGAGATCGCCCAGCCGAGCAGCGCGAGGTAGTTGAGCAGCCCCTCGGGGGTGAAGCCCCTCTCGCGGTGCAGGAAGAGGTTGGACTCCGGGTCGCGCTTGGACAGCTTCTTGTTGCCCTCGCCCATGACGTAGGGCAGGTGCCCGAACTTCGGCATGACCGAGGCGACGCCGATGTCGAGCAGCGCGCGGTAGAGCACGACCTGGCGCGGGGTGGAGGACAGCAGGTCCTCTCCGCGCAGCACGTGGGTGATGTTCATGAGCGCGTCGTCGACCGGGTTGACGAGCGTGTACAGGGGCTGGCCGTTGGCGCGGACGATGACGAAGTCCGGCACCGAGCCGGCCTTGAAGCTGATCTCGCCGCGGACGAGGTCGGTGAAGGACACGTCCTCGTCGGGCATCCGGATGCGCAGCACCGGCTCGCGGCCCTCGGCGCGGAAGGCAGCCTTCTGCTCCTCGGTGAGGTCGCGGTCGTAGCCGTCGTAGCCGAGCTTGGGGTCGCGCCCGGCCGCACGGTGGCGGGCCTCGATCTCCTCGGGGGTGGAGAAGGACTCGTAGGCGTGCCCGGCCTCGAGCAGCCGCGCTGCAATGTCCGAGTACAGGTCCATGCGCTGGGACTGGCGGTAGGGCTCGTGCGGCCCGCCGACCTCGACGCCCTCGTCCCAGTCGAGCCCGAGCCAGCGCATCGCGTCGAGGAGCTGCTGGTAGCTCTCCTCGGAGTCGCGGGCGGCGTCGGTGTCCTCGATGCGGAACACGAAGGTGCCGCCCACGTGGCGCGCGTAGGCCCAGTTGAACAGCGCCGTGCGGATGAGCCCGACGTGCGGGGTCCCCGTCGGCGAGGGGCAGAAGCGGACGCGGACGGCGCCGGAGCGGGCGCCGTCGTCGGCAGGGGCGGGGGCGGCAGAGGTCTCGGTCATGGTGCCCCCAGCCTATCGACCCGCGGCGACGAGTCCCTGCCCGCTCAGGTCCTCCCACAGCGCGTCCGGGACGTCGGCGACGGCGTGGGCGACGGCGGCGGCGACCTCGTCCGGGTGGCGCGCACCGACGAGGACGGTGGTGACCGCCGGGTGCCGCGCGGCGAAGCGGATCGCGGCGGCGGGCACGGCGACCCCGTGGGTCCCGCAGACCTCGTGGAGGCGCCGCAGCCGTGCCACGGCCGACTCGTCGGCCGGCGCGTAGTTGTACATCACCGTCTCCGGCACGCTCCTCGTGGCGAGCGCGCCGGAGCTGTAGACCCCGGCGGCGACGACGTCCACGCCGCGCTCGAGGCACAGCGGGAGGAAGGCCTCGGCGGCCGGCTGCTCGAGCAGCGTGTAGCGCCCGGCGCAGATGACCTCGTCGAGCTCGCCCTCGGTGACGCAGCGGGTGAGGGCGGCGAGGTCCCCCGAGCCCACGCCCACCCGTCGCACCAGGCCCTCCTCCCGCAGCCGCACGAGGGCGGGCAGGGCGCGGACGACGGCGTCGTCGACGTCGTAGGCCTCGGGGTCGTGGAGGTAGAGGGTGTCGACGTGGTCCAGGCCGAGGCGCTCGAGGGAGTCCTCGAGGCTACGGCGGATACCGGCCTCGCTCGGGTCCCAGCGCCGGCGCAGCGTCGCCGGGACCGCGAACCCGCCGTCGTCGAGCTGCCCGGGCCGGTAGTCAGGGTTGGGCTCCAGGAGCCGGCCGACCTTCGTCGAGACGGTGTACTCCTCGCGCGCGACGCCCAGCTCGGCCAGGGCGCGCCCGAGCCGCTTTTCGGCCAGGCCGAGCCCGTAGTGCGGCGCCGTGTCGAAGGTGCGCACGCCCAGCTCCCAGGCGGCGCGGACGGTCGCGAGCGCCTGCTCCTCCGGGACCTCGGTGTAGAGGTTGCCGAGCGGCCCGGTTCCCAGGCCCAGGTACGGGACGCGGGTCGCGCCGTCGTCGTCGGTAGTCACGGGGGACAAGCCTAGGGACGCCTCAGCCGCCCGCCTCCTCCGCCACCCGCTGGAGCCTGGCGACGTACTCCTCCCACCACGTTTCTCCCTTGCCCGGGATGTTCGTCGCGCCCGCGCGCAGCCCGGCGGCGCCGTCGATCTGCTCGCGGATGATGTCGGCGTGGCCAGCGTGCCGGGCGGTCTCGGCGATGACGTGGACGAGGATGTGGTGGAGGGTGACGTCCCCGCCGCGCCACCACGGCACGCGGCCGGGCGAGTCGAGGTCGAGCTCGGCGATGGTCGCGTCGGCGTGTGCCCAGGCCTGCCGGTACATGCCGACGACGTCCTCGACCGACTCCTCCGCCGTCGCCCACATGTCGGCGTTCTCCTCGGCGTCCTCACTCATCCACGGCAGCGCGAGCGGCCCGGGCCGACCGAAGGTGTCACCGAAGTAGCCGAGCTCGACACCGGCGAGGTGCTTGACCAGGCCGAGGAGGTTGGTGCCGGTGGGCGTGTGCGGCCAGCGCACGTCGCGCTCCGGGAGGCCCTCGAGCTTCCACAGCATCGCGTCGCGGGAGCGCTGCAGGTACTCGTGGAGCGTGTCCTTGGGGTCCCTCACGACGCCGCCCGGGGGAAGCACAGGCAGAAGGGGTGGCCGGCGGGGTCGGCGTAGACCTGGAAGTCGTCGCTCTCGTCGGGGTGCTGCGCCTCCTGGAGCAGCCGCGCCCCGACGGACATGACGTGCTCGTGGGCCTCGGCGATGTCCTCCACCCACAGGTCGAGGTGGACCTGCTGCGGGTTGCCGTCGGGCCACTGCGGCGGGACGTGGTCGGGGGCGAGCTGGACGGCGATGCGCGCCTGCCCGTCGACCTTGACGGTGTGCCAGTCGTCCTCGGCGTCCACGGTGCCCCCGAGGACGCCGGCCCAGAAGCTGCTCTCGGACTCCAGGTCGGCGGCGTCGAAGACGACGAGCTGGTTGGTGATCTTCACGGGTGTCTCCTCGCTCGGGTGGTGGCCCACGCTAGCGAGGTCACCGCCCCACCGGGAAGCACATTGCCGTCGTCACGAGACGACAAACGCGCCCTCGCGAGGGCCGTCGCCCGCTACTCTTCACCTGCAGACCTGAGCCGGCCACACGGTCGGCAGCGGGCGACGACGGCGCTACGTCCCGGGCGGGGCGTGGCGCCGTCGTCGTACCCGCGGACGACGGCGGGGCGAGCGTGCGAGGAGCGGTACTGTCGCGTGGAGGGCGAGGTCGGAGGGAGAGCAGCATGTCGCTGACGGTGGCGGTCGCGCAGCACGGGCCGGGAACGGACAAGGCGGCGAACCTGCGCGCCATCGAGGCGCACCTGCGCACGGCCGCTGGGCGTGGCGCCCGGCTCGCCGTGCTGCCGGAGTTCTCCATCTACACGGCACCGGCGATGGACGAGCGCTTCGTCGCGAGCGCCGAGCCGCTGGACGGCCCGAGCGTCGGACGGCTGCGCGAGCTGTCCAAGGAGCTCGGCCTCACCGTGGTGGTCGGGACCAACGAGGAGGTGGACGGCTACCGGATCCGCAACGCGCTCGTCGGCATCCAGGACGGTGAGGTGCGGGCCGTCTACCGCAAGGTCCACCTCTACGACGCCTTCGGCTACCGGGAGTCCGACCGCGTGCTGGCCGCGGACCCGCAGGAGCCGGCACTGCTCGAGGTCGAGGGCTTCACCGTGGGCCTGCAGACCTGCTACGACCTGCGCTTCCCCGAGGCGTCCCGCACCCTCGTCGACGCCGGCGCGGACGTCCTGGCCATCCCCGCCGCCTGGGCGCCGGGGCCGCTCAAGGAGTACCACTGGGGCACGCTGCTGCGGGCGCGGGCGATCGAGAACACCGTCTACGTGCTCGGCGCGGACCAGACCGGCCCCACGAGCATCGGCAACAGCGCCGTCCTCGACCCCATGGGCGTCTCGCTCGCCGCGGCCGGGGAGGTGCCCGGCGTCGCCGTGGCGGAGCTGGACCGCGAGCGCCTCGAGCACGTGCGTCGGGTCAACCCGGCGCTGCGCCTGCGCCGCTACCGCGTGGTCCCGCGCGAGCGGTAGACCGTGCTCCCGGCCGGCCCGCCGCCGCGCGCCTCCCGTACGCTCCTCGCCGTGACGGCCCTGCTCGTGACGACGGCGTGCGCGGCGGACGACAGCTGGACCGCGCTCGCCCCGGCCCCGCCGGTGGTGGGCAACCCGCTCTCGGGCTGGGTGCCCTTCGCGCCCGAGCCCGGCGACCCGTGGGAGCCGGCGGACCCGGAGTTCCCGGCGACGATGGAGTGGTTCTACCTGCCCGTCGCGGCCGTCGTCACCGGCGAGGGCGAGTACGACTGGACCGCTCTCGAGGCCCGGCTGGAGGACGTCGCCTCCCGCGGCCGCCAGTCGGTCCTGCGCCTCTACCTCGACTACCCCGGCCTGCCCACCGGCGTCCCGGACCACCTCCTCGGCGAGGGCGGCATCGACCAGTCCCGCCGCTACACCCAGCACGGGAACGACGGCATCAGCTTCTCCCCCGACTACGACGACCCGCGCGTCGTCGCCCTCCTCACCGACCTCGTCACCGCCCTCGGCGCCGAGTACGACGGCGACGCGCGCCTCGGCTTCGTCACGAGCGGCCTCGTCGGCTTCTGGGGCGAGCAGCACACGTGGCCGCTGGACGGGGAGGCCGGCACGGAGGACTGGATGCCGAGCGAGGCGACCGAGGAGGAGCTGTTCGCCGCCTGGGACGCTGCCTTCGACACGACGCCCGTGCTCGCCCGCTACCCGTCGGCGACGACCGCGCCCTACGCCGTCGGCTTCCACGACGACTCCTTCGCCTACGAGACCCTGCCCACCGAGCCGTGGCACTTCGTCTCGCTGCTCGAGGAGACCGGCCTGACCGACCGGTGGCTCACCCAGCCGATCGGCGGAGAGCTCTACCCGGCACTGCAGACCTGCGCCTTCTCCTCCCCGCTCGACTGCCCGGACATGGCGGGTGAGCCTGTCGAGGACGTCGCGGCGGCGATCGAGGCCACGCACGTGTCCTGGCTCGTCAACGACCGCGCCTACACCGAGGGCTACACCGGCGCGGACCGCGAGCGTGCCCTCGCCGCCGGCGCCGCCATGGGCGAGGACCTCACTGCCGTCGCCGTCCGCTTCGTGGCGCACGACGACGGCGTCGACGTCACCGTGCGGCTCACCAACCGCGGGGTCGCGCCCTTCTCCGCGGACTGGGCGGGTGAGCTGGCGCTCCTCGACGACGACGGCGACGTCCTCGCCTCGGTCCCCGCCGAGGGGCTGGACCTGCGTGGCCTGGCGCCCGGGGAGGAGCAGGAGGTCCGCGGGACGCTGCCGCTCCCGGGCGACGGCGAGCACCTCGCCCTCCACGTCCCCAACCCCATGCCGGGCGGCGCCCCGCTGCGCCTGGCCAACGCCGGCCAGGACGCCCACGCCTTCGGCTACCTCACCCTCGAGCCGTAGCCCAGGAACAACTCTGCTCTCGCCGCGGAGGGGGTGTCCCCCTTCGCGCCGAGAGCAGAGTTGTTACGCGTCACTCCACGGGGATGATGACGCCCTGGTACTCCTCCTCGATGAACTGGTCCATCTCGTCGGAGGTGAGCAGCTCGTAGAGGGTCTCGATGCGCGGGTCGTCGGCCAGCTCGGGGGTCGTGGACAGCACGTTGTAGTACTCGCTGTCGCTCTCCTCGGCGAGGATCATCTTGTCCTCACCCAGGCCGGCGGGCAGCGCGAAGGCGGCGGTGACGATCGCGGCGTCCTGGTCCTCCACGGCCTGCGGGAGGGTGGCGTTCTCGATCTCGACGAACTCGATGTTCCGCGGGTTGTCGGTGATGTCGGCGATCGTGATGGGCTCCTCGGTGACCTCGATGAGGCCGTGCTCGGCGAGGAGCTTGAGGGCGCGGCCCTCGTTGGTCGGGTCGTTGGGGATGGCGACCGTCGCGCCGTCGGGCAAGTCCTCGAGCGAGGTGTAGTCGTTGGAGTACAGGCCCATGCGCGGCAGGTAGACCTCGCCGACGGAGACGAGCTCCTCGCCGGCGGCCTCGTTGAAGGTCTCCATGAACGTCGTGTTCTGGAAGAGGTTGGCGTCCGCGTCGCCGTCGACGACGGCCGGGTTCGGGGTGTTGTAGTCGCTGAACTCGACGAACTCCACGGTCAGGCCCTCGGCCGGGGCAAGCTCCTCGGCGACGAAGCGCAGCATGTCGCCGGCGGGGACGGCGAGGGCGGCCACGCGGATGGTGTCGGACCCGGCGTCGGAGGATGCGCCGTCGTCGTCCCCGCCACCGCAGGCGGTGAGGGCGAGGGCGGCGACGACGGCGACGGGCAGGGTGCGGGTGAGGCGCATGTTCTTCTTCCTAGCGGTGGGAGGCACGTCGAGCGACGTAGTTGCCGGCGGACTGGAGGATCTGGACGAGGACGACGAGGAGCACGACGACGACGAGCATGTACTCGAGGCTGTAGCGCTGGTAGCCGTAGCGGAAGGCGACGTCCCCGAGGCCGCCGCCCCCGACGGCACCGACCATCGCGGAGTAGCCGATGAGGCCGACGACGGTCGTCGACAGTCCCAGGGTGAGGGCGGGGACGGCCTCGGCGAGGAGGACCTTGAAGAGGATCGTCCGCTTCGTGGCACCGAGGGAGACGGCGGCGTCGATGACCCCGCGCGGCACCTCACGCACCGCGATCTCCACGAGCCGGGCGAAGAAGGGGATGCCGGCGATGGTGAGCGGGACGATCGAGGCGGTCGGGCCGATGAAGGTGCCGACGACGAACCGCGTGAAGGGGATGAGCAGGAACATGAGGATGATGAACGGGATCGAGCGGCCGATGTTGACGACGACGTCGAGCACCCGGTTCACCACCTTCCCCAGGGCGCGGGAGCCGAAGGGCTTGGCGTAGAGGCCACCGTCCTCGGTGGTGACGAGGAGGACGCCGATCGCGACGCCGACGACGACGGTGAAGAGGAGCGCGACGAAGACCATGTAGAGGGTCTCCCAGGTCGCGCCGGTGACGACCTCGACGAGGTCGGACCAGAAGTCCGGGTCGTTGCGGTCGATCATCGGACCACCTCCACGAAGAGTCCCTGCGAGCGCAGGTAGGTCAGGGCGGTCTCGACCTGCTCGCCGGTGCCCGGGATCTCCAGGCGGGTGCGGCCGGTCTGGGTGCCGCCGTGGATCGTCTCGATCGCGGCGCCGAGGATGGCGACGTCCAGGCCCTGCTCGCGGGCGAGGCGCGCGATGACCGGCTCGGAGGACGTCTGCTTGGTGAAGGTGATGTCGACGATGCGGGTGCCGCGCTCGGGCGGCAGCTCGCCGAGCTCGAAGAGCGCCGAGGCCAGGCGCGAGCCCGGGGTGGTGATGAGCTGCTCCATCGCGCCGGACTCGATGATGCGGCCGTTCTCCATGAGGGCGGCGGAGTCGCAGATGCGCTTGATGACGTCCATCTCGTGGGTGATGAGGAGGACGGTGAGGCCGAGCTCGCGGGACAGGCGGCGGATGAGGTCGAGGACCGAGCGGGTGGTCTCCGGGTCGAGGGCGGAGGTGGCCTCGTCGGAGAGCAGGACGCGCGGGTTGTCGGCCAGGGCGCGGGCGATGCCGACGCGCTGCTTCTGGCCGCCCGAGAGCTGGGCCGGGTAGGCGCCGGCGCGGTCGGACAGGCCGACGAGCTCGAGGATCTCCTGCGCGCGCAGGCGGCGGTCGGCGCGGGAGGTGCCGGCGATCTCGAGGGCGAGCTCGACGTTGGCCTGCGCGGTGCGGGAGGACAGCAGGTTGAAGTGCTGGAAGATCATCCCCGCGCGGCGGCGGGCCTCGCGCAGCTCCTTGCCCTTGAGATCGGAGATGACGGCGCCGTCGACGGTGACCGTCCCGGAGTCCGGCTTCTCCAGGGCGTTGACCGTGCGGATGAGCGTGGACTTGCCCGCGCCGGACTGCCCGACGATCCCGAAGACCTCCCCCGGCTCGACGTGCAGGTTCACGTGGTCGAGCGCGTGGACCTCGCCGCCGGGTGTGCGGAAGGTCTTGGACACGTCCACTAGGTCGATCAACCGGGGCCTCCTCCAGGGCACGAGGCGCGCGGGAGTGCGGCGCGTCGTGGCAGGTCCAGGGTCCGCCGCGGGGCCTCCCGATGTCCAACGGGAGAGACGCCCGTCTCAGCATCCGGCCATGTGATCTGCGCCGCACCGCCGCCAACCCCCTTGGCGCTTGCGTCGTGCATTCCGATCTTGCGTCGCCCTTCAGCACGGTAACCCGTGTGCGGATCGTGCGGCCCATCCGACAGGCGCCGGGCGGGACGACCGCCCGGCGCCCCAGCGTCAGTAGACGAACTGTGCGGCCTGCCGGCGCAGGTCGGCGGCCGTCCGGGCCAGCTCGTCCACCGCACCGCCGGTCTGGAGCACGACGTGCGAGGTCGTCTGGGCGGCGGTGGCCACTCCGGTGATGTTCGTGGCGATCTCGCCCGAGCCGGCCGCGGCCTCCGCGACGCTCCGGGCGATCTCGGCCGTCGTGCTCGTCTGCTCCTCCACGGCCGAGGCGATCGTCGTCTGGTAGTCGTTGATCGCCGTGATGATCGAGGCGATCTCACCGATCGCACCGACGGCCCCCGTTGCGTCGCCCTGGATCGCCTGGATGCGCCCGGCGATGTCCTCCGCCGCCTTGGCGGACTCCTGCGCGAGGTCCTTGACCTCGGAGGCGACGACGGCGAAGCCCTTGCCGGCCTCGCCGGCACGCGCGGCCTCGATGGTGGCGTTGAGGGCGAGGAGGTTGGTCTGCTCGGCGATCGAGGTGATGACCTTGATGACGTTGCCGATCTCCTGCGAGCTGGTGCCGAGCTTGGCCACCGTGTCGTTCGTCGCGGAGGCGACGTGTGTGGCCTGGTCGGTCACCTTGGCCACCTCGGTGACGTTGTGCGCGATCTCCCGGATCGACGCACCCATCTGGTCGGTCCCGGCGGCCACGGTCTGGACGTTCTGCGACACCTGCTCAGCCGCTGCGGCGACGACACCGGCCTGCGCCGACGTCTCCTCCGTCGTCGCCGAGATCTGCGAGGACGACGCCGAGAGCTCCTCCGCGGACCCGGCGACCGCCTCGGAGGTGCTGACCACGCTCGCGATCATCTCGCGGAGCGCCGCCTGGGCGCGGGCCAGCGCCGCGGCCATCCGCCCGACCTCGTCCGCCGAGACCACGTCGGCGCCGACGGTGAGGTCGCCCTCCGCCATGGCCTCCAGGGAGCGCTGCACCTGCACGATGGGACGGCGCACGAGCCCGGCGATGACGAGCCCCAGGGCGATGGCCAGCAGCGTGCCGATGACGGCCACCACCCCGATCGCCACCATGCCGCTCCGCGCGGCATCGTCCGACTCCTCGGCGAGCTGGCGCAGGAAGGCCCCGGTCTCGTCGTTGACGGCGGTGAGGTTCTCCACCATCGACCCACCGATGGGGGTCACCTCCTCGTCCGCGACGAGGTAGCCGGCCAGATCACCGGCCTCGGCGGCGGGGACCATCCCCGAGTTGAAGATGCCCCGGTAGGCGTCCAGCGCCGCGGTGAACTCGGCGAAGTTGGCGGGCTCGCGTCCCGCGGCGGCGGTGAAGGTCTCCCCGAAGTCGGCGATGGCGACGTCCAGCTGCGTATTCGCCTCGTGCACCGCCTCGACGGCTCCGGACGGGTCGCCCGTGACGTAGCTGCCGAGCATGGAGACCCTGTTGCGCATGTTCCACACACCGTCCTTGAGGGTGGCGAGGGAGGTGTTGAGCTGCGTCTGCGTCTCCACCATCTGACTCATGGTCGCGCGCAGGTCACCCAGCGACTTCAGCGCGGTGCCACCGAGGACGACAGCGGTGAGGGTCGCGACGGCCACCAGCGCGAGCAGCTTGGTACGGATCGAACGGTCGGCGAACAGGCCCACAAGACCACGCCGCCGGGCGGCGGGGTGCGGGTGGACGGCAGCAGCAACGCTGGTCATGGTGATCTTCCTGGTGGAGTGTCAGGTGACGAGCCCCCGGCCAGCACCATCGGCGACCAGTCCGACAAATCGCGCGATCACGCCGACGAGTGATGCACATCACAGATCCAGGTCACTACTCCCGCAGGCCGGCCAGCCCCGCGGCCGCCCGCTCGAGCACGCTCTCATGCTTGACGTAGGTGAACCGCACCCACGAGCCGAGCGCCTCCGCCGTCGGCGATCCCGCTGCGCAGAACGCGGAGACAGGGATCCCGACGACGCCCGCCAGCTCCGGCAGCCGGCGGCACAGGTCGCCGGCGTCGGTGAAGCCGATCGGGGCGGCGTCGGCGACGACGAAGTAGGTACCGGCCGCGCGCACGGTCGCGAAGCCGGCGGCGTCGAGCGCGTCGGTGAGCAGGTCGCGCCGCGACTGCAAGGAGGACCGGAGCGCCGCAACGTACTCCCCCGTCCGCCCGTCCTCGTCCGCCAGCCCGACGGCGACGGCGTGCTGGAACGGCCCGGAGGCGACGTAGGTGAGGAACTGCTTGACGGTGCGCACGGCCGTGACGAGCTCCGCCGGGCCGTGGACCCACCCGACCTTCCACCCCGTGAAGGACAGCGACTTCCCCGAGGAGGAGATCGTCAGGGTGCGTCCCGCCGCGGCGGGCAGGGTGGCCAGTGGGACGTGGCGGACGCCGTCGTAGGTGAGGTGCTCGTAGACCTCGTCGGTGACGACGACGGCGTCACGCGCCGCCGCCTGGTCGGCCAGCAGCGTGAGCTCCTCGGTGGTGAGGACGGTGCCGGTGGGGTTGTGCGGGGTGTTGACGAGGACGATGCGGGTGCGGTCGGTGAAGGCGGCGCGCACGTCGTCGGGGTCGAGGTGGAAGCCGTCGGGGCCGGGGCGCAGCGGGATGGCGCGGTGGGTGGCGCCGGCCATGGCGATGGAGGCGGCGTAGGAGTCGTAGTACGGCTCGAGGGTGAGGACCTCGTCGCCGGGGCCCGCGAGGGCGAGGATCGTCGCGGCGATGGCCTCGGTGGCGCCGGCGGTGACGAGCACCTCGGTGTCCGGGTCGACGCTCAGCCCGTAGAGGCGCGCCTGGTGCGCGGCCACCGCCTCGCGCAGCTGCGGGATGCCGGGACCGGGCGGGTACTGGTTGTGGCCGTCGCGGATGGCGGCGATGGCGACATCCTTGAGGTGCTCGGGCCCGTCGACGTCCGGGAAGCCCTGGCCGAGGTTGACGGCACCGGTGCGGGCGGCGAGCTCGGACATCTCGGCGAAGATCGTCGGCGCGACAGCGCCCGACGGCGAGAGCAGGCCGGCCCCTCGGGCCACGTCGATCCAGCGGTCACTACGCATGCGGCGATCCTCGCACCTCGGCTGCGGGCATGACGCGCAGGTCCAGAGCTGTGAACCCTGACTACCGCACAGCGCCGCCGCCGTGACGTGGTCTCCACAGATCGACGACGACGCACCGCTCCCGCTGCCCGACGCGATGGACCCTGAGCCATGGGAATCCGCTACTACGCCTACCCGCTCGCCCCGGAGTTCGTCGAGAGGGCGATGGACGATCCGCGCCCGTTCCTGTCCGACGACCCCCTCGCCGACGCCTGGGGCCTCGGCCGGCCGCAACGAGCGGACATGCTCTACCTCGACAAGTGCTGGAGCCTGCTGCAGCGGCTCACGCACCCTCCCGGCGGTCGTCCGCGTCCCGCCCACGCGCTCGTCGCGGGCCAGGTCACGCACGTGGGCGGAGGCTGGATCCCGTGGATCGACGTCCTTACTCCTCCCGACGTCGACGACGTCGCCCGTGACCTCGCGCTGCTCGACCGGAGCCATGTCGAGGCCCGTTTCGCCCCGGTGGGTGGCGGATTCGACGAGGGCCGTGACGAGCGGGAGTACGTCGCCCAGTACCTCGGCAAGGCGCAGGAGTTCAGCGCCCAGATGCAGCGCCGCGGGTGGGGCCTCGTCTACCTCATCGGCTGAACCAGCCCTTCCTTTGGCCAAGCTTGGCCAGGTAACCTCGGAGGCATGCGCGTGGTCAACGTCGGCGAGGCGAAGAGCCAGCTGTCGAAGCTGCTCGCCCTGGCTGAGGCAGGGGAGGACGTCGAGATTGCGAGGGACGGCGTCCCTGTCGTGCGACTGGTGCCTGTGCGCCAGGAACGCCCGGGAGCCCGGTTTCTCGCGGGTGCGGGGTCACTCGCCGGCCGGCTCCGGATCAGCACCGACGCCGAGCTCACCGACGCCGAGATCGACGAGATGCTCGAGTCGTGAGGCTCCTCGTCGACACCCATGTCGTGCTCTGGCAGCTGACGGGTGAACGAGAGGTGTCGCCCGAGGCACGGGAGGCACTCCTCTCGGCGCGGGACCTCCTCATCAGTGCCGTCTCCTTCGCAGAGATCGGCATCAAGGTCTCACTCAAGAAGCTCGAGGTGCCACAAGGGCTGGAAGGGGCGGTGCAGGCGCTCGGCCTTAGGGTGCTAGGCCTATCGCCCGCACACGGCCTCGCCGTGGGCGATCTCCCGCTCCACCACCGCGACCCCTTCGACCGCCTGATCATCGCCCAGGCGGTGTGCGAGGACCTGCCTGTCCTGACTGCGGACTCCCGGTTCGCCGACTACCCCATCACGGTCGTCCCCGCCTGACCTACCTCTTCCCCGCTCGCCGCGCCGGGAGGATGATCCTGTCAGCCGATGCTCGGGCGCTGCCGACGGCAGGCACCGGCGCGGACCGCCGCGACCAGCGCGGCGGCGCGAGCGAAGGCAGCGTCATGGCACTCGAACTCCATCTCCGGGACGGCGCACTGGGCCAGGCCCTCACCGCGCACGTCCAGCACCAGCTCTTCACGATGTGCGGGCCTGCAGTGATGTCCGAGCTCTTCGTCGACCACGTCGACACCGTCCCGGGCTCCGTCACCGTCGCCGAGCTCTCCCCCGCGCGGCTCGAGGTCCGCCTGTCGCTGACGATCCACACGGTCACCCGCGCCCAGGTCCTGGCCAGCCCCGGAGGGGTGCCGGCGATGAACGCGCCCGTTCCCGCCGTCGTCGTCGTGTGGCTCGGGATACAGGGACGGGCGCTCGTCATCGAGCAGGCCGACAGCGACCTCAGCACGAGCCAGCTGCCGTCCCTCGTCCGCGCCGCAGCGGAGTCGGCGATCGACGCGCTGCTGGCACCGCTCGAGGGCACCGTCCTCGTCGACCTCCAGCCGGTGGTGCAGGCACTGGGGAGTCAGGTCCCGGCGGAGCCGAGCCTCGGCCACGCCGGCGGTGTCATGGGCCTGCGGCTGGGCGGCTCGGGCCCCTTCGTCCCGCACCTGGCCGCGCACCAGGCCTGGGGCGTCTTCCTCGACGCGCAGGAGGCCATCGCCCTGCTCACCCGCCAGCAACCGGCCGGCCTGCCGACGCAGATCCGCTGGCTCCCGAACGGCGCCACGCCCGCGATGGACGGCTCGCTCACCGTCAGCGGCCCCTTCTACGGCGCCGCGGTCCACGTCACCGCCCGCCCGACCCTCGTGCCGCCGTCGACCTTGCGCCTGTCGATCTCGTGGGGCGTCAACCTCACCGGCGTCGCCTCGGTCCTCGAGGCGCTGGCCCGCAAGCTCATCCGCGAGTGGGTGCGTCGTCGCTTCGCCGACGCCACGCACGACGGTGCACAGAGCTTCCACTACGACCTCACCCTGCCGCCCGTCCCCGCCCTGCTCGGCGCCGAGCCGGAGTGGCAGAGCATCGACTCCTCGCCCGCCGGCATGACCATCGGCGGCCCCGTCCGCCCCGCGCCGGAGGGCGAGCGCGGGCTGCTGGTCACGAGCGTCACCGGCTTCGGCAAGCCCGTGTGGTGGGGCAACTGCCGCCGCAACGGGGAGCCGCCGCGGACCTTCGAGCGTGACGCCCCGCGCCTGCGCGTGCAGGCCGGCGTCGGCTTCTCCGACGCCGGGCGCCTGTGCGACGCGCAGATCCTCTCCCCCAACGAGTGGCTCACCCCGCACCTCAGTGCCGGGGCGGACGGCCTGGGCTTCGACCTCTCCGTCGGCACCGCCGCGCTCATCGCTGACGACGTCACGATCCTCGTGCGCACCGCCCGCGGCACCCGCTTCTTCAACCTCGGCCGGCCGGTCATCCGGGGCGGCCCGGAGGGCGGGATCGACGTGCAGCGCAACTGGTTCGACAACTGCCCCAAGCTCTCCGGGGCCTGGCTCAAGCTCGCGATCGGCGAGGCGCTCACCGTCGAGGACTTCCGCCCCGTCCCGCTCGAGGACCCGAACTGGATCGCCCTCCTCGGCGCCCGGCAGGGACTGGTGAGCCACGTCGTCCAGCTGGGCCGCCTCGAGCCGGGTGAGCTCGTCACCGTGCGCGGGCACCGTCTCGCCGTCGAGGTCCGTGCCGACGACGCAGGAGAGCTGACGGCACCGGCTCTCGTCGCGCTGTCGGGCCGGATGCGCGAGGTCGTCCTCGAGCGCAGCGCAGGAGACCTCGTCGAGGGCACCGTGCGCGTCCACAGCACCCACCTCACCTGGCTGGCGAACCTCGGCCCGGCGCAGGCGGCAGCGGTGGTCGACGTCGGGCACGGCGCCCGGGTGGTGCGCGAGACCGACGGCGCCGTCCACGCCGTCGAGTACCGGCCGGCGGAGGGACTGGTCGAGGTGGGTGACGAGGTCCAGCTCAACCCGCGACCCCTGCCCCCGGAGCCCCCGGACGCGCTGCGCCTGGCGGCGGCCGCCGGCCTGGACGACGTCCGCACCGCGCAGGCCCTGCCCGGCATGGACGCGACTCATCTGGCGGTGGCGCAGCTCGGCGACGGCGAGCAGGTGGTCGTCACCGTCGACGGCGGAACACCGCACGTCGCCGGCAGCTACCGCGGGCCGGTGGTCGGCATGCAGGTGGACGGCCGCTACGCCGTCGCCCGCAGCGGCGGGAGCCTCCACCTCTTCGCCGTCACGCCACTGCAGGAGATGGCGCTGTAGGACGGCCACCTTCCCATCACTGGCGAGGCGAGGCCTGGCGAGGCGAGGCCGCCTCCCGCCGGAGCGCGCTGTACGTGGTGTAGACCCCGGCCGCGGCGGCGAGCGCCATGGGCCCGACCCACACGACCAGGGTCCGTCCAGCGCCGTCGTCCCTACCGGTCACCGCGGGCGTGGCTCCGGTTGTGATCGCCAGGACTGCAACCACCGACAGGGCGTGTCCCAACCGGAGCACCCGCGAGAGGCCGCGCTGCCCATTCGTCCGGTCACGCGAGTGACGTCCGGCGACCACCATCGCGGCGACCAGGAGCGCGCCGACGACGCCCACCCCGGTCGCGACGCCGTACCTCGCGTCCATCGCCAGGACAATGGCGGCACCCACGGTTGTCACAGCGACCAGCACCTGCAGCGCACGGGTCAGTCCGTCCACGAGTCCTCACGCCTCCCCCGTCGGTGAACTCTCGCTCTCCGACCATATCGAGGCCGTCCCCGTAGGCGCCCGCGAGCGCAGCGGGCTCACATCGTCAGCAGCGCCTTGATGGCCCGCCGCTCGTCCATCGCCCGGTACGCCTCGGCGGCGTCCTCGAGCGGCACCTCGAGGTCGAAGACGCGGCCCGGGTCGATGCGCCGGTTCCAGATGAGGTCGATGAGCTCGGGCAGGTACTGGCGCACGGGCGCCGGCCCGCCGTGCAGGTGCACGTGCGACCCGAAGAGCAGCTTTCCGGGGATCTCGACGCCGTGGGAGACGCCCACGAAGCCGACGTGCCCGCCGGCGCGCGTCGCCTTGATCGCCTGGAGCATCGCTTCCTGCGTGCCGACGGCCTCGATGACCGAGTGCGCGCCCAGCCCGTCGGTCATCTCCTTGACGGCGGCCGCGCCCTCGTCGCCGCGCACGGTGACGATGTCGGTCGCCCCGAACTCGCGGGCCAGCGCCTGGCGGTCGGCGTGCCGGCTGAAGACGATGATCCGCTCGGCGCCCATCTCCCGGGCGGCCAGCACCCCGAGCAACCCGACCGCGCCGTCGCCCACCACGGCCACCGTCTTGCCCGGCCCCACCTGCGCGGCGGCGGCGGCGAACCAGCCGGTGCCGAGGACGTCGGAGGCGGCGAGCAGGCTCGGCACGAGGTCCGGTGCGGGCTCGCCGGGCGTGGCGACGAGCGTGCCGTCGGCGAGCGGGACACGCAGGTACTCGGCCTGGGACCCGGTCATGCCCACGCGGTTCACGCACGAGGTCTGGTAGCCGGCCCGGCAGATTTCGCAGGTGTTGTCCGAGGCGACGAAGGAGCCGACGACGAAGTCGCCCACCTTCACCGTGCTCACCGCGGAGCCGACCTCCTCGACCACCCCGATGTACTCGTGCCCCATGGGCCGCGGCCGCCGCAGCTCGTCCTCACCGCGGTAGGGCCACAGGTCCGAGCCGCACACGCAGGCCGCCGTGAGCCGGATGACGGCGTCGGTCGGCTCCTCGATCGTGGGCATCGGCAGGTCCTCGACGCGGACGTCGCGGGCCCCGTGCATGACAGCTGCGCGCATGAAGGTGCTCCTTCTCGCCTGCACCGCCGAGCGGCGCCGGCGGGTGTGTCGGCCTGGCATGCCAGGTTCACCGACGCGGCGGCGACGCACAACCGGGGACGACGACGGCGCCTCCCCCTCGCGCCCTCACGTCACCTCCCGGCCGGGCTACGGCGCGTCAGAGGTGCTCGCCGCCGTCCCGGTCCGCGCCGATGATCTCGCGCAGGCGGGCCTGCAGCGCGGCCTGCTGGGCCATCACGCCCACCTGCCACCGTGGAGCCGCGGTGTTGGCAGGCAGCTCGTTGACCTGGTCTGGCATGGCCGTTCCTCTTCCCCGTGTCTCGACAGCCCCTGTCCGACAGTCGTCGACTAGGCGCACGACAGTAGTCGATTAGTTCGCACCGCGCACACGACCTTGGTCCCACTCGCCCGCGTCAGACCTCGGCGAGACGATGCCCCCATGACCCAGGAGCTGCTCGCGTGGGACGCCCACGCCGCGACGTGGCAGCTGGTGCTCAACGAGCAGCCCATCCCCTACCGCCGCGCGCAGGTCAGCTGCGACCTCCCGGTCCCGGTGACGGCACGCGTCGTGTGGGAGCGCGACGGCGTGGAGGAGGTCGACACCGTCGTCTGGGCGTGGACCAGGCGCTCCGTCCTCGTGGAGATGCACGACGACCGCCGTCAGGTCATCGGCGTCTGGCTCCCAGCGCGCGACGTGCGCCGGCGGTAGACGCGGGGGGCTCAGTAGCGCACCTCGTCGGCCGGGGCCAGCAGCCCTGCCTGCTGTGCCCGCCGGACGGCGGAGAGCCTGTCGTGCTCACCGAGCTTGGCGTAGATGTGCGCCAGGTGGCAGTGCACGGTGCGGACCGACACCCGCAGCCGACGCGCGATGGACGCGGCCAGAAGACCGTCGGCGAGCAGCTCGAGGACCTGGAGCTCACGGGTCGTCAGGCCCTGCTCCGGCAGTGCAGGCGCAACCACCGCCCAGTCGCGGGCCGAGCGCCTCGCCCGCAACCACTCGGCGTGCAGGACCAGCGCGACCATCGCCGGCCGCAGCACCGCCAGCCGGCCGACGTCCTGCGGCGTCAGGTCGCTCTCCCGCGCGACTCCGATGACGTGGAGCGAGCCCGTACCGCTGTCCAGCCGCACGCCGCCGGTCTCCGTCAGCCCGAACCCGCGTCGCAGCAGGGAGTAGCCCTCACTGCCACGCCAGGCGCGAGCGTCGTCGACCAGGGTGGACACCATGACCGTGTCGGTGTGTCCGTCGAGCCAGTGGTTGAGGACGGGGTGGCTGCGCGGCCGGGCCACCGCGGCCCACCGCATGAGCTCCTCGTCCGGCGGATCCGGCCACACCTCCAGGGTGGCGCGACCACGCCCGGGCTCGGCCCACCCCCACATCCAGTAGTCGGCCCGCAGGGCACCGCCCACATGGCGTGCGAGCACCGGCTCCGGACGACGGCCGGCGGTGAGCTCGCTCGTCGCCTCGGCGAGACAGTCCGCCACCACGCGGTCCCACTGCACCCGGCTCCCCATGGCGCCCCCCACCAACGCCTCGTGCCCACGCTCCCCTTGGCCGCAATCGTAGGACCGCATCGGTACTTCTACCGATGGTTCGCGCCTCCGTCCAGCCCTAGTCTCGCGGTCATCAGCCGCGTTCGTTCCCGGAAGGGGCCAGTGCCATGACAACGGCGTTCAAGCTCGGGCTCCCGATCGACATCCCGTGGTCGCGGGTCTGCGTGACGGAGGACATGGTCGACCGGGCGGTGTGCGACCGCTCCCTGCCCCCGAAGTGGCACAGCAGCATCGCGGTCTTCAAGTTCCGGCCCGAGGACGAGTACCAGCTCTACCCGGACTACGACATCACCTACCTCAAGGTCAGCTGCACGATCACCGGCTACCAGCCTCTCGAGGACGAGATCCAGGGCAGCATCGACTGGGACGGTCTGGACGTCACCACCCTCGAGGGCGTCACCGAGCTGCTCAGCAGCTACTTCCCCTGCACCGGTGCCATCCTCCAGGTCGCCGTCGGCCCGAGCAGCGAGCGCAACGCGCCACCGTTGGACCAGTACCCCTTCTTCATGGACTTCGAGCCGAAGAAGCGCGAGCTCTACGAGATGGCCACGGACACCAAGGAGAAGCAGTCGCGCTCCATCGAGTCGGTGACCGTCGGCAAGTCGGCCGGCTCGACGAGCTCGGTCGAGGTCCTCGACGTCGACATGGGCGGCTCCACGAGCGTCGGCGCCGAGGGCTCCTACGCCGGCACCGGCGGCGGCTTCACCTACTCGAGCTCCAACCAGGGCCAGTGGGGGACGAAGGCCCTGAACTCCGACACCTCACAGACGACGCGCAGCACCGAGATGGGCACCGAGCGCCGCGAGACGCAGGCCTTCACCACCCAGCTCTCGCAGATGTACCACCTGCTCGACAGCTACCACGCGGGCACCAACCGGGCCGTGTTCTTCGTCCAGCCACGGCCCCACGTGCTGGAGGAGCCGACCGGGTTCGTCCGCGGCCCGCGCAAGATCGAGGGCATCCAGGAGTTCTTCCTCGTCGTCGCGGCTCCGAAGGACAGCCCGGACTACTGCGTCTCGGCACGGCTCGACACGGCCCACCTCGCCGAGACCGACGTCCTCGACTACGAGACCCGCACCGACATCTCCGATCTCGCCTCCGCGGCCGCCCGGATCCCCACGAAGAACGACACCCCGGCGGGCACCACGACCCGCGAGGCGTGCTTCTTCACCTGCTGGGACGTCACCTACCTCTGCTACCGCACCAACGACGTCGACGACGTCGTCTACCAGGCACCCGCGGGCTTCGAGATCACCGGATGGACGGACCTGGTCAACCAGTCCGACGGGCACGGCAGCTCCTCGGTCTCCCTCTCCTCCGACCGGCGCGTCCTCACCGTCCACGCCGAGGCGGACGGGCACATCTGCTTCGAGGACAGCGGGGTCTGCGTCGACTGCCCTGACGAGGTGGACAAGTGGACCGGCTCCGCCCGGAGGCAGGTGCAGGTCCAGCTCCGCTCCCTGGAGCCCACGCGAGTCGTGGGTACCCGGACTTCGCTGCTCCTCACCACGCGCGGGCTGTGCTGCTGCGGCGACGCCGCGGTACGCCCCCTGGACTGGGGCGTCTACATCGCCGACCTGCCTCGCCACCTGTCCGTCCTCCCTCTCGACTCCGCGATCACCTCCTTCGCGGTGGGCCGGCAGGTCGCCCGCCAGACGGCCGCCACCGCCGTCGTCGCCGGCGCACCGGGCATGGTCACGGCTCCGGCGACGACGGCGGGACACACCGCCGCGGCACCGATGACCGCGGCACGGGCGATGACGACGGCGTACGGACTCGCCGAGCGCGACTGCGGCTGCGGGCCGCGAGCCGCAGGCGCGAGCGCGCCGGCGGTCCCCCCACCCGCCGCGAGCGCCACCGCGGCGATGCTCACCCCCGCCGTCTCGGTGCGCCGGGCGAACGCCATCGCCGACGCCGCCCGCGCGGAGCTCACCAAGCGGCTGACCACCGCTTCGCTTCGCCCGTGGAGCGCGTCCTTCGTCGAGACCGACCTCTTCGCCAAGCAGCTCGAGGGTGTGGTCGGCCGCACCCGCCTGGGCCGCGAGCAGCTCGGTGCGCGGGCGGAGCTGCCGGACGCGCTCGCCAAGGTGCTCGCGACGCGGCTCAACCGCCCGCCCGAGGAGCTCACCCGGCGCGACCTCCTACGCTTCCGGGCCGAGGAGCTCGCGCAGGAGACCGGGATCGAGGTGGCCGACCTGCGCAGGGCGCGCCTGGCAGCCCTCGGCGCCACCGTGCGCCGCAAGCGCAGCGCCCCGCCGCAGCCCCGCGGCCCGCAGCCCGCCCCCCGTGCCGCCACCGAGACGCGGGACGAGAGCCCCGCTTCCGAGGACGAGCAGGGGGACGGGCCGGCGACGGCGGAGTAGCCGTGTCCGGGCACCACGGGCCACTCCTGCTCTACGGCCCGGACCGACTGCCGATGCACCCCAGCACGGACGCCACCGAGCAGCGGTGGGGCTACCGGCCCTTCCACGGCATAGTCAGCTCCGCGCTGCGGGACC
Organism: Georgenia phoenicis; assembly: GCF_047302425.1. NCBI lineage: Bacteria > Bacillati > Actinomycetota > Actinomycetes > Allobogoriellales > Allobogoriellaceae > Georgenia > Georgenia phoenicis. The sequence goes on along the minus strand of NZ_CP154855.1, from coordinate 1,307,760 downwards.
ACCCCGGGTGCACGCCGGCGCGGTGGCTGGCGGGCGCCGCCACCCTCGACGCCCCGCACCCGCACGACCCGGAGCTCGCCGCGGCGGCCGGCGAGTGCGGCGTGCTCACCTTCGACGAGAGCCTCGCTGCGGCCCGCGAGGCCGCCGCGCGGTACGCCCGCCCGGGCGGCGCGGTACTGACCGAGCTCTGGCACGTCAAGGAGGGGCACACCTCGAGCGTCTGGCAGGCGACGCTCGATGACGACGGCGCCACTGACCGGGTGGCCGTCAACGTGCCTCGCGACGCGGTCGCAGACTGTGCCCTCACCCGCACGGCAACCGTGTACACGCGGCTGAGCGCCGCGCTGCCCGCCGTCGCGCCCGCGACGGTGCTGTCCACCGTGCCGCTCGGCCCACCGCTGACCGCAGAGGCGCCGGGAACGGCGGGTCCCCGAGGCCGGGCCCGCGGGACGGTGAGGGCGGTGGTCCAGCGCTGGCTCGACGGCGCGCGGGAGCTCAATGCGCTGCCCACCGCCGGCGGCACCCGGCTCGTCGCCGTCGACCGCTTCCTGCCTGACGACGCCGACCCGGCACGCATCGGTGCCGTCCGAGGACGGTCGCTCACTGTGGCCGAGCACGAGGCGGTCGGCCACGCCGTCGGTAACCTGCTGCGGACCACCGCCCTGCGGAGCGAGGAGTCGTGGCTGCTCCCCGGCTTCGACATCCACCACGGTGACTGGGTGTGGTGGCGCGGCCGAGCCGCCGTCGTCGCCTGCAGGCCGGAGCGGACGCGTCTCCGGGGCGAGCTCGAGGCCGCCGTCCGCCACGGTGTCCAAGCCCTGTGCGCACGTCTCGACGGCCCGTTCCTCGACGCCGTCCTCCGCGGCGCCGCGGGAGGTGGCTCAGCACGATGAGTGAGACCTGGACCGCGGTCGCGCAGGGCAGCGAGCCGATCGACGTGACGCTGGCCGACGGCCAGGTCGTCACGCTGCAGCCCGGGCAGACGTACGAGACGACCTCAGCCTGCGAGATGCTCGACTTCCTCCAGCGGCGAGACCCGGACGTCCCGCTCACCGAGCTCAACGACGGCGCCCTCGACGCCCTGCTCGCCGCGGGGCGCCAGGAGGGCTGCGTCGGTGCGGACGGCACAGTGGCGACCAGCGGAGCACCGGGGACGTCCAGCGTCCCGCCGCCGGCGCCGCCGCCGGCCGACGGCGACTCCGCGCAGGCGCAGGGCGCTCCGCAGGTGCCGCCTGGCGTGCGGGTGGACGGCGGTACCGGTGCCCCGGACGCCACCACGCCACCCGCCCAGCAGCCGCCGGTCCCTCCCGAGGAGGAGCCCCGCGACCACCCACCGGACGAGCCCGACCCGCACCACGGCGGTGCGGCGCCCGCCCAGCGCACGCTCGGCGGGGACCCCGTCGACCTGTTCACCGGCGCCTTCACCATCGAGGAGACGGACCTCGCGGTCGACACGGCCGCCCTGCCGCTCGAGATGACCCGCGTGTACCGCAGCGGCCGCGCCTACTACGGCCCCTTCGGGTGGGGCTGGGACCATACCCACAACCACTACCTCCGAGAGCTCGCGGACGGCTCCGTGGCCCGCTGGACGGGGCGGCTGCACGAGGAGCGCTTCATCCCGGACGGGCCCGCGTTCCGTCCCCCCGCCGGGGTCTTCGCCGTCCTCGAACGGCTGCCCGGACCGGCCACCGCCTACCGCCTCACCGGCACCGGAGGGGAGCACCGTGACTACGCCCGGCCGTCCGGCTGGCCGGTGGCCGACCGGATCCCACTGGTGGCGCACCGGGACCGGCACGGCAACGAGAACACCTACACCTACGACGGCGCCGGCAGGCTGGCGGAGGTCCGCGACCAGGACGACCGCTACCTGCGCTTCCACTACGGCGAGTGCGGCCTGCTCGAGCGGGTGGAGGACCACGCCGCGCGCGCCGTCGTCTACGAGCACGACCCCGACGTCGAGCAGCTCGTGTCGGTCCGCGACGGCGATCTCGCGGTGCGCCGCGCCTACCGCCACGCGGACCCGTGGGAGCCCGTGCCGCTGCGCCACAACATCGTCGAGGTGCTCGACGGCGCCGGCGCCGTCCTCGTGACCAACAAGTACGAGAAGGACCCGGCATCGTGGTCATGGGGCCGGGTCGCCGCGCAGCGCTACGGGGACTACCTCTTCCAGCTCCGCTACACCCAGCTGCAGTACACGCCGGCGCGCGAGGAGTTCGTCGACGTGCCCTCCGTCCAGGTCGAGGTGATGGACCCCGAGTACTCGGTCTCGACCTCCACCTTCAACAGCCGGGGAGACCTCCTCGACCACCGCTTCCGGCTCGTGCGCGACCGGTCCTTCCGAGTGGTCGTCCACCAGTTCGGGTACGACGCGCAGGGCAACCGCACCCTCGTGCGGCTGCCGGACGGCCAGGAGGAGCACCGCACCTACCTCCACGACGACGCCGACCCCCGCGCGCGCGGGCTCCTCGTGCGCCGCGAGGTCCGCGCCCGCCCTGGCTTCCCGGCGCCCAGCCGCGTCATGTGGCGCGGCACCTACGAGCCGGTGTTCCAGCTGCCCCGGACCGTCACCGACGAGGGCGGGCACACGACGACCTACCGCTACGACCTCGACGGCGCCGACCCGGCCGCGTCCGGCCGGCTCACCCGCATCGAGCTGCCCGACGCGACCCTGCCGGACGGCAGCACGCAGACCAGCGCCCTCCGGCTCGAGTGGGACGCCCGCGGACGTCTCGTCGCCCTGGTGACCGCGGAGGGCATGCGCACAGAGCTCGGCTACGCGGCAACGGGTGACGGGCGCGGGCTGCTCAGCGAGGTGCGCCACGACGCCGCGGGCCTGGACCTCGTCGAGCGCCTCACCCGTGACGCCGTGGGCGACGTCGTCGCGCTGGAGGACCCGACCGGTGCGGTCCGCGAGCTCGGCTACGACGAGCGCCGCCGGCTCGTGCGGGCGGTGACGGCACCGCTCGGCGGCCAGGCCGCCGTCGTCGAGCTCGTCCGGGACGGCGAGGGGAACGTCACCGAGCTACGACGCCCCCGCGGCGACTACGACGACCCGGCGCTGTCCGGCACGCCGGTCCGCGACGTCGCCGCCTACGACGTCCTCGGACGGCTCGTCTCCACCACGCTGGCCGCCAACACCGTGGCACCGCGCCACGCGCAGCTGTGCCTCGACCACCGCGGCCAGGCCGTCGCCGCCACGGACGCCGGCGGGAACCGCGTGGTCCAGGTGTTCGACGAGCGCGGCATGCTCCTCTCCCGCGAGGCGCAGGGCGCGGACGGCACGCGCCTGCGGGAGACCTCCGTCTACGACGTCGCCGGCCGCCGCACCCACCACCGCACGGGCCCTCTCGCCGACCTCCTCGGGCGCTATGAGTACGACGGCTTCGGCCGGGTGCGCCACGTCACCTCCGCCAACGGCAGCGTGCTCACCTACACGTGGGGCAGCGACGACCTGCTCACCGAGGAGAGCGTCGAGGGCGACCCGGGCGACGGCGTCCCGCGGCTGCTGCGGCGGACCCGGTACGAGTACGACGAGCGGGGGCGCGTCCTGCGCGAGACGCGGTCCTCGTTCCGCGACGACCCGGCCACCGCCGTCGACGTCACCGCCACCTACGCCCACGACGGCGACAACAATCGGGTGGCGGTCACCGACCCGCGGGGGCTGAGCACCGGCTACGTCCACGACGCGCTGGGCCGCCTGGTCGAGGTCGTCGACCCGGCCGGCAACCGCGTGGTCCACGAGTACGAGGGCCTGGACCGGGTGGTGCGCACCGAGCGCCACGACGTGACGCCCGGCGGCACGGTCGTGGGCGCGTGGGCGCACCGCTACGACGTCCGGGGGCGGCGGGTGGAGGACACCGACCCCCTCGGCCAGGTGACGACCCTCGAGTACGACGACCGTGACGTCGTCGTGGCTGTCACGGCACCCGGTGGTGTCGTCGAGCGGCGGCGCACCGGCCCGTGCGGGGAGCTGCTCGAGGTGCTCCGCGACGCCGGCGGCATCGACGTCCGCCACACCTGGCAGTACGACGAGCTCGGCCGGATGACCGCCTACGTCGACCCGACCGGGCAGGCCACCACCATCGGCTACGACGGGGTCGGTCGACGGGTGTCGGTGAGCCGCCCCGGCTTCACCAGCACCCGCACCGTCGGCGCGGACGGTCGGGTCTCGGTCGAGCAGCTCCTCAGCGGTGCCAGCGTCCGCACGGGCTACGACGCCGCCGGACGGCTGCACACGGTGGAGGGCGTGCCGGTCGCGGGGATGGCCCCCGTCGACACCGCGGAGCTCCGCTACGACGGCCTCGACCGGCTCGTCTCGGCGTCCGCCGGCGGGTCCGTCACGGCGCGGGAGTTCGACAGCCTGGGCCGGCTGGTCGGCGAGACACGGGACGGGGTACGGCTCCAGGCGGAGTACGACGACCTCACCGGTGCCGTGGTCCGCAGGTGGCCCGACGGCCGGGAGGAGCGGCTCACCACCGGTCCGGGCGGCTTCCCGCTCCAGGTGGAGCGCACCGCCGCAGGCACGCTCGGGGACGACGGCGCCGACGTCGCCACCGTGCTCGGCTGGGGCCCGGCACGGGCCGCCGAGCGGACCCTGGCGGGCACACTGACGGCGACCACCGACCACGACGACGGCGGCCGTCCCACGCGCCTGGACTACCGCACGGCGGACGGGCAGGTCGAGGTCTTCGACTACCGCTTCGATCAGCGCGGCCGGCGCCGCTACGAGCAGACCCGGGTGCGTCCGTCCGCCCGGCTGTGGGAGTCCGACGACGTCGACAGGGTCACGCGGGCGGCCGACGGGTTCGCTCCGCCGCTGACCGGCGCCCCGCCCGCCACGCAGGCCGACCACGACAGCGACATCGGTACCGCAACGGGCGCGGCAGCAGGCGCCGCGGACGTCCACGGGTTCTCGTGGTCGGTGGGCGACGACCGGCTGGAGCACACCCGCAGCGGCGCGCCGCCGGTCGGCTACACCCACCAGCCCGGCCACCGGGTGGCGACGGCCGGTGGGGAGACGATCACCCACCACCCCGACGGGGCGCGCGCGAGCGACGCCGCCCACGGGTACACGGTGGACGTGTTCGGACGGGTCACCGAGGTGACGGCCGGCGGCGCGGCCGTGGTGACCTTCACCTACGACGCCCTCGGCCGCCCCGCGGGCATGACGGCGGGCGGCACGACCACGCTGTTCCACTACTTCGGGGAGGAGCTGCTCCTCGAGACCCGCGGCGGGTCCGCCAGCCGCCAGTACTCCACCGACCCCCGCGGGGGTGCGCCCCTGGCGGTGCACCTGCCGGGGCGCACCCTCCTGCCGGTGTCCGACCTCTCCGCGAGCTGCCGGGCTTACTGCGACGTCGCGGGCGAGGTGCTGGAGGCGTACACCTACGAGCCCTTCGGCGCCCCGGCCACATTCGCGCCGGACGGGACGCCACGAGCCAGCTCTGCGATAGGGCTCGAGCCCGTGTTCGCGGGGCTGCGCTGGGTCTCTGAGGCGGGGCTCTACCTGTCGCGGGCACGGCTCTACGACCCGCGCCACGGGCTCTTCCTCTCCCCGGACCCGCTGGGACAGGCCGACAGCCCCAACCCCTACGCCTACGCCCGGCAGGACCCGGCCGACTACGTGGACCCGGAGGGGCGCCTGGCCTTCCTCGCGGTCCTCGGCATCGTCGCCGTCGGCGCGCTTGTGGGCGGTGGTCTCAACGCGACCCGGCAGGCGATCGCGATCAGCGAGGGCGCGCAGGAGTCATTCAGCTGGAGCGAGCTCGGACTCAACACCCTGCTGGGTGGCGTGCTCGCCCCCGTCGCGGTCTTCGCCCCCGAGATCGCGATCCCGCTGGCCGCCATGGGGGTGGCGAGCGGCGCGGACGAGATCAGCCGCGGCAACTACGCCACGGGCATCTTCGACATCGGCACCTCGGCGCTGGGGGTCTTCGGCGCTGTCCGCTCCCCCAGCTTCGGGGCGCCGGCCTCGGTGCGGGTGACGAACGCCAAGGTGGTCATTGCCCGCACCGACCTCAACCAGACCGAGCTCGGCCTGCAGATCCAGCGCCTGGTGACCCGGAACCCGGACACGCGGGCCGGGCTCCAGCGGCAGATCGGCGACGTCCGGCTCGCCCGCAGCATCCTCGACGACCCCTCCATCGCGGTACGCACCTACGACCCGCGCACGCGCAGCGTGACCGAGCGTCCGCTCGGCTTCGACCCGAGCGAGCTCGGGTGGGACGGGGTCCGGCGCGACGTCAACTTCTACCGGCCCGACGGCTCCCGCGCCGGTGACATCGACCTCGGCTTCCCGCGCTTCGACATCGAGATCAAGCTCGGTGAGCGCGCCTCCGACACGACCGGGAAGGTCGCTGCCCGTGACACCTTCCTGCCCGGCCACCAGGGACGCCCGTACTACCTGGCGAGCGAGATACCGGCGGACGTCATGGCCCGCTGGCAGCAGTACCCCCGCGCCGTGCCGATCGACCTCCGGACGGCGGCGACCCAGTCCTTCGACGGCCACATCCAGGTGACACCGGCGATGCGCGGGGGGCTGCCGTACTTCTTCCGCGACGTCCTCGCTCCCGACCGGGTCCCGTACTTCTTCCCCTCCGTGGGTGCCGGACGCAAGTGACGCCGCCGCACTCCCGCGTCCGTCACGTCGACACGCGTCGCCGCTGGATCCTGTGCGCACTACGCTGCGACGGGCCTGACCAGGCCGTATCCATCGACGAAAGTAGAAGAGTACGTGTTCACCAAGACCATCCGGGCAGGGGCCACGTCCCTGACCGCGCTCGCGCTCGCCCTCTCCCTCGCCGCGTGCAGCTCGGAGGAGTCGGAGCCCGAGACCACCTCGGAGCCGGCCACCCAGGAGGCCATCGCCGAGGAGACCACGCCGGCCGCCGAGGAGACCGCCCCGGCGCAGAGCAAGGCCGCGGACCAGGAGGCGGCGCTCGACGAGTACATCGCCCTCGAGCAGGCGCAGCTCGACGCCGCGGGCGACTCCTTCGCCGAGATCTACTCCGAGATCACGGTCACCCCGCAGTACCCGGACACGGTCGTCTTCTCCTACACCTACGCCCAGCAGGTGGACGCCGCCCTGGCCTCTGAGGAGCTCGCCGCTCAGGCCAAGGACCTCCAGGAGCTGTGCGAGACGGCGGTCTTCCCGGCCATGGAGGCCACCGGCGTCGGGCCGACCCAGCAGGTCACCTACATCTACACGAACGCGGACGGCTCCGAGATCTGGTCCCAGACCTACTCCTCCTGAGTGCCGGGCGGTGACGTCCACGGGATAGCGTCGTGGGCGTCACCGCCGCGCAGGGCGGCGGAAGAGGAGGACCAGTGCACCGCTTCGACGAGATCACCGTCGACCAGCTCCGCGCCGCGGGCAGCACCAAGTGGACGACGTTCCCGGACGCGATCGGCGCCTTCGTCGCCGAGATGGACTTCGGCGTCCCGCCCGCGGTGGCCGACGTCGTCCGCCACGCCGCGGACTCCCAGGCCATGGGCTACCTCCCCCTCGCCGACCGCACCGCCGCCCGCCGCGCCACCTCCGCGTGGCTGGCCCGCAGCTTCGACTGGCAGGTCCCCGAGGACCGGGTCCACCTCCTGCCCGACGTCCTGTCGGTCATGCGCGTCACCGTCCAGCGCTTCACCCCGCCCGGCTCGCCGGTCATAGTGCCGACGCCGGCCTACATGCCCTTCCTCACCGTCGTCCCCGCCCTGGACCGTGAGGTCATCGAGGTCCCCTCCCTCCTCGACGACGACGGCCGCTACCACCTCGACCTCGAGGGCATCGACGCCGCCTTCGCCGCCGGCGCCGGCCTGCTGGTCCTGTGCAACCCGTGGAACCCCGTCGGTCGGGTCCTCACCCGCGAGGAGCTCACCGCCGTCGCCGACGTCGTCGACCGTCACGGTGGCCGCGTCTTCTCCGACGAGATCCACGCCCCGCTCGTCCTCGACGGCCGCCCCCACCTTCCCTACGCCGCCCTCGACGCGCGCACCGCCGGCCACACGATCACCGCCATCGCCGCCTCCAAGGGCTGGAACATCCCCGGGCTCAAGTGCGGTCAGATGATTCTCTCCAACGACGACGACGCCGCCACCTTCGCGCCGTACGCCACCGACGCCGGTGACACGGTCGGCCTCCTGGGCGGTCGCGCCGTCGTCGCCGCCTACGAGGAGAGCCAAGACTGGCTCGACGACGTCGTCACCTACCTGCGCGGCAACCGCGACCTCGTCGTCGAGATGGCAGGCTCGATCCCCGGCCTACGGGTCAGCCCGGTCGAGGGCACCTACATCGCCTGGCTCGACTGCCGCGAGCTCGACCTGCCCGGCGGCCCGGCCCAGTACTTCCGGCGCGAGGCCGGCGTCGCGCTCACCGACGGCGGGATGTGTGGCACGGCGGGTGAGGGCTTCGCCCGGCTCATCTTCGCCATGCCCCGCCCCATCCTGCAGCAGGCCCTGGAGCGGATGCGCGACGCCGTCGCCCGCCGCTGAGCCGGCGAGCACCGCCGGTGCACCTCACCCGGGCCAGGTGCTCCTGTCCCACGGGTTGAGGCACCGGACGCCGAGCGGCTCGAAGTGCTTGACGTTCCGGGTCACGACGGTCATGTCGGTTGCCTGCGCAACAGCGGCGACCAGGGCGTCGTCGAGCGGCGCGTGCTCGGGGACCCGGTAGGTCGCGAGAACCCGCGCGGCCGCGAGGTCGAAGGGCAGGACGCGGTCCGCGAACGCGGGCAGGACACGCTGCTCGAACCAGCGGCGCAGCACGCGCCCCTGATCCGGGTCGGACCGCTCCTTGGACGCCACCCCGCGCTCGATCTCGGCGATGATCGTCGCGGTCACGTACTGGTCCCTGACGGGGACCGGTGCGACCCACTCCTCGACCTGCGGGCTGCGGCCTCGCACGCGCAGGGCGGACACGACGTTCGTGTCCAGCACGTACCTCACAGCTCAGGGGTCCGAGCGCGGAGGCCGAGCCGCTCGGGCTCGAAGTCAATGTCGGCTCCCTCGTCGCTGCTCAGCAGGTCGACCATCGTCACGTGCCCGCGGTCAACGGCCTCGGCGATGATCGCGCGGACCTCTGCCTCCACCGACCGGGCGTGACGCGAGGCCCGCGCCCTGAGCGCCGCCTTCGTGCCCTCGGGAAGGTTCCGGATGAGGATCTGCTCCATACCCCGACCTCCGATATCCTTTCGTAGATATCACCGAGGTTACCCGACGCCGAGCCCTTCGGTCCCGCCCCTGCCACGTAGCGTGGACAGGGCACCGCCTCGTCGAGCTGAGGAGTTTTGTGAAGCCCTGGCCTGAGTTCGTCCCCCGCCTGGTCGCCACCGACATCGACGGCACGATCCTGCCGCACGGTGGAACCGTCAGCGCCCGCACCCGCGCCGCACTGCAGCAGTACGTCGACCGCGGGATCGAGGTCGTGCTCGTGACGGGGCGGCCGCCGCGGTGGCTGCCTCCGGTGGTCGAGGCCACCGGGCTCGCCGGGCCGGTCATCGCCGCCAACGGTGCCATCGTCGTGGAGGCGCAGACCCTGGAGCCGATCGGGCTGCGCGCGATCCCGCTCGAGCACCTCACCGAGGCCGTCGAGCGCTTCACCGCCGCCTTCCCGGACGCCGTCTTCGCCGTGGAGACGCCAGGCGAGCTGCGGCTCGGCCCCGGGTTCGCAGAGGCGCGCACGAGCGCCCCGCGCGAGGGCCTCACCCCCGCCGGGCCGCCGATCACCGAGGCGTCCTCCATGGGTGAGCTCCTCGCCGTCGAGGACGTCATCAAGATCATGGTGCGCAGCCCCGCGTCCGACCCGGACCGGATGCTCGAGATCGGGCGCGCCGAGGCCGCGCACGTCGTGAGCGTGACACGCTCGAGCATCGCCCAGCCGCTCCTGGAGCTCGGCCCGCAGGGCGTCACCAAGGCCTCGACGCTCGCCGAGCACGCCCGCGCCCGGGGCGTCGAGCAAGCCGACGTCGTTGCCTTCGGGGACATGCCCAACGACGTCGAGATGCTGCGCTGGGCCGGCCACGGCTTCGCCATGCACAACGGTCACGACGAGGCCCGGGCCGCCGCCGCCTACGTCGCCCCTCCGGTCGAGGAGGACGGCGTCGCCCAGGTGCTCGAGAGCTTCCTGGCGCGGCGCCCCACCCTCAGATAGCGGCGAGTCCGGGCAGGGACGTCGTGGCCAGGCTCAGCGGCCACGGCTCGCCGTCACGACCTCCTGCGAGCGCGATCGGTCGCTCCCGAGAACCAGTGCGGCGCCCTTCTCCCCGATCATCATCGCCGGAGCCTGGGTGTTGCCGCTGATGATCGTCGGCATGATGGACGAGTCGATCACCCGCAGTCCCTCAAGACCCCGGACCCTCAGCTCCGGGTCGACGACAGCGAGGTCGTCGACACCCATCTTGCAGCTACCCACCGGGTGGTAGTCGGTCTTGCCCCACTTCTTGATGAAGGACCGGATCTCCTCGTCGGTCTGGACCGACTTCCCGGGAAGCTTCTCCTCCTTGAGCAGACCCCTGAATGCCGGGGCGTCGAACACCCGGCGCATGGCCTTGAACCCCTCGACGGCCACCTCCATGTCCTCCGGCGTGGCGAGGTAGTTCGGGTCCACGACGGGCGGCGCGGACGGGTCGGGTGACGTGATGGTCACCGACCCACTCGACGTCGGACGGACGTTGCAGGCGAGCAGCGTGACTCCGTGGCCGGGGATCTTCTCCGCCGAGCGTGCGCCGTCCTTCCACACGACGTACGCGGGCAGGAAGTGCAGCTGGATGTCGGGCGACCGCACCTTGTCGCTGCTGTTGATGAACGCCCCCGCCTCCGTGATCGTCGCGGTGGCCGGCCCCGTGCGGTAGAGCCCGTACTCGATCGCGTGCAGCGCCGCGCGGTGCCACCGGTTCTCGCCGCTGTATGTCACCGGGTGGGCGGCCTCCCGGGTGATGTAGACCTCGAGCTGGTCGCGCAGGTTCTTCCCGACGCCGGGCAGGTCGTGGACGACGTCCACGCCGGCCGCCTTCAGCTCGTCGGCCGGCCCGATGCCGGAGAGCAGCAGCAGCTTCGGCGAGTTGATCGCCCCCGCACTGACAATGACCTCGCTGGTCGCGTGGGCCACCGTCTCTACGCCCTTGCGGGTGTAGCGCACTCCCGTCGCGCGGCCGTCCTCGATGAGGATCTTGGAGACCTGCGCCCCGGTGACGACGGTGAGGTTGGGCCGCTTGAGCACCGGACGGAGGAATGCCGTCGAGGCACTCTCCCGGCGCGCGTTGCGCTGCGTGACCTGATGGAAGAACACCCCCTCCTGGGAGGCCCCGTTGGGATCGTCGGTCCGTCGGATGCCCACCTCCTGCGCCGCCCGGACGAAGGCCTTGGACATGGGGTTGGTCTGCACCTGGTCGGCGACATTGAGCTCGCCGTCGATGCCGTGGTACTCGTCGGCCAGGCGCTCGTTGCGCTCGTGCACCGTGAAGTAGGGCAGGACGTCCTCGTACGACCAGCCGTCGCAGCCGAGCTCGGCCCACTCGTCGTAGTCGAGCCGGTTCCCGCGGATGTAGAGCATCGCGTTCACCGACGTGCTGCCGCCCAGCCCCTTGCCCTGCGGAAGGAACATCGAGCGGTTCTCCAGGTGCTGCTGCGGGGCGGTGTCGAAGATCCAGTTCGCCGACCCGCCCATGAGCATCGAGAACGCGGCGGGGATCTTGACCAGCGGGTGCCAATCGGTCGCCCCCGCCTCGAGGAGCAGGACGCGGTTGCTCGTGTCGGCACTGAGCCGGTTGGCGAGGACGCACCCGGCGGCGCCGGCGCCGACGATGACGTACGTGTAGCGGTTCATGGACGACCTACTTTCGTGCGGAGGGGGCGAGGAGGGGCAGACGTTGCCCGACGGAGGGGCGGGACTCGACACGGGCTCTGAAGTCCTCGCGCCAGGCGGGTCCGAGCGGGAGGTCACGGAAGATCGCGGGCTCGACCTCGACCAGGTCGGCGGAGACCTCGACGTGGCCGGGCAGCTGGTCCAGCACCTGGGTCTGGACATCGATGCCGGGGGCAACCTCCGTGAGGACGAGCCCGTTCTCACCGAGGGTGAAGACAGCACGCTCGGTGACGTAGAGGATGCGCTGGCCGCGCAGCCGGGCCTGCTCCGCCGAGAACGTCACCTGCTCGACGTTCTCGACGAATTTCGTGTGCCGCCCCTCGGCGTCCAGGTGCAGACGCCCGTCCACCGGGAGCGCGCGCAGCCCCCCGGCGCTGAACGTCCCGCAGAACACCACCGTGGCCGCGTTCTGGGAGATGTTGACGAACCCACCGGTGCCAACGACGCGGCTGCCGAACTTCGAGACGTTGACGTTGCCCGCGAGGTCGACCTGCGCGAATCCAAGGAAGGCGATGTCCAGCCCACCGCCGTCGTAGAAGTCGAACTGGTAGGGCTGGTCCAGGATGGCGACGGGGTTGGTGGCGACGCCGAAGATCACCCCGCGCGCCGGCACCCCGCCCACGAGCCCCTGCTCGATCGTCAGGGTGAAGCGGTCCGACCAACCTTCCTCCGCCGCGACGGAGGCGACGCCGTCGGCGATACCGACCCCGAGGTTGACGACGTCGCCGTCGTGGATCTCCGAGACGGCGCGTCGCGCGACGACCTTGCGCTGGTCGAGCGGGAACTTCTCAAGGCGGCTGAGCGACTGGCGCAGCTGTCCGGAGAATGCCGGGTTGTAGTCATGGGTGACCAGCTGCCGCTGTTCGGGGTTGACGACGACGACGTCGACGCAGATCCCGGGGACGACGACCGAGCGCGGGTCGAGTGACCCGGCCTGGGCCACCTGCTTGACCTGCGCAATGACCAGGCCGCCGCTGTTGCGCGTCGCCTGGGCCACCGACAGAGTCTCGAGGTTGGCACCTTCCTCCTCAAGCGAGATGTTGCCGTCCTCGTCGACGGTCGTGCCTCGGATGAAGCAGACGTCGAGGTTGATCGAGGGGTAGAACAGCCACTCGCGGCCGTTGAGCTCGATGACCTGGACGAGGTCCTCGGTCGTCACCGCATTCAGCCGGCCGCCCTCCTTCCGCGGGTCGCAGAAGGTCCCGAGGCCCACGTGGGTGACGAGCCCGGGCCGGCCGCCGGCGATCTCCCGGAGCAGCTGGCTCATGACGCCCTGCGGGAAGTTGTAGGCCTCGAACTCGTTGTCGAGGACCATCTGGCTCATCCGCGGGGCCATGCCCCAGTTCCCGGCGATGATCCGGCGCGCGAGTCCGCGCTGGGCCAGATGGTCCATGCCGCCGCCCTCACGGTCGCCGATACCTGTGGTGTGGACGAGCGTGAGGCCTCCAGGCCCGTTGCCCTCGCGGTACACCTCGCCGAGGGTGCGGAGCAGCAGGTCGGGTTCGAGCAGGCCACCGCCGGAGCCCCCGATCGCGAGGGTGTCGCCGGGCCGGACCATCGCAACCGCCTCACGTGCGGACGCGAACCGGGGGCCGCCCCGCACCCGACGGCGGGCACGAGCGGTCGTGGACTTGGTCATGCTATCTCCTTTGAGCAGACGGACGGTCGACGGAGGCGCCTCACGCCATCACTCCGCCGCCGTTGAGGTGGATGGTCTGACCGTGCATGAAGGAGGCCGCGTCGCTGGCCAGGTAGACGACGGCCGGTGCGATCTCGTGTGCCAGGCCCATCCGTCCGGCCACGAGGCCTGCGGTGCGGGCGGCGGTGAGCTCCTCGTCGAAGGCCGCGTCGGTCATGGGCGTGGTGATCGGTCCGGGCGCGACGGCGTTGACGCGCACGACCGGCCCGACCTCGCGGGCCAAGGCGCGGGTGAGGCCGATGACGCCGGCCTTGGCCGCGGAGTAGCTGACGAACTCCTCGGCGCCCTTGAACGCCAGCTGCGAGGAGAGGTTGACGATCGTTCCCCCGCCGCGCTCGAGCATGCCAAGCAGGACGTGCCGGGAGGTGATGAAGACGCCGTCGAGGTCGACGCTCATCGTGCGCCGCCAGTCCTCGAGCGTCATGTCGACAACGCGAGCGGCGGACATAATCCCGGCGTTGTTGACGAGGACGTCGAGTGGCCCGAGAGCGGCTTCGGCTGCCGCGACGAACGACGCGGCCTCGTCCCAGTCCGACACGTCGCCCTCGACGGCGACGGCCTCGCCTCCGCCGTCGACGAGCTCGGCGACGAGCGCCGCTGCGGCATCCGGCTCCCCGAGGTGGTGCACGGCGACCCGGGCCCCTGCGCGGGAGAGGGCACGGACCATCTCGCGGCCCAGCCCGCCCAGGGCCCCGGTGACGAGCGCCGTGCGCCCCGTGAGATCGAAGGAGCTCATCGGCCGTACCAGGCCTCACGCACGCCCCTGCGGATCTGAACGGTCTTGAGGTCGGTGAAGAACTCCATTCCCTCACGGCCGAACTCGGCTCCGTGGCCGCTGTCGCGCCGCCCGCCCAGTGGCATCTCGGGGAAGGAGTCGGTCGAGCCGTTCACCCAGACGGTGCCCGCGTCGAGCCCGAGAGTGAGCTCGACGGCCTCCTCGACGTCACGCGTCCACACCGACGCGGCTAGGCCGTACTGCTGGTCGTTGGCCCGCTCCGCGGCCTCGGCGAGGTCGCGGTAGGGCTGCACCGTGGTGACCGGGCCGAAGAACTCCTCGCGCACCGCGTGGTTGGCGTCGGAGTCGGTGAAGAGCACGGTCGGCGCCAGGTAGGGCGAGGCGGTGGTCCCGTCGACGGTAGCCACGCCTCCCCCACTGACCACTTCGGCGCCCTCGGCGGACGCTCGCTCCACACTGGCCAGGACGGCGTCGAAGTGCTGCTGAGAGATGAGCGGGCCCATCTCGGTCGCCTCGTTGTGGGGGTCACCGAGGTGGATCTCGGCGGCACGGCTGGCGATGCGCTCGGTGAGCTCCTCGGCAATGGCGGCGTCGGCGAGGATCCGCGAGCCCGCGACGCACACCTGTCCCTGATTGAAGAAGGAGGAGAAGAGCAGCCCGTCGACCGTGGTGTCGAGGTCGGCGTGGCGCGTGACGATGACCGGCGTCTTGCCGCCCGCCTCCAGCGCGACCCGCTTGAGGCGGTTCGTCCCAGCGCTCGCCGCAATGCGCCGGGCGGTGGCGGTCGAGCCGGTGAAGCTGATGACGTCGGTGTGCGGGTGGGTGACGAGAGCGGCGCCCGTAGGGCCCTCGGCGACGAGCACGGACAGGGCGCCTGGCTCGAGGCCTGCCTCGTACATCAGTTGCGCGACGGCGAGGGAGCTCAGGGGCGTGAGCGGGCTCGGCTTCATGACGACGGTGCACCCGGCGGCGAGCGCCGGCGGCAGCTTCTGCCCGAGGATGCCGAGTGGGAAGTTGAAGGGCACGATCAGCCCCGCGACACCGGCCGGCTCGCGCAACGTGAAGGCGAACACGTCGCTGCTGACGTCGCGCAGCGTGCGCCCGTTGATGTCGCGGGCCAGCCCGGCGAAGTACTCGAAGGCATTGACGGCCGAGGCCACCTCGCCTCGCGCCTCGCGGATGGGCTTGCCGGTCTCGAGGAGCAGCAGCTCGGCCAGCTCCTCTGATCGCTCCTCGATGAGCTGCGCGGTCCTGGTCAGCACCCGAGCCCGGTCGCGGCCGGAGCTGCGACCCCACGCTCCGTGGTGGAAACTCTCGCGTGCTGCGGCGACCGCTGCGTCCACCGGCGCCTCCGGCGCGAACCCGCCGTGGAACAGCGGTGCGCCCAGCGCGGGGCTGATGCGGACAGCGTCGTCCTCGTCCGAGCCCACGCCCTTGCCCGCGACGAGCGAGCCGATGACGGGGACGCCGTCACGGTGTCCGAGGAGGGAGTCGCCCAGGATGGCGGTGTCGTAGGTCAGGGCTTGCGTGGTCATGAGCTGACTCCTGTCATGCGAGTGGCCTGGGCCGCCTTGGCGGCTGCCCTTTGATCGAGGAACGCCTGCTTGCGCTGGCGGGAGGTGTCGAGGCAGGCGGTGTAGCCGGCCAGGGCCGCCTCCACGCCCAGCACGCTGGTGAGCTCGTCCAGCACCTGCTTGGCCAGCGACGTTGCGTAGGGCTCGCTGCTGCGCAGCCGATCGATGCAGGCCGCGACGGCCTCGGGCAGGGTCTCGGAGGGATGCGCGGAGGTGACGACGTGCAGCTCGGCGGCTCGCTCGCCGGAGATGAGCTCGCCGGTGAGCAGGAGCTGTCGGGTGACGCCGAGGCCGGCGACGTCGGCGAGCCGGGCGGTGCCGCCCCAGGCCGGCAAGTTGCCCAGCGCGAGCTCGGGCAGTCCCAGCCGTGCGTCGCAGGCCGCGATCCGCAAGTCACAGGCGAGCGCGAGCTCCAGGCCGCCTCCCACGGCGACGCCCTCGATGACGGCGACGCTCACCACAGGGAGGGCCGCGAGCGCGGAGAAGGCGTCCTGGCCGAGGCGGGACAGCTCGGCCGCCGCGTCGTGGGTGGGTGCGACCCAGTCGCCGATGTCGGCGCCGGCGCAGAACACCCCTCCCTCGCCGCGGACGACCAGCGCGATGACGTCGTCGCGCTCCGCGATCGACGCGACGCACCGCCGGAGGTCCTCGAGCATGGCGCGGTCAAGGGCGTTGCGCTTCTCTGACCTCGCCAGGGTGAGGTGGGCGACGCCGTCGTGGTCGACGGACAGGTGGACTGGCATGAGTAGGTCTTCCTTCGAGTGTGCGGAGCTGGTGAGGTCAGGCCCTGCGCCTCTTAGCCAGCTGGTCGACGAGAAGGGCGAGGATGATGGCCGCGCCCACGGCGACCTGCTGGTAGAAGGCCTGGACGTTGAGCGAGGTGAGCCCGGCGGTCAGCGTGGCGATGATGATCGCGCCGAAGGCGGCGCCGGCCATGCTGCCCTCGCCTCCGGCGAGCTTCGTGCCACCCATGACGGTGGCCGCGATGGCGGTGAGGAGGAGGTCGGCCCCGAGCGTGGGGTCCGCGGCTCCGAGGCGCGCCGTGAGGATGCACCCCGCCAGACCGGCTGCGGCACCGGCCGCGACGTAGGCGAAAGCCGTGTGCTTGCCCACCTTGATGCCGGCGAGCCGAGCCACCTCCGAGTTCCCGCCGATCGCGACGAGGTACTCACCGAACAGGGTGTAGCGCAGGACGAGGATCGAGGTGACGGTGAGGACGACGAGCAGGACAACGGGAATCGGGATGCCTGCGACGCCTCCGGCCAGCGCGTTCTCGAACGCGACCGGGATGCCGTACACGGCCTGACCGCCGGAGATGATGAGGGCGAGGCCGCCGTAGATGCTCATCGTGCCGAGAGTGATGATGAACGGGGTGATCTTCGTGACGGTGATGAGCAGGCCGTTGACCAGCCCGCACCCCGCGCCGACGAGCAGCGCACAGAGGATGGCCAGGGGCACAGGCATCTGCTGGGCGAAGAGGCCGCTGCAGACGGCGCTCACCGCCACGATCGACCCGATGGAAAGGTCGATGCCGCCCGTGAGCAGGACGTAGGTCTGCCCGAGGGCGAGGATCCCCACGACGGCCGCCTGGAGGAGGACGTTCATCAGGTTGCCGGTCTCGAGGAAGAACGGCCGGGCGATGCCGAAGGCCACCACGAGCGCGATGATGACGGCGATGAGGCCGCCCTGGCGGGCCGCCTTGCCGGCCAGCGATCGGGCGCTGAACGAGGCCGCTGGAGCGTCGTGAGCCGCCGGCGGGGCGGATTGCGGGTCGAGCGTTGCGGTGTGGGACATGGTCATTCTCCTGCGTGGGTTGTGCGACGGGCGAGTGGTCGGGGGCGAGGACGGGGGTCAGTCGCCGGCGGCATGTCGCACCACCGCCTCCTCCGTCGCGGTGTCGCGGTCCATTTCGGCAACCACCCGACCGCGCCTCATCACGACGACGCGGTCGCTCATCGCCAGCACCTCCAGGAGGTCGGAGGAGATCATGAGGACCGCCTTCCCGGCGTCGGCGAGCGCCCGCATGATGCCGTGGATCTCGCCCTTGGCACCGACGTCGATCCCGCGCGTGGGCTCGTCGAAGATGAAGATGTCCGCGTCGGACCGAAGCCAACGGGCGAGCACGACCTTCTGCTGGTTGCCGCCCGAGAGCGTGCGCACCGGCTTGTCGACCTGCATCTTCGTGTTGAGCGGGAGGAGCGCCTCGGACGCCACCTCGCGCTGCCTGCTGCGGTTGATCACGCCGGCGCGGCCGGGAGGGTCCATGAGGGTGACGTTGGACGCCGTCGTCATGTCCAGCGCGAGCCCGTGGTGCTTGCGGTCCTCAGTGAGCAGGGCGATGCCGGCACGGATGCCGTCGCTGGGCCGCCGGATGCGGGTGCGCTTGCCGTGCACGTAGATGGTGCCCGCGCTTCGCTGGTCGGCGCCGACGACAGCGCGAGCCAGCTCGGTCCGGCCGGCGCCGACCATCCCGGCGAGGCCAACGACCTCACCGCGACGCACGGTGAGTGAGACGTCGTCGACCACCCCGGGGACGGTGAGGTTCTCCACCCGGAGCAGCTCCTCGCCAGGCTCGGTCCCGGTCGAGGGCACGCCCAGGGCGCTGAGGTCGCGGCCTACCATCATCTGGACGAGGTCGTCCTCGGAGGTGATCTCCGACCGCACCTTGGTGCCGACGAGCCTGCCGTCCCGGAGTGCGGTGACTCGGTCGGAGAGGGCCAGCACCTCCCTGAGGCGGTGGGAGACGTAGATGATCGCCTTGCCCGCGGCCCGCAGGTTCTCGATGACGGCGAACAGGCGGGCGCTCTCTGCGGTGGTCAGCGACGCCGTCGGCTCGTCGAGGATGATGGTTCGAGCATCGGTGCTGAGTGCACGCGCGAGCTCGACCAGCTGTTGCTGGGCGACGCTGAGCCGCGAGACCGGGACTTCCGCCGGGGCGTCGAAGTGGAGCTGGGCGAGGGCGGCACGGGCCTCGCGTCGTGCTGCGCGCCAGTCGATGACTCCCGCCCGGGTCCTCTCCCGCCCGAGGACGAGGTTCTGGACAGCGGTCAGCTGCGGCACCAGGCTCAGCTCCTGGTGCACCATCGCGATGCCCGCTCGCATGGCGTCCGCGGGCCGAGCGAAGGACACGGCGGCGCCATCGACCCGGATCTCCCCGGAGTCTGGCCGCTGGATGCCGAAGACCGTCTTGAGCAGCGTGGACTTTCCGGCGCCGTTCTCCCCCAGGAGCGTGTGGACCTCACCGGGGTAGGCCTCGAAGCTGACGTCCTCCAGCGCCTTGACGCCCGGGAAGCTCTTCGTCAGGCCACGCACCTGGAGCGCCGCGACGTGGTCACTCATGGCTTTTCCTAACGCTCGAAGATGTCGGTGAGCACCAGGCCGTCGGTGTCGTAGAACTCGTCGACGTTGTCGGCGCGGACGAGCTGGGCCGGCGCAACGACCCAGGGCGCCACCTCCTGGCCCTCCAGCAGCCGGATGGCGGACTCGACGGCCCAGTAGCCCTCCCAGTACGGAAGGGGACTGACGGTGGCTGTCATCGAGCCGTCCCGGACGCCGGCGATGGCCTCGGGCACGCCGTCGGTGCCGATCACCGCGATGTCCTTCCCTGCGGCCTTGACCGCCTGGGCGACGCCGACGGCCATCGTGTCGTTGTTCGCGTAGATGCCCTTGAGATCGGGGTGCTGGCGGATGATCTGCTGAGCGGCGGCGAACGCCTTGTCTGCGTCCCAGTCGCCGGGGACACTCGCGACGAGATCCAGGTTGCCTGCCTCGTCGACGCCCCGTTCGAAGCCGGCGATCCGCAGGATCGCGGCGCTGGAGCCGGCCTGGCCCTCGATCTGCGCGACCTTGCCGCCCTCGGGGAACTGCCGGGCGAACTCCTCGGCAGCCTGGATGCCGTTGCTCTCGTGGTCGGGGCCGACGTAGGTGGTGGCGGCGACGCGAGCGTCGTCGACGTTGACGATGGGCGCCCCCTGGGCCTCCATCGCGCGCAGCGCCGGGGTGAGGTTGGACGTGCTCTCGGGGGCGACGACATAGGCGTCGAAGTTCTGTCCGGTGAGGGTCTGGGCGATCGTCAGCTGCTCGGTCTGTGCCGTCTCGCTGCTTGCCGCCTGTACGGTGACGTCGACCCCGTAGTGCTCGCCAGCCGCCTCCGCGCCCAGGGCGATGCCCTGCCAGTACTGGTTCGTCAGCGCCTTGAGGATCACCGCGACCCGGTACTCCTCGCTGGCCTCGACCTCTCCCAGAGACTCGGCCAGCTCCTCGCCGGGGAGCTCGGCGATACCGTCCTGGTCACTCGTGTAGGTGAAGCTGGTCTGCTCTCCGCTGCCATCCGCTCCGCTGGCGCCAGTCACCTCGGCGGCGCTGCTACATGCAGCGAGCGCGAAGAGCAGTGGGACTGTGGCCGCGACAGACAGGCCGCGCTTGGTACGCATCATGGTGGTCCTCCTTTGGATGAAGACGTCCTCTGTGACGTCTGTAGAGCTGAGCTGGTGCTGTTGAAAAACCGTTTTCCTACTACTCCTGCTTCAGGAACGCTCGAGCGACAC
The DNA here is from genome assembly GCF_047302425.1 of Georgenia phoenicis. NCBI lineage: Bacteria > Bacillati > Actinomycetota > Actinomycetes > Allobogoriellales > Allobogoriellaceae > Georgenia > Georgenia phoenicis. Next base: position 1,287,350 of record NZ_CP154855.1, on the reverse strand, counting down.
GAGATGCTCGGGGTTCCGGCCGGTCAGCCGGGGACGCAACCACACGTACGCCGGACGACGAGATCGGTCGGTAGCGTCAGCGTCGCAGCAGGGGGCACATCGTCGCCGCGCCACCGCGCCTCGATCCGGGCGACCAGGCGCTTGGCGGCCAGCCTGCCGATCTCTCTCGATCTGGAGTCGACGGACGTCAGCTGGACGCCCGGCATGCGACCTACCCAGACATTGTCGAAGCTCACGACGGCGAGATCCCTGGGGACGGACACGCGCCGTCGGTCGCACGCCTCCAGGACTCCCATCGCCATAGTGTCACTGCCGACGAAGACGGCGGTCGGCGGGGACGGCAGGTCGAGAAGTGCATTGACTGCCTCGGCGCCTGCCTCATGGCTGCTCTGCCGAGCCACGATGAGGAGAGACGGATCGACGTCGACTCCCGCGTCGAGGCACTCGCGCTGGTACGCCTCTCGACGGTCAGCAAAGGGGACGACGTCCTGTGGGCCGGCGATGTGAGCGATCCTCGCGTGGCCGTGCTCGACCAGGTGCCGCACGGCCCTACCTGCCCCGCCCTGGTTGTCGACGATAACGCTGCTGACCAGCCCCTCTTCCCGCAGATTCCTGCTGACCAGAACGACATCGACGTCGGCTCCCACCAGCCTCGCGACCTCCGTGGAATCCATGCGCACCGAGGCGATGATGATGCCGTCGACCTGCCGCTGACGCATCGACCGGACCAGGTCCGCCTCCTTGGCCGCACTTCCGTCGCTGCTCCCGAAGAGAACGGTGAAATCACTGGCGTCGAGCTCCTCGCTGACAGCGGCGATAATCTCGGGATACAGCGGGTTGGCGATGTTGGCGACGATGACGCCGACGGTGTTGGTCCGCCGACGCACCAGGTCGCGCGCGATCGCGTTCGGTTGGAACTCGAGCTCGGCCACCGCGGCAGCGATGCGCGCCTGAGTCTCCTTGGCGACGTAGTAGTCACCTCCGTTGATGAACTTCGAGACGGTTCCCTTCGAGACTCCAGCGAGCCGCGCCACATCCTCGATCGTGGGCCGCCTCGTCTCCGAGGGAAACCGGTTTCGCATGGGTTGAACGTAATGTGACCTCGCACACCTGTCAAGCATGTCTTTGCACGGGCGCCCCCAGCAGGCGGCTTCATCGCCGCAGTACCTCCCTCTTGGCCGTAGTGGGGGGTGGAGAAGCCCGGTCGGCTCCTCCGGCTACAGGACGATGAGGCTCAGGACCCAGGTGGCCGCGATCGCGGCGACACCCTCGACCGCCGTCGCGGGCGTGAGGGTGCGGTAGGCGGTGGCGACCGGGATGCGGCTCAGCTGGGAGACGACCCAGAAGTAGGAGTCGTTGGCGTGGGACACCACCATGGCGCCGGCACCGATGGCGAACACCGTCAGCACCCCGCCCATCGTCCCGTCCAGACCGAGGCTCTCGAGCATCGGGGCGACGAGCGCTGCCGTCGTGATGATCGCGACCGTCGAGGAGCCCTGCGCCGTCTTGAGCGCCGCGGCGATGATGAAGGGCACGAAGATGCCCAGGCCCAGGGTGCTGAGGTTGTCGGCGATGAAGTCGGTGAGCTCGCCCGCCCCGAGCACCCCGCCGAAGGCCGCGCCGGCCGCGGTGATGAGGAGGATCGGGGCGGCCACGCCGATCGAGCCGGTGACGATCTCGTTGAACTGCTCGAGCTTCCCGTGCCCCTTGAGGAGCAGGACGCCGAGGGCGAAGCCGATGATGAGCGCGACCGAGGGGTTGCCCAGGAACTGCAGCGCGGTGAGGAGGGTGCCCTCCCCGAAGGGTGCACTGGGCAGGTTCCCGAAGGACGCGAGGCAGATGAGGACGATCGGGACGAGGATCGGCAGGAAGGCGAGCGACGCCGGCGGCAGGGTGCCGTAGCTGGCGCGCAGCTCCTCGTAGGACTGGTCGAGCTCAGGCTCCTCCGCGCTCTTCGGCAGCAGCTCGAAGGTCCTCTTCCGCAGCCGGCTCGCATAGAGGAGGGCCGCACCAGCGGCTACCGCCGCGACGGGCAGGCCGAGCCCGATGACGAGCCCGAGGTCCTCGATGACCCCCAGCTCCCCGGCCGCCGCGAGCGGGCCGGGGGTCGGCGGCACCATCGTGTGGGTCGCGTACAGACCGGTCATGAGCGCCACCGCCATGCCCACCGGGGACACCTTGGCGCGCACCGCGATCGCCTTGCGCAGCGAGTTGAGGATGATGTACCCGGAGTCGCAGAACACCGGGATCGCGACGATGTAGCCGATGACGCTCATCGTGAGGTTCGGGAAGCGGGTCCCGAGCACCTTGATGAGCGCGTCCGCCATCGAGATCGCTCCCCCGGACCGCTCGAGCACCAGCCCGATCATCGTCCCGAAGAGGATGACGAGCCCGATGGTCCCCATCGTGTTGCCGAAGCTCTCGAGGATCGTCGGCACGATGTCCGCGGTGGGCAGCCGGAAGGCGAAGCCGCCGATGATCGCCGCCCCGATGAGGGCGAGGAACGGGGAGATCTTGAGCTTCGCCGTCGTGTAGACGATGGCCGCGACGAGGACGACGAGGACGAGGACGTCGATCATGTGGTGCTCCTTTGCACGCGTCAGTGGTGGGCGAGGAGGCGGCAGACGGTCTCCGCCGCCTCCGCGACGAGCTCGGCGGCGTTGTGCCGCAGCTGCCGCGCGGCGGACGGCCCGCGGGCGATGGACACGGCCGCGGTGAGTCCCGCCTCGGCCACCTCCGTGGCCGTGAGGTCGACCCGCCCGGCGATGACGACGACGGCGGCCCCCTCGCGCGCACAGGCGCGCACGCCGTCGACGACCTTGCCGTGCAGCGACTGCGCGTCGAGGCTGCCCTCGCCGGTGAGGACGACGTCCGCGTCGGCGAGGAGGGCGGGCAGGCCGACGGCATCGGCCACGAGCCGAGAGCCGGGGACGGTCTGCGCTCCCAGCACGGCGGTGAGGGCGGCGGGGATCCCGCCGGCGGCACCCATCCCAGGCGCGCGGAGGAGGGTGTCCTCGTCCGTGCCCGTCTCGTCCGCGAGCGCCGCGGCGAGGTGGGCGAGGCCGGCGTCGAGGACGGCGACGTCGGACGGCGTCGCCCCCTTCTGCGGGCCGAAGACGGCGGCCGCCCCGCGAGCGCCGACGAGCGGGTTGTCGACGTCGACGGCGATGCGCCAGCTGGCCTGGCGGGCCAGCGGGTGCAGGTCGTCGAGCTCGATGTGGTCGATGGCCGCGAGTGACCCTCCACCGGGCCGGGTCGGGTTGCCGTCCCGGTCGAGGAAGCGCGCGCCGAGCGCGCGGAGGATGCCGGTGCCGCCGTCGGTCGTGGCAGAGCCGCCGATGCACAGGAGGATCTCCCGCGCGCCGGCCTCGAGGGCGGCGCGGGCGAGCTCGCCGACGCCGGCGGAGTCGGCGAGGAGCGGGCGCAGGGTGGCGTCACGCACGTGCGGGAGGCCGTTCGCCTCGGCCGCCTCGATGACCGCCGTCGTGCCGTCGGCCGAGAGGCCGTACCGGGCGATGCGGGGGCGGCCGATCGCGTCGGTGACCTCGTGGAGCTGCTCGCGGCCCTCCCAGGCGTCGAGCAGCGCGTCGAGGGTGCCCTCGCCGCCGTCGGCCATCGGCACCGGGGTGATCGTCGCCCCCGGCCCGAGGGCGCGGCGGGCGCCGGCGGCCATCGCCTGCGCAGCCTGCAGGGCGCTGAGGCTCCCCTTGAAGGAGTCCGGAGCGGCGACGACGGTGATGCCCCTGTGCATGGAGGGCAGGCTATGGCTCGATGCCCCACCCGGCACGGGCACACGCGGATGACCTGTTCCCACCTACGCCGCCCGGCCAAGATGTCGGCGCGCACCGCGATGAAGTGCCGACAGGTATCGCGCGCTGAGGGCCCAACTGGGGATGAGGAACCGGTCCAGCCGCCCGCGCTCCAGCGCAGCGCAGCCAAGACTCCGTCACACGTGGTGTGAGGGAATGCGTCCCTTCGCAGGCGCCACCACTGGGACCGGTGCAGATGGCCGGTCGGCGGGGCCCGGCGGCTTCCGCCGTTGGCCCAGTCCTGGTGCGCGGCCGCATCAACCAGCCTGGCGCGCCCCGGCGCGAAGCAGCCCATCGGCCGGTAGAGGTTGCGCAGGTAGCATCGTGCCGATGACCACAGCGCCGCCCGAACTCGACGAGCAGCAGGCCCTCGGCCGGTCGCTGGTCGGCGGCTCTGTGGTCGTTATGGGCGCCGTGGCCTACGCCCTCACTGTCCACTGGGCGTACCGGGAGATGATCGCCCCGACCTTCGGATACCGCGGCTCCACATACCGCACACCGGCGACTGACCTGTACTTCTACGCCATTGCTATCGCAGCGGTTATGGCGCTCTGCCTTCCACGCAAGGTCGAGCGCCCGTCCTCGTTCGTGCTGTGGGTCCTGTACATCGTTGCGGGAGCGCCCTCAGTGCTCCTCGGCCACTACGCGGGCAATCTGACACCTGCGTTGGCCATGGAGACCTCGATCGGTGTCGGCGGTGCATTCGTCCTGACGATAGCGCTCACCCGCTTCTTCCGGATCCGGCGCGTCCCGCGGTGGCGTCCTTCGTCCACAACCTTCTGGCTGCTCATTGGTGGCTTCTCGGTAGCCGTGTATGCCTACCTTGCCTCAACCATCGGACTGCAGTTCCAGATCGTCAGCTTGTTCGACGTCTACGACGTCCGCGACGACTACCGAGAGGGTCTCGCCGCGGCCGGTGGCGTCGGCGGCTACCTCATCTCGTGGCAGGCCAACGTCCTCAATCCAGTGATCATCGCCCGCGGCGCCCTGCAACGGCGTCTCCTCCCGATCCTGGCGGGCGCGTTCGGACAGCTTCTCCTGTTCTCGGCTTCCGGATACAAGACGATGGTGATGTCACTACCTGCGCTTCTCATCGCCGCATGGATCTTCAACCGCAATCCCACTCCTCGCGCGAGGGTCTTCCTGTGGGGCGCCGCTGCTCTTCCTCTTTTCACCATGGCCGTCGACCACCTGTCGAACTCGATCACATGGACCTCGCTCCTGGTGCGCCGGTTCCTCGTCACCCCGGGGCGCATCACCGCCGAGTACGTCGACTTCTTCGACCAACACCCGAAAGTTCACCTCAGCAACTCCATCCTCTCCCCATTCATCGAGTACCCCTACCAGCGTGGCTACTTTCGAATCATCGGTGAGCACGTCACCGGCGCGACCAACGTGTCGATGAACGGCAACGTCTTCGCGCACGGGTACGCCAACGCCGGCTGGATCGGTGCCTTCATAGCCGCCGTGCTCCTTGCCGTGGTCCTCGCCGCAGCTGACTACGCCGCGCAAGGCCTTCCGGCGGCAGTACCTGCTCTTGTGCTCCTCATGCCGGCCATCACTCTGAGCAACTCCGGGCTCAACACCTCACTGTCTTCGCACGGAGTTGCGCTCGCCGTCGTGGTACTGGCTCTGCTACCCCGCGATGGCTGGACACCCAGGCCCCGAACCTTGCTTCTCCGGCGCGAACCCCGCCCCCTGCCCCACTCGACCGCCAGCAACTGAGGTGGCCGGTGAACGGCGCCTATCACGTATGCTGCTCGAGGAGCGTGGCCGCGGCCTCCTGCCGCGTGATGCTTTATCGGCGCATACCGCCACGAGGAGGAACCAATTGTCCGGGGGGACGCTCGCGCGACGGAGTCTGATCGGGCTGTGGGACTGCGCTGCGTGGTGCGTCGCCGTGGCGGTCATCGTCGGGACGCGCTACGAGTTCTACCTCAACGAGGCGCAGTGGAGCACCGTCTTCCTCTACGCGGGGCTCGCATGCGTCACGCAGCTCGTCGTCGGAGCGCTGCTCAAGCTCTACCGCGGCAAGTACCGGGTGGGAAGCTACGAGGAGAGTCTCGGCCTCCTGCTGTCGATGGTGGTCGTCGCCCTCACCCTCATCGTCGCGTTCGCCTTCATCCGGGACCTCGAAGAGTTCCCACGCGGCATCGCGTTCCTCGCCCCGCCGTTCGCCCTCATCTTCATGGCCGCCGGACGCTGGGCATACCGCGCATGGAGGACGCCCAAGCGGTCGGCGAGCGAGGCCACCGAGAACGTCCTCATCTACGGCGCGGGCGACGCCGGCTACCAGCTCCTCCGACTCATCGAGATGGACTCGAGCTCCCCCTACCGGGTGGTCGGGTTCATCGATGACGATCCGGCTAAGCGTCATCTCAACCTGTTCAACGTGCCGGTCCTCGGTGGCCGCGACGCCCTCGTGCGGCATGCTCGTGAGCGGGACGCCACGACCGTCATTCTGGCGATCTCGGCGGCCGGCAAGGCGATGATCGGCGAGGTCGCCGACATCGTCGAAGGCGCCGGGATGAAGTTCCTCCTCCTGCCGCCTCTCAGCCAGATCCTCGGCGGACGAGTCCGTCTGAGCGACGTCAAGGAGGTCGACATCGCCGACATCCTCGGGCGGCGGCAGGTCACCACCGACATCGGCAGCATCGCGGACTACCTCACCGACAAGCGCGTCCTCGTCACGGGGGCAGGCGGGTCGATCGGCTCGGAGCTCGCGCGCCAGGTCCACAAGTTCGGACCGGCTGAGCTCATCCTCCTCGACCGGGACGAGTCGGCTCTCCACGGTGTCCAGCTCTCGATCTACGGCAAGGCGCTCCTCGACACGCCGGACATGGCCCTGGCGAGCATCCGCGACAAGGACGCCCTCCGGGAGATCTTCGCGGCACACCGCCCCGAGGTCGTGTTCCACGCCGCCGCCCTCAAGCACCTGCCCATGCTCGAGCAGTACCCGGACGAGGCCTGGAAGACGAACGTCGTCGGGACGCAGAACCTGCTCGAGCTGTCCGCCGAGTTCGGTGTCGAGAAGTTCGTCAACATCTCCACCGACAAGGCGGCGAACCCCACCAGCGTGCTGGGCAAGACGAAGCGCCTCGCCGAGCAGCTCACGGCCTGGTACGGCCAGCACGCCAGCGGCACGTACCTCTCGGTGCGCTTCGGCAACGTCCTGGGTTCGCGTGGGTCGATGCTCCACACCTTCCGCCAGCAGATCGAGCGAGGCGGCCCCATCACCGTGACCCACCCCGACGTCACCCGCTACTTCATGACGATCCCGGAGGCCAGCGAGCTCGTCATCCAGGCCGGCGCGATCGGGAGCGACGGTGAGGTGCTCGTCCTCGACATGGGCGAGCCGGTGAGGATCCTCGACGTCGCACGACGGCTCGTCACCCACTCGGGTGAGGACATCGACATCGTCTTCACGGGCCTGCGCCCGAACGAGAAGCTCCACGAGGATCTGTTCAGCGAGAACGAGACCGGCGTGCGCCCGAACCACCCGCTCGTCTCGCACGTGTCCGTGCCGCCGGTCGATCCCTCGAAGCTCGATCGACTCGCTCGCGACGCCGACTGGCACACCCCAGCAGAACCGCAGCACCCGGCTGACGAGAAGGAGCACACCCGGTGACCGACCGAATCCTGCTGTCGCCGCCCGACACGGGACCCGCCGAGGAGGAGGCCGTCGTACGCGCCCTCCGTGGCGGGTGGGTCGCGCCGCTCGGCCCCGAGGTGGATGCCTTCGAGCAGGAGATCGCCTCCTACACGGGCAGGCAGCACGCGGTCGCCCTGTCCTCAGGGACCGCTGCCCTGCACCTGGGCCTGCTGAACCTGGGGGTCGGCCCCGGCGACGTCGTCGTCACCGCGACGATGACCTTCGCCGCCACTGCCAACGCCATCGTCTACACGGGCGCCGAGCCCGTCTTCGTCGACTGTGACAGCACGGGCAACCTCGACGTCGAGCTCCTCGAGCACGCACTCGCTGACCTCGCTGACCGGGGCAGACGGGTGGCGGCGATCGTCCCGGTCGACCTGCTGGGGAAGATCGCGGACTACGAGCGCATCATCGAGATCGCTGAGCGCGCAGGAGTTCCGGTCCTGTCCGACGCCGCAGAGTCCCTCGGCGCACGACGGAACGGCAGCCCCGCGGGAAGCTTCGGAACCGCAGCGGTCCTGTCGTTCAACGGCAACAAGGTCATGACGACGTCCGGCGGCGGCATGCTCCTCACCGACGACGCCGAGACGGCCGCGAGGACGCGGTACCTCGCCACCCAGGCCCGCCAGCCGGTCGTCCACTACGAGCACACCGACGTCGGGTACAACTACCGCCTCTCGAACATCCTCGCTGCCATCGGACGCGCTCAGCTCGGTCGCCTGGACGACATGATCGAGACTCGCCGCGCCAACCGGTTGAGGTACCGCGAGCTCGTGGCGGATCTCGGGGGCGTGACGCTCTTCGGCGTGCCCGACGGCTCCGGGGGAGGACCGACCCGCGACAACTTCTGGCTCACCTCGGTGCTTGTCGAACCGGAGGGCGGCGCGCAGGCCGAGCTGATCAAGCACTTCACCGACCGCCAGATCGAGGCACGGCCGCTCTGGAAGCCGATGCACCTCCAGCCGGTGTTCGCCGGGAGCACCTCCTACGTCACCGGCACGTCCGAGCGACTCTTCCGATCAGGTGTCTCGCTGCCCAGCGGCACAACTCTCAGGGACGAGGACTGGGAGAGGATCTCCGGGGCGCTGCGCGCATTCGCGAACGGCGACAGGGCGTCATGACGGAACGAGCAGTCACCGTTCTCATCACCTCCGCAGGTCGCCGCAACTACCTCGTTCGCTGGTTCCGCGAAGCGCTCGAGTCCGTGTCCCCCCGTTCGCGCGTCGTCGTCGCTGACGCCAGCCCCGATGCCCCCGCACGCGCAGAAGCGTCCGCCTTCGAGCGTCTTCCCTCCATCCGGGACGAGGCGTACCTTCCCACCCTGCTGCAAATCTGCGACAGGTACGAGGTCGACGTCGCGCTCAGTCTCAACGACTACGAGCTGTCCCACTGGGCGCGTACGGAGATGCTTGCGACGCCCTCGACGCAGTTCCTCCGGCTGTCGGAACGCACGCAGGCAATCGTCGAGGACAAGTTCGAGCTCGCGTCGCACTTGGACGCTCACGGGCTCCGCTACCCGCCGACCGTCACCGCCGCCTCATACCTGTCGGGACGAGACACTCTGCCTGGCGCGTCGCGGCTCGTCATCAAGGCCCGTTACGGCAGCGGGTCCTCGGGCTTGGTGATCACCGACGCCGACCGTGCCGAGCAGGCGATCTCAGGCGCGCTCCCGCACGCGCACGACCGCACAGGTTCGCCTCTCGGCTCACCCGCCGTTGCGGCGGAGGCATTGGTCGTGCAGCCCTTCATCGCGGGCCAGGAGCACGGCCTCGACGTGGTGAACGACCTCGGCGCTAGGTACCAGGCGGTTCTGGCGCGCACGAAGCTCGCGATGCGCGGTGGTGAGACCGACCGGGCCGAGACAACGGACGCCTCGCCGTTCCGCGAGACCGGCGCACGTCTCTCCCGCGCCCTCGGACATCGGGGCCTGGTCGACACCGACGTCATCGTGGACGGAGGCGATCAGCCCTGGGTCATCGACGTCAACCCGAGATTCGGTGGCGGATACCCGTTCAGCCACGTCGCGGGCGCGAACGTCCCGCTCGCCATGGTCCGATGGCTCACCGGGCGTCACCATGAAGACGCCCTCGAGTATCGGTCCGGCTGCCGCGGAGCCAAGTACATCGAGGTGGCGGGGATCCCCAGCGATGAGTGACACCGTCGTCCGGCGAGCTCGCCGGACCAAGCGCATCTTCGACTCCCTTGCCGTTCTCGCGAGCTCCCCGGTCTGGGCGCCGGTCACGGCGGCCACCTACCTTGCCGTTCGGATGAGGGACGGGAGCCCCGCGATCTTCCGGCAGACGAGGACCGGGCTCAACGGTCGTCCGTTCGAGATCCTCAAGTTCCGGACGATGGCCGCCACGACAGGTCCCGTGCAGAACACCGCCGTCTCGGACGCGGATCGGCTCACGCCCCTCGGTCGGTTCCTGCGGCGCACGAGCCTGGACGAGCTCCCTCAGCTGATCAACGTCCTCCGCGGCGACATGTCCCTCGTGGGACCCCGCCCGCTGTACCCGCACTACATGCCCCACTACACGGGCCGGGAGCATCGCCGGCACGCGATGCGGCCGGGCATCACCGGTCTGGCTCAGACCAGCGGCCGGAACAACGTGGGTTGGGAGGAACGCCTGGAGACCGACGTCCGCTACGTCGAGAACTGGTCGTTCCGCGGCGATCTCGCGATCCTCCTCGCCACCGTCATGGGAGCGGTGCGGTCGAGCGACGTGTCGGTCGTGGCCGGTGAGACCGGCGAACCGCTCCACATTCACAGGTCGTACCCGACATCGGACACTCTCGGCCTTCGCCGGTTCTCCGTCGGCGACATCCCCGCACGCGTCGCGTGGATGAGCGACCCAGAGGTGCGGCGGCACATGCGGCTCCCCGCCAACCCGTCTGTCGACGAGACCACTGCGTGGTTTCGCAGAGTTCTCCGGGACCCGACACGGGTCGACCTCGTCGTCTACCAGCGGTCCGACGGTTCTCCCGTCGCGATGCTCGGCGCCCGGATGACGCCGGCACACACACTGCCTGAGCTCTACCTCTTCGTGGCGCCCGGACGCCACGGAACTGGGGTCGGCACCCAGTCCATGTCGCTGTTCTACCGTTGGCTCGACACGACGGGACGGTTTCCCGGCACCTCCCTCAGCGTCGCCAAGGACAATCACGCGGCCGTCCGCCTCTACGAGCGTTTCGGCTACACGACGGACGACGCCGACGACGACCGGCTGCGCATGTCACTGTCCGTCGAGGACTGGAGGTCGCACCATGTTCGGTGAGAGCCCTGTCGAACGGTTCGACCGTCTTGGCGAGGCGCTCGAGGTCGAGCTCCTCGCCAAGCGCGACGACCTCCTGCCGTTCCCGCTCGCAGGCAACAAGTTCCGGAAGCTCTCGGCCGAGCTCGCACAGGCCGAGACCGACGGTGCGGTCTGGATCTCCAACGGAGGCGTCTCGTCCAACCACTGCCGGACACTGGCACTGATGGCTGCGCAGAGGGGCGTCGGCACGCACCTCGTCCTGCATGGGCAGCCGTCGGCCGACGACCCCTCGCTGGCGATGTACGCGCGTCTCGGAGCGTCGTACGACGTCGTTCCGCCCTCCGACATCGCCTCCACCATCGAGGCGCGCGCATCGCAGTACGCGGCGGCCGGCCTGCGGCCGGAGGTCATCCCAGGTGGGTGCCACACCCGGCTGGGCGCGATCAGCTACCGGGACGCGACACGTTCCGTCATCGCCTCGGTCCGGCCCGACGTCATCGTCGTCGCGTCCGGGACGGGGGCGACGCAGGGCGGAATCATCGCCGGTGCGGAGACCACGGCGGTGTCCACCCGCGTCATCGGTGTCTCAGTGGCCCGTTCCCGCGCTCGCGGCGAAGGCGCAGTGGCCGAGGCGGCAGTCTGGGCCGGTTCGGAGCGGCCACGGGTCGAGTTCACGGACGAGTACGTCGACGGCGGGTACGGTGTGGCGTCGTCGAGGACCCACGCTGCTGTGCGCCTGGGCTGGCAGCACGGCCTCCCCCTGGATCCGACGTACACGGGCAAGGCCTTCGCCGGACTTCTCGGTCTGGTTGCCGACGGCACCGTCGCTCGCGGCTCGCGCGTGCTCTTCTGGCACACAGGTGGGCTCTGGAACGCCCTCCTCGCGACCCACCCTTCCCCGGAGGCAGGAACGTCATGACACGCCGGCCGGAGCGCCCCCTTCGCATCACCTACATCCACCAGCACTTCCATCTGCCGTCCGAAGCGGGCGGGTCACGCCCCTGGGAGTTCGCGCGACGACTCGCCGCACGCGGGCACACTGTCACGATCATCGCCGGGGGCAACGTCTCGTCGGACTCCACTCACGAGGGCGTCCGCGTCCTGCGCGCGAGGTCCCGATTCTCCACGGAGATGACACGGCGCCGCAGGCTGGCGGCCTTCGTGCTGTTCATGCTGAAGAGCTCCGTAACAGCCTCCCGACTACGTGCCGACGTCGTCCTCGCCAGTAGCACGCCCCTCACCACCGCTGTCCCCGGCATCATCGCGGCGTGGGCACGGCGCTGCGCCTTCGTCTTCGAGGTGCGGGACCTGTGGCCCGAGGCGCCCATTGCTCTCGGCGAGCTGCGGAGCCGCCCGATGATCTGGCTGGCGCGCACCCTCGAACGACTCGCCTACAAGCGGGCGGGACACGTCATCGCCCTGTCTCCCGGGATGGCGGAAGGGGTCCATGACGTCGCGCCCTCAGCCCCCGTCACAGTCGTCCCTAACGCGAGCGACATCGCACTGTTCACGATGGACGAGCAGAGACGTCAGTCCGTGCGCGCGGAGAACGGCTGGGCAGGCAAGACCGTCATCCTCTACGCAGGAAGCATGGGGCGTACCTACGACCTGCCGTGGATCGTCGACGTCGCGGCGCACCTGCCGGCCGGTCATACGCAGTTCGTCGTCTGTGGGGCGGGCGCCCAGCTCGACCGCCTCCGCGAGCAGGCGACGAGTGCCGGTCTGGACGCAGACAGCCTCCTCGTCGGAGCGAAGGCGAAGAGCGAGATCGCCGACCTGCTGCCTGCCGCTGACTTCGCCGTCTCGACGTTGCTGGACAACGACGTGCTCCACGTGAACTCGCTCAACAAGGTGTTCGACGCCCTCGCTGCAGGTCGCCCGGTGCTCTTCAACCACGGCGGCTGGCTCAGTGACCTTGTGTGCGAGGCAGGTGCGGGGTGGCGGCTCAGCCGCGATCCCCGCGCGGCGGCCGATCAGCTCGTCGAGCTGCTCTCCCGAGATCCTGACGTCGTCGTGCGGGCGTCGGCGGCCAGCCGAGGGCTCGCCGCGAGCATGTTCAGCCGGGACGACCTGTTCGAGCGCTTCGAGGCTGTCCTGCTCTCGGCTGCACGACGGTAGCTCGTGGACCGCACGTCGCCGGTCGCCGCCTAGCGTCCATCCACCGCCTCAGAAGGGAACGTCCCGTGACTCACGCCAGCACCCGTCCTGACGTCGTCCACGTCAGCTCGGTGCACTCCTGGTCCGACAACCGTGTCCACTACCGCGAGTGCGTCACCCTTGCGGATGCCGGTTACCGGGTCTCTCTGGTGGCCGTCCGGAGCACCACGGACGCGCCGCGCACCGCAGTCGAGCTCATCGAGCTCGACCGCATGCCGCGAGCACTGCGCGTCGTTCTCGGGTCGGCACGGGCCATCGCTGCCGGGGTGCGCACGAAGGCCCCGATCGTCCACCTTCACGATCCCGAGCTCGTCTGGGCGATCCCACTGCTGCGAGCGATGGGGAGGAAGGTCGTGTACGACGCCCACGAGGACCTCCCCCACCAGGTAGCCGGCAAGGCATACATCCCCCGCCCGCTTCGCCCCGTCGCTGTCGCGGCAGCACACCTCGCTGTGCGTGTCGCGGCACTGAGCAACCGGGTCGTGGCTGCGACACCGACCATCGCTGCCCACTTCCCCAAGAAGGACGTCACCGTCGTCCGCAACTACCCGGTGCTGCGCAGCGAGGAGGCGGCGGCGCGCCCGTCACACCAGCGGAGCAAGAAGGCCGCGTACGTCGGTCTCATCGCCCCGACGCGCGGTGCCCGCGTCATGGTGGACGCAGCGGTGCACGAGGCCTTCCCGGAAGACTGGCGCCTGACGTTGGCGGGGCCGATGTCATCGGAGCTCCGGAAGGAGCTCGAGGGCATGTCGGGCTGGGGCGCGACTGACTACAAGGGCCAGGTGCCGCCCGATGTTGCGCGCGACCTGCTCCTCGATGCTGCCGTCGGATTCGTCCTGCTCGAGGACAAGCCCGCCCATCGCGACGCACTCCCGACCAAGATGTTCGAGTACCTCGCCGCCGGCCTACCAGTCATCGCGTCCGACTTTCCCCTGTGGCGCGAGATCGTCCTCGACGGCGACTGTGGCCTGGTCGTTGATCCCGCCTCGCCCAGCGAGGTAGCTGAAGCGGTCAGCCGCTACGCGAACGACCCTGACCTGGTGGCGCGGCACTCCGCGAATGGGCGACGTCTTGCAGTGGAGGAGCTGAACTGGCAGCGCGAAGGGGAGACGCTCGTAGGCCTTTACCGCGAGCTCGCAGCGAGGTGAGACGAGTGCTCGGGCGCTTTCGCTCGCTTTCCCGTGCACCCGTTGCCAAGATCCTGTTCGGCAGTGTCCTCGGGCAGGGGGCCGTGCTTGCTGCCTCGCCGGTTCTCACGCGGCTGTACTCACCCGACCACTTCTCAGCTTTCGCGTCGCTCACGGCTATCGCAGCCATCCTGGGCGGCCTGGCAACGCTGAGCTGGGAGCGTGCGACGGTCGTCCCCCGGCAGGAGGAGACTGCCCGCACACTGCTCACCCTCGGGCTCTTGTCGGCTCTCGTGGTGTCGTCCATCCTCGCGCTCATCTCGTTCGCTGCCCGCGACTGGCTGGCCGACGTGACCGGCGTGCCGCTCTTCGCCGTCTACTGGTGGCTGGTCCCTGTCACCGTCTGCTTCATCGCCGTCTTCGGGATCATGTCGTCCTGGCTGGTCCGGGGCCAGGACTACACGGGCCTGGCTGTGAGGAACGGCGTGCAGGGCATCTCCCAGGCGCTCTCGGGCGTCATCCTCGGTGTGGTGGGCGTCGTCCCCCTGGGGCTCCTCCTGAGCACCGCGGTGGGACGTGCCGCGGCGCTTCTCGGTGTCTCCCGCCGTCTGAGGCGCGACGGCGGCGAGCGGGTCACGCTCCGACAGATCGGCTCCACGGCCGCCACCTACAGGCGCTTCCCTCTGGTGAACACCTGGTCGCGGCTCGCGAACGCTCTCGGCGTGCACTTGCCGATCGTGCTGATCGTGAGCTTCTACGGGAGCATCGAAGTGGGCCTCTTCGCGCTCACGGTCCGCGTCCTCGCCGCCCCCGTGGGCATGATCATCGACGCGACCGCGCAGTGGTTCGAGGGCGCCTTCGCCATGCAGTTCCGCGAGGGCAGCGGCAAGCTGCGCCCGTTCATCACGAAGTCGGCCTGGCGGCTCCTGGCGGTCGGTCTCGGGCCCTCCCTCCTCCTCGCGGTCACGGGGCCGGCAGTCTTCGACCTCGTGTTCGGGTCGACCTGGCGGGAAGCCGGTGTCTTCGCGCAGATTGTCGTCGCCTCCTACCTGGCGCAGTTCTGCGTGGCCCCCGTGTCCCGAGCCCTGGTGATCCTTGGTTGGCAGGTGACCCAGCTCGTGTGGGATGTGACTCGCGCTCTCGCCACGCTGGGCACGATCGTGGCGGCCGCCACACTCGAGCTTTCCCTCACGGGCTGCCTCGTCGCATTGACGTGTGCGCAGGTGGCCTCGTACCTCGTCCTTTTCCTCCTGTGCGTGAACGCGGCCGGGCGAGCAGACCAGCCATCTCAGGTCGTGTCCTCCTGACCCCTCATGCGGCGAAGGGGCTGACCACCGTAGGAGCTGCCACTGACACGTACCTGGGCGGGGCCTAGGTGTACTGACCACGGAGGTTGGGCACGCGGTCGGGGTGTCGATGTGACATGAGGAAGACCTCCGAGTGAGGTGTGGAGCTGTCTAGGAAGCACGCCGAACCACTCGGAGGTCTTCATGTCCCACGCTAACGCCCCGCTGACCCCGGCCGGTCGTCTGCGTCTGGCCAGGTGCGTCGTAGATAAGGGCTGGCCCCTGCGGCGGGCCGCGGAGCGGTTCGGGGTGTCGGTGACGACTGCGCCCCGCTGGTCTGATCGCTACCGCGCCCAGGGGAAGGCGGGGATGGTCGACCGCTCCAGCCGGCCCACCACTGCCCTGCCGCACCCCGCAGCGCACCGAGCGACGGGTCGTGGGACTGCGGGTGTCACGACGCTGGGGCCCAGCCCGCATCGCCTACCACCTGGGCATGCACCCCTCCACGGTGCACAAGATCCTCACCCGCTACCGGTGCCTGCGCCTGTCGTTCACTGACCCAGCCACCGGGGCGCCGGTGCGCGCCGCGCGGCGGCGGGTGCGCCGTTACGAGCACGCGGCGCCCGGTCACCTGGTCCACGTGGACATCAAGAAGCTGGGCCGCATCCCCGACGGAGGGGGCCACAAGGTCCTGGGCCGAGCAGCCGGCAAGCGCGACCGCCGCCGCGGGATGGGCTACTGGTACATCCAACACGCCGTCGATGACCACTCCCGCCTGACCTACAGCGAGCTGCTACCCGATGAGCGCAAGGAGACCGCCGCAGCGTTCTGGAAGCGCGCGAGTGCGTTCTTCGCCGCCGCCGGGATCACCGTGCGCCGGGTGCTGACCGATAACGGCGCCTGCTACGGCTCCCGGGCCTTTGCCGCCGCCCTGGGCGAGACGATTACCCACAAGCGCACCCGGCCCTACCGGCCTCAGACCAACGGCAAGGTCGAGTGCTTCAACCGCACCATGCTCGAGGAATGGGCCTATGCCCGGCCCTACTCATCAGAGGCCGAGCGCACCGCTGCCTTCCCCGGCTTCCTCCATCACTACAATCACCACCGCGGCCACACCGCTCTCAAGGGCGCCTCACCCGCCAGCCGCGTACCCAACCTCTGCGGACAGCACACCTAGCGCACAGGTGTGGGAGGATGCTGCGGCACCGCAAGACTCGGCGTTCGGGGGTATCGAATGGAACTGGGCGACTACCTGCGCACCCTGCGGACTCGCTGGCTCACAGTGGTCGCCGTCACACTCGTCACCTTGGCCGCGACAGCGGCAGCAACGTTGCTGATGACCCCTCAGTACACCTCCTCGACCCGAATGTTCTTCGCTGTTCAGGGTGGGGAGTCGGTCTCCGACCTCGCGCAGGGCTCGACCTTCACAGAGAAGCAGATGGCCTCCTACGCCGAGGTCGCGAAGTCACCGATCGTGCTCGACCCGGTGGCGGACAGCTTCGGGCTCGACCGCGACGCCAGCACGCTCGCGCGCGCGCTGAGCGTCACGGTGGCTGCGGACACGACCATCCTTGTCATCTCCGCCACCGATGAGGACCCCGTGCTCGCTAGGGACCTGGCCAACGCTGTGGCGGACCATCTGTCGGCAACCGTCGGCGGCCTCTCGCCGGAGCGTCCGGACGGCACGGAGACTGTGCGTGCGACGATGCTGAGCGAGGCCGAGGTTGCCGAGTCGCCCTCCTCGCCGAACACCACGCGAAACCTCGCGCTCGGTCTGGTGCTTGGCTTGCTCCTTGGGGTCGGCGTCGCCCTACTCCGCCAGGTGCTCGACACCAAGGTCCGGGACGAGAGCGACATCTCGGCAGTGACCGAGGCGACGCCACTGGCGACCGTGCCCGTCGACCCAGCGGCCACCGACCACCCCGTCTTCATGCACGACGACTCCATGGGGGCGCGTGCCGAGGCCATCCGGCGCCTGCGCACCAACCTGCAGTTCGTCGACTTCGGGGACCGTCCCAGCTCGATTGTCGTGACGTCGTCCGTGCCGGGCGAGGGCAAGACGACGACGGCCATCAACCTCGCGGCCTCGCTCGCCGACGCTGGCGCGCGCGTCATCCTCGTCGACGCGGACCTCCGCCGTCCCTCGGTCGCGAAGTACATGGGCTTCGAGGGGCGCGTCGGTCTGACAACCGTCCTCATCGGTCGCGCGAACGTCGAGGACGTCGTCCAGCCGTGGCAGGGCACCTCCCTCGACATCCTGCCCTCGGGGCAGATCCCGCCGAACCCCAGCGAGCTCCTCGGCTCCCGGGCGATGACCAGGCTTCTCGGCGACCTCGCCGGAACCTACGACGTGGTCATCATCGACAGCCCGCCCCTCCTGCCGGTGACCGACGCAGCGATCCTCAGCAAGCTTGTCGGTGGCACGCTCGTCGTGGCTGGCGCGGACCGCCTGCACAAGCCGCAGCTGCGCACCTCCCTGGAGGCGCTCGCCAAGGTCGACGCGCACGTTCTCGGCATCGTCCTCAACAAGGCACAGCGCAAGGAGCGCGACCGCTACGCGTACGAGTACTACTCGAGCGACGACCCGGCACTGACGGGCACCCGTTCTGCCGCGAACAGCCGGTCGAACCGGCCCACGGCACCCCCGCCCGCCCACGCGAAGCGTTCCACCTGGCCGGGAGAGAAGCTCTCCGCCTCGCGGCGCTGAGCTACCAGCTCTGCCCGCCGTCGGTGGACACCTGGACCTCGTCCCCGGCCCACAGCCACAGCGAAGCCCCGACGCCGGCAACCGCCAGCGGGCCGGGGGCTGCGGTGACGCATGACGGCTGCGCGGGCACCGCTCCGTCGGTACCCGCCAGGCCGACGGCGACGGCGTCGCCGCACGCGTCGTGGGCGCCCGCCAGCACGTAGCCGGCGTCGGCCACACCGATCGCCGTGGCGTCGACGGCGGGCGCGACCTCGCTCCACGACGCGCCGCCGTCCGCGGTGAGGGCGAGGCGGCCGTCGGAGCAGAGCACGGCGGCGTCGGAGACGTCGAGGGCGGCGAGGTCGACGGCCTCGCACGGCACGGAGGTCTGGCCGGACGGCGTCGCCATGGTCGTCGGGTCGGACGGGGTCAGGTACCAGGACCCGTCGAGGAACTGGTCGTTCGTCGACCAGCCCGAACCGCCGTCGGAGGACGAGACGTAGGTCGGCACACAGTCCTCCCCTCCGCCGATCGCGAACAGGCTCTGCGGGCCGAGCACACGGACGCGGCTCACCGGCCCCAGCGGGGACGGGACCTGCTCCCACGTCTGGCCCCCGTCCACGGTCCGCTCCAACGTCCCGGGTGTCCCGCACTCGCCCACGGTCGCCCGCCACGCCGTCGTCCCGTCCGCGTTGACGATGCGTCGTTCTGTCGGCGCGGCAGAGACCGCCGTGCCGGGCGCCAGGGGCGGGGGCTCCTCCTTGGCAGGCGACACGCCGTCCGCCGTCGCCACCGGTGATGGCCGGGCTGACTGCTCGTCGTCCACGGCCGGTGCCGGCCGCAGCACCAGCAGCGCAATGAGAACGACGTTGAGGACGACCAGCGCACCCAGGCCGGCGATGGACCAGGAGCGGGGCGAGCGGGAGGACACGGTGGGCACCTCGGGGGAAGGGGAAGACGGAGCGGGTGGGGTCTGTCGGGACGGCAGGTCAGGGGCCGAGGAATACTTGGGAGCAGAGGAACTTCTCGCCGTCGGGCACACAACCGACACCGACCTCGGTGAGGTCGGGATCGACGATGTTGGCACGGTGCCCGGGAGACCCGAGCCACGCGTCGACCACATCGATCGGCACCGCGGTGCTGTTCACGAGGTTTTCCGCCGCCGTCGTCAGCGGCGCGCAGGCCTCGATCACCGGCCCGAGCGGCGCATGAACCAGTTCGTCCTCGCCGACGAGGGCCGTCGCGCGCTCGAGCGCGGCCTCACGCGCGCAGTCAGAGCCCACGAGCGGTGCCAGCCCCTCGTCCTCGCGGGTCTCGTTCGTCAGCTGGACGAGCTCACCGGCGTAGCGCTCGACATCTGTGTCGGCGGCAGCCCGGGAGGGCTCGGCGGAGGACTCAGGAGACGGTTCAGCGCCTCCGCACGCCCCGAGCAGCGCCGCGAGCAGCACTGGTCCCGCGACCGCCCTGCCGATCGGTCTCCCGGCCCTGTGCGGCACCGCTACCTCCGTAAAGAACCCGGAAGGGCCCCCGCGAGTCGCGGGGGCCCTTCGAGGACGGTCGTGACGTGGGGTGTCAGGCAGAGACCTTGCCGCGGCGGGCGAGGAACAGAGCCGCGCCACCGACCAGCAGCAGCACGACGCCGCCGATGATGAGCGGGGTGGCGGTTGCACCGGTCTCGGGCAGCGACGGGCCGGCAGCGCCACCGCCGGCACCCGGGGCGGGCACCGGGGTCGCGGCGGTCCCGCCGTCGCCGACGACGACCTGGAAGCTCTCGATGACGTTCCCGTCAGCGTCGGTGGCGACGATCTGGAAGACCGCCTCCTGGGAGAGCGTGACACTGAAGACGGCCTGACCGTCGACAGCGGTCTTGGTCAGGGACTTGGCGCCAGCGATCTGGATGTCGTCGTCGGACACGGCGTCCGAGGACACCGTCAGGGTGACGTCGGTACCCGTCGGCGCGACGACGGTCACGGCGAAGGGCTCACCGGGAGCCGGGTTGGTCGTGGAGATGGTGGCGTCGAAGTCGTCCTCGGCGTAGCCGAACGCCGCGGTCGGCGCGAAGACAAGCAGCGCGGCCGCGAGGAGGCCAGCAAATGCGCGTCGGATCATGGTCTTCCCCCATAGGGTCGTCAGGACCGTGTCGGTCGATCGGTCTGGTACAGATTATCGGCTACTGTCGACATGTCAACGTGGCCGAGACGAATCTCTCACTTCCCGGCCCCGGTGTCATCCGGAGAAGCGTCTCCAGCCCATATCCCGGACCGCTCGTGATGTCGAACTCGGTCGTCACGGACTGCCCCGGGCTGAGGTGCACCCGTCGTGCTACGACCACCTGGTCGTCGTGGACCTGCGGGAACGCCTCGACCGCCCCGTCCGGGTCACGCACGTCGGTGATACGTCCGCCCGTCGGCGCGTAGACGAGGACGTTGGAGCGCATCTCGCCCTTCGGTACCACCCGACCGGAGCCGACCAGCGTCTCGGGCAGGGCCTCGGCATCCGCGGGCACCTCGGAGCTGAGCGTGACGGTGACGGTGAGGTCCTGGTTGCCGTCCGGGTAGCACTGGCGCGCCTCCACCTGCACGTCCATGCGCTGGTAATAGCCCACCTTCGCCGCGCTGAGGTCGTTGACGTAGACGCCGATAACGGGCCTGCCGTGCCCGTCGTCGCCCCGCAGCTCTCCGCTGAGCACGGTGCCCGAGAGGAGTGCCTGCTCGTTCTCACGGGCGGACCACGCGTACAGCCGGCCCTCGTCCGCCGCGTCCGCGAGCGCGGAGACCGTGGCGCCCGGGTCGGCCTGCCCGTTCATCACCGCACCGAAGACCGCGGCGGCGGCGACCTCGAAGAAGGCGTCCTGGGCCGCAGTGTCCGCGATGGAGCGGTACACGCCGTTGAGCATGAGCTCGGCGGCGTTCTCCGCGGTGAGCTGGCCACCGCCGAGGGCCGCGGCGAAGGGCCCCGCCTGGGCGAGGAGCTCCTCCGGGATACCGACCGGCCCGGTCGCCTCGAGGAGCGAGCCGAGGACGACGGGGTCCACGGAGAAGACGCCGTCGACCTCGCCGCCCACGCGCTGGTCCCACATCTCGCGGATGAGCTGTGCGCTGCGGGGGAAGTCGGGGGTGGCGGTGACGTTGCCTGGATAGCGGCCCAGCTGCGTGCCGAACAGGGAGACCTCGGTGTCGCTGAGCTCGACGGCGGGCTCGGGGAAGCTGCCGATGTCGACAGCTGAGCGCTGCTCGACCAGCTCGACCGCTCCGCCCTCCGCGCGCAGCAGGATGAAGGCGCCGGTCAGCCCGCCCGTGGAACGCGGCTCTGCGTTGTTCTGCACCATTAGGAGGTACTCGCGCGGCTCGTCGGCGCCGAACATCGGCGGGATGAGCTGGACGGCGCGGGAGGCGGTGGCGGTGAGGCTCGCGACGTCGTCGACCTGCGCCCCGAGGCGGTCGAGCTGTTCGACGACGAGGTCGGCGACGCCCACGGTGTCGATGCCGCGCAGCCGCTCCCGGGCGTCCTGGACCACGCCGTCGGCGGCGACCACCCGCGGCGCCACCTCCGCGAAGGGCGCGAGGTCGATCCGGCCGTCCTGCGGGGCGAGGCGTGCGGGGTTGACGACGTCCGTGGCGGCGACGAGCTCGGACAGGGCGCCGGCGGCGAGGTCGTCGACGACCTCGGTCGTGGTGCGCACCGCGGTGATGTTCGGTCCCACCCAGGGCAGCTTCGCGGCGAGGGACCAGTGCGGGCCGGAGACGGCGTCCCGGGCGGCGCCGGTGTGCTCCTGGAGCTCGGCGGTCGACGCCGCGGCGGCGTCCACCTGCCCGCTCAGCGCCTCCTCGCGCAGCTCGCTGACGATCGGCATGGCCGCGCGCAGCTCGCTGTACGCGGCGCGGGCCTGCAGCGCGAAGACCACCCCGAGCGCGAGGATGGCGAGCAGGACGGCGAGGATGACGAGCGTGAGGACGGTGCGGCCGCGACGGCTCCGGCGGCGCCGACGACGGCGCGAGCGGCCGCCGTCGTCGTCCGACGTGGTGGTGGCGGATCCGCCGTCGTCCTCGAGCCAGCTGGGGAAGTTGTCCGTCACGGGTCCATCACACCACGCAGCCCGCGGCCGCGGCCTCCTCCTCCAGTGCTATCCGGTGAGCGAGCGGAAGGCGCGTGTCTGCCAGGCGGCGTAGGACTCGTCGGCCTCGGCGAGGACCTTGTGGCTGACGAGTGCGAGCGGGGTGAGGCCGGCGATGAGCGGCTCGCAGTCCGGTCCGCGGCCGCGCACCTCCCCGGTGACCAGCCACGGCTCGACGCCACCGTGGACGAGGTGCGCGCGGCGGGTGAGCTGGCGGGCGACCCACGTGCGTGAGCCCGCACCCCACCACGCCTCGGGGCACAGCGGCCACGCGGGGACGCCGGGAAGGAGGTAGCCGCTCTCGCGCTCGCGGCGGCCGGTGTCGTCCCGGTCGTCCGGCGCGTAGCTGAAGCGCAGGTAGACGTCGTCGTGGCTGCTGCACAGCTCGACTACGGCGCTGAGGGTCTCGAGGACCGGCAGCTCGTGGCCACCACGCAGCGGGTGGTAGGTCCCTGCGTTGCCGTGCGGGTCGATCAAGGTCATGACTACCCCCAAGCACCGTCGCTCCGGCCCGCAAGGGTGAGCGAGCCGCTTGGGAGAAATTCTGCTCCTGTCGACGTGCCGGCGCCATCGGTGCGGGCCGGTCCGACGGCGGTATGGTCGGGGCAGCTGACCACGGGGGAAGGGCGAGTCATGGCGTACCGATCGGGCGAGGACTTCACGCTCCTCATCGTCTGCACCGGCAACATCTGCCGCTCCCCCGCGATCGAGCGGCTCTTCCGCTCCGCCTTCACCGCCGGCAGCGGGATCTCCGTGCACAGCGGCGGCACCGGTGCGCTCGTCGGCGAGCCGATCCAGCCGCCGATGGCCGCGCTGCTCGAGCGGGCGGGCGTCTCCTCCGCGGACTTCGCCGCGCGGCGGGTGACCGAGCCGATGATCGTCGGCGCCGACCTCGTGCTCACCGCCACCCGGCAGCACCGCGCCGACGTCGTCGAGCACGTGCCGGCCGCGGTGCGGCGGTCCTTCACCGTGCGAGAGTTCGCGCGGCTGGCGACGGCGGTCGACCCGGGCGCTCTCGAGGAGGCCGCCGGGCCGGGTGCGCGACCGGCGGAGCGGCTGGCGGCGCTCGTACCGCTCGCCGCGCGCGAGCGCACGCGGGTGCCGGCCGAGCTGGACGACATCGTCGACCCCTACCGGCAGTCGGACGAGGTGTACCAGCAGTCCTTCGACCAGCTGATCGACGCGGTGCGCGGCATCGCGCGGGTGGTGCTGGGGGTCCGGCCGGCGTAACCGGCCTTGACATCGCGCGGCGGCGCGCGGAGACTCCGGATCGTATACGACTTCGCCCGCGATGCTGAGGAGCGCTGCCGCATGACCACCGACCCGATCTCCGCTGAGCTGGGCCACCGGCCGGGCAAGGTCATCGCCGTCCACCTGAGCTACCGCTCGCGCGCGGAGCAGCGCGGCCGCGTGCCGAAGCACCCGTCCTACTTCCTCAAGACGTCCTCCTCCCTCACCGGCTCGGGCGACGTCGCCCGGCCCGCCGGGACCGAGCTGCTGGGCTTCGAGGGCGAGATCGCCGTCGTCATCGGCACACCGGCGCGCAACGTCTCCCCCGAGGCGGCGTGGGCGCACGTCGGCTGGGTCACCGCCGCCAACGACCTCGGCCTGCACGACCTGCGCTACGCGGACAAGGGCTCCAACGTCCGCTCCAAGGGCGGGGACGGCTTCACGCCCGTCGGCCCGCGGCTGATCCCGGCCACCGAGGTGGACCCGGCCCGTCTCGGCGTGCGCACCTGGCTGGACGACGAGCTCGTCCAGGACGACTCCACCGAGGGCCTCCTCTTCCCCTTCGCGCTCATGATCGCCGACCTCTCCCGCGTCATGACCCTCGAGCGCGGGGACGTCATCCTCACCGGCACCCCGGCCGGCGCGTCGGTCGCGCAGCCCGGCCAGCGCGTCGCCGTCGAGGTCTTCTCCCTCGACAACCCTGCCGTGACGAGCGGACGCCTCGAGACCGCCGTCGTCGACGCCCCCGCGCTCGCCGAGTGGGGCAACCCGCCCAAGGTCGACGACGCGCAGCGCGCCGACGCGTGGGGCCAGGAGCCCGAGCCCGCCTTCACACTCACCCCGGAGCTGCGCCGGCGCCTGGCCGCGGTCGCCGTCGCCACCCTGTCGGTCCAGCTGCGCAAGCGCGGCTACGACACCGTCTCGATGGACGGCGTGCGCCCGCTCGTGCCCGGCCGCGGCCTGGTCGGCACGGCGCGCACGCTGCGCTACGTGCCCTACCGCAAGGACCTCTTCGCCTCCCACGGCGGCGGCTTCAACGCCCAGAAGCAGGCTGTCGACTCCGTCAACGAGGGTGAGGTCGTCGTCATGGAGGCCCGCGGCGACTCCTCCGCCGGCACCCTCGGCGACATCCTCGCCATGCGCGCCAAGGTGCGCGGCGCGGCCGGCATCATCACCGACGGCGCCGTCCGCGACGCCGTCCCCGTCGCCTCGATCGGCCTCCCGGTCTACTCCTCCGGCAAGCACCCCGCCGTCCTCGGCCGCCGCCACGTGCCGTGGGAGATCGACGTGACCATCTCCTGCGGCGGCGCCACCGTCCAGCCCGGTGACGTCATCGTCGCCGACGACGACGGCGCGATCGTCATCCCGCCGGCTCTCGTCCTCGAGGTGCTCGAGGCCGCCGAGGCGCACGAGGAGGAGGACGCCTTCGTCCTCGAGATGGTCCAGCGCGGCGAGGCCGTCGACGGGCTGTTCCCGATGAACGCGGAGTGGCGCGCGCGGTACGAGGAGTGGAAGGCCGCCCGCGACTGAGCCCTACGGGGCCGGCGTGATGGCGCGGGCCAGGCCCTGCAGGGCGTCCGGGAGCACGCGGTAGTACGCCCACTTCCCGCGCTGCTCCCGCTCGACGAGCCCGGCCTCGGTCAGCCGCCGCATGTGGTGGGAGACCGTCGGCTGGCTCAGCCCGACCGGTTCGGTGAGGTCGCAGATGCAGGCCTCCCCCTCCGGGGCGGCGGCGATGAGCGAGAGCAGCCGGACGCGCGTGGGGTCCGCGAGCGCCTTGAACGCGACGGCGAGGTCCTGCGCGCCCCGCTCGTCCAGGGCGGAGCTCAGCACCGGGGTGCAGCACGCGGCGGGCGTGGACTGGGTGGGCATGGGGCAATGCTGCCACACGTATTGACAGTCGTCGATGCGTGCGCCACGCTCCTCGCATTGATTCCTGTCGATGGGAGAGACTGATGGCCGAGAACGAGCTTCGTGAGCAGGTGCGGCGGCGCTACGCCGAGGCGGCGACGCGGGTGCGCGGCGGCGCGGGGAACGAGGAGGTGCTCGGCGGGACCGCGAGCGCCGGCTGCTGCGGGCCGACGAGCACACAGGTCACCTTCGGCGCGGGCCTGTACGACGCGCGCGACGCCGTCTCCCTTCCCGGGGACGCGGTGGCCGCGAGCCTCGGCTGCGGCAACCCGACCGCCGTCGCCGCGCTCCGGCCCGGCGAGCGGGTGCTTGACCTGGGCTCGGGCGGCGGGATCGACGTCCTGCTCTCCGCGCGGCGCGTGGGCCCCACGGGCTTCGCCTACGGCGTCGACATGACGCAGGAGATGCTCGAGCTCGCCCGCGCGAACGCCGCCGAGGCCGGCGTCGAGAACGTCGAGTTCCTCCACGGCACGATCGAGGCGGTTCCCCTGCCCGACGCCGCCGTCGACGTCGTCATCTCCAACTGCGTCATCAACCTGTCCACCGACAAGACGGCGGTGCTCGCGGAGATGTTCCGCGTCCTCGCGCCCGGGGGTCGGGTGGGCGTCTCCGACGTCGTCGCCGAGGACCACCTCACGCCGGAGGAGCGCGCCGAGCGCGGGTCGCACGCCGGCTGCATCGCCGGCGCGCTCAGCCGCGCGGAGTACCTCGAGGGGATGGCGGCGGCCGGGTTCACCGACGTCGTCGTCGAGTACACCCACGAGGTGGTGCCGCAGATGCACGGCGCCATCATCCGCGCGACCAAGCCCCGTGCCTGAGACTGGGACCATGACCGCGCCCACCGTGCTGTTCGTCTGCGTCCACAACGCCGGCCGCTCCCAGATGGCAGCCGGCTACCTCACCGCGCTCGCCGGCGACCGGGTCGTCGTCACCTCGGCCGGGTCGATGCCCGCGGAGGAGATCAACCCGGTCGCCGTCGCGGCCATGGCGGAGGAGGGCATCGACATCACCGCCAACCGACCCGCGCTCCTGCGCGACGAGGCGGTGCGCGAGGCCGACGTCGTCATCACGATGGGCTGCGGCGACGCCTGCCCGTACTACCCGGGCAAGCGCTACGAGGACTGGGTCCTGGCCGACCCGGCCGGTCAGGACCTCACGGCCGTGCGTCCCATCCGCGACGAGATCCGTCGCCGGGTCGAGGCGCTGCTCGCCGAGCTGCTGCCGTGAGGGTCGGGACGCGCGACGCTACGTGAGCGTCGTCTTCTCACTCCCCTCCTCGACCTCGTAGACGCCGCTGCGGAAGGGCACGGGGGTGAGCACACGGTAGACGGCCCCGTCGTCGAGCACCTCGGTCTCGACGACGTCGAAGCCGGTCGGCGCCGCACCCTCGTGGAAGAGCCGCTTGCCCGTGCCGACGATGACGGGGAACTCGATGATGCGGAACTCGTCGACGAGACCCTCGTTGTGGAGGGTCTGGATCAGCTGCCAGGACCCGTGGACCTGCAGCTCCTCCCCCGCCCGCTCCTTGAGCGCACGGACCGAGGCGGCGACGTCGTCGGCGATGAAGCTGGCGGTGTTGTCCCACGCGGGCTCGGTGAGGGTGGTGGAGACGACGTGCTTCGGGCAGCCGTTGAGCCTGGTCGCGACGCCGTCGGCCGGGTCGGTCACCTGCGGCCAGTAGCCGGCCATGATCTCGTAGGTGCGCCGGCCGAAGAGGAGCTCGCTGGTCCGCGAGAACCAGCCGTCGACGACGCGGCCGAAGCCCTCGCCGGCCAGCGGGACGACCCAGCCGCCGCGGTCGAAGCCGCCGCTGGTGTCCTCCTCCGGGCTGCCGGGGCCCTGCATGACGCCGTCGAGGGAGACGAAGGTGTGAACGGTGAGCCTCATGCCTGGGGTCCTTCCCGGTGCCGGTGTGCTGTCACCGGTTCGGACCCCCGGAGCGGCGCTAACTCATCGGCGACGCATCGTATATGTTGCTGGTGCGGCGAGGTACGGCCGCGGAGACGAAGGGACGCCATGACCGAGACAGGCACGATCTCCAAGTCGGAGATGGTCTACCGGCGCCTGCGCGAGCGGATCCTGTCCGGTGAGTACGGCGCCGGGTACCGGCTCGTGCTCGACAAGATTGCCCGCGAGGCCGAGGTCAGCCCGGTGCCCGTGCGCGAGGCGGTGCGCCGCCTCGAGGCCGAGGGGCTGGTGACATTCACCCGCAACGTCGGCGCGGAGGTGGCCGGCGTCAACGCCCGCGACTACACCAACGCGATGCAGACCCTCGCCTACCTCGAGGGTGCCGCGACCTCGCTGGCGGCGCCGCACCTGTCCGAGGAGGACCTCGACGAGGCCACCGGTGTCAACGACGAGATGCGCGCCCTGCACGAGGGCGAGTTCGACCCGGTGCGCTTCACCGAGCTCAACGAGCGCTTCCACCGGGTGCTGTGCGGGCCCTGCCCCAATGACCACCTGCTCGACCTCGTCCACCGCGAGTGGCAGCGCATGGCGATGATCCGGCGCACGAGCTTCAGCCGCCTGCCCTCCCGCCCCGCCACCTCGATCGCCGAGCACGACGCGCTGCTCGGGCTCATGCGCAACGGCGGCTCGCTCGACGAGATCGAGCGGGCGGCCCGGGCGCACAAGCTGCGGACGATGACGGAGTTCCTCAGCCAGGAGGCGGCCGCCGCGCCGGCGCGGTGAGGTGGACTGCGCCGTCGTCGACGGCGTAGGCGACCCGCGGCCACGCGAGCCGCTGGGTGATGTCTGCCCCTGCGGGCTCAGGGCCCGGGGGAGGAAGAGGTGCTTGTCGGAGCCCTGTCGGCTCGGCGGGAGCAGCGGTAGAAGATCGCGACACGGCGTCGGCTGGGCGGGAACCGTCTCCCCCACCGAAATCAACGACGGCGGAACGAGAGCCACGACCGCCGGGCGGGAGCGAGGGCGGTGGGTCGGGAGCGGAGGTAGCCGGCCGGGACTGGCGGTGACCGGAAGCGCACGGCTCCCGGTGGGCGAACGTGATTGCGTCGGGCGGGATCCGCGCTCGCTCCACGCGACATGGTTCCCGATCGGCTGACAGGCGCTCGCAGGGCACCTTCTCCCCCCGAGCCAGGTGACGCGCCCGGACCGTCGCAGGCGCCGTCGTCGGCGCGTCGTTGCGGTGGCCCGACACGGGCGGGTGGCGGCGCGGCACCGTCCCCGGGCCGCGAGCGAGCGCCCTGCGCGGTCCGCCGGGCGCTCGGGCGGGGCCCCGATCAGGCGTCGGTGTTGCGGCCGGTGAGCTTGTCGCGGAGGCGGTCGATGAACCCGACGCCCGGGCCGAGCGTCTTGTGGAACAGCTCGGAGTGCGGGGCGCTGGGGTGCGGACGGGTGGGCGCGGCCTTCATCGCCGCCTCGACCTTCTCGCGCAGCTCGACGAGCTCCTCCCGGGGGATGTGCTGACGCAGCTTGGGGAACTGGTCGGTCTCCTCGTCGTTGGCGTGGTGGCTGAGGAGCGCGTGCATCTCGCGGACCTCCTGCAGGAACCGCGGGTCCTCGGAGTCGAGGTCCTCGATGCGCTTCATGACGTCGACGAGCTCGTCGTGCTCCTTCTTGTCGTGCTCGACCTCCTCCTTCCCGTTGGGCACGTGCTTCTCCACCGCCGGGTAGACGTGCATCTCCTCGGCGACGGCGTGGCGCATGACCTCCGCGATGAGCGTGTCGGCGAGGTCGCGGCGCTCCTTCGGGTCGGCGGTCTCCTGGATCGTCTCGAGCAGCGCGATCATCAGCGCGTGGTCGTTGGTGAGGAAGTCGACGACGTCCTGCTCGGCGGTACCCGGCATCTGGCTCATGGATGTGCCCTCCTGTGTGTGCGTCCTTGCCTTGGCAGGGTAGGTCGGGGGCGTGCGGCGGGCATGTCGGGCGGAATACCGGCCCGCTCGGCGCGTTGTCCCGGCCATGAAGAACATCGGCTTCCTCTCCTTCGGCCACTGGACGCCCTCGCCGCAGTCGATGGTGCGCTCGGCGTCCGACGCACTGCTCCAGTCGATCGACCTCGCGGTCGCCGCCGAGGAGCTCGGGGCCGACGGCGCGTACTTCCGCGTCCACCACTTCGCCCGCCAGCTGGCCTCGCCGTTCCCGCTCCTCGCCGCCGTCGGCGCTCGCACGAGCCGTATCGAGATCGGCACCGGCGTCATCGACATGCGCTACGAGAACCCGCTCTACATGGCCGAGGACGCCGGCGCGGCCGACCTCATCTCCGGTGGGCGTCTGCAGCTCGGCATCAGCCGCGGCTCACCCGAGCAGGTGATCCGCGGGTACGAGTACTTCGGTCACGTGCCCGACGTCGGCACCTCCGACGCCGACATGGCCCGTTCCCACACGCTCCGCTTCCTCGAGGTGCTCGACGGCGAGGGCTTCGCCGAGCCCAACCCGCGGCCGATGTTCCCCAACCCGCCCGGGCTGCTGCGCATCGAGCCGCACTCCCCCGGTCTGCGCCGGCGGATCTGGTGGGGTGCCGGCTCGCGCGCCACGGCCGAGTGGACCGCCCAGCACGGGATGAACCTCATGAGCTCCACCCTGCTCACCGAGGACACCGGCGTGCCCTTCCACCAGCTCCAGGCCGAGCAGATCCAGCGCTACCGCGACGCGTGGGCGGCCGCCGGGCACGACTGGACGCCGCGGGTGTCGGTGAGCCGCTCGATCTTCCCGCTCGTCAGCGACCTCGACCGCCATCTCTTCTGGCGCGACACCCACTCCACCGACCAGGTCGGGCGCCTGGAGGGCGGGCTCGCGCGCTTCGGGAAGTCCTACGCGGGCGAGCCGGACAAGCTCGTCGAGGAGCTCGCCGAGGACGAGGCCGTCGCCGCCGCGGACACGCTGCTGCTCACGGTGCCGAACCAGCTGGGCGTGGAGTACAACGCCCACGTCATCGAGAGCGTGCTCACGCACCTCGCGCCGGCGCTGGGGTGGCGGTAGGTCGCCGCTCGGCGACGATCAGGCCCTGGGTCCGGGTGCCCGGGTCCGTCCGTACCTGCACGTCCACGACCGTGAAACCCGCCCGGTCGAGGCGGTTGGTGAGTCCCTCCACGGACCAGAAGTACGCCGTCGTGATCGCGTGGTCGAAGGGCTCGCCGTCGGCGCCGACGAAGAAGCCGGCGGCGAGGCTCCCGCCCGGGCGGAGGCAGCGGGCAAGCTCAGCGAGGGGCCCGTGGATGTGACGCGGGTCGGTGTGGATGAGCGAAAACCAGGCGAGGACCCCGCCGAGGCTGCCGTCCGGGAGGCCGAGGCCCTCGGCCCGCCCGGTCCGGTAGCGCGCCTCGGGGTAGCGGGCGCGGGCGGCGGTGATGAACGTGTCGACCGGGTCGACACCCTCGATGTCGATGCCCTGGTCGTGGAGGAAGCTCGTCCACTGGCCGGGGCCGCAGCCGACGTCGAGGACGGGGCCCTCGATCCCGCGCGCCCAGGCGAGGAGGGCGTCCCTGTCCGCCTGAGCCGCGTGCTCGATCAGGCCGACGGCGTTCGTGTAGTCCTCGGCGCGGGCGGAGTAGGCCTGGCGGACCTCGGCGATGGGCACGGCCCGACCCTACGCAGGCCGTCTGTCCACCGGGCGAGCTCGAATGTCAGACCCCCCTGCGACGATGTGACCAGCAGCACATCGAGAGGTGCGAAGGAGGTGGGAACCGTGACCGAGGAGATCACCGGCGGCGCGGGTTCCACCCCTGGCCGTGGCTCGGGCACCGGGGTGGTGGCCGATGCGATGGGTGAGCTGGACACGATCCTGGAGCGCCTGTCCCGGTTGGAGGCGATGGACTGGCACGAGCTGGACGGGCACCTCCTGCACGAGGTCTTCGACCGGACCGAGCTCGTCGAGCGGCGCGTAGCGGCAATGCGGTCGGCGCAACTGGCCACGATCGAGGCGAACGGGCTGTGGGCGCTGGAGGGTCAGCGGACCTTTGCCGCGTGGCTGCGCACCCGCACGGATGCGACGGCGCAGGGGGCGGCGCGGCAGGTGCGTCAGGCGCGGGCGCTGCGCGACCTGCTGCCCCGGGCGCGGGCGGCGCTGGCGCAGGGGCGGATCAGTGAGGAGCACGTCAGTGTGCTCGTGCGCGGGGCGATCACCACCACCCGCCAGCGGATGCAGCTGACCGACGAGGAGCTCGGTGAGGGCTTCCTGGTGGAGCAGGCCGAGCAGATGGACGCCACGTCCTTCGCCAAGCTCGTCGCCACCTGGGCCATCGCCGCCGACCCCGAGGCCGCCGACCGCGCCTGGCGGGAGGACGGCGCCAAGGAGCAGCTCACGTTGTCGCGCACGATGGACGGCTACCACCTCAACGGGTGGCTCGATGAGCTCTCCGGTCAGACCGTCGACACCGCACTGCGCGCCCACATGGGCCGCAAGGCCAAGGGCGATGAGCGCACCCCGGCCCAACGGAGGGCGGCGGCACTGACGTCGCTGGCCCGCCAGTCGCTGGATGCCGGGGAGCAGGGCAAGGGTGCCCGCATCCGCCCCCACGTCACCGTCACCACCGACCTGGACACCCTGCGGGCACTGGCCGCGGCCACCGGGTCGCCCCAGCCGCCGGTCACCACGAGTGGGCGGGAGCACGAGCCGGGCGCCGAGCTCGGCTTCTGGGAAGAGGCCACCCTCACCGCCCCCGGTGGACCGCGCGACCCGAATCGGCCCGCCGGTGACCCGTTCCAGCTGTCCCCGGAGGCCAAGGAGTGGATGGACGCGTGGCAGCCGGGTGACACCCACGTCATCTCCACCGCCATCGACCCCCGAGCGTTGACCGGCATCACCCCCGCCACCCTGGAGGACGGCACCCCAGTCCCGCCGGCCATGCTGCTCCGCCTCGTGTGCGAGTCGAGCCTCTCCCGGGTGGTCTTCGGACCCGAGTCCACAGTGCTGGACGTGGGCAGGGAGCAGCGGATCTTCCCCGCCCACATGGTGCGGGCCATCATCGCCCGCGACAAGAAGTGCCAGTACCCCGACTGCGACCAACCACCCGGCGTCGGGGAGATCCACCACTCCCTGCAGTGGTACCGCGACGGCGGCAACACGTGTGTGGAGCACGGGATCCTGCTGTGCTGGCACCACCACGACTGGGTCCACGCCTACGGCATCACCATCGCCCGCGCAGCAGGCCGCTGGTACTTCTACACCCGCCACGGCCAGCTCATCACCGCCCAGCACGAACAGACCTAGAAACCCCAGGGGACAGGTCTGCCCACCACCCGGCACGGGGCGGTGGGAGGACCCGAGACCGGCGCGCGTGAGCCGGCCTTGGCGCGTGTCAGCCGGTCTTGCGGCGGTACATCGCGGCGGCACCGGCGTAGGCGGCGACGAGGATCCCGAGGAGCCAGGCCAGCGCCACCCAGATGTCCGAGCCCACCGGATCCCCGGCGAAGAGCGAACGGACCGTGTCGACGATCGCTGTCACCGGCTGGTTCTCGGCGAACCACGCGACCGGGCCGGGCATCGTGTCCGTCGGGACGAAGGCCGAGCTGATGAACGGCAGGAAGATGAGCGGGTAGCTGAAGGCGCTGGCGCCGTCGACCGTCCGCGCGGCCAGTCCGGCGATCACCGCGACCCAGGTGAGGGCCAGGGTGAAGAGGGCGAGGATCCCGACGACGGCGAGCCACTCGCCCACCGACGCCCCCGTCCGGAAGCCCATGAGCAGCGCGACGCCGATGACGATCGCCACCGAGGCCAGGTTCGCGACCACCGAGGTGAGCACGTGCGCCCACAGCACGCTCGAGCGGGCGATCGGCATGGTCCGGAAGCGCTCGACGATGCCGCCCTGCATGTCGAGGAACAGCCGGTAGGACGTGTAGGCGATGCCCGACGCGATCGTGATGAGCAGGATGCCCGGGAGCAGGTAGTCGACGTACGAGCCGCCGCCGCCCGTGTCGATCGCCCCGCCCAGCACGTAGACGAACAGGAGCATGAGCGCGATCGGGGTGACCGCCGTCGTGATGATCGTGTCGGGACTGCGGAGGATGTGACGCAGCGACCGCCCGGTGAGGACGCCGGTGTCGCCGAGGACGTGCGTGGTCATGACAGCTCCCTTCCTGCGGGCGCGGAACCGCCGGTTCCCCCGACGAGGGCGAGGAAGACCTCCTCGAGGGTGGGCTGCTTCTCGACGTACTCGACGGTCGCCGAGGGCAGCAGCCGCTTGAGCTCGGCGAGGGTGCCGTCCTGGATGATCGTGCCCTCGTGGAGGATCGCGATCCGGTCGGCGAGCTGCTCGGCCTCGTCGAGGTACTGGGTGGTGAGGAGCACCGTGGTCCCGCCGTCGGCGAGCTGCTTGACGGTCCGCCACACCTCGACGCGCGCCTGCGGGTCCAGCCCGGTGGTCGGCTCGTCGAGGAAGATGACGGGCGGGTCTCCGACGAGGCTCATCGCGATGTCGAGCCGGCGCCGCATGCCGCCGGAGTAGTCCCCCGCCCGGCGCCCGCCCGCCTCCGTGAGGGAGAAGCGGGCGAGCATGTCGTCGGCGACGGCGTCCGGGTCCGGCAGGTGGCGTAGCCGCGCGACGAGCACGAGGTTCTCGCGGCCGGTGAGCACCTCGTCGACGGCGGCGAACTGGCCGGTGAGGCTGATCGACTCCCGCACGCGGCCGGGAGCGTCGGCGACGTCGTGGCCGTGGACGCTCGCCGTGCCGGCGTCGGCCCGGAGCAGCGTCGAGAGGATCCGCACGAGCGTCGTCTTGCCGGCGCCGTTCGAGCCGAGGAGCGCGTGGATGGTGCCCGGCGCGACCTCGAGGTCCACGCCGCGGAGCACCTCCAGCTCACCGAAGGACTTCCGCACACCCCGCACCCGGACGGCCGGCGTGCGGGTGGCCGTCGCGCTCACTCGTCCCTCACCGCCCCACCGTCACCCGCAGCAGCGTCGATCGCCGTCGTGAGACGCTCGCGCTCCTTGGCCTGCCACTCCTTGCCGCCGTAGGCCCGCGCGAAGGACTCGGCGAAGTCCACCGGGTCCTCCCCGACGATGGCCCGCACCGGGGTGCCGTCCACCGCCGCCCGCTCCCACAGGTCGGCGAGGTCGGTGACCATCGTG
Source organism: Georgenia phoenicis (assembly GCF_047302425.1). Classification (NCBI taxonomy): domain Bacteria; kingdom Bacillati; phylum Actinomycetota; class Actinomycetes; order Allobogoriellales; family Allobogoriellaceae; genus Georgenia; species Georgenia phoenicis. The sequence goes on along the minus strand of NZ_CP154855.1, from coordinate 1,253,096 downwards.
ATGAGGACGTCACCGTCGGTCACCCCGCCGGTCTGCAGGACGTACCGGTGCATGGCCCGGGCTGCTGCCCGGTAGGGCTCGGGGAGCCCGTCGATGCGCGCCATGTCCGCGCGGTACTGCTTCTTCTGCTCGAGCGATCCGGTGATCGCCTCGATCCACTTTCCCACCATCGTCATGCCCTTTCGTCGTCGTTGTCGTCAAGCTGGTCGATGCGCTCGGCGAGGAACCTCCACGTCCGCCAGAACTCGGCGAGCCGCTCCTCCCCCTGCGCGTTGAGCGTGTACACCTTGCGCGGCGGGCCCTTCTCGGACGGGACCTTCTCCACGTCCACGAGCCCGCGCTGCTCGATGCGGACGAGCAGGGCGTAGACCGTGCCCTCCGCGATGTCCGCGAAGCCCCGGTCCCGCAGGCTCGCGGTGATCTCGTACCCGTACGCCGCCCGCTCGCCGAGGATCGCGAGGACGATCCCCTCGAGAGTCCCCTTGAGCATCTCCGTCATCTGACTCGCCACGGGGCACCGCCTCTACTTAGTGACATCAGGTACCGGTACAAAGTAGCGCTAGGTACCGGTACTTGGCAACACTGAATACCGAGGACTTTTCGTACCCTGTGTCGATGCCAGCCGCGTTCACCCCGCCGCCCGCCTTCACCACCCGCCCCACGCTCCGGGGAACCTTCGGGATGACGGCGACGACGCACTGGATCGCGACGGCGACCGCCCAGTCCGTCCTCGAGCGCGGCGGCAACGCCTTCGACGCCGCGGCGGCCGCGGGCTTCGTCCTCCATGTCGTCGAGCCGCACCTCAACGGCCCGGGCGGCGACATGCCGGCCATCTTCGTCACCGCCGACGCCCCCGGGGACCCGGTCGTCCTCATGGGCCAGGGCCCTGCGCCGGCCGGCGCCACTCGCGAGCACTTCCGCGGGCTCGGGCTCGAGCTCGTCCCCGGGGCGGGCGCGCTCGCCGCGGCGGTGCCCGGCGCCGTCGACGCCTGGCTCGTCCTCCTGCGCGACCACGGCACCTGGGAGCTCGCCGACGTCCTCGCCCCCGCCATCGGCTACGCCCGCGACGGCCACCCGGTCCTGCCCGCCGTGTGCCGCACGATCGCCCAGGTGCGCGACCTCTTCACCGAGCACTGGACAACCTCGGCGGACCAGTGGCTGCCGGACGGGCGCGTGCCGGAGCCGGGTGAGCTCGTCCGCAACGAGGCCTACGCGCGCACCCTCGAGCGGCTCGCCGCCGCCGGGTCCGGGGACCGCGTGGCCCGCATCGAGGCGGCCCGGACCGCCTGGCGCGAGGGCTTCGTCGCCGAGGCGGCCGCCGCCTTCGCCACGGTCCCGCACCGCCACTCCGGCGGCGGGACCTACCCGGGCGTCATCACGGTCGAGGACTTCGCCTCCTTCTCCGCCGGCTACGAACCGGCGACGACGGCGCAGTTTCGCGGCCACACGGTCGCCAAGACCGGCGCCTGGGGCCAGGGCCCGGCACTCCTCCAGATGCTCACCCTCCTCGACGGCCTGGACGACGAGCGGCTCGACCCGTCCACCGCCGTCGGCGCCCACACCGTCCTCGAGGTCCTCAAGCTCGCCCTCGCCGACCGGGACGCCTACTACGGCGACGATGACGCGGCCGCCGCCGCGCTGGAGCACCTCCTCTCCGCGGACTACGCGGCCGAAAGACGGGCCCTCGTCGGTGAGACCGCGAGCGCCGAGATCCGCCCCGGCCGCGTGGCCGGCAGGGAGCCCTTCGCCGTGCCGCTGCGCGAGTCCTACACCCCGGCCCCGCCGGGGACCGGTGAGCCCACGGTCTCGCGGGCCGGCGTCGTGCGCGGGGACACCTGCCACATCGACGTCGTCGACCGCTGGGGCAACATAATCTCCGCGACGCCGTCGGGCGGCTGGCTGCAGTCCTCCCCGACGATCCCGGAGCTCGGCTTCTGCCTGGGCACGCGGCTGCAGATGATGTGGCTGGAGGAGGGAGCGGCGTCGTCCCTCGAGCCGGGTCGGCGGCCGCGGACGACGCTCAGCCCCACGCTCGTGCTGCGCGACGGGCAGGCGGTGGCGGCGCTCGGCTCACCGGGCGGCGACCAGCAGGACCAGTGGCAGCTGCTCTACCTGCTGCGCACGATCGTCGGCGGCTGGGACCCGCAGCAGGCGATCGACGCGCCGATGCTCCATACGCGGTCGATGCCCGACTCCTTCTGGCCGCGCACCTGGGCGCCGGGCAGCGCCGTCGTCGAGGACCGGCTGGGCGAGGACGTCATCGCCGAGCTCGAGCGGCGCGGCCACCGCGTGACGCGCGCCGGGGACTGGGCGCTCGGGCGGATCTCGGTGGTGACCTGCGACCCCGCCACGGGTGTGCTCGGGGCGGCGGCGAACCCGCGCGGCATGCAGGGCTACGCGGCCGGCCGCTAGGAGCCGCGGCTCAGTCGGTCTCCAGCGCCCAGGCCGTCACGGACACCGTGCCACCGGTGATGTCGGTGTCCGCCTCGACGACCTGCCGCCGGGCACCGTGGTGGCCCGCGACGTGCAGCTGGTCGGCCGGCTCCACCGCCGACGCCGCCGGGGTGCGCCAGCCCAGGACGGTCACCGCCCGCTCGCCGGGCCGCAGCTCGACGCGGTGCGCGCCCGGGTCCTCGACCACCGTGTGCCCGCCGTGGTCGACCTCCACGTCCAGTGCTCCGGTGAGGCTGTGGCCGAAGGCGACGTCGGGGTAGCCCTCGAGCACACAGGGAGCGTCGGCCACGTTCGTCACGCGGACGGGCAGCGCCCGCACCCCGAGCGCGGCCTCCACCTCACCGGCGGTGACCTCGAGCTGGCCGCTCGTGCACCACAGCGGGTCCACCTGTCACTCCCCCGGCGCCACCTCGGGCACGGGCGTGCCGGTGGCCTCGGGCTCCGGCTCGGGCTCGGTCGCAGCCGCCGCCGCCCGGGCCGCGTCGGCGGCCGGCACGGCCACCACGGCGCCCACCGCGGCGGCGAGGAGGACGAGCGCACCGGCGCCCGCGAGGCCGGCCCGCGAGCGCGGCGCGCCGTCGTCGGTGTCGAGGGCGCGGGCGAGCAGCGCGGGCAGCCAGCCCCAGACCATGCCCCAGTGCGCCGCCGTGAGGAGGTAGGTGCCCGCGAGCGAGGACGGTCGTTGACCCGCGGCGAGCGCGTCGACCACCGTCGCGACGAAGGGCACCGCCGAGGTCACCCCGGCGGCGAGGACGGCGCACATCCAGTAGGCGGCGAGCGTCGTGAGGGCGGGTGCCTCCCGCCGTCGGACCCGGACGAGGGCGAGCCCGGCGCTGTAGCCGCCCACGAGGGTGAGGGCGGAGAGGACCGCGAGGACCAGCGGCCAGGGCGCGGGCGCCGTGAGCTGGGTGATCGGGACGGTCTCGGGCGCGAGGAGGTCGAGGACCTCGAGAAGGAGCCCGGACCGGCTGCGGCTCAGCCACTCGATCCAGGCGCTGGCCAGCCAGAGGCCGGCCGCGAGGAGGGCGGGGAGACCGGCCCGGAGAAGTCGCACGGCAGGAGGCTAGTGCCTGCCGGACACCTCCCGGGCCGGTCTGGGTGCCGGGAGCCGACCCGCGACTCCCGGCACCGAGCCGGTCAGAGCTTGGCGGGACCGGCGGCCAGGGCGTCGGCCTCGGCCTGGGCGTGACGCTCGGAGCGCAGCTGCTCGAGCACCTGACGCTCGGGCGCCTCGGCGGCCGGCGCCTCGAGCTGCATCTGCATGCGCATCTGCGCCTGCTCGGCGAACTGGCCCTGGAGCTCGCCGCGGATGCGGTTGTCGCTCTGGGCGACCGAGCCGTTGCCGGTGCCGGAGAGGTTGCCGCGGATGATGTTGTCCGAGACCTGGACGTGGCCGGCGGTGCCGGCGATCGTCACGTTGCCACCCCACACGCTCGTGCCGAGGTCGCACTCGCCGAGGGCGCCACCGGCGCCCAGCTGCACACCCTCGCCGTTGCTGGCGAAGGTCGCGTGGCCGTCCACCTCGCTGCCGCAGACGAGGGCACCGAAGTCAGCACCCGTGACGGTGAGCGCACCGCCGACGACGGTGTCGAGGATGTCGGTGTACTGGGTGTCGCTCGACTCGACCGCCCGGTTGACGACCGTGCTCTCCAGCAGCACGGAGCCGCCGGTGGCCAGGACCCGGCCGGAGAAGTCGGACTCGAAGGTCCAGAGGAAGCCCTCGGGGTTGACGTTGGCGTTGGCCGTGTAGGCGTTCGCGTTCGTGTAGTCGAGGTAGACGCCGAAGGCGCCGCGGTTGACGACGTTGCCCGTGACGGTGGACTCGGCGAGGTCGAGGTAGCCCTCGTCCTGGACGGTGACGTTGCCGTTGACCGTGAGGCCGGTCGCGACGAGATCGGCACCGGCGGCAACCCGCACGTTGCCGTTGATGACCGTGTCCTCGAGCGAGCAGGCGTCGCCCGCGCCGACGACGAGGTCACCGGGAACGGTGACCCCACCGGCGTGGCCGTCGCAGAAGGTGGTCAGGGCCGCCTGGGCGGGGCCGACCGCGCCGAAGCCGGCGAGCGCCAGTCCCCCGATGAGGACCGTGGTCATTCTCTTACGCATGGTTTCTCCTTGTGCGGTGACATGTCCCCGGCACAGCGACGACGGCGTCGGCGGCCTGCGCGCGAGGCGGTGGATGGCGAGGGCAGCACCGGCTCAGGGCTGTGCGAGGCGGGACGCCGGTGCCTGCGCGCTGCCCGGCACCGGGCACGGCGCGGCCGGTGCGCGCACCGGTCTGCGCCACGAGCACGCCTGTCGTGACCCCATCTGTCACTCCTGCCCTCTGGACGACATCACTGTCGGGGCAACCCCCAGGAGGGAGTCAATCGCCTCCGGCGCGAACTGGCAAGCCCCTTCGGAAGATTCATGTGCAGAAGTTGGCGCACACATTGCCCGACAGCGACCAGTTCGTAATTGACGTTTCATCTTTTGCTTGACGCGCGCCAGAAGTGCGCTCTACTGTCAGGGCGTTTGGTGATATGCCTCACGCCTCGGTAGTCGCAACGACGCGCGGAAGGAACCGCGCGTCGTCGTCGGGGGGTCCTGCCGGCGAGGTGCGCACGACCGAGGTGTCTGTCGAGACGACGGGAGCCTCCACATGACAGACACGTCCGTACCGCGCGCCGACGCCGGTCTCTCACGCCGCAGCGTCCTCGCCGGTGCCGCCGCCGCGATGTTCGTCCCGGCCACGGTGGCCGCGCTCGGGTCGACGGCGGCCGCCGCGCCACCGGCCGCCGCGCCACCGGCCGGCGCGGCCACCCGCGCGGCAGCTGCGGCCACCGCGGCCGGCACCGTCCACAGGGTGACGATGTACGTCGAGGACCTCGGCGGCGGGCAGACCGGCTACGGCCTGGAGCCCGGCAAGGCGACGATCCCCGGGCCGGTCCTCGAGATGTACGAGGGCGACACGATGGAGATCACCCTGGTCAACACGACCGACCGGGACGTGTCCATCCACCCCCACGGGGTGCTCTACGACGTCAACTCCGACGGCTCGCCCTTCAACAACTCCTACAACCGCCCCGGCGAGACGCGCACCTACGTCTGGCGCACCACCGGGGAGCGGGCGATGGGCCGCTGGACCCGTCCCGGCACCGCCGGCTACTGGCACTACCACGACCACGCCATGGGCACGCCGCACGGCACCGCGGGAGTCGCCGCGGGGCTCTACGGGGCGCTGATCGTCCGCCGCCGGGGCGACATCCTGCCCGACCGCCAGTTCACGGTGGTCTTCAACGGGATGCTCGTCAACAACAAGATCGCCCCGCACACGCCGATGTTCGAGGCGAACCACGGCGAGACCGTCGAGTTCATCTGCATCGGCCACGGCGACATGTTCCACACCTTCCACCTGCACGCCCACCGCTGGGCCAACAACCGCACCGGCTACCTCGAGGGGCCCCGCGACCCCAGCCAGATCATCGACAACCGCGACCTCAACGGCGGCGACTCCTTCGGCTTCCAGGTGGTCGCCGGGGAGGACGTCGGCCCCGGAGCGTGGATGTACCACTGCCACGTCCAGTTCCACTCCGACGCCGGAATGTCCGGCATCTTCCTCGTCCGCAACGCGGACGGGAGCATGCCGCCCGGCGCCCAGGAGTCCATCGACTGGTTCCACAACCACGAAGGAGGCGGCCACCACTAGCAGCACGCGGCCCGGCACTGCCGCCGGGCCGTCCTCGTCCGTCACACAGGGGGAGAATTGACCATCACACAGCCAGGCCCGTCCAGAGGACGGGTGCAGCGACTCCGGAAGGCCGGGGTCCTCAGCGCGAGCACGGCGCTCATGCTCACGATGTCCGCCGGCCCCGCGCTCGCCGCGGGCAGCGGGAGCGCGCCGTCCGCCGTCGCCACGAACCGCGCCGCCGAGGCGGCCGGGGACGTCGACGTCCTCGTCTTCCACGGGGACCCCCAGGCCCAGGAGGACCCGGTCCGCGAGGCCGCCGCCGCGATCGAGGAGCTCGGCGCCGAGAACGGCTTCGGGGTCACCGTCACGAGCGACCCCGCCACCTTCACCGAGGAGACCCTCGACGCCTACCGCGGCGTCGTCTTCCTCTCCGCGGAGGGCACCGAGCTCGACGCCGCCCAGGAGAGCGCCCTGCAGGACTTCGTCGGCGACGGCGGAGGCTTCCTCGGCGTGCGGGACGCCGTCACCGCCCAGCCCGAGTCCCAGTGGTTCACCGGGCTCCTCGGCGCCCGGGAGGCGGGCGCCCGCCCCACCCCGGAGGAGGTTGCCACCATCTCGGCGACCGGGGACCAGCCGAACAACGAGCGCGCCATCAACCTCATCGACGACGACTCCGCCACCAAGTGGCTCTCCTTCGCGCGCACCGCGACCATCACCCTCGAGCTCGTCGAGCCCGCCGTCGTGACGAACTACGTCATGACCTCGGCCAACGACTTCGCCGGCCGCGACCCGGCCACGTGGACGCTGCGCGGCTCCACCGACGGCGAGACGTGGGTGGACCTCGACACCCGCAGCGACGACTTCCCCCAGCGCTTCCAGCGCAAGACGTACACGATCGACAACGACGTCGCCTACCAGCACTTCCAGCTGGACATCACGGCCAACAAGGGCGAGTCCGCGACCCAGCTCGCGGACTTCCTGCTGTTCACCGACGAGTCGATCGACCCGCCCGAGGTCGAGATCCCGGTGAACGAGGCGACCGTCAACGTCGTCGACCGTCAGCACCCGGCCAACGAGGGCCTGCCGCTCAACTGGACCCGCTCGGACAAGTGGCTCAACTGGGACACCAACCCGATCGGCGAGGTCCACACCGTGGCCCAGGTCCAGGAGTGGGACTACGACGCCGGCGACACCGCCAACGGCCCGTTCCACCCGATCTCCTGGTGCCGCGACTACGACGGCGGCCGCTCCTTCTACGCCGGCATGGGCGGCACCGCCGAGAGCTGGGCCGAGGACGAGTTCCGCAGCCACGTGCTCGGCGCGATCCAGTGGTCCGCCGGCCTCGTGCGCGGCGACTGCCAGGCCACGATCGGCGACAACTACGAGATCGAGCGCCTGACGACGACGAACACGCCCGGCACCCTCGACCAGATCGGCGAGCCGCACGGCCTGACGATCACCGACGACGGCACCGTCTTCTACGTCGGCCGCGGCGCCTGCCCGACCGGCCCGATCCCCTCGTGGGACCAGGAGAACGTGGGCCTGGGCTGCGGCAGCATCCACCAGTACGACCCCGAGACCGGCGAGGTCACCCTCCTCACCGTGCTCGACGTCTTCGGCAACCGCGGTGGCGGCGGCGAGCTGGTGAAGTCCGAGGAGGGCCTGTTCGGCATCGAGCCGGACCCGAACTTCGCGGAGAACAACTGGCTCTACGTCTACTGGATGCCCTACGAGTCCATCGACACCGAGGACCGCATCGGCATGCGCACCGTCTCGCGCTTCACCTACGACCCCGAGGGCCCGAGCATCGACCTCGACTCGCGGGTGGACCTGCTCGAGTGGGAGACGCAGATCCACAGCTGCTGCCACGCGGGTGGTGGCCTGGCCTTCGACGACGCGGGGAACCTGTACATCTCGACCGGTGACTCGAACTCCTCGCAGGGCTCGGACGGCTACTCCGGGAACAACTGGACCCAGGACTACAAGGGCGTCTCGTTCCAGGACGCCCGCCGCACGTCGGGCAACACCAACGACCTCAACGGCAAGATCCTGCGGATCCACCCCGAGGACGACGGCACGTACACGATCCCCGAGGGCAACCTCTTCACCGGGGACGAGGGCAACGGGGACCAGGCACGCCCGGAGATCTACGTCATGGGCGTGCGCAACCCCTCGCGCATCCAGATCGACGCGGACACCGACTGGCTGACCGCCGCGTGGGTGGGCCCGGACGCCTTCTCGCCCAGCCCCGAGCTCGGCCCGGCCAAGTACGAGCACGCCACGATCATCACCTCGGCGGGCAACCAGGGCTGGCCCTACTGCATGGGTGACCGCCAGCCGTACCGCGACCGGAGCAACGAGGACGCCAGCGTCCTCACCGACTGGTACGACTGCGACAACCTGCAGAACACCTCGCCGCGCAACACCGGCCTGGTGGACATCCCCGACGCCCGGGACAACATGATCTGGTACTCCCCCGGCGGCGGTGGCCCGGTCTTCCCGCGCGACGAGAACGGCATCCCCAGCTACGAGGAGGACGAGGTCACCTACACCCAGCCCTACCTGCGCGGTGGCGGCCAGGCCGTCATGTCCGGCCCGACCTACCGCCTGTCCCAGGTGGACGAGGGCAGCGACATCGCCTGGCCGGAGTACTGGGAGGGCAAGTGGCTCATCGGTGACCAGTCCAACTCCAACAACCGGGTGGCCATCACGGCCGACCCGGAGGGCGTGGACGAGGCGGCGCCCCCGGCCTTCGCCGAGGACCTGCGCCACATCATCCGCGCGGGCGGCGGCGGTGACCAGCTGCAGAGCTGGATGGACGCCGAGTTCGGCCCCGACGGTGCGCTCTACCTCCTGGACTACGGCAGCGGCTTCTTCACGCTGCACGAGAACCAGAAGCTCATCCGCATCGCCTACACCGGTGGCCCGGCGACCCCGGCGCCCACCGCGACCGCGGCGAGCGTCCAGAGCGACCCACTGACCGTCCAGTTCACCGGCTCGCGCTCCGGCGGCGTGTCGTGGCACTGGGACTTCGGGGACGGCACGACGTCCACCGAGGCCGACCCGCGGCACACTTACGACCGGATCGACGACTACACCGCCACCCTCACCGTCACCTACGCGGACGGCACGACGGAGACGGTGGAGACCGCCGTCGTCATCGAGTGCGCCGTCCCGGACGCGCGGGAGACGGTGTGGATCGGTGACGTCGACACGGGCGTCGCGAACGACGACCTCGGGGGCTGCACCATCGCCGACCTCATCAACGACGAGGGCGAGTGGGAGACCCACGGCGCGTTCATCCGCCACGTCAACGAGCTGGTCCGCCAGCTCAAGAACGACGGCGTCATCACCGGCCGCGAGGGCGCCCAGCTGAGCAGCGGGGCCACCCGCTCCGAGGTCGGGCGTCCGGGGCACACCGGGTACCGCTGGCTCTTCGACGGGACGTCCGCGTCCCTCGAGGACTGGCGCCAGGCACCCGGCGGGAGCTTCGAGCTGCTGCCGGGCGGGTCGATCCTGTCCCGCGGCGGCCTGGGGATGCTGTGGTACGAGGCCGAGGAGTTCTCCGACTTCTCCCTCAAGCTGCAGTTCCGCGACGTGTCCCAGGGCGACGCCTACGCCAACAGCGGCGTGTTCGTCCGCTTCCCCGACCCGACGGCTGCCGAGCAGCCCGAGTGCGGGGAGGGCCAGTCCGAGGCCTGGGTCGCGATCTCCTGCGGCCACGAGATCCAGCTCTACGACGGTCCCTCCGGTGAGCCCCAGAAGACGGGGTCGGTGTACAACTTCGCGCCGAACACCCTCGAGGAGGCCGGCGTGACCGAGAAGGGCGTGTGGAACGACTACGAGATCCGCGTGGTCGGCCAGCAGTACACGATCCTGCGCAACGGCGAGGTCATCAACGAGTGGGAGAACACGCCGGGGCAGGAGTCCTCGCGCGCGGGCGACCCGCCCACCGACCTGCGCCAGTTCGCCAGCGGCTTCATCGGCCTGCAGAACCACGGCAACAACGACCTCATGGAGTTCCGCAACGTGCGTGTGCGGGACCTGTCCTAGGTCGTCCCGGCCGGTGCGGCGGGCACGTCCCGCCGCACCGGCCACCCCCAGCAACCAGAAGGTGCACCCATGTCCCAGCTCGCCTCCCCGCCCCGTCCCCGGACGCAGCGCCGCCCGGGGGTCCTGCGCCGCGTCGTCGTCGCGCTCCTCGCGGCGCTGACCGGCCTCACCCTCGTCCCCTCCGCCGCCGGCGCCGCCGACCAGACGCTCACCTGGACCGCCGGCAACAGCGTCACCGAGTACCTCACCTTCCCCGAGACCGCCGTCGCCGGGACGGCGACGATCATCTTCGAGAACAGCCGGGCCACCGGGAACACGACCGGTATGCCCCACACCCTGACCTTCGACACCTCGACCCCGGGCTACAACCACGACGTCGACCTCAACATCGTCGCCAACCCCTTCGACGCGAACGGCGGCTACTACGAGGCCGAGGTGACGCTCACGCCCGGCACCTACCGCTACTTCTGCGCCATCCCGGGCCACGGCCCGATGTGGGGCGAGCTCGTCGTCACCGGCGACGGCGGTGAGCCGGACCCCGACACCACCGCACCCACCGTCTCCGCCGAGGTGAGCGGTGAGCAGGACGACGACGGCGCGTACGTCGGGTCCGCGACCGTCACCGTCACCGCCACCGACGAGGACGGCGGCTCCGGCGTCGACACCGTCGAGTACTCCCTCGACGGGGGCGAGTTCGCCGCGTACACCGAGCCGCTCGCCGTCGCCGAACCCGGTGAGCACACCGTGCACGTGCGGGCCACCGACGTCGCCGGCAACACCGGCGAGGGCAGCGTGTCCTTCACCGTGGTCGAGCCCGACGTCGAGCCCGAGCCCGACACCACCGCACCCACCGTCACCGCCGAGGTGAGCGGTGAGCAGGACGACGACGGCGCGTACGTCGGGTCCGCGACCGTCACCGTCACCGCCACCGACGAGGACGGCGGCTCCGGCGTCGACACCGTCGAGTACTCCCTCGACGGGGGCGAGTTCGCCGCGTACACCGAGCCGCTCGTCGTCTCCGAGCCCGGTGAGCACACGGTCGACGTGCGGGCCACCGACGTCGCCGGCAACACCGGCGAGGGCAGCGTCAGCTTCACCGTCGCGGAGGAGGTCGTCGAGCCCGAGCCCGACACCACTGCACCCGAGGTCGCGGCCGGGGTCAGCGGTGAGCAGGACGAGGACGGCGCCTACGTCGGCTCTGCCACCGTGACGATCAACGCCTCCGACGAGGAGGGCGGCTCCGGCCTCGGTATGGTCGAGTACTCCCTCGACGGCGCGGCGTTCACGCACTACCACGAGCCGTTCACGGTCTCCGAGCCCGGCGAGCACACGGTCGACTACCGGGCGAGCGACGTCGCCGGGAACGTCGGCGAGGGCTCGGTGACCTTCACGGTCGTCGAGGCGGACGTCGAGCCCGAGCCGGACACCACCGCCCCGGAGCTGACCGTCGAGGTCACCGGTCAGCAGGACGAGGACGGCGCCTACGTCGGCTCCGCGACCGTGCTGATCACCGCCACCGACGAGGAGGGCGGCTCCGGCGTCGCGAGCGTCGAGTACTCCCTCGACGGGGCCGAGTTCACCTCCTACGCCGAGCCGGTCGTCGTCAGCGAGCCGGGGGCGCACACGGTCGACTACCGGGCCACCGACGTCGCCGGCAACACCGCCGAGGGCTCGGTGAGCTTCACCGTGGCCGAGGAGGTCGTCGAGCCCGAGCCGGACGTGACGGCCCCCGAGGTCTCCGCCACGGTCGTCGGCGAGCAGGACGGGGACGGCGCCTACGTCGGCTCCGCCGCCGTCAGCATCACCGCGACCGACGAGGAAGGCGGCTCCGGCGTCGACATCGTCGAGTACTCCCTCGACGGTGGTGACTTCCTGGCCTACACCGAGCCGGTCGTCGTGACCGAGCCGGGGGCGCACACGGTCGACTACCGGGCCACCGACGTCGCCGGCAACACCGCCGAGGGCTCGGTGACCTTCACCGTCGTCGAGGCCGACGAGCCGGAGCCGGGCGAGTGCACCGACACCCGCGAGACCGTCGTCATCGACGGGCTCGACACCGGCGTCGCTAACGCCAACGCCGAGGGCGGCTGCCTCAACGACCTGATCGACGAGGAAGGCGAGTACGCCACGCACGGCGAGTTCGTCCGCCACGTCGGGGACGTCCTGCGCCCGCTCGCCGCGGACGGCGTGCTGACGGTCCGGGAGGTCGGCGCGATCCTCCGCGCCGCCGCCACCTCGACCATCGGCCGCTAGCCAGGAACGCCCAAGAACGCCGAGAGCCGGATTCTCCACGGAGAGTCCGGCTCTCGGCGTCGGGAGGGTGCTGTCCAGGCACGCGCTCCCCCACCCCCTTGCGCCGACAGCTGGATGATCCGGGCGGAATCCGGCTCTCGGCGTCGGGAGGGTGCTGTCCAGGCACGCGCTCCCCCACCCCCTTGCGCCGACAGCTGGATTCTCCGGGCGGAATCCAGCTCTCGGCGTCGGGAGGGGGTCAGCTCCCGGTGGAGCCGCGCTCGATGATGCGGTAGGGCATCTCGAGGAGCTCCGTCGGGCGCTCGGGGTCGGCGATCCGCGCGACGAGGCGCGCGACGGCCGCCTCCGCGATCGAGCGCCGTCCGGCGTCGACGGTCGTGAGCGACGGCGTCGCGTACCGGGCCTCGTCGATGTCGTCCCAGCCGATGACGGCGACGTCGCCGGGCACGTCGATCCCCCGCGTCTTGAGCTCGTGGAGCGCACCCAGGGCGAGCGCGTCGTTGAGCGCGAGGACGGCGTCGGGCCGGGCGCCGGCGTCGAGCACCTGCGCCATCGCCCGCGCACCGGTGTCCCGGTGCCAGAAGGTCGCCTCGCCCTGGAGGCGCGGGTCCGGCTCGAGCCCCGCCTCCTCGAGCGCGGCGAGGTAGCCCTGGAGCCGCAGCGCCGCCGAGCCGACGACCTCCCCGGGGTGGACGCCGAGCACCGCGACCCGCCGCCGCCCCCGCTCGAGGAGGAAGGCGGTGGCGGCGCGCGCGGCGGCGACGTTCTGCATCGTCACGTGGTCGAAGCGCGGGGAGAAGATCCGCTCACCGAGGAGGACGAGCGGGAGGTCGTCGGGCAGCTCCGGCTCGTGCTCCTGCGTCAGCCCGAGCGGGCTGAAGAGGAGCCCGTCGCCCATCCGGAAGCTGTCGCGCAGCACCTCGCGCTCGCGCTCGACGTCCGCGCCGGTGCGCTCGATGAGCACCCGCAGCCCGCGGTCCTCCGCGGCGTCGATGATCTCGTCGGCCAGCTCGGCGAAGTACGGCAGGGCGAGCTCGGGCACCGCCAGGCTGATGAGGCCCGTGCGGCCGCGGCGCAGGTTGCGCGCGGACGTGTTGAGGCGGTACCCGAGCCGGTCGACGGCCTCCAGCACCCGGTCCCGCGTCGCCGGGCGGATGTAGGGGTAGTCGTTGAGGACGTTGGAGACGGTCTTGACCGACACCCCGGCGAGGTCGGCGACGTCGCGCATCGTGACCGCCATGCGCCTCCCCGAGTGCCTCTGCCCACGGTGATCCACGCGATCACACGTCAACGAGGAACATACTCCAGGAGGCCGGGGCCAGCTGGGAGACCAGGACCCCGTCCTCCACGCTCGCCGCCTGCGGGCGCAGGGTCACGCGCTCCGGGTCCTCCTGGGTGTTGGCCGCGGTGGGGTCGGGGTCGTGCAGCGTGCCGGCCTCGACCGTCCCCGCCTCGCCGAAGGAGCCGAGCGGGACCCGCAGCTCCATCGGCTCCTCGTGGTTGCGGTTGACGACGAAGACGGCGAGCCGGCCGCCGTCGGCGTCGTAGGTGGCGACGGCGTCGAGGGTCGGGACCTCCCCGTGCTGCGCCGTCGTCATCGTCGGGGAGGTGACGTGCGGACGCAGCACCTGGCCGCGGGCGTGCCGCGCCATCTGCGCGAAGGGGTGGAAGATCGACTGCCTCCACGCGGGCCCGCCCGGCTCGGAACGGATCGGCGCGATCGTGTTGACGAGCTGCGCCTGGCACGCGGAGGTCACGCGGTCGCTGTGCCGCAGCAGCGTGATGAGCAGCGAGCCGACGACGACGGCGTCGGTCACCGTGTAGGCCTCCTCGCTCAGGCGGGGTGCCTGGGTCCACTCCGCCGGGACGGCGAGCTCCTGCTGGTACCAGACGTTCCACTCGTCGAAGGAGATGTTGATCCGCTTGCTCGAGCTCCGCTTGGCGCCGACGTGGTCGGCGGTGGCGACGACGTCGGTGATGAACCTGTCCATGTTGGCGGCGGAGGCGAGGAAGCTCGCGTAGTCGTCCCCGCGCAGCTGGTAGTAGGCGTGCGCGGAGATGTAGTCGACGACGTCGTAGGAGTGCTCGAGGACGGTCGCCTCCCAGGCACCGAAGGTCGGCATGTCGCGCGAGGAGCTGCCGCAGGCGACGAGCTCGAGGTTCGGGTCGAACTGCCGCATCGCGCGGGCGGTCTCGGCGGCCAGGCGGCCGTACTCCTCCGCCGTCTTGTGGCCGAGCTGCCAGGGGCCGTCCATCTCGTTGCCCAGGCACCACATGCGCACGTCGTGCGGCTGCTCGGCCCCGTGCGAGATCCGCAGGTCCGACAGCTGCGTGCCCGAGGGGTGGTTGGCGTACTCGAGCAGCTCGATGGCCTCCGCGATCCCGCGGGTGCCGAGGTTGACGGCCATCATCGGCTCGACGCCCGCCGCCTTCGCCCAGGCCATGAACTCGTTGAGACCGAACTCGTTGGTCTCCACCGAGCGCCAGGCGTAGTCCAGGCGGGTCGGGCGCTCCGGGCCCACGCCGTCCTCCCAGCGGTAGCCGGAGACGAAGTTGCCGCCCGGGTAGCGCACCGTCGTCACGCCCATCTCGCGCACGAGCTCGAGGACGTCCTGCCGGAATCCCTGGGCGTCGGCCCGCGGGTGGCCCGGCTCGTAGATGCCGGTGTAGACGCAGCGGCCCATGTGCTCGACGAAGGAGCCGAAGGTCCGGGGGCTGACGGGGGCGACGTGGACCTCGGGGTTGAGCACGACGGATGACTGGAGCATGGGTGTCCTCTCGGAGGGGTGACGGTGGTGCGGTGGTGCGGAGCGGGGGTGGGGGTGCGGCGGTCTACTTCACGCTCCCCAGGGACAGGCCACCCTGCCAGTACCGCTGCAGGGTGAGGAAGGACAGCACGAGCGGGATGACCGAGACGAAGGCACCGGTGACGATGAGGTTCCACACCTGCTCCCCGCCGGCACCGGCGTTGGACAGCGCCTGCCAGCGGTTGAGGCCCACGGTCACCGGCAGCAGGTTCGGGTCCTGGAGCATCGCGAGCGGGAGGAAGAAGTTGTTCCACGTCGCGACGATGCACAGGAGCAGCACGGTGATGACGGCCGGGCGCAGCAGCGGCAGGACGACCTGGAAGAAGACCCGCAGCTCCCCCGCGCCGTCGACGCGGGCGGCGTCGATCGTCTCGTCCGGGACGGCGTCCTGCGTGTAGACCCGGATGAGGTAGACCCCGATGGGGCTGAGCAGCGAGGGCAGGATGACGGCCCAGCGCGTGTTGACGATCCCGATCTCGGTGAAGAGCACGAAGGTCGGGATGACGAGGGCGGTGAGCGGCACCATGACCGAGCCGAGCACCATGGCGAAGAACAGGCCGCGGCCGCGGAAGCGGTACTTGGCCAGGCCGTAGCCGGCGAGCGTCGCGAGGACGGTGGCGCCGATGCCGCCGGTGAGGGCGTAGAGGAAGGAGTTGCCGAACCAGCGCCAGTAGATGCCGCCGTTGTGGGTGCCGAGGTCGGTGAGGTTCTGGACCAGGCTCATGTCCTCGCCGAACCACAGCGGCGAGCCGCTGAAGAGCCCGGCGTTGCTCTTCGTGCTGCCGGCGACGAGCCACCACAGCGGCAGTACGAAGTAGCAGGCGAGGACGAGGAGCAGCACGTGGGAGCCGATGTGGCGCTGACGCGGGCCGCGCGGGCCCTGGCGGGACCCTGCCCGCTGTTCCTGCAGCTGGATGGTCATCACTTCAGTCCGCTCTGCCGACGGGTGAGGAACATGAACGCGTAGGAACCGACGAACACGACGGCGCCGAGGGCGAAGGAGATCGTCGACGCGTAGTTGAACTGGTTGAAGGAGAAGGCGAGCGAGAAGGCGTACATGTTCGGCGTGTACGACGACGGGATCGCCCCCTGGGCGGCCGAGCGCAGGATGTGCGGCTCGGTGAAGAACTGCAGGGTCCCGATGAGGGAGAACACGACGACGAGCACGAGCGTCGCCGACACCATGGGCACCTTGATCCGCAGCGCCGTCTGGAACCCGCTGGCGCCGTCGATCCGGGCCGCCTCGTGGATCGAGGGGTCGATGCCCCGCAGCGCCGCGAAGATGATGATCATGTAGTAGCCGGTCCACTGCCAGGTCACGATGTTGACGAGGCTGGCGAAGATCATGTTGCTCGCCAGGAAGTCCGGCGCCGTCGCCCCGAAGAGCGAGAACAGGTCCTGCGCCGGCCCGAAGCGCGGGCTGTAGAGGAAGCTCCACATGAGCGCCCCGATCATCCCCGGGATCGCGTAGGGCACGAAGATGAGCAGCCGGCTGAGCTTCGCCAGCCGCGTCGCCAGGACGTCGAGCAGCAGGGCCGCGACGAGCGCGAGACCGATCTGGATCGGCACCATGACGACGACGAAGGCCAGCACCCGGACGACGCCCTCGAGGAAGATCGGGTCGGTGAAGGCCGTGACGTAGTTCGCCAGGCCGGTGAAGGACTCCCCGCCGGCGAGCGTCGAGGAGTGCAGGCTCATCCAGAACGCGTAGGCGAGCGGGATGACCATGAACCCGAGGAACACGAGCGCGAAGGGGGCGATGTAGAGCCACCCCCACCGCTGGCGCTTGCGCTCCACCGTGCTTCCCGTGGCCGCGCCCCCGCGTCTGTCGCGTGCGGGCGCGGCCACGGGACGTGCTGACGTCTCCGTGCTCATCGCAGCCTCTCCCTGCTGTCCGGCACTCGGCTCACTGGACCTCGAAGGCCTGGCTCGTCGCGTATCCGGTGATCGACTCGTGGAAGGCCCGGAGCGTCGAGGCGGGGTCGCTCTCGCCCTGGACCATCGCGAAGACGTGCTGGGTCTGCTGGTCGTAGACGTAGGGCTGGAAGGGCGCGAAGGTGAAGCCCGTGTAGTCGGCGGCAGCGGGGAGGAAGACCTCCCGGTTGATCTGCTGGCCGTCGAAGAAGGGGTACTCGAGGTCGACGAAGTAGTCCGACTCGAGGATGGGGCGCCACAGCGGGAAGAGCGCGGCCTCCTCGATGCCGATCTCCCAGGCCTCCTCGGTGCCGAAGATCCCCATGGCGACCTCGGCAGCGAGCTCGGGGTTGGCGGCCTGTGAGGTCACCGCGAAGGTCGAGCCGCCCCAGTTGACCTGCACCGGGTTGGCCGGGTCCCACTGCGGCATGGGCGCGGCGCGCCACACGGCGTCCTCGTCCGCGTCGGACAGGCCGCCGAGGTAGCCCGGGCCCCAGGCGGCGGCGAGGTAGGTGGCGTAGCTGCCGTCGACGAGCTTGGTGTTGTAGTCGGTGGTGAAGGCGTCGTCGGTCGCGACGAGGCCCTCCTGGACCAGCCCGTTCCAGTACTCGAGGACCTCCAGCGCCTCCGGGGTGTCGATGTCGATGCCGATCTCGGTGGGCGCGGCGGAGTCGTAGGTGAAGGGCTGCCAGCCGTTCTGCGCGAACAGGGCGTGGAGCAGCGCGCCGCCGTTGGGCGGGAAGTCGGCGATGACACCGTCGAAGCCGCCCTCCTGGAGAGCGCGGGCGGCGGCCTCGAACTCCTCCCACGTCGTCGGGACCGGGATGCCGTACTCGTCGAAGATGTCCTGCCGGTAGAGCATGCCCATGGGGCCGCCGTCGACGGGGATGGCGTAGATCGCGTCGCCGCTCTTGACGTCGGACCACGCGCCCTCGGTGTACTCCTCCTCGAGCTCGGCGGCGCCGTACTCGGCGAGGTCGACGAGCCCGTCGCGGATGGTGAAGCTGGACAGCACCTCGGCCTCGAGCATGATGACGTCCGGCGCGCCGCTGCCCGCCTCGATGGCCTGGGAGAACTTCGTGTACTCGTCGGCGCCCTGGCCGGCGTTGGTCCAGCAGATCTGGACGTCGTCGTGCGTTTCGTTGAACAGGTCGACGACCTGCTCGAAGGCCGGGTACCAGGCCCAGACGGTGACCTGCTCGACGTCGGTCTTCGGGATCTCGTTGGAGCAGGTGGCCTCGCCGGCGCTGTCGCTGCCGCCCTCGCCGCCACCTCCGCAGGCGGCGAGCAGCATCGCCGTCGCGGTCAGTCCGGCGGCCGCGGCCACCCCACGCCGCGCGGTGCGCGGTCCTCGAGCTGACATGGAAATCCTCCTTGATTCCGAGTTCTACATCGTTGCCTACATCGATGTAGAAAGCAGTTCTACCGGTGCCCGAGACCCCCGTCAACCCCCTCCCCGGCACCTCCCGGTCGCCGACAGCACAGTTACCGCCGACAGCTCACTTACCGCCGACAGCACAGTTACCGCCGACAGCTCACTTACCGCCGACAGCCGAGTTGTCCACAGGCGGCCTCCCCTGCGCCGCACGAGAAACCCGTCGGTGGGACGCTTCGCGGGAGTGATTGGGGGGCTCATGACAAAGACGACCCACCGCCGGGCCGGCCTGCTGCTCGCCGTCGTCGTGCTTCTCAGCGGCTGTGACGGCGCCCCTGAGGAGCGCCCGCCCACCCTCGAGGAGCGTGTCTCCTTCGAGGAGGTGGCAATGCCGGAGGCCCTGGTCAGCAGCTCGCGCCGAGTGAGCCAGTGGTCGGTCGTCCCGCAGTCCGGCGACCTCCCGCGGCTCGCAGTCACGACGGTCGCCCACGGCCAGGCCGCCGAGGCGGACGTCGGCGTCTGGCAGGCCACCGGCGTCACGCCTCTCTCGGAGCAGAGCGAGGTCGCGGTCCAGGGCGACGTCGCCTCGGCGCAGGTCGCCACGGACGGCACGCTCACCGCGATCGCCGGCAGCACCGCCGTCGACGGCGTGCCGCGCACCTATCTCCTCACCTCCTCCGACCGCACCACATGGCAAGCGGTCGAGCTCGGCGAGGAGGCAGCCGCCATCGCCGCCTCGCACGTCGCGGTGAGCGACGGCCGCGTCTATCTCCTCGGCGCCGGCGCGACGGCGCGCGTGCCGCGCGTGGCCGTGCTCGACACCAGCACCGGGGACACCACCGTCACCGCTCTGCCCGCCCCCGCGGAGGGTGAGACGCTCGCCGTCTCCGGGCTCGCCGCCGTCGAGGACCGGGTCCTCGCGGTCACGGCTGTCGGGCCGAGTGGCAACTTCACCGCACCGCGCGCGCACGTGTCGGAGGACGGGTCCTTCGAGACCGTCGAGATGGGCCCGGACACCTTCGCGATCAACGGCGTCGTCGCGGCGGGCGACACCTTCGTCGCCACCGGCTCGGTGCGGACTGCCGGGTACACGAAGCCTGCGTCCTGGTCGTCGGCGGACGGGCGCGCGTGGTCCGTCGACGACATCGTCTCCCTGTGGGAGTGGGACCCCGACGGGTGGGCCAACGAGCGCGCGGACGTGTGGTTCACCGCGCCCACCTACGACCCGGGGAGCAACACCGTCGCCGCCGCCATGCGCAACGCTGCCTCGCTCAGGGGCGCGGTGGCGCTGCGCGACCCGGACGGCACCTGGGACGGCGTCATGTACTCCACGTCCCGCGGTTTCAGCCCGAACCTCAAGGCCATGCAGCTCGGGGACCACACCGCACTGCTCACCACCTTCAACGGCGGATCGGCCGAGGAGATTGTCGCGAATCTCGAGGAGGTCACGTCCCGGACCGAGCTCGTCTCCTACGCGACCGAGCCCGACGGCTTCGTCGTCGCGAACCTCGCCGACGGGCTCGGGCTCATGGCCACCACCACCGTCCACGTCGACGGGCCGGAGTGGTGGCGGATCACGACGACGAGCGCCCCCTACACCTACTCGGACGCCGACGGCCTCGTCGCGTCCGCGTGGGGCCCCGACGGGCTGCCCGAGGAGTCCGACCCGATCGTCGCCACGGATCCTCACTCCGGGCGCACCGTGCTCGTCACCGACCACTGGTCCGATGACCAGTTCGGCACCGCGACCTGGAGCCGGGACGACGCCGGCACCTGGGCGCAGGGGCAGACGATCAGCGCAGACTCGGGGAAGCTGCCCACCGCGCTGGCCGCCACGGAGGACGGCTGGCTCCTCGCCCTCGAGACCGAACATGCACCCTCCGGCGCCCTCACCCGGCGGGCGGAGATCTGGGCGTCGCCCGACGGCGCCGAGTGGACGAGGCAGGAGGGCGAGCTGACTCCTCCCGAGGGGCGGGGCTCGGTGGTCCACGGCATCTGTGACTCGGCACTCGGCCCGGTCGCGGTCGGGTCCGTGGACGACGCGGAGGGCCGCTCCCGCGCCACCGCCTGGCGGGAGGTCGACGGCGCGTGGGCGCCGTCCTCGCTGCCGGACACGACCGGGTCCTGGTTCGGGGACTGCGTCGGCCAGGACGGCGCCGTCACGATCTTCGGCGGCGACGGCGTGGTCTCCCGCTCGTGGAGGTCGACGGACCTGACCACGTTCGAGGACCTCGACGCGCTCGACGAGGGGCTGCACCGGTCGGCGGTGGTGGCGGTGACCGGCGGGTGGGCCGCGGGCGGGACGGCACGGACCGAGACGTACGTCGGGCCGGTGCTGTGGCTGTCGGCGGACGCGCGCGACTGGTCATGGGTGCCGCTTCCGGTCTCGACGTCGAGCGGCGCCGCTCCCGTCGTCGCCCAGTCCGGCGACGACCTGCTCGTGCTGCACCCGGGACTGCTCCGCGCGTGGCGGGTGCCGGACGTCGCCGGCCTCCTCGCGCCGCCGGGGTGAGCGGGCGCTCAGTCCCGGAGATGTTCTCTCGACGCTAAGTGCGCTGTCGGCGACACGTGCGCTGTCGGCGGGAGGGGCGGGGGTTTCTCCGCGAGACCTTCACGTGCAGGCCTGGCCGCTGTCGGTGGGCGGGCGTACCGTCGAGGGAGGTACAGCACCGGAGGAGATCCCCATGGCCCGCAGCACCTGGAAACGCTGGCTCCCGGCCGGCGCCGCCGTCGCGCTCGTCGCCGGCACGGTGACGATCACCTCGCAGGCGGGCGCGGTCGACCTGCCGGACAAGTCTCCGCAGGACGTCCTCACCCTGCTCCTCGAGCAGGACGTCGCGGCCTACTCCGGCACCTTCGAGACGAGCGCCGATCTCGGCCTGCCGGTCCCCTCGGACATCGACCTCGGCCCCGGTGGCCCCGAGCTCGACGACCCCGAGCTCGCCGGCCCGGGCGCCGCAGGCACCGCCGAGGCCCAGGAGGCCCTGGCCGCCCTCGAGCTGCTCACCGGTGACAACACCGGCCGTGTCTTCGTCGGCGAGCAGGGGGCCCGCTTCCAGCACATCGACGGGCTGGACGAGCGCAACGTCGTCCTCACCGAGGACGACGTGTGGTTCTACGACTCCGCGACGAACGAGGCCACCCACCTCCTCCTGCCGGACGTCCCCGCCGAGCACAAGGCTGCGCACCGGCCCAGCGGCCCGCTGCCCACCCCGGAGGAGCTCGCCGCGGCAGCCGTCGAGGCGCTCGAGCCGAGCACCGAGCTCAGCGTCGGGCAGGACGAGAGCGTCGCGGGCCGCGACGCCTACACCCTCACCCTCACGCCCCGCGCGGAGGAGACCCTCGTCGCGGGCGTCACCATCGCCGTCGACGGCGAGACGGGCTTCCCGCTCGGCGTCACCGTCACTGCCCGGGACCAGGCCGAGCCGGCCCTCCGGGCGCAGTACACCGAGATCGACTTCGCCGCCCCGGACCCCGGGCTCTTCGACTTCTCCGCGCCCGCCGGCGCGAGCGTCGAGGAGGAGACCCTCGAGCTCCCCGAGCACGGCGCGGCACCCGACCACGCGGCCGTGCCCACCGCTCCGGCCGGTGACGTGCTCGGCGAGGGCTGGGCCACGGTCGTCGTCGTCCCGGGTGTCGCGCTGCCGGACGACGCGCTGCTCGACCAGCTCACCGAGCCCGTCGACGGCGGCCGGCTGCTGTCCACCGCGCTCATCGCCGTCCTCCTCACCGACGACGGCCGGGTCCTCGCGGGTGCGGTCGACCCCGGCCACCTGCAGGACCTCGCGGGCCGGTGACCGAGCTCGCCGTCGAGACCCACGGCCTGACGAAGCGTTTCGGGCGCCAGCTCGCCGTCGACGACCTCGACCTCGCGGTGCCCCGCGGCAGCGTCTTCGGCTTCCTCGGCCCCAACGGGTCAGGCAAGACGACGACCATCCGCATCGTCCTCGGCCTGGCGGCCGCGAGCGCCGGGAGCGTCCGGGTCCTCGGCGAGGACATGCCGGGGGACCTGGGCAGCGTGCTGCCGCGGGTCGGGGCGCTGGTCGAGGGCCCGGCCGCCTACCCCTTCCTCTCCGGCGAGGCGAACCTGCGCCGCCTCGACGCCGCCGACCGCCACGCCTCCCCCGCCACCCGCTCCCGCCGCGTGGCCGAGGCGCTCGAGCGCGTGGGCCTGAGCCACGCCGGCCGCAAGCGGGTGCGCGCGTACTCCCTCGGCATGAAGCAGCGCCTGGGGATCGCCGCCGCACTCCTGCGCCCGCGCGAGCTCCTCGTCCTCGACGAGCCGACCAACGGCCTGGACCCGCAGGGCACCCGCGAGGTGCGCAACCTCGTGCGCTCCCTCGCCGACGGCGGCGCCACCGTCGTCGTCTCCAGCCACCTCCTCGCCGAGATCGAGCAGATCTGCACCCACGCCGCCGTCATGCGCACCGGCCGCCTCGTCGCGCAGGGCAGCCTCGCCGAGCTGCGCGGCCTCGGCCGCAGCCGCCTGCGCGTCCTCACCCCCGACCCCGGCCCGGCACGTGCCGAGCTCGCCCGGCTCGGTCTCGCCGTCGCGGACGACGACGCCGTCACTCGCGAGGACCGTGCCGCCGCCGTCGTCGCCACGCTTCCCGACGACGGCGCACCGCTGCCCGAGACCGTCGCCGCCGCGCTCGTCGCGGCGGGAGTGCGGCTGCGCGGCTTCGGCGTCGAGCAGGACACCCTCGAGGACCGCTTCGTCGCGCTGACCGGGGAGGGTTTCGACGTTGCCCAGTGACGCCCCGCCCACCGAGCCGCCGGCCGCCGGCAGCGGCCGCTCGCTGCTCGCCTCCGAGCTGCGCCTCGTCCTGGGCCGGCGCCGCACGTGGGCGATGCTCATCGCGCTGGCCGCGATCCCGGTGCTCATCGCCGTCGTCGTCCGGATCGCCTCCGACCCGCCCGCGCCGGGCGAGGGTCCGCCCTTCCTCGACCGCGTCACGCAGAACGGGCTGTTCGTCTCGATCACCGGGCTCGTCGTGACGATCCCGCTGTTCCTGCCGCTGACCGTGGGGGTCGTCGCCGGGGACACGGTCGCGGGCGAGGCGAACCTCGGGACGCTGCGCTACCTCCTGCTCACGCCGGTGCGGCGCGGGCGGCTGCTCCTCGTGAAGCTCGCAGGGGCGGCGGCCTTCTGCCTGGCGGCGACGCTGAGCATCGTCGTCGCGGGCTCCGTCGTCGGCGCCCTGCTCTTCCCGGTGGGGCCGGTGACGCTCCTGTCCGGGGACACGGTCGGCGCCTGGGAGGCGCTGGGCCGCGCGCTGCTCGTCGCCCTCTATGTCACGGTCTCGCTGCTCGGGCTGACCGCCGTCGGGCTCTTCATCTCCACGCTCACCGTCGTGCCGGTGGGGGCGATGGCCGCGACCGCCGTCCTCGCCGTCGTCGTCCAGGTCCTCGGCTCACTCGACCAGCTGGCCTGGCTGCACCCGTGGCTGCTGAGCGAGCACTGGCTCGGCTTCGCCGACCTGCTCCGCCAGCCGGTGCGGTGGGACTCTTTCGTCGACAACGCGCTGCTCCAGGCGGCCTACGTCGCCGTCTTCGGCGCGCTCGCCTACGGGCGCTTCACCACGAAGGACGTGCTGTCCTGAGCCGGGTGCGCACCCACGACGCACCCGGCCCGGACTGCTAGCGGTCGACGCGCGCGCTGCCGCCGCCGGCCAGCTTGAGGACCTCCTCCTTGGTCACCATCGAGGTGTCGCCCGGGGTGGTCATCGCCAGGGCGCCGTGCGCGGCGCCGTACTCGACGGCGGTCTGCAGGTCCACGCCCTCGAGCAGCCCGTAGACCAGCCCGGAGGCGAAGGAGTCGCCGCCGCCGACGCGGTCGAGGATCTCGACGCCCGTGCGGTGCGTCGCCTGCACGA
The DNA here is from genome assembly GCF_047302425.1 of Georgenia phoenicis. Taxonomy (NCBI): domain Bacteria; kingdom Bacillati; phylum Actinomycetota; class Actinomycetes; order Allobogoriellales; family Allobogoriellaceae; genus Georgenia; species Georgenia phoenicis. The sequence goes on along the minus strand of NZ_CP154855.1, from coordinate 1,228,694 downwards.
CGCCGGTCTCCCGCGACCAGGCGAGCGCGCCCCAGTCGTTGTCGGAGGCGCTGTGGACGGTGCGCATCGTGTTGCCGATGACCTGGAAGTTCGGGTACGCCTCGGCGGCGCGCTCGATCATCGCGGCGAAGCTGTCGACCTCGAGGGCGGCGAGGTTCTCGTCGACCCCCTCGACCTCGAAGCCGAGGGAGGCGGTGAAGTCCTCCTCGTTGCCGATCATCACGTCGATGTACTTGGCGATCTCCTTGTTGACCTCCTGCGCCTTGGCCTGCCCGCCGATGTCCTTCCACAGGCTGGGGCGGTAGTTGAGGTCGTAGGAGACGACAGTGCCGTGCTTCTTGGCGGCGGTGACCGCCTCGATGACGACCTCGGCGGTCGTCTCGCTGAGCGCGGCGAAGATGCCGCCGGTGTGCAGCCAGCGGGCACCGAGCGAGCCGAAGAGGTGGTCCCAGTCGATGTCGCCCGGACGCAGCTGGGAGGCGGCGGTGTGCCCGCGGTCGGAGACGCCGACCGCGCCGCGCACGCCGTAGCCGCGCTCGGTGAAGTTCAGCCCGTTGCGTGCCGCGCGGCCGAGGCCGTCGAAGGGCACCCACCGGATGTGGGAGACGTCGACGCCGCCCTGGAGGATGAAGTCCTCGACGAGGCGGCCGACGTGGTTGTCGACGAGCGAGGTGACGACGGCGGTGCGCAGCCCGAAGGCGCGGCGCAGGCCGCGGGCGACGTTGTACTCCCCGCCGCCCTCCCAGACGCGGAACTCCCGCGTCGTGCGGATGCGCCCCTCACCGGGGTCGAGGCGGAGCATGACCTCCCCCAGGGAGACGGCGTCGTAGCGGCACTCGTTGGCAGGTCGGATGGTCAGAGCCATGGTGTCCTCCGGTCGGTCAGCGGCGGGCGAGGGCGACGGCCTCGGCCGTCAGCGTGGTGATCTGGTCGAACTGGCCGGCGGCGACGAGGTCGCGCGGCGCCATCCACGAGCCGCCGACGGCGACGACGGCGTCGATGTCGAGGTACTCGTGGAGGTTCTTGGCGCCCACTCCCCCGGTGGGCACGAAGCGCACGCCGCCGAAGGGCGCGCTCAGCGCCTTGATCGCCGCGGCGCCGCCCGAGGTGCCGGCCGGGAAGAACTTCACGGTGTCCAGCCCCAGCTCGAGGGCGGCCTGGACCTCGGTGGCGGTGACGGCGCCGGGCAGCGGGAGCACCCCGTGCTCCCGGCAGCGCTCGACGACGGCGCGGCTCAGGCCCGGGGAGACGACGTAGCGGGCGCCAGCCTCGACCGCCTGGTCGACCTGCTGCGGGGTGAGCACCGTGCCGGCCCCGACGAGGATGTCGCCGCGGTCGGCCATCGCGCGGATGGCGTCGGGGGCGGCGGCCGTCCGGAAGGTCACCTCCGCGACGGGCAGCCCTCCCTCGACGAGGGCGGCGGCGAGGGCGTCGGCGTGGGCGGCGTCGTCGAGGACGACGACGGGCACGAGACGGGCCGCGGTGAGTTCGGAGAACACGTCCATGGGTCAACCGTTCTGCTAGGTGAAACGCACGTACTGCGTGCTGAAACGATGGTGCCATGCGCGGGGACGCCGATCAAGCGTTCCCGCGACTTCCGGACCGACGGCCGGCGCAGACGGCGCTCAGGCGCGAGGAGGCAGCGAGGTCCCGGCGGGCAGGAGGGGCGGCAGCACCCGGTAGATGCGGTCCTGGAGCCAGCCCATGCGCTCGTCGGTCATCCGCTCCGCCGGCGCGGTGACGCTGAGGGCGGCGACCGGGACCTGGCCGCTGAGCAGCGGGACGGCGACGCAGCTGATGCCCGCCTCGTTCTCCTCGCGCTCGACGGCGTAGCCGCGCTCCCGCGCGGACTCCAGGGCCTGCCACAGGCGCTCGGCCGTGACGGGCGAGGGCACGCCGTCGACCGCCTGCGCGGCCTGGACGTACCCGTCGAGCACCTCCCGGCGGGTCCCCCGCGAGGCGAGGAGCGCGCGGCCCAGGGCCGTGGTCGCCGCGGGCCGGCGGTGCCCGACGGCGGACCACACCCGCACCGAGCGCTGCGGCTCGACCTTGTCGAGGTAGAGCACGTGGGCGCCGTTGAGCACCCCGAGGTGGACGAGCTCGTCGACCTCCACGGAGAGAGCGACCAGGGCGGGGTGGAGGAGCAGGGGCAGCTGCTCGTCGTCGAAGTAGCGCTCGTGCAGGCCGATCGCGGCCGGGCCGAGGAGGTAGCCGCCCGTGGCCTGGTCCTGGGTGACGAAGTCGCGGAAGCGCAGCGCCGCGAGCGCGCGGTGGACGGTCGACTTGTTGAGCCCCAGCTCGGCGGCGAGCTCGGCGAGGCTCGCGCCGCGGGCGCCCGCCCGCGCGAGCGCGTCGAGGACGAGCAGCGCGCGGTCGACCGCCTCGACCGGTGATCCGCCCGTCGTCGCCATGCACCCTCCTCGATCTGCCGCCACCACCGTAGCGGCGCTCGCCTCCTGCACGGGCACAGCGCGACCGCCCAGCTACCATGCCAGGCTTGTATACAAGTCGTCCGAGCTCGGGTAGCGTCCCGCCCACGCGACGACGCGAGGAAGGACCACCGATGCCGGCACAGCGCACGAGAGTGAGCCGCCGTGAGGCGTACGGGTACCTGCGCGAGCGCATCGTGCGCCTGGACCTGCCGCCCGGCTCGGCGATCTCCGAGAACGAGGCGGGCGCGGCGCTCGGGGTGTCCCGCACCCCGGTGCGCGAGGCGATGATGCTCCTCGCCGAGGAGGGGCTCCTCGAGGTCGTCCCCCAGGTGGGCACCTTCGTCTCCCGCGTCGACCACCGGCGCGTGCGGGAGGCGCAGTTCCTGCGCGAGGCGGTGGAGCTCGCCTCGCTGCGCTCCATCGAGGGCCCGCTCGACGAGGAGGTCGTCGCCGGCCTGCGGGCCAACCTCGAGCAGCAGGCCGCCGTGGCCGACGACCTCGAGGCCTTCTTCGAGCTCGACGAGGCCTTCCACCGGGGCCTCATGGCCCTCGCCGGCCACGAGAGCTCGTGGGCAACGGTCGCCGCCGCCAAGACCCATCTCGACCGCGCCCGTCGCCTGGGCATCAAGCAGCAGGACTCCTCCGAGCGCTTCGTCGAGGAGCACCGCGCGATCTTCGCGGCCCTCACCGCCCCCGACCTGGCCGCCGCGGAGGATCTCCTGCGCGCCCACGTCCGCGTGATCTTCGAGGACATCGAAGCGGTGCACGCGGAGCACCCCGAGCTGTTCGTCGGCAACCCCGACGCCCGCCCCGTTCGTCGTTCGGTCATCGTCTGGGAATGAGCCCAGGCGCCGGCCCCCACCCGTGAAAGGCACCATGAGCACCATCGAGAAGGTCGACGTCCTCGTCGCCGCCCCCGGGCGCAACTTCGTCACCCTGCGCATCACCACCTCCGACGGCGTGACCGGGCTGGGAGACGCCACCCTCAACGGCCGCGAGCTCGCCGTCGCCGCCTACCTGCGCGACCACGTCGCTCCCCTGCTCGTCGGCCGCGACCCGGCGCGCATCGAGGACACCTGGCAGTACCTCTACAGGGGCGCGTACTGGCGCCGCGGCCCGGTGACGATGACGGCAATCGCCGCCGTCGACGTCGCCCTGTGGGACATCAAGGGCAAGGTCGCCGGGCTGCCCGTGTACCAGCTGCTCGGCGGCCGCTCGCGCGACGCCGTCATGGTCTACGGCCACGCGAGCGGCGCGGACGTCCCCGAGCTCATGGACGACGTCGCCCGCTTCCAGGAGGCCGGGTACCAGGCCATCCGCGCGCAGACCGGGGTGCCGGGCCTGGCGGGGAGCTACGGGGTGCGCAAGGGCGCGATCTACGAGCCGGCGAGCACGGCGCTGCCCGAGGAGCAGCCGTGGTCCACCGAGCAGTACCTCGCCTTCGCGCCGCGCTACCTGCGGGAGGTCCGCGAGCGCTTCGGCTTCGACTTCCACCTCCTCCACGACGTCCACCACCGCCTCACCCCGATCGAGGCGGCCCGCTTCGGCAAGGAGGTCGAGGAGCTGCGCCTGTTCTGGATGGAGGACCCCACCCCGGCGGAGAACCAGAAGAGCTTCCGGCTCATCCGCCAGCACACGACGACCCCGATCGCCGTCGGCGAGGTCCTCACGAGCATCTGGGACGTCCAGCAGCTCATCACCGAGCAGCTCATCGACTACGTGCGCACCTCGGTGTCCCACGCCGGCGGCATCACCCACCTGCGCCGCATCTTCGACCTCGCGGCGCTCTACCAGGTGCGCAGCGGCTCCCACGGGCCCACCGACCTGTCGCCCGTGTCGCTCGCCGCGGCGGTCTCCGTCGACGTCGCGATCCCGAACTTCGGCATCCAGGAGTACATGGCCTTCGCGCCCGACACCCTCGAGGTCTTCCAGGGCGGGGCACGCTTCGAACGCGGCATGCTCTACGTCTCGGAGGAGCCCGGGCTCGGTATCACCTACGACGAGAAGCTCGCCGCGCGCTTCCCCTACGACCCGAAGTACCTGCCGGTCGCCCGGCGCCTGGACGGGTCGGTCCACGACTGGTGACGCGGACCTCCTGAGCGCCCGGGAACTTCGGGAGGCCCGCGCGCGTTGAGCCTCCCGTGGCGCCCTGCCCTAGCATGGCGCCTACCCTGCCCCCGGCCCTCGAAGGACCATGGACGAACCCTGTAGTCCCAGCACCCAGACCATCCGCACCGCCGCCAGGGGGTGCATCAGATGATCTGGGTGCTCTCCCTCCTGCTGGGGATCCTGGTCATCCTCGCCATCACCGCGGTGACCGGCTACTTCGTGGCCCAGGAGTTCGCCTACATGGCGGTCGACCGGTCCCGGCTCGCCGCCCGCGCCGAGTCCGGTGACGACGGCGCCCAGCGCGCCCTCAAGGTCACCCGCCGCACCTCCTTCATGCTCTCGGGCGCCCAGCTCGGCATCACGGTGACGGGGCTGCTCGTCGGCTACGTCGCCGAGCCCCTCGTCGGCCAGGCGCTGGGCGACGCGCTCGGCGGTGTTGGCGTCCCCACGGGCGTGGGCATCGCCGTCGGCACCGTCCTCGCCCTCGTCCTGTCGACGCTCGTCCAGATGCTCTTCGGCGAGCTCTTCCCCAAGAACCTCGCCATCGCCAAGCCGGAGCCGGTCGCGCTGTGGCTGGCCCGCTCGACGAACATCTACCTCGCCGCCTTCGGCTGGCTCATCAAGGTCTTCGACGCCGCCTCCAACGCGCTGCTGCGTGTCCTGCGGATCGAGCCCGTCCACGACGTCGAGCACTCCGCCACGGCCCGCGACCTCGAGCACATCGTCGCCGACTCCCGCGCCAGCGGTGACCTCCCGGCCGACCTGTCGGTGCTCCTCGACCGCATCCTCGACTTCCCCCGCCAGGACGTCGAGCACGCGATGATCCCCCGCGCCCGCGTCGGTGCCGTCCGCGCCGACCAGACCGTCGGGGAGATCCGGGCGCTCATGGCGACCGGCCACTCCCGCTACCCGGTGCTGGACGAGGAGGACGACGTCGTCGGCGTGGTCCACCTCGTCGACCTGCTCACCGGCACCGTTCCCGACGACGCGACGGCCGCCGAGCTGCAGCGTCCCGCCCTCGTCCTGCCCACGGCGATGGCCCTGCCCGACGCGCTGCGCGAGCTGTCGGCCAGCCGCAACGAGATGGCGTGCGTCGTCGACGAGTACGGCAGCTTCACCGGCGTCCTCACCCTCGAGGACCTGGCCGAGGAGGTCGTCGGGGAGATCACCGACGAGCACGACGAGCCCGAGCGGCCCGCGCTCGCCCCGCACGACGACGGCAGCTGGACCATGGCCGGGGACGTCCACATCGACGAGGTCGAGCGGGCGATCGAGCACGACCTGCCCCGCGGGGACTACGAGACCGTCGCGGGCCTCGTCATCGAGGTCCACGGCTCGCTGCCCGAGGTGGGCCAGACCGTGACCGTCGACCTGCCGCCCGACCCGGCGTACCTCGCGCTGCCCGAGCCACCGCCCGACAAGCAGCTGCACGTCGAGGTCCTCGACGTCGAGCGGCACGTGCCCGCGCTCGTGCGCGTCACGCTCGCCGACCAGCCCGAGGACGAGGAGACCGACCGATGAGCAACCCCTGGGTGGTCGCCGTCGCGACCGTCGCCATCATCGCGCTCAGCGCCTTCTTCGTCGCCGTCGAGTTCGCGCTCCTCGCCGCCAAGCGCCACCGCCTCGAGGACGCCGCGGCGACCAGCCGCGCCGCCCGCGCGGCCCTGCGCAGCTCCACCGAGCTCACCGTCCTGCTCGCCGGCTCCCAGCTCGGCATCACCGTGTGCACGCTGGCCCTCGGCGCCATCACCAAGCCCGCCGTCCACCACTGGATCACCCCGGTGGTCAGCGACCTCGGGGCGCCGTACTGGGTGGCCGACGTCGTCGGCTTCGTCCTCGCGCTCGTCGTCGTCACCTTCCTCCACCTCGTCGTGGGGGAGATGGCGCCGAAGTCCTGGGCGATCGCCCACCCGGAGAAGTCGGCGACCCTGCTCGCGCTGCCGATGCGGGCCTTCATGGTCCCCACCCGCCCGATCCTCATCGCCCTCAACAGCGCCGCGAACTGGTGCCTGCGCAAGGTCGGGGTCGAGCCGGTGGACCAGGTGGGCAACGGGCAGAACCCGGACGACCTGCGCCACCTCGTCGAGCACTCGGCGAGCGTCGGGGCGCTCGAGGTGGCCTACTCCGCCCAGCTCTCCGGCGCCCTCGACCTGCGCCGCCTCACGGTCGCTGACCTCGTTGCGGACAGCTCCGCGCCGGTGATGGTCCCGGAGACGGCGACGGCGGGTGACGTGCGCCGGGTGGCCCATGAGACCGGGCACCTGCGCATCCTCGTGCGCCCGCGCGGCTCGGTGGCACCCACCGGCGTGCTCCACGTGCGCGACACGCTCCTGCTCGACGACGACGCGCCAGTGGCCGAGCTCGTCAAGCCGGTCTTCACGCTCGAGGCGAGCCTGCCGCTGCACACCGCGCTCACCCGGATGCGGGAGACGTCCAACCACCTCGCGGTCGTCCAGACCGCCGAGCGCGGGACCGCGGTGGCGACGCTCGCCGACGTCCTCGCGCACCTCTTCCCGCGCACCACCGCCGCGGGCCAGGGCGGCACCGCCCGCCCCGTCCCCGGCGGCCGGTAAGAACCCCGCTCTCGGCGAAGGGCGCGCAACACCCTTCGCCGAGAGCTGGATCCTCCGTAGCCTGGGGCCATGAACGTCCGCTGGGCCGACGTCTCCGAGGCGCCCGTCGTCGCGCGCCTGCTGCACGACTTCAACACCGAGTACGACACCCCCTCCCCCGGCGTCGCGGTCCTCACCGCCCGCCTGGAGGAGCTGCTCCCGGCCGGCCGGACGACGGCGCTGCTCGCCGGTGACCCTGCGGCGGCCGTCGCGCTCCTCACCTCCCGGCCGAACGTCTGGTACGACGGCCCGGTCCTGCTGCTCGACGAGCTCTACGTCGTGCCCGAGCTGCGCGGCCGCGGGATCGGCACGGCGGTCATGGAGCGGCTCCTCACCGACGCCGCCGCGCAGGGCGTGTCGCTCGTCGAGATCAACGTCGACGAGGGCGACGTCGACGCCCAGCGCTTCTACGAGCGCCACGGCTTCGCCAGCGGCGACGTCCGCCCCGAGGAGCGCGCCTTCTACTACTCCCGCGAGCTGCGCTCCCCGATCGCGTCCTGACCGCCGCGCGTCGCGGCGCCACCGCCCAGCCACCGTGCCAACCTGGTCGCGTCCCCGTCCCGACCACCGAGGAGATGGCACGTGCCCCTCCCCCGCGCGCTCGTCCTCGCCGGCCACGGCCGCTATGCCGACCACTGGCACGACCACGCCGCCACGTCCCACGTCCTCGCCGGGATCCTGGGGGCGGCGGGCCTGGCCGTGACCGTCCGCGGCACCTTCCGCCAGGCTTTCCGCGACCTGCGGAGCTTCGACCTCGTCGTCGTCAACGCCGGCCGCGGGCGCCCCGACCCGGACTTCGACGGCGACGACGCCTCCTGGGCCGGCGCCCACGACGCGGTCCGCGACTACGTGAGCGGGGGCGGCGCCCTCCTCGGGGTGCACCAGGCCGCCAACACCTTCGGGGACAGCCCGCACTGGGCCGGCCTGCTCGGCGGGCGGTGGGTCGACGGTCACTCGATGCACCCGCCGCAGGACCTCGCGCGCTTCACCCCGGTCGGCGACCACCCCATCGCCACAGGGCTGGGCACCGTCGTGGCCGACGACGAGCAGTACTGCGAGCTCGTCGTCGAGCCGGACTCGCGGCCCTTCCTCGTCACGGAGCACGAGGGTCGCGAGCACCCGGTCGCCTGGGTGTCCGCGGCGGGACGCGTCGTGTACGACGCCCTCGGGCACGACGTCGGCTCCTACGCCTCACCGTCCCGGGTGGAGCTGCTGCGCCGCGAGATCGGCTGGCTGCTCGAGCCTCGATGACGTGAACGCTGCAAGGGCTTGCACCGCTCGTTATCGCCCGCAGGGCGCGGGATGCACGCGGCGGTATGTCACGTTTCGGACACGTCCTTGACCTGACGCTGCGAGCGCCTGCACACTCCTCGCACACACAGGGAGGTGTGATGCGAGCCACTGCACACGACGTCGGCCGGCTGGCCGGCGTGTCCGTCTCGACGGTCTCGCGTGCGCTCACTGCGCCGGACAAGGTCTCCCCCGACACCCGCCGACGGGTCCTCGAGTCCGCCGAGCAGCTCGGCTACCGGCCCAGCCGCGCCGCCCGGGACCTCGCCACCGGCCGCACGGAGAACATCGGCCTGGTCATCCCGGACCTCGAGAACCCCTACTTCTCCTCGATCACCAAGGCCGTCCACGCCCGCGCCCACGCGCTGGGCTTCCACCTCTTCGTCACCGACACCGACGAGGACCCGCGCCAGGAGCCGGACGTCATCCGCCGGCTCGCCCGGGACGTCGACGGCATCATCCTGTGCTCCCCGCGCACCGACACCGACCAGCTCCTCGCCCACGCCCGCGAGACCCGCATCGTCCTCGTCAACCGGGAGACCGAGGGGCTGGACACCGTCGTCCCCGACAACGCCGACGGCGTGCGCCAGGCCCTGCGCCACCTCGCCGCCCTGGGGCACCGGGAGGTCGCCTACGCCGGTGGGCCGGGGCGCTCGTGGGCCGACGCCCAGCGGCGCGTCGCCGTCGCCACCGTCGGCGCGGAGCTGGGACTGAGCACCCACGACCTCGGCACCTTCATGCCCTACTTCTCCGGCGGGGTCGCGGCCGCCGACCTGCTGCTCGCCAGCCCGGCCACCGCCGTCGTCGTCTTCAACGACCTCATGGCCCTCGGCCTGCTCGACCGCGTCAAGGGACGCGGGGTCGAGGTCCCCCGCGACCTGTCGATCGTGTCCTTCGACGACATCATGTTCGCCTCCGCGGTGACTCCCCACCTCAGCTCGGTGGCCTTCCCCAACCGGCTCATGGCCCGCCAGGCCATCGAGCTCCTCCTCGCCGACGACGGGTCGGCACCCGCACGTCACCTGCTCCCCATGGAGCTCAAGGTCCGGGCCAGCAGCGGCCCGGCCCCCACCCAGTGACCCCCGCCCGGTGACGACGCCGGGCACCGACGAAAGGCAAGTGCCATGCGCAGGACCCGCCCTCTGCAGCTCGCCGCGATCGCCGCCACCGCCGGCCTCGTGCTCGCCGCGTGCTCCCCGCCCGACACCGGCAGCGACGACGACGGCGCCGCGCCCGCCGCCACCGGCGAGGTGCCCGAGACGCCCTCGGAGCCCGTCACCCTCAACATCCTCGACGTCGCGGGCAACATCAAGCTGACCGAGGGGATGATCGACCAGTTCGTCGAGGAGCACCCCGACGTCGTCTCCGCGGTCACCTGGGAGTCCGGCGGCGCGCCGGACCTCGTCGGCGCCGTCAAGCCGCAGGTCGACTCCGGCAACCTGTCCATCGACCTCGTCCTCACCGGCAACGACGGCCTGTCCGCCGGCATCGACCAGGACCTGTGGATCCCCGTCGTCGACGAGTACGGCGACCGCCTGGGCAACCAGGAGAACTACCTCGAGCCCGCGGCCGCGATGCAGGAGCTGGCGGACGGCTACGGCGTCGTCGTCACCTACTACCCCTCCGGGCCGCTGCTCCAGTACAACCCCGAGGTCGTCACCGACGTGCCCTCCACCCCCGAGGAGCTCCTCGCGTGGGCCGAGGCCAACCCCGGGCAGTTCGGCTACGCCCGCCCGGCCAACTCCGGCCCCGGCCGCACCTTCCTCATGGGCCTGCCCTACCTCCTCGGCGACGAGGACCCGAGCGACCCGGAGAACGGGTGGGACAAGACGTGGGACTACCTGCGCGAGCTCAACCAGTACGTCGACAACTACCCCACGGGCACCGGCCAGGTCATCACGAACATGGCCGACGGCACGTGGAGCCTCATCCCGACGACCACCGGCTGGGACATCGAGCCCCGCGCCGACGGGCGTGAGCCGGCCGAGATCGAGGCCGCGGCCTTCGACGACTTCACCTGGGTGACCGACGCGCACTACGCCGTCATCCCGCAGGGCCAGAGCGCGGACAAGATCTCCGCGATCCTCCAGCTCCTCGAGTACATGCTCACCCCCGAGGTCAACGCCATCGCCTACGACACCGGCTACTTCTACCCCGGCCCGGCCGTCGAGGGCGCCACCCTCGACCTCGCGCCGGAGGAGAGCCAGCAGGTCATCGCCGAGTTCGGTCGCGACTGGTACGACGAGCTCATCGAGACCATGCCGACGACGACGCCGCTGCCGCCCGAGCAGATGGTCACCGCCTTCGACATCTGGGACCGCGAGATCGGTGCGGGGAAGTACTGACATGGCCATCCACGCCGGTGCCTTCGACACCCTCCAGCTCTCCGGCGTCGGCCGCAGCTTCGGCGGCCACGACGCGCTGCGGGACCTCGACCTCACCATCCGCTCCGGGGAGTTCATCGCCCTGCTCGGCCCCTCGGGCTGCGGGAAGTCCACGGCCCTCAACTGCCTCGCCGGGCTGCTGCCGCTCACCCACGGCACGATCACGATCGACGGCGAGCGCATCGACACCCTCCCGGCCGAGCAGCGCGGCTTCGGGATGGTCTTCCAGAACTACGCCCTCTTCCCCCACCTGAGCGTGGAGAAGAACGTCGCCTTCGGCCTGCAGATGCGCGACGTGCCCAAGGCGGAGATCAAGCGGCGCGTCGCCGAGGCGATCGCGCTCGTCAAGCTCGAGGCGCACGCCCGCAAGCTGCCCGGCCAGCTCTCGGGCGGCCAGCAGCAGCGGGTGGCGATCGCGCGCGCCGTCGTCCTCGAGCCGCGGCTGGTCCTCATGGACGAACCGCTGTCCAACCTCGACGCCAAGCTCCGCCTCGACATGCGCACCGAGATCCGGCGGCTGCACCAGAGCCTGGGCCTCACCACCGTCTACGTCACCCACGACCAGGAGGAGGCGCTGTCCATGGCCGACCGCCTCGTCGTGCTGCGCGAGGGACGGGTGCAGCAGGTCGGCACGCCCGAGGAGGTCCACACCCACCCCGTCAACTGGCACGTCGCCGACTTCATGGGCTACCGCAACATGGTCGACGTCACGGTGGCACAGACGGGCGCGGGGGCGTCCGTCGTCGTCGAGAACGCCGACTTCCGGCTCCCGGCGACGGCGGTGGACGCCGTCGCCGCCGGGGACCGGGTGCGCCTGGCGATGCGTCCGGAGGACATGCGCGTGTCGACCGGCGACGACGGGATCCCGGCCCAGGTGGCCGTCGTCGAGTACCACGGGCGGGAGTTCGCCGTCGGGGCGACGACGGAGTCCGGGACCACCGTCCACGTGCGCAGCGAGCACGCGCCCCGGCCCGGGGACCGGGTACGGCTGAGCATCGACCCGACCCGGGCGCTCGTGTTCCGTACCGCGCTCGACGGCGAGCGGCTCACCGACGTGGAGCGCGACCTGGAGGAGGTGCGGACGTGAGCGGCACCCGGAGCACCGCGAGCCTCCAGCACCGGCTGGCGGAGCGCGGCATCGACCGCTCCCTCCTCCTCGTCGTGCCGGCGGTCCTCTTCACCCTCGCGCTGTTCGTCTACCCCTTCGCCTACGGGCTGGGGCTGACGATCCAGCCGAGCGCGGCGATCCGGGAGCAGTGGGGCGGCGGGATCCTGGCGAACTACGTCGCCTTCTTCTCCGACCCCTTCTTCCGCGACTCGATCTGGATCACCATGCGGCTGGCGCTGCCGGCGGCGCTGTTCAACGTGCTCGCCGCCGTGCCCGTGGCCTTCAAGCTGCGGCGCAAGTTCCGCGGCAAGCGGGCGCTCACCACGCTGCTCGTCCTGCCGATCGCGCTGGGGACCGTGCTCACCGCGCAGGGGCTGCTCATCTTCGCCGGGCGTCAGGGGTGGCTCAACCGCCTCCTCATGGACATCGGGCTCATCGACCAGCCGCTCACCCTGGTGATGAACTACACCGGCGTCTTCCTGTCCCTGGTGATCTCCGGCTTCCCCTTCGCCTTCCTTCTCATCTCCTCCTACCTCTCGGGCATCGACCCGTCCCTCGAGGCGGCGGCGACGACGCTCGGCGCGGGGTGGTGGCAGCGCTTCCGGCGCATCATCATGCCGCTGCTCGCCCCGGGCCTGGCGACGACTTTCGTCCTCACCTTCGTCCTCGCCTTCTCCGTCTTCCCCTCGGCGCGCCTGGTCGGTGATGCCACCGGGGAGACACGGGTCATGGCCCTCATGGCCTACCGGGCCTTCGGCGAGCAGATCGACTACCCGATGGCCTCGACCGTGGCCATCCTCATGGGCGTCGTCGAGCTCATCGTCATCGCCCTCGTCCTGCTGTGGCGCTCCACCCTGTACAAGGGCTCGACCGGAGGGAAGGGCTGATGGCCGCCATCGAGAGGGTCGGCACGCCGACCGGGACCAGACGGCGGATCGTCGCCACCCCCACGACCTGGGTGGTGTGGTTCCTCGCCGCGCTGTTCTTCGTCTTCCTCATCGGGATCCTCGTCTCGGTGCTCGTCGACTCCTTCGCCGGGCAGTGGTTCAGCACCTGGCTGCCGGTGGAGTGGACCACCGAGTGGTACGCGGCGGCCTGGGACCGCTTCGACCTCGCCCACGTCCTGGCGGTGACGCTGGGGGTGGCGGTCGCCGTCGTCGTCCTGTCCACGCTCATCGGGGTGCCGGCCGCCTACCTGCTGGCGCGGCGCAGCTTCCCGGGGAAGCGGCTGCTCACGCTGCTCTTCCTGCTGCCGATCATCATCCCGCCGATCACCTACGGCATCCCGCTGGCCACCGTCATGTACAACGCCGGGCTGGGGCGCACGGTCGTGGCCGTCGTCCTCGTCAACCTCGTGCCGTCGGTGCCCTTCGTCATCATGACGATGACGCCGTTCATCGAGCAGATCAACCCGGCGATCGAGAACGCCGCGCGGATGTGCGGCGCGACGATGAAGGACGTCTTCGTCCGGATCCTCGCCCCGCTCCTCATCCCGGGGATCCTCGCCGCCTCGATCCTCGTCCTCGTGCGGACGGTGGGGATGTTCGAGCTGACGTTCCTCGTCTCGGGGCCCCGCTCGGACACGCTCGTCGTGGCGATCTACCGGGCGATGACCTCCGCCGGCGGCGCCGAGGCCCGCCAGCTCGTCTCGTCGATGGCGGTGCTCTACACGGGCACGATGCTCGCGATCCTCATCGTCGCGCTGCGCTTCATCAACCCCACCCAGCTGGTGGCGCGCGTGCAGGACGCCAAGGACGCCGACTGACGGCGGCTTTCCGCCTCCCCCGCAACGTGAGGGGTTCGGGTCTCGTGGAGATCCGAACCCTTCACGTTGTTCCTACGCGCTCGCGAGCGCCACCCGCAGCCGCGCGGCGTACTCCTCCGGCTCGCCCGCGGCGTAGCGGGCGCGCGGCCAGAAGAAGCCGCGCAGCCCGTCCCCCTTCGTGCGGGGCACGACGTGCGCGTGCAGGTGCGCGACGCTCTGGCTGACGACGTTGTTCATCGCGACGAAGGTGCCCTGCGCGCCGAGCGCCTCCGGCACCACGGCCGCCACCCGCCGCACCTGGGCGAAGAAGGGACCGACGAGCGCGTCGGGCAGCTCGGGCAGGGTGACGACGTGCTCACGCGGCACGACGAGCGTGTGCCCCTTGAACACGGGCCTTACGTCGAGGAAGGCGACGACGTCGTCGGTCTCGAGCACGACCTGCCCCGCCTCCGTCCCCGCGACGATCCGGCAGAACACACACCCCTGGTCCGCGGCCATCCCCCGATGATGGCACCGCTCGCCCCCGGAGTCTGGTATCTGTCGACGATGAGCGCACACCGCATGCCCGCGACCGGCGAGCCCGTGGAGACCGACGTCGCCGGCGTCGCCCAGGAGGTCTCGACCGGCTCGCTGCCCGAGCAGTCACGCATCGCCTCGCTCGTGCGCGACGTCCACGAGCGGTACCGCACCCGCGACGACGGCGTCGTCGCCGACTACGTCCCCGTTCTCGCGCAGGCCGACCCCGCCCACTTCGGCGTGTGCGTCGCCGTCACCGACGGCACGCTGCACGCCGCGGGGGACGCCGACGTCGAGTTCACCATGCAGTCGATCTCCAAGGCCTTCGTCTACGCCCTCGTCAGCGAGGCCTACGGGCACGAGATCGTCCGCGAGCGCGTCGGGGTCAACAACACCGGCCTGTCCTTCAACTCGGTCATGGCGCTGGAGCTCAACGGCGGCCACCCGATGAACCCCATGGTCAACGCCGGCGCCCTCGCGACGACCGCGCTGCTCCCCGGCGGCCCCCCCGAGGAGAAGTGGCAGCTCCTGCACGCGGGCCTGTCCCGCTTCGCGGGCCGTCCGCTCGAGCTCGACGACGTCGTCTACCGCTCCGAGGCGGCGAGCAACCACCGCAACCGGGGCATCGCCCAGCTGCTCGAGGGCTACGGCCGCATCGAGGGCGACTCCCTCGCCGTCCTCGACGTCTACACGCGCCAGTGCTCCCTGCGGGTCACCGCCCGCGACCTCGCCGTCATGGGTGCCACCCTCGCCGACGGCGGGGTCAACCCGCTGACCCGCGAGCGGGTCGTCTCGGCCGAGGTCTGCCGCGACACCCTCGCGGTGCTCGCGGCGACCGGCATGTACGAGCGCTCGTGCGAGTGGCTTTTCGAGATCGGCATCCCCGCGAAGTCCGGGATCGGCGGCGGGATCGTCGCCGTCGCCCCCGGCAAAGGGGCGCTCGGCACCTACTCGCCGCGGCTGGACCGGGCGGGCGCCAGCGTCCGCGGGCAGCTCGCCGCGGCGCACCTGTCCCGGACCCTGGGCCTCAACCTCTTCGCCTCCGGGGTCCACCCGGAGGGCGGTCCTAGCGCTTGACGACGTTGTTGCCGAAGCGGCCGATGCCCTCGACCTCGACCTCGACGCGCTGGCCCGGGCGCACCGGCCCGACGCCGGCGGGCGTGCCGGTGAGGATGATGTCGCCAGGGAGCAGGGTGAAGATCGTCGAGACGTAGGCGATGAGCTCGGGCACGCCGCGCACCATCTGGGAGGTGCGCCCGTCCTGCCGCAGCTCCCCGTCCACCCACGCGCGCACGGCGACGTCGGAGACGTCGAGGTCCATCGCGAGGAAGGGGCCCGTGGGGCAGGAGGTGTCGAAGGCCTTGCCGCGCGTCCACGTCGTGTCCGCGCGCTGGGCGGCGCGGGCCGTGACGTCGTTGGCCACCGTGTAGCCGAACACGTGGTCCAGCGCCTGCTCGGCGCTCACGTTCTTCGTCATGCGGGAGACGACGACGGCGAGCTCGGCCTCGTGGTCCACCTCCTCCGCGTAGCCGGGGACGACGATCGGGTCGTCCGGGCCGGTGACGGAGGTGTTGGGCTTGAGGAAGAGGATCGGCTCCTCGGGGACCTCGTTGCCCATCTCGGCCGCGTGCTCGGCGTAGTTGCGGCCCACGCCCACGACCTTGGAGCGCGGGATGACGGGCGAGAGGAGGCGGACGTCGTCGAGCGAGACGCGCTCACCGGTCGTGGCGACCGGCATGAACAGCGGGTCCCCCTTGAGCACCACCAGGTCGGTGGAGCCGTCCTCGAGGATGCCGTAGCGGGGGCTGTCCCCCGTGGTGAACCGTGCGATGCGCATGGGGGCAACGGTACCCGGGCGCACGGGCCCGTCCGGGCGGGTCGCACCTTCCGCACCTCAGCGGGTGCCGGGAGTGGCGACGGGTGACCGAGACGTACGACCCGAGCGCTCGGGGGTGCGACGCACGAGCCTCCCGGCCGCCGCGGTTGCGAGGGCGGCGCAGGCCGCCGCGACCGCCAGGCGCAGGCCGGTGGGCCACAGCCCGCGCGTCACGACGTCGGTGTCGCGGACCTGCGCCTCGGGGAGCAGACCGGTGGCCAGCTGGAAGCCGGCGACCCCGTAGTTCCCGCCTCCCGGGACGGCGCTCAGCCGCTGCGGCTCGCCGCCGTCCAGCGGGACCGCCGTGAGCCAGTAGAGGTCGGTGGCGGCGGGATCGTCGGGGGTGTCGAGGAAGAGGGCCTCGCCCGCCCTCGTCCACCCGAGCAGGCCGTCCCAGCCGATCGCCGTACCCGGGACCCGCGCGGGGACCGGCGCGCCCGTGCCTGCGGCGTCGACGAAGGCGGTGCCCCGACCCTGGCCGCCCTGGGCCGTCACCGCGAGGAGTCGTCCGTCCGGGGACCAGGGCCCGTCGAGGACGTGGTGGTCGGGGAAGGGCAGCGTCCGGAGCACGGCGCCGTCGCGGTCGAGGACCTCGAGGACACCGCTCCGGTCCGCGTCCCGCGCGGCCCGGTGCACCGCCAGCTCCGTGCCGTCCGGGGAGAAGGCCGCCGCCATGACGTCGGGGTGGTCCGGCAGGGTCCGGGCCTCCCCGGTGGTGAGGTCGAGCAGGCCGAGCTCGCCGGAGCCGGCACCCCAGGGATCGGCCGCCTCCTCGGTCCTGGCGTAGGCGAGCAGCGTGGAGTCGGGCGACCAGGCGAGCGGGAAGTCACTGCCCGCCCCGGGCACGACGTGCCGCGTGCTCCTTCCGGTGGCGAGGTCGACCACGACGACGTCCGGCCAGGCCGTCTGCCACCGGCCGACGGCCACCCGGGTGCCGTCCGGGGACAGGAGCATGGGGCCGGCGTCCCCCACCGCCCCGCGACCCTCGGCGGCGTCGAGGCGGCGGTACCCCTCGCCGTCGGCCCCCGCGACGACCGCCTGCGGGAAGTCCAGGAGCTCGACCCCGAAGCCGTGCTGGTAGACGGCCACGGCCCGCCCCGGCGGTGACGCGGAGACGCTGCCGGTGAGGTAGGAGTAGTCGGCGAAGCGCGCGGGGATGACGGCCGGGCCGGCGGTGGCGTCCGGCCCGAACCACCGCCCGGGCAGCAGCCAGCCCGGGAGCAGTGCGAGGACGACGCCCATCACGAGCACGGTGAGGCCGATCGTCCCCGGCGACGGCGCCGGTGACCTCATGGCCGGACGGTAGCAGCGCGCCCGCCCGCGTGGTGAGGGTTTGCGAGGCTGCCCGCTTCGCGATGGGTCGCACCTTCTGTTCCTCGCTGGGTGCAGGGACGGGCGACCGCTGATCGAGACGTACGACCGAAGCGCTCCCGGCGTCGCCTTCGTCGACGGCGTCGCGGACGAGCGGTACAACCTCGAGGTGCTCTTCGGGAACCTCTCGCCGCAGGAGGCCGCGGAGCAGCTGACCGCCGACGTCGAGGACATGCTCGAGTAGCCGGACGGGCGCCCGGGACCGAGGAACCGCCGGGCGCCCTTGCCCGGCGGTGGCGGCGCGGGTCAGTCGTGCGCGTGCCCGTCCTCGCCGTCGTGCTCGTCCGACGCCGGCGGGAAGCCGGTCGCGACGGCCAGCTCGTTGGGCACGTGCGGGAGCTCGTAAGTGCGCACGACCACCCCCGTGGCGAGGTCGACGGCGTGGAGCTCGCGCGCCGCGGGCTCGGTGACGTAGGCGACGCCGTCGGCGGCCTGGAGCGCCGGCCGCGGCTCCTGCCAGGCCAGCGGCTCCTCCCACGGCCCGACGACGTCGACCCGGCGGAGCTCCTCACCGGTCTCGTCGTCGATGACGCGCAGGCTCCCGTCGGTCGTCAGCACGAGCGCCTGACCGTCCAGGCCGCGGCCGAGCGAGCGGAAGGTGTAGCTCGCCCCGAGGTCGACGAGCCGCAGGCTGTCGGTGCGCGTGTCGATGAGCGCGACCCTCTCGGGCCGCTCGAGCTCGGCCTCCGGGTCGACCTTGTAGTCGCCGAGGACGACGGCGGACTCGCTGGAGCCGGCCAGGTTCCCTGACCTGGCGTACTCGTCCTCGACCGTCACCTTGTGGAACGCCCCGTCGCGCAGGACGAGCGGGCCGTCCTCGCAGCCGACGACGACGGCCTCCCCCGCCGCCACCGCCTCACCGTGCAGGCCCGGGCAGCTCCCCGCGGCCAGCTCCTCACCGTCGGGGCCGACGAGGGCGGCACCGGTCCGCCCGTCCTCGGTGCCCACGCTGACGAGCATCGTGTCGTCGGACAGCGTGACGGCCACGCCGTGGTGGGGGTCGGGGGCGGTCCACGTCTCGCCCTGCGGCGTCCCGTCGGCGAGCTCGGCCGGGTCGATGACCTGCACCTCCCCGGTGCCGTCGGCGAAGAGGGCCGTGCGCCCGGCGTGGGTGACGACGTGGCCGGGGACGTCGGCCGCCAGGACGGTGTCCGTGAGAGCGGGAGCCGAGGCGTAGTAGTGGTGGTGGTCGCCGTGGCCCTCGACCAGCAGGCCGGTGTCGTAGGCCTGGAAGCCCTCCGCGGTGGAGACGAGGACGTGCCTGCCGTCCCCCGCGGGGTTGACGCGGAGGAACCCGCTCAGCGGCACGTCGTCGAGCACCTCACCGGTGCCGGTGTCGACGGTCATGACGCCACCGTCGTAGGTGAGGACGACGCGGGGGTCGAGCGTGGCGACCTCGACCGGCTCGTTGGCCGGCGTCTCGGCCGCGGGTGAGGGATGGGCGTCGTCGGCGCCGCCGGGCGCGCACGCCGCCAGGGCGAGGGTCGCGAGCAGGCCGAGCGCGGGAAGCGCGCGGCGAGAGGTGATGGGCACGGGCAGGTCTCCTTCGTCGTGTGGCGCGCCGGAAGAGGCGCGCGCCACACGTTAGAGAATGAGAATCGTTCTCGTCAAGGCGCTGGGCGCGTCGGAGGATGCCGCTTCCGTCGCACCTTCTGCTCGCGAGAGAGCGCGCAGGAGGGCGACCCGAGACCGAGAAGGGCGACGGAAGCGCGAGGGGTGCGGGCGGACGGGCGCCTACGCTGGGCGCGTGAACCAACGGATCGTCGGGGTCGACATCGCCCGGGGGCTGGCGGTCCTCGGGATGTTCGTCGCCCACCTCGGTGACGCCGGTCCCGGCGGCGTGCACTCACCGGCGTGGTTCGTCGTCGCGGACGGACGACCCTCGGCGATGTTCGCGATCCTCGCGGGCCTGTCGATCGCCCTGTTCACCGGCGGCCGCACCGTCCCGCAGGGGCCGGCCCTCACCCACGGCTGGCTGCGGGTGGCCACGCGTGCCGGCGTCGTCCTGGTCATCGGCCTGCTGCTCACCGCGCTCGGGACACCGGTGGCCGTCATCCTCCCGTCCTACGCGGTGACCTTCCTGCTCGTCGCCCCGTTCATCGCGCTGCGCCCGGTGGTCGTGGGGCTCCTCGCCGTCGTGGCGGCGGTCGTCGGTCCCACGCTCCTGGCGGTGCTCCTCCGCCCCGGCACCCGCGGGACTGCGCCGGTCCAGGTGGAGCGGGGCGACAACCTGCTCCTCGACCTCGTCCTCACCGGCTACTACCCGGCGCTCGTGTGGATCGCGTACATGCTCCTCGGCCTGTGCGTGGGCCGGCTGGACCTGCGCTCCCCCACCGTCCAGGCCCTCCTCGGCCTCACCGGGCTGGGTCTGCTGCTCGTCGGCTACGGCGGCGGGGACTACCTGCGCGGCGTGGTGCAGCCGGCCACCCCGCTCGCCGAGCAGCTGCTGCGCACCGACCCGCACGCCGACGCCACCTTCGAGGTGGTGGGCAACTCGGGCGTCGCCCTGCTCGTGCTCGCCGTCGTCCTCGCGCTCACGACGCTGCCCGCCACCGCCCGCGTGAGCCGCACGGTGCTGTACCCGGTGGCGGCCACCGGGGCGATGGCGCTGACCGCGTACTCGGCGCACATCGTCGCCATCGCCGTCCTCGGCAGCGCCGTCGTCTGGTACCCCGAGTCCAACGCCGTCCTGCTGTGGTTCGTCCTCGTCACCCTCGCGGTGTGCACGCTGTGGACCCGCTTCGTCGGCCGCGGCCCGCTCGAGTGGCTCATGCGCCTGGTGACCGTCGGGAGCTACCGGCCGCCCGTGGCCCCCAGCCGGGTCTGAACCGCCCGCCCGCGGTGCCACCGGCGGACCGGCGACCCCGCGGGGTCCTCACCCGCAGGCGGCTGGCGCGTACGCGGCGACCTCGCGGACGGCGGCGCCGTCGGCTGACCGGGCGGTGACGACGACCCGACCGGTCAGCTGTCCGTCGGTGGGCCCGCTGAACGCCGCGGTGAACGAGCGCCGCGGCGAGTAGGCGGGGAACTCCCGCGTGCCGTGCTCCGAGCTCATCGTGACGGCGACCGGCACACCCGCGGGGTTCTGGGCGTTGACGAGGACGTGCACCCGGTCCGTCCCCAGGCACCGCGCCCGCACCGTGACCTCGAGGTCGAGGGCCTCGTCCCCGAGCCCCGCGTCGCGGAAGTGCTGGGAGTGGGTCGCGAAGGAGTCGGCAAGCCGCGGCATCCAGCACGCGTCGTTGTGGCGGCCCTCGGGGTACACCGCCGCGGTGTGCGGCACGCCCCGGGCGCTGAGGTCCGCCGACATCGTGCGCACGGCGTTGTCGAAGCGGTACTCGTCAGCCTCGCAGGCGTCGAGGAAGAGGTCGTAGTGCCCCAGCTCGTCCTCCGTCATCCCGGCAACCTGCGCCACCGGCGTGGGCTTGCCGCCCTGCGCGAAGGACAGCGCCCCCATGTGCGAGGCGAGGCTTGAGAACGTCCCGGGGTTCTCCAGCCCGATCGAGTAGGCGCCGAAGCCACCCATGGAGATGCCCGTCAGCGCCCGGTAGTCGGCCGAGTCCAGCGTGCGGTACTCGGCGTCGACCATCGGGACGAGCTCGGTGAGGAACATCGAGCGCCACGGGACGGCCGGGGAGTCGACGTACCAGAGCGACTCGCCGTCGGGCATGACGACGATCGACTCCGCCAGGCCCTGCTCCCACAGGCCGTCGAGCACCTCGTCGATGTTGCGCGGCTCCCACTCGCGGGCGCCGCCGTTGATGCCGTGCAGCAGGTAGACGACGGGGAACTCACGCTCAGGGTCCTCCAGGTACGACGGCGGCAGGTAGGTGACGAGCTCACGCGGCTTCCCCTCGAGCTCTGAGTCCACGCTCTCGCGGAAGAAGCGCGAGTGGTTGCCCTCCTCCCGCAGGGTCGCCCGGTCGATCGCGAGGAACTCCTGGGTGGTCTCCTGGAACTGCCTCGTCTCGCCGGCGACGGTGCCGACGATCGAGCGGTTGGTGTCGACGAGCAGGCGTCCGTCCTCGGACGCAACCACCTCGACCTCCCGGTCCACGAGCTCGAGGGTGCCGGCCTCGTCCAGCCAGGCGGCCAGCTCCCGGGCACGTCGGTCCTTGTCTCGGCCGTCGTGGAAGTAGTCCTCGGCGACGGTGTCGAGATAGGCCTCGAGGTCGCCGGCGGCGAGCGCCGCACGCTGCGTGTCGAGCAGGGCCCGGACCTCCCGGGCGAGGGACTCCTCCGCGGGCACCCCGCGGATCCCGTGGACGTTCTCCCGGATCTTGTCCTTGGAGAACAGGCCGATCGGCCCCTGGTACCAGCCGCCACCGCCGTTCATGTCGTACATGCGGACAGCGAGCGTGTTGGTCCCCCCGAAGACGGGGGCGTCGGCGGGCACCGGGTACAGCCGGCGCTCGAACCAGGCGGAGCGGGCGTCGGGCGGGAACTGCCCGGAGCCGCCGATCCGCACACCGTTGAGGAAGGCCTCGTCGACGTCGTCGAGGTAGCCCAGGGAGGCGACGAGGTTGGTCCCCTCGGCGTCGGCGGGCAGCTCGAAGTCGACGCGGTACCAGCCGTAGCCGTCCTCGTCGGCCCACTCGGCGCCATCCTCGGGGACGGTGAGCTCCTGCCAGGCGGAGTCGTCGAGGTCCGGGTCGCTGTACCGGGCGTCGTCGCCCTTGGTGAACCTCCACGTGCCGCTGAGGTCGATCTCCACTCCTGCCGGCTCGTCGGCGTCGGCCGGCAGGGCCACGCCGAGGGAGACGGTGGCGACTGCTGCGGCAGCCAGGGCGGCCAGGCCGCGGGTGCGTGCCGGTCGGGTCGTGCTCATGAGAAAACCCCCTTGTTCTCGTCGGTGCGCCGCCAGGCGCGTGCCTCGCGGCGGCCCTGCACTGTGGGGCGCGTGCTCGCCCGCCCGTGGGTGCCGGCCGAGGGCCGGCACCCACGGGCGTCCGGGTGGGGTCAGTCGGCCACCGGGATGGCCTGCGCCTCGAGCGCGTCGACGGTCGCGGACTCACCGTCGGCGAGCGCCTCCTGCAGGGTGCCCTGCCCGTCGGCCGCGCGGCGGAAGCCGTCGGAGACCGCGGTGTAGGTCTCGGTCATGAGCGGGCCCCACACGAAGTCGGGGTCGACCGTCTGGGCGGCCTCGGCGAAGACGTCGTAGATCGGCTGCCCGCCGAAGAACTCCACGCCCTCCCCGAGGATCGGCAGCTCCAGCCCCGCCGTCGTCGCGGGGTAGATGTTCGCCGACTCGTTGAGCAGCGTGAGCGCCTCCTCGGAGGTGTTGAGCCACAGGATGAACTGGGTGGCCTCGTAGAGGTGCTCGGTGCCCTCGAAGACGGCGATCGAGGAGCCACCCCAGTTACCGGAGGCGGTGTCCCCCTCGCTCCACTGCGGGGCCGGCGCCACCGCCCACTTCCCGGCGGTGTCGGGGGCACCGCTGGCGATGGTGTTCGCACCCCACACGGCCGAGGGCCAGGACCACACCTCGCTGCGGTTGAAGGCCTCGTCCCACTCCGGCGTCCACGCGGGGTAGGTCGCCACGAGGTCGCGCTCGAGCAGGTCCTGCCAGTACGCGGCGACCTGCTCCGACTCGTCACCGGTGAGGTGCACCGACCAGCCCTCCTCGGAGTTGCTGAACCAGTCACCCCCGGCCTGCCACACGAGTCCCGCGAACTGGTTGATGTCCACCTGCGAGAAGTTCGTGATGTAGCCGCCGGCCGCCCGGACCTCCTCGGCAGCCTGCGCGTACTCCTCCCACGTCGTCGGGACCTCGATCCCGTGCTCCTCGAAGAGGTCGGCGCGGTAGAACAGGGCCATCGGCCCGGAGTCCTGCGGGATTCCGAAGACGGCGTCCTCGTCACCGAGGGTGACCTGGCCCCAGGTCCAGTCGATGAACTCGGACTCGGCGGCGACGACGTCCTCGCAGGCCGCGAGGTTCTCCAGGCCGCCCTGCGCGACGAAGTTCGGCAGCGCGTCGTACTCGATCTGGCCGATGTCCGGCGCGTTGCCGGCCTCGAGCTGGTTGAAGAAGTTCTGGTAGGTGCCCGAGTTGCCGTTGGGGCCGGTCTGGACGCGGACCTGGATGTCCGGGTTCTCCGCGTTCCACAGCTCCGCCGCCTCCTCGATCCCGGGGATCCAGGAGGTGAAGTCGAGCTCGACCGCGCCCTCGCTCGGCTCGCACGCGGCCGCGTCGGGCGCGCCCTCGTCCTCGGCGCCGCCACCGCACGCCGTGAGCGTGAGCGCGAGCGCCGCTCCCCCGGCGACCAACGTCATTGTCTTTCGCATGACTGCATTCCAATCTCTGGTGCGCTGCCCAGCAGCGGGGTCACTGCTGGGGTCTTACTTCAAGGAGCCGGCGGCCAGGCCCGAACGCCAGTACCGCTGGAGCAGGAGGAAGGAGATGATGAGCGGGATGATCGAGAGCATCGCGCCGACCAGGACGTAGCCCCGGAACTCGGGGATCTGGTTGATCTGGGTGTTCCAGGAGTAGAGGCCGAGGGTCACCGGGAAGAGCGACTCGCTGCGCAGCATGATGAGCGGCAGGAAGAAGTTGTTCCAGATGCCGACGAACTGGAAGAGGAAGATCGTCACGAGCGAGGGGAACATCAGCCGCACGGACATCCCGAAGAAGGTCCGCAGCTCCCCCGCGCCGTCGAGCCGCGAGGCCTCGAGGAGCTCGTCCGGGACGGCCGCGCTCGCGAAGACGCGGGTGAGGTAGACGCCGAAGGGGCTGACGATGCTCGGGAGGAGCACGGCCCACATCGTGTTCGTGAGGTTGACCTGGCTGAAGATCAGGAACAACGGCAGCGCCAGGGCGGTGGCCGGCACGAGCACGCCGCCGAGGACGACGTTGAACAGCAGCTCGCGCCCGCGGAAATGGTACTTGGCCAGCGCGTACCCGCACATCGAGGCGAGCAGGGTGGCGACGAGCGCGCCACCGCCGGCGTAGACGACGCTGTTGAGCATCCAGCGGAGGTAGACGCCGCCGTTGTGGTCGAGCAGCGCGGAGATGTTCTCCCCGAGGTTGATGTCGGCGAACCACAGGCCGTTCGTCGTCGTCAGCTGCTCGCGGCTCTTCGTCGAGGCGACGAGGAGCCACCACACCGGCACGAGGAAGTACAGGGTGAACACGCCCATGACGAGCATGGCACCGGTGCGCGAGAGCAGGCTCTCGCGGGCGCCGCGACGGGGCGTGTCGGTCCGGGTCAGGATGCTCATCGGTCACCTCGTTGGGTCAGCTTGAGGAAGCCGAACGACAGGATGAAGGTGCCCAGCGCGAGGATCACCGACATGGCGGCGGCGAGGTTCGTGTTGGGGACCGAGGCCGTGGTGTAGATGGCCAGGTTCGGCGTGTAGGTGCTGTTGACGGCCGCGCTGAAGGTGCGGAACACCTGCGGCTCGGCGAGCAGCTGCAGGGTGCCGATGATCGAGAAGACGGCGGTGAGGATGATCGCGGGCCGCACGAGCGGCACCTTGATCGCCCACGCGATGCGCACCTGACCGGCGCCGTCGAGCTTGGCGGCCTCGTGCAGCTCCCCCGGCACCGCGAGCAGCGCGGAGTAGATGATGAGCATGTTGTAGCCGACGAACACCCAGGTGACGACGTTCGCGATGGATGCGAGGACCAGCTCCCCGGACAGGAAGGGGATCGTCTGGGTCACCGAGGTGAATGGGGAGAGGTTCGGGGAGTAGAGGAAGCCCCACATGATGGCCGCGATGACGCCCGGCACCGCGTACGGCACGAAGTAGGCCAGGCGGAAGAAGCGCTTGCCCCGGACGAGCGGGGAGTCGAGGAGGAGCGCGAAGACCAGCGCGAGCCCCAGCATGACCGGCACCTGGACGATGCCGAAGGCGAGCATGCGGACGACGGACTCCCAGAACGGGGCGTTCTCGAAGACCGCCGCGTACTGGGCCAGCCCGCCGAACACCTCGGTGGGCGGCCCGAAGGTCCCCTCGCGCTCGATGACGAGGGTCGACTTGTAGATCGCGTACCCGATGGGCAGCAGGTAGAAGAGGCTGAAGAACAGCCCGAACGGGGTGATGAGGGCGAGGACCGCTCCTCGGTGCCGGTTCGCGGTGGCCGGTGGGCCGGTTCGCGCACGTCTCACGACTCGTGCTCCTTCACGACTCGGACGCCACCTGCGGGGACCTCGAGCAGGTGGTCGATGGTGGCGCCGGTGAGGAGCTCGGTCCCGGACACCGGGACCTGCCGCTCCGCACCGCCGTGGTTGACGGCGAAGAGGAAGGACCCGGAGGGCCCGGTCCTCCGGATGAGCTCCAGCTCGTCGTCGCCGGCCGACGCGGCGAGGCCCGCGTCGGCGACAGCCGCGCCCAGCTGCTCGCGCAGCGCGGCCGGCTCGAGGTGGGTGCTGCAGTACCAGGCCACCCCGCTGCCGCGGGCGTGGCGGGTGACGGCTGCGTGACCGGCCGCGGGGCCGTCGGTGTAGCTGAGCACGGTCTGCGCGGCGACCGGCTCGAGCCGCTCGGTCCACAGGCTCGCGGTGCTCCCGTCGCTCAGCCGCACCGTCTGGGACGGCGCGAGCGGGAGGAACTCGTCGGAGCGGGCGGAGACGGTCTCCCGGAAGGCCCCGGGGTACCCGCCCAGCCGGACGGCGTCCCGCTCGTCGACGATGCCGCTGTTGAAGCCGATCCACGCGTGCCCGCCGGCCTGGACCCACTCATCGACGACACGTGCGTCGGCGTCGCGGACGAGGTGGAGGCTGGGGACAAGGAGGAAGCGGTAGCCCTCGAGCGACTGCCCCGGGGCGACGACGTCAACGGTGAGGCCGAGAGCGCGCGCCGCGCCGTACAGGTGGTGGACCTGCTGGAGGTAGTCGACCTCCTGCGTGGGCCGGGCCTCCCCCTCGGCGGCCCACCAGGACTCCCAGCTGAAGACGAGGGCCGCCTGGGCCTGCACGCGCGTGCCCCGGACCTCCGCCAGCGCCCGGACGGCGCGCGACACGTCGAGCGTGGTGCGCCACGTCGTACTGTCGGTGCCGGCGTGCGGCAGGAGGGCGGAGTGGTACTTCTCCGCGCCCTGGCGCGAGGCCCGCCACTGGAAGTAGCAGATCCCGTCGGCGCCGCGGGCGATCTGGGTGACGGCGTTGCGGACCGCCTCGCCCGGGCCCTTGGCCAGGTTGTGCGGCTGCCAGTTCACCGCCCCGACGCTCGACTCCATGAGGAGCCACGGGCGCCCCTGGGCCAGGCCGCGGGTGAGGTCGGCGGCGAAGGCGAGCTCGGCGGTCGGTGCCGCGAGGCGGTGGTCGAGGTAGTGGTCATTGGCCACGAGGTCCATCTCCGGCGCCCACGTCCAGTAGTCCATGTTGCGGATGTGGGCGGTGACCATGAAGTTCGTCGTCACCGGCGCGCTGCTGTGCCGGCGGATGACCTCCGCCTCGGCGCGGTAGTGGTCGAGCAGCTGGTCGGAGCTGAAGCGGTGGAAGTCGAGGACGTGCGCGGGGTTGCGGATGGACAGCGTCGCCCGGGGCGGCAGGATCTCCGACCACTCCCCGTAGCGCTGGCTCCAGAACGCCGTGCCCCACGCGGCGTTGAGCGCCTCCACCGTCCCGTACCTGCGCTCCAGCCACCGCCGGAACGCGGCCGCGCACGAGTCGTCGTAGCACAGCGCGTTGTGGCAGCCGAGCTCGTTGGACACGTGCCAGACGGCGAGGGCCGGGTGGTCGCCGTACCGGCGGGCGACCTCCTCGACCAGGCGCAGCGCGTAGCGCCGGAAGGTCGGGGAGCTCGGGCAGAACGCCTGGCGCCCGCCGGGGTACCGGCGGGTGCCGTCCTCCACCATCGGCAGCACCTCGGGGTACCGGGCCGTCAGCCACGGCGGCGGGGAGGCGGTGGCCGTCCCGAGGTTCACCCGGATGCCGTTCTCGTGGAGGAGGGCGACGACCTCGTCGAGGTCGGAGAAGTCGAACTCGCCCTCGCGCGGCTCGACGTGCGACCAGCCGAAGATGTTGACCGCGACGAGGTTGACCCCGGCCTCGCGCATGAGGGCGACGTCCTCACGCCACGTGGCGGGGTCCCACTGCTCGGGGTTGTAGTCGCACCCGAAAACGAGTCCATCGGTCAACGAGGACACGTCGACATTCTGATACACCGGGAAATCGCTCCAATTCTGTGCACGTGCACAGATGTGGCCGCGCAGAAACTCCGCGCTGAGTCTGTGAACGTGCCCAGAGTAGGACCGGCGTCTCTGGCCTGTCAACACACCGGCGTGGCATAGTGCAGAGGTGTCCACCCCCCGAAGGCGCGTCACCGTCCACGACGTGGCGCGCGAGGCCCGCGTCTCCCGCGGCACCGTCAGCCGCGTCGTCAACGGCGAGCGCTACGTGTCCACCGAGGCCCGAAAGGCCGTCGAAGCCGCGATTCTGCGCACCGGGTACGTCCCGAGCCGGGCGGCCCGGACCCTCGTCCGGCAGCGGGCGCAGGCGGTGGGTTTCGTCGTCCACGAGCCGCACGCGATGTTCGTCGACGACCCCAACATCGGCCGGCTCCTCCTCGGCGCGAACCGGGCCCTGTCCGCCGCCGACCACCAGATGCCGACCCTCATCTTCGATTCCGACGAGGATTCACAAAGAATCGTCCGCTATCTCGGCGGAGGAGTCGTCGACGGCGTCATTCTCGTCTCCGCCAGGGAGCACGACCCGATCACCGATGCCGTACGTAATCTCGGCCTCGCCACCGCATTCATCGGAAATCCCCGGAACGAGATGCCGTGGGTCGGTATCGACAACGAGGACGCCGCGCACTCCATCACCAGCCGCCTGCTCGAGACGGGTCGGCGGAAGGTCGGGATGATCGCGGCGGGCATGGACCGCGACTCCGGCAGCGACCGGTACGCCGGGTTCCGCCGGGCGCTCGGTGACCGCTTCGACGAGGGGCTCGTCGTCCGGGTCGACCACTACTCCTTCGCCGACGGCGTCACCGGCATGCGGGAGCTCCTCGCCCGCTGCCCGGACGTCGACGGCGTCTTCGCCGCGTCCGACGCGCTTGCCGCAGGCGCGATCGACACCCTCAACGAGGCCGGGCGCCGCGTCCCGCAGGACGTCGGCATCGTCGGCTTCGACGACAGCGGCTGGGCCCAGCGCTGCCGGCCCCAGCTGTCGACCGTGCGCCAGCCCGCGGAGGCCCTCGGGGCAGCCGCCGCCGCACTCGTCCTCGCCCAGCTCGAGGGCCGCCCGGTCGTCTCCGGCAGCCTCCTCGAGACTCCCGTCGTCTGGAGGGACTCCGCGTGACCGCCCCTGCTGCTCCCCGCCCCGTCCACCTCCGCCGCGGCGGGACGAGCGTGCTCCTCGACGCGGCCGGGGACGTCCCGTCGATCGTCCACTGGGGGCGTGACCTCGGCGAGCTGGACCACGCCGCGCTCGCCGCGCTGTGCGGCGTGGCCGTGCGCGGGGTGGCCCACAGCTCCCCCGACGTCCCGCGCGCGCTCACCGTGCTCCCCTCCGAGCGGGACGCCTGGGCCGGTCACCCGGCCGTCGCCGGCCACACCGAGGGGCGCGGGCAGTTCCCGCGCTACGTCGTGGAGCACGCGGCGACGACGGCGGAGGTCACCTTCACGGCGCAGGACCCGCGGGCCGGCCTGCGCGTGGTGCGCCGCCTCTCCCTGTGCGAGGCCGGGCTGCTCCACGTCGACACGACCGTCGAGAACCGGTCCGCGCTCCCCTACGACCTCTCCGCGGTCACCGCCGTCATGCCCGTGCCGGGCCGCGCGACCGAGCACCTCGACTTCTCGGGCCTGTGGGTCGCCGAGCGGCAGCCCCACCGCAGCACCCTGCGCCCCGGCTCCCACTCACGCGAGGGGCGCCGCGGCCGCCCTGGTCACGACAGCCCCTTCCTCGGCGTGCTCGGCACCCCCGGCTTCGGCTTCCGGCGCGGTGAGGTGTGGGCCGTGCACCTCGCGTGGAGCGGCAACCAGCGCTACGTCCTCGACGCCCTGCCCGAGGGAGCCGGCGCCGCCGCCACCGCGCTCGGCGCGGGCGAGCTGCTCGCCCCCGGCGAGGTCCGCCTCGCCCCGGGCCAGGTCCACGAGGCACCCACCGTGGTCTTCGCGTGGTCCGACGCCGGCCTCGACGGGCTCGCGGCACGTTTCCACTCCTTCCAGCGTGCTCGCGCGCGCCAGCCGCAGACCCCCGCCCCGCTGCTCGTCAACACCTGGGAGGCGGTGTACTTCGACCACAGCCACGCCGCCCTGCGCCCGCTCGTCGAGGCGGCGGCGAGCGTGGGTGCCGAGCGCTTCGTCCTCGACGACGGCTGGTTCACCGGCCGCACCGACGACACGCGCGCCCTCGGCGACTGGGTCGTCGACCCGGAGCGCTGGCCCGAGGGCCTCCACCCGCTCGTCCGCGACGTCCGCGCCCGCGGCATGCAGTTCGGCCTGTGGGTCGAGCCGGAGATGGTGAGCGCACACTCCGCCGTCGCCGAGGCGCACCCCGAGTGGCTGCTCGTGCCGCCGGACGACCCCGGCCCGACGGCGCGCCACCAGTACCCGCTCGACCTCACCCACCCGGACGCCTACCGCCACCTCGCCACGGCGCTCGACGCGCTCGTCGAGGAGTACGGCGTCGACTACCTCAAGTGGGACCACAACCGCGACCTGCTCCAGGCGCAGGACGCGGCGGGCTCCCCCGCCGTCCGCGCCCAGACCAGCGCGGTCTACCGCCTCATGGCCGAGCTCCGGGAGCGTCACCCGACGCTCGAGATCGAGTCCTGCGCGAGCGGCGGCGGCCGGGTCGACCTCGGCATCGCGCGCCACGTCGACCGGTTCTGGGCCTCGGACTGCAACGACCCCGTCGAGCGGCTCGAGCTCGAGCGGTGGACCACGCTGCTCGTCCCGCCGGAGATGGTCGGCACCCACCTCGGCGCGCCGCGGGCGCACACCACGGGCCGGGTCACCGACCTCTCCTTCCGGCTCACCGCCGCCCTCCTCGGCCACTCGGGCATCGAGTTCGACCTCACCACCGCCAGCGCGGACGAGCTCGCCACCATCACCCGCTGGACCGGCTACTACCGGTCGCTGCGTCCCCTCCTGCGCACGGGGACGGTGGTCAACGCCGACGACGTCGACGACGGCGCGGTCCTGCGCGGCGTCGTCGCGCCCGACGGCGGCCGCGCGACCTACGTGTGGGCACGCACCGCCGTCGCCCGCCCGCCCCGGCCGGGACTCACTCCCCTGCCCGGGCTCGACGACGGCGCGACGTACCGCGTCGTCGTCCGCGAGCCCTTCGGACCCGCTCGCCGCGCCGAGCGCACCGACCCGCCCTGGGTGCGCGACGGCGTCGTCCTCGGCGGCGACGTGCTCTCCGGCGTCGGGGTGCTGCTCCCGGTTCTCGCGCCGCAGAGCGCCGTCCTCGTCGAGGCGGAGCGGGTCGGGTGAGCACCGGCCAAGCGACCGAAGTCTCGCGCCGAATCGCTTGCGCGCCCAACCGCGGAGCGACAGCATGAACGAACGACGCACCACCCGAAGGGACCCCCTGTGACATCGAGCACGCTGACCGCGGACACACGGCACGCCGCACTGGCCGAGATGAGCGACTCCGACGGGCTGGACGTGCTCGTCATCGGCGGTGGTGTCACCGGCGCGGGCATCGCCCTGGACGCCGCCACGCGCGGTCTGCGCACCGGCATCGTCGAGGCGCAGGACTGGTCCTCGGGCACCTCGAGCTGGTCGAGCAAGCTCGTCCACGGCGGGCTGCGCTACCTCCAGATGCTCGACTTCAGCCTCGTCCACGAGGCGCTCACCGAGCGTGACCTCCTCATCAAGCACCTCGCGCCGCACCTGGTCAAGCGGGTGCCCTTCCTCTACCCGCTCGAGCACCGAGTGTGGGAGCGGGCCTACGTCGGCGCCGGCATCGCGCTCTACGACACGCTCGCCGGCATCGCCCCCGGCAAGCGCGCCATGCCGCTGCACCGCCACCGCAGCCGCTCGCGCATGGAGCAGCTCTTCCCCGACCTGCGCCACGACGCCGCGGTCGGCGCCGTCCAGTACTGGGACGCGAGCGTCGACGACTCCCGCCTCGTCACCACCCTGGTCCGCACGGCCGCCGCCTACGGTGCGCTGGCCGCCAACCGCACGCAGGTCGTCGGGCTGTCCAAGGACGCCTCCGGCCGCGTCGACGGCGCGCAGGTCAAGGACCTCGAGACCGGTGAGGTCCTCGACGTCAAGGCTCGCCACGTCATCAACGCCACCGGCGTGTGGACCGAGGAGACCGAGTCGCTCTCCGGGTCGGACGGCGGCCTGCGGGTCCTCGCGTCCAAGGGCATCCACATCGTCGTGCCGCGCGAGCGGATCCGCGGCGACGTCGGCCTGATCCTCCAGACCGAGAAGAGCGTCCTGTTCATCATCCCGTGGTCGCGCTACTGGATCATCGGGACGACCGACACCCCCTACGAGCACGACCTGCGCCACCCCGTGGCCACCAAGGCGGACATCGACTACGTCATCGAGCACGCCAACGCCGTCCTCAAGACCCCGCTCACCCGCGACGACGTCATCGGCACCTACGCCGGCCTGCGTCCGCTGCTGCAGCCGGGGACCAAGGAGGGCACGTCGTCGGCGAAGGTGTCGCGCGAGCACACGGTCGCCTCCCCCACCCCGGGCCTCACCGTCATCGCCGGCGGCAAGCTCACCACCTACCGGGTCATGGCCAAGGACGCCGTCGACTTCGCCCTCGGGGACGAGGCCAAGCGCCTGCCCTCGATCACCGAGCGCATCCCGCTGCTCGGTGCGGTCGGGCTCCAGGCGGTGCGCCGCCGCGCCCAGCGCCACGCCTCGCGCTTCGGCTGGTCCAGCGCCATGGTCGACCACCTCCTCCACCGCTACGGCTCGATGCTCGAGGAGCTCGTCACGATGGTCGAGGAGCAGCCGGACCTCGGCCGGCCCCTCGAGCACGCCCCCGCCTACCTGCGCGTCGAGGTCGCCTACGCGGCCCGGCGCGAGGCGGTCCTCCACCTCGAGGACGTCATGGTGCGCCGCACCCGGCTCGTCTACGAGGTCAGCGACAGCGGCCTGGCGGCCGTGCCGGAGATCGTCGACGTCATCGCCCCGATCCTCGGGTGGGACGAGGAGCGCCGGCAGGCGGAGATCGACGCGTACACGGCACGCTGCGAGGCCGAGCGTGCCGCCGCCGAGGCACCGGACGACGAGGCCGGTGAGCGGGCCCGCCAGCAGGCACCGGACATCGTGCCGATGACCCCGCTGGCCTAGCCTCCACGACACCCCGACGGCGCAAGGCCGCGCCGTCGGGTCCAACAGAAAGAGAGGACAACGTGGACTTCTCCCTGATCTTCCTGCCCGAGGTGCTGGGCACGGCGACGCTCATCCTCCTGGGATGCGGCGTCGTCGCCAACCACCTCCTGCCCGACTCGAAGGGACAGGGCGGCGGCTGGCTGCTCATCAACTTCGGCTGGGGCCTGGCGGTCTTCGCCGGCGTGTTCGTCGCCTACTCCACGGGTGCGCACATCAACCCGGCCGTCACCGTCGGCCTGTGGGCCGCCGACAAGCCGTTCTTCCCCGGCAACGAGGACCTCGACCTGCCGGTCATCGAGGCGACGGCGGGCAACGCGCTCGTCTACTTCGCCGCCCAGATTCTCGGTGCCTTCATCGGCGCCGTCCTCGCCTGGCTCGCGTACAAGAAGCACTTCGACCGGGAGGCGCCGGCGCCCATCAAGCTCGCCGTCTTCTCCACCGGGCCGGAGATCCGCAGCTACGGCTGGAACGTCGTCACCGAGGTCATCGCGACCTTCGTCCTCGTCTTCGTCATCGTCGCCTTCGGCTTCACCCCCTCCGGGCTCGGCCCCCTCGCCGTCGCCCTCCTCGTCGTCGGTATCGGTGCCAGCCTCGGTGGCCCCACCGGCTACGCCATCAACCCCGCACGTGACCTCGGTCCCCGCATCGCGCACGCGGTGCTGCCCATCCGGGGCAAGGGCTCCAGCGACTGGGGCTACTCGTGGGTGCCGATCGTCGGCCCGCTCGTCGGTGGCGCCCTCGGTGGCCTCGCCGCCGCCAACCTCCTGTGACCCTCCCCGGCAACCGAAAGGACCGACATGGCTGACTACGTCCTCGCCATCGACCAAGGCACCACCAGCTCCCGCGCAATCGTCTTCGACCACGCGGGCACCATCCACTCCACCGGGCAGATGGAGCACGAGCAGATCTTCCCGCGCGCCGGCTGGGTCGAGCACGATCCCGTCGAGATCTGGCGCAACGTCCGCGAGGTCGTGAGCATCGCCCTGTCGCGTGGCGACCTCACCCACCGCGACATCGCCGCCGTCGGCATCACCAACCAGCGCGAGACCACCGTCGTGTGGGAGAAGAGCACGGGCAAGCCCGTCTACAACGCGATCGTCTGGCAGGACACCCGCACCCAGAAGATCGTCGACGAGCTCGCCGGGGACGAGGGCCCGGAGAAGTACAAGAAGACCGTGGGCCTGCCCCTCGCGACGTACTTCGCCGGGCCGAAGGTCAAGTGGATCCTCGACAACGTCGACGGCGCCCGGGAGAAGGCGGAGGCCGGCGAGCTGCTCTTCGGCACCACCGACACGTGGGTGCTGTGGAACATGACCGGTGGCCCCAACGGCGGCGTCCACGTCACCGACGTCACCAACGCCTCGCGCACGATGCTCATGAACATCGACTCGCTCACGTGGAACGAGGACATCGCCCGCGACATGGGCATCCCGATGTCGATGCTCCCCGAGATCCGCTCCTCCTCCGAGGTGTACGGCAAGGGCCGCGAGGGCGGCTTCGTGCCCGGTGTGCCGATCTCCGGCATCCTCGGTGACCAGCAGGCGGCGACCTTCGGGCAGGCGGCCTTCGAGGTCGGCAGCGCGAAGAACACCTACGGCACCGGCAACTTCCTCCTCCTCAACACCGGCACCGAGCTCGTCCACAGCGAGAACGGCCTGCTCACCACGGTGGGCTACAAGATCGGTGACCAGCCGCAGGTCTACTGCCTCGAGGGCTCCATCGCCGTCACCGGTTCCCTCGTCCAGTGGCTGCGTGACAACCTCGGGATCATCAAGGACGCCCCGGAGATCGAGAAGCTCGCCGCGACGGTCGAGGACAACGGAGGGGCCTACTTCGTCCCGGCGTTCTCCGGGCTCTTCGCCCCGTACTGGCGCTCGGACGCGCGCGGCGCGCTCGTCGGGCTCACCCGGTACGTCAACAAGGGCCACATCGCGCGGGCCGTGCTCGAGGCCACCGCCTACCAGTCCCGCGAGGTCGTCGACGCGATGAACGCCGACTCCGGCGTCGACCTCAAGGAGCTCAAGGTCGACGGCGGCATGGTCGCCAACGAGGAGCTCATGCAGTTCCAGGCCGACATCCTCGGCGTCGACGTCGTGCGTCCCAAGGTGACCGAGACGACGGCGCTCGGCGCCGCCTACGCGGCCGGTATCGCCGTCGGCTTCTGGAACGGTGAGCAGGACGTCGTCGACAACTGGGGCGAGGACAAGCGCTGGACCCCGTCGATGGACGAGGCCGAGCGCGAGCGCCTCTACCGCAACTGGAAGAAGGCCGTGACGAAGACCTTCGACTGGGTCGACGAGGACGTGGACTGACCCCACACTCCCCCGCCCCACCGCGCCCAGAGCCGGACTCCTCCACCGAGGAGTCCGGCTCTCGGCGTTCGTGCGGGGGTGTGTCCCACCAGGTGATACCCGGCCGGCACAGTGGTTGGACATTCAAGCGTCGTGACGTAGCGTCGTCGGCGTCGAGGGCACACGCCGTGCCCGAACGATCGCGGCGCCCGCCGCGAGCTGGGGAAGGACCACCATGACCGTGCACACGAGTGTCAGGCCGCCTCTCGCGCCGAGCACCGCCGTGTCCATGTGTCTGCGCGCCGTGGCGTGCATGTGTTGTTGTCCCGCCTGAGGCGCTGACCCCACGGGCCGCTGAGCCCGCCCCCGCCTCCCCGTGCCCGCCGCGAACGTCCCCGGCGCAGGCGTCGCACCTTGCCTCCTGAGGTCGCACTTTCGCGCACCTCCGGACGAGCAGACGGTGCGACCTCACGCACGCCACCCGCTGCTGCGGCACTGCCGCGCACCCACCTGGAGCACTCGTGACCACCACCCACCTGCCCACCGCCGACCTCGTCGGCGCCCTCGCCGAGCTCGACCCCGCCACGGCCGCCGCGCGCCTGGCCAAGCCCGAGGTCGTCCGCCACACCCAGGCCGCCCACGACCACCTCTTCACCGACCCGGGGCGCCTGTCCCCCGCCCTGCGCCGGGCGCTGGCCGCGCGCGTGGCCGAGCAGCACGGCGCCCCGCGGCTGGCCGAGGAGCACCGCCGCCACGACCCCGTCGACCTCACGGCCGCCACCGCCGACGAGTCCGTCGCCGCCCTCGTGCGCCACGCCGACCTGCTGTCCCTCGCGCCCGCGCTCGTCACCCCGGCCGACGTCGCCGCGCTCGGTGCCGTGGGCCTCGACGCCGACGGCATCGTCCTCCTCTCCCAGGTCGTCGCCGTCACCGCCTACGAGGCGCGCCTGGTCACCGGCCTGCGCCTCCTCGCCGGCCACGACGACGCCGCCCCTGCGGCACCGGCGCCCGAGCTGCCCTCGCGCGCCAAGTACGCGCCCGACGTCGCCCCCAACGGCCTGCCCGTGCCGCGCGAGTACACCCGCGAGCTGCTCGGCTGGCTGCCCTGGGTGGACCCGATCCCGGCGGAGGAGCTGACCGAGGAGCACCGCGCGGCCTTCGCCGGCAAGAGCGACGGCGCCTACTTCCGCCTGCTGGCGCGGCAGACCGGCGTGCTCGCCGCCCGCACCCAGATCGACCACGCCGTCTTCCTCACCCGGGTCGGCCTGCCGCGGGCCGAGCGCGAGCTCGCCGCCGCAGTGACGAGCAAGGTCAACGACTGCATCTTCTGCGCCTCGGTCCACGCCCGGAAGGCCGCGCAGCTGAGCAGGCGCCCCGACGACGTCGACCGCCTCCTCGCCGCCGACGTCCCGCGCGGCCCCGGCTGGGCGCCGACCGACCTGTCCGCGCTGAGCGCCGGGCAGGACGAGCGCTGGGCGGCGGTCGTCGACCTCGCCGCCGCGCTGGCCGCCTCGCCCTCCCGCGCCACCGCCGCGCACGTGGCCCGGCTGCGGGGGCTCGGGCTGGAGTCGCTCGAGCTCGTCGACCTCGTCGCCTCGGTCGCCTTCTTCTCCTGGGCCAACCGCCTCATGCTCACCCTCGGCGAGCCCCACCTCCCTGCCGACACCCCCACCACCACCGGAGAGACCCGATGACCCGCACCACCCGTACCGCCGCCGTCCTCGCCGCCTCGGCCCTCACGCTCGCGGCCTGCGGCCAGGTCGAGGTCGCCGAGACCGAGGCCGGCGACGCCGCCACGGACGCCACGGCCGGCGAGATCACCGTCGTCGACGACCAGGACCGCGAGGTGACGATCGAGGGCCCCGTCGAGCGCGCCGTCGTCGCCCTGTCGTACAACAACGAGTTCGTCGAGGCGATCGGCGCGGGCGACCGCGTCGTCGGCGTCGACCGCGGCACCGTCCAGCGCGCGCCCTACCTCGGGCTCACCGAGGACGACATCGTCGGCGAGAGCATCGGCGAGCTCAACTACGAGGCGATCGTCGCGCTCGACCCCGACGTCGCGATCATCCCCCGCAACGGCGCCTGG
Source organism: Georgenia phoenicis (assembly GCF_047302425.1). Lineage (NCBI taxonomy): Bacteria > Bacillati > Actinomycetota > Actinomycetes > Allobogoriellales > Allobogoriellaceae > Georgenia > Georgenia phoenicis. The sequence goes on along the minus strand of NZ_CP154855.1, from coordinate 1,191,595 downwards.
CAGGAGGCCTCCGAGCGGCTCGCGGAGTTCGACATCCCGGTCGTCGTCGTCACCTCGTGGGACGTCGACGTCTTCGACGAGACGATCGACATCCTCGGTGAGGTCTTCGCCGAGCCCGAGGGCGCCCAGGCGGTCAAGGACTTCCACGAGGAGATCGTCACCGCCGTCGACGACGCCGTCGCGGGCCTCGAGCCGGTCCCGGTCTACTGGGAGACCGACCAGCCCTACATCACCGCGCTGCCCGGCTCCGGCTTCGACCAGGTCATCACCGGCGCCGGCGGCACGAACGTCTTCGGCGACATCACCGGCGGCGACGCCCAGCACGAGATCACCGTGGACCCGGCCGCCGTCGTCGAGCGCGACCCGGCCGTCATCGTCCACGAGCAGCCGCCCTCGGCCGAGCCCTACACGGCCGACGAGGTCGGCGAGATCGTCGCGGGGATCCCCGCGCGGCCGGGCTGGTCCGGGATCAGCGCCGTCGAGAACGGTGAGGTCTACGTCGCCAACGGGTGGGCGACGTCGGGACTCGCCAAGGCGATCGCCACCGCCTACCTCGCCACCTGGCTGCACCCCGAGGCGACGGCCGACCTCGACCCGGCCGGCTACCTCGAGCGCTGGGCCACCGAGTTCCAGGGCGTGACCGACTTCGCGGGCGAGGACGCCTACGTCACCGTCGGGGTCGCGCAGTGACCGCACCGACGACCACCCGCCCGGCCGCCGGCAGCACCCCTCCCGCCGAGAACGCGGCTGCCGACGGCGGTCGCCCCGGCCTGCGGCGGGCGCTGGGCAACCACCGGCTGCTCGTGCTCGTCGCGTCGGCGGTGCTCACCGTCGTCGTCGTCGCGGGCTCGACGGCGGTGGGCACCTCCGGGGTCACCTTCGCCGACGCCATGCGCATCCTCTGGCTGCGGGTCGCGGGTGGGACGATCGAGCCCGAGTTCGCCTCGGCCTACGGGATCGTCGCCGACCTGCGCCTGCCGCGCGCGCTTCTCGCGCTCGCCGCGGGTGCGGCGCTGTCGGTGGCCGGCGCCGTCATGCAGGGGCTGCTGCGCAACCCGCTCGTCAGCCCCTTCACCCTCGGTGTCTCCCCGGCGGCGGCCTTCGGCGCGTCGCTGGCGATCCTCCTGGGCGGCGGTGGGGTCGCCTCGTCCAACCCGCTCGTCATCCTCGCCGCGCTCGCCTGCGCGGGCGTCGTGACGATGCTCGTCCTGGGCCTCGCCTCGGCGCGCAAGATGGCGGTGGCGACCCTGCTGCTCCTCGGCATCGCCGTCACCCAGCTCTTCGAGGCGCTGACCGCGGGCCTGCAGTACCTCGCCAACGAGAACACCCTCCAGGCGATCGTGCGCTGGACCCTCGGCTCGGTCAACGACGCCTCGTGGACCGAGGTGCGGGTCATGGGCGCCGTCGTCGTCGTGCTCCTGCCGCTGCTCCTGTGGTTCGCCAAGGACATGAACGCGATCGCCTTCGCCGGCGACGACGCCGCCCGCTCCCTCGGCGTCAACGTCACCGTCGTGCGGGTGGGGCTCATCCTCGTGTCCGTGCTGCTCGCCTCGGTCGCGGTCTCGCTGTGCGGGGTCATCGGCTTCGTCGGGCTCGTCGGGCCGCACATCGCGCGGCTCATCATCGGCGCCAACCACCAGTACCTGCTGCCGATGTCGGCGCTGTCCGGCGGCGTGCTCCTCGTCGCGGCGGACACGATCGGGCGGACCGTGGTGGCGCCGTCGGTCGTGCCCGTGGGGATCGTCGTCGCGATGCTCGGCGCGCCCGTCTTCATCTACCTCATCATGACGCGGAGGGCCTCGAAGTGACTGCAGTCCAGGACAGGACGACGACGGCGCGCGCGACGTCGCCGGCAGGTGCACCGCCCGCGGGGCTGAGCATCCGCGACGTCGAGTTCGCCTACGGCAAGCACCGGGTGCTGCGCGGGATCGACCTCGACGTCGCGGCCGGCACCGTGTGCGCGCTGCTCGGGCCCAACGGGTCGGGCAAGTCGACGCTGACGAAGATCCTTGCCGGCGTGCTGCGCACGAGGCAGGGATCGGTGCGGCTCGGCGAGCGCGACCTGCTGTCGATGAAGCCGCGCGAGCGGGCCAAGGTCGTCGCGTACGTGCCGCAGTCGAGCGAGGTGCCCTTCGAGCTCACCGTCCGCGAGGCCGTGACGCTGGGGCGCACGCCGCACATGGGGATGCGGCCCTCGGCCGAGGACCTCGCGGTGGTCGAGGACGCGATCGCGCGACTCGGGCTGGCCGAGCTCGCCGAACGGCGGCTCTCGGACATGTCCGGCGGGCAGGCCCAGCGCGTGCTCATCGCCCGGGCCCTGGCCCAGCGGCCGCGGGTGCTGCTCCTCGACGAGCCGACCTCCGCCCTCGACCTGCGCTACCAGGTCGAGACGCTGCAGATCGTGCGGCAGGTGGCGCGGGAGGAGGGGGTCGCGGCGCTCATCGCGATCCACGACCTCAACCACGCGGCGACCTTCTGCCAGCAGGTCGTGCTGCTCAGCGGCGGGCGGCTCGTGGCCGACGGTCCGGCCGCCGAGGCCTACGACGCCGCGCTCCTCGGCGAGGTCTACGGCCTGCCCGTCGAGGTCCTCCACGACGACGGCCAGACCCAGGTCCGCCCCGTCCTCGCGAAGGACTCCCTCTCATGACCCCGCCCCTCCCCAACCCGACCCCCCTCCCCGCCGACAGCACAGTTACCGCCGACAGCACAGTTATCGCCGACAGCACAGTTATCGCCGAGAGTGCAGTTGTCGACCTCGTCATCGTCGGCGGCGGCCCGCGTGCCGTGTCCGTCATCGAGCGGCTCACCGCCCGCGGCACGCCGGAGCGGCCGCTGCGCGTCGTCGTCGTCGACCGCTTCGAGGTCGGCGCCGGTGCCACCTGGCGCACCGACCAGAGCCCCCAGCTCCTCAACAACACCTACAGCGCCCACACGACGATCTACCCCGACGACTCCACCCCGATGGACGGGCCGGTGACGCCCGGGCCGGACCTCGTCGTGTGGGCCCGCGACGTGGTCGCGGGCACTCCGCGCACGACGGCGCCGTCGTCAGCCGGCTGGAGCGCCGGCCCTCGGCCGGACTGGGTCGCCGACGAGGCCGAGCTGGTCCAGCCGTGGTCCTACCCGACCAGGCGCCTGCAGGGCGTCTACTTCCGCGAGCAGCTCGAGGCGGTCCTCGCCCGCGGCGGCGTGGAGCTGACAGCGGTCGTGGGCACCGTCGTCGACATCGAGCCGGCGGACGGTGCGAAGTCGGCCCGGGTGGTGCGGCTGGCGGACGGGCGCGCCTACACCGCGCCCGCCGTCGTGCTCGCACAGGGGATGGTCCAGGCCCAGCGCTCGCGGGAGACGGCGGAGCGCGTCGCCGCCGCGGAGGACCACGGGCTCGTCTACGTCGAGCCGGGGATGCCGGCCGAGCGGGACTGGGACGTCGTGCCGGCGGGCGAGGACGTCGTCGTCGCGGGGCTGGGCGCGAACTTCTTCGACGTCGTCGCCCTCCTCACCGCCGGACGCGGCGGGCGCTTCGTCGCCGGCGACTCGCCCTTCGACCTCACCTACCTACCCTCGGGCCGCGAGCCGCGGCTGCTCGTCGGCTCGCGCCGCGGCCTGCCCTACCGCTCGAAGTCCTGGTACGGCGGCCTGCCGCCGCGCTACACCCCGCGCCTGGCCACCCGCGAGTGGTTCGCCGCCGCGGCGGCCGTGCCGGACCAGGACTTCACCCGCGACGTCTGGCCGCAGCTCGCGCGGGAGCTCGTCGTCGCCCATCTCGGCGTCCTGGCCCGGCACCACCCCGCCACCATCCCGACCGCCGAGGACGGCGAGCTCCCCGCCGCCCTGCTCGCCCGGGTCGCGGCCGCGGACGTCACCGAGCTCGCCGGCATCGTCCGCGACGTCGTCGTCGACCCCACCCGCCACCTGGACGTCACCCGCCTCGACCGGCCCGACGTCCGCCTGCCCTCACCCGAGCAGTGGCGGGCGTGGACCGAGCGCTGGCTCGCCGCGGAGCACGAGTCGATCACCCGGCCGCTGGCCAGCCCGCGCGCCGAGGTCAACCGCGCGATGGCGGTGCTGCGGGGGCAGGTCGCCGGGCTCGTGCGGGCGGGGGCGATCCACCCGGCATCGGGGGTGCGCGACGTCAACGGCTGGTTCGGCACGCTCGGGCTCGCGCTCGCCTCCGGCCCACCGCCGAAGCGCACGGCGCAGCTGCTCGCCCTTGTGCGGGCCGGGGTGGTCGAGCTGCTCGGCGAGGGGCTCGCGGTCACCGTGGAGCGGGGCCGCTTCGTCGCCCGCTCCCAGGTGATCGGCCGCGAGCACCGGACGCGCGCCTTCGTCGAGACCCGCATGTCCAAGGGGCACGTGGACGTCACCGACGACCCCCTGCTCCGCTCGCTGCTCGACTCGGGCCGCGCCCGCCTCCACGCACGCAGCGGCCCCGACGGCTCCGTGGCGGCGGCCCGGACCATCGACGTCACACCGGAGGACTTCCACCTCCTCGACGCCGCCGGCCGGCCGGACCCGCGCGTGGTCGTCATCGGTATCCCGGCCGGTGACGTCCAGCCGGGCTCGGCGATCGGCGCGACGCCGGGCGTCCCGTCCCCGCTCATCGCCGGCGCCGACCGGGCGGCCGCGCAGGTGCTCGCCCTCACCCGCGAGGCGCTGCCCGTGGCCTGACCGTCAGGATCCCGCCACAAAGGGCGCCGACACGCCGAGCGGGCCGCGCCCGAGCGCGGCGTGTCGCGGCCTCCCGGTCGCGGTTGTGGCGGGATCCCGCGTCACAGGTCCCGCGGGCTGAGCACGCAGAACTCATTGCGCTCGGGATCCGCCGAGCACGCCGGGAAGGGCCCTCAGACCGCCACGCGCTCCTCGGTCACCGTGTCCGCGAGCGCCGTCGCGTCCCTCAGCGCCATGTCCACCCCGTAGTAGGCCTGCTCCCCCGCGGCGGTCGTCACCGTGAGGGTCGCCAGCCCGAGCAGCCGCTGGACCGGCGACTGCCCGACCTGCGCACCGTTGATCCCGCGCACCTGGACGACGTCGGTGCGGCGGCTGAAGAAGCCGCGCTGCAGGTAGAGGTACTCCCCGTCGAGGCGGTGCCCCAGCGCCGCGTAGTACCCGCGGCCGCCGACCACCGCGATCGGCACGAGCGCCGCCGGCACGAGGAGCAGCCACGCGCTCCACCCGGCCCACCACACCCCGGCACCGAGCACCACCGCCACCGCCGCCGTCGCGAGCAGGTAGCGCACGACCGCCCGACGGCGGGCCACCGGCGGGTGGGCGCGCAGCGTCCCGCTCGCCGGGCTGACGTCGTCGGTCAGCACCGTGCTGCCGAGCAGGACGTTGGCAACCCGGACGGCGACCTCGCGCGTGGTGGTGGGCAGCAGGGTGGAGCTCTCGGTCATCATCTGGGCGAGGCTCACGCCGGTCATCACCGGCGACAGCCGCGCCCCGCCGAGCAGCCGCGTCACGAGCCCGCGGCCGACCGTGACGCCGCGCATGCGGTCCTGGTCGGCGGTGAAGGAGCGCGTGGTGAGCAGCCCCCGGGTGGCGAGGAAGCGCCCGCCGGGCTCGCGCACGAGCCGGTAGCCCCACCAGGCCTCGGCGAAGGCGACGGCCCCCGCGCCGACCCCGAGCAGGACGAGGAGGACGAGCGTGATCGCGGCCCACGCGCCCCAGGGCACGCGGTCGACGACGCCCATCACCTGCTCCCCGACCCACTCCTCGCGGCCGAGCAGCGAGACGAAGCCGTAGATCGTGCCGATGACGGACAGCGGCCCGGCGAACAGCCAGGTCCCGAACATCTGGTAGACCACCCAGCGCCAGCGCAGGGTCTGGACCTCCTCGCCACCGGCGTCGGCTAGCCGCGGGTCCGCGGTCGAGGCGACGTCCTGCTCGCTGCGCCGCAGCAGCTCGGCGCGCAGGGCCAGGGCCGAGGCGCGGGGCAGCCCGTCGAGCGCGACCGTGCCCTCGCCCAGCATGGCGTTGCCGCCCGTGCCCACCCGCAGCACCGCGAGGCCGAAGAGGCGGTTGCTCAGCGGCGCGGTGATGTCGACGGTGCGGATGCGGTGCAGCGCGATGCGGTTGCTGCGCCGCACGAGCAGCCCGGTCGTGTGCTGGAGCTCCTCGCCGGTGAGCCGGTAGCGCACCTTGAGGTAGTTGAGCGCCTGGTTCAGCGGGTTGAGCACCGCGAGGGCGGCGAGCGCGCCGACGGTGAACCGCGCGACGTCGTTGTCGGTGTTGAAGAACCACCAGCCCACGGCGGCCGGGACGAGTCGCACGAGCATGCGCAGCAGCGCCGCCGGCACGATGCGCAGGCTGAGCCGCTGCCACGGGACGTCGGGGGCGTCGTCGTCGCCCGCGACGTCCTCGTCGGTGACCTCGCTGGTCATGTGGCGTCCCCCTGGGTGCGGGCGACGGCGTCGGTCAGCTGGGTGACGAGCTCCTCGGCCACGTCGGCCGCGAGCCCCTGGATCTCGACGGCGCCCTGCGCGGAGCCGGTCGTCACCGAGACGGCGGCGAGCCCGAGGGCCCGGTGGAGGAGGTTGCGCTTGGCCTCGACGGTCTGCACGCGGGACAGCGGCGCGATCCGCCACTCCCGTCCCAGCCAGCCGGTGCGCGAGTAGACGGCGGTGCCGGTCGCCTCCCACCGGTGGGTGCGGTAGCGCAGCCACGGCGCGAGGAGGAGGCCGGGCAGGAGCAGCACGGTGAGTACGCCGGCCGCGACGAGCAGCCAGGTCCGCCCGCCCTCCCACAGGACCGCCGGGACCCCGGCGACCACCCAGAGGACCACCAGCGACGTCGCCCGCGAGAGCAGCCAGTACACGCGCGCCCGGGGCGCGACGCGGTGGCGGGGTGGGCGGGGTGCGCCGTCGTCGGTCGCGGCAGGGTCGGGCTCGGGCACAGGTGCTCCTTCGTGCGGGGGTGTCCACCAGGCTAGAGAGGTACCAGGGCCGCGCCATCAACCTCAAGGCCATTCCGGGTCCGACTCCAGGCTCGACCAGCCCGGCGCGCGGGCGCCGCGCGCCGCGGTTACGGTGCCGCCCATGGGTGCTACCGAGCTGATACTCGTCCGCCACGGGGAGAGCCTGGGGAACGTCGCCGCCGCGCAGGCCCGCCAGGCCGGGGCCGAGGTCATCGACGTCCCGGCCCGGGACGCCGACGTCGAGCTCTCCGACACCGGCGTGGAGCAGGCCCGCGCGCTGGGCCGCTGGCTGGCCGCGCTCCCGGAGGCGGACAGGCCCGACGCCGTGTGGTCCTCCCCCTTCCGCCGCGCCCACGACACCGCCCTCACCGCCCTCGAGGTCGCCGGCCTCGACCTGCCCGTCCGCCTCGACGAGCGGCTGCGCGACCGGGACCTCGGGATCACCGACACCCTCACCGACGCCGGGATCCGCAAGCGCTACCCGGAGGAGGCCGAGCGCCGCGAGTGGCACGGGAAGTTCTACTACCGCCCCTCGGGCGGGGAGTCGTGGGCCGACATCGCGCTGCGCGTGCGCTCGGTCCTCGCCGACCTCGAGCGCCAGCGCCGCCACCGCCGGGTCCTCATCACCTGCCACGACGCCGTGCTCCTCGTCTTCCGCTACGTGTGCGAGGAGCTGGACGAGGCGAGCGTCCTCGACATCAGCCGCAACCAGACGGTGCGCAACGCCGCCGTCACCCGCCTCGTGCGCGAGGAGGACGACGACGGGTGGACCCTCGCCGAGTTCAACTCCGCCGAGCACCTGCGCGAGCGCGGCGTGCCGGTGACCGCGCAGTCCTCACCGTCGGACGAGCAGGTGCCCTCCGAGCACGGGGCGGGAGAGGTCCGGTGACCGCGGAGCAGGGTCTGCCGTCACTCACCCCCGCCGTCCTGCGCGACTGGACCCTGCCCGAACCGGGCGAGGGCAAGTACGCGCGGGGCGCCGTCGTCGTCGTCGGCGGGGCGTCCGGCTCCCCCGGCGCCGTGATCCTGTCCGGGCTCGCGGCTCTGCGCGTGGGCGCGGGGAAGCTCTCGGTCGCCGTCGCCGCCTCCGTGGCCACGCCGCTCGCCGTCGCCGTCCCCGAGGCGGGGGTGACCCCGCTCGAGGAGGACGACGGCGGAACGCTCACCGGCGGCGGGCTCGCCCCGCTCGAGCGCAAGCTCGTCCGCGCGTCCGCCGTCCTCGTCGGCCCGGGCCTGGACGACCCCGACGCCACCCTCGCCCTCCTCACCGGGGTGCTCGAGCGCGTGGACGACGACGTCCCTCTCGTCCTCGACGCCTTCGCCGTCGGCGTCCTGCCGCGATTCCCGGACGCAGCCGCCCTGCGCGGGCGGCTCGTCCTCACGCCGAACGCCGACGAGATCGCCCACCTCCTCGAGGTCGACGACGTCGCCGACGACGACCTGCCCGATGCCGCCCGCACCGTCGCCGAGCACTACGGCGCCGCCGTCACCTGCGAGGACGTCGTCGCTGCGGACGGGCGGCTGTGGCACAAGGTCGCCGGCAACCGCGGCCTGGGCACCTCGGGCAGCGGTGACGTCCTCGCGGGCGCTGTCGCGGGGGTGCTCGCCCGCGGCGCCGGGCCGGGGCAGGCCGCCGCGTGGGGCACCCACCTCCACTCCGCCGCCGGCGACCGGCTCGCCGGCACCGTCGGGCACGTCGGATTCCTCGCCCGCGAGCTCCTCGACGTCCTGCCCACCGTCCTCGACGAGCTCGGCGGGTCCTAGAGACGCCCCACCGCTCCCGCGGGACGCTCAGCTCTCGTAGTGGTCGATCCGGGCGACCTTCGCCGCGGACGGCGACGCCGGGTCGAAGTGGTGACCGAGCCACTCCCGGACGAGCTTGCGGGCGAGCTCGAGGCCCACGACCCGCTGGCCGAGGCACAGCACCTGCGCGTTGTTGGACAGCACCGCCCGCTCCACGGAGTAGCTGTCGTGAGCCGTCACCGCCCGGACGCCGGGGACCTTGTTCGCCGCGATGGCGACGCCCAGCCCGGTGCCGCACACGAGCAGCGCGCGGTCGACCTCGCCGGAGGCCACCTTGCGCGCGGCGACGACCGCGACGTCCGGGTAGGCCGTGTGCTCGCCGGCGGCCACCCCGACGTCCACGACCGCCGCGACCCGCTCGTCGGACTCGAGGTCCGCGAGCAGCGCGTCCTTGTACTCGATCCCGGCGTCGTCGCTGCCGACGGCGATCCGCAGTCCGGCCATGGTCACTCCTCCCGTCCACGCCCGTCGGCGTGCGCGTCGACGACGGCGGCGAGCACGAGGGCGAGAGACGTGGCACCCGGGTCCGGGTGCCCCACGCTGCGCTCGGCGAGCGGCCGTGCCCGGCCCACACGGGGGCGCAGCTCGGCGGTCCCCCGGGCGGCGTCGCGGGCGGCGCTTGCCGCCCGGGACCACGCCGCCGGCAGGTCGCGCGCCGGGTCCGCGAGCAGCGCCGTGTGGAAGGGCACGAGGGCGTCGAGCATGGTCTTGTCCCCGAGCTCGGCGCGGCCGACCCGGCGCAGCGCGTCGGCCGCCGCCGCGACCACCGCGGCGGCTGCGCGCACAGGATCGTCGTCCCACGCCGCCCACCCGGCGTCGTCGGCCGGCAGCGCCCGCCCCGCCGCCTCGAGCATGGCGCCCCACAGGATCCCCGAGGTTCCTCCCGCCCGGCCGGACCACGCGGCGCCGGACCGCACGAGGAGGTCGCCGGTGCGCGCCGTCCCGGCCGCGGCGTCGCACGCGGCCGTGAGCCCGCGGACCATGCCGCGGCCGTGGTCACCGTCCCCGGCGACGGCGTCGAGCCGCCCGAGCTCGTCCTCGGCCTGCTCGACCGCGCGCGCCGCCGCCTCGAGGGCGGCGCGCACCCCGGCGACCCGCCGTCGCTCCTCGAGTCCCGCGTCCGCGGCAGACTCCGGTTCCCCCGGGCTACCCGCACTCCGCTGCTCCACCCCGGCCGGACCCGCGGCGGCCGGAGCCGGAGCGGCGCGGTCCTGGGCGTCCCGGGACAGCGCACCGGTCCCGGCGCCCGTGCGCGCCTGCAGCGTGCCCCTGCGGAAGGCGGGGGCGGCTGCCGATGCGCACCACAGCGTCTCCAGCTCGTCGTCCAGCCACATGAGGGTGAGCGAGCAGCCCGCCATGTCGAGGCTGGTGACCAGCTCCCCGACCTCCGGCTCCACCACCGCCAGGCCGCGTTCCCGCAGCTGCTGGGCCACGGTCGCCCACACGACGAAGAGCTCCTCGTACTTCGTCCGCCCCAGCCCGTTGAGCACGGCGGCGACCCGCCCGTCGGCGCCCGGTGGCGCCTCGGCGAGGACCCGGTCGACGAGGAGCCGGGCGAGTCCGCGCGCGCTGGGCAGCACGTCCTCACCGATCCCCGGCTCCCCGTGGATGCCCACGCCGATTCCCATCCGTCCCTCCGGGACGGTGAAGAGCGGGGACGTGCTGCCGGGGAGCGTGCACCCGTCGAAGGCGACCCCGAGCGTGCGCGTGCGGTCGTTCGCGTGCCGCGCGACCCGGACCACCTCGGCGAGGTCGTCGCCCTGCTCGGCGGCGGCCGCGGCCGCCTTGAAGACCGTGAGGTCACCCGCGATCCCCCGCCGCTCGTCCTCCCGCCCGACGGGGGCGCTGGCGATGTCGTCGGTGACGACGACGTACCGGGCGTCGATGCCCTCCTCCACCAGCCGCTCGCAGGCAGCGGTGAAGTTCATGACGTCACCCGCGTAGTTGCCGGTGAGCAGCAGCACACCGCCACCGGCGTCCACCTGTCGCGCCACCTCCGCGGCGTCCGCGGCGGACGGTGAGGTGAAGACGTTGCCGACGACGGCGCCGTCGGCCATGCCCGGGCCCACGAGCCCGCAGAAGGCGGGGTAGTGCCCTGAGCCGCCGCCGACGACGATGGCGACCTTCCCGGGCCGGGTGGGCGGGCGCCGCACCACGCCTCCGGGGACGCGGCGCACGTCCTCGCCGTAGGCGTCGACGAAGCCGGCGAGGGCGTCCTCGGCGAAGTCCGCGGGGTCGTCGTGGAGCATGGTCATCGGTCCTCCTCGGCACGGTGGAGCAGGGTCGTCGTCACGGAGTCGTCGGCGGGGCCCAGGCCGCGCGCCAGGCCGAGGCGGTAGAGCTGCTCGGCGGCCGCCGCCACGGGTGTGGCGACCTGCTCGGCGTGGGCCAGGCGCGCGACGATCCCCATGTCCTTGGCGATGACGTCGAGGCGGGAGCGCAGGTCCGGCTCCTGCCCACGCAGCCGGGCGGCCATCCGCGGCCCGCGGTCGGCCAGCATGAAGGATGCCGCGGCGCCGCGGCCGAGGACGTCGATCGTCCGGTCCAGGTCCAGGCCGAGCGCGTGGGCGAGGGCGAGCGCCTCCGCGGCCGCGGCGGTGTGGATGCCGCAGAGCAGCTGGTTGACGGTCTTGAGCCGCTGCCCGTCCCCCGCCCGGGGCCCGACGACGACGAGCGAGGAGGCCAGTGCGTCGAGCACCGGCCGGGACCGCTCGAGCGCGTCCTGCACCGCGCCGACGACGACGAGCAGGTCACCCTCCCCGGCCCGGACCGGGCCTCCGCTCACGGGGGCGTCGACGAGCGAGACACCGTGCGGGGCGAGCCGGTCGGCGGCCGTCTCCGCGACGTCGGCGCCCACCGTCGACGTCAGCACGACGACAGCACCGCGTCGCAGGTCCTGGCCCACGCCGTCCGGCCCGAACAGGGCCTGCTCGAGGTGACCCGCGTGCCGCACGCTGATGACGACGGCGTCCGCGGCGGCGCAGCTCTCGACCGCCGTGTCGGCGGTGGTGATGCCGGCGTCCGCGGCGGCCCGCCGCCGGTCGGGGCTCACGTCGAAGCCGGTGACCCGGTGGGAGCGGGCGAGCCGCTGCGCCATGGGCAGACCCATCGCACCCAGGCCGAGCACGGCTACCCGCTGCGCGGTCATGGCCGCCGCCCGCCGGTCGTGAGCTCGCCGGTGGCGGCGGCGAGCAGGCGGCGCAGGTAGCGGTGGTTCTCCGCCATGACCGCCAGCCCGTCCCCGCCGTAGTGCTCGACGCAGATGGGGCCGGTGAAGCCGGCGGCGACGGCCGTGCGGACCGCGGCGCGGTAGTTCATCGACCCGGCGTACATCGGCGCCGGCACGGTGTGGACCGACCCGGTCGCCGGGTCGACGCTGCGGTAGTAGCTCTTGACGTGCCAGTAGTTCGCCACCGGCAGGCACCGCTCGACCGCCTCGAGGAAGGGTTCGACGTCCTGGTGGAGCCGGAAGAGGTTGCCCAGGTCCGGGTTGAGCCCCACCGCCGGGTGATCGATGTCCTCCAGCAGCCGGAGCGCGGACGAGGTGGTGCCGAGCAGCGTGTCCTCGTACATCTCGAGGGACAGCACCAGGCCCACCTGCCGGGCGTGCTCGCCCAGCTCCCGCAGGCGGTCGACCGCGAGCGCCCACGTGGCCGCCGAGTCGTCGTCCCGCGGGCCGTCGACGGTCCAGAACCACAGCGCCGCCCGCTGGGCGGGGGTGAGGGGGCGGTGCAGCCCGACGCTGACGACGGAGCACCCCAGCTCGGCGGCGGCGTCGATGGTCCGGTGGGAGTAGGCGAGGTTCTCCGCCCCGGCCGCCGGGTCGATGACGCTGCGCCGGATCGCGGAGACCGCCTCGGACCGGAGCCCGGCGTCCTCGACCGCCGCGGCCAGCTCGCCGAGCCGGTTCCCGTCGAGGTCGCCCACGCGGAGCCAGGAGTCGGTAAGGTCGACCGCGATGAAGCCCTCGGCGGCCACCTCGGCGAGGTCGGCCCGCCACCGGCTCGCCGGGGCGTCGTGGGCGGGCGGGAAGGGCAGCATGGCGGCGGTGATCGGCCACGTGGCAGCCGTGTGCGGCGCGGTCGTGGTCATGGCCGGGCCTCCCGCTCCACCGTGACGGACATGAGCCGCGGGTCCTCGGCGCCCACGTGGTGGGTCCCGCCGGTGAGGGTGAGCGTGCAGCTCTCGACGAGTTCGGCGCAGGACCGGCCCAGCGAGACGGTCACCTCACCCGGGTGGACGGCGCGGCGCAGGTCGGTCCCGGCACGCGCCAGCCGGCCGGTGGGGACCCGCAGCTCGACGTCCGCGGCCTCCCCTGCGGCGAGCTCGACGCGGGCGAACCCGAGGAGCTGCACGGTGGGGCGCGTGACCCCGCGGACGGGGGCGTGCGCGTACACCTGGAGGACCTCGGCGCCCGCCCTGTGCCCGGTGTTGCGCACCCGGACCCTGGTCGTCACGGTGCCCGCCGTGGGGACCTGCGCGTCGACGAGGTGGAAGCCGGTGTGCTCGAAGGTCGTGTAGGACAGGCCGTGCCCGAAGGCTGCCGTCGGCCGGGTGTCGAGGTTGCTCACCGCGCTGGCCCCGCCGAGCGGCGGGTGCAGGTAGCTGTAGGGCTGCCCGCCGGGTGAGCGCGGCAGCGTGAGCGGCAGCCGGCCGGACGGGTTCACCCGGCCGGTGAGGACCCCGGCGAGGGCGCGGGCGCCCTCCTGGCCCGGGAAGAAGGACTGGACCACGGCGGCGCAGCGCTCGGTGGCCCACCCGACGGCGTAGGGGCGGCCGGTGACGAGCACGAGCACGACCGGTCGGCCGAGGTCGAGCAACTGCTCGACGAGCCGGCGCTGGACACCGGGGAGCTCGAGGGAATCCGTGTCGCAGCCCTCCCCCGACGTGCCGCGCCCGAACATCCCGGCGAGGTCCCCCATGACCGCGACGACGACGTCGGCCTGCTCGGCGACGGCGAGCGCCTCGGCGAACCCGCTCGTGTCCTCCTCCCGTACGTCGCACCCCCGGGCGTAGCGCACCCGGGCCTCCCCGAGCTCCTCGATGAGCGCCTCCCGGAGGGTGGGGACGTCGAGCTGGATGCCGCTGTCGGGGTGACGGGCGAGCACGTGGTTGGCGAAGCTGTAGCAGCCGAAGAGCGCGTGCCTCGAGTCGGCGTTGGGCCCGACGAGGGCCACGGTCCCCGCCTCCAGGGGCAGCGCGCCGTCGTTCGTCACGAGCACCACCGACTCCTCGGCGAGCCGCCCGGCGACGGCCCGGTTGCGGGGCGGGTCCAGGTCGATCTCGCCGGTGACGCGCGGGTCGTAGTCCGGGTCGAGGAGCCCGAGCTCGCGCTTCTGCCGCAGGACCCGGCGGACCGCACGGTCGACGTGAGCCTCGTCGACGACGCCGGCCCGGACCAGCGCCGCCAGCGGCTCGAGGTACCCGACGCCGGTGGGCAGCTCGACGTCGACGCCGGCGACGAGCGCCTGCGCCGCGGCGTCCCCGAGGTCGGTCGCCGACCCGTGCAGGGTATGGAGGAAGGCCACCCCGAAGTAGTCCGCCACCACCGTGCCCTCGAAGCCCCACCTGTCGCGGAGCAGCTGGGTGAGCAGCGCGGCGTCGCCCGCGACCGGCACACCGTCGATCTCCGTGTACGCGCTCATCACCGACCCCGCCCCGCCGTCGCGCACGGCCATCTCGAACGGCGGCAGCAGGACGTCGGCCACCTCCCGCGGCCCGGCGTGCACGGGCGCCAGGTTTCGCCCCGCCCGGGAGGCGGAGTAGCCGACGAAGTGCTTGAGGGTGGCGACCACCCCCGCCTCCTGCATCCCGCGGACGTAGGCCGTCCCCACCTCCCCCACGAGGTACGGGTCCTCGGAGATGCACTCCTCCACCCGCCCCCAGCGGGCGTCACGCACGACGTCGAGCACCGGCGCGAGGCCCTGGTGAACTCCCAGCGACCGCATCGAGTCGCCGATCGCCCGGCCCATCTCCGCGACGAGCGCCGGGTCGAAGGTGGCGCCCCAGGCCGGCGGAGAGGGGAACATGGTGGCCTGCCACGTCGCCAGGCCGGTGAGGCACTCCTCGTGGACGATCGCGGGAATGCCGAGGCGGGTGCTGGACCGCAGCCACGCCTGCTTCTCGGCCAGCGCCCGCACCTGCTCGCGAGGGTCGACCGGGCGGGTGCCGAAGACCCGGGTGAGATGGCCGAGCCCGTGGACGGCGTAGTCCTCCAGACGGTCGACCTCGGACTGCATGGCGTGCTGCATGGGGGCGACGTCCTCGCCGCCGTCGCCGCCGCGGCCCTCCCACAGGCCCACCAGCTGCGCCAGCTTCTCCTCGAGGGTCATCTCCTCCAGCAGCTCGTCGTCGCTGCGGCGCTGCGGTGTCGTCATGACCGGACCGCCCCCACGTCGAGCACGAAGCGGCTCCAGGAGGCCGGTGGCAGCTCCGCGACGAGCGCACCGCCGTCGAGCGTGGCGTCCTGTGCCCGCAGCTGGACACGGTCCGGGTGCTCACGCGTGTTGGCCGCGGTGAAGTCCGCGTCGTGCAGGACGACGGCCTCGACCGCCCGCGCGTCCGCGAACTCGCCGAGGTCCACCCGAAGCCTGGTCGGCTCCGCGGGGCTGCGGTTGACGGCGAAGACGACCAGCGTGCCCGAGTCGGCGTCGTGGGTGGCCACGCAGTCGAGCGTGCTGACCTCGCCGTACTTCTCGGTGGTCATCGTCGGGGCGGTGACCCGCGGGCGCAGCACCTGCCCGCGGGCGTGCCTGGCGGTCTCGGCGAACGGGTGGAAGATCGACTGGCGCCAGGTCGGTCCGCCGGGCTCTGCCCGGATCGGGGCGATGGTGTTGACGAGCTGGGCCTGGCAGGCGGCGGTCACCCGGTCGCTGTGGCGCAGCAGGGTGATGAGCAGCGACCCGACGACCACGGCGTCCACGACGGTGTAGTCGTCCTCACTGAGACGCGGCGCCACGGGCCAGTCCTCGGGGACGTCGAGCTCGCGCTGGTACCAGACGTTCCACTCGTCGAAGGAGATATTGACCTTCTTGTCGGAGTTGAGGCGGGCGGCGACGTGGTCCGCGGTGGCGGTCACGTCGGAGATGAAGGCAGCCATGTCGACCGACGAGGCGAGGAAGCTCGCGTCGTCGTCCCCCAACTTCTGGTAGTAGGCGTGGGCGGAGATGAAGTCGACGAGCTCGAGGGTGTGCTCGAGGACGGTCGCCTCCCAGGCGCCGAAGGTCGGCATCGCCCGGCCCGAGCTCCCGCAGGCGACGAGCTCCAGCGCCGGGTCGAACTGGCGCATGGCACGCGCGGTCTCGGCGGCCAGGCGCCCGTACTCCTCGGCGGTCTTGTGGCCCAGCTGCCAGGGCCCGTCCATCTCGTTGCCCAGGCACCACAGCCGGACGCCGTGCGGATCGGCGACGCCGTGGCCGGCCCGCTGGTCCGACAGCGCCGTCCCGCCGGGGTGGTTGGCGTACTCGAGCAGGTCCAGGGCCGCCTCGATCCCGCGGGTGCCGAGGTTGATCGCCATCATCGGCTCGACCCCGGCCTGCCTCGTCCAGGCCATGAACTCGTTGAGCCCGAAGGCGTTCGTCTCGGTCGAGCGCCACGCGAGGTCCAGGCGCGTGGGCCGCTCCTCCACGGGGCCGACGCCGTCCTCCCAGCGGTACCCCGAGACGAAGTTGCCGCCGGGGTAGCGCACCATCGTCACCCCCAGCTCCCGCACGAGGGCCAGGACGTCCTGGCGGAAACCGTGCTCGTCGGCCTGCGGGTGCCCCGGCTCGAAGATGCCGGTGTAGACGCACCGCCCCATGTGCTCCACGAAGGAGCCGAAGATCCGTCGGTCGACGGGGGCGACGACGTCGTCGGCGTGCAGGTTGATGAAGGAGTCGAGCATGTACAGACCTTTCCGAGGATGCGCCTGCAGGCGCGGATGACCGTTGTCCGGGGCGAGCGGCGGTGCGGGGGCGCCCCTGCTGAGGCGCCCCCGCGGGGTGTCAGCCGATCTGGTTCTCCAGGTCGCTCTGCGCCTGGGCGAGCGCGTCCTCGACCGGTGTGCCGCTGTCGAAGATCTGGGGCAGGACGGAGGTGGTGAACATGCTGTCGACCGTCGGGAAGTCGGGGTGCGTGAAGGCCTCGAAGTGGCCGATGCCGTCACGGACCTCATTGAGCACGTCGAACAGGTTCGTCGTGAAGTACTGGTTGAACTTGTTGTCCTCGGCGTGGGTGACCTCCTCGTCGTCCCACACGGCCATGCTTACCGGGTCGAAGCCGAGGACCTCCCAGACGGCGACGTTGGCCTCCGGCGACAGCTTGGTGAAGGCGAGCCACTCGGCGGCGAGCTCGGCGTTCGGCGAGTCGGCGAGCACGGAGGTCCCGGTGCCACCGCCACCGATCGTCAGCACCTCGCCACCCTCGACGACGGGGGCGGGCGCGATCGCGATCTTGCCGTCGAGGTCAGGCATGTAGTCGACGAAGCGGGAGGTGTACCAGCCGGGGTAGACGATCGCCGCGAAGTCACCGCTGTTGATCGCGCCGAAGGCCTCCTCGGTGTCCGGGCTGCCACCGGGGATGGTCGACAGGGCACCGGACTCCTGCATGCCGGCGAGCAGCTCGAGGGCCTCGACGACCTCGGGGCTGTCGACGGCGACGTCACCGTCCTCGTCGAACAGGTTGCCGCCGAGCTGGGACAGGATGAGCGACTGGACGAAGGTGACCTCGGTGGGAGCCGGGCCGAAGGCCTTGCCGGTGGCCTCGTTGTACGCGACGCCGGCCTCCTCGAAGTCCTCCCACGTCTCGATCGTCGTGTAGTCGATCCCGGCCCCCTCGAGCAGCTCGGTGTTGTAGAAGGCGACCATCCCCCCGACGTGCGTCGGGTAGCCGTAGATGTTGCCGTCGCGGCTGTAGAGGTCGAGCCGCGCCTGGACGATGTCCTCGACGTACGGCTCGGCCGCGTCGTTGAGCGGCAGCAGGGGCGGGTTCGACCCCCGGACGAAGTTGCCGAACTTGCTCACCTCGATGTCGGCGACGTCGGGCAGCCCGGAGCCTGCGTTGACGGCCAGCTGGAGGTTGTTGTGCATGTCCTGGTAGGGGTAGACGGTGATCTGCAGGTCGATCTGCCGGTCGGGGTTCTCCTCGTTCCAGCGGTCGGCCATCTCCTCGTAGAGCTCACCGTGCAGCTCGGCGAAGACCCACATCTCGAGCGTGGTCCCCCCGCCCGTGCCGGTCGAACCGTCCGAGGGGGCGCCGTCGTCGTCGGCGCTGCCGCCGCACGCTGCCAGCGCGAGGCCGACCATGGAGGCGGCGGCCACCATCCTCATTCGTGATGCTCTGGTCATTGTCTTGTCTCCATCCATTGTGAGGTCACCCCTTGAGGGCGCCGGCGGTCATTCCGGCGATGAAGAATCGCTGGAACAGTACGAAGAGCACGAGAATCGGGAGGACCGACACAAATGCTCCGATGATCAGCAGGTCGTAGTTGTTCCCGTGGGGCGTGAGCAGCGTGTTGAGACCGATCGGGAGAAGGAACTTCTCCGGGGACCGCAGCACGAGCAGCGGCCACAGGAAGTTGTTCCAGATGATCATTCCGTTGAGGATCGCCATGGCCGCCATGGCGGGTTTGGAAATGGGCAGCACGAGGCGGAAGAAGATGCCAAACTCCGTGACGCCGTCGACCCTCCCGGCCTCCAGCAGCTCGTACGGAATTCCCATGAAGTACTGGCGGAAGAAGAAGATCGTCACCGAGGCCGCGAGAAAGGGCACGACGATGACGGCGTAGTTGTCGGCCAGACCGAGGTCGTTCACCATGACGTACAGCGGCAGCATCATGATCTCGAACGGCACCGTCATGAGGAGCAGGACGGCGATGAAGCCGACGTTCTTGCCCCGGAAGTTGTACATCGCGAACCCGTAGGCGACGAACGAGCTGACGAGCAGCGTGCCGGCCACCTGGACGACGGTGAGAACGAGGCTGTTGAAGAACCACCGGAAGTACAGCCCGGAGTCGGTCAGCAGCATGACGTAGTTGTCGAACGACAACGAGCCCCAGTCGATGTCGAGCGTGATCCCCTGGCGGATGACGTCGTTGCCGTTCTGGAAGGTGCCGACGAAGATCGCGACCAGCGGCACGAGGACGACCACCGTCAGCGTGACGAGGAACAGCGCCTGGATCGTGCGGAACAGGCCACGGGGCAGCGGCCACTTCTCCCGGCCACCGCTCCGCCTCTCCCGGCGGCCACCTTTCGCCGCCGTCAGGATGGGCAGCTTCTCGTTCGTGGTGCTCATCGTCCCTCCTCCTTCCGGAAGACCCCGGAGAGCGTGAGGTTGGTGAGGTTGATCGCCATGATGACGACGAGCAGCACGACACCGACCGCCGAGGCGAGGCCGATGTTGTTCTCCTCGATCCCGCGCCGGTAGAGGTAGCCGACGACGGTCAGCCCCTGGTTGTTCGGCGAGCCGTTCCCGGCGTAGAGCATGTAGCTCTCGAGGAACATGGCCAGGCCGCCGTAGATGCTGATCGTCATGACGTACACGAAGGTCGGCCGAAGGTTGGGGATCGTGATCCAGACGAACTGCTTGACCTTGCCGGCGCCGTCGATCGAGGCGGCCTCGTAGTACTCGTTCGGGATCGACTGCATCCCGGCGAGGAAATACATCATGTTGACGCCGGTGTAGCGCCACATCGCCAGTGCCAGCAGGGCGACGAGCCCGGGGATGTCCTCCCGCAGCCACCGGATCGGCTCGATCCCGAAGACCCCGACGACCTGGTTCATCAGGCCGGTTCCCGTCTCGGCGAACATCAGCCGGAAGACGATGCCGGCGACCACCACGGACGTGAGGGCGGGGACGAACATCGAGGACTTGAAGACGGCCTTGACGCGCTCGCTGCCGAGCTTGGCGTTGACGACGGCGGCGAGCACCATCGGGATCGGGATGAGCAGCACGAGGGTGAGCACCATGTAGCGCAGGCTGTTGGACATCGCCTGCCAGAAGACCCGGTCACCCATGACCCTGCGGTAGTTGTCCAGCCCGACGAAGGTGGCGTCCCCGTACAGCACTTCCTGACCGCTGATGATGAACGCCCGGACGAGGGGGACCGTCCAGAACGCCAGGACGGTGATGACGAAGGGCGCGATGAAGAAGTACGGGGCGGCCTTCTTGGAGTAGAGCAGTCGGCGTAGTCTGCCCTGCCTGGGCCTCGGCTCCGGCCCGCCGGCCGCCACGTCTGGCGTGGGGCCGGCGCTGGTGGTGGCGCTCATACGGTGCTCACTGCTCCTCTGTCCTCGTGCGTGTCTGCCCGGGCGGCCGCCACGGCCTCGTCGATCTGGTGCTGGATCCGCCGTGCCCGTGCCAGGCGGTAGCGCCGCCAGCCGGGCGCCGCGAGGAGCAGCAGGAGCAGGAGCACCAGCTGCGTCCACGGGAGCGTCCAGGCGGCGAGGTCGGTACGGCTCTGCTCGAGCTCGGCCTCGACCTGGTCCTCCCCCACCGGGGCGACGTCGACGCGCACCTCACCGGTGGAGCGGACCAGCCCCCAGTGACGGACCTCGGTCCGCACCGACAGGCGCTGGCCCGGCAGGATCTCCCGCCGCGTGTCCGTCACCGTCGTGGGGAGGAGGCCGAACGGCCCGGACAGGTCGATGGTCGAGGTCGCCCCCAGCCGCACGTTGCCGGTGTTGTGCAGGTCGTACTCGATGCGGAGCGTGCCGGGTGCGGCGGGGTTCCAGCCGGACACCCACTGCGTACGCACGTCCTCGGCGACGACCCGAGCCGTGATGTCGCCCGGGACCCGGAGGTGCGCCCGCACGCCGACCCGTGACCTCAGCTGCACGTCGCTGCCGGCGTCCGGAAGGAGCTCGGCGACCACACCGACCGGGTGGTCGCCCGGGAGGACGTCGTCCGGGGCGGCGATCGTCAGTGGCAGCGTCGCGGACTGCGCGGCACCAAGACGTAGGGTCAGCGACCCGTCGTCGGCCTGCTCGCTGCCCTCGACGGGCGCGAGGGTGACGGCAAGGGCCGGCTCGACGTCCGGCCGGATGTCGAAGGCCCCGGTCTCCCCGATGGTGCCCGCGCCGGCGTAGACCCGGAAGTTTGCGGCACCGGGGCCGAAGTTCGTCACGGTGACCCAGTCGGAGACCGAGCCGCCCGGCTCGACGCTGTGGCGCATCGACAGGCGACCGTCAGGGCCGTCCGCCCCGGCCGGCTGGATGGTCCACGTCGTCGTGCTCTCCTCCGCCGCCGGGCTCGCCTGGGCGGCGGAGCCGGTGGCCGAGACCACCACCAGCGCCACCGCGGCGAGCACCGTGGCCAGCGCCGCCGCCACCGGGCGAAGCGCGGGTGCCAGCGCTCTCATGGTTCCTCCTCGGGCATGTCGGTGTGGAGGACCCGTGGTGCGGCCGGGTTCCCCGGCCGCACCACGGGTCGTCGCGGATCAGTCCACCGGGAACAGCGACACGGTCACCGTGCCGTCGTAGGTTCCCGCCGCGGTGTCGACCGGCACCTCGAGGCGCAGGTCGGCGGTGACGCGGGTCGAGCCGAACCGCCCCTCCGCCGACGCCTCGGCGAGGCGCTGCGGTGCGGCCAGGCCGGCGCCGCCGCTGAGCAGCGGGGCCACCGGTGCACCGGCCGTGACGCCCTCCCGGGGCTCCAGGAGCTCCGGGGTCCAGCCCAGGTTCCCGGCCTCGATCCGCTGCCGGGCGTCGGTCAGCGCCGACGCCTCACCGGACAGTGCCCAGCCGGTACCGCCGGCCTGCGTGTCGTTGCGGGAATCGGTGACCGTGATGGCGGGCAGCTCACCCGTGAGCAGCAGCCGGTCGCCCGCGTTGACCGGCTCGCTGAGCACGACCGGGGTGCCGTCGCCCGCCACGGTGAGCGCCAGGTGGCCGTCGGCCTCCTCGGGGATCGTGGCCTCGACCGGGATCCCCTCCTCGTCCACTGCCGTGGCCTCGCTGAACAGCCGGGGGGCGAAGTCGCTGAGCGCGTGCTGCCACGTGTCCCAGCCGTGCGGCCCCTCGAACCAGCCGTCGAACTCGTAGTCGATCCCGAGCTCGTCGAAGCGGGCGAGCATGGTGCGGAAGGAGTCGTAGGTGAAGTCGGACCTGTTGCCGTGGTAGAGCCGCAGCAGCGTGGTCCCCTCGTTGATCGCCTCGGGGTCCAGGCCCGCGGGCGTCCCGCGGAAGCCCGCGGAGAAGGCCCCGATGTACGCGAACTCCCCGGGCCGGGCCGCCAGCACACCGAGCGTGTGGCCGCCACCCATCGACAGACCGGCCAGGGCACGCTGCCGCGGGTCGGAGGAGACGTGGAACGCGTCCTCCGTGGCCGGGACGATGTGCTCCATCAGCTCGGTGGTGAAGTCGGGAACGTTCCCGTTCCCCATGACGACGACCATCGGCTCGAGGTTCCCGTCACGCAGGTGGTTGTCGAGGATGTTCTTCGCCTGCCCCATCTCGAGCCAGTCCGTGTAGCTCTGCCCGCTCCCGTGCTGGAGGAAGAAGACCGGGTAGGGCTCCGCGCGCTCGGGGTCGTAGCCGGGCGGGGTCCAGACCAGCGCGGTCCGGGACGCGCCCGCGACGTCGCTCCAGTACGTCAGCTCCTGGACCTCGCCGCCCTCACCCTCGGGCACCGGGGTGACCAGCCGGGCGCTCTCGCCGGGCACGAAGAACTGGCTCCACGTGGGCTCGCTCGTCACGCTCGTCGGGTTGTTCGTGTCCTTCGTGGCCTCCATGTCCACGATGAGCCGGTAGTGGTACCACCCGGGCTCGAGCGTCCCCACCGTCCCGCGCCACCGGTCGCCGGCCTTGGAGAGCTCCACCCGGGTCCACAGGTGACTGGCGCCCCAGTTCGCCCAGACGGTCACGTGCTCGGCGTCGGCGAACTCCGTCGAGGTCTCGAAGGTGACGAAGCCGTCCTCGCTGACCCACGGGGTGGGTGTGGTACCCGAGGGCGGGGTCTGGAACGGCTCGTCGATGGCGGTGTGCCCGGGACTCATCCCCGGCGGCGGACCGTCCTGGAAGAGTCGCTGGGCGAAGTCCACGAGGTTGTCCTGCCACGCGTCCCAGTTGTGGCCGTGGTCCGGGTTCGCGCCGTCGAACTGGTAGTCCACGCCGGCCGCGTCGAACTTCGCGAGCGCGTCGTGGACGTGGTTGTAGGCGGCGTCCGTCGGGTTGCCGACGTACAGCCGGAAGACCTCGGTCCCGGCGTTGATCTCCTCGGCCGGGAGGTCGTCGAGCCCGTTGAAGAGCCCGGCGCCGAAGGTCCCGACGTAGGCGAAGGCCCCGGGCTCGGAGGTGAGGACGTCGAAGGTCTGCCCGCCGCCCATCGACAGGCCCGCCAGTGCGCGCTGGGCCGGGTCGTCGGTCACGTTGAGGTACCGCTCCGCCGTCGGCACGATGTGCCGGAGGAGCTCCTCGGTGAAGTCGGGGACGTTGCCGTTGCCCATGACGGCTACGAAGGGCTGGGTCCTTCCCTCCGCGTAGAGGTTGTCGAGGATCTGGGCCGCTCGCCCGACCTCGGTCCAGTCGCGGTAGCTCTGGCCGCCGCCGTGCTGGAGGTACAGGACGGGGTAGGGCTCGGCCCGGTCGGGGTCGTAGTCCGGTGGCGTCCAGGCGAGCAGCGTGCGCTGCTCGCGGGCGACGGTGCTGCGGTAGCTGAGCTCGCGGAGCTCTCCCCGGGCCTCGGCGGCTGCGTCGGCGAGCAGCTCAGCGCCCTCGCCGGGGACGAAGAAGGTGCTCCACTCCGGTTCGGAGGCCACGCTCGTGGGATTGGTGGGGTCCTTGACCGTGAGGTGGTCGTCCGCCGTGATCTGGTAGTAGTACAGGCCGGGCTCGAGCGGTCCGAGGACGCCGGTGGCGACGTCTCCGGAGATCGACAGCCCGAACTCCGCCCAGTTGGCGGACGGTCCGAAGTTGCCCTCGGCTACTACCTGTCGCACGTCCTGTCCGACGGTCTCCTCGACCTCGTCGACGGGGACCCGGAAGGTGACGAAGCCGTCGTCGTCGACGTCGGCCCATGGTTCGTCGGCCTGCGCGGCCGAGGACAGGGCGACGACGCCGGTCAGCGCCATCGCCGCGCTTGCTGTGACAGCCACCAGTCGCCGACCTCCCGGTCTGCGGCGGTGCCCTTGAGCTGAGACATTCACTGCGTGCTCCTCCTGTTGAGGTGACCGCATGACGCGCTCCTGTGCGCGACAGTCAGACGCATCCTTGACGCCCGACCAGCGGCATCCCCCGATGCCGACGTTGTAACCCTTCTGCCAGCGCTTTTACAACGTGGTAATCGGGTTGCTCAGCAATGGTGCCGCCCCCGGCCGATACCTGTCAAGGGTCTTTCGGGAGATGACAGGCGGGCGCGACCGCGCCCGCGCCCCCGGCGCGTCTGTGCCCGCGAGCTCAGCGCTCGGTGCGGACCGTCGACTCCCGCTGGACGACGGCGAAGTCGGGCTTGACCATCCGGGGTGGGCGCACGCCACCCTTCGCCGCGATCCGCTCCACCAGCAGGTCGACCGCGACCGAGGCGATCTCGTCCCGGCCCGTGTCGACGCTGGAGAGCGACGGGACAGCGAAGCGCGCCTCCTCGATGTTGTCGAACCCGATGACGGCGACGTCCTCGGGCACCCGGAGCCTCTCCTCCCCCAGCGCCCGCAGCACGCCGAGACCGAGTGTGTCGTTGAGCGCGAAGATCGCGTCGAAGGGAGTGCCGTCGGCCACCAGCGCGCGCGTGGCGGCCGCGCCCGCCTCGCGGCTCCAGGAGCGACTCGTCCGGACCAGGTCGGGGTCGAACGCCACCCCGGCCGCCTCGAGCGCCCGGCGGTAGCCGCGGACGCGCAGGCTCGCCGAGCTCGTGTCCTCCGGGTCGGCGTCACTCGCGCCGATGACCGCGATCCTGCGCCGGCCGATCTCCAGCAGGTGCGCAACAGCGGCCTCCGCCGCCGAGGTGTTGTGCATCGTCACGTGGTCGGTCGGCCCGCCGAAGATCCGCTCACCCAGCAGGACCAGGGGGAAGGAGACGTGGAGCAGGTGCGCGTCGCGCTGACCGAGGCCCACCGGGCTGAGCAGGAGCCCGTCGGTGAGCCGGCGCCGACCTCCGGAGACGGCGACGAGCTCGGTCTCGCGATCCCCGTTGGTCTGCTCGACCAGCACGCCGAGGCCGTGCCGCTCCGCCGCACGGATCACCGAGTCGGCCAGCTCGGCGAAGTAGTTCTCCCGCAGCGCGGGGATCGCCAGCCCGATGACTCCCGTGCGGCCCGAGCGCAGGCCCTGGGCCGAGACGTTCGGCCGGTAGCCGAGGGCGTCGATGGCGGACTGCACGCGGGCGCGGGTACTCGGACGGACGTGCGGGTGGTCGTTGACGACGTTCGACACCGTCTTGGGCGAGACGCCGGCGAGCCTGGCGACGTCTCGCACCGTCGCTCCCATGGTTCTCCTGCCCGCCGAAGGGTCTGGAGCAGCACCGTCGCCCGCCCAGCTATGTCGACCGGACAGGTGCCGCACCGCCGCACGTCCGAGGTTGCAGGATATCGGAGGGGAGGACCAGTCGGCCGCAGGCTCCCCGCGGATGGCGCGGCCGGCGCCCCGGGTGAGGGAGCGCCGGCCGCTGGCCTCAGGCGTCCGCGGGCTCGCGGGCCACCTGACGCTCGAGCTTGGCGCCCTCGACGTCGACGTTCGGCAGGACCTTGTCCATCCAGCGCGGCAGCCACCACGCCTTCTCCCCGAGCAGGCTGAGCACCGCCGGGGTCAGGGTCATCCGGACGAGGAAGGCGTCGATGAGCACGCCGAAGGCGAGGCCGAAGCCGATCGGCCGGATCATCGCCAGGTGGGCGAAGATGAAGCCGCCGAAGACGGAGATCATGATGATCGCCGCGGCCGTCACCACGCGTGCGCTCTGGTTGAAGCCGCGCACGACCGACACCCGCGCGTCGGCGCCGTGGACGTGCGCCTCCCGCATGCCGGATACGAGGAAGACCTGGTAGTCCATCGCCAGCCCGAAGAGCACCCCGATGAGGAGGACCGGCAGGAAGCTGAGGATCGGGCCCGGCTCGTTGACTCCGAAGATCCCCGCGAGGTGGCCCAGCTGGTACACCGCGGTGACGGCACCGAAGGAGGCGACCACCGTGAGGAGGAAGCCCGCCGAGGCGAGCAGCGGCACCCAGATCGAGCGGAACACGAGGAGCAGGAGGACGAGCGAGAGCCCGACGACGACGACGAGGTAGATCGGCAGCGCGTCGGCCAGCTGGTCGGAGATGTCGATGTTCGCGACCGTCTGCCCGGTGTAGCCCATCGTGACGCCGTGCGCGTCGCCGAGCGCGGCCTCGCCGTCCAGGAGCGTGTTGACCAGCGCGACCGTCGACTCCTCGGAGGGGCCGTCGGCGGGCATGACCTGGAAGGCGAGGGTGTCGCCGTCCTCGCTCATCCCGAAGGGCACGACGTACTGGACGCCGTCGACGGCGAGGAGGTCCTCGGCGATGTCGAGCTGGACCTCGGTGAGGGCCGCCTCGTCCGTCATCGGCTCGTCGAGCGTGGCGACGCCGATGATGGGGCCGTTGGCGCCCGCGCCGAAGTTGTCGCGGATGAGGTCGTAGGTCCGGTAGGCGGTCGAGTCGGCCGCTTCCTGGCTGCCGTCGGGCAGGCCCAGGCGCAGCTGCGTCGCGGGGATCGCGAGCAGGCCGGTGATGGCGACGACGCCGAGGATCGCCAGCCACGGGTGCTGCTGCACCTTGTAGGCCCAGCCGCGGGAGTCGGCCTCGTTCTTGCGCTCGAGGCGCTTGCGCTGCTTGGCGGGCAGCACCCGCTCCCCGAGGAAGGACAGCAGCGCCGGGGTGAGCGTGACCGCCGCGAGCACGGCGACGACGACGGTGCCCGCCGCGACGTAGCCCATGACGGCGAGGAAGGGGATGCCGGTGAGGCCGAGTGCCGCGAGGGCGATGACGACGGTCGCGCCGGCGAAAGTCACCGCGTTGCCTGCGGTGCCGGTGGCGAGGGCGATGGACTCGCGCACGCCCATGCCCTCGGCCAGCTGCATGCGGTGGCGGTTGAGGATGAACAGGGAGTAGTCGATGCCGACCGCCATGCCGAGCATGAGTGCCAGGGCGGGGGTCACGCTCGTCATGTCGACGACGCCGCTGAGCGCGAGGGAGGCGCCGACGCCGACGCCCACGCCGACGAGGGCGGTGAGCAGCGGCAGGCCGGCGGCGAGGAGAGAGCCGAGCAGGACGAGGAGGACGACGACGGCGACGACGACACCCACGACCTCGGCCGGGCCGAGGATGGAGGAGATGTCCGAGACGATCTCGGCGCTGTAGTTCACCTCGATGTCCTCGTCGGTGAGCGTGTTGCCGATCTCCTGGACCTCGGCGGTGACGTCGGGGTCGAGCTGGCCGCCGGAGGACTCGAACTGCACCTGCGTCATGGCGACGGTGCCGTCCTCGGAGACCTGGCGCAGCCCCTCGGTGAGCTGGGCGAGGCGCTCGCCCTGGTCGAGCTGGGTCTCCCCCGCTGTGAGCTCCGCCTCGGCGGCAGCGAGCTCCTCCTCACCGGCCTCGAGCTCGGCGCGGCTGGCGGCCAGCTGCTCCTCGCCTGCGGTGAGCTCGGCCTCGGCGGCGGCGAGCTGCTGCTCGGCCGCGGCGGCCATGGCCGGGGGCATCATGCCCGCGGAGGCCGCGAGCTCGGCGCGTTGGGCCTCGAGTTGCTCGCGGCCCGCGGCGAGCTCCGCCTCGCCGGCCTCGAGCTGCGCGCGACCGGCCTCCAGCTCGGCGCGTCCCGCCTCGAGCTGCTCACGGCCCGCCTCGAGCTCGGCGCGGCCGGCCTCGATCTCGTCGAGGCCGCCCTCGAGCTGCTCCTGGGTGGCAAAGGGGTCCATCGAGCCGACGACGCCCTCGAGCTCGCTCCACTGCTCGGTGACGTCGGCGACGGCTGCGCGCTGCTCGTCGGTGAAGCCGTCCTCGGTGGAGAAGGTCACGGTGCCGATGCCCGCGGCAGCCTCGGGGATCTCCTCCTGGAGGTCGTCGAGCACCTCCTGGAACCGGCTGCCGGGGATGGTGAACTCGTCGCTCAGCGGCTCGCTGAGCGTCGCCGCGCCGGTGGCGGCGAGCGCGATGACGACGAGCCACGTGATGACGGTGGCCCAGCGACGCTGGGCGCTCCATCGTCCGAGGCGGTGCAGGAGTGAGGCCACAGGGGTTCCTTCCGGGGTGTGGTGGTGCTGGGAGAAAGGGGACGTCAGGAAGCGGGCCGGCGCCAGCCGGAGTCCGCGTGGGCGAGGACCCGCAGGAGCGTGTCGTTGAAGGCGGCGACGGCGTCGTCCGGGTCGCGGCCGACGGCGGTCGGCAGCCAGGTCCGTTGCACCGTCTCGAACAGGGCCATGACGGCCGTCGCGAGGGAGTGGACGCGCAGGTCGTCGCCCTCCCCCATGCGGTCACGAAGGACGTCGACGAGCCAGTCCTCGTGGTGCTGCCACACGCGCAGCTGGAGCTCGCGGCCGCGCAGCGAGCTGCCCGGCGTCGTGGGAAGCCAGCCGAGGAGGATCTCCGCCCCGAGCGGCTCCTCGCGCAGCGCCGCGGCGATGGCGACGAGCGGCTCCTCCTCCGCAGGGCGGCGGCGCAGCGCGTCGGCCATCCGCTCGAGCGGCTCGGCCAGCCCCGCCGCGACCACCGCCTCGAGGCCCGAGAAGTAGTTGAAGAAGGTGCGCCGGGAGACACCGGCCCGGTCGGCGATGTCCTCGGCCGTCACGTCGTCGAGCCCGCGTTCACGGGCCAGCTCGCGAGCGGCGTCGACGAGGGCCAGGCGTGTACGCGCCTTGTTGACCTCGCGCCGGCCGGTCGATTCGGACATACGGTCGAGTCTCAGTTGTCGATGCACGCCGTGCAAGTTTGCCCGCTGTGCAGTCGCGCACACCGATGAGCGACACAGGGCCCAGGCGGAGACCAGGAGCGGGGTCGAGAATGGCCGTACCGCCTCGCCGATGCGACAGGGACCATGACGCCACCCACCGAAGCCGCTCCCGCCCACGCCCGCGCCGTCGTCGACGTCCTCGCCGAGCTCGGCACCGGGGACCAGGGACTGAGCCGCGAGGAGGCCGCCGCCCGTCTCGAGCGGCACGGCGCCAACCGCCTGCCCGAGCCGGAGCGTGAGTCCGCGCTGCGGCGGCTGCTGCGCCAGTTCCGCGACCCGATGATCTACGTGCTCATCGCCGCCGCTGTGCTCACCGCGCTGCTCGGCGAGTGGGTCGACACGATCGTCATCGCCGCCGTCGTCCTCGTCAACGCTGTCATCGGCTACGTCCAGGAGGGCCGGGCGGAGGACGCCCTCGAGGGCATCCGTCAGATGCTCTCGCTGGACGCGCAGGTGCGGCGCGACGCCGCGTGGCAGACCGTCCCCGCCGAGGACCTCGTCCCCGGCGACCTCGTGCGCCTGTCCTCGGGGGACCGAGTGCCCGCCGACGTCCGGCTCACCCGCGCGAGCACGCTGCGCATCGAGGAGTCGGCGCTCACCGGTGAGTCGGTTCCGGTGGACAAGGACACCGACCCTGTCGCCCCGGACGCGGGCATCGGGGACCGCACCTCGATGGCCTTCTCGGGCACCGTCGTCGCCGCGGGCTCGGGCGCCGGGGTCGTCACGGCCACGGGGCAGGACACGGAGATCGGGCACATCACGACGCTGCTCGAGGAGGTCGAGTCCCTCGAGACGCCGCTGATCCGGCAGATGAACGCCTTCGGGCGGGCGCTCTCGCTCGTCGTCGTCGTGCTCGCCGTGGTGATGTTCGGGCTGGGCGCGCTGCTGTACGACTACACGCTCGGCGAGCTCACCCTCGCGGCGATCGGCTTCGCGGTCGCCGCGATCCCCGAGGGCCTGCCCGCCGTCCTCACCATCACCCTCGCCCTGGGCGTGCAGACGATGGCACGGCGCAACGCGATCACCCGGCGGATGGGCTCGGTGGAGACCCTCGGCTCGGTCACCGTCATCTGCAGCGACAAGACCGGCACGCTCACCCGCAACGAGATGACAGTCCGCACGGTCGTCACGCCCGCCGGCAGCTTCGACGTCACGGGCACCGGGTACGCGCCCGAGGGCGAGATCCTCCCGGCCGGCGAGCCGCCGACGACGGCGCAGCACCCGGGCGTCCTCGCCCTCGCCGAGGTGGCGGCCCGAGCCAACGACTCGACCGTCTCCCGGCGCGGTCAGGAGTGGGTGCTGTCCGGTGAGCCGACCGACGGCGGGCTGCGCACCTTCGCGCTCAAGGCCGGCGTGGACGGCGACGACGACGCGCGGCTGGACGCCGTCCCCTTCGACTCCGCCTACAAGTACATGGCCACCCTGGACCGCACCGCGCACGGCACGGTCATCCACCTCAAGGGCGCGCCGGACCGGCTGCTGGACCGCTGCGACTCCCAGGGCACCGGGCCGGAGGACACCGCACCGCTGGACCGGGCGTTCTGGGAGGCTCAGATCGACGAGCTCGGCGCCCGCGGGCTGCGGGTGCTGGCCGCCGCCGCCCGCCGCGCCGACGACGGCGCCACCTCGGTGAGCACCGAGGACGTCGACGCCGGCGGCTTCGTCCTCCTCGGTCTCTACGGCATCATCGACCCGCCGCGCGAGGAGGCCGTCGCCGCGATCCGCGCCTGCCGGCGGGCCGGCATCCGCGTCAAGATGATCACCGGCGACCACGCCGGCACCGCCACCGCCATCGCGCGGGAGATGGGGATCGGGGACTCGACCGTCACCGGCGCCGAGCTCGAGACAGCCACCGACAAGGAGCTGCGCACCCTCGCCACCGAGCACGACGTCTTCGCCCGCACGAGCCCCGAGCACAAGCTCCGTCTCGTCCAGGCGCTGCAGGCGAACGGGGAGGTCGTGTCGATGACCGGCGACGGCGTCAACGACGCGCCGTCGCTCAAGCGGGCCGACGTCGGGGTCGCCATGGGGATCAAGGGGACGGAGGCGACGAAGGAGGCGGCCGACATCGTCCTCGCCGACGACAACTTCGCCTCGATCGAGTCGGCCGTCGAGATGGGCCGCACGATCTACGACAACCTCCGCAAGGCGATCGTCTTCATCCTGCCGACGAACGGCGCGCAGGGGCTGGTCATCCTCGTCGCCGTCGTCCTCGGGCTCACGCTGCCGCTCACGCCGGTCCAGGTGCTGTGGGTCAACACGATCACCGCGGTCACCCTCGCGCTCGCGCTGGCCTTCGAGCCCTCGGAGCCGGACATCATGAGCCGGCCGCCGCGCACGCCGGGTGGCTCGATCCTGCCGCGTTCGGGACTGCTGCGGATCGGTTACGTCTCGGTGCTCATCGGCGGCGCGACGATCGCGGTCTTCCTCCTCGGCCAGGAGGCCGGGCGCGGCGTGGCGGAGTCGCGGACGGTCGCCGTCAACACGCTCGTCGTCGCGCAGATCTGCTACCTCTTCGCCAGCCGCTTCAGCCGCACCACGAGCCTGCGCCGCGAGCTCCTCACGACCAACCCGGTGTCATGGGTGTGCGTGGCCGTCATGCTCGCGCTGCAGCTGCTCTTCGTCTATGCGCCCTTCATGCACACGGCCTTCGGCTCCACCGCGGTGGGGCTCACCGACTGGCTGGTGCCGCTGGGCGTCGGGGTGGTGGTGTTCGCCGTCGTCGAGGTGGACAAGGCGCTGCGGCGGCGCTGAGTTCAGAGCGCGACGGTCCGGACCACGAGCGGGACGAGGAACACGACGAGGAGGACGAGCACCGCCCAGTCGGCCAGGCGCAGCGCCCCGACGAGCGTCCGGGTCCTCTCACCCCACGTCGCGGGCTCGACGCCGGCGGCTCGGGCTCGGGCGAGCGCCAGCCACCAGGAGCTGGCGAGGAAGGTCCCCCCGACGACGAGCAGCACCACCCACTGCACCCACAGCGGCCAGGAGTCCACGGTCTACCCCCTACCTCAGAGCGCGACGGTGCCGGCGATCGCCGTCGTCGTCCGTCCGCCCACCCACAGTGCGCCGTCGGGGGCGGTGACGTGGACCCGGCCGGCGCGGCCGAGCGCGGTGCCCTGCGCGGCGACGTACGGGGCGCTGACCACGCCGGTGTCGGTGAGCCACTGCGCGAGGCCGGCGTTGAGGCTCCCGGTGACCGGGTCCTCGGTGAAGTCGGCGCCGAAGGCGCGGACCTCGACGGTGGTCCCGTCGCTGCCGGGTGCCGCGACGACGCCGAGGTGGAGGTCGCCGAAGCGGTCGTAGCGGGGCGCGACGGCGAGGACGGCCTCCCGCGAGCGCAGCCGCAGCGCCAGCCAGGGCGGGCCGTTGTCGAGCCAGGACGCGTCGACGACGTCACCCGGGTCCACACCGAGTGCGGCGGTGGCGCGGGTGAGGGTCTCGTCGTCGGGCGCCTCGTAGCGGCGCAGCGCGGGCGCGGCGAAGGACCAGCGGCCGCCCGACTCGCGCAGCTCGACGAGCCCGACGCCGCACTCCTGGACCAGGCGGCCGGCCGCCGTCGGCGTCCCACCGGAGGCGAGCCACGCGTGGGCGGAGCCGAGGGTCGGGTGGCCCGCGAAGGGCAGCTCGGTGCCGGGGGTGAAGATCCGCACCCGGTAGTCCGCCGCGGGGTCGGTGGGCGGGAGGAGGAAGGTGGTCTCGGACAGGTTCGTCCATGCCGCGAAACGCTGCATCTGCGCGGTGGACAGGCCCTCCCCGTCGACGACGACGGCGACCGGGTTGCCCTCGTAGGGCTCGGCCCCGAACACGTCCACCTGGAGGAAGCGCCGCTGCAGCATGCGGCACACCCTAGTCGCGCGGATGTCCTGGCGTGCTGGCGTGGCGGGTCCGTGCCGCGCGCAGACCGTTGAGGATGACCAGGACCTCCGCGACCTCGTGGACGAGCACGACGGCGGCGAGGCCGAGGACCCCGGTGATCGCCAGCGGTGGGAGAACGGCGATGATGACCAGCGACAGGGCGATGTTCTGGTTGACGATGCGCCGGCCGCGCCGGGCGTGGGCGACGGCCTGGGGCAGGAGGCGCAGGTCCTGGCCGGTGAAGGCGATGTCGGCGGACTCGATGGCGGCGTCGGAGCCGGTCGTTCCCATGGCGATCCCGACGTCGGCCGCGGCCAGCGCGGGGGCGTCGTTGATGCCGTCGCCGATCATCGCGGTGGGCCGGTGGGCGCTGAGCTGGCGCACGGCGGCCGACTTGTCCTCGGGGCGCAGCTCCGCGCGCACGTCGTCGATGCCGGCCTGCGCGGCGAGGGCACGCGCGGTGCGCTCGTTGTCCCCGGTGAGCATCGTGACGCCGATGCCGCGGCCGGCCAGAGTCTCGACGACCTGGGGAACCTCGGGGCGCAGCTCGTCACGCACGCCGACCACCCCGGCGACCGTGCCGTCACGGTGGACGACGACGACGGTCATGCCCTGGGCCTCGAGGTCACGGACGCGCTCCGTGAGGGCGCCGGGCTCGACCCAGCGGGGGCTGCCGACCTGCACGAGTGCGCCGTCGACGGCGCCACGGATGCCGTGACCGGCTTCCTCGGTGATGCCCTCGCCGGCGGGGGTTGCGGGCGCGGCCTGGGTGATCGCGGCGGCGACCGGGTGGGTGCTGTGCTGCTCGAGGGCGGCGGCCCAGGCCAGGACCTGCTCCTCGGTGACGTCGGCGGCGGGGACGACGGCGGTGACGGTGGGCCGGTTCCTCGTGAGGGTCCCGGTCTTGTCGAGGGCGACGTGCCGGATGTCCCCGAACCTCTCGAAGACGGCCCCGCTCTTGATGATGACGCCGAACCTGCTGGCCGAGCCGACCGCGGAGACCACGGTGATGGGCACCGCGATCGCCAGCGCGCACGGCGAGGCAGCAACGAGGACCACCAGGGCACGGGTGATCCAGGTCTGCGGGTCACCGGCCAGGGAGCCGATGACGGCGACGAGCACGGCCAGGACCAGGACGCCGGGTACCAGCGGCCGGGCGATGCGGTCGGCCAGCCTGGCTCGGTGCCCCTTCTCGGCCTGGGCCCGCTCGACCAGACCAACGATCGTGGTGAGGGAGTTGTCGGTGCCGGCCGCGGTGGCCTCCACCTGCAGAACCCCCGTGGTGTTGATCGCCCCGGCGGACACCGCCTCGCCCGGCCCGACCTCGACGGGAATGGACTCACCGGTGATCGCCGAGGTGTCCAGGCTGCTGTGCCCGGTGCGCACGATGCCGTCGGTGGCGATGCGCTCCCCGGGCCTGATGACCATGACCTGCCCGGGGGCGAGGTCGCGTGCCGGGACGGTGAGGGACTCGCCGTCGTCGAGGACGGTGGCGGTCTCGGGCACGAGCCTGAGCAGCGCACGCAGGCCGGCGCGTGCGCGGTCCATCGCCCTGTCCTCCAGCGCCTCGGCGATGGAGTAGAGGAAGGCCAGGGCTGCGGCCTCCCCCACATGGCCGAGGATGACGGCGCCGGTGGCGCTCATCGTCATGAGCAGGGCGACCCCGAGCCTGCCCGCGGCGAGCTTGCGCAGCGCGCCGGGGACGAACGTGGAGGCACCGAGCAGCAGGCCGACCCAGAACAGCACCAGCGCCGCCGTCGGGGCGCCGGACCACTCGGCGGCCACCCCGGCGACGAAGGCGACGCCCGAGGCGACGGGGACCATGACGGCACGGTCACGCCACCAGGGAGCGTCGTGCTCGTCCTCGGTCTCGTGCTGCTCGACGGGGGCCTGGGTGGTGGCGCTCATGCCACGGTCGCGTTCGAGCAGCAGCCGGGCACTGTGCACGTGGCATCGACGCAGGGGGCGTCCTCGTCGACGGCCAGCGTCACCTCGACCAGCGCGGTCATCGCCGCCGCGAGGTGAGGGTCGGCGATCTCGTAGCGCGTCTGGCGGCCCTCCGGCTCGGCGACGACGATGCCGCAGTCCCGCAGGCAGGTGAGGTGGTTCGACACGTTCGACCGGGTCAGGCCCAGGTCCCGGGCGAGGACCGCCGGGTAGCTCGGGCCCTCGAGGAGGGTCATGAGAATCCGTGAGCGGGTCGAGTCGGCCATGGCGCGGCCCAGCCGGTTCATCACGTCCAGCCGCGAGGCAATGGTCAGCACACGCTGACCATACAGCAGCGACTGACGTGTGCGTCACGCGGCGTCGAGCGTCGGCAGGCCACCGTAGGCTCGGGTGCGTGGAGATCGTCGTGGCCGAGGAGGCGGACGGGGTCCGGCTCACCGTCCTCGACGACGGCGCCGCCCCGGCCTCGTCCGTCGTGCCCGCCGACGGGCTGGCCGCCCGGGTGGCCGAGCTCGAGGCCGCCTCGCGCCCACGCTGGGTGTGGGCCGACACCGCAACCACCTACGCCCGGCTGCTGCGCGCCGGCGTGCGGGTGGAGCGCTGCTTCGACCTGCGCCTGTGCCGCACGATCCTGCGCCGTGCGGTCGATGCACCGCCGCCGTCGGACCTGTGGGACGACGTCGAGGAGCCGGAGGACCGGCCCGACGCCCCACCCACTCTCTTCGAGTCCCTCACCCTGCCCGCCGAGGAGGTGCTCGCCGAGCGGCTGCGCCAGCGGGAGGCCGTCTCGGCGAGCACGGAGCCCGGCCGGCTCGCCACGCTGCTCGCCGCCGAGTCCGCCGGGGCACTGGTGGCGGCCGAGATGCGCCACGACGGCCTGCCCTGGGACCGCGCCGCCCACGACCAGCTGCTCACCGAGGTCCTCGGCCCGCGCCCGCCGCTCGGCGCGCGGCCGCCGGTGCTCGAGGCGCTCGCCGAGGACGTCCGCCGCGCGCTCGACGCACCGAAGCTCAACCCGGACTCGGGGCAGGCGCTGCTGCGCGCGCTCCACAGCGCGGGGATCTCCGTGCAGACCACCCGCAAGTGGGAGTTCGAGCAGGTCGACCACCCCGTCGTCCCGCCGCTGCTCGAGTACAAGAAGCTGTCGCGGCTGCACAGCGCCAACGGCTGGGTCTGGGCCGACGAGTGGGTGCGTCCCGGTCCCCCGGGCGCGGGGCGCGAGCGCTTCCACCCGGACTACGTGCCGGGCGGCGTCGTCACCGGCCGCTGGGCCACCCGCGGCGGCGGGGCGCTGCAGCTGCCCAAGCAGGTGCGCGGGGCCGTCGTCGCGGACCCGGGCTGGACGCTCGTCGTCGCCGACGTCGCCCAGCTCGAGCCGCGCGTCCTCGCCGCGATGGCCCGCGACGAGGCGATGGCGCGGGCCGCACGCGGTGGCGACCTCTACCAGGGGCTCGTCGACCAGGGCGTCATCGACACCCGCGCCCACGCGAAGGTCGCGATGCTCGGCGCACTGTACGGCGCGACCACCGGGGCCGCGGGCGACCTCGCGCCGCGACTGCTGCGTGCCTTCCCACGGGCCACCGCCGTCGTCGAGGGCGCCGCGATGCGCGGGGAGGTGGGCGGCACCGTCCGCACCTGGCTGGGCCGCACCTCTCCCACTCCCCCACCGGCCTGGAAGGCGGTGCAGGACCGGCAGCACGAGGGCGAGGCGACCGACGACGACCGCCGGCGCGCCCGCCGCCTGGCCCGCGACTGGGGCCGCTTCACCCGCAACTTCGTCGTCCAGGGCACCGCCGCGGAGTGGGCGCTGTGCTGGCTCGCCGACCTGCGCGCCCGCCTACGGGTGATCGGCGGCGCCGGCGGTGCAGGCCACAGCCCGCACCTCGTCTTCTTCCTCCACGACGAGGTCATCGTCCACACACCCGCGGCGATGGCCGACGACGTCGCCGCCGCAGTCCGCGAGTCCGCCGCCGGCGCCGGCCGCCTCCTCTTCGGCGACTTCCCCATCGACTTCCCCCTCGACGTCTCCGTCGTGAAGTCCTACGCAGACGCCGAGTAACAACTCCACTCTCGCGACAGGAGAGCTATTGCCGACAGCCGAGTTACCGGCGACAGCCGAGTTACCGCCCACAGCCGAGTTACCGCCCACAGCCGAGTTACCGCCGACAGCCGAGTTATCGCCGACAGCGCACTGACGACGTCGCGCTTCAACCGACACCGCGCGCCCCCACCGCACCGCGCTGCCACACTCGGCGCATGCTCTTCGCGCGCCTCGCCGGGACCTCCACGGCCCTCGCCGCCACGCGCTCCCGGCTGGAGAAGCGCGCCCTGCTCGCGGCCACGCTGCGGGAGGCCGAGCAGGACGAGATCGACGTCGTCGCCACCTACCTCTCCGGCCGCGTGCGCCAGCGCCGCACCGGTGTCGGCTGGCGCAGCCTCGCCCAGCTCCCAGACCCCGCACCGGCTCCCGCCCTCACGCCCACCGACGTCGACGCGCAGCTCGAGGCGGTCTCCGCCCTCGCCGGTACCGGGTCCCAGGCCGGCCGCGCCACCGCCGTCGCGGACCTCTTCGGCGCCCTCACCGAGCCCGAGCAGCTCTTCCTGCGCGCCCTCATCCTCGGCGAGGTGCGCCAGGGCGCGCTCGACTCCCTCCTCATCGAGGCGATCGCCGACGCCACCGCCGTGCCGGTCGCCGCCGTCCGCCGCGCCGCGATGTTCAGCGCGTTCACCGGACCGGTCGCCCGCGCTGCCCTCACCGGCGGCGTCGACGCGCTCGAGGACTTCCGCCCCGCGGTGCTCCAGCCCGTCCGCCCCATGCTCGCCTCCGCCGCCCCCGACCTCGCCGCCGCGCTCGCCAAGCTCCGCGACGACGACGGCGACACCCCCGTCGCCGCCGACGGCAAGATCGACGGGATCCGGGTCCAGGTCCACAAGTCCGGCGACGAGGTCGCCGTCTTCACCCGCTCGCTGGACGACATCACCGAGCGAGTCCCGGAGATCGTCGACGTCGTGCGCGCCCTGCCGGCCGAGGAGCTCATCCTCGACGGCGAGGCGATCGCCCTCGGCCCGTCTGGCCGCCCGCGCCCCTTCCAGGAGACGGCCTCACGCACCGGGAGTCACGACGGTGCCGCCGGCACCACCCCGCTCACGGTCTTCTTCTTCGACCTCCTCCACCGCGACGGGACGACGCTCGTCACTGCGCCCGCCCGCGAGCGCCTCGCCGCGCTGGAGGAGGTCGTCCCCGCCTCCGCGCTCGTCCCCCGCCGGGTCACCGCGGACCAGGCCGAGCTAGACGCCTTCTTCCGCGAGATCCTCGAGCTCGGTCACGAGGGCCTCGTCCTCAAGGACCTCACGGCGCCCTACGACGCCGGGCGCCGCGGCGCCGCGTGGGTCAAGGTCAAGCCGCGCCACACCCTCGACCTCGTCGTCCTCGCCGTCGAGTGGGGCAGCGGCCGGCGCCAGGGCAAGCTGTCCAACATCCACCTCGGCGCCCGCGACGGCGAGGGCTTCGTCATGCTCGGCAAGACCTTCAAGGGCATGACCGACGAGATGCTCGAGTGGCAGACCGAGCGCTTCCTCGAGCTCGAGACGCACCGCGAGGGCCACGTCGTCCACGTCCGGCCCGAGCAGGTCGTCGAGATCGCCATCGACGGCGTGCAACGCTCCCCCCGCTACCCGGGCGGCGTCGCGCTGCGCTTCGCGCGCGTCCTGCGCTACCGCGACGACAAGACTCCCGCCGAGGCCGACACCCTCGACGCGGTGCGCACCCTGGGCCCCTGATCAGCTCACCGTCGCTGCCGTGCGTCGCTCCCGCTGCATGACGACGACGAGGGTCGCGACCACGCCGACCGCACCGGCGACCGGGAAGGCGAGAACCGCAGACGTCGCACCGAGGAGTACGCCGACGAGCACCGACCCGCCGCCTCACCGACTGGCAGCGGGTGTGGGACGCGCACGTCCTCGCGGCGAGCGACGACGAGTCGCGCCTCCTCGCCCTCTTCGACGCCCTCGCGGCCTACCGCGAGGACCGCACGACCCGCTGGTGCGGCTTCCTCGCCACCGCCGCAGAGCACACCGCGACAGAGGGCGAGATCGCCGACGCCGTGGCGGCCAACACTGCCATGCTCGCCGAGCGGCTCCTCCACCTCGCCCACCCGCTCGCCGGCACGAAGGCGCAGGAGCTGGCCGACGAGGTCCTCCTCGTCTACAACGGGACGCTCGCCAGCTTCCTGCGCGGCGCCCCGGACGACGCCGTCGCCGTCGGCCGCCGCCTGGCCGAGGCAGCAGCGCACGCCCACCTCGCCCAGAGGTCTTGACAGGCAAGTAACCACTTGCCTATAAAGGTCGACATGGACGACGACGCCGTCCTGTTCAGGGCGATCAGTGACGCCACCCGGCGCACGATCCTCGACGAGCTGACCGAGCATGACGGGCAGACCCTCTTCGAGATCTGCGGCCGGTTGGCCATGAAGCACGGCTCGACCTCCTCGCGGCAGGCCATCTCCCAGCACCTCGCGGTGCTGGAGGACGCGGGTCTGCTCCGCACCCGGCGGGAGGGCCGCTACAAGTTCCACCACATCGACACCCGGCCGCTGCGCTCGATCGCCGAGCGCTGGCCCACCCGAGAGGAACCGGCCCCATGATCCGCGTGACAGTGACCAGCGTGCTGGTCGACGACCAGGCCAAGGCCCTGGAGTTCTACACCGAGAAGCTCGGCTTCATGAAGAAGACTGACGTCCCCGCGGGCGAGGCCCGCTGGCTCACCGTCGTCTCCCCCGCCGACCCCGACGGCGTCGAGGTGCTCCTCGAGCCGGACGGCCACCCGGCGGCGAGGACCTTCAAGGAGGCGCTCGTCGCCGACGGGATCCCGTGGACACAGTTCACCGTCGACGACGTCCACGCCGAGGTCGAGCGGCTCAAGGCCCTGGGCGTGCAGTTCACCCAGGAGGCGACGGACTTCGGGCCCGTCGTCGTCGCCGTCCTCGACGACACGTGCGGCAACCTCATCCAGCTCGCGACGATGAAGCCGGCCTAGCCGACCCGGTCCGCCGTCGGCGTCTCCTCCCGCGAGACCCATACGTCGCCGGGCAGGTCCCCGGGGAGCAGCGGGTTGCCCCGCCCGAGGAAGACTCGCGTCTTGCCCTTGCGTAACTGCTCGAAGTCGCGCAGCGCGCCCAGCGCCCACTTCCCGAGGAGCAGGATCGCGACGAGGTTGACGATCGCCATGAGCCCCATGGCGATGTCCGCCACCGTCCACACGAGGGAGAGCTCGGCGAGCGCGCCGACGAGGACAGCGAGGGTGACGAGCGTGCGCAGCGCGAGCGGCGCCCAGCGGCGGCGGGTGAGGAAGTCGACGTTGACCTCGGCGTAGGAGAAGTTGCCGAGGATCGAGGAGAACGCGAAGACGAAGATGAGGATCGTCATCGGCAGCGTCACCCAGTCCCCGAGCGACGCGGCCGCGGCCGTCTGCGTGAGGGCGGCACCCTGCTCCTCGGTGGTCTCCCCCGGCGTGTAGATGGTGGGCCCGGCGAGCAGGACGATGAGGGCCGTCGCCGAGCAGACGACGATCGTGTCGACGAAGACGCCGAGGGACTGGATGAGCCCCTGCTGCGCCGGGTGGCGCACGGTGGCGGTGGCGGCGGCGTTGGGCGCCGAGCCCATGCCGGCCTCGTTGGAGAACAGGCCGCGACGGGCGCCGTTGAGGACGGCGGCGAGCAGGCCGCCGCCGGTGCCGGCGAGCGCCTCGTCCAGCCCGAAGGCGCCCCGGATGATCATGCCGAACGCCTCCGGCAGCGCCCCGAGGTTGAGGACGATGACCGCGAGCGCGATGAGGACGTAGACGACGGCCATGAGCGGCGCCATCAGCTCGGCGACCCGCGCGACCGCCCGGATGCCGCCGAAGACGACGGGCGCGGTGAGCAGGACGAGCAGGACGGCGGAGACCCACGCCGGGACCCCGTGGCCGGAGTCGAGGGTCGCGGCGATCGTGTTCGCCTGCACCATCTCGAACGCGAAGCCGAAGACGAAGATGAGCAGGACGGCGAAGACCGCGCCCCAGGCGCGGGAGCCCAGGCCCCGCTGGATGTAGAAGGCCGGCCCGCCGCGGAAGGTGCCGTCGCGCCAGCGCACCTTGTACATCTGGGCGAGGGTCGCCTCGATGAAGGCGGTGGCCATGCCGACGAGCGCGACCATCCACATCCAGAAGATCGCGCCAGGGCCGCCGAGGGCCAGCGCGATCGCCACACCGGCGATGTTGCCGGTGCCCACGCGCGAGCTGAGCCCGATCGCGAAGGCCTGGAAGGAGCTGATGCCGCCGTGGCTCTCGCCGCGCGACCGGGCGATGACCCCGATCATCCGCGGGAAGAGCCGCGCCTGGACCGCCCGTGTGCGGATGGTGAAGTACAGACCCGCCCCGACGAGCAGCGCGACGAGCACGTAGGTGTACAGGCCGTTGCTGATGTCCCCCAGGACGCTGTTGAGCGAGTCCACGTTCTACTCCAGGAGTGCGGTGGCCACCCGGGCGGGCGACGCGACCCGGGCACGGTACTCCCC
Organism: Georgenia phoenicis; assembly: GCF_047302425.1. Classification (NCBI taxonomy): domain Bacteria; kingdom Bacillati; phylum Actinomycetota; class Actinomycetes; order Allobogoriellales; family Allobogoriellaceae; genus Georgenia; species Georgenia phoenicis. Next base: position 1,150,660 of record NZ_CP154855.1, on the reverse strand, counting down.
GCAGCGCACGACGGCGCGCGGGACCACGCCGTTCACGGGCCGGTGTGGAGCTCGCTCGGCCGCTCGAGGACGACGGCGCGCACCACCTCCCTCAGCTGCTCGGGCAGCCGGTCGAGGGGCAGCGAGTCACCCCGCTCGCTCGTCCACCCGCCGTCCTCCGCGCGCACCGGCTGGGCGGCGAAGACCCGCGCGAACACGGCCGGTGGCGCGGCGATCGAGAGGGTCGGGCCGGCCGCCGGCCCCACCGCGAAGCCGGCCCGCGCGAGCGCCGCGGACACCTCCCGCACCGTCCCGGTGGCGGGCGCCCACTCGCTGCTCGTGGCCGCGGTGAAGGCGGCCGGCTCCTCCCCCGCCGCCGAGCGCAGCATGACGAGCGCCACAGCGGACTCCGCCCCGGAGCCGCCTCCAGCGCCCACCCCGGCGACGGCCGCGGCCGCGTCCACGAGCCCCGGCCCGGTGGCGAGGTCCGGCCCCGGCCCGGCCGGCTCGCCGAACTCGGGATGGTTGGTGCCGACGGTGACGTCCCGGGCGGTGGCGGCGAGCACCTCCCGCACCCGCTCGGGCGGGGTGCCGGGCGCCGCCTGCGCGAGCAGGGCGCACACGCCGGCCACCTGGGGAGCGGCGGCGGAGGTGCCGCTGAAGGCGGCCCACCCGTCGTCGGGCGTGGTCTCGTCACCCTCGGGATGGGCGCCGCCGGCGTTGCCGCGGTCGATGGCGCTGCCGGGCGGCACGGGGAGCATGAGGTACATCGCCGCGGGCAGCAGGCCGACGAGCCCGCTGACGTCCGGCACCCGCCGGCCGGGGTAGACCCGCGAGACGAAGCCGCTGGAGTAGTCCGAGGCGCGCAGGCCGCCGTCGCGCCCCTGGTAGACCCCGCCGGCGGAGATGACGTCGGGGTGCTGCCCCGGGAAGCCCCAGGAGCCGTTGCCCGCGGAGAAGACGACGACGACGCCGTCGGCCACCGCCGCCGCGACCGCCGCCGCGAGCGCCTGGTTCGCCGCGCTGAGCGGCGGCTCCGGCTGGTTCGACCCCCAGCTGTTGGTGACGACCTGCGGGCCGAGCGCCACGGCCGCGGTGAAGGCGGCGGTGACGTTGACGAGCGCGCCGGAGGCGGTGGCGGCCTTGACCGGCAGCAGCGTGGCCGCGGGTGCGGCGGCGAAGACGTTGGCCGCCTCCCCGGTGCCGTGGCCGTTCTCGTCCACCTCGGGGTCGGCGGTGCCGGGTCCCAGGACGGTGGGCTCCACCCGGTAGCCGCGGGAGGTGAAGAAGGGGTGGGCCTGGAAGCCGGTGTCCACCATCGCCACCCGCACGCCCTCGCCGGCCAGGCCCTCCGCGTGCGGGGCGTCGGCACGCAACGCGGTGGCGAGCTGCTCGGGCAGCGTGAGGTGCCAGTAGTCGGCCGCCGGCGGGTCGGCCGCCGGCACGGACGCCGGGTAGTACGGCTCCTCGATCGCCACCCCGGCGACGACGCCCGCGAGCGCCGAGCCCGCGGTCTCCACCAGCCCGGGCAGCCGGCTGCCCTCGCAGTCGATGAAGGTGCCGGTGTCCCGCACGGACCCCGGCTTGACCACCTCCCGCTCCTGCGTGACCAGCCGCCGCCCGAACACCCCCTCGAAGAGCTCCGGCGGCCCGGCGACGTTGACGAGCAGCCGGGAGCTGTGGAGCACCTCGAAACCGGCATCGGTCAGCGCCGCGACGGTGCGCGCGACGTCCTCCTCGGTGGCGTAGAAGCGCTTCACCGTCGCGGCCGTCACCACCTGCCCCGGCTCGAAGAGCGAGGCCGCGGCCCCGCCCGGCTGGCAGAGCGCGAAGATGCGCTCCGGGAAGTCGCGACCGGTCGTCGTCGCCATGGCTGCCCCCTCAGGTCAGTGGCCTCGCTCCCGAGCCTAGGAGTGACCACCGACACGCGCCGCCGGGCTCAGCCCGCCACGGCCTCCCGCTCCGGGCGGAAGCGCAGGACGGTGAAGGAGAAGACGAGCGGCACGACCGCGGCGAGGAGGAGCGCGGTCCGCAGACCCGACCCGCCGTCGTCGGGGAGCAGGCCGGCGAGCCAGCCCAGGCTCCCGCCCGCGGACTCGGCGAGCCCACCGACGGCGGCCGGCCCGGCGGTGCCGCCGGCGTCCCCCGCGAGGGCGAGGACGGCGAACATCGCCGCGCCGCCGTAGGGGAAGCGGGCGGAGGTGAGCGAGAAGGTGCCCGGCCACAGGAGGCTGATCATGAACCCGCAGAGCGCGCAGGCGAGGAGGCTGACGACGGCGACGCTGCTCGTGGCCGCGACGACGTAGCAGACCCCCGCCCCCAGGCTCATGACCGCCAGGGTGCGGCGCAGGTCCAGCCGCTGGCCCCACATGCCGTAGGAGAAGCGGCCGATCCCCATGAGGAGCGCGAACAGGCCCGGGCCGAGGAGGTCACCGAGCTCCTTACTCACCCCGAGGCTGTGCTCGGCGAAGAAGGAGGACCACTGGACCATCGTCAGCTCGGCCGCGCCGCCGGTCATCATGAGGACGAGCGCCGCGAGGAACAGCGGCGTGCCGAGCAGCCCGCGCACCGAGGTGCGGTGCTCCTCGGGAACCGTCTCCGGCAGCGGCACCCGCGCGAAGACGACCGTGTTGACGAGCGGCACCACCGCCCACACGAGCGGCAGCACCGCCCAGCTCTCGGTGCCCACCGCGCCGATGACCACGGTGCTGACGACGACCGTCGCGAGCTGGCCCCAGCAGTAGAAGGAGTGGAGGAAGGCCATGCCCGCCGCCTTCTCCTCCGCGGCGGTCGGCAGGTGCTCGATGATCGGGCTGACGAGCACCTCGAGCAGGCCGCCACCCACCGCGTAGACGGCGACGGCGATGCACAGGCCCAGGAACGGGTCACCGAGCGCTCCGGGCAGGACCGCCAGGAGCACGAGCCCGACGGCGGCCAGCACGTGCGCGGCGACGATCGGGCGGCGGTAGCCGACCCGGTCGACGAAGAACATCGCCACGAGGTCGGTGAGCAGCTGGACCCCGAAGTTGAGCGCGGCGAGCAGGCCGAGCTGGGCGACGGGGACGTCGAGCTGGGTGTGGAAGGTGACGAAGAGCAGCGGCGCGAGGTTGTTGATGATCGCCTGGACGACGAAGCCGGTGTACCCGGCCCGTCGCGTGCCGGCGTAGGCGCGCAGCGCCGTGTCCTGGGTCATGCGGTCCGTCCTCGAGGGGTGTCAGGGGCGAGCACACGCTACGGGCACCGCGCGGCCGCGAGGCCGGCCGTCCGCGCCGCGAGCCGTGTCGGCCCTCTCTGCGAGACTGGCGGGCGTGACCACCCACGAGCTCAACGCCCTGCTGGACCGCCTCGAGGACGAGGCGGCCCCGGGCGCCGACCTGGATCCCGACGCCCTCTACGAGGGCTTCACCACCTGGGCCGAGGGCACCGGTCGCGCGCTCTACCCCCACCAGGAGGAGGCGCTGCTCGAGCTCACCACCGGCTCCCACGTCATCGTCTCCACCCCCACCGGCTCGGGGAAGACGATGATCGCGCTCGCGGCGCACACCGTCGCCCTCGCCCGCGGGGAGCGCACCTACTACACGGCCCCGCTCAAGGCCCTGGTGAGCGAGAAGTTCTTCGACCTCGTCGACCTCTTCGGCTCGCACAACGTCGGCATGGTCACCGGCGACTCCGCGATCAACCCGGACGCGCCGATCATTTGCTGCACCGCGGAGATCCTCGCCAACCAGGCGCTGCGCGAGGGCGCGGCGATGGACGTGGGCGTCGTCGTCATGGACGAGTTCCACTTCTACGCCGACCCGCAGCGCGGCTGGGCCTGGCAGGTGCCCCTCCTCGAGCTGACGGGCACCCAGTTCGTCCTCATGTCCGGCACGCTCGGGGATGTCAGCTTCTTCGAGCGGGACCTGCGCGAGCGCACGGGCCGGGAGGTCGCCGTCGTCGCCGGCGCCGAGCGCCCCGTCCCGCTGACCTTCGACTACTCCCTCGAGCCGATCCAGGACCTCCTCCAGCGGCTCGTCGAGCAGGGCCGCTCCCCCGTCTACGTCGTCCACTTCGCGCAGAAGGACGCCGTCGAGCGCGCGCAGTCCCTCACCTCCGTGAACATCGCCTCCCGCGAGCGCCGCGCCGAGATCGCGACGGCGATCGGCGACTTCCGCTTCGCCAAGGGCTTCGGCCAGACCCTGTCCCGTCTGCTGCGCCTGGGGATCGGCGTCCACCACGCCGGCATGCTCCCGCGCTACCGGCGGCTGGTCGAGCGCCTCACCCAGGCCGGGCTGCTCGCCGTCGTCTGCGGCACCGACACCCTCGGGGTCGGGATCAACGTGCCGATCCGCACCGTCGTCCTCACCTCGCTGACGAAGTTCGACGGCGAGCGCTCCCGCCACCTCACGGCGCGGGAGTTCCACCAGATCGCCGGGCGCGCGGGCCGGGCGGGGTACGACACCACCGGTGAGGTCGTCGTCCAGGCGCCCGAGCACGTCATCGAGAATGCCAAGGCCCTGGCCAAGGCGGGCGACGACGAGAAGAAGCGCCGCAAGATCGTCCGGAAGAAGGCGCCGGTCGGCGTCGTCAACTGGACCGACAAGACCTTCGAGCGCCTGCGCGACGCCGAGCCCGAGCCGCTGACCAGCCAGTTCGCGGTCACGCACACGATGGTCCTGTCGGTCCTCGCCCGCCCGGGGGACCCGGTCCGGGCGATGTACCGGCTGCTCACCGAGAACCACGAGCCGCCCACGCCGTGGAACCCGCACCTGCGCCGGGCCGCGGAGATCTACCGCTCCCTGCGCACGGCAGGGGTGCTCGAGCACCGGGACGCCGCCTGGCGCCGCGCCCACCCGGGCGAGCCCTACGTCCACCTCACCGTCGACCTGCCGCGCGAGTTCGCGCTCAACGCGCCGCTGTCCCCCTTCGCGCTCGCGGCGATCGACCTCCTGGACGAGGAGTCCCCCGACTTCGCCCTCGACGTCGTCTCCGTCATCGAGGCCACCCTCGAGGACCCCCGCCCGCTCCTGTACGGGCAGCAGCGCCACGCGCGCGGCGAGGCGATCGGCGCGATGAAGGCCGAGGGCATGGAGTACGAGGAGCGCATGGAGGCGCTGGAGGAGATCACCTGGCCGCGCCCGCTCGCCGAGGTGCTGGAGCCGGCCCTGGCCACCTACCGGCAGACCAACCCGTGGGTCGCGGACTACGAGCTCAAGCCCAAGTCCGTGGTGCGCGAGATGGTCGAGAACGCGATGACCTTCTCCGAGCTCGTCTCCCGCTACGACCTCGGGCGCAGCGAGGGCGTGGTCCTGCGCTACCTCACCGACGCCTACCGGGCGCTGCGCCAGGTGGTGCCCGAGCGCGCCCGCACCGAGGAGGTCGAGGAGATCATCGGCTGGCTCGGCGAGCACATCCGCTCGATCGACTCCAGCCTCCTCGACGAGTGGGAGTCGCTCTCCGGAGCCGCCGAGCCGGCCCCGGACACCGCCGACGCCGCCGAGCGCCGCTTCGGCGAGGACGACGACGGCGAGCTCGCCTTCACCCGCAACCGCCACGCCTTCCGGGTGGCGGTCCGCAAGGCCCTGTTCAACCGGGTCGAGCTGCTGGCGCGCGAGCACTACGAGCCGCTCGGCGCCATGCACGCCGCCGACGGCTGGGACGCCGAGCGCTGGGCGCAGGCGATGGACCCGTACTGGCAGGACTACGACTGGCTCGGCACCGACGTCGCCGCCCGCGCCGCCTCGCTCGTCACCGTCGAGGAGCGGCCCTCGCGCGAGGACCTCCTCCGCGCCGGCCTGCCCGAGGACGACGACGCCGCCCTCGCCCTGGCTGGCGACGGCCGCCTGTGGCTCGTGCGCCAGACCCTCGACGACCCCGAGGGCGAGCACGACTGGGGCGTGTGGGCCACGGTCGACCTCGACGCGAGCGACGCCGCGCAGGGCGCCGTCGTCCGGGTGCTCGACGTGGGGCCGCGGTGAGCCGCCGCGCGACGCCGGCCGGCACGCCCGCGCTGCGGGTCCTGCAGGACGCCGGGGTGGCCCACACGGTGCGCGAGTACGTCCACGACCCCCGCAGCGAGCTCTCCTTCGGGATGGAGGCCGCCCAGGCCCTGGGCGTCGACCCGGCCCGCGTGCTCAAGACCCTGCTCGCCGAGGTCGACGGGAGTCTCGTCGTCGCCGTCGTGCCCGTGACCGGCGAGCTCGACCTCAAGGCGCTCGCGGCCGCCGTCGGCGGCAAGCGCGCCGTCATGGCCGAGCCCGCCGCGGCGGAGCGGGCCACGGGCTACGTCGTCGGCGGCATCTCCCCGCTCGGGCAGCGCCGCCGGCTCCCCACCGTCCTCGACGACTCCGCCCTCGCGCACCCGACCGTGCTGGTGAGCGCCGGCCGCCGCGGGGCCGACGTCGAGCTCGCCCCGGCGGACCTCGTCGCCCTCACCGGCGCCCGCACCGCCCGGATCGGGCGGCCGTGAGGCGGCGGGGCCGGGCCGTCCCCGAGCCGGACGTGCCCCCGCACCTCGAGCCGGGCGACCTCACCGCGCTCAACGCCGCGACCACGGCGGGCGTCGACCTCACCGGCGCCGTCGTGCCCGAGCTGTGGGAGGCCCAGGTCGAGGGCAGCGACCTGTCCCGCGTGCGCGCGGGTGGCGGGCAGTGGGAGCGGGTGACGCTCGCCGACTGCCGCCTCGACGGCGCGGACCTCGCCAACCTCGTGTGGCGCGGCGGCTCCCTGCTGCGCTGCTCGCTGCGCGAGGGGCGGATGACCGGGGCCATGCTCACCCGGGTGCGGCTGGGCGCTGTCCTCCTCGAGGGTGTCCAGGCCCGGCTGACCACGTGGCACGGCGTCCAGCTGCGCGGGGTCGTCCTGCGAGGCTGCGACCTGTCCGAGGCCACCTTCACCGACACCGTCATGGACGGGGTGCTCCTCGAGGACTGCGTGCTCAGCGGTGCCCAGCTGGCCGGCCTGCGCTGCAGCGACGTCCAGCTGCGCGGTTGCCGCCTCGACGGCGTCGGCGGCGCCGGCGGGCTGCGCGGCGCGCGGGTCGCCGAGGAGGACGCCATGGCCCTGCTGCCGGCGCTGGCCCGCGAGCTCGGTATCGCTCTCGGCAGCTGAGCGTCACACCCGCAGGTGGGCCTCGAGGAGGTCCGCCGCGGCCCGGGTGCCGCCGAGCGCGCGCAGCTCGGCACCGAGCCGGGCCGCCGTCGCGCGGTAGCGCGGCTCGGTGGACACGGCGTCGACGGCGCGGGCGATCGCGGCCGGCCGGGGCCGCCCTGTCCGGAGGTTGACGCCGGCGCCGTGCCAGCCGATGCGGGCGGCGATCTCCGGCTTGTCGAGGTCCCCGCCGGCGACGACGAGCGGGACGCCGTGCCGCAGCGCCTGCAGCACCCCGCCGTAGCCGCCGTTCGTCACCATGACGGAGGTGAGGGGCAGCAGCCGGGGGTAGGGCACCATCGCGGCCACCCGCACGTTGGCCGGCAGCGGCCCGGGCAGCGGGTCCGTGCGGTGCCCGAGGCCGACGACGACGAGCACGTCGCGGTCCGCGAGCGCCTCGACGGTCGGCAGGACGAGGTCGCGCGGGTCGACGTTCGCCGTCCCCTGGGTCACGTGGACGACCGGGACCGTCGCGCGCTCGACGTCGTCCCACCACTCGGGGACCGGTCCGCCGCCCGGGTGCGGGACGCCGTCGTCGGTGAGGTCGCCGACGAAGCGGATGTGGGCGGGCAGGTCCGAGCGCGGGTAGTCGAGCCCTGGCGAGCCGGCCCCGACGACGACCTGCGGGGAGTACCACATGGTCGCGAAGGTCTCCGCGTCCGGCGCGAGGCCGACCTCCTGCCGGGTGCGCTGGTAGCGCCGCGTGAGCACGCGTGTGCCGGCGCCGGCCACAGCCCCGAGCAGCGTGTCCCGGACCCGGCCGGGGAGCCCGGCCGCCGGGGTGAGGCCGAGTCCGGTCGGCGGGATGCCCTCCCCCGGTAGCCAGACGGCGATCGGTGAGACGGTCGCCCAGCGCGATCCCAGGTGCTCCGCGGCGAAGCGGGTGCCGAGTGCCATCGGGTCCCCGGCGAGGAGATCCCACGGCTCCTGCGCGTGGGCGGCCACGAGGTCGGCGAGCTGCGCGGGCGCGGTGCCGAGGAAGAGGTCCTCGAGGTTGACGAGCACCTGGCGGAAGCCCTTGCGCTCCCGCATGCGGGGGAAGGTGGCCGCGTAGTTACGCTCGTCGAAGTCCGGCGCGGCCTGCCACGGCACCACGCGCGCCCCCACCTCGGTGAACAGTTCGGCGTACGACCGGCCGGTGTACACCCGCACGTCGTGCCCGCGGCGGACGAGCTCCGCGGCCACCGCCCGGATCGGGCGCGCGTGACCGGCGAAGGGCATCGCCGTGAGCATGATCGCGGCCATCCCCCGATTGTCCTCGGCAGGGGCGCTCGGGCGCTACGGCACCGGCACCGCCGCCGGCCGGTCCTCGGCGCGTTCCCTGATGCCCCGGAGCATGCGCCTGGTCATGACGAAGCTCGCGACCTGCACGGCCTCGACCAACGCGCCGACCCACGGCTCGAGGTAGCCGTACCGTTCCCGGACGACGAGCCGGGTCGAGCCCCGCGGGCCCGGCCGCAGCACGAACGCCCAGGTGAAGGCGAAGGGCATCGGCAGGCCCCGGGCGCTCGGCACCTCCGGGGAACCGTGGAGGACGAGGGCACGGCCGGGGTCGACGACTGCAGCGACGAGCGGGGCCTCCGGCGCGAGGCGGACCTCGTCGCCCGGGGCGAGGTCCTGCCACTCGGGCACGACCTCCTCGGCGTTGACGATGCGCAGGCCGACGAGGGACTGGAGGCGATCGTAGCTGTAGAACCCGCCGCGCCCCTGCCCGAGCTGGACGAGCCACGGCCACACGTCCTCGGGCGGCGCCTGGACACTCACCGCGCGGGTGGCGACGAGGTCGGCACACCCGAGGATCTCGTCCCCGGGCAAGCGGGCCGCGACCTCCTCCGGCGTCGCTCCCCACACCTGCTGCCACCGGCGCGCCGCGAGCAGGCCGCCGATCAGCCCGCCGGTGAGCACCCAGGGGGCGATGCGCGTCGCGGTGGCCCTCATCGTCATCACCTCCCCTCCAGGATCCTGCGCCGGTGCCGGCCGGCTCGAGGGGCCAAGGTCCCGGACCTTGGGCCCTCGCCCCACCCCCGCCGTCGAGGGACGCTGGACACCCGACGACGGCGAGGAGGCCACGGTGACGAAGCAGAAGACGCAGTGGAAGGACCTGAGCGGAGCGCAGCGCGCCGCGCTCATCGGGCTCGGCTCGGTCCAGCTCGCGCTGGCCGTGGCCGCGTGGACAGACCTCGCCACGCGCCCGGCAGAACGGGTCAACGGGAGGAAGGGCGTGTGGGCGATGGTCATCGCGGTCAACTGGGTCGGTCCCCTGACCTACTTCGCCAAGGGCCGCCGAGCCGGCTGAGCGCGCGAGACCTGAGCACCTGAGAGTGCGCCCCTCCAGCGCACCGCGCTCCCGGACGGGCCGGGGGCACGGGACACCGGAGGGGCGCACCTCCTCAGGGCTGGGCGGTCACGGCAGGCGCCGCAGGCCGAGGGTGTCGGTGCCGTTGCCGTCCCAGTCACCGGTGAAGACCTCGTCACCGGCCCGGCCGTAGGCCACCACCCGGTCCGCCTGGCCACCGGTCAGGGAGTTCTTGGCGTAGTAGACGTTGCCGCGGCGCACCGCGAACGTGTCGCGCCCGTCCCCGTCCCAGTCACCGGCCAGGGTGATGTCACCGGCTCGCCCGTAGGCCACCACCCGGTCCGCCGCCCCGCCGGTCATCGAGTTCTTCACGTGGTAGACCGCCCCGCGGCGCACCGTCAGGGTGTCGCGGCCGTCCCCGTCCCAGTCCCCCACGAGCACCGCGTCCGCGGGCCGCCCGTAGCCGACCACCGCGTCCGCAGGCCCACCGGCCAGGGAGTTCTTCACGTGGTAGACGCTGCCGCGGCGCACCGCGAAGGTGTCCTGCCCGTCGCCGTCCCAGTCACCGACCAGGACGGTGTCCCCGGGACGCCCGTAGGCGAAGACCCGGTCCGCCTTGCCACCGCGCGGGGCGTTGGACACGTGGAACTCACTGCCGCGGCGCACCGCGATGGAGTCGGTCCCGTCCCCGTCCCAGTCACCGACGAACACCTCGTCGGTCGACCGCCCGTACTGGAAGGCGTGCGCCGTGCGCCCCTGCCAGTCGTTCGACAGGAAGAACCCGTGCTCCAGGCTCGGCGGGGTGGGCGGTGCCGGCTGGCCACCGGTCGTGGTGAAGGTGAAGGACCACTCCGCGACCGCATCCTCGGCGAGGACGAAGCCCTCGGCGGCCCGCGCCCGCAGGTTCACCGTCCCGACGCCGGGGTAGGTCCCGGCGCCCACGACCGCACCGCCGAGGACGTACTCCACGCCCTCGACCTCGGGCACCGTGTAGCTGTCCTGCGCCGTGCCCGGCCCGTCCGTGAAGGTCACCGGAGCAGGGGTGACCTCGGTGAGCTCGGGGCACTGCGCGGCGAGCTCGAAGCTCTCGAAGACCGCCTCGGTCGTGTGCGTCGCGTTGCCGCCGCTCACGGCGATGAGGCCGAGCCCGGCGTCCTCGAGGTAGGTGAGGTCCGCCGGCCGGCCGAAGGGCCGGAAGGTCTCGCCGTCCGCCGAGTACGAGGCCGTCACGGTCTCGCCGTCGCTCGTCAGCCGCACCGAGTAGGTGTCGGGGAAGTCGGAGGGCACGGTGAACCAGTCGTCGTTGGTGTAGCGCGGGGAGCCGTTGTCCTCGCGGACGAACTGGAAGCGCCGCTCGCTGCCGCTGCGGGCGTTGAGGTTGACCGAGATGTAGTTGCCCCGGTCCTCGTAGATGACCAGACCGGCCTGCTGGTAGCCGGCGTTGAGGTCCGCCGTGATGCGCGCGGTCGCCTGCCAGCCGCCCTCGGGCAGGTCCTGCAGGACGATGTTCTTCGCCTCTCCCCCGGCGTAGAGGTCACCGGACCGGGTGTCGATGCGCAGGGCGCCGTCCTCGACGCGCAGGTCCTCCGGCACCTCGTTGACGACGCGCCAGCGGTCGCGGTCGAGGGTGTCACCGGTGAAGTCGTCGGACGCCTCCTCCACGGGGCACAGCACGGCGCTGCCCGGCTCGACCCAGAAGGACACCGGGCCGGAGTACCCGACGTCGTCCGCGTCGTCGGTCGCCACGGCGACCACCGAGTGCAGCCCCACGCCCGGGTCGGTCCAGGTGGCCGTGAAGGGCGCCGTGTCCACGGAGGCGACCGTCTCGCCGTCGACGACGAAGTCGACACGGGCCACCTCGCCGTCCACGTCCTCGGCCTCCGCTGTCAGCGTGACGTCCGACCCAGCCGTGACGACGGCGTCCGCCGCCGGGGCGGTGACGACAACCTGCGGCGGCAGGGCGAGGGCCGGCAGCTCGGCCGACTCCTCGGCCGTGGCGGGCCGCAGGCGGGCGGCCAGGCCGCCGTTCTCGCCCAGGCCGAGGGGCAGGACGGTCCCGGCGTCGACGAGACCGGACGTGGCGGTGATGGTGGGCGCGCCGTCGTCGTCCAGGCCGTCGCGGTAGACGTCCGCGACGTAGTCCCCCTCCCCGAGCATGTCGAGGGTGACCTGCCCCCGCATGGCGTCGGTGCCGCTGATGACGCCGAGGTACCACTCCTCACCGGAGCGGCGGGCGACGACGGCGTGCTCGCCGGGACGGCCCTGGACGAGCTCGGTCTGGTCCCAGGTCGTCGGGAGCGCGGCGAGCAGCGGGAGCGCCGCGGCGTTCTCGCGGTAGCTCTCGGGCGAGTCGGCCAGGTGCTGCAGGGCGGACTCGAAGACGATGCCCGTGGCGAGCTCGTGCGCGAGCGTCGTCTGCCGGTTGCCGGTGGAGAATACGACGGGCGTGTAGTCCATCGAGCCGGTGACGTTGCGGGTGAAGACGAGGTCGACGTTGTGGCTGGCGCGCCAGGAGCCCCAGTACTGCTCGGCGCCCCACACGCCCTCCATCGTCATGAGGTGGGGCCACGTGCGCGCCCAGCCCTGCTGCGAGGTGGAGCCGTGGTAGTTGAGGAGGAGCTGGTGCTCCGCGGTCGCCTCGAGGACGGTCTGGTAGAAGCCCATCCGCTCCTGGGTGTCGGAGTCCATGAAGTCGACCTTGATGCCGGCGACGCCCCAGCTCTTCCACAGCGGCAGCTTCTCCGTGCGCTCGGCCTCCGTGTCGAGGCCGGTCCAGTGGCTCCACAGGAGGATCTCGACATCGCGCTCGGCGGCGTACTCGACGAGGCGCGGCACCCACTCGGCGCTCCAGCCCTCGTCGACGAGGACGTACTCCCAGTCCATCTCGGAGGCGAAGTCGACGAACTCGCGCTGGCGGGCCTCGTCACGCGGGCTGCCGGCGTTGGACCACCACGACCACGCGACGCGGCCGGGCTCGATCCAGCTCGTGTCCTCGATCCGCGAGGGCGGGTTGAGGTCGAAGATGCGCGTCGACTCGACGACCTCGGCGGCGTCGTCGCCGAACATCGCCAGCCGCCACGGCGTCTGCCACGGCAAGGTCGAGGAGACCGAGTCCTCGGGCAGCGTGAGGGCGAAGCGCCCGTCGCCCCCGGAGGTGAGCCTGCTGACGGCGAAGGTCTCGTCGACGGCGGCCTCCGAGAGGAGCATCCAGCTGCCCGAGGCCTGCTCGACCGTCATCGGCAGACCGAGCTCGCGGCCGGCGGGCACGTCGGAGACGGCGAGCTCGTCGTAGAAGCCCTCGTAGTTGTTGCGGTACGGCTGCAGCCAGCCGGTGGCACCGTCGGGCACCCGGAACTCGGTGAGCTCGTCGGTGATCTCACCCTGCCCCTCCCCGGGCAGGACGTAGCGGAAGGCGGCGGCGTCGTCGTAGGCCCGCACGACGAGCTCGAGCGTGTCCCCGCCCTCGCCCTCGAAGCTGAAGGTCGACTCGGTCGCGTGGTCCCGCGAGGAGGAGGCCTTGCCGGTGAGCAGCTCGTAGGTCTCGTCGACCACCCGGTCCGCCCGGCCGACAAGCTCCAGGCCGCTCGTGAGGTCCGCGTCGGTGAGCGTGAGGCCGAGCGGTGCGGGTGCCAGCACCTCCTCCCCGTGGCGCTCGGTGCTGTAGCTCAGCGCCCCGGCGTCGTCCAGGTCCAGGGTGACCGTCACGTCGCCACCCGGCGAGACCACGGTCCACTCCTCCGCAGCGGCGCTCGGCCCGTCCGGGTCAGCCGCTGCGGGGACCGCGGCCCCCACGACGGCCGCTGCGGCGATCACGGCGGTCGCGGCTCTGCGCCGCTGCCGTGCTCTTGTCTCGATCATCGTCGATCTCCGTTCAAGAGAGTGTTGCTCGCGGCGCGCCCTCCGATGGACGACGCCGTCCGTGACGCAACCTACTCACACCGGTCCGATCTTGGCTAGGTGTGATCGACCCTGCGCGAATCGGCCGCATCGTGCGGAAGGCTTTCCGCGTCATGACCGCCCAGGCACAGGGACGACGGCCGCGAGGGCCGTGCGAGTGTGGGGGCTTGTGATCGAGTGCGCGTGCCCGCTACGGTGGCGCGACTACGAGAGCACCGCCGGCCGGAGGCCGCCCGGTCGCCCTCGCAGGCCCGGGCGGGCGCACCACCGGCCGGCCGGGCAGCAGTGTCTCCGTCAGCCGCCGGTGTTACCGAATCGCAACCCGGCATAGGACCAAGGATGTGACATCCAGCGCTTCCTCGGGTCAGAATGTTAGCGTGAACATTCGCCGCTCCAACGGCACCTGAGGGCGCAGCGGCCTCACCGCTCGACTACGCGGTCGAGCACAGTCAGGGCCCGCCGCCGGCGGGTCAGAAACAACACCTCCACTCTCGAAGGAGAGAACATTGCGCACACGGAAGTTCGCAGCAGTCGCGGCCGGGCTCACCATGACCTTCGCCCTCGCCGCCTGCGGCGGTGGCGGAGCGGGCAGCAGCGACGACAGCACCGAGGGCTCGGGCGGGGACGCCGGCGCCTCCGGCGACCAGACCATCGGCGTCGCCATGCCCACGCAGACCTCCGAGCGCTGGATCGCCGACGGTGACGCCGTCAAGAGCCAGCTCGAGGAGGCCGGCTACACGGTCGACCTGCAGTTCGCCAACGACGACATCCCCACGCAGACGCAGCAGATCGACCAGATGATCCTGCAGGAGGTCGACCTCCTCATCATCGCCTCGATCGACGGCACCGCGCTGACCAGCCAGCTCGACGCCGCCGGCGCCGCGGGCATCCCGGTCATCGCCTACGACCGCCTCATCAACGGCAGCGAGAACGTCGACTTCTACGTCACCTTCGACAACTACAACGTCGGTGTCCAGCAGGCCACCTCGCTGCTCGTGGGCCTGGGCCTCCTCAACGAGGACGGCTCGGAGAACCCCGACGCCCCCGCCGGCCCGTTCAACATCGAGGTCTTCGCCGGCTCGCCGGACGACAACAACGCCGGGTTCTTCTTCGACGGCGCGATGGACACCCTCAAGCCCTTCCTCGACGACGGCACGCTCGTCGTCCCCTCGGGCCAGACGGACTTCGACACCGTCGCCACGCTGCGCTGGAGCCAGGAGGCCGCCCAGCGCCGCATGGAGGACCTCCTCACCTCCACCTACAGCGGTGGCGAGGAGCTCCACGGTGTCCTGTCGCCCTTCGACGGCATCTCCCGCGGCATCATCACCGCGCTCCAGGGCGCGGGCTTCGGCCAGACCATCGCGGACGGCCTGCCGGTCGTCTCCGGCCAGGACGCCGAGATTGCCTCGGTCGCGCTGATCGACCAGGGCGTCCAGTTCGCCACCATCTTCAAGGACACCCGGAAGCTCGCCACCGAGTCGGTGCGCGCCGCTGAGGCCTTCCTGGAGGGCGAGGAGCCCGAGGCCAACGACACCGAGACGTACGACAACGGCGTCAAGGTGGTCCCGTCCTACCTCCTCGAGTCGGACATCGTCTACGCGAGCAACATCCAGGAGCTCCTCGTGGACTCCGGCTACTACACCGCCGAGCAGGTCGAGCAGGGTTCCTGACCTGACAGTGCGGGGCCGGGCCACGCGCCCGGCCCCGCACCCCTCCACCCTCCACAACCTCGAGAAGTGAGGCGGAATGACCGACAACATCTTGGAGATGCGCTCCATCACCAAGACGTTCCCCGGCGTCAAGGCGCTGCAGGACGTGACGCTGGAGGTGCGCCGTGGTGAGATCCACGCGATCTGCGGCGAGAACGGCGCCGGCAAGTCGACGCTGATGAAGGTCCTCTCGGGTGTCTACCCCCACGGCACCTACGAGGGCGAGATCTACTTCGACGGCAAGGAGGTGCAGTTCGGGTCCATCAACGACTCGGAGGCGCACGGCGTCGTCATCATCCACCAGGAACTGGCCCTCGTCCCGCACCTGTCCGTCGCGGAGAACATCTTCCTCGGCAACGAGGAGCGCGGTAAGGCGGGGCTGATCAACTGGCACGAGACCAACTCCCGCGCCGCGGAGCTCCTCGACCGGGTCGGCCTCACCGAGAACCCCACGACGCCGGTCGGCCAGCTGGGCGTCGGCAAGCAGCAGCTCATCGAGATCGCCAAGGCGCTGTCCAAGGACGTGCGCCTGCTCATCCTCGACGAGCCGACGGCGGCGCTCAACGACACCGACTCCGAGCACCTGCTCGGGCTGCTGCGCCAGCTCAACGCGCAGGGCATCACCTGCATCATGATCTCCCACAAGCTCAACGAGATCGCCGACATCGCCGCCCGCACCACCGTCATCCGTGACGGCCGGACGATCGAGACCCTCGACATGGCCTCCCCGGAGTCCACGCAGGACCGGATCATCCGCAGCATGGTGGGCCGCGACCTCGAGCACCGCTACCCCGAGCGCACCCCGCAGATCGGCGAGGAGGTGCTCCGGGTCGAGGACTGGACCGTCTACCACCCCACCCAGGCGGGGCGCGTCGTCGTCGACAACGCGAGCTTCGACGTCCGGGCCGGTGAGGTCGTCGGCATCGCCGGCCTCATGGGCGCGGGACGCACCGAGCTGGCGATGAGCCTGTTCGGCCGCAGCTACGGACGCGACATCTCCGGCCGGGTCTTCCTCCACGGCAAGGAGGTCAAGGTCCGTTCCGTCAGCGAGGCCATCGACAACGGCATCGCCTACGTGAGCGAGGACCGCAAGCGCTTCGGGCTCAACCTCATCGAGAACATCCGCCGCAACATCTCTGCCGCCGGCCTCCACCGGCTGGCCCCCCGCGGCTGGGTGGACGCGAACGAGGAGCTCAAGGTCGCTGAGGAGTACCGCAGCAACCTCAACATCAAGACGCCGTCCGTGCTGGCCACCGTGGGCAACCTCTCCGGTGGCAACCAGCAGAAGGTCGCGCTGTCGAAGTGGCTCTACACCGAGCCGGAGGTCCTCATCCTCGACGAGCCGACCCGAGGCATCGACGTCGGCGCCAAGTACGAGATCTACACCATCATCAACCGCATGGTCGCGGCCGGGAAGGCGGTCGTCGTCATCTCCTCCGAGCTGCCCGAGCTGCTCGGCATCTGCGACCGCATCTACACCCTGGCGTTCGGCCGGATCACCGGCCAGCTGCCGGTCGAGAAGGCCACTCAGGAAGAGCTCATGGCTCTCATGACCATGGAGAAGGAAAGCGTGAAATGACCGGCATCGCGAACATCCGGGAGCTTGCGTCCCGGAACCTCCGACAGAGCGGCATCCTCATCGCCCTGGTGGCGCTCGTGGCGCTGTTCACGTTCCTCAACCCGAGCTTCCTCAGCCCGGGCAACCTGACGAACATCGTCCTGCAGTACTCCTACATCCTCATCCTCGCCATCGGCATGGTCATCGTCATCATCGGTGGCCACATCGACCTCTCGGTCGGCTCGGTCGTCGCCCTCGCGGGCGCCGTCGCCGCCGTGCTCGTCGTCAAGGGCGGGCAGCCGTGGTGGGTCGGCGTGCTCGCGGCCGTCGGCGTCGGCCTCGCGGTCGGCGTGTGGCAGGGCTTCTGGGTCGCCTTCATCGGGATCCCCGCGTTCATCGTCACCCTGGCCGGCATGCTGCTCTTCCGCGGCATGACCTACCAGGTGCTCGACAACGTCTCCCTCTCCCCCTTCGGCGGGACGTACTACGAGATCGCCAACGGCTTCCAGAACGGGCTGCTCGGCGGCTACGGCTACGACGCGCTCACGCTCATCGTCTTCGGCCTGGCCGTGGCGGGCTACGCCTTCACCCAGGTCCGGGCCCGCCAGGGAGCGCTGCGCTACAAGCAGACCGTCGAGGCCTTCCCGCTGTTCATCCTCAAGATCGTCGTCGTCGGCGCGGTCGTCATGTGGTTCGGCTACCAGCTGGCCGTCAACCGCGGTCTGCCCAACGTCCTCGTCATCCTGGCGATCCTCATCATCGTCTACACGGTGATCACGCAGCGCTCGGTCTTCGGCCGCCACGTCTACGCGATCGGCGGCAACCTGCCGGCCGCGCAGCTGTCCGGCGTCAAGGTCAAGAAGGTCAACTTCATGATCTTCGTCAACATGGGTCTGCTCTCCGGCATCGCCGGCGTCGTCTACTCCTCGCGCATGAACAGCGCGCAGCCGGCGGCGGGCAACATGTTCGAGCTCGACGCGATCGCCGCCTGCTTCATCGGTGGCGCCGCCGTCACCGGTGGTGTCGGTCGCGTGACCGGCGCCATGGTGGGCGCGCTCATCATGGCGGTCATGACCAACGGCATGCAGCTCATGGGCGTGCCGACCTCCACCCAGCAGATCGTCAAGGGTCTCGTGCTGCTCCTCGCCGTGGCCTTCGACGTCTACAACAAGCGCCGCGCCGGGGCTCGCTGAGCCACGTCGCACACGAGGGGCCGTCCACCGGGCGGCCCCTCGTCGCAGTTTCCCGCCCCGTACGTACCCGTGGAAGGACCACAGATGGACCACTCTCACGACCTGGCCGACGCGATCCGCGAGGGCCGCACCTCCCTCGGCATCGAGCTCGGCTCGACCCGGATCAAGGCCTGCCTCGTGGGCCCCGACCCGACGCAGGTCCTGGCCGTGGGCTCCCACGAGTGGGAGAACGAGTTCGCCGGCCGCATGTGGACCTACTCCCTCGAGTCGGTCTGGGCGGGCCTCCAGGGTGCCTACGCCGAGCTGGCCGCCGACGTCGAGCGCCGCTACGGCGTGCGGCTCGAGACCGTCGGCGCGATGGGCGTCTCGGCGATGATGCACGGCTACCTCGCCTTCGGCGCCGACGACGAGCTCCTCGTCCCCTTCCGCACGTGGCGCAACACGACCACCGGCCCGGCGGCCGCGGAGCTCTCCGAGCTGCTCGGCGTCAACATCCCGCTGCGCTGGTCCGTCGCGCACCTCCACCAGGCCGTGCTCGACGGCGAGGAGCACGTCCCGCAGATCCGCTTCCTCACGACCCTCGCCGGGTACGTCCACTGGCGCCTGACCGGCCGCCGGGTGCTCGGCGTCGGGGACGCCTCGGGCATGTTCCCGATCGACCCGGCGACCGGTAGCTACGACGCCCGCATGCTCGAGCAGCTCGACACGCTCCTCGCCGGGCGCCTGCCCGTCGCGCACGCCGTGGACCTGTTCCCCGAGGTGCTCAGCGCCGGCGAGCCGGCGGGTGAGCTCACTGCCGAGGGCGCCGCGCTCCTCGACCCCTCCGGTGCCCTACGCCCGGGCGTGCCGCTGTGCCCGCCCGAGGGTGACGCCGGCACCGGGATGGTCGCGACGAACGCCGTCGCCCCCCGCACCGGCAACGTGAGCGCGGGCACGAGCATCTTCGCCATGGTCGTCCTCGAGCGGCCGCTCGAGGGGATGCACCACGAGATCGACCTCGTCACGACGCCCTCCGGGGACCCGGTCGCGATGGTCCACTGCAACAACGGCGCGAGCGAGCTCGGCGCGTGGGCGAGCCTCTTCGGCCGCTTCGCCGAGGCCGCGGGCACGCCGCTGAGCACCGACGCCGTCTTCGCCACCCTCTTCGGCGAGGCGCTCGACGGCGAGGCGGACGCCGGCGGCCTGCTCGCCTACAACTACCTCGCCGGGGAGCCGGTCACCGGCCTCACCGAGGGCCGCCCGCTCGTCCTGCGCACGCCCGACAGCCGCCTCACCCTGGCCAACTTCGTCCGCGCCCAGGTCTACGGCGTCTTCGGCACGCTGAGCATCGGGATGCAGGTCCTCGCCGCGCAGGGCGTGGCAATCGACCGGATGCTCGCCCACGGCGGCATGTTCCGCACCGCGGGCGTCGCCCAGCGCTTCCTCGCGGGTGCCCTCGACGCGCCCGTGGCCGTCGGGGAGACGGCCTCGGAGGGTGGGGCCTGGGGCATCGCGGTGCTCGCCTCCTACCTCGCCGCGGCGGGCGAGCGGGACCTCGCGAGCTACCTCGACGAGCAGGTCTTCGCCGGTGCCTCCTTCGACACCGCGCAGCCCGACCCGCAGGACGTCGCCGGCTACGCGGCTTTCCTCGAGCGCTACCGGGCGGGCCTCGCGGCGGTGGGGGCCGCCGTCGAGGCGCTCTGACCCGAGCACGCGAGAAGGGGCCGGCCCAGGTGGGCCGGCCCCTTCTGCGTACCGGGTGGCTCAGCTCCTGCGCCGCACGGAGATCGCGCGCTGCAGGATGACGAAGCCGAGAAGGACGATCCCGATGAACACCCGGGTCCACCATGAGTCGAGCCCCTCACGGGCGATGAGCACCTGGATGAGCCCGTAGACGAGCACGCCCACCCCGGTGCCGAGGACGAAGCCCACCCCGCCGGACAGCAGCGTGCCGCCGATGACGACGGCCGCGATCGCGTCGAGCTCCATCCCGATGCCGGTGAGGTTGAAGCCCGAGCGGGTGTAGAAGGCGAAGAGGATGCCCGCGATGCCGGCGCACGTGCCGCTGATGACGTACACGAGGATGCGCGTGCGCTCCCCGCGCAGCCCCATGAGCCGCACCGCCGAGCCGTCGTCCCCGCTGCCCAACCCGTAGACCGTGCGCCCGAAACGCGTGTAGTGGAGCAGGTAGAAGGCCAGGAGCAGGACGACGACGGCGACGACCATGCTCGAGTTGACCCGCCAGAGGCCGCTGCCCTCCCCGAACTGCAGGCTCCACGACGCCAGGGCCGCGAAGCCGGGGTCGTCGATGGCGAGCGACTCGACACTCACGACGTTGGCCAGCCCGCGCGCGAGGAACATGACGGCGAGAGAGGCTATGAACGGTTGGATGTCGAAGACCTGGACCATGACGCCGATGAGCAGGCCGCACAGGGTGCCGATGAGGACCCCGACGACGAGCACGACGGGCAGCGGCACCCCGGCGATGAGCAGCTGCGCCACCGTGAGCCCGACGAGGGCGACGACGGCACCCACCGAGAGGTCGATCCCGCCGGTGAGGATGACGAAGGTCATCCCGACGGCGAGGACCAGCAGGTAGGAGTTGTCCACCAGGAGGTTGGAGAAGAGCCGCATGCTGACGAAGCTCGCGGCGTCGGTGCTGTAGCGGGCCTGGCCCACCCCCAGCATGACGACGAGGGTGGCGACCGTGCCCACGACGGGCAGGAAGCGCCGGTCCACCCGGCCGAGCCGGTCACGCAGACGACCTGCGGTGCCGTCGGGGCGGGGCTGAGGAGCCACGGGCCCTTCCCTCGTGCCCGTTGCGGTCTGCGTCTGCTGTCTCACGCTGCCACCTCCGTGTGGACGTCTGCCCGTGCCCGCCGCAGCTGCACGCGTTCGCGCAGGATGGGCGAGGCCGCCACGGTGACGGCGATGAGGACGAGCGCCTTGAACAGCGGGGTCGTCTCGGAGGGCAGCTGGAAGATGATGACGGCACGCTCGATGGTGCTGAGGATGAGCGCGCCCACGACGACGCCGCCGAGGTAGAACCGGCCGCCGGAGAGCTTGGTGCCGCCGAGGACGACGACCATGATCGCGTCGAGCTCGCGCATGAGGCCGATGTTGTTGGCGTCGGCCGCCATCGTCGGTGCCCCGTAGACGATGCCGGCGAGCGCCGCGAGGAGCCCGGCGATGACGTAGACGATCCACGTCGTGCTCCGCGCCTTGACCCCGGAGAGCCGCGAGGCCTCGCCGTTGATGCCGATCGACTCGAGGAACATCCCCAGCGCGGTCCGCCGGACCATGAGGCTGAGGAGCACGAACACCGCCAGCGCGATGACCACCGGGGTGGGGATCCCGAGCACGAAGCCCGAGCCGATCGACTTGAACGGCGGGCTGGTCACCGTGGTGATCTGCCCCTGCGTGATGAGCATGGCGATACCGCGCCCGGCCACCATGAGGATGAGCGTCGCGATGAAGGGCTGGATGCCGAGCACCGTGACGAGGAAGCCGTTGAAGACACCGACGAGCATGCCGACGAACAGTCCCAGTCCCACGGCGGTGAGCGCGGTGGCTGCGCCGGGGTCCGCGGCTCCGTCGATGTACTCCAGGGACACGGCCAGCGAGATCGCCATGACCGCACCGACGGAGAGGTCGATCCCTCCGGTGGCGATGACGAGGCACATGCCCAGGGCGAGCAGGAGCGGCGTCGCACTGTTGCGGGCGATGTCGACGAGCTGGCCGAACAGGTGCCCGTCACGCAGGGCGATGTCGAGGAACCCGGAGCTGCGCAGCCCGCAGGCGAGGACGAGGAGGACGAGGGCCACGACGGGCCAGAACATGCCGTGGCTGGAGACGTCGCGGAGCAGGTTGCGCCCCGCGCGTCGGTCGGTGGACGCGGTCATGACTCCTGCGCTCCGCTCGTGGCGATGGTCTCGAGGATGGACCCGGGGGTGACGTCGTCGTCGTTGACCACCTCGGCGATGACGCGGCGGTCGCGGAGCACGAGGATCCGCTCGCTGAGCCGCACGACCTCCTCGAGCTCGGAGGAGATGAACACGACGGACATGCCGTCCCGGGAGAGGTCGGCGACGAGCTTCTGGATCTCGGCCTTGGCACCGATGTCGATGCCGCGCGTGGGCTCGTCGAGCACGAGGAGCCGTGGCTTCGTCGCGAGCCAGCGGGCGAGCAGCACCTTCTGCTGGTTGCCGCCGGAGAGGTTCTTGATGAGGGCGTTCGGGTTGGGCGGGTTGATGTCGAGCGCCGCTATGTACTTCGCGACGATCGCGTCGAGCTCCTTGCGCGGGATGGGGCGCCACGTCCCCCGTCCCGCCTGGATCGCCAGGGCGATGTTCTCCCGGACCGTGAGGTCACCGACGATGCCCTCCTTCTTCCGGTCCTCGGTGGAGAAGGCGATGTCGTGGCTCAGTGCCACCCGCGGGGAGCTGAGCCGCACGGGTGTGCCGTCGATCTCGACCGTGCCGTGGTCGGCGCGGTCGACGCCGGCGAGCAGCCGGCCCGCCTCGGTCCGCCCCGAGCCCAGCAGGCCCGCCATGCCGACGATCTCCCCGGCGTTGAGCTCGAGGTCGAAGGGCTCGATCGAGCCGTCCTTGCCGAGACCGACGGCGCGGAGCAGGGGCGTGTCCCCGCTGACGTCGCGCGCGGCGACCTCCCGGGCCTCCTGCTCGATGTCCTCGAAGGCGTCGCTCGCTCGGCCGATCATCTTGGAGATGAGGTCGAGGCGCGGGAGCTCGGCGGTGCGGTGCTCCCCGACGAGCCGGCCGTTGCGCAGCACCGTCATCCGGTCGGAGATCTCGTACACCTGCTCGAGGAAGTGCGAGACGAACAGGATCGCGACCCCCCGGTCACGCAGCTGGCGGATCACCCGGAAGAGCTCGGCGACCTCGGCCTTGTCGAGGCTGGAGGTCGGCTCGTCGAGGATGAGCACCTTGGCGTCGACGACGATCGCGCGGGCGATCGCGCACAGCTGCTGGACGGCGATGGTGTGCGAGGCGAGCGGCGAGCGGGGGTCGATGTCGAGGTTGAGCTGCCCGAGGTGGCGGGCCGCCTCGCGGTGCGTGGCGCGCCAGTTGATGAAGGGCCCGGTGCGCACCTCGTGCCCGAGCATGACGTTCTCACCGACGGTGAGGTTCGAGCAGAGGTTGACCTCCTGGTACACGGTGCTGATGCCGGCCGCCTTCGCGGCGCCCGGGTCGCCGAAGCGCTGCTCCTGGCCGGCGACGACGACGCGTCCCGCGTCGGTGCCGTAGACGCCGGTGAGCGCCTTGATGAGGGTGGACTTCCCGGCGCCGTTCTCGCCCATGAGGGCGTGGACCTCGCCGGGGAACAGCCGGAAGTCGACGGCGTCAAGGGCCTTGACGCCGGGGAACGTGATCGTGATCCCGGTCATCTCGACGACCGAGGCCGGTGCAGCGGACATCGCCGACCTTCCCTGTAGGTGGTGACTGGCTCCCGCCGGGGCGGGCCGACGGCCGGCGCCGGGCTGTCCCGGCGCCGGCCCCGGGTCAGTACGGACGCTCGTCCACGAACTCCTGGGTGATCGTCTGGTCGAAGGCGCTCTCCTCGACGAAGGTCTGCTCGGGGACCTCCTCGCCGGCGTGCACCTGGGTGATGAGCTCGGCGAGCTGGTCACCGAAGACCGGGTTGCACTCGACGACGAAGTTGAACTTTCCGTCGACGAGGGCCTGCAGCCCGTCCTTGACGGCGTCGACGGTGACGATGGTGATGTCCTCACCGGGGACCATCCCGGCCGCCTCGATGGCCTCGATCGCGCCGAGCCCCATGTCGTCGTTGTGGGCGAAGATGAGGTCCATGTCGGGGTAGGCCTGGAGCGCCGCCTCCACGGCCGTGCGGCCCTCGGCGCGGGTGAAGTTGCCGCTGGCCTCGCCGATGACCTGGTCACCGACGATCTCGCGGAAACCCTCTTGACGGTCGACCTGCGCGCCGGAGCCCATCGTGCCCTGGAGCTCGAAGATCTGGGCGTCGGGGTGGTTCTCGGCCACCCACTCCCCCGCTGTCACGCCCTCCGCGCGGAAGTCCGAGCCGATCCACGTGACGAAGGGGTCCTCGACGGTGGTCTCGACGGTGCGGTCAACGAGGACGACGGGGATCCCGGCGTCCTTGATCTCCTGGAGCACCTGGTCCCAGCCCGTCTCGATGACCGGCGAGAACGCGATGACATCCATCCCCTGCGAGACGAAGTCACGCAGGGCCCGGATCTGGTTCTCCTGCTTCTGCTGGGCGTCGACGAAGGTGAGGTCGATCCCGTTCTCCTCACTCAGGCTGGCCTGGACCGACTCCGTGTTGGCCGTGCGCCACCCGCTCTCGGCGCCGAGCTGGGAGAAGCCGACCCGGACGAGGCCGTCCCCGCCTCCCTCGGCGCTCTCGTCACCGCCCCCTCCGCCACAGCCGGCCAGGGCCAGCATCGCGGCTGCCGCCACAGCCACGGTCGCCCGCAGGCGTGCGCCTCTGCTACTGAACATGTCTCCTCCTCGAGATGCATCTACGGCGATGCCTGCCGCACTCAGCGTGCGTGTCAGTGTGTTAGCGCTCTCATTGTGGGCGCTAACATTTCACCGGTCAAGAGGTTTCGCGGAGCTTGTGGTCGACGTCGACCGGTCTCCGGGAGGCCCTTCTGGTCAGTCGACGCCGACACCGCCCACAGGGGGAACCATGGACCCGACGCCACGCCGCCCGCCCGTCATGGCCGACGTCGCCGCGCGGGCCGGGGTGTCGCACCAGACCGTCTCCCGGGTGCTCAACTCCCCCGGGCTGGTGCGCCCGGAGACGCGGGACCGGGTGCTCCGCTCGATCGCCGAGCTGGGCTACCGGCGCAACCTGTCGGCGCGGGCGCTGGTGACGAACCGGAGCCAGCTCATCGGCGTCGTCACACCGGGCGTGACCCTCTTCGGCCCGAGCAGCGCGACGACGTCCATCCAGCGCGCCGCCCGCGCGGCCGGGTACGCCAGCGTCAGCGCGGCCATCGAGGACACGACGACGAACCCCCGCGAGGTCCTCGAGTTCTTCCTCGACCTCCGGGTCGACGGGATCGTCGTCGTCGCGCCGACCGTCCGGACCGCCGAGGCGGCGCGCGGGCTCGCGGCCTCCCTGCCCGTCGTCGTCATCTCGGCGGACCGGTCCACCGACGGGCCGCTGCACTTGGTGAGCATCGACCACCACCGCGGGGCGCAGGACGCCACCGCGCACCTCGTCGGCCTCGGGCACCGGCACATCGCGCACGTCGCGGGGCCGGCCGACTGGTTCGACGCGCACGCCCGCGTCGAGGGCTGGCGCGCGCAGCTCCTCACGGCCGGGCTCCCGGTCCCCAAGGTGCTCCCGGGAGGCTGGGACGCGAGCGACGGCTACGCCGCGGGGCGGCGGCTCCTGGCGCAGCGGCAGGTCCCGACGGCGGTCTTCGCCGCCAACGACCACCTCGCCCTCGGCCTGCTGCGCGCCTTCGCCGACGCCGGCCTGCGGGTGCCCGAGGACGTCGCCGTGGTGGGCTACGACGACGTCCCGGGCTCAGCCTTCTACGGTCCGCCCCTCACGACGGTGCGCCAGCCCTTCGACGAGGTGGGCGTCCAGGCCATCGAGACGCTGCTGGCCGTCCTCGAGGGCGCCACTCCGGCTCCGGTGTCGAGCAGACCCCAGCTCGTGGTCCGCGCCTCCTCGGGGCCGCACGCGCCGCGCCAAGGGTGAGCACGCGAAAGGGGCCGGCCCACTCGGGCCGGCCCCTTCTGCGTGCGTGCCTACAGGCCCTGGGCCAGGCGGTAGTAGGCGAGGTTGAGGCGCAGCTCGTCGCGGAAGGCCCGAGCCGAGGTGTTCTCGTCGATGATCGCCAGCTCGATGCCCGCGATCGTGGCGAGGTCCTCGAAGGCCTCGATACCCAGCGCCGTCGACATGACGGTGTGGTGCGCTCCCCCGGCGGTCAGCCAGCACTCCGCGGACGTCGCGAAGTCCGGGCGCGGCTCCCACACGGCGCAGGCCACGGGCAGGTTCGGCAGCGCCTCGTCCGGCTCGACGACGTCGACGACGTTCGCGGTGAGCCGGAAGCGCTCGCGCAGGTCGGCGAGGGAGACGACGACGGCGGTGCCCGGGTCGGCCGTGAACTTGAGGCGGACGGGGTCCTCGCGGTCGCCGATGCCCAGCGGGTGGATCTCCAGCGAGGGCTTGGTCTCCGTGAGGCTGGGGCACACCTCGAGCATGTGCGCGCCGAGGATCTTCTCCCGGCCCGGGGTCATCTCGTAGGTGTAGTCCTCCATGAGCGAGGCTCCGCCGGGCAGGCCGTAGCCCATGACCTTGGCCGCGCGCACGAGGATCGCGGTCTTCCAGTCGCCCTCGGCACCGAAGCCGTAGCCGTCGGCCATGAGCCGCTGGACGGCCAGGCCGGGCAGCTGGCGCAGCCCGCCGAGGTCCTGGAAGTTCGTCGTGAAGGCGGTGAAGCCGCCCTCCTCGAGGAAGGCGCGCAGCGCGAGCTCCTGGCGGGCGCCGTAGCGCAGCGACTCGCGACGGTCACCGTCGGGGCCGAGCTCGGGGACGACGTCGTACAGCTCGTCGTACTCGGCGACGAGCGCGTCGATCGCGGACTCCTCGACGGCCTCGACCTTCTCGACGAGGTCGTTGACGCCCCACGTGTTGATCGAGACGCCCAGGGCGATCTCGGCCTCGGTCTTGTCACCCTCGGTGACGGCGACGTCGCGCATGTTGTCGCCGAAGCGGGCCACGCGCATGTGCTGCAGCGCGTCCCAGCCGGCGGCGGCGCGGGTCCAGGTGGCGATCTGGTCGCGCACCGGCTCGTGGCTGGCGTGCCCGACGACGGTCTTGCGCGCCACGCCCATCCGGGTGGCGAGGTAGGCGAACTCCCGGTCGCCATGCGCCGCCTGGTTGAGGTTCATGAAGTCCATGTCGATCGTGGACCACGGCAGCGCGAGGTTGGCCTGGGTGTGGAGGTGGAGCAGCGGCTTGGTCAGCGCGTCGAGCCCGAGGATCCACATCTTCGCCGGGGAGAAGGTGTGCATCCACACGATGACGCCGAGGCAGCTCGGGTCGGCGTTGGCGGCCTGGGCGGTGTCGCGGATCGCGTCGCGGTCCTTCATCGTGCCCTTGAGCACGATCCGCACCGGGATCTGCGCGGCCTCGTTGAGGGTCGTGACGATCTGCGCCGACTGCTCGGCGACCTGGGCGAGGGTGTCCTCGCCGTAGAGGTCCTGGCTCCCGGTGAGGAACCAGATCTCCTTGCCCTCGAAGGGGTTGTCCATGTTCAGCTCTCCTGCTCGTCGTCGTCGGCGGGCTGGCCGTAGACGTTCTGGTAGCGGTCGTACAGGCGGTCGATGTCGGCCTGGTCCATCGGGATCGGGGTGCCGAGCTGGCGGGCGAGGAAGGTCGTCCGTGCGACCTCCTCGACCATGACGGCGGCCTTGACGGCGGCGCGGGCGTCCTTGCCGATCGTGAAGGGCCCGTGGTTCTGCATGAGCACCGCCGGGGAGCGCGAGTCGCGCAGCGTCTCGACGATGCCGCGGCCGATGGAGTCGTCGCCGATGAGGGCGAAGGGGCCGATGGGGACGGGCCCGCCGAACTCGTCGGCCATCATCGTCAGCGTGCACGGCACCGGCTCGCCGACGGCGGCCCAGGCGGTCGCGTAGGGCGAGTGGGTGTGGACGACGCCGCCCACCTCCGGCATGTGCCGGTAGACGTAGGCGTGCGCGGCGGTGTCGGACGAGGGCTGCAGGTGGGCCGCGGTGCCGTCGTCGATCTTCGTGCCGTCGAGCTCGCACACGACCATGACGTCGGGGGCCAGCTCGTCGTAGGAGACGCCCGAGGGCTTGATGACGAACAGGTCCGTGCCGGGCACCCGCTGGGAGACGTTCCCGGCCGTCCACACGACGAGCCCGTTGCGCGGGAGCTCGGCGTGCAGCGCGGCGACGACGCCGCGCGTGTTGGCCACCGCCTCCTGCTGCTCGGCGGTGAGATCTCGCAGCGCCCTCATCGCGCCACCTCCGTGTCGGTCCGTGCAGTCACTGGTGTCCTCCCAAAGCGTCGTCGTCGACCGTTCGGCTCCGATGTTACCGCTCACATCGCCGGAAACCGAGCAGGACGGCGGGACCGTCTCGTCCCGCCGTCCGCGCGGCTCAGGCCTGCGGGATCCACACCCGCATGGTCGAGGGACCGCGGTTGCCCCAGCGGTGGTAGGGCACGAGCGGCACGAGGCCCGCGTCCTCGACCGCCTCCGGGTGCGGCGGCTCGGCCGCGAAGGGCCAGCTCCGCTCGTCGGGCGCCGCGGTGCGGACCCGCACGAGCACCTGCCCGTCCCGCTCGACCGGAGCGGCCCCGACCTCGACGGCGGCGAGGTTGACGTCCTCCCCGAGGTCCGTGGACTCCAGCGCCATGACGAGCGGGCCGCGCTCGACGGCCACCTGCCCGCGCACGGCGTCCACGCGCGGGTCGGCCCAGGTCCAGCGGGCGCGCACCGGCAGGTCGAGCTCGACGACGTCGCCCGCGCGGAAGGCGCGGCGCACCTCGGCGTAGCCGGGCATGACGGTCGTCTCCTGCCCGTCCACGCGCAGGACCGCACCGACGGTCGCCCAGCCCGGCACGCGCACCCGCAGCGTCCAGGGCCGGGTGGCGTCCTCGCGGACGACGACGCGCAGCCGCCCGTCGTGCGGGTAGTCGGTCTCGACGTCCAGGGCCACGGGGCAGCCGTCGGGCAGCGTCGTGCGCACCTCGCAGGCGGCCAGCTGCTGGAGCTGGACGCCGTTGTCGTCGGCCGTCGCGACGTAGGTGCCGAAGGAGGCGACGGTGCGCGCCACGTTCGTGGGGCAGCAGGAGACGGCGAACCACGGGGCGCGCAGGCTCGACGCCGCACGCGGGGCCACCTCGTCGGTGGCGGCCGTCGTGCCCGGCTCCCGCTGGTGGAGGGTGTTGGTGTAGAAGAAGCCGCGCCCGTCCTCGGAGGGGGACGTGGCGACGACGTTGAGCAGCACCCGCTCGACGAGGTCGGCGTGGACGGGGTCGCCGGTGGCGAGGAGCAGCCGCTCCCCCACCATGGCGGCACCGACGCCGGCGCAGGTCTCGGAGTAGGCGCGGTCGGAGGGCAGCTCGAAGTCGTCACCGAAGGCCTCGCCCTCGTGGTGGGCGCCCATGCCGCCGGTGAGGTAGGTCCGGCGGGCGACCGTGCGGCTCACCTGCCGGGCCACCGCCCCGAGGAGCTCGTCGTCGCCGGTCTCGACGGCGACGTCGATCGCGCCGGCCGCGAGGTAGAGGGCCCGCACGGCGTGGCCGCGCAGCACCTCCGCGTCGCGCACCGGGACGTCCTCCTGGAAGTACTCCGGGCCGAACCAGATCTCGCCGAGCCGGCCGTGGCCGCGGCGCTCGACGAAGAGCCGTGCCTGGTCGAGGTACTTGCGCTCCCCCGTGTAACGAGCGAGCTCGGCGAGCGCCGGCTCGATCTCCGGGTGCCCGCAGATCGTGTCGAGACCGTCGGGGCCGAAGGTCTCGCACACGTGGTCGGCGGCCCGGATGGCGATGTCGACGAAGCGGTCGCGCCCGTGGGTGCGGCCGCGGGCGACGCCTGCCTGGATGAGGTGGCCGAAGCAGTAGAGCTCGTGGCCCCACTCCATGTCGCTGTAGCGCGGCTGCTGGCCGGGGCGCCCGAAGTGGGTGTTGAGGTAGCCGTCCTCCTCCTGAACCGGCTCGATGCGGTCGACGAGCGCCTGGAAGCGGGCCTCCAGCTCGGGGTCACCGGTGCGCCCGATCTCCCAGGCCATCGCCTCCATGAGCTTGTAGACGTCGGAGTCGGCGAACTCCCGGCCCTGCCGGTCGGCGGGCAGCCGGCCCTCGACGGCCGCGTCGAAGTTGCCGATCCAGCCGACCCGCTCCATCCAGTCCTCGGCGTGACGGATCATCACCGTGGCGTTGAGCTGCTGGAAGTCCTTCCAGAACCCTCCGGTGACGCGGACCTCGTGGAGGTCGAGCGGCCGCAGGACGCCCGTCGAGGGCGAGACGGGCAGCGCAGGTGTGCCTGTGGGCATGACGGTTTCCAACTCCTTGAAGGCGTGGCGGGACTACTTGACGGCGCCGACGGTGAGGCCGTCGCGGAGCAGCCGGTAGCTGAGCGCGTAGACGATGAGGATCGGGAGGGACGTGAGGACGGCCAGCACCATGAGGCCGGGCCAGTCGATGCCGAAGGCGCCGACCTGCTGCGCGACGAGCGCGCTCAGCGGGTAGGTCCCCGGCGAGAGGAAGAGGTTGACCGCGTAGAGGAACTCGCCCCACGCGAGCATGAAGACGAGCGTCCCGGTCGTCGCGACACCGTTGCGCGCCACGGGCAGGACGATCCGCCCGAAGGTGCGCAGCAGGTTCGCGCCGTCGAGCGAGGCGGCCTCCTCGAGCGAGACGGGCACGGCCCGGAAGAAGGGGCGCATGAGCATGACAGCGAAGGGCGTGAGCAGCGCCGTGTCGGCGATGATGACGCCGAGCGTGCTGTCGAGCAGCCCCCACTGGCTGAAGACCTGGAACAGCGGGATGACGTTGGCCGTCTGCGGCAGCATCTGCAGGACGATGAGCAGCGCCAGCCCCACCGAGGTGAGCAGGCCGCTCGTGCGCGCCAGGGCGTAGGCGGCGGGGATCCCGATGAGCAGGACGAGCGCCGTCGTCCCGACCGCGATGACGACCGACTGCCGCAACGCGACGAACAGGTCCGGCCCGAGGACGTTGACGTAGGCCTCCGTCACGGGGCGGAACACGAGGGCGGCGTCACTGTTGAAGACGTCCCCGCTGGACTTGAAGGACGTGAGGACGATCCACAGCAACGGGACGCCGTACAGCAGCGCGAGGATGATCTTGATGCCGGTGGTGACCGGCCCGGCCTTGGTGCGCACTACTCGCTCTCCTCCCTGCGGATGCTGCGGACGTAGACGAGGGCCAGGACGACGACGAGGAGCACGGTGATGACCGACGTCGCCGATCCCAGGCCGAAGTCGTAGCGCCCGAAGGCCTGGAGGTACCCGAGGAAGGGCAGGGTCGTCGTCGCGGAGCCCGGCCCGCCGTAGGTCATGACGTAGATGTAGTCGAAGCTGCGGAAGCCGAAGACGATCGTGAGGACGAGCAGGACCATCGCCGTCGGGCGGGCGGCGGGGATCATGATGTGGCGGATCTCCTGCCACTTGTTCGCGCCGTCGAGCGCGGCGGCCTCGAAGACCTCCGGGGAGATGTTGAGCAGCGCCGCGCGGAAGACGAGGGCGTTGAAGGGGATGACCGCCCACGAGTTGACGAAGGCGACCGCCCACAGCGCCCACTGCGGGTCGTAGAGGAAGGGCAGTGCCGTGTCGGTCAGCCCCAGCCAGCGGGCGAGCATGTTGAGCAGCCCGGCGTCGGCGAGGAGGAACTTCCACACGCTGCCGTTGACCACCGGCGGCAGCGCCCAGACGAAGACCATGACCGCGAGGACCGCCGCGGACCACCAGCCGGTGGTCCGCAGCGCGATCGCGGCGGCCAGGCCGCCGACCATGCCGACGACCGTGACGAACAGGACGAAGACGAGGGTGCGCAGCAGCGCGCCGGTCGTCTCGCCGGACTCGAAGCCGGCGCGGAAGTTGTCCAGGCCGCTGAAGACCCAGTCGGTGTTGAGCGTCGCCGAGGTGACGTCGCTCAGGCTCATCGACACGAGCGTGTACAGCGGGTAGATCGAGAACAGGGCGAAGAAGATCGCCGCGGGGACGAGGAAGACGTACCGCGTGTTCCTCGTCCGCGCCGGTCGCGGGGACGTGCGCCCGCGACGGCGGGGAGGCGCCGGTACCGGGGTGATCGTCATGTCAGCCATGCCTCTCACGAGTAGTTGTCGACATCAGCGCCTCCCCCTCCGTCAGCCGATGAGGCCCTGGAGCTGCCCGATGACCTGGGCGGCGGCGTCCTCGGGGGTGCTCTGCCCGGCGAGCGCGGCGCTCCACGCCTGGCCCACCGCGGTCTGGACGTCGGCGACGACCTCCGGCGGGATGACCGAGGCCGGGTAGTTGGTGCCGCGCTCGTTGAGCGTCTCGGCGAAGGGCTGGAGCAGCTCGTCGCTCGTCACGCTCTCCTCGGCGGAGGCGTCGGCGCGGGACGGGATCGACCCGACGTTCTGCTGGGCGATGAGCTGGCCGTCGTAGTCGAGGTAGGTCGACTGCAGGTACTCCCAGGCGAGGTCGGGGTTGTCGGAGTTGGCGCCGATGGCCTGGCCCTCACCACCGAGGTAGACCTGGCCGCTGTCGCCGAGCGGGAGCGGGACGACGCCGTACTCGAAGTCGGCGTCCGCCTCGGCGGCGCCCATCTGCCAGTTGCCGTTCTCGGCGAAGGCGACGCCACCGGCGGTGAACTGCTGGAAGGGCACGGTCTGGTCCCAGGTGACGGCCTCCTGCGAGAGGTAGCCCTCCTCGATCCAGCCGCGGACCCGGCCCAGCCCCTCGGCGAGGGCGGCCTCGTCGAGGTTCTCGTAGTCGAAGCCCGCGTCGCTGAGCCACGGGTAGGCCTGCCACTCGCCCTGCGACTGCGGCAGCGCGGAGAGCGTGATGCCGCGGTAGCCGGCGTCGACGGCGGCGGCCATGGCGGACTCGAGCTCCTCCATGGTCGTGGGCGGCTCGACGCCGATCTCCGCGAGGATGTCGGCGTTGTACCAGAGGCCGAGGAGGTTGACGTAGCCCTGGACGGCGTAGGTGGACCCGTCCATGCCGTGGATGACGGCGTCGGGGAGCTGGTCGGCGTCCTCGAAGTCCGCCAGGTAGTCGTCGAGCGGGGCGAGCGCACCGGCCATCGCCAGCGTGCTCCACTCGGCGCCGTTGAAGACGATGACGTCGGGGCCCTCGCCCGCTCCGGCGGCCGAGACGACCTTGGAGTTCATCTGGTCGTAGGGCTGGAACACGTTGTTGACGGTGACGCCCTCGTGCTCCTCCTCGAACTTCTCCGCGTAGGCGTCCATCAGCGCGACCTGGTTGTCCTCGCTGAAGTAGTGCCACACGGTGAGCTCGTTCGAGCCGCCACCGCTCGCGCCGTCGTCGGCTGCGTCGTCACTGCCACCGCCGCACGCGGCCAGGGTCAGTGCCAGGACTGCGGTGGCCCCCACCATCGCGCGCCTCGTCAACTGGGTCGTCATTGCACCCTCTCCTCCTCCGGGCTGTGCCCGGATCCCATGTGGGGTCGGTACGGAAACGTACCGAAATGGTTTTCGGGAGCACCGTAGCACGAGTCGCGGGCCACAAAACAACGCTACGATGACCGTCGTTTCATCCCACGTGAGGAGCCGCCGTGAACGACGACGTACTTCCCCGCGGCCGCAAGGTGACCCTCCGGGACGTCGCCCAGCTCGCGGGGGTCTCGGTCGCGACCGCGTCCAAGGCACTGAACGGACGCGCGAACGTCCACCCCGAGACCCGACGGCGGGTGGTCGAGACGGCCGAGCGCCTCGCCTTCACGCCCAACGCGCTGGCGCAGAACCTGCTCAGCGGGCACAGCGGCACGGTCGGGCTGCTGACCAACGACCTCGAGGGCCGCTTCTCCATCCCCATCCTCATGGGGGCCGAGGACGCCTTCGGCGCGGGGAAGACCTCGATCTTCCTCTGCGACGCGCGCGAGGACCCGATCCGCGAGTCCTACCACCTCCAGGCGCTGCTCGGGCGCCGGGTCGACGGGCTCATCGTCGTCGGCAGCCGCACCGACCCGCGCCCGCCGCTGCCGGACCTCCCGGTGCCCGTCGTCTACGTCTACGCCCCCTCCGAGGACCCGGCGGACCTGTCCCTCGTCCCGGACAACGTCGGCGCCGGGCGCCAGGCCGCCGAGCACCTGCTCGGCCTGGGGCGCACCCGCATCGCCCACATCGCCGGTGACCCGGCCTACGCGGCGGCCCGCGACCGCGTCCAGGGCGTCGACGAGGCCATGGCGGCCGCCGGCCTCGCGCTCGTCGACGGCCGCGCCGTCCACGGCACCTGGTCCGAGTCCTGGGGCAGGGCGGCGGCCCGCACGGTCCTCGAGCGCTCGGAGGTCGACGCGATCATCTGCGGCAGCGACCAGATCGCGCGCGGGGTCCTCGACACGCTGCGCGACCTCGGCCGCGAGGTGCCCCGCGACGTCGCCGTCGTCAGCTTCGACAACTGGGAGATCCTCGCGACGGGGGCCCGGCCGCAGCTGACGAGCGTCGACATGTGCTTCGAGGAGCTCGGGCGCCGCGCCGCGCAGGCGATCTTCGACGCGATCGACGGCAAGCGGGAGTCGGGCGTACACACCCAGCCGTGCCGGCTCGTCGTGCGCGGCTCCTCCCTCGAAGGAGCCTGAGACCGCTCACATGCACGGGCCCGGAGGCGGCACAATGTGCCCCGACGAGCCGATTGGAGAACCCAGTGGACAACGAGGTGCCGAAGGCCCGGCGTTCGCCGGTGATGGCGGACGTCGCCGCGCACGCCGGCGTCTCCCACCAGACGGTCTCGCGGGTGCTCAACTCCCCCGACCTGGTGCGGCCCGCCACCCGGGAGCGGGTGGAGCGGGCGATCGAGGCCCTGGGCTACCGCCGCAACATGTCCGCGCGCGCGCTGGCCACCCGCCGCTCCCACCTCATCGGGGTCGTCACGCCCGCGGTCACGCTCTTCGGGCCCAGCCACATGACGCTGGCGATCCAGGAGGCGGCCCTCACCTACGGCTACGCGACGATCAGCGCCGCGACCGAGACGGCCCGCACCAGCCCCACCGAGGTCCTCGACTTCTTCCTCACCCTCGGCGTGGACGGCGTCATCGTCGTCGCCCCCACGACGCAGACGGCGGTGGAGGCGCAGCGGCTGGCGGGGACGCTGCCCGTCGTCGCCATCGCCACCGACCTGGCCGACCCGGGACCGCTGCACGTCGTCGCCATCGACAACGAGCAGGGCGCGCGGGACGCGACGGCGCACCTCGTCTCCCTGGGCCACGAGCGCATCGCCCACCTCGCCGGGCCCGCGGACTGGTTTGACGCGCGCGCCCGGGTCGTCGGCTGGCGGGCGGCGCTCGAGGAGGCGGGGCTGCCCGTGCCCGAGCCGGTGAGCGGCGGCTGGGAGGGCACCGACGGCTACGCCGGTGCGCACCGCCTGCTCGCCCAGCGGGAGCTGCCCACCGCCGTCTTCGCGGCGAACGACTACATGGCGCTCGGCGCGATGCGCGCCTTCCACCGGGCGGGGCTGCGGATCCCGGATGACATCGCCGTCGTCGGCTACGACGACGTCGCGGGCTGTGAGTTCTACGAGCCGCCGCTGACGACGGTGCGCCAGCCCTTCGAGGCGCTCGGCCGGCACGCCATCGACACGCTCTTCGCCGCCCTCGACGGGCGCGAGGGGGACCCGGTGCCGAACCGGCCCCGGCTCATCGTCCGCGAGTCCTCGGGCGCCGTCGCCCAGGAGCCCGCCGGCTGACCCAGGTCGGCCGAAAGGCTGACGCCGTGCCGCGGGCCGCGCGGGACCGTGGTGCCGTGGCTAGGGAGAGGGCAGGGGACGGCAGCGCGCTGCGGCCGGTGCGCGGGCTGCAGTGGCTGTGGCGCGGCGTGCTCGGCACCGAGCACGCCGGTGCGCGGTGGGACGTCGAGGTCGACTTCCTCGACTGGGACGAGAAGGTCCACCTCTACCGCGACGGCGTGCAGGAGCGGGTGCAGCGCGGCACCTCCGCCTTCGTGCTGGACGACGGCGCCCGCATCGAGGTGCGGTGGAGCACCTACGGCCTGCGCCGCGCGCACCTCGTGCACGTCGACGGCACCGAGGTGCCGCTCGTGCCGGCGCCCGGTACGGCCGAGCGGTGGCGGGCGGACCTGGACCACGAGCGCCCCGGGCTCAGCCGCCGCCTGGCCCTGGCCTCTTGGACGGTGCTCGTCCTGGCGCTGCTCCTCCAGGTCCCGCAGCTCCTCGAGCTCGGTGCCGGCGTCACCGGGTGGTACGCCTTCACCTCCCCCGTCGAGCTGCCGGCCTGGCTCAACACGCCGCTGTCCGTGGCGGCCGTCCTCGCCGGGCTCGAGCGCGCCCTGCGCCTGCGCCACCACTGGCTGCTCGACTGACGTGCCTACGATCGGGGTACGAACGACCCGAGGGAGACCGCATGTCCGTCGTCAAGATCAACGCCATCTCCGTGCCCGAGGGCGCCGGCGCCGAGCTCGAGGCGCGTTTCGCCGCGCGCAAGCACGCCGTCGACTCCGCCCCCGGCTTCGAGGGCTTCCAGCTGCTGCGCCCGGTGGCCGGCGAGGACCGCTACTTCGTCGTGACGACGTGGGCGAGCCAGGCCGACTTCGAGGCGTGGCGCGACTCCCGGGAGTTCTCCCACGGCCACGGTGGCGGGCGCCCCGTGGCCAGCGGCGCCGACCTCCTGGAGTTCGAGGTCGTCGAGCTCTCCTGACGACGACGGCGGCGCCTTCCCTCCGCCGGCTCACCCGCCCACGTGGATGGTGGGCCGCCGCTCCGGGTCGGGCTCGGCGCGCCGGATGATCTCCCGGACGAGCACCGGGGTGTCCCCCTGCCCGAGGAACAGGTAGCGCAGGAGGTGGTGCACCGGGGAGCCCTCCGACCACGCGAAGTAGCAGTGCGGGCGCACCCCGGTGGCCGCCGCGAGCGCGAGCAGGATGCCGGCGATGGCGTTGGGGGCGGCCGGGCTGTGGACGCGCAGCACCCGGTAGCCGGCCACCTGGACCCCGTGGACGTGGAGGTCCTCGGAGAAGCGGGAGGGGTCGTCGACGACGACCTCGAGGAAGAGCTCGTGGGCGCGGGTGGGCAGTCTGTTGAGGCCGTGCTGCTCGCTCTCCTTGTGCTCGTACTGCTGCGGCCCGCCGCGCTCGGGCTTCTTCGCCACGACGTTGAGCGTGCCGTCGTGACGGAGCGCATCGGCCAGGTAGCGGCGGGCGGCGTCGTCGAAGGTGATGCTCCCGACGCGCAGCTCGATCGTCCTCGCCGCTCGCGACAGGAGTGAGGTGAGCACGATGCCGAGGACGAAGACGGCGGCGATCGCGATGCCGTCGGGGTGGGTGACGACGTTGTCGACGAGCGCGTAGCCCAGGAGCGCGGTGAGCACGCCGAAGCCGGTGGCCGCGCGCCGTCGTCGCCCTCGGGCCATGGAGATGGTGACCGCGACGGCGGCCGAGATCATCATCGCGAGGATGCCGGTGGCGTAGGCCCCCGCCTGCGCATCGACGTCGGCGTCGAAGACGACGGTGAGCGCGATCGCGAGCGTCCCGTAGACGAGGACGACAGGCCGCACGGCGCGCCCCCACTCCGGCGCCATCCCGTAGGCCGGGAGGTAGCGCGGGACGATGTTGACGAGGCCCGCCATGGCGGAGGCGCCCGCGAACCAGAGGATGAGCACGGTGCTGACGTCGTAGACCGTGCCGAAGGCCTCCCCCAGCAGCCCGTGGGCGAGGTAGGCGAGCGCGCGCCCGTTGGCGGCGCCGCCCGGCTCGAGCTCGGCGGGCGGGACGAGAAGGGTCGTGACGGCGCTCGTGGCCAGGAGGTAGCCGGACATGACGAGCGCCGCCGTCGTCAGCAGGGCGTGGGTGTTGCGGATCCGGGTCTGCCGGCTGGGCCGTTCACCGGCGGAGACGAGCGGCATCATGCTCACGCCCGTCTCGAAGCCGGACAGGCCGAGGATGAGCAGCGGGAAGGCGAGGACGACGTGGGTCAGCCCGCTCGCCGGCGGCGTGGCGAGCAGCCCCTGCCACCAGTCGTGGAGCGGGTCGGGCCGGGCGAGGAGCTCGGTCGCACCGGCGGCGACGACGGCGGCGTTGAGCACGAGGAAGAGCCCGACGACGGGGATGGCCACGGTGATCGCCTCGGTGAAGCCGAGGAGGAAGACGCCGGTGAGGACGAGCAGGAGCGCGATGGTCACCCCGACGGCGTGGTCGGACAGCGCCTCGGGGACGAGCGGGCTCTCGACGAGGTGGACCGTCGCGTCGGAGGCGGAGAGCGTCATCGTGACGATCCACGACGTGACGA
This sequence comes from Georgenia phoenicis, assembly GCF_047302425.1. NCBI lineage: Bacteria > Bacillati > Actinomycetota > Actinomycetes > Allobogoriellales > Allobogoriellaceae > Georgenia > Georgenia phoenicis. The sequence goes on along the minus strand of NZ_CP154855.1, from coordinate 1,112,951 downwards.
CGAAGCCGAGGAGCGCGAGGACGAAGACCTTGCCGCGCCAGAAGGGCAGCAGGTGCTCGAGCATGGCGATCGAGCCCTGCCCGTGCGGGCTCTCCTTCGCGACCTGCCGGTACATCGGCAGCACCCCGAAGAGGGTGAGCGCGACGATGACGAGCGTGGCGAGCGGGGACAGCGCGCCCGCGGCGAGCGCCGCGATCCCGGGCAGGTAGGCGAGGGTGGAGAAGTAGTCCAGGCCGGTGAGGCACATGACCTTCCACCACGCGTGGGTGCGCGCGGCCGGGTGCGTGGTCTGCGGGCCAGCGGGGGACACCTCGTGGCGCAGCAGCCACCGCACGACGGCGTGGCGCGGCTCGGGGCGGCGGACCGGGCTGGGCACCCGGGCGGGCACGCGCAGGTTCGTCCGCGCGCTGAGTCTCGACGTCATTCCTGAGCTCCGAGGTCGACTCGTCGCAGATGAGGCGCTGCGCCGTCGGGCCCCAGAGGCAGGAGCTCGGGCGAGAGCGTACGCCTGCCGCGGGGCGTGCGCTACACCGTTGACAGGGGTGCCCTCGGAGCCTAGGTTTAGCGACATTCGTTATTAACGACTATCGCTAAGGAGTGCCACCATGGACGCTGCGACACCTCAGGTGGACGAGCGGCCCACCATGTCCCGCGGGGACCGCTTCGCCCTCGGAGCGACGGCGGCACTGGCCGGGCTGGTGGCCCTGGGCGCGGCGGCCGGCGGCGTACTGTCCGTCGTCAACGCGCTGCGCGACGACCCGCTGACCATCTCCGGCTTCGCGCTCGCCAACGCCCGCACGCCGGAGTTCACCGCGCCCTTCGCGCAGGTGACCGACGCCCGGTACGAGAGCGTGACCCTCACACTCACCGAGCTGCCGGACGCCGCGCGGTGGCTCCTCGCCGGGCAGGCGGCGGTGGTCGCACTGGCCGTCACGGGCGTGAGCCTGACCCTGCTGTGGCTCGCGCTGCGGGTGCTCCGCACCCGCCCCTTCGGGCGGTCGATGACGGCCGCGCTCGTCGCCAGCGCCGCCCTCATCGCCGTCGGCGGCACGGTGAGCCAGGTCCTCGACGCCGCCGGGAAGGCGGCGGTCGTCGACCACCTCGGTCCGGACGTCACCGCCGGCGCGGACACCGCCCGCCCCGAGGGCTACGAGGGCCTCATGGCCTTCGCGCTCGACCTCGACCTCGCGCCGCTGGGCGTGGCCCTGGCGCTCGGCGTCGTCGCCCTCGCCTTCCAGGTCGGGGCGCGCCTGCAGCGGGACACCGAGGGCCTGGTCTGATGGCGCGCGCCACGGCCGAGGACGACTCCCCCACCGGCGTCCACTGCCGGCTCGACGAGCTCCTCGCCGAGCGCGGTATGACGCTGACCCGGCTGAGCGAGCTCGTGGGGATGAGCATCGTCAACCTCTCGGTGCTGAAGAACGACCGCGCCCGCGCCATCCGCTTCTCCACCCTCACCGCGATCTGCCACGCCCTCGACTGCGAGATCGGCGACCTCCTCGTCCGCAGCGACCGCTGAGCCGCCGCCCCAGGCAGGGGCGCTTGCACCCGAGCGTCCCGCTGGTTGCATGCCACAACAAACCGACACGGGGTCGGCGCGGGCGCACAGGCGGCTCATCCGAGTTCGGCAAACTCCCGGGCCGGCAGCACGGGCCCGGTTGACGACGGCGTGCCGACGACGCACGCGCACAGGAGGACTCACATGTCATGCGCACCCCGGAAGGTCATGGCGATCCTGCCCGGGCTGGACCCCGGTGATGCGGCCGGCCCTCATGATGTAGGTGCGATCGCAGCGCCTGCTCGATGCCCAACGCGAGGGAGTCGTCGCCCTCGACATCCCCGCCCTGCTCCAGCGCTTCCGGGAGCCGCACGGTGCCGTGCGGGTGAGCCTGCACGTGCGGTCGAGCGACACGATGGCGGCGCAGGTGGCGGCGGGTGAGCTCGACGTCGCGGTGCTCGGGCTGCGGGAGGGCGTGCACCCGCGCGGGGTCGAGGCACGCGAGCTGGCCCGGGAGCGGCTAATCGACGTCCTCCCGCCGCCCCGTCCCCTCGCCGAGCGCGGGACGGTGTCGCTGCGCGACCTGGCCGACGAGACCTTCGCGGACTTCCCACGGACCTCACCGGGGCGGGCGCAGAGCGACCACGCCTTCGCCGCCGCCGGGCTGGAGCGCGAGGTCGCCTACGAGGTGACGTCCGCCGAGCTCATGCTCAGCCTCGTCGCGCAGGGGCTGGCGGTCACGCTGCTCGCCGAGGAGATCGCGGTGCGCCACCCTGGCGTCCGGACGGTCCCGGTGAACGACGGCCCGGTCCGCGTGGAGTACCTCGCGTGGAGCGCCTTAAACCCTCCCCCGCGACGCGTGCCCTCCTGGCCATGCTCGAGCTGCCGGCCGGGTAAAACACTTGAACGCACACCCTCGCTGGTGGTACATCGGCGGCACAGTGTCGGCCCGGCCGGCCACCGGTGCCTCGGCGCGGCTCGACACAGCAGTCACAGTCGAGGAGGGGGATGAGCCCATGCGCACGCTGATCGTCACCGCGTTCGTGTCCGTCGACGGCGTCATGGAGGCCCCGGGCGGCGGCCCGGGGTACCGCAACGCCGGATGGACGTTCAAGGAGGTGGAGTTCGACGAGGCCGCCTACGAGATCAAGGGTCGCGAGCAGGAGGAGGCCGGCGCCCTGCTGCTCGGCCGCCGCAGCTACGAGGAGTTCGCGCCGGTCTGGCCGACGATGGAGGAGTTCGCCCGGTACAACACGCTGCCCCGCTACGTCGTGTCGACCACCCTCGAGCGGGACGACCCCCGGTGGCCGGCGACCATCCTGCGCTCGCTCGACGACGTCGCCGAGCTCAAGGAGCAGTCCGACGGCGGCCCGATCCTCGTCCACGGCAGCGCCCAGCTCGGGGCCGCGCTGGCGGACGCCGGACTCGTCGACCGCTACTACCTGCTCGTCTACCCGCTGCTGCTCGGGGCGGGCAAGCGCCTCTTCAGCACGGCGGACAAGGACGCGACCCGGCTGCGGCTCGTCGAGCACGAGGCGTACTCCAACGGCATCCAGAAGCAGGTCTACGACGTCGTCCGGTGAGACGGCTCAGGACCCGAGGAGCCCGGGCACCGCCTGTACCCCGGTGACGACGGCGACGGTGAGCAGCAGCAGCGCGAAGAGCAGGCTGAGCGTGCGCTGCTTCGCGCGCGCGGAGAAGCGCCCGGCCAGGAGCCCACCGGCCATCGACGTCACCGCGAAGGCAGCGACCACCGGCCAGTCGACGGCGAGGTCCTGCCCGACCCGGCCGACCAGCCCGAGCACGGCGTTGACGACGATGACGAGCAGCGAGGTCCCCACCGCCAGGCGCATGTCCACCCGCATGACGAGGAGCAGCGCCGGGACGACGATGAACCCGCCGCCGACGCCGAAGAAACCGGTGAGCAGGCCGACGAGCGAGGCGACGACGACGGTGAGCACCACCTGCGCGACCTGGCCCTTGGATGCCGGCTCGCTCACGCCGTCGTCGTTTCGGCGCCTGTCCGTCAGCGAGCGGCGCAGCATGACGAGGGAGACGACGAGGAGCAGGGCGGCGAGCAGCGTCATGAGGAGGTCGGCGTCCACGAGCGCCGCGAGGCGCGCGCCGCCGAGGGCACCGACAACCCCGAGCAGCCCGAAGACCAGTCCGCGCCGCCACTGGACGTTCCCGCGCCGGGCGTGCGGGACGAGGGAGACGAGCGAGGTCGCCCCGACGATGACGAGCGACGCCGTCGCCGCCGCGTGCGGGTCCTGGCCGAGGACGTAGACGAGGATCGGCAGGCTGAGGATGCCGCCGCCCGCGCCCAGGGTGCCGACGACGACGCCGACGAGCACCCCGACCGCGGCGGCGATCGCGGCGCTCATCGCCGCTCGCTGGGGTCGGCGGCCGCGGCGCGCACGCTCAGTCCTTCTTCTTGGCCGCCGCCTTCATCGCCCGCTTGGTCTCGCGGACCTGCAGCAGCGTGTCCTCGTCGACGACGTCCGCGATGGACCGACGCGCGCCCTCCTCGCCGTAGTCCCCCGCCGCCTCGCGCCAGCCCGGGGCCTGCAGCCCGCACTGCTTGCCGAGGAGGGCGAGGAAGATCCTCGCCTTCTGCTCGCCGTAGCCGGGCAGCTTCTTGAGGCGGCGCAGGATCTCGGCGCCGTCGGGATCGCCGTCGGTCCACAGGCGAGAGACGTCGCCGTCGTAGTCCTCGACGACGGCGGCGCACAGGGCGACGATCCGCTTGGCCATCGAGCCGGGGTAGCGGTGGACGGCGGGGGTCTGGCGCATGACCTCGGTGAGCTCGTCCGGGTCCATGGCCGCGAGGCGTGCGGCATCGAAGCCGCCAAGGCGCTCGTGCAGCTTGTGCGGGCCGGCGAAGGCGGTCTCCATCGGGACCTGCTGGTCCAGCAGCATGCCGATGAGCAGGGCCAGCGGGTCGGTGGACAGCAGCTGGTCCGCGGCGGCGTCACCGGTGAAGTGGAGGTCGTGGTCCATGGTCCGATCCTCTCACCGGGACCACGAAGGCGAGCAAGAAATCCTCCTCCACACCCCTTGCTGTTCGAACGTGTGTTCTATATCATAGTGGCAATGAGGAGGTGACAGGATGGCCGACGAGGAGACCGGGCAGGGCGGCGCAGCGCAACAGCGCCCCGGGTGGCGGATCCGCTCGTTCCGCTGGTCCGATTTCCTGTCTTCTAACTCGTCGAGCGTTGAACCCGAGCCGGCGCGTGAGCGTGTCGACCGCCCCTTCTCACCTGAGGTGGCGCCGGCTGCCGGCCCCTCCGTTGCCGAGCGGGTACAGATCACAGTCCCGATGGGTGAGGTTCTCCAGCCGCCGGCCTGGGCGCGGGCGGTGCTGGCCGAGCTGCTTCCCGAGCCCGGCGCGCTGGGTGACTTCCTCGCACCGCTGGAGCCGAGTGAGCGGCTGTCCACGCTGCTGCGGGCCATCGACCCCACCGAGGTCGACGACTTCTCCCTCGTCGAGGTCATCGCCGCCCACAAGCGCATGGAGGCCTGGTCCGCCGCCCAGGCCGCCCGCGCCGCCGCGGTCCTCGCCGAACGCGACTCCCTCAACCCCACCTGGCCGAGTGACACCCCCGGCCACACCCGCGGTGAGTCGGTCGTGGGCCAGGAGCTGTCCATGCGGCTCCGAATCACCAAACAGGCCGCCACCAAGATGGCCGCCTGCGGACGCGCCTTCGACGGGATGTTCGAGCCCACCGGTGAGCTCCTCGAGCGCGGCCTCATCGACTGGCCCCGCGCCCAGGCCATCATCACCACCCTGACCAAGCTGCCCGCCGAGGTCGCCCTCGCCGCCCAGTGGGACGTCCTGCCCAAAGCACCCGGCCGCACCCTGCGCCAGGTCCAGCAGGACCTGGAAAAGGCCGTCATCGCCGTGGACCCCGACTCCGCCGACCAGCGCCACATCGCCGCCCGCCAGCAACGCTGCGTCTACCGCCCCCGCCCCCTGCCCGACGGCATGGCCCTGCTCTCCGCCCGGCTCCCCGCCGCCGACGCCATCGCCATGGACCTCGCCCTGGACGCCTCCGCCCGCGCAGCCAAACACAACGGCGACGCCCGCACCCTGGACCAGCTGCGCGCCGACAGCCTCGCCCTCATGGCCCACACCGCCCTGACCCTGGGCTACATCGGACCCAACGCCAACCACCACTGCCCCTGCGGCTGCCAGCAGGCCGAGCAGACCGGCGAAGGGACACCGCCGTCCCCCGCCACCCCGGCCTCACCTGCCGACGAGGAGCGACCCCCGCACCGCGACGGGTCAGCACCCGAAGCGCTACCCGAGGTCGGCGCACCCGCTCCCGGCACGGCGGATCCATCACCTCCCGAGGCCGAGCAGCCGAGCACCGCGGACGCGCCCCCGCCGGATCCCGCCCCACTGCCGCCCGCGGACGCGCCCCCGTCGGATCCCGCCGCACTGCCGCCCGCGGACGCACCGCCGCCGGACAGTTCGGACACAACGCCTCCGGATGCAGAGCCGCGAAGCGCCGCCGACGCATCTCCACCGGATCAAGCGCCACCGTCTGGCCTGGCAGTACCACCCGTGAACCCGCCACCGCCTGCCGGGGATCCGGCTCCACTCACTGCATCTGCTCCGCTACGCGTCGCTGACAGCCCACCCCTGCCCGGTCACCGGCTACCTGGGGGGAGGTCTGCCCACGGTCAGGGTCGGGATGATCGGTGGCGGACGCGCCGACATCGGCGTCCTGATCCCCCTCAACGTCCTGCAGCCCCAGCCCCGCGACCCCGGCCTCACCGCCCTGGACCGCGACCCCGAACCCGTCGCCGAGCTCGACGGCTACGGACCCATCCCACCCATCATCGCCCGCACCCTCGCCACCGGAGGCACCTGGCGCCGCCTGCTCACCGACCCCGCCACCGGCCAGGTCCTGGACGTCGGACGCACCCGCTACCAACCACCCGCCGCGATCGCCGACCACGTCCGCCACCGCGACCGCACCTGCATCGTCCCCGGCTGCACCCACCCCGCCCGCACCGCCGACCTCGACCACATCCACGAATGGCACCACGGCGGAGCCACCTCCGCCGACAACCTCGGCCCCCAGTGCACCACCGACCACCGCGCCAAAACCATCGGCGCCCTCACCGTCGCCTACGCCACCGACCGCACCTACGCCTGGACCACCCCCACCGGCCACGGCTACCTCCGCCGCCCCGACGGCACCACCATCACCCTCCCCCGCCACACCGCACACAAACTCCGCACCCTCGTCAAGGACTCCGAACGCCACCACCGCCCCGTCGACCCCGCCACCGTCGACAAGATCCTCGCGGCCATCTCCATCGGCACCGACCCCCTCGCCCACTGGGCCGAGGACACCGCACCGACGGAGCAGGCACCGGAGCCAGAGGTCGCCTGGGCCACGGCCGCCCCACCCTTCTAGAACGAGTCCGGCGCCCGACAAGGTGTCGAGCGCCGGGCTACGTGGCGGGAGCGGGCAGGGCTCCCACGATCAGACGACGAAGGCGGCAACCCTCCCGCGCAGGTCGTCGGCCATACGGGCCAGCTCGTCGGTGGCGCTCTGCATCTGCGCCAGCACGCTGGTCGAGGTGGCGGTCACGGTCGCGACGCCGGAGATGTTAGAGGCGATCTCGCCCGAGCCGGCAGCGGCCTCGTTCACGCCGCGGGACATCTCCTGCGTCGTCGCCGTCTGCTGCTCCACGGCCGAGGCGATGGTGAGCTGGAAGTCGTTGATCGAGCGCACCGTCTTGGCGATCTCCTCGATCGCGGACACCGCGGCCACCGTCTGCGCCTGGTTGGCGCCGATGCGGGTGGTGATGTCCTCCGCCGCCCGCGCGGACTCCTGCGCCAGCTCCTTGACCTCACCGGCGACGACAGCGAAGCCCTTGCCGGCCTCACCCGCGCGCGCGGCCTCGATGGTCGCGTTGAGGGCGAGGAGGTTGGTCTGCTCGGCGATCGAGGTGATGACCTTGACGACCTCAGTGATCTCACGCGAGCTCTCGCCGAGGTCGCCGACGGTGGCCGCGGTGGCGTCCGCCGTCGTCACGGCGCGGGCGGCCACGCGAGCCGCCTCCTCCGCGTTCTTGGCGATCTCCTGGATGGACGCGCTCATCTCCTCGGCGCCGGAGGCGACCGCCTGGACGCTGTGGGAGACCTGCTGCGCGGCCTCGGACACGGCGCTGGCCTGGGTGGAGGCCTCCTCGGAGCCGGCCGCGACCTCGGTGTTGGAGGCAGAGAGCTCCTCGGCCGCGGCGGCCACGGTCTGGGCGGACTCGACCACGCGGGTGAGGGTCTCGCGCAGGGCGTTGCGGGCGAGGGAGGAGGAGTGGGCCATCTGGCCGAGCTCGTCCCGGTCCTCGACGTGCGCGTCCACGGTCATGTCGCCACGCGCCATCGCCTCGAGCGAGTTGCGCACGGAGTGCAGGCCGCGGCGGATGCGGCGGGTGACGGCGACGGCGACGGTCACCGCGATGACCGCGGCGACGATGAAGCCGACGAGGAGGACGACGACGGCCTGGCGGATCTCGCTGCTCGCAGCAGCGGAGATGGCGTCGACGCGGTTCTGGATCTGGCCGTCGGCGAGGACGAGCGCACGTCCGGCGTTGTCCGGGTCACCGGCCGGCGAGGCGTTGAGGGCGCTCTCCAGTCCGACGACGTCGCCCGCCTCGATCAGCGGCATGAGGGTGGTGTCGCGGTAGGTGAGCCAGCCCTCCCAGCGGGTGGTGAAGTCGGCCCACTGCTGGGTCTCGGACTCCGGGTACTGGGAGACGGCGGCGATGAGTTCACCGACCGTGCGGTCGTTCCACGCCTGGGAGGTGAGGAGCTGCTCGCGGCGCGAGTCGTCGGTGGCGGCGGCCGCGCGGCGCACGAGCAGGTGACTCTGGGACTGGGCGGCGCGCAGCTCGGCCATCGAACCCTGGAGGTCCTCGGTGAGGAGGCGGACCTCGGAGAGGTGGTCACCGGCGCGCACGAGCGCGAGGGCACCCGCCCCGCCGACGACGCCGAACAGGCCGCCGAGGATGACGAGCGCGGTGGCGATCTTGAAGCCGACCGGGCGGTCCCAGAACCACGCGTTGCGGCGGCGCTTGGGTGCCTCGGGGGCAGCGGTCGGGTCAGTCGTGTCGGTGATCGTGCTCATGCCAGGTCTCCGGCCTCGTAGTAGCCACTCTCGATGAGGAGGTGCTCGTAGTTGTCCTGCGTGACCAGCTGGGGGGTCAGCAGGTAAGACGGCACGGTGATCCGCCCGTTCTCGTAGGTGGTGACGTCGTTGGTCTCGGGCTCCTCGCCGGTGAGCATCTTGTGCACCGCGGAGACGGCGACCTCAGCCAGCTGGCGGGTGTCCTTGAAGATGGTCGTGTACTGCTCGCCGGCGGCGACTGACTGCGCGGAGGCGAGGTCGGCGTCCTGGCCGGTGACGACCGGCAGGTCACGGCCTCCGGCGTCGATGCCCGCGCTGGCGAAGACACCGAGCACGGCCTGGGCGATGCCGTCGTTCGGGGAGAGCACGCCGTGGAGCTGCTGGTCCGGGCCGTAGCCCTGGGCGAGGGTGCTCATGCGCGCGGCGGCGGTCTCACCGTCCCACGCGGGGGTCGCGACGGCGTCGAAGTCGGTCTCGCCGGAGACGACCTTGAGGACGCCGGAGTCGAGGTAGGGCTGCAGGACGCTCATGGCGCCGGCGAAGAAGACGTGGGCGTTGTTGTCGTCCGGGGAGCCGGCGAAGAGCTCGATGAAGAAGGGGCCCTTGGCGCGCGTGTCGCGGCCGGCCTCGTCGAGGACGCCGAGCCCCTGGAGCAGCGAGGTGGCCTGCTGGATACCGACACGCTCGTTGTCGAAGGTCGCGTAGTAGTCGATGTCCGGGGTGTCGAGGATGAGCCGGTCATAGGCGATGACGGGGATCTCGGCCGCACCAGCCTCGGCGAGGACGGAGCTCAGCGCCGAGGCGTCGACCGCTCCGACGATGAGGGCGTCGACACCCTCCTCGACCATCTGCCCGATCTGCTCGACCTGAAGCTGCGGGTCGTCGTCCGCATACTCAACGAGGACGTCGTGACCGAGCCCCTCGAGCTGTGCGGTGACGTTCGCGGCGTCCTTGGCCCAGCGCTCGAGCTGCTGCGTGGGCATGGCGACGCCCACGCGGGCGACCTCGGATTCGTCGTCGTCGGCGGACGTGGCGTCGGCACCGGCGCAGCCGGCGAGGCCGACTGTCAGAACCAGGGCACCGAGCAGCACCGGGCGTGCTGTCCGTCGTTGAAGTCTCATGCGGGCGCACCATCCATGGCTGGTCCGACCGGTGCTTTCCATGCACCGGGCCCCTGGCAAGGGGCGTCACCCTGGGGGATCGGTACACGCGGGGCGAACATGACCCGTCGTGAATGTGCTCCGCGTCACATTTGGTGAGTTCTTCCTTGTTATCTCACGGCTTCACGTCCGTTAGGACCGCTGTGCGAGCTCTTGCCGCAAGGAGACGTGCCTCCGGGTGAGCGCAAGCGGGTTCAGCCGGTTGTCAGCCGAGGCCGCGCCGTCACCACCTCGATCGGCCCTGTCGTCGTCTCCGTCACCGCGCGCCCTGCAACGGGCAGCCACGTCGAGGTCCCCTCGACCCGGAAGGCCGCGTCCCACTCCGTGCGCAGCGAGAGCGTCACGACCCTGGGCTCGGTGTAGACGTGAGAGATCGTGTGGTTGGGCCACGGCGCCCCTGGATCAGCCCCGCTCAACGGCGCCGACCCATCACCGAAGTCCCACGTGAACAGCGCCGGCGTCACCCGAACGTCGATCCCCAGGTCAAGCACCTCGGTCTCGAGGACATGCTCGGCCGCATCCGTCATCACGATCGTCTCGGTGCCCACCAGCACCCACGACTGATCCGGCTGAATCACCAAGTTGCCCGAGTTCACCAGCAGCGACTCGACGTCCTCCCGCGTGAACACAAGCAGCTCACCGGGCGCGTCCTCCGCACTCGGAGCGTCCCCGTCATCAGACTGCGGAAGCCAAGGCGCCCACTCACCAACCGGCACCGGATCACAAGCCGTCAGCCGGGTCGAGTACTTCCCCAACACATACGTCACCGGCGGACAGTAAGGACCAGCCAACACGGGCAGCCTTCCATCTGACGTCCCGTCAGAGGATGCAGGAAGTGCCCATAGATGCGTTGAGGAGCCGGAAGCGTCGAGAGTGTCATCACGACCATCACTGACCCGCACGTCAGGAGTTCGATCCTCCGCGGAGTTTTGAATCCCCACAAGCATGAGGGCGAGAATCAGGACGCTCCGCATCATGGCTCCTCTAGGGCTATCGCTCGAATGATCCAGTCCTCTTCGCGCATAACAGCAACCGTGTACAGGACCTCACCGCCGTCCGTACTGTCCAGCAGCTCACCGGAGGACGAGTAGCTCCACGACGGCGCCTCTATCGCTTTCACGCCCACCCGGAAGTGCGCAAACTCCTCGTCGGGTGGCGCTGCACGTACATCTGAGATCTGCACTTCTCCCCCAAGCCCATACCCGTCCTGAGCCGCCAACGCCGTGACGTCCTCGACGACACTTGCGCAAAATCGACAGTCAGGGCCGGACATCGACTCCCAGTCCGAAAGGTCGCCCGTCGCATAGACGTACGGAAACAACTCCAGGAAGTACTGCGCCGCTGCCTTTGCGCCCTCGATGTCATCGCGATCCATCTCCGCCGGCCGTGTGGGCTCAGGCCAGGGGGTGGGGCCCGGTGCGGGCGTCGTCGGTTCAGCCGTCGTCGGCGTGTCCTCCGGAGACGGCGACGTCGTGGGGGCGGCGTCGCCGTCCGCATCGCTGCACCCGACGAGGACGAATCCGAGCGTCACCAGCGCCGCACCGACGCGCCTTCCTCGAGTCGACCTGGTCATCAGTCCTCCCGTTCAGTCGGCCCGTGCCGACGACGTCACTGTGATGGCGAACCCGTCGGACCACGGCACGAGAGCCCAGGGCACGACGACGGGTCGTGCGACCGCGGTGAGCGTCACGTGCGCGGTCCGTCCGTCGTTCGTCCCGGTCCCGGCCGCGACACGAAGGCCGCGGAACGTGCTCGCCGCGGCCGAGCTCTCAAGGTGCTCGCCCACCGCCTCCTGGACGGAAGCGTCCGAGAGCGGCAGGCCCTCCCGCTCCCCCGCGTAGTACAGCCCGTAGTCGATGGCGTCAGCGGCGTCGGCCGCAGCGCCGTCCGCGAGCGCCAGCAGCTGCTTGCGCTCGAGGTAGATCGACGACGCCGCGGCGACGACGAGCACGAGCGCGAGGGCAAGCACCCCGAAGCCCAGGGACAGCAGCATGATCTGCCCCCTCTCGCCGTCGTCGTCCTTGCGAAACCTCATGGCAGGCCACCGAACTCCGGCACGGCGGCCAGGTGCGTCGCACGCACCGGCACCTCGAGCGGGAAGGCGCCGGCGAGGAAGTCCGGGACCAGAGGAAGCTGGACGGAGGTGGCGACCTCGACGTGGATCTGCGCGCCCGCGCTGAGGCACGGGTCGTCGCTGCAGGTGAAGTCCAGTGCAGCGACGGGATCGATGTCGATCCCGTGGTCCTCGAAGGCGAGCGCGACCGAGGTCTGCGCCTGACCGACCGCTGTCTCGAGGTCCTCCGCCCTGCTCAGCGCGCGCCCGGACTCCCGTGCCGCGGCCTCCGCCGCGAAGACGGCGGCCTGGATCTGGCCCAGCGTCAGGACGAGGTAGACGAGCGGGACGAGCAGCACGAGCGTGACACCGATGAACTCGACGACGGCGTTGCCGCCCTCGTCGTCACGCAGGCGCCGCAGGACCCGCTGAACACCCGTCATTCCTGCACCGCCCTGCCCGTCGCGGTCATCGTGCCAGCCGGCCCGAGCAGCCCGAGCACCGGCACCGGCGCACGGACGGTGACTTCCACGAGCGCCATCCCGCCCCGCTCCACCACCTGCGCGCTGACGTCCTCGCCATAGCGCGGGTGCAGTGCCGACCCGATGAGCTCCCTGGTCCGCTGCGCCCCCTCCGCGGGTGAGCTGCCCTCCAGGGCGCCGTACCGCGCACCCTCGCCCGCGGCGTCGACCACCGTGTTGCGCACGTGCAGCGCGAGGGTGAGCTGGAGGACCCCGAGCAGCACCATGACGACGAGGACGGAGACGAGCACGAACTCCACGACGGCGGACCCGCGCTCGGGCGCCCGGAGCCCTAGATGTTCATCACCCGACTGATCGCCGCCTCGAAGACGCTGGTGAGCGCGGGCCCGGCGATGAGCCAGATGGCGAACACGAGGCCCGCCGTCATCAGGGTGACCATCACCCACCCCGGGACGTCGCCTCGTTCCTCGGCGACGAAGCGCCGTCGTAATGCTGCCAGGTAGGTGCTCAGGTACAGCCGCATGTCGGTCTCCTTCGTGGTGGGTGCGGGTCGGGACGGTCGGCGCAGGGGGCGTGTTCACAGGCCCACCTGCAGAAGCATCAGCCCCGGGAAGAGGGCGAAGAGCACGGTCACGGGGAGCACAAGGAAGACGACGGGCATCATCATCGCGATCTCCTTCTTGCCGCCGGTCTCCATGAGCTCGCGGCGGGCCGCCTCGCGTGCGTCCTGGGCCTGGGCACGCAGGACCTCCGCCAGCGGGGTGCCACGGTCGACGGCGACGGCGATGCCCTCGGCGAAGCGGGCGACGGCAGGTTGCGAGGTGCGAGCCGCGAGCCGTTCCAGCGCCAGGGCGAGCGGCGCCCCCGCCCGCGCCTCCCCGAGGGTGACCTCCAGCTGCGTCGTCAGCGCCCCGCGGGTGGTGCGGGTGACGCGTTCGAGGGCCGCCATCGGCCCCTCACCCGCGCTCACGGCAAGTGCCAACAGCTCCGCGACGGCGGGGAGCTCCTCGAGCATCGCCTCCTGGTTGCGGGTGGCCGCCCGCGTGAGCCAGCGGTCCCGCGCCACCGCGCCGAGCACCGCGGCGATGACGACGACCCCGGTCCCGGCCAGCACGTTGAGCCCCCGCGCGACGCCCGCGAGCATGACGAGCAGCAGACCTCCGGTGAGCCCGAGGATCGCCCACATCATCTGCTCGAGGCGGAACTGCTCGACGCTCAGCGGCGCCCCGGACAGCGCGATGCGGCGGCGCACGTTCTGCGTCGTGCTGCCCAGCCGCTCGAGCACGCGGCCGGCGTCGGACATGACCGGCGCGAGGAGACTCTCGAGCGTGGGGAACGGGGTGTGCGTGCGCGGCTCGGCGAGCAGACCGGAGGTCGCGGGTCGTTCGCGCAGGTACGGGGCGATGCGGTCGGGCAGCCACGGGCGCATGGCGCGCACGCGCCATACGACGAGGACCATCCCCAGGCCTCCGAGGAGACCCGCGAAGGCGCCCCACGCCGTCGGGCTCATCGCAGCACTCGCGCTTCCTCGGGGAGCCGGCCGAGCCGCACCATGAGCCAGTACGCCACCCCGGAGACCGCGGCGCCGGTCGCCAGCACGAGCACGCCGGCCGCCGAGTTGAAGGCCGCCGCGGTCTCCGGCCTGCCGCTGAGGAGCAGCAGCACCGCCCACGGTGCGGCGGTCGCGAGGCGGGCGCCGTTGACGGTCCAGCTCTGCCGGGCCTCGAGCTCGCCGCGCGTGCGCAGGTCCTCCCGGAGCAGCTGCGCCAGCGTGCGCAGCAGCCGGACGAGGTCCGAGCCGCCCACCTCCCGGGTGATGCGCAGCGCCTCGATAATCCGGTCGGCCACCGGGTCCGCCAGCCGCGCCTTGAGCCGGTCCAGCGACTCGGTGAACCTCCCGGTCACCCGGTAGTCCTCCCCGAAGGCCCGGAACTGGGGCCGGACCTCCTCCGGGCCGCGCTCCCCCAGGCCGTTGAGCGCCTCGGGCAGGGACAGGCTCGCGCGGATCGCGGAGATGAGGTCGTCGACGACCTCCGGCCACACCGCACGCAGCTCGACCTGGCGCCGCCTGGCGCGGCCGCGGACGAGGAGGCTCGGCACGGCCGCCGCCATCGCGCCGAAGCACACCGCGATGGGCGGGGAGGCGGTGAAGCCGTAGGCGAGGAGCAGCACGACGACGGCGAGCACCACCGACGCCGTCGCCAGCCTCCCGGGCGTCACGGCCGGAGCGCCCGCCCGGACGAGCAGGTCCTGCGTACGCTCGGCCCACCGCGAGGGGCGGCGCACCCGCACCGGCCGCGGCGAGCAGGAGAGCCAGACCAGCAGCAGGCCCGCACCGAGGAGCAGACCCGCCACCGTGCCCACGTCTACCGCCCGGAGTCCTGGGCGAGCAGCTCCGCGAGGTCGTAACCGGCTCTCTCGAACCGCTCAGCGTCCGGAGGGAAGCCCCCCGCCCGGCGCAGGGCGTCGCCTCGCATCGTGAAGATCTCGGCCGTCTCGACGACACCCTCCTCGGACCGACCGGTGACGGCGACGATCTCGCGCACCCGCCGTCGTCCGTGCCGGTCCAGCTCGAGGTGGACGACGAGGTCGACGGCGGAGGCGACCGTGGGCACGACGAAGGTGCTCGACACGTTCTCACCGGCCAGGAGCGGCAGGGTGCACATCTTCGTCACGGCCTCGCGGGCGGAGTTGGCGTGCACGGTGCACATTCCGGGGATGCCGGCGTTGAGGGCGATGAGCATGTCGAAGCTCTCCGCCTCGCGGACCTCGCCGATGATGATGCGGTCCGGGCGCATCCGCAGCGCCTCCTTGACCAGGCGGCGCAGCTGCACCTCGCCCGTCCCCTCGAGGTTGGGCTGGCGGCACTGCATGGCGACAACGTCACGGTTGGCCAGCCGCAGCTCGAAGACCTCCTCGCACGTGATGATGCGCTCGTGCGACGGGATCCCACCGCACAGCGCGTTGACCATGGTCGTCTTGCCGGCCTGCGTCGCCCCGCTCACGAGGATGTTGAAACCGGCGACCACGGCGGCGTCGAGGAAGGCGGCGGCCTGGGTGGTGAGGGAGCCGAGCGCGACGAGGTCGCTGACGCGGGTGGCGCGGGCGATGTACTTGCGGATGTTGACCGCCCACGACTGGCGGGTGATGTCGGGGATGACGACGTGCACGCGCTCCCCCGTCGCGAGGGACGCGTCGACGAACGGGGAGGACAGGTCCAGGCGGCGGCCCGAGATACGGAGCATGCGCTCGACCAGCTCGTGGACCTGGGCCTCGGTGAGGATCGTCGTCGTCAGCTCCGCACGGCCCGCACGCGCCACGAACACCTTGCCGGGTTCGTTGATCCACACCTCCTCGATCGTCGGGTCGTCGAGGAAGCGCTGGAGCGGGCCGAGACCGGCGACGGCGTCGAGGACGTCCTTGGCCGTCTGCTCCGGGTCGACGACGGGCGGCACCAGCCCGGCGACCGAGCGGCTGTCGTAGTCGGCGATCGCGTCGGCCACGAGCGCGCGCACCCCGGCCGTGTCGCGGGCAGGGTCGAGGCCACGGCGGCGGACGAGCTCACGCACCTCGTCCTCGAGCAGCACCGTTGCCTGGTTCACGTCACGCACCCCCCGGAGCGGATGATGGACGCCAACCTAGGGGCAATTGCGCGCGGTGTCAGCCCCTTGAGGTGAATCTGTGGACAGCGCTCCGGAGGCCATCGGTCCCTGGTCGGCCCGCGCGAGCGGCAGTAGCGTCGACGTGTGGGTCCCTCGCCGCAGGGCACGAGCGCTCGCCCCCACCCTCGCGCCGAGCTGTGGTGGCTGCCCGTGGGTGCGGGCGGGCACGTCGTCGTCCACACGAGCAGGTGGTGGGAGCGCCTCCAGGCACGTCGAGAGCACCGGGCGCCGGAGCCTCTCCTCCACGCCGCTCTCGAGGTCTACACGGACACCAGCCGCTACGTCGTCGAGATGACGCCGGCGTGAGGGCAGCCAGCGGAGGCACGCGGCGTCGTCGCGAGCGGGCCGGTGGGGCTGCGTGCGCTCGGCCGCCTCCGTGCCTTCCGCTACGAGGTACGGGCGTGGCCGGACGGTGAGTTGTCCGACCGCACCTATGCCTTTGGTGTGCCCGTCGTCATCCCGCTCACCGCGGAACGGACGGACACGCTCCTCGGCCGGCTCACCCACGTCCCGCCGCTCACGTGGGGCCGAGCCGTCCGGCCGCCAGGGGACATGTGGAACAGCAACTCGCTGGTCTCGTGGCTGCTCACGGCATCCGGTGTGGACGCCACGCGACTCAGGCCAAGATCCGGCCGGGCTCCGGGGTGGGATGCCGGGATCGCGGTCGCTGCTCGGGCGGGCACGACCAGGGGCTTCGCCCCGGACCGTCAGACTGAGTCACCAGATGGATCAATCTGACGCCTCCGCACCACAACGACCGGCACCCGGGGCTGACGAGAGGTGCCGTGTGCAGCGGCGTCCCACGTCAGCTTCCGGCCAGCACCTCGAGCACGGCCTCCCCGTACCGCTCGAGCTTGGCCGCGCCGACCCCGGAGATTCCGCTGAGCTCGGAGCGGTTCTCCGGACGCGACTGCGCGATCGCGGCGAGCGTCGCGTCGGGGAAGACGACGTAGGCCGGCACCCCCTGCTCCTTGGCCACCGACGCGCGCCACGCCCGCAGCTGCTGGAACAGCGCCTGCTGCGGCTCGTCCAGGTCGAGCGGCGCCTTGCCGCCGCCGGACCGGGACTTCCGCGCGGTCCGCACCCGCTCCGGCTCGCGGCGCAGGCGCACCTCGCGCTCCCCGCGCAGCACCTCCCCCGCCGCCTCGGTCAGGGCCAGCACCCCGTACTCCCCCTGCACCTGGAGCAGCCCCTGGGCCAGCAGCTGGCGGACCACCCCGCGCCACTCGGCGTCGCTCAGCTCGGTGCCGATGCCGAACGTCGACAGCTCGGTGTGGCGCATCTTCACCACCCGCTCGTTCTCCCGCCCCAGCAGGATGTCGATGAGGTGCCCGGCGCCGAACTGCTGCCCACGCTCGCGCTGCAGCCGCACGATCGTCGACATGAGCTTCTGCGCCGGCACCGTGCCGTCGAAGGCCTCCGGCGGGTTGAGGCAGGTGTCGCAGTTCCCGCACGGCTCACTGTCCTGCCCGAAGTACCGCAGCAGCTGCTGGCGCCGGCACTGCACCGTCTCGCACAGCGCCAGCATCGCGTCCAGGTGCAGGGTCTGCGCCCGCTTGCGCTGCGCGTCCCCCTCCCCGTCGGCGATCATCCGCCGCTGCTGCACCACGTCCTGCAGCCCGTAGGCGAGCCACGCCGTCGACGGCAGCCCGTCGCGCCCCGCACGCCCCGTCTCCTGGTAGTACCCCTCGATGCTCTTGGGCAGGTCGAGGTGCGCGACGAAACGCACGTCCGGCTTGTCGATCCCCATCCCGAAGGCGATCGTCGCGACCATGACGACGCCGTCCTCCCGCAGGAACCGCGCCTGGTTGCGCGCTCGCAGCTCCGCCGGCAGGCCCGCGTGGTACGGCAGCGCCGTCACGCCCTGCCCGCTCAGCCACTCCGCCGTCTTCTCCACCGACGCCCGCGAGAGGCAGTAGACGATGCCCGCGTCGCCGTCGTGCTCCTCCTTGACCAGCCGCAGCAGCTGCTTGCGCGCCTCCTGCTTGGGCGCGATCCGGTACTGGATGTTGGGCCGGTCGAAGCTCGAGACGAAGACGCGGGCGCCGTCGAGCCGGAGGTTGCGCACGATCTCCTCGCGCGTCTCCGCCGTCGCCGTCGCCGTGAGCGCGATCCGCGGCACGTCGGGCCAGCGCTCGTGGAGGATCGTCAGGCCGAGGTAGTCGGGGCGAAAGTCGTGGCCCCACTGCGCCACGCAGTGCGCCTCATCGATCGCGAAGAGCGCGATCCGCGCCCGGTCGAGCAGGTCGGTGGCCACCGGCAGCCGCTCGGGGGCCAGGTAGAGGAGGTCGAGCTCCCCGCCGAGCAGCCGTCGCTCGACGTCGCGGCGCTCGTCCGGCGTCTGCGTCGAGTTGAGGAACGCGGCGCGCACCCCGAGCTGCTCGAGCGCGTCGACCTGGTCGTGCATGAGCGCGATGAGCGGGCTGATGACCACGCCCGTCCCCTCCCGCACGAGCGCGGGGATCTGGTAGCACAGGCTCTTTCCGCCGCCGGTGGGCATGAGGACGAGCGCGTCGTCCCCGCGCGTCACCGTCTCGATGATCTCGGCCTGCTCACCGCGGAAGGCGTCGTAGCCCCAGACCTTGGTCAGTGCCTCCAGCGGCGTGGACGACGACGCCGCAGCGGCCCGCGCCGTCGTCAGCGGTTCCGCGGTGGCCGAGTCCGTCGCGAAGGCGGCAGCCGTCGCCCACTCCGGCGGCGGCTCGTGGTCGTCCGGCGGCGGCTCGTCCCAGTCCGGCGGCCACTCGTCCCACGCGGGCTCCGGCCCGGTCCACGTCTCACCCACCCCGCCAGCCTATGCGGGGCCGCGCGGCCGCGAGGGCGGCGTCCTCAGGAGACGAGCAGCGCGGCCAGCTCCCGCGGGTAGGGGAAGGAGCCCGGCTCGTAGGCGCACAGCGGGTCCTCGGCGTAGGGGTCCCCGCTCGTGGCGAAGGCGCGCGAGCGGGAGCCCCCGCAGACCCCGGAGAACTCGCAGGCCCCGCACCGGCCGTTCAGCCGCGAGCCGTCGCGCAGCCCGGTGAACAGCTCCGAGCTGCGGTAGATCTCCGGCAGCGGCTGCTGGCGGACGTTGCCGGCCACTACGGGCAGGAAGCCCGAGGGGTGCACGGTCCCCACGTGGGACACGAAGACGAAGCCGGAGGCCGCGTTGACGTTGATCGGCGGGCGGCGGCGCCGCTCTTCCTCGCCCCAGCCCAGCGCGCGGGTGCGCTCGGTGAGCTCGGCGTACAGCTCCCCCAGCCCCAGCGCCGCCACGTGGTCCACGCCCTGCTCCCCGAGAACGGCGCGCTGCAGCGCCACCCGGCGGAAGTGGTGCCCCTCGGTCGTCTTCACCGGCACGTACCGGCCGATGTCGTACAGGTAGTTGAGGACGTCCTCGGCCTCGCGGGCGGTGAGGCGACCGAGGTCCACCCCGCGGCCCATCGGCACGAGCATGAAGGCGCTCCACGTCATGGCCCCGTGCGTGCGCACGAGGTCGGCCAGCTGCGGCAGCTCGTGCACGGTGCGGCTGGAGACCGTGGAGTTCACCTGCACCTTCATGCCCAGCTCCCGGGCCGTGCGCCACGCCTCCACCGTGCGCTCGAAGGTGCCCGGCACCCGGCGGAAGCCGTCGTGCACCTGCGCCGAGGCGCCGTCCAGGGACAGCGACAGGGCCGTCGCCCCGGCGTCCTGCAGGCCGCGCAGCGCGTCCCGGTCCAGCTTCTCCGTCCCCGACGGCGAGACAGCCACCGCCAGCCCGAGCTCGCGCCCGCGGCGTACCAGCTCGAAGAGGTCGGGCCGCTCGAAGCAGTCGCCCCCGGTGATGACGAAGATCGGGCTCGGGCGGCCGAAGGAGGCCACCTGCCGCATGAGCTCGGTCGCCTCCTCGGTGTCCAGCTCGAGCGGGTGGCGGGCCGGCCGGGCCTCGGCCCGGCAGTGCACGCAGGCCAGCGCGCAGGCCTGGGTCGCCTCCCAGATCACCAGCAGCGGGCGGTCGGCCGGGTCGTGGCGCACCGAGCGGACGGCGGGCAGGGGTCTGCGCTCCATGGCCTGATCCCACCGCGCGGGCGGCGCGGTTCCCGGGACCATCGTCCCTGGCGGCTCAGCGGCTGTTGACGGGCGTGCGCGTCGAGCGGTGCTCCACGACCGCGCCGGTGAGCAGGGCGATCGCCCCGAAGCCGGACCAGTACGCGAACCGGGCCGCTGTGTCGGCCGAGGAGGTGCCCATCACGAGCGCGGCCACGGCGAGCACGGGCACGGCGGCGGCCCACACCCGGTAGAAGACGCCGGTGAACCGGGGGTAGCCGTAGCTCTGCGGGCTGACGACCGCGTGCACGGACACCCCGCCGAGCACGGCGATGACGAGGATGGTGCCGACCGTGAAGGACCCCTCACCGTAGGAGGCGACCGCACCGACGACGCCCATGCCGGTGGCGAGCGCGGTGGAGACACCGAGCGCGAAGCGCGCCATCCGCCCGTCCCCCTCTTCATCCATGGCCCTTGCCAGCACAGCCGACCGCACCGAGCACCCCCCGCGCAAGCCTTTGAGCAGAAACCGGTCCCCGGGCGGAGACGCCTCTCCGTCGTCCGTCGTCCACGGGGTGGGCGCGGCTCCGACTTCCGGATGGTTGCGTTCACAAACACTCACAAAAGCGTCGCCCCCGCCGACCACCGGGGCCCCGCGAGGGCGGGGCGACCGGTGAGCGGGAGGGGCGACGCGAGTCTCAGGCGGGCACGGCCTCCCCGAGGACGGCCTGCACCTCCTGCGGGCTGCTCGCCTCGCGCAGGCGGGCCACCTGGGACTCGTCGAGGAAGACCTCGGCCACCCGCGAGAGCACCTGGAGGTGGTCGTCGCCCGCCCCGGCGATGCCGATGACGAACTCCGTCTGCTGACCGTCCCAGTCGAGCCCCTGCGGGTAGCGGACGAAGGAGATCGCCGTGCGGCTGATGAGGCTCTTCGCCTCGTTCGTACCGTGCGGGATCGCCAGGCCGTTGCCCATGTGGGTGGAGACCGACTCCTCCCGCTCGTGCATGGACTCGACGTAGGCCGCCGGCACCGCGCCGCTGGCCACGAGCAGGCCGCCGGCCTCGGAGATCGCCTCCGCCTTCGTCGTGGCGCGGCCCGCGAGCACGATCGACTCCGCCGCCAGCAGGCTCCCCGCGGACGCCTCGCCCGGGGCGGGCTGCTCCGTCGCGGGGACCGACGTGCTCGGCGCGGGCTCGGTCGGGGCGCCGGCGGAGCGGCTCTCCCCCACGAGCGCGACGACCTCGTCGTAGCGCGGGCTGGCCATGAAGTCGTCGACCGACACGTGCACCGCCGACTGCGTGCGCTCCTCCGCACGGGCGGCCAGGTCGCGGTGGGTGACGACGACGTCGGCGTCGTCGCGCAGGGTGGAGATCGCCTTGTTGACCACGGTGACGTCGGAGAAGCCGGCGTCGCGGATCTTGCGGCGCAGCACCGAGGCACCCATCGCGGAGGAGCCCATGCCGGCGTCGCAGGCGAAGACGATGGTGCTGATCGGGCGGGTCACCGTCGCGACGCCGCCGCCGCCGCCGGTGAGCGTGCTCGCCACACTCGAGCGCTTGCCCTTCATCTCCTCCATGCGGCCCGTGGCGCCGGCGAGGTCGCCGTCGTCGTCGTTCTTGCCCGCCCGCAGGAGCACCACCGCGATGAGGAAGCTGACGAGCGCGGACAGGACGACGGAGAGGACGACCCCGAGCAGGCTGCCCACCGGGGACTGGATGAGCACGGCGATGATCGAGCCCGGCGCCGCGGGGGCCCGCAGGCCGGAGTCGAAGACGAGGTTGGTCGCCACACCGGTCATGCCGCCGGCGATGACCGCGAGGATGAGGCGGGGCTTCATGAGCACGTAGGGGAAGTAGATCTCGTGGATGCCGCCGACGAAGTGGATGAGCGCGGCGCCCGGCGCGGAGGCCTTGGCCAGGCCGGTGCCGGCGACCATGAAGGCGAGCAGCAGGCCCAGGCCCGGGCCGGGGTTGGCCTCGATGAGGAAGAGGATCGACTGGCCCTCGGCGTCCGCCTGCGTGGTGCCCAGCGGCGTGAAGATGCCGTGGTTGATCGCGTTGTTGAGGAAGAGGATCTTCGCGGGCTCGACGAGGATCGAGGTGAGCGGCAGCAGGCTGTTGTCGACGAGGAAGCGCACGACGTTGCCCGCCGCCTCCGAGAAGGCCTCGACGAGGGGACCGGCGGCGACGAAGCCGAGGATCGCCAGGATCATGCCCCAGATGCCGGCCGAGAAGTTGTTGACGAGCATCTCGAAGCCGGGGCGGATCCGGTCCGCCCACAGCGCGTCGAGCTTCTTCATCGACCAGCCGCCCAGCGGGCCCATGATCATGGCGCCGAGGAACATCGGCACGCCCGCGCCGACGATCGCGCCCATGGTGGCGATGGCGCCGACGACGCCGCCGCGCAGGTTGTCGTCGTAGAGCATCCGGCCGCCGGTGTAGCCGATGAGCAGCGGCAGCAGGTACTTGATCATCGGGTCGACGAGCCCGCCGTTGCCGCCCTCCTCCACCGAGCCGGCGCCCCAGCCGCCGAGGTGCTCGACCAGGCCGTAGCCGCCGGTGTAGCCGAAGAGGTTCTCACCGACGAGGACGATCCACCCGACCTGGATGAACAGCGCGGTGATGAGGCCCCAGGCGATGAAGGCGGCGATGTTCGGCAGCACCATGTTGGACAGGGCGGTGCCGAGCTTCTGGACGGCGACCCGCAGGCCGCCACGCTCCCGTCCCGCACTGACGCGGTCGGGTCCAGTGGGTGCGGACATTGTGCTCCTCCTCGAGAACGGTGATGCACCTCACGCATCGAGGACCAGTAAACACCCACTCGGGCCAAAAGCCAAGCACTTCCACCTGTTTCCACATCCGAGTGTGTGGCTATGATGGCGGCAGGCGTCACAGCCCGGCGCCACCCGACTGTTTGGGAGGACCGATGAAGGCCCTGCGCTTCTACGCCCCCGAGGACGTGCGCCTCGAGGACCAGCCCGAGCCGAGCTGCGGCCCGGACGAGGTGAAGATCCGCGTGCGCAACTGCTCCACCTGCGGCACCGACGTCAAGATCTTCCACAACGGCCACCAGAACCTCAGCCCGCCGCGGACCATCGGCCACGAGATCGCCGGTGAGGTCGTCGAGGTGGGCGCCGACGTCGCGAGCCTCTACGGCACCGACTGGCAGATCGGGGACCGCGTCCAGGTCATCGCCGCCGTGCCCTGCGGGGAGTGCCACGAGTGCCGCAAGGACTGGATGGCCGTGTGCCAGAACCAGACCTCGATGGGCTACCAGTACGAGGGCGGCTTCGCCGAGTACATGGTCGTGCCCAGCCAGGTCCTCAAGGTCGACGGCCTCAACCGCGTCCCCGACAACGTGGGCTTCGCCGAGGCCTCCGCCGCCGAGCCGCTCGCCTGCGCGATCAACGCCCAGGAGCTGCTCGGGATCGAGGAGGGCGACGTCGTCGTCGTCTTCGGTGCCGGCCCGATCGGCTGCATGCACATCCGGGTCGCCCGCGGCGTCCACGGCGCCGGCAAGGTCTTCCTCGTCGACGTCAACGCCGAGCGCCTCGCCATGTCCGCCGAGGTCGCCCAGCCGGACGAGACGATCGACGGCTCCCAGGTCGACGTCGTCGAGCGCGTCATGGAGCTGACCGGCGGCCGCGGTGCGGACGTCGTCATCACGGCGACGGCGGCGAAGGTCGCCCAGGAGCAGGCCGTGGCGATGGCCGCCCGCAACGGGCGCATCTCCTTCTTCGGCGGTCTGCCGAAGAACGACCCGGTCATCGCGCTGGACTCCAACGTCGTCCACTACCGCCAGCTGCACATCCACGGCGCCAACGGCTCGGCCCCCGAGCACAACCGCCGCGCGCTGGAGTACATCTCCACCGGGCAGGTGCCGGTCAAGGACCTCATCACCCACCGCATCCCGCTCGAGGACGTCATGTCGGCCTTCGACCTCGTCCGCAGCGGCACGGCGATCAAGGTGACCGTCGAGCCCTGACGGCCCGTAGCATCGAGCCGCCCACCCCCACAGCGAGGAGCAGCGTGTACGCGGAGGAGCGCCAGCAGGCCATCGCCCAGCTCGTCGTCGAGCGCGGGCGGGTGTCGGTCACCGAGCTGGCCGAGGAGTTCGCGGTGACCACCGAGACGGTGCGCCGCGACCTCAGCGCGCTCGAGCGGCTGCGGGTGCTGCGCCGCGTCCACGGCGGGGCCGTCCCGGCGGCCTCGCTCTCGGCGATGGAGAGCCGGCTCGACGAGCGCGACGTCACCCAGGCGCGGGAGAAGGAGCGCATCGCCGCCGCGGCGGCGCGCTTCCTCCCCGACGACGGCGGCACCGTCGCGATCGACGCGGGCAGCACCACCGCCCGGCTGGCCGGCTTCCTCCCGCCCGAGCGGCGGCTCACCGCCTTCACCCACGGCGTGCCGATCGCCGCGAAGCTCGCTCCGCTGCCCGGCGTCGACCTCCACCTGCTGCCCGGCCGCGTGCGCCCGACGACGCAGGCGGCGGTCGGCTCGCTCACCATCCAGGTGCTGCAGCGGCTGCGCGTCGACGTCGCCTTCCTCGGGACGAACGGCGTCACCGAGCAGCACGGGATGTCGACGCCGGACGCGGAGGAGGCGGCGGTCAAGCGGGCGCTCGTGCGAGCCGCGCGCCGCGTCGTCGTCCTCGCCGACTCCACGAAGCTGGGCCTGGAGGCGACGGTGAGCTTCGCCGGGCTCGACGACGTCGACGTCCTCGTCACCGACGCCCCGCCCACGGCCGTGCCCGCGCGGGCCTTCGCCGCGCGCGGGGTGGAGGTGGTCGTCGCATGATCCTCACGCTCACCGCCAACCCGAGCGTCGACCGCACGGTCACCCTCGCCGGGCCGCTGCAGCGCGGCGCCGTGCTGCGCGCCGCGTCGATGACCTCCCAGGCCGGGGGCAAGGGCGTCAACATCTCCCGCGCCGCGGTCGCCGCCGGCATCTCGACCGTCGCGGTGCTCCCCGCCGACGACGCGGACCCCTTCGTCGCCGAGCTGCGGGCCGCCGGGATCGAGTGCCGCCCCCTGCCGCCCGCCGGCGACGTGCGCGTCAACCTCACCCTCACCGAGCCCGACGGGACGACGACGAAGGTCAACAGCCCCGGCGCCGCCGTCGACCGCGTGCACCTCGAGCGGCTCGCGGACGCCGTCGTCGGGCTTGCGGCCGAGGCGACGTGGGTGGTGCTCGCGGGATCGCTCCCGCCGGGTGCCCCGGCCGAGTGGTACGCCGAGCTCGTCGTGCGGCTGCGCGGGACGGCGGCCCGGGTGGCCGTCGACACGAGCGAGGCGCCCCTCGCGGCGCTCGCCGCCGCCCTGCCGGGCGCCGCGCCGGACCTCATGAAGCCGAACGGGGAGGAGCTCGCGACGATCGTCGGGGCCGACCCTGTGGCACTCGAGGGCGACCCGGCGGCCGCCGCCCGGGCCGCGGGCGTGCTCGTCGGCCGCGGCGTGGGCGCCGTGCTCGTCACCCTGGGTGCCGCCGGTGGCGTCCTCGTCACCGCCGACGGCGCCTGGCACGCGCCCGCCCCGCCCACGACGGTCCTCAGCACCGTGGGCGCCGGGGACTCCAGCCTCTTCGGCTACCTCCTGGCCAGCGAGCGGCGCCTGCCGCCTGCGGACGCTCTGGCGCTCGCCGTCGCCTACGGCAGCGCGGCCGCCGGCCTGCCGGGCACGGGCATCCCCCGGCCGGGAGACGTCGACGCCGCCGCGGTCAGTGCGACCGATTTGTCTCCCGAGGCGCCCGCTCCCACCACCTGAGCCGGCCGGCCGACCAGTCACGAGATCGTGTGGCTTTCGCGCTTCCAGGGAAGCCGGATGCCACACGATGAGGGACGGGGCCGGCAGGGCCGGCCCGAGGCGCCCGCTCAGTGCTGCTCGCGCAGCTCCTCGGCGATGCGTGCCCGGACCTCCGGGTCGTGCATGCCCGGGCCCACCTCGGCGTCCTCGCTGCCCGGCTCGGCCGCACGTGCCGGGTCGATGAGCCGGCGCACGCCCGCGCGCAGGAGCCGCCCGTCCACCGCCCCGGTGCCGCTGAGCAGGAGCAGTCCCGCGCCCTGGTCCAGCGCGGCGCTCAGTGCCCCGAGCTCCTCCACGGACATCGGGTCCCCCTCGACGCGCTGCTGGCGGACCACCTCGGTGTAGGCGTCGAGCAGCCGCTGCATCCGGGTGGCCATCTCGGCGCGGAGCGCCTCGTCGCGGGCGGCGACGGCGATGAACTCGAGGGTGGCGAGCGCGAAACCGGTCATCGCGGCGGTGAGGTCCTCCTCGCTCACCCCGTCGGGCGCCGCCTGCGCGACGTCCTCGACCCGCTCGAAGGGGTCCCACGCCTCGGCGAGCGCCGCCTCCATGTTGGCGTCCTGCACGGCGAGGAAGAGTGCGGCCTTGTTCGCGAAGTTCGAGTACACCGCGCCCTTGGAGAAGCCGGCCTCCCGCGCGATGACCTCGAGGTTCGCACGGTGGTACCCGTCGCGGGAGAAGACCGCGCGCGCCGCGAAGATCAGCGCCTCCCGGGTCTGGCGCTGCCTGTCGCGGCGCGAGAGCGGGTCGGGCAGCTGGGACATGCCTGCGATCCTACGTCGCCACGGCCATTGACGTACCGCCGGTATCCGAATACCGTCAGTATTCCCATACCGTCAGTATCCGGAAGGCTCCACCATGAGCGAGGGCGTGCTCCACGTCGCGGGACTCACCCGGCGCTTCGGCACCGTCGTGGCCAACGACGACATCTCCCTGCGCGTGCGGCCCGGCGAGGTCGTCGGGCTGCTCGGCCACAACGGGGCGGGCAAGACGACGCTCGTCTCCCAGGTCGTCGGCCTGCTGCGGCCCGACGCCGGGCGCATCACCGTCGGCGGCGTCGACGCCGTCGCCGACCCGGCCGCCGCGCGCCGCCACGCCGCCCTGCAGCCCCAGGCGCAGGCACCCATCGACGGCCTCACCCCACGGACCGCGATCGAGATCGCCGGACGCATCCGCGGCCTGTCGACCCGCCGGGCACGCGCCGCCGCCGAGGACCTGGCCGAGGAGCTCGACATCGGCCCGTGGCTGGACCGCCGCGCCCTGCCCGACGGTCGCGGCCTGTCCGGCGGCATCCGGCGGCTCACCGCCTTCGCGATGACCGTCGTCGCCCCCACTCCCCTGCTGGTCCTCGACGAGCCGACCAACGACATCGACGCCGCCCGCCGCCGTCTCCTGTGGGAGGCGGTCCGCCGCCGCGGTGACGCGGGCTCCGGCGTCCTGCTCGTCACCCACAACGTCACCGAGGCCGAGCGGATCGTCGACGACCTCGTCGTCCTCCACCGCGGACGCGTCGTCGCCGCCGGCTCCCCCGGCCGGCTGCGCGGCACGCAGGACACCGATCTGCGCCTCGAGCTGCTCCTCCCGCCCGACGGCGCCGAGCCGGACCTCACCGACGCTCCCGTAACCGTGCACCGGGCGGTGCGCGTGGGCCGCCGCTCCCTGCTGACCGTCCCCGCCGTCCAGGCCGCGACCGCCGTCGCCTGGGCCACCGGCCTGCGCGAGGCCGGCTCGGTCGAGGGCTACGCCCTCGCCCCCGCCACCCTCGAGGACGCCTACCTCGCCCTCACCGCCGACGACACCCGGGAGCCCGCCCATGCCTGAGACCCGCCTCGCCACGCCGCCCGCGCCCGTGCAGGTGAGCCTGTGGACGACCTACACGACCCTGCTTCGCTGGCAGGTCGCGCAGATCGGGCCGCTCCTGCCGCTCGTCGTCGTCATCCAGGCGCTGCTCGCCGCCGGCATCATCATCGGCTTCGGTTTCCTCATCCCCGACATCGACCCGGCGACGGCGCTGTTCCTGTCCACGGGGGCGCCGACCGTGCTGCTCCTGACGATCGGCTTCGTCATCGTGCCGCAGGGGGTGGCCCGCGCCCGCACCGACGGCACCTTCGCCTACATGCGCTCGCTGCCGCTGGCCCGGCCGCTGCTCCTCGCCGCCGACCTCACCGTGTGGCTGCTCATCGCGCTGCCGAGCGTCGCCGTCGGGGTGGTCGTGGCCAGGCTGCGCTACGACCTCGACCTCTCCTTCGACTGGCCCGTGCTCGTCGCCGCCGCACTGCTCGTCACGCTCATGGCGACGGCGGTCGGCTACGCGATCGCCGTCAGCCTCCAGCCGATGCTCGCCCAGCTCGTCACCCAGGTGCTCGTCTTCTTCGTGCTCCTCTTCTCTCCCATCACCTTCCCGGCGAGCCAGCTGCCCGGGTGGTTCCAGACGGTGCACGACGTGCTGCCCGCGCGGCCGGGCGCGGACCTGCTGCGCGCGGGGCTGGCCTCGGACGTCTTCGACGCGAGCGGGCGGGACCTGCTCGTGCTCCTGGCGTGGTGCGTGCTCGGCGTCGCGGTGACGCTGCGGGCGCTGGTGCGCCGGGAGTAGGGCTAGCCGCGGACGGCTGCCGCGACCGCCTGCTCGGCGGTGGCGTGGCGGAAGGTGAAGCCGTCGGCCTGGAGGCGGACCGGGAGGATGCGCTGGTCGGGCAGCAGCATCTCCTCGGCCGGCTCGCCGAGGACGAGGCGCAGCAGCCAGGCGGGCAGCCGGACGAGGTGGGGGCGGTGCATCTCGCGGGCCAGCGCCCGGGTGATGTCCGCGGACCTCGCGGCCTGCGGCCCGGTGAGGTTGACCGGGCCGGAGAGCTCGGAGCGGGTGAGGAGGTGGACGATGGCCCGCGCCTCGTCGGCGAGGGAGATCCAGGGCCACTGCTGCTCGCCGGTGCCGATCGTCGCGCCCGCACCGAGGCGGGTGGCGAGCTGGAGCGGGGCGAGCGCTCCGCCGTCGGCCATGACGAGTCCGGTACGGATGTGCACGACGCGCGTGACGTCGTCGGCGGGGGCGGTGGCGGCCTCCCAGCGGAGGACGACACCGGCGAGGAAGCCGTCCCCCGGGCCGGAGTCCTCGGTGAGGACGGTGCCGGGGCGGTCGCCGTAGTAGCCGGTGGCCGAGCCGCTCACCCACACGCGCGGCGGCTCGGGCGCGGCGGCGATCGCCCGCGCCAGGGCGCGGGTGGCGTCCACGCGGCTGCGGTAGATCTCGCGGCGGTAGGCGCGGGTCCACGGGAGGCGGCCGAGGGGTGCGCCGGAGAGGCTGACGAGGCCGTCGGCCCAGGCGATCGCCTCGCTCGGGACACGGCCCTCCGCGGGCTGCCACTCGTACTCGGTGACGTCACGCGGCTCGCGGCGCACGAGGGCGCGCACCTCGTGGCCGCCCGCGCGCAGCTCCTCCCGCAGGGCCGAGCCGATGAGACCGGACGCGCCGGAGACGAGGATCCGCATGCCGCCGACGCTACCGGCGGGCGCGGCGGCAGGCGACGGGAGCGGGCGCGGGGGCCACGGCGCGGCCGGTGCCCGCAGCGGACAGCCCCCGTGCGCCGACCGCACGCGAAAGTGACGAACGCGGGCGTGATGCCACCCGCGCTCGGCCGTTTCACCTGCGCTCGCCGGCGAGAGGGAGCTCGCCGGCGGGCGGGCGCGCAGCCGGTCCTGCTACGGGACGAGGGCCCCGCGGCCGGCCCTGGTGAGGGTCGCCTGGCCGAGCACGCGACTCCCGGCGTAGACCACCACCGACTGCCCCGGCGCCATGCCGCGCAGCGGGGTGTCGAGGCGGACGTGGAGCTCCTCGCCCTCGCGGCGGACCTGCGCGGGAGTCGGGGTGCCGTGGGCACGGACCTGGACCTGCGCCGTCGTCCACTCCCCGGCGGGGACGTCGCCCGCGAGCCAGACGGTCTGGTCGGCGGCGAGCTCGGTGACCGACAGCAGCTCGCCCGGGCCGACCACCACCGTGTTCGCGGCCGGGTCGGTCCGCAGCACGTACCGCGGGCGCCCGTCGGCGGCGGGCCGGCCCAGGGCCAGGCCCTTGCGCTGGCCGACGGTGTAGGCGTAGGCGCCGTCGTGGCGGCCGACCTCGTTGCCCTCGTGGTCGAGGACGGGGCCCGGCTGCGCACCGAGGCGGTCGCGGAGGAAGCCCTGGGTGTCGCCGTCGGCGACGAAGCAGATGTCGTAGGAGTCCGGCTTGGCCGAGACGGACAGGCCGCGGGCGGCGGCCTCGGCGCGCACCTCGTCCTTGGAGGCGACGTCACCGAGCGGGAAGAGCGAGCGGGCGAGGCACTCGGGGCCCATGACGGCGAGGACGTAGGACTGGTCCTTGGCGATGTCCTCGGCCCGGTGCAGCTCGCGAGCGCCGCCGGGGCCCTCGACGATCCGCGCGTAGTGGCCGGTGGCGACGGCGTCGAAGCCGAGCGCGAGGCCGCGGTCGAGGAGGGCGGAGAACTTGATGTGCTCGTTGCAGCGCACGCAGGGGTTGGGCGTGCGGCCGGCGGCGTACTCGGAGAGAAAGTCGGCGACGACCGTCTCCTCGAACTCCTCCGACAGGTCCCACACGTAGTACGGGATGCCGAGGACGTCGGCGGCCCGGCGCGCGTCGCTCGCGTCCTCGATCGAGCAGCAGCCGCGCGAGCCGGTGCGGTGCTGGGCCCGCGAGCGCGACAGGGCCATGTGGACGCCGACGACGTCGTGCCCCGCCTCGACGGCACGCGCGGCGGCGACGGCGGAGTCGACCCCGCCGGACAGTGCTGCGAGCACGCGCATGCGCTCTCCCTCCTCGTGCCTCCGACGAGGGTAGGCGCTGCGACCGCCGGCCGTCGAAGCCTGCCGGGGTGCGCCTGCGCACACACCGGCGGAGCATGAGGCATGGGCACCCATCCCACCCGCGCGTGGCGCTTCACCGGCCGGATCGCCGGCTGGGGCACCGCGAGCGGCTGGCGCTTCGTCCTCGGCTGGTGGCGCCAGTCCCCACTGGGCACCTTCGCCGACGTCATGGTCGAGCGGCCCGACGGCCAGCGCCTGCTCCTGGCCCCGACGGCGGAGGTCGCCGAGTTCGTCGGCGCGACCTACCACTTCGACGACGTCGTCATCGTCCCCGTGACCGTGGACCGGGACGGCCGGCCGGCGCCGGCACCGACGACGGCGGGCGAGACCTGGCAGGTCGCGGCCGGGCCGCTCGTGGCCCGGCTGCAGCTCGGCGGCCGGCCGGCCCTGGGACTCGCGCTACGGGCAGTGCCCGGCCCGCTCGCCGGGGCGCCGGCCTTCGCCCGGGTGACCGATCCGGTGGCCCGGGTGGTGCTGCGCGGCGTGCGCACCCGCGGCACCGCGGGCGGCGGGCGCACCGAGACCTACGGCGCCCGGGACCTGCACCGGCTCGCCGCCGCCACGAGCAGCTGGGACGGGCAGGACCTGGGCCCGCTGCGCGACCTCGACCCGCCGGTGCGCTTCGGCTTCGGCTCCGCCCCGCGCCGTCCCAGCGTCACCGACCTCGTCACGACGGTGCGCATCCCGCGGTAGCCCGAGGCGTCCCGCGGGTTGATGAGAGCTGTCTCATCCGCCCGTCACGATCGCCTCACCTTCGCGCGATGGACTCCCTGGCATGCCGCGGACCAGGTCCCGGCGCCACGCAGAAGGGGGACCCGCATGACGACGACCACCACCGGGCCCGCGCACCCGGCCACCGGCCCGCGCGGACGGCGGCTGCGGGTCGCGCTCTACTCGCACGACGCCCTCGGCCTGGGCCACGTGCGCCGCAACCTCGCCATCGCCCACGCGCTGGCCGCGGTCGAGCCGGCACCGGACGTCCTCCTCCTCACCGGCGCGCCGGAGGCGGTGACCGCCCACCGCCCGGCGCACTGCGACCTCGTCTCCCTGCCTGCCCTCGCCAAGGACGCGAGCGGCACCTACTCCGCGCGCCACCTCTCGGTGGACGAGGCGCACATCCGGCACATGCGCCGCGCCGTCCTCACCGCGGCGCTGTCCTCCTTCCGCCCCGACGTCCTCGTCGTCGACAAGCACCCGCGCGGCTTCCTCGGCGAGCTCGAGCCGGCCCTCGACCTCCTGCGGGCGGCCGGCACGCGCATCGTCCTGGGCCTGCGTGACGTCCTCGACGACGCCGTCACCTCCCGCCGCGAGTGGGACGCCGACCGCGGGGCGCAGGCGCTGCACCGCTGGTACGACCAGGTGTGGGTCTACGGGGACGCCGCCGTCCACGACCTCACCGCCGAGCTCGGCCTGCCCGCCGCGCGCACGGTCCACACCGGCTACCTCGCCGCCGGCCGCCGGCCCGTCCCGCTCGTCACCGAGGTCGACCACCCCTTCGTCCTCGCCATGGTCGGCGGCGGCTCCGACGGCGCCCACCTCGCCGAGACCTTCGCCCGCACCACCCTGCCGGCCGGCCACCACGGCGTCCTCGTCACCGGCCCGCAGATGCCCGCCGAGGACGTCCGCCGGGTCGCCGAGCTCGCCGCGCAGCGCAGCGACCTCACCGTGCGCACCTACGTCGAGGACGCCGAGGCGCTCATCGCCGGGGCCGCGGCCGTCGTGTCGATGGGCGGGTACAACACGGTGTGCGAGGCGCTCGCCATCGGCGCCCGGCTGCTCGTCGTCCCCCGGGTGCGCCCCCGCCAGGAGCAGCTCGTGCGCGCCCGCCTGCTCACCGCCGTCGGCGTCCTCGACCACCTGCACCCCGAGCAGCTCGCGCCCGCCGCCCTCGAGGGGTGGCTCGCCCGCGCCGTCGCCGCCCCGCCCGGCGGCACGACTGACGCCGTCGACCTCGACGGGCTCGCCCGCCTCCCCCACTTGCTCGCCGCGCTCGCCACGAAGGAGGAGACCGATGTCGCCTGAGCGGATCGGCTACGTGCTCAAGATGTACCCGAGGTTCTCCGAGACCTTCATCGTCTCCGAGCTGCTCGGCCGCGAGGCGCGCGGCGCGGACATCGAGGTGTTCTCCCTGCGCCCGCCGGTGGACCCGCGCTTCCACAGCGCCCTCGCCGAGGTCCGCGCGCCCGTCACCTACGTCCCCCGCGCCCGCAAGGCCGAGGAGCTGTGGGCTGCGGTCCGGGCCGCCGCGCCGGAGCTGCCGCTGCTCCACCGCGCCCTTCCCGAGCTGCTGGCCGCCGAGGCCTCGGACGCCGGGCAGGCCCTCGAGCTCGCGGTCATGGTCGTGCGGCGCGGGATCACCCACCTGCACGCGCACTTCGCCTCGCTCGCGACGACGGTCGCGCGGCTCGCCTCGCTCCTCACCGGCGTCCCGTACTCCTTCACCGCGCACGCCAAGGACATCTTCCACGCCTCGGTGGACCCGGCCGACCTCGCGCGGAAGATCGCCGGCGCGCACCACGTCGTGACGATCAGCGACTTCAACGAGCGCCACCTGCGCGCCACCTACCCGGAGGCCGTCGCGTCCACCCACCTGCACCGGATCTACAACGGGCTCAACCTCGCCGACTTCCCCTTCGGGGCGGCGGACGACGACGGCGGCACGGACGTCGTCGCCGTCGGTCGCCTCGTGGAGAAGAAGGGCTTCGACGTCCTCGTCGACGCGATCGCCCACCTGCGCGACCGGGGCCGGCCGCTGCGCTGCCGGATCGTCGGCGGCGGGGAGAAGGAGACCGAGCTGCGCGCGCAGGTCGCCGCGCTCGGGCTGGAGGGGCTGGTCGAGCTGACCGGACCGCTGCCGCAGCACCAGGTGCGGGAGCAGGTCGCGGCGGCGGGGCTCTTCGCCGCGCCGTGCGTCGTCGGCTCCGACGGCAACGCCGACGGCCTGCCCACCGTGCTGCTCGAGGCGATGGCCCTGGGCACGCCGTGCGTGTCCACCGACGTCACCGGCATCACCGAGGCCGTCCGGCACGAAGAGACGGGCCTGGAGGTGGCGCAGCGCGACGCGATCGGCCTCGCCGAGGCGATCGTCCGGCTGCTCGACGACCGGGTGCTGAGCGAGCGCCTCACCCGCGCCGCCCGCGCGCTCGTCGAGCGCCAGTTCGACACGGCCCGCCAGGTCGAGCTCCTCGACGCCGCCGTCCGCGCGAGCAACAACTCCGCGCGCGGCGACAGGGACGTCCCCTCCCCCGCCGAGAGCACACTTACCGCCGACAGCACACTTACCGCCGACAGCACATTTACCGCCGAGAGCCGGATTCTCCGCGCGGAGGTGCGCTGATGCGGGTCGCCTACGTCTGCGCCGACCCCGGCATCCCGGTCTTCGGGACCAAGGGGGCCTCGGTCCACGTCCAGGAGGTCGTGCGGGTCCTGCTCGAGGCCGGCCACACCGTCGACCTCTTCTGCCGCCGCACCGGCGGGGAGCCGTGGCCCACCGCCGCGGCCGCCCGCGCCGCGGGCCGGCTCACCGTCCACGAGCTCGGCCGCGTCGACGGCACCGACCTCGCCGACCGCGAGCGCCGCGCCATGGCCGCCGACCGGAGGCTGCTCCACGCACTCACCGCCGCCGGCCCCTTCGACGCCGTCTACGAGCGCTACTCCCTGTGGAGCACCGCCGGCACCAGCTACGCCCGCGAGCACGGCGTGCCCGCCGTCCTCGAGGTCAACGCACCCCTGCCCACCGAGCAGGCCCGCCACCGCGGCCTCGTCCACGCCGCCGAGGCGCACGCCGTCGTCCGGCGGGCCGCCGCGGACGCGAGTGCCGTCGTGTGCGTCTCGGAGCCCGTCGCCGCCTGGGTGCGGGAGGTGGCCCCCGGTGCCGCCGTCGTCGTCGAGCCGAACGGCGTCGACGTCGACCGCATCGTCCCTGCCCCGACGCGTCCCGAGCGGCCGTTCACGGTCGGCTTCGTCGGCACGCTCAAGCCGTGGCACGGGACCGAGACGCTGCTCGAGGCCCACGCGCTGCTGCGGCGCTCGGTGCCGGACGCGCGGCTGCTCCTCGTCGGTGACGGCCCGCAGGCCCAGGCGCTGCGAGAGCAGGCCCGCGCGCTCGGGACCGCGGCGGCAGTCGAGACGACCGGCGCCGTCGCCCCCGTCGACGTGCCCGCGCTGCTGCACCGGATGGACGTCGCCACCGCCCCCTACCCGGCGGCGGGCGAGGGGTACTTCTCCCCGCTCAAGGTCTACGAGTACATGGCGGCGGGGCTGCCCGTGGTCGCGTCCGCCGTGGGGCAGCTGCCGGATGCCCTCGAGCACACGCGTACCGGTTTTCTCGTCCCCGGCTCGGACCCGGCGGCGCTGGCCGCGACGCTTCACGAGCTCGCCACCGACCGTGGGCTGCGGGAGCGGGTCGGGCGGGCGGCGCGGGAGCACGTGACGTCCGGGCACGCGTGGACCCATGTCGTCGAGCGCTCGCTCGCCGCCGCTGGTATCGAGCTCAGCCGCGCGGGGGTGGGGGTCTGATGGCGTCGCGCACCCCCACCGCCGAGCTGCGCTCGATCGCGCTCTCGCTGCGGCGGATCTGGTCCTTCCTGCGGCCCCACCTGCGGCCGCACCGGACGATCGTCGCCGGCGGCTTCGTCGCGCTCTTCGCCGAGGTCGTCTTCCGGCTGCTCGAGCCGTGGCCGCTGAAGTTCGTCATCGACGCCGTCATCGCGCCCGGTGCCGCGCAGGACCCGGGCCTGGTCACGCTCCTCATCTGGGCGGCGCTCGCCGTCGTCGCCGTCGCCGGGCTGCGGGCGCTGTCCGCGTATCTCATGACGGTCCTCTTCGCGCTCGCCGGCACGCGCGCGATGACCTCGGTGCGCGCGCAGGTCTACGCCCACGTGCTGCGACTGTCCCTGCGCTTCCACAGCTCCGCGCGCGGCGGCGACCTCATCACCCGGCTCATCACCGACGTCGGCCGGCTGCGCGACGTCGCCGTCACCGCCGCGATGCCGCTCATCGGCAACGTCGTCACGCTCCTCGCGATGGTGACGGTCATGGTCGTCCTCGACTGGCGGCTCGCGCTCGTCGTCCTGGCCGCCTTCCCGGTGTTCGCGCTGTCCTCCTCCCGCTCCACCCGCCGGATCACCTCCGCCTCGCGCCGGCAGCGGCGCCGCGAGGGCGACCTCGCCGGCGCCGCCGGGGAGTCCCTCGGGGCGATCAAGGTCGTCCAGGCCTACTCCCTCGCCGAGCGGCTCGAGGGCACCTTCGCGGCCTCGAACGCCAAGGAGCTCACGGAGGGGGTCCGGGCGACCCGCCTCTCGGCGGGACTCGAGCGCAAGACGGACCTCCTCGTCGGGGTGGCCACCGGCGTCGTCCTCCTCGTCGGCGGCTGGTCGGTGGTGCAGGGACGGCTCACGCCCGGTGAGCTCGTCGTCTTCGTCCAGTACCTCAAGAGCGCCTTCAAGCCGATGCGCGACCTGGCGAAGTACACCGGGCGCATCGCCAAGGCCGCCGCCTCCGGCGAGCGGATCCTCGACATCATGCGCACCGAGCGGGACGTCACCGACTCCCCCGGCGCCTACACGATCAAGCGGCTCGCCGGGGAGATCCGCCTCGAGCACGTCACCGCCTCCTACACCGGCAGCGACAGGGCCCTGGACGACGTGTCCCTGCGGATCCTGCCCGGCACGAAGGTCGCCGTCGTCGGGCACTCCGGCTCGGGCAAGTCCACCCTCGCCGGCCTGCTCCTGCGGCTGCAGGACCCGGTCCGCGGCGCGGTCCGGCTCGACGGGCACGACCTGCGCGACGTCACCCTCGACTCGCTGCGCGCGCACGTGGCGGTCGTGCTCCAGGAGTCGGTCCTCTTCCACGGCACGATCGCGGAGAACATCGAGATGGGCCGGCCCGGCGCCACCCCGGAGGAGGTGGAGGCCGCCGCCCGCGCCGCCAACGCCCACGAGTTCATCACCCGCCTCCCCGACGGGTACGAGACGGTGGTCGGCGAGCGCGGCGACACCCTCTCCGGCGGGCAGCGCCAGCGCGTGGCCATCGCCCGGGCCATGCTGCGCGACGCACCCGTCATCATCCTCGACGAGGCCACGACCGGCCTGGACCCGAGGAACTCCGCCGAGGTCTTCCAGGCCGTCGACCGCCTCGCCGCGGGCCGCACGACCGTCGTCATCACCCACACCCTGGCCGACGCGCTGGCCTGCGACGAGGTCGTCGTCCTCGAGCACGGCCGGGTGGTCGAGCACGGCCGGCCCGCCGACCTCATGGCCACCCCCGGCTCCCGCCTCGCCCTGCTCGACCCGCAGCACGACCGGCGGCTCGTCGCCGTCCCGGCCCGGGAGGAGCCCGATGCTCACGCCGGCTGACGCCCGCCTCGCCGCCGCCGACCCCGCCGTCCCCGGCCTGCGGGAGGTCCTCGCGCCGCTCGGCCTGGTCCACAGCCTCGGCTGGGACGCGCGCGCGGCCCGCGTCGAGTACCTGCGCTACAAGCCGGGCACCTCGCTCCTCGCCGGGCTCATCCTCACCGACGACGACGGCGCCACCTCCTTCGCCCAGGCCCTCGCCCTGCGGCCCGGCTCCGCCAAGCTCGCCAAGGTGCGGCGCGCGGGAGAGGCCGACGACGTCGGCCGCGGTGCGGTCGTCGACGGGCGGCTCGGGGTGGCGCTCACCGACGTCACGGCCGACCGCCGGCTGCCCGGCGTCCGCCGCGTGCTCCGGGACGCCGACGGCGTGACGCCGCTGGTCTACCGGCCCGCCCGCCGCTGGGTCGCCCGGGTCGGGGACGACGCGCTGGTACGCGTGTACCACCCCCGAGCGCTCCCGGGCGTGCTCGCCGGCCACCGCGCCCTGGCCGCCCTGCCGGTGGCACCCGTGACTGCCGTCCGTCGCCACCGCGGGACCCTCACCACCGCCTGGGTGCCGGGCACGTCCCTCGACCGGCTCACCGGGGCGAGGGAGCTGTGGGCGCGGGCCGGGGCGCTAGCCGCGGCGGTGCACCGCCGGCCCCCTGCCGCCGGGCTCCGGCGGGTCGACCGCGACGCGCAGCTGGCGGCGGCCGTGGCGGCGGTCCGCGCCGTGTCACCGGAGTCGGTCGCCTCGGCCGCGGGCACGGCCGAGCGGGTGCGCGCCGGCCTGGCCGGCCGGGACGTGACGTCCGTGGTCCACGGGGACCTCTCGGCGGACCAGGTCGTCGTGCGGCCGGACCTCGCCGGGGCGTCCGCGCCGGCCACGGACCCGGACCAGCCCGAGATTAGCCTCATCGACCTCGACCGGGTCGCGGTCGACGACCCCCTCGCCGACCTCGCCTCCTGGTACGGCGCGCTCGTCGCGGCCGGGGCGGAGGCCGCGGACCCCGAGGAGCTGCTCGGCCCGCTGCTGGCCGGCTACACCGCCGCGGGCGGCACGGTGGACCGCCGGGCACTGCGCCTCCACAGCGCCACGGCGGTGCTCCAGCGCGCCACCGCCCCCTTCCGACGCCACGAGCCCGACTGGCCGGCCGCCGTCGCCCGGCTCGTGTCCGTCGCCGCGGGGCTGAGCTCGTGAGCGCCCGGCGGATCCCCGGGCTCGTCCGCGTCGGCGCCCGGTGCTACCGGCTCGTGCGGGCGTGGCCGCGCGGGACCGAGCACGCCCTCGTCGAGCTCGCCGACGACGACGGCGCGACCGTCCCCGCCCAGTGGTTCGCCGACCCCGAGGAGCTCCGGGTCGCTGCCGCGACGAGCCCGGGCAGCGTCCTCGGTGACCTCCTGCTCCAGCCCGCCGGCTCCGACCCCCGCCTGCGCGCCCTGCCGGACGTGCTGGCCGCCGACGGCGCCCGGCTCCTCGCCCACCGGCCCGGCCGCCGCGCGGTCGTGCGCGTCGACGACGCCACCGGACGGGCGCGCGAGTTCGTCAAGGTGGTCCGGCCGGGCAGGGCCGCCGACTTCGCTCGCCGCGGACAGGCCGTGGCCGCGCTCGTCGGGGACACGGTCCGCGTGCCGCGGCTGCTCGAGGCCTCGGACCCGGAGCGCGGGGTGCTGCGCTGGAGCGTCGTGCCCGGCCGCACGCTGCACGACCTCGGCGCGGACGGCGCGTGGGACGTCACCGCGGCCCGGTCGGCGTGGGAGGCGGCCGGCCGGGCCGTGGCACGGCTCCACGCCGCCGACCCGGTGGCCGTCGCCGCGCGGCACGGCACCGCCGAGGAGCTCGGTGCGATCTCCGACTGGGTGCGCCCCGCCGTCGCGCACGGTCTGCTCGACGCCGACCTCGCCGCCCGCGCGGGCGACCGGGTGGCGGCGGCGCTCGAGGCCGGCGCGGCCGAGCCGGTCCTCGGCGTGCTCCACCGCGACCTCCACGACAAGCAGCTGCTGCTCGACGACGACGGGACCGTCGGGATGATCGACGTCGACACCCTCGCCGTCGGCGAGCGGGCGCTGGACGTCGCGAACCTCCTCGTCCACCTCGAGCTGCGAGAGGCGCAGGGCCTGCTGACACCGCCTGTCGCCGCGGCGGCCCGGGCCGGCTTCCTCGCGGGCGTCGGGGACCTGCCGGGTGACCGGGTCGCCGCCTACGCCCGGGCCACCCGGCTGCGGCTGGCCGGGGTCTACGCCTTCCGCCCCCGCTGGCGGCGGGTCGCGGCGGCGCTGCTGCGCGGGGCGGCCGGCGTCGCGTGAGCGGGCCGCGACGTGCGGGACGCGCACGCCGGGCGGTCACCCCTCCCGCGCGCTGCGGGACATCATCCGGCCGACGAGCTCGGCGGACCGGCGCCGTCCCAGCACCCGCACCCCTGCCGCGGACAGCCTGTTACCGCGACCCACGACGACGCTGGCCGGTGGCCTCCGACGCTCCAGCGTCCGCAGGACGGTGGTGGCCACCTCTCCGGGCGGCATCCGCCGCGAGCCTCCGCCTGCCCCCTCACCCGCGACGTCGAAGAACTCCGTCTGCGTGGCTCCCGGGGAGACCGCGAGGACTCGCAGGCCCGTGCCCCGGGCCTCGAACCACAGCGCCTCGGTGAGGCTGAGCACGAAGGCCTTCGACGCGCCGTAGACCGCCATGGTCGGGCTCGCCTGGTAGGCGGCCATGCTCGCGATGTTGACGAGGAACCCGTCGCCGCGCTCGCGGAGGGCGGGCAGGAAGGCGTGGCAGATCTCGACGACGGCGGAGACGTCGAGCGCGACCTCCGCCATGAGGTCGTCCAGGGGCGCGCGGTGGAACGGGCCGAGGTTGGCGAAGCCCGCGTTGTTCACCACGCTGGTCACCTCCACGCCCGCGAGGTCCCGCACCAGCGCCTGGCCCACACCGGGTCGGGCCAGGTCCCTGACGAGCGTCGTCACGGCGACTCCGTGCGTCTGCCGCAGCTCCGCCGCCAGCTCCTCCAGGCGCTCCCGGCGGCGGGCCACGAGGACCAGGCCGCTGCCCCGGGCAGCGAGCCGGCGGGCAAGCTCCCGCCCGATCCCCGCACTGGCACCGGTGACCAGGACGGTCTGCCTGCCGTAGTCGATCGCCTCGCTCCGTGTCATGACTGCACCCTACGCCAAGGTGGCACCAAGTGCCAGCCCGGTACCTGGTGCCGAGTCGGCTAGGCTGGGCCGCATGTCGGACGAGGAGTCGCCCACGCTGTGGCAGCGGGCTCGCCGGCGCGCCCACGAGGAGATCGCCGCGGTGGCGATGACCCTCTTCCTCGAGAACGGCTTCGCGGAGACGACGGTCGACCAGATCGCCGCCGCCGCCGGCATCGGGCGCCGGTCCTTCTTCCGCTACTTCGGTTCCAAGGAGGACGTCGTCATCGGGGTGCTCGTCGCCGACGCCGCCCTGTTGCGCACCGAACTCGAGAGGCAGCCCGAGGACCGGGACGCGTGGGCAGCCCTCACCGGGGCGGTCCTCGCCCTCGACGACGGTGCCGCCGAGCGTGAGCGGGCCCTGGCAGTCGCCCGCATGGTCTACGACACCCCGTCCCTCCGGGCGCGCAGCATCGAGAAACACCTGCGCTGGTACGACGAGCTGGCCCCCGAGGTGGAGCGCCGCCTCGGCGGCCGCACCGACGCCACGCTGCGGGCCCGGGCGATCGTGGCGACCTTCGCCACCTGCCTCGACATCGCCGGCGAGGCATGGGTCCGGGACGGCGGCACGGGCACGCTGCGGACGTACCTGGACGCCGCACTCTCCGCGGTCCGCACCTGAGGCTCAGCGGCGGTTGGCGGCCCTCGCGCGGGCGACGACGTCGGGCAGCGCCGCGAGCACCGCGTCCACGTCGGCCTCGGCGCTCGTGCGGCCGAGGGAGAAGCGCAGCGCCGAGCGGGCGAGCTCGGGCGGGTATCCCATCGCGACGAGCACGAAGGAGGCCTCCTGCACCCCCGCGGAGCAGGCCGAGCCCGCCGAGGCACTGACCCCCGCCATGTCGAGCCCGAAGAGCAGGGAGTCGGCGTCGGCGCCCTCGACGGTGAGGTGGGCGACGTGCGGCAGGCGCGGGGCGCCGGCCCCGGTGAGCCGCAGCCCGTCCACGGCCGCGAGCGCCCCGGCGACGAGCCGGTCCCGGAGCGCGGACAGCCGGGCGCTCTCCGCCTCCCGGTCGGCCACCGCCAGGCTCACGGCGCGAGCCAGCGCGCGGGCGCCGGCCACGTCGAGCGTCCCCGAGCGCACCCCGCGCTCCTGCCCGCCGCCGTGGTGCACCGGCGCCAGCGCCAGCTCCCGGCGGGCCAGCAGCGCGCCGGTCCCCACCGGGCCGCCGAGCTTGTGCCCGGTCACCGACATCGCGGCCAGCCCCTCGAAGCTCACCGGAAGGTGCGCCACGGCCTGGACGGCGTCGGAGTGGACCGGCACGTCGCCCGCGAGCGCGACGAGCTCCGCGACGGGCTGGACGACGCCCGTCTCGTTGTTCGCCCACATGACCGACACGAGCGCCGGCGGCTCGCCGTCCGCGAGGGCCGCGCGGGCGGCGTCGAGGTCGAGGGCGCCGTCGCCGGTGACGGGCAGCAGCGTGACATCGGCGAGGCCGCGCTCGCCCAGCCAGCCCGCGGCGTCGAGCACGGCGTGGTGCTCGACCGCACTGACGAGCAGCCGCGGCCGAGCGGACGGGTGGGCGTAGACCGCGCCCTTGACGGCGAGGTTGTCCGCCTCGGTGCCGCCCGAGGTGAACAGGACCTCCGCGGGCTCGGCGCCGAGCGCGGCGGCGAGCTCCTCGCGTGCCTCCTCGAGGCGGCGGCGCGCGTCGCGCCCGACGGCGTGGAGCGAGGACGGATTGCCGCCCCGCGTCAGCTCCTCGGCGTAGACCGCCGCGACCTCGGGCCGGACGGGAGTGGTGGCCGCGTGGTCGAGGTAGGGCATGGGGGAAGTCTACGAACCGCACCCCGGACGTTCCCAGGAACTGCGCCTAGGCTGTGCCGGGTGCCGCTGCAGCGGCACGCGTAGACCACACGAAGGACTCCCTGTGCGACGATCCGCCATCACCGCCGCGGCCCTGGCCGCGGCCCTCGTCCTCGCCGGCTGCTCCAGCGACGACGGCGACGCCGAGCCCACCGCGACCGAGACCGAGACCGGCACCCAGGCGCCCGACGCCGGCAACGCCCCCGAGGACGTCGCCGCGCTCGAGGGCATCACGGTCGAGGGCGAGGCCGGCGCCGCGCCGACCCTCGGCTTCGAACAGCCGCTCAGCGTCACCGGGCCGGCCGCCGTCCTCTCCTCCGCCGGTGACGGGGAGGAGATCGTCGAGGGCCAACTGCTCCTCGTCCACGTCACCCAGGTCAACGGCGAGAACGGCGAGGAGCTCAGCTCGACCTACGAGGACGCGCCGCAGCCGCTCGTCGTCAGCGATGAGGTGACTGTCCCGGCCGTCGTCGACGTCCTCGTCGGGCAGCAGGTCGGGGCGCGCGTCCTCTTCGCCACCCCCGCCCAGGAGGCCGCCGCGATCTCGGTCCTCGAGGTCGTCGACGCCCGCGTCCGCGCCGAGGGCGCCGCCGTCGAGCTGCCCGCGGGCGTCCCGGCCGTGACCCTCGCGGACAGCGGCGAGCCGAGCATCGAGCCGGTCGACGGCGAGGCCCCCACCGAGCTCGTCGTCGCCCCCACCATCCAGGGCGAGGGCGACCCGGTCGAGGAGGGCGACTACGTCCACGTCCAGTACAGCGGCTGGCTGTGGGACGGCACGCCCTTCGACTCCTCGTGGTCCCGCGGCGCCCCCTTCGCGCTCCAGGCCGGCGCCGGCCAGGTCATCGAGGGCTGGGACACCGGCCTGCTCGGCCAGAACGTCGGCAGCCAGGTCGTCATGGTCATCCCGCCGGAGCTCGGCTACGGCGACCAGGACAACGGCACGATCCCGCCGGGCTCGACGCTCGTCTTCGTCGTCGACATCCTCGACGCGTACTGACAGGGGACGAGAGCGGCCCGGACACCCGTCCGGGCCGCTCTCGTGCCTCTCAGGCGCCGCGGTGGGCGCGCAGCGCCTCGATCGCCTGGGGCAGGACGTCCTCCGCCGCCCCGACGACGCCGAAGTCGGCCAGCTCGAAGATCGGGGCCTCGGGGTCGGTGTTGACCGCGACGACGGTCTGAGCGGCCTGCATCCCCACGGTGTGGTGGACGGCGCCGGACACGCCGACCCCGATGTAGAGGCGCGGGGCTACGGTGACGCCGGTCTGCCCGATCTGCGCGGAGTGCTCGCGCCAGCCCTCGTCGGTGACGTCGCGGGTGGCCCCGACGGCGCCGCCGAGCAGCTCGGCCAGCTCCTCCACCGCAGTGAAGTCGCCGTCCGTGCCGCGCCCGCCGACGACGACGGTCTGCGCCTCCGTCAGCGGCACCTGGCCCGTCGCGGGGTACTCGGTGCGCTCGACGACGGTGACGGCGCGGGCCCGGTCGGTGAAGGCGACCGGCACGGTGAAGACCTGCGGCTCGGCGGCGGCGGGCGCGGGCTGCGCCTCGACGGCGGCCGGGCGCAGGGCGACGACGGGCAGGGGCCCGGTCACCGCGCACACCGTGTCCCAGGAGGCGCCGAAGACGGTCTTGCTCGCCGCCACCGTGCCG
The DNA here is from genome assembly GCF_047302425.1 of Georgenia phoenicis. Classification (NCBI taxonomy): domain Bacteria; kingdom Bacillati; phylum Actinomycetota; class Actinomycetes; order Allobogoriellales; family Allobogoriellaceae; genus Georgenia; species Georgenia phoenicis. The sequence continues at coordinate 1,069,316 of NZ_CP154855.1, read as the reverse complement.
TCCGGGCGGCGCTCGACGCCGGTCGCGTCGACGACCGCGCCGGTCCCCAGCGCCACGGCCAGGCCGGCGGCCAGCTCCTTGCCGGCGTAGCTCGACACGAGCAGCACGGCCTGCGGGGCGGTCGCGGCGACCACCGCGGCGACGGCCTCGGCCGCCACGGCCGAGAGCTGGGGCGCGAGCCCGCCGAGCTCGGGCACATGGACGGCGGCGACGCCGAAACGTCCGAGCTCCGCCAGCGCCGCCTCCCCCGGACCCTGCGCACCGAGCCACACCGCGGCGACGGGCGCACCGGCCGCGAGGGTGCGGGCGGCGGTGAGCACCTCGGTCGTGGGCTGCGTGAGCGCGCCCTCGTGGTGGTCGACGACGACGAGCACAGGTGCCTGGGTCATGGTGCCTTCCTGGTTGGCGGGGTCGGTCAGACGAGCTTGGCGCCGATGAGGAACTCGGCCAGCTGCCGGCCGCCGTCGCCGGAGTCGGTGACGATGCGGCCCTGCTCCCGGGCGGGGCGCTGCTCGGCGGAGAGCACCGCCGTCGCCGACGCGGGGGCGGGCAGGCCGAGCTCGGCGAGCGACCACGTGTCGACCGGCTTCTTGCGGGCGGCCTTGATCGCCCGGAAGGCGGGGTAGCGGGGCTCGTTGGCCTGGTCGGTGACCGAGACGAGCGCGGGCAGCGGGGCCTCGAGGACCTCGGCTGCCTCGCCGATCTCCCGGCGCACGCGCACCCGGCCGCCGGTGACGCTCAGCTCGGTGGCGAGGGTGAGCGGGGGCAGGCCGAGCGCGGCGGCGAGCGCCGCGGGCAGCATCGAGGTGAGGCCGTCGAGGGAGGCCATTGCGGTGACGACGAGGTCGACCGGCGCCTCGGCCTGCAGGGCGCGGATGGCCGCGGCGAGCACGTGGGCGGTGGCGACGGCGTCGGAGCCGGCGAGCGACTCGTCGCTCACGTGGACCCCGCGGTCGGCGCCCATCTGCAGGGCGCGGCGCACGGCGTCCTCGGCGTCGTCGGGGCCCATGGTGAGGGCGACGACCTCACCGCCGTGCTCCTCGACGAGGCTGACCGCCGCCTCGACGGCGTTCTCGTCGAGCTCGTTGAGCACGTCGTCCAGGCCGCGCACGGTGTGGCCGTCGTCGTCCAGCGCACGCTCGGACTGGACATCGGGGACATGCTTGACGCACACGACGATCCTCATGGCCCAAGCCTGCCACTTCCGGCGGGCGGATGCCGACACGCGCCGCGCCACCTCACAACGATCGGTCGGTGCTCCACGATCATGAGGAGGGACCGACGCGGCACATCTCACCGGCCAAGCCCCTCCCCAGGAGAGAGACGCGGTGCGAGGATGACTCCACCATGAGTATGACCGCTTCATCCGTTCGCACGAGCCCCGCGCAGGGCGTCGCCCAGCGCGTGACCGGCCGTGCCCCCGCTCTGGGCGCCCACCTCTGGGGCGACGGCATCGACGTCGCCGTCTTCGCCTCCCACGCCACCGCCGTCGACCTGTGCCTCCTCGACGAGGACCACACCGGCGTCCGCGAGCGCCGCTTCGCCCTGCACCGCGCCCAGCACGGGGTGTGGCAGGGCCACGTCCCGGGCGTCACCGCTGGCCAGCGCTACGGCTTCCGCGTCCACGGGCGCTGGGACCCGGCCGCCGGGCTGCGGCACAACCCCGCCAAGCTGCTCCTCGACCCCTACGCCCGCGGCGTCGTCGGCGAGGTCGCCCACGGCCCGGAGGTCTACGGCCACGCCGTCGACGAGCACCTCGCCCCGGTACGCGACTGGGCCCCCAGCGAGCTCGACTCCGCCGCCCACGTGCGCCACGGCGTCGTCCTGCCCGAGCCGCCCGTCGTCCCCGCCGACTCCCGCCCGCACGTCCCGTGGGACCGCACCGTCGTCTACGAGGCCCACGTGCGCGGCCTCACCCAGCGCCTGCCCGGCGTGCCCGAGCACCTGCGCGGCACCTACGCCGGCCTCGCCCACCCCGTGACGATCGCGCACCTGCGCGAGCTCGGGGTCACCGCCGTCGAGCTCCTGCCCATCCACGCCGCCGGCGACGAGCCCTTCCTCACCGAGAAGGGCCTGACGAACTACTGGGGCTACAACACCCTCGGCTTCTTCGCGCCCGAGCCGCGCTACGCCACCGAGGCCGCGCAGGCCCAGGGCCCCGGCGCCGTCCTCGAGGAGGTCCGTGGCATGGTCCACCTCCTCCACGAGGCGGGCCTCGAGGTCATCCTCGACGTCGTCTACAACCACACCGCCGAGGGCGGCGACGGCGGGCCGGCCCTCTCGTGGCGCGGCCTGGACAACACCGAGTACTACATGCACGACGGCGTCCGTCCGGCGCACCTGGTCGACGTCACCGGCACGGGCAACTCGCTCGACTTCCGCCGCGTGCGCGTCGTGCAGATGGCGCTCGACTCGCTGCGCTACTGGGTCGAGCGGATCGGCGTCGACGGCTTCCGCTTCGACCTCGCCACGACGCTGGGCCGCCACGGCGCGGAGTTCACCCCCCACCACCCCTTCTTCGTCGCGCTCGCCACCGACCCCGTGCTCTCCCAGGCCAAGCTCATCGCCGAGCCGTGGGACGTGGGACCGGGCGGCTGGCGCACCGGGCAGTTCCCCGCCCCGATGGCGGACTGGAACGACCGCTTCCGCGACGCCGTCCGCACCTTCTGGCTCAGCGACCCCGCCACCGGCGTGGCCGGCGGCACCGGCGGGGACCTGCGCGACCTCGCCACGCGCCTGGCCGGCTCCGCCGACCTCTTCGCCCACGGCGCGGTCCCCGGGGGCCGCGGCCCGCTCGCGAGCATCAACTACGTGACGGCGCACGACGGCTTCACCCTCGCCGACCTCCTCACCTACAGCCGCAAGCACAACGAGGCCAACGGCGAGGACAACCGCGACGGCACCGACAACAACCGCTCGTGGAACGTCGAGGTCGAGGGCCCGGTCACCACCGATGCGCTCACCCCCTTCCACGAGCGCGGCGGCCCCGGCGACGCCGCCGTCCGCGCCGGGCGCACCCCCACCGTCCACGAGCGCGCGGAGGACATCCTCCTCGGGCGCCGGCGCGGGGTCCGCAACCTCCTGGGCACCCTGCTGCTGTCCGCGGGCACGCCGATGCTCACCGCGGGCGACGAGCTCGGCCGCAGCCAGCTGGGCAACAACAACGCCTACTGCCAGGACAACGAGATCTCCTGGGTCGACTGGGAGCTGCGGCCCTGGCAGGGCGAGCTGCTCGCCACCTCCCGCCACCTCCTGCGGCTGCGCCGCGAGCACCCGGTGCTGCGGCCCACGCACTTCGCCACCGGTGAGACCGCCGAGGGCGACCGGATCCCCGACCTCGCCTGGTACCGCGGCGACGCCGAGGAGATGGACGCCGCCGACTGGCACGACGCCCGGATCCGGGTGCTGCAGATGCTGCGCTCGGGCTACGCCGTCGGGGACGGGGACCTGCTCCTCGTGCTCAACGGCTCCCTCGACCCGCAGCAGGTGACCCTGCCCCAGGGCGCCGGCGCCGACTACGAGCTGGTCTGGGACTCGGTGTGGGAGTGCCCGCCGCCGGAGGACGCCGAGCCCGAGGTGACCCCGCCCGGCGCGACGACGACCATGGAGCCCCTCACCATGCGCGCCTACCTCTCCCGCCGCTGACCCGAGCGCCCGCCCGGCCCACTCGCGCTACCCCGGCAGCACGCCGCTGGGCACAATGGCAGCGTGGCGGAGCGGCTCACCGGTGAGGCCCGGGACCGGGTGCGGGCAAGTGCGCTGACGTTCGTCGGCGGGATGACGATCCTCCTCGTCGCCGTCGCCCTCTACGCCACCCTGGTCGAGGGGACGTCGGTCGTGCCGAGCAGCGTCGTCGCCGTGTCCGACGACGGTCGGCGCGTCACCGTGGAGCTCGAGCACACCACGTGCGAGGAGCCGGCAGAGGTCACCGTCGACGAGCGCACGGACGAGGTCGTCCTGACTGCCCGCGTCACGACGGCGGAGGACGACGGCTGTCGTCCCGTCACCAGCCGGGAGAGCGTCACGCTCGCCGAGCCGCTGGGGACCCGCGAGCTGCGCACCACCCGGCCCTGAACCCGGACGGCGAGAGCCGGACTCCTCGGTGGAGGAGTCCGGCTCTCGGCGGAGGGGGTTAGGCCTGAGCGGCGGCCACGAGCGCGAGCTCGGCGGTACCGGCGACGAGCTCGTGCGTGGGCACGATCCGCACCGAGTAGCCGAAGGAGCCCGAGAACTCGAGCTCGACCTCACCGTGGTAGCCGTAGCGGCCACCCTCGTAGGTCTCGCGCAGCTCGAGCGGGCGGGTGGCGACGTCGACGAGCGTGTCGTCCTCCCCAACCCGGCCGGTGACGAGCTGGACCTCGACGTCCTCCGGACGCAGGCCGCCGAGCGTGACGTAGGCGCTGACGCCGACGACGTCACCGACCTTGACGACGTCGGCCACCCCGGTGGACTCGACGTGGTCGACCCGCACCCCGTGCCAGGCCTCGCGCACGCGGCCCTTCCACTCGGCGAGCGCCGTCGCCCCGGCGAAGCCCTCGCCGTTGAGCGTGCGGTAGGAGCCGGCGACCGGCGTGTAGAGCCGCTCGACGTACTCGCGCACCATGCGGGTGGCCTGGACCTTCGGGCCCAGGGTGGCCAGCGTGTGGCGGACCATCTCGAGCCAGTGCTGCGGGATGCCGTTCTCGTCACGCTCGTAGAAGCGCGGCACGACGGTGTCCTCGAGCAGCTCGTAGAGCGCGGCGGCCTCGAGGGCGTCGCGGCGCTCGGGGTCCTCGACGCCGTCGGCGGTGGGGATCGCCCAGCCGTTCTGGCCGTCGTACCACTCGTCCCACCAGCCGTCGAGGATCGAGAGGTTGAGGGCGCCGTTGAGCGCGCACTTCATCCCGGAGGTGCCGGAGGCCTCGAGCGGGCGCAGCGGGTTGTTGAGCCACACGTCGCAGCCCGGCATGAGGGTCTGGGCCATCTCGATGTCGTAGTTCGGCAGGAAGACGATGCGCTCGCGCACCCCGACCTCGTCCGCGAAGCTCACGAGCTTCTGGATGAGGCCGATGCCCTGCTCGTCGGCGGGGTGGGACTTGCCGGCGACGACGATCTGGATCGGGCGCTCGGGGTCGGTGAGCAGCTTCCGCAGGCGCTCGGGGTCCGAGAGCATGAGGGTGAGCCGCTTGTAGGTGGGCACGCGGCGGGCGAAGCCGATGGTGAGGACGTCGGGGTCGAGGACGTCGTCGACCCAACCGAGCTCGGCCGGGGAGGCGCCGCGGTCCATCCACGACTTCCGCACGCGGCGGCGCGCGGACTTCACCAGCTCGGTGCGCAGCGTGCGGCGCATGGCCCACAGCTCGGCGTCCGGGACGCCGCCCTGCTCGGCGGGCAGCAGCCAGCCGTCGCCGCTGGCGACCTGCTCGGGGCTCAGGTGCGCCTCGGCCATCTTCACGAAGGCGGGGTCGGTCCACGTCGGGCCGTGCACGCCGTTGGTGATCGAGGTGATCGGCACCTCGGTGACGTCGAAGCCGGGCCACAGCTGGTGGAACATCCCGCGCGAGACCTTGCCGTGGAGCTGGGCGACGCCGTTGGCCAGGCGCGCGGTGCGCAGCCCCATGACGGCCATGTTGTAGACGGAGCGGTCCCCGCCCTCGAAGTCCTCGGTCCCCAGCGCGAGGATCTTCTCGACCGGCACACCGGGCAGCTCGGCCGAGCCGCTGAAGTGCTCGCGCACAAGCTCGCGCGAGAAGCGGTCGATGCCCGCGGGCACGGGGGTGTGGGTGGTGAAGACGGTGCCGCCGCGGACGGCCTCGAGGGCCGCCTCGAAGCTCAGGCCCTCGGCCTCGACGAGCTCGCGGACGCGCTCGATGGCGAGGAACCCGGCGTGGCCCTCGTTGGCGTGGTAGACCTGCGGCGCCGGGCCGCCGGTGAGGCGCGCGTGCAGGCGCAGCGCCTTGACCCCGCCCATGCCGAGGAGGAGCTCCTGCTTGAGCCGGTGCTCGGGCGAGCCGCCGTACAGGCGGTCGGTGACCTTGCGGGTCGCGTCGTCGTTCTCGGTGATGTTGGAGTCGAGGAGGAGCAGCGGCACGCGGCCGACGTCGGCGCGCCAGACCTGCGCGTGGAGCTGCTGGCCACCGGGCAGCGGCAGGCTCACGCGCGCGGGTGTGCCGTCCGCCTCGCGCAGCAGCGTGAGGGGCAGGTTGTCGGGGTCGAGCAGCGGGTAGGTCTCGTGCTGCCAGCCCTCACGGGTGAGCGACTGCTTGAAGTAGCCGGCACCGTAGAGCAGGCCGACGCCGATGATTGGCACCCCGAGGTCCGAGGCGGACTTGAGGTGGTCACCGGCGAGGATGCCCAGGCCGCCGGAGTACTGCGGCAGCACCGCGGTGATGCCGAACTCGGCGGAGAAGTAGGCGATGGCCTCGGGCTTGTCCGGCGCGTGGAAGGACTCCTGGTACCAGCGCGGCTCCTCGAGGTAGGCCCGGAGGTCGGCGTCGAGCTCGTGGACGCGCGCGACGAGCGCCTCGTCGCGGGCCAGCTCCTCCAGGCGGGCCTTGCCCAGCTCGCCGAGGAGCTCGATGGGGTCGCCGTGGAGGGCCTGCCAGCGCTCGGGCTCCAGCGACTCGAACAGGGCCCGGGTGGGCTCGTGCCACGAGAACCGCAGGTTCTGGGCGAGGGTGTCCAGCGGAGCGAGGGGCTCGGGCAGGACCGTGCGGACGGTGAATCGACGGATGGCTCTCACCCGGTCGAGTGTAGCCACGTTCCCGCAACTTTTTCAGGGGCTTACGGCCCGTTTCACCAGCCTCGGCGCCGGTGTCCAACGGCCCAGTCTGGACCAGCCCGTCGCGCCTCGCAGCCCGGGCCGTCTGCGGTCGACCGCAGCCCGCCACGTCGATAGGTTCGTGACCGTGAGTCACGCACAGCGCACCTCCCAGCCCCCGGCCGCGTCCACGCCACCGCCCACCGCCCCGCGTCCGGCGTCTGCGACCCCGATCGGCCGCATCCCGGTCATCGAGGTCTCCCCCGTCGTCGAGGGCGGCCGCTGGCCCGCCAAGGCCGTCACCGCGGAGGCCTTCCGCGTGCGGGCGACCGTCTTCCGCGAGGGGCACGACGCCGTCGCCGCCACCGCCGTCCTCACCGGGCCCGACGGCGTGGAGCACAGCCGCGTGACGATGGACCCGGTGGACCCGGGCCTGGACCACATGGAGGCCTGGCTCGTCCCCGACCGGGAGGGCGAGTGGACCTTCCGCGTCGAGGGCTGGTCCGACCCCTACGGGACGTGGCTGCACGACGCGCCGCTCAAGGTCAACGCGGGCGTCGACGTCGAGCTCATGCTCACCGAGGGCGCGCTGCTCCTCGAGGCCGCCGCCGCCCGCCCCGAGCTGCCCGCCGCGGCCCGCGCCGTCCTCACCGACGCCGTCACGGCCCTGCGGGACGCGGAGCGTCCCCCGGCCGCGCGGCTGGCCGCCGGCACGGCCGAGGAGGTCCGCGAGGCGCTCGCCGCCCACCCGGTGCGCGAGCACGTCACCCCGAGCGCGGAGTACCCGCTGCGGGTGGACCGCCCGCTCGCGCTCGTCGGCTCCTGGTACGAGTTCTTCCCCCGCTCCGAGGGTGCCCGTTTCGACCCCGAGCAGGGCCGCTGGGTGTCCGGGACGCTGCGCACCGCCGCCGAGCGGCTGCCCGCGATCGCCCACATGGGCTTCGACGTCGTCTACCTCACCCCGATCCACCCGATCGGGACGACGAACCGCAAGGGCCGCAACAACACGCTGACCGCCCAGCCGGGCGACCCGGGCTCCCCCTACGGCATCGGCTCCCCCGACGGCGGGCACGACGCCATCCATCCCGAGCTCGGCACCTTCGCGGACTTCGACGCCTTCGTCGCCCGCGCCCGCGAGCTGGGCATGGAGGTGGCCCTCGACATCGCACTGCAGGCCTCCCCCGACCACCCGTGGGTCACCGAGCACCCCGAGTGGTTCACCCGCCGCGCCGACGGCTCGATCGCCTACGCGGAGAACCCGCCGAAGAAGTACCAGGACATCTACCCCCTGAACTTCGACAACGACCCCGAGGGCATCTACCACGCGGTCCGCGACATGCTCCAGGTGTGGATCGACCACGGTGTCACCGCCTTCCGCGTCGACAACCCGCACACCAAGCCCCTCGACTTCTGGGAGCGCATCCTCACCGACGTGCGCGAGTCCCACCCCGAGGTCGTCTTCCTCTCCGAGGCCTTCACCCGCCCGGCGATGATGCGCACCCTCGCCGCCGTCGGCTTCCACCAGTCCTACACGTACTTCACCTGGCGGACGACGAAGGAGGAGGTCGCCGAGTACCTCGAGGAGGTGTCGAACGAGACCTCCCACGTCATGCGGCCGAGCTTCTGGCCCACGACCCACGACATCCTCACCCCCTACATGCAGACCGGCGGGGTGGCCGCCTTCGCGATCCGCGCGGTGCTCGCCGCGACCGGCTCGCCCACGTGGGGCATCTACTCCGGCTACGAGCTCGTCGAGAACGTCGCCCGGCCCGGCGCCGAGGAGCAGATCGACAACGAGAAGTACGAGTTCAAGGCCCGCGACTGGGGCCGGGCGGAGCACATCGGGATCTCCCGGCTCCTCACCGAGCTCAACCGCATCCGCCGCGCGCACCCGGCCCTCCAGCGGCTGCGCGGGCTCACCGTCCACCCGACGACGGACGACGCGACCGTGTGCTTCTCGCGCCACGTGCCCGCGCACCTGTCGCCGACGGGCCAGGCCGACACCGTCGTCGTCGTCCTCACCCTCGACCCCTTCACCACCCGGGAGGGCACCATCGACCTCGACCTGTCCGCGCTCGGGCTGCCCGAGCCGGCTCCCGGCACGGACCCGGGCACCCCGCTCCTCGAGGCCACGGACGAGCTGTCCGGCGAGACCTACTACTGGGGCCGGACTCCCTACGTCCGCCTCGACCCGCACCAGCGCTGCGCCCACGTCCTGTCGGTGAGGTCCCTGTGAGCCCCAACAACCCCGTCCGCGCCCTGACCGCCCGCACCGACCCGATCCCGCGGCTCGGCCACGGCGAGCGCCCCGGTCTCACGCAGGACCCCGAGTGGTACCGCACCGCGGTGTTCTACGAGGTGCTGCTGCGCGCCTTCGGCGACTCCGACGGCTCGGGCACCGGTGACCTGCGCGGCCTCATCGACCGCCTCGACTACCTCCAGTGGCTGGGCGTCGACTGCCTGTGGATCCCGCCGTTCTACCCCTCGCCGCTGCGCGACGGCGGCTACGACGTCTCGGACTACACCGCCGTCGCGCCGGAGTACGGGTCCATCGAGGACTTCCAGGAGCTCCTCGAGGCCGCCCACGAGCGGGGCCTGCGGATCATCATCGACCTCGTCATGAACCACACGAGCGACCAGCACCCGTGGTTCCAGGCCTCCCGGGCGATGCCCGACGGCCCCTACGGGGACTTCTACGTGTGGAGCGACGACAACACGAAGTACGGCGACGCCCGCATCATCTTCGTCGACACCGAGACCTCGAACTGGTCCTTCGACCCGGTGCGCCGCCAGTACTACTGGCACCGGTTCTTCTCCCACCAGCCGGACCTCAACTTCGAGAACCCCAAGGTCATCGAGGCGATGCACGACGTCGTCCGGTTCTGGTGCCGCCTGGGCGTGGACGGCTTCCGCCTCGACGCCGTGCCGTACCTCTTCGAGGAGGAGGGCACCAACTGCGAGAACCTGCCGCGCACCCACGAGTTCATCCGGGACCTGCGCGCCATGGTGGACCGCGAGTTCCCCGGCACGCTCATCCTCGCCGAGGCGAACCAGTGGCCCGAGGACGTCGTCGAGTACTACGGCACCGAGACGGACCCCGAGTGCCACATGTGCTTCCACTTCCCGGTCATGCCGCGCATCTTCTACGCGCTGCGCGAGCAGCGGGCGCACGCGATCCGCGACATCCTCGCCGACACCCCGCCGATCCCCCGCGGCGCGCAGTGGGCCACCTTCCTGCGCAACCACGACGAGCTCACCCTCGAGATGGTCTCCACCGAGGAGCGCGCGGCGATGTACGGCTGGTACGCCGAGGACCCGCGCATGCGCGCGAACGTCGGTATCCGCCGTCGCCTGTCCCCGCTGCTGGGCAACTCCCGGGCGGAGATCGAGCTGGCGCACGCGCTGCTGCTGTCCCTACCGGGCAGCCCGTACCTCTACTACGGGGACGAGATCGGCATGGGCGACAACATCTGGCTGCCCGACCGGGACGCCGTGCGCACCCCGATGCAGTGGTCCCCGGACCGCAACGCCGGCTTCTCCACCGCCGACCCGGGCAAGCTCTACCTGCCGCTCGTGCAGTCCCTGGTCAACCACTACCAGGCGGTCAACGTCGAGGCGCAGTACGCGACGCCCACCTCCCTGCTCCACTGGGTGCGCGGCATCCTCGAGGTGCGCCGGGCCCACCCGGTCTTCGGCACGGGCAGCTTCGAGGTCCTCGAGGTGGACAACGACGCCGTCCTCGCCTTCGTGCGCGAGAACGACGACGAGGCGATCCTCTGCGTCATGAACCTCGCCAACACCCCGCGGGCGGCGCACGTCCAGGTCCCCCGGTACGCCGGGCGCCAGCTGACCGACATCTTCGGCGGGGCGGTCTTCCCGTCGGTCGACGCCTCCGGGAAGGTGACCGTCACCCTGGGCTCGCGCGACTTCTTCTGGCTGCAGGTCGAGCCGGCGGCGTCGCCCGCCGTCCCGGCCGCGGTGCCCGCCGCGAGCGCGCCCTCCGCCGGGACGCCGCTCGAGCCGCTGCCCACCACGGACCACCGGGAGCCGTGATGCCCACGCTCACCCCGTCCTTCCCCGAGTTCCTGCCCGAGTGGGTGGCCCGGCAGCGCTGGTACACCGCCAAGGGCCGCACGCCGCAGCTGCGGCGCGTCGGCGGCCTGCGCTACCAGGACCCGGACGGCGAGGTGGGCGTGGAGACGTGGATCGTCCAGGACGACGGCGGACCGGCCCCCGTCGTCTACCAGATCCCGCTCAGCTACCGCGGCGCCCCGGTGCCCGAGCTCGAGCACGCGCTCGTCGCGCAGGCCGAGCACTCCGAGCTGGGCCCGCGGTGGATCTACGACGGCTGCCACGACCCCGTCGCCGCGCGGCTCATCCTCACGACGATCCTCGGCGGTGGGTCGGTCGAGTCCGACGGCGGGGACCAGTACGGGCGTGCCACCGGGCACCGCGCGGGCGGCGCCGGGGCGATGGGCTCCCACACCGCCGGCGAGCGGGTGCGGGTGCTGCGCGGGGAGCAGTCCAACACCTCGATCATCTTCGAGGGCGAGGACGGTCCGCCGGTCATCTGCAAGGTCTTCCGGGTGCTCGGCGACGGCCGCAACCCCGACGTCGTCGTCCAGGAGGCCCTGGCCGCCGCGGGCAGCACGCGGGTGCCGGCCCCGCTGGGCGACCTCTACGGCGAGTGGCCCGGGACCGGCGACCAGCGCCGCCACGGCCACCTCGCCTACGCCCAGGAGTTCCTGCCCGGCGTCGAGGACGCGTGGCGGGTGGCCGTACGCGCCGCCGTCGACGGCGCTGACCTCGCCGAGCGGGCGGCCGACCTGGGCGCCGCCGTCGCCTCCGTCCACCGCGACCTCGCGGCCGCCTTCCCCACCCACGAGGCGACCGCGCCGGTGCGCTCCCAGCTGCGCGCCACGTGGCGCCACCGTGCTACCGCCGCGCTCCTCGAGGTGCCCGAGCTCGAGGAGCACCGCGAGACGATCGCCGCCGTCTTCGCCCGCACCGAGAACGTGGCCTGGCCCGGGCTCCAGCGCATCCACGGCGACCTCCACCTCGGGCAGGTCATCGAGGCGCCCGGCCGCGGCTGGCTGCTCCTCGACTTCGAGGGCGAGCCGCTGCGCCCGCTCGCCGAGCGCACCGCCCCGGACCTCGCGCTGCGGGACGTCGCCGGCATGCTGCGCTCCCTCGACTACGCGGCCGGTGCGGCGCAGCGCGAGCACGGCGCCACCGTCGGGGAGGACTGGGCCGCGCAGGCCCGCACCGCCTTCCTCGACGGGTACGCCCGCGAGGCGGGGCACGACCCCCGCGAGGACGCCGAGCTGCTCGCCGCCCTCGAGCTCGACAAGGCGCTCTACGAGGCGGTCTACGAGGCGCGCAACCGCCCGGACTGGCTGACCATCCCCGTGTCCGGGGTCCGGCGCCTGCTCGGGCTCGGCACCCAGTGACGTTTCTCGCGCGACACCCCGGACGTGATGGAAGAGTGGACGACATGACCAACGACGAGCGCCTGGCCCCCGGCACCTCCGCCCCGGCCCCTGTCGACGGTGGCGTGCTGCACGCCGTCGCCGCCGGCCTGCACCACCAGCCCCACGACGTCCTGGGCCCGCACGTCGGTGAGGACGCCGTCACGATCCGCACGCTGCGGCCGCTGGCCGACGCCGTCGTCCTCGTCACCGCCACGGGCCGCCAGCCCCTCGAGCACGAGGCGGAGGGCGTGTGGGTGACCACCCTGCCCGGCACCCAGGTGCCCGACTACCGCCTCGAGGTCACCTACGGCAGCGACACCCACACCGTCGACGACCCCTACCGCTTCCTGCCGACGCTCGGCGAGCTCGACCTCCACCTCGTCGGCGAGGGCCGCCACGAGCAGCTGTGGACGGTTCTCGGCGCCCACGTGCGCCGCTACCCCTCCGAGCTCGGCGAGGTCACCGGCACCTCCTTCGCGGTGTGGGCGCCCAACGCGCGCGCCGTCCGCGTCAAGGGCGACTTCAACTCCTGGGACGGGCGCAGCACCGCGATGCGCTCCCTCGGCTCCACCGGCGTGTGGGAGATCTTCGTGCCCGGCGTGGGCGACGGCGCCCGCTACAAGTTCGAGATCCAGTACCGCGACGGCACCTGGCACGACAAGGCCGACCCGATGGCCCGCGCCGCCGAGCACCCGCCGGCCACCGCCTCCGTCGTCACCGAGTCCCGCTACGAGTGGCAGGACGAGGAGTGGATCGCCCGCCGCGCCGCGACCGACCCGCACTCCGGGCCGATGAGCGTCTACGAGGTCCACCTCGCCTCCTGGCGGCCCGGGCTGAGCTACCGGGACCTCGCCGTCGACCTCGTCGACTACGTCGCCGGCCTCGGGTTCACGCACGTGGAGTTCATGCCCGTGGCCGAGCACCCCTTCGGTGGCTCGTGGGGCTACCAGGTGACCTCCTACTACGCCCCGACGGCGCGGATGGGCGGGCCCGACGACTTCCGCCACCTCGTCGACGCCTTCCACCAGGCCGGCATCGGCGTCATCATGGACTGGGTCCCGGCCCACTTCCCCAAGGACAGCTGGGCGCTGGCCCGCTTCGACGGGACGCCGCTGTACGAGGACCCCGACCCGCTGCGCGGCGAGCAGCCCGACTGGGGCACCCTCGTGTTCAACTTCGGACGCCGCGAGGTGCGCAACTTCCTCGTCGCCAACGCGCTGTACTGGCTCGAGGAGTTCCACATCGACGGCCTGCGCGTGGACGCCGTCGCCTCGATGCTCTACCTCGACTACTCCCGCCAGCCGGGGCAGTGGCGGCCCAACGAGCACGGTGGCCGGGAGAACCTCGAGGCGATCAGCTTCCTCCAGGAGACCAACGCGACCGCCTACCGCCGGGTCCCGGGGACGGTGATGATCGCCGAGGAGTCCACCGCGTGGCCGGGCGTCAGCGCCCCCACCGACCAGGGCGGCCTGGGCTTCGGGCTCAAGTGGAACATGGGGTGGATGAACGACACCCTGCGCTACCTGGCGGAGGAGCCGATCAACCGGCGCTACCACCACGGGGAGCTCACCTTCTCCCTCGTCTACGCCTTCTCCGAGCAGTTCGTCCTGCCGCTGAGCCACGACGAGGTCGTCCACGGCAAGGGCTCGCTCGTGCGCAAGATGCCGGGCGACCGCTGGCAGCAGCTCGCCGGGGTGCGCGCCCTGCTCGCCTACCAGTGGTCCCACCCCGGCAAGCAGCTGCTCTTCATGGGCGGGGAGTTCGGCCAGGAGGAGGAGTGGTCCGAGGCCCGCGGCCTGGACTGGCACCTGCTCGACAACCCGGCCCACGCCGGGCTCGCCGACCTCGTCCGCCGGCTCAACGACGTCTACCGCGCCCACCCGGCGCTGTTCGCCGACGACTTCTCCCCCGGCGGCTTCCAGTGGATCGAGGCGGGCGACGGCGACCACAACGTCATCAGCTTCCTGCGCCGCGACCCCTCGGGGCAGGGGCGTGACGTCGCCTGCATCGTCAACTTCGCCGGCACGCCGCACGAGGGCTACCGGGTGGGCCTGCCCCACGCCGGCACCTGGCGCGAGATCCTCAACACCGACGCCGAGGAGTACGGCGGCTCCGGCGTGGGGAACCTCGGCCGGGTGACGGCGGAGGAGCTGCCGTGGAACGGGCGGCCCGCCTCCGTGCGGCTGCGCGTGCCCCCGCTCGGCGCCCTCTGGCTCACGCCGGAGGACTGACCCGACAACGCCCCCTCCGACGCCGAGAGCAGAGTTGTTCCGCGGAACAACTCTGCTCTCGGCGTGAGGGGTGAGGCGCGCTAGTAGAGGGCGCTCGCCAGGTTGCGGCGCGCCTCGGCGACAGCCGGGTCGGCGTTGCCGACGATCTCGAAGTACTCGACGATGCGCTTGCGCGCCTGCTCCCGGTCCTCCCCCGCCGTCGCCCGCACCACGGCGAGCAGCCGGTCGAAGGCGGCCTGCGGCTGCCCGGCCGCGACCTCCGCGTCGGCGGCGGCCAGGTGCACGGCCACCTCGGTGAAGGGCTGGCCCTCGGCGGCGACGACCGCCTGCAGGCCACCGGCACTGGCGGTGCGGATGATGAGCTCGACCTGCGCGAGCGCCGCCGTGGCCTCGTGGTCGGCCGGGTTCTCCTTGAGCGCCCGCCGGTAGGCGTCGGCCGCGGCGGCGTAGTCCTCGCGCTCGATGGCCTCGAGCGCCTCCGCGTGCAGCGGCGGCAGCGGCGGCTCCTCCGGCTCCAGGGCGTCCTCCTCGGGCGCCGCGCCGCTCACCGTGCCGGTGACGCCCGCCTGGGCGGCCACGCGCAGCAGCTCCTCGAGCACGGCGCGCAGCTGCTCCTCGGGGTAGTCGCCCTGGTACAGCGGGACCGGCTGGCCGCGGACGATCGCGACGACGGTGGGCACCGCCTGCACCTGGAAGGCCTGGGCGATCTGCGGGCTCGTCTCGACGTCCACGCGCGCGAGCTGGAAGCGCCCGCCGAAGTCGGCCGCCACCTTGGCGAGCACGGCCGAGGGACCACCGGCGTAGGACGCCGACACCTCGACGACGACCGGCACCCGCAGCGAGAGCTCGACCGTCTGCTGGAAGCTCGCCTCGGTGACGTCGACGACGAGAGGTGCGTCGGCCGCGTCACCGCCGGCAGCGCCTGCGGCCGGCTGGGGCGGACGGGCGAGGGCGGAGAGGTCCACGGCGCCGTGCAGGTTGATGGAGGGCTGACTCATCGGTGTCCTTCTGTGTGCGGTGAGGTCCTGACGACGACGTTACCCCTCGCCGTCGTCGCCGCCCCCATCCTCGGGAGCCGGCTCGCTCGCCGTGACGTTCGCCAGCACCTGCGTGGCGCCGAGCACGGAGATCTTCTCGTCGGTGCCCGCGGGCGGCACCGCGAAGGCGACCGGGATGAGGTAGTGCGCCTGCGCGGCGCCGGTGATCCGGGAGTTCTCGCCGAGGAGCAGGCCGATGTCGCCGCCCGCCTCGAGCGTGGCGCCCTCGACGGTGCGGCTGAGGTTGAGGCGGCCGTCGATGACGCCGACGACGAGCGCACCGCCCTCTGCCGTCTCCATCGCCGAGACCGTGCCCTCGCGCACGGCGTAGGACTCCGAGACCTCACCGGCCACCTCGACGGTCGCCCGCAGCGCGGAGATCATCTCGGCGTAGCCGCTGCGGAAGGGGTCCTCCGCGAAGAGGTTGGGGTTCCCGCCGCCGGACAGCAGCGCGGCGTACTCCTCCACGGTCTGCTGCGGGGTGGCGGCCAGCCCGGGCGCGTCGACCGGGAGCTGGGGGCTGCCGGCGTCGGGGCGCGCGGTGCTCGGGGTCTGCGCACCAGGCAGCAGCGAGGTCCAGAACGACAGCTTGTACTGGCTGCGGGCGTCCTCCTGGGTGAGGACGAGCAGCAGCGGCAGGTTCGCGTCCTCGGGGACGTGGGAGACGACGTACAGCGAGCGCGGCCACTCGTCGGTGGCGGCGACGACCTCGACCTGGCTGTTCGTCGTCAGCGGGGTGGGCGTGCGCTCGCCGTCGGAGGCGGCGCTGAGCCGGTACTCGGCCTCGCGCATCGCCAGGGCGGGCCCGGCGAGCCGGTCAGCGAGGAGCTCGGCGTCCAGCGCGGCGTCCGCCTCGTCGACGGTCTCCTCGACGTCGGCGAGGATCCGCTCGATGCGGTCCTCGTCGAGCACGGGCTGGGGTGCGGTCGCGGCGGGCTCGGGGGCGGGCTGCGGGACCTCGCCACCGCAGCCGGCGAGGAGCAGCGCGGTGACGGCTGCGCCGGCAGCGAGCCGGGCGCCGCGGTGCCTGGGGTGGTGGGTGGCGCCGGTCATCGTCGCTCCTCTCCGTCGTCGTCCGTGGGTGGGGTGGTGGTGGCAGGTCCGGAGCCGAAGCCCCAGACCGAGCGCCACGACGGCGGGGCGGGGGCGAAGCCCTCCGGCTCGTCGGTGGGCTCTGGCTCGTCGGTGGGCTCGGGCTCGTCCGTGGGCTCTGGCTCGACGGCGTCCTCGGGCTCGTCCACGGGCTCCGGCTCGTCGGCGGGCTGGGCCTCGTCGGTGGCCTCGGGCTCGTCCGCCGCCTCGGGCGGCACGGCAGGCTCGGCCTCGACCGTCGGCTCCGGCTCGTCCGCGGGCTCCGGCTCGTTCTGCTGGAGCCACGCCGGCAGGGCCGGCTCCTCGCCCTCCGGCTGCTCCTGCGGCTCGGCCGGCTCGTCCTCGGGGAGCGCGGCAGCGGCCGCGAGCGGCACGGGCGGGACGGTCTCGTCCGCCGGCCGGTTCCGCTCGGCGCGGGCCATGGCCTGCTCCATCTCGCGGATCTGGCGGCGGGTGAGGCGCTCACCGGTGCCCGGGTCGGTGTCGGTGATGCTGCGCGGCGGCTCGTCGCCACCGCGCGCACGGGCCTCGTCGCGCCGGCGGCGCTCGCGCTCGGCGAGGACGTCGAGCACGATCATCGTCACGCCGGCCACGAGCAGCAGGACGCCGACGACGATCCCCGGCACGAGCCACGGGGTGCTGACCTCCCGGCCCCACTCGAGCTCGACCTCCGGCGCCGGGCCGGTGCCGTCGGTGGCGGCCACGAGGCTCCAGCGGCCCGGGCTGTCGGACCAGCTGAGCTCGGCCGAGCCGGTGGACACGGTCTCGACGACCCACAGGTCGGAGCCGGCCGGGTTCGGCAGCCCCGCGGGCTCCTCCTCGCCCTCCGGCGCGGTGGGCTCCTCGGCCGGGTCCGTGGGCTCGGCGGTGACGATCTCGACGGTCAGCTCCTCCCAGGAGGACAGTCCCGTCACCCGCATGTGGTCGGCGCCGGCGAGCCAGGCCTCGACCTCGGCGGTGCGGCCGATGGCGAGGACGACCTGCTCGTCGTCGCCGGCCGTCGCGCGCACCGTGACCTCGGGGTCGACGGCGTCGAGCACGCCGGGCTGCGTCACGACGACGGGGACGTCGGGACGCTCACCGAGCGCGAGCGTCGCGGTGTCGGAGGAACGGACGACGGCGGCCGCGACGACGGAGGCCAGGAGGACGAGCACGCCGGCGAGGGCGAGCATCAGGGGCAGTCTGCGTCGGGTCACGGGGTGAGGCTTCCTCCCAGGCGGGGCGCGGGTGCGACACCACAGGATACGCCGCACCCTGCGTGCAGCGCGTTATCGGTTTGTGACCAAATTGCGACGATCACGCGGGGGCACCGTATCGGCCGGAGCGTCCCGTCCGGTCCCCCGGTTACGCTGACGTCGGCCCGCAGCAGCGTGCCGACCCCTGAGCAGGAGGACAGATGAGCGAGGACCAGTCCGTGTTTCCCGTGGTCATGCGCGGCTACGACCGCGCGCAGGTGGACCAGCGGATGCACGCCCTGGAGACCGCACTCGCCGGCGCCCGGCAGCAGGTGGCGGCGCTCGACGAGCGCACCATGCGACTGTCCGGGGAGCTGTCCCAGGCCCAGCGCGAGCTGCGGGAGCGCGCTCAGCCGACCTACGCGGGCCTCGGCTCGCGCATCGAGCACCTCCTGCGCTCCGCGGAGGAGCAGTCCGCCGGGGTCGTGGAGCGCGCTCGCGAGCAGGCCGCCCAGGCCGTGGCCGAGGCGGAGCAGCGAGCCGCCGAGCTGACCGAGCGGGCCGAGACCGAGGCCGCCTCGCGGCTGGCCGCCGCCCGCCGTCAGGTGGAGGAGACGCTGGAGGACGCGCAGCGTCAGGCCGAGTCGGCGCTCGAGGTCGCCCAGCGCTCGGCCGAGGAGGTCGTCGCCTCCGCCGAGCGTGAGGCCGCCCGCGTCAAGGAGTCCGTCCGGGACGAGGAGCAGCACCGCCGCGCCGACCTCGACCGCGAGCTCGCCCTCACCCGCGCCACCGCCGAGCGGGAGGTGCTTGAGCTGCGCACGGCCGCCGAGCAGGAGGCCACCCAGCTGCACGCCGAGGCCACCCGCGCGCAGCAGGAGGCCCAGAACACCCTCGACCAGGCCAAGGCCGAGGCCGAGCAGCTGCGCCACCGCGCCCAGCTCGAGGCGGCGACCCTCCGGGAGGAGACCGAGCGCGCCGCCGCCGAGGCCCAGGCGCAGGCACGGGCCGCCACCACCGCACTGGCCGAGGAGACCGAGCGTCGCGCCGCCGACGCCGAGGCGCGCCTGGCCGAGTCGCTCGCCCGCACCGAGTCGGTCATCGCCGACGCCGACGCCGCCGCGGCCCGCCGTGTCGCGCAGGCCCGGGAGGAGGCCGAGCAGGTCCTCGCCGACGCCCGCGCCGAGGCCGAGCGCCTGCTGCGCGAGACCGCCGAGGCCGCCCAGGCCGAGCGGGACGCCCTCGCCGCCGAGATCAGCGACCTCGCCCGCCAGCGCGAGGACATCAGCACCTACCTCAACGAGCTCCGCGGGGTTCTCGCCACCCGCACGCCGAGCGCCGTCGCCGGGCCGGTCGTCACCGCCGCCGCGGAGGAGCCCGCTCCCCTGCCCACCGCGGACGCCGCCGAGGAGGCCGAGCCCGAGCCGGCTGAGCCCGAGCAGGAGCCGGCGGCTGTCGAGCCGGAGCACGAGCCGGCGGCTGCCGAGACGGAGCCGGCCGCGGCCGACGCCGTCGCCGAGGAGACCGACGACGCCGAGCTCGACGAGTCCGACGCCGCCGACGCGGACGCCGACGCCGACGCGGAGCCTGTCGCCGACGAGCCGCGCACCGAGGTCATGGACGCGGTCTCGGGCGAGACCGCGGTGATGCCGGCCGTCAAGGACGAGCGCCGCTGACACCGGGCACCCGGCCGGCACGTCGCCGGGTGCCCGCCGTCGTCGTCTCCCTGTCGCTGATCCGCGCACGGGTCCGCGACACGCGCGCAACGCGCCGGGACAGGTGACGATCAGCGGCCCATCCGGGGACTCGTGCGCAGATCAGTGACACCTGCGGGGGTGGATCCGGTCACCAGCGCGGCACCGGCGCACCGGCCTCGCTACCCTGGAGGCGGCGCGCACGCAGGCGCCCCGAGCCGGGGACGGCCCCGCTCGGCAGCCCGGCTCGGGGACGGCCCCGTGGAGACTCCACCGTGCGTTCCGTCCTCACCCCCGCCGCCGTCCTGCGCCTCCTGCTCGGCTGGGGCGCCGTCCTCGGCCTCTCGCTGACCGGCACGCTGCTCGAGCCGCCCGTCCCGGCGCCGCTGCTCGTCGCGGCCTTGGCGGTCATCGTCGGCGTGGTCCTCGTGTGCGCCTTCGGCGTCGTCCACGAGGCCGAGCACCTGGCCCGCCGCCTCGGCGACCCCTACGGCTCCCTCGTCCTCACGCTCTCGATCGTCGTCATCGAGGTCGTCCTCATCTCCGCGGTCATGCTCGGCCCCGGTGAGCACGCGACGATCGCGCGCGACTCGGTCATGGCGGTCGCGATGATCATCCTGTGCGCCGTCGTCGGCCTCGCGCTGCTCGTCGGCGGCAGGCGGCACGGCGGCCTTGCGCCGAACCGGGCCGGGACCTCGCAGTACCTCGCGATGCTCGTCGTCCTCCTCGCCCTCGCCTTCGGGCTCCCCACCGCCCTCGGCGACGAGGGGTCCTACACGACGGCGCAGGCCGTGCCCGTCGTCCTCGTCACCGTGGTGCTCTACACCTTCTTCCTCGCCCGGCAGACCGGGGCGCAGGCCGGGGACTTCCGCGAGACCACGCTGCCGTCCGAGGGACGCGGGACGACGACGGCGCGGGCCGGGCTGCGCGACGTCGTCGCCGTGCACCGCACCGAGCTCCTGCTGCGGGCGGGGCTGCTCGTCGCCACGGTGCTGCCGATCGTCCTGCTCTCGCACGACATGGCCGCGCTCCTCGACGACGGGCTCGGCAGACTCGGCGCCCCCACCGCCCTGGCCGGGATCCTCATCGCGATGATCGTCTTCCTCCCGGAGTCGATCACCGCGGTGCGGGCCGCGCTCGCCGGTGAGGTCCAGCGGGTGGTCAACCTGTGCCACGGGGCGCTCGTGTCCACGGTCGGGCTGACGATCCCCGCCGTCCTCGTCATCGGCATGCTCACCGGCCAGCCGGTCGTGCTCGCGGAGTCACCGGTCAACCTCCTGCTGCTCGGCGTCGCGCTGCTGCTGTCGGTGACGACCTTCTCCGCCCCGCGGGTCACCGCCACCCACGGCGCCACGCACCTGGCGGTCTTCGCCGTCTACGCGGTCGCCGTCCTGTCCTGAGGCCGGGTCAGCGCACCATGCGGAGGTCGGCGATGCCGCCGAAGCGCTCCTCGACGCGGCGCTCGCCGGTGAGGACGAAGCCGTTGCGCCCGTAGAAGCGCTGGGCCCGCTCGTTGCCCTCGGCCACCCACAGGTAGGCGGGCGCGTCCCCGACGGCGTGCTCGAGCAGCGCCCGTCCCAGCCCCTGCCCGTGCCAGCCGGCGAGGACGTAGAGGCCCGCCAGGAGCAGCGGGCGTACGTCACCCGGACCGGTGGCCATGGCCCGGGAGAAGCCCGCGAGCTCACCGGTGTCCCGCACGGTGCCCACCCAGGTGACGCCGGCGTCCGGGTCCTCCAGGCGGCGCGCCCAGCGGGCCGGGCCCTCCTCCTCCATGCGCGCGTAGACGTGCTCGGGCACGTCCTGGGCGTAGGTCTCCCGCCAGCTGCGGAGGTGGAGGTCGGCGAGGGCGGCGGCGTCCTCGGGGCGCGCCGCACGGATGTGGAGGGGGCCTGCCATGACCCACACGGTAAGCCACCGGCCACCGGTTGCGGAGCGTCGGTGCCCGGCCCACGCTGACCTCTACCGCGACGACAGGAGTGACGATGAGCGCCGACCGCCACGAGTCCGACCGCCACGAGCCCGACCACCCCGGCAAGCCCGACTCCCCCACGGACATCCGCAAGCCGTCGTGGACCTACGTGCTGCGCAAGACGATCCGGGAGTTCAGCCGCGACGAGTGCACCGTCCTCGCCGCGGCCCTCACCTACTACGCGGTGCTGTCCCTCTTCCCGGGACTCATCGCGCTCGCCTCGATCCTCTCCCTCGTGGGACAGGGCGGTGAGGGCACGAACCAGATCACCACCGTCCTCGAGGACACCCTCCCGGCCGAGACCGCTAAGCAGCTCGAGCCGATCGTCGAGAACATCACCAACGTCGGGGCGCCCGGCATCGGCCTCGTCATCGGTCTGCTCGTCGCGCTGTGGACCGCCTCGAACTACGTCACCGGCTTCGCCAAGGCGATGAACCGGATCTACGAGGTCCCCGAGGGCCGCCCGGTGTGGAAGCTGCGTCCCTGGACCTACCTCCTCACCCTCGTCCTGCTGCTGCTCGTGGCGCTCGCGATCGTCATCCTCGTCGTCAGCGGGCCGGTCGCGCAGACCGTCGGTGACCTCATCGGCCTGGGCTCCACCGCCGTCACGGTGTGGAACATCGCCAAGTGGCCGGTGCTGCTCGTCATCGTCATCGTCATCATCGCGCTGCTGTACTACGGCTCGCCCAACGTCAAGCAGCCCAAGCTCAAGTGGATCAGCGTCGGCGCCGTCATCGCGATCGTCGTCGCGGCCCTCGCGACGGTCGGCTTCGGCTTCTACGTCGCCAACTTCAGCAGCTACAACGAGACCTACGGGGCGCTGGCCGGCGTCATCATCTTCCTCCTGTGGCTGTACATCATGAACCTCGCCCTTCTCTTCGGGGCCGAGTTCGACGCCGAGCTCGAGCGCGGCCGCCAGCTCCAGGCCGGCATCGAGGCCGAGGAGCACATCAAGCTCCCCGCCCGTGACACCAAGGCGTCGGACAAGAAGGCCGAGCAGCACCGCGAGGACGTCGAGCGCGGTCGTGCCCTGCGCCGCTCGCACGGCCGCACCGAGGACGAGGACGCCGCACCGGCGAGCCGCCGCTCCCGCAGGGACACCGCCCGCAGCGACGACTGACCCCCTCACGCCGACAGCCGGATTTCGCCAGGCGGAATCCGGCTGTCGGCGAGGGAGGGGCCGGGCTCCGGCTGTCGTCGTGTCGGAGGGGTACCGGTGGGGGCCGGTCTACGCTGGGTGGGTGAGCGAGGAGCGCGACTGGGCGGAGCAACGACGCGAGGCCGCGGCGGTCCACGCGGACATGCTCGCGCAGCGTCAGTGCGCCGAGCACGAGCGCGCCTCCCGGCTGCTGCGGGAGTTCGCGGACGTCGCCCGCGACCGCCTCGCGCCCGAGCCGCTGCGGGTGCGCGGCTACGGCGGGCGCGGCGAGGCGCGCAGCGACGTCACCGGCTGGTACCTGCGCACCGACCGCAGCGCGGGTGTGAGCACCGCGGGCGACTTCTACCTCCTCACCGCCCCGCTCGGCCTGCGTGACCGGCTGCGCGGGGTGGCCCTGGAGCCGAGTCCGCCGCCGATGGTCCTCGGCGCCGGCGGCCGGGACGGGGAGTCGATCGACCTGCCCGACGCGCTCGAGCGGCTGCTGCCCGGCTGGCGCACGCTCGGCTGAGTCAGG
Source organism: Georgenia phoenicis (assembly GCF_047302425.1). Classification (NCBI taxonomy): domain Bacteria; kingdom Bacillati; phylum Actinomycetota; class Actinomycetes; order Allobogoriellales; family Allobogoriellaceae; genus Georgenia; species Georgenia phoenicis. The sequence goes on along the minus strand of NZ_CP154855.1, from coordinate 1,046,238 downwards.
CGACGGCGGCGTGCAGCCGCCGCAGCGCCTGCGCCACCGCGTCCGGGTCCTCCATCGCGCTCATGTGCCCGGCCCGCGGCACGACGACGAGCTCGGCCGCCCCGCCGAGCGCCCGGGCCATCTCTTCGGCGGCGTCCTGGGGGCTCGTGATGTCCTCGGCACCACGGAGCACGAGCCCGGGCACCTCGAGGTCCTCGAGCGCCGTGAGCCGGGCGGGCCGCGCGGCCATCGCCCGCTGCCCCCACGCGATCGACTCTCCCGGCGCCTGCGCCAGCCACTCGCGCAGCCGCGCGACGACCTCGGGCCGCTCGGCCCGGGTCGTCTCCCCGAGCACGACGTCGACCATCCCGGCCACCGCGTCCGCCCCGCTGCGACCGGCCTCCTCCGCCGTGCGCAGCCGCTTGTCGCGCGCCTCCGCGGAGTCGGCATCGGCACGCGTGTCGAGGAGCCCGACGGCGGCGAGCAGCCCGCGGTGCCGCTCGGCGAGCGCGAGGGTGACGTACCCGCCCATGGACAGCCCGGCGACGACGGCACGCTCGACGCCCTCCCAGCGGAGGGTCGCCGCGATGGCGTCTGCGTAGGTCTCCAGGGACGGGCCGGGCTCACGGGACACGGCCGCGGCGACGTCGTCGGGAGCCGGGGACGCCCCGAATCCGGGGGCGTCGAGGGTGAGGACGGGAACGTCGTCGAGACGGGCGACGACGTCGTCCCACATCCGCGAGTCGAGGGGGAAGCCGTGGAGCAGGACGAGGGGCAGGCCGCTCGCCGGCCCGTGGCGGTGCAGGGCAAGAGGTCCGGTGCTCATCCTCCGAGGATGGCACGCCCGGGCCGGGCGCACGCGGCGTCCGGCCCGGGCGGGACAGTCAGTCGAGGGCGAGGTTGTCGTAGGCGCGCATGACCGTCTCCTGCGCGTCCGACAGCGCCTCCTCGGCCGTCTTGTCCTCGAGCAGCGCCGCCGTCATCGCGTTGGTCAGCTCGTTGGTGATCTCCTGGCCCACCGGCGAGGCACCGAAGGACTGCCCGTACTCGACGACCTCGTAGTAGGTCTCGATGACCTGGTCGAAGGCCGCGTTGCCGGAGGGCTGGACGTGCGCCTCGCGGATCGCCTGGTCGGCCTCGGGCGAGCCGGTGAACAGGCCGGTGTTGACGCCACCCTCCGCCTCGATCGTCGCGGCACGGGCCTCGCCGGCCGCGTCCCACGCGTCGAGGGAGGTCACCTCGACCATCCACGCGCACGCGCCGTCGGGGTTCGCCGCACCGACGGGGACGACGAAGGCCGTGCCGCCGGACACGGAGAAGTTCTCCCCGTTCGCGTCGCGGAAGGGCACCGCGCCGAGCTCGACCTCGTCGATGTACGGGGACAGCACGTTGGGGTACCACTGGGCGTTGATCTGCGCACCCACCTGGTCGGCGACGAACTGGTTCTGCTCGCCGAAGAAGTCGAAGGAGTCGGCGAAGCTCTTGTAGCGCGCGTAGCCACCCTGAGCATCGACGATCTCCTTGACGTGCTCGATCGCGGCGACGTTGGCGGGGTCGTCGAGGGTCGGGGCGCCGTCCTCGTCGGTGAGGGAGCCGCCCATGCCCAGCACCCACAGCGGGGCCTGGCCGGTGGGCTGGGGGTCGAAGCCGAGAGTCGTCGGGTTGCCGCCGCTCTCGGCGTACATCGCCTCGACCGCGGGCAGCAGGACGTCGAGGTTCGAGGTGTCGATGGCGTCGTCGGCGACGCCCGCAGCGTTCATGACGTCCCGGTTCAGCAGGACGGCGGGCGGCTGGTAGAACTGCGGCGTCGCCCAGACCTGGTCCTGCCACCGGACGTCGTCGACGACGAAGGGGTACCAGTGCTCGTCGGGCACGACGTCGTGGGCCTCGAAGCACTGGTCGAGGGGCTGAATGAGTCCCTGGGCGGCGTAGGTACCGACGTAGCGGCGGTCCATCTGGACGACGTCGGGCACGTCACCGCTGGCGATGCGGGTGGTGAACTTCTGGGCGTCGAAGCCCGTGGGGTCGAGCTGGATCTCGAGGTCGGTGAGGGTCTCCTCGGCGTGGTCGAGGCGGGCCTGTCCGACGTCGTCGGCGTTGTCGAAGGCCCACGCGTCGATCGCGCCGGTCGCCTCGGCGGAGAAGGAGCCGCCCTCGCCGTCGCCCGACCCGTTCGAGCCGCCGTCGTCGTCGGAGCCGCCGCACGCCGCGAGCAGCAGGAGGGCCGGGACCACCCCCGTCGCGACGAGTGTGGAGTGACGCTTGTTCATGTCGTTCCCTTTCTCACGGTGGGGTGGGCGGCACGCCGCCTCACCCCTTGCGGCCGGTGGTCGCGATGCCCTCGATGAAGTACCGCTGCCCGAAGGCGAACAGCACGAGCATCGGGAGGGTGACGAGCAGCGAGGCGACCATGACGTACTGGTAGTCGCCCTGGCCGCCCGCCGTCGGGCTGTAGCGGGTCATCGCGTACGCGATACCCAGCGGGGCGGTGAAGTCCTCGATGTCGCCGGCGTTGAGATAGATGAGCGCCGCCTGGAGGTTGTTCCAGCTCGCCTGGAACTCGAAGAGGAAGACGATGATGAAGGACGGGATCGACAGCGGCATGACGATCCGCCAGAAGATCCGCCAGTAGCTCGCCCCGTCCATCCGCGCCGCCTCGAAGAGCTCACGGGGCAGGCCGAGGAGGAACTGGCGCTGGAGGAAGATGTAGAACGCAGAGCCGAAGAGGTTGAAGGCCCACAGCGGCGCCCACGTGCCGAGGAGCCCGATCTCCTTCCAGATGAGGTAGGTCGGCACCATCGTCACCGCACCGGGCAGCATCATCGTGCCGAGCACGAGCCCGAAGAGGGCGCCTCGGCCCGGGAAGCGGAAGTGCGCGAAGCCGAAGGCGACCATCGTGCTCGAGACCGCGACCGTCGTCGCCGCCAGCAGGGCGATCGCCACGCTGTTGAACAGCCAGCTCGTCAGCGGTAGCTGGTCCCACACCTCGCTGTAGTTCGACCACACGAAGGTCTCGGGGATGAGCCTGTTGTCGAAGACCTGCCCGCGCGGCTTGAGGCTGGCGGCCAGCAACCACGCGAAGGGGTACATGAAGACGATCGCGAAGAGGATGACGAGCACCCACAGGACGACCTTGCCGGGCGAGAGGCGGAACGGGGGCTTGCGCCGTCGTCGGGAGCCGTAACGCTCGGTACCGGCCGCCTCGTCGGCGGCCCGGTCGGTGGTGACGATCGCCTCGGGCGAGTTGAGGGCGGACATCAGCGGCTCCCTTCGTAGAAGACGAGCCGGTTGCCCACGCGCACCTGGATGACCGTGACGATCATGATGATGACGAACATGAGCCAGGCCATCGCCGAGGCGAAGCCGAAGTTGAACTGCCGGAAGGCCTGCTGGAAGAGGTAGACGGCGTAGAAGAGCGAGGCCTCCGGGGAGGGGTTGTTCTGGTCGCGCCAGAACAGCAGGTAGGCCTGGTCGAAGGTCTGGAACGCGGCGATGCTCAGCACGATGACGTTGAAGAAGAGCGCCGGGGAGATCATCGGCAGGGTGATCCAGAAGAACTGGCGCAACGGCCCGGCGCCGTCGATCGCCGAGACCTCGTACAGCTCCTGCGGCACGTTCTTGAGGGCCGCGAGGAAGATGACCATCGTGCCGCTCACCGCCCACAGCGACATGAGGACGATCGAGGGCTTGACCCAGTCGGGGTCGACGAGCCACTGCGGGCCGTCGATGCCGAGGAGCGCCAGGCCCTGGTTGATGGCGCCGGTGTTCCCGTTGAGGAGGAGGAAGAAGACGGCGGCGGTCGCGACGGCGGGCGTCATCTTCGGCAGGTAGTAGATCGTGCGGAAGACGCCGCTGCCCCGGCCGAGCCTCGACAGCAGGAGGGCGAGGGTGAGTGCGAAGACGATCTCCAGCGGGACGAGCATGACGGCGTAGAAGAGCGTGTTGGCCAGCGACGTTGCCACCCGCGGGTCCTCGATGAGGTTCTCGAAGTTCCGGGTGCCGACGGGGCGCATCTCGCCGGTGGCGAGGTTGTAGTCGCTGAAGGCGATGAACAGGCTCCACACCATGGCGCCGGCCGTGAAGATGAGGAAGCCGACGATCCACGGGGAGATGAAGAGGAGGCCGGTGAGCGCCTCGCGGCGGTTGTAGCGGACGTTGCGCCGCGGCCGGGAAGCCCGGCGCGCGCCCACCCGGGTCTCAGTCACCGGAGGTCCAGCGGACACACCTGCGCTCGTCCGACGTCATCGTCACCCCTTCCCCGGCGTCTGGCCCCTGTGCCAGGTTCGGACACTATAAGCCGCGTCACACACCGGCAAGGCGACGACGACGGCGGCGGTTCGCGAGCGCCGTCGGCTCGCGGCTCTCCGGCCATGGGCGCGCACCGCCTCTCGTCCGTACGTGCCACCGACGCGACAGCTGTCCGCCATGATGGGCCTTGCCCCCTTCCCCTGCCGGAGCGAGTCAATGCCTGGTTACGCCGTCGTCGACCTCGAGACCACCGGCCTCAATCCCGCACGCCACCACCGCATCGTCGAGATCGGGATCGTGCAGGTCTCACCCGAGGGCGAGGTCGAGGACTCGTGGTGCACCCTCGTCAACCCGGAGCGTGACCTCGGGCCACAGCACATCCACGGCATCACAGCCGCTGACGTGCTGAGTGCGCCGACGTTCGCGGACATCGCGGGCGACGTGGCTGCTCGGCTACGCGGACGGGCCTTCGTCGCCCACAACGCGTCCTTCGACGCGCGTTTCCTCTCGGCGGCGTACCAGGGCCTCGGCTACGACGTTCCCATCGGTCCGGAGACGACCGTGTGCACGATGCGCTGGAGCGGCCACCTCCTCCCCCATCTCCCCAGAACCCTTGCCGGGTGCTGCTCACACCTCGGCCTGCCACTGGAGCAGCACCACTCCGCCCTCTCTGACGCGACTGCCGCCGCCGCGCTGCTGGCTCACCTCCTGATGCTCAGCCCCCCGCCGGCAGCCACGCCCTGGCAGGACGTCGTCGACCGCGCGACTGGGGCGTCGTGGCCGGCACTTCCCGCGCACGCACTCCCGCCAGTCGCCCGTGGCAGCGCCTTCTCTCGCCAGGTGCCATTCCTGTCCCGCCTCGTCGACTCGCTGCCGGCCGCCCCGCACCGCGACAACGAGAGGGAGTACCTCGCGCTGCTGGACCGCGCGCTCCTCGACAGGTTCCTGTCCGTCAGGGAGCAGGAAGCACTCGTCGTCGCCGCCCGGGACTTCGGGATCGACCAGCCCACGGCGGTCGACCTGCACCGCGAGTACCTGCTCGCTCTGGCCCGGTCCGCCTGGCGCGACAGCGTCGTCACGGAGGAGGAGATGGACGAGCTCCACGAGGTCGCCGCGCTCCTCGGTCTCGACCCCTCCGAGGTCGACGTCGCCCTCGCAGACGGACGTGAGTCGGCTGCGGAGGTCAGCGTGCCGCAGGCCGGCGAGAGCCGGCCGTCACGCTTCGAGCTCTACCCGGGCGACCTCGTCGTCTTCACCGGCCAGATGCACGAGCCACGAGAGATCTGGGAGGAGCGGGCGCGCGCGGCGGGCCTCGTGCCCCACGGTGCTGTGACGAAGAAGGTCGCGCTCGTCGTGGCGGCCGATCCCGACTCGCTGTCGGGCAAGGCGAGGAAGGCAGCGGGGTACGGCATCCCCATCGTCACCGAGGCAGCCTTCAGCGACCTGCTCCTCGACGTGACCGCGCCTGCCTGACGTCGTCGTCGCGGCTCAGCCGCGACGCCAGCACGCCGTGTGCCAGTGGCGGCGCTCGTCCAGGCCCGCACCGAGGAGCGACTCGGTGGGCCAGGCGACGACGTGCCCCGTGCCGGGCGTGATGAGCTGGTTGCAGCCGGGGCAGCGGTAGGACTTCTCGCTGCCCCGCACGGTGCGCACCGTGTAGGTCTCCCCGCCGGGACCGGTCTCGCTGCGGACGACGCCGCCGAGACGGTCCGGGTCGAGGGGGACGTGGGCGTCCCCGTAGGGTCGCTTGCGTCCTCGGCGCGCGCGGGCCATCAGCGCTCCAGCGGCGGGAGCGACGCGGCCTCCTCCACGCCGGGCAGGCGCCCGGTGCGGATGACCTCACGGAACCACAGGGCGGAGTCCTTGGGGGTGCGCTGCTGGGTCTCGAGGTCGACGTGGACGATCCCGAAGCGCTTGGCGTACCCGAAGGCCCACTCGAAGTTGTCGACGAAGGACCACGCGAGGTAGCCGCGGACGTCGACGCCGGCCTCCCGGGCCCGCAGCACCGCGGCGATGTGGTCGTGGAGGTAGGCCACCCGGGCGGTGTCGTGGACCCGGCCGTCCACGGGGACGTCGCCGTCGAAGGCGGCGCCGTTCTCGGTGACCATGAGCGGCTGGTCGGGGTAGGCGTTGTCGAGGGCGAGGAGGAGCTCCTCGAGCGCCTCGGGCCGGATGTTCCAGCCCATCGCCGTGTGCGGCGGGTCGACGGGAAGGAACTCGACGTCGTCCAGCCCCACCCAGGGCGAGGCCGCCGCGGCCCCGTGCCCGTCGGCCCGCGGGGCGGGGCCCGCGCCCCGGTGCCGGCGGACCAGCTGGGTGGAGTAGTAGTTGAGGCCGAGGACGTCGATGCGCTGGCGGGTGACGGTGAGGTCACCGGGCCGGACGAAGGACCAGTCGGTGAGGTGGGCGGTGTCCCGCAGCAGCTGGGTGGGGTAGCTGCCGTCCATGAGCGGCCCGAGGAACACGTGGTTGCCGACGGCGTCGACCTGCGCGACCGCCGCGAGGTCCGCGCCCGACTCGGGGTCCGCAGGGTGGGTGACGTGGAGGTTGAGGGAGATCGAGACCGGGGTGTCCTCCCCCAGCTCCTCGCGGATCGCCACGGTGGCCAGGCCGTGGGCGAGGTTGAGGTGGTGGGCGGCGGCGAGTGCCGCTCCCGGCTCGGTGCGCCCGGGCGCGTGCACGCCGGAGGCGTAGCCGAGGAAGGCGGTGCACCACGGCTCGTTGAGCGTGGTCCACAGCGCGACCCGGTCCCCCAGCTCGCGAGCCATGAGCCGGGCGTACTCGGCGAAGGCGTGCGCGGTGTCCCGCTCGGGCCAGCCACCGGCGTCCTCGAGCTCCTGGGGCAGGTCCCAGTGGTAGAGCGTGACGACCGGGGCGATGCCCCGGGCGCGCAGCTCGTCGAGGAGCTCGCGGTAGAAGGCCACGCCCTCCGGGTTGAGCGGTCCCCGGCCGCCGGGCTGGACCCGCGGCCAGGAGATCGACAGGCGGTAGGCCTGGACGCCGAGCGCCGACATGAGCGCGACGTCCTCGCGCCACCGGTGGTAGTGGTCGACGGCGACGTCCCCCGTGTCCCCGTTCAGCACCTTCCCGGGGGTGTGGGAGAAGGTGTCCCAGATCGACGGGCCGCGCCCACCCTCGTTGGCGGCGCCCTCGACCTGGTACGCGGCGGTGGCCACGCCCCAGCGGAAGTCCTGCCACATCACAGCTCCACCCCTCCCTTGAGGACCTGCACCGGGCGCAGGTCGGCGTCGGTGACGAGGACATCGGCCCGCCGTCCCCCCTCGAGTGCGCCCACGCCGTCGTCCCCGAGGACGGTGGCCGGCGTGGTCGCGGCGGCGTAGACGGCGTCGACCAGGTCGACGCCGCCGGCGACGGTCGTGCGGACGACGTCGACGAGGTGCGCGGTGCCACCGGCGATGGAGGTTCCGCCGGTGAGGCGGGCGACGCCGTCGGCGACGGTGACGGCGAGCGAGCCGAGCTGATAGTCGCCGTCGGGCATGCCCGCCGCGGCCATCGCGTCGGTGACGAGGGCGACGTTCTCCCGGCCTGCGATCTCCATGAAGCTGCGCACGAGGTGCGGGTCGAGGTGCGTGCCGTCGGCGATGAGCTCGATGACGAGGCGCCCGTCCGCCGCGGCGGCGAGGAACTCGGGGATGGGGCCGGGGTCGCGGTGGTGCATCGGGTTCATGCCGTTGCACAGGTGCGTGACGGTGGGGCGCGCGGACCGGGCGGCGGGCTCCTCGGCGAGCATCCGGCCGGCCTCGAGGACGGCGGCGCGCGCCTGCGGGGCGCTGGTCACGGTGTGCCCGAAGGAGGGCAGCGCGCCCCCGGCGGCGAGTGCCCGGGTGACGCCCTGGTCCCCCGTGACACCGGGCGCCTCGGGGGCGAGCGTCATGGTCGCGACGTAGCCCTCGCCGAGCTCGAGGAGCTCTCGGGTGAGCGCGGCGTCCGGCTCCTGGATGGCGGCGGGGTTCTGCGCCCCGCAGCGGTCCGCGGAGATGAAGGGCCCCTCGTAGTGGATCCCGGCGATCTCCCCGGCCCGGGCGAGCTCGACGAGCACGCCGGTGCGCTGGCGCAGCACCTCGGGCGGGGCGGTGACGAGGGAGGCGACGAGCGAGGTCGTCCCGTGGCGCAGGTGCTCGGCGACGGCGACGCGCGCGGTTGCGGCGTCCTCGGCGTCCGGGAAGCTCGCTCCCCCGCCGCCGTGGCAGTGGAGGTCGACGAGCCCGGGCAGGACGTAGCCGTAGACCGGCGTCGCGGCGCCGACGGCGTCCCGCAGCTCCGCGGGCGCCTCGCCGGCGTCCCCTACCCAGGTGAGCCGCTCCCCCTCCCAGGCGACGACGCCGTCGTCGAGGACGGCGGAGGGCGTGACGACACGTCCGCGCAGCACGCGCGGGGAGGCTGTGCTCATCCCCCCATCATGCCAACCTGGAGCCAGGACCTCCCTCCCCCACCCGCCGACAGTACAGATACCGCCCACAGCACAGTTACCGCCGACAGCACAGTTACCGCCGACAGTGCAGTTACCGCCGACAGCACAGTTACCGCCGGGGCTCAGGCCCACACGCGGCGGCGGACCTCGAAGGACAGGCCGAGCATCTCCATCAGCGTTCCTTCGAGGATCGGACGCCTCCCGAAGATGTCACCCTTCGTCGCCGCCACCACGAGCCAGCCGAACCGTTCGCGGATCTCTGCTCGACGCGCGTCGTCGTGCGCGCGTTGTTCGGGGGTCTTGAGGTGGTGCTCCACGCCGTCGTACTCGAGGCCCACCTGCTCCTCGACGAAGCCCATGTCGATGCGGAAGATCTCGCGGCCCGTCTCGTCGCACAGGCTGATCTGGACCTGCGGCCGCGGGAAACCTGCCTCGACCACCCGCAGGCGGCTCCAGGACTCCCCCATCGACTCCGTCCTCGGCTCGCACAGGTCGATGACCTCGCGAGCACGCCGGATGAACCGGTGTCCACGGAGCGGAAGCGCCGCCTCCTCCAGCTCGGCGACAGTCACGAACCCCGCGTGTGCCATGGCATCGACGGCTCCGAGACCGAGATAGCGGGGACGGTAGCGAGCGAGGTCCAGAGCGGTGCGGACAGCTGATGTGCAGGCGACACCAGCCACTTCCACGACCCCGTCGTCGGGAAGGTCACTGATGTACGCGTTGAGGTCGGGCCGCCGTGGACGGCTGGCACCCAACGGGACCAGGCACTCGAGCAGCGGCGGGGCCTCCCAGCGACTCGGCGGCCTCACATCGACTCCCATGAGCCAGGCCGCCGACTCGCGGGCCAGCGCGGCACCCTTCGGAAGAACCAGCGCGATCGCTGCCGCCCGCACCGCGGGATCGTCGGCCAGTCGCGCGGGAAGGTAGAGACCGCGGCTGGGCCGCACGAGCTCACCCGCCTCGCAGGCCGCGCGCAGCGCCTTGTCGGGGATACCGAGGGCGGAGGCCGTGACGGAGGTGAAGGGCGTGTCGAGCGGTATCGAGGAGGCCATGACTCACCGTGGCCTCCCTGGCGTCGAGAGGTGACCGCAGCGGCGCGATCTGTGGAGCTCGCCGGAGTGGCGATCACCTGTGGAGCACCCGTACCGCGGAGCCGGCAGGCCGCGGGGACGTGACGGCGACATGTGCACTGCCGACGGCAACTGTGCTGTCGGCGGTCCTTTTAGGGGTGGGTCAGAAGAGGCGGGTGTCGGGGTCGTCGAGGCCGCGCATGGCGTTGTAGTCGAGGACGAGGCAGCGGATGCCGCGGTCCTCGGCCAGCACCCGGGCCTGCGGCTTGATCTCCTGAGCAGCGAAGACGCCCTGCACCGGGGTGAGGTGCGGGTCGCGGTTGAGGAGCTCGAGGTAGCGGGTCAGCTGCTCGACGCCGTCGATGTCGCCACGCCGCTTGATCTCGACCGCCACCGCCCGCTCCTGCGGGTCGCGGGCGAGGATGTCGACCGGGCCGATCGCCGTCGGGAACTCGCGGCGGACGAGACGGTGCCCCGGGCCGAGCAGCTCGATCTGCTGGGCGAGGAGCTGTTGGAGGTGCGCCTCCACGCCGTCCTTCACCAGGCCGGGATCCACGCCCAGGTCGTAGGACCCGTCGTGGACGACCTCGTGGATCTTGACGACGAGCCGGTCGTCGCTCTTGGTGTTCTGCACCGTCCAGACCTCCTGGACGCCCAGGGCGGCGTCCTCGGCGTCCGGCTCCCCGACCACGAGACGGCACGGCGGGCTCATCCAGTTGAGCGGCTTGTACGAGCCGCCGTCCGAGTGGACGAGCACGGACCCGTCGGCCTTGACCATGAGGAGGCGCGTGGCCAGGGCGAGGTGCGCGTCGAGCCGCCCGGTGTAGTCCACGGAGCAGCGGGCGATGACGGTGCGCACGGGATTGACCTCCGGTGGGGACGGCGGTGCGGGCGGTAACTGTGCTGTCGGCGGTAAGTGCACTCTCGGCGACAAGTGCACTCTCGGCGGTAACTGTGCTGTCGGCGGTAAGTGTGCTGTCGGCGCTGGGGCGGGTCAGGCGGCGCCGCGGTCGACGGGCGGGCTCGACTCGAGCCAGCTCGTCAGACCCGCCAGGGCGTCGCTCCCCAGGGCGAGGTAGAAGGCGTCGCTGCCGACGCGGCACTCCACCTCCACCGCACCCCAGGCGCTGCCGGGCAGCACCCGGCGGCCGGGTTCGACGACCAGCTCGCTGCGGCGCCAGCGCGCGGCCGGGCCGGGCCGCAGCGAGACGATCCGGTACCAGTCGAGGCGCTCGACCCCGTACACGGCCACCCCGTTGGACCAGTCCTGCGCGTCGGCCGCACGCCAGGCGCACGAGAAGGACCCGACGACCCTCCCCAGCGCCCGCACGCGCACGAGCAGCCACAGCCCGACCAGCAGCGCGAGCACGGCGAGCAGGACGAGCAGCCACAGCAGCCACGCCCAGCCCACAGCGGCTGCTCCTAGCGCTCGACGGCGGCTTCGGCGTGGTCCGCGCGCCGCTCGTCGTGCTCGTCGACGACGATCATGACGTCGTCGTCGTCGAACGACACGAAGCCGCCCTCGATGTCGACCGACTCCGTGCCACCCGACCGGGTGATGGTGACCTTGCCGGGCCGGAGCACGGCGAGGACCGGCTGGCGGCCGGGCAGGATGCCCAGCACGCCCTCCGAGGCGGGGACGCTGACAGCGTCGGCGTCCCCGCTCCACAGGGTCCGGTCAGGACCGACGATCTGCACCGTGAGAGCCACGGGTCAGGACTCCTTCTGGATCTTCGACCAGTTGCGCTCGAGGTCCTCGATGCCACCGATGTTGAAGAAGGCCTGCTCGGGGACCTGGTCGTACTCGCCGTCGGCGATGCGACGGAAGGCCTCGACGGTCTCGGCGACCGGCACGGTCGAGCCCTCGACACCGGTGAACTTCACCGCGGTGTAGGTGTTCTGCGAGAGGAACTGCTCGATGCGGCGGGCACGCGCGACGGTGACCTTGTCCTCCTCGGAGAGCTCGTCGACACCGAGGATCGCGATGATGTCCTGGAGCTCCTTGTTCTTCTGGAGGATGGACTTCACGCGGGTGGCGACCTCGTAGTGCTCACGGCCCACGAACTGCGGGTCGAGGATGCGGGAGGTCGAGGTCAGCGGGTCCACGGCCGGGTAGAGACCACGCGAGGCGATGTCACGCGAGAGCTCGGTCGTGGCGTCCAGGTGGGCGAAGGTCGTCGCCGGGGCCGGGTCGGTGTAGTCGTCCGCGGGCACGTAGATCGCCTGCAGCGAGGTGATCGAGTGGCCACGCGTCGAGGTGATGCGCTCCTGGAGGATGCCCATCTCGTCGGCGAGGTTCGGCTGGTAGCCCACCGCGGAAGGCATGCGGCCCAGCAGCGTGGAGACCTCGGAACCGGCCTGCGTGAAGCGGAAGATGTTGTCGATGAAGAGCAGCACCTCCTGCTGCTGGACGTCGCGGAAGTACTCCGCCATCGTCAGCGCCGAGAGGGCCACGCGCAGACGCGTGCCCGGCGGCTCGTCCATCTGGCCGAAGACCAGCGCGGTCTTGTCGAAGACGCCGGCCTCCTCCATCTCCATGATGAGGTCGTTGCCCTCACGCGTGCGCTCACCGACACCGGCGAACACGGAGACACCACCGTGGTCCTGGGCCACGCGCTGGATCATCTCCTGGATGAGGACGGTCTTGCCGACGCCCGCACCACCGAAGAGACCGATCTTGCCACCCTGGACGTACGGGGTGAGGAGGTCGATGACCTTGATGCCCGTCTCGAACATCTGGGTCTTCGACTCGAGCTGGTCGAAGCTCGGGGGCTTGCGGTGGATGGGCCACCGCTCGGTGACCTCGAGCGTCTCGCCCTCCTTGAGGTTGAGCGCCTCACCGGTCACGGAGAAGACGTGGCCCTTGGTGATGTCACCGACGGGCACGGTGATCGGGCTGCCGGTGTCGCGCACCTCCATGCCACGGACCAGACCGTCGGTCGGCTTGAGGGCGACCGCACGGATGAGGTTGTCACCGAGGTGCTGGTTGACCTCGAAGGTCATCTCCAGCGTGCCCTCGCCCTGGCCGATGGTGGACTTGTCCACCGTCGCGACGAGCGCGTTGTAGATCGCGGGGATCTCGTCGGGGGCGAACTCGACGTCGATCGTCGGTCCGGTCACCCGGGCGATCCGGCCGACACCGGGCGTGGCCTGCTCCGTGCTGGAGTCGGTCGTCGTGGCAGTCATGTCAGTTTCCTTCGATGCGGGCGGCAGTGGACTGGGTACGCACGTCAGCTCGCTGCCAGTGCGTCGGCTCCCGAGACGATCTCGGTGAGCTCCTGAGTGATCTCGGCCTGTCGAGCGGAGTTCGCCAGTCGCGTGTAGGTCGCGATGAGGTCCTCGGCGTTCTCGACGGCGGTGTGCATCGCCCGCTGCCGGCTGGCCAGCTCGGAGGCGGCCGCCTGCAGGAGGGCGTTGTAGATGCGGCTGCGCACGTACAGCGGCAGCAGCTGGTCGAGGACAGCGTCGGCGGACGGCTCGAACTCGTACAGCGGCAGCGGCTTCGCGCCGGGCTCGGACACGCCCTCGACGATCTCCAGCGGCAGCATCCGCCGCACGAAGGGCTCCTGGCTGACCATGGAGACGAACTTCGTGAAGACGATGTGCAGCTCCCCCACGCCGCCGGCGTCCGCCGGCGCGAGGAAGGCCTCGAGGAGGGTGGTGGAGATGTCCCGGGCGAGCTCGGCGTCGGGCTTGTCCGACTGGCCCTCCCAGCTCTTGACGATCCGCTGGCCACGGAAGGTGAAGTAGCCGATCCCACGTCGTCCGACGACGTAGAGGTCGATCTCCTTGCCCTCCTCCTGGAGCCGCTCGGTCAGCTGCTCCGCGGCGCGCAGCACGCTGGCCGTGTAGGAGCCGGCCATGCCGCGGTCCGCGGCGAGGACGAGCACCGCGACCCGGTTGGTGTCGCCTCGCTCACGCAGGATCGGGTGACCGACGTGCGCGTGCGAGGCGACGGCGGAGGTCGCGCGGGTGAGCGCGATCGCGTAGGGGCTGGCCTTGGTGGCCTGGTCCCGGGCGCGCCCGATCCGCGAGGCGGCGATGAGCTCCATCGCGCGGAACATCTTCTTCAGCGTCTGCGTGGAGCGGATCCGCTGCTTGTAGACGCGCTGCTGGGCCCCCACGCTCAGCCCCGCTTCTCGGCGACGATCTGCTCCTGCTCGCTCTCGACCTCGGCCTCCGCCTCCGGGGCGGCGGGCTCGGAGGCGAGGGTGGCGTCGCCGGCGCGGAAGCCCTTGCGGAACTCCTCGACGCTCGAGCGCAGCGTCTCCTCGGTCTCCTTCTCGAGCTTGCCGGTCGTGGCGAGCGTGTGGAGCACGTCCGTGTTGCGACGCAGGTGGTCGAGCATCTCGGACTCGAAGCGGCGGACCTGGCTGGTCTCGACGTCGTCGAGGTAGCCGTTGGTGCCGGCCCAGATCGAGGCGATCTGGTCCTCGACCGGGTAGGGCGAGTACTGGGGCTGCTTGAGCAGCTCCATGAGCTTCTCACCGCGGGTGAGCTGCTGACGCGTGGTCGGGTCGAGGTCCGAGGCGAACATCGCGAAGGCAGCCATCGAGCGGTACTGCGCGAGGGTGATCTTCAGCGTGCCGGAGACCTTCTTCATCGCCTTGACCTGGGCGTCACCACCGACGCGGGACACCGAGATGCCGACGTCGACGGCGGGGCGCTGGTCGGAGTTGAAGAGGTCCGACTGGAGGAAGATCTGGCCGTCGGTGATCGAGATGACGTTGGTCGGGATGTAGGCCGACACGTCGTTGGCCTTCGTCTCGATGATCGGCAGACCGGTCATCGAGCCCGCGCCCAGCTCGTCGCTGAGCTTGGCGCAGCGCTCGAGCAGCCGGGAGTGCAGGTAGAAGACGTCACCGGGGTAGGCCTCGCGGCCCGGCGGGCGGCGCAGGAGGAGGGACACGGCGCGGTAGGCCTCGGCCTGCTTGGACAGGTCGTCGAAGACGATGAGGACGTGCTTGCCCTGGTACATCCAGTGCTGGCCGATGGCCGAGCCGGTGTAGGGGGCGATGTACTTGAAGCCGGCCGGGTCGGAGGCGGGAGCGGCGACGATCGTCGTGTACTCCAGGGCGCCGGCGGCCTCGAGGCGACCGCGCACGGAGGCGATGGTCGAGCCCTTCTGGCCGATCGCGACGTAGATGCAGCGGACCTGCTTGTCCGGGTCGCCGCTGTCCCAGTTCGCCTTCTGGTTGAGGATCGTGTCGACGGCGATGGCGGTCTTGCCGGTGCCGCGGTCACCGATGATGAGCTGGCGCTGGCCGCGACCGATCGGGATCATCGAGTCGATGGCCTTCATGCCGGTCTGGAGCGGCTCGTGGACGCTCTTGCGGTGCATGACGCCGGGGGCCTGGAGCTCCAGGGCGCGCGTGGCCTCCGCCTCGATCGGGCCGAGCCCGTCGATCGGCTTGCCCGTCGGGTCGACGACGCGTCCGAGGAAGTTGTCTCCCACGGGGGTGGAGAGCACCTCGCCCGTGCGGTGCACGGCCTGGCCCTCCTCGATCCCGGTGAACTCACCCAGGACGATGACGCCGATCTCCCGCACGTCGAGGTTGAGGGCGAGGCCCAGGGTGCCGTCCTCGAAGCGCAGCAGCTCGTTGGCCATCGTGCCGGGCAGACCCTCGACACGCGCGATGCCGTCACCGGCGACGGTGACGCGACCGACCTCTTCCCCCACCGCCTCGGTCGGCTGGTAGGAGTCGACGAAGCTGTCCAGCGCCGCCCTGATCTCCTCGGGCTTGATCGTCAGCTCGGCCATTGCAGTTCCTTCTCCTTGGCGACCGTGGTCGCGGTTCGTCAGTGGTGCGGGGTCTGGGTCAGCCGGCGAACCGGCGTCGGGCGTCCTGGAGGCGGGTGAGCATGGTGCCGTCGATGACCTCGGCGCCCACCTGGATGCGCATCCCGCCCAGGACCTGCGGGTCGATGCCCACGTTGACCTGGACGGCGTGCCCGTAGGCACGCTGCAGGATGTCGGCCAGGCGAGCCTCCTGCGCCTGGGTCAGCGGTCCGGCGGCCGTCACGTTGGCGACGAGCCGGTCCCGCCGGGCGGCGGCGAGCTCACCCACGCGCCGCAGCGCGCTGCTGAGCGACCCGGCCCGGGGCGCGGTGACGAGTCGCCGCACGATGAGGCGGGTCTCGGCGCTGGCGCGCTCCCCGATGAGGGAGTCGAGCAGTCCGGCCCGGCGCTCGGGGGCGATCTCCCGGTTGGCCAGCGCGGTGCGCAGCTCCCGGTCGGAGGCGAGCAGCCGCTCGGTGCGGAAGAGCTCCTCCTCCACCTCGAGCAGGACACCGCGCGACTGCGCGGCGGCCAGCACGGAGGCGGTGGCGAGCTCCTCGACGGCGTCCCCGAGGTCCTCGTCGGCGGACCAGCGGGAGCGGACCATGCCGGCGAGCAGGTCGACCACCTCGGCGGCGACCTTCCCGTCGAACAGGGACCCCACGAGGCGGGCCTTGGCGTCGCCGGACCGTGCCGGGTCCGTCAGTGCCCGCCGCAGCGAGCCCGAGGACGCGAGGGCGTCGGCCACCTCGAAGAGCTGGGAGCCGAGCTCGCGCCCGCGCTCCCCTGCCGCGCGGAGGGCGACCTCCCACCGCTCGCTGGCCGCGCTGAGTGCGGCCTGGCTGCTCGCTCGCATCACGCCTCCGTCGTTCCTCCGACCCTCTCCCCACCGGGGACCAGGTCGGTCTGGGCGTCGAGCTCGTCGAGGAAGCGGTCGATGACACGCTGACGACGCTGCTCGTCGGCCAGGGACTCCCCGACGATGCGCTCGGCGAGGGTCGTGGCCAGCGCACCGATGTCGGTGCGCAGGGACGCGGCGGCCTGCTGACGCTCCGCCTCGATCTGACGGTGGGCGCTCTCGACGATCCGCTCGGCGTCGGCCTGGGCCTTGGCCCGCACGTCCGCCGCGATCACCTTCGCGTCCTCCTGCGCCTGCTCGCGGACCCGGGCCGCCTCGACCCGCGCCTCGGTGAGCTCACGCTCGATCTCCGAGCGCAGCTCCTCGGCCTCGGCCCGTGCGTTCTCGCCGGCCTTGAGGCCACCTTCGATCTTCTCGGTCCGCTCGTCGAGGATCCGGGTGAAGACCGGCAGGATCTTCCAGACGAAGGCAGCGGCGATGATCGCGATGCAGACGAGCGACCAGATGATGTCGTAGTCCGCCGGCAGCACGGGGTTCTGTCCCCCCTCTTCCGCCGCCCGGACCAGGGCCGTTGCGAGCATCAGAACACGAAGCCCGCGGCGAAGCCGATCAGACCGAGCGCCTCGACGAGGGCGGCACCGATGAACATGTTGATGCGGAGGGGACCGGCAACCTCGGGCTGGCGGGCCGTGGCCTCCTGGGTCTTGGCGACGAGAAGTCCCAGACCGATACCGGGGCCGATGGTCGCAAGGCCGTAACCGATGGTGGCGATGTCACCAGTGATTTCCACGGGGTGTTCCTTCCGTTGATGTCCCAGGCCCATGCCCGGCACGTGGGGGTGATGACCCGGTCCTCATGGCCGGGTCGTCGGTCAGGTCAGTGCGCTTCCTCGGAGAGCTGGATGTACACAGCCGTGAGGAGCGTGAAGATGAAGGCCTGGAGCGCCGCGATGAAGATCTCGAAGATGGTGAACGCGAAGCCGGCCGCGAGCGTGACCGAGCCGAGGACCTTGAGCGCGCCCGCCGCCTCGAAGAAGAGGAAGTGGGTCGCCCCGAAGCACAGCACGAGCAGCAGGTGGCCGACGAGCATGTTCGCGAGGAGACGGATCGTCAGCGTGATCGGCCGCAGGATGAAGGTCGAGAGGAACTCGATCGGCGTGAGGATGACGTAGAGCACCTTCGGCACGCCGGGCGGGAAGAGCGAGGACTTGAGGAAGCCGCCCGCACCCTGGGAGCGCACGCCCGCGACGATGAAGCCGATGTAGGCGATGACCGCGAAGACGAGCGGCACGCCGATCACCGAGGAGCCCGCGATGTTGAGGAACGGGATGACGCCGGTGATGTTCATGGCGAAGACGCCGAAGAAGATCACGGTGAGCAGCGCCGTGGCGCGCCGTCCGCTCTCCTTGCCGAGAACCTCCTCGGCGATGTTCACCCGGACGAAGTCGAGGGCCATCTCGATCGCGCCCTGGAAGCGGCCCGGGACGAGCCGGGCGCGGCGGGCGGCGAGCCAGAACACCGTGACGATCAGCAGCGTGGCGACGACGCGCACGAGCATGATCCGGTTGAACTCGAAGGGGGTGCCCTCGAAGAGGAAGGCGCCGGGGAAGAACTCGCCCTGCATCGTCGGGGCGTGGAAGCCCTCGCCCTCACCTGCGGCGCTCGTGACGCCCACGGCCAGGGGGAGGAGAGTCGCGGCGGCAGACAGGGCGGACCCCCAAGAGTTGGTCGGGATGTGCGGTGACGGACCGCGTTGTCGGGAACGGGGTCCAGCCTAACGTATGGACGGGAGCGTCCAGGACCCCGCACGGCCCGCTATGACGGCGGAAGAACCTTCGTCCCCGGCCCCGGCGACGCCGTCACGCGCGCACCGCCGGCGCGTGCGCCGGGTCACCGTGCAGGTCACGCGGGGTGTCGCCCGCCACGGCCGCACTTTCCGCGGCTTCCGGCCCCCGACAGCGACGGCGTACCGCGGCTGCCGGCACAGGCGCTCGGCGGCGCCGGAGTGAGCAAGCCCACAGCAGGAAACGCTCAGGCGGGGTCGCTCTCCTCGCGGGCGGAGGGGTCGACGTTGGGCACGCGAGCCTTGAGGGCAGCGGACATCTCGATCGCCATGGACCCGAGGATCGCGAGCACGAGGGTGGCGAAGAAGACGACCGGGTCGTAGAAGTCGCGGTCGCGCACGATGAGCAGCACGACGAAGACGACGACGACCTTGGCCAGCCAGCCGCCCACGAGGGCGGCGCTGGCCACGTACAGGGGCCGGTCCGCCGTCGCCACCATGACGACCGCCGTCGTCAGCGTGAAGAAGGCGACGAGCGCGGTGCCCAGCACCCCGCCCCAGAGGCCCGGCATGCCCTCCACGAGGTAGCCGATGACGCAGCTGCCCACGCCGAGGACCGCCAGGAGGATGGCCATCTGGCGCAGCACCGTGCGGAACATGGCGCGCAGGGGGGACGGGGAGGTCATGCGGACTCCTTGGCGTGGGTGGAACGGCGCAGCCCGGGAAGCTTGCCGATGGTGACGAGCAGGGCGACGACGACGGCGACGCCGGCGCCGACGAACACCGTGCTGCCGTCGAGGACGACGAGGGCCGCGGCGCTGAACGAGAAGACCGCGGTCCACAGGTAGAGGACGAGGACGGCGCGGCGATGGCTGTGGCCCCACGAGAGGAGGCGGTGGTGCAGGTGCATGCGGTCGGCCTTGAAGGGCGACTCCCCCGCCCGCACCCGCCGCAGGACGGCGAGCGTCATGTCGAGCAGCGGCAGCAGGAGCACCGCGACCGGCAGGAGGATCGGGACGAAGGCGGGCAGCACCT
Organism: Georgenia phoenicis; assembly: GCF_047302425.1. Taxonomy (NCBI): domain Bacteria; kingdom Bacillati; phylum Actinomycetota; class Actinomycetes; order Allobogoriellales; family Allobogoriellaceae; genus Georgenia; species Georgenia phoenicis. Next base: position 1,027,051 of record NZ_CP154855.1, on the reverse strand, counting down.
GGCCGGCCGTGGAGGTGGCGGGGTCGATCTGACCGGTCACGGTGATGGCGGCCGCCGCGACGGTGATGCCGAGGAACATCGAGCCGGAGTCGCCCATGAAGATCCGGGCGGGGTGGAAGTTGTGCGGCAGGAAGCCCAGGCACGTGCCGACGACGGCGGCGATCACCACCGTGGCGAGGTTGGAGTAGTCCCCGGGCGTCTCGGTGCGGGTGAGGAGGTAGCTGTAGCCGAAGAACGCCAGTCCCCCGATGCCGATCATCCCGGCGGCCAGCCCGTCGAGACCGTCGACGAAGTTCACGGCGTTGATGGCGACGACGACGACGAGCACGGTCGCCACGAGGGACAGGCGCGCCGAGCCGATCGTCAGCCCGGCGACGGGGAAGGTGATGAGCTGGACGCCCTGCCAGGCGATGAGGCCGGCGGCGAGGACCTGGCCGACGAGCTTGGTCATCCAGTCGAGGTCCCACATGTCGTCGGCCACGCCGAGCAGGCACACGAGGGTGGCGCCACCGAGGATCGCCCACGGCTGCGCCGTCGCGAAGACCCCCTCGAGGAAGGGGACACGGGACGCGAGGAGCAGCGCGACGGCGAACCCGGCGAGCATGGCCACGCCGCCCAGCCGCGGGGTGGGGGTCGTGTGGACGTCGCGCGCGCGGACCGGCGTCAGCGCGTTCGTCACGCGGGCCAGCCGCAGCGCTACCGGGGTGGCGATGAAGGTGACGACCGCCGCGACGAGCATGACGAGCAGGTAGACCCTCACGGCCCGACGGCACCGTCCTTCGGCCCGTCGTCGGCGGGGCGCTCGACGTCGGCGGTCTCGGGGACGACGGCGGTGAGCTCGTCCAGGCTCAGCGCCCCGGCGCGCACGATGCGCAGCGTGGGGCCCGTCGCGTCGACGATGGTCGAGGCCACTCCCCCGCGGGACGGTCCGCCGTCGAGGTACACCGCCACCCGGTCACCGAGGGCGGTGGCCGCCTCGAGCACCGTCGTGGCCGCGGGGCGGCCGTGACGGTTGGCGCTGGAGACGGCGAGCGGCCCGGTGCGGGTGAGGAGGGCCAGGGCGATCTCGTCGTCGGGCATGCGCAGCGCGACGGTGCCGCCGGTGTCCCCGAGGTCCCACGCGAGGGTCGGCTGGGCGCGGCAGATGACGGTGAGTGGACCGGGCCAGAAGGTCTCGAGGAGCGTGTGGACGGTGTCCGGCACGTCGGTGGCCAGCCCGGCGACCGTCGCGGCCGCGGGGACGAGGACCGGCGGCGGGCTCTGGCGGCCGCGGCCCTTGGCGGCGAGCAGGTCGGCGACCGCGCCCGGGTCGAAGGCCGCGGCGCCGATGCCGTACACCGTGTCCGTCGGCAGGACCACGAGCTGCCCCGCGGACAGGGCGCTGGCCGCGGCGGTGATGCCCTCGTCGCGGGTCTCGGGCTGGGTGCAGTCGTACACGCTCACGTACCGGATCCTCCCACGGGGACCTGGGAGCGGATGACATCCTGGCCGGCGATGACCCGTCGCGTCCTGCTCGCCATCGCCCTCGTCCTCCACCTCGCAGTGCTCTACGCCCCGCGCGTGCCGGGTCCCGGCACCGGCCTGTTCCCCGGTGCTGACAAGGTCGCCCACCTGGGCGTCTTCGCGCTGCTCGTCCTCGCCGCGCTGTGGGCGGGGCTGCCGGCGCGGTGGGTGGTGCCGCTCGCCCTAGCCCACGCCGTCCTCAGCGAGGTGGTCCAGCACGTGCTGCTGCCGGGGCGTTCGGGCGACCCGTGGGACACCCTCGCCGACGTCGTCGGGGTGGGGCTGGGCTGGGGCGCCGCCGCCCTGCTCAGCCGTCGGAGCGCCGCGCGAGGACCATCCGGTCCCGACCGGTGAGGTCGGCGACCGTCCGGACCGCGGTGAACGCACCGGTCTCCTCGCACGCGGCGCGGACCGCCGCGGCCTGCACCTCGGCGTGCTCCATGACGAGCGTCCCGCCGGGGCGCAGCAGGCGCGCGGCCGTGCGCAGGACGGCGCGCGGCACGTCGAGGCCGTCGGCGCCGCCGCCGTAGAGGGCGAGGTCAGGGTCGTGCTCGCGAACCTCGGGGTCCTGCGGGACGGCGTCCGCGGGCACGTAGGGCGGGTTGGAGACGACGACGTCGACGGTGCCGTCGAGCTCGGGCAGCGCCGTCGCAGCGTCGCCGGCGACGAGCGTGACCTGCGGGGCGAGCTCGGCGACGTTCCGGGCGGCGACGGCGAGGGCCGCGGGGCTCAGCTCGACGGCCCACACGGCCGCCGAGGTCACCTCGGTGGCGACGGCGAGCGCGATCGCCCCCGAGCCGGTGCACAGGTCGACCACCCGGGGGGACGGCACCTGCCGGGCGGCGCGGATCGCCTCCTCGGCGACGACCTCCGTCTCGGGCCGCACGACGAAGGCGCCCGGCTCGCTCACCAGGCGCAGGTAGCGGAAGAACATCTCCCCGGTGAGGTGCTGGAGCGGCTCGCGCCGCCGTCGGCGGTCGACGAGGGCGGCGAAGCGGGCCAGCTGCTCGGGGTCGGGACGGCCGGCCGTGACGAGCGGGCCCGCGAGCACGTGCTCGGCGAGCAGGCGAGCGTCGACGTCGGGCGATGGCACGCCCGCCTCGGCGAGCAGCACCCCGGCGCCGCGGACAGCCTCGCGCCAGGTGACGGCGCCGTCGTCGGCGGGGTCAGGCATGGGCGGCGGCGGCGAGCCGCTCGGCGGCGTCCATCTCGACGGCGGAGGCGATGACGGCGGCGAGGTCGCCGTCGAGCACGTGGTCGAGGTTGTAGGCCTTGAAGCCGGTGCGGTGGTCGGCGATCCGGTTCTCGGGGAAGTTGTAGGTGCGGATGCGCTCGGAGCGGTCCACGGTGCGCACCTGGGAGCGGCGGGTCGCGGACGCAGCGGCGTCGGCCTCCTGCTGGCGGGCGGCCAGGATCCGGGCACGCAGCACGCGCATCGCCTGCTCACGGTTCTGCAGCTGGGACTTCTCGTTCTGCATCGACACGACGATGCCGGTGGGCACGTGGGTGATGCGGACGGCGGAGTCGGTCGTGTTGACGCTCTGCCCGCCGGGGCCGGAGGAGCGGTAGACGTCGATGCGCAGGTCGTTCTGGTCGATCTCGACCTCGCCCGGGTCGTCCGCCTCGGGCAGGACGAGGACGCCGGCCGCGGAGGTGTGGATGCGGCCCTGGGACTCGGTGACGGGCACGCGCTGAACCCGGTGGACACCGCCCTCGTACTTGAGGCTGGCCCACACGCCGTCGGCGGGGTCCTCGAGGGTGCCGCGCGACTTCACGGCGACGGCGACGTCCTTGTAGCCGCCGAGGTCGGACTCGGTGGCGCTGATGAGCTGGGTGCTCCAGCCGCGGCGCTCGGCGTAGCGCAGGTACATGCGCAGGAGGTCGCCGGCGAAGAGCGCGGACTCCTCCCCGCCCTCCCCCGCCTTGATCTCGAGGATGACGTCGCGGCCGTCGTCGGGGTCCTGGGGGACGAGGACGGTGCGCAGGTGCTCGGCGGCCGCGTCGGCGGCGGCCTGCAGGGCCGGCAGCTCCGCGGCGAAGGACTCGTCGACCTCCGCGAGCTCGGCCGCGGCCTCGGCGTCGTCGGTGGCGCGCCGCCAGGCCGTGTAGGCGGAGACGACGCGGGTGAGCTCGGCGTAGCGCCGGCCCAGCCGCTTGGCCTTGCCGGCGTCGGCGTGGACGCCCGGGTCGGCCAGGGCTCGCTCGATCTCGGCGTGCTCGGCCAGCATCGGCTCGACGGCCGCGAAGTCCGCGCTCACGCTCGCTCTCCTTCCGTGTACGGCACCCGGCGCGCTCCCGCGCCCGGGCAGACGACAGCGCCGGTGGGATGGTCCCACCGGCGCTGGACGCGTGCTACTTGCGCTTGCCGTACCGCTGCTCGAAGCGGGCGACTCGACCACCGGTGTCGAGGATCTTCTGCTTGCCCGTGTAGAACGGGTGGCAGGCGCTGCAGACGTCGGCGTGGATCTCACCGCTCGTGGCGGTGGAACGGGTCTCGAAGGTGTTCCCGCAGGTGCACGTCACGGTGGTGGTGACGTACTCGGGGTGAATGCCCTGCTTCATCAGTGTCTCCTTGGTGTGCTTCGCTCCCGGGTCGGCCCGCGCGGTACGTGCCGTGAACCGGAAGTCGACGTTCCATCGTGCCAGAACGCCGCGGCGTGCGGAAATCTTCCCACGGCCGGGTGGCCGGTGGGGTCAGTCGTTGCCCATTCCGGGTGTGGTCTTCTGCACGGTGAGCAGGAACTCGGCGTTCGAGCGCGTCTCGCGCATCTTGCCGAGGAGCAGCTCCACGGCCTGCTGCTGGTCCAGGCCGCTCATGACCCGGCGCAGCTTCCACACGATCTTCAGCTCCTCGGGCGACAGGAGCAGCTCCTCGCGGCGCGTGCCGGAGGCGTTGACGTCCACCGCCGGGAAGACCCGCTTGTCGGCCAGGGAGCGCGACAGGCGCAGCTCCATGTTCCCGGTGCCCTTGAACTCCTCGAAGATGACCTCGTCCATCTTCGAGCCGGTCTCCACGAGCGCGGAGGCGACGATGGTGAGCGAGCCGCCGTTCTCGATGTTCCGGGCCGCGCCGAAGAAGCGCTTGGGCGGGTAGAGCGCCGAGGCGTCCACACCACCGGACAGGATCCGCCCCGAGGCAGGGGCGGCGAGGTTGTAGGCGCGCGAGAGCCGGGTGATCGAGTCGAGGAGCACGACGACGTCCTGCCCCAGCTCGACGAGGCGCTTGGCACGCTCGATAGCGAGCTCGGCGACGATCGTGTGGTCCGTGGCGGGGCGGTCGAAGGTCGAGGCGATGACCTCGCCCTTGACCGTCCGCTGCATGTCGGTGACCTCTTCGGGCCGCTCGTCGACGAGCACCACCATGAGGTGGACCTCGGGGTTGTTCGTCGTGATCGCGTTGGCCATCTGCTGCATGACGATCGTCTTGCCGGCCTTGGGCGGGGCGACGATGAGGCCGCGCTGACCCTTGCCGATCGGGGCGACGAGGTCGATGATCCGGCCGGTCATCGAGCTCGCGGCCGTCTCCAGACGCAGGTGCTCCTGCGGGTAGAGCGGCGTGAGCTTGGCGAACTCCGGACGCTGGCGGACCCGCTCGAGCGGCGTGCCGTTGATCGAGTCGAGGCGCACGAGAGCGTTGAACTTCTGACGCTGCTGCTCGTCCTGCGGCTGGCGGACGGCACCGGTGACGGCGTCGCCGCGGCGCAGGCCGTACTTCTTCACCTGGTTGAGCGAGACGTAGACGTCGTTGGGCCCGGGCAGGTAGCCGCTCGTGCGGACGAAGGCGTAGTTCTCGAGGATGTCGAGGATGCCCGCGACGGGCAGGAGGATGTCGTCCTCGGTGACCTCGAGCTCGTCGAGGCCGGGGAGGTCGCTCCCGCCGGGCCGGCGCTTGCGGTTGCGGTCGCGGTTGCGGCGGCGGTTGCGGCCGGTGCGGTCGCCCTCCGGCTCGACGCGCCGCTGTTCGCCGCGGCGGGCGTCCTCGCGGCGGTCCTCCGCCTCGTCGCGCGGTGCGGGCAGCTCGATCGCCTCGAGGGCCTTGACAGCACGCTCGCGGTCGACCGGCTCGCGCTGCTGGCGCTGCTCGGCCTGCTGGCGCGGCTCGGGCTGCTGGTCGGCGCGCTCGCGCCGCTCCGCCTGCTGGTCGGCACGCTCACGCCGCTCGGCCTGCGCGCGCTCGCGGCGCTCGATGCGCTCCGCGCGGTCGCGGCGGGGAGCGCGCTCGGCGTCGTCCGCGACGGGCTCGGCCACCGGGAGGGTGGGCTGCTCGGGCCGGCTCTCGGCGGCGGCGGGCGCGCCGGCCTCGGCGGAGGCGCGGCGGCTGCGTCCGCGCCGCGGCGCCGCGGCGTCGGTGTCGGCCGGGGCCTCGGCCGCGGGGGCCTTGGCGGGCGCCTCGGCAGGAGCCTTGGCGGGGGCCTCGGCTGCGGGCGTCTCGGTGGAGGACGAGGAGCTGCGGGAGCCGGAGGTGCGGGCGTCGCGGATGGCGGCGACGAGGTCGCTCTTGCGCATCCGGGTGGTGCCCTTGAGCCCCATGCCGGCGGCGAGCGTCTGCAGCTCCGCCAGCTTCATGGTGCTCAGCGAGCCACCGCGGGCGGCGGTGGCGTCAAGCTGTTCAGTCACGAGGTTCCTTCCCTCGGAATTGGCCCCATGACCTGAGGCCGGGCGAGCCCGGACGACGTCCGGGGTGATGACTCCGCACGACCGCAGGCCGCAGACAGCGGCGGAAGATCGGGGGGAGGTGTCCCGGGCCTGTGCTGGACACCCGCGTGGGATCACAGCTCGACGGCGCCGAGGCGCGTCCAGTGTAGCAGCCGGGGCCAAAGCGCCACGGGCGTTCCCCGCGTAGCGGCGCGGCCGCCGTCAGTCGGTGACGAGCCGCGCGCCGCGGGTGACGGCGGGCGTGAGGACCTGCCACCCGTGCCGGGTGAAGGCCGCGACGTGGGCGTCGTCGGCGCGGGTGAGGGTGAGGACGCTGGGGCCCGCGCCGGAGACGACCGCGGGCAGCCCGAGCTCGCGCAGCGTGTCGATGACGCGCAGCGACTCCTCCATGACCACCGCCCGCTGGCGCTGGTGGAGGCGGTCCTCGGTGGCGGGGAGCAGGAGGTCGGGGCGCGCGTCGAGCGCGAGGACGAGCAGCGCGGCCCGCCCGGCGTTGAAGGCGCCGTCCTCGTGGGGCACCTGCCGCGGGAGCACGGAGCGGGCGGTGCCGGTGAGCAGCTCACCGGGCGGGACGAGGACGGTGGGGCGCACGTGCTCCCCCACCCGCAGGCGCGCCGCGCGCGGCCGCCCGTCCTCGGACCACGCGACCGTGGCGCCGCCGAGGATGGCCGGCGCCGCGTTGTCGGGGTGGCCCTCGAACTCGGTGGCCAGCGCGAGGACCGTGTCGTCGTCGAGCGCCTCCGGGTCCGCGACGAGACCGCGGGCCGCGACGAGCCCGCCGACGACGGCGGCGGCCGAGGAGCCCAGCCCGCGCCCGTGCGGGATGCGGTTGTGGCAGTGCAGCTCGAGACCGGCCTGCGGTGCACCCGCGTGGTCGAGGGCGGCGCGGATCGCGCGGACGACGAGGTGGTTCTCGCCCTCCGGCAGCGCCCCCTCCCCGCTGCCCGTGACGGTGACGTGGGTGAGCCCGGTGGTGGCGCGGACGGCGATGTCGTCGACGACGTCGATCGCCAGGCCCAGGGCGTCGAAGCCCGGTCCGAGGTTGGCGCTCGTGGCGGGGACCTGCACCCGCACCGAGTCGCGCGCGAGCCGCCCCATCGTCACGCGAGCCCGAGCGCGGCCGCCGTTGCCGCGGCCTGCGGGGCGACGACCTCGGGGTCGACGTCCGCGCTGCCGAGGGCGGTGGCGGTGTCCTTGAGGCCGTTGCCGGTCACGGTGCACACGATGGTCGCCCCGGCCGGGACGAGGCCCCGCTCGGCGGCCTGGAGCAGCCCGGCGACGCTGGCCGCGGACGCAGGCTCGACGAAGACGCCGACCTCGCGGGCGAGCAGCGCCTGCGCGTCGAGGATCTGCGCGTCGCTCACGGCGTCGATCCAGCCGCCGGACTCGTCGCGGGCGGCCTCGGCCAGCGTCCACGAGGCCGGGTTGCCGATGCGGATCGCCGTCGCCACCGTCTCGGGGTGCTCGACGGGCGCGCCCTTGACGAAGGGTGCGGCGCCCTCGGCCTGCACGCCCCACATCTGCGGGACTCGGGTGGCGCGCGCGGGCAGCCCGGGGGCGTCGGTGGCGTACTCGCGGTAGCCCATCCAGTAGGCGGAGATGTTCCCGGCGTTGCCGACCGGGAGCACGTGGATGTCCGGGGCGTCCCCGAGGGCGTCGACGACCTCGAAGGCCGCCGTCTTCTGCCCCTGGAGGCGGAAGGGGTTGACCGAGTTGACGAGCGCGACCGGGTAGTCCTCGGCGAGCGTGCGGACGATGCGCAGGCAGTCGTCGAAGTTGCCGTCGACGGCGACGAGCTCGGCGCCGTGGACGATCGCCTGGGCGAGCTTGCCTGCGGCGATCTTCCCGGCGGGCAGGACGACGGCGCAGCGCAGCCCGGCGCGCACGGCGTACGCGGCGGCGGAGGCGGAGGTGTTGCCCGTGGAGGCGCACACGACCATCTCGGTGTCCGTCGCGGCGACCTTCGACATCGCCATCGTCATGCCGCGGTCCTTGAAGGAGCCGGTGGGGTTGGCCCCCTCGACCTTGACGTGGACCTGCGCGCCGACGCGCTCGCTGAGCACGGGTGCCGCGACGAGCGGCGTCCCACCCTCACCGAGGGTGACGACGGGGTCCCCCGGCTCGATCGGCAGCCGGTCGGCGTACTCGGTGATCACGCCTCGCCACTGGTGCGCCATCAGACGTCCTCCACCCTGGTCACGGCCAGCACGCGCTTGACCGACGGAATACGGGCGACGGCGTCCGCCGTCGCTGCCAGCGCGGCCTCGCTGGCGCGGTGCGTGACGACGACGAGCTCGGCGGCGCCGTCGGCACCCGGTGCCTGCTCCTGCGTCACGGTCTGGATCGACAGGCCCTTCTCGCCGAAGGTGCCGGCGATCTCGGCGAGGACGCCGGGCACGTCGGCGACCTCGAGGCGCAGCTGGAACTGCGTCGTCACCTCGTCGCCGCCGAGCAGCGGGAGGTCGGCGTAGCGGGACTCGGCCGGGCCACGGCCGCCGGAGACCCGGTTGCGCGCGGCCGCGACGACGTCGCCGAGCACGGCGGACGCCGTCGGCGCGCCGCCGGCGCCCTGCCCGTAGAACATGAGCCGGCCGGCCGCCTCGGTGTCGACGACGACGGCGTTGTAGGCGCCGTGCACCGCGGCCAGCGGGTGCTCGAGGGGCAGCAGCGCGGGGTGGACCCGCACGGAGATGCCGTCCCCGGCCGCGGTCGTGCGGCGCTCGGCGACGGCGAGCAGCTTGATGACGTGGTTCCCGCGGGTGGCGGCCTCGACGTCGGCGGCGGTGACGTAGCGGATCCCCTCGACGGGGACGTCGTCGATGCTCACCCGGGTGTGGAAGGCGAGGGAGGCGAGGATGGCGATCTTCGCGGCGGCGTCGTGGCCGTCGATGTCCGCCGTCGGGTCGGCCTCCGCGTAGCCCAGCGCCTGCGCGTCGGCGAGCGCCTCGCCGAAGCCGACGCCGCGGGAGGTCATCTCGTCGAGGATGAAGTTCGTCGTGCCGTTGACGATGCCGACGACGCGCCACACGTGGTCCCCGGCGAAGGACTCGCGCACCCCGCGCACGACGGGGACCGCGCCGGCGACGGCGGCCTCGAAGTAGAGGTCGACGCCGCGCTCCTCGGCGGCCTCGTAGAGCTCGGGGCCGTGGGCGGCGAGCAGCGCCTTGTTCGCGGTGACGACGCCCGCGCCGGCCGCGATCGCCTCGAGCACGAGAGTGCGGGCGGGCTCGATCCCTCCCATGAGCTCGACGACGAGGTCGGCGTCGCGGACGAGGCCGGAGGCGTCGGTGGTGAGCAGCCCGGTGTCGACGACGTCGGCCCTCGGCGCGGTCGTGTCCCGCACCGCGATGCCCACGACCTCGAGCCGGGCACCGGTCCGCGCGGTGAGGTCCTCGGCCTGCTCGGTGAGCAGCCGCACCACCTCGGTCCCGACGGTCCCGCACCCGAGCACGGCGACGCGCAGCGCCCGCTCTCTCATCGACAACTCCAATCCTTGTGCAGCCGCCAGGATAGAGGCGCCGCCGAGCGCGCTCGTCACGCGTCCACGTGCTGTCAACCGAGGTCGAGGGCGAGGAGGTCGTCCTCGGTCTCGGGCCGCACGATGTAGCGCGCCTGCCCGTCGCGCACCGCGAGCACGCCGGGGCGCGGCAGGAGGTTGTAGTTCGAGGCCATCGACCGCCCGTAGGCACCCGTGGCCGGCACGGCGAGCAGGTCGCCGGACGCGACGTCATCGGGCAGGAGCACGTCGCGCACGACGATGTCACCGCTCTCGCAGTGCTTCCCGACGACCCGGGAGGCGACGGCGGGGGCCTCGCTGCGACGGCTCGCGACGGCCGCGGTGTAGGCGGCGTCGTAGAGGGCGGTGCGGATGTTGTCGCTCATCCCGCCGTCGACGGAGACGTAGCGGCGCTCGGTGCCCTCCTCCGTCGTCACCGGCTTGACCGTGCCGACCCGGTACAGGGTGAGCCCGGCCGGGCCGACGACGGCGCGGCCCGGCTCGACCGACACGCGCGGCGGCGGGGTGCCGAGCTCGGCGCACAGGCGGCGCACGACGTCGGCGAGCGCGGGGGCGATCTGGGCGGGCGTGGGCGGGAGGTCGGCGCCGGTGTAGGAGATGCCGTAGCCGCCGCCGAGGTCGAGCTCGGGCATGAGCGTGCCGGTCTCGGCGGCGACCTCCGCGCGCAGGCGCAGGAGGGCGCCGGCGGCGACCTCGAAGCCGGACAGGTCGAGGATCTGGGAGCCGATGTGGGAGTGCAGGCCGAGCAGCGTGAGCTCGGGGCGCGCGAGGACGGCGTCGACGGCGGCACGGGCCGCGCCGCTCGTGAGGGACAGGCCGAACTTCTGGTCCTCGTGGGCGGTGGCGATGAAGTCGTGGCCGCCGGCGTGGACGCCCGTCGTCACCCGGACCATGACGGGTGCGGGCAGGTCGAGGCGCCCGGCGAGGTCGGCGAGGTGCTCGACCTCCCCGAGGGAGTCGACGACGATGCGCCCGACGCCGGCGCGCAGCGCCCACTCGAGCTCGGCGTCGGACTTGTTGTTGCCGTGGAGCGCGATCTTGTCGCCCGGCACGCCGGCGCGCAGCGCGACGGCGAGCTCCCCTCCGGTCGAGACGTCGACGTGCATGCCCTCCTCGGACACCCAGCGGTCCACGGCCACGGAGGCGAAGGCCTTGCTCGCGTAGTAGACGTCCGCCCCGGCGAGGTCGGCGAAGGCCTCGGTGAAGGCGGTGACGAACGCGCGGGCGCGGGCCCGCAGGTCCGCCTCGTCGAGGACGTAGACGGGGGTGCGGTGCTCGGAAGCGATGTCACGCACGTCCAGGCCGCCCACCTCGAGGCTGCCGTCGGCGGTGCGGCGGACCGAACCGGACCACGGGGTGCGGGGGTCGGTGGCGGACGGCTCGGGCGCCGTCGTCGGGCCGCTCACATCCGCTCCGGGGCGGAGACGCCGAGGAGGTGGAGCCCGTTGGCGATGACCTGGCCGGTGGCGTCGTTGAGCCACAGGCGGGTGCGGTGGACGTCCTCGACCGGGTCGTCACCGCGCGGGGAGACGCGGCTCTGGTCGTACCACTTGTGGTAGGCCGCGGCGAGGTCCTCGAGGTAGCGGGCCACGCGGTGCGGCTCGCGCAGGCGGGCGGCGCGGGCGACCGTCTCGGGGAAGCCGGCGAGGTGGCCGAGGAGGACGCTGTCCGCCTCGGTGCCGATGAGCGTGGGGTCGAAGGCGTCCTCGCGGCGCACGCCGTGCTGCTCGGCGTTGCGGCTGACGTTGCGGATGCGGGCGTGCGCGTACTGGACGTAGTAGACGGGGTTGTCCATGTTCTTCTCGCGCAGCTTCTCCCCGTCGAGGCTGAGCGGGGAGTCCGCGGGGAAGCGGGCGAGGGTGTAGCGGACCGGGTCGGTGCCGATCCACTCGATGAGGTCGCTCAGCTCGATGATGTTGCCGGCCCGCTTGCTCAGCCGGGCCCCGGCGACGGAGACGAGCTGGCCGATGAGGATCTCGATGTTCGTCTCGGGGTCGTCGCCCGCGCAGGCGGCGATGGCCTTGAGCCGGTTGACGTAGCCGTGGTGGTCGGCGCCGAGGAGGTAGATCTTCTCGGGGAACCCGCGGTCCTTCTTCGACAGGTAGTAGGCGGCGTCCGCGGCGAAGTACGTCGGGGTGCCGTCGGCGCGGATGAGGACGCGGTCCTTGTCGTCGCCGAAGTCGGTGGTGCGCAGCCACACGGCGCCGTCGGCGTCGAAGACGTGGCCCTGCTCGCGCAGGCGGGCGACGGCGGCCTCGACGGCGCCGCTGCCGTGGAGCTCCCGCTCGGAGAAGTAGACGTCGAAGTGGACCTCGAACTCGGCGAGGACCTGCTGGATCTCGGCGAGCTGCAGCCGGTAGCCGGTCTCCCGGGCCACGGCCAGCGCCTCGTCGGCGGGCAGGTCGGTGAGGTCGGGGCGCTCTGCGAGGACCTTCTCGGCGAGCTGGGTGACGTACTCGCCGCGGTAGCCGTCCTCCGGCACCTCCCCGCCGGTGGCCCGGGCGAGGACGGAGGCGCCGAACTTGTCCATCTGGGCACCGGCGTCGTTGATGTAGTACTCGGGGGTCACGTCCGCGCCGGCGGCCCGCAGGAGCCGCACGAGGGCGTCACCGAGCGCCGCCCACCGGGTGTGGCCGATGTGGAGCGGGCCGGTGGGGTTGGCCGAGACGAACTCGAGGTTGACCGCGTGGCCGGCCAGGGCGTCGTTGCGCCCGTAGGACTCCCCCGCCTCGACGATCGAGCGGGCCAGCTCGCCCGCGGCGCCCGCCTCGAGGCGGATGTTGAGGAAGCCGGGGCCGGCGACCGAGGCCTCGGCGATCCCCGCGGCGCCGCCCAGCCGCCCGGCGAGCGTCTCGGCGAAGGCCCGCGGGTTGGTGCCGGCCTTCTTGGCCAGCTGCATGGCGACGTTGGTCGCCCAGTCACCGTGCTCGCGCTGGCGCGGACGCTCGACCTTCACCTCGCCGATGTCCTCGGCGGACAGGGACAGCGTGCCGTCCGCGACGGCGTCGAGGAGGCAGGAGCGGATGAGCGCGGCGAGTTCGGTCGGAGTCACCGAACCAGGGTACTAGCGCCGCGATCGCTCCCCGGCGCGGGCTACAGCGGCAGGCTGGAGTAGAACTGGCTGACGTAGTCGGCGCTGCCGGTGATCTCCAGGACGTGGCCCCGGTCGGTGGTCCAGATGTACCGGCCGCGCTCGTCCGAGAGCAGGAAGGCCCAGAAGGTCCCGGTCCCGTTGGTGTAGGTGTCGCCCGTGTCGACGAGCTCACCGTCGGCGCCCTCGGTGAGCCGGGTGGCGAAGGCGTCGGCGGCGGCGTTGTCCGGCCACAGGGTCGCGAGCATCCCGATGCGCTCCTCGCCGCCGATGTAGGTGCCGCGGTAGGCCTCGACGGCGCCCTCGATGCCCTCGTCGGGGACGAAGCCCTCCTCGGACAGCTCGAAGGTGAGGTCACCGACGGACACGGTCTCGTCCAGGTCGCCGAGCAGCTCCGAGCTCGGCTCCTCCGTCGGCTCCGCGGTGGTGGGCTCCTCCGTCGGCTCCGGGGCGGCCGTCGTCGCCGGGTCGGTCGGCCCGGTGGTGGGTGCGTCGGTCTGCTCCGCCGTCGGGGTGGCGGGGGCGACCGGGTCCTCGTCGTCGCCGCCGAGGAGGAGGGCCGCGGCGATGCCGCCGGCGACCAGGACGACGACGGCGGCGATGACGGCCGGCAGCACCCAGCGGGGCCGCCCACTCGTGGGCTCCTCCGGCTCAGGCTCTGTGCTGCTCGGGTCGGAGTAGATGGTGCGGGCCGGGTCGGGCGCCTGGCCGTAGCTCGCGGTGGGCTCGCCGGCCTGCGACTCGGGCAGGTCGTAGGGCGAGCGCGCGAAGCCCTCCCCCTCGTCGGGGGTGCGTGGCGCGTCGTCGTCGGACGGTCCGGGCGTGGGGCCCGTCGGTGGCTGGCTCATGTCGTCTCCTCCTCGTCCGGCGCGCGAGAGAACGCCTGGCACTGCGGCGTCCACCCTAGGCCGTCGCGGCGGGCCTGTCGCTCCACGGGCGGGTGGACGTGGCGGGCGCCACGTCCACCCGATGTCTTGATCACCCCGCGGGGCTGATAGCATCGCCGGGCGTCGTGCCCCTGTAGCTCAGTGGATAGAGCGTCTGCCTCCGGAGCAGAAGGTCGCTGGTTCGAGTCCAGTCGGGGGCACTCATGCTGCCCGGGAACGGGCGGTCAGGCCGTGGTCCACCACGCGGGCAGCCCGGCCATGATCTCGTGCGCGCGTCGCGCGGAGTCGGTGGTGTCCTGCGCCGCCCACACGCCGACCGCGGCCGCACAGGCCGCCCCGACCATCTGGGCCGCGGTCGCGTCGTCGATGTCGATGGTGCGCCCCCGGTCGGCCAGCCGGCGGTGGGCCTCGGCGGCGCGCTGCGCCATCGCGTCGGCGACGATCCGCTGGAACTGGTGGTCGCCGTCGCTGGCGAAGAGCCGGCGGTAGGCAGGCCGGTTGCGGGCGACGTGGTCGAGCATCCCCTCGAGCGCCGCCCGGTAGGTCTCCGTCACCTCGTCCATGTCCTCCGGCAGGGCGGCCGGGTCGACCGTCGAGAGGTCCTCGATGAGCGCCGAGAACATGTAGGCCGCGAACTCCGCGACCGAGGAGAAGTGCTTGTAGAAGGTCGTCCGGTGGATCCCGGCGACGCGGCACAGCTCGGAGACGTTGATCTCGCTGATCGACTGCGTCTCGAGCAGGCTCGTCATCGCACGTTCCAGGAGCGCCAGCGTGCGCCGCGTGCGCGGGTCGGTGTGCGACTCGTGGAGGGTCATCGCCACATTGTGCACCACCCCGCCGACCGGCAGGAGCGTGTTCACACCCGGTCTGCCACGGGGAAAATCAGTCGCTCGCCGTCCACTCCCCCCGCGTGTGAAGCACCTGGCGCAGCACCGTGGGACGGTCGGTGACCAGGCCGTCGACACCGAGGTCGAGCAGCCGGTGCATGGTCGGGGCGTCGTCGATGGTCCACACGTGGACCTCCAGGCCGAGGCGGTGGGCGAGCCGGACGAAGGCCGGCGTGACGACCGGGACGCCGCGGTGCCGGACGGGCACCTGGACGCACACGGCGCGGTCGGTCGTCGTCCCCGACGGCGTGGGGACGCCCCGCACCGGGGCGCCGAGCGTCGCCGCGGCGACGAGCCGGGCGATCTCCTGGCGCCCCAGGCTCGTGGCGACCCGCCCCTGGGTGGCGCGGCGCGCGATCCGCAGCCGCCGGTCGGAGAAGGACGCGAGGCACACGCGGTCGCCGGCGCCCGCGTCGGCGATGGTGCGCAGTGCCGGGCCGACGACGGCGTCCTCCTTGAGGTCGATGTTGAGGCGCAGCCCGGGGAAGTCCGCGAGCGCCTCGTCCAGCCGCACGAGGCGGCCCCCGGAGCGGTCGCGCAGTCGCGCCGCCTGCTCCCAGGTGAGCGCCGAGAGGGGGCCGTGACCGTCGGTCGTCCGGTCCACGGTGGGGTCGTGGAGGAGGACGACGACGCCGTCGGCGGTGCGGTGGACGTCGGTCTCGACGTACCGGTACCCGAGGGCCGCGGCGTGCTCCAGGGCGGCGCGCGAGTTCTCGGCCACCTCCGCCCCTCCTCCGCGGTGCGCGAGCGCGGCCGGGCCCCGGCGGTCGAGGTAGGGGGCACCTCCGGCGGCCGCGCCGCCGGTCAGGGTGCCGTGCACTGGTTCGGGGCGACGAGGGTGAGGCCGAGCGAGGCGAGGAAGGCGACCGGGTCGACCGTCGTGCCGTAGGCGCGGGTGGGGAAGGGGTTGCGGGGCCGCTCGGTCGGCTGCTCCGTCGGTTCCTCGGTGATCGGGTCCTCCGTGGGCTGGGGGGTGGGCGTCTCGCTGGGCTCGGGGCTGGGCTCGGGACTCGGCTCGGGGCTGGGCTCGGGACTCGGCTCAGGGCTCGGAGCCGGGACCGGCGTCTCGCTCGGCTCGGGGCTCGGCTCCTCCTCACCGGGTTCGCCCGGCTCGGGAGTCTCGTCCTCGCCCGGCTCGGGGGTCTCGTCCTCCCCCGGCTCGCCTGGCTCGGGAGTCTCGTCCTCGCCCGGCTCGGGGGTCTCGTCCTCACCCGGGTCACCCGGCTCGGGGGTCTCGTCCTCCCCCGGGTCGCCCGGCTTCGGGGTCTCGTCCTCGCCGGGCTCCTTCGGCCCGGGACTCTCGTCGTCCCCCGGCCCGTCCGCAGGGTCACCGGGCTCGTCGGTCGCCTCCGCCACGGAGCTGAGCACGAAGGATGCGGGGGTGCGCCGCACCGGCGTCTTCGTCAGGCCGAGGCCGGCGTCGGAGGTGTGGATCTCGAAGTGCAGGTGCGGGCCGGTGGAGTTGCCGTTGTTCCCCACCTCGGCGATGACCTCGCCGGCGCGCACGTGCTGGCCCACCTCGACGAAGATGCCGTCGGGGTACATGTGGACGTACCAGCTGTAGAAGGTCGTGCCCGCGACGGTGTGCTCGATGATGACGAGCTCGCTGGAGCGTCCCAGCCGCCCGGCGCCGGTGTAGACGACCGTGCCGTCGGTGACGGCGTGGATGGGCGTGCCGAGCGGGGCGGCGTAGTCCACGCCCATGTGCATGGTGTAGGTGCCGAAGATCGGGTGGACGCGGTACCCGTAGGGCGAGCTCACGCGGTAGCTGCCGGGCGCGACCGGGTAGCTCGCGCAGAGCGGGGACTCGCTGAAGGGGTCGCTGCCCGCCTTGGTGACGACGGCGTTGCTCACGAGCGTCACACCGCTGCCCAGGCGGAAGGACTCGCCGGCCTTGACGGGTTCCGCCTCGAGGGTGAGCCCCATCTCGACGAAGGCTCCGCCGGCCGTCTTCGTGGGACTCGGCGCCGCGGGGCTGACGGCCAGGGCCGTCGCCGCGGCGAGGAGTGCGGCGCAGCCGAGCGCACCGGCCCTGCGCAGCCGCCTCAGCCCGGCGGGAAGGGGCTCGACGGCAGGGACGTCGGCCGCACGGGCCGACGACTCCTCTGCGGTCGGTGACATCCGGGTCCCCCTGGGCTCACAGCCGCGCGGCACGCGGCTGGCCCAGAGTAACGGAGGTCACTCGACGTGGTCCATCCCCAGCGGCGGGAGGACCAGGGCACTCTCAGCAGTCGGCCGACAGCATGACGGCGTCGTGGTCGGCGAGGAAGGCGCCGGGGTCCGTCGTCGTCCCCGCCTCGTCGAGGTGGATCTCGAGGTGGAGGTGGGGGCCGGTGGAGTTCCCGTTGTTCCCCACCTCGCCGATGACCTCGCCGCCGCGGACCTGCTGGCCCTCGGAGACGAAGACACCGTCCTCGTACATGTGGACGTACCAGCTGTAGAACGTCTCGCCGTCGACCTCGTGCTCGATGATGACGAGCATGCTCGAGCGGCCGTCGAGGCCCTCGCCGGCGTGGACGACGGTGCCGTCGGCCACCGAGTGGATCGGGGTGCCGAGCGGTGCGGCGAAGTCGAGGCCCTCGTGCTTGGACCACGTGCCGTTGATCGGGTGGACGCGGTTGCCGTAGAGCGAGCTCTGCGAGTAGGTGCCGACGGCGAGGGGCATGGCCATCCGCTCGGCGCCGAGGGCCGCGCCGGCGCCGTTGGCGCCGCTGCCGGTCAGCGAGCTGCACACCGCGGCGTCCCGGTCGACGCTCCGCGAGCTCTGGACGAGCGCACGGGCGGAGGCGCTGGAGTCGGCGAGGAGCGCGGCGGTGCTGCCGGCGGACTCGGCGTCCAGCTGGGTGGCGGCGGAGTCGAGGGCGTCGAGGAGGGTGTCCCCGGCCGGGACGGTGGCCACGGCGGGCGCCTCCTCGGCCGCGCCCTGGCCGGCGCCGACGAAGCCGGCGAGCGGGGCGACGATCGTCGCGGCGCCGAGCGCCCCGAGGACGGCGGCGCGCGGCATCCAGCGCGGCGTCTGGACGCGGAGGGTGCGCTGCGGGGCGGGACGCTGCGCGGCGCGGAGCTCGGCGCGGCTGCGGTACTGCGGACGGACGGGGGCGACCGTGCCGTCGAGCGGCACCGTGGCGACGTGCTCGGTCTCCTGCGCGGGGGCGGCGGCCTGCTGCGCGGTGGCCGCCGTGGCCTGCTGCGCCTGTCCGACCAGGCCGAGGCCGCCGGCCAGCGGGACGGTGGCGAGGAGGGGGCCGGGGAGCTGCGCTGCGGCGCGCGCGGCAGTCTCACGGAGTGCGAGCAGCTCGGCGCGGCGCTCCGCCTCCCGTAGCTGCCGTCGCGTCACCGGTGCCGTGGAGGGCATCGAGGCGCGCGCGGGCATAGGGAACCTTTCGGGTGGAGATGGAGGGCACGCCGGCGGACCGGCGTATCACGAAACAGTAACGACACCGGCGGCGCGGAGTCCACAATCGCGTCGCACCCTGTGCAGGAGTGGTTCAGGAGCCGGCGCTGTGGCGCTGCATCGAGTCAGAGACCTCTCCGACGAGCTCCTCGAGAATGTCCTCGAGGAAGACGACGCCGACGGTCGGGCCGCCCGCGCCCCCCACCCCGGCGAGGTGCGTCCCGGTCCGCTGCATGACGGCCAGGACGTCCTCGATCTCGTCCGATGGCGCCACTCTGGGCAGTGCGCGCACCCGCCAGTGGGGCACCGGCTGGCTCCGTAGCGCGCCGTCGGCGTAGAGCACGTCCTTGATGTGGAGGTAGCCGTGCACCTCCCCCGCGAGGTTGCGCACCGGGAAGCGGGAGAAACCGGTGCGCGCGACCGCCGTCTCGAAGGTCTCGGGGGTCGTCCCGTCCTCCAGGGTGACGAGGTTCTCATCGGCGACCATGACCTCGGCGGCGTTCTTCTCCGAGAACTCCAGCGCCCCGGACAGCAGTCCCAGCTCGTCCTCGAGCACCCCCTCGCGCTGGGAGCGCTCGATGATCGCGGCGACCTCCTCCGCGGTGAAGGCCGAGGCGACCTCGTCCTTGGGCTCGACGCCCACGAGGCGCAGCACGAGGTTGGCCAGCGCGTTGAGCGCCCGGATGAGCGGCGACAGCACGCGGGAGATGAGGACGAGCGGCGGGCCGAACCACATCGCCGCCTTCTCCGGGCTGGTGACCGCGAGGTTCTTGGGCACCATCTCGCCGACGACGACGTGCAGGTAGATGACGAGCGCGAGCGCGACGGCGAAGCCGACGACGTGCGCGGACGCCGCCGGCAGCCCGAGGTCCATGAGCGGGGCCTCGACGAGCCGCGCGATCGCCGGCTCGGCCACCGCACCGATCCCCGTGGAGCACACGGTGATGCCGAGCTGGGCGCAGGCCATCATGAGCGTCGCGTGCTCCATGGCCCACAGCACGGTGCGAGCCCGGCGAGAGGTCTCGGCGAGTGGCTCCACCCGGCTGCGGCGGGCGGACATGATCGCGAACTCGGCGCCCACGAAGAAGGCATTGGCCACGAGCAGGACGAGGCCGAGGAGGAGCGCGGTTCCCGAGCTCATGCGTCGACCCTCCCCCGCACGCGCAGGCGCTCGATGCGCCGCCCGTCCATGAGCTCGACCCGCAGGAGCACCCCGGGCAGCTCGACCTCGTCGCCGACCTCGGCGATCCGGCCGAGCCGGGCCATGACGAGGCCGCCGAGGGTCTCGTAGGGGCCGTCGTCGGGCACGACGAGCTGGGCGAGGTGGGCGAGCTCGTCGGGACGCATGACGCCGGGCACCACCCAGCTGCCGTCGGAGGTCTCGTGGGCGCCGGTGCGGCGGCGGTCGTGCTCGTCGGAGACCTCGCCGACGATCTCCTCGACGACGTCCTCGAGCGTGACGATGCCCGACGTGCCGCCGTACTCGTCGACGACGACGGCCATCTGCATGCCGTCGTCGCGCAGGGAGACGAGCAGGGCCGCCAGCTCGAGCGTCTCGGGGACCCGGGGCGCCGGGATCATGAGGGAGCCGGCCGTCACCGGGACCTCCGCGCGACGCTCGTGGGGGACGGCGATGGCGCGGCGCAGGTTGACCAGACCGACGACGTCGTCGTCGTCGTCACCGAGGACGGGGAAACGGGAGTGGCCGGTGCGGCGGGCGGCGGCGACGACGTCGGCAGCCGTGGCGGTGCGCGGCAGCGCCGTCATCCGCACCCGGTCGGTCATGACGTCGACGGCGGTGAGCGCGCCGATCCCGATGGAGCGGGTGAGCAGGGTCGCGGTGCCGATGTCGAGGGTGCCCTGCTCCGCGGAGCGGCGGACGAGCGCGGCGAGCTCGCTGGCCGAGCGCCCGCCGGCGAGCTCCTCGACCGGCTCCACCCCGAAGCGGCGCAGGATCGCGTTGGCGTTGCCGTTGAGGAGGGAGATGACCGGCCGCAGCAGCCGGGTGAAGGCGCGCTGAAGGGGCGCCACGACCCCCGCCGTCGCGAAGGGGTCGGCGAGCGCGAGGTTCTTGGGGACGAGCTCGCCGAAGAGCATGGAGAAGGCGTTGACGAGCACGAGGGAGACGACGACGGCGGTCGCGCCGGCGGCGGCCGTGGCCAGCCCGGTGGAGCCGAGCGGTCCGGTGAGGAGGGTGACGAGCGCCGACTGGGCCGTGTAGCCGAGCAGGACGGTGGTGAGCGTGATGCCCACCTGGGCACCGGAGAGCTCGGTCGACAGGTGGCGCAGGGCCCGCTGCACGCCGACGGCGCGCCTGTCACCGGCGGCGACGCGCCGGTCGACGGTGGCCGGGTCCATCGCCACGAGGGAGAACTCCGCCGCGACGAAGACGGCGGTGCCGGCGGTGAGGACCACGCCGAGCAGGACGAGGAGCCACTCGGTCAGCACCGGCGCGCTCCCGGCCGGGAGGGGGCGGCGAGGACGCCGCTGGGACTCGGGGGCTCGGCGTCCGCTTCCTCGGACGCCCCGGGACTCGCGGGTTCCGCGTCGGGCTGCGCGGGAGCCTCCTGCGGGCTGGTCTGCTGCTGCGCCATAGTGCGGACACGATACCGGGAGCGGGCGTGCGGCGGGTATGCCCGGGCACCGGTGTGCCAGAGTGCACCCATGGCCCCCACCGGTCCCCCCACCACCGACGCCACCCGGGTGCTCGTCGTCGAGGACGAGCCGGACATCGCCGCGCAGATCGCCCACCGCCTCTCCGCCGAGGGCTGGCGGGTCGAGATCGCCGGCGACGGTCCCGGCGGGGTGGCGGCCGCCCGCACCTTCCTGCCCGACGTCGTCGTGCTCGACGTCATGCTGCCCGGGCTCGACGGCCTCGAGGTGTGCCGCCGGATCCAGGCCGAGCGGGAGGTGCCCGTCCTCATGCTCACCGCGCGCGACGACGAGACCGACATCCTCGTCGGCCTCGGCGTGGGCGCCGACGACTACATGACCAAGCCCTTCTCCATGCGCGAGCTCCTCGCCCGCCTCAAGGCGCTGCTGCGGCGCGCCGAGCGGGCCCGGCGCACCGCGGTCGAGCAGACCGGGGAGCCGGCCGAGGCGCCGCTGCTCCTCGGGGACCTCGAGATCGACCGCAGCCAGCGCCGGGTGCGCCGGCGCGGTGACGAGGCCCATCTCACCCCCACCGAGTTCGACCTCCTCGTGTGCCTGGCCTCCAGCCCGCGCACCGTCTTCTCGCGCGAGAAGCTCCTCGCGGAGGTGTGGGACTGGGCCGACGCGTCCGGGACCCGCACCGTCGACTCCCACGTCAAGGCGCTGCGCCGCAAGCTCGGCGCCGACCTCGTGCGCACCGTCCACGGCGTCGGCTACGCGCTCGAACCGACCGAGGACGCGCCGGGGGCACCGTGAGCGGGCCGGCCGGCGCGCGGCACGCCCGCGGGGGGCTGCGGATGTCCCGCCCGCTCGACCGCTTCCGCTCCCTCAAGATCAAGCTCGGCGTGCTCGTCGCCGTCACCGTGACGGCCGCGGCCTTCATCACGTGGCTGGGGCTGCGCTACGAGCTCGGGCCCACCCGGACCTTCCCGCTCGCGATCGTCTCGGCGCTCGTCGTCACCCAGGTCCTCGCGCACGGCATGACGTCCCCGCTGCGGGAGATGACCGCGGCGGCCCGCGCGATGGCCCGCGGGGACTACTCGCGGCGGGTCACCGCCTCGAGCAGCGACGAGGTCGGCGAGCTGGCGCGGGCCTTCAACCAGATGGCCGAGGACCTCGCCTCGGTGGACACCGCCCACCGCGAGATCGTCGCGAACGTCTCCCACGAGCTGCGCACACCCGTCGCCGCGCTGCAGGCCCAGCTGGAGAACCTCGCCGACGGCGTCGTGCCGGCCACGCCCGAGGCTCTCGAGGGGGCGTTGCGCCAGACCCAGCGGCTGGGGCGGCTCGTCGGCTACCTCCTCGACCTCTCCCGGGTCGAGGCGGGCGTCGTCGGGCTCGAGCTCGAGGACGTCGCCGTGCGCACCCTCGTCGACGACGCCGTCGCGGAGGCGGCGGCGGCCGCGAGCGCCGCGGGCCGGGACGTGCGCTGGGAGGTCAGGGTGGACCCGCCCGAGCTGCGGCTGCGCGTCGACCCCGTCCGCATCTCCCAGGTCCTGGCCAACCTGCTCGACAACGCGGTGCGGCACACGCCGCCCGGCACGCTCGTCTCGGTCCGCGCCTCCGCCGCCGCCCTGCGCGGGGAGGTCGTCATCGACGTCGTCGACTCCGGCGCCGGCATCCCGCCCGCCGACCGGGAGCGGGTCTTCGAGCGCTTCCAGCGGGGGAACAGCCCGTCGCTCACCGGCCGGGCGAGCACGGGCGGCACCGGTCTCGGCCTGGCGATCTCCCGCTGGGCCGTGGCGATCCACGGGGGCACGATCGAGGTCGCCGACTCCCAGGCCGGGGAGGGAGCGACGGTCCGACTGCGTCTTCCGGTGCGCGGACCCCGGCTCCCACGGTCCGCGGGGACGATGCAGGGCCCCGCCTGACACTGCCTTGACCGCCGGTTGGGACTGAGGTCCGAGGCGCGCTCGCAGGGCACCTGATATGGCCGGAACCCGGCTCCCGGCTCCGTCCGGATGGGATCGATCACCTACGCTGGAAGGGCACTTTCTCCTCCATCCACACACGTCTCGGAAGAGGGCGATCCCCGAAGTGTCCACTCAGGAGCACCCTGACCCCGCTGCCGCCGCGTTCGGCACGAATGAATGGCTCATCGAAGAGCTCTTCGAGCAGTACAAGAAGGACCCCGCGCTGGTCGACCCCGCGTGGTGGGAGTTCTTCAAGGACTACGAGCCCGGCAACGGCGCCACCGACAGCGCACCGCGGACGACGGCGGGTGCGCAGCAGCCCTCCGCGCCGCAGCAGCCGCCCTCCGCCGGGACGAGCGACCGCGCCGACGCGCCCGCTGCCGACCCGAGCCCGGCCCCGACCGCCCGCTCGACGAGCAGTGCCGACGAGGCCCGGCCCACGGCGGTGCCCGGCTCGGACACCACGGCCGACAACCCGGCGCCCGCGCCGCAGGCACGCAAGGTCGCCGAGACCGTGGCGGCGGAGCCCGCCCCGGAGGCGGCCGCGCAGCCCGCCGTCGCCGGCTACACCTCCACGCCCGCCTCCCGCCAGCGCGTCGCTGCGCCCGCGGACGGCACGGTCAAGCTCCGCGGCCCGGCCGCGCGCGTCGTCAAGAACATGGACGCCAGCCTCGAGGTGCCCACCGCGACGAGCGTGCGCGCCGTCCCGGCCAAGCTCCTCGCGGACAACCGCATCGTCATCAACAACCACCTCGCCCGCGGGCGCGGCGGCAAGGTGTCCTTCACCCACCTCATCGGCTACGCCGTCGTCGAGGCGCTGGGCAAGCTGCCGGAGATGAACGCCTCGTACGCGGAGGTCGACGGCAAGCCGGCGATGACCCAGCCGGCGAGCGTCAACTTCGGCCTGGCCATCGACCTGCCCAAGCCCGACGGCACCCGCCAGCTGCTCGTCCCCTCCATCAAGGGGGCCGACGCGATGGACTTCAACCAGTTCCGGGTGGCCTACGAGGAGCTCGTGCGCAAGGCGCGCAACAACAAGCTCACCGTCGACGACTTCGCCGGCACGACGATCACGCTGACCAACCCCGGCACCATCGGCACCGTCCACTCGATGCCGCGGCTCATGGTCGGGCAGGGCACGATCGTGGGCGTCGGCGCGCTGGACTACCCCGCCGAGTACAAGGGGGCCTCGGAGGAGACGCTGGCGCGCGCCGGTGTCTCGAAGGTCCTCACGCTCACCTCGACCTATGACCACCGCATCATCCAGGGCGCGGCATCGGGTGAGTTCCTCCGGGTCCTCGAGGAGAAGCTCCTCGGCCAGGACGGCTTCTACGACCGCGTCTTCGCCTCGCTGCGCGTGCCCTACGAGCCCGTGCGCTGGCAGCGCGACGTCCACGTGGACCCCGAGACCGACATGGGCAAGCCCGCCCGCATCGCCGAGGTCATCCACGCCTACCGCTCCCGCGGCCACCTCATGGCGGACACCGACCCGCTGACCTACCGCCAGCGCCGTCACCCCGACCTCGACATCACCAACCACGGGCTGTCGCTGTGGGACCTGGACCGCACCTTCCCCACCGGCGGCTTCGCCGGCACCTCGCGGCTGCCCTTCCGGGACATCCTCGGCATCCTGCGCGACACGTACTGCCGCACCATCGGCATCGAGTACATGCACCTGCAGGACCCGGTCGAGCGCCGCTGGATGCAGTCCCGGCTCGAGACGCCCTACCAGAAGCCCTCCCCGGAGGAGCAGCTGCAGATCCTGCGCAAGCTCGGCCAGGCGGAGGCCTTCGAGACCTTCCTCCAGACGAAGTACGTCGGGCAGAAGCGCTTCAGCCTCGAGGGTGGTGAGTCGCTCATCCCGATGCTCGACACCATCCTCACCGGCGCGGCGCGCGACGGCCTGGACGAGGTCGCGATCGGCATGGCCCACCGCGGGCGGCTCAACGTGCTGGCGAACATCGCCGGAAAGTCCTACGCCCAGATCTTCTCCGAGTTCGAGGGCAACCAGGACCCGCGGTCCATCCAGGGCTCCGGCGACGTCAAGTACCACCTCGGCACCGTCGGTGAGTTCACCGCGCACACCGGGGAGCAGACCCGGGTCTACCTCGCGGCCAACCCCTCGCACCTCGAGGCCGTCAACGGCGTCCTCGAGGGCGTCACCCGCGCCAAGCAGGACCGCATCGACCTCGGCCAGCAGGGCTTCTCCGTCCTGCCGATCCTCATCCACGGCGACGCCGCCTTCGCCGGTCAGGGCGTGGTGATCGAGACCCTGCAGCTGTCCCAGCTGCGCGGCTACCGCACCGGCGGCACGGTCCACATCATCGTCAACAACCAGATCGGCTTCACCACCGGTCCGACGAGCTCGCGCTCCACGCACTACGCCACCGACGTGGCCAAGGGCCTGCAGCTGCCGATCTTCCACGTCAACGGGGACGACCCCGAGGCCGTGGCGCGGGTCGCCGAGCTGGCCTACGCCTACCGGCAGGAGTTCCACAAGGACGTCATCATCGACCTCGTGTGCTACCGCCGCCGCGGCCACAACGAGGGCGACGACCCGTCGATGACCCAGCCGGTCATGTACTCCCTCATCGAGAACAAGCGCAGCACGCGCAAGCTCTTCACCGAGGCGCTCGTCGGGCGCGGGGACATCACCCCCGAGCAGGCCGAGCAGGCACTGCAGGACTACCAGGCGGAGCTGGAGAAGGCCTTCACCGAGACCCGTGAGGTCGGCTGGCGCCCGCCCGTCCGCGAGGACGAGCAGGTCGCCGGGCTCGAGCTGCCCGAGTCGCAGCAGGTCGACGCCGGCACGATGGTCGGCTGGCAGACCGCCGTCCCCGAGCCGGTACTCGGCCGCATCGGCAAGGCGCACGTGCGCCCGCCGGAGGGCTTCAACGTCCACCCCAAGCTCGCCAAGCTCCTCGAGCGGCGCGAGGTCATGTCCCGCGAGGGCGAGATCGACTGGGGCTTCGGGGAGATCCTCGCCTTCGGCTCCCTCCTCATGGAGGGCACGCCGGTGCGCCTGGCGGGGCAGGACTCCCGCCGCGGCACCTTCGTCCAGCGCCACGCGGTCTTCCACGACGCCGAGACCGGCGCCGAGTGGACCCCGCTCATGTACCTCACCGGGGACCAGGCGAAGTTCTGGGTCTACGACTCCTCGCTGTCCGAGTACGCCGCGATGGCCTTCGAGTACGGCTACTCCGTGGAGCGGCCGGACGCGCTGGTGCTGTGGGAGGCCCAGTTCGGTGACTTCGTCAACGGCGCGCAGATCGTCGTCGACGAGTTCATCTCCTCCTCCGAGCAGAAGTGGGGCCAGCGGTCCTCGCTCGTCCTCCTCCTGCCGCACGGCTACGAGGGTCAGGGCCCGGACCACTCCTCGGCCCGCATCGAGCGCTTCCTCCAGCTGTGCGCGGAGGAGAACATGATCGTGGCCCAGCCGAGCACCCCGGCCAACCACTTCCACATGCTGCGCCGGCAGGCCTACAACCGCCCGCGCGTGCCGCTCGTCGCCTTCACCCCGAAGCAGCTGCTGCGCCTGCGTGCGGCGGCGTCCCCGCTGGAGGACTTCACCAGCGGCACCTTCCGGACCGTCATCGGCGACCAGAACGGCACCGAGGGCGACGTCAGCCGCGTCCTCCTGTGCTCCGGCCGGGTCTACTACGACCTCGCGGCGCACCGGGAGAAGACCGGCGCGACGTCGACGGCGATCGTCCGCCTCGAGCAGCTCTACCCGCTCGACCAGGAGGCGGTGAAGGCCGAGCTCGACCGCTACCCCGGTGCGGAGGTCGTGTGGGTCCAGGACGAGCCCGGCAACCAGGGCGCGTGGACCTTCCTGTCCGACCACCTGTCGAGCGAGGCCCTGGGTGGGCGCGAGATGCGCCTCGTCTCCCGCCCGGCCGCCGCCTCGCCGGCCACCGGCGCGGGCCGCGTCCACAAGGAGCAGCAGGCCACGCTCCTCGAGGCCGCCTTCGGCTGACCGGTACGGCACGACGCGGGCCGGCCCCCTCTCGGGGCCGGCCCGCGGTAGGTTCGGGGCACTGACGAGAAGGAGTGAGGGTGAGCGAGAGGGACGTGCGGATCTGCGTCGTCGGCGACGAGCTGTCCGCGGGGATGGGTGACGCGCGCGGCCTGGGCTGGGTGGGGCGCGTCGTCGCCCGCACGGACAGTGAGGACCCGCTCTTCGTCACCTCCCTCGCCGTGCCCGACGAGACGTCGACGGCGCTCTCGGGACGCTGGGAGAGCGAGTGCCAGCGCCGCTTCGCCCCCGGCAGCGACAACCGCCTCGTCGTCGCCCTCGGCTCGGCCGACCTCACCGCCGGGCTCTCCCTGGCGCGCAGCCGGCTCAACCTCGCCAACATCCTCGACAGCGCCCGCTCGCAGCAGGTCGAGGTCTTCGTCGTCGGCCCGCCGCCGCGTCCGGGCGTGGACGGCGACGCGCTCGCCGCGCTGTCCGACGCCTACGCCGACGTCTCCACCCGCCGGCAGGTGCGCTACGTCGAGACCTTCGCACCGCTGCGCACCCACGACCAGTGGCTGGCCGACGTCGCCGCCGGTGACGGCGTGCACCCGGGCCAGGCGGGCTACGGGCTGCTCGCCTGGCTGGTCCTCCACAACGGCTGGCACGACTGGCTGGGCCTCCCCCAGCCCGGCGCCTAGCCCAGCCCCCTCACCCAGTAACGCCGAGAGCAGAGTTGTTCCGTGGAACAACTCTGCTCTCGGCGTTATTGGGGGGTGCGTTCCGGGCCGGGGTCAGTTGCTGCGGACCCAGCCGGGGAGGTTCATCGGGTTGATCGTCGAGCCGTTCTGCCACACCTCGAAGTGGACGTGGCAGCCGGTGACGTTGCCGGTCATGCCGGTGTAGCCGACGACGTCGCCCTGGTTGACCCACTGGCCGGCGCGTACGTTGAAGCGGCTGAGGTGGTTGGTCACGGTGACGTAGCCGCTGCCGTTGATCGTCCCGTGGTCGATGATGACCTGGTTGCCGTGCGAGGCGTTGCCCGGTGCGGGGATCGTCGCCTTGACCGTGCCGCTCGCCGCGGCGTACTGCGGGTTGCCGCACGCCGAGCGCACGTCGACCCCGGCGTGGAACCACTGGTAGCCGGCCAGCGGGTGCATGCGCATGCCGTAGGGCGAGGTGACGAACATGGGGTTGGGCACCGGCGGCGTGAGCCCTCCGGAGCTGGCGCCGCCGCCGCTCGGGGCGCCACCGCCGCCGCCTCCGCCGCCGCCACCGTTGCTCTGGGCGGCCTCACGGGCGCGGCGCTCCTGCTCGCGGCGCGCGGCCTCACGCTCGGCCACGGTCCCCGACCGGTCCGCCTCGATGCCGGCGATGATGCCGGCGAGGCGGTCGTCGTCGGCCTCCTTCTGGGCGAGGTCCTCGTTGAGGCGGCCGCGCAGCTGCTCGAGCTCGGCGGCGAGGGCTGTCTGCTCCTCCTGGATCTCGATGATCTCGCGGCGGTGCGCGTCGGCGGACTCGCGAGCCTCGTCGGCGGCGGCCACCGCCTCCTCGGCCTGCGCGTGGAGCTGGTCGATCCGGTCGCGCACGGCCTGCTGGCGCAGCTCACGGTTGCGGTTGACGGCGGTGATCGTCTCGAGGTCGGTGATGACCTTGGTCTGGGTGCGCACCGCGGTGTCGACGATCGCCGTCTGGCGGATGAACTCCTCGCTCGAGCTCGCGTTGAGCACGACCGACAGCCCGTTGAGGGAGGCCCCGCCGCGGTAGGTGCTGCGGGCGAGCTCGCCGATCGACGAGCGGGTCGACTCGATCTGCGCGTCCCCCTCGGCGAGCTCGGCCCCGAGGTCACCGAGCTCGGTCTCGGCGAGGGTGAGGCGGTCGGCCACGGCCTGCTCCTCCCGCTCGGCCGCCGCGAGGGCGTCCTCGGCCTGGGCGAGGGCGGCCTCGGCCAGCGGCAGACGGGCGTTGGCGTCCTCGAGGGCGAGGTAGGCGCTGGCGAGGTCCGCGTTGGTGCCCTCGAGCCGGGAGGCGAGCGCCTCGCGCTCACGGGCGAGGGCCTCGCGCTCGTTGCGCTGCTCGCGCAGCTGGCGGTCGTACTCGCGGATCTCGTCGTCGTAGTCGGCGACGGCGGAGGTGCCGCCCGCGAGCAGCACGGCAGCGAGCGCTGCGGACACGAGCGTGCGGACGGTACGGCGGGAGGTGTGGGAACGCATGTCAGACCCTCGTGTAGCGGCTCAGGGACACCAGCGAGCTGATGCCGGCGAGCAGGATGGCGGCGAGGACGAGGAGGGGCGCGATGAGGAGGACGTCGCCGGTGTCGACGAACTGCACCCACTGGAACTCCGCGGCCAGCCACCCCTCGATGAGGTAGCGGGCGGCGAGCCACAGGCCGCCGACGGCGAGCGCCGCGCCGGCGAGCGCGGCGAGCGCGCCCTCGAGCATGAAGGGCAGCTGGATGAAGAGGTTGGAGGCACCCACCAGCCGCATGATCGAGGTCTCGCGCCGTCGGCTCATCGCCGAGAGCCGGATCGTCGTCGTGATGAGGAGGACCGCGGTGACGATCATGACGCCCGCGAGGGCGACGGCGAGGAGCGTCGCGCGGTCGAGGATGAGGAAGAGCGGCTCGAGGAGCGCGCGCTGGTCGACGACGTCCTCGACGCCGGGCCGGCCGGTCAGCTCGTCGGCGACGACCTGGTACTGCTCGGGGTCGACGAGCTTGATCCGGAAGGAGACCTGCATCTGCTCGGGGGTGAGGGACTGGGTCCACACCGTGTCGGGCATCTGCTCCTGGAAGGCCTCGTAGGCCTCCTCCTTGGTCTCGAAGAACACCTCGTCGACGTAGGGGGCGAGGGCCTCGGAGGCGAGGAGCTCCTCGATGTCGGCGAGCTGGTCGTCGGTCACCTCGCCGGTGGCGCAGGTGGGCACCGCGGAGTCCTGCGGGCACATGAAGACGGAGACCTCGACGCGGTCGTACCAGTCGTCCTTCATGTTGCCGATCTGCATCTGCAGCAGCGCGGCGGCACCGACGAAGACGAGGGAGATGAAGGTGACGAGGACGACCGAGATCGTCATCGAGACGTTGCGCCGCAGCCCGGAGGCCAGCTGGGAGAGAACGAACCGTAGTCGCATGAGGGCCCCCTACCGCGCCGCGCCGTAGACGCCGCGGGACTGGTCGCGCACCGTCCGGCCGTCCTCGAGCTCGATGACGCGCTTGCGCATCTGGTCGACGATCTCGTCGTCGTGGGTGGCCATGACCACCGTGGTGCCGATCCGGTTGATCCGGTCGAGCAGCCGCATGATCCCGATCGACGTCGTCGGGTCGAGGTTGCCGGTGGGCTCGTCGGCCAGGAGGATCGCGGGCCGGTTGACGAAGGCGCGGGCGATGGCCACGCGCTGCTGCTCACCGCCGGACAGCTCGTGCGGCATGCGCTTCTCCTTGCCCTCCAGGCCCACGGTCTCGAGGACCTCGGGCACCGTCGTGAGGACGTGGTGGCGCGGCTTGCCGATGACCTGGAGCGCGATCGCGACGTTGTCGAAGACGGTCTTGTTGGGGAGCAGGCGGAAGTCCTGGAAGACCATGCCGATCTGGCGGCGCAGCTGGGGCACCCGCCACTGCGACACCGTGGACAGGTCGCGGCCCAGGGCGAAGACCTGCCCGGACGTGGCGCGCTCCTCGCGCAGGACGAGCCGCAGGAAGGTCGACTTGCCGGAGCCGGACTGGCCGACGAGGAAGACGAACTCGCCGCGCTCGATCTCCAGGGTCACCTGGTCCAGCGCGGGTCGCGCGCCCCTGGCGTACACCTTGGAGACGTTCTCGAATCGAATCATGCTCTGAGGCCAGTCTCGGAAGTGGGGGAAGGCAGAACTCTGACCTCTTCGAGAGTAGGCACGCCTCTTCCCCGCTCCCCGGCCGACACGCCGACGGCGGCGCCGCGAGCCCGCGGCGCGGGTGGGTCAGGCGTCGTCGCCCTCGTGCTGCTTGCGCCAGCGGATCCCGGCCTCGATGAAGTCGTCGATCTCGCCGTCGAAGACGGCCGAGGGGTTGCCCTGCTCGTGCTCGGTGCGCAGGTCCTTGACCATCTGGTAGGGCTGCAGCACGTAGGAGCGCATCTGGTCGCCCCAGCTGGCCTTGACGTCGCCGGCGAGCGCCTTCTTGGCGGCGTTCTCCTCCTGCTGGCGCACGAGGAGCAGGCGGGACTGCAGGACGCGCAGCGCGGCCGCGCGGTTCTGGATCTGGGACTTCTCGTTCTGCATCGACACGACGATGCCCGTGGGGATGTGGGTCATCCGCACCGCGGAGTCGGTCGTGTTGACGGACTGGCCACCCGGCCCGGAGGAGCGGAAGACATCGACCTTGATCTCCGACTCGGGGATCTCCACGTGGTCGGTCTGCTCGATGAGCGGGATGACCTCGACGGCGGCGAAGGAGGTCTGGCGCCGGCCCTGGTTGTCGAAGGGCGAGATGCGCACGAGGCGGTGGGTGCCGGCCTCGACGGACAGGTTCCCGTAGGCGTAGGGCGCCTTGACCTCGAAGGTCACGCTCTTGAGCCCGGCTTCCTCGGCGTAGGAGGTGTCGAGCACCTTGGTCGGGTAGCCGTGGCGCTCGGCCCAGCGCAGGTACATGCGCATGAGCATCTCGGCGAAGTCGGCGGCGTCGACGCCACCGGCGCCGGCGCGGATCGTCACGACGGCCTCGCGCTGGTCGTACTCCCCGGACAGGAGGGTGCGGACCTCGAGGTCGTCGAGGTCCTTGCGGATGGCGGCGAGCTCGGCCTCGGCGTCCTGGAGGAAGGCGTCGGCGTCCGCGCCGTCCTCCTCCTGGCCCAACTCGACGAGCGCCTCGAGGTCCTCGATGCGCTGCCCCATGCGCTCGACGCGGCTGAGCTCGGCCTGCGCGTGGGAGAGCTGGCTCGTCACCGCCTGGGCGGCGTCCTGGTCGTCCCACAGGTCAGGGGCGCCGGCCTTCTCGGAGAGCTCGGCGATCTGCGCACGCAGGGCCTCCGGGTCCGTCACCGCGGTGATGGAGCGGTAGGTGGAGCGCAGGTGCTGGATCTCGGTCGGGAAGTCGGTGGCCACGATCCCCCAGGCTACGCGATCGCGAGCGCCGCCGAGGCCCGGGGGCTGGTCACAGGGTATAGGCCACGACGACCATGGCGATGAGGACGAGGGCGATGACGGCGGAGGCCACCCGCCACCACCGCGGCTGCACCGGCCGGTGCCCGCCGTCGTCGCCCCGCAGCTCGGGGGGAAGCTCGCTCATCGCCGCTCCTTGCGTCGGTAGGCGGGGGTGCCCAGCGCCAGCACGAGGAGAGCCAGCACCATGACCCCGACGATCACCGTACCCATGGCGACGGCGTCCTCGCCCAGGACACCGACGAGCGGGCTGACGACGCCGGCGAGGCCGGCCTGGGCGGCGCCGATGAGCGCGGCGGCGGAGCCCGCCCGCTCGCCGTGGCGGCTGAGCGCCAGCGCGCTCGCGTTCGGCGGGACGAAGGAGTTGACGGCGAGGAGCAGCCACAGCGGGACGACGATCCCCACGAGGCCGCCGATGTCGCGCAGCGCGATGACGTAGAGCGCGACGGCGAGCACGAGGGCCACCGGGACGGCGACCCGCATGATGTGGAGGGGGGCGAAACGCTCGACGATGGCGGCGTTGACCTGCGCGCCGATGACGAGGCCGATGCCGTTGAGGGCGAAGAGGAGCGCGAACTCGGTCTCCCCGAGCCCGTACTGCTCCTGGAAGACGAAGGGCGAGCCGGCGACGTAGCTCATGAGGGCGCCCAGGCCGAGGCCGGGCAGGATCGCGAGCGCGACGAACTGCCGGTCGCGCAGCAGCACCCGGTACCCGCGCAGCGCCCCGCCGACGCCGTCGCTGCGGCGCCGCTCCGGGGGCAGCGACTCCGGCAGGAAGCGCCACATGAAGAGCATGAGCGCCAGGCCCATCGCGGCGAGCACCCCGAAGACCGCGCGCCAGCCGGCGAGGTCGGCGACGAAGCTGCCCGCGGTCGGAGCGAGGAGCGGGGCGACACCGATGACGAGCATGAGCCGGGAGAGGATCGCCGACGCGGTGGCGCCGCTGTAGCGGTCGCGGATGACGGCCATCGCCGTCGTCGTCGCGGCGGCGTTCCCGATCCCCTGGACCACGCGAAGGACGAGCAGCGGCACGATCCCGGCGGCGACGATGCACAGCACCGAGGCGATGACGTGGAGCAGGACCCCGATCATCACGGGGCGGCGGCGGCCGAAGCGGTCCGACAGCGGACCCGCGAGGAGCTGGCCCAGTGCGCCACCGATGAGCACCCCGGTGATCGTGCCCTGGACGAGCGCGGGCGTCGTGTCGAGCTCGGTCGCCACCACCGGCAGCGACGGCAGGTACATGTCGGTGGTAACCGCCGGGAGGGCGGCCATGACGCCGACGAGGAGGATGAACTTCGCACTGGGTCGCGGAGACCGCGGGGCGAGGTTGGTCACGGGCTCATGGTGCACCACCGCCGGACCGGTCGCGGAATCCGGTCCGGCGGCGGGCGCGCGATGGTCAGTCGTCGGAGACCGTCACGGTGACGTCGATGTTGCCGCGGGTGGCGTGGGAGTACGGGCAGACCTGGTGGGCCTTGTCGGCGAGCTCCTGAGCCTGCTCCTGGGGAACCTCGGGCAGCACGACCTCGAGGGTGACGGCGAGGCCGAAGCCGCCGTCCTCACGCTTGCCGATCCCCACCTGCGCGCCGACGCTCGAGCCGGTGACGTCGACGCCGGACTGCCGGGCGACGCCCTGAAGCGCGGAGTGGAAGCAGGCGGCGAAGCCGGCGGCGAAGAGCAGCTCGGGGTTGGCACCCTGCCCGGAGCCGCCCATCTCCTTCGGCGGTGCCATGTCGAGGTCGAGGAGGCCGTCGGGGGTGCTCACGTGGCCGTCACGGCCGGCGCCGGTGGACAGGGCCTCTGCGGTGTAGATCGGTTCCATCGCCCCACCCTCACCCGGGGGGAACGCGCGTGCACGCTCAGTCGGCGGCGAGCTCGGCGAGCGCCGCTCCCAGGCGCCGCTCGATCTCCTCCTCGGTCAGCCGCCCGGCCTCGAGGGTGCGGTCGGCGCCGACGTAGTAGAACGCGGCCCCGATCTCCTCGAGCGGCCGGCCGGTGTGCCGCGACCAGGCGAGGCGGTACACGGCGAGCTGGAGCTCGCGGGCGGCGAGGGTGTGGGCGTCGCGGGGCGGGGCGCCGGTCTTCCAGTCGACGACGTGCAGCCCCTGCTCGTCGTCGAAGACGGCGTCGATCCGGCAGCGGACCACCGTGCCGGCGACCGCGGTCTCGAGGTCGACCTCGACGGCGACGGGCCGGCGGGTGGCCCACGCGGAGGCGGCGAAGGTCGCCTTGAGCTCCTCGAGGTCCGGCGCGGCGCCGGCGGGCCGGGGGTCGGTCGGGTCCTCGAGCAGCCGCTCGGCCCCCTCGACGTCCAGCAGGCTCGGGGCGCCGAAGTACTCCTCGACCCAGGCGTGGAAGAGGTTGCCGACGCTCGCGTGCTCGCTCGGGGCGCTCGGCATGGGCCGGCGCCGCTCGAGGGCGAAGGCGTGGGGGTCGTGGGCCAGCCCGACGACCGCGGAGGCGGACAGGTGCGTGCCGAGGGACACCTCGAGCCCGGCGGCCCGCGACTCGGCCCGTTCCCGCAGGAGGAGCTCGGCGTCGCGCACCCACCGTGCGACGTCGCCGCTCGGCTCGGGGGGCAGGCCGGTGGGCGTGCGGACGGCGACGGCGGCCGCCTCCAGCCGCTCCCGGCGCTCCCCGAGCGGGTCCAGCGGCCAGCTCGCCGCCACGACGCGCTCGAGGCTGGGGTTGACGGCGTCCGGTGCCGGCTGCGCCGCCCAGCCGAGGGGGGCCTCCTCGACGAGCCCGGCGTCGCGCGGCTCGGTGAGGAAGCGGGAGGGCGGCAGGGGGGTCTTGCCGGTGCGGAACCACGAGCCGGTGAGGAGCAGGGTGTGGCGGGCCCGGGTGACGGCGACGTACGCGAGGCGACGCTCCTCCCCCACCGCGTGCCGGCCGCCGTCGCGCTTGAGGGCGGTGAGGGCGTCGCGGACGTCGGCGTGGGTGGGCGCCGGCGGGATGTCGAGGGCGGGCAGGCTCTCGGCGTCGCCGCGCAGCGGGTAGGGCAGGGCGCAGCGGTCGGTGAGCCAGCCGGAGGAGCTGACGGCGCCGTCGGCGGAGGGCCGACCCCGGTAGCTGGGGAACTGGGACTCGACCATGCCGGGGACGGCGACGACGTCCCACTCCAGGCCCTTGGCGGCGTGCACCGTGAGCACCTGGACGGCGCCCGGCTCGGGGTCGGCGTCGACCGGCTCGAGCCCGCGCTCGCGCTCCTCCGCGGCGTCGAGCCAGCCGAGGAAGGCGCCGAGCCCGCCACCGCCGGTGTCCGCCGCGAAGGAGGCGGCGACGTCGACGAAGGCGTCGAGGTTGCCGCGGGCGTGGGCGGCCACCCGTCCGGCGCGCGCGGCGACCTCGATGTCCAGGCCCATGAGCGTGATGGTGTGGGAGACGACCTCGGGCAGGGAGAGGTAGCTGAGCGAGCGCACCTGGCGCAGCAGCTCACCCAGGCGCCGCACCCGCCGCAGCGCGTCAGCGCTGAGCGAGGCGCCCGAGGGGCTGCGCCAGTCCGGTGCGGGCGGGTTGTCCACGGCCTCGATGACGCTCGCCTCGCCGCGGGTCCCGGTGCCGGCGGCGAGCGAGCGCGCCCAGGCGCCCAGGACGTGGAGGTCGGCCGCCCCCAGGCCGGCCGCGGTGAGCAGGCGCA
Source organism: Georgenia phoenicis (assembly GCF_047302425.1). Taxonomy (NCBI): domain Bacteria; kingdom Bacillati; phylum Actinomycetota; class Actinomycetes; order Allobogoriellales; family Allobogoriellaceae; genus Georgenia; species Georgenia phoenicis. The sequence goes on along the minus strand of NZ_CP154855.1, from coordinate 991,820 downwards.
TGGCGGAGTCCCCGCGCGAGGCGTCGTGGGCCGCCTCGAGCGCCGCCCGGACGTCGACGATCTCCGGCGCGGCGAGCAGGCCCCCGAGGCCGAGGACCTCGACCGGCACCCCGCGGGCGCGCAGCGCCTCGACGACGGGACCGAACTGCGAGCGGGTGCGGCACAGCACGGCCGCGGTCTGCTCCGGCGCCCAGCGCTCGACGAAGAAGTCGGCGATGCCGGCGACCTCCTCCTCGACCGTCTCGGAGTAGGCGGCGAGCACCTGCCCCTCCCCCGCACCCGGCCGGGAGACGAGCTCGGGGACCTCCACGGGCGCCGGCGCGCCGTCCTCGGGGAGACGCAGCGGCCCGGAGACCCGGTTGGCGACCGCGAGGATGCGGGCGTCGTTGCGCCAGGAGGTGCGCAGGTAGCGGGTGGGGGTGTGCTCCTGCCCGGCACGCCCGAGGCTGGGGAACTGGCTGGGGAAGTCCGCGAGCGCCGCGGCGGCCGCGCCGCGCCAGCCGTAGATCGCCTGGTTGGGGTCGCCGACGGCGGTGACGGCGTGGCCGTCGCCGAAGACGGAGGACAGCAGCCGCAGCTGGGCCACCGAGGTGTCCTGGTACTCGTCGAGCAGGACGAGCGGGTACTGCTCGCGCAGCGCCTGCCCGACGGCGGGCACGGTCTCGGCGATGCGGGCGGCCATGGCGACCTGGTCGGCGAAGTCCATGACGCCGTGCTCGCGCTTGGCCCGGGCGTAGGCGTCGACGAGGTCGAGCAGCGCGAGCCGCTCGCGCAGCGAGGCGACGACCTCCCGGGTGGGTGCGTAGGGCTCCTTGGCGCGCGGGGCGGGGGTGGCGTCGGTGAGGGAGCCGGCGAGCTGCTCGAGCTGCTCGCGGGCGTCGTCGGTGGACAGCAGGTGCTCGGCCAGCGCGCCGGACAGGGAGAGCACCGCCTCGGTGACCGAGCCCGGGGTGGCGTCGACGTCGAGCGTGGCGTGCCAGCCCTGGACGACGGCGTCGGCCAGCTGCCAGGCGCCGGCCTCGGTGACGAGCCGCGCGTCGGGGTCCATGCCGATGCGCAGCGCGTGCTCCTTGGCGATGTCCGCGGCGAAGGAGTTGTAGGTGGCGATGGTGGGGCGGTCGACGTCCATGCGGGCGTCCTCGACGGCGAGCAGGCCGGCGCGCCGCAGCTGGCGCAGGCGCAGGCGCACGCGGTCGGAGAGCTCGGCAGCGGCCTTGCGGGTGAAGGTGAGGCCGAGCACCTCGTCGGCCCGCACCTGCCCGTTGGCGACGAGGTAGACGACGCGGGCGGACATCGTCTCGGTCTTGCCCGACCCGGCGCCGGCGACGACGAGCTGCGGGGCGAGCGGGGCCTCGATGACGGCCTGCTGCTCCTCGGTGGGCACGTGCTGGCCCAGCGCGCGGGCGATGTCCGCGGGGCTGTGCCGGACGGGGCTGAGGGTCTCGGTCACTGGGTCACCTGCCGTCCCTCGCCCTGGAGCGGGCAGCTGCGGCGCACCGGGCAGTGGCTGCAGCCGGGGTTGACGCGTGCCTCGAAGGAGGCACCGGACATCGTGTCGGCGACCCGGGCGACGAGCTCGTGCGCCCAGGCGGGGTCCTCCGCGTCCCGCGGGGGGACCTGCCGCCGCTCGGTGGGCCCGGCCTTCCCGGTGCCGAGGTAGACGAGCCGCGCGCCGGCGGTCTCCGTGGCGCCCGGGAGCCCGCCGGCCTCGACGGCGACCTGGTAGGTGGCGAGCTGGGCGTTCGTGCGGGCCTCCTCGTCGCTCACCGGGTTCTTCGAGGTCTTGAGGTCGACGACGCGCACGGTCTCGCCGCCGCCCTCGGCCGGGCCGAGCCGCTCGACGCGGTCGATGCGGCCGGTGAGCAGGGCGCGTCCGACGGCCGCCTCGAAGGAGGTCTCGACGTCGACCTCGCCGGGGACCCCGGCGAGGTAGTGGGCGAGGCGCTCGACCATCCGCTCGGCCTCGGCCCGCGAGCGCCGCCCGACCCAGCCGTCCCCGAGCCCGAGGGAGGACCAGCGCGCGTCGAGGGCCGCGCGCAGCTCCTCGAGCGTGCCGTGCGGGTGCTCGGCGGCGATGTCGTGGACGAGGTTGCCCAGGGACTGGTCCAGGGAGTCCTCGCGGCGTCCGCCGGCCGTCTGCAGCGCCCAGCGCAGGGGGCAGCGGTCGGCGGTCTCCACCGCGGAGGGCGAGACCCGCACCTGCTGGTCGGCGGCGGCGAGCGGCGCGGAGCTGCTCACCGCGGCGAGCCCGAGCCACTCGGCGGGGTCGGCGCCGGCGACGCCCTCGGCGGCGAGCTGCGCGAGGAGCGCGGCCGCCGCCTCGCGCCGGTCCTGCTGCCCCTCCCCGCGGGAGGCGGCGAGGAGCTCGGCGTCGAGGGCGGCCCGCAGCTCGGCGACCAGCCCGCGCAGGTCGAGCGCGGGCGGGACGTGCCCGACGGCTTCGTCGGCCGCCTCGGCGCCGAGCAGCTCGAGGAAGGAGGAGGGGCGGTCGTCGAGGTCGAGGACCGCGGTGGCGACGAGCCGGCGGGTGGCGCGAGAGACCGCGACGGCGAGCATGCGCAGCTCGTCGTCGAGGACGTCGCGGCGGGCCTGGCTGCGGGCGACGGCGCTGCCGGGCTCGCGGCGGCCGGAGGCGATCTCGGCGAGCTCCCCGGCCCCGAGGAGGGTGTCGCGCAGCCGCAGGTCGGGCCACACGTCCTCCTGGAGGCCGGCGAGCACGACGACCTCCCACTGCCCGCCGCCGGTGCCCGCGGGGGTGAGGATCGCGACCGTCTCCCGGCGCTGTGCCTGCGCGGCGAGGGTGTCGGCGGCGATGTCCTGGGCGAGGACCTCGGCGACGAAGCCGGCCGGCCCGGCCCCGGCCTGCCGCTCGTCGAACTGCTCGGCGGCGCGGAAGAGCGCCATGAGGGCGTCGAGGTCGGCGTCGGCCCGCTCCCCCGCGGCCCCGCCGGAGAGCGCGCGGCGGCGCCACGGCTCGGCGAGCCCGGTGGCCTCCCACAGCGCCCACAGCACCTCGGTGGCCCCGCCGCCGCGCTCGTGGGCAGCGCGGCCGGCCGCCAGCACCCGGCTCACCCGCACCGGGCCGCTGCGGGAGGGGCCGGGCAGGTTCGCGGCCCGGACCGGGTCGGCGAGCACCTCGAGGAGGAGCGCGTCGGTGGCGGCCCGCACGGCGAGCGGCGCGCTGCCCTCGGGCAGCTCACCGGCCACGGCGCCGCGCAGCGCCCGCCGCAGGCCGCGCAGCGAGACGGCGTCCATGCCCCCGAGCGGGGAGCACAGCAACCCGACCGCGGCCTCCGCGTCCAGCTCCCCGGTGACCGCCCGCAGCGCGACGAGCAGCGGACGGACGGCGGGCTCGTCGCGCAGCGCCTGGCGCGCGCCGTCCTGCGCGACCGGGACCCCCGCCTCGCGCAGCTGGCGGCGCAGGCCGGCGACCTGCCCGGTGGAGCGCACGACGACGACCATCTGCGACCACGGGGTGCCGTGGTGCAGGTGCTCCTCGCGCAGCCGCCGCGCGACGTGCGCGGCCTGCTGGCTGGGGCTGCGCAGCACGGCGGTCTCGACCCCGCGGGGCGGGTCGCCGGGCCGCTGGGCCGGCTCCCGCAGCTCCCCGTGCGGGGCGCCGCGGTGCCGCGCGCCGCCGACGACGGAGATCTCGCTCGTCACGCGGCGGGTGACCTCGCGCAGCGCCGGCGTGCCGCGCCACACGGTGCCGAGCACCTCGCGCTCGGCGTCGAAGCCGCCGATCGCCTCGCGGGTGACGGCGCGGCCGACGAGCGCGGGCGTACCGCCGCGGAAGCCCTGCACACCGGCGTCCGGGTCACCGAGCAGGACGAGCTCGGCCCCCTCGTCCGCCAGCGCGTGGAGCAGGCGCGCGGTGGCGAGGGTGGCGTCCTGGTAGTCGTCGACGACGACGGTGCCCCAGCGGGGCGGGGCGAGGTCGGGCAGGTCCTCGCGCCACGTGCGCAGCGCGTGCGTGGCGACGTCGACGATGGCGGCGACGTCGTAGCGGGCGCCGCGGTCGGCGGGTGTCTCCCCGAGCACTGTGACGTCCGTGTACTCCTCGAGCACGACGGCGGCCGACTCCCACTCGGGCCGGCCCGCGCGCCGGCCGAGCTCGGCGAGGTCCGCCGGGCTCAGTCCCAGCTCGACCGCCCGCGTGAGGAGGTCGCGCAGCTGGTTGCGGAAGGCCGGCTGGGCGCGGGTGTCCGGGCCGGTGCTCGCGGGCCAGCGGGGGTCGCGGCCCAGGCCGTCCGCGTGCCCGGCGAGCAGCTCGGCGATGATCGCGTCCTGCTGCGGCCCGGTGACGAGCGTGGGCGGCGGCTGGCGCAGCGCCGTCGCCCGCGCGTGGACGACGGCGTAGGCGAAGGACGCGACCGACCGGACCAGGCCGCGGGTGCTGCCGCCGTCGAGCCGGGTGCCGACGGCGTCGCGGACGCGGTCCGCGGCGCGGCGGGAGGGGGCGAGGAAGAGGGCGGGGCTGCTCAGCGGGTGCGTGCCGAGCGCGGCGGAGGAGGCGGCGCGGGCGAGGAAGGTCTCGACCGCCGTCGTCGTCTTCCCGCTGCCGGGCGCGCCGACGACGAGGAGGTGCCCCAGGCCGGCCGGCCGCGTCACCACGCGCAGCTGGTCGGCGTCGAGGTCCACCGGGGCCTGCGCCGCCGGGACGCTGAGCCGGACCGCCATCTGAGTCACGCGTCGATGGAACCACGCCCCACCGACATCGCCGGGGACCGTCACGCCGTGGGCGAACCCGGTCGGCCGCCCCGTCGCTCCACGCCTACCATGGGTCGACAGCCCGTACCCCGCGGCCCCGGCCGCCCCAGCAAGGAGCGAGACACCTTGGAGATCACCATCGGCGTGCGTGACGTCGCCCGCGAGATCACGATCGAGTCCCCGCTGTCCGCGGAGGAGCTCCGGGAGGTCGTCCGGGCGGCGCTGGACGCGGGCACCACCCTCGAGCTCACCGACGAGCACGGCGCCCAGGTCCTCGTCCCCGGTGGCGCCCTCGGCTACGTGCGCTTCGGCTCGGAGATGCCCCGCCGCGTCGGCTTCGGCGTCTGACCTAGGCCGCCAGGCCCAGCCGCTCCATGCGGCGGGCGTGACCGGCGGAGATCGTCGCCGTCGCGGGGGCGGCCAGGCCGCCGAGGTCCGCCGCTCCCGCCGACGCGACGACGTCGAGCACCGGCTGCACCGCGCCGAGCGCCTCCCCCGCCACCCGGCGGCCCCACAGCGCGAGCCGGGCGGCGAGCGCCTCGTCGCCCGCGGTGGCCTGGGTGACCTCGGCCGCGACGAGCCCGGTGAGCCCCTGCCCCGCGAGGGCGCCGGCGACGACGCCGCGGGCCGGGTCGGGCAGCTGCTCGCCGACCAGGCGGGCCAGGTCCCGCACCATCCCGCCGGCGACGACGGTGCGCACCACCCGCTCCCACCAGTCGTCGGACCGGGTGCGCTGCCCGATCGCGTCGAGCAGCGCGAGGTAGGGCGCGGCGGCGTCGGTGAGTACCCCGCCCTGCTCCTCGGCGGCGCGGGCGAGCGCGTCGTAGGCCCCGAGCTGGCCCGAGGCGAGCCGCGCGACCGCCACCCGCGTCTGGGCGCGGGGCGCGTACAGGGCGTCCGCCGCCAGCCAGTCGAAGGCGGTGACCCGGCTCGCCGCCACGAGCCCGAGCACCGTCACCACCTGCCCCGGACGGTCGAGGGCGGGCACGGAGGACTCGGGGCTCGGCATGGGTCCAGCCTAGTTCCGGCACCGCCCCGGGCCCGCCCGTCCCTGTGCGTCCGCCCACCACCGGGCGCTCTCCCGGGACCTCGCGCTACACTGGCACGGTTCATACGGTTGACCGGTCGTCACGTATCAGATCCCTGCCGCCGCGACGCGCGGCGCGAATGCCCACGATCGGCTGCCACGACCAGGCGGAGTCGCCGGCGAGATCTCGCTGCCCCGCCACAACCGGATAGGTACTACCCGTGACTGACACCTCCTCAGGCGTGATCACGCCCGACGACGGCCGCATCGACGTCTCCACCGCCGCGGACACCGCGGCCCTCGGCAGCGCCGGCATCGACACCATCGACGCCGACATCACCGACACGAGCAACGAGGCCCTGGCCCCCGAGCGCACCTTCGCCGACTTCGGCGTGCACCAGAGCATCGTCGACGCCCTCGCCGACGACGGCATCACCCACCCCTTCCCGATCCAGGCGCTCACCCTGCCGGTGGCGCTGAGCCGCCACGACATCATCGGCCAGGCCAAGACGGGTACCGGCAAGACCCTCGGCTTCGGCATCCCGGCGCTGCAGAACGTCGTGGCCCCCGGCGAGGAGGGCTGGGACACCCTGCCCGACGCCGGCAAGCCGCAGGCCCTCGTCGTCGTGCCGACCCGCGAGCTGGCCGTCCAGGTCGCCGGCGACCTCGTCGTCGCCTCGCGCCGCCGCCCCTCGCTGCGCGTCGCCCAGGTCTACGGCGGGCGCGCCTACGAGCCGCAGATCGAGGCGCTCCAGAAGGGCGTCGAGGTCGTCGTCGGCACCCCGGGCCGGATGATCGACCTGTACAAGCAGCGCATCCTCGACCTGTCCCGGGTGCGCACCGTCGTCCTCGACGAGGCCGACGAGATGCTCGACCTCGGCTTCCTGCCCGACGTCGAGACCCTCCTCGCCGGCACCCCGGCCAGCCGCCACACCATGCTCTTCTCGGCGACGATGCCCGGCGCCGTCGTCGCCCTCGCCCGCCGGTACATGACGCGTCCCACGCACATCCGCGCGCAGGACCCCAACGACGACGGCCACACGGTCAAGTCGACCCGGCAGATCGTCTACCGCGCCCACGCCCTCAACAAGGTCGAGATGCTCGCGCGCATCCTCCAGGCCGAGGGCCGCGGCCTGACGATCGTCTTCACCCGCACCAAGCGCACCGCCGCGAAGGTCGCCGACGAGCTCGCCGAGCGCGGCTTCGCCTCCGCGGCCATCCACGGCGACCTCGGCCAGGGCGCCCGCGAGCAGGCGCTGCGGGCCTTCCGCTCCGGCAAGGTCGATGTCCTCGTCGCCACCGACGTCGCCGCCCGCGGCATCGACGTCGACGACGTCACCCACGTCGTCAACTACCAGTGCCCCGAGGACGAGAAGACCTACCTGCACCGCATCGGCCGCACCGGCCGCGCCGGCCAGTCGGGGACCGCGGTCACCTTCGTCGACTGGGACGACATGCCGCGCTGGGGGCTCATCAACAAGACCCTCGGCCTGGGGCTGGAGGAGCCGCCGGAGACGTACCACACCTCCCCGCACCTCTACACCGACCTCAACATTCCCACCGAGGTCACCGGCCGCCTGCCCCGCAGCGCGCGCACCCGCGCCGGCCTCGGCGCCGAGACCCTCGAGGACCTCGGTGAGACCGGCAAGTCCGCCGGGCGCGGCAACCGCGCCCCCCGCGGCGGCGGCCAGGGCCGCGGCGGCCGCGGCGAGGGCGGACGCAGCGAGGGCGGGCGCGGCGAGAGCCCGCGCAGCAGTGAGGCCCGCCGCGAGGGACAGCCGCGCCGTCGCCGCCGCACCCGCAAGCCCAGCGGCACCAGCGAGGCCTGAGCGCCACGAGGAACCCCCGTCCGGCACGTCCGGGCGGGGGTTTCTCGTCCCCGCCGCCTTCGCTACAGTCGCCGGATGCGGTCGACGCCGGCGGTGCCCGCCCTGCTCCTCGTACCGCTCCTCACCGCCGCGGCCGCGACCGACGGCGCCGCGCTCGTCGAGGTCCTGCGCCGCACCGCGCAGGCCCTCGTCTACTCCGGGGTGCTAGGCGCGAGCGGGCTCGTGCTCTTCCGCGCCGTGCTCCTCGACGCGGCGGCCGCCGCGGCCCGGCCGCCGCTGCGGCTCCTCACCACGCTGCTCGCCGCCGTCGCCGCCGTCGGCCTCGTCCTACTCCTCGCGGCCGACGGCGCCTGGCTCACCGGCACCGGCGCGGCCGGACTCGTCGACCCGGGCGTGCTGTGGCGCGTGCTCGTCTCGACCCCCGCGGGGCTCGCCGCCGCGCTCGCGCTGGCCGGGCTGCTGCTCATGGTCCTGCCGGCACGGGGCCGCTCCGGCCGGATCGTCTGCTGCGCGGGCGCCGCGCTCGCCCTGCTCTCCCTGCCGCTCACCGGGCACAGCCGCTCCTTCGGGCCGGCGTGGCTCGTGATCGGCAGCGACCTGCTCCACGTGCTCGCCGGGGCAGTCTGGGTCGGCGGCGTCCTGGGCCTGGCCGTCACCCTGCGCGGCGGCGCCCCGGCCGACGCCGCGGCCCGCACGGTGACCCGCTTCTCGACGGCGGCCGCCTGGGTGGTCCTCACGCTCGCTGTCTCCGGCACGGTCCTCGCCTGGCACATCCTGCCCGGGCCCGGCGCGCTCGTCACCACCGGCTACGGGCTCACCCTGCTCGCCAAGCTCGCGGTCGTCGCCGTCGTCCTGGCCGTGGCGGCGTGGAACCGCTACCGGCTGGTCCCGGGCGTCGCAGCCGCCCCGGCCCGCGCGCAGCTGCGCAGCACGGTGCTGGCAGAGGCGGCCCTCATCCTCGTGGCCGTCGGCCTCACCGCCCTGCTCGTCGCGCAGAGCCCCTCGGCCGGCCAGCACGCCTGACCCGACCCGGCGAGGTCAGGCGTGGGCGTCGATGAAGGCGAAGACGGCGTCGGCCATGAGCTGGACGGCGATCGCCGCGAGGAGGAGGCCGGCGAGGCGGGTGACGAGGGTCGTGCCGCCGTCGCCCAGCACCCGGTGGATGACGAGCGAGAAGCGCATCGCCAGCCACAGGCAGACGTGGACGGCGAGGACGGCGAGCGCGATGGCCAGCCAGCCGGTGGGCCCGTCGGCATCCTGGACCGCGAGCATGGCGGCGACGATCGCGCCCGGACCCGCGAGCAGCGGCGTGCCGAGCGGGACGAGAGCGACGTTGACCTTCCCGCCGCCGGCCGGCTGCGGCTCCTCCGCCTTGCCGGTGAGCAGCTCCATCGCGACGAGGAGGAGCAGCAGGCCACCGGAGAGCTGGAGGGCGGGCACCGAGATGCCGAGGAAGTCGAGGATGTAGGGGCCGAGCACCGTGAACACGGTGATGACGCCGAGGGCGACGAGCGTCGCCTGCCGGGCGGCGCGCTTGCGCTCCCGCGCGGTGCTCGTCGAGGTGAGCGCGAGGAAGATCGGCACCGTCCCCGGCGGGTCCATGATGACGAAGAGCGTGAAGAACGTCGTCGCCAGCAGCGGGACGTCGAGCACCGCGCTCACGGCCGGACCACCGGCAGGTAGCCCTCGCTCTCGACCTGCTCGAGCACGGCCGGGTCGGTGAGGTGCCCCCCCAGCCGGTTCGGCTTGCCGGTGCCGTGGTAGTCGCTGGAGCCGGTGACGAACAGGCCGAGCGAGGAGGCGAGGTCGCGGAGCTGGGCGCGGGCGCCGTCGTCGTGGTCGCGGTGGTCCACCTCGAGCCCGGCGAGGCCGGCGGCGGCCATCTCCTCGATGACGGCGTCCTCGACCACGCGCCCACGGGCGCCGGCTCGAGGGTGGGCCATGACGGGCACGCCGCCCGCGCGGCGGACGAGCTCGACCGCGGCGACGGCGTCGGGCGCGTCGTAGCGCACGTAGTACGGGCCCTGGGCGTGAAGGATCTCGGTGAAGGCGGCCGAGCGGTCGGTGACGTAGCCGCGGGCGACGAGTGCGTCGGCGATGTGCGGGCGCCCGACCGTGCCCCCCGGCTCGAGCAGCGCCTCGACCTCCTCCCAGGTGAGCTCGAAGTCCATGGCCAGCCGGTCGACCATGCGCCGGGCGCGGCCCAGGCGCGAGTCGCGGGCGCGCGCCACCGCGGTCCCCAGGCCGCGGGCGGCGGGGTCGTGGAGGTAGGACAGGAGGTGGACGCTGATGCCGCCCGCGGAGGTGGAGATCTCCGCGCCGCGCACGAGGGCCACCCCGGTGCGCCCGACGGCGGCGGCGGCCTCCTCCCACCCGTCCCACGTGTCGTGGTCGGTGAGGGCGACGACGTCGAGGCCGGCGGCAGCGGCGGAGGCCATGAGCGCGGCGGGCCGCTCCGTGCCGTCGGAGAGGCTCGAGTGCGTGTGGAGGTCGACGGCGGGACGGGCGAGCACGAGCCCCAGGGTACGGCCTGGGGGCCGGGCGGCAGGCCCCTCGTGCGTGCGACGATGGGCACATGAGTGAGACGGACCGTCCGGAGAACCAGCCGCTGAGCGAGCGCGGGTCGAACCGTTCCCAGCGCCCCTCGTCCCCCGCCTTCCGCGAGTTCATCGCCTCGGGCTGGGCCGAGCGGGGGCAGTCGCTGCCCGAGGAGAGCCCCGCGGCGCCCTTCGCGGCCGCCCGCCGCGAGCGTCTGGGGGCCCTGTTCCCCGGCGAGCGCCTCGTCGTACCGGCCGGCACGCTCGTCACGCGCTCCAACGACACCGACTACCGCTTCCGGCCGCACTCGGCCTTCGCGCACCTCACCGGGCTGGGCACCGACCAGGAGCCCGACGCCGTCCTCGTCCTGCACCCCGTCGACGACGGCGGGGCCACCCACGAGGCCGTCCTCTACTTCCGCCCCCGCGCGGGCAAGGACACCGAGGAGTTCTTCGCCGACTCCCGCTACGGCGAGCTGTGGGTCGGCGAGCGCCCGAGCCTCGAGGAGGTCGCCGCCCTCACCGGGCTGCGCACCGCCCACATCGACTCCCTCGCCGACGAGCTGGCCAAGGACGCCGGGGCGGGCGGCGTGCAGCTGCGCGTCGTGCGCGGCGTCGACGCCGCGGTCCAGGCACAGGTCGAGACCGCCCGCACCGGCCAGCAGGAGACCGAGACCGCCGACGCGCTCCTGGCCGAGGCGCTGTCCGAGCTGCGGCTGCGCAAGGACCGCTTCGAGGTCGAGGAGATGCGCAAGGCCGTCGCGGCCACCGCGGAGGGCTTCGCCGACGTCGTGCGCGCCCTGCCCCGCGTCCTCGCCCACCACCGGGGCGAGCGGGTCATCGAGGGCGTCTTCGGGGCCCGCGCCCGGGAGGACGGCAACGCCGTCGGCTACGACACGATCGCTGCCTCCGGCAACCACGCCAACACCCTCCACTGGATCCGCAACGACGGCGCCGTGCACCCCGGGGACCTCGTCCTCATCGACGCCGGGGTGGAGGTCGAGTCGCTCTACACGGCCGACGTCACCCGCACGATCCCCGTCGACGGCGTCTTCACCGAGCCGCAGCGCAAGGTGTACGAGGCGGTGCTCGACGCCGCCGACGCCGCCTTCGCGCGGGCCGCCGAGCCGGGCGCGCGCTTCCGCGACCTCCACGCCGCCGCGATGGACGTCCTCGCCCACCGCTTGGCCGACTGGGGACTGCTGCCGGGCACCGCCGAGGAGTCCCTCGCCGAGGAGGGCCAGTTCCACCGCCGGTGGATGGTCCACGGCACGAGCCACCACCTCGGCATCGACGTCCACGACTGCGCCCAGGCGCGCCGGGAGATGTACCTCGACGCCGAGCTCGAGCCGGGCATGGTCTTCACGATCGAGCCGGGGCTGTACTTCCGCGCCGACGACCTCACTGTCCCCGAGGAGCTGCGCGGCATCGGCGTGCGCATCGAGGACGACGTCCTCATCCGCGAGGACGGCAGCGTGGAGAACCTCAGCGCGGCCCTCCCCCGCCGGGTCGAGGACGTCGAGGCCTGGATGGCGAGCCTCAAGCAGTAGCCGCACCCATCCTCACCCGCCGACAGCGGAGTTGTTCCTGGCGCTACCAGGAACAGCTCCGCTGTCGGCGTAGGCGGGGCGGGGGCGCTACTCGACCTCGCCCTGGCGGAAGACCGTGCCGATGATGTGCTGGTGGAAGCGCTCGTAGGTCTCGGCCTGGTCGCGGGCCTGCTGGGCCAGCGCCTCGAACATCGGGGCGGGCAGCCCGAGGTCGGGTGAGAGCTCGACGAGCGTCTGCCACAGCCCGAGCTTGCCCATGACGGCGCTGCGCATGAGCTCGGACTCGAGGACCGGCGTCATCGGCGAGCCGGTGAGCCGCTCGTTGACCTTGAGCCGGCCCGCGCGCTCGGCGACCCACGCCGCGGCCTGCCGGTGCGGGCGGCGCTTGAGGGACAGGGAGTCGATGAGGTTGACGAGCAGCTCGCGCTCCTCGCGGATCTCCAGCGCCGCCCGGGCGAGCTCCTCGCCGTAGTCCGTGTCGGCGTAGTCCGCCGCCATCCGCTCGGAGCGCTCGAGGCCCGCGGTCGCCCCGGTGAGGTGGTCGGAGAGGTAGAGCCCGAGGATGTCGCGCTGCAGGTGCGCGGGCACCCGGTGCGCCGCTGACTCCTCCTCGGCCTCCGCGACGACGCCGTCGGCCGGCACCGAGCCGGGCGGGAGCTGGTCCTGGGGCCAGCTCTCCCGGGGCCGCATCTGCGGGCTCGCCGTGCCCTGGCCCTCGGCCATGCCGACGAGGAGCTCGCGCAGCGTGTCCTTCGCCCCCCGGGTCGGCTCCCAGCCGAGCTCGGTGCGGGCGCGGGTGGTGTCCATGAGCGGGACGTTCATCGCCATGTCGAGCCAGCCCGGGTCGGCGGCCAGCGTGCGGGTCTGCCACGCGAGGGAGACGACGGGCCGCAGCGCGGCGGGCGGCACCTCGACGACCTTGCCGTGGTCGAGGACCTCGGCGAGGTCGGCACCGGTGAGCACCGGCTCGGCGGCGATGTTGAAGGCCCCGGTGGCGCCCTGGACGACGATCCGGCGGTAGGCGTCGGCGAGGTCGTCCCCGTGGACCACCTGGAGCCGCAGCCCTGCGGGCAGCGGGAGAAAGGGCAGCGCACCGGGGCGCAGCAGCGCCGGCGGGACGAGCGCCCCGAGGAACAGGCGCATGATCTCCGCACCGGCGTCCGCGTCGAAGACGAGCGCGGGCCGCACCCGCGCGACGGACAGCCCGGCAGCCTCGGCCTCGTCGAGGACACGCTCCTGGGCGGCCTTGTCGACGGCGTAGTGGGAGGTCGACGCGCTGCCGTGGGCGGGCCACGACTCGTCCCGCCGCTCGTCGTCGTCGACCGGTGAGTAGGAGCCCACGGACGAGGCGACGACGAGGTGGCTCACCCCGGCCCGCAGGCACGCCTCGGCGACCCGCCGGGTGCCGTCGACGTTCGCGCGGCGCAGGAGGTCACGCTCGTGGTTCGGCTGGATGAGCCAGGCGAGGTGGACGACGGTGTTGACGCCGTCGAGCGCCCGGGCCAGCTCCTCGACGACGAAGTCCTCGCCGTCGGCGAGCGCCACGGGCGCGGCGATGTCGACCTGCTCCCACCGGGCCAGGTCGTAGGGCTCGGCGGTGGTGTCCGGACGCCGTCGGGCGATGCCGACGACCTCGGTCACCCGCTCCTCCCCGCGCAGGGCGTGGAGGAGCGCGGTGCCGCTGTTGCCGCTCGCGCCGACGACCGCGACCCTCATCGCGCGCCCGTTTGCGTCGGCGGCATCGCGGGGTCGAGGACCACCTTGATCGCGCCGTCGTCCTTGCGCTGGAAGATGTCGTAACCGTGGGCGGCGTCCTCCAGCGAGATCCGGTGGGTGCGCAGGTCGAGCACGCCGAGCGGGTCGGCGGAGTCGCTCACCAGCGGCAGGACGTCGTCGATCCAGCGGTGGACGTTGGCCTGGCCCATCCGCAGGTTCACCTGCTTGTCGAAGAGGTCGAGCATCGGCATCGGGTCCTGGGCTCCGCCGTAGACGCCGGACAGGGAGATCGTGCCGCCGCGGCGGACGATGTCGATCGCCGCGTGCAGCGCCGCCATCCGGTCGACGCCCGCCTTCGTGAACAGCGGCTTGGCCAGGGCGTCGGGCAGCATCCCGGCGCCCGCCTGCATGCCCTTGGCAAGCGGCGAGCCGTGCGCCTCCATCCCGACGGCGTCGACGACGGAGTCCGCGCCCCGCCCGTGGGTGAGCTCGCGCACGGCGGTGGCGACGTCGTCGACCTCCCGCAGGTCGATGGTGGCGACGCCGTGGCGGCGGGCCATCTCGAGCCGCTCGGGCACGAGGTCGACCCCGATGACCTGCTCGGCGCCGCGGTGGCGGGCGATGCGGGCGCTCAGCTGCCCGATCGGCCCGAGCCCGAGGACGACGACGGTCCCGCCGGGCGGCACCTGCGCGTACTCCACGGCCTGCCAGGCGGTGGGGACGACGTCGGAGAGGTAGAGGTAGCGCTCGTCCGGCTCGCCGTCGTCGGGCACGACGACGGGGCCGACGTCGGCGAAGGGGACGCGCAGGTACTCCGCCTGCCCGCCCGGCACCTGGCCGTAGAGCTTGGTGTAGCCGAAGAGGGAGGCTCCCTTGCCGTGCTCGCGCACCTGGGTGGTCTCGCACTGGGAGTACAGGCCCTGGGAGCACATCCAGCACGAGCCGCAGGCGATGACGAAGGGGACGACGACGCGGTCACCCGGCTTGATCCGGGTGACCTGGCTGCCGACCTCCTCAACGACGCCCATGGGCTCGTGCCCGAGGACGTCACCCGCGTCGAGGAACGGACCGAGCACGCTGTACAGGTGCAGGTCGGAGCCGCAGATCGCGGTGGAGGTGATCCTGATGACGGCGTCGGTCGGGTGCTGGAGCCGAGGATCCGGGACGGTCTCGACGCTGACCTTCTCCCGGCCCTGCCAGGTGAGTGCGCGCACGGGTTCCTCCGCTCAGCTCGAGGTGGTCGCGGGGTCGTCGCCCTCCGCCTGCGAGGGCTGGTCGAAGGGCTCCTCGCGCTCCAGCTGCTCCGGGTCGGCGTCGGGGTCCTTGGCGGGGTCGTAGGGCTGCTCGGACGGGGTGGTGGTGTTCTCGCTCATGCGCCTCACCATTCCACCGGCCCCGGGGCCTCGCACGCCGAGGACGCCCCGCTTGCCGAGTGCGCAGACCGGCTCGATCCTGTGGCGATGACCGTCGACTCCCCTCCCGCGGACACCACCCGTCTCGCGCGCCGCATCACGCCCTGGCTCCTGTTCCTCTTCATCCTCGGGGACGTCCTGGGCGCCGGGATCTACGCGCTCGTCGGTGAGCTGGCCGCCGAGTCCGGCGGCATGATGTGGGCCCCGCTCACGGTGGCCCTCCTCATGGCGCTGCTCACCGCCGCCAGCTACGCCGAGCTCGTGACGAAGTACCCGAAGGCGGGGGGCGCGGCGATCTTCGCCCAGCGCGCCTTCAAGCGGCCGATCGTCTCCTTCGTCGTCGGCTTCTCCATGCTGGCCGCGGGCGTGACGAGCGCCGCCGGCCTGTCCATCGCCTTCGCCGGTGACTACCTCGGCACCTTCGTCGACGTCCCCACCCGGCTCGCCGCGCCGGTGTTCCTCGTCCTCCTCGCCCTCCTCAACGCGCGGGGCATCAAGGAGTCGGTGCGCTCGAACGTCGTCATGACGGTCATCGAGGTGTCCGGCCTCGTCCTCGTCATCGTCGCCGTCGCGATCGCGGTGGGCGGCGGCCAGGGCGACCCTGCCCGCCTCGTCGAGCTGCCGCCGGGCACGGGCGCCGGGACAGCGATCCTCGCCGGTGCGCTCCTCGCGTTCTACTCCTTCGTCGGCTTCGAGGTGTCGGCCAACGTCGCCGAGGAGGTCCAGGACGTCAGCCGGGTCTACCCGCGCGCCCTCTTCGGTGCCCTCGGCGTCGCCGGCATCGTCTACGCCCTCATCGGCATGGGCTCGGCGCTCATCATGCCCCCGGAGGACCTGTCCGGGTCCTCCAGCCCGCTGCTCGACGTCGTCGATGCCACGGGCGTCGGCGTGCCGGACTGGCTGTTCTCGGTCATCGCGCTCGTCGCCGTCGCCAACGGCGCCCTCCTCACGATGATCATGTCGAGCCGACTCGTCTACGGCATGGCCGACGAGGGCCTGCTGCCTTCCGTGCTCACCAAGGTGCTGCCCAACCGGCGCACCCCGTGGCTGGCGATCGTCGTCACGACGGCGGTGGCCGCCGGTCTCACGCTCATCGGGGACCTTGCGATGCTCGCCGAGACGGTGGTGCTGCTCCTGCTCGTCGTCTTCGTCAGCACCAACCTCGCGGTGCTCGTGCTGCGCAAGGACAGGGTCGAGCACGACCACTTCCGCACGCCCCGCGCGCTGCCGGTGCTCGCGCTCGTCACCTGCGCGGTGCTGCTGAGCCAGCAGTCCCTCCAGGTGTGGCTGCTGGGCCTGGGGATGGTGGCGATCGGCGTCGTCCTGTACTTCGTCACCCGCGGCGTGCGCGACACCGACCGCGCCGAGACCGGCCCCGGCGGCAAGGGCCGCTGACGCTTCCCGTCCCTGCCCCACCCGCCCCCGCCGACAGCACAGTTACCGCCCACAGCACAGTTACCGCCGACAGCACAGTTACCGTCCGGCCCGGCGCCGTCGCGCCGCTGCGGGGCGGACTCACAGCCCGCCGCACCGCAGCGAAGCGACTCTGGGCGCTAACTGCACTGTCGGCGACAAGTGAGCTGTCGGCGACAAGTGAGCTGTCGGCGACAAGTGAGCTGTCGGCGCCGGGCCGGCCCGCGCGGCGAGGGCCGCACGGGGCCGGGCGGCTACTCGACGGGCTTGAGGGGGTCGTGCCCCAGGGACATGAGCCGGTGACGCCACGCGGTGTCGCCGGCTCGCGTCTCGGCGTCGTCGCCGCGCAGCTCGCGGATCTCCGCGGTCACCTCCTCCATGAGCGCGACGTCGTCCGCGGTGAGGTCGGTCCGGCGCTTGGCGAGTACGGCGAGCACCTGGCGGGAGCGGTCGCTGCCGGCCTGGTCGGGCAGCGCGTCGACGGTGTCGCCGGACTCGGCGGTGGCGAGCCACTCCTGCAGCTCGCGGGAAGTCATGTTGACGACGCTGTGAAAGTCCTCCCACAGCTGGTCGGGGACGAGATCCTCGGCCATGGCACACCTCCGGTCGGGTCGGGCCTCCGACGGTAGGTCGGGCCCCGTCCGGCCGCACCCGGAGGCTCAGGTCCGGGTGGGCAGGTGCTCCCGGGCGAAGGCGAGGGACTCGGCAAGCGCCGCCTCTCGCTCCGCCGGCTTCATCTTGCGCGTCGTCACCTCGACGGCGATCGAGCCGGTGAAGCCCAGCTCCGGGAGGGCGCGCAGCACCTCCTCGCAGGGCTGGCTGCCCCGGCCCGGCGCGAGGTGCTCGTCGCGGTTGGAGCCGGTGGAGTCGGTGAGGTGGAGGTGCGCCAGGCGCCCGCCGAGCCGCCGGGCGACCTCGAGGGAGTCCTGCCCCGCGACGCCCGCGTGGGACAGGTCGAGGGTGACGTGCTCGTAGTCGAGGCCGACGGGGTCCCAGTGCGGCAGGTAGGCGTGGCGCTCCTTGGTGCGCGAGCCGTCCTTGGCGCGCGCCTTCCACGGGAACATGTTCTCCACGGCGAGCTTGACCTCGGTCGCGGCCTGGCGCCGGGCGATGCCCTCGACGAAGCCCGCGCCGTAGTCGCGCTGCCACCGGAAGGGCGGGTGGACGACGACGGCCTCCGCCCCCACGGCCTCGGCCAGCTCGACCGAGCGGTCGATCTTGCCCCACGGGTCGGTGCCCCACACGCGCTGGGTCAGCAGCAGGGTCGGCGAGTGGATCGACAGGACGGGCACGCCGTAGGTCTCGGCGAGCTCGTTCAGCCTCCGGGCGTCACGGGTCTCGGGCCACTTCCAGACCATGACCTCGAGGCCGTCGTAGCCCAGCCGGGCCGCGTCCGCGAAGCACGACTCCGTGCTGCTGGGGTAGCAGGAGGAGGTGGACAGGAGGATCGGGGGGACCCTCACGGAGTGCGCTCCTCGCCGTCCTGCGGCGCGGCGGGCCGCCGCTGCCCGTAACGCGGGTTGCCGTGCTCGTCCTCGAGCGGGGTGAAGGGGCGCGGCTCCGGAGCGGGCGCACCGGCCGGGCCGGGCTGCTGCGGGGCCTGCTGGGCGCCGTAGGGGGCGGACGGCGCCACGGCCGACGGTGCGGGCTGCTGCCACGCAGGGTCGCCGCCCACCCGGGTGCGGATGCCGGCCTCGCCGAGGAGCCGCACCGCCTCGCCCACCCGGCTCTGCTCGCACAGCAGCGCGTAGCGGCTGGCGACGACCTGGCTGGAGGAAGTGAAGTCGCGCTTGCCGCCGGTGAAGGCGTAGGAGACGAGCGCGAAGAGGATCCCGAATGCCGCACCGATGACGAGGGCGGGCAGCAGCATGACCAGGGTGCTGCCCTCGGACAGCAGCCCGAACAGCAGCCCGACGAAGAGGCCGAACCACGCGCCGGACATCGCGCCGGCGAGCGCCACCCGCGGGTAGGACAGGCGGCCGGTGATGCGCTCGACCATCCGCAGGTCGGTGCCGACGATCGTCGTGTGCTGGACCGCGAACTCCTTGTCGGAGAGCAGGTCGACGGCGCGCTGGGCCTCGAGGTAGGTGTCGAAGGAGGCGATCTGGACGCCGGTGGGAAGGGTCGGCGTGGGGGGAACGCCGCCCCGGGTGCTGGAGAAGGCCATGGCCCGATTGTCTCCCCTTCCCCGCGGTGCCGCTACGCGCGCCGGGGCAGGCGCGCGCGGTTGCTCCTAGGCTGACGCCTGTGAGTACACCCGTGAGCAGGAGCGCGCCCACCCGGGTCTTCGTCGGCAAGCTGGCGGGGACGACCGTCTTCGACCCGCTCGGCGACCCGGTCGGCAAGGTGCACGACGTCGTCGTGCTCATCCGCACGAGCTCGCTGCCGCGCGCGGTGGGTCTGGTCGTCGAGGTCCCCGGCAAGCGGCGGGTGTTCCTGCCGCTGAGCCGGGTGGTGAGCATCAGCACCGGGGCCGTCATCACGACCGGCCTGCTCAACATCCGCCGCTTCTCCCAGCGGGCCAGCGAGACGCTCGTCGTCGGCCAGCTCGTCGACCGGCGGGTGACGCTGGCCGACGGCAGCGGCACCGCCGTCATCACCGACGTCGCGATCGAGCAGCAGCGCAACCGCGACTGGCTCGTCACCCAGCTCTTCGTCGAGCGGCGGGCCACCAGCCGGGGCCTGCGCCGCCGCCGCGGGGAGCAGCTCATCGTCGACGTGCCCGACGTCGTCGACCTCTCCGGCGACGCCGGCCCGCAGCCGGCCACGACCCTCCTGTCGACGATGGAGGACCTCAAGCCCGCCGACGTCGCCGACGTCCTCCACGACCTGCCCCCGGACCGGCAGATCGAGGTCGCCGCCGAGCTGCCCGACGACCGCCTCGCCGACGTCCTCGAGGAGCTGAGCGAGGACGACCGCGTCGCCATCGTCTCCGGCCTCGACGCCAACCGCGCCGCCGACGTCCTCGACGTCATGCAGCCCGACGACGCCGCCGACCTCGTCAACGAGCTGCCGCCCGAGGTCGCCACCTCCCTCCTCGAGCTCATGGAGCCGGAGGAGGCCGAGGACGTGCGGCGCCTCATCGCCTACGCCGAGCGGACCGCCGGTGGCCTCATGACGACCGAGCCGATCATCCTGCCGCCGGAGTCGACGGTCGCGGTCGCCCTCGCCAGCGCCCGCCGGCCCGACGTCACCCCGGCGCTGGCGACGATCATCTTCGTCGTCCGCCCGCCGCTGGAGACGCCGTCGGGCAAGCTGCTCGGCGTCGTCCACATCCAGCGGGCGCTGCGCGAGCCGCCCAGCGCACAGCTCGGCACGATGCTGGACGCCGACATCGAGACCGTCGGCCCGCACGCGGACATCGGCAAGGTGACCCGACTGCTGGCGACCTACAACCTCACCGCGCTGCCCGTCGTCGACGAGGAGCACCGGCTCCTCGGCGCGATCAGCGTCGACGACGTCCTCGACCACCTCCTGCCCGAGGACTGGCGCGACACGGACACCGAGGAGACCGACATCGCGATGACGAGGAGCGCCCATGGCTGACCGGCTCGACACCCCGCTCGCGACCCGCCGCCGCTGGCTGCGCCGGCCGCAGGTCGACTCGGAGATGGTCGGCAACGTCGCCGAGGGCATCGCCCGCTTCACCGGCACGCCCCGCTTCCTCGTCTACCTCTCCGCCTTCGTCGCCGTGTGGCTGGCGTGGAACACGTGGGCACCGGAGAACCTGCGCTTCGACTCCGCGGCGCTCGGCTTCACCGCGCTCACCCTCATGCTCTCCCTCCAGGCCTCCTACGCGGCGCCGCTCATCCTGCTGGCCCAGAACCGGCAGGACGACCGCGACCGGGTGACCGCCGAGCAGGACCGGCAGCGCGCCGAGCGCAACCTCGCCGACACCGAGTACCTCGCCCGCGAGCTGGCCGCCCTGCGGCTGGCCCTGGGCGACGTCGCCACCCGTGACTTCGTGCGCTCCGAGCTGCGCGGCCTGCTCGAGGAGCTGCGCGAGAAGGACGAGGAGCGCGACACCGCCCGGTGAGGTGTGGCGTCCTCCGGTGGTAGCCCTCACAGGGACCTGCGGCCGCTGGACCCCGCCCCGCGGCGACCTACCATGGAGGTATGTCTGCCCCCACCGTCGAAGCGATCCGCACCGAGCTGGAGAAGGTCCTCGACCCCGAGATCCGCCGCCCCATCACCGAGCTCGGGATGGTGCGGTCCGTCGAGGTCGACGGCGGTGACGTCGTCGTCGGCATCGACCTCACGACGGCGGGCTGCCCGCTGCGCTCGACGATCACCAAGGACGTGACGGCCGCCGCCCAGCGCGTGGACGGTGTCGCCGACGTCCGCGTCGACATGGGCGTCATGAGCGAGGAGCAGCGCAAGTCGCTGCGCAGCCAGCTGCGCGGCGGCGTCGCCGAGCCGACCATCCCCTTCTCCGAGCCGGGCAACCTCACCCGTGTGTACGCGGTGACCTCCGGTAAGGGCGGGGTCGGCAAGTCCTCCGTGACGGCGAACCTCGCCGCCGCGATGGCCGCCGAGGGGCTCAAGGTCGGGGTCGTCGACGCCGACATCTACGGCTTCTCCATCCCCCGGATGCTCGGCGTCGAGCACGCCCCCACCAAGGTCGACGACATGATCCTCCCGCCGGTCGCCGGCGACGTGAAGGTCATCTCGATCGGCATGTTCGCCCCTCCCGGGCGCCCGATCGTGTGGCGCGGACCGATGCTCCACCGCGCCCTGCAGCAGTTCCTCGCGGACGTCTTCTGGGGCGACCTCGACGTCCTCCTCCTCGACCTGCCGCCCGGGACCGGCGACATCGCCATCTCCGTGGGCCAGCTGCTCCCCAACGCCGAGCTGCTCGTCGTCACGACCCCGCAGTCCGCGGCCGCCGAGGTCGCCGAGCGGGCCGGCTCCCTGGCGGGGCAGACGAACCAGCACGTCGTCGGCGTCATCGAGAACATGTCCTGGCTCGAGCAGCCCGACGGCCAGCGCGTGGAGCTCTTCGGCTCCGGCGGCGGCCAGCAGGTGGCCGACAACCTCTCCGCCGGCCTCGGCTACGACGTCCCGCTCCTCGGCCAGGTGCCGCTGGAGATCAAGCTGCGTGAGGGCGGGGACGCCGGCCGGCCCTTCGTCCAGGACGACGACTCCCCCGCCGCCGAGGTGCTCCGCGGCGTGGCGCGCACGCTGAGCCAGCGCGCCCGCGGGCTCGCCGGCCGGTCGCTCGGCATCAGCCCGCTCTGACCTCGGCGATCGGTCGCCCATTCCGCTCAGCAGGAGGTGCCCACACGGGCGACCGCTGATCGAGAAGGGCGACCGAAGCCGCACGGGACGGGGACGGTCAGGTCGCCTCGTCGTCGAAGGGCGCGGCGCCCCCGGGCGCGCGCGGGGCCCGCGCCGGGCGCTCGACGTCGTCGCGCAGGGCGTCGCGCACGATGCGGCGCGGGTCGTACTGGCGCGGGTCGAGGGAGCGCAGGTCGAGGTCGTCGAGCTCAGGGCCGAGCTCGGCGCGCACGCGCTCGGTCGTGTCCGAGGTGAGGCGCCGGAGGTTGCGCACCAGCCGCCCCAGCTGCTGCGCGTACTGCGGCAGCCGCTCGGGGCCGATGAGGACGACCGCGAGCAGCGCGATGACCGCTAGCTCGGACCCGTTGATCGGCACGGTCCCAGGATAGGCCGCCCGCTACTGGCTGCCGGCCTCGTCCAGGACGACCTCGATCTCACTCTCGGGACCGTCGCCCCGCCGCACGGTGAGGACGACCGTGTCGCCCGGCGCGCGGGAGCGGACGGCGACGATGAGCTCGGAGGGGGTCGTCACGGGCTGGCCGTCGAAGTGCGTGATGACGTCGCCCGGCTCAATGCCGGCCTCGTCGCCCGGACCACCGGGGGTGACGGCCGGCGTGGAGCCACCGGCGCCCTCGTCGAGGACCTTGACGCCCTCGCCCTGGTACCGGGTGTCGAGCGCGACCCCGATGACGGGGTAGGTCGCCCGGCCGGTCTCGATGATCTGCTCGGCGGTGCGGCGCACCTGGTTCGAGGGGATGGAGAAGCCCAGGCCGATGCTGCCGGTCTGCTGGCCCCCGGCCTGCGCGATCGCCGTGTTGATGCCGATGACCTCACCGGCGGTGTTGATGAGCGGCCCGCCGGAGTTGCCGGGGTTGATCGCCGCGTCGGTCTGGATGGCGTTGATGAAGGACGCGTCCTCGCCCCCGCCGCCGGCCTGGACCGGGCGGTTGAGCGCGGAGATGATCCCGCTCGTCACCGTGCCCTCGAGGCCGAGCGGGGCGCCGACGGCGACGACGGGGTCACCGACGACGACGGCGTCGGAGTCGGCGAGCGGCAGCGGCGTGAGCCCGTCCTGGTCGACCTTGAGGACGGCGAGGTCGTAGTCCGCGGTGCGGCCGACGATGTCGGCGGGGAGTTGGGTACCGTCCGCGAGCGTGACGGCGACCTCCCCGTTGCCGTCGGCGGCGGCGTCGATGACGTGGTTGTTCGTCACGACGTAGCCGTCCTCGCGCAGCACCATCCCGCTGCCGCTGGAGGCGACGTCGCGCCCGCGCACCTCGATGAACACCGTGCTCTCCAGCGCGGCGGCAGCGATGCCGGCCACCGACTCCGGTGCCCGGTCGGCCGACGCGGGGCTGCCGGGAACGGGCAGCGCGGCGTCCGTCGCCGGCCACAGCGCCCGCGACCCGAGCGCACCGACGACGACGCCCCCGAGCAGGGCGACGAGGACGAGGAGGACGACGACGCCGGCCCCCACGCCGCGCCGTCCCCGCCCCCGCTCCTGGCGTGCGCCCGGCTGCTCCTGCCAGCCGCCCGGCGCGGGCCACGCGTAGGGCTGGGCCGGCTGCGCCGCCGCGGGCGGGTAGCTCGTCCCCCGGGTCAGCGGCCAGCCGCCCTCCGGCGCGGACCACGGCAGGCGGCGGTCCTCGGCGGGAGACTGCGGTGCCGGGCGCTCCGTGGAGCCCGGCTGCCACCAGGCGCGGTCCTCGGCAGCCGCCTCGGGCTGCGCGGGGGGCCGCTGCGCGCCGTCGTCGTCGGCCCGCTGGCCCGCGCCCACCTCGTCCACGCTGTACGGCTCGGGCCGGGGCGCCGGTGAGGGCGGGTAGCCGCGCTCGTGCTCGTCGGGTCGCTCACTCATGGGCACAGTCTCCTCCCAGGATCGGTGCGCGGGGCACTCAGTCCCGCGCCCACTGCGTCACGGTCTCCCACCCGCGCGTGAAGCGCGCGGCGACGGAGGTGTCGTAGCCGCCCTCGGGCAGGGCGGCGAGGATGGCGTCGCTGACCGGGGCGTCGTCCGCGGCGGCGAGGACGACGACGACACAGCCCTCGCTCTGGAGCGCGTGGTCGTGGACCCCGCTGGGCATGAGGAGGGCGTCGTGGCTGCCCACGAGGTCGGCCTGCAGCTGCTCGGCCGCGTCGCCGGGGAGCACGCCACGCTGCTGGAGCAGCCGCACGTGCGCCATCGCGCCGGCGATCTCGACCTCGAGGACCTCCCCCGCGTCGGTCTCGTGGACCGCGACGTCCACCACCCGCATGCCGCTGGGCAGCGACTCGGGCGCGCTCCAGCCCTGCTCCGCCATCCAGGCGACGACCTCACCGGTGTCGCCGGCGCGGTCGGCGAGCTCCGCGGGCCGCTCCCCCACCGTCCCGCTGACGACGTCGAGGATGGCGTGCGGGTCGGCGAGCGGCTCGGAGACGCTCCCGACGACGACGAGCCCGACGGCGCAGGCCGCGGCCAGGCCGCCGGCCCCGGCGACGCCGAGCAGCACCCGCCTCGTCCGCGTCGCCCCGGGGGCGTCCTCCGGCCCGGGCGAGAGCGCGAGGAGGCGGGCGGTGAGCTCGGGGTCCGGCTCGACGTCCCGCGCCCGGCTGAGGACCTCCCGCGAGGAGCGCTCCTGCCCGAGCTGCCAGTGGCAGCGCGCACACACGGCGGCGTGGGCGAGGAGCTCCTCCGCCTCGCCCGCCGGCAGCTGGCCGTCGACGAGCGGGGCGACCTTCGACCCGAGGTGGCTCACGAGACCACCTCGCTGTCCACGGTGCCCGGGCGCAGGTGCGCGAGGCGCTCGCGCAGCATGGCGCGGCCGCGGTGGATCCGGGAGCGCACGGTGCCCATCTTGATGCCCAGGGTGGCGGCGATCTCCTCGTAGGACAGCCCCTCGATGTCGCACAGGACGACCGCGACACGGTACTTCGGCGGCAGCGCGTCCAGCGCCGCCTGGATGTCCGGGTCGACGTGCCCGTGCTCGTAGCGGCGGTGCAGGTCGTGCTCCTCGTGGGAGGCCGGCACCTCCTCGGCGTGCTCACCGAGGTGGGTGAGGCGCACGCGCGAGCGCTTGCGCACGCCGTCGAGGAAGAGGTTCGTCGTGATGCGGTGCAGCCAGCCCTCGAAGGAGCCCGGCCGGTAGGAGTTCAGGGAGCGGAACACCCGGATGAAGGTCTCCTGGGTGAGGTCCTCGGCGTCGGCCTTGTCGCCGGTGAGCCGGTAGGCCAGGCGGTACACGCGGGCAGAGTGGTCGCGCACGACCTCCTCCCACGACGGCGCGGTCCAGGTCGTCTCGTCCTGAGTGGTCATGCGGCGGCCTCTTCCGTGCGGTCTGGCGTCAAGGATACGGGGCGAACCTGGGGGCCACCTGGGAGTGTGGAGGGTGCCGCGGCGCTACGATCGGGGCGACCGTCGTCCGCGCCCACCAGGAGGCTCCACCATCGCTGCCGAGAAGGCCCTCAGCTGGGCCTACACCGAGGAGTTCGTCCCCGAGGACGACGTCATCGCCGCCGCCCGCCGCCGTGCCGAGGAGCTCGGCACCACGGCCGTGAGCGCGGGGACCGGTGCAGCGCTGCGACTGCTGGCCGCCGCCGTCGGGGCCCGCGCCGTCG
This sequence comes from Georgenia phoenicis, assembly GCF_047302425.1. NCBI lineage: Bacteria > Bacillati > Actinomycetota > Actinomycetes > Allobogoriellales > Allobogoriellaceae > Georgenia > Georgenia phoenicis. Next base: position 966,755 of record NZ_CP154855.1, on the reverse strand, counting down.
CCGAGATCGGGACGGGTACCGGGGTTAGTGGCCTGTGGCTGCTCGGCGGGATGGGCCCCGACGGCGTCCTCACGACGATCGACGTCGACCCCGACCACCAGCGCGCCGCCCGCGAGGCCTTCACCGCGGCGGGCGTGCGCTCGGCGCGCACCCGCCTCATCTCCGGCCGCGCGCTGGACGTGCTGCCGCGCATGGCGGACAGCGCCTACGACCTCGTGCTCGTCGACGGCGACCCCTCCGAGGCGGCCGACTACGTCGAGCAGGCCGTGCGGATGGTCCGGGTCGGCGGCGTCGTCGCGGTGACGAACACGCTGTGGCACGACCGCGTGGCCGACCCTGCCCGCCGGGACGAGGCCACCGTCGCGATGCGCGAGCTCGGCAGGGCGGTGCGCGCCGACGAGCGCCTCACCTCGGCCCTGCTCCCCTCGGGCGCCGGCCTCCTCGCCGCGGTCCGCCGGAGCTAGCCCGCCGAGTACGCACATGCGGTCACCGGCGGGCGCCTGCGCGGCGCTCGGGGTGACCGTATGTGCGTACTCGCGGGGAGGGGCGGTGCCACTCCTCGGTCAGTTCTGGAAGCCGTCGAGGACCGTCGACGAGCCGGACAGGCCCAGGCGGGTGGCGCCGGCCTCGATCATCGCGGCCGCGGCTGCGGCGTCCCGGATGCCGCCGGAGGCCTTGACGCCGAGGCGCCCGCCCACGGTCTGCGCCATGAGCTCGACGGCGTGGACGCTGGCGCCGCCGGTGGGGTGGAAGCCGGTGGACGTCTTGACGAAGTCCGCACCGGCCGCCTCGGAGGCGCGGCAGGCGGCGACGATCTGCTCATCGTCCAGCGCCGCGGACTCGATGATGACCTTGAGCACCGCCGGCGCCGGCACGGCCGCCCGGACGGCCGCGATGTCCGCCTCGACGGCGGCCCAGTTCCCGGCGAGCGCCTCGCCGAGGTTGATGACCATGTCGACCTCGTCGGCGCCGTCGGCAACGGCGCGGGCCGCCTCCGCGGCCTTGACCTCGCTGTGGTGGGCACCGGAGGGGAAGCCGCACACGGTGGCGACGACCAGCCCCTCGGCGCCCTCCAGCGGCAGCTGGGACGGGGAGACGCACACGGCGAGGACGCCGAGCTCGCGGGCCTCGGCGACGAGCGCCGCGACCTGCTCGCGGGTGGCCTCGGGCTTGAGCAGGGTGTGGTCGATCAGCTGGGCGACGGCGTGACGGGTGGTCATGTACTTCCTCCTGGACTCGGTGGACCGAGCCTATCGGCTAGGCCTCCTCGTCCTCGTCGGGGTCGTCGTCGTCCACGGGGACCTCGATGACCTGCTCGAGCTGGTCGGCCTCGTTCGCCTCCCGGTCCGGGTCGACGACCTCCGGCGGGTCGTAGTCCTCGCCGGTCTCGGGCTCGAGGGCGGCGACCGCCTCCTCAGGGTCGGGAAGCTCGTTCTCGGGTGCGCCGGGGATCGGTGGGGTGCTCATCATCGCCCTTCCTGCGTTCGCTGACGGGCCTCCCAGTGTGGCCCGTCCGCCCGCGGCCCGCAGGGCGGGTCAGGCAGGGACCGGCAGGAGCGCCGCGACGACGTGGGTCCAGCCGCCGAGAGCGGGCAGCGGCTCGGTGCGTCCGAGCAGGTCCCCGGACGGCACCGTGAACACCGAGCCGCGGGAGGGCTCGTAGATGCGCAGGGTGCCGGGGACCGCGGCGCCGGGCGGCGGCGGGACGGCGAGGACGACGTGGCGGGGCACAGCCTGCGCCACCCCGCCGCGGACGTCTCCCCCGGTGTACAGCGGCACGGGCTGGCCGCGCCGGTTGGCGGCCTCGACGAGCCCGAGCACGGTGGCGCCGTCGTCGGTCGTGTCGTCGACGGGGCGCACGCGGTAGCGCACGCCGGGGAAGCGGGCCTCGCGCGCCGCCGTCCACGGTGGGGTGCCGAGCCCGGCGGGCCAGGGCAGCGGGCCGAGCGCGCGGCATGCCGTCGCCGCCTTGACCCGCCGCTGGGCCGCGGCGAAGCGCTCGCCCGCTCCCCCGGCGACCTCCTCCTCGGGCACCTCGGGCGGGCGGGGGCCGGCGGGCAGCCGGCCGGTCTCGAGCCACTGCGCGAGCGCGGGGTCACCGGTGGCGGCGAGCATGACGAGGACGGCCGAGCCGCACGTCGTCGGGTCGACCTGCCGGGCCCGGGCACCGTCGAGCAGCACGGGCAGCCCGTCGGCCGGCTCGGTGACGCCGGTCCCGGCGGCCGCGGCCGGCCCGTGACCGAGCGGGACCGCCCGGGCCGTCGTGCGCACCGGGCGGCTCAGGGCGGCCAGCGGCGCCGTCAGCTGCCACCTGTGCCACGACGACGCCATGTCAGCCCGCGATCTTCTCGAGGACGACGGAACCGGGCCCGTCGGCCGCGCCGTCGCCGATGTCGATACCGCCCTCGAGCGCCTGGCGCGCACGGTCGAAGCGCTCGGGGGTGTCGGTGTGCATGGTGAGCAGCGGCTGGCCCGCACGGACGGTGTCGCCGGGCTTGACGTGCAGTTCCACGCCGGCACCGGCCTGGACGGCGTCGCCCTGGCGGGCGCGGCCCGCGCCAAGGCGCCACGCGCACACGCCCACGGCGTAGGCGTCGACGCGGCTGACCACGCCGTCGGACTCGGCGGTGAGCGTCTCGGTCTCGCGGGCGGTGGGCAGCGCGGCGTCCGGGTCCCCGCCCTGCGCGCTGATCATGCGGCGCCACACGTCCATCGCGCGCCCGTCGGCGAGCGCCTCACGGGGGTCTGCGTCGGTGCGGCCCGCGGCGTCGAGCATCTCGCGGGCCAGCGCGACGGTGAGCTCGACGACGTCCTCGGGCCCGCCACCGGCGAGCACCTCGACGGACTCGCGGACCTCGAGCGCGTTGCCGGCGGTGAGGCCGAGCGGGGTCGACATGTCGGTGAGGAGCGCCGTCGTGCGCACGCCGGCGTCGCTGCCGAGGGCCACCATCGTGCGGGCGAGCTCGCGGGCGGCGTCGAGGTCCTTCATGAAGGCGCCCGAGCCGACCTTGACGTCGAGGACGAGGGAGTCGGTGCCCTCGGCGATCTTCTTGCTCATGATCGAGGAGGCGATGAGCGGGATCGCCTCGACGGTGCCGGTGGTGTCGCGCAGCGCGTAGAGCTTCTTGTCCGCCGGGGCCAGGCCGGTGCCGGCGGCGCAGATGACGGCGCCGACGTCCTCGAGCTGGCGCAGGATCGCGTCGTTGTCGAGGTCGGCGCGCCAGCCGGGGATCGCCTCGAGCTTGTCGAGGGTGCCACCGGTGTGGCCCAGCCCGCGGCCCGAGAGCTGGGGGACGGCGACGTCGAAGACCGCGACGAGCGGCGCGAGCGGCAGGGTGATCTTGTCACCGACGCCGCCGGTGGAGTGCTTGTCCGAGGTGGGCCGGGACAGGCCCGAGAAGTCCATCCGGCTGCCGGAGGCGATCATCGCCCCCGTCCAGCGGAAGATCTCGTCGCGGCTCATGCCGCGCAGGAAGATCGCCATCGCGAGCGCCGACATCTGCTCGTCGGCGACGACGCCGCGGGTGTAGGCGTCGACCACCCAGTCGATCTCCTCGGCGGCGAGGGTTCCGCCGTCCCGCTTGGTCCGGATGATGTCGACGACGTCGAAGGCTTCGGTCATGGGCCAACCCTAGGCCGCGGCGTCGGCGTCCGCCGGGAGGAGCGCACGCGGAACGGCGAACAGCACCACGTGGGACGCCCTACGCTGCGACCGTGGGACTGCTCAAGAAGGCGTGGCCGACGCTGCGACGGGACTTGACGTTCAACACGCTGGCGAGCTCCGTCCTCGTCCCGACGCCGGCACGCTGGCTGCTCTACCGGGCACTCGGCGCGAACGTCGCGCCCTCCCGGATCCAGCCCACGGTCTGGGTGGGCAACCGCAACCTCACGATCGGACGTGGGACGTCGGTGAACTACCGGGTCCGGTTCAACACGGCGGGGTCGATCACGATCGGCGCCCGGTGCGACATCGCCATGGACGTCCTCTTCGTCACCCAGTCCCACGAGCTGGGGCCCGCCGGTCGGCGCGCCGGACGGACGACCGCCCGGCCGATCGTCGTCGGTGACGGCGTGTGGATCGGCGCCCGCGCACTCGTTCTCCCAGGGGTGACGATCGGGGACGGCTGCGTCATCGCCGCGGGGGCGGTCGTGTCCGCGGACTGCGCCCCGCACGGTCTGTACGCGGGCGTCCCGGCCCGCCGCGTGCGGGACCTGCCCGCCTGACTACCGGCCGGACCGGCCGGTCCACCCCTCCAGGTGGTCCGGGCCGAAGGCCTCGGGCAGCAGCTCGCTCATCGGGTGGATGCCGCTGGGCGTCTCGACGAGCAGCTCGGGGCCCCCGTGCTCCCACAGCAGCTGGCGGCACCGCCCGCAGGGCACGATGACGGTGCCCTCGCCGTCGACGCAGGTGAAGGCGACGAGGCGGCCCCCGCCCGTGGCGTGCAGGGCGGAGACGAGCCCGCACTCGGCGCACAACCCGATCCCGTAGGACGCGTTCTCCACGTTGCACCCGGTGACGGTGCGGCCGTCGTCAACGAGCGCGGCCGCACCGACCGGGTAGGTGGAGTAGGGGACGTAGGCGCGCGGGACCATCTCGCGGGCGAGCTCACGCAGCCGCTGCCAGGTGGCGTCGTCGATCATGGGCCTCTCCTTGCGGATACATCGGCTGTCGGCGGTGGGGGGCTGCTACTTGACGTAGGGGGTGTTCTCCGCGGCGGGGGCGCGCACCCGCCCGACGAAGCCGGCGACGGCGAAGATGGTGACGACGTAGGGCAGCATGAGGAGGAACTCCCCGGGGATGCCGCTGCCGCCCATGGCGCTGAGCATGTTCGCCAGGTTGCGGGAGAAGCCGAAGAGGAGCGCCGCGGCGAGGGCACCGAGCGGGTTCCACCGGCCGAGGATCATCGCCGCCAGGGCGATGAAGCCGTTGCCGGCGGACATGTCGCGGCCGAAGGCGAGGCCGGAGCCGACGGTGAAGAAGGCCCCGCCGAGCCCGGCGAGCGCGCTGCCGAGGATCGGGGTCACCCAGCGGGTGCGGATGACGTCGATGCCGACGGTGTCCGCCGCCTTGGGGTGCTCGCCGACGGCGCGCACCCGCAGGCCCCACCGGCTGCGGAAGAGGAAGAACTGCAGCGCGATGACCGCCACGTACATGAGGTACACGAGGATGTTCTGGTCGAACAGCACCGGGCCGATGACCGGGATGTCCGACAGCAGCGGCACCGGCAGGGAGGGCAGGCGCTGGCGCTGGTTGAGGTCGGGGTTCTCGCTCAGCACGGTGGAGAAGAAGAAGCTCGTGACGCCGAGGACGAGCACGTTGAGCACGACGCCGACGATGATCTGGTCCACCCAGTACTTCACGCTGAAGAACACGAGCAGGACGCCGACGAGCGCGCCGGCGATCGGCGCGGCGACGACCCCGAGGTAGGGGCTCGTCGTCACGGAGGCGACGACCGCCGCGAGGAAGGCGCCGGCGAGCAGCTGCCCCTCGATCGCGATGTTGATGACACCCGAGCGCTCGCACATGACGCCGGACAGCGAGCCGAAGACGAGCGGCACGGACAGCGCGAGCGCGCCGGTGAGCAGCGAGGTCACCGGGATGGTGGCGCCGCTGCCCTGCCAGGTGAGGAAGGCCAGGACGAAGGCGACGCCGAAGAGCGCCGGCGGCCACCAGCCCAGCGGCTGGCGGCGCGCCGCGCGGTAGGCCGAGTAGCCGGTGACGGCCGCCATGACGAGGGTGAGCACCCACAGTGCAGGGACGGTCGGGACCTCGGTGTTGGGGATCTCGGCGAGCTCCCCGCCCGTGGCGGTGCGGAAGGTCGTCGTGCCCGACTCGGTGAAGAGCGCGAAGCCGAGCACGGAGACGAGGGTGAAGACGGCCATGAAGCCGGGGCCGCGCCACTTGACGGGCGGCAGCACCGCGGAGTCACGGGCGTCGGAGCGGGTGAGCGTGGTCTGGCTCATGCCGAGGCCTCCTTGGCGGCGAGCACGGTGGTCCTCCCGCGCGAACGGTCCGGTGCCGGCAGGCGGAAGATCGCCCGGACGAGGGGCGGGGCCGCGATGAGCAGCACGATGATCGACTGGACGACGAGGATGATGTCGATCGGGGTCTGGGTGGTGGACTGCATGAGGAAGCCACCGGCCTTGAGCGCCCCGAACAGCAGGCCCGCCGCGAAGGTGCCCCACGGGGTCGCGCGTCCGAGGAGGGCCACGGTGATCGCGTCGAAGCCGTAGCTCGCCGCGACACCCGCAGTGAGGATCTGCTCCGTGCCGAGCACCTGTGCCGAGCCGCCGAGGCCGCTGAGGGCACCGGCGACGACGAGGGCGACGATCGTCACCTTGGCGACGGAGACGCCCGCGGTGCGGGCGGCCTCGGCGTTGGCGCCGACGGCGCGCAGCTCGAAGCCGAAGGTCGAGCGCTCCACGAGCCACCACACCGCGGCGGTGACGAGGATGACGAGGACGAAGCCGAGGTGGAGGCGGAAGCCCTCACCGAGGAGCAGCGGGTACAGCGCGGTGTCCTTGACGTTGGGCGACCGCGGCAGCGCGGAGCCGCTCTGCTGGAAGGCCGGCTGGGTGAGGACCCAGCCGATGAGGTAGACCGCGATGTTGTTGAGCATGATCGTGACGATCACCTCGTTGGCCCCGGTCCTCGCCTTGAGCACGCCGGCGATCCCCGCCCAGATCGCGCCACCGAGGACGGCGCCGGCGATGGCGACGACGAGGTGGAGGACGACGGGCAGGTCGAGGGAGAAGCCGATCCAGCCGCCGAGGATGGCGCCGACGATGATCTGGCCCTGCCCACCGATGTTGAACATCCCGGCGCGGAAGGCGATGGCGATGCCCAGGCCGGTGAAGATCAGCGGGACGGAGAAGACGAGCGTCTCCGTCAGCGGCCGGATCGCGCGGGTGAAGGACTCGGCCTGGTAGTCGAAGATCGAGCCGCGGAACAGGGCGGCGTAGGCCTGGGAGACGGCGTCCCACACGGCGCCGAGGAAGTCGGTGGGCCGCGCGAAGAGGTAGCCGGCGGTCTCCTGGACGCGGGCGTCGGCGGCGGCGATGAGGATGCCGCTGAGCAGGAGCGCGATGACGATCGCGAGCACGGTGACGAGCCAGCCGCCCGAGAGGACGTCCCGGACGAACTGTGCGGTGCGGGTGGGCGGCTGCTCCTCCGGGACCTGCTTCGCCGATGCCGGGGACTCCTCCGCCTGGGCGACGACGTCACCGGGGTGCTCGGCCGGGCGCCGGGTCTCCTCCTCGCTCACGGCGCGGTCTCCTCACTCATGTCGTCCGCCGCGGACATCGCGGTGCGGTGCTGGGCGGCCTCGGACAGCGCCTCCTCGTAGGGGACGCCGGCCATCATGAGGCCGAGGACGTCGCGGTCGGTGTCGCCGGGGACGACGCCGACGACGCGCCCGCGGTACATGACGGCGATGCGGTCGGCCAGGGCCATGACCTCGTCGAGCTCGGTCGAGACGATGAGCACCGGGGTGCCCTTGTCCCGCTCGCTGACGATCTCCTTGTGGATGAACTCGATGGACCCGACGTCGACGCCGCGGGTGGGCTGGGAGGCGACGAGCAGGCGCAGCGGGCGGGACATCTCGCGCGCGATGACGACCTTCTGCTGGTTGCCGCCGGACAGCGTGGAGATGGGGTCGTGCACCGAGGTGAGGCGCACGTCGAACTGCTCGGCACGCTTGAGCGCGTTCTCCTCGACGACGCTGGGCCGCAGACTGCCGAGCGCGGCGAAGGGCTCGGTGTCGTACAGGTCGAGGATGAAGTTCTCGGCGACGGTGAAGCCGGCGATGACCCCTCCCGTGGAGCGGTCCTCGGGGACGAAGCCGATGCCGGAGCGCAGCCGCTCCTTGACGCTCGCGCCGGTGAGGTCCTTGCCGTCGAGGAGGACCGAGCCGGACACCGGCTCGACGAGCCCGAGGATCGCCTCGGTGAGCTCGGTCTGCCCGTTGCCCTGGACCCCGGCGACGACGACGATCTCGCCACGGCGGACGGTGAGGTCGAGGCGGTCGACGGCGACCTGGCCCTTGGCGTCGAGCACCGACAGGTCGGTGACGACGAAGGACTCCTCCCCCGGCTCGGCGTGGTCCTTGTCGACCGCCATGCTCACCGAGCGCCCGACCATGAGGGAGGCGAGCTCGGTCTCCGAGCTCTCGGGGCTCGCCTCGCCGACGACCCTGCCGCGGCGGATGACCGTGATGGAGTCGGCGATGGCGCGGACCTCGCGCAGCTTGTGGGTGATGAAGACGATGGAGGTGCCCTCAGCCTTGAGCTGGCGCATGATCGCGATGAGCTCGTCGGTCTCCTGGGGGGTGAGCACCGCCGTCGGCTCGTCGAGGATGAGCACCTTCGCGTCGCGGGAGAGCGCCTTGATGATCTCGACGCGCTGCTGCACACCGACGGGCAGGTCCTCGATGACGGCGTCGGGGTCGACGTCGAAACCGAAGCGGTCGGAGATCGCCTTGACCCGCTTGCGCGCCTCGCGCTGGCTGATGATCCCCAGCGGGCCGGTCGGCTCGTAGCCGAGGGCCACGGACTCGGCGACGGTGAAGACCGGGACGAGCATGAAGTGCTGGTGGACCATGCCGATGCCGGCGGCGACGGCGTCCCCGGGTCCGGAGAAGGTCACCGGCTCGCCGTCGAGGAGGATCTCGCCCTCGTCCGGGTCGTACAGGCCGTAGAGCACGTTCATCAGCGTGCTCTTGCCGGCCCCGTTCTCACCGAGCAGCGCGTGAATCTCCCCGGGCTCGACGACGAGGTCGATGTGGTCGTTGGCGACCAGGGGGCCGAAGCGCTTGGTGATGCCGCGAAGCTCGAGCTTCACATCCGCTCCATCGAGTCGGGGGCCGCGCGGACGCGGCCGGAGGGGGACGCTCAGGGCGTCCGTGGAGGACGAACGTGACGGCCCGGCCCAGGGGCCGGGCCGTCACTGGACGTCGTGGGTCAGGGAGCGTTGACGGTCTCGACGACGATGTCGCCGGAGACGATCTGCTCCTGGAGCTCCTCGACGGCGCCGAGCAGCTCCTCGGGGATGTCGGCGCTGCCGGGGGCGAGGCTGACACCGCCATTGGCGAGGTCGCCGATGTAGGGCTCGCCGGTGAACTCGCCCTCGAGGTCCATCTTGATGGTCTCGAAGACGCCCGCCCCGATCTCCTTGACGACGGAGGCGAGGACGATATCGGCGTAGTCGGTGGAGGCGGTCCAGTCGGAGTCGACACCGACGATCCACGTGTTGCCGGCGCTCTCGGCGGCGGCAGCCGCACCGAGGCCGACGGGGCCGGCGACCGGCATGATGACGTCGGCGCCCTGGGCGATGAACTGCTCGGTCAGCGCCTGGCCCTGGCCCTGGTCCTCGAAGCCGCCGGAGAAGGTGCCGTCCTGCGCCTCCTTGTCCCAGCCGAGCACGTTGACGTCGGTGCCGTTGTCCTCGTTGTACTTCGCGACGCCGTCGACGAAGCCGTCCATGAAGATGTTGACGGAGGGGATCGGCAGACCACCGAAGGTGGCCACGGTGCCGGTCTCGCTCATGCCCGCGGCGACGTAGCCCGCGAGGTAGGCGGCCTCGGCCGTGTTGAAGATGATGGGAGCGGCGTTAGGCAGCTCGACCGGGATCGGCGCGGCGTCCGCGCCCTCGCCCGGGTTGGAGAAGGTCGCGTCGACGAGCCCGAAGGAGACGTCGGTGTTGGCCTCGGCGGCCGCCTGGATCGGGTCCTCGAGGAGGAAGCCGACACCGATGGTCATGTCGCAGCCCTGCTGGACCATGGAGTCGACGTTGGGCCCGAAGTCGGCGTCCGACTGGGACTCGGCGTCGTTGAGCTGGATCCCCAGCTCCTCCTGGGCGCGCACGCCACCTTCCATGGCGGACTGGTTGAAGGACTGGTCCTCCCAGCCGCCCTGGTCGGAGATGAGGCAGGCGAGGTAGTCGACCTCCTCGGCCGAGCCGGTGGTCTCCGTGGCGTCGCCAGCGGGGGTGCTGTCGTCCTCCGGCGCGTCGCCGCACGCCGCGAGTGCCAGCGTGGCTACGGCCGCGAGGGCGGTCGCGTAGATCGTCTTCTTCACGCTTGTCTCCTGGGGGATGGATGAGGCCGGTGCGGCACGACGATGGAGGCGTCAGCCACACGGTCGGCTGTGTACGCCGACCCTAAGCCTCCGACGATGCGACTTTGGTCGCATGGTGAGATTTCTCTATGTTCTGTTACACAACCGTTGCTATCGCGAGCGGACGGAGGCGGGGCCCCGCCCGGACACGACGGGCGTGCCGCCACGCGCACCCGGCCGCGGCTGCGCGGTGACCCGGGGCTCGTAGCCGGCCCGCTGCGCGGTGCGCGCCAGCACCCGCACGCCGATGCCGATCGCGCGCTCGTCGACGACGAGGTCGCCCTGGTGCAGGTCGTGGGCGGGGCCACCGCGCACCCGGGTGCCCAGGCGCACCATGGCGCCCGGCACGCGGGAGAGGTACCAGGCGAAGTCCTCCCCGCCCAGGGACTGCTCGGTGAGGACGACGGCGTCGGGGCCGATGACCTCCCGGGTGGCACCGTCGAGCATGCGCACGCACTGCTCGTCGTTGACGACCGGAGGCATGCCCTTCTGGTGCTTGAGCTCGACCTCGACGCCGAGCGGCGCGAGGAGGTCCGCGGCGACGTCGTCGACGAGCCTGCCGGCCCGCTCCCAGGTCTCCACGTCCAGGGAGCGCAGCGTCCCGGTCACCGTGCCGGAGGCCGGGATCGTGTTGGCTGCCCGGCCGGCGTTCACCGCACCCCACGTGAGGTTGGCGCCGGAGCGGGGGTCCAGGCGGCGGTCCAGCACGGCGGGCAGCTGGGTGATGACGTGCCCGAGCGCGTAGACGACGTCCCCGGTGAGGTGCGGGCGGGAGGTGTGCCCGCCGGTGGAGCGCACGGTGATCGTCACGTTGTCCGAGGCGGCGGTGATCGGTCCGATGCGGGAGCCGATCTTCCCGCAGTCGATCTTTGGGGCGCAGTGGAGCGCGTAGATCTGCTCGACGCCGTCGAGGACGCCCTGGTCGAGGAGCTCCTTGGCGCCGCTGGGCTGGACCTCCTCGGCGGGCTGGAGGATGAGCCTCACGCCGACCGGGAGCTGGCCCTCCTCCTCCAGGCGGGCGAGGACGAGCCCGGCGCCGAGGACGGCGGTCGCGTGGACGTCGTGCCCGCAGGCGTGCGAGACGCCCTGGCGGCGGGAGCGGAAGGGCAGCCCGGTGGACTCGGGGACGGGCAGCGCGTCGATGTCGCCGCGCAGGCCGATGCGCCGTCGCCCACGTTCCCGCGGGTCCGGGCCGATGTCGCAGACGAGCCCGCTGCCCTTGAGACGGCGTGGCGACAGGCCCGCGGCGGTGAGCCGGTCGAACAGGAGGGTCGTCGTCTCCTGCTCCATCCAGCCGAGCTCGGGATTGGCGTGGATCTGGCGACGGATCGCGACCAGCTCCTCGTCCAGCTCTTCCGCGAGCTGGACGATCCGGTCGGCCTGGGGGACGTCGTTCACCCCAGCGACCCTAGCGCGGCTCAGCGCAACGCGTCGGGGAGGCGGTCGACGAGCTCCTTGAGCCGCTGCGCGTGCTCCGTCGTCGTGACGAGCAGTGCGTCGGCGGTGTCGACGACGACGGCGCCGGGCACCCCGAGCAGCGCGACGAGCCGGTCGGCGGCCGGGACGACGACGGCGTCGGCACTGTCGGCGACGAGCGGCTCACCGCCCAGGGCGCGCACGCCGTCGGCCCCGGCGGGGAGCAGCGAGCCGAGGGAGCGCCAGTCGCCGACGTCGTCCCAGCCCAGCTCGGCGGGGACGACCGCGACCCCGCCGTCGGCGGCGACGGGCTCGGCGACGGCGTGGTCGATGGCGATGCGGGTGAGGCGCGGCCACTCGCGGGCGAGCACGGCCTCACGGTCGGGGCCGTCCCACGCGCGGGCGATGGCGATCAGCCCGTCGTGCAGCGGCGGCTGGAGGCGGCGCAGGTGCTCGAGGAGCACCTCCGCCCGGACGACGAACATCCCCGCGTTCCAGCGGTAGCGGCCGGTGGCGAGGTACGCGGCGGCCGTGGCGGCGTCGGGCTTCTCGGCGAAGGAGGCGACGTGGCGGGCGGCGGGGGCGTCGGCCAGCCCGAGCGGCGCGCCGGACTCGACGTAGCCGAAGGCGGTCGAGGGGTGGTCGGCCTCCACGCCGATCGTCACGACGTACCCGGCCCGGGCCGCCGCGACGGCCTCCTCGACGGCGGCGGCGAAGGCCGCGGGGCGGCGCACGACGTGGTCGGCGGCGAAGGACCCGACGACGACGTCGCCGTGGCGCTCGCGCAGCACGGCGGCCGCGAGCCCGATCGCGGCCATCGAGTCCCGGCCCGAGGGCTCGGTGAGGAGCCCGGCGGCGGTGAGCGCGGGCAGCTGCTCGCGCACCGCGGCGGCGTGGGCCTCGCCGGTCACCACCGTGACGCCGTCGGCCAGGGGCGCGAGGCGGTCCCAGGTGCCCTGGAGGAGGGTGCGGCCGCTGCCGGTGAGGTCGAGGAGGAACTTGGGACGGTCCCGCCGGGACAGGGGCCACAGCCGGGTGCCGGCGCCGCCGGCGGGCACGACGGCGTGGAAGCCGGAGATGGGGCGCGCGCTCATGGCGCCAGCGTAGACAGCGCCCGCCCACTACCCGGACGACGGCGCCCGCCCCGGGCCCATGGTCCCGACCACGGCCGCGAAGTAGATACCATGCTGGTGTGTCCACCACTCATACTGCAGCGCGGCAGGTCAAGGGTCGCCGCACATCGGTCGCCCTCAAGCTCGTCATGGCCGTCACCGGGATCATCTTCCTGCTGTTCCTGCTGGCGCACATGTACGGCAACCTCAAGGCGTTCTCCGGCCAGCAGGCCTTCGACGACTACGCGCACCACCTGCGCGTGCTCGGTGAGCCCATGCTCCCGAACTCCGGCTTCCTGTGGGTCATGCGCGTCGGCCTCATCGTCAGCCTCGTGCTGCACGTGTGGTCCTCGGCGCTGCTCGTGCGGCGCAAGCGCGCGGCACGCTCGCAGAAGTACGTCGTCAAGAAGTCGATCGCCTCGAGCCTGTCCTCCCGCACGATGATGTGGGGCGGCCTCGCGCTGCTCCTGTTCATCATCTTCCACATCCTCCAGTTCACGACCCTGACCATCCAGGTCACCGGCTCGCACGACAGCCCCTACGAGCGGCTCGTCGCCGACTTCGGTGTCTGGTGGGTCGTGGCGGTCTACGTCCTGGCGATGATCGCGCTGGGCATGCACCTGCGGCACGGCATCTGGAGCGCCGTGCAGACGCTCGGCTGGTCCAACCGCACCCGCCAGCCGATGATCAAGGCAGCCGCCCTGGTGGTCGCGCTCGTCGTCGTCGTCGGCTTCCTCGCCACGCCGCTCGCCATCGCCTTCGGCATCATCAACTAGGACTGCGGAGCAGTACATCCCATGACTGACCAGCTCATCGACGGCCTCTACCGCGAGGGCGCCCCGATCGCCGACACCAAGGCCCCCACGAACGTCCCGGTGGAGCGCCGCTGGCGCGAGCGCCAGTTCAGCGCGCGTCTCGTCAACCCGGCCAACCGCCGCAAGATCAGCGCGATCATCGTCGGCACCGGCCTGGCCGGCGCCGCCGCCGGCGCCACCCTCGGCGAGGCCGGCTACCAGGTGAAGTCCTTCTGCTACCAGGACTCCCCCCGCCGGGCGCACTCGATCGCCGCGCAGGGCGGGATCAACGCGGCGAAGAACTACCGCAACGACAACGACTCGACCTTCCGGCTCTTCTACGACACCGTCAAGGGCGGCGACTTCCGCGCCCGGGAGTCCAACGTCTACCGCCTGGCCGAGGTCAGCGCGAACATCATCGACCAGTGCGTCGCCCAGGGCGTGCCCTTCGCCCGCGAGTACGGCGGCCTGCTCGACAACCGCTCCTTCGGTGGCGTGCAGGTGTCCCGCACCTTCTACGCCCGCGGCCAGACCGGCCAGCAGCTGCTCATCGGCGCCTACCAGGCCCTCGAGCGGCAGATCGCCGCCGGCACGGTCCAGATGTACGCGCGCCACGAGATGCTCGAGCTCGTCGTCGTGGACGGCCGCGCCCGCGGCGTCATCGTCCGCGACATGGTCACCGGTGAGATCGAGACGCACATGGCCGACGTCGTCGTCCTCGCCACCGGCGGCTACGGCAACGTCTTCTACCTGTCGACGAACGCGATGGGCTCGAACACGACGGCGATCTGGCGCGCGCACCGCAAGGGCGCCCTGTTCGGCAACCCCTGCTACACGCAGATCCACCCGACGTGCATCCCCGTCTCCGGGGACTACCAGTCCAAGCTCACGCTCATGAGCGAGTCGCTGCGCAACGACGGCCGCATCTGGGTGCCCAAGCGCGCCGAGGACTGCGACAAGGACCCCCGGGACATCCCCGAGGAGGACCGCGACTACTACCTCGAGCGCATCTACCCGGCCTTCGGCAACCTCGTCCCCCGCGACATCGCCTCCCGCCAGGCGAAGAACGTGTGCGACGACGGCCGTGGCGTGGGCCCGGAGGTCGACGGCGTGCGCCGCGGCGTGTACCTCGACTTCGCCGAGGCGATCGAGCGCATGGGCCGCAAGGCGGTCGAGGCCAAGTACGGCAACCTCTTCGACATGTACCAGCGCATCACCGGGGAGAACCCCTACGAGGTGCCGATGCGCATCTACCCCGCCGTCCACTACACGATGGGCGGCCTGTGGGTGGACTACGACCTCCAGTCCTCCATCCCCGGGCTCTTCGTCACCGGTGAGGCGAACTTCTCCGACCACGGCGCCAACCGCCTGGGTGCCTCGGCGCTCATGCAGGGCCTGGCGGACGGCTACTTCGTCCTGCCGAACACGATCAACGACTACCTCGCCGACGGTCCCTTCGAGAAGATCGCCGAGGACCACCCGGCGGTGCTCGAGGCCCGCGCGTCGGTCGAGGACCGCATCTCCCGCCTCATGGGCGCCAACGGCACCCGGTCGGTCGACTCCTTCCACAAGGAGCTCGGCCAGATCATGTGGGAGTACTGCGGGATGGAGCGCACGGCCGAGGGCCTGCAGACCGCCATCGAGAAGATCCGGGCGCTGCGCGAGGAGTACTGGCGCGACGTGCGGGTCCTCGGTGCGGCCGACGACTTCAACCAGTCCCTGGAGAAGGCCAGCCGCGTCGCCGACTTCCTCGAGCTCGGTGAGCTCATGTGCATCGACGCGCTGCACCGCCGCGAGTCCTGCGGCGGCCACTTCCGCGCGGAGAGCCAGACGGAGGACGGCGAGGCGCTGCGCCACGACGACGAGTTCGCCTACGTCGCGGCGTGGGAGTGGGCAGGGGCCGGTGAGCCGCCCGTGCTCCACAAGGAGGACCTCGTGTACGAGTACGTCGAGATGAAGCAGCGGAGCTACAAGTGAGAATCACCCTCAAGGTCTGGCGTCAGGCCAACGCCGCCACCCGCGGCCGGATGGTCGACTACAAGCTGGACGACGTCTCCGAGGACATGTCCTTCCTCGAGATGCTCGACGTCCTCAACGAGCAGCTCATCGCCCAGGGCGAGGAGCCGGTCGCCTTCGACCACGACTGCCGCGAGGGCATCTGCGGCATGTGCGGCCTCATGATCGACGGCGTCGCGCACGGGCCGGAGGTCACCACCACCTGCCAGCTGCACATGCGCTCCTTCAAGGACGGCGACACCATCACCGTCGAGCCGTGGCGCGCCGACCCCTTCCCGGTCATCAAGGACCTCGTCGTCGACCGCTCGGCCTTCGACCGCATCATCCAGGCCGGTGGCTTCATCTCCGCCAACACCGGCGCGGCCCCGGACGCCCACGCGACCCCGGTGCCCAAGGTCGACGCGGACGCCGCCTTCGAGGCCGCCGCGTGCATCAGCTGCGGCGCCTGCGTCGCGGCCTGCCCCAACGGCTCCTCGATGCTGTTCACCGCCGCCAAGGTCACCCACCTCGGCAAGCTGCCCCAGGGCCAGCCGGAGCGGCTCGGGCGCGTGGTCTCGATGGTGGCTCAGCAGGACGCCGAGGGCTTCGGTGGCTGCACGAACATCGGTGAGTGCGCGGCCGTGTGCCCCAAGGGCATCCCGCTCGACACGATCAACCAGCTGAACTTCGACCTCCGGACCGCCCTCCGCAACGGCGTCTGAGGTCCTCCCCCTCAAGCTCGAGTACGCACAGACGGTCACCAGCGGCGCCCTTCGACTCCGCCTGAGTGACCGTTTGTGCGTACTCGGCGCGGGTGGCGGTCAGGGCTCGCGGCGGCGGGTCTCGCCGCGCGCCTTGCGACGCCTCGCCGCCCGCTCGGCGTAGGCGTCACTGCTGCCGTAGCGGTGGCGGAGCCGGCCGCGGTTCCACTCACGGACCCGGCCCACGAGGCCGCCCCAGTAGGCGTCCCTGGCGCGGGCCTCCACGGCCTCCCGGTCGTTCCACTCCGCGCGCTCCGCCTCCGCCTCGCGGGCCGCGAGCACCTCCTCACCCTCCTCCCCCAGCTGTTCCAGGTCCGCGACGAGGGTCTCCTCCCGGAGCTTCTCGTCCGCCTGGACGGTGCCGGTGGTGGCCTCGTAGTCCCAGGTGAGGGTGCGCGGCACGGAGAGGGTGACGTAGTTCGGGTGCTCGTCGAAGTTCGTCGCGCCAGGCTCGTCCGGCTTGGGCGGGGCGGGCGGGTTCGCGGTCCACGCGGCGATCATCAGGGTGACGCGGGCGAGGAGGTTGACCCACAGGAGCAGGGTGATGAGCGCGGCGGCGGTCTGCAGCAGCGGGTTGTCGGCGCCGCCGACGAGCGTGGTGCCGAAGATCCGCAGGACGGTGGAGGCGACCGCGCCGAGCAGCGCGCCGATGAGAAGGTCGCGGCGCGGCACGTGCACCCCGGCGAGCACCCGGAAGAGCAGGACGAAGACCGCGCCGTCGACGAGCAGGGCGACGAGATAGCCGAGGACGCGCAGCGCGACGGAGGCGAAGGTGCCCTCGATGCCGACGGTGTCGAGCAGCCACTGCCCGGCCGCGCCGGCGGCGATGCCGAGCGCCGCCGTCGTCACCACCGCGAGGGCGAGGATGAGGAAGCCGCCGAGGTCGCGCACCCGGGTGAGCACGGGGCTCTCCTTGGGGGCGACGATGCCGAACATCATCCGGATCGAGCGCTTGAGGGCGCCCATGACGGAGATCGCCGTCCACAGGAGGACGCCGACGGCGGCGATGCTCGCGGGGTTGAGCGCCGTGTCGAGCATCAGCTGCTCGGGGGTGACGATGCCCCCGTTGCTGCCCGTGTCGATGATGCCGGGCAGGGCGTCGTCGACGCTCTCCAGGACGGTGTCGCGCAGCTCGGCGTTGTTGCCGAGCACGGTCATGAAGATCGTGTAGCCGATGGTCAGCGCGGCGAAGATCGAGAAGAGCGCGGAGTAGGTGATGCCGCCGGCGAGCAGGCCGCCGTTGGTCTTGGCGTACCGGGCCAGCGCCCGGCCGGGCCGGGAGTGCTCCCAGCGCGACATGAGCGCGGTGAGGCGCTCCCCCAGCGTCGGACCGCCCTCGGTGCTCATGGCCGCACAGCCTAGGGACGAACCCCGCAGGCGGCATCACCAACACCGGTCGACTCAGGGGCCACCCAGTGGGTGCGGCAGCCGGGGGAGACCGGAGCTCCATGATCGGTCATGTTCGGTTATGGGGCGTTTTCTGGCATACTGCGGACATGGACACCGAACGTCCCGAGGCGCCACCCCTGCTGGCCCGGCAGCGCCAGCAGCAGATCCTCGCCGCCGTCAGCCAGCACGGGGGCGTGCGGGTCGCCGAGATGGTCGACCAGCTCGGCGTCTCGGAGATGACCATCCGCCGGGACATCACCAGCCTCGTGCGCCGCGGGCTCGTCGCCCGCGTCCACGGCGGCGCAGTGGCGCCCAGCCGCTCGGCGCAGGAGCCGGCCTTCGCACTCAAGGCGGGCCAGCACCAGACCGAGAAGGCGCGCATCGGCACCCTGGCCGCCTCCCGGGTGGAGCCGGGCGACGCCGTCGCCCTCTCGGCCGGGACGACGACCCTCGCCGTCGCCCGCGCCCTCACCGCGCTGCCCCACTTCGCCACCCTCACGGTCATCACCAACTCCCTGCCGGCCGCCGACGTCCTCCACCAGGCCGCGATGCAGGCCCGGGAGGCCGGCCGCCCGGCCCCGACCGTCGTCCTCACCGGCGGTGAGCGCACGCCCTCCGACGCGCTCGTCGGGCCGGCCACCGTCGACTACCTGCGCGACGTTCGCGTGGACTGGGTCTTCCTCGGTGCGCACGGCTTCGACCCCGCGATCGGCCTCATGACCCCCAACCTCCAGGAGGCGTCGACGAACGCCGCGCTGCTCGCCACCGGGCGCAGCGCCGTCGCCGTCCTGGACGCGAGCAAGTGGGGGGTGCGCGGCCTGCGCACCTTCTGCCGGGCGGAGGACCTCGCCGCCCTCGTCACCGACGCCCAGCCCGACGAGGAGACCCTCGCCGCGGCAGCCACCCACGACTTCTCCCTGGAGATCGCCTCCGATGACTGACACCGTCCGCAAGACCCGGGGCCGCCTGGCCGACGGCCGCGACATCATCTACTTCGACGACTCCGAGCCCTACGTCTCGGGCGGCGCCACCCGGCGGCTGGACGACCCCCGCCCGCTGCCGGACCGCTTCGCCCCCGTCGCCGGTCCCGACGGCGTGGAGCGCCCCTTCACCGGCCCGCAGATGCGCTACGACGTCCTCACCGGCGAGTGGGTGCCGATGGCGACCCACCGGATGAACCGCACCCACCTGCCGCCGGCGGACGCCAACCCGCTCGCCCCCGCGAAGCCCGGTGCGGCGTACTCCGACGGTGAGGTGCCCGCCGAGGACTACGACGTCGTCGTCTTCGAGAACCGCTTCCCCTCCCTCGTCCAGGTGCCCGGCGAGGAGGACGTCGTCACCCACCTCGACGGCGAGCCGCTGTGGCAGGTGCGCCCGGCCGCGGGCCGCTGCGAGGTCATCTGCTTCTCCCCCGACGCCGAGGCGTCCCTGTCCACGGTCGACGAGCGCCGCATGCGCACCGTCATCGAGGCGTGGGCCGACCGAACCGCAGAGCTCGGCGCCCTGCCCGGCATCGAGCAGGTCTTCTGCTTCGAGAACCGGGGCAAGGAGATCGGGGTGACCCTCCACCACCCGCACGGGCAGATCTACGCCTACCCCTACCTCACCCCGCGCACCGCGACGATGCTCCGCCAAGCGCGCGAGCACCGCGCGGCCACCGGCCGCAACCTGCTGCGCGACGTGCTGGACGCCGAGCTGCGTTCCGGGCGCCGCATCGTCGCCGAGTCCGAGCACTGGGTCGCCTACGTGCCGGCCGCCGCACGCTGGCCCGTCGAGGTGCACCTCGCCCCCCGCCGCGACGTGCCCGACCTGCCCGCCCTCACCGACGCCGAGCGCGAGGACCTCGCCGGCATCTACCTGCGCCTCCTGCGCGCCGGGGACCAGTTCTTCGTCGAGGAGAGTCCCGACGGCGAGCAGCGCGCGATCCCGCTGCCCTACATCGCCGCGTGGCACCAGGCACCGGTCGGCGAGGGTCGCGAGGACCTGCGCCTGCACCTTCAGCTCTTCTCGATCCTCCGCGCGCCCGGCAAGCTCAAGTACCTGGCCGGCTCCGAGTCGGGCATGGGGGCGTGGATCTCCGACACCACCCCCGAGCGCATCGCCGACCGGCTGCGGGAGGTCCTCGCGTGAGCGCCCTGACCCCTGCCTGGACCACCGACGACGGCGCCCGCCGCGCCCGTGGCCTGCTCGCCGCGGCCCTCGGTCCCGAGCCGGCCGACGGCGTGTGGGCGGCGCCCGGCCGCGTCAACCTCATCGGCGAGCACACCGACTACAACGGCGGCCTGTGCCTGCCGATCGCCCTGCCGCACCGCACCTACGTCGCGGTGCGCCGCCGTCCGGACCGGACCGTGCGCCTCGCCTCCGCGCAGGAGGAGGGCGTGCGCACCATCGACCTCGACGCCGTCGGCCCGGCCGGCACGCCGGGTGCGGTCGAGGGGTGGCCGGCGTACGTCGTCGGCGTCGCGTGGGCCCTGGTGGCCGAGGGACTCGTCGCCGCCGAGGACGCGACCGGCTTCGACGTCGCGGTGGACAGCTGCGTGCCCTACGGGGCCGGGCTGTCCTCCTCCGCCGCCCTCGAGGCGTCCGCGGCGATCGCCCTCGACGAGCTGTGGGGCCTGGGCCTCGCGGCCGACGACGCCGGCCGTGCCCGCCTCGCCGCCGCCTGCGTGCGCGCGGAGAACGAGGTGGCCGGCGCGCCGACCGGCGGGATGGACCAGTCCGCCTCGCTGCGGGCGCAGGAGGGCCGCGCGCTGCTCCTCGACTGCCGCGACGGCTCCACCCGCCAGGTCCCCTTCGACCTCGCGACGGCCGGGCTCGAGCTGCTCGTCATCGACACCCGCGCCCCGCACGCCCTCGTCGACGGCCAGTACGCCGAGCGTCGCGACAGCTGCGAGCGGGCCGCCCGCCGGCTCGGGGTCGCCACACTGCGCGAGGTCGAGGACCTCGACGCCGCCCTCGCCGCGCTGGAGGAGCCCGTGGTCCAGCGCCGGGTGCGCCACGTCGTCACCGAGATCGAGCGGGTCACCCGCTTCGTCGCGGAGCTCGGAGCGGGGCAGCTCGACGCCGCCGCGCTCGGGGAGCTCATGGCCGGCTCGCATGCCTCGCTGCGTGACGACTACGAGGTCACGTGCCCGGAGCTCGACCTCGCCGTCGAGACCGCGACGGCGGCCGGCGCCCACGGGGCCCGGATGACCGGCGGCGGCTTCGGCGGCTCGGCCATCGCGCTGCTGCCGGCGGGCCAGGCCGAGCGCGTGGCCGCGGAGGTCACCGCGGCCTTCGCCGCCGCGGGCTTCGCCGAGCCCGCCTTCCTGCTCTCCCCCGCGAGCGCCCCGGCGGAACGCGTCTCCTGACGATCCCCCCTCTCGCGCCGACAGCGGAGTTGTTCCGGGTGAACAAACTCCGCTGTCGGCCTGGGGGGTGCCCCTATCTCCTTTGTCAAGCGGCTAGGGGTGTCGGGGCGTCGTAGAGGGAGCCGTCTCGGAGCATGGCGTAGAGGACGTCGCAGCGTCTGCGTGCTAGTGCGATGAGTGCCTGGTTGTGCTTCTTGCCCTCGGCGCGTTTGCGGTCGTAGTAGCGGCGGGAGACCGGGTCGCTGAGGGAGGCGAAGGCAGCGAGGAACAGTGCGCGTTTGAGGACCTTGTTGCCAGCCCGGTTGGGATGCTCGCCGCGGATGGAGGTGCCAGAGCGGCGTGTGACGGGGGCCAGGCCGGCGTAGGAGGCCATGTGTGCGGCGGAGGTGAAGTTCTTCCCGGCGAGCTCGGTCAGGAGCCGTGCGGTGGTCCTGATGCCATTGCCCGGCATAGACATCAGGACCGGGTGAAGAGGGTGGTCGCGCACCAGTTCTTCGACCGTTGCCGCGATGTCGTCGCGCTGGGCGCGTAGCTCGGCGAGCTGGGCGGCCAGGCGCGGCAGCACGACCCCGGCGGCGCTGGTGCCGGCGACGACCACGGTCTGCTCGGCCAACGCGGCGGTGATCTCCTCGGCGAGTCGCCTCCCCATGCGCGGGGCTCGCTTGGTCAGCCGGGTGGCGATGCGCTTGGTGCCGGCCGTCTTGAGGTCTGCCGGGGTCGGCCAGGCCTGGATCAGGTCGAGCACGGCCGGGTGGTCCAGATGCTTACCCAGGACCCGCTCGAGTGCGGGATGGATCTGGGTCAGCAGCCCTCGCAGCCGGTTAGACGTGGCGGTGATCTGCCCGCGCAGGTCGTCATCGAAGCCGCAGAGCATCGCCAGCTCGGCGATCTGCTCATCGGCCATCTCTATCGACCGCAGCGTGTGAGGCATGGTCCGTGCGGCCTCGGCGATGATGAGCGCATCGCGGGCGTCAGTCTTGGCGTTGCCCGGGTGTAGGTCGGCGATCCGGCGCATTGACAGCCCCGGCAAGTACCCGACCGTGGCGCCGGCGTCGCGGGCGACAGCCAGCGGCAGCGCGCCGATCGTGGCGGGCTGGTCCACGACCATCAAGACCGGCCCGTGAGTGGCGAGCTTCGCCAGAATCGCGCGCAGTTTCCCCTCGTCGTTGGGCAGCGGCTTATCGAACAGGACCTTCCCGGTCCGGTCCAAGGCAACCGCGTGGTGCTCGCTCTTACCGACGTCGAGACCGACGAAGACCTCGATGTGGTGGTGTTCCTGGATCATGCCTGACCTCCGTAACTCACCGCCCTGGACCAATGACGCTGGACTGTCCGCGGTGGCTGACGTCGGCATCCACGTTACGAAGGCGACTCCGCACCCCCGGGTGAGGGTGTCTGGCCCGGCCCCTATCAGCGATCACCAGCCACCTATCGGCCTCGGCGGCAACACCCCCCGGATCATCAACGACTGGGGGCAAAGAGCCATACCGAGCCCGACAGGCCAGCACCCCCGAAACATCACTCCCCGAGGGATAGCTAGAAGGTAACGGGTGCTAGTCGACCTCGAGGACCAGGGGGGCGTGGTCGGAGAAGCGCTGGTCGTAGGCCGCGGCGCGGTCGACGGTGGCGGTGCGGGCCCGCTCGGCGAAGGCCGGGGAGGACAGCAGGTAGTCGATGCGCCAGCCGGCGTCGTTGTCGAAGGCCTTGCCGCGCATCGACCACCACGTGAACGGGCCGGGGCCATCGCCGCCGAGGCGGCGCCCGAGGTCGACGTAGGCGAGGTCGTCGAACCAGCGGTCGAGGTAGGCGATCTCCTGGTCGAGGACGCCGGAGGTGCGGTTGTGGTTGCTCTTCCAGTTCTTGATGTCGACCGGGCGGTGGACGATGTTGACGTCCCCGCCGACGAGGACGTCGCGCTCCCCCGCCGCGGCCTGCTCCGAGAGGGTGGTGAGCCGTGCGGTCACCTTGTCGAGGTGCGCGTACTTCGCGGCCATCCGCTCGGGGTCGGTGGCCGTGCCGGAGTGGATGTAGATCGACACGAGGGTGAGCGGGCGCTCGCTGCCCGGCAGCTCGACGTCCATCTCCACCCACCGGCCGGTGTCGACCGGCGGCTCGTCGTCGCCCAGGCCCACGCGCACGGCAGTGGCGGGCAGGCGGGAGGCGACGGCCACCCCGGCCCGGCCCTTGATGTCGCAGGCCTGGTGGGCGATGTGCCAGCCTTCGCCGAGGAGCTCGTGGACGACGTCGTCGGGGGCGCGGACCTCCTGCAGGAGAAGCAGGTCGGGTGAGCGGTGGGCGACCCACTCGTCCATCCCCTTGCGGACGGCGGCGCGGATCCCGTTGACGTTGACGGTCGCAATTCTGAGCATCCGGCCATTCTCGCCGCGACCACCGACAGACCCGAAAACGGCCCGGCCCCGCAGCCGGGGTGGCTGCGGGGCCGGCCGCTGCTACGGGGTGCGGCGCAGGCCGAGGGTGTCGGTCCCGTTGCCGTCCCAGTCGCCGACGTAGACCTCGTCGCCCTCGCGGCCGTAGGCCACCACCCGGTCCGCCGGCCCGCTGCGCAGGGAGTTGGCCAGGTGGTAGACCCGCCCGCGCCGGACGGCGAGGGTGTCGGTCCCGTTGCCGTCCCAGTCGCCCGCGAGCGTGACGTCACCGGCCCGGCCGTAGGCGAACACGGTGTCGGCGACGCCACCCCGCAGGTCGTTCTTCACGTGGTAGGTCGCGCCCCTGCGCACGGTGAAGGTGTCGTTTCCGTCGCCGTCCCAGTCGCCGACGAGGACGACGTCGTCCGGGCGCCCGTAGTCGGTGACGACGTCGGCAGGCCCGCCGGTCAGCGAGTTCTTCACGTGGTAGCTCCTGCCGCGGCGCACGGCCAGGGTGTCGGTGCCGTCGCCGTCCCAGTCGCCGACGAGGACGACGTCGTCGGGGCGGCCGTAGACGAACTCGCGCTCGGCGGGGCCGCTGCGCAGGCTGTTGCTCACGTAGTAGCGGGCGCCGCGCCGCACCGTGATGGTGTCGGTGCCGTCGCCGTCCCAGTCGCCGATGAGCACCTCGTCGGTGTGCCGGCCGTAGGCGAAGGCGAGGTCCGCCTTCCCGCCGGCCCAGCCGTTGCTGAGGAAGAAGCCGTACTCCGGCTCCGGCCGCTGCGGCCCCGGCTGCTCGGGCCGCACGACCATCGCGCTGCCGCCGCCCGAGCGCTCCGGCTCGGCCGCGGCCTGCAGGCGGCCGTCGGGCAGGAAGGCGACGCCGGTGACGTTGCCGAGCGTCTCGACCGGGTTGATCGTGTGGCCGCGCGCCCGCAGCGCGTCGCCGAGCGCGGTGCCGGCGATGGGGGCCTCCGCCTCGCTCGCGGCCCCGTTGCGGCTGGACAGGCGCGGTGCGGCGATGGCCTCGGGCAGGGACATCCCGAGGTCGAGGTGGTTGACCGCCACCTGGAGCACCGTCGTGATGATCGTGGCCCCGCCCGGTGAGCCGAAGGCGGCAACGGGCTCGCCGTCGTCGTCGAGGACGATCGTCGGTGCCATGCTGCTGCGCGGCCGCTTGCCGGGTGCCGGCGCGTTGGCCGGGTGGTCCGGGTCGGTCTCGAAGTCGGTGAGCTCGTTGTTGAGGAGGAAGCCGTAGCCGGGCACCGCGATGCCGCTGCCGCCGATCTGCTCGATCGTGAAGGTGAAGCTCACGACATTGCCCCACTTGTCGGCGACCGTGAGGTGGGTCGTCGAGCCGTGGCCCTCCACTGAGCCGGCCTGGGTGGCCTCGGCGTCGCCGTCGTCGTACTCCGTGGGATCACCGGCCGGGACGGGTCGCTCCTGGGCCTCCGGCCCGATGAGCTCGCGCCGCTCGTCGGCGAAGCCCTGGGACAGCAGCCCGGTGAGCGGGACGTCGACGAAGTCCGGGTCCCCGACGTAGGCGTTGCGGTCGGCGAAGGCGAGGGCCGAGGCCTCGGCCATGCGGTGGAGCACCTCCTCCTCGCTCATGTCCCCGAGGTCGAAGCCCTCGAGGATGTTGAGCGCCTCGCCCACGGTGGAGCCACCGCTCGAGGGCGGTGCCATGCCGTAGACCTCCAGGCCGCGGTAGTCGACCATCGTGGGCTCCTGCTCGACGGCCGCGTAGCCGGCGAGGTCGGCCAGGGTCATCCCGCCGGGGCGGACCTCCCGCTCGGCGCCGTCGGCGAGCGGCGGGTTGGTGTTCGTCTCGACGATCGCCTCGGCGATCTCGCCCTCGTAGAACACCGAGGGGCCCTGCTCGCCGAGCAGGCGGTAGGTGCGGGCGAGGTCCTCGTTGGTGATGACGCTGCCGGCCTGCGGCACCTCGCCGTCGTCGAGGAAGGTTGCGCTGCTCGAGGTGAAGTCGCGGAAGATCTCGAGGTTGTCCTCGGTGCGCGACTGGTACTGGTCGTCGGCGACGAAGCCGTCGTCGGCCAGCCGCACGGCAGGGGCGAGCACCTCCTCGAGCGACATCGTGCCGTACTCCTCCAGCGCCAGGTCCCACCCCGCGACGACGCCGGGCACGCCCTGGGACAGGCCCGAGACGCGCCGCTCGAGGAAGGGGATGGGCTCGCCGTCCTCGATGAAGACGTCGGGCTCCATCGCCGCCCACGCCTCCTCGCGCGAGTCGATCGTCGTCACCTCCCCGGTGTCGGCGGAGTAGAGGACGAGGAAGCCGCCGCCGCCGATGCTGCCGTCGTAGGGGCGGGTGACACCGAGCGCAGCGGAGACCGCGACGGCGGCGTCGACGGCGTTGCCACCGGCGCGCAGCACCTCGAGCCCGGCGGCCGAGGCGTAGGGATCGAGGGAGGCGACGGCGCCGTCGTAGCCGGTGGCCGTCGCCTCCCTGTCGAGGGCCTCCGGGGCGCCCTGGGCGGCGGGCACCCCGGCGACGACGAGCGCCGCTGTCAGCGGCAGGATCAGGGTGGCCGGTCGGATCGGCCGTCTCACGAGCTGTGACATCGTTGTCCTCCGTGCTGTAGGGACCGTCCGTGGATGCTACGGGGGTCGCCACGCCGAGGGCATCGTCGAGAAGGATGAGAGGCGCGCGCCTCAGCGGCCGAGGATGAGCCCCGGCCGGGCCGCGCCCAGCGCGACGACTGCCTGGCCCAGGGCGATGAGCGCCGTGAGGACGAGGACGAGCTCCCAGGCCACCGAGCCGCCGAGCCAGCCGGCGACCAGCGGGCCGCAGGCAGCGACGGCGTAGCCCACCGTCTGCGCCATCGAGGAGAGCTGGGCGGTCTGGCCCGCGTGCGCGGTGCGCAGCCCGAAGAGGCTGAGCGCGAGGACGAGGGAGCTGCCGGACCCGACGGCGGCGAGCGCGACCCACGCCACCGCGGCGCCCGGTGCCAGGAGGAGCCCGACCATCGCCACCACCATCGTCAGCCCGACTGCCACCCCCAGGCCGCGCAGGTCGGTGCGCCGCCGCATGAGGATGGTGATCCCGAAGCCGGAGATCATGCCGACGACCTGGTAGATGAACAGGTGCCACCCGGCGGTGCGGGGGTCCAGCCCGAGGGCCGTCTCGATCGTGGGCAACCAGTTGACGATGATGTAGAAGCACGCCGACTGCAGGCCCATGAAGAGGCTGACCACCCAGGCACTGCGGTTGCGCCACATCGTCCCGGCCCGCGGCGCGGCGTCGGCGACCACGGGCAGCTCGGGTGCCTCCGCCGGCCCGCTCCGCACCGCGCGCACGCCCCACACGGCCGCCACGACAGCGACGACGACGGCGAACCCCGCCAGCGGCAGCCGCCACCCCCCGCCCCACGCGTCGGAGACGGGGACGGCGATCCCGGAGGCGACCGCCCCCGTCGTGCTCATGACGGCGGTGAAGCAGGCGGTGACGAGGGCGATGCGGTGCGGCTGGTCCCGCTTGACGACGGCGGGGGCGAGGACGTTGCCCGCCGCGATGGCCAGCCCGATGACGGCGGTGCCGACCCACAGCACGCCAGGGACGTCCAGCGAGCGCAGCACCAGCCCACCGGCGAGCGCGAGGAGCGCGACGGCGATGACCCGCTCGAGCCCGAAGCGCACGGCCGGCCGGTGGGCCAGGGCCGAGCCGACCCCGAAGCCGAGGACGGGCAGCGCGCCGAGGAGGCCGAGCGCCGTCGCGCCCATGCCGGTGTCGGCGCCGATGCGGTCGATGAGCGGGCCGACGGACGTCACCGGCGCACGCAGGCACATGCCGAGGAGGAGGACGGCCACCACGGCCGCGACGGCGCGCCGCGGCCGTGGCAGCGAGGTCACGACTGCTCGGCCGCGTCCACGACGTTGGCCAGCAGCATGGCGCGGGTCATCGGCCCGACGCCGCCCGGGTTGGGCGAGAGCCACCCGGCGACGTCCGCGACGCCGTCGGCGACGTCCCCGCGCAGGCGCGCCTTGCCCGTCTCGGGGTCCGCGACGCGGCTGACGCCGACGTCGAGCACCGCCGCGCCGGGACCGACCATGTCCGCGGTGACGATCCCGGGCACCCCGGCGGCCGCGACGACGACGTCGGCCTGGCGCACGTGCGCGGCGAGGTCGCGGGTGCCGGTGTGGGTGAGGGTGACGGTCGCGTTGACGTCGCGGCGGGTGAGGAGCAGGCCGATGCTGCGGCCCACCGTGGTCCCGCGGCCGACGACGACGACGTGCTTGCCCTCGAGGTCGACGTCGTAGCGGTCGAGCAGCTCGATGACGCCGCGCGGGGTGCACGGCAGCGGGCTGGTCACCGGCTCCTTGACGCGCAGGACGAGGCGCCCGAGGTTCGTCGGGTGCAGGCCGTCGGCGTCCTTGTCCGGGTCGATCCGCTCGAGCACGGCGTTGGTGTCCACGCCCGCGGGCAGCGGGAGCTGGACGATGTAGCCGGTGCAGGCGGGGTCGGCGTTGAGCCGGTCCACCGCCGCGAGGATCTCCTCCTGGGTGGCGGTGGCGGGCAGGTCGACGCGGATCGACTCGATGCCGATCTCCGCGCAGTCGCGGTGCTTGCCGGCGACGTAGCTGCGCGAGCCGGGGTCGTCGCCGACGAGGACGGTGCCCAGGCCGGGCACGATGCCGCGCTCGCGCAGCGCGGCCACGCGGGTGGCGAGCTCGGACTTGATCTGTGCCGCGGTGGCCTTGCCGTCGAGGACGACCGCGCTCACTGCTGCAGGCCCTCGTACAGCGGGAACGCCTCGGTCAGCTTGGCAACCCGGGAGTGCAGGGCCGTGACGTCCGCCGCGGTGCCCTCGGTGAGGGCGGTGGCGATGATGTCGGCGACCTCGGTGAACTCTGTGGCGCCGAAGCCACGGGTGGCCAGGGCCGGGGTGCCGATGCGCAGGCCCGAGGTGACGCGCGGGGGGCGCGGGTCGAAGGGCACGGCGTTGCGGTTGACCGTGATGCCCGCGGCGTGGAGGAGGTCCTCCGCCTGCTGGCCGTCGAGGGTGGAGTTGCGGAGGTCGACGAGGACGAGGTGGACGTCGGTGCCGCCGGTGACGACGGAGACGCCGGCCTCGCGGACGGCGGGCTCCATGAGCCGCTCGGCGATGATCCGGGCGCCCTCCAGGGTGCGGCGCTGCCGGTCGGCGAACTCCTCGCCGGCGGCGACCTTGAGCGCCACGGCCTTGGCGGCGATGACGTGCATGAGCGGGCCGCCCTGCTGGCCCGGGAAGACCGCGGAGTTGAGCTTCTTGCCCAGCTCCTCGGCGTCGCGGGACAGGATCATGCCCGAGCGGGGGCCGCCGAGGGTCTTGTGGATGGTCGTGGAGACGACGTCGGAGTGGGGCACCGGGTTGGGGTGCAGGCCGGCGGCGACGAGGCCCGCAAAGTGCGCCATGTCCGTCCACAGGAAGGCACCGACCTCGTCCGCGATGGCGCGGAAGGCCGCGAAGTCGAGGTGGCGGGGGTAGGCCGACCAGCCGGCGATGATGACCTTGGGCCGCTCGGCGAGCGCCTGCTCGCGCACCTGGTCCATGTCGATGCGGTGGGTCTGCTCGTCGACGCCGTAGGCGGCGATGTCGTAGAGCCGGCCGGAGAAGTTGATCTTCATGCCGTGGGTGAGGTGGCCACCGTGCGGCAGGGACAGACCCAGCACCTTGTCGCCGGGGCGGGCGATGGCGTGGAGCACCGCGGCGTTGGCGGTGGCGCCGGAGTGGGGCTGGACGTTGGCGTACGCGGCGCCGAAGAGCGACTTCGCGCGCTCGATCGCGAGGTTCTCGGCGATGTCGACCTGCTCGCAGCCGCCGTAGTACCGCTTGCCGGGGTAGCCCTCGGCGTACTTGTTCGTCAGCACCGAGCCCTGCGCCTGCAGGACGGCGCGCGGCACGAAGTTCTCGCTGGCGATCATCTCCAGCGTCTCGCGCTGGCGGGTGAGCTCGCCGTCGAGGACGGCGGCGATCTCGGGGTCGAGCTCGGCGAGGGCCTGGTCGGCGACCGGGCGGGTCTCGGTGGGCTGGCTCATGGTTCCTCCGCATTCACTGGGTGCGCGCCGGGCGCGCGTTGCCGGTGACCCTCGGCCCAGGCGGGCGACCTGAGGTCTGCGTGGTTCGTCGCTCCCCGGTGGTGATCCACCTCTGGCGCCAGTCGCGACAGGCCAGACTCTACCCGGTCCGGCTAAGGGGTCTCGTCCTCGTCCGGCTCGTCCTCGCCGAGGATGCGCCGCAGGTAGGCGTAGGTGAGGTCACCGGTGTGCTGGTCGTACTGGTGCTCGTAGCCGTGCTTGGCGTACATGGACAGGTTCTGCTTGGAGTCCTGGCCGGTGAAGACCCAGACCTCCTTGGTCTGCTCGGGCAGGTACTCGAGGACCGCCATGAGGAGCTGGGTGCCCAGGCCCTGGCCCTGGAGGTCGGGGACGACGGCGAGGCGGCCGAGGTTGGCCCGCTCACCCTCGAGCTCCACCCGGATCGAGCCGACGAGGCGGGTGCCGATCCACGCGCCGAGGGTGACGACCTCGGGTCGCTTGAGGTCCTCGCGCAGCTCGGCGAGCGTCTGCGTGAGGGCCGGGATGCTCGGGTCACCGTAGAGCTGGGCCTCGGTGACGAAGGCCGCGCGGCGCACCGTCAGCAGCTCGCCGGCAGCGTCGTCGTCGACCACATCGATACGAACGTCGTCCATGCGGCCATCCTTGCACCGACCCCCGCCGCCGGCGTGCACGTCCACCCCGCGATCCCCCAGCCGGTCGCCCCCTCCCTCGCCGACAGCACAGTTACCGCCGACAGCTCAGTTACCGCGTGGACGGTGAAGGTGGGCGGGTGCGTCGGGTCAGCGGAAGATGACGGTGCGGGCGCCGTCGCGCAGGACGCGGTGCTCGGCGTGCCAGCGCACGGCGCGGGCGAGCACCCGGCGCTCGACGTCCTCACCGAGGGCGACCATCTCGCGCTCGTCGTCGCCGTGGTCCACGCGCTCGACGTCCTGCTCGATGATCGGGCCCTCGTCCAGGTCCGCCGTCACGTAGTGGGCGGTGGCGCCGATGAGCTTGACGCCGCGGGCGTGGGCCTGGGCGTAGGGGCGGGCGCCCTTGAAGCTCGGCAGGAACGAGTGGTGGATGTTGATGACGCGGCCCTCGAGGCGGCGGCACAGGTCGTCGGAGAGCACCTGCATGTAGCGGGCGAGGACGACGAGCTCGACGTCCTGCTCCTCGACGAGCCGGAGCAGCCGCGCCTCAGCCCCCGCCTTGGTGTCGGGGGTGACCGGCACGTGGTGGAAGTCGTAGTCGTAGAAGCGGGCGAGGTCCTCGAGCACCGTGTGGTTCGAGACGACGCCGACGACGTCGATGGGCAGCCGGTCGTTGCGCTGGCGGTAGCCGAGGTCCGCGAGGCAGTGGGCCGCCTTGGACACGAGGATGAGCGTGCGCAGCGGCCGGCCGACGACGTCGAGCTGCCAGGTCATGTCGAACTGCCCGGCGAGCATGTCGAGGGCCTGCTCGAGCTCCTCGCGCGGCGCGGCGGTCTGCACCTGCACGCGCATGAAGAACAGTCCGGTCGAGGGGTCGCCGAACTGCTGGGACTCGGTGATGTTCCCTCCGTGCTCGGCGAGCAGACCGGCGACGGCGCTGACGATGCCGGGCCGGTCGGGGCACGAGAGGGACAGGACGAGATGGAGGTCGCCGTCGGTGTTCACCCGCACGAGGCTAGCCGACCACCTCGCCGCCTCCGGTCACGGTCCGCGGCCCGGGCGGTCGCCCCGTCCACACCGTGTGGGTTCCGAGTTCTCACAGAACTCGGAACCCACACGATGTGCGCGCTCAGCCCTGGCGGCGGCGCGCCACGAGGGTCGCGCCGGCGAGAAGGAGGAGCAGGGCGACGGCGACCGGGACGACGACGCCGGCACCCGTCTGGGGCAGGCGACCGCCGGCGCCGGGCCGGCCGTCACGGTCGTCGACGCCGCCGGGTCGGCCGTCGTCGCCGTCCGGGCCGGCCGACGGGTCGGTCGGGCCGGTCGGCGGGTCGGTCGGATCGGTCGGCAGGTCGGTCGGGTCCACCGGCGGGTCGGTCGGGTCGACCGGCGGGTCGGTCGGCTCCACCACGTCCTGCGCCTCGACGAGCACCGCGACGGTCCGTGCCGGCACCGTCACCGTCCCGGTGGCGGCGTCCCACGCCGTCTGGCGCACGACGTCGTCGGCGCCGTCCACCTGCACCGGTGAGAGCGCGAGCTCGCGCCCGGCGAAGCCGTCCACCTGCTCGGTGACCGGCTCCGGGGAGGCGTTGAAGACGGCGAGCACGCCGTCGAGCGCGGGGTCGGCGTCCGTCTCCCCGGCCGTGTCGTCGACCGCCATAACGAGCAGGCCCGGCGTCGCGTCCGGTCCCGAGCCGGGGAAGGTCACCTTCTCCTCGATGAGCTCGGCGGAGCCGAGCCGGAAGAGCTCGGTGGAGAAGCGCAGCTCGAGGAGGTCCTGCGCCATGGCGGCGGACTGCTCGATGTCGGCCGGCTGCGGGCGCAGGTCCGGGTCTGCCAGCAGGTGCCGCATGATGTCCCAGGCCCCACCGTTGTCGTCCGCCGGTGGCAGGCCCACCCCGAAGTTGTTCGTCTGCATCGACCAGTCGAGCCGGTTGAAGTGGTCACCGGAGTTGTAGCTGTTGCGGTCCAGCGACTTCGAGCGCAGCAGGTCGGTACCCGCGTGCCAGAACGACGGCGTCTGGGACAGCGCCGTCGTCGCCAGCGACAGCGTGTTCATCCGCACCCGGTCGGCCATCGCGGTGTCGACCGGCAGCTTGAACGCGAGGTTGTCGAAGAGCGTCTCGTTGTCGTGCGCGTCGACGTAGGTGACGACCTCGTCCGGCTGAGTGGCGTACCCGGCGGGCTGGCCGTTGTAGTCGAGCTCGGCCCCGGTCTGCTCCTCACCGGCAGAGGTGAGGAAGGAGTAGTCGGCGAGGTTGCCGGCCAGCCCGAGCCGCACGAGGTCGGTCTGGTGGGCCAGGCGCGCGGCCTGCTCCTCCGGCGTGCCCTCGGCGACGGCGTTCGGGTCGGTGAAGGAGCCCGAGCCGAAGCCCTGGATGGTGCGCTGGTCCTCGTCGAAGGGGCCACCGCCGCGGACGGCGTCGCGCAGCCGGTCGGAGAAGGTGCCGATGCCGGTGCCGTCGAGCTGGCCCTGCGTGGCCTGCTCGAAGCGGGCGTTGTCCGCGACCTCCCCGAAGTTCCAGCCCTCGCCGTAGACGTAGACGGACTCGCCGTCCACGCCGTCGTCCTCGAGGGTGAGGGCGTCCAGCGCCTCCCGCACCGCGACCATGTTGTCGCGCGAGTGGTGGCCCATGAGGTCGAAGCGGAAGCCGTCGACCCCGTAGTCGGTGGCCCAGGTGAGGACCGAGTCGACCATGAGCTTCTCGGCCATCTCGTGCTCGGTGGCGATGTTCTGGCAGCAGGTCGAG
The DNA here is from genome assembly GCF_047302425.1 of Georgenia phoenicis. NCBI lineage: Bacteria > Bacillati > Actinomycetota > Actinomycetes > Allobogoriellales > Allobogoriellaceae > Georgenia > Georgenia phoenicis. The sequence goes on along the minus strand of NZ_CP154855.1, from coordinate 934,019 downwards.
GTCTCGACGTTCCCCGTCGCGCCGAGGCGGTGGTAGTACCCGGGTACCACCTGGTCGAGGACGGAGCGCTCGTCCTGTCCCGAGGCGCTGGTGTGGTTGTAGACCTTGTCGAGCACGACCTGGAGGCCGGCGTCGTGCAGGCCGCCCACCATGGTGCGGAACTCGGCGGTGCGGCTGCCGCCGTCACGGTCGACGGCGTAGGAGCCCTCGGGGGTGGAGAAGTGCCACGGGTCGTAGCCCCAGTTGAAGCCGTCGAGGTCACGCGTGGCGCTCACCGCGGCCTGCTGCTCCTCGGCGGCCGGGCCGGCGTCGGGCACGGTCGGCTCCGTGCGGGCGGCCGGGTCCTCCTCGATCGTCGCGATGTCGAAGGTCGGCAGCAGGTGCACGGTGTTCATGCCCGCCTCGGCGAGCGCGCGCAGGTGCTGCATGCCGGCGCTGTCCTCCTGCGCGAAGGCGAGGTAGGTGCCGCGCAGCTCCTGCGGCACGGTCTCGTCGCTGATCGAGAAGTCGCGCACGTGCAGCTCGTAGATCGTGCGGTCCACCGGCCGCTCGACGACGGGCCGCGGGGTGTCGGTCCACAGCTCCGGCGCCCAGCGCGGGTCGTCGAGGTCGACGAGCACCGAGTGGGTGGAGTTCTCCGTGAGGCCGACGGCGTAGGGGTCGGTGACGACGTTCGTCACGACCTCGTCGAGCGCCGGGACGTAGACGGTGACCGCGTAGCGGTACGCCGCGTCCTCCCAGCCGGGCTCGCCCACGACGGTCCACGTGCCGTCGTCCTGGCGGGCCATCTCGACGACCTCCGGCTCACCGGTGACGGCGGCCGCGGCGAGACCCTGCGGCTCGTTCCACAGCTGGAGGTCGACGTCGGTCGCGGTCGGGGCCCACAGCGCGAGGGACGGCGCGCCGTCCTCGGCCCAGTCCACCCCGAGCGCGCGGTCGGCCGCGGCGGCCCCGTAGAGGTCGTCAAGGACGCCGGGGACCTGCAGCCCGGTGAAGGCGGAGACGACGTCGCCCTGCCGCTGGAGCACCTGGACCTGCCCGGTGAGGACCTCTTCGACCTCGGCGGTGCTCAGGCCCTCGACCCGGAGGGCGAGGTGGTCGGCGAGGTGGGGGAAGCGCTCGGCGAGCGCCTCGGGGAGCCCCTCTCCCACAAGCGTGAGCGGCGCGGAGCCGTCGGATCCGACGACGGCGCCGTCGACCACCTCCATGCCGCCCGCGGCGGCGTGGTGGAGCGACCAGTCGAGATCACCCGGCTCCGTGCCGGCGGGGACGAGGGAGCGCGGCCAGGCGATCGTCGTCTCGTCGAGCCAGTAGGCGGCGAGCTGGCCGGTGCCGGCCAGCGGTGGGTCGGTGACCTCGATCGACAGGACGTGGGTGGCGATGTCGTAGCTGAAGGAGACGAGCTTGCCCCCCGTCGCCTGGAAGGGGATGTTCGCGCCGTCCGGGACACCGCCGGCGCCGTAGTTCTCGGCCCAGCTGCGGCCGTGTGCCACCTTGGTCTCGTAGGTCCCGGTGGGCAGGGAGGACGTCTCCCAGGTGTAGGTGCCGTCCCCGTCGGGGTCGGTCATCCACGTCGCCATGCAGTCGGGCTGCCAGTCGCCGGGGCAGCCAGCCTCCTCCTGGAAGCTGCCGGGCAGCGTGACGATCGGGCCCTCGGCAGTGCTCGAGAAGTAGTGGGTCACCGGGTCGTAGAAGAAGGTGACCGGCCCGCCGTCGTGGGTGTAGCTGACGTCCGCACCGCCAGGAACGCCGCCGGCGCCGTAGTTCTCGTCCCAGGAGCCGCCGACGGCGACCTTGTACTGGTAGGTCCCGGCCGGGAGGTCGAAGGTTCCGGAGTAGACGCCGTCCGTGCCGAGCTCGAGCGCGGCAGCCTCACACTCGGGCTGCCAGTCGCCGGGGCAGCCCATGGCGGAGTTGTGGCTGCCGGGCACGGTGACGAGGTCTCCGCTCGGCTGCTCCGCGCCGGCGGTCCCGTCGACGGACTGGCCGACCGAGCCGACGGTCGAGGCCGCGACCCGGTGACCGGCCGCGTCGACCGACACCGCCCGGTACTCCACCAGCGTGCCGGTCGGCAGGCCGCTCACGTCGTGGAAGACGCGGGGCGCGTCCCCCTCCGCGGTGCCGAGCGGCGTCCACTCCTCGGCGCCGACCAGCCGGTAGGCGAAGGACGTCTCCGCCCACACGTCGTCGGCGATGTCGGCGACGACGGGGGCGACGCCGTCGAGGCGGCCGCCCTGGGCGGGGCTGAGCGTGATGGTGCCCGACTCGTCCGGTGCGCCGACGCTCCGGTCGGCGACGAGGACGACGGCGTCGAGCCCGGGGACAGTGAGCGTCACCTGCCCGGCCGCGTCCGCCGTCACGGGTCCGTGGTCACCGTGCAGGGGCGTATAGGTGGCCCCGGGGGTGAGGGTGGTGAAGGTCGCGGTCGCGTCTGCGGCCGTGTTGTTGAGGGCGACGACGTGCTCGAGCCGTTCGTCACGGTCGACGCGGGCGAAGGCGTAGACGCCGGCGCCGTCGTCGGCGTGGAGCTCGACCTGCGCGCCGGTCGCGAGCGCCGGGGTGCTCGAGCGCAGCTCGGCGAGCTGGGCGATGTGTGTGTAGAGCGGCGCGTCGGTGTCGTACCGGTCCTGCGCGCCGATCGGGTCGCCGTCGAGCGTCGGCTCGTTCTGGTACTGCTGTACCTGACTGGCGAAGAGGGACTGGCGGGCGTCCTTGTCCCCGCCCTGCCCGGCGAAGCCCTGCTCGTCGCCGTAGTAGACGACCGGCTGGCCGCGGGTGAGGTACATGAGGGAGTGCGCGAGCATCGAGCGCTCGCGCGCGTCGCCGGAGCCCTGGAGGAAGAAGCCGACGCGGCCCATGTCGTGGTTGCCGAGGAAGGTGGGCAGGTCGTGGGCGCTCGTGCGCGGGGTCGTGTAGTAAGCGTCCGCGGCGAAGAGGCCGGACAGGCCGGCAGCGGTGAAGCCGCGGGCGTAGTTGACGGCGGCCGACTGGTAGGCGAAGTCGAGCACGCCGTTCATGTCGGTGTCGCGCACGTACGGGGAGAGCAGGCGGGCGTCGGCGTCGTAGACCTCGCCGAACATGAAGAACTCCTCGTGGCCCCGGGAGCGTGCGTGCTCGAGGACCTCGGTGGTCCACTCCTCCCAGAACTCGCGGTTCACGTGCTTGGCGGTGTCGATGCGGAAGCCGTCGATGCCGAGGTCGATCCAGTCCTCGTACACCTCGACGAAGCCGTCGACGACGGTGGGGTGCTCGGTCATGAGGTCGTCGAGGCCGTCGAAGTCGCCGTAGGTGACCGACTCCCCCTCCCACGTCGAGTTCCCGCGGTTGTGGTAGAGCGTGACGTCGTTGAGCCACGCGGGGGTCTTGGTGACCTCCGGGCCGACGACGGGCGTGTACGGGAAGGAGGTCTCGGCGTCGAGCTCGGGGAAGGTGCCGGTGCCGGCGTAGTCGCCCGGGTCGAAGGCGGTGCCCTCCGCGTCGACGTACGGGGAGGTCGCCATGTCGACGTAGTCGTACGCGTTCTCCGCGTAGTCGATGACGTCGGCGGTGTGGTTGGTGATGATGTCGAAGTAGACCTTGATGCCGCGGGCGTGGGCGTCGTCGATGAGCGCCTCGAGCTCCTCGTTGGTGCCCAGGTGCGGGTCGATCTGCGTGAAGTCGGTGATCCAGTAGCCGTGGTAGCCGGCCGAGGCGTTCGCGCCCTCGCCCTGGACGGGACGGTTCTGGAACGACGGCGTCAGCCAGATCGCCGTCGTGCCCAGCCCCTCGATGTAGTCGAGCCGCTCGTGCAGGCCGGCGATGTCACCGCCGTGGTAGAAGCCCTTGTCGGTGGGGTCGTAGCCGTGGTCGAGACGGTCGCCGTCCAGCCCCCCGGTGTTGTTCGTGGGGTCGCCGTCGGCGAAGCGGTCGGTCATGACGAAGTAGAACTGCTCGTCGGCGCCGGGCTGGCGGACCGGCTCGGTGACGAGCGCGGCGTCCGCGTCGGTGTAGCCCTCCGCGAGGTCGAGGACCTCGAGCGCGAGGAGCCCGTCCGTGTGGTCGAAGGTGAAACGGATGTCGGTGGGCCCCGCGAGGTGGAGCGCGTAGTTGTCTGCCCCTCCCCCGACGCCGTAGCCCTCGTCCCAGGTGCCGCCGACGGCGACCTTGTACTGCCAGCTGCCGGCCGGGACGGTGAGGTCGGCCGCGTAGATGCCCTCGGTGCCGGTGGGTGCGAGTGCGGTGGCGGTGCACTCGGGCACCCAGTCCTCCGCGCAGCCGAGCTCGGACTGCAGGTCGCCGGCGAGGACGACGAGAGCGTCGTCGGCCGCAGCCGGCAGGGTGGTGGCGACCAGCCCCGAGGCCAGCACGCTCAGGGCGGCGAGCCCGGCGACGACGGCGCGCGGACGGGTGGATCGTGCGGACATGGGACTCCCTCGTCTCCAGATGGTGCCCGCAGCGTAGCCCCGCCTGAAACCTCCCTGCAAGGGCCTGCAACTCGTTTCAGGCGGGCGGTGGCTCCATGCCCCCCGTCACGTGAGCCTCCCTGCCGCGTCGAACTGCTCGAGTGTCCCGAAGGTGAGGGTCGCCGTCGGGCGGGCACGGCCGGTGGCGACCCGGGGGACCACCTTCTCGCGGGTCCGGTGGGTGTAGGAGTACACCGCTGCGTCCACCGCGACCGGGGAGCTCGCCAGTCGCTCGGCGAGGTCCGGCTCGGCCATGAGGAGCGTCGTCGTCTGCGGGAGCAGTCCCGCACCCTCGAGCCACACGTGGACCGCGCCGACGGACCCGGTCACCGAGACGGGCACGAGGACGTCGTCAGGCTCGCGCCGTGCCCACAGCAGCGGCGTGGACGGGGCAGGTGGTACCGGGCGTCCCGCTCCCTCGGGGCTCGCCTCGGCCTCGGCGAGGACCACCCGGAAACGCGCGTCGTTGGACGGGTGCTCTCGCGGCGGCGTGTCCGACTCGGCGGCGTGCACCGAGTAGACCATCACGCCGGCCTGCAGGCCGTAGGCGTCCTCGGTGGACCACCGCGACACGAGGTACCCGAAGCGGGTGGCGACCTGGTCCTCGTACCGGATGAACGCACTGATGCCGTCGTGGGCCAGGGGCGCGGTCGCGGTCACCGTGACGTGGCGCCAGTGCCCCGGCTGTCCCGCGACGACGAGCCGGTGGGTGTACGCGAGGTCGGCGACCGTCATCACGGGACCCGGAAGACGACGTTCTCGAAGACGGTGATCCCCGTCGTCTGGTTCCCGGAGGGGATGATGTACTCCGGTCCGCCGCCGGGCATCCCGTCGAGCGGCAGCGCGTGCCGCTGCAGCACCACCTGGCCGGGGTCGTCGAGGCGGGCGACCACCAGCCGCTCGGCGGTGTTGACGTCGGGCAGCCTGCTGCCCATGTCAGCCGCCGAAGAGGCTGCCCAGCCCGCCGCCGCTGCTCTTCGTGCGGTTGTCCTGGTGCCCGCCGCTGACGACCGTCTCGCTCGGCTGGACGACGACGTAGCCCTGCCCGCCGAAGGCCATCTGGAAGGTCTCGCCGGTGCCGCCGCGCACGAGCGAGGACAGCCCGCCGGTGTCGACGCGGATGTCGGCGCTGACCCCGGCGGTCCACAGGACCACGGCCTGGGCGTCGGCGAAGGTCGGCGCGCTCGCGACGTCGAGGGCCACCGGCTCGCCCTGGGTGGTGACGGCGACGTAGCCGGTGCCGCGCAGCGAGACGTTGTACAGGCCACCGGTCATCGCGGCCCCGCGGGCCTGGAGGCGGTGGATGTCCCACTCGATCGAGGAGGAGAAGGCGAGGACGCTGGCGCCGTTGACCGACACCATGTCGTTCTCGAGGTAGAAGACCTGGACGTCGGCGGCGCCGTCGGCGACGAAGAGCTCGCCCTGCCCGGTGCACTCCATCATGCTCACGCCCTCACCGGTCATCGCCGACTTGACGATGCGGCCGAGCCCGCCGGAGCCCTTGTTCTGGAACCGGACGTCGCCCTGGTAGGCGACCATCGAGCCGGACTTCGCCCAGACGGGTCCGTAGCCCATCTGGATCTTGAGCAGCTTCTTGTTCTGCAGGACGAAGGGCTCCCGGGCGGCAGTCTCCTGGAAGTCGCTGAACAGGGTTCCGTGGATGGGCATGGCACTCCTTTGCGCGGTGGCTGGCAGCCGCAGCGTAGTGGCTGACGACGGCGGCACGTGCGCTCTCACCGGTACGTGAGCGCAGACGACGAGGGCCGGGAGGGGTGTCCCCTCCCGGCCCTCGCTCACGCTGCTCAGATGAGGCCGAGCTCCTGGACGGCGTCGCGCTCGCTGACGAGCTCCGCCACGGAGGCGTCGATCCGCTGGCGCGAGAAGTCGTTGACCTCCAGACCTTGGACGATCTCCCAGCTGCCGCCGCTCGAGCGCACCGGGAAGGAGGAGATGATCCCCTCGGGCACGCCGTAGGAGCCGTCGGACGGGATGGCCGCCGAGGTCCAGGACGAGCCGGTGCCGTTGACCCAGTCGTAGACGTGGTCGATGGCGGCGTTGGCGGCGGAGGCCGCCGACGACGCACCGCGGGCCTCGATGATCGCCGCGCCGCGCTTGGCGACGGTCGGGATGAACTCCGCGTCCAGCCAGGCCTCGTCCACGAGCTCGGTGGCCGGGCGGCCGCCGATCGTCGCGTGGAAGACGTCGGGGTACTGGGTGGCGGAGTGGTTGCCCCAGATCGTGAGGTTCTCGATCTCGCTGACCGGGGAGCCGGTCTTCTGGGCCAGCTGGCTCAGCGCCCGGTTGTGGTCCAGGCGCGTCATCGCGGTGAAGCGCTCGGCCGGGACGTCCGGCGCGTGGCGCTGGGCGATGAGCGCGTTGGTGTTGGCCGGGTTGCCGACGACGAGCACGCGGATGTCGGAGGCCGCGTGGTCGTTGATCGCCTTGCCCTGCGGGCCGAAGATCCCGCCGTTGGCCTCGAGGAGGTCACCGCGCTCCATGCCGGCCGAGCGCGGGCGGGCGCCGACGAGCAGCGCGATGTTCGCGCCGTCGAAGGCGGCGTTCGCGTCGTCGAAGATGTCGATCCCCGACAGCAGCGGGAAGGCGCAGTCGTCGAGCTCCATGGCGGTGCCCTCGGCGGCCTTGACGCCCTGGGGAATCTCCAGGAGGCGCAGCCGGACCGGGGTGTCGGCGCCGAGCAGCTGCCCGGAGGCGATCCGGAAGAGCAGGGCGTAGCCGATCTGGCCGGCGGCGCCGGTGACCGTGACGTTGACGGGCTGGTTCATGAGCTTCTCTCCTTCGAGACGTCAGCCGAGGCGGGCGGCGAGGTTCTCGTCGATCGAGGCGAGGAAGCCCTCGGTCGTCTGCCACTCCTGGTCGGTGCCGACGAGCAGGGCGAGGTCCTTGGTCATCTTGCCCGACTCGACCGTCTTGATGATGACGTCCTCGAGGGTCTCGGCGAAGCCGGTGACCTCGGGGGTGTTGTCGAGCTTGCCGCGGTGGGCCAGGCCCCGCGTCCACGCGAAGATCGAGGCGATCGGGTTCGTCGAGGTCGGGTTGCCGGCCTGGTGCTGGCGGTAGTGGCGGGTCACGGTGCCGTGGGCGGCCTCGGCCTCCACGGTGCGGCCATCCGGCGTCATGAGCACGGAGGTCATGAGACCGAGGGAGCCGAAGCCCTGCGCGACGGTGTCGGACTGGACGTCGCCGTCGTAGTTCTTGCAGGCCCAGACGTAGCCGCCCTCCCACTTCATGGCCGCGGCGACCATGTCGTCGATGAGGCGGTGCTCGTAGGTGAGGCCCGCGGCGTCGAACTGCTCCTTGAACTCCGTCTCGAAGATCTCCTGGAAGATGTCCTTGAAGGCGCCGTCGTAGGCCTTGAGGATCGTGTTCTTCGTCGACATGTAGACGGGGTAGCCGCGCTGCAGGCCGTAGGAGAAGGAGGCGCGGGCGAAGTCGGCGATCGACTTGTTGTAGTTGTACATGCCCATCGCCACGCCGCCGTCCTCGCCGAACTTGGCGATCTCCAGCTCCATGGGCTCCGAGCCGTCCTCGGGCGTGTAGGTGATGGTCACGGTGCCGGGGCCGGGGACCTTGAAGTTCTGCGACTTGTACTGGTCGCCGTGGGCGTGGCGGCCGATGATGATCGGCTTGGTCCAGCCCGGCACGAGGCGCGGCACGTTGGAGATGATGATCGGCTCGCGGAAGATGACGCCGCCGAGGATGTTGCGGATCGTCCCGTTGGGCGAGCGCCACATGTTCTTGAGGCCGAACTCGGCCACGCGCGCCTCGTCGGGGGTGATCGTCGCGCACTTGACGCCGACGCCGTACTGCTGGATGGCGTGGGCGGCGTCGATCGTCACCTGGTCGTCGGTGGCGTCGCGGTGCTGGATCCCGAGGTCGTAGTACTTGAGGTCGACGTCGAGGTAGGGGTGGATGAGGCGGTCCTTGATGAACTGCCAGATGATCCGCGTCATCTCGTCGCCGTCGAGCTCGACGACCGGGTTCTCGACCTTGATCTTCGCCATGTTCCTGCGCTCTCCTGACCACCCTGGTGGGGTGTGCTCGGCGTCCTCGGCGCCGGGGCGCCGGCACCGCGACCCAGATTACTCGACATCGAGATAAATAGGCCACACCTCCTCACGGGTGCTGGCCGGCCACCCCCGGGTCCGCTCCCGCGACGGCGGAGGCGCCGTCGTCGTCCGCGGCGGTGCGCACGTGCAGGCGGTCCACGCGCCGCCCGTCCAGGCTGGCGACCGTGAGGACCAGGCCCTCCCACTCGACGGTGTCCCCCACCTCGGGCATGCGGCCCAGGCGGGTGACGACGAAGCCGGCGAGGGTGTCGAAGGGGCCCTCGGGCAGCTCACGGTCGAGGACCTTGGCGACGTCACCGCGGCCGAGCAGCCCGGCGACGTCCCCGACGTCGCCGCGGGCGCGCACGCCGGGCTCGGGGCGGTCGTACTCGTCGTTGATCTCGCCGACGAACTCCTCGACGACGTCCTCGAGGGTGACGATCCCGTCGGTGCCGCCGTACTCGTCGACGACGACGGCGAGGTGCGCGTTCTGGGTGCGCATGTCGGTGAGCGCGGACAGCACCCGCTTGCCGGTCGGGAAGAAGGGCACCTGGCGCACGAGGTCGCCGACGACGCGCACGCCGGGCCGCACGTGGATGAGGTCGCGGACGTGGATGAAGCCGAGGACGTCGTCGTCGTTGCGGCCGCGGACGGGGTAGCGCGAGTGCTCGAGGGTGGACACGCGCGCCTGCGCCTCGGTGACCGGCAGGTCCGCGTCGAGGAACTCGACCTCGGTGCGGGGCGTCATGATCTCCTCCACACCGCGGTCCCCGACGGCGAGGATGTCGACGACCATGTCTCGCTCCACGGCCCCGATGGACTCGTGCTGCGCGACCATCGAGCGCAGCTCCTCCGCGCCGATCTCCTCGCGCTGCTCGTGCGGGTCGCGCCCGAGCAGGCGCATGACGAGGTTGGTGGAGGCGCCGAGCAGCCAGATGACGGGTCGCATGACGGTGGCGATCCAGTCGAGCGGGGTGGCCACGACGACGGAGAAGCGCTCGGCGCTCTGCATCGCCAGCCGCTTGGGTACGAGCTCGCCGAAGACGAGCGAGAGGTAGGAGATGAGGACGGTCGTGCCGACGAAGGCGACCGTGCTCGCCATCCCGCTGCCGAGACCCAGCGACTCGAGCGCCGGGGATACCTGCGGGGCGATCTGCGCGGCACCGAAGGAGGCGGAGAAGAAGCCGGCCAGGGTGACACCGATCTGCACCGAGGACAGGAAGCGGTTGGAGTTCTCGGTCAGCCGGGCCACGCGGGCGCCGGCGCCGCCCTTCTCCGCGAGCGCGCGCACCTGGCTCTCCCGCAGCGAGACGAGGGCGATCTCCGAGGCGGCGAAGACGCCGCCGAGCAGGACGAAGACGAAGACGAGGGTGATGTCGACGACGAGGTCGGTCATCGGGCCATTCTCCCAGGAGCGCCCCGCTCCGCACGGGGCGGGGCCTCTCAGACGAGGTTGCCGGCCGGCGAGAGCACCGCGAGCGCCGCGGCGGCGACGAGGAGGAGGGTGACGTCGAAGGCCGTGGAGCGGGCCCGGAACGCGGGCGGCACGCCGCGGTCGGTGCCGCGGACGACGGCGAGGACCGCGCACAGCGCCGCCAGCACGAGCGCCGCCGCCCGGACGTCGGCGAGCACCGCCGTCGCGCCCGCGCCGAGCGTGCCGAGGACGACGAGCCAGAGCACCGCCGTGCCCGCGCCGCGCGTGGAGTCCATGGCAGCGAGGCTACCGTGGGCCCGTGACGCTTCCCTCCCTCCCCGCCCGGGTGGTCGTCGTCGGGACCGGGCTCGCCGGCCTGCGCACGGCCGCCGAGCTCCGTGGCCAGGGCTTCACCGGCCACCTCACCGTCGTCGGCGCGGAGCGGGTGGCCCCCTACGACCGTCCGCCGCTGAGCAAGGAGCTCCTCTCGCGCACCGAGCCGCTGTGGCTGGCCGGCGAGGGGTACGGGGACCTCTCCTCGCTCGCCGACGAGCTGCTCACCGGGCACCGCGCCGTCGCCCTCGCCGCGGACGACGACGGCGCGCGTCTCACCGTGGCAGGCCCGGACGGCACGCGGGAGGTGACGGCGGACGTCGTCGTCCTCGCGACCGGGGCGAGCCCGGTGGTGGTGCCCGGGTGGCGCGACGTCCTCACGCTGCACGACCTCGACGACGCCGTCGCCCTGCGGGAGCGGCTGACGGCCGGGGCGCGGCTGGCCGTCGTCGGGGCGGGATGGATCGGTGCGGAGCTCGCGTCGGTCGCCGCCGGTGCGGGCGTGGAGGTCACGGTGCTCGAGGGAGGGCCGGTGCCCCTGGGCCACGTGCTCGGCGCGGAGGTCGGGGCGCTGATCGCTTCTTGGTACGCCGAGCGTGGCATCGAGCTGCGCTGCGGCGCGACGGTGACCGGCGCGGAGGGCGGCACGGTGACGCTGGGCGACGGCACGCGGGTGGTGGCCGACGCCGTCGTCGCGGCCGTCGGCGTGCGGCCGAGCACGGGTTGGCTTGCCGGGGCGCTGCCGCTCACGGCCCGCGGTGCGGTGCCGGTCGACCTCGCCGGCCGGGTCCGTGGCGGACCGGCCTCGGTGCGGGCGGTCGGGGACGTGGCGGATCGGCACTCCCCGCGTGACGGCGTCGTGCCGGGCGCGCACTGGGACGGCGCGCTGTCCCACCCGGCGGCGCTCGTCGCCGACCTGCTCGGCGTCGCCGAGGGTCCGGCGCCGGACCCGGCCCCCTACGTCTTCTCCACCCAGCTCGGGCACGAGCTCACCGTCGTCGGGCACGTGCCGCCGGGCGCGGAGGTCGTGCTGCGCGGCGAGCCGGGTGCGGGCCCGTGGACGGCGCTGTACGTCGTCCCCGACGCCGACGGGACCCCGCGCCTGCGCGCCGGCCTCACCGTCGACCGCCCCCGCGACGTCGGCCCGCTCCGCAAGACCCTGTCGGCACCGACATACCCGACCGTCGACGTCATCGCCGCCGCAGACCCGTCCGTCCAGCTCCGCAAGACCCTCGGCTGACGCGAGGCCGCCCCGGTCCCCCGCTCGCCGTCGGGCCTCCCGTTCCCCTCGCGCCGACAGCAGAGTTATTCCAGCCCTCCCTCCAGCCGCCCGCGCCGACAGCAGAGTTGTTCCGGGCTCCTCTCGCGTCGACAACCCCGCGTCGTGACGGACGAGGAGCCCGCCGGAACAAGTCGGCTGTCGGCGACGGAGGTTATGGCGGCGGCGGCCGGGCGGACCGGCCGCCGCCCCACGTCAGTGGGCGAAGTGGCGGGTGCCGGTGAGGTACATCGTCACGCCGGCGGCCTGAGCGGCCGCGACGACCTCCTCGTCGCGGATCGAGCCGCCGGGCTGGACGACGGCGCGCACGCCGGCGTCGAGCAGCACCTGGAGGCCATCGGCGAAGGGGAAGAACGCGTCGGAGGCCGCGACGGCGCCGCGGGCGCGCTCGCGCCCCTCCCCCAGCGGGTTGGCCCGCTCGACCGCGAGGCGGCAGGAGTCCACCCGGTTGACCTGCCCCATGCCCACGCCCACGCTCGCGCCACCGGCGGCGAGGAGGATGGCGTTGGACCGCACGGCGCGCACCGAGCGCCACGCGAAGACGAGGTCGGAGAGCGTCGCGTCGTCGGCGGGCTCGCCGGCGGCGAGGGTCCAGCCGCTCGGGTCGTCGCCGGGCGCGTCCACCCGGTCGGTCGCCTGGAGCAGCAGGCCGCCGCTGATCGGGCGCATCTCGACGCCGCTCGTCCCTGCCTCGGGGACGACGAGGAGACGGATGTTCTTCTTCGCGGTGAGGATCTCCACCGCCTCCGGCTCGAAGGCCGGCGCGACGACGACCTCGGTGAAGACCGGGGCGATCTGCGCGGCGGCCTCGGCCGTGATCGGTCGGTTGGCCGCGATGACGCCACCGAAGGCGGACACCGGGTCGCAGGCGTGCGCCGCGGCGTGCGCGGCGGCGATGGTCGCGCCCACGGCGATGCCGCAGGGGTTGGCGTGCTTGATGATCGCCACGGCCGGGTCGGCGTGGTCGTGGGCGGCGCGCCAGGCGGCGTCGGCGTCGACGTAGTTGTTGTAGCTCATCGCCTTGCCGTGCAGCTGCTCGGCCTGCGCCAGGCCCGGCTGCCCGGAGCGGTAGAGCGCCGCGGCCTGGTGCGGGTTCTCGCCGTAGCGCAGCACCTCGGCACGCTGCCACGTGGCACCGACCCAGGCCGGGAAGCGGCTCTCGTCGTCGGGCGCGACGACGCTGCCCATCCACGACGCGACGGCGACGTCGTAGTCGGCCGTGTGCCGGAACGCGGCGGCCGCGAGCCGGCGCCGCTGCTTGAGGGTGAAGCCACCGGCCGCGACGGCTGCGGCGACGTCGTCGTAGCCCGCCGGGTCGACGACGACGGCGACGCTCGCGTGGTTCTTCGCGGCGGCGCGGACCATCGTCGGCCCGCCGATGTCGATCTGCTCGACGCACTCGTCCGGTGCGGCGCCGGACGCGACGGTGTCGGTGAAGGGGTAGAGGTTGACGACGACGAGCTCGAAGGGCGCGACGCCGAGCTCGGCGAGCTCGCTGACGTGGGCGTCCTTGCGCAGGTCGGCGAGGATCCCGGCGTGGACGCGCGGGTGGAGGGTCTTGACCCGGCCGTCGAGGCACTCGGGGAAGCCGGTCACCTCCTCCACCGGTGTCACGGGGACGCCGGCGGCGGCGATGGTGCGGGCGGTGGAGCCGGTGGAGACGATCTCCACGCCGGCGGCGTGCAGCGCCTGGGCGAGGGGCTCGAGCCCCGTCTTGTCGTAGACGGAGACGAGGGCGCGGCGGACGGGACGCGTATCGGTCACGAGGTCACTCCTGGGTTCGTTGGATCGGACCCGGGCACCCAGGCGGGCGGCACCCTGCAGGGGACTTCCGGCCGCTTCCCGGTGGTGACTCCACCTCTGCGCCAGTCACGGCCGGGGCCGAGTCTACCGGGCGCCGCTCAGGGGCTGCGACGTTCGGCGGGCAGGGAGCGGTGCGCCCACCACGCCTCCTGGCACTGCTCGCGCGTGCCGCCCGGGTGCGCGGCGAACCACGCCCGGGTGAAGCGGTTGTACTCGAACTGCTCCCCGATCTGGTTGGGCGGCAGCCCGCGTGTCCGGTGCCAGTGCTCCACGGCCTCGGCAAGCGTGCGGCCCTCGCCGTTGGCGATGAACTCGCGCATGTGCTCGTCGAAGCGGAAGCCCGCGCCGACCACCTCGGTGAAGAAGTGCCGCAGCACCTGGCTGCACCGCTGACCCGGAGGAATGACGGTCCCAGGCCCGACGGGCGCGGCGAGCTGCCGCGCCGCGGCCCGGCGCGGGGCGGGCGCGGGCACCACCTCACCGTCGAGGGCGGCGGCCAGCCGCTCCACCAGCTCGGCCTTGCCGCCGCCGCGAGACACACCGAGCGCGGCAGCAAGCTCCTGGAGCTCGGCCCGCAGCCAGTACCAGCGGCGCAGCTCGGCCCCACTGCGCACCTCCGTGAGGAGCGGCCGCTCAGTCATCGACGACGACGCGGCGGCCCTCGACCCGCCACGGCCGGCGGGCCAGGCGCCCGACCTGCTCGACGAGCTGGGCGCGCTCGGCGACCTTGATCCGCTCAGTCAGCGTCTCGACCGTGTCGTCGTCGTGGACGGGGACGGCCACCTGGGCGACGATCGCGCCGGTGTCCACGCCCTCGTCGACGACGAAGAGAGTGGCCCCGGCGATCTTCACCCCGTACTCCAGGGCGTCCCGCGGACCGTTGATGCCCGCGAAGGCCGGCAGCAGGGAGTTGTGGGTGTTGACGTAGCGCCCGCCGAAGCGCGCGAGGAAGTGGTGGCCGCACAGCTTGAGGAAGCCGGCGGAGACGACGAGGTCCGGCTCCGCCGCGGTGACGGCCGCGGTCAGCGCCCGGTCCCAGGACTCCCGGTCGGGGTGGTCGCCGAGCCGCTCGACGAAGGTGGGGATCCCCGCCTGCTCGGCCAGGGCCAGCCCACCGGCCGAGGGCCGGTCCGCGCCCACGGCCACGACCTCGACCCCGTAGTCCGGGTCGCGGGACGCGTCGAGGAGGGCGGCGAGGTTCGATCCCCCGCCGGAGATGAGGACGACGACTCGTGTGGGCACGTGCCGAGGGTAGTGGTCCGGGATGGAAGACTGGGCCCATGTCCCGCGACCAGGCCGCCACGCCACCGGACGAGGCGGCGGCGCGTGCCGCGACCCGCCCGGTCCTGTGGTTCTGCGTCGTCCTGCTCGCCGGGCTGTGGCTCTCCCTGACCCGCGCGCCGTGGCCGCTGCCGCTCGTGCCGGGGCTGCTCGCGCTCGTCGCCATCGTGCTCGGGGCCGTCGGTCTCGTGCGGATGCGCCGCGCCCGCATGGGCGGCGCGCTGCTCGTGCTCGTGGTCGTGGGCCTGGGGATCGCAGCCGCGATGGTCGTCCTCACCGGCGTCCAGGCCGCGCTGTGGCCGGTCTACGCCGACTTCCACGCCTGCCTCGACCGGGCCCTGACGCACCGGGCGGAGGCGGCCTGCCTCAGCGGGCTGGAGGAGCGCGCGCAGCGGATGCTCCTCGACCTCTCGCGCTGACGCCTCGGGAAGCGCGATCACGCGAACGCTCCTAGCGTGGACGGCGAACCCCGTACCCCAAGGAGGCACACCCATGGCCCAGCTGACGAACAAGACCGTCGCGTTCCTCTCGACCAACGGCTTCGAGGACTCCGAGCTCACCGTGCCCTGGGAGGCCGTGACGTCCCAGGGCGCCAAGGCCGTGCTCGTCTCCCCCGAGTCGGGCTCGATCACCGGCAAGAACGGTCACGAGCAGCAGGTGGACCTCACCACCGCCGACGCGACGCCCGACCAGTTCCACGCCCTCGTCCTGCCCGGCGGCGTGGTCAACGGCGACAAGCTGCGGATGGACGAGTCCGCCGTCGCGTTCGTGCGGGAGATCTTCAACCAGCACAAGCCCGTGGGCGTCATCTGCCACGGCGGCTGGATCCTCACCGACGCCGACGTGCTCCAGGGCCGCACGCTCACGTCCTACCCGAGCCTGCGCACCGACCTCATCAACGCCGGGGCGACCTGGGTGGACGAGGAGGTCGTCGTCGACGCCGGGCTCGTCTCCAGCCGCACCCCCGACGACCTGCCGGCCTTCTGCGACAAGCTCGTCGAGGAGATCGGCGAGGGCGAGCACGAGGGTCAGACGGCCTGACCTACTCGGGCGACTCGGACGGCGGCGTGGGCGCGGAGCCTGCGCCGCCGTCGTCGTCCGTGCGGCCCCTGTCGCGGACGGCGCGGTAGCCGCGGCGCACGGCGGCGTGCACCTGCGGGTGCAGGAGAAGGAGGACGACGACGGCGCCCACGCCGGTCTGCCAGGCGAGCGCGCCGGCGAGGGCGGGGGCGGAGACGCCGACCGTGGCGAGCCGGCCCGGGCCGATGCTGCCGGAGGCGACGACGGCGAGGAGCGCGCCGAGGAGGGCCACGGCCCCCGCGGCGACGACGCCGCTGAGCGCCGCCTGCCACCACCGCTCCTGGAAGCGGCTGCGGTGCAGCCACGCCCCGACGGCGGCGCCGACGAGGACGGGCACGAGGACGACGAGCCCGAGGCCCGGTGCCCCGGGCTCGGGCAGGATGCCGAGCACGGGGAAGGCGGGCAGCGGGGCCGTGACGACCTCGTGCGGGGAGAAGAGCGTGCCCTGGCCGACGACGAAGCCGGGGCCGGCCAGCCAGGCCAGTGACCACACGACCATCGTCGGCAGGTAGGCGAGCTGGCCGAGGAGCAGGACGACGGTGCCCAGCCGCCCGGGAGCGAGCTCCTCGTGGAGCTCGAGGACCGTGACGATGCCGCTGACCAGCCCGACGGCGAGGACGAGGACGGCGAGGGCGAGCAGCGCGGCGAGGGCGGCCCAGGCGCCACGGACCCCCGCGAGAGCCCAGTCCGGCGTGACCTCGCGCAGCCGCAGCCACCACGCGGGGCGCGGCGTGCGGGCCCGCCACAGCGCCAGCAGCAGTGCGCCCGAGCCGATGACGAGGGCACCGAGCGCGATCGTGGGCCGGCCGGCGGGCCCGGGCACCACCGCGGAGAGGCCGAGGACGGTGAGCACGAAGCCGGTGAGCGAGAAGGCGGCGGTGGCCGGCCGGCGCAGCCGCGCGCGGCGCGCCCCGCCGTAGAGGAGCGCGGCGCTGACGAGGCTCGTGCCGAGGGGGGCCAGCGAGACGACGCCGACGTCGGCGACGTCGATGGCCGCGCCGTGGCCCAGGAGCCACACGCCGGTGCCGATGACGGCTGCGTCGTTCCAGCTCGCCTCGCCCAGGAGCGGTGCGGCGGCGGTCGCGACGTAGGTGGCCACGGTGGGCACGACGACAAGGAGCCAGCTGATGACGGCGGCCTCGATGCCCGCCAGGGTGGCACGCAGCCAGGCCTCGGGGAGCCGGGGTGCGCTGCGGGCCGGGCCGCTCACCCGGGGGTGGACCGTCGTCGTCATCTGCTCCATCGTCGGTGACCGGGCGGCGGCAGCGCGTGAGGACGGCGGCGTGTCGCGGCGGTGTGTCCCGGGCGACCGCTGCGCGTCGCTGCACGAAGACCGCCGTCCGGTATGCCGGTGGCCGATGAACGGACTGTGCTAGTTTCCACTCCGAACGTCCAGGGGAAACGTTTTCACAGCACGAAGGAGTGCACAGTGCGGAACCAGCTAGCTCTCAGCATCACGCTCGCCCTCACCGTCGGGCTGTCCGTCCTGGGCGGTGCGCCGGCGGCCGCGCCCGCCGCCACCGCGGCGCCCCCGCCCGTCGTCGCCGACGCCGCCCCGGACGCCGAGGTGACCGTCACCTTCGACTCCGCCGGCGGCACCCCGGTGCCCACCCAGCAGGTCGAGGCCGGGGACACCGTCGCGGCCCCGGAGCGGCCGACGAGGGACGGGTGGGTGTTCGTGGGCTGGTACACCGACGCGGCCGCCAGCGCCCACATGTGGGACTTCCTCAACGGCACCGTGGACGCCCCCACGACGCTGTACGCGAAGTGGGTCCAGGTCGACGAGACCCACCGCCTGCTCAACGCCTACGCCTCCCCGGAGGAGCTGGAGAACCCCTACGTCGCGGCGTCGCTGCAGACCCTCGGCACGCTCTCCGCGGACGAGCGGGAGCTCACGCTGCCCGAGAGCACGACCGTCTACGTCGCGCCCGGCGTGTACTGGACCGACCAGACCTACCGCGAGGGCGGGGTCATCGAGGGACCGAACATCGGCCTGAGCATCCTGGGCGAGGACGTCACCTTCCTCGGCCTCACGGACGACGCGACGGACACGGTCATCGCCGGCAACCGCGGCGAGGGCGGGGAGAGCGGCCTGGGCGCGGACGGCAGCTGGTACACCCTGGGCATCTCCACCGGCTTCCACGCCGAGAACATCACCATCGGCAACTACGCGCAGGAAGACCTCGTCTACCCGCGCGACCCCTCCCAGAACGTCGACAAGCGCCTGGACTCGAAGAACCACGCGGAGGTGCTCACCCGCGCGCACGGCACCGGGGCACCGGACCGGCTGCACTTCGAGAACATGCGCTTCATCGGCTTCCTCAACCTCATGTACACCCTGGAGCCCGTCCGCGCCTACTTCCTCGACAGCTTCTTCCAGCTGACCGACGACGCGATCTTCTCCGGCGACACGGTCGTCTACGAGAACTGCACCTTCCACCTCTACGGCAACCACCCCTCGTTCAACGGCGCCAACGAGGGCGGCCTCACCGCCGTGCTCGGCAGCACGCTGGTCGGGATGCCGCAGATGACGAGCACGGACCTGTTCCTCGCCAAGCAGTCCAACGCGATCGGACCGGACGCGAACGCCCTCTTCGCCGTCCTCGACACCCGGTTCACCGGCCGGATCGAGTCCGTCGAGTGGGAGAACGTCGTGCGCGAGGACGCGCGGCACTTCGTCGCGAACAACACGATCGGCGACGACGGCGAGCCGCTCGTCATCAGCCCGGCCGAGCCGCAGACCTCGGTGACCCTGCAGGGCGAGGCGCTCAACGCCTTCAAGGTCGGTGACGAGTACAACGTCTACAACCTCCTCAAGGGCGACGACGGGTGGGACCCCAAGGGCCAGCTGGACGCCGAGTGGGCGCCCTACGCGAACCTGCCCTACCGCTTCGTCGTCGGCGCCACGGGCAAGACGATGTACTCCGACGAGGTCGGCGAGAGGAACACCGCCGTCCTCACCCCCGCGCCCGCCCCGGTGGGCTCGGTCGACCTCGCCGACGTCACGTGGGACTACGACACGAGCCTTCTCGACGGCACCGTCGACCCCGCGACCGGCACCCTCACCCTCACCGCCCGGCCCAACGACACCGCAGCGGTCATCGAGACGATCGCGACGGCCACCCTGCCGAGCGGCATCTCGGCCGGCGCGACCCTGCGGATCCGCCCCGTGCCGGTCGACGCGCCCGTCGTGTCGGGCACCGCGATCACCGTCGGTGAGAACGTCGCGTCGCTCGACTACACGCTCGACCAGCCGGGCTACCGGGACACCTCGGTCATCGACTGGTACCGCGAGAGCGGGCCGGACACGACCGACGGCGTGCACATCGGCACCATGCGCAACGACGAGGCGGGTTTCTTCATCGACGACCCGTTCACCGAGTACCCGCTGAGCAGGTACGACGTCGGGTCCTACCTGCGTGCGGTCATCACCCCGACGTACGAGTTCAGCGACGCCGGCGAGCCCGTCACCGTGCGCACGACGCGCCCGATCACCGCCGACGACGTCACCGAGACGTCCCTGTCCACCGACTTCAAGAACGTCCACATCACCCACGAGGACCACACGACCACGACCGGCCGCTGGTTCTTCGACCGGGTCAGCGGGACGGCCGTGCCGTGGGGCTGGGGCATCGGCACCAACGGCGCGGACGGGATCTGGGGCCTGCAGAGCAACTCCGGCAGCGCGGGGACCAGGCTCGTCTTCGGCCAGGACGGCGGGTACGAGGACATGTCCCTCGAGCTCGAGTACTCGACCGGCAAGGTCGAGGGCCAGGGCTTCGGCGGCAACGGCCACTACATGGACATCTACGTCAAGTACGACCCGGCCTCCCGCACCGGGTACGGGCTGCGGGTGGAGCGCACGCCCGTCGGCGGCTCCAACGCGACGATGTGGACGCTCTACGAGTACGACGGCGACGAGCAGACGCCGCTGACCGAGCCGCTGCGGACCGCGGCGTTCATGCCGAGGAGCACGATCACCGTCTCGACCACCGGGGACACCCTGCGCGTGCAGGGGTCGACCGAGTCGGCGCGGACCCCGCTGCAGACCGAGCAGGGCCTGCCCAACGAGGTGGACATCTCGTGGACGGACGACTCCGGCGCCCTGGGCGCGAACACGGCCGGCGGCTTCGGGTTCCGGATCAACAACTCCGGGGACTCCTCGTACGACTACGCCGGCAGCGGCACGACGACGAACAACACCGTCATGCTCCACCACGTGACGGTCGACGCCCAGCCGACGGACCCGCCAGCCGAGGACCCGGAGCCCACCGCCCCGCCGGCCCCGTCCGAGACGCCGTCCCCCGCCCCGGACGCCGACGCCGGTCCGACGGCGCCCGGCGCCGCACCTGACGCCGGGGCCCTCCCGATCACAGGCGTGGAGCCGTGGGCCGTCCTGCTCGCCGCGCTCACCCTCGTCGCCGGTGGGGTCCTCCTCCTCGTGCGCCGGCGCAGGACGTCGCACGCGCCGGCACCGTCACGCTGAGTGCACGAGGGCCCGCCGCGCAAGTGCGCGGCGGGCCCGTCGTGGGTGGTGCGGAGTGCTCAGCCCTGGAGCAGCTCGCGCGCCAGGCGCGCGGTCTCGCTCGGGGTCTTGCCGACCTTGACGCCGGCGGCCTCGAGAGCCTCCTTCTTCGCCTCGGCGGTGCCGGAGGAGCCGGACACGATGGCGCCGGCGTGGCCCATCGTCTTGCCCTCGGGCGCGGTGAACCCGGCGACGTAGCCGACGACCGGCTTGGTGACGTTCTCCTTGATGAACGCCGCGGCCCGCTCCTCGGCGTCGCCACCGATCTCACCGATCATGACGATGAGCTCGGTGTCGGGGTCCGCCTCGAAGGCCGCGAGGGCGTCGATGTGGGTGGTCCCGATGATCGGGTCCCCGCCGATGCCGATGGCGGTGGTGAAGCCGATGTCCCGCAGCTCGTACATCATCTGGTAGGTCAGCGTGCCGGACTTCGACACGAGGCCGATGCGGCCCGGGCCGGTGATGTCCGCGGGCGTGATGCCGACGTTGGACTTGCCGGGGCTGATGATGCCGGGGCAGTTGGGGCCGATGAGCCGCACGCCCTTGCTCTCCGCGTAGGTGAAGAACTCGGCGGTGTCGGCCACCGGGACGCCCTCGGTGATGATGACGACGAGCGGCATGCCGGCGTCGACGGCCTCGATGACCGCACCCTTGGTGTGGGCCGGCGGCACGAAGATGACCGAGACGTTGGCGCCGGTGGCCTCCATCGCCTCGGCCACAGTGCCGTACACGGGCACGGAGACCGTGCCGGCGCTCCGCTCCTCGGCGCCGGGGCCGATGGGGGTGACGTCGAAGTCGACGCTCGTGCCGGCCTTGCGCGGGTTGACGCCGCCGACGACCTGGGTGCCCGAACCGAGCATCCGGCGGGTGTGCTTCTGGCCCTCGGCACCGGTCATGCCCTGGACGATGACGCGCGAGTTCGCGTCGAGGAAGATCGACATGCTGTTGTCCCGTCCTTACTTCGCGAGCTCGGCGGCCTTGGCCGCGGCGTCGTCCATCGTGTCCACCATGGTGACCAGCGGGTGGTTGGCCTCGTCGAGGATGCGACGACCCTCGACCACGTTGTTGCCGTCCAGGCGGACGACGAGCGGCTTGGTGGCGGAGTCACCGAGGATCTCCAGCGCCTTGACGATGCCGCTGGCGACCTGGTCACACGCGGTGATGCCGCCGAAGACGTTGACGAAGACGCTCTTGACCTGCTCGTCACCGAGGATGACGTCCAGCCCGTTCGCCATGACCTCGGCGTTCGCACCGCCGCCGATGTCGAGGAAGTTCGCCGGTCCGACGCCGTACTGCTCGCCCGCGTAGGCGACGACGTCGAGGGTGCTCATGACGAGACCCGCGCCGTTGCCGATGATGCCGACCTCGCCGTCGAGCTTGACGTAGTTGAGGCCCAGCTCCTTGGCCTTGGCCTCGAGCGGGTCGGCGGCGTCCTTGTCCTCGAGCTCGGCGTGCTCGGGGTGACGGAAGTCGGCGTTCGCGTCGATCGTCACCTTGCCGTCGAGGGCGATGATCTTGCCGTCCTCGGTGCGCACGAGGGGGTTGACCTCGACGAGGGTCGCGTCCTCGCTCGCGTAGACGGTCCACAGCTTCTGGATGACGTCGGCGACGGCGTCGGCCACGTCCGCGGAGAAGCCGGCGGCGGAGACGATCTCCTGCGCCTTGGCCTCGTCGATCCCGGTCATCGGGTCGACGGGGACGCGCGCGAGCGCCTCGGGGCGCTCGACGGCCAGCTGCTCGATCTCCATGCCGCCCTCGACGCTGGCCATGGCCAGGTAGCGGCGCTCGGCGCGGTCGAGGAGCACCGAGAAGTAGAACTCCTCGGCGATCTTCGCGCCCTCGGCGATCATCACGCGGTGGACGGTGTGGCCCTTGATGTCCATGCCGAGGATCTCGCTCGCGCGGGCCTCGGCCTCCTCCGGGCTGTGGGCGAGCTTGACGCCGCCCGCCTTGCCGCGGCCGCCGGTCTTGACCTGTGCCTTGACGACGACGGTCCCCCCACCCAGCTGCTCGGCCGCGGCACGTGCCTCTGCCGGCGTGGTCGCCACGATCCCGCCCAGGACGGGTACCCCGTGCTTCTCGAACACGTCCCGTGCCTGGTACTCGAAAAGGTCCACCAGGTCAGTCCTCTCATCGACGTTCTCGGAATGCCTCGACATCGAGACATCTCCGTCCACTGTACCCGCCCGGCCCGACAGGGCCCACCCGGGCCGGTCCGTCGCCGGACCGGCCCGGCCGCTGTCAGACGAAGCTGGCGGAGACCTCGTCGAGGCGCTGCACCTGCTCGGCGGTGAGCTCCAGGGCCACCGCGGCGAAGAGCTGGTCGAGCTGCTCGGGGCTCGTCGCGGCGGCGAGCGGGGCCGTGACCTTGCCGTTCACCGTCGCCCACGCAAGGGCGACGGAGGCCGGGTCGGTGCCGTGCTCCCGGGCGACGGCGTCGAGCACGTCGAGGACCCGCAGCCCCTCGGTGGTGAGGTAGCGCTTGACGGCGGCGCCGCGGGCGCGGCCCTCGGTGTCGGCCTCCGTGCGGTACTTGCCGGTGAGGAAGCCGCCGGCGAGCACCTGGTAGGGGAAGACGGACATGCCCAGGCGCTGGGCGAGGCCGGCCAGGCCGGTCTCGTACTCGCGGGAGACGAGGGAGTAGCGCGGCTGGAGCGCGACGGGCTTGGCCAGGCCGTTCTCCTCGCAGACCCGGAACCACTCCTCGATGGCGGCGACGGAGAAGTTCGACAGCGCGACGGCGCGGACCTTGCCCTCGGTGACGAGCCGGTCGAAGGCGGCGGCGCTCTCGACGATCGGCGTCTCGTCGTCCTGGTAGTGGGCGTAGAAGAGGTCGATGTGGTCGGTGCGCAGGCGGCGCAGGGAGTCCTCGGCGCCGCGGACCACGGTCTCGGGCTTGAGGCCGAGGAGGTCGGGCTTGCCGGAGACCTTGGTGGCGATGACGACGTCGTCGCGGTTGCGGCGCTCGGCCACCCACTGGCCGATGATCGTCTCGGACTCCCCGCCGGAGTTGCCCGGCACCCAGTAGGAGTACATGTCGGCGGTGTCGATGAAGGTGCCGCCGCGCTCGACGAAGCCGTCGAGGACCGCGTGGAACTGCTTCGGGTCACCCGGGTCGTTGAAGGTGTTCGTGCCCAGGCCGAGCGGGGAGACCCGCAGCTCGGAGGTGCCGACGGGCAGGGCGGTGGTGGTCTCGGTCATGGAGTCCTCTCGGGGTCGGTGGTGTCAGGTCAGGCGCGGCGGAGCACGGCGACGAGGAAGTCGGAGTCCTCGGTGGCCGGGCGCAGGTCCCAGGTGGAGAGCAGGTGGTCGGCCACGAGCCCGGCGGCGACGGCGTCGCCGAGGAAGTCGTCGAACTCGTAGCCGCGGTCGGCGCCGAAGCCGATGACGGCGCGGCCGTCGTGGGTGAGGTGGCGGGCCATCCGGCTCAGCACCTCGCGCCGGGTGCTCGTCGCGAGGAAGGTCATGACGTTGCCGGCGCAGAGGATCGCGTCGAAGGGCTCGGCGATGCCCCGGGCGGGCAGGTCGAGCTCGGCGAGGTCCTCGACCACCCACGTCGCGCCGGGGAAGTCCTCCTGCGCGGCGGCGATGAGCACGGGGTCGACGTCGACGCCGACGACGGTGTGCCCCTGCGCGGCGAGGTAGCCGCCGTGGCGGCCCGGACCGCAGCCGGCGTCGAGGATCCGCGCCCCGCGCGGCACCATCGCGTCGACCAGCCGCGCCTCACCGACGAGGTCGGCGCCGGACTCCGCCATCTTCCGGAAGCGCTCGACGTACCAGTGCGAGTGCTGGGGGTTGTCCTGGGTCATCCGGACCCACTTGCTCTGCTCGGTCATGGGTCCATCCTCTCCCCCGAGCTGCTGCGTGCCACAAGCGGGCTCGACCGAGGCGCCATCGGGCCCTGCCACGGCGCGTCGCGCGGCGTGGCGGCGCGTGCCGGGCTCAGTTGTGGCACCTTCCTGGCGGCCCGCCCCCGCGCAGCTAGCCGAGGCGCTCCTCGATGGCCTCCTCGTCCTCGCCGGCCCGTTCGAGGCTCGAGGTCTCCTCCTCCTGCTGCTCGGCGGCCTCCGCCGACGCGTCGTGCGCTGCCTCAGGCGTCTCTCGTCCCACTGCGTGCTCCTGTCGTCCGACTGCTCGGTGCAGACGCTAGGACCCCGGCGGCGGCCCGGCATCCGGAGCACCGGCCTACGCCGGCCAGACCCCCGAGGTCCCGCGGCGGTGGCTGCCGACGAGGTGGGTGTCGACGATCCCGACGGCCTCCATGAGCGCGAACATCGTCGTCGGGCCGACGTGCCGGAAGCCGCGGGCCTTGAGCTCCTTGGCGAGCGCGACGGACTCGGGCGACGTCGTCGGGATCTCCGCGAAGGTGCGCGGGCGGGGCGTCTCGGCCGGCTGGAAGGACCAGATGAGCGCGGGCAGGCCGCCGTCGGCGCGCAGGGCGACGGTCGCGCGGGCGTTGGCGATCGTCGCGTCGACCTTGCGGCGGTTGCGGACGATGCCGGCGTCTGCCATGAGCCGGGCGACGTCGCCGTCGTCGAAGGCGGAGACGGCGTCGGGGTCGAAGTCGGCGAAGGCGGAGCGGAAGGCGGGGCGCTTACGCAGGATCGTGGCCCACGAGAGGCCGGACTGGAAGGCCTCGAGGCTGAGCCGCTCGAACAGGCCGCGCTCGTCGCGCACCGGCATGCCCCACTCGGTGTCGTAGTACTCGCGCAGCAGCGGGTCCGTGGCGGCCCACGCGGGGCGAGCCAGGCCGTCCTCGCCGACGACGACGTCACTCACCGGCAGTCTCCTCCAGCATCCGCTCGGACAGCTCGACGAACGCCTCGGCGACGACGTCGGTGTACAGGTGGCCGCCCTCGATGTCGGGGTGGATGCCGTCGGACTGGAGCATGTCCGGCTCGGCGTCGATGGCGGCGTACCAGTCCGCGATGATCGCGTTGGGGTAGTCGGCGACGACGTCGGCGAGTGCCGCGTTGGCCTCCGGGATCCAGTGGGAGCCGCCGTAGAGATTGACGACGACGACCATGCGGCTGGGGCCGAGCGCGTCGAGCGCGGCACGGACGACGTCCGGGTCCCCGACGCCGGCGTTGGTCCCGAAGTCGAGGACGACGGCGCGGCGCACCGTGCCCTGGGCGACGGCCTGCTCGATCGCGGCCAGGCCGTCGGGCCACTGGCGGTTGGACTTGGCGTCCAGGGCGATCTCGGGCCAGCGGTAGGTGAGGCCGTGGGCGCTCGTCACCATGATGGAGTCGCCGAAGCCGGTGATCTCCTCCCCGCTGGGCACGGTCCAGTCGGCGGGCGGGGGCGGGGCCTGGGTGACCTCCTCCGCCGCGGCGAGGAGCTCCTCGTTGGCCTCGATCTGCTGCTGGGTGAGCGACGTCGTCGGCGCGGTCGCCACCGCCACGGCGGTCGTGACGAGGAGGACGACGGCGGCGCCACCGACCACCTGCGCGGCACGCCGGCCCCCGCGCAGCGCAGTGAGCCAGCGCCGCCACAGCCCGGTGAAGCCCTCGCGACGGACCGGCATCTCCAGCCACCGGTAGGAGGCACCGGCGACGACGAGCGTGAGCAGCAGGGCGAGCGCCCGGGTGGTCCAGCTGAGCGCGGAGTCGTAGGTGGTGGCGGGCAGCAGCTCGGTGAGGATGAGGATGAGCGGCCAGTGCCACAGGTAGATGCCGTAGGACCGCTCCCCCAGCCAGGCGACCGGCGGCATGCGCAGCAGCCGCTGGTAGAGGCCGACCGGCCCGAGCAGGGCCGCGACCAGGACAGCCGTGAGGAGCGAGGCGGCGAGGATGCCGCCCCGGAAGGTGAGGGCCGAGCCCTCGTCGAGGACGACCATGAGGAGGAGCAGGCCGGCCAGCGCGACGAGCGCGGCGGGCTGGCGCCAGCGCTGCCACGCCGGGGAGTGCAGCCAGCTGCGCGGGGAGGCCCACGCGAAGGCGAGCGCCACCCCGATCATGAGGCCGAAGAGGTGGGTGTCGGTGCCGTAGTAGACGCGGGTGGCGTCCTCGCCGGGCGTGTAGAGCACGGCCATGAGCACCGCCGAGACGGTCGCGACGGCGAGCGCGAGGCGCACCCGCTGCCGGGCCGTGCTCGTGAGCGCGAGGAGCAGCCCGAGCAGCAGCGGCCACACGAGGTAGAACTGCTCCTCCACCGCGAGGGACCAGAAGTTGACGAAGAGCAGCGGTGAGGTCTGGGTGAAGTAGCTCGAGCCGGCGCCGATCTCGAGCCAGTTGTTCGAGAATGTCAGCGCGCCGAGCACCTGCCGGCCGATGTTGACGAGGAGGTCGCCGCCGACGGCCGCGGCCAGGCTCACGCTGACGACGACGACACTGACGAGGGCGGGCAGCAGCCGCCGGGCGCGGCGCAGCCAGAAGCGCGGCAGGTCTACCCGGCCCTTGGAGCCGAGCTCGCGCAGCAGCAGGGTGGTGATGAGGAAGCCGGAGATGACGAAGAAGACGTCGACGCCGAGGAAGCCGCCGGGCAGCGAGGTGGGGCGCAGGTGGTAGACGAGGACGGCGCCGACGGCGAGCGCCCGCAGCCCGTCCAGACCGTGGATGTGCCCGGCCTTCGGGGTGGTCCGGGCGGGAGCACGACGGGGGGCCGTGCGCCCGGGGCGAGCCGGCGCGGCGGTCTGAGCCATCCGCCCTCCTCGACAGTCGTGTCGCGCCCAGGCTAGGTGCGCCGCGCCCGGCCGCGTGGGAGCCGCGCCGCACCCCTCCCCCTCTTCACCGACAGCAGAGTTGTTCCGCGGAACAACTCCGCTGTCGGCGCGGATGGGAGTGGGGGTCGCGGCTAGAGCTTGGTGACGGGGGCGTAGCGGAGGAGGAGGCGCTTGACCTGGCCGCCGCCGAAGTCGATCTGCGCCACCGCGCTGGAGCCGGAGCCCTCGAGGCCGACGACGGTGCCCAGGCCGTAGGAGTCGTGGGTGACCTTGTCGCCGATGTCGAAGCCGGGGATGTCGCCCGCCGGGCGCGGGGCCGCCGAGCCGAAGCTCGGGGTCTCCGGCTCGCTGCGGCGGGTGCGCACCGGGCCGCTGCGCGCACCACTGCCACCCGCGGGACGGCCACCGCCGTAGCCGAAGCCGCCCGAGCCCCACCCGCCGCCGCGCAGGGCGTCGGTGGAGGACTCGGCGCGGCGCCAGTCGAGGAGCTCCTCGGGGATGTCGGAGATGAAGCGGCTCGGCGGCAGCTGCTGGGGCATGCCCCAGGCCGTGCGCACCGCGGCGCGGGAGAGGTAGAGGCGCTTGCGGGCGCGGGTGAGCGCGACGTAGGCGAGGCGCCGCTCCTCGGCCAGCTCGTTCTCGTCGGTCAGCGAACGCTGGTGGGGGAAGGTGCCGTCCTCCAGGCCGGTGACGAAGACGACCGGGAACTCCAGGCCCTTGGCGGTGTGGACGGTCATCAGGGTGACCTGGCCCTGGTTCTCGGCGTCGTCGTCGGGGATCTGGTCGGAGTCGGCGACGAGCGCGACCCGCTCGAGGAAGTCGCCGAGGTCCCCGTCGGGGTCGGTCTGGGAGAACTCGGCGGCGACGGCGTGGAGCTCGGCGAGGTTCTCCACCCGGGTGGCGTCCTGCGGGTCCTCGCTCGCGCGCAGCTCGGCGAGGTAGCCGGAGCGGTCGAGGGCGGCGTCGAGGATCTCGGCGGGTCCGGCCCCGGCGGCGAGCATGTCGCGCAGGCCGGTCATGAGCTCGTGGAAGGCGCGCACCTGGGTGCGCCCGCGGGTGGCGAGGCCGAGGACCTCGGGGGCGGCGCCGTCGGGAGCGGCGGCGTGCTCGATCGCACCGCCGAAGGAGATGCGCTCCCGCTCGGCGTGCGCGGCGAGCATCGCCTCGGCCCGCTCCCCCAGCCCGCGCTTGGGCACGTTGAGGATGCGGCGGAGGTTGACGGCGTCGTCGGGGTTGGCGACGGCGCGCAGGTAGGCGAGGGCGTCCTTGATCTCCTTGCGCTCGTAGAAGCGCGTGCCGCCGACCACCTTGTAGGGGATGCCGACGCGGACGAGCACCTCCTCCAGCGCCCGGGACTGGGCGTTGGTGCGGTAGAAGACGGCGACGTCGCCGGGCCGCACGCCGTCGGAGTCGCCGAGGCGGTCGATCTCCTCGGCGATGAAGCGGGCCTCCTGGTGCTCGGAGTCCGCGACGTAGCCGACAACCTGGGGGCCGGCGCCGCTGTCGGTCCACAGGTTCTTCGCGCGGCGGTTCGGGTTGCGCGAGATGACGGCGTTGGCGGCGGTGAGGATGTTCTGCGTGGAGCGGTAGTTCTGCTCGAGCAGGATCGTCGTCGCGTCGGGGTAGTCGGCCTCGAACTCGAGGATGTTGCGGATCGTCGCGCCGCGGAAGGCGTAGATCGACTGGTCCGCGTCACCGACGACGGTGAGCTCGGCCGGCGGCAGGCCGGTGGAGTCGTCGGCGACCCCGGCGAGCTCGCGGATGAGCACGTACTGGGCGTGGTTGGTGTCCTGGTACTCGTCGACGAGGACGTGCCGGAAGCGGCGGCGGTAGTGCTCGGCCACGTGCGGGAAGGCCTGGAGCAGGTTGACCGTCTGCATGATGAGGTCGTCGAAGTCGAGGGCGTGCGCCTGGCGCAGCCGCGCGTCGTACTGGCGGTAGGCCTGGGCGAGCGCGGTGTCGAAGGCGTTGCCCTCACTGACCTCCGCGGCGAAGGAGTCCGGGTCGACGAGCTCGTTCTTGAGGTCCGACACCTTCCGCGAGAAGGTCTTCGGCGGGTACTTCTTGGGGTCGAGGTCGAGCTGGCGCATGACCAGGGCCATGAGGCGCTGGGAGTCCGCGGCGTCGTAGATGGAGAAGCTCGAGCGCAGCCCGAGGGTGGCGTGCTCGCGGCGCAGGATCCGGACGCACGCGGAGTGGAAGGTGGAGACCCACATGTGCCGGGCGACGGGCCCGACGAGCTCGCTGACCCGCTCGCGCATCTCCGCGGCGGCCTTGTTGGTGAAGGTGATCGCCAGCACCTCCCCCGCCCGGGCGCGGCCGGTGGCGAGGAGCCCGGCGATGCGGTGGGTGAGGACGCGGGTCTTGCCGGAGCCGGCGCCCGCGACGATGAGCAGCGGCCCGCCCTGGTGGACGACGGCCGCGCGCTGCTGCGGGTTGAGGCCCTCGAGCAGGTCCGCCTGGCGCGGCGTCACGGGGGCGGCGGAGGGCGCGTCGTCCCCGCGCGGGGGGACGGCGGCGGCGAGGGGCGGCAGGTTCCCGCCCATGAGCCCGGGCAGGTTGTCGAAGAGGGAGGTCATGGCCCTTCCAGGGTAGGTCCTGCCACCGACACCGCCGCCGTCAGGTCTGCCACATGCCGACGAGGAGCGCGCCGGTCGCGATCATCGCGCCGCTCAGCTCGACGAGGATCGCCAGGCCGACGGCCCGCATCGCCCGGCCGGTGGAGCGCCGCGCCTCGCGCTGGTCGCGCAGCCGGGCGCTCTCGGCGGCGTAGACGCCGGCCACGAAGCCGATCGGCAGCCCGATGACGGGGATGACGAAGAAGCCGACGACGCCGAGCGCCGCCCCGATGACGAGGGTGCGGTTCGGGACGCCGCCCTTACCCAGGTAGCGCCCGGCGAGCACGTACTTGCCGATCTCCGCGCCGACGACGGCGACGACCGCGATGGTCCCGACAGTCCAGCCGACCGTGCCGCCGGTGACGACCGCCCACACGAGGGCGGCCGCCCCGACGAGGAACCCGCCGCCCGGGACGACCTGGACGACGGCGCCGACGAGCCCGACGATGACGACGACGAGGACGAGCGCCTCCCCCAGCATCCCCATCAGCGGGTCAGCGCCACAGCGCCGCGATGGCGATGTTGAGCGCGGTGAGCGCGGCGATGGAGCCGATGAGCGCGCGGCTCGGCTCCTTCTTGCGGTTCGCCACGATCACCAGCGCGGTGATGACGGCAGCGATGACGAGCTTGATGCCGATCTTCATGTAGTTGAGGCTCGGCAGGTCGTCGCTCATCTCCGCGACGCCCGTCATGAGGATTCCGGTGAGGAGGGCGGTGAGCGCACCGTGGAGGACGCCGGGCGCGAGACGCGGGGTCCGCAGGTTCGTCACGGTCCCGCCCAGGACGATGGCCCAGCCGACGAAGTGGAGGAAGAGGAGGAGGTAGTACACGACTGTCATGCCAACCAGCCTAGGCGAGCGCCGTCGTCGTCCCGGGCGGGCGGACCAGCCGGGCGCTCGTGTAGCGGTTCTGCCCGGACCGGAAGCGCGCGTGGGTGCTGCTCCCCTCGACCGCGGCGAAGCGCTCGAAGGGGCGGCGGACGAGCCGCGGGACCCACGCCTCCAGGAGGGCCCGGCGCCGGTCGTCGTCCCGCTCGAGCGCCGCGACGACGTTCGCGGTGATGTCGCGGATGTCGACCACCTCGAGCGGGCTCGCCCGGAGCGTGGCCCACAGCTCGGTCATCTCCTCCCGCCCGCGCAGGTCGGCGAGGAGGAGGCTGCCACCCGGGCGCAGCACCCGGTGCACCTCGGTGAGGAAGGTCTCGACCGAGGGGTAGCAGTGGGAGGACTCGACGTTGACGACGACGTCGAAGGCGCCGTCCGGGAAGGGCAGGTCGAGCGCGTCGCCCTGGACGAAGGTGAGCCCGGGAGCGCGGCGGTGGCGCCGGCACAGGGCAACGGCGGCCCGCGAGAGGTCGACACCGGTCACGGTCCGCGGCCCGCGGTAGCGGGCGAGGTAGGCGCACCCGCCGCCGCGTCCGGACCCGACCTCGAGCACGTCCACGCCGCGCAGGTCGACGCCGCGGGTGACGTGCTCGTAGAGCTGGATGCACATGCGGTCCGGCTCGTCGGCGGGCTCGAGGACCAGCGGCTCGGCGTCGTCGTCGAGAGGGGCGTAGCCGTAGTTCATGAAGGCCCACTCCGGCCGGCGCACCCGCGCCGCGAGCACCTCGTACAGGGCCCGCCACGCGAGCTGACGCACGCTCATGCGGGAAGGCTAGACCCGCACCACAGTGCGGACCCGCTTATGGGTGAGGTCACGCCTCCGGTGCGCACCTCAGGGTCCGCCGTCGTCGTAGAGTCGAGACACGGGCAGACCGCCCAGTCGACGTGCTCAAGGACGTGCTTGATCGAGTCCTACGTCACCGAGATTGGAGGCACCATGACCAAGTTCTTCGCGTGGATCCTCAGCACCGCACGCAGCAACGGCCACATCGACACCCTGCCGGACGCCCTCCTCGGACGGTAAGCGTCGGTTCTTGAAGGCCCCGCCCACGGCGGGGCCTTCTCGCGTCTCCGGGCTCAGATGAGCCGGCGGACGGCCGCCCACCTCGTCAGCTCGTGGCGCGAGCTGAGCTGGAGCTTGCGCAGCACCGCGGACACGTGGGTCTCGACGGTCTTCACCGAGATGAACAGCTCGCTCGCCACCTCCTTGTAGGAGTACCCCCGGGCGATGAGGCGCATGACCTCCTGCTCGCGGGCGGAGAGCCGGTCGAGCTCGTCGTCGGTGGTGGCGATGTCCTTGGCGGCCGTGCCGAAGGCGTCGAGGACGAAGCCGGCCAGCCGCGGGGAGAAGACGGCGTCCCCGCCGGCCACCCGCCGTACCGCGTCGGCGAGCTCGGTCGGGCTGATCGCCTTGGTGACGTAGCCGCGAGCGCCGGCGCGGATGACGCCGACGACGTCCTCGCTGGAGTCCGACACCGACAGCGCGAGGAAGCACACGGACAGGTCGCGGCAGCCGGTGATGACGTCGATCCCGCCCCCGCCGCGTCCGCCGGGCAGGTGGACGTCGAGCAGGACGACGTCGGGCCGGGTCTCGTGGACGACGGCGACGGCGGACTCGACATCGGCGGCCTCCCCGACGATGCGCAGGTCCGGGGCGTGCGCCTCGAGTTCGCTGCGCACCCCGCTGCGCACGAGGGCGTGGTCGTCGACGACGACGACCCTCAGCTGTGTCTCGCTCATCTCACTCCCCTGTCCCGGGCTCGGGCATCCGCAGGACGAGCTCGGTGCCCTCGAGGCCGCTGCCCGGCCCTGTACGGATCGTCGCACTGCCGCCGTGCCGTTCCAAGCGCCCGATGATCGAGTCGCGCACGCCGTGCCGGTCGGCGGGCACCGCGGCCGGGTCGAAGCCGGCGCCGCGGTCGCGGACGAAGACGGTGGTCGCCTCGTCGTCGATCTCGACGTAGAGGGACACGGGCGGCGCGCCGTGGACGACGGCGTTGCGCAGCGCCTCCCGGGTGGCGGCCAGCAGCGGCTCGGTCGTCGCGTGCGGCTCCCGGTCACCGGCGGTGACGACGTCGACCGCCACCCCGTGCTGGTCCTCCACCTCGGCGGCGACCTCGCGCAGCGCGGCGGCCACGGACGTGCCGGCGGCGGGCCGGTCGGAGTAGAGCCACTGCCGCAGCTCACGCTCCTGCGCGCGGGCGAGCCGGGAGACCTGGTCGGGGTCGTCGGCGCGGGCGCGGATGAGCGAGAGGGTCTGCAGGACGGAGTCGTGGAGGTGGGCGGCGATGTCGGCGCGCTCGGACTCGCGGGCGCGGGCGGTGCGCTCGGCGCTGAGGTCGCGCACGAGGCGCAGCCACACCGGGGCGAGGACGACGGCGACACCGACGAGGATCGCGGTGCTCGCGAGGATCCCGGAGAGCAGCTCGTCGGCGCCCAGACCACGGCCGAGCAGGAGGACGGCGCCGACGACGGCGAGCAGCAGCCCGCCGGCCACGCGCGCCACCCGGTGCCACCGGGGGGCGGGCGCCGCCTCCTGCCCGGACAGCGACGCGTCGAGCTGCGTCCACACGAGCGCCGCACCACCCACGACGACGAGCACCGGCACCAGCCACTCGTTGGGCAGCGGCACGTCCGCCCGCCACAGGAGCACCGCACCGGCGGCCAGGAGGAGCAGCAGACCGACGACGACGTCGGTCGCCGGGACCACGCGCCCCATCCTCCGCAGCCGCGGAGCCAGCCGGACCGAGGCCGCCGGGCGGGCCGCCTCGGCGGCGTCCTCGGGGTCGCCGCTCGGCACGAGCACCCACAGCCACCCGTAGAGGACGATCCCGGCGCCGAAGGCGAGCACCGCGATGAGCATCGCCAGGCGCACCCGGGCCACGGGCATGCCGAGGTGGGCGGCCAGGCCGGCGCACACACCGCCGATCCGCCGGTCCGTGAGCAGCCGGCGCAGCGGCAGCCGCTCGGGCAGGAGAGTCGTCACCGCCAGATCGTCACACGTCCCGGGGACTCTCCGGGAGCCCTCGGGCTCAGGACCAGGGGCGCCCCGGGGCCTGGCGGCCGTCGACCGGGGTGGGGATCAGGGGCTTCCCCGATACCCGGCGCGAGCGCCGCACGCTTTGCTGGTCCTATGAACGGCCAGAGTGCACCGCACACCCCCTCAGCGCCGCCGCCCGCGCCCCTCGGCGGCTTCTTCGACTCAGTCCGCCGCCTCGGCATCTGGCGCACCACCGACCGCTGGGCCGGTGGCGTGGCCGCGGGTATCGGCCGCCGCTACGGCCTCGACCCGCTGCTCGTCCGCGGCCTCCTCGTCGTCGTCACGCTCTTCGGCGGCCTCGGCCTCGTCCTCTACGGCGTGGCCTGGGCCCTCCTGCCCGAGGAGACCGACGGGCGGATCCACCTGGAGGAGGCGCTGCGCGGGAAGGTCGACATCGCCCTCGCCGGCGCCGCCGCCGTCCTGCTCGTCGGCCTCAGCCGCCCCGTGTTCTGGTGGGGCGCCGCCTGGTGGACGGTCCCGTGGGTGATCCTCGTCGCCGGCGTCGTCGTCCTCGTCGTCATGAGCAAGGACCGCGACACGACGACGGCGCCTCCCGCACCCGGCACCCCGCCCCCGTTCCCGGCTGGGCCGCCCCCCGCCGCCCCGCCCCGTCCCGCCTACGACGTCCCGGAGGACGCCATGCCCCCCACGAGCACCCCGGCCGCCGGGAACGCCTCGCCCACGGCTGCACTCATCGAGCCGCCCACCCTTCCGATGTCCGCGACGACGGACGCACCCGCCGACGCCGGCGAGCCCGCCGGGCAGTCCACCACCGGCGTCACGCCGGGCGACGAGGGCAGCAGCCACTCCAGCGCGTACGGGGGTAGTACCGCCTGGTCCACCGGGCCCACCGGCGGCGGTCCCGGAGACGGCGGCTGGGGCGGCGCCGGCTGGGACGGCAGCCAGACCCAGCCCCCGCCGCCCCCGCGCCCCCCGGTCCCCGGACCGGGGTCGCGGATGACGAGCCTCGTCCTGGCGATCGCGCTCCTCGGTGCCGCTGGCGTAGCTCTCGCCCACCAGCAGGGTGCGCTCGACGCCAACCCGTGGCTCATCGGTGGCGGCGGTGTGCTCGCCGTCCTCGGAGCCGGGGTCCTCGTCAGTGGCCTGCGCGGCCGCAGCCAGGGCGGCATCGGCGCCCTCGCGCTCGTCGTCGCCCTCGTCGCAGTCCCGGCCGCGGCCGCCGCGGCCACCATCCCGGGCTTCGCCCGCTTCGGCACGGACGCGACGACGTGGGCCGGTGACCCGCGGTGGGCACCGCGGACCGCCGAGGAAGCGGCCGGTGGCTACTCGCTCGTCGCCGGTGACCTGCTCGTCGACCTCAGCGAGCTCGACGAGGACGCCGAGGTGGAGGTCGGCGTGACCTTCGGCAACCTCACGGTCGTCGTGCCCGACGACGCGGACGTCACCGTCAACGCCCAGCTCGCCGCCGGCGAGATCGTCGGAGAGCTCGACGACGACTGGACGGGCCCGGGCGCCCCGTGGTGGGGCTCGACCCGCACCGGCGGCTCCATCACCAACGGCGCCGGCATCAGCGCCACCCTCGTCCAGAACGGCGGCGGCTCCGGCCCGGAGATCGTCGTCGACGCGGGGGTCACCTTCGGCCAGATCTACATCGAGGAGGCGTCATGACCGACACCGACCGCACCACCGCCCCGCCCTCCGGGCCCCGCGTCGGCACCGTCGTGTGGGGGATCATCCTGCTCCTCCTCGGCCTCGGGGTCCTCGCCGTGGGAGCCGGCGTCACCGTCGACCTGCAGGCCGCGCTCATCGCGCTGCTCGCCCTCGCCGGTGTGGGCCTGCTCGTCAAGGCCCTCCTCTCCCGCTCCGACTGAGCCCGCCCCGCACACGCCGAGAGCCGGACTCCTCGTGGAGGAACCCGGCTCTCGGCGTTGGTGGAGGTGGTGCTGCCGACTAGGCGATGGGCTCGCGGACCGGCTCACGGGCCGGCTCGACGGCGACGGGGGCCTTGGCCAGCTGGTTCATGCCCAGGCCGATGACGATGAGCAGGGCGCCGAGGCCGATGACCAGGGCGGCGACACCGTAGGAGACGACCGAGGTGAAGAGCGAGGCGCGGAGGAAGGACGCGTTCATCACCGAGTTGCGCTGGGCCTGGAGCTCCTCGTGCTCCGGGGAGCCCGGCTCGACCTCGTGCATCGCGGCGCCGAGCTCGGCGTAGGTGCGGCCCTCGGTGCCGGCGAGCGCGTGGGTGTTGATGATGTCCGCCTGGGCGTAGGCGGAGAAGGGGCCCTGGACCTCAGCACCGGCGAGGAACGCGGCGTCCTCGGGGACGGTGATGTTCTCCGCCTTGAGCTGGCTGGTCACCATGCCCCAGGTGACGCCACCGGCGACGATGAAGACGATCCCAGCAACGAGGGCGAGGATGCCGGCGATACGGGCGATGCCGGTGCCGCGGGTGCTGTTCATGATGTGGTCCTTTCGGGAGGGCTCTTGCCGTGAAGCCCCTGGTGGGCTTCTGAGGACAATCCTGGCATTCCGGAATGTCCGATTCCGGGTCGATGGTCCCGGGTCCAACCCGGGTCGCGAGCGGGACGCTGTGACGTGCGTCACCCGAGTACTCAGTGCGCGACGCGGGCGTAGAGCTGCTCGGAGGCGCCGAGCACGTCGAGCCAGTCGAAGGGCGGCGGCGTCGTGCGCGCGCTCTCGCGCAGCCGCCGGAGGAGCGTGGCGTCCTCTGCGAGCCGGACGACGGCGTCGGTGAGGGCCGCGTCGGCGGCGACGTCGTCGAGCCCGTCGGCACGGTCGGCGGTGAGCAGGCCGTCGACGCCGTCGGTCACGTACTCGCTCGGGCCGGTACCGCGGCCGGCGATGACCGGCAGCCCGGCCGCGCGGGCCTCGAGCCCGGCGATGCCGAAGGCCTCGAGCCGCGCCGGGGCGACGAACACGTCCTCGGCCGCGTAGCGGGCGCGCAGCTCCTCACGGGGCAGGCCGCCGGTGAGGGTGACGGCGCTCTCGAGGCCCAGCCGTGCGACGGCGGCCCGTACCCGGCCCTCCTCCGGGCCGGCGCCGATGAGGGTGAGGTGCACCCGCGGCGCGCCGCCGGGCCTCGGGCCAAGGCGGCGGTTGGCAGCGGCGACGACCTCGACGAGCGGCACCGGCCGCTTGCGCGGGGCCAGCCGCTGGGTGGCGACGAGGCGCAGCGTCCCGTCCTCGGCACGCGGCGGCGCCTGCGGCAGCCAGTCCGCGACGGTGAGCCCGTTGGGCAGCACCGAGACGTCGTCGCGCCCGAGCATGCGCGCCACCCGCTCCCCCGCCGCGGTCGAGACGGCCGAGACCGCGGCCCGTGAGCGCAGCGTCCCGCTGCGCCGGGCGGCGAGCCCGAAGGCGGTGACGGCGCCGTCGAGCATGCAGTGCCAGGTGATCGCCAGCGGTACCCCGGTGGCCCGGGCAGCCGTCACGCCGTCGAGGGCGAAGGGCGAGACGACGCCCGCGTGGACGTGGACGACGTCGGGACGCAGGCGCTCGACCGCCTCCCGCAGCAGCCAGTGGCCGCGCGGGTTGACGGGCACGCCGAAGGTGAGGGCCGAGGCCATCCGGTGCACGCGCACGCCCGAGCCCAGGACCCGGGTGGCGCGCCGGGTCCCGTCGGCGCCCGCCGTCGCCGTGGCGACGTGGACGTCGTGACCGGCGCCGGCCTGCGCGGCGGCGAGGTCGTGCACCTGCGTCTCGATCCCGCCCGTGCGGGGCGGGAAGCAGTCCGAGACGTGGAGGACCCTCACTCCCACTCGATGGTGCCCGGCGGCTTGCTCGTGACGTCGAGGACCACGCGGTTGACCTCGGGGACCTCGTTGGTGATGCGGCTGGAGATGCGGGCGAGGACGTCGTAGGGCAGGCGCGACCAGTCGGCGGTCATCGCGTCCTCCGAGCTCACCGGCCGCAGGACGATCGGGTGGCCGTAGGTG
Organism: Georgenia phoenicis; assembly: GCF_047302425.1. Classification (NCBI taxonomy): domain Bacteria; kingdom Bacillati; phylum Actinomycetota; class Actinomycetes; order Allobogoriellales; family Allobogoriellaceae; genus Georgenia; species Georgenia phoenicis. Next base: position 896,669 of record NZ_CP154855.1, on the reverse strand, counting down.
CGGCCGTCGCCCTGGACGCCCACGGAGCGGACGTCGGCGAGGAGGACCACCGGGCACTGCCAGATGTCGCGGTCCAGGCCGGCGGCGGTGAGCTCCTCGCGGGCGATCGCGTCCGCCGCGCGCAGCACGGCGAGGCGCTCGGCGTCCACGGCACCGACGATGCGGATGCCCAGGCCGGGCCCGGGGAAGGGCTGGCGCCACACGATGCCCTCGGGCACCCCGAGCTCGAGGCCGACGGCGCGGACCTCGTCCTTGAACAGGGTGCGCAGCGGCTCGACGAGCTCGAACTGGAGGTCCTCGGGCAGCCCGCCGACGTTGTGGTGGGACTTGATGTTCGCCGCGCCCTCGCCGCCGCCGGACTCGACGACGTCGGGGTAGAGCGTGCCCTGGACGAGGAAGCGGACCTCTGCCTCGTCGGTGGCCCGCCCGGCCTCCGCGACGATCTCGCGGGCGGCGGCCTCGAAGGTGCGGATGAACTCGCGGCCGATGATCTTGCGCTTGGCCTCGGGGTCGGTGACCCCGGCGAGCGCGTCGAGGAACTGCTGGCTCGCGTCGACGACCTTGAGGTTGACGCCGGTGGCGGCGACGAAGTCCTGCTCCACCTGCTCGGCCTCGCCGGCGCGCAGCAGCCCGTGGTCGACGAAGACGCAGGTGAGCTGGTCGCCGACGGCCTTCTGGACGAGCGCGGCCGCGACGGAGGAGTCCACGCCGCCGGACAGGCCGCAGATGACGCGGGCGTCACCGACCTGCTCGCGGATCGCGGCGACCTGCTCGGCGATGACGTTGCCGGCGGTCCACGTCGGCTGCAGGCCCGCGCCGTCGTAGAGGAAGCGCTCGAGCGCGGCCTGGCCGAAGTCGGAGTGCTTGACCTCGGGGTGCCACTGCACCCCGAAGAGGCGGCGGCCGCGGTCCTCGAAGGCGGCGACGGGCGCGCCCGGGGAGGTGGCGAGGACCTCGAAGCCCTCGGGTGCCTCCTGGACGGCGTCCCCGTGGCTCATCCACACCTGCTGGCGCTCGGGGGTGCCCTCAAGGAGGGAGCCGGCCGCGCACAGCTCGACGACGGTGGCGCCGTACTCGCGGTCGCCGGTGCGCGCGACGGTCCCGCCGAGGGCGGAGGCCATCGCCTGGAAGCCGTAGCAGATGCCGAGGACGGGCACGCCGGCGGCGAAGAGCTCGGGGTCCACGCCGGGGGCGTCCTCGGCGTACACCGAGGAGGGCCCGCCGGAGAGGATGATCGCTGCCGGGTCCTTCTCGAGCACCCGGTCGACCGGCATCGTGTGGGGCACGATCTCGGAGTACACCCCGGCCTCGCGCACACGGCGGGCGATGAGCTGGGCGTACTGGGCGCCGAAGTCGACGACGAGGACGGGCTGCGGCGTGGACGCGCGCTCGGCGGTGGTGGGGGCGTCGCTCATGGTCACCTCGCCAGGGTAGCCGCGGGCCGGGCGACCACGCCCGGCAGGTCCGCCTCGAACCAGCCCTTGGCGCGGTGCTCCATGACGAAGGACAGCACCGGGACCACGCCGGCGACGACGAGCGCCGCCATCCGGCCCAGGCCCCAGCGCATCGCCGACCACAGGTTGAGGACGCTGACGAGGTAGACGACGTAGATCCAGCCGTGCGCGAAGGGGATCCACCGGATCCACGCCTCGACGTCCGGTCCCACCCCGACGAGGTAGACCAGGACCATCTCCACGCACAGGAGCAGCAGCATGACACCTGTGACGAACGCCATGGCCCGGTAGAAGGTCCAGGCCCTGCGTGCCTTGTGCTCGCGCTCGGCCTGCAGTGCCGCACCCGGTGCGGTGCCCACTGCGGCCGTGGTCTCCTCGCTCATACGTCCTCCCTGCGCCCGCCCCTGCGAGCTCGGTCCCCAGTGTCTCAGGCGCCGCCGACGGCGGAAAACAGGCTGCCGGGTGTCGTCGGCGACACCTAGGCTCAGGTCTCGTGCTCGACGTCCCGACCGGCCACCCCGGTCACCCGCCCCTCGGCTCGCCCACCCGCTACCTCGCGTGGACGGCCCGCGGCGCCTGGCGCACCCTGCTGGTGGGCTGCCTGCTCGCCGCCGTCGTCTCCGTCGCGGGGGCCGCGGTGCCGCTCGTCCTGGGCGCGGCCCTCGACAGCGGCCTGTCCGACGGCGTCTCCGTCCGGCTCCTGTGGCTCGCCCTGGCCCTCGTCGGCATCGGGCTGCTGAGCGCCGTCGCGACGAGCGTGGGCCACGCCGCCGAGGTCGGCGGCTGGCTGCACGGCGCCTTCAGCACCACCCGCCTCGTGGGGCACCACGTCACCCGCACCGGCCCCGCCATCGGGGAGGAGCTGCCCACCGGTGAGGTCGTCAGCGCCGTCGCCAACGACTCCTTCCAGGTCGGCAACGTCCTCGAGCTGCTGCCCGCCTTCGTCGGTGGGATGGTCGGCTACCTCACCGTCACCGTCTACATGCTCCAGCAGTCGCCCAGCCTCGGGCTCGTCGTCGCGCTCGGGCTGCCGGTCGTCACCGTCGTCGTCTCCTTCCTCATCAAGCCGCTCCAGGCGCGGCAGAAGGAACAGCGCGACGCCGCCGGGCGGCTCGCGACCCTCGCCACCGACACCGTCTCCGGGCTGCGGATCCTGCGCGGCATCGGTGGGGAGGACGTCTTCGCCGAGCGCTACCGCGCCCAGTCCCAGCGCGTGCGCAGCGCGGGCGTGCGGGTTGCCGGGCTCTCCTCGGTGCTCGAGGCGCTGCAGATCCTGCTGCCCGGTCTGTTCGTCGCCTGCGTCGTGTGGCTCGGCGCCCGGCTCGCGGTCAGCGGCGAGATCTCCCCCGGCCAGCTCGTCACCTTCTACGGCTTCACGGCCTACCTGTCCGAGCCGCTGCGCTGGGTCACCCAGTTCATCAACTTCCTCACCCGCGCCCGCGTGGCCGCCCGCAAGATCACCGGCGTGCTGTCGGTGACCCCGGAGGCGGGCACGCTCGCGGAGTCCGAGGCCGCCGACACCCTGCCCCGGCCGGCCGGCCCGCAGACCCCGGGCGTCGTCGTCGACACCCTCAGCGGCCTCGCGCCGCTGCCGGGTGGGCTCACCGCCGTCGTCACGCCGCGTCCGGGCGAGGCGGAGGCCCTGGCGAGCCGGCTCGGGCGCCTCGACGACCGGAGCACCGACGAGGTCCTCCTCGACGGCGTGCCCCTGCGCGAGCTGCCCCTCGCCGAGGTGCGCCACCGGCTCGTCGTCGCCTCCTCCACCCCGCAGCTGTTCACCGGACCGCTGCGCGCGGCGCTCGACGCCCGCGAGGACGGCCACGACGACGCCACGCTGCTGCGCGCGCTCCACACCGCCGACGCCCACGACGTCCTCGAGTCCCTGCCCGAGGGGCTGGACGGGGAGATCACCGAGAAGGGCCGCTCGCTGTCCGGCGGCCAGCGCCAGCGCGTCGCGCTCGCCCGCGCGCTCCTCACCGAGCCGCAGGTGCTCGTCCTCGTCGAGCCCACCAGCGCCGTCGACGCCCACACGGAGGCGCGGATCGCCGCGCGGCTGGCCGAGTACCGCCGCGGGCGCACCACCGTCGTCCTCACCGCCTCCCCGCTCGTCCTCGAGCACGCCGACGACGTCGTCCTCCTCGACGACGGCGTCGTCCGCGCCCGCGGCCGGCACCGCGATCTGCTCGCCCGGGCGGCGGCCGGTGAGCCGGAGGCACAGGCCTACCACGCCGTCGTCGGACGGTCCCTCACCACGGAGGTGGTCTGATGCAGCTGCCCGTCGCCGACCAGCGGCGCGTGCGCGCCTTCGCCGGGCGCCTGCTCCGCTCCCACCGGCGCCCGCTCGGCGTCGTCGTCCTCCTCCAGGCGCTCGCCGCGGTCGCCGCGCTCGCCCTGCCGTGGCTGCTCGGCGGGCTCGTCGACGCCGTCGTCGCCGGTACCACCCGCCGCTACGTCGACACCGTCGCGCTGTGGCTCGTGGGCGTCGTCGTCCTCCAGGCACTCGTCACCCGCTACGCCCAGCGCAGCGCCATGGTGCTGGGCGAGGAGGTCTTCGCCGAGCTGCGCGAGCGCTTCCTCGCCGGCGTCACCCACCTGCCGCTGTCCACGGTCGAGCGCGCCGGCACCGGTGACCTGCTCGGGCGCACGACCAACGACATCGACCGGGTCCAGTGGGCGGTGCGCTTCGGCGTCCCGCGCGTCCTCGTCACGGCGACGACGATCGCGCTCACCTTCGGGGCGGCGCTGCTCGCCTCCCCGCTCGTGGCGCTGGCCATGCTCGTAGGCCTGCCGGTCCTCACGCTCGCCACCCGCCGCTACCTGCGCCGCTCCGCCCCCGCCTACCGGGAGAACGCCGCCGCGTACGCCGACCTCAACGGGGTGCTCACCGAGTCGGTGGAGCACGCCGCGACGGTCGACGCGCTCGCACTCGGCCGCCAGCGGCGGGAGCGGGCCGACGCCGTCGTCGCCGCCGCGTGGGACACCGAGAAGGTGACCCTCAGGCTGCGGATGTCGGTGTTCTTCTGGCTCGTCACGTCCTTCGCACTGCCGGTGGCCGCCGTCGTCGTGTGGGGCGCGCACCTCGTGGGCCAGGGCCTCGTCACCCTCGGCGCCGTCACCACGGTGGCGCTGTACGTCATCCAGATCCGCGGCCCGCTGTTCGAGCTGCTCATGTGGGTGGACGAGATCCAGGTGGCGACGGCGAGCCTCGCGCGGATCGTCGGGATCGAGCTCGTCCCGCCGGACCGGGAGGCCGGCACCGCGCGGCCCGCACGCGAGGACGTGCGCGCCCGCGAGGTTCGCTACGCCTACCGCGAGGGCGAGGACGTCCTCCACGGCATCGACCTCACCCTCGCGCCCGGGGAGCGGCTGGCGATCGTCGGCCCGTCCGGGGCGGGGAAGTCGACCTTCGGGCGCATGCTCGCCGGTATCCACCCGCCCACCGGCGGCCGCGTGACGATCGACGGCGTCCCGCTCGTCGACCTGCCCGAGGAGGAGCTGCGCCGCCACGTCGCCCTCGTCACCCAGGAGCACCACGTCTTCGTCGGCAGCGTCGCGGACAACCTGCGGCTGGCCAAGCACGACGCCGACGACGCCGAGCTCGCCCGCGCCCTCGAGGCCGTCGACGCCGGCGAGTGGGTGGCGGCGCTGCCCGAGGGCATCGAGACGGCCGTCGGCTCCGGTGGCGTGACGCTCACACCCGCGCAGGCCCAGCAGCTCGCGCTCGCGCGGCTCGTGCTGCTCGACCCGCACACCCTCGTGCTCGACGAGGCGACCTCGCTGCTCGACCCGCGCGCGGCCCGGCACCTGGAGCGGTCGCTGTCCGCACTGCTCACCGGCCGCACGGTCGTGGCGATCGCCCACCGCCTGCACACCGCGCACGACGCCGACCGCGTCGCCGTCATGGAGGCCGGCCGGATCGCCGAGATCGGCCCCCACGACGAGCTCGTCGCCGCGGGCGGGGAGTACGCGGCCCTCTGGCAGTCCTGGCAGCAGGACTGAGGAACAACTCTGCTGTCGGCGCAGGAACCCACCCCCTGCGCCGCCGGAACCGAACCCCCCTCCGCCGACAGCAGACTTGTTCCTGGGGGCGCGTAGTCAGGCCGCGGCAGCCAGGCGGGCCTCGCGGACGTCGTCACGCAGCACCTTGAGCCAGAAGACGACGGCGAAGAGCGCGAAGGCCCACCACTCGATGGCGTAGGCCAGGCTCTGCAGGTTGGGCTCGGCGTCGAGCTCCTCGACGGGTGAGGGCGCCGGCGTCAGCCCACCGGACTGCGCGGGCTCCTCGAGGACGAGGTAGGCGCTGTACATCGGCGTGCCCCACTCCTGGGCGAGCTCGCCCGCGCTGATCCCGCCCGCGAAGCCCTCGGGCAGCCCCGCCTCCCCGGCAGCCTCGGAGTCGCTGAGCACCCCGACGACCTGCAGGCGCCCGGCGGGCGGCGGGGGTGCGGTCACCTGGGTCCCGGCGGTGCCGCCCGCCTCGAGCCGGTCCGCGAGCGCCCCGGCCTCGGGGAGCCAGCCCCGGAGGACCGGCATGATCGCGCCGTCGTGCGCACCGCCGTCGACGTGGAAGGCGGTGACGACCATGAGCGCGTCCTGGCCGTCGACGTTGCGGCCCGGGACGAGGACCTGCTGCTCCGGGTCGAAGTGCCCCTCGAGGCTCACCCGCCGCCCGAAGTGCTCGGTGCCGAAGGCGCTCTGCGGGGCGAGCACCTCGGCGATGGGGACGGCCGGCGCGGCCATGAGCTCCTCGCGCTCGATGCGCGCCGCCTCCTGCCCGCGGATGCCGGCCCGGTCGAGCTGCCAGAAGCCCAGGCGCGTGCACACCGAGGCGACGACGACGACGAGCAGCAGGAGGACGAGCATCCGTCTCGTCGTCGCGGCCCGCAGCCAGTCGCGGGCATCGGCCCGCTGGGCGGTGGTGGACACGCCCCCAGGGTAGTTCGCCCCGCGCGAGGTCCCGGCCTGGGACCTTTTCCGGTGGCTACGGCCCGCGGGAGCCGGAAGGCTGGGTGGTGACCACCGACACAGGGAGTACCGCATGAGCACCGCCTCCGTCCCCGTCACGACCAGCGCCTGGCGCCGCCGCACCCGACCCGCCCCGGACGACGCGACCCTCCACCGGATCGACGCGTGGTGGCGCGCGGCCAACTACCTGTCGGTCGGGCAGATCTACCTGCTCGACAACCCGCTCCTGCGCGAGCCGCTGCACGCCGAGCACGTCAAGCCGCGCCTCCTCGGCCACTGGGGCACGACCCCCGGCCTCAACTTCCTCTACGCCCACGCCAACCGCGCGATCCAGGAGCGCGAGCAGCCGATGATGTACGTCACCGGTCCCGGGCACGGCGGGCCCGGCCTCGTCGCCAACACCTACCTCGAGGGCACGTACTCGGAGGTGTACTCCGACATTACCCAGGACACCGAGGGCCTACGGCGGCTCTTCCGGCAGTTCTCCTTCCCCGGCGGCATCCCCTCGCACGTCGCCCCGGAGACGCCCGGGTCCATTCACGAGGGCGGCGAGCTCGGCTACGCGCTCTCGCACGCCTACGGCGCCGCCTTCGACAACCCCGACCTCCTCGTCCTCGCCGTCGTCGGCGACGGCGAGGCGGAGACCGGGCCGCTGGCCACGAGCTGGCACTCGAACAAGTTCGTCAACCCGCGCACCGACGGCGTCGTCCTGCCAGTCCTCCACCTCAACGGCTACAAGATCGCCAACCCGACCGTGCTCGCCCGCATCGAGGAGGAGGAGCTCCTCGAGCTCATGCGCGGCTACGGCCACAATCCCTACGTCTTCACCGCCGGCTTCGACGACGAGGACCCCGCCTCGATCCACGGCCGCTTCGCCGCGCTGCTCGACGAGGTCCTCGACGAGATCGCCGCGATCAAGGAGCGCGCCGCCCAGACCGAGCCCGAGGACGTCGAGCGGCCCCACTGGCCGATGATCGTCATGCGCACCCCCAAGGGCTGGACCTGCCCGGAGGTCATCGACGGCCAGCAGGTCGAGGGCTCGTGGCGCTCCCATCAGGTGCCGCTGTCCAGCGCGCGTGACACCCCCGAGCACATGCGGGTCCTCGAGGACTGGATGCGCAGCTACCGACCCGAGGAGCTCTTCGACGACGGCGGCCGCCTGGTCGACGACGTCGCCGCCCTCGCCCCCGCGGGCCAGCTGCGGATGAGCGACAACCCCAGCACGAACGGCGGCCTGCTCCTGCGCGACCTGCGGCTGCCGGACATCCGGGACTTCGCCGTCGACGTCCCCTCCCCCGGCGGCGCCGTCACCGAGTCGACCAAGGTGCTGGGCCAGTGGCTCACCGAGGTCATCCGCCGCAACCCGGACAACTTCCGGCTCTTCGGCCCCGACGAGGTCGCCTCCAACCGCCTCCAGGCCGTCTACGACGTCACCGCCAAGCAGTGGAACGCCGACATGGTGCCCTCCGACCGCGAGGAGCACCTCGCCCGCGCCGGGCGGGTCATGGAGGTGCTCTCCGAGCACCAGTGCCAGGGCTGGCTCGAGGGCTACCTCCTCACCGGCCGCCACGGCCTGTTCACCTCCTACGAGGCCTTCATCCACATCGTCGACTCGATGGTCAACCAGCACGCGAAGTGGCTCAAGGTCACCGACGAGCTCGAGTGGCGCCGGCCCATCGCCTCCCTCAACTACCTCCTGTCCTCCCACGTGTGGCGCCAGGACCACAACGGCTTCTCCCACCAGGACCCGGGGTTCATCGACCACGTCGTCAACAAGGGCGCCGACATCGTGCGCGTCTACCTGCCGCCGGACACCAACACCCTGCTCGCGACCTACGACCACGTCCTGCGCACCCGCCAGTACGTCAACGTCGTCGTCGCCGGGAAGCAGCCGGGCCCGGACTTCCTCACGATCGAGCAGGCCCAGGACCACTGCAGCCGCGGGGTGGGCATCTGGGAGTGGGCCGGCACGGAGGAGGAGGGACAGGACCCCGACGTCGTGCTCGCCTGCGCCGGTGACATCCCCACCATCGAGGTGCTCGCCGCCGCCGACCTCCTGCGTCAGCACCTGCCCGAGCTCCGGGTGCGGGTGGTCAACGTCGTCGACCTCATGCGGCTGCAGGACGAGAAGGAGCACCCGCACGGGATGAGCGACCGCGACTACGACACGGTCTTCACCACCGACCGGCCGGTGATCTTCGCGTACCACGGCTACCCGTGGCTCATCCACCGCCTCACCTACCGCCGCACCGGCCACGCCAACCTCCACGTGCGCGGCTACAAGGAGGAGGGCACGACGACCACCCCCTTCGACATGGTCATGCTCAACGACCTCGACCGGTACCACCTCGTCATGGACGTCATCGACCGGGTCCCCGGCCTGGGGTCGAAGCACGCCGGCCTGCGCCAGCGGATGGCCGACGCGCGCCTGGCCGCCCGCCGCTACACCCGCGAGCACGGCACCGACATCCCCGAGGTCGCCGAGTGGCAGTGGCCCGACGTCGGGGAGACCGCGACCGCGTCCGGCGGCCCGCAGTACGACACCGGCGGTGACAACGACTGACGGTGTGGTCGGACACACAGGGCCAACCGGGACAAAGTCCCAGGCCCCCCTCCGGCGACCGGGGGAGACTGGCCACGGCCCTCGCGGCCGTCCAGCACAGGAAGGAGACGTCGTGGCCCGCAGCATCTACATCGCCTCACCGGAGGGCCGGACCGGGAAGTCGACGATCGCCCTCGGGCTCGTCGACCTCTTCGTCCGGCGGGTGGAGCGAGTAGGGATCTTCCGTCCCGTGGTGCGCGGGGGTGACGAGCGGGACTCCGTCCTCGAGCTCCTCATCTCCCACGACGGCGTCGACCTGCCTTACGAGGACGCCGTCGGCGTCACCTACGACGAGGTCCACGCGGACGAGGCCGCGGCGCTGAGCCGGATCGTCGAGCGCTTCCACGCCGTCGAGCAGCGCAGCGACATCGTCGTGGTCGTCGGCTCCGACTACACCGACGTCGCGGGGCCGGCGGAGCTCGCCTTCAACGGCCGGGTCGCGGCGAACCTCGGCTCCCCGGTGCTCCTCACCGTGCGGGCCCTGGACCGCTCGGTCGAGGAGGTCCAGCAGGTCGTCGACATCGCCGCGGCGGAGCTCCGCTCGGACCACGCGGTCGTCGCCGCCGTCGCCATCAACCGCTGCGAGCCGGAGCGGGTGGAGGAGGTGCGCGCCGCCGTCGCCGGCCACGGCCTGCCGGTGTGGGTGTTCCCGGAGATCCCGGTGCTCGCCGCCCCCACGATCAGCGACCTCGTCACGGCGCTGGACGGCACCGTCATCGCGGGCGACGACGCGCTCCTCTCCCGCGAGGCGGAGTCGATCCTCGTGTGCGGGATGAACGTCGAGCACATCCTCGAGCGGCTCAAGGAGGGGCAGCTCGCGATCGCCGCCGGTGACCGCTCCGAGGTGCTCATCGCGCTCGCCGCGGCGCACGCCTCGCAGAACTTCCCCTCGCTCGCGGGCATCGTCCTCAACGGCGGCTACCAGCCCAACGCAGCGGTCAGCACCCTCGTCGAGGGCCTGGGCCGCTCCCTGCCGATCGTCACGACCGAGCACAACACCTACGAGTCCGCCCGCATCGCCTCGACCACCCGCGGCCTCATCTCCCAGGGCAGCCAGCGCAAGCGCGACCTGGCGCTGAGCTCCTTCGAGCGCAGCGTCGACGGTGATGCCGTCCTCGCCGCCCTCGACGTGCCGCCCAGCTCGGTCGTCACCCCGCTCATGTTCGAGGCGGAGCTGCTCGAGCGGGCGCGTGCGGACCGCAAGCACATCGTCCTGCCCGAGGGCACCGACGACCGCATCCTGCGGGCCGCGAGCACGCTGCTCTCCCGCGGGGTCGCCGACCTCACGCTCCTCGGCAACGAGAGCGCCGTGCGCGACCGGGCCAGCGACCTGGGCCTGGACATCGACGCCGCGCAGATCATCGAGCCCCGCACGAGCGAGTGGCTCCAGCCCTTCGCCGAGGAGTACACGCGCCTGCGCGCCCACCGCGGCATGACGGTGGAGCGCGCGCTGGAGATCATCCCGAGCGTCTCGTACTTCGGCACGATGATGGTCCACCTCGGCTATGCGGACGGCATGGTCTCCGGGGCGCAGCACACGACGGCGCACACCATCAAGCCCTCCTTCGAGATCATCAAGACCCGGCCGGGCACCTCGATCGTCTCCTCGGTCTTCCTCATGTGCCTGGCCGACCGGGTGCTCGTCTACGGCGACTGCGCCGTCAACCCCGACCCGGACGCCGAGCAGCTCGCCGACATCGCGATCTCCTCCGCGGAGACTTCCGCCCAGTTCGGCATCGACCCGCGCATCGCGATGCTCTCCTACTCGACCGGCACCTCGGGCAGCGGCGCCGACGTCGACAAGGTCCGCACCGCCACCGAGATCGTCCGCGAGAGCCGCCCCGACCTCTTCGTCGAGGGCCCGATCCAGTACGACGCCGCCGTGGACGCCTCCGTCGCGCAGACCAAGCTCCCGGAGTCCGACGTCGCGGGCAAGGCCACCGTCTTCGTCTTCCCCGACCTCAACACGGGCAACAACACCTACAAGGCCGTGCAGCGCTCGGCCGGGGCGGTGGCGATCGGACCGGTCCTCCAGGGCCTGAACAAGCCCGTCAACGACCTCTCCAGGGGCGCCCTGGTCCAGGACATCGTCAACACCGTGGCCATCACCGCCATTCAGGCGCAGGCCAGCGAGGAGCAGCAGTGAGCAGCACCGTCCTTGTCATCAACTCCGGATCGTCCTCGATCAAGTACCAGCTGATCGAGCCGGAGGAGGGCCTCGTCGTCGCCTCCGGGCTCGTCGAGCGCATCGGCGAGGAGTCGGGACGGCTGCGGCACACCTTCGAGGGCGTCGACACGCGGCTCACCGAGCCGGTGGCCGACCACGGGGCGGGCCTGCGCCGGGTCCTCGAGCTCTTCGCCGAGGTGGGGCCGGACCTCGGTGCCGCCGGGATCGTCGCCGTCGGGCACCGGGTCGTCCAGGGCGGGGCCCGCTACTCCGGCCCGGCCCTCGTCGACGACAAGGTCCTCGCCGACATCGAGGAGCTCATCCCGCTCGCCCCCCTCCACAACCCGCCGAACCTCCGCGGGATCCAGGTGGCGCGCGACCTCCTGCCCGACGTCCCCCACGTCGCGGTCTTCGACACCGCCTTCTTCTCCGACCTGCCCGACGCCGCCGCGACCTACGCCTTGGACCGCGAGGTGGCGAAGAAGTACCGGGTGCGCCGCTACGGCGCCCACGGCACCTCCCACCAGTACGTCTCGCGCACGGCCGCGACGATCGTCGGCCGGCCGCTGGAGGAGCTGCGCCAGGTGGTCCTCCACCTCGGTAACGGCGCCTCCGCCTCCGCGGTCTCCGGCGGGCGGGCGATGGACACCTCGATGGGGATGACGCCGCTCGAGGGCCTGGTCATGGGCACCCGCACCGGTGACATCGACCCGGCGGTCATCTTCCACCTCAGCCGCAACGCCGGCTTCACGATCGACGAGATCGACGACCTCTTCAACCGGCGCTCGGGCCTCAAGGGCCTGTCGGGCCAGAACGACATGCGCGAGGTCCACGAGCTCGTCGCGGCGGGCGACGCCGGGGCGCGCCTCGCGCTCGACGTCTACGCCCACCGGCTGCGCAAGTACGTCGGCGGCTACGCCGCGATCATGGGCGGCCTGGACGTCCTGTCGTTCACCGCCGGTATCGGGGAGAACGACGACATCGTGCGCGCCGAGGCGCTGCGAGGGCTGGAGTTCCTCGGAATCGAGCTCGACCCCGAGCGCAACGCCGGCCGGATCGGCGAGCCGAAGGTCATCTCGACCGACGGCTCGCGCGTCACGGTCCTCGTCGTGCCGACGAAGGAGGAGCAGGAGATCGCCCGCCAGGCAGTGGCCCTCATCTAACGCCCCTCTCTCTCGCAGTCAGAACCGCCCACCGGGTGCCCGGCGGCTGGGAGCGAGTCACTGCAGGCGCCCGGGCGTCCGTTCCAGGCTTCGCGTCCGCCGTCTGACAATCGCATCGAAGCCCCCAGCTGAGGCTGGGGCCGGCAACCGACGGGGCCACTTGTTTGGGTGACAGACGTCCCGAGCGGTCGTACGATGACGAACACAGGTTTTCGACGGGGGGTCAGCCATGAAACTCGGATTGAGAAGGTCGTTTGCAGCCGGCGGGCTCGCATTAGCTCTGGCGCTCTCGGCTCAGGCTGCGATCGCTTCACCAGGTGCTAACACAGAGTGGCCAGCTTCGGGAACACACAGCAACGAGTCCACTGCCGAAGCCAGCCCTGCTGGTTACGTGCCGGGCGGCAACAACTACAAGACTAAGGCTTCTTGCCAAGCCCGCGGCCGGTACCTGATGAACAATCCTCCACCGAATATGCACTATCGCGGCTTCATATGCATCAAGAACAGTTACAACGATAGATGGTCATTGCTCATGGACTCGCCTGAGGTGGGCTGCCGGATTGCTCCTTTGCTAGCGACGCGGGCGGTTGGCACTGAACGTGATCCGATACCAGCCGACTGCTGACGATGGCACCACGACTAGCTGATCAGACCTTCGCACCAGGAGATCGCGTCGAGGCCGGAGGCCTCCTCCGCGACGGGGTGCTTCGCCCCATCGGCCCAGCCGTCGCTGGATCCACCGAGCAGATGACTCTCGCTTCGGAGCTCACCATCGACGAACTGCGCAGCACGTCCTTCGATGGCCCAGTGATCATCCGCGGGATCTGGGACGGCATGTCCATCGCGGCGGCAGACGTCACGCCAGCAGCGCCATCGGCACTGTGGTTCGACACCGACAACGGCCCGGCTGAGGTGTCCCTGGACTCCAGGCACTCCTGGGACACCTCCCACGTGCGCGCTGCGGTCGATTCCGCTCCTGCCGAGGAGCTGCTGGCCATCGGCGAGACCCAGGACGCACGCGGCAGACCCGTGGCAGTGGCTGTCTACCGCACGGCCACGGTTGCGGCGAGAGCCTGGCAGGACCGATTCCCGGCGGGATCGGTCGAAGCATCGGCTTGGCTTCACCGCTTCCGCGGCCCGCTCGGCTGACGGCGGACCGCCCCCGCGGTCCGCACGTCAGCACCTGACGACGCCGTCAGGCCTCCGTGGAGGCTTCCTCCTCGAGCTCGCCGCCCTCGGTCGTGTCCTCGTCGCTGCCGGGCTCGTCCGCCGTGGGAGCGATGACGGCGGGGTCCTCGCCGTAGTACGCCCCCCGGTAGCGGGGCCGCATGAGGTTGTCCACCGACAGGACGTCGTCGATCTCGGCCTCGGTGAGCAGCCCCCACTCGAGGACGATCTCGCGCACGCCGCGCCCGCTGCGCGCCGCCTCCCGGCCCACCCGGTCACCGTTGTGGTGCCCGATGATCGGGTTGAGGAAGGTGACCAGCCCGATCGAGTTCATGACGTTGCGCCGGCACACCTCCTCGTTGGCGGTGATCCCGCGGACGCAGCGCCGGTCGAGGGTGTCGCAGGCCCGGGTGAGCAGCGAGACCGACTCGAAGACCGCCGTCGCGATGACCGGCTCCATGACGTTGAGCTGGAGCTGACCCGCGGCCGCGGCCATCGTCACGGTCGTGTCGTTGCCCATGACGCTGAAGCAGACCTGGTTGACGACCTCGGGGATCACCGGGTTGACCTTCGCCGGCATGATCGAGGAGCCGGCCTGCATCTCCGGCAGGTTGATCTCCCCCAGGCCGGCGCGCGGCCCGGAGGACAGCAGCCGCAGGTCGTTGCAGATCTTGTCGAGCTTGACCGCCACCCGCTTGAGCGCGGCGTGCATCGACACGAAGGCCCCGGCGTCGGACGTCGCCTCGATGAGGTTCTCCGAGCGCACGACCGGCAGCCCGGTGACCTCGGCGAGGTGGGCGACGGCGCGCACCGTGTACCCGGGCGGGGTGTTGAGCCCGGTGCCGATCGCCGTCGCCCCGAGGTTGACCTCGAGGAGCAGCGCCTGCTGCCGCGAGAGGTTGAGCAGCTCCTCGGTGAGGAGCGCGGCGAAGGCACTGAACTCCTGCCCCAGGGTCATCGGCACGGCGTCCTGCAGCTGGGTGCGGCCCATCTTGAGGACGCCGGAGAACTCGTGGCCCTTGCGGGTGAAGGTGCCCACGAGCGCCTCGAGGCGCGACTTGAGCCGCTCCACCGCCTGGTGGATCGCGATGCGCAGCCCCGTGGGGTAGGCGTCGTTGGTCGACTGGCTCTTGTTGACGTGGTCGTTGGGGTGGACGACGTCGTAGCGCCCCTTGGGCAGCCCGAGCCGCTCGAGGGCGAGGTTGGCGATGACCTCGTTGACGTTCATGTTGACCGAGGTCCCGGCCCCGCCCTGGTAGACGTCGACCGGGAACTGGTCGAGGCAGCGGCCCGTCTCGAGCATGTCGTCGCAGGCCCCGATGATCGCCTCGGCGACGTCCGCGGGGAGCGTGCGCAGGTCCCGGTTGGTCAGCGCGGACGCCTTCTTGACCTGGACCATGCCGCGCACGAGGTCGGGCAGGTCGCGCACCCGGGTGCCCGACAGGGCGAAGTTCTCCACCGCGCGCAGCGTGTGGACGCCCCAGTAGACGTCGTCGGGGATCTCGCGCTGGCCGAGGAGGTCCTCCTCGGTGCGGGTGCCGGCCATCAGTTCGGGCGGGTCATCGCGACGACGTCGAGGGCCGAGTCGAGCTGCTCGGGGGTGATCTCCCCGCGCTCGACGTAGCCGAGCTCCTCGACGGCCTCACGGATCGTCGTGCCGTTCTTCACCGCGTGCTTGGCGATCGCGGCTGCCGCCTCGTAGCCGATGACCCGGTTGAGCGGGGTGACGATCGACGGCGAGGACTCCGCCAGCGCGCGCGCCCGCTCGACGTTCGCGGTGATGCCGTCCACCGTGCGGGTGGCCAGCGCGACGCTCGAGTTGGCGAGCAGCGTGATCGACTCGAGGAGGTTGCGGGCGATGACCGGCAGCATGACGTTGAGCTCGAAGGAGCCGGAGGCGCCGGCGAAGGCGATCGTCGCGTCGTTGCCGATGACCTGCGCGCACACCATGAGCGTGGCCTCGGGGATCACCGGGTTGACCTTGCCGGGCATGATCGAGGAGCCGGGCTGCAGGTCGGGGATGGCGATCTCGCCGAGCCCGGTGTTGGGGCCCGAGCCCATCCAGCGCAGGTCGTTGCAGATCTTGACGAGCGAGACGGCCACGGTGCGCAGCGCACCGGACATCTCGACGGCGCTGTCCTGCGCGCTCTGCGCCTCGAAGTGGTTGGTCGCCTCGGTGAGCGGCAGGCCGGTGTTCTCGGCGATCTTCGCGATCGCGGCCGGCGCGAAGCCGGCCGGGGTGTTGATCCCGGTGCCGACGGCGGTGCCGCCGAGGGCGAGCTCGGCCAGCCGCGGCAGCGCCGCCTCGACGCGGGCGACGCCGTAGCGCAGCTGGGTGGCGTAGCCGGCGAACTCCTGACCCAGGGTGACCGGGGTGGCGTCCATGAGGTGGGTGCGGCCGGACTTGACGACGTCCGCGAACTCCTCGGCCTTGCGCTCGAGCGAGCTCGCGAGCGTGTCGAGCGCGGGCAGCAGGTCGTGGACGACGGCGGCCGTGGCGGCGATGTGGATCGACGTCGGGAAGACGTCGTTGGAGGACTGCGAGGCGTTGACGTGGTCGTTGGGGTGGACGCTGCGCCCGAGCAGCGTGCTCGCGATGTTCGCGACGACCTCGTTGGTGTTCATGTTCGACGACGTGCCCGAGCCGGTCTGGAAGACGTCGACCGGGAAGTGCTCGTCGTGCTCACCGGCGATGACCTGCTCGGCGGCCTCCGCGATGGCGCGGGCGAGGTCCTCCTCGAGCACCCCGAGCTCGGCGTTGGTCAGCGCGGCGGCGCGCTTGACCTGCGCGAGGGCGGCGATGTGGTGACGCGACAGACGCGTACCGGAGATCGCGAAGTTCTCCACCGCGCGCTGTGTCTGCGCGCTGTAGAGGGCGCCCCGCGGGACCCGCACCTCCCCCATGGTGTCGTGCTCGATCCGGAAGGCTTCGTCCTGCGTCACTGCTGCTCCAAAGCTCGTGGGTGGGGTGGTGCGGGTGGGGGTGCTACTTGGCGTCGAGGTCCTGGCTGAGGAGCTCGGCGAGGGAGTCGAGGACCTCGTCGGCGCGCTCGCCCTCGGCGGTGAGGACGACGTTCTCCTGGTACTTCGCGCCGAGGGTCATGACCCCGAGGATGCTCGCGGCGTCGACGGGCGTGCCGCCCTCCTTGGCGATCTTCACCGGGATACCGGCCTCACCGGCCGCCTTGACGAAGAGGGACGCGGGGCGGGCGTGCAGCCCGACCCTCGAGCCGATGGTGACGGTGCGCTCTGCCATGGGGACTCCTACCGGTTGTTGGGGGTGTAGGGGGACACGACGACCTCCACGCGCTGGAACTCCTTGAGGTCGGAGTAGCCCGTGGTGGCCATCGCCCGACGCAGGGCGCCGATGAGGTTGACGCTCCCGTCGGGGGTGTCGCTGGGGCCGTGGAGGATCTGCTCGAGGGAGCCGACCGTGCCCACGCGCACGCGCTCGCCGCGCGGCAGCTGCGGGTGGTGGGCCTCCGAGCCCCAGTGCCAGCCCCGGCCCGGCGCCTCCTGGGCGCGGGCGAGGGAGGAGCCGAGCATGACGGCGTCGGCACCGCACGCGACCGCCTTGACGAGGTCGCCGGAGCGGCCCACCCCGCCGTCGGCGATGACGTGGACGTACCGGCCGCCCGACTCGTCGAGGTAGTCGCGGCGCGCGGCGGCGACGTCGGCGACGGCGGTGGCCATCGGGGTGTGGATGCCCAGGGAGGTGCGGGTCGTGTGGGCGGCGCCGCCGCCGAAGCCGACGAGGACGCCTGCCGCGCCGGTGCGCATGAGGTGCAGGGCCGCGGTGTAGGTTCCCGCACCGCCGACGACGACGGGCACGTCGAGCTCGTAGATGAAGCGCTTGAGGTTGAGCGGCTCGGCCGTCGAGGAGACGTGCTCGGCGGAGACCGTGGTGCCCCGGATGACGAAGAGGTCGACGCCGGCCTCGACGACGGTGCGCCAGTGCTGCTGGGTGCTCTGCGGGGAGAGCTTGCCCGCGACCGTGACGCCGGCTGCGCGGATCTCGTGGAGCCGCTGCGTGATGAGCTCGGGGACGATCGGCTGGGAGTAGATCTCCTGCATGCGGCGGGTGACGGCCGAGCCCTCGAGGCTCGCGATCTCCTCGAAGAGCGGCTCCGGGTCCTCGTAGCGGGTCCACAGGCCCTCGAGGTCGAGGACCCCGATGCCGCCGAGCTTGCCGAGGAGGATGGCCGTGGCCGGGCTCATCACCGAGTCCATCGGGGCGGCGAGGACGGGGATGTCGACGTAGTAGGCGTCGATCTGCCACCCGACCGAGACGTCCTGGGGGTCACGCGTGCGCCGCGAGGGGACCACGGCCACGTCGTCGAAGGAGTAGGCCCGCCGTCCCCGCTTGCCGCGGCCGATCTCGATCTCGTTGCTCACGCACGCCAGGTTACCCGGCGGTCGGTAGATTGCGGCCCATGGTCTGCGCGCACCCCCACGGTCCCTCCCGCCGGCAGGTCCTCACCTGGGCGGGTGCCGGCGCGGCGGCACTGACGCTGGCCGCCTGCTCCGGCGAAGAGCCGGCGCCCCCGCCGCCGGAGCCCGGCGAGCAGCTCGCCGCCCTCGAGGACATCCCCGTCGGCGAGTCGCTCGCGGTGCGCACGAGTGAGGGCGCCGAGGTGGTCCTCACCCGGGTGAGCGAGGACGAGGTCGTCGCGCTCAGCGCCGTGTGCACCCACCAGGGCTGCACGGTGGTGCGCGAAGACGAGGACCTCAGCTGCCCCTGCCACGGCTCGCGCTTCGCCGTCGCCGACGGCGCGGTCCTCACCGGCCCCGCCGAGGAGCCCCTCCCCCGGCTCGAGGTCCGCATCGAGTCCGGCGTCATCACGACGGCCTGACGAGCCCTCTCCCCCACCCCCCTTTCGCCGACAGCACACTTACCGCCGACAGCTGAGTTACCGCCGGGCGTCAGTCGTGCTCGGCGGCGTGGGACTCGAGGAACTCGAAGACCTCGGTGTCGTCCACGCCCGGGAAGGAGCCCGAGGGCAGGGGGCTGAGGACGTGGGCGTGCATCTTGGCGCTCGGCCAGGAGTGGTCGCGCCAGCGCTCGGCGAGCTCCGGGGCGGGCCGCCGGCAGCAGGCCTCGTCGGGGCACGTCGAGGCGGCCCGCCGGGTGGTCTCGCGCCCGCGGAACCACTTGGCGTGGGCGAAGGGCACCCCGAGGGTGATGGAGAACTCGGTGTCGCGCCCGGTCCCGGTCTGCGTGCTGCACCAGTACGTGCCGGCCGGCGTGTCGGTGTACTGGGCGTACTCGGTGGTGCGGTTGCGCCGCTCGAAGGCCGAGCGGGCCGCCCAGCTGCGGCACAGCGGCTGCCCCTCGATGGCGCCGGTCGCGTCGGTCGGGAGCGGGACGCCGTCGTTCTCGTAGCCCCGGTAGAGGGCGCCGTCGCTGCCCGCCCGGATGAAGTGCACCGGGATGTCGAAGTAGGCCGTGGCGAGGTTGGTGAAGCGCTGCGCGGCGGAGTGGTGGGTGACGCCGAAGGAGTCGCGGAAGTCCTCCATCGCGATGTCGCGGTCCTTCTTCTTCGCCTCCAGGTGCGCGAGCGCGGCGAAGCGGGGCATGAGGCAGCACGCGGTGAAGTAGGCGATCTCCTGGCGCTGGCGCAGGAAGTCGCCGTAGTCGGCGGGGCGCTCGTGGCCGAAGAGCCGGTGCGCCATCGCCTGCAGGGCGAGCGAGCGCAGCCCGTAGCCGCCCGGGATCGACGCCGGGGGCAGGTAGATGCGCCCGTTGCGCAGGTCGGTGACCGTGCGCGTGGAGTGCGGGAGGTCGTCGACGTGGATGATCTGGAAGCCGAGCCGCTCCGCCATCCGCGCCACCTGGTGGTGGGTCAGTGCGCCGCCCGTGTAGCCCGCGGCCCGGACGGACTCCTCGGCGATCTCCTCGATCTGCGGCAGGTGGTTGCCGCGCCGCTGCATCTCCAGGCGCTGCTCGGTGTTGATGCGCCGCGCCTCGAGCGGGGTCGCGATGACCGCCTGCGCCCGCCGCTCCACCTCCCGGTGCAGCGCGACGAGCGACTCCAGCGCGTCCATCGGCAGCCGCCGCCCGGGCCGCACCGGCGGCACGCCGAGCGAGGCGAAGAGCGGTGAGCGCTGCGCCCGCTCGAGGGCGATCTCGAGCTCGGCGCGCCTGTCGGGCGGCGGCTCGGGGGCCAGGAGGTCGGAGACCGTGACGTCCAGGGCTGCCGCCAGGGCGGTGAGGAGCGAGAGGCGTGGCTCCCTGCGCCCGTTCTCCACGAGGGACAGCTGGCTCGTCGTCGAGCCGGTCGTGGCGGCCAGCTCGCGCAGTGTGAGGCCGGCGCGGACCCGGGCGTGGCGGATGCGACGCCCCAGGACGAGCGGGTCGGCGGTCGTCATGGGTTGACCATAGCGAAACTTCTGCCGTTTTTACCTCCCGACCAGGGTGGAACCAGGCGCCGAGGAGTCGGATCGTGGAAGAACGAGGGCACCGCCGGTGCCCCGGACCACACGGAGGAGACCGATGACCACCGCCACCGCCACACCCGTCATGCACGGCCTGACCGTCGAGTCGCCGCGCCTGCTCGAGTGGGTCCAGGAGGTCGCCGAGCTGACCCAGCCGGAGAGCATCTACGTCTGCGACGGCTCGCAGGAGGAGTACGCCCGGCTCACCGCCGAGCTCGTCGCCGCGGGGACCTTCATCGCCCTCAACCCGGAGAAGCGGCCGAACAGCTTCCTCGCCCGCTCCGCACCGTCGGACGTCGCGCGTGTCGAGTCCCGCACCTTCATCTGCTCCGAGCGCGAGGAGGACGCCGGCCCGACGAACAACTGGGCCGAGCCCGGCGCCATGCGCGCGGAGCTCCGCGGCGTCTTCGCCGGCTCGATGCGCGGCCGCACGATGTACGTCGTGCCCTTCTCCATGGGTCCGGTCGGCGGACCGATCTCCCAGCTCGGCGTCGAGGTCACCGACTCGCCCTACGTCGTCGTCTCCATGCGGGTGATGACACGCATGGGCGCGGACGCGCTCGCCCAGATCCAGCAGGGGGCCGAGTGGGTCCCCGCGGTGCACTCCGTCGGCTTCCCGCTCGTCGACGACGACGGCGCCCCCCGCGCGGACGTCGCGTGGCCGTGCAACGACACGAAGTACATCTGCCACTTCCCCGAGACCCGGGAGATCTGGTCCTACGGCTCGGGTTACGGCGGCAACGCCCTGCTCGGCAAGAAGTGCTACGCGCTGCGCATCGCCTCGGTCATGGGCCGCGACGAGGGCTGGCTCGCCGAGCACATGCTCCTGCTCAAGGTGACCAGCCCGCGCGGCGAGGTGCGCCACCTCGCCGCCGCGTTCCCCTCGGCCTGCGGCAAGACGAACCTCGCCATGCTCCAGCCGACGCTTCCCGGGTGGAAGGCCGAGACGATCGGTGACGACATCGCCTGGATGCGCCCGGGCCCCGACGGCCGCCTGCGTGCCATCAACCCGGAGGCCGGCTTCTTCGGCGTCGCCCCCGGGACCGGGGAGTCGACGAACCCGACGGCGGTCGCCGCGCTGGGCCGCGACGTCGTCTTCACCAACGTCGCCCTCACGGACGACGGCGACGTGTGGTGGGAGGGGCTCACCGACGAGCCGCCCGCCCACCTGGTCGACTGGCAGGGCCAGGACTGGACGCCGGACAGCGGCCGTCCCGCCGCCCACCCGAACTCCCGCTTCACCGTCCGGGCCGACCAGGCGCCGTCCATCGCCCCCGAGTGGGAGGACCTCGACGGCGTGCCCGTCGACGCGATCCTCTTCGGCGGGCGCCGGGCGACGAACGTGCCGCTCGTCGCCGAGGCCTACGACTGGGAGCACGGGGTGTTCATGGGCGCCACCGTCTCCTCCGAGCAGACGGCCGCGGCCGAGGGCACGGTCGGGGCGCTGCGCCGCGACCCCTTCGCCATGCTGCCCTTCTGCGGCTACAACATGGCCGACTACTGGACGCACTGGCTGCGGATGGGCGAGCGCCTCGGCGACGGCGCACCGCGGATCTTCCAGGTGAACTGGTTCCGCAAGGGGCAGGACGGCCGCTTCCTGTGGCCCGGCTTCGGGGAGAACTCGAGGGTCGTCGCGTGGATCACCGAGCGGGTCGCGGGCAACGTCGGCGCCGAGGACGGCGTCACCGGTCGCGTCCCGGAGGCCGGCGACCTCCCCCTCGACGGGCTGGAGATTGACGACGCCGACCTCGCCGAGCTCTTCGCCGTCGACCGCGCCGCGTGGGAGGACGAGGCCGCCCAGACAGAGGAGTACTTCGCCCAGTTCGGCGACCGGCTCCCGCCCGAGCTCAGCGAGCAGCTGGCCGCCCTGCGGGAGCGGCTGGCGGCCGGGTAGCGACAAGCGCGCCGCGACACCTGCGGCGTCGGCGGTAAGTGCACTCTCGGCGGTAAGTGCACTCTCGGCGGTAAGTGCGCTCTCGGCGGTAAGTGAGCTGTCGGCGACAAGTGAGCTGTCGGCGGGAGGGGCGGGGCGGAGGGCGCTCAGGCCACGGGGAGGAGGGCGGGGAGCCACTCGAGCTCCGGGCCGGGGCCGGTGCGCCCGTTCTCGGCGCGCCACGCGGTGAGCTCCGCCGCCCACTCCCGGTAGCAGTCGCGCTGCCACTCGTGCAGCTCGGCGAGGCCGCGGGCGGGCAGCTCGGGGAAGGCGCGGACCAGGCAGTCGAGCACCTCGAGGGTGGCGGCGACGTCGACCTCGGCGGTGTGCAGCCGGGCCAGCGCCTCGACCCGGTAGTGCTCGCACAGGTCGACGAGCCTGCGGGCGCCGGGCCGCTCCCGGTCGAGCGCGCGGTCGATGACGAGGGGGTCGAGCACGGGGCCGGGCGCCCGGCCCAGGCGCTCGGCCAGCGTGGGCAGCCCCCACCGGACGAGCTCGTGGTCGAGCAGCGTGAGGTCGTAGCTCGCGTTGTACGCGACGACCGGGACCCCGGAGCGGAAGGCGTCGACGAGCTCCCCGGCGATCTCCGCCAGCGCCACGCGCGGGGCGGCACCCTTGGCGCGCGCGTGCGCGGTGGTGATGCCGTGGATGTCGCTGGCGACGGTGGGGATCTCGACCCCGGGGTCGATGAGCCAGGTCCGCTGCCGGGTGCCGGCGGCATCGCGCCGGACGAGGGCCGCGGTGACGATCCGGTCCTCGCGCACGTCCACGCCGGTGGTCTCGGTGTCGAAGCCGAGCACCGGCCCGCGTGCCCAGTCGCTCACGGCTCCCGGGGCTGCGCCGTCGTCCATGTCCCTCACTGTGCCAGAGGGCACCGACATCCGAGCCTCAGCGGGTGTAGTTCGGCGCCTCGACCGTCAGCTGGACGTCGTGGGGGTGGGACTCCTTGAGCCCGGCGGAGGTGATCCGCACGAACTTGCCCTTCTCCGCGAGCTCGACGAGGTTGTGCGCACCGACGTAGAACATCGACTGGTGCAGCCCGCCGATGAGCTGGTAGGCCACCGCGGACAGCGGGCCGCGGTAGGGCACCTGACCCTCGATGCCCTCGGGCACGATCTTGTCGTCGGTGTCGACGTCGGCCTGGAAGTAGCGGTCCTTGGAGTAGGACACCCGCCCGCGGGAGGCCATCGCCCCGAGGGAGCCCATGCCGCGGTAGTGCTTGTACTGCTTGCCGTTGACGAAGACGAGGTCGCCGGGGCTCTCGTCGCAGCCCGCGAGGAGCGAGCCGAGCATGACGGTGTCCGCGCCGGCGACGAGCGCCTTGGCGATGTCGCCGGAGTACTGCAGGCCGCCGTCGCCGATGACCGGGACACCGGCCGGCTTGCACGCCTGGGCGGCGAGGTGGATCGCGCTGACCTGCGGGACGCCGACACCGGCGACGACGCGGGTGGTGCAGATCGAGCCCGGGCCGACGCCGACCTTGACGGCGTCCGCACCGGCGTCGACGAGCGCCTGCGCGCCCTCGCGGGTGGCGACGTTGCCGCCGATGACCTGGACGTGGCTGGTGGCCGGGTCCTTCTTCAGGCGGGTGACCATCTCGAGCAGCAGCCGGGCGTGGCCGTTGGCGGTGTCCGCGACGAGGACGTCCACACCGGCGTCGACGAGGGCGGTGGCCCGCTCCCAGGCGTCGCCGAAGAAGCCGATCGCCGCGCCCACGCGCAGGCGCCCCTCGGCGTCCTTGGTGGCCAGCGGGTACTGCTCGGACTTGACGAAGTCCTTGACGGTGATGAGACCCTGGAGCACGCCGTCGGCGTCCACGAGGGGCAGCTTCTCGATCTTGTGCTGCGCGAGCAGCCCCGCGGCGTCGTCGCGGCTGATGCCGACGGGGCCGGTGACCAGCGGCATGGGAGTCATGACGTCGCGCACGAGGCGGCCCTCGAACTCGGACCTGTCGATGAAGGCGGTGTCGCGGTTGGTGATGATGCCGAGCAGCACGCCGCGCTCGTCGACGACCGGCAGCCCGGAGACGCGGTAGCGCGCGCACAGCGCGTCGAGCTCGGCCAGGGTGGCCTCCGGCCCGACCGTCACGGGGTCGGTGATCATCCCCGACTCCGAGCGCTTGACGGTCTGCACCTGCTGGGCCTGCGCCTCGATGGACAGGTTGCGGTGGAGGATCCCGATGCCGCCCTGGCGGGCCATGGCGATCGCCATGCGGGACTCGGTCACGGTGTCCATGGCGGCCGAGAGCAGCGGCACGCGCAGGGAGATCTCCTTGGTCAGCCGCGCCGTCGTGTCCACCTCGGAGGGGATGACGTCGGTCGGTCCGGGCAGCAGGAGGACGTCGTCGTAGGTGAGGCCGGTGAAGCCGAACGGATCTGTCGCGTGGGAGTCACTCACGCCCCTGATCCTACGTGGGTGGACCGGCGGAGGTGGAGATGGCCTCAGTCACGGACGACGGCGGCGATCTCCGCCACCGCCGCGGCCGCGGTGCGCACCCGGTGGACGTGCCGCATCCACAGCGAGGGGCTCTCGTCACCGAGGAGGAAGACGTCGACGTCGCCGCGCTGGGAGGCCTGGACGACCGTCTCCTCCGCCCGCGGCGGGTTGCCGACGACGGCGAGCACGGTCGCCTCGCCGTCGGGCAGCCAGGTGAGCTGCCCGTCCGGGGGCAGGTGCTCGGCGGGGACGACGAGCGCCCCGACGCCGGCCTCGGCGAGGCCCCCGGCGATGACGTGCGCACGCACGCGGTCGACCCCGGCGGCGAGGATGCGCACCGGGGCGGGCCCGCTGACGGCGAGTGCGCGGATCGCCTGCATGAGTCCCAGCTGGATGACGCCGTGGGGGTCGCTGCCGGGCCGCTCGGCCAGCCGGTGGCGGCCCTGGTCGATCATCTCGGCCGCGGGACGCACGAGGTCGGTCCACATGGCGACGACACCGGCCTCACGGCTGGCGCGGTGAAGCATCCGGTGGACGCGGCCGAGGTCCGGCTCGACGGCGGCGGCGGCGAGGGTGAGCGGGTCGAGGGACAGCGACTCGTCGTCGTTGTCCTCCTCGGGCCCGGGCTGCTCGTGGCCGCTGGGCTCGCCCGAACCGGACTCGGTGGCGATGCGGGCCGCGTCCACGGGCGCGACGCCCCGCAGGGTCAGGCGCCGCATCGTCTGGAGGCGGGCGACGTCCTCGGGCGTGTAGCGGCGGTGGCTGCCCGCCTGGTGCGCGGACGGCCCCAGGCCGTAGCGCCGGTCCCAGGTGCGCAGGGTCGACGCTGCCACGCCCAGGGTTCGCGCCACGGCGGCCACCGTCAGAGGCGCGGCCTCCATCCGGGAATCCCCGTGGGTTCCTCGAGCCACCAGCCCTCCTTCGTCGGCCTCGATTCTGCACCCCCGAGAGTGCGCCAGCGAGTCCGCCGCGCCCGAGCAGCGCGATCTCGCGCCGTTGCGCCGTTCATGACGCGGTTGGCGCCCGTTCGCGGAGCGTTTCATGAACTACTTCCGGAAGGGGCTTGAACAAGTAGTGCATCGCTTGCTAGGTTCAACGTCATTGGCCCCGCGGCACCGAAGTCGCACACCACGGATGTGAAGGAGTACGACGATGGCAGAGCTCAGCAGGCTTCCCGGCCCCGTGATGGACCTGTGGGAGTGGCAGTACCAGGGCAAGTGCCGCGAGGCCGACCCCAACCTCTTCTTCCACCCCGAGGGCGAGCGGGGTGGCACGCGCCGTCGTCGCGACGAGGCGGCCAAGGCCGTGTGCGCCGAGTGCCCCGTCATCCAGCAGTGCCGCGAGCACGCTCTCAAGGTCCGCGAGCCCTACGGCGTGTGGGGCGGCCTGTCCGAGGACGAGCGCCAGCAGATCCTCACCACCCCCCTGCGTCGCGCGAGCTGACGCCACCGTCGTACGACGAAGGGCCCCGGTCGATCGACCGGGGCCCTTCGCTGTGCGTCTAGGAGGACGTCACTTCTCGACGACGGCGAGGACGTCGCGCGCGGAGAGGATGAGGTACTCCTCTCCGGCGTACTTCACCTCGGTGCCGCCGTACTTGCTGTAGATGACGACGTCACCCACGGCCACGTCCACGGGGACGCGGTTGCCCTTGTCGTCGACGCGGCCGGGGCCGACGGCGACGACGGAGCCCTCCTGGGGCTTCTCCTGGGCGGTGTCCGGGATGACGAGGCCAGACGCGGTGGTCTGCTCGGCCTCGAGGGTCTGCACGACGATGCGGTCCTCGAGGGGCTTGATGGAGACCGACACTGCGGACCTCCCCTTCGCTTAGGTGAGTAACGGAACAAGGTCAGGTCGCACCGTCCCCGGTGGGCCGCCGTCGCGGGGGTCGGCCCTGGTTCTGGTGCAGGCGCGGGGCCCTGGAGCCACCGCACCGCCAAATCTATGCCCGGGTTAGCACTCGGTCAAGGCGAGTGCCAACGCGTCGGCGCCTACGATCGTCGGGTGGACGCCAGTGCGCTGAGCAAGCTGCTCTCCCCCGAGGGCTGGGCCCTGCTCGGCCAGCTCCCGCCCTACGACGAGACCACCGCGCTCACCCTGTCGACCGCACTGCGCGAGCGGGGCCTGGACCCCGAGCTCGTGGCGTCCGCGATGACCCAGTCGCGGCTGCGGGCGAAGGGCCGCGCGAAGTTCGGCGAGTTCGCCGACGGGATGCTCTTCACCCAGGCGGGCCTCGAGCAGTCCACCCGGCTGCCCGTCGCGGCCCACCACGCCGCACGCTTCGCCGCTGCGGGCTCCACCCTCGTGGCGGACCTCGGCTGCGGGATCGGCGGGGACGCGATGGCCATGGGGGCGCTGGGCATCCCCGTGCTCGCCGTCGAGCTCGACGAGCTCACCGCCGCGGTCGCGACCGTCAACCTGCGCCACTTCCCGGAGGTCACCGTCGTCCACGGCGACGCGCTCGCCACCGACCTCGACGGCGTCGACGCCGTCTTCGCCGACCCCGCCCGGCGCACCCGCGGCGGGCGGCGCATCTTCGACCCGAGCGCCTACTCCCCCTCCCTCGACGACGTCCTCGCCCTCCGCGGGCGGGTGCCGGCCCTCGGGCTCAAGGTGGCACCCGGCATCCCCCACACGGGGCTGCCCGCCGACGCGCACGCCCAGTGGGTGAGCGTCGCCGGCGAGGTCGTCGAGGCCGGCCTGTGGTTCGGGCCCCTCGCTCCCGAGGGCCCCGGGCGCAGCGCCCTCGTCCTGGACAGGGAGGGCCAGGCGCACCGCCTCGCGTCGGAGGTCGACGCCGCCGACGCCCCCGTCCGCGCCGGGCAGGTCCAGCCCTTGGACCACTACCTCTACGAGCCCGACGGCGCGGTCATCCGGGCGGGCCTCGTCGCCCTCGCCGGGGAGGAGGTGGGCGCCGGGCTGGTCGCCGACTCGATCGCCTACCTCACCGGCCCGCGGCTGGTCCACACGCCCTTCCTCACCGCCTACCGGGTCCTCGACTCCTTCCCCTTCGCGCTCAAGACGCTGCGCGCCTACCTGCGGGACCGGCAGGTGGGGACCGTGACGATCAAGAAGCGCGGCACCGCCGTCGAGCCGGGACAGCTGCGCCGCCAGCTCTCGCCGAGCGGCCCCAACGCGGCGACGATCGTCCTCACCCGGGTCGCGGGCCGGCAGAGCGTCGTCGTCGTCGAGCCGGTCGGCGCGTAGCGGACGCGGGGCGCGCCGGGCCGCCGGACGGCATCATGTCCACCATGGAGATCGACTTCGCCCCGTCGGCGCGATCGACGGTGGGGATCGAGTGGGAGCTCGCCCTCGTCGACGTCGACTCCGGTGACCTGCGCCAGGTGGCCGAGACCGTGCTCGACGCCGTCACGCCTCCCGGCGCCGACTCGCACCCCCACATCCACCCCGAGCTGCTGCTCAACACCATCGAGGTCGTCTCCGGTGTCGCGACGACGGTACGCGCGGCGGGTGCCGACCTCGAGCGCACCATCGGGGAGCTGCGGCAGGTGCTCGAGCCGCTGCGCGTGGACCTCATGTGCGCGGGCACCCACCCCTTCGCGCGCTACGACATCCAGCGGGTGACGAACAAGGAGCGCTACGCGACGCTCATCGACCGCACCCAGTGGTGGGGCCGGCAGATGGTCATCTACGGCGTCCACGTGCACGTCGGCATCGAGGACCGGCGCAAGGTGCTGCCGATCCTGCGCGCGCTGCTGTGCTACCTGCCCCACCTCCAGTCCCTCGCCTCCTCCTCCCCCTTCTGGGCGGGGCGCGACACCGGCTACGCCTCCAACCGGGCGCTGCTGTTCCAGCAGCTGCCCACCGCGGGGCTGCCGCAGGTCTTCGACGAGTGGCACGAGCTCGAGGCCTACGCCCGGGACATGCTCCACACCGGCGTCATCGACCACCTCAACGAGATCCGGTGGGACATCCGCCCCGCGCCGCACCTGGGCACCCTCGAGCTGCGCGTCTTCGACGGCGCCTCCAACCTCAGCGAGGTCCTCGCGCTGGCCGCGCTCGTCCACTGCCTCGTCGAGCACTTCTCGACGATGCTCGACGACGGCGAGGAGCTGCCGCGGATGCCGCAGTGGTTCCTCCAGGAGAACAAGTGGCGCTCGGCGCGCTACGGCATGGACGCCATCGTCATCCTCGACGCCGCCGGCAACGAGCAGCTCGTCAGCGAGGCGGTGACCGACCTGCTCCCTCGGCTCGAGCCGGTCGCCGAGCGCCTCGACTGCCTGCCCGAGCTCGACGGCATCCGCACGATCCTCACCAAGGGCGCCTCCTACCAGCGCCAGCGCCGGGTCGCGCGCCGCCACGACGGCGACCTCGACGCCGTCGTCGCCTCGCTCGTGGCGGAGATGAAGGCGGGCCGCCCGCTCTAGGGCGTCGGTCCACGGCACCCAACGCTTGCGTCGCCCTTTCCCGCCCCCCGGAAGGGGCGGAAGGTGCGACGCAAGCGCCGCGGTCAGGCGCGGACGGTGGTGAGGGGCATGCCCGAGTCGACGGGGATGTCGACGGCGGAGGGCGCGACGCCGGAGCGGAGCATCGCCGAGCCCAGGGCCGCGATCATCGCGCCGTTGTCGGTGCAGTAGCGGATCGGCGGGATGCGCACCTCGATCCCCTGCTCCGCACCGCGCTCGGCGGCCAGCTCGCGCAGCCGCGAGTTCGCCGAGAAGCCGCCGCCGATGACGACGGTCCGGGTGCCCGTGCGCTCGCAGGCCGCGAGGGTCTTGGTGACGAGGACGTCGGCGACCGCCTCGGAGAAGGAAGCGGCGACGTCGGCGGCGGGCAGCTCCTCACCCGCGTCCTCGACGCCCTCGACGTACCGGGCGACGGCGGTCTTGAGGCCGGAGAAGGAGAAGTCGTAGGGGTGGCGGGCCAGGTCCTTGCCCTTGGACAGGCCGCGCGGGAAGCGGATCGCGGCGCGGTCCCCCTGCTGGGAGAGGCGGTCGACGTGCGGGCCGCCGGGGTAGGGCAGCCCGAGGAGGCGGCCGACCTTGTCGAAGGCCTCACCGGCCGCGTCGTCGAGGGTCTGGCCGAGCTCGACGACGTCGGTCGCGATGTCGCGCACCTCGAGCAGGCTGGTGTGGCCGCCGGAGACGACGAGCCCGACGAAGTGCTCGGGGAAGGCGCCGTGGACGAGCTCGTCGACGGCGATGTGCCCGATGACGTGGTTGACGCCGTACAGCGGCCGCTCCAGCGCCAGCGCCAAGGACTTCGCGGCTGCCAGACCCACCGTGAGGGAGCCGACGAGACCGGGCCCGGCGGTGACGGCGACGGCGTCGACGTCCTCGAGGCGGCAGCCCGCGGCGTCGAGCGCGGCGTCGAGCGTGGGGACGAAGGCCTCGAGGTGGGCGCGGCTGGCAACCTCCGGGACGATGCCGCCGAAGCGGGCGTGCTCGTCCATGGAGGAGGCGGTGACGTCGGCCAGCAGCTCGCGGCCCCGCACGAGGGCGAAGCCGGTCTCGTCGCAGCTCGTCTCGATGCCGAGGACCAGGGGTTCACTCACCCCCACAGGGTAGTGCGCCCGCCGCCCGGCAACACCTGTGGCCGACCTCACAGGGCGCCGCCGGATGGTTCCCCGGCCGCTGGAGGTTGCCGTGGACATGAGCACCGACGTCCTTGCCGCCACCGAGCTCCACCGCGCCCTCTTCCACGACGCGCGCACGACCAACACCTTCACCGCGGAGCCGGTGGACGTCGCGCTCGTGCGTGAGGTGTACGAGGCGGTGCGCTGGGCCCCGACGGCGATGAACTGCCAGCCGCTGCGGCTGGCGGTCGTCGAGTCGGCCGACGCCCGCGAGCGCCTCGTGGCTCACATGAACCAGGGCAACAAGGCCAAGACGCTGGCCGCGCCGCTGAGCATCGTCGCGGCCTACGACCCGGCCTTCCACGAGCACCTCGAGGTCCTCGCCCCCCACCGCGCCGGGGCGCGGGAGAAGATGGCGGGCGACCCGGAGTTCCGCGAGACCTTCGCCCGGACGAACGGTCTCATCCAGCTCGGCTACCTCATCCTCGGCCTGCGCGCGGCCGGCCTCGCGGTGGGTCCGATGACCGGCCTGGACGCCGCCGGCCTCGACGCCGAGCTCTTCGCCGGCTCCGGCTGGCGCACCCTGGCCGTCCTCAACGTCGGGCACGGCGCGAGCGACGAGCCCGACGCCGTGCGTCCGCGTGCGGGCCGGCTCGACTTCGCGACCGCCGCCGTCGTCCTCTGAGGGCTACGGGGCGAGGTCGCCCTGGCCCCTGCGGAGGGTGAGCCGCATGACGACGGCGTCCTCGTCGCCGTAGTAGCGCGGCCGGGTGCCGATCGGCTCGAAGCCGGCGCGCTCGTAGAGGCGCAGCGCCGTCGCGTTGCCCGCGCGCACCTCGAGGAAGACGTGCCGGGAGCGTGCCGCACGCGCCTGCTCGAGCAGGTCGGCGAGCAGCGCGGCGCCGATCCCCTGGCCGCGGTGGCTCCCGGCGACGCCCACCGTCATGACCTCGGCGTCCGCCCCGAGCGCGATCCCCGCGTAGCCGACGACGACGCCGTCCCGCTCGGCCGCGACGTAGTAGCGCCCCGGCTGGCCGAGCTCGGAGAGGTAGGTCGCCCACGACCACGCGCCGCGGCCGAAGAGCTCGTGCTCGAGCTCGACGACGCGCTCGAGGTCGTCCTCCCGCAGCGGCCGCAGGGTCACGACGCGCGCTTGCGCGCCGCCGCCGGGGTGACGTCGGGGCGGCGCAGGTACAGCGGCTCGGTGCCGAGCGCGACCTTCTCGCCGGCCTCCGCCCGTGCCAGGCGGGCGCGCACGATCCGGGCCAGCACGGCGGCGTCGACCTCGTCGGGCGTGCCGGGCGTGGGCGGCAGGACGTCGGCGTAGAGCAGCGCACCGGGGCCGGCGACGACGACGGGGCCCTGGTCGACCGCCGCGTCCAGCGGGTCCTCGGCCAGCTCGGCAGCCGGGCCCACGCG
Organism: Georgenia phoenicis; assembly: GCF_047302425.1. Lineage (NCBI taxonomy): Bacteria > Bacillati > Actinomycetota > Actinomycetes > Allobogoriellales > Allobogoriellaceae > Georgenia > Georgenia phoenicis. Next base: position 865,392 of record NZ_CP154855.1, on the reverse strand, counting down.
CGGGCCCGAGAGGGTCTCGACGTCGTCGGCGCCGAGCGCGCGGTACCGGGCGGAGTAGACCTCCTTGCGGCGGGCGTCGCCGAGGACGAGGGCGGTGGCGCCGGGGTGCAGGTCGAGCACCTGCCGGGCGAGGACGTCGAGGCTGCTGACGCCGTAAACCGGGATGCCGCGCGCCCGGCCGAAGGTCAGGGCGGTGACGAGACCGACCCTCAGGCCGGTGTACGGCGCCGGGCCGGTGCCCACCGCGACCCTTCCGACGTCGGACGCGCCGGCGGTCGTGAGCACCTCGGTCACGAGGGCGGCCAGCCGCTCGGCGTGGCCGCGGTGGTCGGCGCTGCGGGCGCGGGCCAGCACACCGGCGTCGTCGTCGTGGAGGGCCACGGCGCTGCCGGCGGAGGTGTCGATGCACAGGGTTCGCACGCGACCAGGGTAGTCCGGTCGCGGCGGCCCTCACTCGCCGGGCCGCTCCGGGCCGGGCTCCTCGGTGACCTCGACGTCGTCGGGCGGGGGTGCCATCCCGGCGTGGACGTCGGCAGCGATGCGGGAGTCGGCCTGGCGGTACTGGCGCAGGAGGAGGATCGCCACGCCCACGCCGGCGAGGACGATGACACCGATGGGGATGAGCGGGGACAGCGGGGCGTCCTCGTCCTCGGTACGGCTCGGCTCGGACGTGGGCGGCGCCTCCCCCCGCCACGCGGCGAGGAACTGCTGGAAGACTTCGGCGGGCAGGGCGCCCTGGAGGACCGTCCGGGCTCCCTCGGTGAGCGGCCACACCTCGTTCTCGAGCAGGCCGAACCAGCCCTCGACCGTGTCGTCGCGGATGAGGACGGTCCCGGCGGGCACGGCCTGGAGGGCGCCGGCGAGCTCGGTCTCCTCGACGACGTCGAGGAGACTCAGCGGACCGTCCTCGGCCCCGGCGCGGACCACGCCGAGCGGCTCGGGCGTTTCCCCCGACTGCCGCACGACGGGTGCCACCCACTCCTCGAGCGGCTCGGCAGGCACGTCGGGTGCCTCCCCCGAGACGTAGTCCTCGTTCCACGTGGCCACGCGACGCGGCGGGCCGAGCGTGAGGTCCTCCGGCGCGCCGAGCTCCGCGGCGGCCTCCTCGCCCTGCGCGGCGAACCACGCGGAGACCTCGGCGGGCACACCGGTGGACGGCCCGCTCGGCGTCGGCTCGGGCGTTGCCGCGGCCGCGGCCGCCGGGTGGAGCAGGAGGACGGCCGCCAGGAGCACCCCGGCGAGCCGGCGGCTGCTCACCGACCGGCCCCGGCGGCGTCGGCCGGCTGCCCGAGCGCGGCGGCGAGGTCGACGCCCTCCCACCGCGGCCCGTGGGCCCGGATCGTCACGCTGCGCGCGCCGGCGTCGGCGACCTCGTCGTCCGCGCTGAGCCCGCCGCGGGGGCGGGCGACCATGATCTCGAGGCGGTCCTCGGCGAGGCCCTCGACCAGGCCCTCGCCCCACTCGACGACGGTGACGGAGTCCTCCAGGGAGCTGTCGAGGTCGAGCGCGTCGACCTCCGCGAGGGACTGGAGGCGGTAGGCGTCGACGTGGACGAGGTCCGGCCCCGCCCCCAGGCTCGGGTGGGCGCGGGCGATGATGAAGGTCGGCGAGGCCACCTGGCCGCGCACGCCGAGGCCGGCGCCGATGCCCTGCGTGAGCGTCGTCTTGCCGGCGCCGAGGTCCCCGGTGAGGACGACGAGGTCCCCGGCCCGCAGGACGCCGGCCAGCCGGCGTCCGAGCTCGCGGGTGGCCTCGGGGTCGGCGGGCTGCCAGGTGCTCATGGGGTCTCCTCCTGCGAGACGTGGGTGCGGGGGATGCGGCTGCCGAGCCGGGTGACGATCTCGTAGCTGATGGTGCCGGTCGCGTCGGCCCAGTCCTGCGCCGTCGGGACGCCGTCGCGGGCGTCGCCGAGGAGCACGGCGACGTCCCCGACCGACACGTCCCCGCCGTCAGGCCCGAGGTCGACGACCACCTGGTCCATGCTCACCCGCCCGGCCACCCGGGTGTGGTGGCGGCCGACGCGGACCGGTCCGGCGTTGCCGGCGTGCCGCGGGATCCCGTCACCGTAGCCCAGGGGCAGCAGCGCGAGCCGCCCCGGCGACGGCGTCGTGTAGGTATGTCCGTACCCGACGGGCGTCCCGGCGGGGACGTCCTTGACGTGAATGACCTCCGCCTCCAGGCGCAGCGCGGCGTGCAGCCCGAGGGCGACGGCGTTCGCGACGTCCGGGGCGGGTGAGAGCCCGTAGAGCGCGAGTCCCGGGCGCACGAGGTCGAGGTGGGTGTCGGGGTGGAACAGGGTGCCGGAGGAGGCGGCGAGGTGGCGGACGGCGGGGCGCAGCCCGGCGCGCTCGGCCACGGCGACGGCGTCGCGGAAGGCCGCGAGCTGCGCGGCGGTCGTCGGCTGGTCCGGCTCGTCACCCCGCGCCAGGTGCGACCACACCCCGACGACGTCGACGGTCCCCTCCGCCGCGAGACGGGCCGCGTGGTCGACGAGCTCCTCCCACGCCTCGGGCCGGGCGCCGCCGCGGCCCATGCCGGTGTCGGCCTTGAGGTGCACGCGGGCGGCCCGGCCGGTGCAAAGCGCGGCCGCGGCGAGCTCCTCCAGCGCCCACGGCGCGGACGCCGAGAGGTCGAGGCGGGCGGTGACGGCCTCGGCGAGCGGCGCCCCGGGCCCGTAGAGCCAGGTGAGCAGGGGCGCGTCGACGCCCGCGGCACGCAGCTCGAGGGCCTCGCCGAGCTGGGCGACGCCGAGCCAGGTGGCCCCGGCGGCGAGCGCCGAGCGGGAGACCGGCACGATCCCGTGGCCGTAGGCGTCGGCCTTGACGACGGCCATGACCTCCGCGCGGCCCGCGACGGCGCGCAGCCGTTCGACGTTCGCGCGGATGGCGGCATGGTCGACGACCGCCCGTGCCGGGTAGTAGCTCACAGTGCTCGAGTCTGCCACGGTGCCGCGGGCGTCAGCGGAGCAGGCCCGCGACGACGGCGGTCACCGCGTCGGCCACCTGGAGCGCGGTGAGCGGGCCGCCGGCGGCGGCCCCTGCGCGGCCGTGGACGAGGGCGGCCGCGGCGGCGAGCTCGGCGGTGTGCGTGCCGCCGGGGTCGCGCTCGGCGGTGAGGTCCTCCCCGCGCAGGGCGAGGAGGGCCCCGAGCACGCCGGAAAGGACGTCGCCGGTTCCGGCGGTGGCGAGCCACGGCGTGCCGTCCGCCTGACTGAGGACAGCGCCGCCGGGTGCCGCGACGATCGTCGTCGGCCCCTTGAGGAGGACGACGGCGCCGGTGAGAGTGGCCGCGCGGCGCGCGAGCTCGAGGGGCGCGGCCTCGACCTGCGCCCGGTCCGTCTCCTGCCCGCGCATGGTCAGCAGGCGGGCGAGCTCCCCGGCGTGCGGGGTGAGGACGGTGTTCGCGGGGAGCCGCTCGGGTGCCAGGGCGAGGGCGCCGGCGTCGAGCACGGCGGGGACGCCGTCGGCGAGCGCCCGCTGGAGGGCGTCGCGCACCTCGTCGGCGCGGGCGGCGTCGTCGGGGTCGATGCCGCTGCCCAGGGTCCAGGCCTGGACCCGGCCGCCGCCCACGACCACCTCGGGGAAGCGCTCGTGGACGAGCCGGGCGACGGCATCGGGGCCGAGGTAGCGCACCATGCCGAGCCCGGTGCGCAGCGCCCCGGCGGAGGCGAGGACCGCGGCGCCGGGGTAGCTCGTCGAGCCGGCGACGAGGCCAAGGACGCCGCGGGTGTACTTGTGGTCGGTGGCGACCGGTGCGGGGAGCAGGTCGGCGACGTCGGCGGCCGTGAGGCGCCGCACGGCCGGCTCGCCCAGGTGGGGGCCGAGGCCGATGTCGACGACGGCGACCCGCCCGGCGAGCGCCTCCGCGGGCTGCAGGAGGAGGCCGGGCTTGGGTACCCCCATGGTGACGGTGACATCGGCGCGCAGGACGGGGCCGGCGACGGTGCCGTCGTCGACCCCGATGCCGGAGGGCACGTCGACGGCGACGACGGTCGGCTCGTCGGGCATGAGGGCGCGACGCTCCTCGAGCGCGGTGACGATCCCGGCGAGCGGCTCGCGCAGGCCGCCGCGGGCGCCGATGCCGGTGAGACCGTCGACCCACACGCCGGAGCGGTCCGCGAGCGCCGCGAGCTGCTCCCAGCGCGGGGTCGCGCCGTCGAGGACGGCGTGGACGCGCACGCCGGCGCGGCGGGCGGCGGCCAGGGCACGCTCGTGGGGGCGGTCGGTGCACAGCGCGGCGGCGACCTGCAGCCCGCGCCGGGCGAGGTAGCCGCCGGCGTACAGGGCGTCGCCGCCGTTGTTGCCCCCGCCGACGAGGAGGAGCACCGTGCTCCCGCTGCGGCGCGCCCCCAGCCGGCGCAGCTCACGCAGGACCTCGGTGGCGACGGCGAAGGCGGCCTGCTTCATCAGCTCGTCGGGCGCGGTGGCGGCGAGCAGCGGCGCCTCCGCCGCCCTGACGGCCTCGGCCTCGTACGCACGGATCATGCCCCCATTGTGTCGCCGACAGCCGGATTCTTCCGGCCCTCCCCGCCCCACCACCGCCGACAGCCGGATTCTCCGGGGGCGTTCGGGTCAGCTCTCGGCGACGACCATGGCCGAGGCGATGCCGGCGTCGTGCGAGATCGACAGGTGCCAGGTGCGGATGCCCAGTGCGTCCGCGCGGGCCAGCACGGAGCCGCGCACGTGCACGACGGGCGCCCCGCCGACCACCCGCTCGACCGTGCAGTCCTGCCACGACATCCCGCCCGGCGCGCCGAGCGCCTTGGCGATCGCCTCCTTGGCCGCGAAGCGCGCCGCGAGCGAGGCGGGCGGCAGCTCCCGCTCCTCGGGTGTGAAGAGCTTCTCGCGCAGGCGCGGCGTGCGCTCGAGGGAGAGCATGAAGCGCTCGACGTCGACGACGTCGATCCCCACCCCGACGATGCTCACTCGACGGTGACGGACTTCGCGAGGTTGCGGGGCTGGTCGATGTCGTAGCCCTTGGCCTTGGCGAGCTCGCCGGCGAAGATCTGCAGGGGGACGACCGAGACGAGCGGGGTCATGAGCGTCGGCGTCGGGGGGTAGCGGAAGACGACGTCGGCGAAGGGGGTGACGTCGTCGTCGCCGTCCTCGGCGATGACGAGGGTGCGCGCACCGCGGGCCCGGATCTCCTGGATGTTGGAGATGACCTTGGCGTGCAGGGTGGGCCGGCGCGGGGTGGGCACGACGACGAAGACCGGCTGGCCCTCCTCGATGAGCGCGATCGGCCCGTGCTTGAGCTCGCCCGCGGCGAAGCCCTCGGCGTGGATGTAGGCGAGCTCCTTGAGCTTGAGCGCACCCTCGAGCGCCACCGGGAAGCCGACGTGGCGGCCGAGGAAGAGCACCGAGGTCGTGTCCTTCATCGCCCGGGCGACGTCGCGGACCTCGTCCTGGCGGGCGAGGACCTCCTCGATCTTCCCCGGGATGCGGCCGAGCTCGGTGAGGTAGTCGGCGACCTCGTCGATGTACTTGTTGCCGCGCAGCTGGGCGAGGTAGAGCCCGAGGAGGTAGGTCGCGGTGATCTGGGCGATGAAGGCCTTGGTCGAGGCGACGGCGACCTCGGGGCCGGCGTGCGTGTAGAGCACGGCGTCGGACTCGCGGGCGATCGTCGAGCCGTAGGTGTTGACGACGGCGAGCACCTTCGAGCCCTGCTCGCGGGCGTGGCGCACCGCCATGATCGTGTCCATCGTCTCCCCCGACTGGGAGATGGCGACGACGAGGGTCTTCTCGTTGACGACCGGGTCGCGGTAGCGGAACTCGTGGGCGAGCTCGACCTCGACGGGGATGCGGCACCAGTGCTCGACGGCGTACTTCGCCACGTGCCCGGCGTAGGCGGCCGTGCCGCAGGCGACGACGATGATCTTGTCGATGCTGCGCAGGATCGTCTCGTCGATGCGCAGCTCGTCGAGCTTGAGCCGGCCGAGCTCGTCGGTGCGGCCGAGCAGCGTGTCCGCGACCGCCTGCGGCTGGTCGTGGATCTCCTTGTCCATGAAGGAGTCGTAGCCGCCCTTGACGGCGGCCGCCGCGTCCCACTCGACCGTGAAGGCGCGCGGCTCCACCGGCTGGCCCGCGGCGTCGACGACGCTGACGGAGTCGCCCGTGATGGTGACGACCTGGTCCTGGTCGACCTCGAGTGCGGACTTGGTCTGCGAGACGAAGGCGGCGACATCGGAGCCGAGGTAGTTCGCGCCGTCGCCCAGGCCGATGACGAGCGGGGAGTTGCGGCGGGCGGCGACGATCGTGCCGGGGTGGTCGGCGTGGACGGCGAGAAGGGTGAACGCCCCCTCGAGACGCTTGGTCACCTCGAGCATCGCGGCGGTGAGGTCGCCGGCGTAGGTGCGCCCGAGGAGGTGCGCGACGACCTCGGTGTCGGTCTGCGAGGCGAAGGTGGCGCCGTCGGCGAGGAGCTCGCTGCGCAGCGCGGCGAAGTTCTCGATGATGCCGTTGTGGATGAGCGCCAGGCGCCCGTCCCCCGACAGGTGCGGGTGGGCGTTCTCGTCGGTGGGGGCGCCGTGGGTGGCCCAGCGGGTGTGACCGATCGCCGCGCGGGTGGCGGGCAGCGGCTCGCGCTCGAGCTCGTCGAGAAGCCCCTGGAGCTTGCCGGCCTTCTTCCGCACCGCCAGTCCGCCGTCGGCGACGGCGGCGATCCCGGCGGAGTCGTAGCCGCGGTACTCGAGACGGGCGAGCCCGTCGAGGACGACGTCGGCGGGCGGGGTGCCGGCGGTCGAGACGGACACTGCTCCCACGATTCCGCACATGGGGGCCAGCGTAACGGCCACGGACCGCCTCGCGCGTGCGGGGCTGTCCACAGGAGGGCGCGAGGGGCTGACTTCTACGCCGCTGGCCCCTAGGTTGTGCAGCAGTGATGGGGGTCGACGATGCACCTGCCGGACGAACAGCTCAGGGGTGGTACCCGCACGGGTGCGCTGAGGTTGTCCCGCGTCCGTCGTCTCGTGACCGTGCTCTGCGCGGGGCTGCTCCTGCTCGCCGGCTGCAGCGACGAGGCGGATCCGGGCCCGTCGAGCACCGCACCCACCTCGACCACCTCGGCGAGTACGCCCGCCCCAGCGCTCGAGCCGACGCCGTGGCCCGAGCCCACGCGACCGGCGGCCATGGAGCGCGACGACATCGAGGGCGCCAAGGCCGCCGCCGAGTACTTCCTCGCCCTCTACCCCTACGTGTACGCGACGGGTGACCTGGAGGAGTGGGAGGAGATGTCGCACCCGGAGTGCGAGTTCTGCCGGAGCACTTCCGACGACGTCACCGAGGTCTTCGCCGAGGGCGGCCGCGGGACTGGTGGTGCCTTCACCGTCGACGAGGTCTTCGCAAGTCCACCGGACGACGAGTTCGAGCACTTTCGAGTCGAGCTCGTGGGCGCGGAGGAACCGTCGCGCTTGCTCAGTGACGACGGCACCGTCGCGTCGAGCACAACCGGCGGACCCGGCTCCTACTTCGTGGCCGTCCTACGAGCAGATGACCAGTGGCTCGTCCGGGGCGCCCTGGCCGAGAAGGATGAGCAATGATCACCGGAGCAACGGCCATCCTGGTCCTCCTCACTCTCGCGGTACCCGTGCCCGCACCCTCTCCCTCGCCGCCACCAGTACTCACGTGGCGGGCCGACGTCCAGGTACCCGCCAATGCCGTTGGCCTCTTCGGTCGCCTCGAGGACACGCGACGGCCCGGTCGCGCAGTGTCGACCGGCGGCTCGATGTCGACCCCAGCGGGTGGCGAGGGCGGAGGCTCGACGCTGAAGGACTGCACTCCCCGAACTCGGAACCTGGGCGGCGACGAGCACGTGGGCTGGGTCTGTGTCGATGAGGTGAGCGGCGGGCTCGTGTGGGTGCCCGAGGGTGAGCAGGACACCGCGGCGGAAGCGCCCCCGGCGCCGCCTCTCGTCGTGACCCGCGAGGACGTCGAGTCCCTCCTCGTGGACTCCGGCAGCATCGTGGTGCAGCCGAACCAGTCATGGGTCCTCGTCAACGCCGAGACGGTCGTGTTCACCGACGCCGCGGAGCACGTGCTGACGACGCAGCTGCTCGGCCGCGACGTGGAGCTGCGCGTCGTACCGGTCCGGTACACCTGGGACTTCGGCGAGGGTAGTGACCCGGTGGTCGGCACGGACCCCGGTGCGCCCTGGCCCGACCACACCGTCTCCCACACCTACCGCGCGGCCGGCGAGGCGCGGGTCACCCTGAGCACGGAGTGGGACGCCTCCTTCCGCGTCGAGGGAGCGGGCCCGTGGCTGCCGGTGACCGGCCGGCCCGTCACGGTGGCGACGAGCGACCCCTTCGACGTCGTCACCGCGGTCCCACGGCTGGTGGGCTGACCGGCACGCGTCGCTGCATCGTCGGGAACCACCTGTCGGCGCGAGAGTGGCGGACGGAGGATCCGGCTGTCGGCGCGCGGGAGGGCTTCCGGCGGCTGGGCGGCGGGCGGGGTCGTGCGCGACGGGCGGGGTGGTGCGCGACGGGTGCTGCGGTACGTCAGACTGGTGCCCGTGACGTCACCGCAGGCAGCGACGTCGGCGACGCAGCCGGCCACCACCCCTTTCCTCGAGTTCGACCGCGCGGCCTGGAGCCGCCTGTCGGCCGCCACGCCGCAGCCGCTCACCGCCTCCGACGTCGACCGCCTCCGCGGCCTCGGGGACCCGGTCGACCTCAACGAGGTCGACACGGTCTACCGGCCGCTGTCGCGCCTGCTGTCCCTGTACGTGGCCTCCTCGCGCCGGCTCGGCTCGGTCACCTCGACCTTCCTCGGCGAGCCGATGGGCCGCACCCCCTTCGTCATCGGGGTCGCCGGCTCCGTCGCCGTGGGGAAGTCGACGACGTCGCGGCTGCTGCGCGAGATGCTGCGCCGCTGGTCCGGGATGCCGCGGGTGGAGCTCGTGACGACCGACGGCTTCCTCCACCCCAACGCCGAGCTCGAGCGCCGCGGGCTCATGAGCCGCAAGGGCTTCCCCGAGTCCTACGACCAGCGCGCGCTGCTGCGCTTCCTCAGCGCGGTGAAGTCCGGGGTGCCCGAGGTGAGCGCACCGGTCTACGACCACCTCACCTACGACATCGTCCCGGGCCGCGAGATCACCGTGCGGCGCCCCGACGTCCTCATCGTCGAGGGCCTCAACGTCCTGCAGCCCGCGCGCACGACGGCGGACGGCGCCCCCAGCCTCGCGGTCAGCGACTTCTTCGACTTCTCGATCTACGTCGACGCCCGGACGAGCGACGTGCGCCGCTGGTACGTCAACCGCTTCCTCTCGCTGCGGGAGACGGCCTTCGCCGACCCTCGCTCCTACTTCCACCGCTACGCGGCACTGAGCGACGACGAGGCCGTCGAGACGGCCACCCGCATCTGGGGCTCGATCAACGAGCCGAACCTCGAGGAGAACATCCTGCCCACCCGCGGGCGGGCCTCCCTCGTGCTCACCAAGTCCGGTGACCACCGGATGCACCGGATGCGGCTGCGCAAGATCTGAGGCACACGGCCCTGCCTAGTGCGCCGCCGGGCTGGGCAGGAGCGCCCTGACGCGGTCCTTGAGCTGCTCGACGAGGGTGGCCGCGAACGGCGGGCCCCACGGGATGCTCGCCGCGACGACCGGCACCCGGGCGGCGAGGGCAGCGGTGAGCGCGAGCTGGCGGCTGAGCACCTCGGGGTCGCGCCACCCGATGAGCCGGGGGAAGCCGGAGAGCGCGAGAACGGCGTCCGAGCCGGAGAGTCGCCGCACCTCCACCCGGTCCGTCGTGCGGCTGGGGAAGGGGACGATGAGGACGTCGAGGTCCAGGTGGTCGGCGGCGTCGTCACGGAGCCGGAGCACCTCCCGGTCGTCGGCGCTGCGCCGCACCTGCGGCGCTCCCCCGTCGAAGCGCTGCACGAGGCTGTCCGCCCCCTTGCGCAGCCGCAGCTCCGTCGCGCCGAGCCGGGCGACCGGGCGCGTCGTCACGTCGTCCACGCGGAGCACGTCGTCGGTGATGAGCGCACCCCCCTCGCTGCACAGGAGCGCTGCCATCGTCGACTTCCCCATGCCCGCACGTCCCACGAAACCCCACGCTGCGCCGTCGACCTCGACGGCGCTGGAGTGCAGCACGAGGTGGCCCCGTTGGTAGAGCTGGAAGGCGAGGCTGCCACCGGTGATGAGCACCGAGGCCATGTCCTCGTCGCTCCCGCGGACGCTCCGCACCTCCATGCGGTCGAGCGCGGGCGAGACGACGACGTCGCAGACACCGAAGAAGCGCAGCGTGAACCCGTCGTCCTGCCGTGCGAACGCGTAGACCGTCCGCGTCTCGCCGTCACACCTGAGGATCAGCTCACCGGGCGGGAGCTGCGCGGTCCACTCCATGGCGGGGCCCCTGACGACGGTCACGTCGGGCGCGACACCGGGCGGCGCAGGGCGGTCCTGGTGGAGCTCCGTGTCACTGGCGACGACAAGTCCGTAGAGCTCGAGCATCACACCACTCCTCCGCGTCGGGGCTCGACCAGGCTCAGATAGGTTGCCGGCGCGTCGGGGTCGAGGGACCGTCCGTCGATCTCCAGCCAGGCGTGCGCCTTCACCGCGCCGTCCTGCTTCGTCACACCGACACGCAACGCCGGCGCGCGGTGGCGCAGGACGTGACCGATGCCCAGCGCCCGCCTCAGGCACGTGTTGCCCCACGGCCAGTGCCGGAGCACCCGGCGCACCGCACGCAGCGCCCGCCGCTCCTCACCCGTGAGCCGCTCGGTGAACCGCTCCGTCGCGGCGGCACCAGGCCCGGTGAGGAGCGGTACGCCGACGGCGGCCGCGAGCTCGGGAAGCGGGCGGCGGTGCAGCGCCCACTCGATGCGGGCCTGGGTGAGGACCGCCCTGAGCACCGCGGCGTAGTCCCGTGGCTTCCAGCTCCTGAGGATGCCGCCCACCGAGATCATGGCCGGGGCCCTTCCAGCGGGAGGCCCTGGCTGGCCATCCAGGCGGCCATGAGGGGGATGTCGCTGCGGCCGATGAGCTCGGCGTGCAGCCACGTCTCGCGCAGGGTGTCGGGGTCGATGTGCTCGAGCTCAAGTCCTCGCCCGTCCCAGCGTCGCGCGAAGTCCCGCTCACCCGCACCGAAGCGTGAGGCGTTGAAGAACGCCTTGCTCGACCGCCCGAGGACCGGCTCGGGGAGGACGTCGTCGAACAGCTGCCGCATCGCCGCGGTGCGCCCGGTGACACCCAGGCGGCCGCCGTCGCCGATCCAGGCGCTGACGAAGGCGGGCTCGAGCAGGGGGTGGACGAGCCGGACGTCGTAGTCCCGGGCCACGAGGTCGAGGTTGTGGTAGACCGCACGCGCCAGGGGTCGCGCGGCGGCGACCCGGATCGACCGGTCCCAGCGGACCGGCTCGGACTGGTGGTCACGGACGGTGGCGACGAACTCCTCCCGGGCGTGCCCCCGCAGCCACGGCGCCGTCGTGCCCTGCACCCGCTCGGCCTCGGTGCGCAGGGCAGCGCCCTGGGGCAGGAGCGTGCGCACGGCCGCGCGGACATCGCCCGGACGCGGCCGGTGCCGGCGGCGCACGGTGCGTCGCAGCCGCGCGAGTGGCGCCGAGCGCCGGCCGCTGAAGAGCTCGTCACCGCCCTCCCCGGTGAGGAGCACGCCACCGCGTACCCGGCTGAGCATCTCGTGGTCGATGTTCACCGAGGCGGGCCAGACCAGGCCGCGGGTGGCCATGCTCTCCCGTGCGGAGGGGCCGAGGATCCGCTGCTGGTCGGTGATGTCGATGACCACGTGCTCGGTCACGCCGAGGTGGCGGAGGACCATGTCCTGCCACTCGTTCTCGTCGGCGTCCCCGTCCCCCGGGTAGCGGTACGTCACCGGCACCGGGAGCGCGGTCCCGCGCTCCCGTGCCACGGAGACAGCCACGGCGAGCACCGCGGAGGAGTCCCGTCCCCCGGAGAAGGCGACGAACACCGGCCCCGCCTCGAGGGTCTGCCCGAGCACCTCTCGCAGCACACCCCGCGCGCCGCTCGTCGGCGGCGGGATCTCCGGCTGCGGCAGGGCTTCCGCCGACGCCGTCGTCGGCAGCCCCATGGCGACCTCGAGGGGACTGAGCCTCAGGTACCCGGTGCATCGTGTCGTCAGCACTGCTCTCTCCTGCCCTGCCGCCCGGTGCGCGTCGCGCGTCGACCATGGCTGAGGGAGGGGCCGCAGCCCGGCCCCTCCCTCAACCCTGTACCTCAGGAGCCGACCGGCGGGTTCCCCGGCTTGGGGTCGGTGCCCCAGGTGAAGAAGAGGAACTTGTCGTCGTTCCCGTGGAGGCCCTGGGCGAGCGTGAGCTCGGGCATCGAGCCGACCTCGGTGATGCGCGGTGGTGCGTACATGGGTGTGTCCCTTCGTGATGAGTGGAGGTGCTGCTCCGCCAATGGAAGAAGTGCGGCGCTCGTCAAGTTAGCGCAGCAACGACTGCCCGCCGCGGGTCACGAAGGGGTGAATCACTCGCCTGCAGGGGGTGAGCTCCGGGGTGGACGAGCCACCCGACCGTGAGGCTCCGTACCGTCAGCCCGGGGTGCTGGTCCGCTCGTCACAGCTGCTGCGGTCCTCGGTGGCGTCGCACTCCGTCGGGGCCACGTAGTCCGGGGCGAGGACCTCCAGGCTCTCGGGCAGCTTGCTGCCGAAGCGCCGGTGCACCCACCGGAGGACCGCGTCGACGACGAAGCCGATGAGCACGCCGCCGGTGACCCCGACGGCGATGGCCACGAGCGGGTGGTCGTGGAGGAACACGCCCGCACCGATGCCGAGCACGGTGGAGTACCCGCCCCACACGATCGCCGCGATCGCGGCGATGAGGATGAACCGGGGCCGCGGGAAGCGGACCGCACCGGCCGTCATGTTGACCGCCACGCGGCCGATCGGGACGAAGCGGGCGGAGAGGATGAGCACGGTGCCGCGCTGGGCCAGCGCGCGCCGGGCCCACGCGAGACTCGCCTTGCCCCTCTTGCCCTGGAAGATGCGTAGCCGGTCGATGGGCACCTTGCTGCCGATCGTGTACGCGATGAGGTCCCCGGTGAAGGCACCCACCGCCGCGACGAGGATGAGCAGCCACAGGTTGGGCCCGTCGCCCGTCATCGCGAGCACCGCGACGCCGATGACGATCGACTCGCTCGGCACCGGCGGGAAGAACCCGTCGATGGTGGCCAGGGCGAGGACCGCGACGAGCAGCCACGGGGAGTCGGCCATGCCGAGGACCCACGACTCGATCGCAGCCATGGCCTCCGTCATCGGGCACCGGTTCGTGTCACCGGTCCATTGAACCCTGCCGGGCACCCCGGTGTCATCGGGGATGCCTCTGAACGGGCCTCAGGGTCGGGCGAGCGCGAGACGCGTGCGGACGACGTCGGCGAGCTCCCCGGCGACGTCGTCGGCCTCCTCCTGCGTGGCGGCCTCGACCATGACGCGCACGAGCGCCTCGGTCCCCGAGGGACGCAGGAGGACGCGGCCCGTGTCTCCCAGCCGCTGCTCGGCGGCGACGACGGCGTCGCGCAGGCCCTCGTCGGTGCCGGCGCGGCCCTTGTCAACGTCCGGGACGTTGACGAGGGTCTGCGGCAGGCGCGTGACGACCGAGCCGAGGTCCGCGAGCGAGCGGCCCGTCTCCACCACTCGCGCGGCGAGGAGCAGCGCGGTGAGGAGGCCGTCGCCGGTGGTGGCGTGGTCGGAGGCGATGATGTGGCCGGACTGCTCGCCGCCGAGGCTGAAGCCGCCGGCCCGCATCGCCTCGAGGACGTAGCGGTCCCCGACGGCCGTCTGGACGGTGCGGATCCCGGCCTCGCGCATGGCGAGGATGAGCCCGAGGTTGCTCATCACGGTGACGACGAGGGTGTCCTCGGCGAGGCGGCCCTGCTCCTTGAACGCGGTGGCGAGGACGCCCATGATCTGGTCGCCGTCGACGATGGTGCCGGTGTGGTCGACCGCGATGCAGCGGTCGGCGTCGCCGTCGAAGGCCACGCCCATGGCGGCGCCGGAGGCGACCGTGACGGCCTGGAGCTGCTCGGGGTGGGTGGAGCCGCAGTCGTCGTTGATGTTGCGGCCGTCCGGGGAGGCGTTGATGACGACGACGTCGGCACCCGCCTCCCGCAGCGCGAGCGGGGCGATGTCGCTGGCGGCGCCGTTGGCGCAGTCGATGGCGATGCGCAGGCCCTCGAGCGGCCGGCCCGCCGCGGCGACGAGGTGGTCGATGTATGTCCGGTCCGCGGCGCGCGCGTTCTCCTCGATGCGGCCCACGCCGTCACCGGTCGGGCGGTCCCACGCGGCGCCCAGGCTCTCCTCGATGGCGTCCTCGATGGCGTCCTCGAGCTTGAACCCGCCGTGGGCGAAGAACTTGATGCCGTTGTCGGGCATGGGGTTATGCGAGGCGGAGATGACGACGCCGAGGTCGACGTCCGTCGTCGCCGTCAGGTGGGCCACGCCCGGGGTGGGCAGCACACCGACCTCGACGACGTCGACGCCCGCGCTCGTGAGCCCGGCGGCCAGCGCGGCGGAGAGGAAGTCGCCCGAGATGCGGGTGTCGCGCCCGATGACGGCCCGCGGGCGGCGCCCCTCCGCGCCGGCGGTGGCGGTGAGGACCCGGGCCGCTGCGGCGCCGAGGCCGAGCGCGAGCTCCGCGGAGATGTCCCGGTTGGCGAGTCCGCGCACACCGTCGGTTCCGAACAGTCGGGGCATGGGAAGTCCTTCGTCTCGAGGCCAGGGGGCCACGGGCCCCGCACCATGGTGCCAGAGCCAACCCCGTGCGCCACCCGCTGGGCAGGTGACGTGGGCGACGTCGGAACGACGAACGGCCCCGTCGAGTGACGGGGCCGTTCGGACAAGCGCTGGATCAGCGCTTGGAGTACTGCGGGGCCTTGCGGGCCTTCTTGAGGCCGGCCTTCTTGCGCTCGACGGCGCGAGCGTCGCGGGTGAGGAACCCGGCCTTCTTGAGCGCCGGACGGTTCGACTCGGCGTCGATCTCGTTGAGCGCACGGGCCACGCCCAGGCGCAGCGCACCGGCCTGGCCGGAGATGCCGCCGCCGTGGATGCGGGCGATGACGTCGAAGCGGCCCTCGATGTCGAGCAGCGTGAACGGGGAGCTCACGAGCTGCTGGTGGAGCTTGTTCGGGAAGTAGTCCTCGAGCGAGCGACCGTTGATGGTCCACTGGCCCGTGCCGGGCACGAGGCGGACGCGCGCGACCGCTTCCTTGCGGCGACCCAGCGCCTGGCCCGGTGCGGTGAGGCTCTGACCGGCGCCCGCGGCGGGCGCGTCGGTCTCGGTGGTGTAGCTGCTGGGGACGTTCTCGTCGTCCAGCTCGATCTCGGGAGTGGTCTCAGCCACAGTTCTCCTCGTGTCCTGGTGAGAGGGTGCCGCGTCCTTGCGGACTACTGGGCAACCTGGGTGATCTCGAAGGCCTGCGGCTGCTGCGCGGCGTGGGGGTGCTCGGGGCCGGCGTAGACCTTGAGCTTCTTCAGCTGCTCACGCCCGAGGGTCGTCTTCGGCACCATGCCGCGGACGGCCTTCTCGATCGCGCGCTCGGGGAAGCGCTCGAGGAGCTGGGCGTAGCTCGTGGCCTTGAGGCCGCCCGGGTAACCGGAGTGGCGGTAGGCCATCTTGTCGTCGAGCTTGCTGCCGGTGAGGGCGACCTTCTCCGCGTTGATGACGATGACGAAGTCACCGTTGTCGACGTGCGGTGCGAAGCTCGGCTTGTGCTTCCCACGGAGCAGGGTGGCGACGTGGGTCGCCAGTCGGCCGAGGACGACGTCGGTAGCGTCGATGACGTACCAGTTCTTCTCGACGTCGCCGGGCTTCGGTGTGTACGTGCGCACGGGCGTAGCCTTCGTTTCTCTGTCGTCGGGCGGCGTCGTGCGCGTGGCGCACAGGCCGTCCATGGTCAAGTGGTGCTCGTTGCGCGCATCCGCGCCGCTGCGCCGGCGAGTGGGAAGCACCGGGGAGCGCATAGGGATGCACAACGACATCAAAGAGTACCGCCGCCCTCCGCGCTGGGTCAAAGGCGGTGGGCGGCGGCCTCAGTGAGACGTGACACGCGGGTCAGCCGGGCGTGCCGCCCTCACCGGTCAGTCCGATGGGGTCGTCCTCCTCGCGGATGCGCATCGCGGACTCCTCGGCGGAGGCGGCGCCGCCGGCGACCCCGACGTCCTCGGCCATGACATCCTGCTCCCGCTCCCCCAGCGGGCCCACGGCCTCCTCGGAGACCGCCTCGATGCGTCCGGCGCGGTCCGCCTCGCGGTGCGGGTCGGGCGACTGCGGCTCCTCCCACACCTCCGGCTCCTCCTGGTCGATGCGCTCGGCGATGGTGTCGCCCTCGATCTGCTCGGCCTGGGTGAGGTTCTTCCCGCGCAACGGGTCACGGTCGAGGGGCTGCTGCCACTCGTCGAGGAGGTCGTCGACGCCGCGCGGCTCGAGGGTGTCCTCCTTGTTGAGCTGGTTGCTGTCACCCTCCCCGGGAAGCTCCGGGTCCGGGCTGGTGGCGGGGGTGTCCTCTGCTGGCTCTGTCATGCGTCCAGGCTGCCACCGGCTCCGGGCCCTCGCACGGGGAGGCGGTCAGGGCAGGGTGCGGACGTTGCGCGCCTGCGCGGCCCGGGTGGCGAGCTCCTCGTCGGCGGGGTAGCCGACCTCCTCGAGGGTGAGTCCGTGGGGGGCGACGACGGCGACACCGGGGTCCCGTCGACCGGCGGCGAGGACGGCGGCGGGCCAGTCCACGGGCCGGCGCCCCTCCCCGACGGCGAGGCTCGCGCCGACGAGGGCGCGCACCATGGAGTGGCAGAAGGCGTCCGCGCGGACGGTCGCGACGACGAGCCCGTCGGCCGTCCGCTCCCAGCGCAGCTCCTCGAGGGTGCGGATCGTCGTCGCG
Organism: Georgenia phoenicis; assembly: GCF_047302425.1. Lineage (NCBI taxonomy): Bacteria > Bacillati > Actinomycetota > Actinomycetes > Allobogoriellales > Allobogoriellaceae > Georgenia > Georgenia phoenicis. The sequence continues at coordinate 848,541 of NZ_CP154855.1, read as the reverse complement.
CCCTCGCGGGGCTTGCAGTAGGCGGCGAAGTCGTGCTCCCCGCGCAGCCACTGGGCGGCGACGTCCATGGCGGCGACGTCGAGCGGGCGCCCGTGCCACAGCACGTCGCGGCGCCGCAGCGGGTCCCTGGCGGCGGGTGTGTCGGCCACCCGGTAGGCGTAGCGCCGCCAGACGGCGGAGAAGCGCGCGTCGAAGCCGGGCGGGGCCGCGCTCACGCGGTGGACGACGACGTCCCCCACCCCCCGCGGCCGCCCGCCGAGGACGCCCGCGAGCCGCGAGACGAGGGCCTCCTCCGGCTTGCGGTCGCTGCGGCCGGGGACGGCCCGCCACGCGGCGGCGGGCACGTCGACGTGGGCCACCTGCCCGCGCGCGTGGACCCCGGCGTCGGTGCGCCCGGCGACCGTGAGCCGGGCGGGCTGCGGCAGGCGCAGGACGGTGGTGAGGGCGGTCTCGAGGGTGCCCTGGACGGTGCGCAGGCCGGGCTGGGTGGCCCAGCCGGCGAAGTCGGTGCCGTCGTAGCGGAGGTCCAGCCGGAGCCGGACGGTCTCGTCGGCGGGGGTCGCTGCGCTCACGCCTCGCAGGCTAGTACCGTCGCGCGGGTGGACCCACTGAGCACCGCACGTCGCGGCCCCACCACCCTCGCCGTCGACTGCGGCGGGGGCGGGATCAAGGCGTCCGTGCTCGACGCCGCCGGGACCATGCACGCCCAGCCCGTGCGCGCCGCCACCCCCTACCCGCTGCCGCCGCAGCGGCTCGTCGACACGATCCGCTCGCTGGCCGAGCAGCTGCCGCCCGCGGAGCGCGCCACGGTGGGCATGCCGGGGATGATCCGCCACGGCGTCGTCGTCTCGACGCCTCACTACGTCACGCGCGCCGGCCCGCGGACCAAGGTGCTGCCCGAGCTCGTCACGGCGTGGGAGAACCTCGACCTGCAGGACGCGCTGAGCACCGATCTCGGCATGCCGGTGCTCCTCCTCAACGACGCCGAGGTCCACGGGGCGGGTGTCGTCGCCGGGGCGGGCCTCGAGCTCGTCGTCACCCTCGGCACGGGACTGGGCAACGCCCTGTTCGACGGCGGCCGCCTGGCCCCGCACCTCGAGCTCTCCCGCGCGCAGGCCCGGTGGGGGCTGACCTACGACGAGTACATCGGCGAGCACGAGCGGCTGCGGCTGGGTGACGCCATGTGGTCGCGGCGGGTGCGGCAGGTCGTCGACTCCCTGCGTCCCGTCGTCCTGTGGGACCGCCTCTACCTCGGCGGCGGGAACTCCCGCCGGATCACCGGACCGACCCTCGACCGCCTCGGCGACGACGTCGTCATCGTCCCCAACAGCGCCGGGATCGTCGGCGGGGTGCGGGCCTGGGAGCTGGGCGGGATCACCCCGAGCGAGCGCCCCTGACCGAGCCGGGCGAGACCTCCTCGACGAGCTCGAGCACGATCCGGTTGAACTCCGCCGGCCGCACGAGCGAGACGAGGTGGGTGGCCCCGGGGACGATGTCGAGGCGCCCGTCGCGGCAGGCGGCGAGGAAGCGGCGCTCCTGGGTGCGGAAGTGGTCCCAGCGGCCGTTGACGAGGCGGACGGGCGCCGCGATGGCACGCAGGTCGGCGATCGGGTCGAGGCCGGCGACGGCGGCGAGCGCCGCGTCCATCACCCCCATCTCCATGCCGCCCTCGTCGAGGTCCGCGCGCGCCGACGCCGGCAGCGCGAGGCGTGCCATCGTGTCGTTGAGCCGGCGCCCGCGGTCGGGCAGGCGTCCGATGAGCGCGGCGACGCGCCGGTAGCCGGCCAGGCCGGGTCCACGAGGAACGGTGGAGCACGCCGCCGCGACGACGCCGACCACCGGCCGCTCGGTCCGCGCGGCCCAGTGGAGGGCGAGGTAGCCGCCCAGGGAGAGCCCGACGACGACCACCGGCCCGTCCCCGGCGGCCTCCTCGATCGCCGCGTAGGCGCCGTCGAGGGTGAAGGTCTCTCTCACCCGGGCCCCGTGGCCGGGCAGGTCCGGCGCCACCGCGGGCACGCCGGCCTCCTCCAGGGCGAGGAGCTGACGCCGCCACATGGTCCGCGACGCGCGGATGCCGTGGACGAGGACGACCGTCACCGAGCTCACTCGCCTACGATGCCACGCGCCGAATCGTGACGTGACCGACGGGAGACGGCGAGCCGCACCGGCACCGGCAGCGCGCTCAGCGCACGGACGCCACGCGGGTGTCCGCCTCGACGGCCCGGAGGTAGACCTCCAGCGCCTCGGGGCCGGCCGGGACACGCACCCTCGGGTGCGCGGCGGGCGGCCGGACCCGGTCAAGCACCCCCTGCGCCGCGTTCCGGGTCACCTGCACGGCCGTCCGCGCCGTGCCGGGACGCACCGCGCGGGCCACCAGCCGGGAGACGGAGGCGTCGCGCCGCTGGGCGGTCACCGGTGAGAGCCGGTCCACGGAGTCGAGGACGGCTCGCAGCGCCGGCGACGTCCCCAGCCTGCGGTAGAGCCCGGGCGGGACGGGCGTCCCGAGCGTCGCCGTCGCGCGCCGCAGCGCGAGGGCGACCTGCGCCTGCGCCCCCCACTGCCCGGCCTGGCGCGCGACGCGGTCCCAGTCCCCGACCTGCCGGGCGAGCTGGTCGATGTCCAGCATCCAGCCCAGCCGGTTCGCGCCTGCCAGCGCCGCGTGGAGGGCGACGTGGACGAGGGAGTCGGCCTCGTCCATCGTCCACGCCTCGGCCAGGCCGATCCGCACCTGCCGCCGCCGGGCGAGGAGCTCGTCGGTGGGGATGGTGAACCGCCGACGGCGCGTGCGCATGTTGATCATCGCCCAGTGGAGGTCGACGGGGATGCCGGCCGGTGTGAACCAGTGCATCTCCCCCGGGACCTCGGGGTTGCGCAGCATGTCGTCGTAGTCACCCACCTCCCAGCCGGCCGCGAGGAGCACCCGGCTCACCGCGCGGAGGTCGTGCGGGGCGACGAGCACGTCGAGGTCACCGTAGGGCCGAAGACCGGGGACGGGGTGTGCGAGCTCGGAGAGCACGGGGCCCTTGAACGCCACCCACGGCACGTCCTCGAGGAGCCGGCCGAGGTGCGCGAGCAGCATGCCGGCACGGACGTGCAAGGCCTTCGCCGTGTCCCGGTCCGGCCGCAGGAGCTCGGCGGTCGCCGGGGCGTGCTCGCGCAGCCTCACGTGCGCGAGCGGCGACACCCGGTGGTGCCGGGCCGCGCGCGCCACCGCCGCGGGCTCCACGGCTGCTGCGGCGCCGGTCACCTCGTCGCGGCACACGGCGAGCAGCAGCTCGGAGAGGGCTCGTTCGCTGCGTCGTGCCTCGTTCATCGCTGTCCCGTCATCGCCGGCTGCCTGGTGGCGAGCGTAGCGAGGCGAGCGGCGCCGGGCGGCGGATCGCGCGGCCGTTCGCCGGCGGCGGCAGGGTGAGCGGTGCGGGTGACACGCCCGCCTCCCCGGGTCACCCCGGCATCATCCAGGTTCTCGCGCCGGTGGCAGCGTCCTGAGCGGGACACCGACCTAGGCTCGTGGTGTCAGCGGCGACCTGTCCGTTGTCGACGAGATGCGCCGTCCGGGCGCCATGGACCATGACTCAGAGGAGCACACCATGTACGAAGCGCCCCGCGTGACCGAGGTCGGCAACGTCCACAGCCTGACCCTCGGCAAGGCCCTCTACGGGAACAAGGACAACAACGTCTGGGTCGAGGGCTTCCTCCACGACGGCAAGCCGGGCACGCCTGTTGGCTCTCGGTAGCCCTGCGGCTCCACGGGTCGGGCGGCACACCGTGCCGCCCGACCCCGTGAGCACGCCCGGGAGGCGTCGTGGCCCTGCCGACCACTGAGCCGACGTTCCTGCGGCTGTCGGCAGCGGAGACCATGCTGGCGCTTCCCTCCGCAGGCGTCGTCGACATCCCCTGGCCCGACCCGCGCGGTGGTCCCCGCGAGGTCCTCGAGCGGATCCTCAGGGACGCGCTGACCGACACGCCCTGCTACGTCCTCTTCTCCGGGGGCAGGGACTCCTCGGCGCTGCTCGCCCTCGCCACCCACGTCGCGCGCCGCGAGGGCCTGCCCCTGCCCGTCCCGGTGACCGCGCGCTACCCGGAGGCACCGGGGACCGACGAGACGTCCTGGCAGGAGCTCGTCCTGGAGCACCTGCGCCTGCCCGGCCACGTCGTCCTCGAGGTGCGCGGCGAGGAGCGCCTGCTGTCGGACGTCGCCACGGGCGCGCTGCGGCGGCACGGGGTGCTGTGGCCCGAGGCCGTCCAGCTGCACGGAGGCCGGTACCGCCACCTCGGCGCCGGCGCCGTCATCTCGGGCGAGGGCGGGGACATGGTCGTCAACGGGCACCGCATGGCCGCGCTCCGGGCCGCGCTGGCCATGCACCGCCCACGTCGCCGCACGCTGCGCGCCGGCGTCCGTGCCGCCCTCCCCGCCTCGGTGACGCGTGCCCTCGTCGCCCAGCGGGTGGCAGCCGCCGTCCCACCGTGGTTGCGCCCGCCGATGGCGGACCACTACGTCGAGCACGTCACTGTGATGCAGACCGATCCGTTGCGCTGGGACGTCGCCACGCGGCAGTCCATCCGGAAGCGGTACATGGATCTCCTCTTCACGAACTTCGCGGCCTCGATCAGCGAGTACGGCGCGCGCTCCGTCAACCCGTTCGTCTCCCCGGAGTTCGTCGAGTCGCTCGCCCGCGCGGGCGGTGCACGTGGCTGGGGCGACCGGACCGACATCTTCCGTCGGCTCTTCGGGGACGTGCTACCCGACGCGGTTCTGTCCCGGCGCTCCAAGGCGGCGTTCAACGCCACCAGGTGGGGCCCGGACGAGCGCGACTTCGCCCGGTCCTACGACGGTGCGGGGCTCGACGAGGCCGTCATCGACATCGAGCGGCTGCGCGCCGAGTGGCTCTCCGACGACCCCCACCCCGCGGCGGACTTCCTCCTCCACGTGGCCTGGGCCGCCTCCGAGGGCCTGCCCGTGGCGGGCCTGCCGCCAGGGCCGGCCGCATGACGGCCGAGCCGCCCCAGCGACTGTACGGGCTCACGGTCGCGGCGGACTTCGCGCTCCACCAGGACCGTGCTGCACCCCCAGGGGCGTCGCCCGACCTCACGGTCTCGGACGGCGAGCTGCTCGACCACAACCGCGGGACCCCCGGCGGGCAGGTGCTCCTCGACTTCGGTGAGGCGCCGGACCGGTGGTACACCGCGGTGCGCCGCACCGACTCCTCCGTCCTGTTCAGGGTCCACGGCGTGTGCGACTTCGTCATCAGCCCGGACCTCGGTGACGTCCGCCTGCACCTCGTGCGCGGCACCGACCCGGGCATGCGCGCGATCATGACGACGGGTGCGCTCCTCGCCCTGCAGCTCTACCTCCGGGGCAACGCCGTCCTCCACGCGAGCGCCGTCGAGCGTGACGGCACCGCCGTCGCCTTCCTCGGGCACTCCGGGATGGGCAAGAGCACGCTCGCCGCGCTCATGTGCGCCGCGGGTGCCCGCGTCGTGAGCGACGACGTCGTCCCGGTGGGCGCGGGCGGGGAACCACGCGTACCGCTCGGTGCGACCGAGCTGAGGCTGCGGCCGGGCGCCGAGGCCGTCGCCGCAGGGCTGGCGCCCGGGTCCTACCGGCGGCGGACGAGCGCCGACGCGCGCACTGTCGTCCGGCTGCCGTCGCCCGAGACGGACCAGGTGCCTCTCGGCGCCGTCGTCATCCCCCGGCCCAACCGGGAGGACCACCTCGAGATGGAGCTCCTCGACCCGAGGTCCGCGGTCCTCGCGATCATGAGCTTCCCGCGCCTCATGGGGTGGCGGGACCCCGCGGTCCTCGCCCAGGTCCTCACGCACGCGGCCTCGCTCGCCCGTGCCGTCCCTGTCATCGTCGCCCACGTGCCGTGGGGGCCGCCGTTCCGCGGCGACATCGCGGAGGCGGTGTGGACGGCCGCGCGTGGCCGCTCACCCGCCCACCGGGCCTGAGTCACTCCTGGGGCTGTGCGTCGAGGTACGCCGCGGCCTGGAGGCGGAAGAGCTCGGCGTACGTGCCCTCGCGCGCCATGAGCTCCTCGTGCGAGCCGGCCTCCGCCACCCGGCCCTGGTCGAGGACGTAGATGACGTCCGCGGAGCGCACGGAGGAGAAGCGGTGTGAGATGAACACGGCTGTGCGTCCAGCCAGCACGGCCCGTAGCGACTCGTAGAGCTGGCTCTCCGCGCGGGGGTCGAGCGCCGCCGTCGGCTCGTCGAGGATCATGAGCTGGGCGTCGCGGTAGAAGGCCCGGGCGATGGCGACGCGCTGCCACTGGCCGCCGGACAGGTCGCGGCCGCCCTTGAAGATCCGGGAGAGGATCGTGTCGTAGCCGTGGGGCAGCGCCTCGAGGAAGCCGTCGGCGCCGGACCGGGCGGCGGCCTCGGTGATGCGCTGCTCGTCGGCCTCGACGGTGTGCCGGCCGAAGGCGATGTTCTCCCGGGCCGTGAACGCGTAGCGGACGAAGTCCTGGAAGATCACCGCCACCCGGTCGCGGACCGAGGCCCGGGAGTACTCCCGGGTGTCCCGGCCGTCCCAGCGGACGGCACCGGCCGTCGGGTCGTACAGACCGGCGAGGATCTTGGCCAGGGTGGTCTTGCCCGAGCCGTTCTCGCCGACCAGGGCGATGACCTGGCCGCGCCGGATCCGGAGGTCGACCCCGCGCAGCGCCTCGGCGCCGCTGCCCGGGTAGCTGAAGCGCACGTCCTCGACCGCGATCTCGGAGAAGGTCTCGGGGGCGCGCTCGCCGGCCTCCTCGTCCCGTGCCGCCGCACCCAGCTCCATGAACTGCTCGACGTCCTGGAGGAAGAGGCCCGCCTCGAAGATCGACTGCGTGCTCCGCAGCAGCGCCTGGACCTGGCCCTGGAGCATCCGGATCGCCACGATGGCGGCACCGGCCTGCGCCACGGAGACCGCCCCCTCCCCGATGAGCCACACGAGCACGAGCAGCGTGCCGGTGAGCACGACGGCCGAGGCGAGGTTGCCCACGGTGCTGAGCGTGAGCCGGCGTCGCAGGTGCCGGGCGAGGTCGGCGAGGTAGCGGCGGTAGAGGTCGTCGAAGCGACCGCTCAACGGACGCCCGAGGTCGAAGGCGCGGATCTCCTTGGCCTCGTTGCGGGTGGTGAGCAGGTAGCTGAGGTAGAACCGCTGACGCTGGTGCGGGGTCTGGTCGACGGTGAAGCCGAACTCCAGCCGGCTCTCCCTGCGGTTGGTGAGGATCATCGGCAGGCCACCGACGAGGAGCAGGGGCAGGAGGACGGGGTGGATGCCGATGAGCACGGCCCCCACACCGACGGTCGCGGTGAGGCCGCCGACGATCCCGAGCAGCGCCTGGGTGACCTGGAAGGGTCGGCTGGTGGCCGCGGCCTCCACCCGCTGCAGCCGGTCGTAGAAGGTGGCCGACTCGAAGTAGCGCAGCGAGACGCCGGTCGCCGCGTCGAGCACCTCCTGGTAGGTCCGGCGTGCCACGGACTCGCCGAGGTAGCGGCTGAGCTTGCCGCGTACCGCGTCGAGGAGCGAGCCCAGCGCCATCAGGCCCGCGAGTGCGAGCGTGGCCAGCACGAGCGAGGACGGGAGCCCGTCCCCGGGGCCGAGGGTGAGGATCGAGGAGAGGAACGCCTCGACGACCAGGACCTGTCCCGCGAGGACGAGCGCGGCCAGGACCTGCACGACGAGCAGCCCGACGAACAGCAGCCTGCCCGCCGCCCAGACCAGCTGGGTGGAACGCCGGACGAGCTGCCACAGCCGCCCGACGGAGCGCCGCTGGTTGCGGCTCTCGATCTGCAGGTCGAGCGGATCGAGGAAGTCGCCGCCGTCGTCGGTCACCGGGCCGCCCCGACCGAGGTCACCGCAGCAGGCCCTTGTCGCGCAGCTCGGCGACGAAGACCTCAGCGTCCGCCTGAGCGGTCTCCCGCTCGATGCCGTACTCGGACACGAGGGCGTCGGTGAGATCGTCGAGGGACCGCTCCTCGGTGAGCAGCTTCGCCAGCTGGGCGCCGGCCACGTTGGTGGTGAGGTAGACCGACCGAGCGGTGTCGAGGATGACGAGCTCCCCGTCGATCTCCTGCCAGGTGATGTCCTCGGTTCGCAGCTGCACGGGGGCTCCTCTCGAGTCGTCCGCCCGCGGTGCCCGCGGCCGGGACCACGCGGGCACGGCGACGTCGCCCGGCAGTCGCTGCGAGCGTACTGCCGCGGCCGGGCGGCCCACGGGCACCGAGCGGACGATCGTGGGTGCACGCGAGGCCCCACACCCGGGTGAGGGTGAGGGGCCTCGCGATTCGCCGGGGTGACCTCGTGGGTGCCCCGAGCTGGTGGGCCGGCCGGTGGCCGGCCGGGACATCAGCCGCGCGGGTTGGCGTGTCCCGTGGGGGACTCGTCGGCCTGCGCGTCGGTGGCGGCGTCGGTCGCAGCCTGGGCGGAGGACTCCGCGGCGGCCTGCTGGGCCTCCTGGGTCTCCTCGGCCTTGGCCTCCTCGACGGCGTCCGCCGCCTCGTCCGACACGGTCGTCTCCGGGGCCTCGACGGCGGGCGTCGTGGCCTCCTTCGCGGCGCGCTCGACGGCCTTCTCGGCCTCGCGGACGGTGGCCTGCTTGGGGCTCACCGGCTCCATGACGAGCTCGATGACCGCCATGGGGGCGTTGTCGCCCTTGCGGGGAGCCGTCTTGGTGATCCGGGTGTAGCCACCCTGGCGCTCGGCCATGGCCGGCGCGATCTCGGCGAAGAGCTCGTGGACGACGCCCTTGTCCTTGATCGTCGTCATGACCTTGCGGCGGGCGTGCAGGTCGCCGCGCTTGCCGAGGGTGATGAGCTTCTCGACGACGGGACGCAGGCGCTTGGCGCGGTGCTCCGTCGTCGTGATCGCACGGTGCTCGAGCAGCGCGGTGGCGAGGTTCGCGAGCATGTGACGCTCGTGAGCGGGGCTACCACCAAGACGGGGGCCCTTAGCGGGAGTGGGCATGATCTCTCCTGTTGTGAATCGTTGGTGGCGTCAGTCGCGCGCGTCGTCGCTGAACTCGACGTCGCCCTCGTAGTCCGACTCGTCGTCCTCGACCTGCGAGATGTCGAAGTCGACCGGGCTGTCCTTGAGGCCCAGGCCCAGGGCGGCGAGCTTCTCGCGGATCTCGCCGATGGACTTCGACCCGAAGTTGCGGATGTCCAGCAGGTCGGCCTCGCTGCGTGCCACGAGCTCGCCCACGGAGTGGATGCCCTCGCGCTTGAGGCAGTTGTACGAGCGCGACTGCAGCCCGAGCTCCTCGATCGGCAGGGCGAGGTCGGCGGCCAGGGCGGCGTCGGTCGGCGAGGGGCCGATCTCGATGCCCTCGGCCTCGACGTTGAGCTCACGGGCCAGGCCGAAGAGCTCGACGAGCGTCTTGCCCGCGGAGGCGAGCGCGTCGCGCGGCGTGATCGCGTTCTTCGTCTCGACGTCGACGATGAGGCGGTCGAAGTCGGTGCGCTGCTCCACACGGGTGGCCTCGACCTTGTAGGTCACCTTGAGGACCGGGGAGTAGATCGAGTCGACCGGCACGCGCCCGATCTCGGAGTCGAAGCTCTTGTTCTGGCTCGCGGAGACGTAGCCGCGGCCACGCTCGACGGTCAGCTCGACCTCGAGCTTGCCCTTGGCGTTGATCGTCGCCAGGTGCAGGTCGGGGTTGTGGACCTCGACGCCGGCCGGCGGGGTGATGTCACCGGCGGTGACGACGCCCGGGCCCTGCTTGCGCAGGTACATGACGACCGGCTCGTCGTGCTCCGAGGAGACGACGATGCCCTTGATGTTGAGGATGATCTCGGTGACGTCCTCCTTCACGCCCGGGACGGTCGTGAACTCGTGGAGGACACCGTCGATCCGGATGCTCGTGACGGCGGCACCGGGGATCGAGGAGAGCAGGGTGCGACGCAGGGAGTTGCCGAGGGTGTAGCCGAAACCGGGCTCCAGCGGCTCGATGACGAACCGGGAGCGCTGCTCGGTGACGACCTCTTCGGTCAGGGTGGGGCGCTGTGCGATGAGCACGATGTGTTCCTTTCAGCAGGCATCCGCTATATGACGCCGTGCAGGGCACCCGCCGGACATCGGTCCGACCGGCGGGGAGGGTGGGGCCTCACGTGCTGACGCACGCCGCCCCGGGAGGGGGCGGCGTGCGGCAGGGAGAATCAGACGCGGCGGCGCTTGGGGGGACGGCAGCCGTTGTGGGCCTGGGGGGTGACGTCCTGGATCGAACCCACCTCGAGGCCGGCGGCCGTGAGGGAGCGGATCGCGGTCTCACGGCCGGAGCCGGGACCCTTGACGAAGACGTCGACCTTCTTCATGCCGTGCTCCTGGGCGCGGCGAGCCGCGGCCTCGGCAGCCATCTGGGCGGCGAAGGGCGTCGACTTGCGCGAGCCCTTGAAGCCGACCTGGCCCGAGGAGGCCCAGGCGATGACGGCGCCGGTGGGGTCGGTGAGCGTGACGATCGTGTTGTTGAACGTGCTCTTGATGTACGCGTGACCGTGCGTGACGTTCTTGCGCTGGTTCCGGCGCGGCTTGCGGGCCGTGGACGCCGAGCGGGTCTTGGGGGGCATGCGGTGCTTCTCTCCTGGTCGTCGGACCGGTGGCAGTCGGCGCGCGGGGCGCCGGGACGTGCGACCGGACTACTTAGCGGGCCTTCTTCTTGCCGGCCACGGTGCGCTTGGGGCCCTTGCGGGTACGCGCGTTGGTCTTCGTGCGCTGGCCGCGGACGGGCAGCCCACGACGGTGGCGGAGGCCCTGGTAGGAGCCGATCTCGACCTTGCGGCGGATGTCGGCCTGGACCTCACGGCGCAGGTCTCCCTCGACCTTGAAGCTGCCCTCGATGTAGTCACGGAGAGCGACCAGGTCGCTGTCGGTCATGTCCTTGACGCGGAGGTCGGGGCTGACGCCCGTCGCCTCGAGCGCCTGCTTGGCGCGGGTGCGCCCGACGCCGTAGATGTAGGTGAGCGCCACCTCAAGCCGCTTCTCGCGGGGGAGGTCGACGCCGACGAGTCGTGCCAACTTGTGCTCCTTGTGCTGCTCGGAGGTCTCCCGCACCACCCTCCCGTCCGAGCTGGACGGGCCCCGGCCTCCGAGCCGAGGGTTGCCCCCGCAGGGGCTAGCGGTGCGTCTGGCGGCAGGTCGCCGCCGTCGTCAGATCAGCCCTGACGCTGCTTGTGACGAAGGTTGGTGCAGATGACCATCACGCGGCCGTGACGGCGGATGACCTTGCAGTTGTCGCAGATCTTCTTGACGCTGGGCTTGACCTTCATGGCATTCCTCCGCCGCCGCGCCGGTGCTCCTTGGCACCGCGACGGCGATTGTCGAGTGGTTACTTGTAGCGGTAGACGATGCGACCCCGGGTGAGGTCGTACGGGCTGAGCTCGACGACGACCCGGTCCTCCGGCAGGATCCGGATGTAGTTCTGACGCATCTTGCCCGAGATGTGTGCGAGCACCTTGTGGCCGTTGCTCAGCTCCACCCGGAACATCGCGTTGGGCAGCGCTTCGACAACGCTGCCCTCGATCTCGATGACGCCGTCCTTCTTCGCCATGTCCTCCGCTAACTCTTCTCTCCTGCATGGCCGCCGGCGTCTGACGACGACGGCGGGGCGTACCGTGGAACACGCCCGTCCCCCGGTTCCAGGCAGGGAAGTGGCAGGCACGCTCGTCCAGCGCTCCATCATACGACATGCCGCCTGCCCCCGCGTGCATGACCTCACTCACAGCGGAGAGCTCGGACGGGACCGTCCTGGGACGGCCCCGTCCGGCCGGGGAAGCGGCCGGCCTCCACCGGTACCGATCACGAGCACCGGGCGACCCTCACCTCACCCTGCGCCCCGCCGGCCGGGCAAGACCGGGCGGGGTGCATCCACCGGCCGGGGCCGGCCGCGGGCACGGCCACCGCACCGGTGACTGGCAGAAGCACACCAGCGCGACGTGCTGCCGCCGAGGGGCCGGGCGGGTGACCGGGGGACGACCCGTCGCCGCGCCGGGGGTTATCACCCCACGCGAACGGGGCCGTCCACGAGGGACGACCCCGTTCGCCGGCCACCTGGCCGGGCGGGACCCGAGCGCCGTGCCGATCACAAACACGGCGCCGGTCCTGGCGACCGTCGGGCCGACCGCGTCCCCACCCGCCGGGCGGTGCTGGCGGGGACGCGGGGCACGGGCGGCTCCGGCCGGCGGGCGGCCGGAGCCGGGCGGCGAGTCAGTCCTCCTCTCGGCGCCGGGCCGTGGCGAGGGTGATCCCGCCGGCGGACAGGAGCACGGCCAGGAGGGCCGCGCCGCCGACGGCCGCACCGGTGGTCGGCAGCCCCGGCCGGCGCGGCGGGGTGATGTGCGTCGTCGTGCACTCGATGCACACCGGCGGGGGCGGGCCCTCGCCGGTGACGACGTTGCGCAGCCGCACGTTCCAGGCGTCGTCGTCGACGACGACCCGGTAGGTGAGCGTCGCGGTCCCGGTCAGCGTCGGGATGTCCCACACGAGGTTCTCGCCGTCCCAGTCGACGGTGCCCACGCTGGCCTCGACCGCGCCGGTGGGGCGGGCGTGCTCGACGACGTCGGACAGGTCGTCGGTGATCGTGAGGTCGGTCAGGGCGACGTCGCCGGTCGACGTGGCGGTCACGGTGTAGGTGATCGTGTCCCCCGGGTCGACGGTGCTGCCCGAGACGGGGTCCGAGCTCTTCGTCAGCGTCCACGCCGGCTCGCCGATGGGGCCGCAGTCCTCGTCGACGATGGTGTCGTTGCCGGTGGTGAGCACGGCGCGGTTGAAGAACCCGCGGCCGGGGCCCTCGGGACCGCAGACGAGGTTCTCGTCGGGCACGTCGGCGCCGACCCCGACGACGAACGTGACCGCGTACCGCTGGACCTCCCCGGCCTCGATGAAGGCCTGCTCGAGGATCGGCCCCTCACCGTCCCAGCCGAGGTCCTGCGGGTCCTCGGGATCGGTGACGTCCCAGGCCTGCCGGCCCAGGATCGTCACGCCCTCCGCGAAGAGCGGGGCGTCGTCGAGCCGGTAGTACTTGTCCGAGGGGCTGTGGGAGTTGTCCACGACCAGCGTGTAGCTGACCTCCCACGTGCCGTCGTCCAGCTCGACCGCCTCGTCGAAGACCTTCTCGAGACGCTCGTGGGTGGGCGGCAGGCAGTCGCGGTCGGTGGTCTCCTCGCCGTAGGCGGTGAGCGTGGCGGCATTGAGGAACCCGCCGCCGTCCGTGCCCTCGTCACCGGTGCACCGGCCCTCCTCGCTGCCGACGACGCCGGCGGCGACGTCCGCGACGACGGTGACGACGTAGGTGTGGCTCGACTCCCCGGCGAGCTCCCGGTCGTCCGCGAGCACCGCGGTGACCTCGTCGGGCAGGCCGGTCCACTCCCCCACCTCGCCCGTGCCCTCGAGCTCCCACTCCGCCGTCAGCGGTGTGATGCCCTCGCCGAACTCGAGGGTGTCGGTGAGGTCGTAGACCCCCGGGAGGACCGACTCGTTCGTGACGACGACCTCGTAGACGACCTCCCAGTCGCCGTCGGGCCGGCCGTCGGCGCTGACCGCCGTCTTGGCGACGGTCAGCTCCACCTCCGCGCAGACCGTGACGGTCTCCTCCGCGGACTGCTCGGTCTGGACGATCCACGCGGTGTTGGTGAAGTCGACGCAGTCGCCCGGGACGCCCTCGTGCTCGAGGGAGTAGGTGAAGACCGTCGGCGTGCCCTCGGCGTTCCACGTCGCGGTGCCGAGCGGCACCGGGTTGGCCGGGTCGGTCTGGTCGTCGACGACGTCGATCACGTCGTTGATCGGCGTCTGCGCCCAGTCGTCGGCCGCGATGGCGGCGGTGCCGGTCGCCGAGCTGTTCGGGGTGGGCACGGTCTCCGCCCAGGTGGCGGTCGCAGTGTTCGTGCCCGAGTAGGCCGGCTGCGTGATGAAGGTGCAGGTGTAGGTGAGCTCGACCGTCTCGCCGGCCGCGACGAGCACCCCCGTGCCGTCGGCGACGGTGCACACGGCCCCACCCCCGACGTCGACGGTGTCGGTGACGTCGGCGGTGATGTCGAGCCAGTCGTTGGGGTTGGTCACCGTGATGGCGCCCTGCATCGCCCAGCCGGCGTCCGTGCTGCCGGTCGGGGTCGCGGTGACGGTGTAGTCGAAGGTCGCCGTGCCGGTGTCGGGGTCGACCGTCAGGGTCGTCTCGTCCGCCTCCTTGTCGATCTCCCACAGGTAGGTGCGGTCGAAGGACAGGACGACGTTCTTCTCGACGTCGAGGTCGAGGCCGGCGCACAGCGTGACGACCTCCGTGCTCGACTCGTTGACGACGAGCGGCGCGGACAGCGACTCGGGCGAGTTGACGATGGTCGCGGTGTTCTCGAACTCGACGCACTGGCCGGGGGTGCTCGGCCACTCGAGGTCGTAGGTGAGGACGGCGACGCCGTCGGTGGCGTCGAGGGCGTTGCCTCCGGGAAGGTCGGACAGGTCCAGCTCGGAGTCGTTGACGGTGACGTAGCGGTCCGTCTCCGTGACCGCAGCGGCCGCGAAGTCGAAGGGTGCGGACGCCGTCGCGCTGCCGTCGGTCCCGGGGAAGGCCGCGGCGTCCCACGTCGCCGTGGCGGTGTTGATGCCCGTCGTCGTCGGCGTGGCGCCGACCAGGGCACAGGAGTAGCTGAGCGTGAGGGAGTCGCCCGCGGGAACGGTGACGTCCGTGCCGCCGGGCACGGTGCACGTCGAGTCGGGCAGGCTGTCGGTGACGTCGACGCCGGTGAAGGCGACGTCGTTGGGGTTCTCGACCGTGATCGTGCCGCTCACCGTGAACCCGGAGTCGACCGGCCCCACGGGCGTCACGGTGACGTCGTAGGTGAAGGTCCCGTCCTCGCCGGCAGGCACCTCGAGCCGGTCCTCCTCGGCCACCTTGGTGATGTCCCAGTCCCAGTCGCGGGCGAAGCTCGGCACGGTCGACTTCGACACGACGAGGTCCTCGTAGTCCGGCGGGACCAGGGCGTTGCGGACCGTGCAGCTGACGCTGTCCGCGGCGGCGACGTCGACGGTGAAGCCGAGGTCCCCGCTGTCGGTGACCGGCACCACCTCACCGGTCCCCGTCGTGATGCACCGCGCGTTGGCGCCGCCCACCGGGACGAGCTCGTAGCCGGCCTGCTGGGTCTCGGTGACGGTCACGCTGCGGGTCTGCACCGGCGGGGTGTAGTCGACCGCGAAGTTGACCGCGCTGGAGTCGTCGGTCGTCGCCGTCGTGGGCGTGACGCCCTCGGTCGTCGTCCCGAAGGTCCACCCCGCCCCGCCCGGCACGACGTCGCCGTCCGCGTCGACGACCTCCTTGACGACGGTGAGCGTGCCGGCACAGTCGGCGCTCGCGATCTCCTCGAGCGTCGCCGAGAGGTTCTCGAGCTCCGTGCGGTAGAAGTCCTGTCCCTCGTCCGGGCCGGACACGAGCGGGATCCGGATGCTCGCGCCGGGCAGGAAGGCCTCGGGGCCGAAGCCGACGAGGACGACCTGCGCGCCGGTGGCCTTGACCGCGTTGGCGGAGAGGATCGCCTCGTTCACCTCGGCGATCGTCGAGATGTCGCCGGGGCCCTGACGGTCACGGTGGAAGGTGGGCTGGCCGTCGGTGAGGAACAGGACGACGTCGTAGGTCACCCCCGACTCGACGACCTGGTGGAAGGCGCGGTCCCAGTTCGTCCCGCCGCCGCCGGTCGGCGTCGCCTGGTACCCGTTGATCCGGTTCTTGATCTGCTGCGCTCCGTCCGGCGTCGCCACGCTCGTCAGCGGCATGCCGCCGTTGGTCGGGCCCGCCGCGGGTGCCTCGCTGCCGAAGGTGTAGAGCGCTACCTGCGACGGCGTGCCGGTGATGGCGTCGATGAAGTCGTTCGCGGCCGCCTTGTGCTCGTCGAGCAGCTCCTCGGTCTCGGTGACCGAGTTGGACAGGTCGAGGACCATCGCCATGTCGAGGCCGCACTGTGCCGGGGCCACGTTGTTCGGCCGGACGGCGGCGGCGGTCGGCTCGGTGACGGTCTCGTTGAAGGCCAGCGGCAGCTCGATGATGCGGTCGGCGACCGGGTCGTCCGCCGAGACGGCGTCGCTCCAGAACGTGAACTCCTGGCCCGGTGCGGCACCCCACTGGGCCGGGGCCACCCAGCCGGCGGGCGCGCCCGTCATCCGCGCGAAGAACGCGTCGTTGCCGTCGAACTGACCGGGGAGGTCGACGAAGATGCCGCACTCGCCGGTGGCGTCGGTGGTGCAGGTGCCGACGGGCACGCCGGTAGGGGTCTCGTCGGGGTCCGGCTCCACGGTGAACCTGAGGATCTCGAAGGTGACGCCCGCGAGCGGGGTGGCCGAGGAGCTCTCGGGTCCGGTGCCTGTGCGGTCACCACCCGCGCGCACGATGATCTTGGCCTCCCCCGGCGCGGGGTCGCCCGGCGGCACGTCCAGCGGGACCACCTCGCTCGCGCGCGGTGCGGGGCCGGAGAAGAGCCGGGCGATCTCCTCGGTGCTCTCGGCCTCCTCGACGGCCGGCGCCGCGGGCTCCTCGACGACCTCCACGGGCGCCTGGGGCTCAGCCGCCGGCTCCTCCTCGGGCGCGGGGACGTCCGTGGGCTCCGCGGCGGGCTCCTCCGTGGCGTCCTCGGTGGCCTCGCCGGCGTCGTCGGCCGATTCGAGGGTGGGCTCCGTGGCGAGCTCCTCGAGCAGCTCGGTGCCGTCGTCGCCGTCGGTGGCGAGCGACGCTGTGCCGCTGAGGACGAGCGTGAGGCTGGTGAGCCCGACGAGGGCGGCACGCGACCTGCGCCGCCATGTCGAGGGGGTGGTCCGGTTACGCATGGCGACGCTCCTTGTGATCGGTAGGGCGCTGCCAGCCCACCACCGGCGAGGTCGGCGGTGACCGGCGCCGTCGGACGATCGATGGGTGATTACGAACGCGCCGGGGGTGAGTGGCGTCGGTCACATTTCCGCCGAGCCGCGCTACGACGCCGAAGCGGCTCCTCGCGGGTGACCCGGCCCCCGGGACGGGTCGCGTGAAGCCCCACGGAGCACCTCCCCGGTGCCACACAATGTGGGGGTGCACGCACGGCCGCGGGTGTCGGTGGTCGTCCCCGTCCGGGACGACCCCCGGTTGTCGGCCTGCCTGGACGCGCTGGCCCGGCAGAGCTACCCGGGCGAGCTCATCGAGGTGGTCGTGGCCGACAACGGGGACGACCCCGCCGTGCGGGAGGTCGTCGCCGCACGTCCCGGCGTCCGGTACGTCGCGGAGCCCGCGGGCGGCTCGTACACCGCCCGGAACGCGGCGGTGCTCGTGAGCACCGGCGAGGTGCTCGCGTTCACCGACTCCGACTGCCTGCCCGAGGAGGGCTGGCTCGAGCACGCGGTCCGTGCCCTGACCAAGGGGGCCGACATCGTCGCGGGGCGGGTCGCCGTCTACGCGCGCGACGCGTCGCGCCCCCACCCGGTGGAGGCCTACGAGCTCGTCCACGCCTTCCCGCAGGAGACCTACGTGGCCCGCAGCGGCGCCTCGGTCACCGCGAACATGTGCACGACCCGCGCGGCCTTCGACGCCGCCGGCCCGTTCCGCTCCGAGCTGTACTCGGGTGCCGACGTCGAGTGGGCGCAGCGCGCCAACCGGCTGGGTCTGCGCACCGTCTACTGCGCCGACGCCGTCGTGCACCACCCGGCCCGCGACTCCTACTCCGCGCTGCGGACGAAGCTGCGGCGGGTCATCGCCGGCCGACACGAGCGCGACGTGCTCGACGGCCACGACGCCCCCGCCCCCTGGCCGGCGCTGCGCTCACTCGTCCCCCCGCTCGGCGCGGTGCGGCGGGCCCGGGCGGCGCAGCAGCTCGTCGGCCCCCGGGCGCGGGCCGCCTTCCTCGTCGGGGAGGTCTACCACCGCTACGTCGCCGCGTGGGTGACCACCGAGCTCGCGGTACGCGACCGCCTCAGGCGCCGTCGGGGCGCAGGCGCTGGCGCAGGTTCGCGGTGAGCGGTGTCGTCACGACGGTGTCGCCCGGCTCGGCGGCCCGCAGGGGCATCCGGGGGCTGATCCCCTCGAGGCGCCACAGCGCTCCGATGGCGCCGACGACGACGACCGTGACACCGACGAAGGTGGCGAAGCTGAAGGAGTCGAAGGTCGCGCTGGCGAGCAGCCCACCGGGCATGACGACCGCGAGCGCCTGCCCGAGGTGGCGGGTCTCCTCGCTGCTGCCGCGCAGCCGGACGCTGCGGGCCAGCGCGTAGGGGACGACGAAGAGGGCGAGCAGCGCCGCCAGGCCGAGCACCCCGCCGGCGAGCAGGGTCCCGTAGAGCTGGTTGTCCAGGAGGATGTACCGCTCGGGGATGACCGTCCCGGCGCCGCGCCCGAGCCACGGCCGCTCCTCGAAGAGCCGCCGGACGAAGCCCTGGTCGGCGATGCGGTTCTGGACGCTCGGGTCGTTGTCCATGTTGGTGAACAGTGCCCGGATGGTGCCGAGCACGCCCCGGTTGACGACGTGGAAGGCCGCGGTACCGGCCACGGCCACGACGAGGACGTTGTAGCGCCGGCGCCAGGGCCACACCACCGCGAGGAGACCCATCGTCACGGCGACCGTGAGCATGGCCGAACGGGAGATCGACAGCGGGATCGCCGAGGCGATGAGGCCGACGCACACCCAGTGCGCCGCGCGGGCGCGGCCGGGCCGCGCGAAGAAGGCGTAGTGGAGCGCGAGAGGCAGGACGAGACCGAGGACGACGCCGAACTCGATGTAGTGGTTGGCCGTGCCGGCCACCCGGGCGAAGTCGCCGTCGCCACGCGCGCTGACCCCGATGAGGTCGGAGTTGTGCCGAAGTCCCGGCACCCGGATGTACCGGGTGAGGTCGACGATCCGGAAGAACTGGAGGATGCCGACGGTCGCCATGACGGCGGACAGGCCGACGAGGGTGCGCAGCAGCGTGTCCAGCTGCCGGCGGGTGACGAGCCCGTCGGCGACCGCGAGCGCCACACCGACCATCGCGACGTTGAGGATGAGCCAGCGGTCGGCGCTGTTCGCCTCGATCTGCGGCAGGAGGCGGTCGTAGCCGACGGCGTACCCGACGAGCTGGACGGCGAGGTACCCGCCCAGCAGCCAGCGCACCGGCTGCCGGCCCGCCGGCAGCCGGTGCGGCCGACGCATCGAGACGCACCACAGGAAGGCGAGGAGGATGCCGACCGCGACGGAGGGCCGCCCCACCGCCCCCAGTCCCCCGATGACGAGCCGCGCGGGGATGAGGAACTGCAGCGCGAGGAAGGTGATGAGGAGGGCGAGGGCGCTGATCCGGTGCCGGCGCAGCAGCACCGGCTCCCACGGCCTCGTGGGAGCAGCACGGCGCAGGAGGACCGGCTCGAAGTCGAGGTCCCCTCGCGTCCGGCTCGTGCTCACGCGTGCGCGGGGTCGCGGGACCGGCGCTGGTCGGAGCCCGGCTCGACGTCGTCGTCGGGCCAGTCGGGCAGCGCCGCGAGCTCCTCCCGCTCGGCCGCACTGGCCCGCTTCCTGGCCCGGCGGCGACGGAAGAGGCCGACGATGTCGTCGAAGAGCACCGCGACGACGAGAGCCGCACTCGCGCCGAGGAGCCCGGTGACCGCCTGCACCTGGAGCTTGCCGTCGTAGGCGACGGCAAGGAGGGACGGTGCCGCGAGGATGTCGAGCCCGTACTGCGCGGCCGGCGGGATGCCCGCCTGCGACTGGCGGGTCTCGAGCTCCTCGACGGCCAGCTCGAAGACGAAGTGGGCGGTGGCCGCCGCCTGCTCGGCGTCCCCGCCGCGCACCGTCACGTTCATGATCGTGCTGCGCGACTGGCTGGCCACCTCGTAGGCGGGCAGCAGCCCCTCCTCCTGCGCCCGTGCCCGCATCTCCCCGCTGTTGAGGACGATCGCGACGGCGGCGTTGGCCTGCGCCTCGTTGCCGTACGGGTTGGGGACCGGGGCCGGCGCACTGCCCGGCGTGATGAGCGCGGTGCCCGACACCTCGTACTCCGGCTGCACCCCGGCCCCGACGACATAGACCGCTCCCGCCGTGAGGGCGAGGAGCGGGAGAAAGATGTACCACCGGCGCAGCGTCGCCACCGTGATCCGCCAGACATCCACTGTGGCCTCCGTTGAACGTTGTCGAGGTGGGACGGGTGGGGACTGACGTCCCCACCCGTCGACCACCCGGTCGGGCCTGGACGGCCCTGCCGATCACGGGCGTCGGTCCGTCTCGACCCGTGGGCGGCCCCCAGCCCGTCGCTGACCGGGCGGTGCCAGCGACAGGGCCGAGCCATGCGGGCGTCGCCCACTTGCGAGCTGCGCCCGGCACGGGACTAGCACAGCACCCGCTCCCGTCCTCCCGGCGTGGCCCGGCGGGTGACGACGAGCTGATACCTCCCCGACGGGCGGGGTGAGCCTCGGGGTGAGCGCCGGTGCCGGTCAGCCGGGGCCGGCGCGGGCCTCACCCTCCTGGCGCACCTCATCCCCGTGGCGTCATCCGCCGGTCACCCTTAACGGCCCGAGCGCCCCGTGACATGTTGGGACGGCTGCTCGGGCGAGCCAACGGCGTCCCGCCCGACCGGCTCTGACCACGACGAGCGATGGAGGGCGAGAGTCTCACGTGAACACCCCTCCCAGCACCCCCACCTTCTCTCCGGCCCGCCTCCACGCCGGCCTCCCTCACCCTGTGCGGTGGCCACGATGACTCTGCGCACCGACCGCTACCACGACGACGACCAGGTCGTCCCCTCCCCCGGGGCCGCGGGGGAGCCGCTCCGGGCAGCCAGGTCGGGCCTGCCGTGGCGCAGCGCGGTGGCGCGCTACCTCGTCGCCCTCGCCGTGGCCGACCTCGTACTCGCCGCGCTCGTCGTGGCGCTCAGCGTGCGCGAGCAGCACGGCGCGGCCATGGTGGCCGCCCTCTCCGTCGCGGCCGGGGCCGGCTTCGTCCTCACCGTGGCGGCGTGCCGCGGGTACCGCGCGAGCTCGACGACCTCGAGCGCCCAGGACCTCGTCAGCCTCATGCGGGCGGCGGGGGTGCTCGCGGTCGCCTCGCTCGTCGTCCACTACCTCGGCGTCGCCCAGGTGCCGCCCGCCCTGTTCGTCGAGGCGCTGGCCCTGACGCTCGCGCTCGCCGCGCTCGCCCGCCTCCTGGCCCGCCCAGTGCTCCACCGGCTGCGCACGCGTGGCGTCTTCCTGCGGCGCTCGCTCGTCGTCGGCCCGGTGGGCGGGCTGGACCACCTCTTCGACGTGCTCGACGAGGCGCCCTCGCACGGCCTCGTCGTCGTCGGGGTGTGCACGCCGACGACCGACGACGTCGGTGGTCGCAGCCCCGTGCTGGGGCGCTACGCCGACATCCCCGAGCTCGTCCGGACGCTCGACATCGACGCCGTCGTCGTCTCCGGCGGGGCGATGGAAGCCGCGGACCTGCGCCGTCTGGGCTGGCAGCTCGCCCCGCTGGGCGCGGAGCTGCTCGTCCTGCCCTCGATCACCGAGGTGCTCCCCCGGCGGCTGCGCCTCGAGTCGCTCGGCGGCACGCCCCTGCTCGGGGTGGCACTCACGACCCCGCGCCCCTCGCTGTGGTCCAAGGCCGTCTTCGACCGCGTGGTGGGCAGCGCGCTCCTCCTCGGCGCGCTGCTCGTCATCGTCCCCGCGGCCGTCGCGGTGCGCCTGACCTCGCCCGGGCCGGCGTTCTTCGCCCAGACCCGCGTCGGCCTCGACGGCCGTCCCTTCACGATGTACAAGCTCCGCTCGATGTACACCGACGCCGAGGCCCGGCTGGCCGAGCTCGTCGACCGCAACGAGGGCAACGGCATGCTGTTCAAGCTGCGGGAGGACCCGCGGGTGACCCGCGTGGGCAGGGTGCTGCGGCGGCTGTCGATCGACGAGCTGCCCCAGCTGTGGAACGTCGTGCGCGGCGACATGTCGCTGGTCGGCCCCCGTCCTGCGCTGCAGTCCGAGGTCGCCCGGTTCACCGGCGACGTCCTCCACCGCCTCCGGGTCAAGCCGGGCCTCACCGGGCTGTGGCAGGTCAGCGGCCGCTCCAACCTGTCGGTCGAGCAGTCGGTGCGCCTCGACCTGCGCTACGCGGACAACTGGTCGGTCCGCATGGACGTCCTCATCCTGTGGCGCACGGCGCACGCCGTGCTGAGCGGCAATGGCGCGTACTGACCGCCTCGGCTCCCCCGCACCGCGGGCGGGGGACGCCGTCGCGTCCGTCGTCGTCCCGGCGCACGACGAGGAGTCCGTGGTCGGCGCACTGCTCCACGCGCTGGCGGACGGTGAGACCGACGTCGTCGTCGTGGCCAACGGGTGCTCGGACCGGACCGCGGCCGTGGCCCGGGAGGTGCCCGGGGTGCGCGTGGTCGAGACGCCGGTCGCCTCGAAGATGCGCGCCCTGGCGCTCGGGGACCGTCACGCCTCGGGCTTCCCGCGGTTCTACGTCGACGCGGACGTCGTCCTCGGAGCTGCGGACCTGCGCCTGCTGGTCGACGCGCTGCGCGAGCCCGGCGTCCACGCGGTGGGGCCCGAGCGCCGCCTCGACCTCACCGGCGCAGGTTGGCTGGTACGCGCGTACTACTCCGTCTGGGCCCGACTGCCCGGCGTGCGGCGCGAGCTGTACGGGCGCGGGGTGATCGGCGTCGACGAGGCCGGCCACCGCCGCCTGGCGGGCTGGCCCGAGACCATGGCGGACGACCTCGTGGCGGCGATGAGCTTCGCCCCCGAGGAGCTGCGCGTCGTCGCGGGGGCCGGGGTGCTCATCCGTGGCCCGCGCACCTACCGCGACCTCCTGCGCCGGCGGGTACGGGCGATGACCGGCAACCGGCGCCTGGCCCGCGACGCTGCGGCTCCCCCGCTGCGGCCCGCAGGGGGCGGCCTCACCACGCTCGTGTCGCTCACCCGTCACGAGCCGCGACTGCTGCCCGCCGTCGCCGTCTTCCTCGGCACCGCCCTGCTCGCGCGCACCCGCGCCCGCTGGGCCGTGGCCCGGGGCAGCACGGTGTGGCTGCGGGACGAGAGCAGCCGACTCCCGGACCGGCAGCCCGGCCCGCCTCGCACGACGGGCGCGGCCTCCACCGCGTCCGCAGATCAACGGGAGCGTTCGTCATGACCCGCACCAGGGCCCGCAGCTGGGCCGCCGTCGTCGTCCTCAGCCTGCTCGCGAGCCTCCTCGGGGCTCTGCCGGCCGCCTCCGCCGACGACCCGCAGATCTCCTTCAGCCTCGACCGCAAGCGCAAGGCGCCCACGCTGCTCGACGGCGCGACGGTCGACGGCGTCATCCACCCCTTCCTCACCGGGGACGGCGGCGTCAGCGCGGTGAGATGGTGGCTGGACGACCCGGCCGCCGCGGGCGAGCCCGTGCGCACCGACACGACCGCGCCCTTCGACTATGCACCGGGCTCGACCGCCCACGCCTCCGGCCCGCTGGACACCGCCACGCTGCCCGACGGCGAGCACAGGATCACCGCGCACGTCACCACCGCCGGCGGGGTGGTGACACGCGAGGCGACCTTCGTGACGGACAACGACGTCGCCGCCCTGCTGACGACCTCCACCTCCACGGTGGAGCTGGCGGCGACGTCCGGCGGGCCGGCAGCAGGCGCGAGCGTCGACGTCGGCACGTCCGACGGCGCCGCCCGCGCCTTCACCGCGACGAGCTCGGCCGACTGGCTCACCGTCGCACCGGCGAGCGGCACGACACCGGCCACTCTCGCCCTGGGTGCGCCCGCCGACCTGCCGGTCGGCTCCCACACGGCGGAGGTCACCCTCACCAGCCCCGACCTGCCGAGCACCACGGTCGCGGTCACGCTCACCGTCTCCGCCGCCCCGCTCGAGGGCTTCACGGTCGTCCACAGCCTCGACTCGAGACGAGGCAGCCCGACGCCGCTCGACGGTGCCGAGGTCTCGGGGAGCATCTACCCCTTCCTCGCACCGGCGGAGGGCGTGGCCTCGACGTCCTGGTGGCTCGACGACCCGCTCATGGGCGGCGCCCCGCTGCGGACCGACTCGACAGCTCCCTACGACTTCGCCCCCGGCTCCGTCACCCACCGGGCCGCACCGCTCGACACGACGACCCTGGCCGACGGCGAGCACACGATCACCGTGCGCGTGACGACGCCGGGCGGTGCCCAGCACGTATCGACGGCCACCTTCGAGACGAGCAACGGCTCCAACGCCCTCGTCTGGGAGCCGGCCTCGCTCGTCGTGGAGGCGGCAGAGACACCGCAGACCCGCACCGTCGCCCTCTCGGCAGCCGAGCCGGGGACCGCCGCCACGCTCGCGAGCGACGCCCCCTGGCTCACGGTCGCCCCCGGCCCGGTGGCCCTGCCTGCCACCGTCGAGGTGACGGTCGACCCGACCGGGCTCGCGGGCGGCACCCACACCGGGCGCGTCACGGCAACCGCCGACGGCGCCGTCTCGGCGGTCCTCACCGTCTCCTTCCTCGTCGACGCCGCGCCCGGTCTCGTCGTCGACCCCGGTGCCGTCTCGGTCACGGCTCTCGCCGACGGCGGGCCGACGACCGCGCCGCTCGTCGTCTCCTCGAGCGACGGCTCCGCCCTGCCCTTCACCGTGTCGGCCTCGGTCCCCTGGCTGTCGGCCGACCCCACGGCGGCAGCCGCCCCCACACAGCTCACGGTGTCCGCCTCCCCCGCCGGCCTGCCGCCCGGGACGCACGCCGGTGAGCTCGTGCTCTCCTCACCGGGGCTGCCCGACGTCGCCGTCCCCGTCACCCTCACCATCCAGGAGACCTCGCTCTTCCAGGTCGTCACCGGAGCGGACCCGAAGCGGCGTTCGCCCGAGCCGCTCGGCGGGCGGACGGTCAGCGGGGACATCTACGTCTTCCTCGCGCAGACCGACGGCGTCTCCTCGACCTCGTGGTGGTTAGACGATCCGCAGCGCACCGGGGCGCCGCTCCGCACGGACTCCGCCGCCCCCTTCGACATGGCGCCCGGGTCGGTCGCCCACGCGGCCGCCCCCTTCGACACCTCCCTCGTCCCCGACGGCGAGCACACCGTCACCGTCGAGATCCTCACCTCCCACGGCGTCACCCACGTCCTCGACACCTCCTTCACGTCGGTCAACGACACCAACGCGCTCACGTGGACGCCAGCGGCGCTCGAGGTGACCGCCGCCGAGGGCGGGCAGGTGCGCCAGCGCCAGGTCACGCTCGAGGCGACGACGCCCGGCACCGTCGCCCAGCTCGCGAGCACCGCGCCCTGGCTCAGCGTGACGACGAGCCAGGAGACCACCCCGTCGACCGTCGACCTCCTCGTCAACCCCGCCGGCCTGTCGGCCGGGGTGTGGCAGGGGGAGGTCGTCGCCACCGCGCCCGGCGCCTTCACGGCGGTCCTGCCGGTGACACTCGTCGTCGGCGACCCGGGCGGCTGCGCGCCCGTCGCCTGCGAGCTCATCAAGGTCGACACCCCCTACAACCTCGGCTTCCGCTACGAGGCCAAGGGCATCATCGACACCGCCGGGGTCGGCACCGGTTTCACCACGCTGCTGCCCCGGCCCGACGACGCGGAGTACCAGCGTGACCGGCTGCGGGTCGACCTCGGCGAGGGGACCCTCGACATCACCGGCGCCCCTGGCTCGGTCAAGGAGAACACCCTCGACAACGCGCTCGGCGTGGGCTTCGACGGGCCCACCGACACCACCGTCATCACCGCGACGATCACCGGCCCGCCCCCCGCGACGGGGAAGTACGAGCAGGCCGGCATCTGGTTCGGCTACGACCAGGACCACGTCGACCGCGTCGCCCTCGTCCACACGCCCAGCGGCTGGCGGGTGGAGCACGTCCTCGAGGTGGGCGGGGTCGAGGTCGCCCGGCGCAACTCCCCCTACCTCACGATCCCCAGCGACGTGCCCGTCGAGCTGTCGATCCGCGTCGACCCCGCCACCCGTCAGGCGACGGGCTACTACCGGGTCGGGGACGGCGGGCAGTCCGCCCTGCGGAGCTTCGACGTGCCCGGTGAGTTCTTCAGCTTCGACGCCGCCGGCATCGACCCGCTCATCGGCACCCGGAGCTTCGGCGGTGTCTTCGCGAGCAGCCGCAGCGCGCCGGACCCCGTCGACTTCCGCTTCTCGCAGTTCTCCGTCACCGGTGAGCACGACCCGGCGGACGTCGCCGACTACCCCTTCGAGCGGTACTCCGTGCCCGTCCCCTTCCCCACCTCGATGGCCTTCGGCCCGGACGGCAAGCTCTACGTCCAGTCGATGTTCGGCAAGATCTACATCCTGTCCTTCGCGGCCGACGGCACGGTGAGCAGCACGCAGGTCGTCTCGACCCTCGGCACCCGCCTCGCGCTGGGCCTGACGATCGACCCGGCGTCCACCCCGAGCAACGTCATCGTGTGGGCCGGCCACTCCTCGCCCTCCGCCGACGCCGGCGAGGCCGACTCGAGCATCGTCTCGCGCCTGTCGGGCCCCGGCCTCGCCTACCGGAGCGACGTCATCACCGGGCTCCCCCGCTCGATCGCCAACCACGGCACGAACGCGATCCACTTCGGCAGCGACGGCCGCCTCTACATCGCCCAGGGCGGCAACACCGGGGCCGGGGCCCCCAACACCGCGAACACCGAGTTCGGCGACCGCGGCGAGCAGCCGCTGTCCGCCGCGCTCCTGGTCGCCGACGTCAAGGTTCCCGGCTTCGACGGCGACTGCGCCCACCCCACCGACATCTACCGGTCCGGGGACTGCGACGTCGAGGTCTTCGCCTCGGGCCTGCGCAACACCTACGACTTCGTCGAGCACTCCAACGGCCGGCTCTACGGGCCCGACAACGGCCTCGGCGTCGTCGGCAGCTACCCGCCCTCCCCGCAGGCGCCGTGCACCGGGTTCGGCGACACGCGCCCGTGGACCCAGGGTGGGAACAACCCCGGGAACCAGAACGACGTCCTCAACCTCCTCGAGGAGGGCCGCTACTACGGCCACCCCAACCCCACCCGCGGCGAGTGCGTCTTCAAGTCCGGCAGCTACCAGGGCGTCGACCCGCTGCCGACCTGGACCCCGCCGATCGGGGACCTGGGCGCCAACCGCTCGGCCAACGGGATCGTCGAGTTCAGCGGCGACGCCTTCTGCGGGGCCCTCGACCACGACCTCCTCATCACGAACTACTCCGTGGGCGACGACATCACCGCCGTCACCCTGTCCGCCGACGGCCGCTCCGTCGTGGGGACGCGCAGCATCGTCGGCGGCTTCACCGACCCGCTGCCCATCACCCAGGCGCCCGACGGGCGAGTCGTCGTCGGTGAGTTCGCCGGCTCCGGGGGGCAGATCACCTTCCTCACCCCACGGGACATCGGCTGCTGGGAGCAGGAGGCACCGCTGCCCGTCGACCTCCTCGACGCCGGCGGCACCGCGATCGGCGACTCGCTCTACGTCGTCGGCGGCAAGAACGCCGACGGCCACTCCACCCGCGTGTACCGGTACGACGCCCCTGACGACGCCTGGACGCGGGTCGCGGACCTCCCCGGGCCGGGCGTGGAGAACCCCGCGGTGACCACCGCCCAGGGCCGGCTACTCGTGCTCGGCGGCTCCACCGCCCCGTTCTCCGGCGCGGTCGCCACCGCGTGGTCCTACGACCCGGCGACCGACACGTGGTCCGCGCTGCCCTCCATGCCCACCGCCCGCGGCGGCGCGACGGCCCAGGTGGTCGGCGGGCAGGTGTACGTGGCCGGTGGCATGACCGGTGACGGCGCCTCGACGGCCGTCGTCGAGCGGCTCGACCTCGCGAGCCGCACCTGGCACGCGGCACCGTCCCTCAGCACGCCGCGGGACAACCCGGGCTCCGCCGTCGTCGACGGTG
This sequence comes from Georgenia phoenicis, assembly GCF_047302425.1. Taxonomy (NCBI): domain Bacteria; kingdom Bacillati; phylum Actinomycetota; class Actinomycetes; order Allobogoriellales; family Allobogoriellaceae; genus Georgenia; species Georgenia phoenicis. The sequence goes on along the minus strand of NZ_CP154855.1, from coordinate 820,800 downwards.
TCCTCTACGTCCTCGGTGGCCGCACCCGTCTCGCGAACGGGCAGACCCCGGCAGCGACGCTGGCCTCTGTCGAGGCCCTGACGCCCGGTGGCTGGGTCGCGCGGGCCTCGATGCCGACGGCGCGGCGCACCATGGCCACCGGCGTCCTCGACGGCCTGGTCGTCGCGGTCGGCGGCGAGGCCCGCCCGGACGGGCTGCCCTTCGACGCGGTCGAGGTCTACGACCCGACGACCGACGAGTGGAGCTCGTTGCGCCGGGTGCCGACCGCCCGGCACGGCGCAGCGGCCGGTGTCATCGGCGACCGGCTGCACGTCGTGGGCGGAGGTCAGTTCGCCGGTGCGGCCGCGAGCGCCGTCCACGAGGTCCTCACCCTGCCAACTCCCTGACCACTAACACGGCGGGCCGCCACCAGCGCGGCCCCACACCCGGAAGGCGATGCATGACCACGCACAGTACGGCGCCAGCCAATCCACAGGTCAGGCGGAGAGGATCCCGCCTCGTTGTCGCCGGTGCCCCGCTCGACAACGACAACCGAGGGGTCGAGGCACTGGGCACCTCCGTGGTGACCCACCTCGCGGCCGCCGACTCAGTGGCGGGCCTGAGCGTCCTGGACGACGGCTGGGGTGTCCGAGCCGACCCCTCGTGGGGGAACACGGTGGACCGGGTCGGGGTGCGAAACTCGCGGCGCTGGCACCGCAGGGAGAGCTGGGCACGTATCCGGTTCGACCAGGCACTGGGCGGGCTGGGGAACCCCTTCGTCAGCCGCCTGGCCCGGTCTGATGCCCTGCTCGACCTCAGCGGCGGAGACAGCTTCACCGACCTCTACGGCCCCCGCCGCCTGGCCACCATCTGTGCTCCCAAGGAAGCAGCCGTACGGGCGGGCCGGCCGCTCGTGCTCCTGCCGCAGACCTTTGGCCCTTTCACCACCCCGGAGGGGCGCCGGCGTGCCGAGCGACTCGTGCGTCGCTCGGCACTGGCGATCGCGCGCGACGCGTGGAGCCACGAGCAGCTGCTCGACCTCGCTGGGCCGTCCGCGGACACGACCCGCCTGCGCCTGGGGGTGGACGTCGCCTTCGGTCTGGTGCCACGTGAACCGGATCCCGCCATCGTGGCGCGCTTCGCCGAGCTGGCCGGGGAGCTGGTCGTCGGCGTTAACGTCAGCGGCCTGCTGCGAGATGAGGACACCGGCGGCCGGTTCGGGCTCGCCGGGCCGTACCTTCCGGCAATGATCGACATCGTCCGTGGCCTCGTCCAGCACGGAGCCTTCGTCGTCCTTGTGTCACACGTCGACGGAGGCGACCCGGCGGAGCGTGACGCCACCGCCCACGCACAGGTCGAGGCGGCGCTCAGCCCGTCCGAGCGGCAGCGGGTCTGGCGGCTGACGCCGACGTTGCGCGCTGCGGAGCTCAAGTGGTGCATCTCGCAGCTCGCCTGGTTCGCGGGCTCCCGCATGCACGCCACGATCGCCGCACTCAGCTCCGCCGTGCCCGCCTTCGGCTACGCGTACAGTGACAAGGCGCGCGGAGTCTTCGCGACGTGCGGCGTGGCAGACCACGTCGCCGACGCCCGCGCCGTGGCCGGTGCCAGCGCGGTGGAGCGAGCTCTGGACTCCTTTGCTGCACGCGCGCACGCGCGTGCTGTCCTGCTCGAGCACGTGCCCAGGGTCGTCACTCGAGCCCGCATCCAGCTCGACGAGGTGCTGGAGGCAGTCTCGTCGTGGCGCGGCCAGACGGCCGGTACGGTCGCATGATCGGCCGTCTGCCGCGCTCCATCCCGGAGGTCGTCGCCTCGCACCTGTGCACGGGATGCGGTGCCTGTGCCCACGTCGCCGGGGACGGCGTGACCATGCACGACGTTCCCGACGTCGGGCGTCGGCCGCTGCCCATCGCGTCCGTCAACGGGTCGCTCACCGGTGACGCCCTCGCCGTGTGCCCAGGACGGCAGCTCGAGCACCGTCCTGAGACGCTCGAGGATGCGCCACTGAATGGTGAGTGGGGGCCGGTGCTCGCCCTCTACGAGTGCTGGTCGACAGACCCGGACGTGCGTCACCGCGGCTCGTCGGGCGGGGTCGCTACTGCCCTCGCCGCACACGCCGTCACCAGCGGACGCGCGAGCGGCGCGCTCCAGGTGCAGGCCGACCCTCTCGACCCGCTGCGCAACGTCACGGTCCGCAACACGACCTACGCGTCCATCACCGCCGCCACAGGCTCCCGGTACGCGCCTGCGAGCCCCTGTGAGCGTCTCGACCTCATCGAAGCGGCGGACGGCCGCACGGTCTTCGTCGGCAAGCCCTGCGACGTGGCCGCTGTCCGCAACGTCTCGGCGCTCCGACCCGCCCTCGCCGACCACCTCGACGTCACCGTGGCGATCTTCTGCGCAGGCACACCGTCCACCGCCGCCAGCGAACAGCTCATCCGGACCCTTGGCGTCGACCCGGGCGAGGTCACATCCGTCCACTACCGGGGCGAGGGATGGCCCGGGAACTTCCGGGTGCGCACCGGGACCGGCGATGTTCGAAGCATGACCTACGCCGAGGCGTGGAACGGCACCCTGACCAAGCACCGTCAGTGGCGCTGCCTGATCTGCCCCGACCACACGGGCGAGTTCGCCGACCTGTCGGTCGGCGACCCGTGGTACCGGGAGATCGGCCCTGACGAGCCCGGGCGATCGCTCGTCGTCGTGCGGACCGAGGCGGGGCGCGCGGCACTGCTCGCAGCCCTCGAGGACGGCGCACTCGATGGCGGTCCGATCCCACTCGAACGGCTCGAACAGTCCCAGCCCAGCCTCGCCGCCACCCGGGGGGCGGTGTGGGGGCGCGTGCTCACCATGGCGCTCATGGGCCTACGGGTGCCGCGCTACCGCAACGTCCCCGCCTTCCGGCTGTGGCTGCGCCTCCCCCTGCGCGGGAAGGTGAGCTCGATCGCCGGCACCTACCGCCGCGCCCGCCGGCGCGGCCTGCACCGACCGGAAGTGAGCTCCGAATGACGCACCGCGCCGACATCCTCATGATCACCTACCACAGCGCCGGCTACCTGCACCTGAGCCTTCCCCGTCTCTTCGAGACCCTCGGCGAGCGCGACCGCGTGTGGCTGTGGCACAACGGGGACGACGAGGCGACCCTCGAGGCCCTGCGGCCCTACCGTGAGGACCCCCGGGTGCACCGTTTCCACCACAGCCGTGAGAACGTCAAGCTCCGCGAGCCGACGAACTGGCTCTGGCAGGAGTCATCGGCCACGTACGTCTCCAAGGTCGATGACGACTGCCGGGTCAGCCCCGGCTGGCTCGACACCTTCTCCGCTGCGCACGAGGCGAATCCCCAGCTGGGTGTGGTCGGCAGCTGGCGTCACCCTGATGAGGACGTCGTTCCGGAGCTGGCTGCCCGCAAGATCGTCGATCTGGCCGGCGGTCACCGGCTCATGCGCAACCTGTGGGTCCAAGGCAGCGGCTACCTGCTTCCGCGCGCCCTCACCTCCCGTCATGGCGGCATCCGGGAGGAGGAGTCCTTCACCGGCTACTGCATCCGCCTCTCGCGGGGCGGCGCCCTCAACGGCTTCTACTACCCCTTCGTGCCCGAGGACCACATGGACGATCCCCGTTCGCCCTACACGCTCATCCGAACCGATGCCGATCTCCGCGAGCGGATGCCGCTCTCCGCCCGCGCGAACGGTGTGACCACTGTCGCCGACTGGACTGCGCAGCTCGTGCAGAGCGCCCGGGTGCTGCAGACGGCGTCTCTCGACGTCCGCGCGCACTCCGGCTGGAGACGCAGGGTCACCTCGGTGCGCAAGCGCGCCCAGCGGCTGGCCGGGAAGCCGGCACGGTGGTGAGCCCGGTCGCGGGACCGCCTGCTCCACGCCCGGGGGACGAGCCGGATGTCCTGGTTGCCGTCGTCACCTACAACAGTGCCTCCGTCGTGGACTCCTTCCTGCGCGCCCTCCCGGACGCTCTCGAGGGGGCAGGAACCGCGATGGTCGTCGTGGTGGACAACGCCTCCCAGGACGGCACCGTGGGCCTGGTCAGAGCACTGGCTCCGTGGGCCACGGTGCTGGAACCCGGAAGGAACCTGGGCTACGGCGCAGGGATCAACCTGGCGTTGCGCGCAGCTCGTCCGCGCCGCGGCGCCTACGTCCTCAACCCCGACGCCGTACCGTCTCCCGGTAGCGTCGCACGCCTCATCCACGCGATCGAGAGGGCCGACGACGTGGGCATTGCGGTTCCCCGTATCGTCGACGGCCAGGGACGGCTGAAGTACTCCCTGAGGCGCGAACCGACGATCAGACGAGCGCTCGGCGAGGCTGTGCTCGGGGGACACCGTGCAGCCCGCTACCCCGCCTGGGGAGACATGATCCGGGATCCCGCCCATTACGTCGATGGAGCCACCGCCGACTGGGCGACGGGTGCGGCGATGTTCCTCGCCCCGCGCACGCTCGACGCGGTCGGCAGCTGGACGGAGGACTTCTTCCTGTACTCCGAGGAGACCGACTACGCGCTGCGGGCCCGCGATGAGGGTCTGCACCTCCGGTACGTCGCATCCGCCGACGTCGTCCATCCTGGCGGTGACATGTCGGTGTCCCCCTGGCTGTGGAGTCTTGTGGCGCTCAACCGGACCCGGTTGTACCGCCGGAGGCACGGTGGCATCGCCGGTGCGGTCTTCTGGCTCGTCGTTCTCCTCAACGAGGCCAGCCGCGCCCTTCTCGGGCGTCCGACGCACCGCGAGGCGGCGCGGGCACTGCTACGGGGCCAGGTGCGGCCTGCAGATCAGGCTCCCGCCGGCACGCGCGCGACGGCGCGGCTCTCGTAGTCCGACAGCCAGATCCCCGTAGCCGCCACCCTCCCGAGAAGGAGCGCCGGCGCGGTGGGTCCGCCACTGCGGATGGCATCCACCTGCGCCGCGACCGCGGACTCGTCGATGATCCGGTGTGCGCCGAGCTCGAGCAGCTCGCTCAGACGCTCCCCGTAGCGGGGCTCGGTCCGCAGCCAGACATCGGCGGGAAACACAGAACGGCGCCGCTCGCTACGTTCGGCCAGTCCCTCCAGACCAACGACGTCTCGAAGCTTGGCACCCACCATGTGGGTACCCAGCCGGGCCGCGCGTCGTAGCCCGGACACCGGGTGGCGACGCGTGAGCCCGGCGAGCTGGTTGACGTAGGACGTCTCGCCGGACCAGTACACGTGGTCGAGTGCGGCGGGTGCGTTGCCGTCGTCGCTACGCGGGATACGGGCGGTACGGGGGAAGAGCTCGCGGTGCACCCTGAGGTACAGGTTCCCGTTACGGCGCTGCTGCGGGGACAGACGCGCGGCGAGCTGCAGGAAGCGGGAGTCGAGGAACGGCGCCTCGGCACGCATTCCGGAGCGCCGCAGGGCGTTGGTGAGCATGTTTCCCCACCGGAACTGCCGGTTGGCAATCTTCCAGTACAAGACCATGTCGTCGCGTGCGCCGAGGTCCCAGTCAGCCAGCGACTCAGCGAGGGAGGCGCGGAGCACCTCGGGTGCCCGCTGGGAGAGACCACCGCTGAGGAACTCGGCGGAGATGCGCGCGTCAGCGGCATAGCGCTGCCACTGCCGGTCGAGCACGGCCCGGGGGTCGGTGAGCCCGACGGCCTTGTCGTCTCCCCACAGGGGACCTCCCGCGAGACCGTTCACGACGGTACCGGTCAGCGACCGAAGCGTGTCGACGAACCACAGCTCATACATCTCGCTCGCGCTGTGTGCGCCGTCCATACGGTCCAGCGCCTGGATACCACCGGTGAGGACGGTCCCACTCGTCACCGGGATGGCCACGTGGTCGAGCCCGAGGGCGGCAGCCACGCGGGCTGCGACCACAGGCTCGTGGGTGGGAGGCGTCCCGTAGGTGTAGGTGCTGGGTCGAATCCCGAGCTGAACAGCGGCCTCGGCGATGGCACGACTGTCCAGGCCCCCGCTCAGCCCGAGGGCCGTCGTCCCGGCCCCGTCGAAGGCATCGGCCACAACTCGAGGCCACAGCTCGGCGAAGGCGCCGATGACGGCGTCGTCCGCCAGGACGTCCCGGGTCGGCACGAACAGCGGGGCAGCGCTGACCGACACCTCACGGTCCGGTGCCCAGCGCAGCCGTCCTCCTGCGGGCAGCATGTGCGCGTCCCTCAGCAGGGTGCGCGTCCCCAGCGGGTGGTGCATCGCGAGGTACTCGACGACTCCCCGCTCGTCCGGCTCCGGGCTGACACCGAGGCTCACAAGGGTCGCCAGGTGGGTGGAGACCGCGACGCCGTCGGTGACCGCTCCCCAGTAGCACGGAAGGAAGCCGACCCCGTCGGTCCGGAGGTCGATCTCGCCGCCGACCGCGAGCCCGAGACCGACGTGTCCGGCCTCGGCACCCACCTCTCGGTCGCCCGCGGCCGCCGCGAGCCCACGGGGCGAGGTCGCGACGGTGAGGTGAATCGCCCTGCCGTTGGTGCGGTCCTCCGCGAGGGTGCCCCCGGCGGGGGCCGTTGCGACGAGGGCGGCGCACGCAGTCCGTGTCTCGTGCACCTCCCACTGCACCGCACCGGGTACCGCTGCGGCAGCACGTTCGACCGTGTCCCGACGCTGCGCGCTGAGAACCGGGCTCACGGGCCCCGTGACGGCAAGTAGCTCATACGACATGGGGGACCAGCTCCGGTGGCTCAGGGACCGACGTGGCGAGGCGCAGCGTGGAGGAGACGAGAACGTCGAGCGCGTCGACGACGGGGACGGGCAGCAGCAGCTGGTCGGCCACGAGGGAGATCTCCGTGCAGCCGACGACGACGTGGTCAGCCCCCGCGCTCACGAGGGAGAGTGCGGCGGCGGCGAGCGCACTGACGACCCGGTCACCGACATCGCCCGCCTTGATCGCGCCGATCGCGGCCATCACCCCGCCCTGGACCGAGGCCTCCAGGGGCACGGTCCCGAGGCCCGCCCGCTGCAGCTCCGCCTGGTAGAGGCCGGTCGCCACCGTCCCGGTCGTCGCGAGCAGGCCCACCCGGTGAGCACCGAGGGCCGCGACGCGGTTCGCCGTCTCCCGCAGCATGTGGACGATGGGGACGGGTACCCGCTGCTGCAGCCACGCGTGGTAGGCGTGCGCCGTGTTGCACGGGATGCACAGCATCTCCGCACCGGCGGCGACGAGACGCTGCGCCCCGGCGTACAGCAGGGGGCGCGGGTCCTCCCCACCACTGAGGAGAGCGGCCGTCCGGTCCGGGACGGCGGGGTTGGAGTCGATGACGACATGGAGGTGGTCCTGGTCGCGCCGTGCCGGTGTGGCCGCGACGATCCGGCGGTAGGTCTCGACAGTCGCGAGGGGCCCCATCCCTCCGACGACACCGACCGTCCGGTGACGTGCCGTGTCACGCGCAGGTCCGGTCTCAAGCATGGTCTCCTCCAGCGCTCGTCGCGCCGCGGGAGGAGCGTGTCTTGCGCCGCTTCGCGATCGACACGAGATCCCGGAGCTCTCCACGGGCACGCGGCCACACCGCCAGGCACAGGCCCCACGCCGCGGCCGCCGCACCACACGTCGCGGCGAGACTCCCGAGGGCCGGGAGGTCGACACTCATCCGGACGGTCACGCTCACAAGCAGGACGGCTGCCGAGACGACCACGGGACGCGCCATCGCCCGGAAGGGGTCCGCGGGAGAGAGCGCAGTGTCCCTGCAGGCCACGACGAAGGCGGGAACCAGAAGCAGGAGCTGGGTCGCCGCGTACGAGGCGGCAACCCCGGTGACTCCCCAGCGGACGCCGACGGCAAAACCGCCGACCGTCACGACTCCGTTGATCGCCGCCCAACCGGCGTATGCCGAGCCACGACCGGTACTCGTGAAGATCCACCCGGTTGTCGTCGAGACGAGCTGGACGAAGCCGGCAACCGCAAGAATCTGGAAGAGCGGCGCTGCACCCACCCACTGCTCGCCGAGCACGACCTGGACGAGCTCGTGCGAGGTCACTGCCATGACGACAACGGCCGGCATGCCGGCATGGCTGAGCCCGCTGACGGCACGGCGGTACGCGTCCCGGTAACGCTGGGGTTCTCCCTGGAGCGACGCGAGAGCCGGCACCATGACCGCTTGGACAGGAGTCTTGAGCTGCCGCAGCGGGAGCATGAGGAGGCTGTAGGCACGGCTGTACAGGCCGAGCGCTCCAGCGTCGAGCACCCGGCCGATGATGACGTTGTCGGCCTGGCGCGAGAGCGTGTAGCAGAGGTTGGCCACCGAGACATGGGCTCCGAAGGCGAGGAGTGGCAATGCTTCCCGCAGTGCGGAGGGGCGGCTCGGACGCCAGGGGACGGCCCACCAGTTCAGCGCCGTCACGATGACAAGGACGCTGACGTTCTGGACGACGAGCGACCACACCCCCATGCCGAGGAGGGCCGCCGCGACAGCTGCGACGCTCGAGAGGACACCAGCGGCCATGTTGCGTACGGCGATCCGCCGGAACTGCATCGCCCGGTTGAGGAGCGCACCGTGCTGGACGGCAAGTCCCGAGAACACGAAGCCGGCGCCGAGCGCGGCGCACAGCGGGACGACCGCCGGCTCACCGTAGAAGGCAGCCAGCGGGACACCCGCCGCAGCCACGATGAGCGCGAGCAGCACACCGGCAGCGGCGTTGATCCAGAACAGCGCGTTCACCTGCACCCAGGTGAGCTGCTCGCGCTGGACGACTGCCTGGCTCAGGCCGAGCTGTCGGAACTGCGTGACGACGACGGTGAGTGTCAACGCCATCGCCATCAGGCCGAAGTCCGCGGGCGTGAGGAGCCGGGCCAGCACGACCGTGGTGGCGATCTGCAGCCCTGCGGAGACCCAGTTGCTCAGCAGGGTCCAGCTGATTCCCCGGGTGACGGTGCGCCCCAGGTCGCCGCCACGCACGGACCGCTCCAGCCATCCGTCGAGCGAGGGGGCGCCGTCCGCATGCGTCCGGTGCGCGAGGAGCCGCAACAGGCACCTCCTTACGCGACGACGACGACCTCCAGCGTGGTGTGTCGCTGCTCTCGCCGCCTAGACCGATGAGCGGGTGACAGACCGGTTCCGACGGGGTGAGGAGGGTGGCGGAGAACGGAGATGTGAACGAGCGGGCCGCCTCGAGGTGTCCCGAGGCGGCCCGCTGAGTCATGCGCGAGAAGTGGCTCCGTCAGCCGGCGTGGACGGGCCTACCGGTCTCGTGCCAGACGTTGCCCTCCCACACGTTGCCACGGACGCCCTCGTCGAAGCCGCTGATGGCACCGTAGCGGCCGCACGAGTCGAAGTACTCCGTGGAGAAGTGGTTGTCGACGAAGGAGATGTTCCTGCCGTTCGGGAAGGGCTTCGAGTCGAGGCTCCCGCCGTAGGCGCAGTAGGAGCCGGTCGTGGCCAGGAGGTTCCCCTCGATCCGGTAGCCGTCGATCGTGCGGAAGTCGCCGTACATCGGCAGGGCGGCCGAGCAGCCGGTGCCCTCGCACTTGATGACGTTGTTGAGCAGGGCGTTGTTCGTCCCGCCGTTGTTCCCGACCCCGCCGCGGTGGGCACCGGAGTCACCGGTCCTGTCCGAGAAGATGTAGGAGTTGCTGATCGTCGTGTCGTGGACGACTCGCGAGGCCCTACCCACGTTGTGGATGTGGCCGTGGTCGAAGGTGTAGCCACAGTCCGGCGAGTAGAGCGGGATGTCACTCTCGGTGGCCTTGGCGCCGTCGATCTCGACGTACTCGAAGCGGACGTTCTCCGGGCACTGCCCGTTGTCGCCCTCCTTCACCTGCACCATGTAGGTACCGGTGCCGTTGACCTTGACATCGCGGACGGTGACGTTGTCGTGGGTGATGGTCAGGCGGCCCTCGATCTCGAGGCGCTCGATGACCTCACCGTCGCGCGAGCTCTCGTACCCGTCCTTGACGGTGCGGGTGGGCTCGTGGCGCGGGCCGGTGGTCTCGGGCGTGGGCCACGCCCCGTCCTCACCGGGCTCGGGAGCCGGCTCGGGCTCCGGTGCCGGCTCGGGCTCGGGAGCGGGCTCCGGCTCGGGAGCGGGCTCCGGCTCCGGAGCGGGCTCGGGCTTCGGCTCCGGCTTGGGCTCGGGCTTGGCGTCCGGGAGCTTGTCGGCGTTGAGGCTGAAGGCCTCGCCGTCGACGCTGCTGTCGACGACGACCGCCGGCTTGCCCTTCTGCGACATGAAGTCGTTGCGGCAGTTCTCGAGGGCCACGCCCTCGGCGTAGTAGTTGCCGAAGGTGATGCCGTTGGTCTTGCTCGGGTTCTCGCACTCGACGGTGGTGTCGAGGATGCGGGTGCCCTTGACGTCACCGTCGACCCGGATGCTGTGGTGGCCGCCGTAGCTGACCTTGGTGTTCTTGATCGTCACGTCGTCGGCGCGGACGTAGATGCTGCCCTCGACGTGCAGGCCGTCGACGACGGTGCCCGGTTCGGTGATCGTCAGGCTCCGTGAGGGAGTCAGATCCATGTCGTCGGGGACGCCGGTGCTCGACGCCGCTGACGGTCCCGCCACGAGGCCGACGCCGCCCAGGGCGACGACCAGACTCGTGAGCGCGTGTGAAACTCGCATAGCAAACAGCTCGCTCTTCCTCGGTTGCGGATTGCGGCGCACGATGGCGCCGGCCAGTGGGGAAATCCGCCCGAGCTCCCCCCCCCGTGGACCACACCACCGTAACCGAACCGTTACCGAGAAGCCGGTCGGGCGGCGTCAGACGGCCCCGAGGAGGGGGTGAGAACGCAGGTCAGAGGGCTGTCGTGGACTGCCTCACACCGCGTCCAGTAGGAAGCTGCGCGGGGTCGCCGCGACGTGGACGCGCCGCGCCATCGCGGCCCGCAGGTCCTGTGCCGTCAGCTCGGCGGGGAGCCGACGGACGGCCAGCCCGCGGCGGTCGAGCTCGCCGGCGATGAGCTCCTGGTGGTCGTCCACGTGCTCGCCGTGGGCCTGGTGGCGCGGCAGCACGACCGGGCACCGGCCGGCGTCGAGCGCGGTGAGGCACGACCCGATGCCCGCGTGGGCGATGACGAGGTCCGCCTCCGCGATCGCCGCGTGCAGCCGCGCCGCCGGCACGTCGACCTCCCCGTCGACCGGCAGCCCGGCGCAGTCGGTGACACCGACCTGCCACAGGACCTCGGCGTCCTCGGCGAGGACCTCGGGCAGCACGCGGACGACCGCCTCCAGGGCCCGCCGGAAGCCGTAGGTCTTCATCGTCCCGAGCGTGATGACCACGCGCCGGGCCGCCGGAACGGGCCGCACCGGCAGGACGTCGTAGCCGTCGAACAGGGAGCCGCGGTAGCGCCACCGGGCGTCCGCCCACTGCCGGTACTGGCTGTAGCTCTGCGTCCCGGGAACTCGGGAGACGATCCTGCCGGTGAGGCTGGGTCCGTCGGCACGCGCCGCGCTCTCGATGTAGTGGGCCCGGATCCCCAGGGCGCGGGCCACCGGCAGGAAGGCGAGGGCGATCCCGGAACCGGTGCTCACGACCCGGTCGAAGTGGCCCTCACGCAGGATCCGCCGCGCCTCGGGCATGACCCGCACCACCTCGCCGTACCCGCGGGGCGGGATGTAGGGCACGTGGTGGACCACCTCTCCCGCGAGCAGCGAGCGCGACTGCGCCTCGTCGAAGGTCGCCCACTCGACGTGGCTCAGCTCGGGCCGCATCCGGGCGCGCAGCCGCCACAGCTGCTCGAGGTGGCCACCGGTCGAGGCGACGAGGAGGGTGCGGCCCGTGGCTCGGGCGCGACCGGCTGCGGTGCTGGTAGGACTCACGACGACCTCCCACTCGGTTGCTGCGACAACTTCACCACCGGGTGCGAGGGCGACGGCGTGCGGGGAGGGGTGATCGGCAGCCGAACGGCGGCGCGGCGCGGGATGAGCGCCGGGGTGAGCGCCGTCGTCAGTCGTCGTCGAGGAGGGACAGCTCGCGGGCCCGCTCGAGTGCGCGCGTCCGGTCGGAGACGCCGAGCTTGCGGTAGATGCGCCGCACGTGGGTCTTGACGGTGGACTCCGAGAGGTAGAGGCGCCGGCCGATGTGGGCGAGCGGGACGTCGGCACGCAGCTCACGCAGCACGCGCAGCTCCGCCACGCTCAGCTGTCCGGCCCGCAGCGGCTCGGGGAACACCGTGTCGGTGTCGGCGAGCCGCGGCTCGTCGAGGAACGTGCGTGCCCACGAGCCCGCGGGGGCGATGGCCTCGAGGTCGGCGCGCGGCACGGTGAGGAAGGGCAGGAGGACCTCGGTGTCGGCCGCCAGACCCACCGCAGTGGCGAGGGCGTCCACCGCGGTCTCCCGCTCGCCGGAACGCCACGCTGCGCACGCGTGGAGCAGCAGCAGCTCCAGCCCGACACGGGGCCGGGTACCGGCCAGGGCGGCGGCGTTCTCCGTCAGTCGCAGGGCCTCGGCGTAGGCGCCGACGTAGAAGGCGTGCCGGGCGCGACTCGCGTGCGTCCAGGCACCGCCGTCGGCGGCGCCGGCGAGGAGGGCACCGGCACGGTCGAGGCGTCCCTCGGCGAGCGCGAGGTCGACCCGCAGGGCCGTCACGGAGGCGCGGACGAGCTCGACCTGGCCCTGCCCGTGGTCGGTCGCGTGCCGCTGGAGGACCACTCGGGCCTGCTCCAGCCGGCCGTGCAGGATGTCGGCGAAGGCGGTGGCGACCCGCATGAGCTCGAGGAGCGGCGCCAGTCCGTGCTCCCCGCCCGCGGCCGGCACCGCGGTCGGCGTCGTCCCGGCGAGGCGCAGCCCGGCGAGGACGGCGCGCGCGAGGGGGCGGGCCACCGCCTCCAGGCGGGTGGGCGCCGCGGCGAAGTCGTCGGCGTAGGTGCTCCAGGCGTCCGCCGCCCGGGTGTGGCCGAGCAGCGCCATGGACAGCGCGGTGCCGTGCGCCGCCTCGCGGGCCGCGGCGGAGTTGCCGAGCCGGACGGCCTCCTGACAGGCGAGGACGAACCCGTAGGCGGCCCGCACGCCGTCGTTGGCGTACAGCATCGACAGCGCCCACTGGGTGAGCAGCTCGGGCACGGCCCGCTCCACGTGCGGCGGGTACTGCGGGTGCCCGCCGTCCGCGAGCCGGCTGTCCAGGCCCTGCAGCAGGATCTCCGCCGCGCCGAAGGTCGGGGTGCCGTCGAAGCGCAGCGCCAGGCGCTGGGTCGTCGTGAGCGAGCGGACCGGCAGCGGGCTGCCCGGTGTCAGCAGGCCGCTGCGCAGCGCCTCCTCCGCCTGTCGGCCGGTGTCCCGGTCCAGGACGTAGTCGCGGGCGACGACGAGCCGGGCGCTCGAGGCGACGAGCTCACGGGGCATCGCCCGCACGGCAGCCTGCACCGCGTCGGCGTGCCGGTCGAGGAGCTCGGCCCAGTGCTCCTCGAGGATGCCGAGGACGAGCGGCCAGACCTCCGCGCGCAAGGCGTAGGTCAGCGCCTCACCGGCAAGGTGCTGCTTGCGCCGCCGTTCGGCGAGACGCTTGTTGAGCTCGCGGAACCGAGCCGGACGGTCGCTGCGCAGGTTCTCCAGGAGCGCCTGACGCAGGCCGCGCGGGTACGCGGACGTGCCGTCCGGGCGGGTCTCGGTGTAGGAGCTACGGACGACGACGCCCGCGAGCGACAGCTGCTCGGGCTCGTCGAGGAGGATCTCGAGGTCGCCGGGGAGCAGCGTCTCCGGCACCGCCAGCGCGGTGACGACGTCGCGCCACTCCTCCCGCTCCTGGTCGGCGAGGATGAGCCCCGTGTAGCGGGCGACGGCCGTGCTGTCGGTGACCAGCCGGCCGTTGCCGGCGCGCCGGGTCTCGAGCAGCGCCGCCCGGACGAGCGCGGGCCAGCCGGCGTACTCGCGGCAGATCTCCTCGCTCTCCTCAGGCGTGACGGCCAAGCCGAGCCGCGCGGCCAGCAGCGCCGTCAGCGCCGGCGTGAGCCGCAGCTCGGGGGTGTCGAGGACGAGCGCGTCCACCGTCGCGGGGCCGATGCTGCCGATCGGGCGCGCGACGCGCATCGTGACGACGAGGTGGAGGAGGTCGTGGACCTGGGCGAGCTCGACGAGCCGGGGGTCGACGCCGACGTCGGTCACGTGGTGCAGGCCGTCGACGACGAGGACGAGCCGACGGGTGAGCCCCCGCAGGGCCCGGTCGACCGCGGCGTGGTCCGGCCCCCGTTCGGGCGCGGCGAGCCCCGCGGCGACGAGCGCGTCGTGGACCGCCGCCCACAGCGCGTCCGCGCCGATGCGCTCGGAGACGGTCAGCCACGCGACCGACCTGTCGTCCAGCTCCCCGCTGCGCAGCCAGTAGGCCACCGTGCTCGTCTTCCCGTAGCCGCGCGGTGCGCGCAGCACGACGAGCGCGGGCACGCGCCGCATGACCGTCTCCGCGGCGGGCGTGGGACAGAAGACGCTCGGGACGCGTGGCAGCCGGGTGCGGCGGATGCCGCTCTCGGGCACGGCTACCGACGCTCCTGGCCGAGCCCGCGGCTCAGCACGAGGGCCTCGTCCCTGCTCGAGGCCCCGAGCTTGCGGTAGACGTGCCGCAGGTGGGTCTTGGCGGTGTTGACCGACATGCCCAGCGCCGCGGCCACGCCGGCCGGTCCCGCGCTGTCCTGCAGCGCGGCGAGGACCTGGAGCTCACGGGCACTGAGCTCGCTGGGCACCACCGGCACCGCGGAGACCGACGGGGGCTGCTGCGCCTCCGTCGTCGAGGGCACGGGCCGCAGGGCGAGCAGCTCGGGGTCGTTGCCGGCGAGCGCGGTGAACACCTCGGCCCGCATGAGGGCGAAGGGACGACGCTGGCCGGTCTCGTAGGCGATCCGCACACCCCGCGTGAAGCGGCGCCGGGCAGCCGTGCCCTGACCGAGGCGGTGGAGCGCCGCCGCGATGATGAGCTCGTTCATCAGCCGGCTCCGCGCCGACATCCGCCTGTCCCCGAGCCCGCTCGCAGCGACGTCGATGGCCTCCTGCTCCTTGCCCTGGGCGTGGAGCAGGTAGGCGCGGGTCGCGGTCGAGACGAAGCTGTCGGCGAGCCGGTCGAGGACCTGCTCGGCGACGTCGACCATCCCGCCCGCCACGAGCAGCTCGACGAGCTGGGTGCCGATCGTCGACTCCGCGATCCCCCCGGGCTCGAGGTGGCGCAGCGCCGCACGCAGCTGACCGACGGCGCGGGCCTGGTCCTCCGGGCTGCCGTACACCGAGGCGTACAGGCCACGCGCATGGATGGCCAGGGCCCACAGCTCGTCCCGGCGGCCCGGCTCGAGGATCGCCGCGACGGCCTCGTGGGCCTCGGGGCGCAGCGCGTCGACAGCGGCGATGGCGCGCATGATCCGACCACCCACCCGCACGAGGCGGCTGACCTCGTCGTCGTCCCCGCCGGCGAGGACGTCGGCCAGCTCGGGGTCGTCGAGCAGCCGCAGGGCGAGGTCCGCCTCGCCGTGGAAGGCCTTGGCGGTGAGCATCCCCCCGATGCCGAGCAGGCGCGCGGTGCGGTCGTCCTGCTGCAGCCCGTGGTCCCGCACCCGCTCGAAGGCGTAGGCCGCGGCCTCCTGCTCCCCCGCGAAGATCGCCGCCAGGCCGGACTGGATGAGGACGTGGACCTCGTCGGTGGTCTCCCGCAGCTCCTGCCACCGCTGGTTGACCGCCGCGTCGACGAAGTGCGCGCCGGTCGGTGTCCACGGGCTCGCCTCGGCCGTGGACGCGGGCGCCATCCGGGGCAGGTGCCGGCGCACGACCTGCAGCCGCGGGTCGCTCTCGGCGATCTCCCGCGGGAAGCTCCGGGCCAGGTCGATGAGGTCGTTCGGGTGCTGGGTGAGGAGCGCCGACCACTCCTCCTCGATGATCCGCAGCGCCGTGTCCCACTCCTGCGCCCTGACGGCGTGCCGCAGCACCCCGACCGGCCCCTCCTCCTGGGCGGCCAGCGCCATGAGGGCGACGTGGACCTCGCGCTCGATCTCCGGGTGGTGCTCGAGGGCCACCCGGCGCAGTCCGTCCCGGATCGCGGGCGGGTAGGAGTACCGCAGCCCGTCGACGGTCTCGCGCTCCCGCAGCAGGCCGCTCACCCGGAGGTTGCGCAGCTCGCGGATGGCGGTGCCGTCGGGGACGATCGCGCGCGCTGCCGACGCGGAGAACTCGTCGGGGACGGCGGTGCGGACGAGGAACTCGCGCAGGGCGTGGGAACGCACGTCCCCGAGGAGCGTCTCGATGAAGCCGTCGACGGTGGCGGCGTCGACGGTCGTCTCCCGCCCTCCGACGACGCCCGAGGCGATGCACAGGCGCACGGCGGCGGGCCAGCCGCCCAGCTCCATCGCGAGGTCGGAGGCCTGGTCCTCGGTCAGGGTGACGCCGTGGAGCTCGGCGAGCGCGAGCACGTCCTCGGCACCCATCGCGAGGTCGTCGGGACGGACGACCGTGAGGTCCACCGACAGGGCACCGGTGGTCTCCAGCGTCCGCAGCGAGCGGGTGGCGACGACGAGCTCGAGCGCCGCGCTCGTCCGCACGAGCTCGAGGAGGTCGTCGTCGATCTCGGTGCGCCCGTCGAGGTGCCCGGCCTCGTGGTAGTTGTCCAGCACCAGCCGCAGCGGCTGCTCGTGGTGCGCCAGCGCGTCGAGGACCGCGGGCCGCTGCGCGTCGGCGTCCGCGGCGTCGTCGAGCCTGGCAGCCGTCAGCGCGCCGTGCAGCGCGCCCCAGAAGCCGGGGGCCAGCCGCGCCTCCTCGTCGAGGGGCAGGTAGACGGTGGTGACGCCGTCGTCCTCACCGCTGAGCCACTGCACCAGGGCGGTCGTCTTGCCGAAGCCCCGGGGCCCGC
Organism: Georgenia phoenicis; assembly: GCF_047302425.1. Classification (NCBI taxonomy): domain Bacteria; kingdom Bacillati; phylum Actinomycetota; class Actinomycetes; order Allobogoriellales; family Allobogoriellaceae; genus Georgenia; species Georgenia phoenicis. Next base: position 804,100 of record NZ_CP154855.1, on the reverse strand, counting down.
GAATCACCGTCAGGGGCGCGCGCGATCCCAACGCAGCCAGGATGCGTGGTGCCACGTACGCGGCACGGCTGGCTCGTGGGATGGGTCCGTGAACCCGCCGCCCCAGGCGATTCATGCCCGTATCATGGCAGAGGAGCGATAGTCACGTTCCTGCTTTGAAGCTCTTCCGCCCCACCGTCGTGAGCGGTCAGCACCCACACCCCGTGCTCGGTCAGCGCCACCGTGTGCTCCCAGTGGGCCGCCCGCGCACCGTCGGTCGTGACGACCGTCCAGTCGTCGGCCAGCGTGCGGGTCTCGATGCCGCCCCGGGTGAGCATGGGCTCGACCGCCAGGCACATGCCCGGCCGCAGCCGCGGACCGCGCCGCGCGGCGCGGTAGTTGAGCACGTCCGGGGGCTGGTGCATGGCGCTGCCGATGCCGTGGCCCACGTAGTCCTCGATGATGCCGAGCGGCTCGTTGCCGGCGGCGACGTGCACGGCGACGGCGTCCTCCACGGCCTCCCCGACGACGTCGAGGCGGCTCCCGCCGGCGAGGGCCGCGATCGCGTCCCACATGGCGGTGCGGGTCGCCTCGCTCAGCGCGTGGTCGCGCGGGTCGCCCTCGCCGAGGACGAGGGTGAAGGCCGCGTCCCCGTGCCACCCGTCGACGACGGCGCCGCAGTCGAAGGAGACGACGTCACCGTCGGCGAGCACCCGCTCCCCCGGGATGCCGTGGACGACCTCCTCGTTGACGGAGATGCACACGTGCGCCGGGTAGCCGTGGTAGCCGAGGAAGTTCGACCGGGCACCGGCCCGCTCGAGGACGCCGCGGGCGACGTCGTCGAGCTCGGCGGTGCTCATCCCGGGCGCGGCGGACTCCCGCAGCGCGGCGTGGATGTCCGCGACGACGAGCCCGGCCCGCCGCATGACACGGACCTGCTCCGGCGTCTTGTACTCGATGCGCTCGCGCATCAGGTCGCGTCGAGCGCCCCGAGCAGCCGCCCGGTGACCTCCTCGACGGCCCCGATGCCGTCCACCCGCACGAGCAGCCCGCGCTCGGCGTAGTGGTCGGCGAGGGGGGCGGTCTGCTCGTGGTAGACCTCGAGACGGCGGCGGATGACCACGTCGGTGTCGTCCGCGCGGTTCTGCTCGGCCGCCCGGCCCAGCAGGCGCTGCACGACGACCTCGTCGTCGGCGGTGAGCTCGACGACGGCGTCCAGCGCCGTGCCGCTCGCCTCGAGCATGGCGTCGAGCTCGCGCACCTGGTCCAGCGTGCGGGGGTAGCCGTCGAGGAGGAAGCCGGACGCGGCGTCCTCACGGGCGAGGCGGTCGCGCACCATGTCGTTGGTGATCTCGTCGGGCACGTACTCCCCCGCGTCCATGTACCGCTGGGCGCGCCGGCCGAGCTCGGTGCGCTCGGCGACGTTGCTGCGGAAGATGTCGCCGGTGGAGATGGCGGGGATGCCGAGCCTGGCGCTCAGCGCGGTGGCCTGGGTGCCCTTGCCCGCTCCGGGCGGGCCGAGCAGGACGAGACGGCGGCTCATCGGAGGAACCCTTCGTAGTGACGCTGCTGGAGCTGGGAGTCGATCTCCTTGACGGTCTGCAGACCGACGCCCACGACGATGAGGATCGAGGTGCCGCCGAGCGCGAAGCCGACCGTGTCGGGCAGGTTGAGCGCCGCGAACACGATGACCGGGAAGATCGCGATGAGCGCGAGGTACAGCGCGCCGGCGGTGGTGATCCGGGAGATGACGTACTGGAGGTACTCCGCCGTCGGGCGGCCGGCGCGGATGCCGGGGATGAACCCGCCGTAGCGCTTCATGTTGTCCGCGACGTCGTCGGGGTTGAAGGTGATCGACGTGTAGAAGAACGCGAAGAACAGGACGAGGACGAAGTAGATCGCCATGTAGAGCGGGGCGGACGGCGAGAGCAGGTTGAGGGACACCCACTGCACCCAGCCCTCGTTCTGGTCGCCGAACTGCGAGAACAGGCCAGGGAGGGCGAGCAGCGACGAGGCGAAGATGACCGGGATGACACCGGCCATATTGATCTTGATCGGGATGTAGGTGCTCGACCCGCCGTACATCCGCCGGCCCACCATCCGCTTGGCGTACTGGACGGGCACGCGGCGCTGGGACTGCTCGACGAAGACGACGAGCAGGGTGATGACGAGGAGCAGCGCGATCACGATCGTCACGTTGGCGACGCCGTTCGCGGCGCCACCGACCGACCACAGGGCCGAGGGGAAGCCGGCCGCGATCGAGGTGAAGATGAGCAGCGACATGCCGTTGCCGACACCGCGCTCGGTGATGAGCTCGCCCAGCCACATGATGAGGCCGGTGCCGGCCGTCATGACGATGATCATGATGACGATCGTCATCACCGAGTCGTTGGGGATGAGCGGCACGGAGCAGCCGGGGATGAGGTTGCCGCTGCGGGCCATCGTGATCATCGTCGTCGACTGGAGGACGGCGAGGAAGATCGTCAGGTAGCGCGTGTACTGGGTGAGCTTGGCCTGCCCCTGCTGCCCCTCCTTCTGGAGGGCCTCGAAGCGCGGGATGACCACGCGCAGCAGCTGCACGATGATGCTCGCGGTGATGTAGGGCATGATGCCCAGCGCGAAGACCGAGAGCTGGAGCAGCGCTCCGCCGGAGAAGAGGTTGACGAGGCCGAGGAGGTCGTTGGTGCTGCCGACGGCCTCGAGGCACTGCTGCACGTTCGGGTAGGACACCCCCGGGGTGGGGATGACGGACCCGAGGCGGAAGATCGCCATGATCCCCAGCGTGAAGAGCAGCTTGCGCCGCAGGTCCGGCGTGCGGAACGCCTGGGCGAATGCGCTGAGCAATCTTCCTCCTGCATGCTTGGAGCCGACCGCGGCGACGTAGCCGCGCGCCGGGCGTGTGGACCGCCACGTACTGTACCTGCTCCGACCCGCGGAGCTGTACCACGTGCGGGGACGCGAACGGGCGGCCCGGAGTCCGGACCGCCCGTTCGTCGGCAGCTCAGGCCTGGGTCAGGGACCCGCCGGCTGCCTCGATCTTCTCCTGCGCCGACGCCGACCACGCGTTGGCCACGATGTCGAGCTTGACGGTGACCTCACCGCTGCCCAGCACCTTGACCAGCTGGCCGGAGCGCACCGCGCCCTTGGCGACGAGGTCGTCGACCGTCACCGAGCCACCCTCGGGGAAGAGGGTGGACAGCTTGTCGAGGTTGACGACCTGGTACTCGACGCGGAAGGGGTTCTTGAAGCCGCGGAGCTTGGGCAGCCGCATGTGCAGCGGCATCTGCCCGCCCTCGAAGCCGGCGGGCACCTGGTAGCGGGCCTTGGTGCCCTTGGTGCCGCGACCCGCGGTCTTCCCGCGCTTGCCACCCTCACCGCGACCGACGCGGATCTTGGCGCTCTTCGCGCCGGGGGCCGGACGCAGGTGGTGCACCTTGAGGGTGCGCGCCTGCTCGGGAGTCTGCTTGGACTCTGCCATGGTTACTTGACCTCCTCGACGGAGACCAGGTGGGCCACCGTCGTGATCATGCCGCGGACCTCGGGACGGTCCTCACGCACGACGCTCCGGCCGATCCGGCCCAGACCGAGCGTACGCAGGGTCTGGCGCTGGTTCTCCTTGCCGCCGATCGCGGACTTCGTCTGCGTGACCTTGAGCTGTGCCATCACGCACCGACCTTCCCGGCGGCCTCGGCCTGCTTCTCCTCGCGAGCCGCAGCCTCGCCAGCGGCGCGGTTGCGCAGCATGACGGCGGGGGCGACGCGCTCCAGGGGCAGACCACGGCGGGCCGCGACGGCCTCGGGCTGCTCGAGGTTGCGCAGCGCCTGGGCGGTGGCGTGCACGATGTTGATCGCGTTCTCCGAGCCGAGCGACTTGCTCAGCACGTCGTGGATCCCGGCGCAGTCGAGGACGGCGCGGACGGGACCACCGGCGATGACGCCGGTACCCGGGGCGGCGGGGCGCAGGAACACCACGCCCGCCGCGGCCTCGCCGGTGACGGCGTGCGGGATCGTCTTCTGGATCATCGGGACGCGGAAGAAGTTCTTCTTCGCCTCCTCGACACCCTTCGCGATCGCGGCCGGCACCTCCTTGGCCTTGCCGTAGCCGACGCCGACCGTCCCGTTGCCGTCCCCGACGACGACGAGAGCGGTGAAGCTGAAGCGACGACCACCCTTGACGACCTTGGAGACGCGGTTGATCGTGACGACGCGCTCGATGAACTCGTTCCTCGGCTCGGCGGCGCCGCGACGGCCCTCGCCCCGGCGACCGCCGGAGCGCTCGCCGCCGGCGGGGCCGGCGCCGGTACCGGAACCGGTCCTGCTTCGCTGCGGTGCAGCCATCAGATGTTCCTTTGCTCTCGTACGTTCACGCTGGTCACAGGGCGAGCCCGCCCTCACGGGCGCCGTCGGCGACGGCGGCCACGCGGCCGTGGTACCGGTTGCCCGCACGGTCGAAGACCGCGCTCTCGACACCGGCTGCCTTGGCCCGCTCGGCGACGAGCTCGCCGACGCGCCGCGCCTTGGCGACCTTCTCGTCGTCGGACGCCCGCAGGTCGGCCTCGAGGGTCGAGGCGGACGCGATGGTGGTGCCGCTCGTGTCGTCGACCAGCTGCGCGACCATGTGGCGCGAGGAGCGGGTGACGACCAGGCGCGGACGCTCGGCCGTGCCGCTGATCTTCTTGCGGACGCGGAGGTGACGGCGCCCGCGAGCGGCGTTCTTGCCCTTGCCCTTGACGGACAGTGCCATCACTTACCTGCCTTTCCGGCCTTGCGGCGGACCTGCTCGCCGGCGTAGCGCACACCCTTGCCCTTGTAGGGCTCGGGCTTGCGGATCTTGCGGATGTTCGCGGCGAGCTCGCCGACCTGCTGCTTGTCGATCCCGGAGACCGTGAGCTTGGTGGGGCTCTCGACGGTGACCGTCACGCCCTCCGGCGGGTCGACGACGACAGGGTGGGAGAAGCCGAGCGCGAGCTCGACCGAGCTGCCCTTGGCGACGGCGCGGTAACCCGTGCCGACGATCTCGAGCTTGCGCTCGTAGCCCTGCGTCACGCCGGTGACGAGGTTGGCGATGAGCGTGCGGGTGAGGCCGTGCAGCGAGCGCGACTCGCGCTCGTCGTTCGGCCGGGTCACGACGATGGCGCCCTCGTCGTCGCGAGCGACGGCGATGGGAGCGGCCACGGTGTGGGTCAGCGTGCCCTTGGGGCCCTTGACGGTCACGACCGAGCCCTCGATGGTGACGTCGACACCTGCGGGGACCGGGACGGGGACCTTTCCGATGCGGGACATGTCTCTACTCCTTCCCGGCTACCAGACGTAGGCGAGGACTTCCCCGCCAACGCCCTTGGTCTGTGCCTCGCGGTCGGTGAGCAGACCGGAGGAGGTGGACAGGATCGCCACGCCCAGCCCGCCGAGAACGCGGGGCAGGTTGGTCGACTTGGCGTACACGCGCAGTCCGGGCTTGGACACGCGGCGCACACCGGCGAGCGAGCGCTCGCGCTGCGGGCCGAACTTCAGCTGGAGGGTGAGGTTCTTGCCCACGGAGGCGTCCTCGACGTCCCAGCCGGCGATGTAACCCTCGGTCTTGAGGATCTCGGCGATGTTCTGCTTGAGCTTCGAGTACGGCATGGTCACCGACTCGTGGTACGCCGAGTTGGCGTTACGCAGACGCGTGAGCATGTCTGCGATGGGGTCAGTCATTGTCATCGGGCCTCGGCCCTTCCTCGTCGGGGTTTCCTCGCGGGACCTACGACGTAGTCGTTTACCAGCTGCTCTTCGTGATGCCCGGGAGCTGGCCGGCAAGGGCCATCTCGCGCAGGCAGATACGGCACAGGCCGAACTTGCGGTAGACCGAGTGCGGACGGCCGCACCGCTGGCACCGGGTGTAGGCGCGCACCGCGAACTTGGGCTTGCGGTTCGCCTTCTGGATCAGGGCGGTCTTTGCCACGTCAGTTCTCCTTGAACGGGAAGCCGAGGTGCTTGAGCAGCGAGCGACCCTCGTCGTCGGTCTTGGCCGTGGTGACGACCGTGATGTCCATGCCGCGCACGCGGTCGATCTTGTCCTGGTCGATCTCGTGGAACATCGACTGCTCGTTCAGACCGAAGGTGTAGTTCCCGTTGCCGTCGAACTGCTTGGGCGAGAGCCCACGGAAGTCGCGGATACGGGGCAGGGCGATCGACAGCAGGCGGTCGAGGAACTCCCACATGCGGTCGCCGCGCAGCGTGACGTGGGCGCCGATGGGCTGACCCTCACGCAGCTTGAACTGGGCGATCGACTTGCGGGCCTTGGTCACCTGCGGCTTCTGGCCGGTGATGAGGGCCAGGTCGCGGATGGCGCCCTCGATGAGCTTGGAGTCGCGTGCCGCGTCCCCGACACCCATGTTGACGACGATCTTGGTCAGACCGGCAACCTGGTTGATGTTCGGGTGCTGGAACTCATCGCGCAGGGCGGTGATGATCTCGTCGCGGTAGCGCTGCTTGAGGCGCGGGCTCGTTGCGGTGGTGGTCTCGCTCATGTCAGATGTCCTTACCGGAGCGCTTGGCCACGCGGATCCGCTGCGTGCGCTCCACGCCGTCGCGCTCGACCTTCTCGGTGCGGATCCCGACCCGGGTCCCCTTCTTGGTCTCCGGGTCGACGACCATGACGTTGCTCGCGTGGATGGCGGCCTCGATGGTCTCGATGCCACCGGTGCGGGCGCCGCGGCCGGACTGGCCGACCTTGGTGTGGCGCTTCATGCGCTGCACACCCTCGACGACGACGCGGTCACGCTCGACGTCGACCTCGAGGACACGGCCCTGCTTGCCCTTGTCGCGGCCAGCGATGACGACCACGAGGTCGCCCTTCTTGATCCGAGCCATCTCAGATCACCTCCGGAGCCAGGGAGACGATGCGCATGAACTTCTTGTCGCGCAGCTCGCGGCCCACGGGGCCGAAGATGCGGGTTCCGCGCGGCTCGCCGTCAGCCTTGAGGATGACGGCGGCGTTCTCGTCGAAGCGGATGTAGGAACCGTCGGGACGACGACGCTGCTTGGCAGCGCGCACGACGACCGCCTTGACGACGTCGCCCTTCTTGACGTTGCCGCCGGGGATGGCGTCCTTCACGGTGGCGACGATGACGTCACCGATACCGGCGTAGCGCCGGCCGGAGCCTCCGAGCACACGGATGCACAAGATCTCCTTGGCACCGGTGTTGTCGGCGACCTTCAGTCGCGACTCCTGCTGGATCATTCGATGTACTCCTGTCGTCGAGCCGGTTCTCAGCCGGAGCTGAGCCTTGCCGAACGGATGGGGGGCTGGTGGGCTACTTGGCCTTCTCGACGATGTCGAGAAGTCGCCAGCGCTTGGTCGCGCTCAGCGGCCGCGTCTCCATGATGCGGACGAGGTCGCCGACGCCGGCCGAGTTGGCCTCGTCGTGCGCCTTGACCTTGCTCGTGCGGCGGATGACCTTGCCGTACAGCGGGTGCTTGACGCGGTCCTCCACCTCGACGACGACGGTCTTGTCCATCTTGTCGGACACCACGTAGCCACGGCGCACCTTGCGGTCGTTACGCTCCTGCGTGGTGGTCTCTTCGGTGTTCTCGCTCATGGCCTCGATCACTTCTCGCTGCTGGGCGCGGTGCGGATGCCGAGCTCGCGCTCGTGCACGATGGTGTAGATGCGGGCAATGTCGCGACGCACGGCCTTGAGCCGACCGTGGTCCTCGAGCTGCCCGGTCGCCGAGGAGAAGCGCAGCTTGAACAGCTCCTCCTTGGCCTTCGCGAGCTCCTCAGCCAGGGTCTCGTCGGTCATCCCGTCCAGGTCGAACGGAGTCAGGCCCTTGGATCCGATGGCCATCAGCCTTCACCACCCTCACGGCTCACGAAACGAGTCTTCATGGGGAGCTTGTGCTGCGCGCGGGACAGGGCCTCGCGTGCCAGCTCCTCGGGGACACCGGCCAGCTCGAAGAGCACACGGCCGGGCTTGACGTTGGCGACCCACCACTCGGGCGAGCCCTTGCCGGAACCCATGCGGGTCTCAGCCGGCTTCTTGGTCAGCGGGCGGTCGGGGTAGATGTTGATCCACACCTTTCCGCCACGCTTGATGTGCCGCGTCATGGCGATACGGGCGGCCTCGATCTGCCGGTTGGTGACGTACGCGGGCTCGAGAGCCTGGATCGCGAAGTCACCGAAGGCGATCTCGGTGCCACCCTTGGCCACGCCGGAGCGCTTGGGGTGGTGCTGCTTGCGGAACTTGGTCCGCCGGGGGATGAGCATCTCGCTCAGGCCTCCGTTCCTGACTCGGCGGGGGCTGCGGCCTGCTCGGCAGGCGCGCCCTCGGTCTGCTCGGCCTGGCGAGGGCCACGGCCCTCGGGCCGGCGGCCACGGGGACGGTCGGCTCCGCCACGCTCGCCGGCGCGACCGCGGCCACGGGGGGCGGCGTCGGCCTGCTCGCGGGCGAACTCGCGCTCGGTCTGGTCGCCCTTGTAGATCCACACCTTGACGCCGATGCGCCCGAAGGTGGTGCGGGCCTCGAAGAAGCCGTAGTCGATGTTCGCGCGGAGGGTGTGCAGGGGCACGCGGCCCTCGCGGTAGAACTCCGAGCGGGACATCTCGGCGCCACCGAGACGGCCGGAGCACTGCACCCGGATGCCCTTGGCGCCGGCGCGCTGCGCGGACTGCATGCCCTTGCGCATCGCACGGCGGAAGGACACGCGGCTGGCGAGCTGCTCGGCGATGCCCTGGGCCACGAGCTGAGCGTCGATCTCGGGGTTCTTGACCTCGAGGATGTTCAGCTGGACCTGCTTGCCGGTGAGCTTCTCCAGCTCGCCGCGCAGGCGGTCGGCCTCGGCGCCGCGGCGACCGATGACGATGCCCGGACGCGCCGTGTGGAGGTCGACGCGGACCCGGTCGCGGGTGCGCTCGATGTCGACCTTGGAGATGCCGGCGCGCTCGAGCCCGGAGGCCATGAGCTTGCGGATGGCGACGTCCTCGCGGACGTAGTCGCGGTACCGCTGCCCGGCCTTGGTGCTGTCTGCGAACCACCGCGAGCGGTGGTCAGTGGTGATGCCGAGCCGGAACCCGGTCGGGTTGACCTTCTGACCCACTATCGGGTCCTCCCCTTCGTTCCAGCGGCGCTCTCGCCGTCCTTGCTGTCGTCGCCCACGAGAACCGTGATGTGGCTCGTGCGCTTGAGGATCCGGCTCGCACTGCCCTTGGCCCGCGGCCGGAAGCGCTTGAGCGTCGGTCCCTCGTCCACGAATGCCGCGCTGATGACGAGCGCGTTCTCGTCGAACGCCACGCCGGCCTGGTCGGCCTTGACGCGAGCGTTGGCGATCGCGCTCTCCACGACCTTACGCACCGTCTCGGCTGCCGCCTGAGGGGCGAACCGCAGCACGGTCACGGCCTCGGTGGCGCGCTGACCGCGGATGGTGTCCACGACGCGCCGAGCCTTGAGGGGCGTGACGCGCACGTATCGCGCCTGCGCCTTGGCTTCCATCATTCCTGCCTTACTTGTCGGATGTGCGGGTTGCTGGGTTCGCCTGACGCCTTAGCGGCGTCGGGCCTTGCGGTCGTCCTTGTCGTGCCCGCGATAGGTGCGGGTCGGGGCGAACTCCCCCAGCTTGTGGCCGACCATCGACTCGGTGATGAAGACCGGGACGTGCTTGCGGCCGTCGTGCACCGCAAAGGTGTGGCCCAGGAAGTCGGGCGTGATGACCGACCGGCGGGACCAGGTCTTGATGACGTTCTTGGAGCCCGTCTCGTTGGCCGAGTCCACCTTCTTGAGCAGGTGGTCGTCGACGAACGGACCCTTCTTGAGGCTGCGAGGCATCTCGTCGCTCTCCTACTCTCAGCGCTTCTTGCCGGTGCGCCGGCGGCGCACGATGAGCTGGTCGCTCGGCTTGTTCGGACGGCGGGTACGGCCCTCGGGCTTGCCCCACGGGCTGACCGGGTGGCGACCACCGGAGGTCTTGCCCTCACCACCACCGTGCGGGTGGTCGACGGGGTTCATCGCGACACCGCGGACGGTGGGGCGCTTGCCCTTCCACCGCATGCGGCCGGCCTTGCCCCAGTTGATGTTCGACTGCTCGGCGTTGCCGACCTCACCGATGGTGGCGCGGCAGCGGGAGTCGACGTTGCGGATCTCACCGGAGGGCATCCGCAGCTGGGCCATCGTGCCCTCACGGGCGACGAGCTGGACCGAGGCGCCTGCCGAGCGGGCGATCTTCGCGCCGCCACCGGGCTTGAGCTCGATGGCGTGGACGACCGTACCGACGGGGATGTTGCGCAGCGGCAGGTTGTTGCCCGGCTTGATGTCAGCGCCCGGACCGTTCTCGATGACGGTGCCGACCGAGATCTTGTTCGGGGCGATGATGTAGCGCTTCTCGCCGTCGGCGTAGTGCAGCAGCGCGATGCGGGCGGTGCGGTTGGGGTCGTACTCGATGTGAGCGACCTTGGCCGGCACGCCGTCCTTGTCGTGGCGACGGAAGTCGATGACGCGGTAGGCACGCTTGTGGCCACCACCCTTGTGCCGGGTGGTGATCCGACCGGTGCTGTTGCGGCCACCGCTCTTGCTCAGCGGACGGACCAGCGACTTCTCCGGCTGCGACCGGGTGATCTCGACGAAGTCGGCCACGCTCGAGCCGCGGCGGCCCGGCGTCGTCGGCTTGTACTTACGGATTGCCATGGGTGTCGATCCTCAATCTCTCCAGCGCGCGGCGTCAGCCGGCAACTTCACCGAAGATGTCGATGGTGCCCTCGCGCAGCGTGACGATCGCGCGCTTGGTGTCCTTACGCTTGCCGAGGCCGGTGCGGGTCCGACGGGTCTTGCCCTGACGGTTCGCCGTGTTCACCGAGCTGACCTTGACCTGGAAGATCGCCTCGACGGCGTTCTTGATCTCAGTCTTGTTCGAGCGCGGGTCGACGAGGAAGGTGTACTTCCCCTCGTCGATGAGGCTGTAGCTCTTCTCGGAGACCACCGGGGCGATGATGACGTCCCGGGGGTTCTTGTTGTGCTCGATGCTCACTTGCCATCCTCCTCGCGCGGCGCGGCGGTCCCGAGGAACTCCTCGAGCGCGGCGGCCGTGAACACGACGTCGTCGTTGACGAGGACGTCGTAGGTGTTGAGCTGGTCGACCCAGATGAGGTGGGTGCTGGGCACGTTGCGCAGCGACTTGAGCGTGAGCTCGTCGCCGCGGGCCAGCACGACCAGCGCGGAGCGCTCGGCCACGACGTTGCGCAGCGCGGTGAGCGCTGCGGCCGTCGAGGGGACCTCGCTGGAGACGAACTCGCTGACCACGTGGAGACGACCGGCGCGGGCGCGGTCCGAGAGGGCGCCACGGAGGGCGGCAGCCTTCATCTTCTTCGGGGTCCGCTGGGTGTAGTCACGCGGGACGGGCCCGTGGACGACGCCACCGCCGGCGTACTGCGGCGCGCGGATCGAGCCCTGACGGGCGCGGCCGGTGCCCTTCTGGCGGTACGGCTTCTTGCCACCACCGCGGACCTCGCCGCGGGTCTTGGCCTTCGCGGTGCCCTGGCGCGCGGCGGCGAGCTGGGCGACGACGACCTGGTGGATCAGCGGCACGTTCGTGGGGACGTCGAAGATCGCGGCGGGCAGCTCGGCGGAGCCGGACTTCTTGCCCGTGGCGTCCAGGACGTCGACGGTCTGGGTGTCAGCCATGGTCACGCCCCCTTCACAGCGGTACGGACGACGACGACGCCGTGCTTCGGGCCGGGGATCGGGCCGGCCACGAGGAGCAGACCCTTCTCGACGTCGACGGCGTGGATCGTGAGGTTCTGGGTGGTCTGGCGCTTGTGGCCCATGCGACCGGCCATCCGCTGCCCACGGAACACGCGGCCGGGCGTCGAGGCCCCGCCGATCGAGCCGGGCTTGCGGTGGTTGCGGTGCGCACCGTGGGAGGCGCTGACGCCGGCGAAGCCGTGACGCTTCATGACACCGGCCGTGCCCTTGCCCTTCGTCGTGCCGATGACGTCGACGACCGTGCCGGCCTCGAACACGTCAGCGCGCAGCTCCTGGCCGACGGTGAAGCTGTCGGACTCGGAGGTGCGGACCTCGGTGACGAAGCGGCGCGGGGTCGTGCCGGCCTTCTCGAAGTGGCCCTTGAGGGGCTGGGTGACCTTGCGCGGGTCGATCTCGCCGAAGGCGAGCTGCACGGCGCTGTACCCGTCGGTCTCGGGGGTCCGCAGCTGGGTCACCACGTTGGTGCCCACCTGCACGACCGTCACCGGGACGAGACGTCCGTCCTCGTCCCAGACCTGGGTCATGCCGAGCTTGGTGCCGAGCAGGGCCGTGACCGGCCTGCCCGCAGCCTGCTTGGTGAAGGTAGTCATTGTGGCGAACCTCAGAGCTTGATCTCGATGTTGACGTCGGCGGGCAGGTCGAGCCGCATGAGCGAGTCAACGGCCTTCGGCGTCGGGTCGATGATGTCGATGAGGCGCTTGTGGGTGCGCATCTCGAACTGCTCGCGGCTGTCCTTGTACTTGTGCGGTGAACGAATGACGACGAAGACGTTCTTCTCCGTCGGCAGCGGCACCGGACCCACGACCGTCGCACCAGCGCGAGTCACCGTGTCGACGATCTTGCGCGCCGAGCTGTCGATGACTTCGTGGTCGTAGGACTTGAGCCTGATGCGGATCTTCTGTCCCGCCATGGCGTCGTCTAACCTCTCTCGTACCGCTCTGTTACCGTCCCCCGCGCTCGGGCGTGTCGCGCAGTGCGCACACACCTGAGCACGGCGCATCGTCGATGCGGGGCCCTTGTGCTTGCTTGTGGAGCCTGGGCTCGGGGCCCGACTCAGCCTGACACCTGGGGGCACGCCCCCAGGCAACCGGAACAGTCTGCCAGACACGACCGCCGCATGGCGAATCGGATCCGGCTCTCACCGGTGTGTTCTTGGTCATCGGCGGACGCGAGGCCCTCCGACAAGGTTGTCGCCCTGCTCCCGGTGCGGTCACCGCGAGCCAAGCATGCCCGGTTCTCACCCGGCCGATCCACCCTACCAGCCGGCGCGCCTTCTTGACGAGGCCGCTCCCGGTGACTTCGCGCACCGCCAGCTGCAACGCCCGCCCCCTCCCCCCTCGCGCCGACAGCAGACTTCTTCCCGGCCCCCCTCTCGCGCCGACAGCAGACTTGTTTCCGGCCCCACTCGCGGCCGGCGCTGGGAAGTGAGGGGCGGACCGGCTGTCGCCGGCGGCCACGGTAGGAACAAGTCTGCTGTCGGCGATGGGAAGCGGCTGGGGACGGCGAAGGGCCCGGCGAGCGGTGCTCGCCGGGCCCTTCAGGTGGTGCAGGGTGCTGGGCTCAGGCCCAGCTCAAGATCACTTGAGGATCTTGGTGACGCGGCCGGAGCCCACGGTGCGGCCACCCTCACGGATGGCGAAGCCGAGGCCCTCCTCCATCGCGATCGGCTGGATGAGGTCGACCGTCATCTCGGTGTTGTCGCCGGGCATGACCATCTCGGTGCCCTCGGGCAGCTGGATGACGCCGGTGACGTCCGTGGTGCGGAAGTAGAACTGCGGGCGGTAGTTCGAGTAGAAGGGGTTGTGACGCCCACCCTCGTCCTTGCTCAGGATGTAGACCTGGGCCTCGAACTGCGTGTGCGGGGTGATCGAACCCGGCTTCACGACGACCTGGCCGCGCTCGACCTCCTCGCGCTTGGTGCCGCGGAGGAGCAGGCCGACGTTCTCGCCCGCCTCGGCGGTGTCGAGGAGCTTGCGGAACATCTCGACGCCGGTGACGGTCGTCTTGATGGACTTCTCCTTGATACCGACGATCTCGACCTCGTCGTTGACGTTGAGCAGACCGCGCTCGACGCGACCGGTGACGACGGTGCCACGACCGGTGATCGTGAAGACGTCCTCGATCGGCATGAGGAAGGGCTTGTCGACGTCACGCTCGGGGGTCGGGACGTTGTTGTCCACGGCCTCCATGAGCTCCTCGATGGCGGCAACCCACTTGGGGTCGCCCTCGAGGGCCTTGAGGGCGGAGACGCGCACGACCGGCGCGTCGTCGCCCGGGAACTCCTGGCTGGAGAGCAGGTCGCGGACCTCGACCTCGACGAGCTCGAGGATCTCCTCGTCGTCGACCATGTCGGACTTGTTCAGCGCGACGAGGACGTAGGGCACGCCGACCTGACGGGCGAGCAGGACGTGCTCACGGGTCTGGGCCATGGGGCCGTCGGTCGCGGCGACCACGAGGATCGCGCCGTCCATCTGGGCGGCACCGGTGATCATGTTCTTGATGTAGTCCGCGTGACCGGGAGCGTCGACGTGGGCGTAGTGGCGCGCCTCGGTCTGGTACTCGACGTGCGAGACGTTGATCGTGATGCCGCGCTGACGCTCCTCGGGAGCGTTGTCGACCTGGTCATAGGAGCTGAACGTGTTCAGGTCCGGGTACTTGTCCGCCAGCACCTTGGAGATGGCCGCGGTCAGCGTCGTCTTACCGTGGTCGACGTGACCGATGGTGCCGATGTTGACGTGCGGCTTGGTCCGCTCGAACTTGGCCTTCGCCACTTGTGTCCTCCTGGGACTCGGGTAGTTGTCTGCTCATCGTCAGGTGCGGTTGCGCCTGTCGGGGAGCAAGCCCTACGGGTCGGTTTGAAATGGGTACTGCTGGTCGACCAGTGGGACTTACTCGCCCCGGGTCTTCTTGATGATCTCCTCGGCAACGTTCCGAGGAACCTCGGCGTAGCTGTCGAACTGCATCGAGTACACCGCACGACCCTGGGTCTTGGACCGCAGGTCGCCGACGTAGCCGAACATCTCCGACAGCGGCACCAGCGCGCGAACGACCTTGATGCCAGTCGCGTCCGTCATGGACTGGATCATTCCACGACGGGAGTTGAGGTCGCCGATGACGTCACCCATGTACTCCTCGGGCGTACGCACCTCGACGTCCATCACGGGCTCGAGGAGGACGGGGTCCGCCTTACGGACACCCTCCTTGAAGACCATCGAGCCAGCGATCTTGAAGGCCATCTCCGAGGAGTCGACCTCGTGGTAGCCACCGTCGAGCAGGATCGCCTTGACACCCACCATGGGGTAGCCGGCGAGGACACCGTTCTGCATGGCGTCCTGGATGCCCGCGTCCACGCTGGGGATGTACTCGCGGGGGACGCGGCCACCGGTGACCTTGTTCTCGAACTCGTAGAGCTCGCCCTCGGCGGTGTCAAGGGGCTCGAAGGTGACCTGCACCTTGGCGAACTGACCGGAACCACCGGTCTGCTTCTTGTGCGTGTAGTCGACCTTCTCCGCCGCACGGCGGATGGTCTCGCGGTACGCGACCTGCGGCTTGCCGACGTTCGCCTCGACCTTGAACTCGCGACGCATGCGGTCGACGAGGACGTCGAGGTGGAGCTCGCCCATGCCGCCGATGACGGTCTGGCCGGTCTCGTCGTCCAGGCGGACGGTGAAGGTCGGGTCCTCCTCCGCGAGCTTCTGGATCGCGGTGCCGAGCTTCTCCTGGTCGCCCTTGGTCTTGGGCTCGACCGCCACGTGGATGACGGGCTCGGGGAAGGTCATCGACTCGAGGACGATCGGCGCGTCCTGGGCGCACAGGGTGTCACCGGTGGTGGTGTCCTTGAGGCCGATGAACGCGTAGATGTGGCCCGCGTGGGCCTCCTCGACCGGGTTCTCCTTGTTGGAGTGCATCTGGAAGAGCTTGCCGACGCGCTCCTTCTTGCCCTTGGTCGAGTTGAGGACCTGGGCGCCCTGCGTGGCGGTACCGGAGTACACGCGCACGTAGGTGAGCTTGCCGAAGAAGGGGTGCACGGCGACCTTGAAGGCCAGCGCCGAGAAGGGCTCGTCCTCGCTGGGCTTGCGGGTCAGCTCGGTCTCCTCGTCGCCGACGGCGTGGCCCACCATGGCGGGCACGTCGAGCGGCGAGGGGAGGTAGTCGATGACGGCGTCGAGGATGGGCTGGACGCCCTTGTTCTTGAACGCGGTGCCGCAGAAGACGGGGAAGGCCTCGCCGGAGACGGTGAGGGCGCGGACGCCCTTCTTGATCTCCTCGGGGGTCAGCTCCTCGCCGCCGAGGTACTTCTCGAGCAGCTCCTCGTCGGCCTCGGCGACGTCCTCGATGAGGGCGGCGCGGTACTCGGCGACCTTCTCGACGAGGTCCGCGGGGACCTCCTCGATCGTGTAGTCCTCGCCCTTGCTGACCTCGCCGCGCCAGGTGAGCGCGCGGTTGTAGACGACGTCGACGACACCGATGAAGTCGGACTCGGACCCGATCGGCAGCTGCATGACGAGCGGCTTGGCCTTGAGGCGGTCCTTGATGGTCTGCACGGTGAAGTAGAAGTCCGCACCGAGCTTGTCCATCTTGTTGACGAAGCAGATGCGCGGGACGTTGTACTTGTCCGCCTGCCGCCACACGGTCTCCGACTGCGGCTCGACGCCCTCCTTGCCGTCGAAGACGGCGACGGCGCCGTCGAGGACGCGCAGCGAGCGCTCCACCTCGACGGTGAAGTCGACGTGCCCGGGGGTGTCGATGATGTTGATCTGGTTGTCGTGCCAGTAGCAGGTGGTGGCGGCGGAGGTGATGGTGATGCCGCGCTCCTGCTCCTGCTCCATCCAGTCCATCGTGGAGGCGCCGTCGTGCGTCTCCCCGATCTTGTAGTTGATGCCCGTGTAGAACAGGATCCGCTCGGTGGTCGTCGTCTTGCCGGCGTCGATGTGCGCCATGATTCCGATGTTGCGGACCTTGGTCAGATCGGTCAGCACGTCAAGTGCCACAGGAGACTCTCTTCAGTCGATTCGTGCAGGGCGGGCAGCGCCGACTACCAGCGGTAGTGCGCGAAGGCCCGGTTGGACTCGGCCATCTTGTGGGTGTCCTCGCGGCGCTTGACCGCGGCACCGAGGCCGTTGGAGGCGTCGAGGATCTCGTTCATGAGGCGCTCGGTCATCGTCTTCTCGCGACGGGCGCGGGCGTAGTCGACCAGCCAGCGCAGGGCGAGGGTGGTCTGCCGCGACGGGCGGACCTCGACCGGGACCTGGTAGGTCGCGCCACCGACGCGGCGGGAGCGGACCTCGAGGGAGGGACGGACGTTGTCGAGCGCACGCTTGAGGACGGCGGTGGGGTCACCGTCGGTCTTCTCGCGCACACCCTCGAGGGCGTCGTAGACGATCCGCTCGGCGGTCGACTTCTTGCCGTCCTTGAGGATGCGGTTGACGAGCTGGGTGACGGTCGGCGAGCCGTAGACCGGGTCGACGACGAGCGTCCGCTGAGGTGCGGGACCCTTGCGCGGCATTACTTCTTCTCCTTCTTCGCGCCGTAACGGCTGCGAGCCTGCTGGCGACCACGGACACCCTGGGTGTCGAGCGCGCCGCGCACGATCTTGTAGCGGACGCCGGGCAGGTCCTTCACGCGACCGCCGCGGACGAGCACGATGGAGTGCTCCTGGAGGTTGTGACCGACCCCGGGGATGTAGGCCGTGACCTCGATCCCGCTGGACAGGCGCACACGGGCGACCTTGCGGAGCGCCGAGTTCGGCTTCTTCGGGGTCGTCGTGTACACGCGGGTGCACACCCCGCGCCGCTGGGGGCTGCCCTTGAGGGCGGGCGTCTTCGACGTCGAGGTCTTGACGCTGCGGCCCTTGCGGACCAGCTGCTGAATCGTGGGCACTACGTCTCCGTCTCGGATGTGTTTCTCTGCTTGATGTTCGCCCGGCGAACCGGGTGGGGCGCCGGCATGACCGCAAAGTCGGTCTCCTGCTTACCCTGCCCCCCGCGCTCGGGAGTGTCGCCGGGCCTGCAGTTCACAAGCACGCACGAGGGACCCGATGTCGCGGGCACCGCCCAGTAGCGTACTCTGCCGCGGTTTCTTGCGTCAAAGCGTGGCGGCTTGACGTCCGTCACGCCGGGTGTGTGCCGTGGGGCGGCCGCCTGGCGGCCGCCCCACGGGAGGTCACACGCCCCGGAAGTCCACGCCGAAGGAGTCCGGGCCGAAGTCCAGCTCCTCGAGCATGATCGGGTCCGAGCCGCCCTGGACGAAGTCCAGCTCGCTGTAGCCCAGCTGGGAGAAGGCCTTGGCCTTCGCCTCCTCGGTGGGCTCGACGTCCACGTTCCGGTAGCGGGGCAGGCCCGTGCCGGCGGGGATGAGCTTACCGAGGATGACGTTCTCCTTGAGGCCGAGCAGCGGGTCGCGACGCCCGCTCATCGCGGCCTCGGTCAGCACCTTGGTGGTCTCCTGGAAGGAGGCCGCCGACAGCCACGAGTCCGTGGCCAGCGACGCCTTGGTGATGCCCATGAGCTCGGGGCGGCCGGAGGCCGGCGCCCCGCCCTCGGAGACCGTGCGGCGGTTCTCGTCCTCGAAGCGGCCACGCTCGGCCAGCTCACCCGGCAGCAGCCGGGAGTCGCCGGAGTCGAGCACGGTCACGCGACGCAGCATCTGGCGGACGATGACCTCGACGTGCTTGTCGTGGATGTCCACGCCCTGGGAGCGGTAGACCTCCTGGACCTGGTCGACGAGGTGCTTCTGCACCGCACGCGGGCCGAGGATGCGCAGGACCTTCTTCGGGTCCACGGCACCCGCGACGAGCTGGCGGCCGACGGCGATGTGCTCGCCGTCCTCGACCAGCAGGCGCACGCGCTTGGAGACCGGGTAGGCCAGGTCCTCACCGCCGTCGTCGCGGACGACGACGATCTTGCGGGTCCGCTCGGAGTCGTCGATCTTCACGCGGCCGGCGGCCTCGCTGATCGGCGCCTCACCCTTGGGGGTGCGGGCCTCGAAGAGCTCCTGGATTCGGGGCAGACCCTGGGTGATGTCCTCGGCCGACGCCGCACCACCGGTGTGGAAGGTACGCATCGTCAGCTGCGTGCCGGGCTCACCGATGGACTGCGCCGCGATGATGCCGACGGCCTCGCCGATGTCGACGAGCTTGCCGGTGGCCAGCGAGCGGCCGTAGCACTTGGCGCAGGTACCCACGCGGGACTGGCAGGTGAGGACCGAGCGGACCTTGACCTGCGTGACCCCGGCGGCCACGAGCTTGGCGATGAGCACGTCGCCGACGTCCGCACCCGCCTCGGCGACGACGGTGCCGTCCTCCGAGGTGACGTCCTGCGCCAGCGTGCGGGCGTAGACGCTGGTCTCGACGGTGTCGAGCAGCTGGAGCGCCCCGGTGGAGTCCGCCTCCGCGATCGGCATCGTCAGGCCGAGGGAGGTCCCGCAGTCGTCCTCGCGGACGATGACGTCCTGCGAGACGTCGACGAGACGACGGGTGAGGTACCCGGAGTCGGCGGTCCGCAGCGCGGTGTCCGCCAGACCCTTACGGGCGCCGTGCGTCGCGGTGAAGTACTCGAGGACGGACAGGCCCTCGCGGTAGTTCGACTTGATCGGACGCGGGATGATCTGGCCCTTGGGGTCGGCCACCAGACCACGCATACCGGCGATCTGACGCACCTGGTGCCAGTTACCACGGGCACCGGAGGTGACCATCCGGAAGATGTTGTTGTCCGCCGGGAAGTTCGCCCGCATGGCCTGGTCGACCTCGTTGGTCGCCTGGGTCCAGATGTCGATGAGCTCGGAGCGACGCTCCTCCTCGCTGCGGCGACCGAGGTCGTACTCGCGCTGGACCTTCTGCGCCTTCTCCTCGTAGGACTCGAGGATGTTGGCCTTGACCTCCGGCGCGACGACGTCGGAGATCGCGATGGTCACGCCCGAGCGGGTGGCCCAGTGGAAACCGGCCTCCTTGAGCGCGTCCAGGCTCGCGGCGACCTCGACCTTCGGGTAGCGCTCGGCGAGGTCGTTGACGATCCCCGAGAGCTCCTTCTTGCCGACGACGCCGTTGACGAACGGGTAGTCGACCGGCAGCGCCTCGTTGAACAGCGCGCGGCCCAGGGAGGTCTCGAGGGTGATCGGGTCACCCTCCTCCCAGCCCTCCGGCGCCGTCCAGCCCAGCGGCGGGACGAGGTCGGTGAAGCGGATCCGCACGGTGGCGTTGAGGTCGAGCTCGCCGGCGTCGTAGGCCATGCGCGCCTCGGCGGGCGAGCCGAAGACCCGGCCCGCACCCGTCGCGTCGGCCTTCTCACCGGTGAGGTGGAACAGGCCGATGATCATGTCCTGGGTGGGCATGGTCACCGGACGGCCGTCCGAGGGCTTGAGGATGTTGTTGCTCGAGAGCATGAGGATGCGGGCCTCGGCCTGCGCCTCGGTGCTCAGCGGCAGGTGCACGGCCATCTGGTCGCCGTCGAAGTCGGCGTTGAAGGCACCGCACACGAGCGGGTGGAGCTGGATCGCCTTGCCCTCGACGAGCTGCGGCTCGAAGGCCTGGATGCCCAGGCGGTGCAGCGTGGGGGCGCGGTTGAGCAGCACCGGGTGCTCGGTGATGACCTCCTCGAGCACGTCCCACACCTGGGTGCGGGCGCGCTCGACCATCCGCTTGGCGGCCTTGATGTTCTGCGCGTGGTTGAGGTCGACGAGCCGCTTCATGACGAAGGGCTTGAAGAGCTCGAGCGCCATCTGCTTGGGCAGGCCGCACTGGTGCAGCTGCAGCTGCGGGCCGACGACGATGACCGAACGGCCGGAGTAGTCGACGCGCTTGCCGAGCAGGTTCTGGCGGAACCGGCCCTGCTTGCCCTTGAGCATGTCGGAGATCGACTTGAGCGCGCGGTTGCCCGGTCCGGTGACCGGACGGCCACGGCGGCCGTTGTCGAACAGCGAGTCGACGGCCTCCTGGAGCATCCGCTTCTCGTTGTTGACGATGATCTCCGGCGCGCCGAGGTCGAGCAGCCGCTTGAGGCGGTTGTTCCGGTTGATGACGCGGCGGTAGAGGTCGTTGAGGTCGGAGGTCGCGAAGCGGCCACCGTCCAGCTGGACCATCGGTCGCAGGTCCGGCGGGATGACCGGGACGGCGTCGAGAACCATGCCCAGGGGCGAGTTCTCGGTGGTGAGGAAGGCGTTGACGACCTTGAGGCGCTTGAGGGCGCGGGTCTTGCGCTGACCGGTCCCCGTGGAGATGGTCTCGCGCAGCGACTCGGCCTCGGCGGCCAGGTCGAAGGTCTCCAGGCGCTTCTGGATGGCCTCGGCCCCCATGAAGCCCTTGAAGTAGATGCCGTAGCGGGCCTGCAGCTCGCGGTAGAGCAGCTCGTCGCCCTCGAGGTCACCGACCTTGAGGTTCTTGAAGCGGTCCCAGATCGTGTCGAGACGGTCGAGGTCCTGGTCGGCGCGCTTGCGGATCTGCGCCATCTCGCGCTCGGCGGACTTGCGCAGCTTCTCGCGGGCGTCGGCCTTGGCCCCGGCCTGCTCGAGCTCGGCGAGGTCCTCCTCGAGGCGCTTGGCGCGGGACTCGATGTCGGTGTCGCGCTTGCGCTCGACGTCCTGCTTCTCCAGGTCCATCTCGTTCTGGAGGCTGGACAGGTCCTCGTGGCGACCCTCGTCGTCGACCTCGGTGATCATGTACGCCGCGAAGTAGATGACCTTCTCGAGGTCCTTCGGGGCGAGGTTGAGCAGGTAGCCGAGGCGCGAGGGGACGCCCTTGAAGTACCAGATGTGGGTGACGGGGGCGGCGAGCTCGATGTGGCCCATCCGCTCACGGCGCACCTTGGAGCGCGTGACCTCGACACCGCAGCGCTCGCAGATGATGCCCTTGTAGCGCACGCGCTTGTACTTGCCGCAGTTGCACTCCCAGTCCCGGGTGGGACCGAAGATCCGCTCGCAGAACAGGCCGTCCTTCTCGGGCTTGAGCGTGCGGTAGTTGATCGTCTCGGGCTTCTTGACCTCTCCGTGGGACCAGCCACGGATCTCCGATGCCGTGGCCAGGCCGATGTGGAGCTGGTCGAAGACATTGACGTCGAGCAAGGTTTCCTACTTCCTTCGGTATGTCACCGTGTGGAATCCAAACGGGCCGGCGGGCTGCCGTGGCGGTGGTGCCACGGCAGCCGCGGCCTCTTAGATGTCGTCGACGCTGCTGGCGTCGGGACGACGCGACAGGTCGATCCCGAGCTCGTCGGCAGCCCGGTAGACCTCCTCGTCGGCGTCACGCAGCTCGATGGCGTTGCCCTCCGCGTCCAGTGCCTCGACGTTCAGGCACAGGGACTGCATCTCCTTCATGAGCACCTTGAAGGACTCGGGGATGCCGGGCTCGGGGATGTTCTCGCCCTTGACGATGGCCTCGTACACCTTGACGCGTCCGGGGATGTCGTCGGACTTGATCGTCAGGAGCTCCTGCAGCGCGTACGCGGCGCCGTAGGCCTCCAGTGCCCACACCTCCATCTCACCGAAGCGCTGGCCACCGAACTGTGCCTTACCGCCCAGCGGCTGCTGGGTGATCATCGAGTACGGGCCGGTGGAGCGGGCGTGGATCTTGTCGTCCACGAGGTGGTGGAGCTTGAGGATGTACATGTAGCCGACCGAGACGGGCTCGGGGAAGGGCTCCCCGGAGCGGCCGTCGAACAGGCGGGCCTTGCCGTCGGTGCCGACCATGCGCTGGCCGTCCCGGTTCGGGGTGGTGTGGCCGAGCAGACCGGTGAGCTCGTGCTCGTGGATGCCGTCGAAGACCGGCGTGGCGACCGGGGTGCCCGGCTCGCCGCGCAGGGCGCCCTCCGGCAGGTTCTCCGTCCACGTGCCCTCGCCCTGCGGCGCGTCGGTGGCGTCCCAGCCCTGCTTGGCGACCCACCCGAGGTGGGTCTCGAGCACCTGGCCGACGTTCATACGGCCGGGCACACCGAGCGGGTTGAGGATGATGTCGACCGGCGTGCCGTCCTCGAGGAAGGGCATGTCCTCGACCGGGAGGATCTTGGAGATGACACCCTTGTTGCCGTGGCGCCCGGCGAGCTTGTCGCCGTCGGTGATCTTGCGGCGCTGGGCGATGTAGACGCGCACCATCTGGTTGACGCCGGCGGGCAGCTCGTCGTCCTCGTCCGCGTTGAACTCCTGGATACCGATGACGGTCCCGGACTCACCGTGGGGCACCTTGAGTGACGTGTCGCGCACCTCGCGGGCCTTCTCGCCGAAGATCGCGCGCAGCAGGCGCTCCTCGCTCGTCAGCTCGGTCTCACCCTTGGGGGTGACCTTGCCGACGAGGATGTCGCCGGCGCTGACCTCGGCACCGATGCGGATGATGCCGCGCTCGTCGAGGTCGGCGAGCACGTCCTCGGAGACGTTCGGGATGTCCCGGGTGATCTCCTCGGCGCCCAGCTTGGTGTCGCGGGCGTCGACCTCGTGCTCCTCGATGTGGATCGAGGACAGGACGTCCTCGGCCACGAGGCGCTGGGAGAGGATGATCGCGTCCTCGTAGTTGTGGCCCTCCCACGACATGAAGGCGACGAGGAGGTTGCGGCCCAGGGCCAGCTCGCCGTCGTCGGTCGCCGGGCCGTCGGCCAGCGCGGAGCCGACCTCGACGCGGTCGCCCTCGTCGACCAGCACACGCTGGTTGTAGGACGTGCCCTGGTTGGAGCGACGGAACTTCGCGACGCGGTAGACCTGGTTCGTGCCGTCGTCGGCGGCGACGTGGATCGCGTCGGCCGAGACCTCGGTGACGACGCCGGCCTTGCTGGCGACGATGACGTCACCGGCGTCCACGGCGGCGCGGCGCTCGAGCCCGGTGCCCACGAGTGGGGCCTCGCTGCGGACCAGCGGCACCGCCTGACGCTGCATGTTGGCGCCCATGAGCGCACGGTTGGCGTCGTCGTGCTCGAGGAAGGGGATCATCGCGGTCGCGACGGACACCATCTGGCGGGCGGAGACGTCCATGTAGTCGACGTCCTCGGCCGGGACGGCCGCCATCTCGCCGCTGCCGCCGCTCGCGCGGACGAGCACCTGCTCCTCGCGGAACCGGCCCTCGTCGTCGAGCTTGGCGTTGGCCTGCGCGATGACGTAGCGGTCCTCGTCGTCGGCGGTGAGGTAGTCCACCTCGTCGGTGACCCGGCCGTCGACGACGCGACGGTAGGGGGTCTCGACGAAACCGAAGGGGTTGATCCGCGCGAAGGTCGCGAGCGAGCCGATGAGGCCGATGTTCGGGCCCTCAGGGGTCTCGATCGGGCACATGCGGCCGTAGTGCGAGGGGTGGACGTCACGGACCTCCATCGCCGCGCGGTCACGGGACAGACCACCGGGGCCGAGGGCGTTGAGACGACGCTTGTGCGTCAGCCCGGCCAGCGGGTTGTTCTGGTCCATGAACTGCGACAGCTGGGAGGTGCCGAAGAACTCCTTGATGGAGGCGACGACCGGGCGGATGTTGATGAGCGTCTGCGGCGTGATGGCCTCGACGTCCTGCGTGGTCATGCGCTCGCGCACGACACGCTCCATCCGGGACAGGCCCGTGCGGATCTGGTTCTGGATGAGCTCGCCGACCGACCGGATGCGGCGGTTGCCGAAGTGGTCGATGTCGTCGGTCTCGGCGCGGACGGTGACCTGCTCGCCGTCGTACTCGACGGTGTACTCCGTCTCGCCCTTGTGGAGGGCCAGGAGGTAGCGGACCGCTGCCTTGATGTCCTCGACGCGCAGCACGGACTCGCTGAGGTCGGCACTGGTGCCGAGCTTCTTGTTGAGCTTGTACCGGCCGACCTTGGCGAGGTCGTAGCGCTTGGGGTTGAAGTAGTAGTTGTCGAGGAGGTTGCGACCGGCCTCGACCGTCGGCGGCTCGCCGGGGCGGACCTTGCGGTAGATGTCGAGCAGGGCCTCGTCCTGGGTGCTGACGTTGTCCTTCTCGAGGGTCTCGAGCAGGACCGGGTAGTCGGCGAACTCCTCGCGGATCTCGCTCTCGGTCATGCCCAGCGCACGCAGGAAGACGGTGATCGACTGCTTGCGCTTGCGGTCGATGCGGATGCCGACGGCGTCGCGCTTGTCGATCTCGAACTCGAGCCACGCACCACGCGACGGGATGATCTTCGTCGTGAAGACGTCCTTGTCGGACGTCTTGTCGGGGGTGCGCTCGAAGTAGACGCCCGGGGAGCGGACCAGCTGGGAGACGACGACACGCTCGGTGCCGTTGATGATGAAGGTGCCGCGCTCGGTCATGAGCGGGAAGTCGCCCATGAAGACCGTCTGCGACTTGATCTCACCGGTCTCGTAGTTGGTGAACTCGGCCGTGACGAACAGCGGAGCGGCGTAGGTGAAGTCCTTCTCCTTGCACTCCTCCGGCGTGTACTTCGCCGGCTCGAAGCGGTGGTCGTTGAAGGAGAGGGACATCGACTGGCCGAAGTCCTCGATCGGGGAGATCTCCGCGAAGATCTCCTCGAGGCCCGAGGTCCGCGGGACGTTCTTGTCGCCCCGCTCGATGGCGGCGGCGACGCGGTCGCGCCACGCCGGGTTGCCGAGCAGCCAGTCGAAGCTCTCGGTCTGCAGCCCGAGGAGGTCGGGCGCCTGGAGCGGCTCCTGGATCTTGGCGAACGAGACCCGGCGGGAGCGGAGCCGGGTGGCGATGTCTTCAGCGGTGGGAACAGAAGAGGTGCGCGAGGCAGCCAAAGGGGGTCCTTCCCTGCGAATTGTGTGCACACTGCGCTGTCAGGGACTGTCTCCTCGTCGCGTCGACCCAGCACGCGGCGGGGTTCGGGGCGGCAGACAGGCAGGCAGAAGTCAGCGCAAAGCGACAGCATACACAGGTGCGCAGGGCAATGTCCAGCGCACCGTCGCGCTGCAGGTCCTGGACCGACGCCGCCACCATACGCCATCGGGCGCGGGTGGAGAAGCGGAGGCGCGCCGGTGCGTCTCGGAACTTCTTCCGGGGACGCCGACGGCCCGGCACCCCGAGGGGTGCCGGGCCGTGGCAGGCCGTGAGGCCGGTGGAGCTATGAGGTCACTTGACGGAGACGGTGGCCCCGGCGCCCTCGAGGGCCTCCTTGGCCTTGTCCGCGGTGTCCTTGTCGACGCCCTCGAGGACGGCCTTGGGGGCCGAGTCCACGAGGTCCTTGGCCTCCTTGAGGCCGAGGCTCGTGAGCGCGCGGACCTCCTTGATGACCTGGATCTTCTTGTCGCCGATGGCGTCGAGGACGAC
Organism: Georgenia phoenicis; assembly: GCF_047302425.1. Lineage (NCBI taxonomy): Bacteria > Bacillati > Actinomycetota > Actinomycetes > Allobogoriellales > Allobogoriellaceae > Georgenia > Georgenia phoenicis. Next base: position 778,203 of record NZ_CP154855.1, on the reverse strand, counting down.
GTCGAAGTCGGTCTTCTCCTCCTCGGCGGCGCCGGCGTCGCCGCCGCCGGCCGGGGCGGCCGCGGCAACGGCGACCGGAGCAGCGGCGGTGACCTCGAAGGTCTCCTCGAACTGCTTCACGAACTCGGAGAGCTCGATGAGGGTGAGCTCCTTGAAAGCCTCGATGAGCTCGTCGGTGGTGAGCTTCGCCATGGTGGCGTCCTTCCTGGTTGGTCTGCCCTGTGCTGTCTACTGCGTGGAGCAGGGTGGGGTGGTGGTCCCGATGCCTCAGGCGGCGTCGGTGGCCTGCTTCTCGCGCAGAGCCTCGATGGTGCGCGCGGCCTGGGTGGCCGGCGCGGTGAACATGTACGCAGCCTGGTACAGCGCTGCCTTGAACGCGCCAGCGGCCTTGCCCAGCAGCACCTCGCGGCTCTCGAGGCTGGCGAGCGTGTCGACGTCCTGCGCCGACAGCGTCCGGCCCTCGAGCACGCCACCCTTGATGACGAGCTGGGGGTTGGTCTTGGCGAAGTCACGCAGACCCTTGGCAGCCTCGGAGGGCTCCCCGGTCACGAAGGCGATCGCGGTCGGGCCGGTGAGCTGTGCGTCGAGTCCCTCGAGCCCAGCCTCCTTGGCCGCGATGGCGGTCAGCGTGTTCTTCACGACGGCGTAGCTGGCATTGGTGCCGAGCGAACGACGCAGCTCCTTGAGCTGGCCGACGCTGAGCCCGCGGTACTCGGTGAGCACGACGGCGTTTGCCTCACGCAGCTGCTGCGTGAGCTCGGTGACTGCCGCCACCTTGTCAGGCCTCGCCATGGCCCTCCTTTTCGGTCGTGCCGCCGGAGGATGAGGTCGAGCAACAAAAAAGCCCCGCGCAGGGTCTGCACGGGGCGCACGTCGTGGACGGCGTCTCATGATCACCTGCGCTGGCTCCGCTGCTGCGGACTTCGACCCGTCATGGCTGACGGGGGACCGGCGGTCTTGGGCAGAGGCAACAGTACCTCGCCGAGGGCCCGCGGTCCAAGCCCGTAGGGCCCCCTGTGCCGCACCCCACAGACGCAGCAGCGCCCCGGACCTCACGGGCCGGGGCGCTGCTGGTGCGTCTCAGGTCAGGACGGGGTGTCCGTGGTGAGGTTGCGCGTGAGGGTGGCGTCCAGCGGGACGCCGGGGCCCATGGTCGTGGCCATGGTGGCCTTGCTGATGTAGCGGCCCTTCGCGGAGGCCGGCTTGAGCCGCAGCACCTCGTCCAGGGCGGCGGCGTAGTTCTCCACCAGCTGCTCGTCGCTGAAGGACGCCTTGCCGATGATGAAGTGGAGGTTGGAGTTCTTGTCGACGCGGAACTCGATCCGCCCACCCTTGATCTCCGTGACAGCCTTGGCGACGTCCATGGTCACCGTGCCGGTCTTCGGGTTGGGCATGAGGCCACGGGGACCGAGGACGCGGCCGAGGCGGCCGACCTTGCCCATGAGGTCCGGGGTGGCGACGGCGGCGTCGAAGTTCGTGTAGCCGGCCGCGACCTTCTCGATGAGCTCGTCGCCGCCGACCTCGTCGGCGCCGGCGGCCTCGGCCTGCGCCGCGCGCTCGCCGACGGCGAAGACGAGGACGCGGGCCGACTTGCCGGTGCCGTGGGGCAGGCTGACGGTGCCGCGCACCATCTGGTCCGCCTTGCGGGGGTCGACGCCGAGGCGGAAGACGACCTCGACGGTCTGGTCGAACTTCGTGCTGCTCGCACCCTCCTTGGCGAGGCGGACGGCCTCGAGGGGGGTGTAGACCTGCGAGCGGTCGATCTTCTCGGCCGCCTTGCGGTAGTTCTTGCTGCGCGTGGTCATGCTGCTTCTCCTAGTTTCAGCAGTCGTGGTCTGCGGGTCCGCGCCGGACCCTGCCACGGGGCGCCGAGGCGCCTGGAACGACGGACGCGGGGAGCGCCCGGGTGCCTCAGTCCGAGACGGTGATGCCCATGGAACGGGCGGTGCCCGCGATGATCTTCGCGGCGGCGTCGACGTCGTTGGCGTTGAGGTCGACCATCTTGCCCTCGGCGATCTCGCGCACCTGGGCCATCGTCAGGGAGCCGACCTTCGCGGTGTGCGGGGTGCCGGAGCCCTTGGCGACGCCGGCGGCCTTCTTGATGAGCTCGGCGGCCGGAGGGGTCTTGGTGATGAAGGTGAAGGAACGGTCCTCGTAAACCGTGATCTCCACCGGGATGACGTTGCCGCGCTGCGACTCGGTCGCGGCGTTGTACGCCTTGCAGAACTCCATGATGTTCACGCCGTGCTGGCCCAGCGCGGGGCCGATGGGCGGCGCGGGGGTCGCGGCGCCGGCCTGGATCTGGAGCTTGATCAGGCCTGCGACCTTCTTCTTGGGAGGCATGGTGCGTCCTTATGTTCCTGGGCGTCGGTGACCGCCGACGCCGCCTTGCGGGGTCCGGCGCAGCAGGAAGCGTGCGCCGGGGAGCCGTCCGCTCAGATCTTGGCGACCTGCGAGAACGACAGCTCGACCGGGGTCTCCCGGCCGAAGATCGACACGAGCACCTTGAGCTTCTGCTGCTCCGGGCTGATCTCGGAGATCGTGGCCGGGAGGGTCTCGAAGGGCCCGTCGGTGACGGTGACGGACTCGCCCACGGAGAACTCGACCTCGATGGGGGTGCTCGGGGCACTCCCGCCGGTCGCGGCCTTGGCCGTCTCCTTGGGGGCGAGGGTCGGGGCGAGCATCGAGAAGACCTCGTCCTCGGTCAGCGGCACCGGCTGGTGGGTGTGGCCGACGAAGCCGGTGACACCGGGCGTGTGGCGCACCGCGCCCCACGACTCGTCGGTCAGGTCCATGCGCACGAGCACGTAGCCCGGGATGCGCACCCGGGTGACGAGCTTGCGCTGGGAGTTCTTGATCTCGACGACGTCCTCCATCGGGACCTCGACCTGGAAGATGTACTCCTCCATGTTGAGGCTCTGGATGCGGTTCTCGAGGTTCGCCTTGACGCGCTTCTCGTAGCCCGCGTAGGAGTGCACGACGTACCAGTGGCCCGGCTGCAGCCGCAGCTCGCGGCGGAACTCCTCCTCGGGGGACAGCTCCTCGGCGTCCTCCGCGGCCGGGACGTCCTCGACCTCGGCGGACTCCTCGGCGGGAGTCGTGTCCTCACCTGCGGCCGCGCCCTCCTCGACGGCGGCGGGGCTCTCGGCCTCGGCTCCGGGAAGGTCGCTGGGGATGTCGTCAGGAGCCTCGGCCGGGGCCGTGTGCTCCACGGTCTCCTCAGTCACGGGGTCACCAACTTTCTGCGTCGTAGTTCGATGCTGTGGACGGGGGCGTCAGCCGCCGAACACCCACAGCGCCAGCCGCCCGAAGCCCAGGTCGACAAGGCCCACGTAGGCCATGATCGCCAGCACGAAGACGATGACGACGACGAAGAACGTGAACAGCTCGTTGCGGGTGGGTCGGACGACCTTCTTCAGCTCGGCGATCACCTGGCGGACGAACAGTGCGATCCGGGCGAAGAGACCGCGCTTCCTGGTCGCCCCGCCCCCGGCGCGGCCGGCACGCTCGGGCTTGCCCGAGGTCGTGCTCGCGGACTCACTCACAGGCGGTCTTCCTCACTGGTCTGGGTGTCTTGGCCGAGGCGTCGCGCGACGCCGCTGCTGCAGGGCAGGAGGGACTCGAACCCACAACCGCCGGTTTTGGAGACCGGTGCGCTACCAATTGCGCCACTGCCCTTCGACGACCTCTCCCACCGGACGGGCCGCAGGAGAGCACGGTCCAACCAGGCGGTCGAGAGCCACCAGGCATCGAGTGTACGCGCCCGGGGCCGTGAGGTCGAACCCGACTCGCGTGACCCGTGTCGCCCGGGCGCTGTCCGTGGGACGGGCGACCCGCGAGCGCCGCGGGGCTGCCGTGCCACCATAGCCGGGTGAGCGAGCACACGAGCACCCCGAGCACCCCGTCCCCCACGCGCGTCTCCGCCCGGCTGGCGGCGATCGCGGAGTCCGCCACCCTGGCGGTCGACGCGAAGGCCAAGGCGCTCAAGGCCGCCGGACGCCCGGTCATCGGCTTCGGCGCCGGCGAGCCCGACTTCCCCACGCCGCAGTACATCGTCGACGCCGCCGTCGCCGCCGCCCAGGACCCGGTCAACCACCGCTACTCCCCCGCCAAGGGGCTGCCGGTCCTGCGCGAGGCGATCGCCGCCAAGACCCTGCGCGACTCCGGCTACGAGATCTCCCCCGACCACGTCCTCGTGACCAACGGCGGCAAGCAGGCGGTCTACCAGGCCTTCGCCGCGATCATCGACCCGGGCGACGAGGTCCTCCTCCCCGCCCCGTACTGGACCACCTACCCGGAGGCGATCGCGCTGGCCGGGGGGCGGGCCGTCGAGGTCGTCGCCGGCTCCGACCAGGACTACCTCGTCACCGTGGAGCAGCTCGAGGCGGCCCGCACGCCGCGCACCAAGGCCCTGCTCTTCTGCTCCCCGTCCAACCCCACGGGTGCCGTCTACTCCGCCGAGCAGACGGCGGCGATCGGCCGCTGGGCCCACGAGCACGGCGTGTGGGTCATCACCGACGAGATCTACGAGCACCTCGTCTACGACGACGCCGAGTTCACCCCGATCCTGCGGGCGGTCCCCGAGCTCGCCGACACGACGATCGTCCTCAACGGGGTGGCCAAGACCTACGCGATGACCGGCTGGCGCGTGGGCTGGATGGTCGGGCCCGCGGACGTCATCAAGGCGGCGACCAACCTCCAGTCCCACCTCACCTCGAACGTCGCCAACGTCTCCCAGCGGGCCGCGCTCGCCGCGGTGTCCGGGGACCTCAGCGCCGTCGAGACGATGCGGGCCGCCTTCGACGAGCGGCGCCGCACGATGGTGAGCATGCTGCGCGAGATCGACGGCGTGGAGGTCCCCAGCCCGCGCGGCGCGTTCTACGCCTACCCGAACGTCGAGGGCGTCCTCGGCCGCACGATCCGCGGCCGCACGCCGCGGACCTCCGCCGAGCTCGCCACGCTCATCCTCGAGGAGGCCGAGGTCGCGGTCGTCCCGGGTGAGGCCTTCGGGCCCAGCGGCTACCTGCGCCTGAGCTACGCGCTCGGCACCGACGACATGGTCGAGGGCATCCGCCGCATCCAGGAGCTCCTCGGCTGAGTCACGCGGACGAGAGAGGCCCGGGCGGGAGCCCGGGCCTTTTCTCATCCCTGTCTCATGACGGGCCCCGATACTGGGCCGGTGAGCACCCGCCGTCGTCCCCTCACGGTCCGCGCCCGCATTCTCGCGACCGTCCTGGCGCTGTGCGCGCTCGCGCTCGTCGCCGCCGGCGGCACCGCGTGGGCGCTGCAGCGCGTGCGTGTGGACCAGGACATCGACGACGCCCTCGACCGGACGGTGGCCGAGCTGCGGACCCTGGCCGAGACGGGGGTCGACCCCGACACCGGTGAGCCCTTCCGCGACTCCGACCGCCTGCTCTACACGATGATGAGCCGGGAGGTGCCGGCGGCCAACGAGGGCATGATCGCCTTCATCCGCGACAACGTCCGCTACCAGACCCAGGACATCGGCGTGCCCCTCGCGCTGGACCCCGAGCTCGTCCACGCCGTCGCCGACACCTGGCAGGCCGACTCCGTCGTCGTCGACACGCTGCGCACCTCCCTGCGCGAGTACCGCTACGCCGCCGTGCCCGTCCAGGTCGGCGACTCGACCCCGGGCGCGATGGTCCTCGCCTTCGACCGGGACGCGGAGCAGGCGGAGATCGGGTCGATCTTCCGCACCTACGGGATCGTCGCCGTCGGGTCGCTGCTCGTCCTCGCCGTCGTCGCCTGGGTGCTCTCCGGCCGCCTGCTGCGGCCGCTGCGCTCGCTGCGCGAGACGGCCGAGCTCATCAGCGTCACCGACCTGTCCCGCCGCATCCCGGTGGCCGGCCGCGACGACCTCGCCGACCTCGCCCGCACCTTCAACGACATGCTCGGCCGGCTCGAGACGGCCTTCCGCTCCCAGCGGCGGCTCCTCGACGACGCCGGGCACGAGCTGCGCACACCCATCACCATCGTGCGGGGCCACCTCGAGCTCATGGACCCGACCGACGAGCAGGACGCGACCGAGACGCGCGCGCTCGCGCTGCGCGAGCTCGACCGCATGCACCGCCTGGCCGACGACCTCGTCCTCCTCGCCCGGTCCGAGGCGCCGGACTTCGTGCGGACCGAGCCCACGGACGTCGGCACCCTCCTCGACAACGTCCTCGACCAGGCCCGCCAGCTGGGCGACCGGCGCTGGCGGGTGTCGACACGGGTGGAGGCGATCGCCGAGGTCGACCCCGAGCGGGTGACGCAGGCCCTCCTCCAGCTCGCCGCCAACGCCGTGAAGTTCTCCGAGGACGGCAGCACCGTCCGTCTCGGCTCGCGGCTCGAGGACGGCTCCGTCGCCCTGTGGGTGGAGGACGAGGGCGTCGGCATCCCGCCCGATCAGCAGGAGCGGATCTTCGAGCGCTTCGCCCAGGTGAGCGGCACCGGTCGGCGACCGGCCGCCGGCTCGGGGCTCGGGCTGTCGATCGTCGCCGCGATCGCCCACGCCCACGGCGGCCGGGTCACCGTGACCTCCGCCCCGGGCGAGGGCTCCCGCTTCACGCTGCTCCTGCCGGCGCCGGGCGTCGAGCCCGCCCCGGTGCCCGACGACGAGATCGTCGTCGACCCCGACGAGGTCGCCGCCGAGGGTGCCGACCAGGACGGAGCGAGGTAGATGTCCCACATCCTCATCGCCGAGGACGAGCCCGGCATCTCGTCCTTCATCACCAAGGGGCTGCGGGCGGCCGGGTACGCCTCGACGGCGGTGACGACCGGGCAGGAGGCCCTCGCCCACGCGCTCGGCGGAGACGTCCAGCTGCTCGTCCTCGACATCGGCCTGCCCGACATGGACGGCTTCACCGTGCTGCGGCGGCTGCGGGCGGCGGGCTCCACCCTGCCGGTCGTCATCCTCACGGCGCGTACCTCGGTGGACGACACCGTGGCGGGTCTCGAGGGCGGTGCGGACGACTACATGCCCAAGCCCTTCCGCTTCGAGGAGCTCCTCGCCCGGATCCGCCTGCGGCTGCGCGCGCCCGAGCAGGGCGCCCAGGCGACGAGCGTGCTGTCCTTCGGTGACCTGTCGCTGGACCTGCGCACCCGGCACGCCACGGTCGCCGGCCGGGAGGTGGAGCTGTCCGCGCGGGAGTTCTCGCTCGCCGAGACCTTCCTCGCCCACCCGGGCCAGGTGCTCAGCCGGGAGCAGCTCCTCGACCGCGTGTGGGGCTACGACTTCGACCCCGGCTCCAACGTCGTGGACGTCTACGTCCGCTACCTGCGCAAGAAGCTCGGGGCCGAGCGCATCGTCACCGTCCGGGGCATGGGCTACCGGCTGGTCGACACGACGCGCTGAGGGGAACGGCCCTCGTCAGTCGTCGGCGGACGGGGCGCTCTGCGGCGACGGCGCCGTGACCGGGCTGGGCGCGGTGACCGGGGTGGGGGCGCTCACCTGCACGGGGGCCTCCCGGGCGGCCGGCGGGGCCGGGGGCTGCTGCGGCTGGGCGGCGGGCGGCTGGGCGGCCGGCGGCTGCTCCGGCGGGGCGGACGGCGCCTCGCTCGGCGGGGTGGCCGGCGCCGAGGGCGCCGAGACGGCGGTCGTCGCGCTTCCGGCCCCCGGCGAGGCGGGGTCGGCCGCGCGGGTGTCGGCGGGCGCCGGGGTGGCCTCGCCCACGCGGACCGCGGGCAGCGTCCGCGTCTCAGGGGCCTCCGTGACCGCCCCTGCCGCCAGGCCCGCCGCCCCGATGCCGAGGACCCCGAGGACCCCCGTGGTGACCCATCGCCGTGCACTCATCGTCCGTCCCTCCTCCGGTGCGTCCACCGCACCTGGGCCCCAGCCCAGCCTCCGTGGATGAGACGGCGAGGAGCCCCGGATGAGAGGGCTCTCATCTGCGGCTCAGACGCCGGCGAGCCAGCGCTCGGCCTCCGCGAGCCGGCCCTCGGCGTCGGTGCGCCAGTCCTCCGCCCCGCCGCGGCGCGCACCGGCGACGAGCGAGAGCACGACCCCCGCCGCCCGCGCCCGCAGCGCGCCGGGGTCGACGAGCCGCTCGCACCGCTCGGTCCACGTCCGGAGGACGGCGGGCACGCCGGGGTAGGTGCGCGGAGCGAGGTGGGGCAGCACGCTGACGTGGGCGAGGAGGCAGGCGAGGTCGTCCACGCGGTGCCCGGGGCCCAGGGAGTCGACGTCCAGCACCGTGCTCACCCGGCCGTCGGTCATGAGGAGGTTCGCCTCGTAGAGGTCCCCGTGGGTGGGGACGACGGGGCCCGGGTCGGTGCTCGCCAGCGCGCCGGCGACGCCGTCGGCGAGCGCCGCGATCCGGGGGCCGTGCTCGGGCAGGACGACGCTCGCGGCGTGGGCGTAGTGCCGGGCCCGCTCGGACCAGGCGGGCCGGCGCGGCAGCTCGAGGGCTGCGGCGGGCAGGCGGTCGAGGACCGCGACGACGTCGTCGAGCACGGCGCGCGCCCACGCCGGCGCCATCCCCCGGGCGAGCTCGGCCGCCAGGGACGTGCCGCGGCCGGCGCGGAGCACGAGCAGGCCGTCGTCGTCGGCGTGGAGCACCTCGGGGGCCGGCACCCCGGCCGCGGTGAGCATCCGGTGCCGGGTGGCGAGCTGGTGCAGCGCCCGCGGGCGGACGACCTTGCCGTAGACCTCCCCGTCCGTCAGGCCGGCGCCACGGGCCCGCACGACGGCGCGGCGCAGCGGGCGGTACGCGAGCAGCTCGACGTTCGGGGGCTGCGCGGTACCGAGACGCTCGGCGAGCCCGGCCGGGGAGCACGCCGCGGCGAGCGCCGGCAGCTCCGGGTCGGCCGGGTGGCGCCACACGTGGACGACGCTGCCGCCGCTCTCCAGGCGCACGAGGCCGTTCCCGGCGGGAGCGGTGACCCGGCCGGTGGTGGCGCACAGGTAGTCGTCGGGGCTGTCGGCGCCGGTGCGCACGGTGTAGCCGACGGTGACCCCCGCGCCCGGGCGGTGGTGGACGGTGTGCACCCGCCACGGCCCCAGCGTCGCCCCCTCGGCCGCGAGCGCGGCGGCGAGCACCTCCCCCGCCCCCGGCCCGGTGAGCAGGGCGACGTCGTCCCGCTCGGTCTGCGACACCGCCTCGTCCATGGGACCAGTCCACCACGTCCGGCCGTGGTCCACCGGAGGCCGAGGCCGTCGGGTCCGTGCGAGACTCGGCCTCGTGCGGGACCTGACGACGCTGCCCAAGACCCACCTGCATCTGCACTTCACCGGCTCGATGCGCCCCAGCACCCTGGCCGAGCTGGCCACGGAGGCGGGGATCCGGCTGCCGCCCGCCCTGCTCGACGGGCAGGCGCTGCGCGTGCCCGCCGGCGAGCGCGGCTGGTTCCGTTTCCAGCGCCTCTACGACGCCGCGCGCGCCGTCGTGCGCACCGAGGCGGCGATGCGCCGGATCGTGCGCGAGGCCGCCGAGGACGACGCCGCGGAGGGCTCCCGGCGCCTCGAGATCCAGGTCGACCCGACGTCCTACGCCCCCTTCGTCGGCGGGCTCACCCCGGCGCTGGAGATCGTCCTGGACGAGGCGCGCGCGGCGAGCCGGACGACGGGGGTGGAGGTCGGCGTCGTCGTCGCCGCCTCCCGCACCCGCCACCCGCTGGACGCACGCACCCTGGCGCGCCTGGCGGTGCGCCACGCGGGTGACGGGCCCGGTGAGGTCATCGGCTTCGGGCTGAGCAACGACGAGCGGCGCGGGGACACGAGCGAGTTCGCCCCGGCCTTCACGATCGCGCGCCAGGCGGGGCTGGCGAGCCTGCCCCACGGCGGGGAGCTCCTCGGCCCCGACCACGTGCGCGCCGTCCTCACCCACCTCGGGCCCACGCGCCTGGGGCACGGGGTGCGGCTCGCCGACGACCTCGCGCTGCTGGAGAAGGTCACCGAGGCGGGGATCGCGCTGGAGCTCGCACCCGCGAGCAACGTCGCCCTCGGGGTGTACCCGACGGCGGCGGACGTGCCGCTGCGCACGCTCCACGAGGCCGGCGCCCGGCTCGCGCTCAGCGCCGACGACCCGCTCCTGTTCGTCTCCCGGCTCGCTGACCAGTACCGCATCGCCCGCGAGGACCACGGCATGGACGACGCCGCGCTCGCCGAGCTGGCCCGCGGCTCGGTCCGTGCGAGCCTGGCCGCGGAGTCGAGCAAGCGGCGCTGGCTGGCCGAGATCGACGCCTGGCTCGCGTCCTAGAGGCTCAGGCCCAGCAGTACCGGCTCGGGGACGAGCTCGACGCCGAAGCGCTGCCGGACGGCGTCGCGCACGTCCCGGGCGAGGGCGAGCAGGTCCGCCGCGCTCGCCGCACCGCGGTTGGTGAGCGCGAGGACGTGCTTGCCGGAGACGGCGGCCCGCTCCGGGTCGCCGTGGCCCCGCTCGATGCCCGAGCGGGAGATCAGCCACGCGGCGGAGGTCTTGACCAGCCCGGGCACGGAGGGCGGGGTGGAGCCGAAGGCCGGCCGGGAGCGGTCCTCGACCGGGAAGCGCGGGGCGTCGGGCGGGAGCAGGGCGTCGGCCTGCTCGACCGTGAGGACGGGGTTGGTGAAGAAGGAGCCGGCGGACCACGTGTCGGGGTCGGCGTCGTCCACGACCATGCCCTTGCCGCGGCGCAGCTCGAGCACGGCGCGGCGGACGTCCGCGGCCGGTGCGCGGCCGCCGATCTCGACGTCGAGCACGCGGGCCAGCTCGGCGTAGCGCACGGGGGCGGAGGAGGCGCCGAGGGCGAGCTGGAAGCCGACCTCGAGGACGACGTAGCGGCCCGTGGGGCCCCACGTGCGCCCACCACCGGCGCGGGTGTCGGTGAGCGAGCGCTTGAGCACGCTCGTGCGGTAGCCCAGGCCCAGCTCGCTCACGACGAGGCTGCGGGTGCGCTGCTCGAGGCGGTCGTAGACCCGCACGGTCTCGAGCGTCTCGGCGACCTCCTGGCCGTAGGCGCCGACGTTCTGGACGGGGGTGGCCCCCGTGGAGCCGGGGATCCCCGACAGCGCCTCCACGCCGCGCCAGCCCTCGGCGACTGCGGTGGCGACGACGTCGTCCCACGGGTGGCCGGCCGGCACGGTGATGGAGACGCCGGCGCACGCGTACTGCGACTCGGTCCGGATGCCGCGGCGCACGTCGCGCACGACGACGCCGGTGAAGCCGTCGTCGGAGGCGAGGAGGTTGGACCCGCCGCCAAGGACGAGGAGCGGGGTGCCGGAGGCGTCGGCCTCGCGGACGGCGTCGACGAGCTCGGCCTCCGTCGTTGTCTCGACGAAGCGGCCCACGGGCCCGCCGACGCGAAGGGTGGTCAGCTCGCCCAGGGTGGGCGGCGCGGAGGTGGTCACCGGACCAATCTAGACGCGGCCGGGCGCCGGGGCGTCCACCGGCCGCTGCGGCAGCAGCGGCCGCGCGGCGCCGCTGACGACGAAGGCGACGGCGAGCGGCACGGCGATCGCGAGCGTCGCCTGGCGGTAGCCGACGTGCTCGGCGAGCAGCCCGAGCAGCGGCGGGCCGCAGAGGAAGGCGGTGTAGCCGATCGAGGCGACGACCGAGACGCGGGTGGCGGCGTGCAGCGGCTCGTCGCCCGCGGCGCTCATCCCCGCGGGGAAGCCGAGGGCCGCGCCCAGGCCCCACAGCGCCCCACCCACGAGGGAGAGCCACAGCACGGGGGCCAGGGCGAAGAGGAGGAGGCCGGCGAGGGCGAGGAGCGTGGTGCCGCGCAGCACGGCCACCCGGCCGAAGCGGGCGTGCAGCTGCTCCCCCGCCAGGCGCATGAGCGTCATCGCGGTGACGAAGACGCCGAAGCCGAGCGCGCCGACGGCGTCGGAGGTGCCGAAGCCGTCGACGACGCCGAGAGCCAGCCAGTCGTTGGCGGCGCCCTCCGTCAGTGCGAAGGCGAGCACCATGACGCCGACGAGGAGCGTGCGCGGCTCGCGCCAGCCGGCGAGGACGGCCGCGAGGCGGCGGCGTCGTCCGCTCGCCACGGGGGCGGGGGTGAAGGGGAGGAAGCCGCGGGTGGCGAACAGCCCACCGACGGCGACCGCGACGGCGACCGCCGCGAGGTGCGCGACGACCGGCACCCCGAGGAGCGCGGCGCCGGCGCCCAGGGCGGCGCCCGCCACGGTGCCGAGGGAGAAGCCGGCGTGGAAGCGCGGCATGATCTCGCGCTCGACCTCGTGCTCGACGAGCCCGCCCTCGAGGTTCATCGCGACGTCCCAGGCGGCGATCCCGACCTGCGCGACGAGCAGGCCGAGGGCCAGGAGCGGGACGGTGCCGCTGAGGAGCCCGCCGGCGACGACGGCGAAACCGGCCACCGCGACGACCACCCCGCCGCGCACGGTCACGGCCGCACCGGCGCGCTGCGCGACGCCACCGGCCACCGGGAGGGCAAGGATCGAGCCGACGGAGCCGATGAGGAGGAGCACGCCCATCTGGCCGGGGCTCAGCCCCAGCGCGTCACGGACGGCGGGCAGCCGGGAGACCCAGCTGGCGAAGAGGAAGCCGTTGAGGGCGAAGACCCCGAGGACCGCGTGCGTCGCCCGCCGGCCCGCCGGCCGGGCGGTCGCGCTCATCGCGCGCGGACCACGGCCTGGGCCTTGGCCAGCACGGTGACCCCGGCGGCGCGGGCGGTGAGGTCGACGCGGACCGTCCCGGCCTCGGCGTCCAGGGCCCCGACCTTCCCGGTGACCTCGAGCTCGACCTCACCCGGGTCGGGCACGACGATCGGGCGCGTGAAGCGCACCCCGTAGTCGACGACGGCGCCCGGGTCTCCGGCCCAGTCGGCGACGGCGGCCGCGGCCAGCCCCATCGTCGCCATCCCGTGGGCGATGACGCCGTCGAGGCCAACGTCGCGAGCGACGCGCTCGTTGTAGTGGATGGGGTTGAAGTCCCCGGAGGCGCCGGCGTAGCGCACGAGCAGCGCGCGGTCGACGGCGAAGGTACGGGTGAACAGCTCCGCGCCGACGGTGAGCGACGACAGGTCCATCAGCGGCCCTCCCCGCGCACGGCGAGCGTGGAGCGCACGGTGGCGACGGGCGCTCCGGCGTCGTCGGCGATCTCGGCCCGGGTGCTCACCATCGCGATGCCCGCCCGCTCGGTGACGGCGTCGACGTGGACGGTCGTGCGCAGTAGGTCGCCGGCGACGATCGGGCGGTGGTGGGTGAAGCGCTCCTCGGCGTGGACGACGCGGGAGAAGTCGATCCCCGACTCGGGGTCCGCGATGTAGGCCTGCTCGGCGCGCTGCGCGACGACGACGGCGAAGGTCGGCGGGGCGACGACGTCGTCGTAGCCGAGCTCGCGGGCGGCGGCGGGGTCCGTGTGCGCCGGGTGGGTGGCGCCCGTGGCGGCGGCCATCTCGGCGATCTTCACGGCGGACACGCGGTAGGTCTCCGTTGGGGCATACGAACGCCCCACGAGCGTCAGGTTGACGCTGGTGGGGCGGTCGGAACGCTCGTCCACGCGGTCAGCGAGTCTCGCGGTGGATCGTGTGGCGGTTGTCGCGCGGGCAGTACTTCTTCACCTCAAGGCGGTCGGGGTTGTTCCGACGGTTCTTGTTGGTGATGTAGTTCCGCTCCTTGCACTCCTCGCAGGCGAGGGTGATCTTCGGACGGACGTCGCTGGACTTGCTGGCCACGGTATTCCTCGCGTTCATCGGGGCTCCGGGGCCCCGGAGCCGTGTCGTTCAGTAGCGGGGGCGGGACTCGAACCCGCGACACCACGATTATGAGCCGTGTGCTCTAACCACCTGAGCTACCCCGCCATGATCGTCGACCATGGCCGGCACGCCATGTTACGTGACGCACGACGTGGACGTCGATCGGAGCCCCGAAAGGGAATCGAACCCTTGACCTTCTCCTTACCATGGAGACGCTCTGCCGACTGAGCTATCGGGGCGGCGCTGACGAGCGTACATGCTTCGGGCGCCGGGAACGAAATCGGCTGGCAGTGGCCCTCCTCACGTCCCCGCCCACCGGCCGCGGCCGGTGACGAGCGACGGCCCGGATCCGCTGGATCCGGGCCGTCTCACGTGGCGGGTGCAGGATTCGAACCTGCGAAGCATTCCGCGGCTGATTTACAGTCAGCTCCCTTTGGCCGCTCGGGCAACCCGCCTTGGTCCGTGCAGGACCGAGTGGAAGAATACCAAGCCGGAGCGGGTGCTCCTAACCGAGTACCCACGTGATCCACCTCGCACCCAAGGAGACCGAACCGATGGCAGCCGACTCGTCCTTCGACGTCGTGAGCAAGATCGACCGCCAGGAGGTGGACAACGCCGTCAACCAGGCCGCGAAGGAGATCGCCCAGCGCTACGACTTCAAGGGTGTGGGCGCCTCGGTCGAGTGGAGCGGCGAGGACGCCATCCTCATGAAGGCCAACTCCGAGGAGCGGGTGCTCGCGGTGCTCGACGTGCTGCAGAGCAAGCTCATCCGCCGCGGGGTCTCGCTCAAGGCGCTGGACACCGGCGAGAACGAGCCGCAGGCCTCGGGCAAGGAGTACCGGCTCGTGGGCACCCTCAAGGAGGGCCTGAGCTCGGAGAACGCGAAGAAGATCACCAAGCTCATCCGCGACGAGGGCCCCAAGGGCGTCAAGACGCAGATCACCGGCGACGAGGTGCGCGTGACCTCCAAGAGCCGCGACGACCTCCAGGACGTCATCGCGCTGCTCAAGGGCGCCGACGACATCGACGCCGCGCTGCAGTTCGTCAACTACCGCTGAGGGCGGCGCGGGCGGGCCACCCCGCCCCGGGCCACTCCCTTCCGCACTGTGCGCCCGTTGAGGTGACTGTGCGCCCGGTAGACAGGGCGCACAGTGGCTGTGAAGGCGCACAGTGGCGCAGGACGGGCTGCGGGCGGCCGGTCAGTAGCCGGCCATGCGCTCCAGGCGGGCGATGCGCTCAGCCATCGGCGGGTGGGTGGCGAAGAGCTTGGTGACGCCGCCGCCCCGGAAGGGGTTGGCGATCATCATGTGCGAGACGTCCTCGAGCCGGGGCTCGGGCCGCAGCGGCGCGGCCGCCGTCCCGCGCTCGAGCTTGGCAAGGGCCGAGGCCAGGGCCATCGGGTCCCCCGTGAGCCGGGCGCCGTCCTCGTCGGCGTCGAACTCGCGGGTGCGGGAGATCGCCAGCTGGATGAGCGAGGCGGCGATCGGGGCGAGCAGCGCCGTCGCGATCATCGCCAGCGGGTTGCCGCCGCGGTCGCGGCCCCCGCCGAAGAAGAGGAGGAACTGCGCCGCGGAGGTGATGAGACCGGCGATCGCGGCGGCCACCGACGAGGTGAGGATGTCGCGGTTGTACACGTGCATGAGCTCGTGCCCCAGGACCCCGCGCAGCTCTCGCTCGTCGAGGATCTGGAGGATGCCCGCCGTGCAGCACACCGCGGCGTTGCGCGGGTTGCGGCCGGTGGCGAAGGCGTTGGGCTGGGCCGTGGGCGAGACGTACAGGCGCGGCATGGGCTGGCGCGCCGCCGTCGAGAGCTCGCGGACGATCCGGTACATGGCCGGGGCCTCGGCCTCGGAGACGGGCCGGGCGCCCATGGCGCGGATCGCCAGCTTGTCGGAGTTCCAGTAGCTGTAGAACGTCGTGCCGACGCCGATGAGGGCGAAGAGCCAGATGAAGGCACCGGAGCCGGTGCCGCTGGAGATGAGGGCGCCGATCCCGAGGAGGACGGCCCACATGACGCCGAAGAGCGCCGCGGTCTTGACTCCGTTGAGGTGCCGTCGACCGCCGTCCATCTAGCTCTCCTCCCCCCGCGACACGCGGGTCATCTCGTCCCTGGGCACGACCTTGACGCGCTCGCGCCCCTCGGCCTCACCGAGAGAACGCTCGTAGGCGTCGAGGAGTTCCCAGCCGGCCCAGCTCGTCGTCGGCACGCCGCGCTCCTCGAGGGCCGCGATGAGCGCGTCCGGCTCGGCGGGGGCGCTGCCGGGAGCGATGCGCCCGGCCTCGACGTCGGCGACGAGGTGGCCGATCGTCTGCTGGGCGTCGGACTTCGTCGAGCCGATGAGGCCCACCGGCCCGCGCTTGATCCAGCCCGTCGCGTACAGGCCGGTGACGATCTCGCCGTCGGCGTCCAGGACGCGGCCCTCGTCGTTGGGGACGACGCCCGCGACGTCGTCGAAGGCGACACCGTCGATCGGGGAGCTGAAGTAGCCGACGGCCCGGTAGACGGCCTGGACGGGGGTGTCGACGAAGACGCCGGTCCCGCGCACGGTGCCGTCCCCGACGAGCTCGGTGCGCTCGGTGCGGATGCCCTCGACGCGGTCGGTGCCGAGGATCTCCACCGGGCGGTGGAGGAAGTGGAGGTGGATGCGGCGGGAGGCGGTGAGCTCCTCCGGGTCGCGCAGCGTCCAGTCCGTCAGCGTCTTGACGACCTGCTTGGTCTGGTTGGTCGAGCGGATCGCCGCCTCGGAGCCCTCGTCGAACTCGAAGTCCTCCTCGTAGACGATGACGTCGACGTCGGGGACCTTGCCGAGCTCGCGCAGCTCGAGGGGGGTGAACTTCACCTGGGCGGGGCCGCGGCGGCCGAAGACGTGGACGTCGGTCACCGGGCTCTGGCGCAGGCCCTCGACGACGTTCGCGGGCACCTCGGTAGGCATGAGGTCCTCGACGTGCTTGGCGAGGATGCGGGCGACGTCGAGGGCGACGTTGCCGACCCCGAGGACGGCGACGCTCTGCGCCTCCAGCGGCCAGGTGCGCGGCACGTCCGGGTGGCCGTCGTACCAGGAGACGAAGTCGGCGGCGCCGTAGCTGCCGGGCAGGTCGATGCCCGGGATGGGCAGCGGGGCGTCCTTGTCGGCGCCGGTGGAGATGATGACGGCGTCGTAGTGGCGCCGCAGCTCCTCCATCGTCACGTCGGTGCCGACGTCGACGTTCCCGATGAGGCGGATGTCGCCGCGCGCGAGGATCTTCTGCAGCGCGACGATGATCTGCTTGATGCGCGGGTGGTCGGGGGCGACGCCGTAGCGGACCAGGCCGAAGGGGGCGGGGAGGCGCTCGTAGAGGTCGATGGAGACCTCGAGTCCGGCCTTGGACAGGATGTCGGCGGCGTAGATGCCGGCCGGGCCGGCGCCGATGAGGGCAACGCGCAGTGGCTTGGTCACAGAGCCTCGTCTGGTCGGTGGTGCGGGCAGGGAAATCCGCCGTCCAGTCTATGCGGTGCCGCAGGCCCGCCCCTCCGCTGTGCCGGGCGTCACTCCGCCGGCCCACGGAGGGGCGGTTCGATCAGGCGAGGCGGTCGACCATGAGGCCGGCGAAGGCCTCGAGAGCCTCCTTGACCGGGCCCTCCGGGAGCGGGGCGAGCTCGGCGACGGCGTCGCGCGCCCACTGGCGGGCGAGCTCGCGGGCCTCCTCGAGCACGTCGTGGCCGCGCAGCTGCTCGACGGCCTCGCGCAGCGCGGAGTCCGAGCCGAGGTCGCTGGCGAGCCGCTCGAGCACGGCGGCGCCTTCGGCGTCGATCCGGCCCTCGGCGGTGCGGCGCTGCAGCAGCAGCACCGGCATCGTGGCCACGCCCTCGCGCAGGTCGGTGCCGGGCGTCTTGCCGGTGGTCTCGGAGTCCGAGGCGAGGTCGATGACGTCGTCGGCGAGCTGGAAGGCCACGCCCACCTTCTCACCGTACTGCTCGAGCACCGCCGCGAGCTCCTGCCCGGCACCGCTGAAGACGGCGCCGTAGCGGGCGGAGGCGGCGATGAGCGAGCCGGTCTTGTCCGCGAGGACCTGGATGTAGTGGGCGATCGGGTCCTCGCCCTCGCGCGGCCCGAGCGTCTCGTGCAGCTGGCCCAGGCACAGCCGCTCGAAGGTCTCGGCGTGCACCCGCACGGCGTCGGCCCCGAGGGACGCGACGAGCTGCGAGGCCCGGGCGAAGAGGAGGTCGCCGGTGAGGATCGCGACGGAGTTGTCCCACACGGCGTGCGCGCTCGGGGCCCCGCGCCGCAGCGACGCGGAGTCCATGACGTCGTCGTGGTAGAGCGTGGCGAGGTGGGTGAGCTCGACGGCGACGGCCGCGCGGACCACTTCCTCGCGCCCAGCGGTGCCGAGCTCGGCGGTAAGGAGGGTGAGCGCCGGGCGCAGGCGCTTGCCGCCCGCCGCCGCCAGGTGCTGCATGGGGGCGTCGACGAGCTCGTCGGCGCCGGTGACGGCCTGGCGCAGGCGGTCCTCCACCTCCCCCATCCGGGCGAGGAGGCGGTCGCTGAGCTCGTCGTCGCCGAGCTGGAACATGGAGGCACTCACGGCAGGAACGTCGCCGCCTGCTCGGCGAGGTCGAGGACCGGTCCGGGCACGACCCCGAGGAGGACCGTGCCGAGCGCGCAGACCGCGACGGCGACCGAGGTGAGGCCCTCGGAGCGGACGACGGCGGTGCGGTCGCCGTCGGGCTCGGTGAAGAACATGAGCACGACGAGGCGGACGTAGAAGAACGCGGCCGCGGCGCTGGCGAGCACGGCGAGGACGACGAGCACGGTGGCCCCGCCCTCGACGCCGGCGGCGAAGACCGTGAACTTGCCGATGAAACCACCGGTCAGCGGGATGCCGGCGAAGGACAGGAGGAACAGCGTCATCGCCAGGGCCAGACCCGGGCTGCGACGGCCCAGCCCCGCCCACTGGGACAGGTGCAGGGCCTCGCCGGTGACGGTGCCGTCCGCGTCGCGCTCCCGCACGAGCGTGACGACGGCGAAGGCGCCGACCGTCGCCAAGCCGTAGGCGAGGAGGTAGAAGAGCACCGAGCTGATGCCCTCCTGGACGAGGGCGATGACGCCGACGAGCACGAAGCCCGCGTGGGCGATCGAGGAGTAGGCGAGCATCCGCTTGACGTCCGTCTGGACGAGCGCGATGACGGTGCCCACGCCCATCGTGAGGATGGCGATCCCCCACAGGAGCGGCTCGAGGTCCCAGCGCAGGCCGGGGACGACGACGTAGGCGAAGCGCAGGAGCGCGCCGAAGGCCGCGATCTTCGTGGCGGCGGCCATGAAGCCGGTGATCGGCGTCGGGGCGCCCTGGTAGACGTCGGGGGTCCACATGTGGAAGGGCACCGCGCCGACCTTGAACAGCAGGCCGACGATGAGCAGGACGGAGCCGGCGAGGAGCAGGCCGTCCATGCCCGCCATGCTCGGCACGGCGACGGCGAGCTCGGAGAGCCGCAGGCTGCCGGAGAAGCCGTAGAGCAGGGCCGCGCCCATGAGGAAGAAGGCCGAGGAGAAGGCGCCGAGCACGAAGTACTTGAGCG
The DNA here is from genome assembly GCF_047302425.1 of Georgenia phoenicis. Taxonomy (NCBI): domain Bacteria; kingdom Bacillati; phylum Actinomycetota; class Actinomycetes; order Allobogoriellales; family Allobogoriellaceae; genus Georgenia; species Georgenia phoenicis. Next base: position 759,014 of record NZ_CP154855.1, on the reverse strand, counting down.
CGGCCTCCTGGGAGAGCAGGCGGCGCCGGCGGGCCATGGCGGTGAGGAGGTAGAGCGGCAGCGAGAGCACCTCGAGCGCGACGAACATCATGAGCAGGTCGCCTGCGGCGGGGAAGAGGAGCATGCCGCCGGTCGCGAAGAGGACGAGCGGGAAGACCTCGGTCTGGCTCAGGCCGGCGCGCTGCGCCTCCGCCTCCTCCGGGCTGCCCGGCCGGGTGCCGACCTGGGCGGCGAAGGCGTCCTCGCCCCACTCGGAGCGGTCGGCGATGACGAGCAGGCCGATGAGCGCGACGAGCGCGATGATGCCCTGGGCGAGGAGCGCGGGGCCGTCCTCGATGAGGCTGCCGCCGGCGACCTCCCGCGGACCGTCGACGCTGACGACGGTCCAGCGCCACACGACGGCGACCAGCGCGCCGGCGAGGGCCAGCGCCGAGAGCGCGACCTGCGTGCCACGGCGCGCGCGGCGGGGCACGAAGGCCGAGGCGAGGATGCCGAGGAGGCCCGCGCCGAGCACGAGGAGGACGGGCGTCAGGGCCGCCCAGTCGATGTGCGGTGGGACGAAGTTCACTGCTCGCTCCCCTCGGCGCCCGCGGCTGCGGCGTCGTTCGATCCGTCAGGTCCTGCCACAGCTGCCGTGTCCAGGGCTGTGGGCTGCTCGATCGCGGCCTCCTCGGCCACCGGTCGCACGACGTCCATGACCGGCCCGGGCAGGATGCCCAGGGCGAGCATGGCGGCGACCAGCGGGGCCACGACCCACTTCTCGCGGGCGCCGAGGTCCGGCAGCGCCGCGAGGGTCTCGTTGCGCGGCCCCGTGAACATCCGCTGGTAGGGCAGCAGGACGTACAGCGCGGCGATGATCACCGCGACCACCGCGAACGCTGCCGCGACGATGTTCACCCGGAAGGTGCCGAGCAGGACGAGGTACTCGGGCACGAAGCCCGACAGTCCGGGCAGCGCGATGGTCGCCAGGCCGGCGACCAGCCAGCTGCCGGCGAGGACCGGCGTCACCCGCTGCATGCCGCCGTAGCCCGCGATCTCCTGCGTGCCACCGCGCTGGGTGAGGAAGCCGGAGACGAGGAACAGCGCGGCGGTCGACACGCCGTGGGCGACCATGTAGAGCATCGCGCCGGTGAGCGCGACCTCCTCGCGGACGAAGATGCCCAGGACGATGAAGCCGAAGTGCGACACCGAGGTGAAGGCGATGAGCCGCATGACGTCACGCTGCCCGAGGGCGACGAGGGCGCCGTAGAGGATCGAGACGACGGCGAGCACGATGATGACCGGCGCCGCCCAGCGGGAGGCCGCCGGGAAGAGCGGCAGGCACAGGGCGAGCATCCCGAAGGTGCCGACCTTGTCGAGCACGCCGACGAGGAGGGCGGAGGTGCCGGGCGAGGCCTGCTGCGCGGCGTCGGGCAGCCAGGTGTGGACCGGCCACATCGGCGCCTTGACCGCGAAGGCGATGAAGAAGGAGATGAAGATCCACCGCTCGGCCCACACGCCCAGCTCACTGCCGGCGAGGGTGTCGACGAGGAAGGCCTCCTCCCCGCCGGGGCCCATGACGCCGAGGGCGATGACGCCGACGAGCATGACGAGCCCGCTCGCCAGGGAGTAGACGAGGAACTTGATCGCGGCGTAGCGGCGCTTGGGGCCGCCGTAGTTCCCCATGAGGAAGTACACCGGGATGAGCATCGCCTCGAAGACGACGTAGAAGAGGAAGACGTCGCGGGCGGAGAAGACCGCCACCATCGTCGCCTCGAGGAGGAGGACGAGGGCGACGAAGCCGGCCTGGCGGCGGGCGACGACCGCGCCCTCGGGCACGATCTCCTGCTCCCGCCAGGCGGCGAGCAGCGCGAGCGGGACGAGGAGCACCGACAGGCCCACCATCGTCAGGCCCAGGCCGTCGACCCCGACGGCGTAGGAGACGCCGAGCTGCGGGATCCAGGACAGCTGCTCGGTGAACTGGTGCTCCGCGGCGGCGCCGAGGTCGAAGCCGGTGGCCATGACGACGAAGCCGGCGAGCACGACGAGCGAGACGATGAGGCCGACGGTCCGCGCCACCCGGTGGAGGGCGGGCACCAGCCAGATCACCGCGGCCGCGACGAGCGGCACGAGGATGAGCAGGCTGAGCCAGGGAAGGTCACTGATGTTCTGCATGGTCGCTTTCTCCAGCTCAGCCGCGTGAGGCCAGGACGACGGCAAGGGCGGCTACGACACCGACGAGCATGATCGCGGCGTAGGAGCGGATGTACCCGGTCTGCAGGCGGCGCAGCCACCCGCCGGTCCCGGCGGTGCCGCGGGCCAGGCCCATGACCGCTCCGTCGACGACGGCGGAGTCGCCGTAGACGAGGGCGCGGGTGAGGTACTGCCCCGGGCGCATGAACACTCCTTCGTTGACGGCGTCCTGGTAGAGGTCGCGGCGGGCGGCGCGGGTGAGCACCGATCCGCGCGGCGCCTCGACGGGGACGGTGGACGCGGCGTACTGGCGCCAGGCGAGGAACACGCCGATCGCCATGAGGACGACGGTCGAGCCCATGATCACGGGGATCGGCAGCACGGGCTCGTGGTGCTCGGCGTGGCCGGTGACCGGCTCGAGCCAGGTGACGAAGCCGTCACCGGCGGCGAGCAGGGCACCGAGGGCGACCGACCCGACCGCGAGGATGACCATCGGTACCGTCATGAGCAGCGGGGACTCGTGCGGGTGCTGCTCCTTGCCCTCCCGGGTGGGCGCCCAGCGCTCCTTGCCATGGAAGGTCATGAAGAACAGGCGCGACATGTAGAAGGCGGTGAGCCCGGCGGCGAGCAGCGTCACCGTGCCGAAGACCCACGGGCGCCAGCCCTCGCCGACGAAGGCGGCCTCGATGATGAGGTCCTTGCTCCAGAAGCCGGACAGGCCCGGGAAGCCGATGATCGCGAGCCACCCGGCGGCGAAGGTGAGCCAGGTGATCCGCATGTGCTTGGACAGGCCACCGAAGCGGCGCATGTCGACCTGGTCGTCCATGCCGTGCATGACCGAGCCGGCCCCGAGGAACATCCCGGCCTTGAAGAAGCCGTGGGTGACGAGGTGGAAGATCGCGAAGGCGTAGCCGACCGGGCCCAGGCCCGCGGCGAGCATCATGTAGCCGATCTGCGACATCGTCGAGGCGGCGAGCACCTTCTTGATGTCGTCCTTGGCCGATCCGACGATCGCCCCGAAGACCAGGGTGATCGCACCGACGATGACGACGACGAGCTGCGCGGTGGGCGCCCCGTCGAAGATCGGCGCCGAGCGGACGATGAGGTAGACGCCGGCGGTGACCATCGTCGCGGCGTGGATGAGGGCGGACACCGGCGTGGGGCCGGCCATCGCGTCACCGAGCCAGGCCTGCAGCGGGAACTGCGCCGACTTGCCGCAGGCCGCGAGGAGGAGGAACAGGCCGGTGATCGTGAGGATCGTCGTGCTCGCGCCCTGCGCACCCGCGAAGACGCCCTCGAAGTCGACGGCGCCGAAGGCGGCGAACATCGTCATCATCGCGAGGAGCAGACCGACGTCACCGACGCGGTTCATGACGAAGGCCTTCTTCGCGGCGACGGCGTACTCCGTGCGGAAGTTCCAGAAGCCGATGAGGAGGTAGGAGGCCAGGCCCACGCCCTCCCAGCCGACGAAGAGCAGCACGTAGGAGTCGGCGAGGACGAGGAGGAGCATCGCCGCGACGAAGAGGTTGAGGTAGGCGAAGAAGCGCCGGCGGTCGACGTCGTGCTCCATGTAGGCCACCGAGTACACGTGGATGAGCGTGCCCACGAAGGTGACGAGCATGACGAAGGACATCGACAGCGGGTCGATGCGCAGCCCGGCGTCGACCGTGAGCTCACCGGCGGGCAGCCAGGTGAACAGGTGCAGGCCCATGACGCGCTGCTCGGGGTCGAGCCCGAGCATCTGGACGACGACGAGGAGCCCGACGACGAAGGAGCCGGCCGAGGCGAGCACCCCCAGCCAGTGGCCCCAGCCGTTGGAGCGGCGGCCGGCGAGCAGCAGCAGGGCGGCGCCGACGAGCGGCAGCGCGACCATGAGCCAGGCGTAGGAGGCCGCCCCGCCTGCCGTGGCGGCGTCCACCACGTCAGTGGGCACGGTCAGTGCCGGAGTTCCCAGCATTAGCACGTTGCTCCCCGTCAGTTCTTGAGCAGGTTGACGTCGTCGATGGACGCCGACCGGCGGGTTCGGAAGATGGAGACGACGATCGCCAGGCCGATGACGACCTCAGCGGCGGCGACGAGCATGACGAAGAAGGCGAGGACCTCGCCGTGCAGGTTGCCGTGCCACCGGGCGAAGGTGATGAGCGTGAGGTTCGCGGCGTTGAGCATGAGCTCGACCCCCATGAGGGCGATGATGCTGTTGCGCCGCAGCAGGACCGCGACCGCCCCGATGGAGAAGAGGATCCCGGACAGGACCAGGTAGTTGACCAGGCTCATCGCTGCTCCTCCTGCTGGTCCGTCACGTGCGCTCGCTTCGTCGGGGTGTCCTCGGTGCTCTGGCTCGTGGGCACCTCACCGTCGACGGTCTCCGTCCCGGGCGCCGGCGTCGTGCCGGGCATCCCGGGCATGCCGGACTGGGTGACGCTGCGCGCCCCCATGTCCCCGGGGTGGGAGCTGGTGGACGTCGCGAGCTGCGCGGCGAGCTCGGGGCTGACCGAGGCGATGCTCCGCTGCTGGCCGCGGATGCGCAGCACCCGGGGCACGGACTCGTCGATCGGCTTGCCGTCCGCGCCGAGCGCGGGGACGTCGGCGGCGTTGTGCCGCGCGTAGACACCGGGCGCGGGCAGGCTGCGGATGCGCCCGCCCTCGGCGGCGAAGGCCGCCATCTTGGCGTCGACGACGTCGCGCTGGGTGGCCTTCTTCCGCAGCCGCTCGGCGCGGGTGAGGACGACGGCGCCGACGGCGGCGGTCACCAGCAGGACGCCGGAGACCTCCATCGCCACGACGTAGTCGGAGAAGAGCAGCCGGGCCACGCCCACCGGGTTGGTGTCGGCGTTGGCCGCCTCGAGGCCGCGGGGAGCGGGCATCGTGGCCCGCAGGCCGACCGCCGCGACGAGCGCGACGAGCCCGGCGCCGGCGAGGACGCCGATCCAGCGCTGGCCCTTGAGGGTCTCGACGACCGAGTCGGAGGCGTCCACGCCGACGAGCATGAGGACGAAGAGGAAGAGCATCATGATCGCGCCGGTGTAGACGACGATCTGCGCGACCCCGAGGAACAGCGCCTCCTGGACGATGTAGAAGCCGGCCAGGGAGATCATGACGAAGACGACACACATGGCGGCGTACATCGCCTTGCGGGCGAAGAGCAGGCCCAGGGCCGCGAGCACCGCGAGCGGCGCGACGATCCAGAAGAAGACCTGCTCCCCCGTGCTCGTGACGCCGGTCTCGGCCAGGGTCATGGGGAGGATCATGCGGAGGCCCCCTCGACCGGGCGGGCGGTCTGCAGGCTCTCGTCCTCGGGGCGGTTCTCCCGCACCCACTCGACCTGGGCCTGGGTCGGTCCGGTGACCTCACCGCGATAGTAGGTGTCGTCGTCGGCGCCCTCGACCATGGGGTGGGGCGGGGCGAGCATGCCCGGCATGAGCGGCGCGAGGAGGTCCTGCTTCTCGTAGATCATGCCCTCACGCGTGGGGCCGGTGAGCTCGTAGTCGTTGCCCATCGTCAGCGCGCGGGTGGGGCAGGCCTCGATGCAGAACCCGCAGAAGATGCAGCGCAGGTAGTTGATCTGGTAGACGCGGCCGTATCGCTCACCCGGGGAGTACTGCGCGTCCGGGGAGTTGTTGGCGCCCTCGACGAGGATGGCGTCCGCCGGGCAGGCCCAGGCGCACAGCTCGCAGCCGATGCACTTCTCCAGGCCGTCCGCGTAGCGGTTGAGCTGGTGGCGGCCGTGGTAGCGCGGCTGCGTCGGCACCTTCTCGAAGGGGTACTGCTCGGTGACCGTGGGACGGAACATCGAGGAGAAGGTGACGCCGAAGCCGGCGACGGGCGCGAGGAGCTCGCCGATGGGGCCCTTCTTGTCGGGCTGGTAGTCCATCGGGAGGCGCTTGCCGACCTCCCCCCGGCGCTTGGAGGGCTTGGCGAGCTGCTTGCGCAGGTTCTCCTTGCCCGGCTCGTGGTCCTGCCGCTTACTCATCGGTGGCCTCCTGTGCGGGTGCCGACTTGGTCTGGGTGGCGGTGCCGGCCTGCTGGAGGCGGCGCCGCGGGGACGGCGGGAGCTGCTGGCCCGGCATCGGCGGCACGGGGAAGCCGCCGGCGAAGGCGTCGAACTCGGAGTCGACGACGACGCCGTCGGCGCCCGCGGGGGCCGCCTGCTCGCCGTCGGGATCCTTCTTCTTCTCCGGCCACACGAGGCTGAGGACGAGGACGACGACGAGGAAGCCGGCGAGGACGAACAGCAGGGTGCGCAGGTCGACGTCACCGAACTGCAGCAGTCCCTGGACGACGGCGACGGCGACGAGCCAGACGAGCGCGGCGGGGATGAGGATCTTCCAGCCGAGGTTCATGAACTGGTCGTAGCGGAAGCGCAGGAGCGTGCCGCGCAGCCAGAACATGAAGAACATGACGAGCCAGATCTTGGCGACCATCCACAGGACGGGCCACCAGCCCTCGTTGAACATGCCGTCGTTGATCGCCGACAGCGGCCACGGCGCCCGCCAGCCACCGAGGAACAGCGTGGCCGCGATGGCCGAGACGTTGAGCATGTTGACGTACTCGGCGAGGAAGAACCAGGCGAACTTCATCGAGGAGTACTCGACCATGTGGCCGGCGACGAGCTCGCCCTCGGCCTCGGGCAGGTCGAAGGGCAAGCGGTTGACCTCGCCGACCATCGACACGAGGTAGATGAGGAACGCGGGCAGCAGGATGATCGCCCACCACACGCGGGTCTGGGAGTCGACGATCTGCGAGGTCGAGGCCGAGCCGGAGATGAGGAAGACCGACACGAGGGCCAGCGCCATCGCGAGCTCGTAGGAGATGACCTGTGCGGAGGAACGCACGGCACCGAGGAGCGGGAAGGTCGAGTTCGAGGACCAGCCGCCGAGGACGATGCCGTACACGCCCAGCGCGGTGATGCCGAGGATGTAGAGCACCGACACCGAGGAGTCGGCGAGCTGCAGCGGGGTCTCGACCCCGAAGATCGACACCTCGGGTCCGAAGGGGATGACCGCGTAGATGAGGAAGGCGCACAGCGCGGCGATGAAGGGCGCCAGCAGGTAGACGAAGCGGTCGGCTCCCTTGAGGTTGATGTCCTCCTTGAGGAGCAGCTTCATCGCGTCGGCGGTGGACTGGAGCAGACCCATGGGGCCGTGCACGTTGGGTCCGGGGCGCGTCTGCATGCGGCCGAGGATCTTGCGCTCGGCCCAGATGGCGATGAGCACGAAGACCAGCAGCATGACGAGGATCGCCACCGCCTTGATCACCCAGATCCACCAGGTGTCGTTGCTGAAGTCGGCGGTGGGGGCGGCCGAGGGGTCGCTGACCACCATGGGCGCGAACATCATCGCGTCACCTCCAGGTCGACGAGGGAGCCGGCGCCCGCGCCGAGCATCTCGTGCACGTGGGAGCCCGGGGAGTTCTCCGGGACCCAGACGACGTCGTCGGACATCGTCGTGACGGCCAGCGGCAGGGTGATGCTACCGGCCGGGCCGCGGACCGTGACCGCGGCGCCGTCGACGGCGCCGAGCCGGGCCGCGCGGGCCGCGGAGAGGCGGACCACCGGGCGGTGGGCCGTCCCCGCGAGGTGCGGCTCGCCGTCCTGGCCACGGCCGGCGTCGAGCTGGAGCTTCCACGTGGCCAGGACCGCCTGCTCCTGCCCGACGGCGGGCGCCGCCGGGGCGCTGACCGCGGTGGCGGCCGGTGCCTGCGCGGGCTGCCAGCCGGAGAGCTCGGTGAGCTGGGCGTGGACCTCGGCGAGGGTGTCGCAGCCCAGGCTCGTGCCCATCTCGGCCGCGAGGGCGTCGAGGACACGCTGGTCGGGCATGTGGTGGGAGACGAGCACCTGGCCGAAGGGCCGGCGCCGGCCCTCCCAGTTGACGAAGGTGCCGCCCTTCTCGACCGGCGGGGCGACCGGCAGCACGACGTCGGCGTGCTCGGTGACCTCGCTGCGGCGCACCTCGAGCTGGACGACGAACCCGGCGGCGGCCAGCGCGCGGCGCGCGAGCTCGGGGTCGGGCAGGTCGCGCACCTCGACGCCACCGACGAGGAGCCCGCCGAGGCTCCCGGCCGCGGCGTCCGCGAGGATCGCGGGCAGGTCGCGTCCCGCGGCGGAGGGCAGGCGGTCCACGCCCCAGGCGGCCGCGGTGTCCACGCGGGCCTCGGCGTCGGACACGTGCCGGCCACCGGGCAGCAGGCCCGGGAGCAGACCGGCCTCGACGGCCCCGCGCTCACCGGCGCGGCGCGGCACCCACGCGAGGCGGGCGCCGGTGCGGTCGGCGAGGCGCTCGACGGCGGTGAGCACGCCGGGCAGCGCGCCGGCCCGCTCGCCGACGAGGATGACGGTGTTCGGCTGCGCCAGCGCCTCGGCGACCGTCGCGAGGGCGACGTCCGCGGAGTCGGGCGTGATGCCGTCCAGGACGGCCGGCTCGGCGCCGGGCACGGTGGGCAGCAGCGAGGCGCGCAGCTTCGTCGTGCCGCGGGTCGCGAAGGGCGCGACGGTGGTCACCGAGACGGTGCCGGCGAGCACGCCCTTGCGCAGCCGCAGGAAGATCGTGCCGCTCTCCTCCTCGGGCTCGAGGCCGACGAGCAGAACGTGCCCGGCGTGCTCGAGGGCGGAGAAGGTGACGTCCATCGGGGCGCCGGCGACTCGGCGCGCGAGGAAGTCGGCCTCCTCGGCGGAGGACGGGCGCGCGCGGTGGTCGACGTCGTTGGTCCCCAGCACGGTGCGCGCGAAGCGCGACCAGGCGTAGGAGTCCTCGAGGGTGAGGCGGCCGCCGGGCAGGACGCCGACGCCGCCGTTCTCGCGGGCGCGCTCGAGGCCGCGGGCGGCCAGGTGCAGCGCCTCGGACCAGCTCGTCTCGACGAGCTCGCCGGTCTCCTCGTCACGCACGAGCGGGTACTCGAGGCGGTCGGCGGCAGACTGCCAGGTGAAGGCGAAGCGGTCCTTGTCGGTGATCCACTCCTCGTTGACGTCGTAGTCCTCACCGGCCAGCCGGCGCACGACGACGCCGCGGCGGTGGTCGACGCGGATGGCCGAGCCACCGGCGTCGTGCTCGGCGACGGACTCCGTGGAGACGAGGTCGAAGGGGCGCGCGCGGAAGCGGTACGTCGCGGACGTCAGCGCACCGACCGGGCAGATCTGGATCGTGTTGCCCGAGAAGTACGAGGAGAAGGGACGGCCGGTCGTGTCGGTCTCCGCGACGCCGATCGGGCCGGCGGAGAGCCCGACGAGGACGCCCGGCTCCCCCTCGACCGGGCCGCTGAGGCCGCGGTCGGAGCTGCGGGGGGCCTCCCCGCCCTCGTAGGCGAAGTCGAGGACGTCGGCGTCGAAGGTGCCGATCTGCGAGCCGTGCGTCGCGTGGACGTCGCGGCCCGGGGTGCCGCCGCCACGGCCCTGGAGCGCGATGAAGGGGTCACCGGCGATCTGGTCGGAGAAGCGGGTGCAGCGCTGGCACAGGATGCAGCGGTCGCGGTCGAGCAGGATCTCGCTGGAGATCTTCAGCGGCTTGGGGAAGGTCCGCTTGATGTCGACGAAGCGGCTGGTCGCCCGGCCGTTGGTCATCGCCTGGTTCTGCAGCGGGCACTCGCCGCCCTTGTCGCAGACGGGGCAGTCGAGCGGGTGGTTGATGAGCAGGAACTCGATCATCCCGTGCTGCGCCTTGTCGGCGACGGCGGAGGTGTGCTGGGTGTTGACGACCATGCCGGGGGTGGCCTCGAGCGTGCACGAGGTCTGCGGCTTGGGCATCGGGCGGAGGTTGCCCTCGCGGTCCGGGGTGGCGACCTCGACGAGGCACTGGCGGCAGGCGCCGGCCGGCTTGAGCAGCGGGTGGTCGCAGAAGCGCGGGATCTGGATCCCGACCTGCTCCGCCGCACGGATGACGAGCGTGCCCTTGGGGACCTCGACCTCGACCCCGTCGATCGTGACGGTGAGGAGGTTCTCGACCGCCTTCGCGGGACTGGGCGTCGTCGTCGTCATCGGGCACCTACTTCGGAGAACACGGCCGAGGCCTCGTACGGGAAGAGCTCCGCGGCGGGGGTGTGGGTGCCCGCCTCGAACTCGGAGCGGAAGTGCTTGATGCCGCTCTGGATCGGGACGGCCGAGGCGTCACCGAGGGCACAGAAGGAGCGCCCGGCGATGTTCGCCGACACGTCGAGCAGCAGGTCGATGTCGGTGGGCAGGCCCTTGCCGGCCTCGAGCCGGTGCATGACCTGCTTCATCCAGTACGTGCCCTCGCGGCAGGGGGTGCACTTGCCACAGGACTCGTGCTGGTAGAAGTCCGTCCAGCGGGACACGACGCGGACCACCGAGACGGTCTCGTCGAAGACCATGAGGGAGCGGGTGCCGAGCATGGAGCCGGCCGCGCCCACGGACTCGTAGTCGAGGGGCACGTCGAGGTGCTCCTCGGTGAGGATGGGGCTCGACGAGCCACCGGGGGTCCAGAACTTCAGCCGGTGGCCGGCGCGGATCCCGCCGGCCATGTCGATGAGCTCGCGCATCGTGATGCCGAGCGGCGCCTCGTACTGCCCGGGCCGGGCGACGTGCCCGGACAGGGAGAACAGGCCATGGCCCGCGGACTTCTCGGTGCCCATCGAGGTGAACCAGTCGGTGCCCTCGCGCAGGATGCCGGGGACCGAGGCGATCGACTCGACGTTGTTGACGACAGTGGGCCGGGCGTAGAGGCCGGCGACCGCCGGGAACGGGGGCTTGAGGCGCGGCTGGCCGCGGCGTCCCTCGAGGGAGTCGAGCAGCGCCGTCTCCTCACCGCAGATGTAGGCGCCGGCGCCGGCGTGGACGGTGATCTCCAGGCTGTAGTCGCCGTTCGGGCCGAGGTTGGTGCCGATGAGGCCGGCCTCGCGGGCCTCACGGACCGCTGCCAGGAGGCGGCGGTACACGTGGACGACCTCGCCGCGCAGGTAGATGAAGGCGTGGTTGCCGCCGATGGCGTAGGACGTGATCGCGACGCCCTCGATGAGGGCGTGCGGGTTGGCCATCATGAGCGGGACGTCCTTGCAGGCGCCCGGCTCGGACTCGTCGGCGTTGACGACGAGGTAGCGGGGGCCGCCGTCGGGAGCCGGGAGGAAGGACCACTTGAGGCCGGTGGGGAAGCCGGCGCCGCCGCGGCCGCGCAGGCCCGAGGCCTTGACGGTCTCGACGACGTCGCCCGGCGCCATGTCCATGGCGGTGGCGAGGGCCTGGTACCCACCGCGGGAGCGGTAGGTCTCCAGGCTCCAGGGGCGCTCGGCGTCCCAGATGTCCGACAGGATCGGAGTCAGCTGCGTGCTCACTGCTTGCCCTCCTCGGCCGTGGCGCCCTCGCCGGCCGGGCCTCGCTTGCCCGCCGGGTCGGTGTCGTCGGGGGTGGTCGGCGGGCGCTCGGCGCTGCCGTAGGGGTTGGGGACCGTGCCGCCCTCGACGGCGGCGCCGTCCTGGTCACCGGAGGGGGCGGCCCAGCCGCGCTCGCGGGCCAGGCCCAGGCCGGCGAGGGTCGCCGGACCGGCGGCGACGCCCTCGTCCGCGCGGCCGTCCTCGAAGCCGGCGAGGACGTGGGAGATCTCCTTGAAGGTGCCGACGGTGGCCGCCCCGCGGGTGGGGGTGACCGGGCGGCCGGCGCGCAGCTCGTCGACGAGCTCGATCGCCGACGTCGGGGTCTGGTTGTCGAAGAACTCCCAGTTGACGACGACGACGGGCGCGTAGTCGCAGGCCGCGTTGCACTCGACCTGCTCGAGGGTGATGACGCCGTCCTCGGTGGTCTCGTCGTGGCCGATGCCGAGGTGCTCGGAGACCTTCTCGTAGATGATGTCGCCGCCCATGACGGCGCACAGCGCGTTGGTGCAGACCCCGACCGTGTACTGGCCGTTGGGGTGGCGCTTGTACTGGGTGTAGAAGGTCGCGACGGCGGAGACCTCGGCGCGGGTGAGGCCGAGGATCTCGGCGCACAGCGCGATGCCGCGGGCGCTGACGTAGCCGTCCTCGGACTGGACGAGGTGGAGCATCGGCAGCAGGGCCGAGCGGGCCTGCGGGTAGCGGGAGATGATCTGCGCCGCTTCGCCGCGCAGCCGCTCCTCGGCCTCCGGTGCGTACGTGGTGACGCTCATCAGCGGTCCACCCCTCCCAGGACAGGGTCGATCGAGGCCAGCGTGACGACGACGTCGGCGAGCTGGCCGCCCTCGCTCATGATCGACGTCGACTGCAGGTTGGAGAAGGACGGGTCACGGAAGTGCGCCCGGTAGGGCCGCGTGCCGCCGTCGGAGACGAGGTGGACGCCCAGGACGCCACGCGGGTGCTCGACGGTCTGGTACACCTGCCCGGCCGGGACCCGGAAGCCCTCGGTGACGAGCTTGAAGTGGTGGATGAGCGACTCCATCGAGGTGCCCATGATCTCGCGGATGTGCTCCAGCGAGTTGCCCTGGCCGTCGCTGCCGATCGACAGCTGCGCGGGCCAGGCGACCTTCTTGTCCGCGACCATGACCGGCCCGGGCGTGGCCTCGAGGCGCTCGAGGACCTGGTCGATGATCTTCATCGACTCGTAGCACTCGGCCCAGCGGACCTTGACGCGCCCGAAGGCGTCGCAGCTGTCGTCGGTGATGACGTCGAAGTCGTAGGTCTCGTAGCCGCAGTAGGGCGCGATGCGGCGCATGTCCAGCGGGTAGCCGGAGGCGCGCAGCGCGGGGCCGGTGAGGCCCAGGGCCAGGCCCGCGGCGAGCGAGATGTACCCGACGTCCTCGTGGCGCAGCTTGTAGATGGGGTTGGCCATCGTGAGGTCCTGCAGCTCACCGATGTCGCGGCGCACCTTGGGGAGCAGCTCGCGGACCATCTCGACGGTGTCGGCGGGGATGTCCTGCGCGACGCCGCCGGGGCGGATGTAGGCGTGGTTCATCCGCAGGCCGGTGATGTGCTCGAGGATCCGTAGGATCTCCTCGCGGGCGCGGAAGCCGATCGTCATCATCGTCGTGGCGCCGAGCTCGTTACCGGCGGTCGCGATCGCGACGATGTGCGAGGCGATGCGGTTGAGCTCCATGACGAGGACGCGGATGAGCGTCGCGCGCGCCGGGATCTCGTCGGTGATGCCGAGGAGCTTCTCCACACCGAGGCAGTAGGCCGCCTCCTGGAACAGCGGGGCGACGTAGTCCATGCGCGTGCAGAACGTCACGCCCTGGGACCAGTTGCGGTACTCCATGTTCTTCTCGATACCGGTGTGGAGGTACCCGGTACCGACGCGCAGCTCGTTGACCGTCTCGCCCTCGATGTCAAGGATGAGCCGGAGCACGCCGTGGGTGGAGGGGTGCACCGGGCCCATGTTGACGACGATGCGCTCCTCGCCCAGGCGCTCGGCCTCGGCGGCGATGGACGCCCAGTCACCGCCGTCGGCGGTGAACTCGGGGCCGGTCTGCGAGTCGAGCGCAGGCCCGGTGGCGTGCAGGTTGGTGTGCTCGGCCATCAGCTGTAAGACCTCCGGGTGTCGGGCGGCGGGATCGTCCCGCCCTTGTACTCGACCGGGATCCCGCCCAGCGGGTAGTCCTTGCGCTGCGGGTGACCGACCCAGTCGTCGGGCAGCGCGGTGCGGGCGAGGGAGGGGTGGCCGTCGAAGACGATCCCCATGAGGTCCCAGGTCTCCCGCTCGTGCCAGTCGTTGCCCGGGTAGATGTCGACGATCGTCGGCACGTGGGGGTCGGCGTCGGCGACGGCGACCTCCAGGCGCAGCTGGCGGCTGTGGGTGAGGGAGATGAGGTGGTAGACGGCGTGGAGCTCGCGGTCGACGTCGGCCGGGAAGTGGACGCCGGAGACGCCCATGCACAGCTCGAAGCGCAGGTCCTGGTCGTCGCGCAGCCACTGGGCGACCTGGCGCAGGTGCTCGCGGGCGAGGAAGAGGGTCAGCTCGCCGCGGTCGACGACGACCTTCTCGATGGCGGTGTCGGGGTCGATGCCCTCGCCCTCGAGGAGCTCGACGAGGATGTCGACGACCTCGTCGAACCAGCTGCCGTAGGGCCGCTCGGCGGCGGGCGGCATCGCGACGGTCGCGACGAGCCCACCGAAGCCGGAGGTGTCACCGCTGCCGTGCACGCCGAACATGCCGCGGCGCACGTCGACGACCTCGAGCTCGCGGCGTCCGCCGACGGGGCCGGCGGGGATGTTCTGGCCGGCGGCCTCGAGGGCCGCCTCGGTGGTCGACTGCGCGCCCGTCGTGCCGTGCCCCGGCTTGACGACGTCGGCGGCGGACTTCTTCTCGTCCTCGCGCTCGCTCACGCCAGCAGCCCCTTCATCTGGTGGGTGGGAGTGGCGGCGAGGGCCGCCTCCTCCGCCGCACGCGCGACGGCCTCACGGTTGGCACCGAGGGGCTCGTGCTTGACCTGGTCGTGCAGCGCCATGATCGCGTTGATGAGCATCTCCGGGCGCGGCGGGCAGCCGGGCAGGTAGATGTCCACGGGCACGAGGTGGTCGACGCCCTGGATGATCGCGTAGTTGTTGAACATGCCGCCGCTGGAGGCGCACACGCCCATCGAGATGACCCACTTGGGGTCCGACATCTGGTCGTAGATCTGCCGGACGACGGGCGCCATCTTCTGGCTGACGCGGCCCGAGACGATCATGAGGTCGGCGTGGCGCGGGGAGGCGCGGAACACCTCCATGCCGAAGCGGGAGATGTCGAAGCGGGGCGTGCCCGCAGCCATCATCTCGATGGCGCAGCACGCCAGGCCCATGGTGACCGGCCACATCGACCCCTTGCGGGCCAGACCGACGGCCTTCTCCACGGTCGTGAGCATGAACCCCGCGGGGAGCTTCTCTTCCAGACCCATGTTGTCCTCCTCAGTCCCACTCAAGGGCGCCGCGCCGCCACTCGTAGGCGAAAGGCACGGTGATGATGGCGATGAACGCGAGCGCGGCGATGAGGCCGAAGGCAGCCAGCTCGCTGAAGGCGATGGCCCACGGCACGAGGAAGATGACCTCGACGTCGAAGACGATGAAGGTCATCGCCACGAGGTAGTACTTGATCGGGAAGCGGCCGGCGCCCGTGGCGCGCGGCGTGGCCTCCACACCGCACTCGTAGTTGGCGACCTTGACCCGGTTGTAGCGCCGGGGCCCGATGACCGCGCTCGCCGCGAGGCCACCGATCGCCAGGGCGGCGGCTGCTGCCGCCATGACGAGGATCGGGACGAAGGGGTTCATCGTGCCTCCGTGGTTGCTCGGTGTGCGGTGGGCGTGGCCCGCCGGCTGCTGGGGTGTCCGTCTCGTTGGCTCACGACGCGGGCACCGCCCTGCTCAGGGCCGCGATGAGCCTATCCATCCAGTCCCCGTCCCGGCGGTCGAAGCCGTCGGACAGGAGCTTCATGACGAAGCGCATGAGGACGGGACGCGGCAGGCCGTACTTCACGCAGGCCCGCATGATCTCGGGCCGCTCGATGAGGCGGGCGAAGACCTGGCCCATCGTGAAGTAGCCGCCGAGCTCGTCGGCGAGGATGGCGGGGTAGGTGCGCAGCGCCTTCTCCATGGCGTAGGGCGTCGTGCGCGCCAGGGCCTGGGAGACGACGTCTGCCGCGATCCGGCCGGACTGCATCGCGTAGGCGATGCCCTCACCGTTGAACGGGGAGACCATGCCGCCGGAGTCACCGACGAGGAGCATCCCCTGGGAGTAGTGCGGCTTGCGGTTGAAGGCCATGGGCAGGGCGGCGCTGCGCAGCTCGCCCACCTGGTTCTCGGGCGTGAACTCCCACTCGGCCGGCGCGTTGCGCATCCACGTGGCGAACAGCGCCTTGTAGTCGAGCTTCGTGGGCTTGGCGGTGGAGCTGAGCGAGCCGAGGCCCACGTTGACCGTGCCGTCGCCCAGGGCGAAGATCCAGCCGTAGCCGGGCATGAGGTTCGACTTGCCGGGCTCGCCGTCCCACAGCTCCAGGTGCGACTCCATCATCGGGTCGTCGTGGCGCGGGCTCTTGAAGTAGGTGCGGATCGCCACGCCCATGGGGCGGTTGTCGTTCTTCTCGATCCCCATCGTCGTGGCGAGGCGGGCCGAGACCCCGCCGGCGTCGACGACGATGCGGGCGCGGTAGGTGCGCTCCTCCCCCGTCCGCCGGCCCGTGGCGTCGACCGAGCGGGTGGTGACGCCGAGGATGCGGCCCGAGCGCTCGTGGCGGACGGGGCCGGTGACGGCCACGCCCTCGAGGAGGCGGGCGCCGCTGGCGACCGCGTGGCGCGCGAGGGTCTCGTCGAGGTTCATCCGCGAGCGCGCGAGGCCGTAGGAGGGCATCTCCGCGAGCTCGGGCCACGGGATCTCGATGCGGTGCCCGGCGCCATAGGTGCGCAGGCCCCAGTTGCGGATCCAGCCGTCGGACTCCTCCGTGGGCACGCCCATCCGGATGAGCTCGGCGACGGCGCGCGGGGTGAGGCCGTCGCCGCAGATCTTGTCGCGCGGGAAGGTGGCCTTCTCCAGGAGGAGGACGTCCAGCCCCGTGAGGGCGAGGTAGTGGGCGGTGGCGGAGCCCGCGGGACCTGCACCGACAACGATGACGTCTGCGTCATCGTGGGCTGCGCGCACGTCACCTCTCCTGGATCCTCGGGTGCTCTCCGGCGTCCAGAGCGGCGCCGTGATGCGTAGACAGTCTACAAAGTTCGCGACGCGCGAACCGCTTAGGTTCACCTAACCAGGCGCGTGCTCGCCGCCCTGGGAGAATGCCGCCATGAGCCGAGCCGACCTGGACAAGCAGCCACGCGAGGTGGCGAGGATGTTCGACGCCGTCGCCAAGCGCTACGACGTGACCAACGACATCCTCTCCCTGTGGCAGGACCGCGCGTGGCGCGTGGCCACCAGGCGTGCGGTCGCCGCCGAGCCGGGGATGCGGGTCCTCGACCTCGCCGCCGGGACCGGCACCTCGAGCGAGGCCTACGCGGACGCCGGCGTCGCCGTCGTGCCCTGCGACTTCTCCACCGGCATGGTCGGGGTGGGCAAGCGCCGCCGCCCGGACCTCAGCTTCGTCGCCGGTGACGCGACCCGCCTGCCCTTCGCCGACGAGTCCTTCGACGTCGTGACGATCTCCTTCGGGCTGCGCAACGTCGTCGACACCGAGCTGGCGCTGCGCGAGATGCGCCGCGTGACCCGCCCCGGCGGGCGCCTGGTGATCTGCGAGTTCTCCCGGCCCACCTTCGCCCCGTTCCGGGTGCTCTACACGTGGTACCTCACCCACGTGCTGCCCCGGGTGGCGCGGCTCGTCTCCTCCAACACCGACGCCTACGGCTACCTCGCCGAGTCCATCACGGCCTGGCCCGACCAGCAGGGGCTGGCCCGCCTCGTGTCGGCCGCCGGGTGGCGCTCGGTCGGCTACCGCAACCTCTCCGGGGGCATCGTCGCGCTGCACCGCGCGACGCGCTGAGCCGTAGGATCGCCACGATGTCATCCGCACCTGCCGGGGAGCCGGCGAGCGTCCCGCTGCTCGCCCGCACCGTCCCGATCGCCGACCCCGGCGACCTCCTCGACCTCCTCCCCCGCCCCGACGTCGCCACGACGGCGAGCTGGGTGCGGCGCGGGGACGGGCTCGTCGGGTGGGGCGTGGCGGCCCGTGTCGACACCTCCGGCGCGACGCGCATGATCGACGCCGACGCGTGGTGGCGGCGGACCGCCGCCGCGATGGTCGTGCGGGACGCCGTCGGGGTCCCCGGGACCGGACCGGTCGCCTTCGGCTCCTTCGCCTTCTCCCGCCGCTCGCAGTCCGGGGGCACGCTCGTCGTGCCGCGCGTCGTCATCGGCCGCCGCGAGGGACGCAGCTGGCTCACCGTCATCGGCCCGGTGGGCCTGGGCGCCGAGCCGTCCCTGGCGCACAGCCGCGGGGAGGTCGTGCCCGTCACCGGCCCGGGCGAGGTGAGCTTCACCGACGGCGCGCTCACGAGCGCGCAGTGGCAGGAGGCCGTCGCCGAGGTCGTCGCGGCGATCCGCGCCGGCACGGTCGAGAAGGTCGTCATGGCGCGGGACGTCGTCGCCCGCACGAGCGCCGACATCGACGTCCGCCACCTGCTCCGCAACCTCGCCGACCAGTACCCCACCTGCTGGACCTTCGCCGTCGACTCGCTCGTCGGGGCGACGCCCGAGCTCCTCGTGCGGCGCGACCAGGGCCTGGTGGCCTGCCGGGTGCTCGCGGGCACGATCCAGCGCACCGGCGACGACGCCGAGGACCTGCGGCACGCCGCCGAGCTGGCCCGCTCCTCCAAGGACCTGGGCGAGCACGAGCTCGCGGTCCAGTCGGTGGCCGAGGCGCTGGGCCCGTACTGCTCGAGCTTCAACGTGCCCGACTCGCCCTTCGTCCTCCACCTGCCCAACGTCATGCACCTGGCCAGCGACGTCACCGGGGTCATCGACCGCTCGACGTCCGAGGGCCCCAGCTCGCTGGCGCTCGCGGCGGCGCTCCACCCCACGGCCGCCGTCGGCGGGACGCCCACACCCCTCGCGGTCGAGGTCCTCGCCGAGGCCGAGCGGATGGACCGCGGCCGGTACGCCGGTCCCGTGGGCTGGATGGGCGCCGACGGCGACGGCGAGTGGGGCATCGCGCTGCGCTCCGGCGAGGTCACCGGCCCACGCACGGTGCGGCTCTTCGCCGGGTGCGGGATCGTCGCCGCCTCCGACCCCGCCGCAGAGGTGCGGGAGTCGGAGGCGAAGCTGCGCCCCATGCGCAGCGCCCTCACCACCTGAGCCCCGCCCTGGGGCGGGGCTCAGCGGCTCAGGCCGTCGGACGGGTGGCCAGCTCGACGTCGACCTCGGTGAGGGTTCCGTCGCGGACGACGTCGAGGGTGGCGGTGTCACCGGAGGAGTACTGGCGGACGTAGCCGGTGAGCGCGGCCGAGCCGTCGACGCTGCGGCCGTCGATCGCGGTGACGACGTCCCCGCGCTCGAGCCCCGCCTCCGCGGCGGGCGAGCCCTGCTCGACCTGCTCGACCCGGGCGCCGGCCCGCGTGACGCCGTCGACCTCCGCCGTCGTGTCGGTGAGGCCGACGCCGAGGAAGGCGTGCTCGACCCGGCCGTCCTCGACCAGCTGCTCGGCGACGTCCGCGGCCTGGTCCACCGGGATCGCGAAGCCGAGGCCGATGCTGCCGGACGGGCCCCCGCCGCCGGAAAGCGTGGCGATCGAGCTGTTGATCCCGATGACCTGGCCCTTGGCGTCGAAGAGCGGGCCGCCGGAGTTGCCGGGGTTGACGGCGGCGTCGATCTGGATCGCGTTCGTCACGACCGACTGGGTGCGGCTCTGCGTGACGACCGGGCGGTCGAGGGCGGAGATGATGCCGGTCGTCGCCGTCGAGTCCAGCCCGAGCGGGTTACCGACGGCGAGGACCGCCTGGCCGACGGCGAGCTCGGCGGAGCTGCCGAGGGTCGCCGGGGAGAGGTCCGCGGGCGGGTCGACGAGACGGACGACGGCGAGGTCCGTCGTCTCGTCCTGGCCGACGAGCTCGGCCTCGAGGAGGCGGCCGTCGGCGAGGGAGACGCGCAGCGAGCGCGCGCCGTCGACGACGTGGCTGTTGGTGAGGACGTGGCCGTCGGCGTCGATGACGACGCCGGAGCCCTGGCCCTGCCCCGAGGCGGTGACGACGTCGATGGCGACGACGGACTCGCGCACGGCGGCCGTCACGGCCTGCCAGTCGGGGGTGGCCGAGGTGGAGCTCGCCGGGACGACCTGGGTGGGGGCGGCCGTCGTCGGGCTGCCGAGGCCGGGCTCGTCGAGGGCGCCGGTGACCGCGGCGGTGCCGAGGCTCGCGAGGAGCGCGGCTGCCGCGGCGGTGCCACCGAGCGCCGCCCAGCCGCGGCGGCGGCCGTGCGGGAGCACCCGCACGTCGCGCCGGTCGGCGAGCTCGTCGACCGAGGGCACCCGGGTGGCCGGGTCGGGCGAGGGAAGGGTGGGGGTGGCGCCCAGGAGCATGGCGTCGACCTCCGCCTGCTCGCGGGCGGCCCGCTCGTCGCGGGCGAGGTGGGCGTCGCGTCGGGCGTCGCCGGTGCTGCCGAAGTGGGTCATCGTGGTCCTCCTGGTCTGGTCCACGTCCTAGGGGACACCACGGACCTGGCGCGCCTCTGGGCGGCGCCTGGGAAGTCCCTGGGAGGCGCGCGGCAGGCGCTGCGCGGATACGATCGGGACCCGGTCGAGCGGCGAGGAGGACGGGTGCGACGGACGAGGCGCCACCGCGTCGAGCGGCTCTCGGCCGACGGCGCCGGCCGGGCACGCAGCGACGTCCTCGCCGGTGAGGAGCCGATGGAGCTGCGGGTGGACGGCAGCGCCTGGACGGTCACCATGCGCACCCCCGGCGACGACTTCGACCTCGCCCTCGGCTTCCTCGTCTCCGAGGGCGTCGTGTGGGACGCGGCCCAGGTGGCCGGCGTGGGCTACGGCCCGGGCGTCAACCCCGACGGGACGAACAGCTACAACGTCGTCGACGTGCGCCTGGCCCCGGGAGTCGCGCCGCCCGAGGAGTCCCACGTGCGGCACGTCTACACCTCCAGCGCCTGCGGCATCTGCGGCACCTCCTCCGTCGACGCGGTCACCCGCGCCTCCCACTTCCCCGTCGTCGACGACGTCCGGGTGCCGCTGGACGAGCTGCTGTCGATGACCGGCCGGCTGCGCTCCGAGCAGCGCCTCTTCGCCGACACCGGCGGTGTCCACGCCGCCGGGCTGTTCGCCGTCGACGACGACGGCCGGTCGCAGCTGCTGTGCCTGCGCGAGGACGTGGGCCGGCACAACGCCGTCGACAAGGTCGTGGGGTGGGCGCTGCGCGAGCGGGGCCTGCCGCTGCACCGCTGCGTGCTGCAGGTGTCGGGACGTGCGTCCTTCGAGCTGGTGCAGAAGGCCCACATGGCGGGGATCGCGGTGCTGACGGCGGTGAGCGCGCCGTCAGCGATGTCGGTGGACCTGGCCGCCGAGGTGGGGATGACGCTCGTCGGCTTCAGCCGCGGCGACTCCGCCAATGTCTACGCGGGCCGCGAGCGCATCGTCACCTGAGCGCTGCCCCCCAGGCTTGGGTCGCCCTTTCCGATCAGGCGTCGTCCTTCCCGGCGCCTCGGGACGAGCGGGAGGTACGACGCATCGAGCGTCGCGGGGAGCTAGGCGGTCTGGGCGTCGCGCTCCTCGGCCTCGACGTCGTCCTCCGGGCGGCGGGGGCGGGTGCGGTGGGAGAAGTAGAGCCCCAGCGCCGCGAGGGAGATGCCGCCGAGGAAGTTGCCGAGGAGCACGGGGACCTGGTTCCACAGCCACCAGTCGCCGACGCTGATGGGAGCACCGAGCATCATCCCGGTGGGGATGACGAAGAAGTTGACGACGGCGTGCTCGTAGCCGAGGGCGAAGAAGGTGAGGATCGGCATCCAGATCGCCAGGATCTTCCCGGCGGTGCTGGTGGAGGAGAAGCCCATGATGACGCCGAGCACGACGAGCCAGTTGCACAGCACGGCGCTGAGCGTGGCCCAGGTGAGCCCGGTGGCGGGGCCGGCCTCCTCGTAGCGCAGGGTCTTGTTCACGGCGAGGTCGACGAGCGCCTGGGCGGTGGGCTCGTCGGTGATCGTGCCCATCCCGGTGAGGACGGCGCTGATCATCCAGCCCGCGGCGAGGCCGCCGAGGACGTGGCCCACGACGAGCCAGAAGAACACGCGCAGGCACTGGACCACTGTGGCGCGGCGCTCCATGACGGCCATCGGCACGACTCCGAAGGCGCCGGTGACGAGCTCGAGCCCGAGGAGGACGACGAGGGTGAGGCCAATGGGGAAGACCACCGAGCCGAGCACCGGGATGTCGGTCTGCACCTGGACCATGACGGCGAGGGTGGTGGCCGCGCCGAGGAGGTAGGTGGCGAGCACGGCGCGCAGCACGAGCTGCCACGCCGGCAGCCCCACCTTCTTCGCGCCGGCCGGCCCGACGGCGTCGACGATCCCGAGCGGGGCGACGGCGTCGCTCACCGCGTCCCCTCCCCGCGCGGGGTGAACCGCACCTCCTCGCCCCGGTCGACGCGCTCGCGCTGGGGCACGACGGTGTACTTCGGGTCGCGGGCGGAGGCCTGCCCGGCCTCGAAGACGCCCATCCGGGTGCAGAAGGAGCCCGCCGCGAGCGCGGCGCCGCTGAGGACGGCGGCCCACCGGCGCCGGCCGGCGAGCAGCGTGCCGACCGCCCCGGCCGCCGTCAGCGCCTTGGCGGCCCGCATGTAGCGTCCGCCCTTGCCGGTGTGGAGCGGTTCGGCGGTCAGCCCCATCGAGCGCTCCATCACCTGCTCGGCGGCGAGCTCGACGACCGCGCCGGCAACCGCGAGGCGCCGGGCCGGGCCGGCCTGCGCCACCGGGGTGGTCACCATGGCGGTGCCGCCCGACGCGGCCGCCGCGGAGGCGCAGAAGACGAAGGGCAGCTCCCGGTAGGCCGAGTGCCACGAGGGGGTGGAGGTGTCGGACAGGAGCACGGCCGTGTAGGCGGCCACCGGTGGGGCGGTGAGGGCGGCGAGCACCCCGGCGGGGCGGCCGACCGTCCGCAGCAGCCGGACGGGCCGGGCCCCGGGGTCGAGCGGCGTGAGCCGGACCATCTCCTCGAGGGCGGCGACGCCGGCCGGGGCGCCGTAGATGCTCAGCAGCCAGGTGCCGACGGACATCGGGGAGGTGAGCTTGACGGTCCGCAGCATGTTGAGGAAGCGCTCGGGGCGCCCGAGGTCGGTGACGAGCGCCCCGAGGCTGACGGCGAGCGCACCGGCGGAGGTCAGCCGTCCGGCCCGCCGCAGCGCGGGGCGCCCGGTGAGCTGCGCGCCGGCGGCGAGCAGCGAGGAACCCGCCGCGAGCCCGCCCGTGAACATGTAGAGCGGGATGCGCACGTCCCACGGCGCCGGCTTGACCACCTGGCGCCCGTAGTAGGACGAGAACTCGGCCTCCGGCACCGGCTGGTCGGTGGCGCGGTCGCGGCGGGTGCGGGGCCGGCGCGGGCCGGCCTGCGTCGTCGTCATCGCTTGCCCAGGAAGACGAGGGCGGCGCCGGCGAGCAGGGCACCCGCGGCGGCGGTGGCCCGGTTGAACATCTGCGGCAGGTCGCGGGTGGGGACGACCGGGTCGGGCGGCAGTCCGTAGACCTCCGGCTCGTCGAGGAGGAGGAAGAAGGCGCCGGTGCCGCCGACGCCGTCGTTCGGGTCGTGGCCGTAGAGGCGCGCCTCGGCCACCCCCTGCTCGTGCAGCTCGGCGCGGCGCCTCTCGGCGCGCTCGTGGAGCTCGTCGAGGTCCCCGTACTGGATGGACTGCGTGGGACAGGCCTGGGCGCAGGCGGGCTGCAGGCCGTCACCGAGGCGGTCGTAGCACAGCGTGCACTTCTGGGCGATGCCGACGTTGAGGGCGCCGGCCGGGCCGCGGCGTCGTTCGATGACCCCGTAGGGGCAGGCCGGCACGCAGTAGCCGCAGCCGTTGCACACGTCGTCCTGGACGACGACGGTGCCGAACTCGGTGCGGAACAGGGCGCCGGTGGGGCACACGTCGAGGCACCCGGCGTGGGTGCAGTGCTTGCACACGTTGGAGGACATGAGCCAGCGGAAGTCGGCCTGGGCGCCCTCCTCGTCGGCCATCTGCGGGCCCTCGCCCGTGTCGGTCATCGGCCCGGTGGCCACGGTTCCCGGCGGCATGCTCGTCTCCTGGCCGCCGGTGGGCGCGGGCGGCCCGCTGCCGGGCATGCCGAGGTTGACCGTGGGCCGCTGCTGCTCGATGAAGGCGACGTGGCGCCACGTGTTGGCGCCCAGGGAGCCGGTGTTGTCGAAGGACTGGCCGAGGAGGTCGAGGTCCTCCCCGCCGGGGACGAGGTTCCACTCCTTGCAGGCGACCTCGCAGGCCTTGCAGCCGATGCACACGCTCGTGTCGGTGAAGAAGCCCTTGCGCGGCGGCGGGTCCTCGTAGCCGGCGTCGAGCGCCGGGTTGACCGGGCCGAAGAGGCTGTTCGCCATCACTGGCTCCCTTCTGCTGGTCCGGCGGGGGTGTCCTCGGAGATGTCGGAGCGGACGACGGCGCGCGGGTCCGCCGTGACGATCGGCCGGTGGGTGTCCGTCCCGGCGCGCGAGCGGTAGCTCTCGACGAGCTCGAGCAGCGCCTGCCCTCGGGGGCGGCGCCCGGGCCGGACGTCGCAGGTGCCCGCCTTGGTCTCCTGGATGAGGACGTTGGGGTCCAGGCTGATGCCGAAGAGGTCGTTGGCGGCGTCACCGGTGACCAGCCCGCGGCTGCCCCAGTGGTAGGGCAGCCACACCTGGTGGACGGTGCGGCCCGCCACCCGCAACGGGCGGAGGCGGTCGGTGACGACGACGCGGCCCTCGACGGCGGCCCGGGCGGTGATGACGTGGCACCAGCCAAGGTGCTCCAGACCCCGTTCCTCCGCGAGCGCCGGGGAGACCTCGACGAACATCTCCGGCTGCAGCTCGGCGAGGTACTCCAGGGTGCGGCTCATGCCGCCCGCGGTGTGGTGCTCGGTGAGCCGGCTCGTGGTGAAGACGATCGGGAACACCTCGCTGCCGCCGCCGGGCGGGCTCGGGTTGATCGGGTTGATCGGCTCGCGGTACTCGATGCGCGTGGGGTTGGCCTGCTGCCCGTAGAGCGCGTTGCGGAAGGGCGACTCGACCGGCTCGTAGTGCGTGGGCAGCGGGCCGTCGACCAGCCCGGAGGGCACGAACAGCGCCCCGCGGCCGTCGCCCTGCATGATGAAGGCGTCGGTCCCGTCGATCGCGTCGACGCCGGTGGCGCCCCGTGCGGCGCGGTAGGTGGGCGGCTTGGTCCGCTCGAAGTCGGGGACGTCGTGGCCGGTCCACTCCCCCTTCTCCTCGTCCCACCACACGTAGGCCTTGCGCTCGCTCCACGGCCTTCCCTCGGGGTCGGCCGAGGCACGGTTGTAGAGGATGTGGCGGTTGGCCGGCCACACCCAGCCCCACTCGGGCGCCACCCACGACTGCTCCGAGCCGGGCTTGCGCCGCGCGGCCTGGTTGACGCCGTCGGCGAAGACGCCGGTGTAGATCCAGCAGCCGCCCACGGTCGTGCCGTCGGCGCGCAGCTCGGTGAAGCTCGACAGCGGGCGCCCGGTGGCGACCTCGTAGCCGTTGATCTCCATGAGGACGGCCTCGGCGCTGGGCTCGTCGTGCTCGCCGTGGACCGGGTAGTCCCAGGCGAGGTCGAGCAGCGGGCGGTCGCGCTCGAGGTTCTCCTCCGCCAGCCGCTCCCGCATGATCCGGCCCAGGTGGTAGAAGAACCACAGCTCCGAGCGGCGGTCCCCGCTGGGCTCGACGGCCTTCTCACGCCACTGGAGCATCCGCTGGGTCTGCGTGAAGGTGCCCTCCTTCTCGACGTGGGAGGCGGCGGGCAGGAGGAAGACCTCGGTGGGGCACTCCTCGGTGACGATCTCCCCGGTCTCGATCTCCGGGGAGTCCTTCCAGAAGCTCGCGCTCTCGATCTCGTACAGGTCGCGCACGACGAGCCAGTCGAGCTTGGCCATACCCAGACGCTGCGCCTTGCCGTGGGCAGAGCCGACGGCGGGGTTCTGCCCGAGGAGGAAGTAGCCCTTGACCTTGCCCTCGATCATGTCGAGGACGGTGCGGTAGGTGCCGTGGTCCCCGCTGATCCGCGGCATGTAGTCGTAGGCCCAGTCGTTCTCGGCCGTGGCGTGCTCGCCCCAGTAGGCCTTGAGCAGGCTGACGGCGTAGGCGGAGGCGTTGCTCCAGAAGCCCTTGGAGCCGGGCATCGACATGCTCTCCACCCAGCTGCCGAAGTCCGGGTGCTGCAGCGAGCTGGGCATCTCGAGGTAGCCGGGCAGGAGGTTGAAGAGCGTGGGGATGTCCGTGGAGCCCTGGATGCTCGCGTGGCCGCGCAGCGCCATGATCCCGCCGCCCGGCCGGCCCATGTTCCCCAGGAGCAGCTGGAGGATCGAGCCGGTGCGGATGTACTGGGCCCCGACACTGTGCTGGGTCCAGCCCACGCTGTAGACCAGCGCGGTGGTCCGCTCCCGGCCCGAGGCCGCCACCCAGGCCTCGGCGACCTCGTGGAACTGCTCCACCGAGATGCCGCAGGTCTCGGCGACGAGCTCGGGGGTGTACCGGGCGAAGTGCCGCTTGAGCACCTGGTAGACGCAGCGCGGGTGCTGGAGGGTCTCGTCGCGCTCGACCTCCTCGGGCACCGGCATGCCGTGCGCCTCGTGCTGGAGGCCCGAGGCCGTGGCGCGGTCCTCGGCGCCCTCGTGCTCGTCCACGCCCGCCCGCTCGGCCCCGGCGTACTGCCAGGTGCTCGTGTCGTAGGTGCGGGTCTCGGGGTCGAAGCCGGAGAACAGGCCGTCGAGGTCCTCGGTGTCGAGGTAGTCCTCGGACACGATCGACGACGCGTTCGTGTACGCGAGGACGTACTCGCGGAAGTCGAGCTCGTTCTGCAGGACGTAGTTGATGATCGCGCCGAGGAACACGATGTCGGTGCCCACGCGGATCGGCACGAAGGTGTGCGCGAGCGCGCTCGTGCGGGTGAAGCGCGGGTCGACGTGGATGATCTTGGCGCCCCGCCGCTTGGCCTCCATCACCCACTGGAAGCCCACGGGGTGGGCCTCGGCCATGTTCGAGCCCTGGATGATGATGCAGTCAGCGTTGGCGAGGTCCTGCTGGAAACCGGTGGCACCGCCCCGGCCGAAGCTGGTCCCCAGACCGGGGACCGTGGCGGAGTGTCAAATACGGGCCTGGTTCTCGATCTGCACCGCGCCCATCGCGGTGAAGAGCTTCTTGATGAGGTAGTTCTCCTCGTTGTCCAGCGTGGCCCCGCCGAGGGCGGCGATCCCCATGGTGCGGCGCACGTGGCGGCCCTCGGCGTCGGTCTGCTGCCAGGTCTCGGCGCGGGTGGCCAGGACGCGGTCGGCGATCATCCCCATCGCCGTGTCGAGGTCGAGGTCCTCCCACTCGGTGCCGTAGGGCCGGCGGTAGCGGACCGTCGTGAGGCGGTCGGGGCTGGTGACCAGGCTCTTGCTCGCCGATCCCTTGGGGCACAGCCGGCCGCGCGAGATCGGGCTGTCGGGGTCGCCCTCGATCTGGACGACCTTCTCGTCCTTGACGAAGACCCGCTGGCCGCAGCCGACGGCGCAGTAGGGGCACACGCTGCGGGCCACGCGGTCCGCGGTGGCGGTGCGGGGGGTGATCTGGTCGGTGCGCCGGGAGCGGGCGGCCTTGCCGCGGCCCAGCACGTCCGTGCCGGTCAGCTGGCGCAGCACCGGCCAGCCGAGGAATGCCGTCATCGTCCGCCCCCCTTCTCCGTGGTCCTCGTCACCGTAACGCGCTCCTGGGACACGCGCACGGGAACCCGGCTCAGCGCACCCGCACCGTCCACTCCTCGGCGGGCACGAGCTCCCCGATCACGGGGTGGCCGGGCAGCTCCCCGACGACGAGCAGCCCCCCGGACGTCTGGGCGTCGGCGAGGAGGACGAGCTCGTCGTCGTCGACCTCGGAGCGCACGTGGGGCCGGACCCACTCGAGGTTCCGGCGGCTGCCGCCGGGCACGTACCCGGCGGCGAAGGACTCGCGCGCGCCACCGACGTAGGGGACGGCGGCGGAGTCGACGACGGCGCTGACCCCGCTGGCCCGCGCGAGCTTGTACAGGTGGCCGAGCAGGCCGAAGCCGGTGACGTCGGTGGCGGCCTCGACGCCGGCAGCGAGCGCCGCGCGGGAGGCGTCCCGGTTGAGGGTCGTCATGACGGCGACCGCCTCCTCGAAGCGCTCACCGGTGGCCTTGTGCCGGTTGTTGAGGACGCCCAGGCCCAGCGGCTTGGTCAGCGTGAGCGGCAGCCCGGCGCGGCCGGCGTCGTTGCGCAGGAGCCGGTCGGCGTCGGCGATGCCGGTGACGGCCTGCCCGTACTTGGGCTCCGGGTCGTCGACGCTGTGCCCGCCGCCGAGGACGGTGCCGGCCGCCGCGCAGACGTCGGCTCCTCCGCGCAGCACCTCGGCGGCGACGTCGAAGGGGATGCGGTCCCGCGGCCACGCGAGGAGGTTGACGGCGACGAGCGGGGTGCCGCCCATCGCGTAGACGTCCGACAGGGCGTTCGTCGCGGCGATGCGGCCGAAGTCGTAGGGGTCGTCGACCACCGGGGTGAAGAAGTCGGCCGTCGCGATGACGGCGCGGGTGCCGTCGATGCGCACGGCCGCGGCGTCGTCGCCGTTCTCGATGCCGACGAGGAGGTCGGGGTGGGCGCTCGTGGGCAGGCCGCCGAGGACCCGCTCGAGCTCCCCCGGCGGGACCTTGCAGGCGCAGCCGCCACCGGAGGCGTGCTGGGTGAGGCGGAGCTCGGGGTACGTGGCAGTGGTCACACCGGTCAGGGTAGGTCGACCCGTGCGCGGCGGCGATCTCGGGTGCGCCGTCGGCATGCCCGGCTAGGCTGCTCCGCGGAGGCGTACCTCGTCTGGTGACGGGCACGGTCTTCAAAGCCGTTGTGGTCGAGGACCTCGGCCAGGCGGGTTCGATTCCCGTCCGCCTCCGCCAACCCGACCCAGGAGCTCCGTGGTGCCCGACCCCCGGCGCGCGACGCCGCGCACCGACGCCGTCCTCGCCGACCCCGCCCTCGCCGCCGCCGCCGAGCGGCTGGGACCAGCGCTCGTCAAGGACGCGGCCCGGCGCGCGATCGAGGACTGCCGGCAGGGGCGGGTCGAGCCGGGCGACGTCGTCGCCCGGGCGCTGGAGCTGCTACCGACGACGGCGACGACGGTGCGGGCCGTCCTCAACGCGACGGGGGTGCTCGTCCACACGAACCTCGGGCGCGCGCCGCTGTCCCCCGCGGCGGTGGACGCGCTGGCGGTGGCCGCGGGCACGACCGACGTCGAGCTCGACCTCACGACCGGCCGGCGCGGCCGGCGGGGGCGCGGGGCCCTGGAGGCCCTGGCCCGCGCGGTGCCCGACGCCGGCGCGGTCCACGTCGTCAACAACGGCGCCGCGGCGCTGGCCCTCGTCACGCTCGCCCTGGCGGCGGGGCGGGAGGTCGTCGTCGCGCGCGGGGAGCTCGTCGAGATCGGCGACGGCTTCCGCATCCCCGAGCTGCTCGAGTCCGTCGGCGCCCGGCTGCGGGAGGTCGGCACGACCAACCGGGTGCGGCTGGAGGACTACGCGGCCGCCGTCGACGACGCCGCCTTCGTCCTCAAGGTCCACCCCTCGAACTTCCAGGTCACCGGCTTCACCTCCGCCGTCCCCGTCGAGGAGCTGGCGACGCTGCCGGTGCCCGTCGTCGTCGACATCGGCTCCGGGCTGCTCGCACCGCACCCGCGGCTGCCGCAGGAGCCCTCCGCAGCGGCAGCGCTGCGGGCCGGGGCGACGCTCGTGACGGCCTCGGGCGACAAGCTGCTCGGCGGCCCGCAGGCCGGCCTGCTGCTCGGGGAGACGGGGCTCGTCGAGCGCCTGCGGCGCCACCCCTTCGCGCGGGCGCTGCGCGTGGACAAGCTGACCCTCGCCGCGCTCGAGGCCACCCTCACCGGGCCGCTGCCGCCCGTGCCGGCGGGCCTCGCGGCCGACCCCGCGGCGCTGCTCGCCCGGGCCGAGCGGATCGTCGCCGCCCTGGCCCCCGACGTCGCCGCCGAGGCGGTGGCGAGCGTGGCCGCCGTCGGCGGGGGCGGCGCGCCCGGTGTCGAGCTGCCCAGTGCCGCCGTCGCCGTGGACGAGCGCTGGGCGCAGGCGCTGCGGACCGGGCCCACCCCGGTGCTGGGCCGCGCCCACCGCGGCCGGCTGCTCCTCGACCTCCTCGCGGTGCCGCCCGAGCGGGACGAGGACGTCGTCGCCGCGGTCCGGGCCGTGGCGGGACGGTCGTGATGCACGTCGTCGCGACGGCCGGGCACGTCGACCACGGCAAGTCCGCGCTCGTCACCGCGCTCACCGGTGCGCAGCCCGACCGGCTGGAGGAGGAGCAGCGGCGCGGGCTGTCCATCGAGCTCGGATACGCGTGGACGACCGTGCCCGGTGCCGGGGAGGTGGCCTTCGTCGACGTCCCGGGCCACGAGCGCTTCATCAGCACGACGCTCGCGGGCCTGGGCCCCGTGCCGGCGGTGCTCTTCGTCGTCGCCGCCGACGACCCGTGGATGCCGCAGGCCGCCGAGCACCTCGCCGCCCTCGACGCGCTCGGCGTGGAGCACGGCGTCCTCGCCGTCACCCGCGCGGACCTCGCCGACCCGGCGCCGGCCCGCGAGCGCGCGCTCGCCGAGCTGGCCGCGACCACGCTGCGGGGCGCGCCCGCCGTCACCGTCTCCGCCCGGACCGGGGAGGGGCTGGACGAGCTGCGGGCGGCGCTCGCGGACATGGTGACCGCCCTGCCGGACCCGACCGTGCGCGAGCCGGTGCGGCTGTGGGTGGACCGCAGCTTCACGATGCCGGGCGCCGGGACGGTCGTCACCGGCACGCTGCCCGCGGGCCGGGTGGGGCCCGGTGACGGGCTCGTGTCCGCGCGCGGTGGGCACCGCGTGCGCGGGGTCCAGTCCCTGGGGCGGGCGGTGGAGGAGGCCGTCGGACCGGCGCGGGTGGCGCTCAACGTCTCCGGGCGGGTGGAGCGCGGCGACGTCCTGCTGACCCCCGACGCGTGGCACCGCACCGAGGTCGTCGACGTGCGGCTGGGTCCAGTGCGGCTGGGGAGCGGGGAGCCGCCCCAGCGGCCGCTGCTCCACCTCGGCTCGACCGTGCTCGGTGTCCACCACCGGCCCCTGGGGCCCGGGCTCTCCCGGCTCACCGTCGAGGGGCCACTCCCGCTCCGGGTCGGGGACCGGGCGCTGCTGCGCGATCCGGGGACGCGGCGGCTGTGGGCCGTCACCGTGCTCGACCCCGCTCCCCCGCCGCTGCGCCGACGCGGCGCGGCCCGCCTCCGCGCCGAGGCGCTGGCCGGGGCGCACGGGCAGCCCGACGCCGCGGCCGAGGTCGCCCGGCGCGGTCTCGTGGAGATCGAGCTCCTCGCCCGGATCGGGGTGCCGGTGGACCCGCTGCCGGAGGGGGTCGTGGCCGCCGACGGCTGGCTCCTCTCGGCGGAGAGCGCGGCCGCCGCGTCCCGGGCGGCGGTCGAGGCGGTCACCGAGCACGCGGCCGCCGCCCCGCTCGAGCCGGCCCTCACCCTCGCTGCCCTGGCCGAGCGGCTGGGCCTGCCGACGGCGGAGCTCGCCGCCGCCGTCGTCCGTGAGCCGCTGCGGGTGGAGGCGGGCCGGGTGCTGCCCGCCGGCGCCGATGGTGTGGCCCCGGACGTGCGGGCCGCGGTGTCCGCGCTGCGCGAGCGGCTCGCGGGCTCCCCCTTCGCGGCCCCCGCCGCCGACGAGCTGCCCGCGCTCGGGCTCAGCCCCAAGGTCCAGGGCGCCGCCGTGCGGGCGGGGCTCCTCCTGTGCCCGGCGCAGGGCGTCGTCCTCCTCCCCGGCGCGGACGACCTCGCTGCCGAGCGGCTCGCAGAGCTGCCCCAGCCCTTCACGGTGAGCGAGGCGCGCGGCCACCTCGGCACGAGTCGCCGCGTGGTCCTCCCGCTGCTGGCCCACCTCGACCGCACCGGCCGCACCCGCCGGCTGCCCGACGACCGGCGCCGGGTCACCGGGCGCTGAGTCCCTGCGGTCGCCGGGGGCGCGGACATGCCGCATGCTCGGTGCTGCCCCCACCGCGACGAAGGACGACATGCCCCAGCACGACGACGCTCACCGGTCCGACGAGGGGTTGGTCTCCTCGGCCCCGCCGGCGCGCTACGAGACGGTGCGCCGCTGGACGCTGTCGTCGGCCGAGGAGATCCGCACGGTCCGTCGGGAGCTGCGGGAGACGCTGGGCCTGGGCGACGCACCGCCCTCCGGCACCCTGGCGGAGGTGCCCGAGCGGATGATCCTCGTCGCCTCCGAGCTCGCCGCGAACGCCCTCGAGCACGGCCGCCCGCCGACCATCGTCACGCTCGGGTCCGACGGCGGCCGCTACCTCCTCGAGGTCGCCGACCACGACCCCGACTCGGTCCCCGTCCTCGCCGGGCACCGAGAACCGGGTGCGGGCGGCTTCGGGCTCCAGATCGCCCGTCGGGTCGGCCAGGAGGTCGGCTGGTACACCACGGGCGCGACCAAGCACATCTGGGTGACGTTCGCGCTGCCGGACTAGCCGGCGACGACGTCCCCCACGCGGGCGGCGAGGCGCTCGCGCCGCTCCCGCAGCCCGGTCCGGTCCAGCGCCACCTCGACGACGGACCGTCCGGTGACCGGCTCGGCCAGGACCTCGGCCAGCTCCGCCAGGCTCCGCACCGACCGGTGGCGGACGCCGTAGCCGGCGCACAGGGCAGCGACGTCGACCTCCTGCGGCGTGCCGAAGACCCGCTCGAAGGTCGCCGCCCGCTCGGGCGCGCCGTGCTCGAGGGTCGCGAAGATCGCCCCGCCGCGGTCGTTGAGGAGCACCACCTGGAGGTCGACCTCCTCCTCGAGCGAGCCGCGCAGCAGCGCGCCGGCGTCGTGGAGGAAGGTGAGGTCCCCGACGACCGCGCGGACCGGCCCGCCCGTGGCAAGCGCGAACCCCGAGGCGGTCGCGAGTGTGCCGTCGATACCCGCGAGCCCGCGGTTGGCCACCAGCCGCAGCCCCTGGGGCAGGGCGGGGACGGCGAGGTCCCAGTCACGCACCGTCATCGACGAGCCGAGCACGATGACCTCCGGACGGCCGGCCGCGTGCGCTGTCACGGCGGCCCGGGCCACCGTGCGTGCGACGCCCAGCCCGTCGAGCTCCTCGTGGGCGGCGAGCACCTCCTCGGCTGCGGCCCCGGCACGCTGCCACCGCGCGAGCCACTCACCGTCGGCCTCCCCGGGGACGACGCGCGCACCACCCGCGACCCGCCCCGCGGTGCCGGCGACGTCCGGCCACACCGCGCCGGTGGGTGCGACGACGACGACGTCGACGTCCGGGCGGGCGAGCAGCGCGCTCACCGGCCGTGACAGGGTCGGGTGGCCGAGGACGAGCACCCGCTCGACCTCCTCGCCGAGCCCGGCGAGGAGCAGCCGGTACGCGGGGACCGCGTTCGGGCCCGTCCGCGCGCCGGAGGTGGGCTCGGCGAGGAGCGGCCAGCCCCCCGTCTCGGCGACGGACGCGGCCACCGGTCCCGCGCCGTCGCCGGCGACGACGACGGTGCGCCCGCCGGCGGGCACGTCGACCGTGCCCCCGGGCTCGCGGTGGGCGACGACCTCGCGCGGGGCGGGCGGTTCCCCGGGCTGCCAGGGGGCGGCCGGCACGAGGGGGTCACGGAAGGCGACGTTGAGGTGGACGGGGCCCGGGTCGCCCGAGCGGGCGCCGGTGGCGGCCGCGAGCGCCCGCACGAGCACCTGGCGGGTGGCGGCGGGGGGCGTGTCGGCTGGCAGGTCCGCCTGCCAGCGCGGGGCGCCGGCGAAGATGCCGACCTGCTCGGTCGTCTGGCTGGCGCCGGTGCGGCGCAGCTCGTGGGGGCGGTCGGCGCTGAGGACGACGAGCGGGACCCCGCTGTGGGCGGCCTCGAGGACCGCGGGGTGGAGGTTGGCGACGGCGGTGCCGGAGGTCGTGACGACCGCGGCGGGCAGGCCGTCGGCGCGGGCGAGGCCGAGCGCGAGGAAGCCGGCCACCCGCTCGTCCACGCGCACGTGCAGCCGCAACCATCCGGCGTCGTGCGCGGCGAGGAGCGCGTAGGCGAGCGGGGCGCTGCGCGAGCCGGGCGAGAGGACGACGTGCCGCACCCCGCCGCGGACGAGCCCGGTGACGAGCTCCCGCGCGAGCAGCGCCGCGGGCGCCTCGGGGCTCACCGGGCCACCTCCGCGGCGACGGTGGCCAGCCGCTCGGTCCAGCGCCGGCGGGTCTCCGGCGGTGCGGCGACGGCGGCCAGGCTGGCCTCGGTGGGCAGGGCCGGGGCGACAGGCAGGTAGCCGCCGTGCGGCACGAGCGGCTCGGGGACGGTGTCGCGCTCGAGGAGGCGCACGGTGCCGAGGCCGCAGGCGTGGTGCAGCTCGGGCAGCGCGGCGGCGAGCGCGACTCCGGCGGCGATGCCGACGGAGGACTCGAGGGCGGAGGAGACGACGACCGGCAGGCCCACCTGCTCGGCCAGGCGCAGGCACGCGCGCACCCCGCCGAGCGGCTGCACCTTGAGGACGACGACGTCGGCCGCCTCGGCCCGGCGCACGGCGAGCGGGTCCTCGGCCCGGCGGATCGACTCGTCGGCGGCGATGGGGACGTCGGTGCGGCGCCGCAGGGCGGCGAGGTCCTCGACGGTGGCGCAGGGCTGCTCGGCGTACTCGAGCCCGCCCGCGGCGCGGTCGAGGAGGGCGAGGCGGTCCAGGGCGGTGTCGAGGTCCCAGGCGGCGTTCGCGTCGATGCGGATCCTCCCGCCCGGGCCGAGGGCGTCGCGCACGGCCTCGAGGCGTGCCTGCTCCTGCCCGGCGTCCTGCCCGGGCTCGGCGACCTTGACCTTGGCGGTGCGGCAGCCGTCGCTCGCGACGACGATGGCGGCGGCCTGCTCGGGCCCGACGGCGGGGACGGTGACGTTGACGGGCACGCGGTCGCGGACCGGCTCGGGCCAGCCAAGCTCGGCGGCCTCGACGGCGGCGGCGAGCCAGGGGCGCGACTCGGCGTCGTCGTAGTCCCAGAAGGGGGAAAACTCCCCCCAGCCGGCGTCGCCGCGCAGCAGCACGCCGTCGCGCGTGGTGATGCCCCGGAAGCGGGTGGTCATGGGGCTGGACCAGACGGCGGCGGGCGGCGGGACGGCGGGGCGCCCGGGCGAGGAGGTCACCTCCCGAGGATATGCCGGGGCGGCACTACCCGAGCAGGGCCAGCGCGGCCCGGAGCGAGCCGAGCACCCACGAGGCGACGTAGAGCGCGACCGCCGCGAGGCACCAGCGGATGACGACGCGCCGGACGGGCCCTTCCACGGGCTCCGGCGCCAGGACGGGCAGCTGCTGGTCCCCCATGGTGGGCACCGTACCGTCCCGGCCGCTGGTGGGTCCGGCGTTCGGCAGTGCCGTCCTCCTCAGAGGACGAGGGCGAGGAGGCGGCGTGCCTCCGCACGCGGGTCGCGGCCCTCGCTGAGCGCGGCGAGCACGGCGCCGTCGAGGGCGGCGAGCGCGAGCTCGGCCGGGCAGCTGCTCCCCGCGGCCGCGAGGAGGCGGGCGACGGCGCCGGTCAGCCGCTCCCGGGCCGCCCGGTACGCGGCGGCGACGGCCTCGCTGCGGCCCGCGCCGGCGAGCTGCTCGTAGTGGCCGCGAACCCCCGCGGGCGGCGGCAGGAGCGCGTCGCAGAGGAGCTCGACCACCTCCTCGCGACCCGGGGCCGCGCGCTCCGCCTGCTCGGCGGCCCACTCGGCCTGCTCCGCCCACAGCTCGGCGATGAGCTCGGCGCCCGCGCCGCGCAGCTCCTCGAGGTCGCGGAAGTAGTAGGTCGTCGCGGACAGCGAGGCGCCGGCCCGCTCAGCCACCCGCCGGTGGGTCACCTGCGCCGGGCCGAGCTCGAGGACGAGGGAGGCCGCCGCCTCGACCAGCGCGGCCCTCCGGCGCGCGCCCCTGCCCTCCTCCGCGGGCTCACTCACCGTGCGTCACCGCCGGGGCGGCGGCGGCCGGCTCGTCGGTGGCCAGCTGCAGGCCGGCGATCCCCGCGATGACGAGGAGGATCGAGACGATCTTGAGCGTGGAGACGCCCTCACCGAGCCACACCATGCCGATGGTGGCCGTGACGGCCGCCCCGATGCCGGTCCACACCGCATAGGCCACGCCGACGGGCAGCGAGCGCAGCGCGTACGCCAGCCCGAGGAAGCTCGCCCCGGCGAGGACGACGAACCACACGCTCGGCCACAGCCGGGTGAAGCCCTCCGAGGCCTTGAGGCACAGCGCCCACCCGGC
The DNA here is from genome assembly GCF_047302425.1 of Georgenia phoenicis. Classification (NCBI taxonomy): domain Bacteria; kingdom Bacillati; phylum Actinomycetota; class Actinomycetes; order Allobogoriellales; family Allobogoriellaceae; genus Georgenia; species Georgenia phoenicis. The sequence goes on along the minus strand of NZ_CP154855.1, from coordinate 723,075 downwards.
CTCGAGCAGCCCCGACGCCATCAGCACGACCCACGCCATCACAGCCTCCAGTACACGCGTACCACGAACGGGGACGAGCGTACCGGGACACCGGCGCCGCCTAGGGTGAGCGCATGAGCGAGCAGACCGACCAGCCCTTCGACCCCAGCGCCTGGCGCCCGGTGGAGGGCTTCGACCTCACCGACATCACCTACCACCGGGCGGTCCGCGACGGCCGCGACCTGCCGGCGGTGCGCATCGCCTTCGACCGGCCGGAGGTGCGCAACGCCTTCCGCCCGCAGACCGTCGACGAGCTCTACCGCACCCTCGACCACGCGCGCATGACCTCCGACGTCGCCGCCGTCATCCTCACCGGCAACGGACCCAGCCCCAAGGACGGCGGCTGGGCCTTCTGCTCGGGCGGTGACCAGCGCATCCGCGGCCGCGACGGCTACCGCTACGAGACCGAGGACGCCGACCCGCTCGCCGACCCGGCCCGGCGCCGCGAGCAGATCGACCCGGCCCGCGCGGGCCGGCTCCACATCCTCGAGGTGCAGCGCCTCATCCGGACGATGCCGAAGGTCGTCATCGCCGCGGTGAGCGGCTGGGCGGCCGGCGGCGGGCACTCCCTCAACGTCGTGTGCGACCTGTCGGTGGCCTCCCGCCAGCACGCCCGCTTCAAGCAGACCGACGCCAACGTCGGCTCCTTCGACGCCGGCTACGGCTCCGGGCTGCTGGCTCGGCAGGCCGGCGACAAGCGTGCCCGGGAGATCTTCTTCCTCGCCCGGGAGTACTCGGCCGAGGACGCCGAGCGCTGGGGCGTGGTCAACGAGGTCGTCGACCACGCGGAGCTCGAGTCGACCGCGCTGGAGTGGGCGCTGACCGTCGCGGGCAAGTCACCGCAGGCGATCCGCATGCTCAAGCTCGCCTTCAACATGGTCGACGACGGGCTGGCCGGGCAGCAGGTCTTCGCCGGGGAGGCGACCCGCCTGGCCTACATGACCGACGAGGCCGCCGAGGGGCGCGACGCCTTCCTCGAGCGGCGCGACCCGGACTGGTCGCGCTTCCCCTACTACTACTGAGCACAAAAAGCGGCTGTACCCGCAGCGCCCGGGCCCTCCATCCCTGACAGCCGCTGCGGGTACAGCCTTGTACGTGCCGCGTCGCGCAGGCCTCCACTCCTGCGTGAAGCGGGCACGCCCCCCGTTACCGTGCCTGCCACACCCCCTACGACGTCGGAAGAAGCTCGTGGAGCGCGGTCACGGTTACCAGCATGCCGCCCGGCGGCGGCTCGGGGCATCGGCCACCAGCACCTATTCCGGCGCCTGCTCATCCTGCCCGGGCATGACGCCGGGCTCCCCCTTTCGCACGACCTCAGCGCTCGATGTCGACGGCTCCGCGGTCGGTCGGGACCAGCTCCACCCACGTCGTGCCCGGGGTGAGCGTGACGGTGTTGCCGTCCGCCGTCGTCAGCTCCACCGGGGCGTCGACGGCGGGCTTGGACCACCGGGCCACGAGCGTGCGGCCGCCGGAGGCGACGAGCGCCTCCCCGGTGCCCGTCATCACCGTCTCCGGGACGGCGTCACCGCGCTGGTCGCGGCCCGCGGAGGCGACGACGTCGACGCGCATGACGACGACGTTCTCCGCGCCCAGCACCTCGCCCGTCACCGCGGTGGCCGGGGTGCCCGCCTCGTCGCGCAGCCACCGGCCCGCGGCGGCGTCCCAGGTCCACCCGGGCCACGACTGCGGGAAGGTGAGGCGCAGCGCGCTCGCGGGCTCGCCCTCGACGGCGGCGGTCGCCTCGGCGGCGTCCGCTGCGAAGGCGAACTGCTCCTCCGGCGGCTCGGTCGCCTCGGCCTGCGCCCGGAGCTCGGCGAGGTAGCCGTAGACGTTGTGCGGGGCGCGCCGGTCGGCGCTGCGGTAGAAGCCGTCGTCGCCGTTGTCGAAGGAGATGAGCTGGACGCCGGCCTCGGCGACCTGGTCGAGGAAGAGCCACTGCCCGCCCGAGATGACCTGCGGGCCGCCGAGCGGGGCGACGATGCCGGCGTCCATGGGCCGCACGGACCGGATGGGGCCGACGATCTCCGGCTGCTGGGAGTGGTAGACGGCGTTGAAGCGGGTGATCCCGCCCTCGACCATCTCCTCCCACACGACGTCGGCGTCCTCCAGCCCCGTCTGGGGGCGGGCCATCGCGGTGTTCTCGATCTTGACGGCGACGGCGACGAGCTCGGGTGCGTCGGCGGCCGGCAGACCGGTGAGGGGCCACGTGGGCACGGGCTCCGGGGTGGGCGTGGGCGACGGCGTGGGCGCGGGCGTCGCGGCGGGCGGCGCCTCCGGCGGCGCCGTGGCGCTGCAGGCCGTGAGCGCGAGCGCCGTGATCGCGAGCGCGGCGAAGCGGCGGCTTCGTCCTGCCATGTCGTCCTCCCCGGGTGGTGTCCGGGGCACACGGTACCTGCGCCCAGGTCATAGCCTGACGGCATGAGGTCCCAGTCACGAGGCGGTCACCGCGTGGTCACGCTGCCCGGCGGCACCGGCGCGTCCGCCGTCTCGGGCGTCCTCGCGGCGCTCCCGCGGGCGCTGGAGGGCTCCGCGCCGCTGCGGGTCGCCGACCCGGACGTGCGCGACGTCACGGTCCCCGCGGTCCCCGGGGGCGTCGCCGCCGTCGTCGCCACGTCGGGCTCGACGTCGGGCACCGGCCACCTCGTCGCGCTCGACGGCGCGGGTCTCGTCGCCTCGGCGCGCGCCACCTACGCCCGCCTCGCCGGCCCCGGCCAGTGGGTCGCCTGCCTGCCGGTCCACCACGTCGCCGGGCTGCAGGTGCTCGTCCGCTCCGTCGTCGCCGGCACCGAGCCGGTCGTCCTCGACACCTCCGCCGGCTTCCGCGCCGCCGGGCTCGCCGCCGCGGTGCGCCGGCTGCGGCCCGACGTCCCCGGCTACCTCTCCCTCGTCCCCACCCAGCTGGCCCGCGTCATGGACGACGCCGACGCCGTCGCCGCCCTGCGGGGGCTCGCCGCCGTCCTCGTCGGCGGGGCCCGCACCGCCGCAGCCCTCCTCGACGCCGCCCGGGAGGCCGGGGTGCCCGTCGTCACCACCTACGGGATGACGGAGACCGGCGGGGGCTGCGTCTACGACGGCGTCCCGCTCGACGGCGTCGACGTCGAGGTCGACGCCGAGGAGCGCGTGTGGCTCAGCGGCCCGGTCCTCGCCCGCGGCTACCTCGACGACCCCGCCGCCGACCGCGCGACCTTCCGGGAGCGCGACGGGCGCCGCTGGCTGCGCACCAGCGACCGCGGCGTCCTGGACGGTGGCACCCTCACCGTCCTGGGCCGGCTGGACGACGTCGTCGTCACCGGCGGCCTCAACGTCTCCCCCGCCGCCGTCGAGCAGGCGCTGGGTGAGCTGCCCGGCGCCGGTGAGGTCGTCGTCGTCGGCGTGCCGGACGACCACTGGGGCGCGCTCGTCACGGCGGTGGTCGCCGGGGACGACGTCCCCGACCTGGCGCGGGTGCGCGAGCACGTCGCGGCCCGGCTGGGGCGCCACCACGCCCCGCGCGCGCTCGTGCGGCTGCCCGAGCTGCCGCTGCGCGGGCCGGGCAAGGTCGACCGGCTCACCGCCGCGCGCCTGGCCACCGAGCTCCTCTCCGGCGCCGACCCCCGGGCCGAGCGCCTGCCCTGAGGCCGTTACGCTGGACGCCGTCCCCCAGCAAGGAGCCCCATGGCCACGTTCGCCGACTGGGTCGAGGGTGCGCGGATCCGCACCCTGCCCGCCGCCGCCGCACCCGTCCTCGTCGGCACCGGCGCCGCCTACGACCTCGGCTCGGGCTCGGTCCCGCGCGCGCTGCTCGCCGGGGGCGTGGCCCTCGCGCTGCAGGTGGGCGTCAACTACGCCAACGACTACTCCGACGGCGTGCGCGGCACCGACGACGTCCGCACCGGCCCGCCGCGCCTCACCGGCTCGGGAGCCGCGAGCCCGGGCACGGTCCGCCTCGCGGCCTTCGCCTCCTTCGGCGTCGCGGCCGTCCTCGGCCTGGTGCTGTGCGCGCTGGCGGGCACGTGGTGGCTCGTCGCGGTCGGTGCGCTGTCCGTCGTCGCCGCCTGGTACTACACCGGCGGGCGGCGGCCCTACGGCTACAGCGGGCTCGGCGAGGTGGGCGTCTTCGTCTTCTTCGGGCTCGTCGCGACCCTCGGCACGACGTACACGCAGGCGCTGAGCCTGTCGTGGGCGGCGCTGGCCGGCGCGGTCGGCATCGGCCTCATCGCCTGTGCGCTGCTCATGGTCAACAACGTCCGCGACATCCCCACCGACACCGTGGCGGGCAAGCGCACCCTGGCGGTCCGGCTGGGTGACCGGCGCGCGCGCCTCGGCTACGTCGCGATGGTCACCGTGCCGCTCGTCCTCGCCGTCGCCCTGGCGCCGGCGCACCCCTGGGCGCTGCTCACGCTGCTGCTCGCACCGGTGGTCGTGCGGCTCGCCCGGATCGTCCTGGGCGGGGCGACGGGGCGCGAGCTCATCGTCGTGCTGCGCGACACGGGGCTGCTCGAGCTGGGCTACGGGGTCCTGCTCGGGCTGGGCCTGCTGCTCTGATCAGTCCCGGAGGTCCTCGCCGTCGATGATCGCGTCCTCCTCGGCGGCGTCCTGGGCGATGGCCTCGTCGAGCGACTCCGCCCGGCGCCGGCGGCGCTGGGCGATGACGGCCGCCGCGGCGTCGGCCTGGCGGGGCAGCAGCAGGTAGGACAGCAGCGCCCCGACGACCACCGCGACGACGGCGACGAGCCAGCCGCGCAGGCCGAGCAGCCACAGGAGCGCGAAGGCCCCGGCGATGAGCGCGAGGCGCAGGAGCGTGTAACGCAGGATGGGCACCCACCCAGGGTACGTCGCCGCCCGCGCGCCCCCGGCCCGCTGCCACTCGGCATAGGCTGGAGGGGACATGCTGAGATACCTGCCCTTCATCCTCCTCATCGGCCTGGTCGTCTACGCCCTCGTCGACTGCGTCCGTTCCGAGGACACCGACCTGCCCGTGGGCCTGCCCAAGGCGGTCTGGGTCGTCCTCATCGTCGTCTTCCCGGGCATCGGTGCCCTCGCGTGGCTCGTCGTCAGCCGGGCGAGCCGGCAGGCCGCGGGCCGGGTCGGTGGCGCCCACCCCTCGCGCCCGACGACGCGCCGGCCCGCGCCGCGCCCGCTCGCCCCGGACGACGACCCCGAGTTCCTCGCCGGCCTCAACCGGCCGCGTCCCGCGGAGCCGCCCGCCGACGAGCCCGCCGACGACGAGAGCACCGACGACGGCGAGCCCGGTCCCCGCCGCTGAGCGCCCCTCCCCCTCTTCATACGCCGAGAGCCGGATTCTCCGTGGAGAATCCGGCTCTCGGCGTCGTGGGACCGCTAGAAGGCGTAGCCGTGGACGGTGTCGGCGAAGAGGTTGACGACGTAGTAGTTGACGAGCAGCAGCCCGAAGCCGGACAGGCCCAGGTAGGCGGCCTTGCGCCCGTCCCAGCCGCGCGTTGCGCGGGCGTGGAGGTAGGCGGCGTAGACGACCCACACGACGAAGGTGCCGACCTCCTTGGGGTCCCAGTTCCACGGGCGGCCCCAGGCGTGCTCGGCCCAGATGGCGCCCGCGATGAGCGTGAAGGTCCACAAGAGGAAGCCGACGGCGTTGAGCCGGTAGGCCAGTCGCTCGAGCTCAGCCGCACCGGGCAGCACGTCGGACAGCCGGCCCCAGAAGCCACGGGCGCGCTCCGTGGGCGCCGCGGCGTCGGCGGCCGGGGCGCCCGAGCCACCGGCGAGGGCGACGGCCGGCTCACGCTCGGCGACGGCCCGGGTGCTCTCCCCGCGGGCCTTGACGAGCTGGACCACCGAGATCGCGGCGCCCACGGAGAAGACGCCGATCGCCGCCGTCGCGACGGAGACGTGGATGACGAGCCAGTAGTGGTCGAGCGCCGGGCGGACGCCGTCGGCCTCGATGTAGAGGACGGAGACGGCCAGGCCGAGCGCGAGGAGCACCGGGGTGATGACGAGCGCACCGAGGTAGCGCAGGTCGCGCCAGCGCTGGACGAGGACGAAGGTCGCCACCGCGACGAGCGTGAAGACGATCGAGAACTCGTACATGTTCGCCCACGGCACGCGGCCGGCGGCGATGCCCCGGGTGACGACGCCGACGACGTGCAGGGCCAGGCCGGCGTAGGTCGTCGTCATCGCCACCCGCACCGCCCGGCGGGGGCGGTCGGCGGGGCCGCCGTCGCGCAGGGCGGACAGGTCGATGCCGAAGGCGACCATCGCGACGCCGTAGGCGGCCATCGCACCGTAGATCGCCAGCAGGCTCAGCTGGCCGAGGTCGTTCACGTGTCCTCCTGAGACGTGGGCGCAGCGGCCCGGACTGCGGTCATGACGCGCTCGAGCTCGGGCTCGAGGCCGGGGTCGTCGCCACGGGCCAGCGCGGCCGCCTCGACAACTGTACGTCCGTCGTCGTCCTCCCCGATCTTCACCCACAGACGGCGCCGCGGCGCGAAGAGCGACGCGGACAGCCCCGCCATGGCGAGCAGCGCGGAGACGAGGAGGACGGTGAGCGAGGGGTCGTAGCGCAGGTCGAGGGCGGCGAAGCGCGGCAGGGACTCGAAGGCGATGGTGCCCAGGCCGTCGGGCAGCTCGACCTCCTGGCCGGGCTCGACGAGGACCGTCGCCGGCTCCTCGCCGACCATGACCGGGGTCATGCCCTCGGTGTCGAGCTCGTAGACGTTCTGCGGGACGCCGTCGTCCAGGCCGAGGTCACCGGTGTAGACCTCGAGGACGAGGAGCGGGGCGTGGGGCTGCGGGTGCACCGAGCGGGCACCCTCCTCGTCGACGACGGCGCTGGGCAGCAGGTAGCCGGTGAGGCCGAGCTGCTCCAGGCCCGGGGAGACGTCGGGGACCTTGACGACGCCGCGGGAGGTGTAGAAGTCGTCCTCCGGCAGGAAGGGCACCGGCTGGGAGAAGGCGACCTCCCCCTCGGCGTCGCGCACGGTGAGGTGGGGGGCGAAGCCGTTGCCGGCGAGGTAGACGTTCGCGCCGGCGGCGGTGATCGGGTAGTTGACCCGGATCGTGTCGGTCCGGGTCTCGCCGTCCGGCTGGGTGACGGTGACGTCGGCGGCGAAGTCGCGGGCCTGGGCGTCCACGGTGAACTCCGAGGACATCTCGTCGAGGGTGACGGTGAAGGGCTCGAGGTCGTCGGTGTCGACGAGGGAGCCGGGGGTGAAGGAGTCGTAGTCGACGACGGCGTTGGCGAAGGAGCGCCCCTCGACGACGACGGCCTGCCCGCGGTAGCTGAGCATCTGCCCGGCGCCCAGGGCGACGAGCACCCCGACGAGGGAGAGGTGGAAGACGATGTTCCCGGTCTCCCGGAGGTAGCCGCGCTCGGCGCTGATGCCCTCGGGTGTCTCGGCGACCCGGAAGCGACGGCCGAGGGCGCCGCGCACCGCGCGGGTGACCTCCTGGGCGGAGGCGGTCGTCGTGTGCGTCGCGTGGACCGGGAAGCGGCCCAGGCGCCGCGGCACCCGCGAGGGTGCGGCCCGCAGCGCCCGCAGGTGGGTGCGGGTGCGGGGCAGGATGCAGCCGATGAGGGAGACGAACAGGAGGAGGTAGATCGCGGCGAACCAGGGCGCGCCGTAGACGTCGAAGAGGCCGAGCCGCTCGAGCCACTCCGCGGCCGTCGGGTGGTCGGCGTAGTAGGCGGCGACGGCGGCCGGGTCCTGCGGGCGCTGGGGGAAGAAGCCGCCGGGCAGCGCCGCGATGGCGAGCAGCATGAGGAGGAGCAGCGCCACCCGCATCGAGGTGAGCTGGCGCCAGGCCCAGCGCAGCCAGCCGCGCAGGCCGATGCCGGTGGGCGCCGGGGACGGTGGCGGTGCGTCGTCGGCGTCGTCCATGGTCCGCAGACCCTCGGGGCGGTAGCTCATCACACCACCGTCACGAAGCCGGCGACCAGGCCCTGCACCCAGTTCGCGAAGTGGCCCCACAGCCCGGTGACGAGCGCGAGACCGACGAGGACGAGCAGCGCTCCCCCGGTCCGCATGATCGTCAGGCGGTGGCGCCGCAGGAAGCCCATCGCCCGGGTGGTGCGGGAGTAGAGGAGCGCGATGACGACGAAGGGCACGCCCAGGCCCAGGCAGTAGGCCGCGGCGAGGAGCGCGCCGCGGGCGGGGTCGCCGCCGTCGAGGGACAGGAGGAGGACGGCCGAGAGGGTCGGGCCGATGCACGGCGCCCAGCCCAGGCCGAAGACGACGCCGAGCAGCGGCGCACCCCACAGCCCGGCGCGCGGGCTGAGGTGGAGGCGGCGGTCGCGCTGGAGGAAGGGCACGGCGCCCATGAAGGCCAGGCCCATGAGGATGACGACGACGCCCATGACCCGGGTGATGACGTCGAGCCACGGCGCGAGGGCCACGCCGAGGGCCCCGAAGACGACGCCGAGGAGGACGAAGACGGCGCTGAAGCCGAGGACGAAGAGCAGCACGCCGAGGAGCAGGCGTCCCTGCCCGGTGCGGGTCGCCGTCGTCGTCCGGCCCGTGCCGCCCGGCGTCTGGCCGAGCGTGCCGGCCATCCCGCCGAGGTAGCCGACGTAGCCGGGGATGAGGGGCAGGACGCAGGGGGAGGCGAAGGAGATCGCGCCGGCGAGGAGCGCGACGGGCACGGCGGCGAGGAGGGAGCCGCTGAGGACGGTCGTCTGGAAGGTCTGTGCGATCCCGTCCCAGCTCATCGGGCCGCCTCGGCGAGGACGTCGTCGACCATGCCGCGCACGACGGCGGGGTCGATCTGCCCGAGCACGCGGCCGGCCACCCGCCCCTCGGCGTCGAGGACGACCGTCGTCGGCATGGCCTGGAGCGGCACGACGCCCTGCAGCGCGGCGACGCCCCGGGCGGCCTCGTCGTGGAGGCTCGGGTAGGGCACCTCGAAGCTGCGCTCGAAGGCCTGGGCGGTGGCGGCGTCGTCGCGCGGGTTGACCCCGAGCAGCCGCACGCCGTCGTCGGCGTAGTCGGTGTGGATGGCGGCGAGGTCGGGGGCCTCGGCACGGCAGGGCGGGCATGCGGCGTACCAGAAGTTGAGGACGACGACGTCGCCGCGCCAGTCCGCGAGCGCCACCTCCTCGCCGTCGTAGGTCGTGCCGGTGAGCTCGACGGGCTCGCTGCGCTCGTCGGCCTCCCACGTGGTCCAGGAGCCGTCCCCGGCCTGGTAGCCGGCGCCGGTCGTGTCCTGCGCCGTCTCCTCCGCGGGCGCGCAGCCGGCGAGAGCGAGCGCGGCGAGGACGAGGGCGGCCAGTGCGCGGACCGTCCTCATGCGTTCCCCTCGACGTCCGCACGCGGGATCGCGGCACCGGACGCCCCGGGCAGCAGGTCGAGGGCACCGGCGACGAGGTCGGCGGCCGGCTCCCAGTAGGCCAGGCCGACGAGGCGCGAGCCGTCGAAGGTGAGGGAGGTGAGCGAGGCGAGGGAGCACTGCCGCTTGCGGGGGTCGTGCCACAGCGGGCGGCGCTCGAGGAAGAGGCGGGTGACCCAGATGGGCAGCTGGTGGCTGACGAGGAGCGCCTCCCCGCCGCCCTCGGCCTCCAGCCGGCGGCGCGCGTCCCCGACGGCGGCGGTCATCCGCGCGACCTGGTCGCGGTAGGGCTCGCCCCAGCTCGGGCGCATCGGGTTGACGTAGCGGCGCCAGTAGCGGGGGCTGGCGAGCTTGGCCCGCTGGCTGCCGACGGTCGTGCCCTCGAAGTCGTTGGCGGCCTCGATGAGCCGCTCGTCGGTGCCGAGCTCCAGCCCGAAGGCCCGGGCCGTGGGGAGGGCCGTCTCCTGGGCGCGCTGGAGCGGGGAGGCGACGACGAGCCGGAGGTTGTGGCCGTTGCCGTGGAGGACCTCGCCCACCCGCCGGGCCATCTGCTGCCCGCGGTCGGACAGCCGGAAACCCTCGAGGCGGCCGTAGAGGACGCCGCCGGGGTTGTGGACCTCACCGTGGCGCAGGAGGTGCACCGTCGTTCGGGACATGCCCCTAGTGTCGCAAACTCCCGGGCCGCCGGGCCCGCCCCGGTTATGACCCGCCCCACCCCGTGCACCCCCGTCTTGCACGTCGCCCGCGCCGGAGTTATGGTTGAACAGTCAAGTTCGTTTGCATCGATCGAGGAGACACTCATGACCCTTGCCCCCGGCACCTACACCATCGACCCGTCGCACAGCGAGGTCGGCTTCAGCGTCCGGCACGCCGGCATCGCCAAGGTCCGCGGCCAGTTCAATGACTTCGCCGGTGACATCACCGTCGCCGAGAACTTCGCCGACTCCGCCGTCAACGTGACCATCCAGTCCGGCTCCGTCGACACCCGCGACGAGAACCGCGACAACCACCTGCGCTCCGCCGACTTCTGGGACGCCGAGAACAAGCCGACCTGGACCTTCGCCAGCACCTCCGTCGAGGGCAGCAACGAGGAGTTCACGGTCCACGGCGACCTCACCATCAACGGCGTGACCAAGCCGGCCACCCTTGCCGTCGAGTACAACGGCGCGGCCACCGACCCCTTCGGCAACAAGCGAGTCGGTTTCTCCGCCACGACCGAGGTCTCCCGCAAGGAGTTCGGCCTCACCTGGAACGCGGCCCTCGAGACCGGCGGCGTGCTCGTCGGCGACAAGATCCGCATCGCCCTGGAGATCTCGGCCATCGCGGCCTGACGCTCCCCCTCTTCCTCGCGCCGGCAGCCGGATTCTCCCGAGGAGATCCCGCCCGTCACGCGCCGACAGCCGGATTCCTCCTCGAGGAGTCCGGCTGTCGGCGTTACCGGGGTTGCGGGCTAGGTGAGGGCGGACCTGAGGCGCGTGGGGTCGAGGCGCCAGAAGCCCTGGACCGTGCCGTCGACCTCGACGACGGGCACGTACTCCCCGTAGCGCGCCTGCAGCTGCGGGTCGGCGTCGACGTCGACCTCCCGCCACCCGGCACCGGCACGCTCGCACTCGGCGACGACGACGGCGCGCGCCTCCTCGCACAGGTGACAGCCGGCGCGGGAGTAGAGGACCACTCGGGAGTCGGGCACGCGCCGATCCTACGCGCGGCCCTAGGGTGGGGACGTGCACGCGACGACGGACGACGACGACGCGGTCGTCGCGGCGTTCTTCGACGTCGACAACACGATCATCCGCGGCGCCAGCGCCTACCACCTGGCCCGCGAGCTCTACCGCCGTGACTTCTTCGGCCTGCGCGACATCGCCTTCTTCGCCGGCCACTCGGTGCGCTACCTCCTGCTCGGGGAGGACCTCGACCGCATCGCCGCGGTCCGCGAGCGCGCGCTGGGGATCGTGCGCGGGCGGACGGTCGCGGAGATCGTCGCGATCGGCGAGGAGGTCTACGACCAGGTCCTGGCCAACAAGATCTTCCCCGGCGCCCGGTCGCTCATCGAGCAGCACCTGGCCGCGGGGCACGAGGTGTGGCTCATCACGGCCACCCCCGCGGAGATCGCCGACCTCATCGCCGGGCGCCTGGGTGCCACCGGCGCGCTCGGCACGATCGCCGAGCACGAGGAGGGCATCTACACCGGGGCGCTGCGCGGCAACATGCTCCACGGCGAGGGCAAGAAGGGCAACGTCCTCGCCCTCGCGCGTGAGCGCGGGATCGACCTGTCGCGCAGCTTCGCCTACGGGGATTCCGTCAACGACATCCCGCTGCTCTCGACGGTCGGCTCGCCCTGCGCGATCAACCCCGAGCCGCGGATGCGGCTGCACGCGGTGGACGTGGGCTGGCCGGTGCGCGACTTCCGCCGCCGGCGCCGGGACGTCAAGAAGGACGTGCGCGCTGGCGTGCGGGGCGCCGGCTGGGCCGGCACGGTGTGGGCGGCGACCGCCGTGCTCCGCGCCCTGCGCCGTCGGTTCACCGGCTCCTAGGACGCCGGACATGCGCCAGGCCCGGCAGTCTGCCGGGCCTGGAGGCGGTCACTTCTTGTTGCGACGCTGGTGGCGCGTCTTGCGAAGCAGCTTGCGGTGCTTCTTCTTCGACATACGCTTGCGGCGCTTCTTGATGACAGAGCCCATGGGACCTCGCAGTGCTGTGGTGGTGCCGGATGGTGGCGCGCGGGACTACACGCTGAACTCGGCGAGTCTACCGCCTCCGTGCGCCTCCCGCGGCTCTGGGACCCAGGTCACCCCGGGTAGCGCCCGCCCGCGGGGATGCGCTTGCGCGGGTGGACGACGCTGCCGGCCCTGATGAGCGTGACGCCGTCCTGCCCGTCGTCCTCCCCGCCGACCTCCGCCCGGCCGCGCACGCGCGCTCCCTCGTCGACGACGCTGCGCCGCACGGTCGCGCCGGGCCCGACCCGCACGTCGTCGAGGAGGACGGAGTCGACGACCTCCGCGCCCGGCGCCACCTGGACGCCCGGGGCGAGGACGCTGCGGCGCACCGTGCCCTCGACGACGACCCCGGGCGAGAGCAGGGAGTCCTCGACCTGCCCGCGGGCGTGGACGCGGGCGCCGAGGTGCCGCTGCGCGGGGGTGCGCACCGGCCAGGAGGGGTCGTCGAGGTCGAAGGGCGGCTGCTCGAGGAGCTCCATGTGCGCCGACCAGTACGCGTCGACCGTGCCGACGTCCTGCCAGTAGCCGGTGTGCCGGTAGTCCGCGGCGGCGCCGCGGGCGACCATCGCGGGCAGCACCTGCTCGCCGAGGTCGCCCAGGCCCTCGTCGGCCTCGCCGGCGGCCGCCTCGAGGGTCTCGAGCAGCGCGGCCGGGGTGAAGGCGAAGACCTCGGTCGTGACGATGCGGGTGGGTGGGTCCTCGGGCTTGAGGACGTAGTCGGTCACCCGCCCGTCCTCCACGCGCACGACGCCGTAGCGCGAGCAGTCGCCCTCGTGGCGCGTGGTCACCATGGTGACCTCCGCACCGCTCGCGAGGTGGTGGGCGACGACGTCGGCGTAGTCCATGCGGTAGACGGCGTCGGCGGAGGCGACGAGGACGACGTCGGGGGCGTGCTCGCGGATGGGCTCGGCCTTGCGCCACAGCGCGTCGGCGGTGCCCGCGTGCCAGCCCTCGCGCTCGTCGCCGCGGTGCGGGCCGAGGACCATGAGCCCGCCGCGGGAGCGGTCCAGGTCCCAGGGCCGCCCGCCGGCGAGGTGCGCGGTGATCGACTCGGGCTCGAACTGCTCGAGCACCCACACGTCGCTCACGCCGCTGTTGGCGGCGTTGGACAGGGGGAAGTCGATGAGGCGGTGGCTGCCGCCGAAGCGCAGCGCGGGCTTGGCCCGACGCTCGGTGAGCGTCTCCAGCCGGGATCCCGCACCGCCGGCGAGGACGATGAGCAGGGTTCGCGTGGGCGCCATCGCGTGATCGTCTCGCGACCTCGCGCCGCGCGCGAGGGCAGGCTCAGCGGGCCTGGGACTCCGGGGACCAGTCGCCGATGCCGCTGCTGAGCATCTCCTCGACGGCCAGCTGCGGGACGCGGAAGGAGCGGCCCACGCGGACGGCCGGGATCTCCCCGGCGTGCACCATGCGGTAGACGGTCATCTTCGAGACCCGGAGGAGCTCGGCAACCTCGGCCACGGTGAGGAACCGCGGTGCCTGCTGCTCTGCCATGTCCACCTACCTGTCATTTTCGGCGCGATCGCGCGGAGATACGCGACGACTCTAGAGCCTCCGGCCACTTTTGGGAAACCATCCGTTGACCTAGAGCTGCTGGGGATCGAGGCCGTGGAGCGGGAAGACGGCGCCGCGGGTCGCCATGACGGCGCGGTCGACGGCGTCGTCCGGGTTGTAGCCCGCCGACCAGGGGCGATACCCGGCGTCGACGTCGTCGGTCATCCGCGTCGGCGGCTCGACGTCGGCCAGCCCGGTGACGTCCGCGCGCCACGACTCGGGCACCGGAGTGGCCGGGTCGAGGGGACGGCCGGCGACGACGGCGGCCAGGTGCGCCCACACCCGCGGCACGACGCTGACGACCTCGTAGCCACCACCTCCTGTGGCCACCCAGCGGCCGCCGGCGTGGGCGTCGGCGAGCTCGGCCATGAGGAGCGCCGCGCGCCGCTGGGCGTCGACGGAGACGGTGAGCTCGGCGAGCGGGTCCAGCGTGTGGGAATCGCAGCCGTGCTGGCTGACGAGCAGCTGCGGGCGGAACTCCTCGACGAGCGGCGCGACGACGGCGTCCAGGACCCGCAGCCAGCCGGCGTCGCCGGTGCCCGGAGGGAGCGGCACGTTGACCGCGGTGCCGCGCGCGGCCGGCCCGCCGAGGTCCTGGGCGTAGCCGGTGCCCGGGAAGAGCGTGCCGGGGTGCTGGTGGACCGAGATCGTCAGGACGCGGTCGTCGTCCCAGAAGGCGCGCTCTACGCCGTCGCCGTGGTGGGCGTCGAGGTCGACGTAGGCGACGCGCTCGGCCCCGGCGTCGAGCAGGGCGGCGACGGCGACGGCGACGTCGTTGTAGACGCAGAAGCCGGAGGCGCGGTTCGGCATCGCGTGGTGCATGCCGCCGGCGAGGCTGAGGGCACGCGTCGCCCGCCCCTCCCAGACCGCGAGCGCCGCGGCGAGCGTCGAGCCGGCGACCCGGGCACCGGCCTCGTGGATCTGCCCGAAGATCGGGTTGTCCGTCTCGCCCAGCCCCCGGGCGGGGTCCGCCCGGCCCTCGCCCGCCGCGCGGACGGCGGCGAGGTAGTCGGCCTGGTGGACGCGCAGCAGGGCGGCGTCGTCCGCCGGGCCGACGTCCGTGACGGCAAAGGCCTCGAGCAGCCCGAAGTCGGCGAGCAGCCGGTGCGTGAGCGCGAGGCGGAGGGGGGCCATCGGGTGGCCGGCGCCGAAGTTGTACTCCAGCAGGTCCTCGCTCCACGGGAGCAGCGGCTTGGGCATGCTTCACGGTAGCGCGGGCCGGAGTCTGGCAAGGTGTGCGCGTGACAGCTGTGCGGACGCCTCGCGCCCCCTGGCCGAGCCGCGCGCTCGGTGCGCTGCGGGACGCCGTCGACCACATGGCGCGTCACTCCCCCGCCCGGCTGGCGCTGCTCGTCTTCGCCGCCATCATCGCCGTCGCCACCGCACTGCTCTCGCTGCCCGCGGCGACGCGGGCCGAGGAGCCGGCCGCCTTCGTCGACGCGCTCTTCACCGCCGTCTCCGCCGTGTGCGTCACCGGGCTGACGACGGTCTCCACCGCCACCTACTGGTCCGGTTTCGGTCAGGCCGTCATCATCGTCGCCGTCAAGATCGGTGGCCTCGGCGTCATGACGCTCGCCTCGATCCTCGGACTGGCGGTCTCGCGGCGCATCGGGCTGACCCAACGGCTCCTCGCCGCTTCCGAGACAAAGACGACCCGCCTCGGTGAGGTCGGCACCCTGGTGCGCGCCGTCGTCGTCGCCTCGCTCGCCCTCGAGCTCATGATCGTCCTCGTCCTCGTCCCGCGCTTCCTGTCGCTCGGTGAGTCCCTCGGGGACGCGACCTGGCACGCCGTGTTCATGGCGGTGTCGATCTTCAACAACGCGGGCTTCGTCGTTCTCGAGAGCGGGATGGAGCCCTTCGTCGGTGACTGGTGGATGTGTCTGCCGATCATCATCGGCGGTGCCGTCGGTGCGCTGGGCTTCCCCGTCATCCTCAACGTCGTCGGCCGGCTGCGGGGCCAACGGCGCCTGTCGCTGCACACGAAGCTCACGGTCGTCACCTACGCGCTCCTCGCCCTCGGCGGGTCGCTCGCCTTCGCCCTCTTCGAGTGGCGCAACGCCGCGACGCTCGGGGAGCTACCCGTCGCCGACCGCGTGCTCGCCTCACTCCTGGCAGGCGTCAACTCCCGGTCCTCGGGCCTGAGCACAGTGGACCTCGGCGTCGCGAACGACGCGACGTGGTTCATCACCGACGCCCTCATGTTCGTCGGCGGCGGGTCGGCGTCGACCGCCGGGGGCATCAAGGTGACGACCTTCGCCGTCCTCGTGCTCGCCATCGTCGCCGAGGCGCGCGGCGACCGCGACGCCGAGGCCTTCGGGCGGCGGGTGGGAACGACGACGATCCGGCTGGCCGTCGCCGTCGCCTTCCTCGGTGCCACGCTCGTCGGTGTCGGTACGCTTCTCCTGCTGGCCCTGACGGACTACCACCTCGAGCTCGTCCTCTTCGAGGTGATCTCCGCCTTCGCGACGGTCGGGCTCAGCACCGGCATCACCCCCGACCTCCCCGACGCAGCCAAGTACGTCCTCAGCGCGCTCATGTTCGCCGGCCGCCTCGGCACCGTCACACTGGCCGGCGCGCTGGCCCTCCGCCAGCGCCGCCGGGTCATCCGCATGCCCTCCGAGCCGCCGATCGTCGGCTGAGCCCGGCACACTGAGGACCGAGAAGAAAAGGACGGTGGACATGGCGCAGCGCAACCTGCCCCCCGCGAGCGCGGTGCTCGTCATCGGGCTCGGCCGCTTCGGCGCGGCCCTCGCCGCGACCCTCGAGGACATCGGGCGCGAGGTCCTGGCCGTCGAGAAGGACGAGCACCTCGTCTCCCAGTGGTCCGGCCGGCTGCCGGTGGTCGAGGCCGACGCGACGAACCCCGACGCCCTCGAGCAGCTGGGGGCGCAGGACTTCTCGGTCGTCGTCGTCGGGGTCGGCACCTCGCTGGAGGCGAGCGTCCTCATCACCGCCAACCTCGTCGACATGGAGGTGCCGCAGATCTGGGCCAAGGCGACCTCCGGGGAGCACGGGCGCATCCTGCGGCGCATCGGCGCCCACCACGTCGTCTACCCCGAGCACGACGCCGGGCAGCGGGTGGCGCACATGGTCTCGGGCCGCATGCTCGACTACATCGAGATGGAGGACGGCTTCACGATCGTCAAGATGCGCCCGCCGCGCGAGACGCAGGGCTTCACGATCGGGCAGTCCCAGATCCGCGCCCGCTACGGCGTCACCGTCCTCGGGGTGAAGTCGCCCGGCGAGGCCTTCGAGTACGCGACCGAGGAGACCCGGATCAATCCCGGCGACACGATCATCGTCTCGGGCGACTCGTCCCTCCTCGAGACCTTCGCCGCCCGGCCCTGAGGGCCCGCCTAGGATGCATGTGAGCGCTCACGCCCCGGTGGCGCCAGGAAGGACGACGACGTGACCACCCCCGGAGGAGAAGTCCTCACCCTCGTTGCCGGTGACTACCGTGCGACCGTCGTCAGCGTGGGCGCCGGCCTGGCCGGGCTCACCTGGCGCGGCCGGCACGTCGTCGTCGGGCACGACCCCGCCGAACTGCCCGTGGGGTACCTGGGCAAGACGCTCGTGCCGTGGCCCAACCGGATCACCGGCGGGCGCTACGACTTCGCCGGCGAGACCCACGAGGTGCCGGTCAACGAGCACGAGACCGGCGCCGCCCTCCACGGGCTGCTGTGCTGGGTGGCCTGGGACGTCGCCGCCGCCACCGCGGACGAGGTCACCCTGACCGCCGAGCTCCCGCCCCGCTACGGCTACCCCTTCTGGCTGCGCTCAAGCGTCACCTACCGGCTCGACGCCGCGACCGGCCTCACGGTGAGCATCACGTCGACCAACCTCGGTGACACCCCCGCGCCCTACGGCTCCTCCACCCACCCCTACCTCACCTGCGACCTCGCGCCGGTGGACGAGTGCACGCTCAGCGCGCCCGGCGCGCGGGTCCTCGAGGTCGACGAGCGGCTGGCGCCGGTGGGCCTGCGCGAGGTGTCCGGCGACCTCGACCTGCGCGAGCCGCGCCCGCTGGGCGGGCGCCGCATCGACCACGCCTACACCGGCCTGCCCGAGGGCGGCTGGACCGTGACCCTCGAGCACCCGGGCACGCCGTTCGTCGCCCGCATGCACGCGGACGCGCCGTGGGTGCAGGTGTACTCCGGGGAGAAGGTCGACCGCCGCGGCGTGGCCGTGGAGCCGATGACCTGCCCGCCCGACGCCTTCAACTCCGGCACCGACCTCGTCGTGCTGGAGCCGGGCCAGGAGCACACGCTGACGCTGAGCATCGACGCGCTCCCCACCGCCTGAGCCGGCCCGGGCCGCCGTGTCGGTGGCCCGGGCTACCGTCACCCCATGGCATCGACCAAGACCCAGCGCCCCGCCTACCGGTGCACCGAGTGCGGCTGGAGCACGGCCAAGTGGGTAGGCCGCTGCGGGGAGTGCCAGGCCTGGGGCACCGTGAGCGAGGCGGGCGCGCCCGCCGGCAGCCGCGCTCCCTCCCCCGCCCGGCCGGCCCTCGCCGCCCAGCCCATCGGCGAGGTCGACGTCGACACCGCCCGCGCCCGCCCCACCGGCGTCGGTGAGCTCGACCGCGTCCTCGGCGGCGGGATCGTGCCCGGCGCCGTCGTCCTCCTCGCCGGCGAGCCCGGCGCGGGCAAGTCCACGCTCCTGCTCGACGTCGCGGCCCGGGCGGCCGAGCACGGCACCGGCTCGGTGCTCTACGTGACGGGCGAGGAGTCGGCCAGCCAGGTGCGCCTGCGCGCCGAGCGCATCGGGGCGATGGCCGAGCGCCTCCTCCTCACCGCCGAGAACGACCTCGCCACCGTCCTCGGGCACATCGAGGCCGCCGATCCCTCGCTCGTCGTCGTCGACTCCGTCCAGACCATCTCCTCGGCCGAGGTGGACGGCGCCGCCGGCGGGGTGAGCCAGGTCCGGGAGGTCGCCGCGGCCCTCATCGGCGCGGCCAAGCGGCGCCACGTGCCGGTCATCCTCGTCGGCCACGTGACCAAGGACGGCTCGCTCGCCGGGCCGCGCGTGCTCGAGCACCTCGTCGACGTCGTCTGCCAGTTCGACGGCGACCGCCACTCACGCCTGCGCCTGCTGCGCGCCACGAAGAACCGCTACGGGCCCACCGACGAGGTCGGCTGCTTCGAGCTGACCGACTCCGGCATCAGCGGGCTGCCCGACCCGTCGGGCCTGTTCCTCTCCGAGTCGCGCACCACGGCGGTGCCCGGCACCTGCGCCTCGGTCAGCCTCGAGGGCCGCCGGCCCATGCCCACCGAGATCCAGGCGCTCGTGGCCGCCAGCTCGCTGAGCAACCCGCGCCGCACCACCTCCGGGCTGGACGGCTCCCGCACCTCGATGACCCTCGCCGTCCTCCAGGCGCGCGTCGGTCTGGACCTGTCCGGGCGGGACGTCTACGTCTCCACCGTCGGCGGGGCACGCGCGGTGGAGCCGGCGGTGGACCTCGCCGTCGCCCTCGCCATCACCTCCGCGGCCGCGGACCGGGCCCTCCTCGGCGGAGTCGTCGCGATCGGGGAGGTCGGGCTCACCGGTGACGTCCGCGCCACGGTCGGTGTCCAGCGCCGCCTGAGCGAGGCCGCCCGGCTCGGCTTCACCATCGCGCTCGTCCCCCGCCACGGGGCCGACCAGCTCAAGCCGGTCCCCGGCGTCTCGGTGCTGCCGGTCGCCAACATCCACGAGGCGCTCCTCGCCGCCCTTCCCGAGGCACCGCCACCGATGCGGGCGCCGGAAGGTTCTGGGCCGCACGTGCGCGCCGTAAGATGACCCCCGGGGCGTGCGAGCGGCGCTCCGCACACGACCCGAGGAGAGCCCGTGCCTGAGCAGGCCGACACGCTGCTGCGCGCCACCCTGCAGGCCGTCGCACCGGGCACCGAGCTGCGGGACGGCCTCGAGCGGATCCTGCGCGGCCGCACCGGGGCGCTCATCGTCCTCGGCTACGACGACCTCGTCGAGACGATCTGCTCCGGCGGCTTCGACCTCGACGTCGAGTTCTCCGCCACCCGGCTGCGCGAGCTGGCGAAGATGGACGGCGCCGTCGTCGTCGACTACGCCCGCCAGCGGATCCGCCGGGCCAACGTCCAGCTCATGCCCGACACCAGCGTCGAGACCAGCGAGTCCGGCATGCGCCACCGCACCGCGGAGCGCGTGGCCAAGCAGACCGGCTACCCGGTCATCACCGTGAGCCAGTCGATGCGGATCGTCGCGCTCTACGTCGACGGCGTGCGGCACGTCGTCGAGGACTCCAGCGCAATCCTCTCCCGCGCCCACCAGGCCCTGGCCACCCTCGAGCGCTACAAGATGCGGCTCGACGAGGTGTCCGGCACGCTCGCCGCCCTCGAGATCGAGGACCTCGTCACCGTCCGTGACGTCACGACCGTCGTCCAGCGCCTCGAGATGGTCTCGCGGATCTCCGCCGAGATCGACGGCTACGTCATCGAGCTCGGCGCCGACGGGCGGCTGCTGTCCCTCCAGCTCGACGAGCTCATCGGCGGGCTCGCCCCGGACCGCGAGTTCATCATCCGCGACTACAGCGCCCGGGCCGCCGACAACGTCACCGGTGTGCTCACGCGGCTGGCCGCGCTCTCCTCCGCCGAGCTCATCGAGATGTCGGCGATCGCCCGCGCGCTCGGCATCGGCGGCCCGGACGGCCAGTCCCTCGACGACCCCCTGAGCCCGCGCGGCTACCGGATGCTCTCGCGCATCCCCCGCCTGCCCTCCGCGGTGGTCAGCGCGCTCGTCGAGCACCTGGGGCCGCTGCAGAAGCTGCTCGCCGCGAGCACCGAGGACCTCCAGCAGGTGGACGGCGTCGGTCCGCAGCGTGCCCGCTCGGTGCGGGAGGGCCTGTCCCGCCTGGCGGAGTCCTCGATCCTCGAGCGCTACGTCTGAGCCCTGCTCAGCCCAGGGTGAAGGCCTCCGTGCCCAGCGGGTCGCCCGCCAGCTCGAGGGCCAGGCGGTAGGTGCCAGGCCCGGCCTGCGGCTGACCTCCGGGGCAGCCCTCCGCCGAGCGGTGCCCGTCCCAGGTGACCGTGACGGGGGTCGTGCCGCCGGCGTCGAGGAGCAGCTTGTTCGTCGCGTCGCCTGCGCAGTGCGCCGAGCTCCACACGGCGTCGTTGCCCGAGGTGACCGAGGCGACGAGCGTGCCCGGCCCGGCGTCGAGCAGGCACGGGGCGTCACCGGTGTTGCGCACCGTGACCTCCGCGCCCACCTCGGCGGCGGTGGGCTCGATGGCGAAGTCCGCCTCGACGTCCGCCCCCTCGCACGCCGCCACCTCGCCGGGTGACGGCTCCGGCGCGCCGGTGCTCTCCTCGGTGGGGTCCGCCGTGGCGGCGGGGGTCGCGTCCCGGCTGCCGAGCAGGGCGGTGACGCCCCACACGACACCGGCCACGACGAGGAGCAGGAGCAGCAGCGCGACGAGGCGCCGGCGCCGGTAGACGGCGGCCGAGGGCCGCGCCGGTCGCCGTGCGGGTCCTGAGGTGCTCACGGCTCCGACGGTAGACACCCACGCCGCCACCGTCCCGGAAGGCTCGCCGGGACGGGGCACACTGGTGGCGATGCCCGACCTCCACGCCCCGGTGGCCGCCTGGTTCGCCGCCCACTCCCGCGACCTCCCGTGGCGCCGTCCCGGCACGACGCCGTGGGGCGTCCTCGTCAGCGAGGTCATGTCCCAGCAGACGCCCGTCGCGCGGGTGGCCCCGGCGTGGGAGCAGTGGATGGCACGCTGGCCCACGCCCGCGGACCTGGCCGCGGCCGCCCCGGCGGACGTGCTGCGCGCCTGGCAGCGGCTCGGCTACCCGCGCCGGGCGCTGCGGCTGCGCGAGTGCGCCGCGGAGATCGTCGCGCGCTTCGGCGGCGTGGTGCCCGCGACGGAGGAGGAGCTGCTCGCCCTGCCGGCCGTCGGGGCCTACACGGCCGCCGCCGTCGTCAGCTTCGCCCACCGCGGGCGGGCGCTGGTCCTGGACACGAACGTGCGCCGCGTGCTCGGCCGGGTCGTGGCCGGCCGGGCGCTGCCACCGCCCGGCCTCACCGCCGGCGAGCGGGCCGGTGCCGCGGAGCTGCTGCCGGCGGACCCGGCCGCCTCGGTGCGCTGGAACGAGGGCGTCATGGAGCTCGGCGCCCTGGTCTGCACCGCCCGGTCCCCGCGCTGCGGCGCCTGCCCGCTGGCGGAGCACTGCCGCTGGCGCCGGGCCGGCTGCCCGCCGGACGAGCTCGCCGGCCGGCGCCGCACCCAGGCGTGGCACGGCACGGACCGCCAGGCGCGCGGGCGGCTCATGGCGCGCCTGCGTGAGCTGCCCGACGGCGCCACGCTCGGCACCAAGGAGCTGCTCGCCCCGCTGCGCGAAGGTGCCGCGGACCCCGCCCAGGCGGCGCGGGCCCTGGCCTCCCTGCACACCGACGGCCTCGTCGCCGAGCCCTCCCCGGGCCGGTGGGCGCTGCCCGGCTGAGCTAGCCGGCCTCGTACCCGGCGTCCGCGCACATCTCCTCGAGCAGGCCCTGCGCCTCGGCGGACTCGGTGACGTCGATCGTGCTGAGGTCCGGGAAGGGCGCCTCCTCCCCCTCGGGGACCTCCTGCTCCCCCGCCTCGTTGACCGCGGTGACCGCGGCGGTGAACGGGGCGACGACCTGGGCGATGACCGGCACCATCTCGACGTGCGCGTCCTCCGAGAGCTCCCGCAGCCGCTGCTCGAGGGCGTTGATCTCCGTGTACGTCTCGGTGTCGACGACCTCGCCGGACCCGAGGGCCGAGCGGGCGGCCTCGGCGCGCTCGGCCAGCGGTGTCCCGGTGCCCTCGTAGAAGGCCTCGCACGTGGCGAGCTGCTCGCTGTCACGCTCCTCCGCGTTCGTCGGGCGCTCGAGCGACTCCTCGTCGTTGGTGCTGCAGGCAGCGGCGACGGTGAGGAGCAGGACCGCGGAGAGGGCGGCTCGGCGTCTCATGCTCCCGAGGTTACGAGCGTGACCGACGGCCCGCGCGCGGGAGCGGTGGCGGTGGCGGCGGGACGGCCGCGTAGGGTGCCGGTGTGGAGAGCCTCTCGGTCCCGCCGGACGTCCGGCTGGCACGCACCATCCGCGCGCTGCGCGACGCCGTCGTCGGCTGCGGTGCCGCCTGCCTCGGTCTGGCCGTCGTCGCCGCGGCGATCCTCGCGCTCAGCGGCTCCGAGCCGGCTCTCTCCGGGCCGACCCTCACCATCCTCGGCGGCGGCCAGCTGCTCGCGCTCGTCGGGGCGTCCGTCGCCGCTCTCGGGCTGCGCGGCGCCCTCACCGGCGCGGAGCTCGCGGCCGTCGTCGGAGCGGTGCGGGACCGGCTGCGGTGGGTCGTGCGCGCGGTGCTCGTGTGGAGCGTCGGGGCCGCGCTCGGCTGGTCCCTGGCCGAGCCGGGCCGGACCGTGCTGTTCCTCGCACTGGGGGCGGTGACGGCCCAGCTCGCCGTCGTCGTCCTTGTCCTGCGGCGGCGCCTGCCGCGCTAGAGCTCGAGCAGCATGCGCGAGTTGCCCAGGGTGTTGGGCTTGACCCGCGCGAGGTCGAGGAACTCGGCGATGCCGTCGTCGTGGGAGCGCAGCATCTGGGCGTAGACGTCGGTGCCCACGGGGGTGCCCTCGATGACCTCGAAGCCCATCCGGCGGAAGAACTCGACCTCGAAGGTGAGGCAGAACACCCGCTTGAGGCCGAGCACCCGGGCGCGCTCGATGAGGGCGGTGAGGACGTGCCAGCCGACCCCCCGCCGCTGGTGGTCGAGGTCGACGGCGAGGGTACGGACCTCGGCGATGTCGTCCCACATGACGTGGAGCGCGCCGCAGCCCACGACCTGCCACTGGCCGTCCTCGTCGGGGAGCTCGGCGACGAGGAACTCCTGGATCGCCTCGAAGTAGCTGATGAGCTCCTTGGCGATGAGGATGCGCTTCTCCGCGTAGGGCGCGACGAGCTCGAAGATGCGGCGCGCGTCGGAGGGCAGCGCCGGCCGGACGATGACCGACGGCTTCTCGGTCCCCTCGGGGTAGGCGCCGCTCGTACTCACCGCCCGATGATGGCACGCCGCTGGGCGCCGCTGTGCCGAGCGCCACACCCCGGACGCCGTCCTGACAGGTGCCAATACTTGAGTCATTCCAGTCTCGGGACTAGGGTGGGGCCATGCCCACCGACCACGCCGAGCTGCTGCGCGCAGCCGACCTCCGGGTCACCGCTCCGCGCCTCGCGGTCCTCGCCGAGGTCGAGGCGCACCCCCACGCGACGGCGGAGGAGATCCGGCGCCGCGTCAAGGAGCGTCTCGGGACTGTGTCCACCCAGGCGGTCTACGACGTCCTGCACGCCCTGACGGACGTGCGGCTCCTGCGGAGGATCGAGCCGGACGGGTCCCCCGGCCGCTTCGAGCTCTTCCGCGAGGACAACCACCACCACGTGGTGTGCCGCACGTGCGGCGACATCGGCGACGTGCCCTGCGCCGTCGGGCACGCCCCCTGCCTGACGGCGAGCGACGACCACGGCTTCTCGATCGATGCGGCCGAGGTCATCTACTGGGGCACCTGCCCCGCCTGCCGCGCCCAGTCCTGACGACCCACACCTCGGCACGCCGTGCCGATGCACGCACACAAGGAGAATGAATGTCCGCGGACAACAACCTGCCGCTCACCACCGCCGCCGGCGCTCCCATCTGGGACAACGACAACGCCGTGACCGCCGGCCCGCGTGGTCCGATGCTGCTCCAGGACGTGTGGTTCCTCGAGAAGCTCGCCCACTTCGACCGCGAGGTCATCCCCGAGCGCCGCATGCACGCCAAGGGCTCCGGCGCCTGGGGCACCTTCACCGTCACGCAGGACATCACCAAGTACAGCAAGGCAGCGCTGTTCTCCGAGGTCGGCAAGCAGTCCGAGATGTTCGCCCGCTTCTCCACGGTCGCCGGTGAGCGCGGCGCCGCCGACGCCGAGCGCGACATCCGCGGCTTCTCCCTGCGCTTCTTCACCGAGGAGGGCAACTGGGACATGGTCGGGAACAACACCCCGGTGTTCTTCCTGCGCGACCCGCACCACTTCCCCGACCTCAACCGCGCCGTCAAGCGCAACCCGCGCACCAACATGCGCGACGCCGAGATCAACTGGGACTTCTGGACGAACCTGCCCGAGGCCCTCCACCAGGTCACCATCGTCATGTCCGACCGCGGCATCCCCGACGGCTACCGCCACATGCACGGCTTCGGCTCACACACCTACTCCTTCATCAACGCGCAGAACGAGCGCTTCTGGGTGAAGTTCCACTTCCGCACCCAGCAGGGCATCAAGAACCTCACCGACGCCGAGGCCGCCAAGGTCGTGGCCGAGGACCGCGAGTCCGCCCAGCGCGACCTCTACGAGGCCATCGAGCGCGGCGACTACCCGAAGTGGACCTTCTACATCCAGGTCATGCCGGAGGCGGACGCGGCGAACTACCGCTTCCACCCCTTCGACCTCACCAAGGTCTGGTCGAAGAAGGACTACCCGCTCATCGAGGTCGGCGAGTTCGAGCTCAACCGCAACCCGGAGAACTACTTCCAGGACGTCGAGCAGGCCGCCTTCACGCCGGCGAACATCGTCCCCGGCATCGGCTACTCCCCCGACCGCATGCTCCAGGGCCGCCTGTTCTCCTACGGTGACGCCGCCCGCTACCGCCTGGGCGTCAACCACCACCAGATCCCGGTGAACTCCCCCCGCGCGGCGCGGTTCGTCAACACCTACCACCGCGACGGCCAGGGCCGGGTGGACGGCAACGGCGGCAGCATGCCGAGCTACACGCCGAACAGCTACGGGCGCCTCCAGAACGCCCCGGCCTACCGCGAGCCCAGCCAGGCCGTGGGCGCCGTCGCCGACCGGTTCGACTACCGCGAGGACGACAACAACTACTACGAGCAGCCCGGCGACCTCTTCCGGCTCATGACGCCCGAGGAGCAGCAGCGCCTCTTCGCCAACACGGCGCGGGCGATCAACGGCGCGTCCGACGCGACCGTCGAGCGGCACATCCAGAACTGCACCCTGGCCGACCCGGCCTACGGTGAGGGGGTGCGCCGCGCCATCGAGGCCCTCAAGGCGGGCACGCTCGACTCGCTCGACGCGAACCCGAACAACGAGCCGGCGACCGTCCAGGCCTGACCTAGGCGCCGACACGGCAGGGCCCGGGCGACCACACGGTCGCCCGGGCCCTTCGGCGTCTCAGCCCAGGAGGTGGCCGCGGCCGAACATCTCGGCGGTGACGCGGGCGCTGGGGGTACCGGAGTCGAGGTCCGCCCCCGCCTCGCGGAGCACGGCGACGACGGCGTCCTCGCCCTTGAACAGGGCGCCGGCGATCGGGGACTGGTCGCGGGCGTTGCGCAGGTCGACGTCCGCCCCGCGCCCGACGAGCGCGCGGACGGTGTCCGCCCGGCCGTGGTAGGCGGCCAGCATGAGCATGGTGTTGCCCTCGGCGTCCTGCGTGTCGACCGGCAGGCCGTGGTCGACGAGCTCGAGCACCTCGGCGGTGCTGCCCTCGCGGGCGAGCTCCATGGCCATCGCGACGATCTTCGCGGTCTGCTCGTCGGAGAGTTCCATACCGGCCACTCTAGGCCGGTGCCCTGACGTCGGCCGCCCGGGCGCGGTAGCGTGCTCGCGACGGAAAGGGGGACGACCGTGAGCACTCCCGAGGAGCTCGAGCGCCTGGGCTGGCAGGCGCTGTCCACCGGGCCGGACCAGGCCCTCGACTTCTACGACCAGGTCCTCGACGACGACGTCCGGATGATCTTCCCCGGCGGGCTGCGGCTCGCCGGGCGCCGGCAGGTGCTGGCCTCGATGGCGGGCCCGCCGTGGGACGCGCACGAGCTCGCCGACCTCGACGTCCTCCAGCCGGGCGCGGACGTCGCCGTCGTCAGCTACGGCGTCGAGGCAAGCCGCGCCGGCACGCCGTACTCGGCGCTCGTGGCCAGCGTGTACGTCCGACGGGCGGGCGGGTGGCGGCTGGTCAGCCACCAGCACACCCCGCGCTAGTCCGGGACGGGCCCGAGCAGCACCCCCGCCCACGCCCGGTGGACGGACTCGTCGTCGCTGGGGTGGAAGATGCCGGCGAGGACGTCGCGGTAGAGCCGGGAGAGCTCGCTACGGGTGAAGTAGGAGGAGCCACCGGAGACGCGCACGGCCTTCTCGACGACGTCCTTGGCGGTCTCCGTCGCGCGGGCCTTGACGGCCGACAGCTGCGGCAGCCACAGCCGGCCGCGGTCCACCTGCTCGTCGACGTCGCGCGCGATCTGGGCGATCTGCGGGTAGACGGCGTCGAGCGCGATGGCGGCGTCGGCCAGTCGCCAGCGGATGTCGGGGTCGTGGGCGTACGGGGCGCCGCCGGCGGCCATCGAGCGGCGCTTGTGCACGGTCTCGACCGCGACGTCGAGCGCCCGCTGGGCGATCCCGGTGTAGACGCTCGCGAGGAGGATCTCGAAGGCGGCGAAGATGCCGAAGATGAAGGGGTCCATGGTGGGGCCCGGCTCGATCCGCCGCACGATGCGCTCGGCCGGGGCGTGTGCGCCGGACAGGACGGTGGTGCAGGACTGCGAGGCCCGCATCCCCATCGCGTCCCAGTCGTCGCGGACCTCCACGCCCCCGCCGTCACGGGTGACGAAGCCCCACACGTTGCGGTCCTCGCCACCGGTGCGGTCGGTGCCAAAGGTGCCGAGGCGGGTCCATGCGGGCGAGAGGGAGGTGAAGATCTTCGTGCCGTGGAAGGAGTAGCCGCCCTCGCCGTCGGGCACGGCGTCGCTCGCCGAGCCGAACAGCACGAGGTCGTTGCCGGCCTCGGAGACCCCGAAGGCAAAGATCTCCCCGGCGGCCGCCTCCTCGAGGACGAAGTCGCACGAGTGGTCGCCGCGGGCCCGGACGATCCGGGCCACCGCGACCCACACGTGGTGCATGTTGACCGCGAGCGCCGTCGCCGGGGAGGCGCCGGCCAGCCGCATCTGCTGGCGCGTCATCTCCTCGAGGCTGAGGCCGGCGCCACCCAGGTCGGTGGGGACCATCGCGGTGAGGTAGCCGGCCTCGACGAGCTCGGCGAGGTCCTCGGTGAAGAAGGCGTTCTCCCGGTCGTAGCGGGCGGCCCGCTCGCGGATCCGCTCGAGGAGGGCGTCGGGCAGCAGCTCGGTGGTCATGACCCGAGCCTAGGGGCCTCTTCCGGTGCGGGCGCCGAGGGGCTACGTTCGGCGGCATGGCCGACGACGCGACGGTGCGGGGCAGGTACGCGCCCGTCCTGGGCGTGCTCGTGGTCGTCGTCGTGCTCGCCCTGCTCGGGTGGGCGGCGCTCAGCGACGACGGCGCCGCTCCCGACGACGCGGTCGAGGCGGCCACCGAGGGCTGTGCCCAGGAGGTGACCGTGCCGGTCACGACCACCCCGGAGTTCGCCCCGGTCGTCGTCGCGGCCGCCGACCGGGTCGAGGAGGAGCTGCCCTGCACCCTGTACACGGTGGCGACGAGCTCCTCGGCGCAGACGGCCGCCCAGCTGCGCGGGGGCACGGTGCCGGCCCGGGTGTGGATCCCCGACTCCCCCCTGTGGGTGGACCGGGTCAACGCCGACCCTGCCGCCCCGGCCCTCACCGCCGGACGCACCCTTGCCACGACGCCGGTTGTCATCGGTGTCCCTGCCACCCTGGCGCAGTCGGCCGGCGAGGCACCCCCGTGGCAGGAGATCCTCTCCGGGCCGCTCTCCGTGCGGGTCGGTGACCCGACGGAGTCGACGGCGAGCCTGCTCCTCCTCCACTCGGCCCGGCAGGCGCTGGGCGGTACGCCGGAGGGCGAGCAGCTGCTCGGCGCCGTCATGATCCAGCTGTCCCGGCTGAGTGCGAGCGAGGAGGAGCTCGTCGCCCACGCGGGCCAGGACGTCGAGGGAGCCACCGCCGTCGTCGCCACCGAGCAGCGGGTGGCCAGCCAGCGCGCCACGAACGCGGCGACCCCTCTCGAGGTCGTCGTGCCGGCCGAGGGGACGGGCGCCCTGAGCTGGACCTGGGTGCCGCTGCCCGGACAGGACCGCGGCGTGGGCATGCGCCGCGCCCTGGAGGCGCTCGAGGAGTCGCTCACCGGCGAGGCCGCGGCGGCGGACCTGGAGGCGGCCGGCTTCCGCGACGCGGAGGGGGGCCTGGTGCCCGGCGTCCCCGGCACCGCCCGGGCCGGGACCCTGCCACCGCCGTCGGCCGCCGAGACCGAGGCCGTGCTGACGACGTGGCGCACCGTCGCCGTCGACATGCGCATGCTCGCCGTCATCGACGTCTCCGGCTCGATGCTCGAGCCGGTGGGCCAGCAGACCCGCATCGCTCTCGCCGGCGCCTCCGCGCAGACGGCGATGAACGTCTTCCCGCCGACCTCCCACGTGGGCCTGTGGGTGTTCTCGACCGACCACGCCGGGGGCACGGACTGGACCGAGCTCGCCCCGATCACCCGGCTCGACGCCGAGGTCGGCGCCGGCACCCACCGCGACGTCCTGCTGGCGGCCGCCGCGAGCCTGCCCCAGCACACCCGCCCCGACGCCGACACCGGCCTCTACGACACCGTGCTCGCCGCCTACCAGCAGGTGCAGGAGAGCTACGAGCCCGGGTACGTCAACTCCGTCGTCCTGCTCACCGACGGCGTCAACGAGGACGACGACGGCATCTCGCTCGACGAGCTGCTCGCCCGGCTCCAGGCGAGCATCGACCCGAGCCGGCCCGTCCCGGTCATCACCGTCGGCATGGGGCCGGGCGCCGACGAGGAGGTGCTGCGGCTCATCTCGGCGCAGACGGGCGGGCGCAGCTACCTCGCCCGCGACCCCGCCGACATCGCCACCGTGTTCGTCGACGCCCTCACCCACCGCCCGCGCGTGGGCTGAGCGGTGCCCTACGCTGTGCGCCATGTCGGCGCTGACGGTGTGGGGCGAGGGCGGGCGCGTCGTGCTCGTCCACGGCTCCCTGGCCACCGGGCCGGAGGAGTGGCTGGAGCAGCGGCCGCTCGCCGACGAGGGCTTCGAGCTCGTCGTCCCCACCCGGCGCGCCTACGCCACCCCGGGCGCCGGTGAGGACTTCCTCCGCGACGGTGAGGACGTCGCCGAGCTGCTCGGCGACGGCGCGCACCTCGTGGGCCACTCCTCCGGCGGGCTCGCCGCGCTCGTGGCCAGCCGGCTGCGGCCCGGTGCCGTCCGTTCCCTCGTGCTGGCCGAGCCGCCGCTCTTCGCCGTCGCCGCCGACCACCCCGCCGTGGCTCGCATGGTGGCGGCGCTCAAGGGGCTGCTCGGGAGCGACGTGGACGACCGCACCTTCCTCGAGCGCTTCCTCACGGCCGTCGGCACGCCGGTGACCGACCTGCCGCCCGAGCTGCTCGTCCGGCTCGAGGAGCTGACGCCCGCACTCCGGAACGGACGCCACCCCTGGCAGGGTGAGGTGCCCGTCGCGCACCTCGCGGGGGCCCCGTTCCCCACGGTCGCCGTCTCGGGCCGGCACGACGAGGCCTTCCACGCCGTGTGCCTCGCCCTGGCCCGCGACCACGGCGCGCGGCTGCGCGTGGTCGAGGGCTCCGGGCACGAGGTACAGCTCGCCGGGGAGCCCTTCAACGCCGTCCTGCGCGAGCTGTGGCGGGGGGAGTGAGCGTCCCGGCGCGCAGCGCGACCGCCCGCGTGCTTCGGTAGGCGCAGGGGGAGGCGGATGAGCACTCGGCAGCAGGACCCACCGCGCACGGGGCGGCGCCCCTCGCGGCGCTTCATGATGGGCAAGGCGCTGCGCGACTTCCTCGCCGACGAGTGCCTGGACCGCTCGGCGGCCCTCACCCTCTTCTCCGTGCTCGCCATCCCGCCGCTCGTCATCATGCTCACCTCGGTGCTGGCACTGGTGGGGCAAGGACCGGCGAGCACCGACACGATGCTCGAGATCGTCGGGCAGCTCGCCCCCGACGAGGAGGCCCTCGAGGTCATCAGCCGGCCGGTGCGCAGCGTCCTCGAGCACCCGGCCGCCGGCTGGACCCTCGCCCTCGGTGTCGGGTCCTCGCTGTGGATCGCCGCGGGCTACGTCGGCTCCTTCGGGCGGGCGATGAACCGGATCTACGGGGTGGAGGAGGGCCGCCCGGCACTGCGGCTGCTCGGCTGGCACCTGCTCACGACCCTCGTCCTCGTCGTCTTCGCCACGCTCGTCACGCTCTTCGCCGTCGTCTCCGGGCCCGTCGCCCGCGCCGTCGGCGAGACGCTGGACCTCGAGGCGTCCGTGACGGTGTGGGAGCTGGCGCGCTGGCCGGTCGTCCTGCTCGCCGGGCTCGTCGTCATCTCCCTGCTCTACTACACGACGCCGAACGTCCGGTACCAGCGCTTCCACCTCGTCTCCCCCGGCTCGGTCCTGGCCCTGGGCATCGCGCTCGTCGCCTCCTTCGGCTCCCAGCTCTACCTCCGCCTCGCCGGGTACTTCGAGACGACCTACGGCGCGACCCTCGCGGGCATCGTCGTCCTCGTCCTGTGGCTCTGGCTCATCAACATCTCCCTGCTCCTCGGCGCCGAGCTCGACCGCGAGCTGGCCCGCGCCCGCCAGCTGGTGAGCGGCGTGGAGGCCGACCGCGCGATCCAGGTGGACGTCCGGGACAGGCGCGCCAGCCACCGGGCCGCGGCCCGCCGCAGCGCCGACGAGGCGCGCGCCCGCAGCCTGCGCGAGTCGTGGTCGGACGGGCGGGAGTAGGCCCCACGTCACGCCCCGGTCCCGGTCCGGTCACGGTTCGGCCACACCGCTCCCGCCCGGTGCAGGGAGTGGTTACCGTCCGGGCATGAGACTCCTGCGGACAGCGGTGTTCGGTCTGGTGGTCCTGCTCGCCCTCGTCGCGTGCTCCGGCGGCGGCGCCGACGACGCCGGCGGTGCCGAGAGCCAGGCCGGTGACGCCGGCCCGGCCGTCGCCGAGGACGTCGCCGAGGAGGCGGGCCCGCGGGAGGTCGTGACGAGCGGGTCGCTCACGCTCGTCGCCGCCGACCCGCTGGCCGCGATGGACGAGGTCGTCGCGCTCGTCGAGGGCATGGGCGGGCATGTCGAGGAGCGTGCCGAGCACGCGGCCACCGACGAGGCCGAGGCCTCGGGCTGGCTCACCGTGCGGGTCCCCGCCGCCGAGTTCACCGCCACGCTCGAGGCCCTCGAGGGCGTCGGGGAGACCCGGGACGTGTCGATCAGCTCCCAGGACGTCACCCGTGAGGGCCGTGACCTCGACGCCCGCATCGCCGCCCTGGAGACCTCGACCGAGCGGCTGCTCGGCCTCATGGCCGAGGCCGACTCCAGCTCGTCCCTGCTCGCCGCGGAGGACGCGCTGAGCGAGCGGCAGGCCGAGCTCGAGACGCTGCAGGCGGAGCGGGCCCACCTCTCCGAGCAGGTGGCCATGTCCTCGCTCCACGTCACCGTCGGGGCCGACGCCCCCGTCCAGCTCGCCACCGGGGGCTTCGTCGGCGGGCTGCAGGACGGCTGGGGAGCGCTCGTCGGCTTCGCCGGCGGGCTGCTCGTCGTCCTCGGGGCGGTGCTGCCGTGGGTGCTCGCGCTGGGGCTGCCGCTCACCGTCGTCGTCGTGGCGCTGCGCCGTCGCCGGCGACGGGAGCCGGCGACGGCCTGAGCCGTCAGAGGCGCTTGACCAGCGGGAAGGTGATGGTCTCGCGGATGCCCTGGCCGGTGAGGGCCATGAGGAGGCGGTCGATGCCCATGCCCATGCCGCCGGCCGGGGGCATGCCCTGCTCCATGGCCTGGAGGAAGTCCTCGTCCAGGACCATGGCCTCCGGGTCGCCCGCCGCGGCCACCAGCGCCTGGGCGGCGAAGCGCTCGCGCTGGACGACCGGGTCGACGAGCTCGGAGTAGGCGGTGGCGAGCTCGAAGCCGCGCACGTACAGGTCCCACTTCTCCACGACGCCCGGCACCGAGCGGTGCTCGCGGGTGAGCGGGGAGGTGTCCACCGGGTAGTCGCGCACGAAGGTCGGGGCGTGGAGGTGGTCGCCCACGAGGTGCTCCCACAGCTCCTCGACGACCTTGCCCGGCGTGTAGTGAGGGGCGACAGCGACCTCGAGCCGCTCGGCGTGCCGGGTGAGCTCCTCCAGGGAGGTCTGCGGGGTGACCTCCTCGCCGAGGGCCGCGCTGAGGGAGGGGAACAGCGACAGCTCGTCCCACTCACCGCCCAGCTCGTACTCGCTGCCGTCGGCCAGGCGCACCGTCGTCGTGCCGAAGGCGTCGAGCGCCGCCTGCTGGACCAGGTGGCGGGTGAGCTCGGCCATCGTGTCGTAGGAGCCGTAGGCCTCGTAGGCCTCGAGCATGGCGAACTCCGGGGAGTGGCTCGAGTCGGCGCCCTCGTTGCGGAAGTTGCGGTTGATCTCGAAGACCCGGTCGATGCCGCCGACGACGGCCCGCTTGAGGAAGAGCTCGGGCGCGATGCGCAGGTAGAGGTCCACGTCGTAGGCGTTCATGTGGGTGACGAAGGGCCGGGCGGCCGCACCACCGGGCTGCACCTGGAGCATCGGGGTCTCGATCTCCAGGAAGTCACGCGCGTCGAGGTTGCGGCGCAGCGACTTCACGACGGCGGCGCGGGTGCGGACCATGTCGCGGGCGGCCGGACGCATGATGAGGTCGAGGTGGCGGCGGCGCACCCGCCCCTCCTCGGAGAGCGCGACCTGCTCGCCGTCCTCGGTCTCGTAGGTCTTGGGCAGCGGGCGCAGCGACTTCGCGGCCAGCTGGTAGGAGTCGGCGAAGACGCTCAGCTCCCCGCGCCGCGAGGCGATGACCCGGCCGTGGACGAAGAGGTGGTCACCGAGGTCGACGTCGGCCTTGAAGGAGGCCAGCGCCTCCTCGCCCACCTCGGCGCGCGAGAGCATCGCCTGGAGGCGGTTGCCCGCGCCGTCCTGCAGGGTGACGAAGCACAGCTTGCCGGTGTTGCGCAGATACATGACCCGGCCGGCGACGCCGACGACGTCGTCGGTCTCCTCCCCGGCCTCGAGACCGGCGTGCGTCTCGCGGACGGCCTTGATCGTCGTCGTCACCGGCAGGGTGACGGGGTAGGGGTCGACGCCCGCGGCCAGCATCCGGGCGCGCTTCTCGGCGCGGACCCGGACCTGCTCGGGGACGTCCTGGTCGAGGTCCTCGGGTGCCGGCACGGTGGGGGTCGTCTCACTCACCCGACGATCCTATCCAGGGGCACGTCGGGCCCGGGCGCGGCGGCTATTGTCGTGCGGGACGCGCCGGGCCGAGGCGCACGATGGGACGGGTGATGGGCACGACGACGAACGGGGCCGAGGACGCGGGTCTTGGCGGCGAGGACGTCAGCCAGCCGGGCCTCTTCGACATCCCGCCGGGCGCGCGGCGCACGCCGGTGCGGGTGGTGCTTCTCACCGGCCCCTCCGGCTCCGGGAAGACCTCCTTGACGCGCCGGCTCGGTCTGCCGGTCGTGTCGCTCGACGACTTCTACCGCGACGGCGACCACCCCGACCTGCCGCGCCGGTACGGGATCGTCGACTGGGACGACCCCCGCAGCTGGGACCGCGAGGGGGCGCTCGCCGCGCTCCTCGACATCGCCCGCACCGGGCGAGCGGAGGTCCCGCTCTACGACATCCCCACCAACCGGCGCACGTCGACGACGCAGTTCGACGCCGGGGGCAGCCCGATCGTCCTCGCCGAGGGCATCTTCGCCGCCGAGCTCATCGGCGACTGCCGCGACGAGGACATCCTGGCCGACGCCCTGTGTCTGTGGCGTCCCCGGCTGCAGACCTTCTGGTTCCGGCTGCTGCGCGACCTCGGCGAGGCCCGCAAGCCCCCGCTCACGCTCCTGCGCCGCGGCCTCAACCTCGCGCGGATCGAGCCCGGCATGGTCGCCGAGCTCGAGCGTCGCGGTGCTCGCACGATGCGCGTCGCCGAGGCCGAGCAGTACATCCGCCAGCTCGCCACCCGTCCCTGAACCGGCTCCCGACAGCCCCCCTACCGCCGACAGCACAGTTACCGCCGACAGCCGAGTTGCCGCCGACAGCACAGTTGTCGCCGACAGCCGAGTTGTCGCCGAGGCGCGGCGTCCGGAGAATCCGGCTCCCGGCGCAATGGGGGATCGAGGCCGGTCGATCAGGCGAGGAGGGCGGTGATGGCGACGATGACGGGGACGGACCCGATCGTCGAGAGGAAGATCGCGTCACGGGCCAGGACGACGCCGCGGTCGTAGCGGCTGGCGAGGACGAAGACGTTCTGCGCCGTGGGCAGCGCGGCGAGCACGGCGACGGCGTACAGGGCGCTGTCACCCAGCCCCAGGGCGAGCCCGATCGCGTAGGCGAGGGCCGGCTGCACGAGGAGCTTGAGCCCGACGACGAGCGTGAGCTCGCGTGCCGGCGAACCCGCTCCCGGCCGCGGGCCCAGCCGCAGGGACACGCCGTAGGCGAGGAGCATCGCCGGCACCGCCATCCCGCCGAGGAGGTCGACGGGCGCGCGCACGACGCTCGGCAGCTCGAGCCCGGTGAGGGCGAGGACGAGCCCGAGGACCGCACCGAGCATGAGCGGGTTGCGGACCGTGCGCAGGGCCAGCTGCCCCAGCGTCATCCCACCGGCCGCCGTCGTGCGGTCGAGGACGGCGAGGGCGAGCGGCTGCAGGACGACGAGCTGGAGGAGGATGATCGGCGCGACGAGGGCCGCGTCCTCGAGCACGTACGCGGCCACCGGCAGGCCGAGGTTGCCGGCGTTGACGTACATCGAGCACAGTGCGCCGACGACCGTCTCCGGCGCCGGCCGGCGCGCGACCACGCGGGAGAGCAGCAGGTAGAGCAGCAGCGAGCCGGCCACGGCCCCCGCGGAGGCGACGAGGCCCACGGAGAAGACGGCGTGGACGTCGGCGTCCGCGACGACCGTCAGCAGCAGGGCGGGGCTGGCGACCCAGAAGGCCAGCCGGACGAGCATCGTCTGGCTGGCGTAGCTGAGGAACCCGACGTGGGCGAGGACCGCCCCGAGCGCGATGAGGACACCGAGCGCGGCGAAGCCCTCGAGGACGCCGGTCACCTCAGCCGGTCACTGCCTCGGCACGGTAGTCGGCGAAGGGCACGCCGCTCGGCTCGACGGGGTAGGGGACGTCCTCCGCGGCCTCGGGCAGCTGGGCGGGCTCCTGCCCGACGTCGAGGATCCGGTTGTGCTCGTCGACGAAGACGACGGACGGCTCGTAGGTGCGGGCGTCCGCGTCGCTCAGCATGCCGTAGGCGATGAGGATGACGAGGTCGCCGGGGTGGACGTGGTGCGCGGCCGCCCCGTTGATCTGAATGTCCCCGCGCCCCCGCTCACCAGGGATGACGTAAGTGGTGAGACGGGAGCCGTTGGTGATGTCGACGACGTCGACCTGCTGGCCGGGCAGCAGGTCCGCGGCGTCGAGGAGGTCGGCGTCGACGGTGATGGAGCCGACGTAGTGCAGGTCGGCCGCCGTCACGGTGGCGCGGTGGATCTTGCCGATGAGCATCGGCCGCTGCAGCGAGCTGGGCGCTGGCATCGTCACTCTCCGAGGTCGAGGATCGCGTTGTCGATGAGCCGGGTGGGGCCGACCCAGGCGGCGACGGCGAGCAGCGCGGGGCCGCTCGTGCCCGCGGGCACGGGCTCCATCGTCTCAGGGTCGACGAGCTCGAGGTAGTCGAGGCGGACGCCGGGCTCGGCGGCGAGGCGCTCGCGGGCGGCGCTCAGGGCCCGCTCGGTGCCGCCGGGGGCGGCGTCGCGGGCGGCCTGCAGCGCCGCGGACAGGGCGAGGGCGCTGGCCCGCTCGGTGTCGCTGAGGTAGGCGTTGCGGCTGCTCATCGCCAGGCCGTCCGCCTCGCGGCGGATCGGCACCCCGACGACCTCGACGTCGACGTCGAGGTCCCGCACCATCGCCCGCACGAGCGCGAGCTGCTGGGCGTCCTTCTCCCCGAAGAGGGCGACGTCCGGGCGGGTGAGGTGGAGGAGCTTGAGGACGACGGTGAGGACACCGGCGAAGTGGGTGGGCCGGGTGGCGCCCTCGAGGACGGTGGCGACCGGGCCGGGGTGCACCCGCACGCGCGGGTCACCGCCCGGGTACATCGTCGCCGGGTCCGGGGCGAAGACGAGGTCGGCGCCGACACTCGCGAGCTTGGCGAGGTCCGCCTCGAGGTCGCGCGGGTAGGCCTCGAGGTCCTCCCCCGGCGCGAACTGCAGCGGGTTGACGAAGATCGTCACGACGACGTGGTCCGCGCGGCGCCGCGCCTCGCGGACGAGGTCGAGGTGCCCCTCGTGGAGCGCGCCCATCGTCATGACGACGGCGCGCGTCCCCCGCTGCCCGGCCAGCGCCTCGCGCAGCTCCTCCCGCGTCCGCGCGAGCGCCGGGGCGGCGGCAGGAGCGGCAGGGGCGACGGCGGCGGGCTCGGCGACGGCGTCGAGGAGGAGCTGGGCGGTGGAGTCGGTGAGGCGGCCCGATGACCAGGCCCGCTGGGTCGTCGCCCGCGCGAGCGTGCGGTAGGACGGGGGCAGGTCGCTGAGCGCGGCGTCCTCGGCGGCCAGGGCGACGAGGCCGGCCACGTGGTCGGCGACGGTCCCCGCGTCGCCGCGCAGGACGGGGCCGGTGAGGGCCAGCTCGCCGTCGCGCAGGGTGCCGTCGAGGGCTGCGGTGAGGAGGGGCTCGAGGTAGCGGCCCGGCTCCTCGACGCCGGCGCGGCCGAGGACGCGCATCGCCTGGGTCACGAGGGTGACGAGGTGGTTGGCCCCGTGCGCGAGGGCCGCGTGGTAGAGCGGGCGGGCGGCCTCGGGCAGCACGACGGGCTCGCCGCCGATCTCGACGACGAGCGCCTGGCCGATGGGCAGCACCGGCGCGGGCGCGGTGACCGCGAAGGGGCAGCCGACGAGGCGGGAGAGGTCGATGCTCGTGCCGGTGAAGGTCATCGCCGGGTGGAGGGCGACGGGGATGGCGCCGGCACGCTGCGCGGGCGCGAGGACCTCGGTGCCGTAGCGGCCGGCGGTGTGGACGACGATCTGCCCGGCCTGCCAGCCACCGGTGTCGGCGATGCCCTGGACGAGGCCGGCGAGGGCGTCGTCCGGGACGGTGAGCAGGACGAGCTCGGCGCGCTCGACGACCTGGGGGACCTCGAGCACCGGGACGCCGGGCAGGAGCGCGTCGATGCGGTCCCGGCTGTCCTGCGACACCGCGCTGGCCCCGACGACGCTGTGTCCCGCGGCCCGCAGGGCGCTGCCGAGCACGGCGCCGACCCGGCCGGCGCCGACGACCCCGACGCCGAGCCGCCCCGGGCGGGACGACGGCGGGACGTCTCCTGGCACGCTCGCACTCACCGCGTCATTATCGCCCCGGGCGCCGTCCGGGCCGCGGTGACGTTCCACACGGGCTCACCGGACCGGCGGCGGCCCCTCGACGGGAGGGCCGGCGGGCGGGGGCGCGTCGGGCAGGTGCGGCGCCACGGGCGGACCCGAGGGCGGCGCGGGCGGCGGGACGGGCGCCGTCGTCGGCGGGACCGGGCCGTCCGCGGGCGGCGGGACGGGGCCGGACGGACCGGCCGGCGGCTGCGGCTCGAGCAGCCCCACGCGGCGCATCCACTCCTCGGGGGACTCCCTGCGGCGGGCGCTGCGGGAGCGGTCGGAGGCCTCGCCGAGGAGGGCGAGGGCCGTCATCTGCTCGAGGTGGTGGGCGGTGGTCGCCACCGACCCGCCCACGGTCGCGGCGACGACGTTGGCGATCCGCACCCGCCGCTCCAGCGGCCCCTGGCTGATCGCCAGGGACTGGGTGCGCTCGTGCGGGACGATCGACAGGCTGCGGTTGAGGCGGCCGCTGCGCATGACGATCGCGGTCTCGGTGGGCTGGATTCCGTTGCGCCGCCACGAGATCGGGTCGAGCCAGCGGGCGCTGCGGGGGCTGGTCGTGAAGCCGGCGGCGTCGCCGTCGCCCTCGAGGGCCGCGTCGATGACCGCCTGCGGGTCGGGGACGCCGAGGTCGGGGAGCACGAGCCACAGCGCGGTGAGGGCGTCGCCGCGGGAGCCGACCGGCAGGAGGACGGTGCCTGTCGTCGACTCCATCTGGTTCTCCAGGGCCGCGTAGCCCGCGACGTTGACCTCCACGCGCCACCAGCCGCGGCTGCGCCACAGGAGCGGCTGCTTGAGCCCGACGGCGTGGATGCGGCCCGGCGGGACGGTCTGCGTGCGCTGCTCGAGCAGGCCGTAGCGCAGGCGGATGCCGTCCGGGGAGATCGCGGCGCGGAAGTTGAAGCCGCCGGTGAAGCGGCCCCACAGGTAGGTGCCCCAGCCGACGATGCCGGGGAGCACGCCGACGAGCGGCGCGGCGCTGCCCGCCGCGATCGCCGCGACGAGCAGGCCGACGAGGACGAGGACGAGCGCGAGCATCGAGCCGGACAGCAGGAGCGAGCCCACGAGTCGCGGGGTCGGGACGGTGAGGAGCTCGCGCTCGAGCTCGGGCCGTGCCGGCGCCGGGACGGGCGCCCCCGGAGCAGCCGGCTCGCCGTCGGGCGACGCGGGTGCCGGCGTCGTCACGCGGTCGGCGACACGGTCGAGGACCTCGCGGCGCAGCCGCTGCGCCTCCTCCTCCTTGAGGAAGGCGAGGACGACGGAGGAGCCGCCGCCGCCGGCGGTCTCGATCTTCAGCTGCGCGAGCCCGAAGAGCCGTGCGAGGAGCGGCTGGACGACGTCGACCGCCTGGATGCGGTTGAGGCGGGCGTGGCGCTGCTGGCGGAAGAGGATGCCGCTGTGGAGGAAGACGGCGTCGCGCCCGACGGCGTAGCGCATCATCCGCCACGACAGCACCGAGTAGACGGTGAGGGCGAGGAGGAGCACGACGACGCCCCCTCCCCCGATGAGGAGGACGAGGCTCCAGTCGACCGACTCGCGCTCCTCCCACAGCTCGCCGAGCGCCTGGGTGTTCTGCCAGACGAGCACCGCGAAGACCGCGACGATGACCTTCCACGCGTTGAGGACGGGCGTGACCTTGTGGACACGCTGCCAGTCGACGTGCTCCTCGGGGTGGGGCCGCTGCTCGGTGCTCACAGCCCGGCCAGCCTCGACTCGCCACGCTCGCTGAGGCGGTCACGCAGGCGCGCGGCCTCCTCCGGCGGCAGGCCGGGGATCGACGCGTCGGTCACCGCGGACGCCGTGTGGAGCTGGACCTTGGCGACCTTGGCCCACCGGTCGAGCGGCCCGGCCTGCACGTCGACGTACTGCATCCGGCCGTAGGGCACGACGGTGAGGTGACGGAAGAGGATGCCCTTGCGGATGAGGAGGTCCTCGTCGCGCTCGGCGTAGCCGATCGAGCGGACCTGCCGCGGGACGAGCCAGCCGAGCCAGGCGACGAGGAGGAGGAGCACGCCGATCGGGATGGCCCACCACCAGCCGGGCAGGACGATCGCCAGGACAACAAGCGCGAGGAGCGGCAGGCCGAGCCACACCGCCACCGAGATGAGCCGGACCTTGGTCAGGCCGCGGGAGACGGGCGTGAAGGCGAGGCCCTCGGGCGCGAAGGGGTCGCGTCCGGCGCCCTGCCAGCCAGGCGTGTCACTCATGGGTGGTCCTCCTCGGTCGGTCAGCACCGAGCAGCCTCCCACACCCGGCCCTCGTCCCGGGCGGACCGTCCGCGTCCGTTCAGGCGGGCTCGGCGTCGTCCTCCGGGGGCAGGCGGCACCAGTGCTCGACGAGCAGTGCCACGCCCAGGAGGACGAGGGCCGCCACCGCGGCAGCGCCCGACCACACCGCGTGCTCACGCAGCGCCGGCGCGGAGATGTTCGTCCAGGCGACGGCCACCT
Source organism: Georgenia phoenicis (assembly GCF_047302425.1). Classification (NCBI taxonomy): domain Bacteria; kingdom Bacillati; phylum Actinomycetota; class Actinomycetes; order Allobogoriellales; family Allobogoriellaceae; genus Georgenia; species Georgenia phoenicis. The sequence goes on along the minus strand of NZ_CP154855.1, from coordinate 682,762 downwards.
GCGCGCCGAACCAGCCGGTGAAGGCCGCCCCGCACAGCGAGCAGGCCTTGGCGAACATCGCGACGCGGGCCGCGCGCAGGTGGTCCATGCGGGTGGTGCGCCCCTCGGTGAGCCGCCGCACCGAGCGGCCGAGGAGCACGAGGACGACGGCGACGACGGCGAGCACCAGCCACGTCTGCTCGGCCACCGGCACGATCGTGCCGCTGCGCGTCTCGAGCACGCTGAGCCCGGCGTAGGCGACCGCCCCGACGATCACGGCGGTGGCGAGCAGCGTCTGCCAGCGCGTGGCCCGCATCAGGCCTCCCACCAGGTCTCGGCCACCCAGTCGACCGGTCCGAGCCCGGCCGCGAGCTCGGCGACGCGCCCGTGGCCCGGCAGCACCGCCTCGGGCTGCACCCGCGCCCAGGGGGCGAGCACGAAGCCGCGCTCGTGGGCGCGCGGGTGCGGGAGGGTGAGCTCGGCGTCCTGCCAGGTCAGCGCCCCGGACGCGACGAGGTCGAGGTCGAGGGTCCGTGCGCCCCACCGCTCGCCACGCACCCGTCCGCTGCCGAGCTCGATGCCCTGGCACAGGGCGAGGAGCTCGCGCGGGGGCAGGCCGGTGCGCAGGACGGCGACGGCGTTGAGGTAGTCCGGCTGCGGCCCGCCACCGGGCAGCGTGAGCGCCGCCGACCGCAGCAGCGGGGAGACGGCGGCGACGGTGACCCGGGGGTGGCGGTCGAGCTGGGTGAGCGCACCGGCGAGCGTGGCGCGCACGTCCCCGAGGTTCCCGCCGAGGGCGAGGACGACCTCGCGCTCGCCGTCGTCGGCGCGGCGGTGGACGTGGACGGTGACGTCGGCGAAGGGGACCGGGACCGGCGCCTGGGGCTTGTGGACGGTGACGTCGACGGCGAGCACCCGCGGGTGGGCCAGCGCGCGCTCGGCGATGGTCGCCGCGAGCGTCTCGACAAGGTCGACGGGCGGCCCGGCGAGGACGTCGACGACCTCGCGGGCGACCTCCGCGTAGTTGACGGTCGCGGAGAGGTCGTCGCCCGCGGCGGCCTCGCGGGTGTCGAGGTGGAGGACGACGTCGGCGCTGAACTCCTGGCCGAGCTCCCGCTCGGCGGCGAGGACGCCGTGGCGGCCGCGGGCGCGCAGCCCGCTCAGGGTGATCCGGTCGGTCACGACGCCCGCCTCGCCGCCGCGAGCGCCTCGCCGACCCGCACCGCGTCGCGGCTGGCGGGCACCTCGTGGACGCGCACGCCCCACGCACCGGCGGCCGCCGCGAGCGCCGACACCGCCGCCGTCGCCGCGTCCCTCTCGAGCGGCGGAGCGGGGGTGCCGTCGTCGGCCGCGAGGAGGGTGCCGAGGAAGCGCTTGCGGGAGGCGCCCACGAGCACCGGGTGGCCCAGCGCCTGGAGCCGGTCGAGGTGGGCGAGGAGCTGCCAGTTGTGGCCGGCGTCCTTCGCGAAGCCCAGGCCGGGGTCGAGGACGAGGAGCTCGGGGTCGAGCCCCGCGGCGAGGGCGGCCTCCACGCGGGTGGCGAGCTCGGCGCACACGTCCGTGACGACGTCGTCGTACACGGCCCGCTCGTTCATCGTGGCCGGGTCCCCGCGCCAGTGGCCCAGGACGTAGACGGCGCCGTGCCGGGCGGCGACGGCGAGGATCTCGGGGTCGGCGAGGCCGCCCGAGACGTCGTTGACGATCGCCGCGCCCGCCCGCAGGCACGCCTCGGCGGTCTCCGCGTGGACGGTGTCGACGCTGACGGTCGCCCCCTCGGCGGCCAGCCCGGTGACGACCGGCAGCACGCGGTCGACCTCGACGGCGGGGGGCACGCGCTCGGAGCCGGGGCGGGTGGACTCCCCGCCGACGTCGAGGACGTCGGCGCCCTGCGCCCGCAGCGCGCGCCCGTGGGCGAGCGCCGCCTCCGGGCGGTCCCAGCGGCCGCCGTCGGAGAAGGAGTCGGGCGTGACGTTGACGACGCCCATGACGAGCGTCCGACCGGCCGGCGCCAGGTCGGCGGCTCGTGCTCGCGGGCTGCCCACCGGCCCAGGATAGGGGGCGGCCACGGTCAGCGGCGGGGCGCGATGAGGCTCATCGCCTCCGCGCGCGTCGCGGGGTCGCGCATCTGCCCGCGGACCGCGGAGGTGATGGTGCGGGCCCCGGGCTTGCGCACCCCGCGCATCGACATGCACAGGTGCTCGCACTCGACGACGACGATGACGCCCTGCGGGTCGAGGTGCGTGACGAGCGCGTCGGCCACCTGAGAGGTGAGCCGCTCCTGCACCTGCGGGCGGCGCGCGTAGGTCTCGACGAGCCGGGCGATCTTGCTCAGGCCCGTCACCCGGCCGTTGTGGCCGGGGATGTAGCCGACGTGCGCGACGCCGTGGAAGGGCACGAGGTGGTGCTCGCAGGTGGAGTACACCTCGATGTCCCGCACGAGGATCATCTCCTCGTGACCGAGGTCGAAGGTCGTCGCGAGGATGTCGGCGGGGTCGGTCCACATCCCCCCGAAGCTCTCCTGGAGGGCGCGCGCCACCCGCGCCGGGGTGTCGCGCAGGCCCTCGCGGTCGGGGTCCTCCCCGACGGCGACGAGCAGGTCGCGCACCGCGGCGCGCACGCCCTCGGCGTCGTAGGGGCGCACGGCCTGGACGTCGCCCGGCTCGGGCTCCTCGGCCATCACAGGCCCTCGGCCGGGCCGCCGACCTGCCCCGACGGCGGGACCTCACCGAGGCCGGGGCCCTCGCCGCCGGCAGCGGCGGCCTCGTCCTGCGGGAGCATGCCGTCGTCGCCGGCGCGCTGCTCCGCGGGGGTGCGGACCGGGGGCCGGTCGGAGACGGTGCGGCTCTCCGAGGACAGCCACACGGGGCGGGGCTCGCGCTTGGTGATGGGCGCGAAGACCGCCGCGAGCTCCTTCTCGTTGAGGGTCTCGTGCTCGAGCAGCTCGAGGACGAGGTGGTCGAGCACGTCGCGGTACTCGTGGAGGATCTCCCAGGCCTCGTCGTGCGCGGCGTCGATAAGGCGGCGGACCTCCTCGTCGACGATACGGGCGATGTCCTCGGAGTAGTCGCGCTGGTGGCCCATGTCGCGGCCGAGGAAGGGCTCGCCGTTGTCCGAGCCGAGCTTGACCGCGCCGACCCGGTCGCTCATGCCGTACTGGGTGACCATCTTGCGGGCCAGGCCGGTGGCCTTCTCGATGTCGTTGGAGGCGCCGGTGGTGGGGTCGTGGAAGACGATCTCCTCCGCGACGCGCCCGCCCATCGCGTAGACGAGCTGGTCGAGCAGCTCGTTGCGGGTGGTGGAGTACTTGTCCTCGCTGGGCATGACCATCGTGTAGCCGAGGGCCCGGCCGCGGGGCAGGATCGTCACCTTGGTCACCGGGTCGGTGTACCGCAGGGCCGCCGCCGTGAGGGCGTGGCCGCCCTCGTGGTAGGCGGTGATCTTCTTCTCCTTCTCGTTCATCACCCGGGTGCGCTTCTGCGGCCCGGCGATGACGCGGTCGATCGCCTCGTCCAGCGCGCGGTCGTCGATGAGGTCGGCGCCGGACCGCGCGGTGAGGAGGGCGGCCTCGTTGAGCACGTTGGCCAGGTCCGCGCCCGTGAAGCCCGGGGTGCGCTTGGCGACCATCGCGAGGTCGATCTCGGGGACCATCGGCTTGCCGCGGGCGTGGACGCGCAGGATCGCGGTGCGGCCCTGGAGGTCGGGGGCCTCGACGGTGATCTGCCGGTCGAAGCGGCCCGGGCGCAGCAGCGCCGGGTCGAGGATGTCGGGGCGGTTGGTGGCGGCGATGAGGATGACGTTGGTGTTGACGTCGAAGCCGTCCATCTCGACGAGCATCTGGTTGAGCGTCTGCTCGCGCTCGTCGTGGCCGCCGCCCATGCCGGCGCCGCGGTGGCGGCCGACGGCGTCGATCTCGTCGACGAAGATGATGGCCGGGGCGTTGTTCTTGGCCTGCTCGAAGAGGTCGCGGACGCGGGAGGCACCGACGCCGACGAACATCTCGACGAAGTCCGAGCCGGAGATGGAGTAGAACGGCACCCCGGCCTCACCGGCGACGGCGCGGGCGAGGAGCGTCTTGCCGGTCCCGGGCGGGCCGTACAGGAGCACGCCCTTGGGGATCTTGGCGCCCACGGCCTGGAACTTCGTCGGGTCGGCGAGGAACTCGCGGATCTCCTGGAGCTCCTCGACGGCCTCCTCCGCGCCGGCGACGTCGGCGAAGGTGACCTGCGGGTTCTCCTTGCTCACCATCTTGGCCTTGGACTTGCCGAACTTCATCATCCCGCCGCCGCCCTGCATGCGGGACAGCAGGAACCAGAAGACGCCGAGGAGGATGAGCATCGGCAGCAGGAGGCTGAGCGCGGAGGACCAGAACGAGGGCCGCGGGACCTCGGAGTTGAAGCCCTCGGCCGGGTCGGCCGCGGCGATCGCCTCCATGACGGTCTCGCCCTGCGGGGTGGCGTAGTAGAAGGCGACGAGGTCGCCCTTGTCCTCGAAGTCCTCGCTGAGGACGAGCTCGACCCGCTGGGTCGTGTCGGTGACCTCCGCCTGCTCGACGGTGTCGCCGGCGAGCAGCTCCAGGCCGTCGGAGGTGTCGATCTCCTCGGCGCTCTCCCCGCCGAGCATCGAGGCGCCGAGGTAGGCGAGGATCAGGACGATGACGACCCACACGACGGGGCCGCGCAGCAGCTTCTTGGCATTCATCGGTGGCGGCGCGACGGCCGGGTCCCTCCTGCTCGATCGATCATCGTCTGACGCTACACGGCCGCTCCGCGCAGTCGGGTGCGTGTTCGCCCAGGGCAGGACGGCCACCCGGCCCGCGCCGGGTGGCCGCTACCGGGGGCGTTCAGCCGTTGTAGACGTGCGGTGCCAGCGTGCCGACGAAGGGCAGGTGGCGGTACTTCTCGGCGAAGTCGAGGCCGTAGCCGATGACGAACTCCGGGGGGATGTCGAAACCGACGTAGCGGACGTCGACCTCGACCTTGGCGGCCTCCGGCTTGCGCAGCAGCGTGGCGATCTCCACCGAGGCCGGACCGCGGCTACGGAGGTTGGAGACCAGCCAGGACAGCGTGAGGCCGGAGTCGATGATGTCCTCGACGATGAGCACGTGCCGGCCGTGCAGGTCGGTGTCGAGGTCCTTGAGGATGCGCACGACGCCCGAGGACTTGGTGCCCGAGCCGTAGGACGACACCGCCATCCAGTCCATCTCGATGTTCGTGTGCAGGCGGCGCGAGAGGTCGGCCATGACCATGACGGCCCCGCGCAGCACCCCGACGAGCAGGAGGTCCTTGCCGGCGTAGTCGGCGTCGATCTCGGCCGCCATCTCGTCGAGCCGGGCCTCGATCTGCTCCTTGGACAGCAGGACCTTCTCGAGGTCGTCTCCCATGTCGCTGGCGTCCACGCGCACTCCCTCACTCATACGCCGCGCGGGCCGCGGCGGCCGAAGGTCAGCCTGCCACACCGACGCCCGGCGGTGACAGCGCCGGGCAGTGACACCGGCCCCTGACCGCGGTAGCCGGTGACCAGCGCCTCGAGCGCCGCGACGTGCGTGGCCGTGAGCGCCCCGGGCGGGCACCCGGCCGCCGTCGCCGCCCGGTGGAGCACCCGCCCCCGCAGGGCGGGGTGCGCCTCGGCGAGGACGACGACGTCGAGGCTCACCTCCCCGCCCTCCCCCGCCGACATCTGACGTGCCGGCAGCCCGGCCCGCTCGGCCAGCTCCGCCGCGGCGGCGGCGAGGTAGTCCTCGTCCTCCCGCAGCCGCCCGGCGGTGCGGACCAGCGCCTCGGGCACGCCCGGGCCGAGCGCCTCCTCGAGGGCCGGCAGCACGTGGTGCCGCACGGCGGAGCGGCGCAGCGGCCCGCCGTCAGCTCGGCGCCACGGGCCGTCCGGCGCGTTCGTCGGGTCCTCGGCCCAGCGCAGCCCGAGCGCGGTGCACACCGCCTCGGTGTCGCGCCGCCGCAGCCCGAGGAGGGGGCGGCGCCACAGCCCGGCGACGGGCGCCATCCCGGCGAGGGAGCGCGCCCCGGAGCCGCGCCCCAGCCCGAGGAGGACGGTCTCGGCCTGGTCGTCGAGGGTGTGCCCGAGGAGGACGGCGGCCGCCCCGGCGGCGGCCGCGACGTCCGCGAGGGCCGCGTACCGGGCGCTGCGGGCGGCGGCCTCGGGGCCACCGGCGGCGACGACGTCGACCGCCCTGATCTCCACCGGGTCCAGCCCCAGCCCCCGGCAGGTCTCGGCGGCCCCCCGGGCCTCGGCGTCGCTGCCTGCACGGAGCCGGTGGTCGACGACGACCGCCCCCGCCCGCAGCCCGGCCCGCGGCGCGACGAAGGCGCTCGCCGCGGCAAGCGCCAGCGAGTCCGCACCCCCGGAGCAGGCGACGAGCACGAGGGAGCCCGCGGGCAGGTCCGCGAGCGCGGTCCGGACGGCCGTGCGGGCGGCGGCCACCGCCGGGGCGGGACCGGCCACGGCTAGCCGTGGACCCGGCGCACCCAGGCGGTCGGGTCGGCGATCTCGGCGGCCGTGGGCAGGTTCTCGGGGCCCGCCCACACGGCGTTGAGCCCGTTGTGGCCCACCCGGTGGACGACGCCGCGGACGAAGTCGGCGCCGTTGCGGTACTGCGCGATCTTCGCGTCCATCCCCATGAGCCGGCGCACGACGACGTCGAGGGTCCCGGTGCCCTCCCGGCGGCGGTCGAACTGCTGGCGGATCCGGGCGACCGAGGGCAGCACCCGCGGCCCGACGGCGTCCATGACGACGTCGGCATGCCCCTCGAGCAGCGACATGACGGCGACGACCTCGGCGAGCCGCTCGCGCTCCTCCTCGGTGAGGACGGCGTCGACGAGCGGTCCGGCGAGGGCCTGCGCCGTCGGCGTCCCGCCGCGGGGGGTGGTGACCGCCTCGACGACGGCGCGCAGGGTCCGGTTGAGCCGCTGGGCACCGCCCTCGGGCGAGGCGATGGAGGTGACGGTGCCGCGCATCCGCTCGGCCAGGTGCCCGGCGAGCCAGGGCGCGGCGGAGAACTGGACGGCGTGGGTCTGCTCGTGGAGGCAGACCCAGCGGCGGAAGTCGAGGGCGTCGAGGTCGAGCTCGCGCTCGACGTGGAGGATGTTGGGCGCGACGAGCAGGAGGTAGCCCGGCTCCCCGCCGCCGTCGGCGCTGGTGAAGGGGTCGAACTGGCCCAGCACCTTGGTCGAGAGGTAGGACAGCATGACGCCGAGCTCCTCGCCGCCCAGCCGCGCGGCACCGGGGAGCGTCGTGGGCGGGAGCAGGTCACCGACGAGGTGGCGGAACATCCCGACGTTCGCCTCGGCCCAGCGGGCGCGGTCGACGACGTAGACCGGGCGCCGGGCCGCCGTCGCGGCGGCCTCCTCCAGGCCGGTGATGTCGGCGACGTGCCCCGGCGCCTCCTTCGCGGAGGTGTGGAGGACGGTGACCAGGCCGCGCGCCTCGGCGCGCCCGGCGCGGGGCCCGGGCCGGGACAGCACGGCGGCACGGTGACGGGCGGCCCGCCAGTCGATGGGAGAGCTCATGGCGCTCACGCTATCCCGCGCGACCCACGCGGGCTCGCCCCTCGCTAGCCGCACTCGCAGGCGGTGACCTGCGCCGCCCACTCGTCGACGGCCGCCCGCGCGGGGCCGACGCCGCCGGTCTCCAGCTCGTCGGCGACGACCGAGAAGACGAGCAGCCGGCCGCGGACGTCCTGGACCAGCCCGGTGAGGCTGACCGCCGTCGTCAGGGTGCCGGTCTTGGCGCGTAGCACCCCGGCCGCGGCGCCCGGCATGCGGGAGCGGAGCGTGCCCTCGAGCCCAGCGACCGGGAGCCCGGTGGCCGCGCCTCGTAGCTCGGGCCGCTCGAGGGCGAGGGTGAGCACGTCGGCGAGCACCCGGGCCGGGACCTGGTTCTCCACGAGCAGGCCGGAGGTGTCGGCGAGGGTGACGGCGCCGGTCTCGACCCCCAGCGCTTCCACCCGCGCGACGACGGCGCGGGCGGCTCCGGCGAAGGTGGGCTCCTCGCCGTCGGCGACGGCCACCAGCCGGGAGAGCACCTCGGCGACGGAGTTCTCCGAGACCTCCAGCATGTAGGCCACGACGTCGCGCAGGGGCGCCGACTCGACGGCACCCAGCTCGGTGGCCCCGGCCGGGGCGGCGGCGCGGGTCACCTCCCCGCCGACCTCCAGCCCCTCGGCCCGCAGCGCGTCCGCGAAGGCGGCGCCGGCCGCGAGGGCCGGGTCCGCCCGGTAGTCGCCGCTCGGGGCCAGCCCGGCCCGCACGGCCAGCGGCTGGATCGGCATGACGAAGTCGAGGTCGATGCCGCCCCACCCCGGGGCGTACAGCGGGCCGCTGAACAGCGAGTCGTCGACCGCCACGCTCACCGGCTGCCCGGCGAGCTCCGCGGCGACCTGCGCGGCGAGGTCGCGCAGCGAGGCGTGGCCCACCACCTCGCCGACCTGGGCCTCGCCGTCGGTGAGGAGGATGTCCCCGCCGCCGACGAGGACGACCTGACCACCCTCCCCGGCCACCGCCGTCGTGCGCAGGACGTGGTCCGGGCCGAGGGCGTCGAGGGCGGCGACGGCGGGGAGCAGCTTGACGGAGGAGGCGGGGGTGCGGGGCTGGGAGCCGCCGATGTCGACGAGCACCTGCCCGGTGAGCGCGTCCTCGACGACGACGCCGACGTCGCCCCCGGTCCGGACGTCGGCGACGAGCTCCTCGCTCAGCGCGGTGAGCGCCGACGCGGACGGCAGCGGCGCCTGCGGGTCGAGGGCCGCGACGAGCGGGGCGGCGGGCTCGGCCGTGGGCTGCGGGAAGGGTGCAGGCTCGGGGACGGGCGCCGCCGTCGTGAGGACGCCGGGGACGAGGTCGGCAGCGTCGGCGGCCGCGTAGCCACCCGCGAGGAGGAGCAGCGACGCGACGGTGACGGAGGCGGTGACCCGCCGCTTCCTGCTCGACGCCACCCCGCCGCCACCCTCCTGGGCCACGCCGTGGCCGCGATCTGTGTCCTCGTGGTCCAGACTAGTGCCCCGTACAGACGTGCAGGACGTCCGGCCCGCACCCCGGTGGGCCCGAGACGGTAATGAGAAGAGGTCAGGCAGTGGAGTTCGACGTCACGATCGAGATCCCCAAGGGGAACCGCAACAAGTACGAGGTGGATCACGAGACGGGACGCATCCGCCTGGACCGGATGCTCTTCACCTCCACCCGCTACCCCGACGACTACGGCTTCATCGAGGACACCCTCGGTGAGGACGGCGACCCGCTCGACGCGCTCGTCCTCCTCGAGGAGCCGACCTTCCCCGGCTGCCTCATCCGCTGCCGCGCCCTGGGGATGTTCCGCATGCGCGACGAGGCGGGCGGTGACGACAAGGTGCTGTGCGTGCCCACCGGTGACCAGCGCGCGTCGTGGCGCACGGACATCGAGGACGTCAGCGAGTTCCACCGCCTCGAGATCCAGCACTTCTTCGAGGTCTACAAGGACCTCGAGCCCGGCAAGTCCGTCGAGGGTGCGCACTGGGTGGGCCGCGAGGAGGCGGAGGAGGAGATCCGCCGCTCCTTCCAGCGCGCCAAGGACGCCGGCTACTACGAGCACGCCGACCCGCACGGGCCGGGTCAGGCCGAGTAGCTCAGACCCGCCCGCCGTAGGGCAGGACGTTGGGCCAGTACATCGGGACGAGCTCGACGGTCTTGCCCGGCGACGGCGCGTGCAGGCGCATGCCGTTCCCGGCGTAGATCGCCACGTGGTAGATGCCCGAGGCGGCGCCGTTGTTCGAGTAGAAGATGAGGTCGCCGGGCTGCAGCTGGTCGACGGGGACCCGGCTGGTGGCCGCGTACTGCGCCTTGGTGGTGCGCGGCAGGGAGATCCCCGCGTTGGCGAAGGCGGTCTGCGTCAGTCCCGAGCAGTCGTAGCCGTTGGGCCCTGCCGCGCCCCACACGTAGGGCTTGCCCAGCTGCGTGCGGGCCCAGTCGAGGGCGGCGCGCGCACCCGACGACGACGGCGGTGCGGGGGCGGGCGCCGGGGCCGGCGCGGGTGCCGGAGCGGGCGCGGGAGCAGGAGCAGGTGCCGGGGCCGGGCGCGAGGGCTCGGGCGCGGGACGCGACGGCTGGGGCGCGGGCGCGGCCGGCTGCGGGGCCGGCGCGGGGCGTGCGGGCTGGGCGGGCGCCGACGGGCGGTCGTTGTCCCGGGAGGCGGCCTCCTCCTCGCGGGCGGCCTCGAGGGCCGCGGCGCGAGCGACCTCCGCCTGGCGGCGACGACGCTCCTCGTCCTGGGCGTCCTGCCGCTCCCGCTCGAGCTCCGCCGTCGTCCCGCGCTGCTCGGCGAGCTGGGCGATGAGGCCCTCGCGGCGGTCGGCGGAGAGCGCGAGCTGGGTCTCGGCGCCGGCGGCCGCGTCACGGGCCTCCTCGGCGGCCGCGGCGAGCGCCGTCGTGGCCTCCTCCTGCGCGGCGGCGGCCTCGTCGGCCCGGCGCTGGAAGGCGGCGGCGACGAGCTCGGTCGCCTGGAAGCGCTGCAGCGCCTCGTCGGAGCGGGTGCCCATGCGCTCGGTGGTCGTCGCGCGCTTCATGGCGTTCTCGAAGCTGTCGGCCGACAGGAGCGGCTCGATGGGGCCGAGCGCACCGGGGCCGGAGCGGTAGGCGGCCATGGCGATGCGGCCGATCTGGGCGCGCTGCTCCTCGACCTCCAGCTGGGCGGTCTCGGCCGCCTCGCGGGCCTCCTCGGCGGCAGCGGTTGCCTCGGCGAGCGCCTCCTGCGCACCGAGGTAGTCCTCGTTGGCCTGCTGGGCGCGGATCGTCGCGTCCTCGAGCTGCGTGGCGAGGCTGGCGAGCTCGACCTCGAGCTCGGCGATGCTCGAGGCGGTCCTGCCCTCGGCCTCGCGGGCGGCGGCGATCTCCTCCTCACTCGGCGGCTCGGCCGTGGCCGAGCTGACGAGCACGCCGCTGGTGAGCACGAGTACGGCGACGGACACCGCTGCCTGACGCCGACGGTCGAACCAGCCCACAGCTCCTCCTTCGCCGCCCCTGAGGCGGCCTTCACACGCAGCACCGGGTACGGCGCCGGGACCACGCTAGCGCGTCAAACCTCAGAAGAAAACACCAGTCACAGCAGTCACATGAGTAACACCGTTGTCATTTCGAGGCACCCGCCCTGTCCGCCGACAGCCGGACCTTCCGGAGGGAGGGAGTCGTCCAGGCGAGGAACCGGACAATCCGGCTGACGTCCAGAGGCGTCCACGTGGTGGACAGCGCACCGGGGGCGGGTCCGTTGCGCGAGACGCGTCTTCTCAGCGCCGGACGGCGTTCCTAGGCTCGCCGTCATGAGCCGACGAATGTGCACGTGACGCTGCGCACCGCTGCCATGCCCGCCGACGTCGGCGCCAGGCCCGCCGTGCGCCCCCGCCCCCTCCGCGGGACGGCGTGACGGCAGGGAGCCGGCTCGCCCCCGCTCCCTCTGACCCTGGAGAAGTGACATGACCGAGTCCACCTGGTCCTTCGAGACCAAGCAGATCCACGCCGGCCAGCAGGCCGACCCCGCCACCGGCGCGCGGGCCCTGCCCATCTACCAGACGACCTCCTTCGTCTTCGACAGCGCCGACCAGGCCGCCAAGCGCTTCGCGCTCGCCGAGCTCGGCCCGATCTACACGCGCATCACCAACCCGACGCAGGAGGCGGTGGAGAACCGCATCGCCGCGCTCGAGGGTGGCGTCGGCGCCCTGCTCGTCGCCTCCGGGCAGGCCGCGGAGACTTTCGCGATCCTCAACATCGCCGAGGCCGGTGACCACGTCGTCGCCAGCCCCAGCCTCTACGGCGGCACCTACAACCTCCTGCGCCACACGCTGCCGAAGCTGGGGATCACGACGACGTTCGTCACCGACCCCGACGACGCCCAGGCCTGGCGCGACGCCGTGCAGCCGAACACCAAGCTCTTCTTCGCCGAGACGATCCCCAACCCCAAGCAGGACGTCCTCGACATCGAGACCGTCGCCACCATCGCGCACGAGAACGGCGTGCCGCTCGTCGTCGACAACACCGTCGCCACGCCCTACCTCATCCGGCCGCTCGAGCACGGCGCGGACGTCGTCGTCCACTCGGCGACGAAGTACCTCGGCGGGCACGGCACCTCGATCGCGGGCGTCATCGTCGACGGCGGCCGCTTCGACTGGTCGGCGGACCCGCAGAAGTTCCCGAACTACAACACCCCGGACCCCAGCTACAACGGGCTCGTCTTCAAGGACCTCGGCGCCCCCGCCTTCATCCTCAAGGCCCGCGTGCAGCTGCTCCGCGACATCGGCGCCTCCGTCTCCCCCTTCAACGCCTTCCTCATCGCCCAGGGCATCGAGACGCTCTCGCTGCGCATGGAGCGGCACGTGGCCAACGCCCAGCGGGTGGCCGAGTTCCTCGAGCAGGAGGACCAGGTGACGCGCGTCGGCTACGCCGGGCTGCCCTCCTCCCCCTGGTACGAGCGCGCCCGCCACTACGCCCCCAAGGGCGCCGGCGCGGTCATCACCTTCGAGCTGGCCGGTGGCTACGAGGCAGGCATCGCCTTCGTCGACGCCCTCGAGCTGCACTCCAACGTCGCCAACATCGGCGACGTCCGCTCCCTCGTCATCCACCCGGCGTCCACGACCCACTCCCAGCTCGACGAGGCGGCCCTCACCGCCGCGGGCGTCGGCCCGGGCCTGGTGCGCCTCGCCGTCGGCCTCGAGCACATCGACGACATCCTCGCCGACCTGCGCACCGGGCTGCGCGCCGCCGCGGCCGTCTCCCAGGCCACCGCGGCGGTGGCGGGCGAGTAGCGCCGTGTCCCCCGAGAGCTGTCAGCGCGCGGTGGGCGGCCAGCACGCCGCCCACCGCGCGCGGGCGCGCCTGGAGGCCGGCGCCCTGCCCGCGACCGGCGCGTGGCGCCCCGAGCACGGCGCCGGGCAGCGCCGCTTCCTCGACATCGGCGCCCTCCACCTCGAGGCCGGCGGGCGCCTGCCCGCGGTGACCCTCGCCTACCAGACCTGGGGCGAGCTCAACGCCGCGCGCGACAACGCCGTGCTCGTCTGCCACGCCCTCACCGGGGACACGCACGTCACCGGCCCGGCGGGCCCCGGGCACCCGAGCCCCGGTTGGTGGTCGGCCGTCGTCGGCCCGGGCCGGGCGATCGACACCGACCGGTGGTTCGTCGTCGCCGTCAACGCCCTCGGCGGCTGCCAGGGCTCCACCGGCCCCGCCTCCCCCGCCCCGGACGGCACCCCGTGGGGCAGCCGCTTCCCCAGCATCACCGTCCGCGACCAGGTCGCGGCGGAGGTCGAGCTGAGCGACCGGCTGGGCATCGGGCAGTGGGCGCACGTCGTCGGCGCCTCCATGGGCGGGCACCGCGTGCTCGAGTGGGCGGTCAGCGTCCCCGACCGCGTCCGCTCGGCCGCCGTCATCGCCTCCGGTGCGCAGACGACGGCGGACCAGATCGCGTGGGCGCACGCGCAGATCGCCGCGATCGAGCTCGACCCGAACTTCCGGGGAGGCGACTACTACGACGCCCCGCCCGGGCAGGGCCCGCACGCCGGCCTCGCCCTCGCCCGGCGCATCGCGCACACGACCTACCGCAGCGCCGAGGAGCTGGAGAGCCGTTTCGGTCGCCTCCACCAGCACGCGGAGGACCCGATGCTCGGCGGCCGCTTCGCCGTCCAGTCCTACCTCGACCACCACGGGACCAAGCTCGCCGCCCGCTTCGACGCCAACAGCTACCTGGCCCTCACCCGCTCGATGCTCACCCACGACGTCGGCCGGGACCGTGGCGGGGTCGAGGCGGCCCTCGCGGAGGTCACGGCGGACACGCTCGTCATCGCCGTCGACTCCGACCGCCTGTTCCTGCCCCACGAGTCCGAGCGGGTCGCGGCCGGCATCCCCGGGTCGGGGCCCGTGCGCTACCTGCGCTCCCCGTACGGCCACGACGGCTTCCTCATCGAGCACGAGCAGGTGACCCGCCACCTCGGCGGCTTCCTCAGGCAGGTCGCCCGGTCCTGACACGTGCACCGGGCGCCCGTCCGGGCGACCATGGGCAGGTGCCCAGCATCCCCTTCCTGCGCGCCCCGCGCGAGGACGCCGACGCCGCCCCCGTTGCCGAGCCCGGCCCGGAGGAGGACGTCTACGACCCCGACGCCGCCCTGGCGGACCTGCCGGTCGCGCCGGTGGACCACTGGGGCCCGGACGTCCTCGGGGACGGCTTCACCGCCCGCACGGTCGAGCTGCTGCCCGACGAGGACGGCCCGGTCGTCGCGACGGTCGTGCGCTACCGGCCGGAGGACGACCCCGAGGGACCGGCGCCCACGCCGCCGCGCTTCGTCATGCTCCACCTGCACGGCTGGAACGACTACTTCCACCAGCGCGAGCTCGCCCGCCGCTGCGCCGAGGTGGGTGCCGCGTTCTACGCCCTCGACCTGCGCCGCTACGGCCGCAGCCTGCGGCCCGGGCAGCTGCGCGGCTACGTCGAGTCGCTGTCGACCTACGACGAGGAGATCCACGCGGCCCGCGATCTCATTCGCGCCGAGCACCCCGACCTCGGCGACGTCGTGCTCATGGGCCACTCGACCGGCGGCCTCACCGCCGCGCTGTGGGCCCACCGGCACCCCGGCGCCCTGCGCGCCCTCGTCCTCAACGCCCCGTGGCTCGAGCTGCAGGGCTCGTGGATCCTGCGCACCCTGGGCCAGCCGGTCATCGAGACCCTCGCCCGCTACCAGCCCACGGCGGCCCTGCCGCTGCGGGACCTCGGCTTCTACAGCCGCATCCTCGCCGGGCGCGCCGGGGACGCGGAGGGCGACGACGCGCTGCCCGAGCTCAGCCCCGAGGAGCTGACGGACCCCGCCCACACCGGCTGGCCCATCGAGCCCGCGTGGCGCACGGACCCCAGCGCCCCGATCCGGCCGGGCTGGCTGGCCGCCGTCCTCGCCGGCCACACCCAGGTGGCCGCCGGCCTCGACATCACCTGTCCGGTGCTCGTGCTCGTGTCGGACAAGTCGCTGTTCGCCACCCGGTGGTCGGAGCAGATGCGCAGCGCCGACACCGTCATCGACGCCGAGCTCACCGCCCGCCGCGCGCTCGGCCTGGGACCGCTCGTCACCGTGGCCCGGGTACGCGACGCCGTCCATGACGTCCTGCTCTCCCCGAAGGCCGTCCGCGACGAGGCCTACCGCGAGCTCACTCGCTGGCTGCGCGCCTACGCCGCCGCCTGAGCCCGGGCCCCTCGGCCCGGCGGCGCGCCCGCTCCCGGTGCGCGTACAGCTCCTCGCGCGCCTCGCGCAGGCTGGGGCCCTCGGCACCGAAGCGCCAGCCGTCCCAGGCCTGCGGGGCGGCGTCCGCCCCGGCGACGGCACCGGTCGCGGCCTCCGGAGCCGCGAAGGGGCGGCCGTCGACGACGATCCACCCGTCGGGCTGCAGGGTCGCCTCCGCGCTGTGCTCGCCGAGCACCCAGACGAGGGGTGCCTGGTCGCCGAGCATCTGGCCGATGCCGACCAGGTCCTCCAGCGGCGCATCCGCCGGCTGCTGCGCCGCCTCCTGCGGCGAGGGCGCGGCGGGCGCCGGCTCCGCCGTGGCGTGGCGGCGGCGGCTGCGCCGCGAGGGCAGCGGCCGCTGGGCCTCCTCGAGGGCCTCGGGCGCGGCCGGCTGCTCCAGGGCGGCGACCGTGCGGCCGGGCAGCAGCCAGGGCAGCGGCGCGACGGGCACGCTCACCTCGTTGACGTCGAGGAAGAGCCGCCCGCTCGACATTGCCCGGACGGCGAGCTCGTGGACGACCACCCCGGCGCCGGCGAGCGCGTCGAGCGCCTGGCGGGCGTCGTCGTCGATCTGCGCGGCGACGACGTGCACCCGCGCGGCGACGACGGTGCCCACCGGCTGCGACTCGCGGAAGGCGTTCCAGTCGCGCCGGAAGGCGCCAACGCCGTTCGGGTAGCTGCGGGCGACGTCGATCCACCCGCGCTCCCCCGAGCGGCCGGCCCGCCCGAGGGCGGCGACGAGGGCGCGGGCGTCGAGGCGCTCGAGGACCTCGACGCTGACGACGTGGCCGGCCGGGTCCATGGCGGTGAGGCGCGGGGCGCCGTCGTCGTCCTGCCAGGTGACGGGGAAGACGGGCAGCCGCAGCATCTCGAGGACCTGGGCGCGCACCGCGTCGAGGACCTCGGGCTCGACAGGCCCGGTGACGGCATGACCGACCTGGGCCGGGATCAGCTGGCCGGCCTCGAACTCGAACAGCGGCATACTCGACCTGAACTCTCGCACCGTGTGGACCGCAGACATCCTCTCATGCCACGCGGTCCCGTCCAGGACCCTGGGGCCCACCTAAAGGACGGTTCTCAGCGCCGCTCCCCGGCGAGGAGCTGGGCGAGGTGGATGCCCTGCCGGCCCGCGAGCTGGCTGGCCTGCGTCCGGCAGGAGTAGCCGTCGGCGAGGTAGACCGCCTCGGGGCCCGCCTCCCGCAGCGCCGGCAGCAGGGCGTTCTCGGCGACCTGGACCGAGACGTCGTAGTGGCCCCTCTCCATGCCGAAGTTCCCCGCCAGCCCGCAGCAGCCGGCGAGCCGGGTGACCTGCGCGCCGGCGCGCGCGAGGATCGCGGCGTCGGCCTCCCAGCCCATGACCGAGTGGTGGTGGCAGTGCGGCTGGGCCACGACCTCGACGCCCTCGAGGGACGGCGGCTGCCAGTCATCACCGGGGCCGAGCGGCGCGGGGGCGGTGAGGAGCTCGGCCAGGGTGTGGGTGCTCTCGGCGATCATCCGGGCGCGGGGGTCCTCGGGGAAGAGGTCGAGGAGGTCGTCGCGCAGCACGCCGGTGCACGAGGGCTCGACGCCGACGATCGGCACGCCGTTGGCGGCGAAGGGCGCGAGGACCGCCATCGTGCGCTCGAGCTGGCGGCGGGCGCCGTCGAGCTGGCCGGTGGAGATCCAGGTGAGGCCACAGCAGGCCTGCTCCTCGGGGACGACGACCTCGTAGCCGGCGTCCCGCAGCACGCGCACCATGGCCCGCGCCCCGGCGCCGTCGAGCGTCTCGGAGAAGGAGTCGGCCCACAGCAGCACGCGGCGCCCGCTGCTGCCGGACCGGTCCTGCCGCCGCACCCAGCGGGAGAAGCGCTCGGTCGCGAAGCTCACCATCTGGCGCCGGGTGTCCATGCCGCCGGCGCGCATGACGGCCTTGGCCACCGGGCGCACCCCGAGGACGGCGTTGACCAGGCGCGCCACGGCGGGCACGCGGGTGACGAGCCCGGCCCAGCGCGGCAGCCAGCCCAGGGCGTAGTGGTTGACCGGGCGCAGCCGGCGCCGGTAGCTGCGGTGGAGCACCTCGGACTTGTAGCGCGCCATGTCGACCCCGGCCGGGCAGTCGCTCGAGCAGGCCTTGCACGAGAGGCACAGGTCGAGGGACTCGTGGACGGCGGGGCTGCGCACGTCGGTGACGAGGGAGCCGTTGGCGAGCTCCTGGAGTATGCGGGCACGCCCGCGCGTGACGTCCTTCTCCTCGCGCGTGGCCCGGTAGGACGGGCACATGAAGCCACCGGCGGCGGAGGTGTCCGCGCGGCACTTGCCCACACCGGTGCAGCGGTGGACGGCGCGGCTCATGTCCCCACCGTCCTCGTGGAAGGTGAAGCCGCCGGCCACGGGCAGCAGCGGCCGGGCGTGCGGGCGGCGCAGGTCCGCGTCGAGCGGGCGCGGGCGCACGAGGACGCCGGGGTTGAGGTGCTCGGCGGGGTCGAAGAGGGTCTTGACCTGCCCGAAGAGGTCGATGACGCCCTCGCTGTACATGAGCGGGAGCAGCTCGCTGCGCGCGCGCCCGTCCCCGTGCTCACCGGACAGCGAGCCGCCGTAGGAGGTGACGAGCTCGGCGGAGGCGACGAGGAAGTCGCGGGACGGCTTGATGCCGGCCGGCGTCTCGAGCGGCAGGTCGATGCGCACGTGCATGCAGCCGTCGCCGAAGTGCCCGTAGAGGAGGCCGTCGACGCCGTGGTCGGCCATGAGCGCCTCGAAGTCGCGCAGGTAGGCGCCGAGCTTCTCCGGCGGGACGGCGGCGTCCTCCCAGCCCGGCCACCCCTGCGCCCCGGACGGGGTGCGCCCGCCCAGGCCCGCGCCGTCGGCACGGATGCGCCACAGCGCGTCGGCCTGCGGGCCGGCCGGGACGACGGCGACGGCGTCGGTCCCGCCGTCCGCGGCGAGGCGGCGAGCCCGCTCGAGGGCGTCGTCGGCGTCCTGCCCACCGACCTCGACGAGGAGCCAGCCGGCACCCCGGGGCAGCTCGGGGACCGCCTGTGGGCCGTGGTGCTGCCGGACGATGTCGACGAGCCGCGCGTCGATGCCCTCGACGGCGAGCGGCCCGTGGGCGAGCAGCGCGGGCACCGCGTCCGCCGCGGAGGCCATGTCGGGGTAGCCGAGGGCCACGAGGACCGGCGCGCTGGGCAGCGGAACGAGGTCGACGGTGGCGCCGAGGACGGTGACGAGGGTGCCCTCGGTGCCGACGAGCATCTTGGCGAGGTCGGCGCCGTTCTCGGGCAGCAGGTGCTCGAGGCTGTAGCCGGAGACCTGCCGCTTGAAGCGGCCGAGCTCGGTGCGGATGCTCGCGAGGTTGGCCCGGACGAGCGCGTCGAGGCCCGGGACGGCGTCGAGGCTGCCGCGCCCGGCGGTGAAGGAGCGGCCGGTGCCGTCGACGACGTCGAGGCTCGAGACGTTGTCCGCAGTGCGGCCGTAGGCCACGGCGTGCGGGCCGCAGGCGTTGTTGCCGATCATGCCGCCGAAGGTGGCGCGGTTCTGGGTCGAGGGGTCCGGGCCGAAGCGCAGGCCGTGCGGCTTGGCGGCGCGCTGGAGGTCGGACATGACGACGCCGGGCTCCAAGCGCGCGGTGCGCGCCTCGGGGTCGAGCTCGAGGATGCGGTTGACGTGGCGGGAGAAGTCGATGACGACGCCCGGGCCGATGGAGTTGCCGGCGATCGAGGTGCCGCCGCCGCGGGTGGTGACCGGGACGCCGAGGCGCCGCGCGGTGTCGAGGGCGGCACGGGCGTCGTCGACGTCGCGCGGCATGACGACGACGTCGGGGACCACCCGGTAGTTCGACGCGTCGGTGGAGTACAGCCCGCGGTGGAGGGAGTCGTCGTGCACCTCGCCGTCGACGGCCCGGCGCAGGGAGTCGACGAGGTCGGTGCGCTGGTCGCTGGCGAGGTCGGTCACCCTCCGATCCTGCCACCTGGGCCGGCGCGGGGGCGGGACCGTCCGTCAGGTGCGGCGTCCCACGTGTCGCTCCTCGGGGCCGCTGTAGGCGGACAGGGGGCGGATGAGGGCGTTGTCGGCGGCCTGCTCGATGATGTGCGCGGCCCAGCCCGTCACCCGCGCGGCGACGAACAGCGGCGTGAAGGTCGCGGTGTCGAAGCCCATGAGGTGGTAGGCGGGCCCGGAGGGGTAGTCGAGGTTGGGCCGGATGCCGGTGCGCTCGACCATCGCGGCCTCGAGGGCGTCGTAGAGCCGCATGAGGTCCTGCCGGCCGGTGTGCTCGACGAGCCGGTCCAGGGCGGCCTTCATCGTCGGCACCCGGGAGTCGCCGCGCTTGTAGACCCGGTGGCCGAAGCCCATGACCTTGCGCCTGGCGGCGAGGGCCTCGTCGAGCCAGGCGTCCACGCGCGAGGCGTCGCCGATCTCCTCGAGGACCGCCATGACGGCCTCGTTGGCCCCGCCGTGCAGCGGCCCCTTGAGCGCCCCGATCGCACCGACGACGGCGGAGTACAGGTCCGCGCCGGTCGAGGTGATGACCCGGGCGGTGAAGGTCGAGGCGTTGAAGGAGTGCTCGGCGTAGAGGATGAGGGAGACCCGGAAGGCGTCGACGACGACGGGGTCGGGCACCTCCCCGAAGGTCATGTGGAGGAAGTTCTCGATGAAGCCGAGGTCGGCGCGCGGCTCGACGAGTTCCTGCCCGCGCCGCCGGCGCTGGTCGTAGGCGACGACGGCGGGGATCTGGCTGAGCAGGCCCACGGCCTTGCCGACGTCGGTGCGCCGGTCCTCGGCGTGCCGGTCGGCGGCGCCGATGACGCTGACGGCGGTGCGCAGGACGTCCATCGGGTGCGCCGTCGTCGGGACGAGGTCGACGGCGGCCCGGACCCGGTCCGCCAGCGCCCGCTGCGCGCGTCCCTCCCCCTCGAAGGCGGCCCGCTCGAGCTCGGTGGGCAGCTCGCCGTGCCACAGGAGGTGGGCCACCTCCTCGAAGGTGCAGTGCTCGGCCAGCTCCTGGACCGGGTAGCCGCGGTAGAGCAGGGAGTTGCTCTCCGGGTTCACCTTGGAGATGGCGGTGGTGTCGGCGACGACGCCCACCAGGCCCTTGCGGATCTCCTCGCTCATGCTCGCTCCTTCGCGGCGGTGTCAGAGGCGGAAGTTGTAGACGTCCTCGTCGAAGTGGGCGTAGGACGGGTAGTCGAGCAGCTCGTAGAGCCGCGCGCGGGTCTGCATGGTGCCGAGCTCCTCGCGCAGCGAGCCGTCGCGGCGCAGGGTGTCGAGGCCCCGCTCGGCGGCGCCCATGGCGAGCCGGAGCAGGGAGACGGGGTAGATGACCATCCGCACGCCCGTCGCGGCGAGCTGGGCGGTGGTGAAGAGCTCGGACTTGCCGAACTCGGTCATGTTCGCGAGCACGGGGACGTCGACGGCGGAGGCGACCGCCTCGAACTCCTCCAGGGTCCGCATGGCCTCGGGGAAGATCGCGTCGGCACCGGCGTCGGCGAGCGCCCGGGCCCGGTCGACGGCCGCGTCCAGGCCCTCGATCGCGCGGATGTCGGTGCGGGCCATGACGAGGAGGCCCGGGTCGCGGCGGGCGTCGACGGCGGCGCGGATGCGGCGCAGCGCCGTCGTCTCCTCGACGACCTGCTTGCCGTCGAGGTGGCCGCAGCGCTTGGGGTTGACCTGGTCCTCGATGTGCAGGCCGGCCACGCCGGCGTCCTCGAGCACCTGGACGGTGCGGGCGACGTTCATCGGCTCCCCGAACCCGGTGTCGGCGTCGACGAGGGCGGGCAGCTCGGTGACCCGCGCGATCTGCCGGCTGCGCTCGGCGACCTCGCTCAGCGTCGTGAGCCCGATGTCGGGCAGCCCGAGGTCGGCGGAGATGACCGCCCCGGAGACGTAGACGCCGTCGAAGCCGCGCTCCTCGATGAGCCGCGCGGAGAGCGGGTTGAAGGCGCCGGGCAGCTGGAGCAGGTCCGGGCCGGCGAGCCGCTCCCGCAGGGCGGCACGCTTCTCGTGGGCCGGGGTGGGGGCGTGGAGCATCAGAAGATCCCCTCCGGGGCGGTGACGGCGGCGGCCGCGGGAGCGGTGACCGTGAGCCCGCCGAGCTCGTCCGCGCCGAGCTCGGGCAGGCGCTGGGCGAGCCCGAGGAAGCGCTCGGTCTCGGCGGGCTCCAGGACGTCCTCGGCGAGCGTGCGGAACTTCGCGAGGTACTGCTCGCGGCGGAAGGGCCGAGCACCGAGGGGGTGGGCGTCGGCGACGGCGATCTCCTCGACCACTCGCGAGCCGTCGCGCAGGGTGATCTCGAGCCGACCGCCGAAGGCCTTCTCGGCGGGGTCGGTGGCGTGGTACCGGCGGGTCCACTCCGGGTCCTCGGCGGTCGTGATGCTGCGCCACAGTGCCACGGTGTCCGGGCGGGAGGCACGCTCGGGCAGGTAGGAGGCGACGTGGTGCCAGCCGCCGTCCTGCAGCGCGACCGCCACGATGTAGGGGATCGAGTGGTCGAGCGTCTCCCGGGAGGCGGCGGGGTCGTACTTCTGCGGGTCGTTCGCGCCGGAGCCGATGACGTGGTGGGTGTGGTGGGAGGTGTGGATGACGATCGACTCGACGACGTCCGGGTCCCCGAGCTCGGGCCGCTCGCGGTGGAGGCGGCGAGCGAGGTCGATGAGCGCCTGCGCCTGGTACTCCGCGGAGTGCTCCTTGGTGTAGGTGTCGAGGATGGCGCGCCGGGGTGCTCCGGGCGCCGGCAGCGGCACCTCGTAGTGCGCGTCGGGCCCGTCGAGGAGCCAGGCGATGACGCCGTCCTCCCCCTCGTAGACCGGCGCGGGCGAGGTCTGGCCGCGCATCGCCCGGTCGACGGCCTCGACCGCGACCTTGCCCGCGAAGGCGGGGGCGTAGGCCTTCCACGTGGAGATCTCGCCCTTGCGGGACTGCCGGGTGGCCGTCGTCGTGTGCAGCGCCTGCCCGACGGCGTGGAAGACGGTCTCGGTGTCGAGGCTCAGCAGCGACCCGAGGCCGGCGGCGACCGCCGGGCCGAGGTGGGCGACGTGGTCGATCTTGTGCGCGTGGAGGCTGATGGCCCGTACGAGGTCGACCTGGACCTCGTAGGCGGTGGCGACGGCGCGCACGAGGTCGGCGCCGGTGAGCCCGCGCCGGCGGGCGAGGTGCTGGGCGACGGCGAGGAGCGGGGCGATCGTGTCGGCGGGGTGGGAGTAGTCGGCGGCGAGGAAGGTGTCGTGGAAGTCCAGCTCACGCACGGCGACGCCGTTGGCCCAGGCAGCCCACTCCGGGCTCACCCGCTCATCGCGGTCCAGGCCCGCGACCGTGGCACCCGGCCGGTAGGGGTGGGCGCGTGCCTGCGCGCGGGCGGCGACGACCGGTGCCCGGGTGAGTGACGCCGTCGCCACGGCCATGTTGTCCACGAGGCGGTTGGCGACCATCTCCGCGACGTCGTCGGGGACGGGCACGCGCTCGGTGGCGACCTCCGCGATGCGCCAGGCGAGCTGCTCCTCGCGCGGGAGCTGCGCCGCGCTGGGGTGGACGCGCACGTCGTGGGTGATCAGGTCGGTCATCGACTCTCCTCGTTGAGCGGTGCCCCCATCCTCTCCCGAGCGCCCGGCCTCGTCTCGACATCGCCGCGGGGATGTCGGTCGTTCAGTACGCTCGACAGCGTTCGCGTGGCCGGGGTGACCGGCCCGGGTCGCACAGGGGGAAGCATGGGCACCGCCATCGTCATCGGGGCTGGCATCGTCGGGCTGTCGACGGCGTGGCACCTGCAGGAGCGCGGGTACGAGGTCACCGTCCTGGACCGCACCGGCGTCGCCGCCGGGTCCTCGTGGGGCAACGCCGGCTGGCTGACCCCGGGCAAGGCGATCCCGCTCGCGCACCCGAGCCTGTGGTCCTACGGCCCCCGGGCGCTGCTGGACCCGGACGCGGCGCTGCACGTCCCCTTCCGCGTCGAGCCAGGGCTGTGGTCCTTCCTCGCCCGCTTCCTCGGGCACGCGACGCCGCGAGCCTGGGACCGGACCATGGCCGCGCTGACACCGGTCGACAAGCTCGCCCTCGAGGCCTTCGACGAGCTCGGCCTCGGGGGCGTCGACTCGTGGACGCGCCCGGGGCCCTTCGTCGTCGGCTTCGAGGACGAGGCGCAGTCGAGGACCTTCCAGGGCGAGGTGGCGGGCGCCGTGCGCCACGGGCAGGACGTCCCCTTCGAGCGGCTGACGGACCCGCGGGAGCTGGCCCCGCAGCTGTCCGACGCCGTCCGGGTGGCGTTCCGGCTCGACGGTCAGCGCTTCCTCGAGCCGGGCCCGTACGTCGAGGCACTCGGCCGCGCCGTCGTCGAGCGCGGCGCCCACGTCCGCTCCGGCGTCGAGGTCACCGGCGTCAGCTCGACCCGCAAGCCCGTGGTCGCGCTGGCGACGGGCGAGCGCACCAGCGCGGACGTCGTCGTCGTCGCCACCGGCGCGTGGCTCCCCCGGCTGGCCCGCCCGCTCGGCGTGCGGGTCGCGGTCCAGGCGGGCCGCGGGTACTCCTTCACCGTCGCGACGGACCAGCCGGCGCGCCACCCGGTGTACCTGCCCCACGCCCGCCTCGCGTGCACGCCCTACCAGGGGCGGTTCCGCATCGCGGGGACGATGGAGTTCCGGGGCCCGGACGAGCCGTTCCAGCCCGGGCGGATCGCGGCGATCGTCCGGCACGCACGTCGGCTCCTCACCGGCGTGGACCTGGAGGACCGCCAGGACGAGTGGGTCGGCTCCCGCCCGGTGACGCCCGACGGCCTGCCGCTCGTCGGGGCGACGCGAGCGCCGGGCGTCTACGTCGCCGGGGGCCACGGCATGTGGGGCATGGTCCTCGGCCCCGTCACCGGGCGGCTGCTCGCCGAGCGCATCGCCACCGGCGAGACGCACCCGGCCATCGCCCCCTTCGACCCGCTGCGCTGAGGGAGCCGGACGCTCACGCGGTCGCGTCGTCCCCCGCCATGACGGCCGCACGCCCCGCCTCGAGCCGCGCCACGGGCACCCGGTAGGGCGAGCACGAGACGTAGTCGAGCCCGGCGTCGTGGAAGAAGTGGATGGACTCGGGGTCGCCGCCGTGCTCGCCGCACACCCCGATGTGCATGCGCGGCTTGGTCGCCCGGCCGCCCGCGACGCCGGCGCGTACGAGCGGTCCCACGCCCTCGCCGTCGATCGTCTCGAAAGGGGAGATGCGCAGCACCCCGTTGGCGAGGTAGCGGGAGAAGAAGGCGGCCTCGACGTCGTCGCGGGAGAAGCCCCACGTCGTCTGGGTGAGGTCGTTGGTGCCGAAGGAGAAGAAGTCGGCCTGCTCGGCGATGCGGTGGGCGGTGAGGGCGGCGCGGGGCAGCTCGATCATGCAGCCGATGGGCAGGTCGAGGAGCATCTCGGCGGCCCGGCCCTCCTCGGCGAGCACCCGCTCGGCCTCCTGGCGCACGAGCTGCAGCTCCCGCACCGAGCCGACGAGCGGGACCATGATCTCCGGCCGCGGGTCCAGCCCCTCACCGCGCAGCTGGGCCGTCGCCTGCGCGATCGCGCGCACCTGGAGCGCGAAGAGACCGGGGACGACGAGGCCGAGGCGCACGCCCCGCAGCCCGAGCATCGGGTTCGACTCGTGCATCCGCCGCACGGCCGCGAGGAGCCGTTCCCGGCGCTCGTCCACCTGGCCCCGCTCGGCCGCGAGCGCCACCTCGACCGACAGCTCGGTGAGGTCGGGGAGGAACTCGTGGAGCGGCGGGTCGATGAGGCGGATCGTCGTCGGCAGGCCGTCCATCGCGCGCAGGATCTCGACGAAGTCCGCCCGCTGCGGCTCGAGCAGGGCCGCGAGCGCCTCCTCGCGCTCGGCGTCGTCGGCGGCGAGGATGAGGCGCTCCACGAGCTCGCGCCGCTCGCCGAGGAACATGTGCTCGGTACGGCACAGGCCGATACCTTCTGCCCCGCGCTCGCGGGCGTTGCGGGCGTCCTCGGCGGTGTCCGCGTTGGCCCGCACGCGCAGGGTGCGGGCGTCGTCGGCGTGGCTGAGGACGCGGTGGACCGCCTCGACGAGCTCGCGGGTCTCCTCGTCCGGGGCGGCGGCCCGTCCGACGTCCAGGCCCTCGGCGATGTAGGTCATGACGGGCGAGTCGACGACGGGCACCTCGCCGAGGAACACCTGCCCCGACGTGCCGTCGATGGCGATGGTGTCCCCCGCGTGCAGGGTCCTGCCGTTGACGCGCAGCTCGCGGCGGGCGGCGTCGACGTCGAGCTCGTCGGCCCCGACGACGGCGCAGGTCCCCATCCCCCGCGCGACGACGGCGGCGTGGGAGGTCTTGCCGCCGCGGGCGGTGAGGATCCCGGCGGCGACCATCATGCCCTGGAGGTCGTCGGGGTTCGTCTCCCGCCGCACGAGGATGACGGGCGCGCCCGCCTCGCTGCGCTCGACGGCCTGGGCGTTGTCGAAGACGATCTCCCCCACCGCGGCGCCCGGCGAGGCGGCCATCCCGGTGGTGAGGAGCTCGGTGTCCGCCTCGGTGTCGAACTGCGGGAAGAGCAGCTTGCCGAGCTGCGCCCCGGTAACGCGGGAGATGGCCTCGTCCATCGTGATGAGGTCCTCGTCGACGAGCTGGGTGGCCACCCGGAAGGCCGCCGCGGCGGTGCGCTTGCCCACCCGGGTCTGGAGCAGCCAGAGCTTGCCGTCCTCGATGGTGAACTCGATGTCGCACAGGTCGCGGTAGTGGGTCTCCAGGCGCCGCATCGCCTGGCGCAGCTCGGCGTAGGAGGTGGGGTCGAGGGTCTCGAGCTCGGCGAGCGGCACGGTGTTGCGGATGCCGGCGACGACGTCCTCGCCCTGCGCGTTGGGCAGGTAGTCCCCGTAGACGCCGGAGTGGCCGGTCGAGGGGTCGCGGGTGAAGCACACGCCGGTGCCGGACGTGGAGCCGAGGTTCCCGAAGACCATCGCCTGGACGTTGACGGCCGTGCCGAGGTCGTTGGGGATGCCCTCCTGGCGGCGGTAGAGGACGGCGCGGTCGGTGTTCCACGAGCGCAGCACCGCCTCGACCGCCATGTCGAGCTGCTGGCGCGGGTGCTGGGGGAAGTCGGCCCCGGACTGCTCGCGGACGATGTCCTTGTACGTGGCCACGAGGCCGCGCAGGTCCTCGGCGGAGAGCTCGGTGTCGTCCTTGACGCCGCGCTCGGTCTTGAGGTCCTCGAGCGCGGCGGAGAAGAGCTCGCCGTCGATGTCGAGGACCGTCTTGCCGAACATCTGCAGGAGGCGGCGGTAGGAGTCCCAGGCGAAACGCTCGTCCCCGGTGACGGCCGTGAGTCCCTGGACGGAGGCGTCGTTGAGGCCGACGTTGAGGACGGTCTCCATCATCCCGGGCATGGAGAACTTCGCGCCGGAGCGGACCGAGACGAGGAGCGGCTCGTGGAAGTCCCCGAGGCTGCGCCCGAGGGTGTCCTCGACCTGCCGCAGTGCGAGCGTCACCTCCACCCGCAGGTCCGGCGGCACGTGGCCGTCGCGCATGTAGGCGCGGCACGCCTCGGTCGTGATGGTGAAGCCCGGCGGTACCGGCAGGCCCAGCCGGCTCATCTCGGCGAGGTTCGCCCCCTTGCCACCGAGCAGGTCCTTCTGGTCCATCCCGCCCTCGCTGAAGCGGTATACGTACTTCGGCATCGTCGCCTCCGGTGGTCCCCGCGGTCCCCGGCACCGCGGACGTGTTCTCACTGTAGCGACGCGCCGCGGGCTCCACCCGGGCCTTGCGGCCCCGGCGTGCGGCCCGCCGCAGGCCCGTGCCACGCTGAGCCATGGCCGAGATCGAGGTGAGGGACGTACCGAGCCGGCACCGGTACGAGGCGACGGCGGACGGCGAGCTGCTCGGTGTCGCCGTCTACGAGCGTGACGGTGACGTCGTCGTCCTCACGCACACGGTGGTCGAGCCCGCCGCGGAGGGGCAGGGCGTGGGATCCGCGCTGGCGCGCGCGGCGCTCGACGCGGCCCGCACGGAGGGCCTGCGCGTGCTCCCGCAGTGCTCGTTCATGGCCGGGTGGGTCGACGCGCACCCGGAGTACGCCGACCTCGTCGACGAGCCGCTCGCCTGACTGGCGCCGTCCCGGCGGGCCCTCCAACCCGCCGGGACGGCGTCCTGCGGTGGCGTCCTAGAACGCCAGCTCGTGGTCGGCCACGGCGACGACGCTCCAGGTCTGCCCCTGGGCGTCGCTCAGCTCGTAGGCCGGGAGCAGGAGGGTGCCGCCGCCTGCGTCGTGCGTGGTGAGGGCGGGCTCGGCGCTGACGATCGTCACCTCGGTCACCGGCCACGGGACCGCCGCCCCGGGTGCGGGCGCCGGGGGCGGCGGGTCGTCCCAGCTGCGTCCGCCGGGCTCGGGCACCGGCAGGGTGACGACGTCGTCGAGCCACACCGGGCTGCCCCCGAAGCGCGGGTCGCCGAGCCGTTCGACGGCCTCGGCCGGGCTGACGACGTCGTACTCACCGAGCTCCACGAGCGGCGCGAGCGGCCCGTGGAAGGACATGACCTCGCCGTCGACGACCTCGGCGCTCCAGCTGTACCCGGTGCGCGTGCCGCCGGCCAGCTGGTGGGCGACGACGCTCGCCACCCGGCCCCCCGCCCAGAGCTCCTGCTCGGTGTACTCGGCCGACTCGGGGTCCACCCCCAGGGCGGCCAGCGTCTCGTAGAGAACTCCGGCCGGGCCCTCCGGGGCCGCACCGCCGGGTGCGACGGCGGTGGGCTCGGTCGCGGGCTGGGGCTCGACGGCCGCCACGCCTCCCCCATCCTCCGCGGCGCCGTCGTCGAGCGGCTCGACGGGGGCGACGTCCTCGAGGAGCTCGTGGAGCGCGGGGTCGGTGAAGAAGACGCTGACGGCAGCGTCCGGCCCGATGCTGAGGGTCGGGCCGCTGCCGTCCGCCGACCCGACGGCCCACCCGGCCTCGAGCCTCGGCTCGCCCTCGACGCCGAGCACCTCGGCCACGCGCAGGGCGGACTCCTCGGTGAAGACGCTCGCGCCGTCGTAGGCCCAGGCGGGGGCGCTGCCACCCGCGTCGCTGAGGCCCTCGGCGGTGAAGGTCGTGCGCTGCCCGCCGTAACCGGGAACCGACGACTCGGCGGCCGACATGCTCTGCGCGGGCTCGTCGGCCGCGCCCCCGGTGGCCACCTCCGGCTCGGTCGCCGGCGCCCAGGAGGCGACGGCGGTCTGGTCACCGGGGGGCGTCTCGGACGTCCTGCCGATCCCGAACCCCGCACCGCCACCGACGAGCAGCGCACCGGCCGCAACGGCGGCCACCGCCGCCCAGCGCGGGCGGGAACGCCGCGCGGCGAGCTCGTCCGCGCGCCGCTCGCCGGTGAGCGCGGCCAGCCGCTCGCCGTCCGGCTCCGCGCCGGCCCCGGGGTCCGCGGCACGCGTGCGCTCGACTGCCTCGTCCTCGTCCATCGCTGACCTCCTCGCTGTCCTACCTCCCCTGTGTGGCGAGCCCTGCGGATCTTGCAGCGCGGGCGGTGGCAGGCTGGCCCCCATGCCCTCCGCCCTGCACGCCTCCGCCCTCGCCCTCCTCGAGCCGTGGCAGGCCCCCACCGCGCGCCAGGAGCAGCTGCGAGAGCGCTACGTCGCCCACCTGCGGGCGCAGCCGCTCGGCGTCCTGCGCGAGTGCTACCCCGACCACCTGACGGCGAGCACGCTCGTCGTCTCGGCGGACCGCAGCAGCGTGCTGCTCACCCTCCACCGCAAGGCGCAGCGGTGGTTCCAGCTCGGCGGCCACGTCGAGCCGGCCGACCCCAGCCTGGCCGCCGCGGCGCTGCGCGAGGCCACCGAGGAGTCGGGCATCGCGGATCTCGTCCTCGACCCCGTCCCGGTGCAGCTCAGCGCGCACCCGGTGCCCTTCTGCGACCCGCGCGGCGGCGCGAGCCACCTCGACGTGCGCTTCGTCGCCACCGCGCCGGCCGGCGCGCTCCACGCGGTCTCGGAGGAGTCCCTCGACGTCGCGTGGTGGCCGGCGGGCGAGCTGCCCGACCCGCAGCCGGACATGGTCGAGCTCGTCGACCTTGCGCTGGCCCGCCTGGGCTGAGCGGTCACTCGGGCCAGGCGGCGGCGAGCCGCGCGCGGGCCCGGGACAGGGCGGCGTCGGCACCGCCCCGGCTGATGCCGAGGACCTGGGCGAGCTCGGCGCCGCCCAGCCCCTCCCACGCGTGGAGCACGAGGATCTGCCGGTCCCGCTCGCTCAGCGCCGCCAGGGCGACCCGCACGTCGTCGTCGGCCACCGCCGCCAGGGCGGGGTCGCCGTCGTCGTCCCGGGTCTCGGGCGGCTCGTCCACGGGCAGGGGCACCCGCTTGCGCCGGTGGTTGGCGAGGACGAAGCCGGCGGTGCGGTAGAGCCACGGCAGCACGGCGTCCTCCGGGACGTCGGCCCGGCGCCGCCAGGCGACGGCGAGCACCTCGGCGGTGAGGTCCTCGGCGTCGTCGGCGGGGGCCCGCCGCACAAAGTAGCGGTAGACGGCGGTGGCGTGGCTCCGGTACAGGTCGTCGAACCACGCGTCCTCGCGCACGGCGCCCCTCTCGTCTCCGGCAGGCGGGCAGGTCCCACCATCCCGCCTGTGTCCCGACTGGAGCCGATCTTGCAGTGGAGCGGCCCGGACACGCGAACGCCCCGCGGGACAGTGTCCCGCGGGGCGTCAGGAGCCCGGGTCTACTTGAAGGCGTCCTTGACGTTCTCGGCGGCCTGCTTGAGGCTGCCCTTGGTCTGGTCCTTGTGACCCTCGGCCTGGAGGTCCTTGTTGTCGGTCGCGTCGCCGACCGCCTCCTTGATCTTCCCCGAGGTCTTCTCAGTCGAGTTCGCGATCTTGTCGTCAGTGCCCATGCAGAGCTCCTTCCGTTCGCGAAAGACCGGGTCCGGCCTTTCCGTCTTCCACACTAGGGGCGCCCCTGGTGGGCCGCACGGCGAGCGGCTCCCCACCCCTTGTCTCACATGGTGGACGGGGGTACAAAGGGGACATGTTCGACGAGGCACAGCTCTACTCCCCCGTCACCGACCGCTCTGACGGCAGCGTCGAGGTGCACCTGGCCCCCGACCACCCCGGCGCGCAGGACCCGGAATACCGGCGCCGCCGCGAGGAGATCGCCGGACCGGCGCACCGCTGGCGCCCGGGCGACCCCGTCCCCACGGTGGAGTACACCGAGGAGGAGAACGCGATCTGGGCCCAGGTCAGCCGCGAGCTCGCCCCCAAGCACGAACGGCTCGCCGTCCGGGCCTACCTCGAGGGCAAGGAGGCCCTGGGGCTGCCCACCGACCGCGTCCCGCAGCTGGAGGAGGTCAGCGCCGGCCTCACCACGCTCAGCGGGTTCCGGCTCCACCCGGCGGCCGGGCTCGTGCCCCTCGACGTGTTCTACGGCTCCCTGGGCGACGGCGTCTTCCACTCCACCCAGTACCTGCGGCACGGGTCCCAGCCGCTCTACACGCCCGAGCCGGACATCATCCACGAGGTCACCGGCCACGGGAACCTGCTCGCACACCCCGGCATCGCCGAGGTCAAGCGCCAGGCCGGGCTGGCCGCACAGCGCTGCCAGACCCCCGAGGGCCTGCAGTACGTCGCGGACGTCTTCTGGTTCACCATCGAGTTCGGCGTCATGTGGGAGGGCGGTGAGCTGCGGGCCTACGGCGCCGGGCTGCTGTCGTCCTACGGGGAGATCGAGGAGTTCCGCGGCGCGGACGTCCGGCCGGTCGACTTCCACGCGATGGCCACCCAGGACTACGACATCACCCACTACCAGCCGGTGCTCTTCGCCTGCGACGGGATGGGAGAGCTCACCGACCGCGTGGGCGGCTTCTTCGCCGACTTCGACGACGAGACGCCGGCCCGGCTCGCCGCAGCGGCAGCCGCGTAGCCCCGGAGACGACTTCGCCGCGGCCACCCAGAGGGTGACCGCGGCGAAGGACGCGTCAGTGAGCGCGACGACTCAGAGCGGGCGGACGTTCTCCGCCTGCGGGCCCTTGGGGCCCTGGGTCGTGTCGAACTCGACCTTCTGGTTCTCGTCGAGCGAGCGGTACCCGCTCGTGGCGATCGCGGAGTAGTGGACGAACACGTCCGCACCCCCGCCGTCGGGGGCGATGAAGCCGAAGCCCTTCTCGCCGTTGAACCACTTCACGGTGCCAGTTGCCATGCCAAAACTCCTCGATAAAAAAGCTCCGGACCGATGCCGGAGCGTTCCCCACCATAGCGGTCGGGGAGCCCTGAGGCGAGACATTCGCCGATCCAGTTCCGACCGGCCCCTCCTCAGGACGTGCGAAGGCCCGGCA
This sequence comes from Georgenia phoenicis, assembly GCF_047302425.1. NCBI lineage: Bacteria > Bacillati > Actinomycetota > Actinomycetes > Allobogoriellales > Allobogoriellaceae > Georgenia > Georgenia phoenicis. Next base: position 651,309 of record NZ_CP154855.1, on the reverse strand, counting down.
ACCAGTGGGGTTGCCGGGCCTTCGTGGGGTCAGGCTCCGGGCTGCAGCTGTCCGCCGCCACCCGCGCCGCCGCCCTGCGGGGCGGTCGGCATCTGCCGCTGCTCGACGGTCGTCGCACCGCCGACACCGACCGGCTCGGGCGCGGGGATCTCCCCCTCGTCCAGCCCGCGGAAGAGGAACTCCCCGAGGAGGCCCTCGCCGGCGGCGTCGACCTCGATGGTCTGGCCGGCGTGGATCTCGCCGTAGAGGATCTTCTCCGACAGGACGTCCTCGATCTCGCGCTGGATCGCGCGGCGCAGCGGCCGGGCGCCCAGGACGGGGTCGTAGCCCCGCTCGGCGAGGAGCAGCTTGGCCGCGTCGGTCAGCCGGATCGCCATGCCCTGGTTGCGCATGCGCTCGTCGAGCTGGGCGATCATGAGGTCGACGATCTGGACGATCTGCTCCTGCGTGAGCTGCGGGAAGACGATGGTGTCGTCCACGCGGTTGAGGAACTCGGGCCGGAAGTGCTGCTTGAGCTCCTCGTTGACCTTCGCCTTCATGCGCTCGTAGTCGTTGGACAGCTCGCCGCTCGCCTGGAAGCCGGTCTGCACGCCCTTGGCGATGTCCCGGGTCCCGAGGTTCGTCGTCATGATGATGATGGTGTTCTTGAAGTTCACCATCCGACCCTGGGCGTCGGTGAGGCGGCCGTCCTCGAGGATCTGCAGGAGCGAGTTGAAGATGTCCGCGTGGGCCTTCTCCACCTCGTCGAACAGGACGACGGAGAACGGACGGCGGCGCACCTTCTCGGTGAGCTGGCCACCCTCCTCGTACCCGACGTAGCCGGGGGGCGAGCCGAAGAGCCGCGAGACGGTGTGCTTCTCGGAGAACTCGCTCATGTCGAGCTGGATGAGGGCGTCCTCGTCACCGAAGAGGAACTCGGCGAGGGCCTTGGCCAGCTCGGTCTTCCCGACGCCGGTGGGGCCGGCGAAGATGAAGGAGCCACCGGGGCGCTTGGGGTCCTTGAGCCCGGCGCGGGTGCGGCGGATCGCCTGGGACAGCGCGGTGATCGCGGCCTCCTGGCCGATGATCCGCTTGTGGAGCTCCTCCTCCATGTGGAGCAGCTTGGAGGACTCGGCCTCGGTGAGCTTGAAGACCGGGATGCCGGTCGACATCGCCAGCACCTCGGCGATGAGGTCCTCGTCCACCTCGGCGACCGTGTCGAGGTCGCCGGACTTCCAGGCCTTCTCCCGCTCGACGCGGCGCGCGGAGAGCTGCTTCTCGTCGTCGCGCAGGGAGGCGGCCTTCTCGAAGTCCTGGTCGTCGATGGCCGACTCCTTCTCGCGGCGGACCTCGGAGATCTGCTCGTCGAGCTCGCGGAGCTCCGGCGGGGCCGTCATCCGGCGGATGCGCAGGCGCGCGCCCGCCTCGTCGATGAGGTCGATCGCCTTGTCCGGGAGGAAGCGGTCGGAGACGTAGCGGTCGGCGAGGGTCGCGGCGGCCACGAGCGCCTCGTCGTTGATCGAGACGCGGTGGTGGGCCTCGTAGCGGTCGCGCAGCCCCTTGAGGATCTCGATGGTGTGGGCGACGCTCGGCTCATCGACGAGGATCGGCTGGAAGCGGCGCTCGAGCGCGGCGTCCTTCTCGATGTGCTTGCGGTACTCGTCGAGCGTGGTGGCGCCGATGGTCTGGAGCTCACCACGGGCGAGCATCGGCTTGAGGATGCTCGCGGCGTCGATCGCGCCCTCGGCGGCGCCCGCCCCGACGAGCGTGTGGATCTCGTCGATGAACAGGACGATGTCGCCCCGGGTGCGGATCTCCTTGAGGACCTTCTTCAGGCGCTCCTCGAAGTCACCGCGGTAGCGGGAGCCGGCGACGAGGGAGCCGAGGTCGAGGGTGTAGAGCTGCTTGTCGCGCAGGGTCTCGGGCACGTCGCCGCGCACGATGGCCTGGGCCAGCCCCTCGACGACGGCGGTCTTGCCGACGCCGGGCTCACCGATGAGGACGGGGTTGTTCTTCGTGCGGCGCGAGAGCACCTGCATGACCCGCTCGATCGGCTGCTCGCGCCCGATGACCGGGTCGAGCTTGCCCTCGCGGGCGGCCTGGGTGAGGTTGCGGCCGAACTGGTCGAGCACGGCGGAGCCGGAGGGCTGGCCCTCGGCGGGGCCGCCGGCCGCGACGGCCTCCTTGCCCTGGTAGCCGGACAGCAGCTGGATGACCTGCTGGCGCACGCGGTTGAGGTCGGCGCCCAGCTTGTTGAGGACCTGCGCCGCCACGCCCTCGCCCTCGCGGATGAGGCCGAGGAGGATGTGCTCGGTGCCGATGTAGTTGTGGCCCAGCTGGAGCGCCTCGCGCAGCGAGAGCTCGAGGACCTTCTTGGCACGGGGCGTGAAAGGGATGTGGCCGCCGGGGGCCTGCTGGCCCTCACCGATGATCTCGGTGACCTGCTGACGCACACCCTCGAGGGAGATGTCGAGCGACTCCAGCGCCTTGGCCGCGACACCCTCGCCCTCGTGGATGAGGCCGAGCAGGATGTGCTCGGTCCCGATGTAGTTGTGGTTGAGCATCCGTGCCTCTTCCTGGGCAAGGACGATCACCCGACGGGCTCGGTCGGTAAATCTCTCGAACATCAGGGCTCCTTCGAGGCGGCGTGGCCGGGTGATCCCAGCCGGGCAGCGTTCATCGATGCTAACGGCGGGCCTCGCGCGAACCTGCCCGTGTTCGCCAGGGGCGTGACTCCATGGTCCTCCTCCACAGGCGCCCGCGCCCGCGGGCCTCGCTGCGGCACCATGGCTGCCATGCGAATCGAGGCCGTGCAGGGCGACATCACCACCCAGGACGTCGACGCCGTCGTCAACGCCGCCAACTCCTCGCTGCTGGGCGGCGGCGGGGTGGACGGGGCCATCCACCGGGCCGCCGGGCCGCGGCTGCTCGAGGAGTGCATGGAGCTGCGGCGCACCGAGCTCCCCGACGGCCTCCTGGTCGGGAAGGCGGTGCCGACCGCCGGCTACGACCTGCCGGCGCGGTGGGTGATCCACACGGTGGGGCCCAACCGGAACCGCGGCGAGACCGACCCCGCGCTGCTCGCCGCGTGCTTCACCAGCTCCCTCGACGTCGCCGACGCCGTCGCGGCCCGCACCGTCGCCTTCCCGGCCGTCAGCGCCGGGGCCTACGGCTGGGACGCGGCGGAGGTCGCGCGCGTGGCGGTCGCCGCCGTCCGCGGCTGGTCCGGTGACGTCGAGCTGGTCCGCTTCGTCCTCGCAGGCGACGACGTGCTGGCCGCCTTCACCGCGGCCCTCGAGCAGCCCTGACGGGGGCCCGGCGCCTGTCAGACGTCGAGGACGATGGTCACCGGGCCGTCGTTGACCAGGGACACGCGCATGTCTGCGCCGAAGCGGCCGGTCTCGACGTGGACGCCCCGCTCGCGCAGCGCGGCGACGACGGCGTCGACCACCGGCTCGGCGACGTCGGCCGGGGCGGCGGCGTTCCACGAGGGTCGGCGGCCCTTGCGAACGTCGGCGTGGAGGGTGAACTGGGAGATGACGAGGACGGGAGCGCCGTCGTCGAGGACGGAGCGCTCGTCGCGCAGGATCCGCAGCTCGGCGATCTTGCGCGCGGTGCGCTCGACCTGGTCGGCGCCGTCGTCGTGCGTGACGCCGACGAGCGCGACCAGACCCGGCCCGGTGAAGCCGCCGACCTGCTCGCCGTCGACGTGGACGGCGGCCCCGTCGACGCGCTGGAGGACGGTCCTCACCAACCGCCCCCGCCACGGCGGCCGCGGCCGTAGCCGCTCACCGCGGGCTTGACGTCGGTCAGGTAGATCGCCGCGGGGATGACGAGGATGATCGAGAGGAAGCCGCTGAGCAGCCCGATCCCGATCGGCGGCGGGATGGCGACGAAGCCGAGGGCGACGTTGACGACGAGCAGGATCAGCCAGAAGTTCTTCGTGCGCTTGCCCGCGTAGCTGAAGGCCTGGGCGGGCTGGCGCAGGCAGTGCACCAGCGCCCACACCTCCACGCCGAAGGCCGCCAGGGCGAGCGCGAGGAAGATGTAGATCTGGAGGGCGCCGATGAACACCCGCCGAGTCTAGCCACCCGGCCTACCGGGCGAGCAGGTGGCTTGCCTCGGCGGCGCTGAGCCCGGAGGCCTGGAGCAGGTCGCTGGTCAGCGAGCGCATGAGGATGACGAGGGTCTGCAGGTGCCAGCCGGGGTCCTCGACGTCCTCGGGGTCGAGCTCTCCGGTGACGAGGGTGAGCACCTGCGCGGCGTCCGCGGTGCTCCGGCCGGTGCCGAGCGCCTCGCCCAGCCGGGAGGCGCCGACGGCGAGGCCGTCGAAGGCCTCGCTCACCCGCTCGTCCTGGGCACCCTGCTCGACGGCGGTGAGCCCGCGGCGGGCGATGACGCGGGCGTTGCGCATCGCGCGGTCGGCGAGGGTGCTGGCCCTGCGCAGGCGCGCCAGCTCGGGCAGGTAGCGGCGGGCCGCCGGGGAGATGCGCGCCGACTGCTCGGCGTTGCGGACCACCGACGCCCAGTCGTCCAGGGTCCCCTGCGTGCTGCGCCCCAGGGCCAGGGCGTCGCGCATCCGCTCCGCGTCCCCGTCGCGCAGGCCCTTGCCGAGGGTGCTGAGCATCTGCGAGAGGTCGGCGAGGCTGGCGGCGGCGAGCTGCCGTGCCCGGCGGCGGGCGTCCTGCGGGGTGAGGATCGCGACGAGCAGGGCGAAGGAGCCGCCGACGAGTGCGTCGGTCCACCGGCCCGTCGGGCCGTCGATGGCGGCGACGGGCAGGGCGACGATGACGATGCCCTGCACGCCGGCCTGGATGGTGAGCATCGGGCCGCGGTCGACGAAGCGGGCGAGCAGGGCCCCGACGACGATGACGAGCATGATCTGCAGGACGCCGGTGTTGAAGACGTAGGCGACGAGCTCCCCCAGGGCCACGCCCAGCGCCACGCCGAGCGCCAGCTCGGCGACCTTGCGCACCTCGCGGTCGGCGCTGAAGCCGAGGCACACCCAGGTGGCGACGGGCGCGAAGAAGGGCTGGGCGTGCCCGAGCCCGTAGTAGGCCACCGCCCACGAGAGCCCGGCGGCGACCGCGGCGACGACCACGGGCAGCGCGGCGGCCCGCACCCGCCGCCGTCCGCCGCGCAGCCGCTGCCGCACGAGGACGAGCAGGCGGCGCAGGTCGACGCGGTCCTCCCGCCCCCCGGCCTCGGTCATGGGCTCAGGCGCGGGGGCGCCGGCGCAGCTCCTGGCCCGGCCGCTCGGCCGGGCGCCCGACCGCCTCGCCGGACACGGGCACGACGATCTCCTGCGCCGCGGCGATGCCGTCGACGACGAGCTGCGCGTCGGCAGGCAGGGAGCGCTTGACCAGCGCGAGGGCGACGGGACCGAGCTCGGCGTGCCGCACGACGGTCGTCACGTGGCCCACCTCCTTCTCCCCGTGCAGCACGGTCGCGCCGGGCTCGGGCGTGAGGTGCTCGGAGCCGTCGAGGTGGAGCATGACCAGACGCCGCGGCGGCCGGCCGAGGTTGAAGACGCGCGCCACCGTCTCCTGGCCGCGGTAGCAGCCCTTGTCGAGGTGGACACCCGTGCGAAGCCAGTCGAGCTCGTGCGGGATGGCACGCTCGTCGACCTCCCGGCCCAGGCGCGGGCGCCAGGCCTCCACGCGCAGCGCCTCCCACGCCCACGTGCCGGCCAGCCGCAGCCCCGTCGCGTCGACGACGTCGCCCAGGCGGGCGCGGTCGACGAGACCGAGCGAGCGGTGCAGGTCGCGGCCGGGGTGCTCGTCGTCGGGCGGGCCGTAGCTCGTGCCCCCGGGGGCGGTCCGCGGCCACGGGTCGTGCCAGGTGAGCACGTGGCCAGCAGCCGCCGCGACCGCCTGCCACGCATCCCCGTACGTGCCGACGACGGCGGTGTGCCCGGTGACGTCGGCGACCTCCACCCGCAGCATGAAGCGCATCCGCTCGAGGAACTCGACGAGGCCGGCCACGTGGCCGGCCTCGGTGACGAGCCAGGCGCGCTCGCCGTCGTCGGCCACGGCTGCTGCGTGCTCGATGCGGCCGTTGGGGTCGAGGAGGAGCAGCTCGCCGGACTGGCCGGGGGCGAGGTCGAGCAGCAGCTGGGTGCTCAGGGTGTTGAGCCAGCTCAGGCGGTCCGGGCCGGTGACGGTGACGACGCCGAGCTGGGAGAGGTCGACGACGCCCTGCCCGCGCTCGAGGGCGCGCTGCTCCTGGGCGGGGTGCCCGTAGTGGAGCGCGACGCCGGCGTCCGGGCCGCCGCCCGCGACGGCGCCGGGGCGGGAGAGGAGGGGGCTGGTCATGACGCCACCTGCCGGCTCAGCCGCCCGGAGGCGTAGGACTGCAGCTCGTGGCCGAAGGCGGCGAGCTCCTCGACCCACAGCAGCTCACCCTGGACGAGCCCGTACATGCGGCTGCTGGCGGTGACGTTCGAGGCGCTGGCGGTGCGCACGACGGCGTCGCTCACCATGTCGATGCGTGCGCTGCGCACGGCCCCGACGTAGACGACGACGTGGCCGGTGGGCTGCGCGACGAGGACCTCGAGGTCCGTGCGCCGCTCGGCGGCCTTCTCCCCGTTGCCCGACTGCTCAGCGGCGGCGGGGGCGGCGCGCCAGTAGGCCGTCTCGGTCGCCCAGACCTCGGCCTTGGCGAGCAGGTCCGCGCCGGCGGCGCCGGGCGTCTCCTGCGGGACCGAGGAGGAGTGCTCGAGGTCCACGGCCCACAGGGTGCTCGTGCACCGCAGGTAGGGACCGCCGTCGTGGTCGAAGGTCATCTCGTGGACGAGGGGCTGCTCGGGGATGCCCGGGTAGGCCATGACGCCGTAGCCGCGCCAGGATCCGACGAGCCAGGCGAGCGGGTAGACCTCCGGGGCCAGGCCCTCGGGCAGGGTGAAGGTGGCCATGGACCCGATGCTACGCGGTCGTCGGCAGGGGGCTCGGTCAGGCCAGCAGCACGCTGCCGAGCATGAAGGTGGGCGCGCCGGCGAGCATCGGCGGCAGCGCGGCCGCGGCGAGGGCGGGCAGCGGCCGCTCGGAGGCGGGGAAGCGGCCGAGGACGACGTGGACGGCCGAGGTGAGGATCCCGGCGACGAGGCCGGTCACCCCGCCGACGACGGGCCCCACCGCGGGCAGCAGCGAGCCCGCCAGCAGCCCGGCGCCACCGGCGACGACGGTGGCGAGGCTCGCGCCCAGCTGCGGACGCACCTGGATCGCGGTGCAGGCGGCACCGGCGGCCAGCGCGGCCGCGGCGGTGACGACGACGGCGGCAGCGGCACGGCTGTCGCCCAACGCCGGCCACATCGCGGCGGAGCCGGCGACGACGCAGCCGGTCACCGTGCCGGCGACGGACTCGACGAGCCGGGGACGTCCGTCACGGCGCAGCATCTCCTGGACGAAGCTGCCGGCCACGGCGAGCCCGAGCACGACCGCGACCCCGTTGACGGAGCCGGTGACGGCGACGACCGCGAGCGCCGCCAGCCCGCTCAGCGCGATGACGATCCCCGGCCCGGTGGTCACGGGCAGGGCCACGAGCCGCGGCCAGCCGCCGGCGACGAGCAGGATCGCCAGCGCGGCGACGACGACGAGCGGCCAGTACGTCATGGCGCTCAGCGCGAGCACGGCGGCGAGGACGGCCGTGACCACCCCGCGCGTGGAGCTGCCCATCACGACGCCGCCCCGACGACGGCGAGGCGCAGTGGAGGGAGAGGCAGGGCAGGCACCCCCCGAGTCTGGCAGATCGAACGGTGACCTCGGAGACACCCCGGTTCCCACTAGTGTGTCCCCGACCAGGAAGGGGTGCGATGGCCACTCTTGTCGTCCTCACCCGTGAGCCGACCGGCGCGGCCGCTGTGCTGCCCTCGCTCGCCCTCCTCGACCACCGCGTCGCCACCGCGCCGCTCGCCGCGGACTCGCTGGTCGACACGCCGGACGCCGACGTCCTCGTCGTCGACGGCCGTCAGGAGCTGGCCGCCGCCCGCTCCGTGTGCCAGCTGGCCCGCAGCACCGGGCTGGCGCTGCCGCTGCTGCTCGTCCTCACCGAGGGCGGCCTCACCGCCGTCACTCCGGCGTGGGGCTGCAGCGACATCGTCCTGGCCACGGCCGGCCCGGCCGAGGTCGAGGCGCGCCTGCGCCTCCTCGGCGGAGCGGCCCAGGCGGCGCAGCCGGCCGAGGACGTCCTCGAGGCCGGTGAGCTCGTCATCGATACCGCGGCCTACTCCGCCCGCGTCCGCGGTCAGGCCCTCAACCTCACGTACAAGGAGTTCGAGCTGCTGCGCCACCTCGCCCAGCACCCGGGCCGGGTCTTCACCCGCGCCCAGCTGCTCGACGAGGTGTGGGGCTACGACTACTACGGCGGCACCCGCACCGTGGACGTCCACGTGCGGCGCCTGCGGGCCAAGCTCGGCGCGGAGCACGACCAGCTCATCGGGACCGTCCGCAACGTCGGCTACCGCTTCGTCGTGCGGCCGACCGCCGACTGACAGGACGCGCCCGGGCCCCTGCCCTACGATTGGTGGCAGACGTCGGGTCGTGAATGCCCCGGGCTCCAACACAAGCCGCCACGAGCGGCCTTCGCGCCGACTGGCGCTTCTCGGCCCGGCGTCGCCTACCTCCTGGACGGGTGCGGGCCCCCCTCCGCCGCTTCGCTAGGGTGTCCCCGGACTTCCCGGCCATCCCCCGGCCGCGGGTCCTCCACACCCCTTCCCTCTTCGTCTACCCGGAGGTAGAGAAACATGTCCCTGCGCCGTCCCGTCATCGCCGTCGCGGCTGCTCTCACGCTGCTCGGCACGGCCGGGTGCACGATGAACTCCGTCCTCGACCTCGAGGTCGGCGACTGCGTCAACCTCGACGACCTCCAGGGGGACGAGGTCAGCACGGTGAAGGCGCTCGACTGCTCCGAGGAGCACGACGGCGAGATCTTCGGCGAGCACGTCTTCTCCGGTGACGAGTACCCGGGTGAGGCCACGGTCCAGGAGGAGTCCGACGCGGCCTGCACCGAGCAGTTCGAGGAGTTCATGGGTCTGCCCTACCTCGAGTCCGAGCTGTACTTCGTCTCGCTCTACCCCTCCGAGGAGAGCTGGGACAAGGCCGACGACCGCACCAGCCTGTGCATCGTCCAGGCCCCGGAGACGATGACGGAGTCCCTCGAGGGCGCCAAGATCTGACGTCCCTCCAGGCGCGAGGACGCCCCCGGGAGCCCAGGCTCCCGGGGGCGTCGTCGTCCCGCGGCTCAGCCGAAGCGGCCGGAGATGTAGTCCTCGGTCGCCTTGTTCTTCGGGGCGGCGAACATCTGCTCGGTCGCGTCCATCTCGATGAGACGGCCGGGCTTGCCGGTGCCGGCGATGTTGAAGAAGCCCGTGGTGTCGGAGACACGGGCCGCCTGCTGCATGTTGTGGGTGACGATGACGATCGTGTACTCCGACTTGAGCTCGGAGATGAGGTCCTCGATGGCGAGGGTGGAGATCGGGTCGAGCGCCGAGCAGGGCTCGTCCATGAGGAGCACCTGCGGCTGCACCGCGATGGCGCGGGCGATGCACAGGCGCTGCTGCTGGCCACCGGAGATCGAGGAGCCGGGTCGGTCGAGGCGGTCCTTGACCTCCTCCCACAGGTTCGCGCCGCGCAGTGCCCGCTCGACGAGGTCCGCGGCGTCGGACTTGGCGATCCGGCGGTTGTTGAGCCGCACGCCGGCGAGGACGTTGTCGGCGATCGACATCGTCGGGAAGGGGTTGGGCCGCTGGAAGACCATGCCGACCTGACGGCGGACCTCGACCGGGTCGACGTCGTCGCCGTAGAGGTCCTGGCCGTCCATGAGCGCCTGGCCCTCGACGCGCGCACCGGGGATGACCTCGTGCATGCGGTTGAGGGTGCGCAGGAACGTCGACTTGCCGCAGCCCGAGGGGCCGATGAGCGCGGTCACCGAGCGCGGCTCGATGACCATGTTGACGTCCTGGACGGCGAGGAAGTCCCCGTAGAAGACGTTGAGGCCCTTGACGTCGATGCGCTTAGACATGGGTGGTGGTCCTTGAGGGTCGTGCGGGCAGGAGGGTCTGGCGCGGGTCGCGCATCAGCGCACTCCCTTGGGCGAGAAGTACCTGCTCACCAGGCGCGCGGCGAGGTTGAGCAGCATGACGATGAGGATGAGGGTGAGGGCACCGGCCCAGGCGCGGTACTCGCTCGCCCCGCCCTGCGCGTACTGGCGGAAGACGTAGACCGGCAGCGTGGCGATGCGGCCGTCGAAGGCGTCGTAGTTGACGGCGTTGGTGATGCCGACGGTGATGAGCAGCGGGGCCGTCTCACCGATGACTCGCGCGATGGCGATCATGACGCCGGTCGTGATGCCGGCGATCGCGGTGCGCAGTACGACCTTGACGATCGTCAGCCACTTCGGCACACCGAGCGCGTAGGCGGCCTCGCGCAGCTCGTTCGGCACCAGGCGCAGCATCTCCTCCACCGAGCGCACGACGACGGGCGTCATGAGGACGGCGAGGGCGATGCCACCGATGAGGGCCGACTTGTACGCCGGGCCGAAGAGGACGAGGAAGACGGTGAAGGCGAAGAGGCCCGCGACGATCGAGGGGATACCGGTCATGACGTCGACGAGGATCGTGATGGCCCGCTTGACGCGGCCCCCGCCGTACTCGACGAGGTAGATCGCGGTGAAGATGCCGAGCGGGATCGAGATGAGCGCGGCGATGCCCGTGACGTACAGGGTGCCGATGATCGCGTGGTACGCCCCGCCCTCGGTCATCTGCCCGAAGACCCCGACCATGTCGGTCGTGAGGAACTCCCAGCTGAAGGCCCGCACGCCGCCGCTCACGACCGTCCACACGAGGGAGACGAGCGGCACCATGGCGAGGACGAAGGCGAGGGTGACGAGCGTCGTCGCCAGGCGGTCCTTGGCCCACCGTGCCCCCTCGACCTGCCAGGAGACGGCGACGACGGCGACGACGTGGATGATCGCGCCGAGGAAGGCGACCCCCGCGACGGTCGGGGTACCCCCGATCCCGAGGATCGCGGCGGCGACGGCGAGGGAGACGGCGAGGACGGCCCACGGTGCCCACGCGGGCAGCCGGCGCGTCTGGTGCAGGGCGACGGTCGACGTCGTCATCAGTTGGCTCCAGAGAACTCGGCGCGGCGCGCGATGACCCACCGCGCGAGGAGGTTCACGCCGAAGGTGAGGACGAAGAGGATGAGGCCGGTGGCGATGAGGACGTCCACGCCGGTCCCGGAGGCCTCGGGGAACTGGCTGGCGATGTTCGCGGCGATCGACTGGTGCTGGCCGGGCTGCAGCAGGTTGAAGTTGATGAGGAACCCGGGCGAGAGCACCATGAGCACCGCCATCGTCTCACCGAGCGCGCGGCCCATGCCGAGCATGGCCGCCGAGATGATGCCCGAGCGCCCGAAGGGCAGCACGGCCTGGCGGACCATCTCCCAGCGGGTGGCGCCCAGCGCGAGGGAGGCCTCCTCGTGCAGACGGGGGGTCTGCAGGAAGACCTCGCGGATCGTCGCGGTGATGATCGGCAGGACCATGACGGCGAGGACGAGCCCGGCGGTGAGGATGTTGCGGGCCGGCGCCTGGTAGTCCGCGAAGAGCGGAATCCAGCCGAGGTTCTCCGACAGCCAGGCGAAGAGCGGGTCGATGACCGGCTGCAGCCACTGGATGCCCCACAGGCCGAAGATCACCGAGGGGATCGCGGCGAGGAGGTCGACGAGGTAGCCCAGCCCCTGCGCGAGGCGGCGGGGGGCGTAGTGGGAGATGAACAGGGCGATCCCGATGCTCAGCGGCACCGCGACGGCCAGGGCGATGACCGAGGAGAGGACCGTGCCGAACAGGAGCGGCGCGACGTACTCCCACAGGTTGCGGCCCTGCATGAACCCGACCTCGGCGAGCTCGTCGCGGGAGGCGACGAGGGCCGGCCAGGCACGCACGAAGAGGAAGATCGCGACGGCGGCGAGGATGACGAGAATCACCAGGCCGGCGCCGGTCGAGATGCCGGCGAAGAGCCGGTTGCCCAGCTTGCCGGGGGTGCGCCCGGCGCGGAGTGCGGGGGCGGAGCCAGGCGGTGTCTGGGGCGGTGCGGCGGTTGCCACGTGTCCTCCGAGAATCGGACGGCGTGCGGACGTGCGTCGGGCGGGTCGGTGTCAGGACACCGACCCGCCCGTCAGGTTAGCCGGTCAGCCGGCAACCGTGATCTGCTCGAGGGCGGCGGTGACCCGCTCGCGCAGGTCCTCCGAGATCGGCGCGGAGCCGGCGACGTCGGGCTGGGCGGCCCGGTCCTGTCCCTCGGCGCTGGCGACGTACTCGAGGTAGGCCTTGACGTTTGCCGCGTCGGCCTCGGTCTCGTAGGTCGAGCAGGCGATCGAGTAGGAGACGAGGACGATCGGGTAGGTGCCGGACTCGGTCGTGTCACGGGCCAGGTCGATCGTCAGGCGCAGGTCGGTCGCGTCCTCGGCCGCCGGGGAGGCGTCGATGACGGCGGCGGCGGCCTCCGGGGAGAAGGGCACGTACTCGTCGCCCACCCCGACCGCGACGGTGCCGAGGTCCTCGGCGCGGGAGGCGTCGGCGTAGCCGATGGCGCCCTCGGCGGCCTGGACGGTGTCGATCATGCCGGAGGTCTGGGCGCCGGACTGCGTGCCGGCGATCGGCCAGGTCTCCACCGCGCCGTGCGTCCACACGTCGGGGGCGACGGCGTCGAGGTACTCGGTGAAGTTCTCCGTGGTGCCGGAGTCGTCGGAGCGGTTGACCGGGATGATGTCGAGGTCGGGCAGCTCGACGTCCGGGTTGGCGGCGGCGATCGCGGGGTCGTCCCAGCTCGTGATCTCGCCCATGAAGATGCCGGCGATGGTCTCGGGGTCGAGGTTGAGGTGCTCGGCCTCGACGTCGGGGAGGTTGTAGACGATCGCGATGGGGCTGATGTACAGCGGCATCTCGATGACCTCGCCGCCGTAGCAGCGGTCGACACCCGCGGCGAGCTCCTCCTCGTCCATGGCGGCGTCCGAGCCGGCGAAGAGGACCGTGCCGTTGAGGAACTGCTCGCGGCCGGTGCCGGAGCCGGTGGGGTCGTAGGTGACGTTGACGTCGGGGTGCTGCTCCATGAAACCGGCGATCCAGCCCTGGACGGCGGCCTCCTGGGAGCTCGCGCCGGACCCGGCGATCTCGCCGGAGAGCTCGGCGTCCGTGGAGGAGGAGCCGGTGGAGGCGTCGGAGCTGTCGTTACCGCAGGCCGCGAGGGTGAGCGCCGCGGCACTCAGGGCGGCGATCCCCGCCAGGCGGCGGCTACCTGCAAGCTTCACGTTCATTCCATCCTGTCGGTCGGAGGGCCCGGGAGTCCCGGTGTCCGCCGCTGACGGTAGGAAGTGCAGGTGTCCGCCCGGCAGGCGGTGGGTGAACGCCGGGTGAACAGCCGATGTGGATTTCATCACGCCCGCCCCACCCCCGCGCCGACAGCTGGATTCTCCGCGCCAGGTCGGCCCTCTCGGGGAGGAGAGCCGCGGTTCTCACCGCGGAGAAGTCGACTGTCGGCGGTAAGTGCACTCTCGGCGGTAAGTGTGCTGTCGGCGGTGGGGAGGGAAGCGGGGGTCAGGTGGTGAGGCGGCCGCGGACGATGCTGTCGCCGCTGTGGGCGGGATCGCCGTCGAGCGGCTCGCGGGAGATGTCGACGAGGACGAGCTCCTCGAGGTCGATCGCCTCCGGCAGGTCGAAGGTGCCCTCCGAGCCGGCGAGCAGTCCGACGCTGACGAGCTGCTGCACGTCCTCGTCCAGCAGCCACACCTCGCGCAGGCCCTCGGTGACCTCGCCGGTGACCTCGACGTGGAGCACCAGGCGCCCGTCGGCCTCCTCGACGCGCGCCGAGCCGGTCTCCTCCCACCCGGGCAGCGGGTCGAGCGCGGCCTGCGCGACGACGGGCACGGAGTCGTCCTCGGGCAGGTTCGTGACGACGAGCGTGCCGACGACGCCGGCGGCGACACCCGCCGCCAGCCACGCCCCTCGGGCGAGACGCCCACGGGGCCGCTCGCGCCGGCCGGCGGGACGGGTGGAGCCGGCCCGACGGCGGGAGGCCGAGGCCGACGGCACGGCCGCGGGCGCCGCGTCCGCCGTCGTGCTCCCGATCTCCTGCGCGATGCGGTCCCACACGTGCGCGGGCGGCGCCTCGAGCGGCCCCCCGGCGCGCCCGGCGGCGACGACGGCGGTGAGCGAGGCGAGCTCCTCGCGGCACTGGGCGCACTCGCGCAGGTGCGCGGCGGCACTCGTGTCGGGCTCCTGCTCCCCGAGGGCGACGAGGCTGAGGGTGTCGTCGTCAACGTGACGCATGGCTTCCCTCCATCCTCGTGCGCAGCCGGCGCAGTCCGCGGGTGATGTGCGACTTCACGGTGCCGAGCGGCAGGTCCATTCTCTCCGCGATCTCGCTGTGGGTCAGACGCTCGAAGAAGGCGAGCTCGAGGACGTCCTGCTGCGGCGGTCCCAGCTCGACGAGCGCCTGGGCGACGACGACCTGGTCGACGATCTCCTCGGTGCGGTCGGGCCCCGCGGAGTCCTCCAGCTCCCCGAGGTCGCCGCGGTCCCGGGCCCGGCGGCGCAGCGCGTCGGCGACGGCGTTGCGGGTGATGCCGGCGAGCCAGGCCCCGATGGGGGCGCGGTCCGGGTCGAAGCGGGAGCGCGAGCGCCAGGCGCTGACGAAGACCTGCTGGGTGACGTCCTCGGCGTCCGCGGTGTTCCGCAGCGTCCGCAGGGCGATGCTGTAGACCATCGAGGAGTACTCCTCGTAGACCAGGCGCACGGAGTCGGCGGTGCCGTCGCGGAAGCGCGCGCCGAGCACCTCGGGGTCCGTCATCGTCACCTCTGTCGCGTCCTATGAGGTGATCAATGTAGCGGTGACGACGGTGTTGTCGGTGTAGCTCTGGACGTCCTCCTGCCAGACCCCGTCGCAGGTGATGAGGACGAGGCGGTGCTCGCCCTCGCGGCGGAAGTGCTCGGACAGGTCGATCGTCGACTTGGGGATGAGACGGGCGTCCTCGACGGCGTACTGCAGGACCTGCCCGTCCTCCCGGGTGACCTCGACGAGGTCACCGGGCTCGAGCTCGACGAGGTCGCGCAGCGGGCCGTAGGGGGTGATGAAGGAGCCGGAGTGGGCGGCGAGCACCGTGGTGCCCTCCTCCGCGCCGGCCGAGGGGCCGAAGCGGTACCAGCCCGCGCGGGCGGCGTCCTCGGGGATCTCCATCTGCCCGTCGGGCGCGACGCCGACGGGGTCGACCGGCAGGTCGGCGTCGAGGGCGGGCACGACCACCCGCACCGGCGGGCTGTCCTGCGAGACCTCGGGGAGCCCCGCCGCCGACCGGAGGGGCACGTCCGGGACGGCAGCGGGGCTCGGGGCCGGGGGCGTGGGCGGGTCGCCTGGGGCGGGCGTCGCGGCCGGTGCCCCCGCGCCCGGGCCGGTGGGGGCTCCCACCACCGGCCCGGGCTGCTCGGGCTCCTCGCCGTCCGCACCGCACCCGGTGAGGACGAGCAGCAGGGTCGCCGCCGCGGCTGCGAGGAGGCGCCTCATGTCAGGCTCGCGTCCGGGCGAGGCGACGGGCGCCGACGGCCGCGGCGAGGAGCAGCGCGCCCAGGCCCGCGGCGAGCGCGGCAGTGGGCACGGCGGGCTCGTCGACCGGGACGAGGCCGGTCGGCACGCCGCCGGGCGCGGAGTGGAGGCCGGTGATCGTCTGGGTCGCGACGGCGAGGTTGCCGTCCTCGAGGCTGCCCCAGGCGTAGACGATCGTGCTCGCGCCCTCCTCGACCGGGACGTCGGCCGGGCCGATGACCGGGTCGGTGGTGCCGGTGGCAGCGACGGTCGCCGAGACGGTGCCGGCCGGCAGGTCCAGGCTCTGCTCCGCGCCGTTGGCGAGGTTGGTGATGACGGCCTCGCCGCCGGCGAGGACGTCGACCTCGGGGGCCGCCGCCGTGTGGCGCACGGTGAGGCGCCCCTCGCCGGCCGCCGTCGCGGAGGTGTCGTTGGTGAAGAAGGACGCGGTGGGCGCGCCGGCGGCGTCGAGGTGGGCGACGGCGGTGTAGTTGCCACCGGCCTCGAGGGAGAGGTCGATCGGGCCGAGCACCGGCTCGGTGTCGTCCTCGGCGTCCGCGGCGGTGATCGCGACGGAGTAGCTGCCGGCGGGCAGCTCGAGCGGGCCGGCGAGGGTGGCGGGCTCGAAGTCGTCCAGGGTGCGCTCGCCGTTGACCCAGACGTCCACGGTGAGGTCCGGGACGCCGTGCAGCACGGACAGCTGCGCGGCGTCGCCCGTGGCGGCCGAGGCGGGAGCGGCGAGGGCGAGCAGGGCGAGGCCGGCGGCGGCGCCGATCCCTGCGCGACGGGTGGTGCTCATGGTGTCCTCCAGTGTCGGTGGTGGTTGCTGACACCAGGTATTCGTCGCGACCCGCCACTTTGGATGCACCTGCATGAACTTTTCTTTTTTCGGCCGCGCGAGAGCGCCGCACCCCGCCGAGCTCCTGACCCAGCTCGCGCCGGGAGGGAGGGCGCGGTGGGAGGAGGGGGCGGCTAGCCGCGGCGCCGGGCAGCGGGGCTCGGGGCGCCCGTGGAGCCGCGCACGAGGACCTCGCAGGCGAGCATCTCGACGGTGGGCTCCTCCTCCCCGGCGAGGAGCCGCATGAGCATCTGGGCGGCGACGTAGCCCATGGACGCCCCCTGCGGGGAGACCGTGGTGAGCGCCGGGCGCACCATGCCCTCCTCGATGGCGTCGTCGAAGCCGGCGATCGACAGGTCCTCCGGTACCCGCACCCCGAGCTCCTGGACGCGGGTGAGCAGGCCCCAGGCGATGAGGTCGTCGAAGGCGACGACGGCCCCGGCGTCGACCACCTCCTCGGCCAGTGCACGCCCGGCGGCGTAGCTCGGCGCGTACGGCCCGCGGACCAGCAGCTCGACGCCGTGCCGGGCGGCGGCCTCCTCGAGACCCGCGCGCTTCGTGCGGCCTGACCAGGACCGCGACGGCCCGTCGAGGTAGGTCACGGTCCGGTGGCCGCGCTCGGCGAGCTCGGTGAGCAGGTCGGACATGCCCTGGCGGGCGTCGACGGCGACGGCGGGCAGCCCGGGGACCACCCGGTTGACGAGGACGATAGGCACCCGTTCCGCGAGCGCGACGAGCGTCTCGTCGGGCATGCGGGAGGCGATGAGGATGACGCCGTCGACCTGCTGGCCCAGGCGCCGCACGAGCCCCATCTCCGCGTCGGCGTCCTCGCGGGAGTCCGCGAGGAAGACCCCCATGTCCAGCCCCTGGGCGACCTCCTCGATCCCGGCGACGATCGGCCCGAAGAAGGGGTTGGCGACGTCGGGGACGAGGACACCGATGTTGCCGAGCCGGCCCGTCACCAGGCCGCGGGCGGCCCGGTTCGGGGTGAAGTCGAGCGCCTGGGCCACCTCGAGCACCCGGCGCCGCGTCTCCTCGCTGACCCGTGTCTGCCCGTTGAGCGAGCGGGACACGGTCGCGATCGACACGCCCGCCTCACGTGCGACGTCGTGGATCGTTGCCATGCCTGCCCCCTCCATGTCTGCGGAAGCGATGCCGCGTAAGCGTAGCGGCACGCCGCGCCGCGGGGGTCATGTCCGGGAGGGCACCGTGGCGGCGAAGGGTGCCACGTGCCTCGAGAGGTGCTCGGCGACGACGGCGGCGTACTCCTCCTCGTGGTCGAGGAGCAGCTCGTGCAGGCGGGTGCGCAGCGGGCGGCCGTCGGCGCCGGTCGTGTTGAGCACGTCCCCGTAGCCGACGTGCAGGATCTGGCGCGAGTCGAAGCTCGCGACGAGCTCGACGAGGTCCGTCCCGGCCAGGGTCGTCGGCGTCGCGTCGACGTCCGCGGACACCTGGTAGGACGCCCGGGCGCGGACGAAGGACTCCCGGGAGATCGACCAGATCTCGGCGAGGAAGTCACCGTCCTGCCGGGCCACGACCTCAAGCGCGCACAGGTAGCTCGTGCCGGAGGTCTTGAGGTGGATCCGCCCGCCCGTCGCCTCAACCGCGAGCGGGTAGATGCTGAACTTGTCCGAGCCGGAGTGCAGCGAGATCTTGTACCCGCCCAGCGCCTCCGCCACCGCCGTGTGGCCGAGCAGGTTCTCCCGCAGCGCCTCGGGCTGCCCGAGGTACTCCACGCCCTTCTCGAAGCCGTCGGCGTAGCGGGGGGCGAAGCTCACCCAGTCCACGCCGAGCCGCCGCAGCTCGGCGGCGAGGTAGTAGTGCTCGACGAAGCTCGTGACGAAGTCGGTCTCGTCGACCGCCACCTCGACCTCGACCGGGTAGGTCGCACGGCCCATGAGGTGGTCGTGGAGACGGCGGGTCTCGGCCACGCAGCCGCCGTACTTCACAGCCGCGGTGAGGATCTCCTCCTCACCGATCGTCACCTGGCGGTCCCCGAGGTCGAGGGTCGTGCCGACGTACCGCGAGCGCAGCGCCGCGGCGTCGTCCTCCAGGAGCTCCCACGGCACGGCGTCGACCTGGGCCGCGTCGATGCCCGCGCGGACGTCGACGACGTGGTCACCGGGGTCGAGGGTGAACATGGTGAACCCGGCAGCGAGGCCGCGGTCGATGCCGTCGGTCGTCTTGATGTGGTCGCAGTCCGCGCCCACCTCACCGGTCCAGCCGGCCTGCACGCAGCCGAAGGTCGCGTCGTCCATGACGCTCTGCGCCGCCCGCCCGAGGCGGTCCATCTCCCGGATGGACTGCTGGGCGAAGACGGGGACCACGCCCGCGCCGGACTGCTGGAAGGCGCGCACGTGCCCCGGCGTGGCCAGGCCGAGCCGGTCGCCGGTGCCGACGGAGGTGCGCTCGCGTCCGATGAGCGCGGGACGCAGGTGCGGGAAGGTGGCGCGCAGCGCGGCGGCGTTGGCGGCCGACAGCGGCCCCTCGACGACGTAGCGGCCCTCGCCCTGCCCGGGTGTCCCGGCGAAGGCCTCCAGGGCTGCGGCGTCGGCGGCGCTCACGCGCAGCAGCCGCTGTGCGCCGGCGCGGACGACCCGCGCCTCGTGCGTCTCGTTCCTCAGGGTCACGGTGGTCCTTTCCTAGAGCTTGAACGCCAGCCGCGGCTGGCGGACGACGAGGTCGTGGGCGGTGTCGCGAGCCTCGTCGAGGGTGAGGCGGTGGTCGGCCACCAGCTCGGCGAGGTAGCCGGAGTCGAGCCGGCGGGCCATGTCGTGGCGGGCCGGGATGGACAGGAGGGCGCGGGTGTCGTCGATCATCCCGGAGGTCTTGCCGAAGCCGCAGGACTCGGTGACGGCCTTGCGGTAGCGCCAGATGGCCTCGGGCGAGTCGATGAACCACCACGGGGCGCCGACGAAGACGCTGGGGTAGAAGCTGGCCATGGGGCCCAGCTCGCGGGAGAAGGTCGTCTCGTCGAGGGTGAAGAGCACGAGCTGGAAGTTCGGGTGGGTCCCGAAGCTGTCGAGCAGCGGCTGGAGCGGGCGGACGTACTCGGTGGGGACGGCGAAGTCCGCACCGACGTCGGGCCCGAAGCGCTCGAAGGTCGCGCCGTGGTGGTTGCGCCACGCCCCGGGGTGCAGGGTCATGACGAGGCCGTCCTCGCTCGCCATCCGCGCCTGCTCGTAGAGCATGCCGCGGCGCAGGCGGGCGCCGTCCTCGGCCGAGATGCTGCCGGCCCGGGCCTCGGCGTAGAGGCGCTCGGACTCGGCGGCGCTCAGCGCGAGCGTGCCGGCGTCGAGGTGGGCGTGGTCGCTGGAGACGGCGCCGTGCGCCTTGAAGTGGGCGCGGCGGGCCTCCATGGCGGCGACCCAGCCGGCGTAGGTCCCGGTGTCCTGCCCGGACACCTCCGCGAGCCGGTCGACGTCCGCGTTCCAGGTGGGACGGGCCGGCTCGAGGTAGCGGTCGGGGCGGAAGGTCGGCACGACCGTCGCGGACCACGTCGGGTCC
Source organism: Georgenia phoenicis (assembly GCF_047302425.1). NCBI lineage: Bacteria > Bacillati > Actinomycetota > Actinomycetes > Allobogoriellales > Allobogoriellaceae > Georgenia > Georgenia phoenicis. The sequence goes on along the minus strand of NZ_CP154855.1, from coordinate 631,417 downwards.
TCGGCCACGCGCCGGTGGGCGGTGAGGTCGTCGCACGGGTCATCGGTCGTGGCGATGAAGTCGATGTTGAAGCGGTCGTGCAGCGCCCGGGTGCGGAACTCGTCCTCCCCCAGCCTGCCGTCGATGTGGTCGTAGATCTCGTCCGCGGTGTCCTCGCCCGGCTCGAGGTCGATTCCGAAGACCTCGACGAGCTGGGCCTCGAACCAGAACTTCATCGGCGTGCCCCGGAACTCCTTCCAGTGGCGGCAGAAGGTCCGGAAGGCCTCGCGTGCCTGGGCCGGGGAGAAGTCCTCCTGGCCCACGCCCATGTGCTCGAGCGGTACGCCGTGGGAGTGCAGCACCCGGTTGAGGTAGTGGTCGGGCGTGAGCAGCAGGGCCGTCGGGTTGTCGAAGCGTGCGTCGTCGGCGAACCACTGGGCGGGGACGTGGCCGTGCGGCGAGATGATCGGCAGGTCGGCGACCTCCGCGTACAGCTCGCGGGCGATGTCCCGCAGCTCGGGGCGTGCGGGGAGGAGACGGTCGGGGTGGACGGAGAGTCTGCGCGGCATGAGTGACCTCGGAGATGGGGAAGGCGGCAACCGGGGCGAGAGGGGGCGCCCGAGAGCCCGCAGGCTCTCGGGCGCCGGGCGTCAGCCGGTCATCGACGCGGCCTCGGCGATGAACTGCTCGGCGGCCTCCTGCGGGTCGAGCTGCCCGAAGAGCACCTGCTCGTTGTACCGGGCGAGGGTCGCGGCGACCTCACCGGCGCCGGCGGGCGGGGCCGGCGGGGCGTCGACGATGTCGGCCGAGACGGCCTCGATGAACTCGGCGGCCTGCTGCTCGGCCTCGCTGAGCGAGGGCAGGACGTGCTCGCGGACGTCGAGGTTCGCGGGCAGCCCGCGGTCGCTGAGGATGATCTCGCCCGCCTCGGGGCTGTTGAGCATCCAGTCGATGAAGGTCGCCGCAGCCTCGGGGTGCTCGGTCTCCGCGGACATCGACAGGGCCATCGCCGGCTTCTGGAACAGGCCGGTGCGCTCGAACTCGCTCTCGCCCGGGTAGCGCAGCAGCTGCAGGTCACGGCCCGCGGCGGAGCTGATCGCCTCGAGCTGGTTGGTCCAGAAGCGGGAGATCGCCGAGCGGTTGGTGGCGACGAGCGACTGCTCGGGGCCGGCGGCGTCGATCTCGAGGCCCTCGCTGGCGCTGGGGGCGCCACCGGCCTCGATGAGGTCGATGCTCTTGCCCCACAGCTCGGCCATGAGCTCGGGCTCGAAGCCGATCTCGCCGTCCTCGTCCCACAGCTCCTGCCCGTGCTGGCGGGCCCAGATGGACAGGTCCGGCTCGATGAAGCCGAAGTCCTGGGCGCCGTAGACGCCGTCGGGGGTGTTCTCGGAGATCTCGACCATGAGGTCGTGGTAGTCCTGCCAGGTCCACGTCGTGTCGTCGGGCATCTCGACGCCCGCCTCCTCGAAGACCTGCGGGTCGGCCATCATGACGCGGACGTTGACGCCGGTCGGGATGCCCCACAGGCCGTCGTTGAACTCACCGCTGCCGAGGATGGACTCGTCGATCGCGGAGGTGTCGATGTCGTACTCGGACAGGTCGGCGAGGACGCCGCGGTCGGCGTACTCCCGCAGGTACCGCTCCTCCTGCATGATGACGTCGGGCGTGTCACCACCGGCGGTCTGGGTGGCGAGCTTGTCCCAGTACCCGCCCCAGTCGGTGTAGTCCGGCGTCACGGTGATGTCCGGGTGCTCCGCCTCGAAGGCGTCGATGAGCTCCTGGTTGAGCTGGTGGCGGGTGTCCGAGCCCCACCAGGAGAAGCGGATGGTGGCCTCGCCGCCGTCGGCGGAGTCCGCGGTGGGGGTGTCGTCGTCGGTGGTGTCCGCCGGGTTCTCTCCCTGACCGCACGCCGCGAGGGTGAGCGAGCCGATGGCGGCGAGTGCTGCCGCCCGCACGAGGAGGGGACGGCGGGAACGGGGTCGTGCATCTCTCATGGTGGTTTCCCTTTCTTGCCGGTCGACGGGCGCGGGGCCAGCCGGCTCGGGCACCACGTCGGGCCCGAGGCTTGGGGAGCCGTGCTGGAGGGTCTTACTTGAGGCCGGTGGTGGCGATCCCCTTGACCAGGTACTTCTGGCCGAAGAGGAAGATGATGAACAGCGGGACGAGCGAGACGATCGACATCGCGAACATCGAGCCCCACGAGCTCTCACCCGTGGAGTCGAGGAACGAGCGCAGCGCGATCGGCACCGTGTACATCTCGGGGTCGATGAGGAAGATCAGCTGCGAGAAGAAGTCGTTCCACGTCCAGATGAAGGTGAAGATCGCCGTCGTGGCCAGGGCCGGCACTGACAGCGGCAGCATGACCTGGAAGAAGATCCTCGGGTGGCCGGCGCCGTCGATCCGGGCCGCCTCGTCCAGCTCCTTGGGCACGCCGCGGAAGAACTGGACCATGAGGAAGACGAAGAACGCGTCGGTGGCCAGCAGCTTCGGCACGATGAGCGGCAGGAACGTGTTGATCCAGCCGAGCTCGGAGAACAGGACGTACTGCGGGACGATGATGACGTGGATCGGCAGCATGATCGACATGAGCATGATCGCGAACCACAGCCCGCGGAAGCGGAAGTTGAGCCGGGCGAAGGCGTAGGCCGCCAGCGAGCACGACACGAGGTTGCCGAGGACCGAGCCCGCGACGACGATCGCCGAGTTCGCCAGGTAGTGGCTGAAGGGGTGCAGCAGCGCGTTCCACCCCGAGGTGTAGTTCTCGAGGGTCACCTCGGAGGGGATGAGCCCCGGCTCGCGGAAGATGAGCGCGTCGGGCTTGAAGGAGCTCGCGACCATCCACAGCAGCGGGTAGAGCATGACGAGCGCCGCCGCGATGAGCAGCACGTGCTTGACGACCGAACGGGTGCGCCGCTTGCGGCGTACCGTCGCGGGCCCGGGGTGAGCCGCCGCGAGCTCGGAGAGGGTGGCGCCCCGCGTGGGGGCGGCGGTGGCCGGCATGACGACATCGGCCTTGGCGGGAGACTCAGTCATTGTAGAAGACCCAGTACTTGGAGGCGAAGAAGTTCACCGCGGTCATCCCGGCGATGATGACGAGGAGCAGCCAGGCCATCGCCGAGGCGTAGCCCATGTTCAGTGCGGTGAAGCCCTGCTGGTAGAGGTAGAGCGTGTAGAAGAGCGTCGAGTCCACCGGGCCGCCCGTGCCGTTCGAGACGATGTAGGACTGCGTGAACGTCTGGAAGGCGTTGATGACCTGCAGCACGAGGTTGAAGAAGATGATCGGCGTGAGCAGCGGCAGCGTGACGCTCCTGAACTGCCGCAGCCGGGAGGCGCCGTCGAGCGACGCCGCCTCGTAGTACATCTCCGGGATCTGCCGCAGGCCGGCGAGGAAGATGATCATCGGCGAGCCGAAGGTCCACACGTTGAGCACGATGAGGGTGCTCAGTGCGTGGTCGGGGTGCGAGATCCACCCCTGCCCCTCGATGCCGAAGAAGCCCAGCACGTGGTTGATGAGGCCGTTGGTGCCGAAGATCTGGCGCCACAGCAGCGCGATGGCCACCGAGGAGCCGAGCAGTGAGGGCAGGTAGAAGGCCGAGCGGTAGATCGCCAGGCCACGCAGGCCGCGGTCGAGCAGCAGCGCGAGGCCGAGCGCGGCGGCCAGCTGCAGCGGCACCGAGACGAAGACGTAGGTGAAGGTCACCGCCAGGGACTTGCGCAGCCGCGGGTCGTCCAGCATCTGGATGTAGTTCTCCAGGCCGGTGAAGACCGGGTCCGACAGCAGGTCGTAGTCGGTGAAGGAGAGGTAGAGCGAGGCCGCCAGGGGCCCGGCGATGATGAGCGCGAGCCCGACGAACCAGGGGCCGAGGAAGAAGATGGCCGCCTTGCCGTCGTTGCGCTCGGCCGGGCTCCTCGTCGCCCTGCCCTTGCGTTTGCGGATGGTCGCGAGCTCACCGAGCGCCGACATGCTCACTCCTCCTCCGGCAGCGCACCGCGCTGCACCGTGTCGGTGTGGTTCTCACTTGTCCTCCTCGGTGGATCTGCGTCGATGACCGAGACGTCTGTGTGGCCCCTGCTCCAGCTCTGGAGGGGGTGTGCCGCCGCTTCCGGGCACCGTGGTGCTTGACATCACACCGTCGTGCGGAAACGCTTACAGCATGGCAGACGCTAGCACCTCGATGCGACCCACGTCACCCCCCCGCCGCTTCCGGATCGCCCTCGTCGGCGCGAACGGCTACGGCGTCATCCACCTGCGTGCCATGCAGGGGCTCATCGCCTCCGGGCGCTGCGAGCTGGTCGGGGTGGCCGACGTCCGTCCTCCCGAGGGCGAGTCGCGTGAGCTCGTGGGCGCCGCCCCCCACTACCCGGGACTGGACGAGCTGCTGGCCGCGACCACACCCGACGTCGTCATCATTGCCACCCCGATCAACACTCACGCCGAGCTCGCCGCCACCGCCATGCGGGCGGGCTGCCACGTCCTGCTCGAGAAGCCGCCCACCGCCTCCCTCGCCGAGTTCACCGCGCTCCTCGCACTCGCCGAGGAGACCGGCCGCGCCTGCCAGGTGGGCTTCCAGTCCTTCGGCTCCCACGCCTTCGCGGAGATCGAGCGCATCGTCGCCGACGGCGAGATCGGCGAGGTGACCGGCGTCGGCGGCGTCGGCACGTGGCTGCGCAGCACCGACTACTACGCCCGCTCGCGGTGGGCCGGCCGCCGGCGACTGGACGGCCGCGACGTCGTCGACGGCGTGCTGACCAACCCGCTCGCCCACGCCGTCGCCACCGCGCTGCGCATCGCCGGTGCGCGGCGGCGGGAGGACGTCGCGGCACTGGAGCTGGACCTGTTCCACGCCCACGACATCGAGGCCGACGACACCTCCTCGGTGCGCGTCGTCATGCCCGACCGGACCCAGGTGGCCCTGGGCCTCACGCTGACGGCGGCGCGGCAGACCCGCCCGCGCGTCATCGTCCACGGCACCGAGGGCAGCGTCACGCTCTTCTACACCGACGACGAGCTCGAGGTCGAGGGCCGCGGCGAGCGCCGCCGCCTCACCGTGGGGCGCACGCCGCTGCTCGACAACCTCCTCGACCACCTCGGGTCCGGGGCCCCGCTCCTCAGCCCGCTCGCCGACAGCGGGGCGTTCATGACCGTCCTCGAGGCCGTCCGCACCGCTCCCGACCCGGCTCCGATCCCCGCGGAGCTCGTCACCTGGACCGACGACGACGAGGGGCGCCACCCGGTGGTCCACGACGTCGAGCACTGGTGCGAGCGGGTCGGCCACGAGCTGCGCACCTTCACCTCGCTCGGCGCCCCGTGGGCGCCGCAGCACCAGGAGCTGGCGAGCCTCGAGGTGGCCGGGACGACGGTCGCCACCTACGTCGACGGCTCGGGCACGAGCCCGCTCGACAGCCCCCGCCCGCACCTGCACCCGGTGCGCACGCGCGGCGGTGTCGTCGTCTCCGACAGCGCTCCCGCGGACCACACGTGGCACGCGGGCGTCGGCGTCGCCGTCCAGGACGTCGCGGGGAACAACCTGTGGGGCGGACGCACCTACCTGCGGGGGCGGGACTACAAGTGGCGGCCCGACCACGGCCGCATCGTCCACCGTGGGTGGCAGGAGCAGGCCCCCGGGAGCCTCACCGAGGAGCTCGAGTGGCTCGGCCACGACGACGAGGTGCTGCTGCGCGAGACGCGTCGCCTCGGCTGGGCCGCGCACGGCGACACCTGGCAGCTCGCGCTCTCCTTCACCCTGCACAACGACTCCGCCGAGCCCGTGTCCCTGGGCAGCCCGGGCAGCAACGGGCGGCCGGCCGGCGGCTACGGCGGCTTCTTCTGGCGCTTCCCGGCCTGCGAGGAGATCGACGTCCGCACCTCGACGCACCGCGGCGAGGACGCAGTGCACGGCACGACCGCGCCCTGGCTCGCGTGGTCGGCCCGGGCCGACGACGGCGACTTCACCGTCGTCCTCGCCCCCGACGACGACGCGACCGCGGGCGACCCGTGGTTCGTGCGTGCGGCGGGCTACCCGGGCGTCGGCTCGGCGATCGCCTGGGACACACCCGTCGTCGTGCCGCCCGGCGGCAGCGTGACGCGCGCAGTGCGCGCCGTCGTCGCCGACGGGCGGCTCACCGACGAGGATGCGGCCGCCGCGGTGGCCGGTCTCAGCGTGCCAGGGAGGCGGTGAGGAAGCCGGTGACCCGGTCCTGCATGTCCGTGTCGAAGCGGTGCGGCCCCGGGTACCACGCCGACTCGTAGCGGCCCGCCGCGAAGCGCTCCCGCAGGAGGCGGTCGGCCGCGGCCATGCCGTCGCGGGGGAAGAGCTCGTCGTCCTCCGCGTAGACGACCAGCTGGTCGTGCGCGCCCCTGCCGAGCGCGACCTCCGGCCAGTCGAGGACGGCGGGCAGCCCGGGCACGGCGAGGTACCACGAGTGGGCGTCGAGGTGCTCGGGGAGCAGGGCCGCGAAGGTCGACATCATGCACACGATCGCCGAGGCCCGGATCGTGGGGTCGAGGGCGGTGAGCACCGCCGACCTCCCCCCGCCGCCGGAGAAGCCAGTGACGGCCACCCGCTCGGCGTCCACCCCCGGCAGGGCCCGCAGGTGGTGCAGGGCCACGAGGTCGTCGTGGGCCGCCATGCCGGCCATGGACGTGCCCAGCACCCCGGCGTACTTGGCCGCCGTCCCCTCGTGGAGGGAGGCGGCGGCGTCGTAACGGCGGTCCGGGTCGGCCAGCTCCCGGTCCTCCTGACGCAACCAGCGGTCGACGCGGCGCGGCAGCGGGTCGAGCGCGAAGCGCCGCGAGCCCCAGCCGAAGGTGTCGTGCGCGAGGACGGCGAAGCCCGCCCGCGCGAGGCCTTCCGCCAGCGGGCGGCCCCCGTAGAGCTCGCGCTGCAGGTCGGCGGCGACCGGGCGCGAGGTGCCGACGAGCCGCTCGGCACCGACCGCCTTGACGTTGGCGTGGCAGTGCAGCGCCAGGACGCCCGGCAGCACCGCGTCCCCGGCGCCCTCCGGACGCAGGTACCAGGCGCGGGTGCGCGGGCCGAAGCCGGTGTCCCAGCTCAGCTCCGTGCGCTCGACGCCGTCCCCGGTGCTCCGCTCACCCACCTCCACCGGGCCGGGCTCGGGACTCGGCACGCCGAGCGCCCGGCCCACCGCCGTCGTCAGGGCGTCACCGGACACGACCGGGCGCGCCCGGACGACGGCCGGCCAGTCGTCGTAGCCCGCGATGTCGCTCGTCACCGGCGCTCCTCAGCCGCCAGCCCGAGGGAGGCGACGTCGACGGGGGAGCCCGTGCGGATGGACTCGTTCGCGGCGATGCCGACGGCCACGGCCCGCACGCCGTCGGGGTAGCCGGCGGGACGGCCCAGCGGGTCCTCCTGCGGCCCGCGGAAGACGTCCGCGAGGAGGATCGCGTCCCCGCCCCCGTGCGAGCCCACGCCCATGGGGATCGGGACCTCGCGCGCCTGCTCCCAGTGCTGCTGGACGAGCAGCCGCTCCCCCTTGGGCCGCAGCTCGTCGGCGTCGGCGGCGTCCTTCGCGGACGGGTCGAGGACGGCGCTGCCCTGGGCGTCGAACTCGACCGAGCCGCGCTCGACGACCTCGAGCTCGGCCCGGCCGCGGGTGCCGTTGACCGTCACCCGGTAGCCCTCCCACGGGGCGTGCGCGTTGAGGGAGTAGGTGAGGTAGGCGCCGCGCTCGTACTCCACGAGCACGGCCATGTTGTCCTCGGCGGTGATGCCGGGCTCGAAGACGTCGCGGTCGCGGATGTAGCCGTCGTGCTGCTCGGAGTCGAGGTAGAGGCGCTTGAGCCGCTCGTCCTTGGTGAGGTCCAGCGCCCACGGGTCACCGGCGGGCGCGTCGGTCCCGCGGGCGGGCCGCGGCTGGCCGGCCGCCGCGGCTCCGGCGCCGTCGTCGCCGTAGAACCGGCGGCTGCCCATGGCGAAGACCCGGCGCGGCGCGTCCGCGAGCCACCAGTTGACGAGGTCGAAGTGGTGGGAGGACTTGTGGACGAGCAGGCCGCCCGACTTGTCCTTCTCCCGGTGCCAGCGGCGGAAGTAGTCCGCGCCGTGCACGGTGTCCAGCGCCCACTCGAAGTGGACCGAGGTGACCTCGCCGATGCGGCCCTCCGCGATGACCTCCCGCAGGGTGCTGTTGCGCGGGGAGTAGCGGTAGTTGAAGGTCATGACGACGTCGCGGCCGGTCTCACGGACGGCCTCGTCGATCGTCCGGCACCCGGCCGCGTCGATCGTCAGCGGCTTCTCGACGACGGCGTCCGCACCGGCCCGCAGCGCCCGGCTCACCAGGTCCGCATGCGTGTGGTCGGGGCCGGTGACGACGACGACGTCGACGCGCTGCTCGGCGATCATCGTCTCGAGGTCCGCGGGCTCGTACCGCGGCAGCGGCTGCCCGCCGGCGGCCGTGACGACCTCGTCGTAGTACGCGGCTCGCCCGGGGTTGGGCTCGCACCACGCCACGAGCTCGGCCACGTCCGCGTGGTCCCCCAGCGCGGCGTCGATGTACATCTGGGCGCGGTGCCCCGTCCCGGCCACCGCGTAACGACGACGGCTCCTGTGCTCAGTCATCTTCTCTCCTTTGCGAAAACGCTTCCGCCCCAGCATGGCACAGCCTGTCCACCACGGGACAGCCCGCTCAGCCGATCGCTGCGGCGACGCGCTCGAGGTACAGGTCGGCGGCCTCCTCGACCGAGACCCGCTCGAAGAGCAGCTCCTCGTACAGGCCCTTGAGGACGGTCTCGACCTCGCCACCGCCGGGCGGGGGCAGGACCGGCGGCGCCTCGAGCTCCGGGCCGATCTCCTCGAGAAACTCGGCCGTGCGCTGGTCGGCGGGCGGCAGGTCGGCGAGCACCTCCGCGCGCCGCTCGAGGTTGGCCGGCAGGCCGCGCTCGCTGAGCATGACCTCGATCGACTCCGGGGAGTTGAGGAGGAAGTCGACGAAGGCGGCCGCCTCCTCCGGGTGCTCGGTGTCGGCGCCGATCGACCAGAACTGGGCCGGCTTGAGGAACATCCCGCTGTGCTCCTCGGACGTCTCCCCGGGGAAGCGGAGCAGGGCGATCTCCCGGCCGGCCGACTCCTCCAGGGCGGGGAGCTGGTTGCTCCAGAAGGGCGCCGTCGCGCCGCTGTTGGTCCCGAGGACCGAGCCCTCGAGCTCGGCCGCGTCGATCTCCAGCGCCACGGTCGGCTCGGCCGCGCCGCCCGTCTCGTGGAAGGCGAGCACGGTGGTCCAGAAGTCGACGAGGGTCTCCCGGGTCAGGCCGATCTCCCCGTCCTCGGTGAACAGCGCCTCGCCGCGCTGCCGGGCGAAGACGTCGAGCATCGCGTCGTGCTCGGGACGGGGCTGCACGCCGAGGAGCTCGCCACCGGAGGCCGAGGTGACCTCCGCGGCGACGTCGACCCAGTCCGCCCAGGTCCAGGCGTCGTCGTCGGGCACCTCCACCCCCGCCTCGGCGAAGGCCTGCGGGTCGATCGCGACGGCGAAGGCGTTGACGCCGATCGGGACCGCGTACATGCTCCCGTCCACGACGCCGGTCTCGGCGACCGCCGGGTCGATCTCGCTGACGTCGAGCCCGTCGAGCTCGCCGAGGTCGGCGAGCAGCCCGCGGTCGACGTACTCGCGGATGTAGCGCGTCTCGTGCTGCATGACGTCGGGCATCTGCCCGCCGGCGATGTTCGTGCTCAGCCGGTCCCAGTAGGAGGAGAAGTCCGTGTACGTCCCCACGACGCGCACGCCGGGGTTCTGCTCCTCGTAGATCTCGATGAGCTCCTGGGTGTAGGTGTGGCGCTTGTCGCCGCCCCACCAGGAGAACTGGAGGACGACCTCCCCGTCGTCCGAGCCGCCGCCGCCGGCGGCGTCCTGCGCGCAGGCGGAGAGCATGAGCGCACCGGCCCCGGCCATCGCGAGGGCGCGGGCGCGGCGGTGGGTTGTCGTGGTCATGGGTCGAGGCTCCTTTGCGTCGTACGGTCGGCGCCGGTGCCGCGGCGGGGCTGGTCTCCCCCGCGCGCGGACCGACGGCCGGGCGACGCCAGGCGTCGCCCGGAGGGGCTGTGGGTACGCCCAGCCCGGGGCGGAGTCACGTCGCCACCAGGGTCGCGACGAGGACGGCGGGGACGGCGAGCACGGTGCTCGCGAGCACGACGGCGCGCGCCTGCGGCACCGCCTGCTGGTAGCGGACGGCGTAGACGAAGACGTTCTGCGCCGCGGGCAGCGCGCCGAGCACGGTGACGGCCAGGAGCAGGGTGCCCTCGAGCCCGAGCACCCACCGGCCGAGCGCGTAGGCGACGAGCGGGTGGGCCACCACCTTGAGGGTGGTGGCGAGCAGGACGTCGCCGGACCCGGCCCGCACGGCCGTCGCCGATCCCCGCAGCGAGAAGCCGAAGACGACGAGCGCCACGGGCACCGCGGCGCCGCCGAGCACCCGCACGGGCTCGAGCGCCGCAGCGGGCAGGCTCACCCCGGCCGCCCCGAGCACGACGCCGAGGAGGGAGGCCCAGATGATGGGGTTGGCCAGTGGCCGCAGCCACGACCGGCCGGGCGCGCGGGTGGGCGAGACGAGGTCGAGGACGAGCAGGGCGACCGGCGCGACGACGATGAGCTGGAAGAGCAGCACGGGCGCGACGTAGGAGACGTCGCCGAGGACGTAGGCGCTGATCGGGATGCCGAGGTTGGCGGCGTTGACGTAGGAGGCGGTGAGCGCGCCGATGACCCGCTCCCCCGGCGCGCGCCGCCACAGCAGTCCGGAGACGACGAGGTAGAGCGCGGCGACGAGGAGGCTGCTCGCGGCCACGCCGACGAGCAGCCGGGAGAAGACGGTCTCGAGCGGCGCCTCGAGCAGGGTCGTGAACAGCAGCGCGGGCGAGGCCAGGTAGAAGACGAAGCGCGCGAGGGTCGACTCCCCCTCGGCGGGGAGGGCGCCGGTGCGCGCGGCGAGGTAGCCCAGCGCGATGAGCACCGCCACGATCGCGAACCCGGTCAGTACGCCGTTCACCCGCCACCCCGTCCCTCAACGACTACGTTGCTTATAGGCTATACGCTACAGGACGACGTCGTCAGTCATTGAGAGGACCAGCCCATGCGCATCGTCGACATCCGCGAGCAGAACTTCCCGATCAGCTCCCCGATCCGGAACGCCTACATCGACTTCCGGGAGATGACGCTGAGCCTGGTCGCGGTGGTGACCGACGTCGTGCGCGACGGCCGCCCCGTGGTCGGCTACGGCTTCAACTCCAACGGCCGCTACGGGCAGGGCTCCCTCCTGCGCGAGCGCTTCGTCCCGCGGCTGCTCGCGGCCGACCCCGCCACGCTCCTCGACGACACCGGCGAGAACCTCGACCCCGCCCGTATCTGGGCCACGCTCATGACCAACGAGAAGCCCGGCGGCCACGGGGAGCGCTCGGTCGCCGTCGGCACCCTCGACATGGCCGTGTGGGACGCCGTCGCGAAGATCGCGGAGAAGCCGCTCTACCAGCTGCTCGCGGAGCGCTACGGCGACGGCGTCGCCGACCGTCGCGTGTTCGTCTACGCGGCGGGCGGCTACTACTACCCCGGCAAGGACGACTCCCAGCTGCAGGACGAGATGCGCGGCTTCCTCGACCGCGGCTTCACCACCGTGAAGATGAAGATCGGCGGCGCCGACCTCGCCACCGACCTGCGGCGCATCGACGCCGTGCTCAAGGCGCTCGGCAGCGGTCAGCAGCTCGCGGTGGACGCGAACGGCCGCTTCGACCTGGCGACGGCGCTCGACTACGCCCGCGCCCTCGCAGGCTACGACCTCTTCTGGTACGAGGAGCCCGGCGACCCCCTGGACTACGCGCTCAACGCGGAGGTGGCGGCGGTGTACGAGGGCCCGCTCGCGACGGGCGAGAACCTCTTCTCGGTGCAGGACGCCCGGAACCTCGTCCGCTACGGCGGGCTGCGCCCCGACCGGGACTGGCTGCAGTTCGACTGCGCGCTCGGCTACGGGCTGGTCGAGTACCTCCGCATCCTCGACATGCTCAAGGAGCACGGGTGGTCACCGGCGCGCTGCATCCCGCACGGCGGGCACCAGCTCTCGCTCAACATCGCCGCCGGGCTCGGCCTCGGCGGCAACGAGGCCTACCCGGACCTGTTCCAGCCCTTCGGCGGCTTCCCCGACTCGGTGGCGGTCGAGGACGGACACATCCTCATGCCCGAGCTCCCGGGCATCGGCTTCGAGGGCAAGGCCGACCTCATCGAGGTGATGCGCCGGCTCAGCGACTGAGCTCCTCGGCCACCCGCGCGGTGACGCTCGCCGAGACGTGGTCTCGCATGACCGACTCGGCGCGCCCGGTGTCGCCGTCGACGACCGCCTGCATGAGCGCGAAGTGGTCGTGGTAGTCGCGCAGGCGCGTCTCGGAGGAGTCGAGCAGGCCCAGGCCGAAGCGCCGGTAGCGGTCCACCTTGTCCCACAGGCTCTCGAGCATGTCGATGAGCATCGCGTTGTGCGAGGCCCGGTAGATCGCCGCGTGGAACTGGCGGTGCGCCTCGAGTACCGAGTCGTCCGCACCGCCGATGAGGGGGCGCAGCCGCTCCGCCGCGGCCGTCATCCTCTCGACGTCCTCGGGGGTGCGGCGCTCGGCGGCCAGGCCGGCCGCGCGCGGGTCGAGGACCGCCCTCACCTCGAAGAGGTCCCGGGCCTCCTCGGCCGTCATCTCGGCGACGCGGGCGTTGCTGTGGGCGTCGAGGCGGACCCAGCCCTCGCTCTTGAGCCGGCGCAGCGCCTCGCGCAGCGGGGTGGTGCTCACCCCGATCTCGGCGGCGAGCGACTCCTGGTTGACCGCCGAGCCCGGCGTCAGCTCACCGGAGAGGATCATCGCCCGGACCTGCGCGTAGGCGTAGTCGCCCTTGGTGACGAACCGCGTCGTCGGTGCCTGGACCACGGCGCCTCCCTCTGTGAGGCCCCCAGGATACGCGGCGTGTCAGCCGAGGGCGGGGGCCACCGCGGCGACGTCCACCGCCCGGCCGGTGCGCAGCGACTCGTTTGCGGCGATGCCGACGGCGACGGCGCGCAGGCCGTCGAGGTAGCCGGCCGCCCGCCCGAGGGGGTCCTCGCCGGGCCCGCGGAAGAGGTCGGCGAGGGCGATCGCGTCCCCGCCGCCGTGCGAGCCGTGCCCGACCGGGACCGGCACCTCGCGGGCGCGTTCCCAGTGGCGCTGCACGACGAGGCGCTGGCCGCGCGGACGCACCGCGTCGGCGGGCTGCTCGGAGCGGGGGCTCGCGGCGGTGGCCACCGAGCCGCGCTCGACGACCTCGAGCTCGGCCCGCCCGCGGGTGCCGTTGACCGTCACCCGGTAGCCCTCCCACGGGGCGTGCGCGTTGAGCGAGTAGCTGAGGAAGGCTCCGCGCCCGTACTCCACGAGCACGGCCATGTTGTCCTCGATCGTGATGCCCGGGGAGAAGACGTCCCGGTCCCGGACGTAGCCGTCCTCGTGCTCGGCGTCGAGGTAGAGCCGCTGCAGCCGCTCCTCCGCGCTCAGGTCGAGGAGCCACGGGTCCTCGCCCGGCGCGCCGGTCCCGCGGGCCGGGCGGGGGCCGGCCTGCGCCGCGCCGGCGCCCTGGTCCCCGTAGAAGCGCAGCCCGCCGCGCGCGTAGACGCGCACCGGGGTGTCGTCCAGCCACCAGTTGACGAGGTCGACGTGGTGGGAGGCCTTGTGGACGAGCAGGCCGCCGGAGCGCTCCTTGAGGCGGTGCCACCGGCGGAAGTAGTCCGCGCCGTGCGCGGTGTCCAGCGCCCACTCGAGGTGCACCGAGGTGACCTCGCCGATCGTCCCGTCGGCGACGAGCCGGCGCAGCGCCGTGTGGCGCGGGGAGTAGCGGTAGTTGAAGGTCATGACGACGTCCCCGCCGCTGCGCCGCACCGCGTCGTCGATGACCCGGCACCCGGCGGCGTCGATGGTCAGCGGCTTCTCGACGACGACGTCGGCACCGGCCAACAGCGCGCGGCTGACGAGGTCGGCGTGGGTGTCGTCGGGTCCGGTGACGATGACCCGGTCCACCCGCTGCTCGGCGACCATGGCCTCGAGCTCGGCCGGGAGGTAGCGCTCCGGGGTGCTCGCCCCGGCCGCCGCGACGAGCTCGTCGTAGTAGTCGAGGCGCGCGGCGTTGGGCTCGCACCAGCCCACGAGCTCGGCGACGTCGGCGTGGTCGCCGAGGATGGCGCTGACGTAGGTCTCGGCGCGGTGCCCCGTCCCCGCCACGGCGTAGCGGCGTCGGCGCTGCTCGGTCATGGGCCCTCCCCGACGGCGCGGAAGCGTTTTCCCCGTCAGTGTGCCAGACCCTCGGCGGCGGCGAGCGCGTCCTGGTTCGTCGGGGCGCGGTGCTTCTCGAGGGCGACGACGACGGCCGCCCGCCCGGGGCGCCGCCCGATGTGGACGACGAGCATCTCCGAGGTCTTGAGCCACGGGTCGGACTCGGGGACCTGCTTCATGATCCGGTTGGGCGTGTTGACCGCGATGTGCTCCATGAGGGTAGGCAGCACCGGCCGGTGGGTGCAGATCGCGACGCCGGGTGCCCGCTGCCGCACCTCCTCGTCGAGCAGCTTGCGGGCCCGCTTGGGCTTCTCGCGGTGGGCGTCCTCGGTGATCTCCGGCCGCGGCTCGAGCTCGACGCCGATCGCGTCGGCGTAGGGGGTGACCGTGTCGACGCAGCGCCGCCACGGGCTCGAGAGGACGCGGTCCACCCCGTAGGCCGCGAGCAGCGGCACGAGCCGCTGGGCCTGCGCCTCCCCGACCGTCGTCAGCGGGCGGGTCGACTCCCCGCCTTTCCACGCGGTGCGCTTCCGGGCGCGGGCGTGCCGCACGACGAGCAGCGCCCAGGTGTTGAGCCGCTCGTCCTTCCACTGGTCGACGAGCATGCCGAGCGGCTCACGGTCGTGGTCGTGGGTGAGGAGCTTGCGCGCCTCCTTGACCTCCACCCAGCGGGTCTCGTCGATCTCGCGCGGGCTCGCCGGGGTGACGAGCGGCCGCGCGCGCAGGGACAGGTCGCCCTCGGGCGCCGGCCGCGCGGCCCAGTAGCGCACCTCCTTGCGGCGTCCGTCGCCGAGCCGGTAGCTCACCTTGGCCAGCGGCTGCCCGAGGACGACGGCGACCCCCGTCTCCTCGGCCGTCTCCCGGACGGCGCACGCGGCGAGGGTCTCCCCGTTCTCCTGCTTGCCCTTGGGCCAGGACCAGTCGTCGTACCGGGGCCGGTGGACGAGGAGCACCTCGAGCTTCTTGCGGTCGTTGACGCGCCACACGAGCGTGCCGGCCGCGTACTGGGTGCGCGGGGCGGTCATCGGCTGGCCGCCACGCGGCGCCGGGCGCGGGCGATGAGCAGCTGCTGCAGGTCCTCCAGGGGGGTGCCGTCGTCGGCGAACTGGTGCCGCTCCCAGGTGCCGTCCGGCAGGAGGTGCCAGGACGACGTCGTCGGGGCGACGCAGCGGTCGAGGAGGTCGGTGAGGAACTCGACCTGGCCGCGGTCGAGGATCCGGACGAGGACCTCGACGCGGCGGTCGAGGTTGCGGTGCATGAGGTCGGCGCTGCCGATCCACACGTCGGGCAGCTCCTCGTCGCCGGCAAAGGCGAAGACGCGGGCGTGCTCGAGGAAGCGGCCGAGGATCGAGCGGACGCGGATGTTCTCGCTCAGGCCGGGGATGCCGGCGCGCAGGGCGCAGATGCCGCGGACGACGACGTCGACCGGCACCCCCGCCTGGCTCGCCCGGTACAGGGCGTCGATGACGGTCTCGTCGACGATCGAGTTGACCTTGATCTTGATCCACGCCGGGCGTCCGGCGCGGTGGCCGGCGATCTCCCGCTCGATGCGCTCGACGAGCCCGAGGCGCACGGAGCGCGGCGCGACGAGCAGGCGGCGGAAGCGGGAGCGCGGCGCGTAGCCGGAGAGCTGGTTGAACAGGCGGGTGAGGTCCTGGCCGACGTCGGGGTCGCAGGTGAGCAGGCCGAGGTCCTCGTAGCCGCGCGCGGTCTTGGGGTTGTAGTTGCCGGTGCCGATGTGGCAGTAGCGGCGCAGCCCGTCCTTCTCGTTGCGCACGACGAGGGAGAGCTTGCAGTGGGTCTTGAGGCCGACGATGCCGTAGACGACGTGGACGCCCGCCTCCTCGAGCTTGCGCGCCCAGGAGATGTTCGCCTGCTCGTCGAAGCGGGCCTTGATCTCGACGATCGCCAGCACCTGCTTGCCGGCCTCGGCGGCGTCGATGAGGGCGTCGACGATCGGGGAGTCGCCGGAGGTGCGGTACAGCGTCTGCTTGATGGCGAGCACCTTGGGGTCCGCCGCCGCCTGCGCGAGGAACTCCTGCACCGACGTCGAGAAGGAGTCGTAGGGGTGGTGGAGCAGGACGTCGCGGCGGCGGATCGCCTCGAAGATGTTCGTCGGCTTCGCACTCTCCACCTCGGCGAGCGCCTGGGCGGTGACGGGGACGAACTTCGGGTACTTCAGCTCGGGGCGGTCGAGCTCGTGGATGACGTCGAGGCCGGTGAGGTCGAGGAGCGAGGGCAGCTCGTAGACCTCGCCCTCGACGACGCCGAGCTCGCGGATGAGCAGGTCGCGCACGTGCGCGCTGATCCCCTGGGCGAGCTCCAGGCGCACCGCGGGCCCGAAGCGCCGGCGCATGAGCTCCTTCTCCAGGGCCTGGAGGAGGTTCTCGGCGTCGTCCTCCTCGACCTCGAGGTCCTCGTTGCGGGTGACGCGGAAGGTGTGGTGCTCGACGATCTCCATCCCGGGGAAGAGGTAGTCGAGGTGCTCCCCGATGATCTCCTCGAGCGGGACGAAGGCGGTGCGCCCGGACTCGCGGGAGGAGGCGGTGTCCTCGGGGCGGCGGGGGCGGCCCGCGGCGTCGACGGCGATGAAGCGCGGCAGCAGCGGCGGCACCTTGACCCGGGCGAAGTGCTCCTTGCCCGAGCTGGGGTTGCGCACGACGACGGCGAGGTTGAGCGAGAGCCCGGAGATGTAGGGGAAGGGGTGGGCGGGGTCGACGGCGAGCGGCGTGAGGACCGGGAAGATCTGCTTGCGGAAGTACTTGCGCAGCCGCAGCTGCTCGCTCTCCTCGAGGTCGGCCCAGTGGAGGATCTCGATGCCCTCGTCGGCGAGCGCCGGCTGGATGTCCTCGGCGAAGGTGCGGGCGTGCTCCTCCATGAGCTCGTGGGCGCGCACGCTGATGGCCTCGAGGACCTGCCGCGGGGACAGCCCGGAGGCCGCGGTGACGGCGAGGCCGGTGGCGATGCGCCGCTTGAGGCCGGCCACCCGCACCATGAAGAACTCGTCGAGGTTGGAGGCGAAGATCGAGAGGAACCACGCGCGCTCGAGGAGCGGCTGGGTGGTGTCCTGGGCCTGTTCGAGGACCCGCTGGTTGAAGGCCAGCCAGCTGAGCTCGCGGTCGGCGAAGCGGCCCTCGGGCAGCTCGGCCTCGAGTGGGTCCGCCGCGGCGCCGTCGTCGCCGGCCTCCTCGACGAGCTCGGCGACCTCCTCGGCCGGTGCCGACGCGCCGGTCAGCGCGACCGCGTCGACGCTCCCGTTGCTCCCCGCACGGGACGCCTCGTCCACGGGCGCGTCCTCGACCGGGCTCGGCGTGGTGACCTCAGACTCTGGCATGGGGCCATGCTGCCACCTCAGCGCGCGTACTGAACGTCGAGCGAGACCCGCTCGTACCCGGCTCGCCGGTAGGTGCGGATCGCGGCCGTGTTGTCACCCTCGACGTAGAGGGTGGTGCGGCGGAACCCGCGCCGGCGCATCTCGTCCAGCGCGAGCGCCGTCAACCACCCGCCGAGCCCGCGGCCCTGCGCCCGCGGCGCGACGCCGAGGGCGTAGATCTCGGCGTCCCCGCCCTCGGGCTTGACCCACATCGACGCGAGCAGCGCCTGCGGGCGCCCGGCCTCGTGGGCCAGCCACAGGAGCGTGGGGTCGAACCACGGCTCGTCCTCGCGCTGGCGCAGGTCGGCGACGGTGAGCCGCCCCTGCTCGGGGTGGTCGGCGAAGGCGGCGGCATTGAGCTCGACCCACGCCGCCTCGTCCTGCCCGACGGCGAAGGTCCGGACCTCCACGCCCTCCGGCGCGGGCCGCACCGCCGCGTCGTCGGCGCCGAGCTCGCGGCCCATCTGCCACAGCTCGCGGGTGACGCGTAGCCCGGCGGCGCGGGCCAGGGCCTGGGCGCCGGGCAGGTCGCCGTGCGCCCACAGGGCGACGGAGGGGACGTCGTCGAGCACGGTGGCGAGCAGTCGCCGTCCCAGGCCCCGACGGCGGTGGTCGGGGTGGACGCACAGCTCGCCGCTGCCCTCGCCGTCGACGACGGCGTAGCCGAGCAGGTCCGCGCCGTCGGCGAGCCAGTGGTGGCGGTAGCCGCCGGAGCCGTGGCGCACGGCGAGGACGCTCTGCTCGTTGAGGGGGGCGACGCCGTCGGCCGCCTCCGCCGCAGAGGCGAGGCCGAGGACGGTGGCGGGGGTCGCGGGGCCGGTGAGGCCCGTGCCGGCCTGCGCGGCCATCAGTCCAGCGTCCCGACGCGCCACATTTCGGCGGCGTGCTCGAGCTCCTCCGCGGTGCGCAGCAGCGCGGAGGCCCTGCGGGTGAGGCCCCCGGCGAGGTCCTCGTCGTCGAGCGAGTCGGCGTCGAGGGCCGCTCCGGTGGCCACGACGCGGACGAAGGCGGCGGCACGGTCGAGGGCGACGTCGAGGTCGCCCTCGTAGACGCCCGCGAGGACGGCGTCGGCGAGGTGCGCGACGTCGGTGGGCCCGGGCGGCTCGACGACGCCCGCGATGACGCCGGCCACCTCGGCGCGGTGGCGGCCGAGGGCGAAGCGGTCGGCGATCCGCGACGGGTCGGCCCGCACCCACTCGCGCATGACGTAGAGGCGCCACAGGGCGCCGGGCAGGGTGGTCGAGGGGCTCTCCGCCCACAGCTCGGCGATGGTGTCCAGGCCCTGGGTGTCGACGAGCGAGACGAGGCGAGAGACGAGCTCGGGGTCCTCCGAGCCGGCGCGCCCGCGTCGGACGAGGACGGCCGCGGTCGTGTGCGCGGCCTGCGAGCGCAGGGCCGGGTCGACGTCCCCGACGATGCGCTCGGCGGTCTGCGCGTCGAGCATCGCCGGGCGGCGGTGCTTGCGCTCCATGGATCCTCCTCACGACGGTCCGGCCCGGACGGACCGACCCGACCGATGCTACGAGACGCTTTCCCCGTGCGGCACGCGGGCGCCCGGCCCTCTTCCGCTCGTTCGCGGTCCGCGATGTACTGGCCCCTCACCGAGGAGAGGCTGGTCATGGACGAGACACCCGCGAACCGCCCCGTCGACACGGCGGGCGACGCCCTGCACGTGCGCCGGGTCTTCGGGGAGGCCTACGAGACGGGCGGCACGCTCGTCATTCCGGTCGCGAAGGTCGTCGGCGGCAGCGGCATGGGGTACGGGACCGGCGCGATGGCGGAGAGCAGGGAGGGCGCGGGCGGCGGCGGGGGCTTCGGGGTCCGTGCCAAGCCCGTCGGTGTGTACACGGTGCGCGACGGCGTCGTGCGGTGGCAGCCGGCGCTCGACCTCAACCGGGTCATCCTCGGTGGGCAGATCGTCGGCGCGATCACCGTGCTCGTGCTCGCCCGGGCGCTGCGCGCCAGGCGCCGGTAGTCAGTCGAGCCGGCCCGCCCGCGCACGGGCGGCGGCAGCGGTGAGCTCGTCCGCGGTGGCCGCGAGCGCGTGCGGACGGCGCGTGACGGGCCCGGCTGCGGCGTCGTCGTGGGTGTGCCAGCGCGGGTCGCTCGCCGCGCCGTCGGAGAGCACCCGCAGGAACGCGGCGCTCTGCTCGAGGAGGTCGGCGAGGTCCGTCTCACCGGTGCCGGCGAAGAGCTGGGCGAGCAGCTCGTCGAGGACGGGCGGCTGCGGGGCGACGTGGGCGTCCCTGGGGCCGCCGTCGGGGTCCGTCGGCCCCGGGCCCGTCTCGGCGCTGCCGGCGCGGAAGCGCATGGTGATCGTCTCGGGGTCGCGCTCGAGCCAGGCCCGCAGGAGGTAGAGGCGCCACAGCGCGCCGGGCAGGGTGGTGGCCGGGCTGCGCGACCACAGGCCGGCAATCTCGTCCAGGCCCTCGGCGTCGATGATCGCGCCCACCCGCTCGGCGAGGTGGTCCTCGTCCGTACCGGGGCCGTGGAGGACGGCGCTCGCCGTCGCGTGGGCGGCCTCGGAGGCGAGCGCGGGGTCCGAGTCGCCCCAGATGAGCTCGGCGTCCTTGCTGTCGAGAATAGCGGGCCGGCGGGGCCGCTCGCGACCGTCCACTGCGCTGGGTCAGCTCGCCTTGCGGAGCGCAAAGCCGACGCCGTCCGGTCCGGTCTCGGCGTCGAGCAGGTGCTCGGCAAGGAGCGGGGAGGCGGCCTCCTCGACGAAGACGCGCGCGCCGTCGATGTCGATGACGTCGTCGCCCCGCTCGGGCTGCGGGGACAGGGCCATCTCCACCTGGTCGGCGTCCGGCGCCAGCGAGATCCGCACGCCCCCGGACTTCGGCAGGCCGGACTGGGAGGTGATCCCCGTGATGGCCGCCTTGGCGTTGTCGGTGAGGCTCAGCATGATTCCTCCTCGGTGGAGCCGGTCACCTCTACGGTGCGCAGGGAAACGGCTTGCCGCAACCTGGGACGCCCGGTCAGTGGAGAAGACGCTCCCTGCCCAGAAGCGACGCGCGCAGCCGCGGTCGTGACTGGTTACGGCAGCGACGCACGCGCGATCGAACGCACGACGAGCAGCCTGCGCCTCCTCAGCGGGGAGGACGTCGTCGACCTGGTGCTCCGCTACTACGCGACACTGGGCGGACGCTGGCGATCACGCATCCCGCTGACCCCAGTTCTCGTGGTCGACGACGCCGCCGACGCCTCATGACTCAGCCATCCGGGACCGCGCTCGGCACCCGTCAGTCTGATCCAGTGGGTGAATCAGACTGACGCCTCGCGCGCCTCACCCCCGTTCGTGGAACTGGCTGGTCTGCTCGTCCGCGTAGTCTGGCCTCTGCCGATGTGCGGTCGGCCGGCACGGTCCTGCACCGCACATCCGGGGCCTCTAGCTCAATGGGCAGAGCAGCGGACTTTTAATCCGTAGGTTGTGGGTTCGAGTCCCACGGGGCCCACCAGAGGCAGGCCCGCCGGTCCTGCTGCATGCTGGAACAACCCAGCCCACAGGATGGCCCACGCGGCCAGCGGACCAGGTGATGACCATCGAGACCTACGAGAGCACGGTGAAGCTCGCCCAGGCCCTCGGCCGGGGCGACGTGCTCGTGGGCGTGGGTCCGCGCGGGGAGCGGCTGTACCGCGTCCGGGAGGTCCGTCGCGACGGCCAGGACGTCGTGGTGGTGACCGACGAGCAGTCCCTGACCTTCCACCCGCGCGACGAGGTCCGCGTCGCGCACCCGGACGTGGTGGAGCTGCACCTGGCCCGCGACGCGACGGACGCCGGGTCGTCGTTGCGGTCCTAGCCCGTTCGGCTGGCAGCCCCGCGCACCGCCTCGTACGTTCGTGCCCCGACACGAGGAGGGCACGATGGGATTCCTGCGCAAGGCCATTCGCGGTGGCATCGCCCTGAAGGCGCTGCAGATCGTCCAGCGGGAGGCCGCAAAGCCCGAGAACCAGCGCAAGGCCAAGGAGCTGCTGGCCAAGGCCCGCAACCGCAAGAACCAGAAGTAGCCGAGTACGCACGAACCGTCACGCCGGAGGCCCGTCGGGCGCTCCAGGGTGACGGTTCGTGCGTACTCGGGGAAGTCAGACGCTGCGGACGCCGGACGTGGCGCGGCGGCCGCCGCGGCTGCGGCCACCACTCTGGCCACCCGTGCCGCGGGAGTCGACCGGGGCCTGCCCGGTCGTGGAGGAGTAGACGGCGCGCGAGCCGGCGCCGCGGCCCGAGCCGGCCTTGGCACCACCCCGGCTGCCGCCGCGCGGTGCACCGGAGCCCGAACCGCCGGAGCCGGCCGACCGCGCCGCGCCGCCCTGGCCGCCGGAGCGCCCGGTGCCGGCACCCGAGCTGCGGCCACGCCCGCCACGACGGCGACCGCTGCCGCCACCCGCGGCGCGCTGCTGCTGCGGCGCACTGGGCACCGTCGCCGCGGCCTCAGCCGCGGACACGAGCGGAGCGACCTCGCCGACGAGCTCGGCGATCACCGGGTCACCGGGACGCACGCGCACCGGCTTGGCCGAGATCTTCGCCTGGCGGGTCAGCGTGCGCATGTCACCGGCCTGCTCGGGGAGCATGATCGTCACGACGTCGCCGCCGGAGCCGGCGCGGGCGGTGCGGCCCGAGCGGTGCAGGTAGGCCTTGTGCTCGGCCGGCGGGTCGACGTGGACGACGAGCTCGACGTCGTCGACGTGGATGCCACGCGCCGCGATGTCCGTGGCGACGAGGACACGGACCGTCCCGGAGGAGAAGGCCGCGAGGTTGCGCTCGCGTGCCGGCTGGGTGAGGTTGCCGTGGAGGTCGACGGCGGGCACGCCGGCCGCCGTCAGCTGCTTGGCCAGGCGCTTGGCCTGGTGCTTGGTACGCGTGAAGAGCACCCGCTTGCCGGTGCCGGAGGCGAGGGCCTGGACGACGTCCTTCTTGTCCTCCGCGCCGGAGACCGCGAGCACGTGGTGGGTCATCGCCGCCACGGGCGACTCGGCGCTGTCGACCGAGTGGTGCAGCGGGTCGCTGAGGTAGCGCTTGACGAGGACGTCGACGCCGTTGTCCAGCGTCGCGGAGAAGAGCATGCGCTGGCCGGTGCGCGGCGTGCGGTCCATGATCCGCTTGACGCCGGGCAGGAAGCCGAGGTCGGCCATGTGGTCGGCCTCGTCGAGGATGGTGATCTGCACGTCGTCGAGGGTGAGGGCGCCCTGGCCGAGGAGGTCCTCGAGGCGGCCCGGGCAGGCGATGACGATGTCGACGCCGGAGCGCAGCGCGTTGACCTGGCGGGTCTGGTTGACGCCGCCGAAGATCGTCGTCGTCACCAGGCCGAGGGAGGTCGCGAGCGGCTCGACGACGGCGTTGACCTGGTTGGCGAGCTCGCGCGTCGGCACGAGGACGAGGCCGGTGGGGCGCTTGGGGGTGCGGCGGCGGCCCGCGAGGCGGGTGACGAGCGGCAGGGAGAAGGCGAGGGTCTTGCCCGAGCCGGTCCGGCCGCGGCCGAGGACGTCACGGCCGCTGAGCGTGTCGGGCAGCGTGGCGGACTGGATGGGGAAGGGGGCGGTGATGCCGCTGTCGCTGAGGTGCTGGACGACGGGCGCGGGCAGGTCAAAGGACGCGAAGGAGGTCAAGGGTGCCTTTCGGGGCGGGAAGATCGGTCGGAGTTCGCCGTAACGGGATCCGCAGCGATGACCGCTGCATCGAACTCGACGACGCCGGGCGCGCGGAGACGCGCTGCCCACCTGACCAGTATGCCCTACCCCGGTGCAGCGTGCCGGGAACGTGACCGGCCCCGCGGTAGCGTGGCCTGCCGTGACTCGTGGCCCGCGCCTCCTCGCCGCTCTCGCGCTCTCCCTGGCACCCCTCCTGCTCCTCCCCTCGGCCGCGACGGCGGCGAGCGGCGACGTCATCCGGGAGCTCGACATCGCCATCGACGTCCGCCCGGACGGGACGCTGGAGGTGACGGAGACCTACGACTGGGACTTCGGCACCCGCGAGGGCCTGGGCCTGACCCGGATGCTCGACTCGCGCTTCGACTACGCGCCGGACCCGGACCTGGTCCGCGTCTACGAGTACGGGGGCTTCACCGCGTCCAGTCCCAGCAACGCCCCCGCCGGGGTGTGGGCCACCGACCAGGGCGCCCGCGTGCGCGTCGACATCGGCGCCCCCGACGGCTCCGACGACCGCCGCAGCGGCCGGCAGACCTACGTGCTGCGCTACACGGTCGACGGCGCGCTCAACGCGATCCGCGACGAGCCCGGCGTCGCCGACCAGGACGAGCTGTACTGGAACGCCACCGGTCACGACTGGGACGTGCCCATCGAGCAGGCAACCGTCACTGTCACCGGCCCCGCCGACGTCGTCGACCACGCCTGCTACGAGGGCAGCCGCGGCTCGACCGCCGAGTGCGCCTCCCTCGAGGCCGATGGCGGCGAGGTGCGCGCCACGAGCGGTCACCTGCCGTCGGGCTCGGGTGTCACCGTCGTGGCCGCCTTCCCGCCCGGCACCTTCGGGCAGATCGAGCCGATCCTCGAGAGCGCGCCCGAGCCGCTGCTGTGGGCAGGCGACGGCGCCGCCCCCACCGCCGCCCGCTTCGTGCGGGACAACGTCGCCTGGCTCGCCCCGCTCGCGCTGGTCGGGCCGATCGCGCTCGCCGTGTACCGCGTGCGGCGCGGCCGCGACCTCCACTTCGCCGATCTGCCGCCCGGTGTCATGCCGGCGCCGGGCACGACGCCGCGGGTCGCGACGCTGACCGACGAGCCGGCCGTCGCCGTGCGCTTCACCCCGCCCGACGACCTGCGCCCGGGCGAGGTCGGCACCCTCGACGAGAAGTCGGCGACGACGACGCACATCTCCGCCACGCTCATCGACCTCGCCGTCCGCGGCTACCTCCAGATCCGCGAGGCGGGCACCGGCTGGCGCGGGAAGCCGAACGACTGGCTGCTCGTCGCGACGCCCGGCGCGCCGCGTGAGGCCCTGCGCGACTACGAGCGCACCCTCCTGGAGAAGATCTTTGCGGGCCGCAGCGAGGTGCGGATGTCGCAGCTGCGCAACACCTTCGCCGGCACGATGCGCACCGCCCGCCGCCAGCTCGCCGATGGCGTGACGCAGCTGTTCACCGGACGCTCCCGGGCCCGGACGGGGTCGACGATCGCCCTCCTCCGGGTGCTCATCCTCGGCCTCGTCGTCGTCAACCTCGGCAGCGCGGTCACCGGCCTCGCCACGACGGGACCCGCGGTGATCATCCTCGTCCTGGCGGGCGCCCTCGTCGTCGCCGCCTTCGTGCTGGCCTGGGGACTGACCCGCCGGGCGCGGCAGCAGCGCAGCCCCGTCGGCCGGGCGCTCCACGAGCAGTCCCGCGGCTTCCGCCTCTACCTGACCACCGCGGAGGCCCACCAGCTCCGCTTCGAGGAGGGCGAGGACATCTTCTCCCGGTACCTGCCGTACGCGATCGTCTACGAGGTGGCCGAGCGCTGGGCCGACATCTTCGCGCGGCTCGAGGCGCAGGGGCAGCAGGTCTCCCGGCCCACCTGGTACGTCGGCGCGCAGGGCTTCCACGCCGGCAGCTTCACCACCCTCGGCAGCTCGCTGTCCTCCTTCTCCTCCAGCGCCAGCCGCACCCTGTCCTCCACCCCCGGCTCCTCCGGGCGCTCCGGCTCGAGCGGCAGCGGCGGCGGCTTCTCCGGTGGCGGTGGTGGTGGCGGGGGCGGCGGCGGTCGCTGACCCAGACACGACGACGCCGGCCGACCCCCGTGGGGACCGGCCGGCGTTGTCATCAGCTCAGCGGCGGCGCGTCGCGCCCTTGTTCGTGATGCCCAGGTAGATGCTGATGAAGAGAATCGCGGCCACGATCGAGATCGCCCAGCGGATCCAGTCGATGCCGCCCGTGTCGTCCACGCCCAGCGCACCGGCCAGCCAGTAGCCGACGAGGGCACCCGCCACACCGAGGATGATGGTCCACAGGATGCCGAGGTTCTGGTCGCCCTTCATGAAGAGCCGGGCGAGCGCGCCGATGACGGCTCCGAAGATGATGAGACCGATGATCTCCATGGCATTCCTTCCTCTCACTGGGCGCCACCATGGTGGTGACGCCGGGTGTTCGTCCGGAATCGTGGCACGCGCCCCGAGGGCCCGCACTCCGAGAGGGCTCAGTCCGGTTCGACGCCGACGGCGAGGGCCAGGTGGTCCGACACCGGCAGCCGGACCGTGCTCGCCTCACCGGCGGCCCGTAACCCCGGGCCGGCGAGCACGTGGTCGAGCTGCCGGCGGGGGCGCCGGGCACTGAAGGTGGCCGCCTGGGCCAGGCCCCGCATGCCAGTGACCCGGGCGGCGTCGTCGGGGCCCATGTTGAGGTCGCCGAGGAGGAGGTGCGGACCGGGCAGGGTGCGCAGCGCCCACGCGGACTCCGCGAGCTGGCGGCGCGCGACGGGCGGGGCGACGGACAGGTGCGTGCAGCCCACCGTCACCGGGCCGAAGGGGGCCTGGACGACGGCGGCGAGCAGCACCCGCGGCTGGTCGAGCCGCACCTGGAAGCCCAGGCGGGTGTCGGCGGGGGCGACGCGGACCGGGCCGGGCCGCAGCGGCCGCACGTGCCAGGAGCTCACCGGCCAGCGGCTGAGGAGGGCGACGCCGTAGCCGGCGTCGTCGGGGACGTCGGAGGGGACGGGACGGCGGCGCAGGCCCCGGGTGGAGCCGGCGAAGGCCGCCGCGAAGCGGTGCCAGCGGAAGCCGAGCGCCTCGGCGACGACCGCCGTCTCGTCGATGCGGCCGCTGCGGGCCTGGCCCTTGTCGACCTCCTGGAGGGCGAGGACGTCGCCGGGCAGGTCACGGAAGGCGGTGGCGAGGCGCTCGGCGGCTCCGCCGTCGCCCACGAGCGGGTGCCCGTGCTGGATGTTCGACGTCACGACCAGCACGGGCAGCGTCTCAGCTCGCGTCGAAGGTCAGCGCCACGGAGTTCATGCAGTAGCGGTCCCCGGTGGGGGTCTGCGGCGCGTCAGGGAAGACGTGGCCGAGGTGGGAGTCGCAGCGGGCGCAGCGCACCTCGGTACGGACCATGCCCAGGCTGCGGTCCTCGAGGAGGGTGACCGCGTCGGAGTCCTGGGGGGAGAAGAAGCTCGGCCAGCCGCAGTGGGCGTCGAACTTCGTCGAGGAGCGGAAGAGCTCGGCGCCGCAGCCGCGGCAGCGGTAGACGCCCTCGCGGTCCTCGTGGAGGAGCTCGCCGGTGCCCGGCCGCTCCGTACCTGCCTCGCGCAGGACGTGGTACTCCTTCGGGGAGAGGCGCTCGCGCCACTCCTCCTCGCTCAGCGCCACCTTGGTGAACGCCACGCGCTGGTTGTCGGTGCTCATGTCTCCATCTTGCGCCTGCTCCGGCCGGGAAGTCACGTCGACGTGCCCGACTGCACGACGAGCTGCTTGCCGAAGACGTGGGTCACATAGGGGTTGTCCTCGTAGGGCTCGACGGGCTCGTAGCCGGCGGCCACGTAGAGCCCGCAGGCCTCGACGAGCGACTCGTTGACGCCGAGCAGCACCCGCCGTCCCCCGAGCGAGCGGGCGCGGTTCTCCAGGGAGGACAGGAGGAACCTGCCCAGGCCGTGGCCGCGGACGTCGGGCTTGAGCCACATGCGGCGGATCTCGACGACGCCCGGCTCGAGCACGTGGACGGCACCGAAGCCGACGACGTCGCCCGTGGCGACCTCGCTGAGCAGCATGAAGTCCCCGCGCGGCGGGGTGACCTCGGCGGGGTCGGCCGCCTGCGCGAAGGACGGGTCGATGTCGATGCGGTCGCTGAGCTCGGCGAGGTAGGCGCGCATCGCCTGCGCGGCGGCGTCACTGCCCGCCTGGCCCTCGAGGACCCGCACCGGTGGGGCCCCCGTGGCGCGGCGCGTCCGGCCTGCCGTTCCCTCCATCGCCACAGTGTGCACCTATCCCCTGCGCCGTGTCCTGCCCGGTCCTAGGCTCTCGCCATGGACCAGCAGGCGGTGCTCAGGCCCCGGCTGTGCGTGCTCGCGCCCACCCCGCTGCTCATGGTCGAGGTGGAGCCGGGCGAGGACGAGGAGTACGAGCACTCCGCCGACCTCCACCTGCACCCGGGCGGCCAGGGCCTGTGGGTGGCGAGGATGGCGATCTCGCTGGGCGCCGAGGTCACCGTGTGCGGCCCCTTCGGCGGGGAGGTGGGGGCCGTGCTGGCCCACATGCTCTCCGAGGAGAAGCTCACCGTGCGGGCCGTCCCGTACAACGCCGGCAACGGTGCCTACGTCCACGACCGCCGCGGCGGCGACCGCGCGACCCTCGCCCACATGGTCCCGCCGCAGCTCACCCGCCACGAGCTCGACGACCTCTACGGCACCGTCCTCGTCGAGGCGCTCGAGTCCGATGTCCTCGTCCTCACCGGCGCCGAGCCGGACCGGGTGCTGCCCGCCCGCTTCTTCTCCCGGCTGGTGCGGGACGTGCGCAGCGTGGACAAGCCGATCGTCGCGGACCTCTCGGGTGACGCCGCGAAGGCAGCCGCCTCCGAAGGGCCGACGGTCCTCAAGATGAGCCACGAGGAGCTCCAGGCCGCCGGCCTCACCACCGGCGACTCCGTCGAGGAGCTCCAGGCGGCGGGGCGGCGGCTGGTGGAGCAGGGGGTGGAGGCGATGCTCATCTCCCGCGCCGGGGAGCCCACGCTCCTCGTCACGGCGGAGTCGACCCGGCTGCTCGTCGGACCGGTCGTCACGCCGCTCGACCACCGCGGCGCGGGCGACTCGATGACCGCGGGGGTCGCCGTCGCGCTCGGCCGGGGCGCCACCGTGGGCGAGGCCGCCCGGCTGGGCGCCGCCGCGGGCGCGCTCAACGTCACCCGCCGCGGGCTGGGGACCGGCCGCCGGGAGCAGATCGAGCGCTTCGCCGGGCGCATCGGCATCGAGACCGTCCCCGAGAGCGGGGAGGGCTGAGCCGTGCGCGTTCTCATCACCAACGACGACGGCATCAAGTCCCCCGGACTCGTCGTCCTCGCCGAGGTCGCGCTCGAGGCGGGCTGCGACGTCGTCGTCGCCGCGCCGCACCGGCAGTACTCGGGGGCTAGCGCCTCGCTCACCTCGCAGGAGGTGGACGGGCGGCTCGCGCTCGTCGACGCCCGCCCACCCGGTCTGCCCGACGGCGTGCCCTCCTTCGGTGTCAAGGCCGCCCCCGCCCTCATCGCCTTCGTCGCCGCCTACGGCGCCTTCGGCGAGCGCCCCGACCTCGTCATGTCGGGGGTCAACCTCGGCGCCAACACCGGCCGGGCAACCCTCCACTCGGGGACGGTGGGCGCCGCCTTCTCGGCGGCCACCCAGGGGATCCCGGCGCTGGCGGTGTCGATCGCCTCCGCCGACCCCCAGCACTGGGCAACCGCCCGCCTGGTGACCACGCACGCCTTCGCCTGGCTGCGCGAGCAGCCCGAGGACGAGGAGCGCGTGCTCAACGTCAACGTCCCCGACATCCCCGTCGAGCAGCTGCGCGGCCTGCGCCCGGCGCGCCTGGCGAGCTTCGGCGCCGTCCAGGCCCGGGTGAGGGAGAAGGGCAAGCACCACGTCATGCTCACGTACTCCGGCGTGGACGCCCGCGACGAGCCGGGCTCCGACCACGATCTCCTCACCCGCGGCTGGGCCACCGCCACCCTGCTCACCGCTCCGTACGACGAGCCGGGCGAGACCGTCCTGCCGAGCTTCGAGGGCCGCGGCTCGGCACCGGTGACGGTGGACGTCGGCGCGGGGACGGTGATGACCGCCAACGACGACCGGCCCAGCGGGGAGATCACCGACGACTGAAGGTCACCGCGCCCCGCTGGGCCGCCGTCGTCAGTCCTCCTCGTCGACCTCGTCCTCGGCCGGTGCGCCGCCGCGCGCCTTGCGGCGGGACTGGACGGCCATGCCGACGGCGGCGATGAGCAGCCCGGCACCTCCGCCGACGACCCCTCCCCTGAGGCCCGAGGCCAGCGCGCCCGAGTCGAGGTCGGGGGTCCCGAGGTCGAGCAGCCCGTGGCCGGTGAAGACCGTGTAGGCGAGGGCGGCGATGACGACGGCCATGCCGCCGAAGACGATGAGGCCGGCGTTCCGCTTGAGGGCGGGCTCGGCGCGGAAGGCGAGGTCACTGATCCTCACCCCGCGGCGTTCCGCGTACCAGGCCGTCGCCCAGCTCTGCAGCCCGATGAGGAGCAGCAGCACCACCGGGAGCAGGAGCTGCCCGAGCACCGCCGTGACGACTGCCACGGCGATGGAGACGTAGATCGTCAGCATGTAGCCGAAGGTCGTCGCCTCCATGAAGACGGCGCGCTCGCGCTCGTCGCCGTAGCTCGCGCTGTCCAGGGCGAGCAGGCGGTCGGCCGCCCGGTCACGTGCGCCGTAGGTGCTCTTCATCATCGTGCCTCTCCTGTGGTGGTGTTCTCGTCCTCGGCGAACAGCTGCTCGACGGTGGAACCGAGCGCGCGGGCGATCCGCAGCGCGAGGTAGACCGACGGCGCGTAGTCGCCCTGCTCCACGGCGATGACCGTCTGCCTGCTCACGCCGACGGCGGTCGCGAGCTCGGCCTGCGTCAGGCGCTGCTCACGGCGCCGGCGGCGGACCGGGTTGTCCGTGCCGCTCGAGGCGACTGCTCGGGGGCTCATGGCTCGATGTTAAGGAACCTTGACACTCAACGTCAAGAGTCATTGACATTTTTCGTGAAGCATCCTTGACATGCCGCGCCGCTGTCAGTCGTGGAGCCGGACCTCGGTCGCCTTGTGGCCGCGCGGCTCGAGCTGGAGCGTGGAGTGCTCGACGTCGAAGTGGCCCTCGAGGCAGTGCTGGAGCGCGTCGAGCACCACGCAGAACCGGTCCGGGTCGAGCACCTCGTCCTCGACGACGACGTGCGCCGAGACCACCGGGACCCCGGAGGTGATGGTCCAGGCGTGGAGGTCGTGGACGGTGACGACCCCCTCGACCTCGCACATGTGCTCGCGCAGCTCGGTGAGGGACACGTCCTCCGGCGCCGCCTCGAGCAGGACGCGCGCGACGTCCCGCAGGAGGAGGAGTGCGCGCGGGACGATGAACGCACCGAGGGCCACGGAGGCGACGGCGTCGGCCTGGGTCCACCCGGTCAGGGCGATGACGGCGGCGGCGACGAGGACGGCGACCGAGCCGAGCAGGTCCCCGAGCACCTCGAGGTAGGCGCCGCGCACGTTGAGGCTCTCCCCGCGCCCACCACTGAGCAGCCGCAGGGAGACGAGGTTGGCGATGAGCCCGACGACGCCGACGACGACCATGAGGCCGGTCCGGATCTCCGGCTCGGTCCCGAACCGCCCGACCCCCTCGACGATGACGACGACGCCGACGACGAGCAGGATGACGCCGTTGACGAGCGCGGCGAGGATCTCGGCCCGCTGCCAGCCAAAGGTCCACCGCCCGCGAGCGGGCCGGGAGGCGATCCACGTGGCGGCGAGCGCCAGGCCGAGCGCGGCGGTGTCCGAGAGCATGTGCCCGGCGTCGGCCAGGAGCGCGAGCGAGCCGGACAGCCACCCACCGACGGCCTCGACGACCATGACGGTGGCGGTGACGAGGAAGGCCCCGAGCAGCCGTGAGCGGTGGCCCGCGCCGGCGGTGTGGTGGTCGTGGCCCACGTCAGCCCCAGCCCAGCTCGTGGAGACGCTCGTCGTCGATGCCGAAGTGGTGGGCGATCTCGTGGACGACCGTCACCGCGACCTCCTCGACGACCTCCTCAACGCTCTCGCACATGCGCAGGGTGGGGCCGCGGAAGATCGTGATGCGGTCCGGGAGGGAGCCGGCCGCCCACCAGGAGTCGCGCTCGGTGAGCGGGGTCCCCTCGTAGAGGCCCAGCAGGTCTGGGTCCCCGGCGTCGGCGGGCGGCTCGTCCTCGACGAGGACGACGACGTTGTCCATCTGCGCCGTGAGCTCGGGCGGCACGAGGTCCAGGCCGTCGCTCACGGCCTCCTCGAACTCGGCGCGGGACATCTCGACCATGAGCCCATCATCGCCCACCGGCCGGCGCCCGAGCAGGCCCCGCGGCAACGTGCTGCAGGACACACGCAGGCGTTTTGCTCCCGGCGCACTTCTCCCCCTATGCTGATGGAGGTCTTGGGGCGCCTCGGCGTCACGGGCGTCCGAACGGGCCCCCATCGTCTAGCGGCCTAGGACCCCGCCCTTTCACGGCGGTAGCACGGGTTCGAATCCCGTTGGGGGTACGAACAGCAGAACAAGCAGGAAGCCTTACCACAAGGCCCCGTAGCGCAGTTGGTTAGCGCGCCGCCCTGTCACGGCGGAGGTCGCGGGTTCAAGTCCCGTCGGGGTCGCGGCGGAAGGCCCGGTCAGAACACTGGCCGGGCCTTCGCTCACCAGGCTCTGTAGCTCAGTTGGTAGAGCGTTCGACTGAAAATCGAAAGGTCACCGGATCGACGCCGGTCGGAGCCACAGCAGAAAGCCCCCTCGGGAAGTTCCGAGGGGGCTTTCTCCGTGCTGGGGCTACGGCACTCGGCGCAGGCCGATCGTGTCCCTGCCGTCCCC
This sequence comes from Georgenia phoenicis, assembly GCF_047302425.1. Taxonomy (NCBI): domain Bacteria; kingdom Bacillati; phylum Actinomycetota; class Actinomycetes; order Allobogoriellales; family Allobogoriellaceae; genus Georgenia; species Georgenia phoenicis. The sequence goes on along the minus strand of NZ_CP154855.1, from coordinate 599,305 downwards.
GTCCCAGTCACCGGCGAAGGCCTCGTCGGTCTCCCGGCCGTAGGCCATGACCCGCGACGCCTCCCCGCCCCGCAGGGCGTTGTTGACGTAGTAGGTCCGCCCGCGGCGCACGGCGAAGGCGTCCTCGCCGTCGCCGTCCCAGTCGCCGACGAGGACCTCGTCGCCGAGGCGGCCGTAGGCGAAGGAGATGTCGGCGGTACCGCCGGCGATCGTGTTCTTCACGTAGAACGTCGTCCCGCGCCGCACGGCGAAGGTGTCGCGGCCGTTGCCGTCCCAGTCACCGACGAGCACCTCGTCGTCGGGACGCCCGTAGGCGACGACGCGGTCGGCCGGGCCGCCCACCAGGCTGTTCTTTACGTGGAGCTCCCTGCCGCGGCGGACCGCGAGGGTGTCCTCGCCGTCGCCGTCCCAGTCGCCGACGAGGACCGCGTCGCCGGGACGCCCGTAGGTGAAGGTCGTCTCCGCGGCGCCACCCCGCGGGGCATTGCTGACGAAGAACTGGTTGCCCCGGCGCACCGCGATGCTGTCGCGCCCGTCGCCGTCCCAGTCACCGACGAGCACCTCGTCGGTGAAGCGTCCGTAGACGAAGGCGTGGTCGGCCACGCCTCCGCCCCACCCGTTGGTGAGGAAGAAGCCGTAGCGGGGCTCCGGGGCGGGGCCGGGCACCCCCTCGACCGTGACGGGCACCCGGATGGTCGTGCCGGTGGGTGCGGCCTCCATCTCCAGCGTGTACTCCCCGTCCAAGCCGGCCGGCACGGTGAAGGTCACGGTGGCCGCGCCGTCGGTGACGGGCGCGGTGTGCACGGGCGCACCCCGCTCACCGTCCGCGCCGACGAGGTAGACGGCGAGCTCGGTGTTCTCCGGGCTGCCGAGTGAGGTGAGGTCCAGCCGGCTGACCTCGAAGGAGACCCGCTGGCCGGCCGTCAGCTCGGAGGGCAGCGGCGTCACCACCGTGGACCGGCGGGCGAAGTCCGGGGAGAGTGGCGAGTTCGCCTCGATGTACTCGATCCAGGCGTCCCGGTCGACGAGGCCCGTGTCCTGCACGTCGGTGGCCTCACGGAAGACCGTGAAGTTGTCACCGCCCTGCGCGAGGAAGGAGAAGGTGCCGATCCGGTACTCGGCAGCCGGGTCGATCGGGGCGCCGTCGATCGTCACCGAGGTGATCCGTTCCCCGGGCTCGGCATCCGGGTCCAGGGTGTAGGACACGTTGTCCGACAGACCGAGGTGCAGGAAGGGGTTGGACGCCGTCGAGGGCTGCCACTGCTGCTCGAGCATGGTGACGAACTGCTCGCCCGTCAGGGTCACCGTCCAGAGGTTGTTGACGAAGGGCAGCACGGCGTTGGCCTCGGCGAAGGTGATCTCGCCGTTCTCGCCGAGGAGCAGCTCGGCGCGCAGCCCACCGGGGTTCACCACGCCGATCTCCGCGGCACCCAGACGCTCCTCGCTCAGCTTGTCCCGCAGGACGTTGGCGACGAGGTTGCCCAGCGTGGACTCCCTCGTCCGGTCGTCGCGGACGAGCTCGCCCGCGGCGTTCGTCGTGTGCGCCGTCGTGATGTCGTCGCTCACCGCGCCGACGACGACGCTGCCGATCTCCTCGGCCTCGGCGAGCGCGGCGTCGAGGATCGTCTGGACCTCCTCGACCCGCGGGTAGGTCTCGACCAGCTCCTCGTAGTGCACCGTGGTCATGGGCACGTTCCGCTGCTCGTAGTCGACGACCTCGTTGCTCTCGGGGTCGACGGTGAGGACGACCTGGGAGATGTACGTGCCGTAGCTCTCGCCCTGGATGACGGGCCGCAGCGCGGCACCGTCGGTCCCGGGCACCGGGCCGTCCCATGCGTAGACCTCGTGGGTGTGGCCGTTGAAGATGACGTCCACGTCCGCGCTGGTGCCGTTGACGATGCCCGCGAAGACCTCGCTCGTGGCGACCTGCTCCTCCAGCGTCGAGCCGGAGCCGGCCGGTGCACCCTCGTGGAAGGACGCGACGATGACGTCGGCCGCGCCGCTCTCGCTCAGCTCGCCCGCCACGCGGTTGACCGCGTCGACCGGGTTGCCGAACGTGAGCCCCTCGATACCGCCGGGGGTCACGAGGGTCGGTGTCTCCTGGGTGACGACGCCGATGACCGCGACGGTTACGCCGTCGACCTCGAAGGTGTCGTACTCCGGCAGCGCGGGCTCACCGTCCGGGCCGTAGACGTTGGCCCCGAGGTGCTTGAAGTCGGCCCAGTCGGTGACCTGGCCGGTGAGGTTGTCGAAGCCGGCGTCGAACTCGTGGTTGCCGACGTTCGACACCGCGACGTCCAGGGCGTTGAGGACGTCGATGGTCGGCTTGTCCTCCTGCACGGAGGAGGTGAACAGCGAGGCACCGATGTTGTCACCGGACGACAGGAGGAGCGTGCTGCCCTCTCCCGCCTCGGCGCGCAGCTCCTCGATCGTCCCCGCGAAGGAGAGCGTCGCGTTGCTGACGACGCCGGTCTGCCGGTTGGTGACGTAGTCGTTGAGGCGGCCATGGAAGTCGTTGAAGGCGAGCAGGTTGATGTCGACAGTGTCCGGCTCCTGGACCAGGTCGAGCCCCACGATGACGGGGTCGTGGTCGCTGGAGCGGTACGGGCTCTCGTCGTACAGGTCCGTGACGTTGTAGTTGCGCCGGCTGTACTCGAGCGCGATCGCCTCGTAGGCGTTGATGTTCCAGATGTCCGCGCCGGTGACCAGGCCCTCGGCCGCCTCGTTGCCGAGGACGTGGTCGAGAGAGCCGACGAGGCCGTCGAAGAGGTAGGTGCTCTCCTCCGTCCTCTCCTGGGCGATGTTGATGTACCCGGCGTCGTAGAGGACGTGCATCGGGTCCTCCTGGGTGTAGGAGTTGAAGTCACCGAGGAGGAAGACGTTCTCGGTGCCCAGCTCCGTCACGAGCTCGTCGGCGAAGGCCGCCAGGGCCTGGGCCTGCAGGACCCGGGAGTGGTTCGACGCGCCCTGGCCGTCGCCCTGGTCGGCGTCCTCGCCCTCCCCGGAGCCCTTCGACTTGAAGTGGTTGGTGATGGCGACGAAGGTCTCGGCGCCCTCGACGACCTCACCCTCGCCGTCGACCGGTGCGAAGTGCTGGGCGAGCGGCTCACGGGCGTTGTCGAAGGCCGGGACGTCGAGGATCCGTGACTCCCCCACCGGCGTGACGGCGTCACGCTGGTAGATGAAGGCGTTGCGGATGACGTCCTCGTCCTCGGGGACGGTGCTCGGTGAGGGCACGAAGGCCCACACCGGCGCCCCCGCCTCCGCGTTGAGGGCGTCCACGAGGCGGCCGAGCGCGACGTCGCGGTCACCGGCGTCGTTGAACTGGCGGGAGTTCTCGATCTCCTCGAGGGCGACGACGTCGGCGTCCAGCGCCGTGAGCGCGGCGACGATCTTGGCCTGCTGCCGCTCGAAGTTCTCCGCGTCGTAGGCGCCGCGGGGGTCGCAGCGGTTGTTCGTGACCGGGTTGCCCTCGCGGTCGTCGTAGGTGCTGTTGCACGCGACGTCGGTGCCGAGCGTCGTGAAGTAGTTGAGGACGTTGAAGGAGGCGATCGTCGTGTCCCCGCCGACCGCCTCGGGAGCAGCGGTGCGGGTGTTCTCGAAGGTGGCCGGCGACTCGTCGTTCGCGCCGGTCACCTGGGTGGTCGGCTGGAAGTTCCACTGGAAGCGGTAGTCGAGGATCACCGGCTCGCTGAAGGTGACCGCTGCGCCGACCCTCACCGGGCTCTCGGTGCTGAGGTACGGGAGCGGGGTCTCGTGGGCCCCGTTGTCGAAGTCCGTGTAGTCCCAGCTCGAGCCGTCGTCGAGGGTGACGGCGCGGGCGTCGCGGTCCGCGACGGCGGCCTGCGCCTCCGGGGACCCAGGACGCCCGACGTCGGTGGGCTGGCGGAGCAGCTCCTCACCGGAGGCGAGACCGACGCTGCCGTAGCGGTTGGTCGAGTACGTGTCGGTGACGACGTACCCGCCCTGCGGCTCGACGAGCATGCCCTCGTAGCGCTCGCGCTCCTCGTCGGTAGCGGGGAAGGCGATAGCGGCGGGCTTGGGCGCCTCGGCGGGCTCGCCGAGCACGGTCCACGTCACGTCGGTCAACTGCGTGAGGTCGAAGTACTCGCCTGCCGTGCCGGTGACCTCGACAAGGGTGCCGACCTGCGCCTCAACGACCCTTGCGGGGTCGTAGACGAAGATGCCGTGCGAGGCGCTGTGGTTCTCCAGGTCCGCTCCGGTGCCGGCGGTCTGGATGTAGAACCCGTTGAAGCCACCCTCGGGGTAGACCGCCGTGACGACGCCTCGGGTGGTGACCGGCAGCCCGTCGTACGGGGTCGTGTCACCCGAGCCCTGGATCTCGGCGATCGTCACGTCCACGGGCTCAGGCGGCGGCGGTGGAGCGGTGTTCACCGCGCCGAAGCTGCTGGGGTGGGGGCCGATCCACTCGCCGTCGAGCCGCTGGAGCGACTGGCCGGCCGGGTTGCTCCCCTGCGCGACACCGATGTCGGTGCTCGTGACACCTGCCGCCGGACCGGCTGTCGGCGTGAGGACCCCCTCGTAGGAGAGGAACTCGACGAGCGCCCCCTCGGCGTCGACGAGAGCGACGCCGTCGGCCTCGCCGTTCTGGATGCCGTTCTGTGGGTACTCCTGGACGAGGACGCCGGAGTCGTCGATGACGCCGTCGAGCTCCTTTGTGTCGTACACGGCACCGTTGCCGCCGTTGTACAGGACGATCTGCCAGCCGGTGAGGTCGGCCCCGGCCGGCGCCTGGACCTCGATGGCCTCGCCGACGTCGTCGCCGGCGTTGTCGTAGTGGATCTCGCTGATGAACACCGGTCCGTCGCTCATGAGCGCGGCGGCTGGGGTGACGGCGACGAGCGGGGTGAGGACGAGCGAGACCGCCCCGACGGCGGCCACACCCCCTCGACTGCGAGTAGTGGACCTGCGGGGGACTCGACTCACTGGTGCTCCTTCTCCGGCCACGGGCCGGCGGTGAGGGTGCGCACAACGTCGGGCGCACGGAGGGGCAAGCCGTCCCATGATGTGACAGGGCCCACAGCACAGTCAACGTCTCACTCACCGAGACGCCGAGAGTTCACCGGCCTGCCAGAATGCGTTCACCCGCACACCCAGGCCAGGCAACGAGGTGCACCGCACGCCGTTGACGGCAATCATGGGGCGTGCATGAGCAGGACGACGGCGCCACGGCGCGGGAAAGAGGAAGTCGCGTGAGCACTGCGGAACCGCAGCACTTCGGAACCGGTCACGAGCCGCCAGGGCGCCCCACCGTCGGCGAGCTGGTCGCCCGCGTGTCCGACCAGTTCTCGCGCATCCTGCGCGGGGAGCTCGAGCTGATCCAGGTCAAGGCGACCGAGAAGGCCAAGAAGGTGGGCGTCGGCGCGGGCCTGCTCGCCGGTGCCGCGCTGTTCGGCTTCTTCGCCTTCGCCCTCCTCCTCACCACCGCCGTGCTGGGCCTGGCCGAAGCGCTGCCGGCGTGGCTGTCGGCGCTCATCGTCGCGGTGGTGCTTCTCGTCATCGCCGGCGTCCTCGCCCTCCTGGGCAAGAAGCAGATCCAGGCGGGCCCGACGCCGTCGGCCGAGGAGACCAAGGCCAACCTCAAGGCCGACATCGACGCAGTGAAGAAGGGGCTCAGCTCATGAGCGGCCAGGAGAAGCGCACGCCCGAGCAGATCGAGGCGGACCTCGCGCGCACCCGCCAGGAGCTGGCCAGCTCCGTCGACGAGCTGAGCACGATGCTCGACCCGCGCGAGCAGCTCAAGGACGCGAAGTCGAACCTCAAGGCCGCCCTGGCACGCACGCGGGAGTCGGCGCAGCACGCGGCCAAGGGCGCCGGGGCGAAGGCCCAGTCCCTCCTGGACGACGTCAAGGGCGGCGACCCCAAGGCCATCGGGATCGTCGGTGCGGGCGTGGCGGCGCTCGCCGTCGTCGCCAAGCTGGCGACGCGGCGCTCGGACTAGCCGCTCAGCCGGTGGGCTGCTCCGCGCCCAGGCCGTTGGCGAGGAGCAGCTCGTCGACCTCGCTGCGCCGGTAGCGCCGGTGCCCGCCGAGGGTCCGCACCGCCGTCAGCTTGCCGGCGTTCGCCCAGCGGGTGACCGTCTTCGGGTCCACGCGGAAGCGGGCCGCCACCTCACCGGGGGTCAGAAGTGTCTCCTCGCGGTGGTTGTCGTCCATGATGCACCTCAGTTCCGTCACGGCTCGCGGATCGCCTCACGCGCCTGACGATCACGCTAACTCGCCCGAATCGGGCGAAAAGCGGACGATGGTCCCACGTCGGGACGGCCCGGGTGCGCCTCGCCGGCTCCCACGTAGTGAGGGGCCACACCACGGCCGGATGGTCGAACCGGCGCTCGACCATGTACCGTGGGCACCACGAACCATGACCACATAACTGGGGCCGCATCGACACCGTCGGTGCCTGCCCCTCTTCTACGTTGGAGGGGGTCGACGCCATGGGGCGCGGCCGTCAGAAGGCCAAGCAGACGAAGGTCGCTCGCCGGCTGAAGTACTACAGCCCGGAGACCGACTACCAAGCTCTCGAGAGGGAGCTGGCGTCGCAGAGCCATGACCGGGACATGCACGACTTCGAGATCCCCTCCGCAGAGGATGACGACGACTGGCGTCTCCGCTCGGACTAGGTTCACCGTCGCCCACGGCGACGGCGTGACAGCGATCCCCAGGTCGCCGATCCCCGCGAGGGACGCGGCGACCTGGGCTGATCCGTGCGCTCAGCTGCGGTAGCTGCCGTGCATGCGCACGGCGCCGCCCCGCATGCCCTTGGTGCCGGTGACGACGTCGCCGTCCTGGTCGGTGGGGCGCTCGACCGTGCCCAGCTGCCACGCGTCGATGCTGGCCGCCTGCGCGGTCCGCACGGCCTGCTCGGCGGCCGCCGGCGCGAGCACCGCGACCATGCCGACGCCGAGGTTGAGCGTCTGCTCGAGGTCCGCCCACTCGACGGGGCCCAGGCGGCGCACGACGTCGAAGACGGCCGGCACCTGCCACGAGCCGCGCTCGACGTGCCCGACGAGACCGGCGGGCAGCACGCGGGCGAGGTTCGCGGCGAGGCCGCCACCCGTGACGTGCGAGAGGGCGTGCAGGTCGTCGTCCTGCGCGAGCTCCAGGCACAGCCGCGTGTACAGGCGGGTGGGCTCGAGGAGCTCCTCCCCCACGGTGCGGCCGAGCTCGGCGACCTCACGCTCCAGCGACCAGCCGCTGACCTCGAGCACGCGCCGGACCAGGGAGTAGCCGTTGGCGTGCAGGCCGGAGGAGGCGAGGGCGACGAGGACGTCGCCCTCCTCGACCCGCTCCGGGCCCAGCACCCGGTCGGCCTCGACGACGCCCGTCGCGGCACCGGCGACGTCGTACTCGTCCGGGCCGAGGAGGCCGGGGTGCTCGGCCGTCTCCCCGCCGACGAGAGCGGTGCCGGTGAGCGCGCAGGCCTCGGCGATGCCGCGGACGATGTCGGCGATCCGCTCGGGCACGACCCGCCCGCAGGCGATGTAGTCGGTCATGACGAGCGGCTTCGCGCCGACGACGACGATGTCGTCGACGACCATGCCGACGAGGTCGTGGCCGATGGTGTCGTGGACGTCCATCGCCTGGGCGATGGCGACCTTCGTGCCGACGCCGTCGGTGGACGTGGCAAGCAGCGGGCGGCGGTACTCGCGCAACGCGGAGGCGTCGTAGAGGCCGGCGAAGCCGCCGGCGCCGCCGACGACCTCCGGCCCGTGGGTGGCGCGCAGGGCGCCCTTCATCAGCTCGACGGCGCGGTCGCCGGCCTCGGTGTCGACGCCGGCGGCGGCGTAGCTGATCGGGGTACGGCTCTCGGTGCTCACTGCGCTCCAGCAATCGTCAGGGACCCCGGGTGGCGGGGCGGGAGGACCTGGTAGTCACGCCGCTCGGCCGCGGCCTCGGCGTCCTCGACGGGCACGGGGTACTCGCCGGTGAAGCAGGCGGTGCACAGCCGGGCGCGGGGCACCGCGGTGGCCTCGATCATCCCGTCGGTGGAGATGTAGCCGAGGCTGTCGGCGCCGAGGGAGGCACGGATCTCCTCGATGCTCATCCCGTTGGCGATGAGCTCGGCCCGGGTGGCGAAGTCGATGCCGTAGAAGCACGGCCACTTGACGGGCGGGGAGGAGATGCGGACGTGGATCTCGGCGGCCCCGGCCTCGCGCAGCATCCGCACGAGGGCGCGCTGGGTGTTGCCGCGGACGATGGAGTCGTCGACGACGACGAGCCGCTTGCCCTCGATGACCTCGCGCAGCGGGTTGAGCTTGAGCTTGATGCCGAGCTGGCGGATCGTGTCGGTCGGCTGGATGAAGGTGCGCCCGACGTAGGCGTTCTTCACCAGGCCCTGCGCGAAGGGGATGCCCGACTCCTGGGCGTACCCGATCGCGGCCGGGGTGCCGGAGTCCGGGGTAGGGATGACGAGATCGGCGTCGACGGGGTGCTCGCGGGCCAGCGCCCGGCCCATCTCGCTGCGCGCGGCGTTGACCGAGCGGCCGGCGATCTGCGTGTCGGGGCGCGCGAGGTAGACGTACTCGAAGACGCAGCCGCGCGGCTGCGGCTTGGCGAAGTGCTGGGAGCGCAGGCCGTCCTCGTCGATGACGACGAGCTCGCCCGGCTCGATCTCCCGCACGAAGGTCGCCCCGACGATGTCGAGGGCCGCCGTCTCCGAGGCGATCGCCCAGCCGCGCTGGAGGCGGCCCAGGACGAGCGGCCGGAAGCCCTGCGGGTCGCGCGCCGCGTAGAGGGAGTGCTCGTCCATGAAGACGAGCGAGAACGCGCCCTCGAGCAGGGGCAGCACGTTCATCGCCGTCGCCTCGAGGGAGCCGGTGCCGGCGCCCTCCCCGGCGAGGAGGGCGGTGATGACGGCGGTGTCGGTCGAGCTGCCGCGTCCGAGCTCACCCGTGAGGTCGGTGCCGGAGCGCTCCCGGACGAGCTCCATGAGCTGGCGGGTGTTGGTGAGATTGCCGTTGTGGCCCAGGGCGACCGTCCCGGTGCCCGCCGGGCCGAGGGTCGGCTGCGCGTTCTCCCACGCGCTGGCCCCCGTCGTCGCGTAGCGCACGTGCCCGACGGCGATGTGGCCCTGGAGCGCGGAGAGCGTCTGGTCGTCGAAGACCTGGGAGACGAGGCCCATGTCCTTGTAGACGAGGAGCTGCTCACCGTTGCTCGTCGCGATGCCCGCCGACTCCTGGCCGCGGTGCTGGAGGGCGTAGATCCCGAAGTACGTGAGCCGGGAGACCTCCTCCCCCGGTGCCCAGACCCCGAAGACCCCGCACTCGTCCTGGGGAGGGGCCTCCCCCGGGAGCAGGTCGTGACTCAGCCGTCCGTCTCCGCGTCGCACGTGTGCATGGTCCCACACCTGCGGCCCGCGTGACGGGGGCGGTCAGACAGGTGAGAAGCGCACCGTCCGGGTGGGCACGTCGACCTCGTCCAGACGTACGGCCACCTGCTCACCGAGCGGCAGCTCGGGGGCGTGGACGGTCGCCTCGACGGCGGGCTCGGCGATGAGGACGGTGCCGCGCACGCCGTCGTCGTTCTCGTCGACCTCGACGACGACGCCGCGGAACTCCTCCCCGACCCTCGCCTCGAGGACGAGGGCCTCGACGGCGTCGACGGCGCCGCGCTCGTAGCGTCCGGCCCGCTGGGTGCTGCGGGCCATGGCCCGGGGCAGGGTGGGCAGCGCCTCGTGGACCCACTCCGGGACGGGCTCGTCCGCGCAGGCGGCGCGGCAGACCTCGAGGCCGGCGCGGTCGACGAGGCGGCGCAGCGGCGCGGTGACGTGCGCGTAGTGCGCGCCGATGGCGGCGTGCCGGGTGTCACCGTCGTCCTCCTCGCCCAGGACGGCGTAGCCGGCGCCGCGGAAGAGCGTCGTCGCCTCGGTGAGGAAGGCGGCGTGCGCGGGGACGGCGGAGTCGAGGGCGGGGAGCAGGTCGGAGTAGGAGACCTCCGCGGGCCAGTCGATGCCCAGGCCGCGGGCGGTGCGGCGCAGGCGGGCGAGGTCCCGCGGGTCGGCGGGCGGGAGGGTCCGCAGGATGCCGACGCCCGTCGCGCGCATGATCTCGGCGGCGCAGATGCCGGTGAGCAGGGAGAGCTGGGCGTTCCACTCCTCCACGGGCAGCGTGGCGCGGAAGGCGAGGGTGTACCCGCCGTCGCGCGCGACGACCTCCTGCTCGGGGATCTCGAGGGAGACGCCGCCGCGGGCCCGCTCCCGCGCGAGGCGCAGCTCGCCCACGCGGCGCAGCAGCCCGGGCAGGGTGGCCGGGACCGCCGCGTCGCTGCCGCCGTCGACGACCCGCTGGACCTGCTCGTAGGTCAGCTGCGCGCGGCTGCGGACCAGGGCGCGGCGGACGGTGGCCCCGGTGACGGCGCCCTCGGCGTCGAGGGCGATGCGCCACAGGTAGGCGGGGCGGTCCTGGCCGGGCAGGAGGCTCGCGGCGCCGGCGCTGAGCGCCTCGGGGTGCAGCGGTGTGGAGCCGGTGGGGCCGTAGACGGTGACGCCGCGCTCCTGGACGGCGGTGTCGAGGGCGCCGCCGGGCGTGACGAAGGAGGCGAGGTCGGCGATGGCGTAGTGGACGACGACGCCGTCGCCGTCCTCCTCGAGGTGGACGGCCTGGTCGAGGTCGCGGGCGCCGGCCGGGTCGACGGTGACGAGGGGCAGGTCGCGGGCGTCGGGCAGCGCGGGGAGCGGGCGCCGGGCGGCCTCCTCGGCCTCCCGCAGCGCCTCGGCCGGGAAGCCGTCGGGGATCTCGAGCTCGGTCCGCAGCCGGTCGAGGGACTCGGCGACGCGCGCGGGTGGGGCCGGGAGGTGGAGCTGGCGCAGGGGCACGCCGCGGTCAGTCCCGGCCACGGCGGCGCAGCGAGCGGCGGTCGGCGACGAGCGCCCAGGCGAGGCCGGCGAAGACCCCGACGGTGCCGGTCGCGAGCAGGAGCAGGAGGAAGAGCGTGCCCGGTTCGAGGGTGTCCGTCCCGATCGGCAGGAACGTCAGCACGAGGGCGACCAAGGCGCCGGCCAGGAAGCCGACGACGCCGAAGCCTCCGTAGCGGGGAGCGCGGCGCACCCGGCTCGGGTCGGCGACGTCGACGGCGCGCGCGACCGGCGCGTCTGCGTCGGGGACAGCCTCGGGTGACGGGGCGGAGCTGGGCGTGTCGGGACTACTCACCCCGCCAACCTACCCCCGCGCCGCTACCGGGTGATGAGCGGGAGGACGCCGGACAGGTCCGCGCGGATCCCCGAGGCGCTGACCCTGCCGGACCGGCGGGCCTCCTCCCACGACGTCAGGCCGGTGGCGAGGCGCAGCCAGGTCTCCATGTCGGTCTCGACGACGTTGGGCGGCGTGCCGCGCGTGTGGCGGGGCCCGGCGATGGCCTGGACGGCCATGGCGGGCGGTACCCGCACCTCCACCGAGTTGCCCGGCGAGCCCACCGCGAGCTCCTCCAGGGTGAAGCGCACCGCGGTGCGGACGACGGCGGCCGGCACCCGCTCGCCCGCGTCCTGCGCGCTGCGCCACTGGCGCAGCGCAGCCATGCCCTCGCCCGGGTCGATGCGTCGTCGTGCCACGGACTTACCGTATCCGTGGCCCCGACTGCGCCGCAGTGGCGGCTCAGGACCGTCCGGCGGCGCCCGGCAGGTGCAGCACGGCGGCGACGGTGTCCCGTAGCCCCACCGGCACGTCGACGACGGCGCCACCGGTCGCCGGACCGGCGCCGAGCCACCTGGCACCCTCGGGCAGCGAACCACCCGAGGCCACGAGGTCCGCCGCGAGGGTGATCTCGGTGCGCGCGGGGTCGAGCACGTGGACGTAGAGGTCGTCGTCACGACGCGTGTAGGCCGTCTCCGCGCCGTCGCCGTGACGTCGCCACGGTCGCGTGCCGTACACCGCCTCACCGTTGCCGGCCATCCACCGGCCGAGCGCTCGCAGCCGCTCACGCTGCAGCTCCGGGAGCGACCCGTCCGCTCGTGGCCCGACGTTGAGCAGCAGGTTGCCGTTCTTCGACACGACATCGACGAGGAGGTGGATGAGCTCGCGCTCGGAGACCGTCTGCTCCGGACCTTCGTTGCGGTTGTGCCCGAACGACCAGCCCAGACCTCGAGTCGCTTCCCAGGGCACCGCCATCGTCTCGGGCACGTGGGAGTACTCACGGGTGAGGAAGCCGTGCGCCGGCACGCCCCAGCGATCATTGACGACGCCGTCCGGGACTGCTGCCAGGTACTCACGCAGCAGCGCGGCAAGACCGTCGGGGCCGTCCGTCTTGCCTGCATCGGGCCAGTCGATGTCGTTCCACAGCACCGCCGGGCGGAAGCGTTCGACGAGCTCGCGCAGCTGGGCGGCGGCGTACCGGGCGAAGGAGCCGTCGTTGCGGCGGTAGCGGAAGAGATCGGTGTCCGACTCGATCGGAGGGTGATCGGCGACGTGCCAGTCGTGGGCACCGGAGAAGTACAGTCCCAGGCGGGCGCCGGCGGCAGCGGTGGCCTCGGCGATCTCCGCGATGAGGTCCCGCCGCGGGCCTCGGCGCAGCGCGTTGAAGGGCGTCGTCGCCGTCCCCCACAGGCAGAAGCCGTCGTGGTGCTTCGTCGTCGGAACGACGTACCGGCCGCCGGCCGCGACGAGCTCGCCCACGAGGGTGGAGGCGTCGAAGCCGTCGACGGTCCACAGGTCCGCGAGGTCCTCGTAGGAGACGCCGACACCGTACTCCTCCTCATGGAAACGGCGCGTCGGGCTGCCGGGGATACGGACGGTGTTCGCGTACCACTCCGCGTACTGGTGATGGGTATAGGCGTCCTCGATCGGCACAGGGACCGAGCCTGGCGGAGTGCCCCAGGCCGGGACGGAGTACAGGCCCCAGTGGACGAAGAACCCGAGCTTGGCGTCGCGGTACCACGCGGGCACCTCGAGCTCCGGGTAGGTGGGTGCCGCAGCGCCGAGGTCGGGGCCGGTCCTGGTCTCGAAGTTGAGCATCACGCCTCCTGCGGCAGCATCACCGCGTCACACATCCGATGTCTCTATCAGTGTCCCCGACCACCCCGTCGGAGCACAAACCGCCCACCAGCCAGCACGCAGCTCCCCTCATCGGACGTTGGGCGTACTACGACGCAAGAGACCCGATGTCAGGGGTCGTCGTCGACTAGGCTGATCTCATGGCCGTGACCGATGACGCGATCCAGGCGATCCGCGGGATGATCCTCAGCGGTGAGCTGGCACCCGGCGATCGGCTCCCTCCCGAGGCCGCTCTCAGCGAACGCCTGGGACTGTCCCGCAACTCGCTGCGTGAGGCCGTCAAGGCGCTCGCCCTTATCCGTGTGCTCGATGTCCGCCAGGGCGACGGCACCTTCGTCACGAGCCTCGCCCCCAGCACGCTCGTCGAGGCGCTGTCCTTCATCATCGACCTGCACCAGGACTCCTCGATCGTCGACCTGCTCGGCGTCCGTCGGATCCTCGAACCGGCAGCGGCCGAGATGGCGGCGGGTCGTCTGAGCCCCAAGGAGCTCGCGCACCTGGCCGTGCTCGTCGAGTCGACCGGCCCCGAGTCCTCCATCGACGAGCTTGTCGCCGCAGACCTCGAGTTCCACCGGACGATCAACCGGGCCTCGGGCAACGCGTACCTGGCCGCGACGCTCGAGGGCATCTCGAGCGCCACGACTCGGGCACGGACGTGGCGGGGCATCACCGAGGCGGGAGCGGCCGACCGCACGCTCGCCGAGCACCGCGCCATCCTCGACGCCCTCCGGGAGGGCCGTCACGACCTCGCCCGCGCCTGGTCCACCGCCCACGTGGCGGGTGTGGAGATGTGGGTGAGTCGGCAGGTCGACCGTGAGGGCGCGCCGGCGCGTCAGACGCCGTAGACGCGCCGCGCGGTACCGGCGAGCAACGCGTGCCGTTCGCCGGGAGCCAGCTCGGCCGCCAGCTCGAGGAGGGGTCCGACGGACCCTGCGTAGTCGCCCGCCTCCGGTGCGATCGGATAGTCGCTGCCGAGCATGAGCCGGTCGGCCCCGAAGGCGTCGAGCGCGACATCCCACGCCGGCCGCGCGGTCGCGGCGGACCAGGGGACGCCGGGAGCCGTGCTCGTCGCGAGACCCGAGACCTTCGCGACCGTGCCGGGGCGCGCGGCGAGCTCGCGGACGAGGCGCCGCCAGCGGTCCAGGTCCTCCCCCAGGGGCGGCTTTCCCAGGTGGTCGAGGACGACGACGAGGCCCGGCACCGCGTCGACGACGTCGGCGGCTTGTGCCAGGAGGTCGGGGTAGGCGTCGGGGACGTCGAGCGGAAGCCCCGCGTCGCGCACGAGCGCTAGCGACGCCCGCACCGGAAGGCGCGTGAGGAGCTGGGGGTCCGGGTCGTCGTGGAGGAGGTGACGCACCCCGACGTGGCGGGCATCCCGCTCGGCCAGCGCCGTGGCCACCGCCTCCGGGCTGCGCAACGGCAGCCAGCCGACCACGCCCCGCACCCACCCGCCGGCAGCGTCTGCCTGGGCAAGGAGCCACTCGGTCTCCACGGCCGTGTCCGCGGCCTGGACGAGGATCGCGCCCTCGACCGGTACACCGGTCCTCGCGGCGCACCTCTCGGCCGCCCGACGGGCGTCATCGACACCGAACCGGGCGTGCAGCGCCCCGGCGGCCGGGGTGAGCCACCCGTAGTCGAGCACGGCGGGGTCCCACACGTGCAGGTGCGCGTCGATCACCTCGGACCGCCGACCGTGTCGAGGGCGGCCCACAGCTCCTCGGGCACCGGCGTGCTCACCCAGTGGGTGAGCTCGGCAACCTCCCGCGGCGAGCGCAGACCGACAGTGACGTTGGCGACGGCCGGGTGGCGTAGGGGGAAGTGCACCGCCGCGTGCGGGAGGGTGACGCCGTGCTCCTCGCACACGTCGGCCAGCCGGTGGGCGCGTTCCAGCACCTCCCGGCCCGCCGGGCCGTACTCGTACGTCGCCCCCGGCGCGGGCCGCGGCGTCGCGAGCAGGCCGGAGTTGAGCACGCCCACCGCGACGACGGCGACGCCGCGCTCGGCGCACAGGTCGAGCAGCCCACGCGCCGCCTCCTGCTCGAGCAGCGTGTACCTCCCGGCGAGCATGACGACGTCGAGACCGCCCGCGCGCACGAGGGCCTCGAGCGCCGCGGCGGACTTCGAGCCGGCGCCCACGGCGCGCACGGCCCCCTCCTCACGGAGCGCGCGCAGGGTGGACACGGCGGCCCGCGCCTGCTCGGGTGTCCCGATCTCCTCGGGGTCGTGGAGGAGCGCGACGTCGACCCCGTCAAGACCGAGCCGTTCCAGGCTCTGCGCGAGGCTGCGCCGGACGCCGGCTGGGGTGAGGTCGGCACGGCGACGCAGCGTCGCGGGGACAAGGAACCCGTTGGCTGAGTCGTCGCGTCCCGGACGCCACCGCGGGTCCGGCTCGAGGACCCGCCCGACCTTGGTGGAGACGACCGCCTCCTCGCGCGGGCGTGCTCGCAGCGCGTCTCCGAGCCGACGCTCGGACAGGCCCAGCCCGTAGTGCGGGGCCGTGTCGAAGAACCGCAGGCCCGCGTCCCACGCCGCGTCGACGCACTCCCGGGCGGTGACGTCGTCGACCTCGGCGAAGAGGTTCCCGAGCGGCGCCGCACCAAGACCGAACCGCGGGAGGGCGAGGCCGCTCACGGGGTCCCGCCGCCCGCCGCGGGCCGGGCCGGCAGCTCCCACACCGCTCGGATACCGGCGTCGTCACCCGAGTAGTCGTCCTCCACCTCGAGCAGCTCGGCCATCCGCGCCTGCCACGGGACGTTCTCCGGGTGGTCGCGCAGGTAGGCCCGCATCGCGGCGTAGTCGTCACACTCGACGACGTGGAACAGCTCGCGCCCGGAGCGCCAGATGCGCCACGACCGGACGCCTGCCTCCCGGAGCGCGGCGTCGAGCCCGGGCGGCACGACCGCGTGGACCCGGTCGTACTCCTCCTCGCGGCCCGGCTTGAGCCGGGTGTGCAGCGCCACCGTCTGCGTGCCGGCCATCAGCGACCACCCAGCCCGGACATGGCGATGCCCTTGACGAGGTGCTTCTGCAGCGCGATGACGAGGACCGTCGTCGGGATCATCGAGATGATCGCCGCCGCCATCTGGAGGTCCCACCGCGTGCCGTTCTGGCCTGAGAAGGTCGCCAGGCCGATCGGCAGCGTGCCGAGCGTCGAGTAGTCGACGACGGCGATGAGCGGCCACAGGTAGCTGTTCCAGAAGCTCATGAACGTGAACACCGCGAGGACGGCCACGGCCGACTTGCCCAGTGGCAGGACGATCTGGAGGAAGCAGCGCAGGGGGCCGGCACCGTCGATCCGCGCCGCCTCCTCCAGCTCGAAGGGGATGCCCCGGTAGAACTGCCGCATGAGGAAGGTCCCGAACGCCGTGAAGGCGAAGGGGAAGATGAGCGAGGGGTAGCTGTTCACCCAGCCGAGCCACTGCATGACGATGAACATCGGCACGACGAGGACCTCCTGCGGCACCATGAGCGTGCCGAGGAACAGAAGGAAGACCACCTCGCGCGCCCGCCACCGCAGCCGGGCGAAGGCGTAGCCGGCCGTCGTCGAGACGATGAGCACGACGAGCGTCCCGGCAACCGCAACGAACAGCGAGTTGCCGATGTACCGGAGGAACGGCCCGTGCTGGAACACGTCGACGAAGTTGCTCCACCGCACTTCCGACGCGATGAGCGTCGGCGGCATGGAGAAGATCTCCTGGTTCGGCTTGAGCGCCGAGAAGAACGCGTACACCAGCGGCAGCGCGAACAGCAGCGCCGCGAGGACGACCGTGACGTGGGCGACGACGAGGCCGGTGCGCCCCTGCGGGCGCGGCACGTCGCGGCCCCCGCGGCGGCGCATCGGCACCCCGGGCAGGCCCGGTCCTGCCGTCGCGGTCGCCGTCTGCGGGAGCCTGGTTTCAGTGCTCATAGTGAACCCACCGCTTCTGCGCCTGGAACTGGAGCGCGGTCAGACCGATGATGAGGACGAACAGGACCCAGGCACCCGCGGCGGCGAGACCGAGCTGCTGGAACTGGAATCCCTGGTTGTAGATGAACATGACCAGCGGCAGCGTGGCGTTGCCCGGGCCGCCGCCGGTGAGCAGCTGCGGCTGGGCGAAGACCTGGAGCGAGCTGATCATCGTCATCACCGTGGCGAAGAAGATCGCCGGCGAGATCGAGGGGACGAGGATCGAGGCGATCATCCGCAACCCGGCCGCGCCGTCGATCCGGGCCGCCTCCACGACGGCGGGTGACACCTGCTCGAGCGCCGCCGAGAAGATGAGCATGTTGTAGCCCATGCCCTGCCACACCGACATGACGACGACCATGACCATGGCCCACTCGGGGTCGGCCAGGAAGTTGGGCAGCTCGTAGCCGAAGACCGACATCGAGATGCCGTTGAACAAGCCTTGCGGCTGGAGCAGCATCTTCCACACGAGGGCGTTCGCGACGATCGGCGTGACGACCGGGATGAAGAACAGCACCCGGAAGGCGCCACGGCCGCGGATGCGCGGGCCGAGCAGCAGCGCCAGGCCCAGCGCGATGGCGACGTTGGCCGGCACGTAGAGCAGGGTGAAGAGCGCGGAGTTGCGCAGCGCCGGCCAGAAGTCGGGGTTGGTGGTGAAGAGGTCGACGTAGTTGCCGATGCCGATGAAGCTCCGGTCGCCCCACGCCGGCCAGTCGAACAGGCTCATCACCACGGACAGGACGACGGGCACGGCCGTGAACAGGCCGAGGCCCGCCAGCGCGGGGCTGATGAAGCCCAACGCGTGGCGGGACTCGACCTTGCTCAGCGTGCTGCGGCGCCCGCGAGAGGACGTCATCTGCATCGCAGTCGGGTCCCGGTCAGTTCTCGAACTGCGCCTGGGTGGCGGCGAGCATGTCCGCGACCGACGTCGAACCCTGGTAGACGCTCACGAGGTTGTTCGGGAACGTCTCACTGATCTGGGTCCAGTTGTCGGTCGAGCGCTGCCCCTCGACGTCCGCGAAGGCGGCGTCGAACGCGGCCTGAACCTCGTCCCGGATGGACTCGTCGATCGACTCGAAGTACAGCGGCTGCGACGACGTGCGGGCGGGGTAGGACCGGCCGGACGCGGCGATGTCGTCCTGGGCGGCCTCTCCCACGAGGGAGCCGAGCACCTGGAGCGCGGCCTCCTTGTTCTCGCAGTTGGCGGAGATCCCGTAGCCCGAGCCGAGCACGAGGCTCGTCGCGCCGTCATCGCCCGCGGGCAGGTTGACCATGCCGGCGGCGAAGCCAGGGTCGTTGTTGATGTAGGAGACGGCGTTCCACGTGCCGTCGACGGCCATGGCCGCGTTGCCGGCGGCGTACTGACTCTCGCCCCAGCCGGTCTCGGAGGCCGACGGCGCCGGGTCAGCGTAGCCGTTCTCGACGAGGGACGCGTACTGCTCGGCGGCCTCGACGAAGGCCGGGTCGGTGAGGTTGAGCTCACCGTCCTCGGTGACGGGCTGGGTCCCGGAGACGGCGATCGGGATCGCCATCCACTGGAACTCCGCCATGCCCATGGCGAAGCCCTTCATGGAGTCGGTCGTCGCCCCCGCGGCGGCCGCCTCGAACTCCTCCCAGGTCCACCCGTTCTCCGGGTAGGCGGCGCCGGCCGCGTCGAAGGCGTCCTTGTTGTAATACGTGAGCATCGCCGAGACGTCGTACGGGATGCCGAGCAGCTTCCCGTCGTAGGTCATGATGTCGAGCGCGCCGTCGGTGAAGTCGGCGGGGTCGATCCCGGCCGTCTCGAGGTCGGCCTCGGTGAGCTCCATGAACGCGTCGGCGTAGCCGGACAGCCGCTGGCCGTTCATCGAGGTGATGCAGGCGACGTTGCCCGAGGACAGGTTCGTCGTCAGCTTGGTGAAGTAGTCGTTCCACGGCGCCGTCTGCAGGGAGATCTCGACGTCCGGGTTCTCCTCCTGCGCGATCGCGAGGCTGCTCTCGAGCGCGGCGATGTCGGAGTCGCTCCCCGCCCACATGTCCCAGACGATCTCAGCGGATCCGCCCGTGTCGCCGGATGCCGAGCCTGAGTCCCCCGAGCAGGCCGCCAGGGCGAGGACGGCGACGGCCGCGGTGGTGGCGACGAGAGGCTTGCGTGCCTTCATGTGAACCCCAGTTCTGTGTGATGGGTGAAACCGGACCGACGACGACGTCAGGTCCGTGGGACCGGCTCGAGGAAGACCTCGACGACCGGGTGGATGACGTCTGGCCGCACTGCCGGCAGCAACAGCGTCAGCGTCCCCGGGGGCTGGCCCCCGGGAGTCGTGTTCCAGGCCCGCTGGTCCGGGTCGATCTCGACCCGGCGGACCTCGGAGCCGTCGTGCAGCAGCTGGGCGTGCCGCACGCGCCCGGCGAGGCCAGGCAGGTGTACGTGACCGAAGGGCCACGTGAGCAGGTGGACGTACAGCCGGTCCCCGCGCTGGGTGAGCACGGTGCCGGGCGGGGCAGCGATCTCGGCCGGCCCGGCGCCGCGGACCGACCGCTCGTGCAGGCGCATCCACTCCCCGATCGCGGCGAGCGTCTCCGCGTCGCGGCGGGCGAGCGCCCCCCGGCCGTCGGGGCCGACGTTGAGCAGGACGTTGCCGCCCTTGGCGACCGAGTCGACGAGCATCCGGACGAGCAGGTCCGGCGTCTTGAAGTCGAAGTTGTCCCTGTCGTACCCCCAGGACCCGTTGAGGGTCTGGCACGCCTCCCAGAGGACGGGCTCGCCGTCGCGCTCCATGGGCGCGTCCGGCTGGTACTGCTCGGGCGTGACGAGGTCACCGGGGATCCCGAGCCGGTCGTTGACGATGATGCCCGGCTGCAGCTCACGGGTCATCGCCAGCAGCGCCTCGGCGTCCCAGTCCTCCGGGCCCTTGCCCGCCCACCCGTCGACCTCCTCGACGTAGGTGAAGTCGTAGAAGAGGTAGTCGATCCGCCCGTACCCGGTGAGAAGCTCGCGGACCTGGCCGTGCAGGTACTCGCGGTAGCGCGCCATGTCCTTGCCGGCGTTCTGCTCCCGGGCATCGGCGTCGTCGCGTCGCGGGTGGTGGTAGTCGATCGTGAAGTCGGGGTGGTGCCAGTCGATGACCGAGAAGTAGAGGCCGACGCGCAGTCCCTCGGCCCGCGCAGCGTCGACGAACTCCCGGACCAGGTCGCGGCCGCACGCGCGCACGGCGTTGTAGTCGCTGAGCGCGGTACCCCACAGGGCGAAGCCCTCGTGGTGCTTCGCGGTGAGGACGACGTACCGCATCCCTGCGTCCTTGGCGGCACGCGCGAGGGCGCGGGCGTCGAAGAGGTCAGGGTCGAAGAGCTCGGCGTACCGCTCGTACTCGGCGACGGGGGTGCGCTCGCGGGTCATCACCCACTCGTGGCGCGCGAGCATCGAGTAGAGCCCGAAGTGGACGAACATCCCGAAGCGGTCGTGGGTGAACCAGGCCGTGTGGGGCGTCGTGGGTGCACTCATGCGGAGAGCTCCGTCCCGGCCCACACGGAGCCCTCGGGGTAGACGTGGTCGACGAGTGTCGCCTCGTGCATCCGGCCGCCGCCCCCCGGCGTCGTCGGTGCGAGGTACCGCCCACGACGCACGCGCACCGGGTCGGTAAAGTGCTCGTGGAGATGGTCGACGTACTCGATGGCGCGTCCCTCGAGCGAGGCGGAGACGGCGACGTAGTCGAACATCGACAGATGCTGCACGACCTCGCACAGGCCGACCCCGCCGGCGTGCGGGCACACGGGCACGCCGAACTTGGCGGCGAGCAGGAGAATCGCGATGTTCTCGTTGACGCCGGCCACCCGGCACGCGTCGATCTGGACGACCTGGGCCCCGCCCGCCTGGAGGAGCTGCTTGAACACGACCCGGTTCTGGACGTGCTCACCGGTGGCGACCCGGATCGGGGCGATGGCCTGGGCGATCGCCGCGTGGGCGAGGATGTCGTCCGGGCTCGTCGGCTCCTCCACCCACCACGGGTCGAAGGGGCGCAGGGCGTCGATCCACCGCACCGCCTCGTCGACGCCCCACCGCTGGTTGGCGTCGACGGCCACCCGCACCCGCGGCCCGACGGCCTCGCGGGCCAGGGCCAGGCGTCGGACGTCGTCCTCGAGGTTGCCGCCGACCTTGAGCTTGATCTGCTCGAAGCCCTCGGCCACCGCCTCGCGCGAGAGCGCGACGAGCTTCTCGTCGTCGTAGCCCAGCCAGCCGGGTGTCGTCGTGTAGGCCGGGTAACCCTCCGCGAGGAGGTGCGCCGTGCGCTCGGCACGCCCGGGGACGGCAGCCCGGAGGATGTCCAGCGCCTCGTCCCGGTCCAGGGCGTCCTCGAGGTAGCGGAAGTCGACAAGGTCGACGAGCTCCTCGGGGCTCAGGCCGGCGAGGAGCTGCCACAGCGGCAGCCCTGCGCGGCGCGCCCGCAGGTCCCACAGCGCGTTGACGACGGCGCCGATCGCCATGTGCATGACGCCCTTCTCGGGCCCGAGCCACCGCAGCTGGCTGTCGTGGACCAGCTCGCGCCACAGGTCACCGAGGTCGGCGAGCACCTCCTCGGTGGGCCGGCCCACGACGTACCCCTCGAGCGCGCGCACGGCCGCCGCCTGGACGTCGTTGCCGCGGCCGATCGTGAACACGAAGCCGTACCCGCAGTCCCCGTCGGAGGTGCGGACGCGGACGTAGGCGGCCGAGTAGTCGGGGTCGGGGTTCATGGCGTCGGAGCCGTCGAGCTCCCGCGAGGTGGGGAACCGCAGGTCGGTGACCTCGACGGCGGACAGGGTGCTCATGACGACCTCTCGTGACGCCGGGCGACATCGCTCCGGCCAGATGTGGTTAAGACATCGGATGTTAGTGAAGCATATGGGACGGAACCGGCCAACCAACTGCACTGTTCCGCACTCTGGGATGACACACACATAGGACAGATCGGACCTCTGCTTACGCTCGCCGGCGGAGGACGGGCCGCAGCTCCGGGTCCGGGGCGTCCGGGTCGAATGGGTACATGGGTCGCACGATCCGGTGGTGACCAAGCCGCAGGAGGTCCTGGTCGACGCCGCCGGGCGTGAGCGCCATGCGCCAGTCCGCCGCCATGTCGTAGAGCTCCGGCTCGAGGTACCCGATCTTCACGAGGACGACGTCGGCATTGCAGGGGTCGAGCCCGAGGTCGGTGAAGTCGGCGACGTGGTGGTAGGGCTTGCGCCGTTCGGTGACGACGGCGTGGACGGCACCCTGACGCAGCACGACGACGGTGCCCGCGACGGGGTCGCCGGGGGTGATGGAGACGACCTCGGCGCGCATCGGCACCGGGCCGCGGTAGCGCCCGTCGACCCGTCCGCCGACCGCGACGTCGACCGTGGCCCCCACCCCGGCCTCGACGGCTGTCGCGACGGCCGCCGGGTCGAAGGTGCTCGCGTGGATGACGGCCCGGCCGGGCTCCTGGAGCTCCGGGTGCGCCAGCAGCTCACCGAGGGTCCACGACACGTCTCCGGCGCCACCCGCCGTCGGGTTGTCCCCCGAGTCGGAGATGACGTAGGGGCGCGGCGCGTCCGCGGGCCGGTCCAGGGCCAGGCGCAGGCACTCGTCGAGCGTCCCGACGGGTGCGACGAAGGCGAAGTCGCGCCGGGCGTCCCACAGCCCCCGGGCGAGAGCAGCGGCCTCGGCGGTGATGACGTCGGGGTCGTCGCCGGTGACGACGACGGCCATCTGGCAGCGGGGCTCGTCCGCCCAGGCGTAGCCGATCCAGATCGAGGCGTCGAGGACGCCGTCACGCGCCTCGACGTGCGGCAGCCGCTCGTACAGACCCTTGGCCGGCTCGAGGCGGGTGCTCGTCTTCTCCCCGGGCAGCAGGACGGGGACCTGGACCCACGCCTGCCAGGGGCGCCGTGCGAGCGGGTCGCTGCCGCCGGGCCCGCGCAGCCGGGCCAGGAGGTTGTGGACGGCGCGCTCCTTGGTGTTCCACGCGTCCTCGTGCGGGGCCATGCGGTAGCAGGTGAGGAGGTCGACGGCTTCGGACAGCTCGGGCGAGACGTTGCCGTGCAGGTCCATCGACGCCGAGACGAGGGTGTCGGGGCCCAGCGCTTCGCGCACCGCCGTCGCGAGGTCACCCTCGGCGTCGTCCATGCCGACGACGCTCATGGCACCGTGGATGTCGAGGAAGAGGCCGTCGAGGGCACCGTGCTCGGCGACCTCGGCCTCGATCCGGGCGACGATCTCGTCGCGCATCGCGCGGTAGACCTCGGGGTCGACGGCGCCGCCAGGCAGCGAGCGGCCGTGGAGGAACGGGACCCAGGAGGCCGCGGTCCACAGCTCCGCGTCGTCGTCGGCGAGGAACGGGTAGTACGCCCGGAGCTCCGCCCCGCGGCGCACCGTGAAGGCCTCCCACCCGGAGACGTGGGGGGAGAAGGTGCTCGACTCGATCGAGATCCCGGCGATGCCGATGCGCGGGCGGGCGAGCCCGTCGGCCGCCACGGGCGGCAGGGGCGGGCACCAGACCTCGGAGGCGAGGGGGATCTCCGTACCGTCGGCGGACGCGATCGTCGGGCTCATGCGTGGACCTCCGCGGGGATCTGGACGGCGTGCATCCCGCCGTCGACGTGGACGACCGTGCCCGTGACGCCGGCGCTGAGCCCGGACGCGAGGTAGAGGACCGCACCGGCGACCTCCGCAGGCTCGACGAGGCGGCGGGTGGGCTGCCGGTGACGCAGCCGGGCCTCCTCCGCCGCCGGGTCGGCCGCCTGGGCGAGCAGGCGCTGCACCCACGGGGTGTTGACCGTGCCCGGGCTGACGGCGTTGACCCGGATGCCCTCACCGACGTGGTCGGCTGCCATCGCGCGGGTCAGCGCGAGGACGGCGCCCTTGGACGCCGAGTAGGCCGCCCGCTGGACGAGGCCGACGTGGGCGGCGATGGAGCACATCGTCACGACCGCCGGCGCCGGGGAGCGCCGCAGGTGCGGCAGGGCCGCGGCGGTCGTCCGCGCGATCCCGACGACGTTGACGTCGAGCACCCGCAGGAACGTCGCCGCGTCGGTGTCCTCGACCGTGCCCGTGGCGCCGATGCCGGCGTTGCTGACGAGCACGTCGATGCCCCCGAGGGTGGCGGCGACGTCCGCGACGGCGGCACGGACGGCGTCGTCGTCGGTGACGTCGCAGGCGACGGCGTGGCCCGTGACGCCCGTGACGTCGCGGTCGAGGACCGCCACGCGGGCCCCGGCGGCGGCGAGGTGCTGCGCCGTCACGGCGCCGATACCGGACGCCCCGCCGGTGACGACGGCGACGCGGCCGGTGAGGTCGGCGGCGCTCATGCCTGGACCAGCCGCTGGCGCTGGGCGCCCAGGCCCTCGATCTCGAGCTCGACGACGTCACCGGCACGCAGGTAGGGCGTGTCCGGCAGGCCGAGGGCGACGCCCGCGGGCGTCCCGGTGTTCACGACGTCCCCCGGCTCGAGGACCATGAACTGGCTGAGGTACCGGACGCACTCGAGGACGTCGAAGATCATCGTCGCCGTGGTGCCGTTCTGCCGCGTGACGCCGTTGACGCTCAGCGTCATCCGGAGGTCCTGCGGGTCGGCGACCTCCTCGGCCGGCACCAGGTAGGGGCCGAAGGGGTTGAAGGTCTCGCAGCTCTTGCCCTTGTCCCACTGCCCGCCGCGCTCGAGCTGGAACTCGCGCTCGGAGACGTCGTGCGAGGTGGCGTACCCGGCGATGACCCCGGCCGCCTCCTCCCGGGAGCCGAGGTAGCGCGCGCGCCGCCCGATGACGACGCCGAGCTCGACCTCCCAGTCGGTCTTCGTCGAGCCGCGGGGCACGAGCACGTCGTCGTGGGGGCCGACCATGGTGTTCGGCGCCTTCATGAACACGACGGGCTCGGCGGGGATGGCGGCACC
Organism: Georgenia phoenicis; assembly: GCF_047302425.1. NCBI lineage: Bacteria > Bacillati > Actinomycetota > Actinomycetes > Allobogoriellales > Allobogoriellaceae > Georgenia > Georgenia phoenicis. Next base: position 574,476 of record NZ_CP154855.1, on the reverse strand, counting down.
GGTCTCGGCCGCGTGGTCGCGGTAGTTGAGGCCGATGCACACGATGGTGCCGGGGCGGGCGATAGGCGCACCGAGACGCTGGCCGGTGATGTCGCGCTCGGGCAGCATCCCGTCGGCGAGGGCCGCGCGTACCCGGTCGACCGGGCCGGACGCGAGGAAGGGGCCGTCGATGTCGGCCGTCACCGGCCGCAGGTCACGCACGACCGTCCGGTCACCCTCGACGACCTCGACGGCGGGCAGCTCCCGGCCGATCTCTCCCACACGCAGGAACCTCATGACCCACCTTTCCGCCGGGCACCGTGCCCGACGCGCGACACGCTAGCCATCCGATGTCCCTTGAGGCAAGTGCCTCGGTTTGGCCTGATTCGCTCACTCCCCCTCGGGGAACGCTCAAAGACATCCGAGGTGTGGCTAGTATGCAGCCGTGCCACTGCCGCTACCCACGTTCCGTGCCCTCGCCCTGCCCGGCCCGCTCCTCGGCGTCGACATCGGAGGGTCGAGCGCAAAGATCGTGCTCGTGCCCCGCGCCGCCGACGGCACGCTCGGCGAACCCGTCGAGCAGCGGCGCTGGCCGCTCGCCCCGGGAGCCGGCGTACCGGAGCTGCTCGACGAGCTCCGCCGGGTGGCCGGCCGGACGCCCGTCGGCGGGGTCGGGCTGTCGGTCCCCGGCGTCGTCGACTCGAGCGGCAGCCACGTCGTCCGCGCGACCAACGTGCCGTGGCTCGAGGGCCCGGGACTGCTCCCACGGGTCTCCGACGCGCTCGACGCCCCGGTGACCTTGGTCAACGACGGTGAGGCCTTCGCCCTCGCCGAGGCCCGGCTCGGGCCAGGGGCGGACCACGACGACGTCCTCGTGCTCGCCCTGGGCACCGGCGTCGCCGGCGCCCACGTCGTCCACGGGCGTGTGCGCCGCGGCGCACACGGCGCTGCCGGCGAGCTCGGCCACCTCGCCCTCGACCCTGGCGGCCCGATGTGCTCGTGCGGTCAGCGCGGGTGCCTCGAGACCTCGATCGGCGCTGCCAACCTCGCGCGACGCTGGCGGGAGGCAGGCGGCCCGGCGAACGGCGACGCCGAGGCGCTGGCGGACGCTACCCGGACTGGCGACGCGACTGCTGTGTCCGTCACGCGGCAGGCCAACCACGCCTTCGCGCGAGCCCTCCTCCACGCGGTCACACTTCTCGACCCGGGTCTTGTCGTCGTCGGGGGTGGACTCGCCCAGGCTCCCGACGTCTACGTCGAGCCCGCCGTCGCGCTGGCCAGAGAGTGGGCGACGTTCCAGACCGTCCCTGCCGTGCTCCCGGCAGCGCTCGGAGCCTGGGCTGGCGCTCGCGGCGCCGCGCTCGCAGCAGCCCGCTGACTACACCCGCCCCGGCGCGGCTCGGTCCGAGCGGAGCCCGGCGACGGCGGCGGCCGCCGCGGCGACGAGAGCCGGGTCGGTGACCTCGTAACCTGCAGGTCCGCCCCCGGGGCCGGCCGGACCGGCGTCCGTCACCAGCCGCCGGGCGGACAGGTGGACGGCCGACACACCGGCGGCCGCGAGCCTCGGGACGTCGGCAACGCTGACGCCACCACCGGCCATCACCTGCACCCGCCCCTCGGCCGCGGTGACCATGCGGGCCAAGGTGTCCACGCCGTCGACGGCCGTGACGCCACCCCCGGAGGTGAGGACGCGGGTGACCCCCAGATCGGCGAGGCGACCCATGACGGCGGCGGGGTCGGGCAGGACGTCGACACAGCGGTGGACAGTCACCTCCAGCCCCTCGGCGGCCTCCTGAAGGGCCCGCACCGCGTGGCGGTCGAGGGCGTCGTCGCGGGTCAGCGCCCCGACCACGACCCCGGACGCACCGACGTCGACCACCGCCTCGATGTCCCGGACCATGAGGGACACCTCGGTGGCGGAGAAGCGGAAGTCGCCGGCGCGCGGCCGGACGAGTACGTGGACGGGCACGCCCGTGGCCACGCAGGCCTCGACCATCCCGATGCTCGGCGTGAGGCCGCCGAGGCCGAGGGCGGTGCAGAGCTCCACGCGGTCCGCGCCGGCCTCGAGCGCGACCTGAGCGCCCGTGGCGTCCTGCACCGCGACCTCGAGCTCCATCTCAGATGACGCCCTGGGCGAGCATGGCGTCGGCGACCTTGATGAAGCCGGCGATGTTCGCGCCGACGACGTAGTCGCCCGGGCGGCCGTACTCGTCGGCCGTGGCGGCGCAGCGCGCGTGGACGTCGCGCATGATGTCCGCGAGCCGCTCCTCGGTGTACTCGAAGGTCCACGCGTCGCGGCTGGCGTTCTGCTGCATCTCGAGCGCGGACGTCGCGACGCCGCCGGCGTTGGCCGCCTTGCCCGGGCCGAAGAGCGTGCCCGCCTCCTGGAAGAGGCGCAGCGCCTCGGGGGTGGTGGGCATGTTGGCGCCCTCGGCGACGGCGACGACGCCGTTGGTCAGGAGCGTGCGGGCGTCCTTCTCGTCGAGCTCGTTCTGGGTGGCGCAGGGCAGCGCGACGTCGGTGGGGACGTCCCAGATCGAGCCGTCGGTCACGAGGCGGGCGCCGGGGCGGCGGGCGACGTAGTCCTTGGCGCGGCCGCGGTCGACGAGCTTGACCTCCTTGAGCAGCTCGAGGTCGATCCCCGCCTCGTCGACGACGTAGCCGGAGGAGTCGGAGAAGGCGATGGCCGTGGCGCCGAGCTGGGTGGCCTTCTCGATGGCGAAGATCGCGACATTGCCGGAGCCGGACACGGTGACCTTGCGGCCGTCGAGGCTCTCGCCCTTGGTCGCGAGCATCTCGTTGGCGAAGAGGACGGTGCCGTAGCCGGTGGCCTCGGTGCGCACGAGCGAGCCGCCCCAGCTGATGCCCTTGCCGGTGAGGACGCCGGACTCGTAGCGGTTGGTGATGCGCTTGTACTGGCCGAAGAGGTAGCCGATCTCGCGCTGGCCCACGCCGATGTCACCGGCGGGGACGTCGGTGTACTCACCGAGGTGGCGGTAGAGCTCGGTCATGAAGGACTGGCAGAAGCGCATGATCTCGTTCGTGCTGCGACCACGGGGGTCGAAGTCCGAGCCGCCCTTGCCGCCACCGATCGGCATGCCGGACAGGGCGTTCTTGAAGATCTGCTCGAAGCCGAGGAACTTGACGATGCCGAGGTAGACCGAGGGGTGGAAGCGCAGCCCGCCCTTGTACGGGCCGAGGGCGGAGTTGTACTCCACGCGGAAGCCGCGGTTGATGCGCACCCGGCCGGCGTCGTCGACCCACGGGACCCGGAAGATGATCTGCCGCTCGGGCTCGCACAGGCGCTCCAGCACGGCGGCGTCCACGTAGCGCGGGTTCTTGCGGAGCACGGGCCCCAGGGAGTCGAAGACCTCGCGGACGGCCTGGTGGAACTCGGCCTCGCCGGGGTTGCGGCGAAGGACCTCCTCGTAGGCGTGCTCGAGCTGCTGTTCCATGGACCACTCCTTCATCTGGACATACAGGTCCCGGCGGGTGCGCCGGGGGTGGGGCTCAGCCGAAGTAGGCGGGGAGGGTCGCCGTGGCGGCCTCCCGCAGCTCGCTGAGCGGCAGCGTGCCGACACCCTCGATGTCGAGCACGGGACGTCCCTCGTGGGACTCGGGGCCGGTGTCGTCGGTCGTGCCGATACGCAGCAGGGGTACGCCGCGGGCGGTGCACAGGTCCTGGAGGTGGACCTCCTGGCTGCGCGGGACGGAGACGACGGCGCGGGCACCGCTCTCCGAGAAGAGCGCGGTGGCGAGGTCGACGCCGTCGCGCTCGCACAGCCCGCCCAGGTCGACGCGCGCGCCGACGTCGAAGCGCAGGCACGAGTCGACGAGCGCCTGGAGCAGGCCACCGGCCGACAGGTCGTGGGCGGACTCGACGATCCGGTCGCGGGAGGCGTTGACGAGCACCTCCGCGAGGCGCCGCTCGGCCGCGAGGTCGACGGCGGGCGGCCGCCCACCGAGGTGGCCGTGGACGACGTCGGCCCACGCGGAGCCGGACAGCTCCTCGGCGGTGGTGCCGAGCAGGTAGACGGTGCGCCCGGGCGCCGTCCAGCCCGAACGGGTGGCGCGGGTGACGTCGTCGATCACGCCGAGCACGCCGACGACGGGGGTCGGGTTGATCGACGAGTCGATCCGGCCGGGCTCGCCCGTGCCGTTGTACAGGGAGACGTTGCCGCCGGTGACGGGCACGCCGAGCTCGGCGCAGGCATCGGCCAGGCCGGTGATGGCCTGGACGAGCTGCCACATCGCGTCCGGGTCCTCGGGGGAGCCGAAGTTGAGGCAGTCGGTGACGGCGGTGGGCTGGGCGCCCACGGTGGCGACGTTCCGGTAGGCCTCGGCGAGCGCCTGCTGGGCCCCGCTGTAGGGGTCGAGCTTGGTGAAGCGGCCGTTGGCGTCGGTACTGATCGCCACGCCCAGGCCGGTGGCCTCGTCGACGCGGACCACGCCGGCGTCGTCGGGCTGGGCGAGGGCGGTGTTGCCCTGGACGTAGCGGTCGTACTGGTCGGTGACCCACGACTTGCTCGCGAGGTTGGGCGAGGCGACCAGGCGCAGCGCCTGCTCGCGCAGCTCCTCGGGCGACGTCGGGCGGGGCAGCCGCTCGGCGTCGTCGGCGTTGAGCGCGTCCTGCCAGGCGGGGCGCGCGTACGGACGGTCGTAGACGGGGCCCTCGTGCGCGACGGTGCGCGGGTCGACGTCGACGATCCGCTCGCCGTGGTGGTCGATGACGAGGCGGCCGGTGTCGGTGACCTCGCCGATGACGGAGGCCTCGACGTTCCAGCGGCCGGTGATCGCGAGGAACTCCTCGAGCCGGTCGGGCCGCACGACGGCCATCATCCGCTCCTGCGACTCCGACATGAGGATCTCGCCGGCCGTCAGCTCCTCACGGAGCAGGACGTTCTCGAGGTGGACGTGCATGCCGCCGTCGCCGTTGGAGGCGAGCTCGGAGGTGGCGCAGGAGATGCCGGCCGCGCCGAGGTCCTGGATGCCCTCGACGACGCCCGCCGCGAAGAGCTCGAGGCAGCACTCGATGAGGACCTTCTCCATGAAGGGGTCCCCGACCTGGACGGCGGGCCGCTTGGTGGGGCCCTCGCCGGTGAAGGTCTCGCTCGCGAGGATCGAGGCGCCGCCGATGCCGTCGCCGCCGGTGCGCGCGCCGAAGAGGACGACCTGGTTGCCGACGCCCGAGGCGTTGGCGAGGTGGATGTCCTCGTGGCGCAGCACGCCCACGCACAGCGCGTTGACGAGCGGGTTGGTCTGGTAGGAGGCGTCGAACTCGGTCTCGCCGCCGATGTTGGGCAGGCCGAGGCAGTTGCCGTAGAACCCGACGCCGGAGACGACGCCGTGGACGACGCGGGCGGTGTCGGGGTGGTCGATGGCCCCGAAGCGCAGCTGGTCCATGACGGCGACGGGGCGGGCGCCCATCGAGATGATGTCGCGGACGATGCCGCCGACGCCGGTCGCGGCGCCCTGGTGGGGCTCGACGAAGCTCGGGTGGTTGTGGGACTCGACCTTGAAGGTCACCGCCCAGCCGTCGCCGATGTCGACGACGCCGGCGTTCTCGCCGATGCCGACGAGCAGGTGCTCGCGCATCGCCTCGGTGGTCTTGTCCCCGAACTGGCGCAGGTGGATCTTGGAGGACTTGTACGAGCAGTGCTCGGACCACATGACCGAGTACATGGCGAGCTCGGCGGCCGTGGGGCGGCGGCCGAGGATCTCGACGATCCGCTGGTACTCGTCGTCCTTGAGTCCGAGGTCCCGGTAGGGGAGGGTGTGGTCCGGCGTGGCCGCGGCGTGCGCGACGGTGTCGGACTGGTGCGCGTCAGACATGAGCTCCCCGTAATGGGACGGCAAAGGAAGGCACGGCGGACAATCTACAGGGCCGTGGGGCGGGTGGTTGAGGCGGCCACCAGGCGGACCTGTGCAGCCGGCAGGGTCGTCGTTGCTCCACAGGTCCGGTCCGGGGTGATGTTACCCACAGGTCGAGGGGCACTTTTCCGCGCCATGCCGCGGGAATGTCGGTGGTCGGTCCTAGCCTGAAGACATGTCCAGCACCGACGCGACCGGCCCCGGCACACCGCCCGCGGTGGAGCTGGGCGCGGCCGAGGTCGCTGCGATGCGGCAGCTGGTCGAGCAGCTCGACCCGGGCCGGCAGGACCTCAGCGAGGCCGAGTGCATCGACCTCCTCCGCGAGCTCGAGGACCTCAAGGCCGCGGCGGCCGGTGCGCAGGCCGCGGTCACGGCCCACCTGTCACAGCTGCGGCTGGATGCCGAGCAGGCCGCCGGGGTCCCGGCCGAGCGTCGCGGTCGGGGCCTGGCGAGCGAGGTGGCCCTGGCCCGCCGGCTCTCCCCGCACCACGGTGGCCGGCACCTGGGCATGGCCCGCGCCCTGCGCGAGGACATGCCGTGCACGCTCGCGGCCCTGCGCCGCGGCGAGCTCAGCGAGTGGCGGGCCACCCTCCTCGTGCGGGAGACCATCTGCCTCGGCGCGGAGGAGCGTCGCGCGCTCGACGCCCGGCTGTGGGAGGACCCGGCGCGGGTGGCCGAGATGGGCGACCGGGCACTCGTGGCGGAGGCCAAGCGCCTCGCCTACCGGCTCGACCCGCACAGCGTCGTCGAGCGTGCCGCCCGCGCCGAGCGGGAGCGCTTCGTCAGCATCCGCCCCGCACCGGACACGATGGCCTACCTCACCGCCCTGCTGCCCGTCGCGCAGGCAGTCGCGGCCCACGCCTCGCTGGGCGCGGCCGCCGACTCCGCGCGGGCCGCCGGGGACGCGCGCGGGCGCGGGCAGGTCATGGCCGACACCCTCGTCGCCCGCCTCACCGGCAGCGATGCCGAGGTCCCCGCCCAGGTGCAGCTCCAGCTCGTCATGACCGACCAGGCCCTGGCGGGCGGGGACGAGCCCGCGTCCGTGCCGGAGCACGGCACGGTCCCCGCCGGCTGGGCCCGCGATCTCCTGCGCCGGGCCCTCGCCGACGAGGGCAGCTGCGGGGTCTGGGTGCGTCGCCTGTTCACCGACCCGGCCGGCCACCTCGTCGCCATGGAGTCCCGCTCCCGCCACGCACCGCCCGGCCTGGCCCACTACATCGCCACCCGGGACGCCGGCCGGTGCCGCAGCCGGTGGTGCGACGCCCCTGTGCGGCACATCGACCACGTCGTCGACCACGCCCGGGGCGGCGCTACCGAGGAGGAGAACCTCGGCGGCCGGTGCGAGCGCTGCAACCAGGACAAGGCCGCGCCCGGCTGGAGCGCGGTCCCGCTCGGCAGGGGCAGCCCGGGCGGCCCCCGGGCCGGACCGGTCATCGAGACCTGCACGCCCACGGGCCACGTCTACACCTCCCGGCCGCCGCGGCTCCCGAACACGGGATGAGCCACGCAACCGGCCAGCACGACGCGTGGGTCCGTCCCGCGCGGGCGCCGGCAGGGGCGCCCGCGCGGGGGTCTGTCAGCCGAGCCGCTCCGGCAGGGCCCGGCGGCGCCGCTGGTGCGTCTCGGCCTCCTCCTGACGAGCGCGCTCCACCCCAGAGGCGATCGGCGCGCGCAGGTGCTCGGGGGTGTAGCCGAAGGCGTCGACGAGATCGACGGCGTGGGGCCGCAGCCGCACCAGCAGCCGGTTGATGTAGCCGGTGATGACGCGGGCGCGCTGCGCGGTGAGGCGCCCGTTGACGAGGTACCAGGCGAGGTTCCGCTCGATGCGCTCGAGGCCGTAGAGGTCGCGCAGCCAGGTGAGGACCTGGCGCGTCGTCCCGGCGGGCACTTGGTCGAGCGTCGCGGTGAAGGCCTCCCACTGGAGGAGCTCCGCGTGCGCGCGGGCGGCGCCGATGAGGGCATCCTGGTGCTCGTTGAAGACGGCGGCGGCCTTCTCCGGCGGCGCGTCCTTGACCTCACGCAGCGCGCCGGCGATCTCGGCGACCATCGTCTCGACGCGGTCCTCGAGCAGCTCGCGCTGTACCTCGGGGTCGCGCAGCTGGCCCGCCGAGCGAGCCTTGGAGCCGGAGTCGAGCACCGACTGCGCCGCGCGGCGCAGCGGGGTGCGGTGCAGCGCCATGTCACCGGCGCGGGCGGCGACGTACCGGGCCGCCCCTGCGATGTCGATCTTCGCCATCGCCCGCCCGTAGTCGGTGAGCAGACGCTTGCCCACGAGCTGGAGGAGGACGTTGTTGTCACCCTCGAAGGTCGCGTAGACGTCGAAGTCCTGCCGCCAGGTCACAAGCCGGTTCTCGGCCATGTACCCGGCACCGCCGCAGGCCTCCCGCGACTCCTGGATCGCCTCGAGCGCCAACCACGTCGCCGTCGGCTTGAAGGCGGCGGCGAGGGTCTCGAGGTCCTGACGGGACTCGTCGTCGTCGTGCTCGCCGTTGAAGACCCCGTGGAAGCGCTCGAGGAGGACACCCTGGGCGAGGGTGGCCGCGTAGGTGCGCGCGACGAGCGGCAGCAGCCGGCGCTGGTGGCGCTGGTAGTCCAGCAGCGTGACCTCACGGTGCTCGTCGGCACCGGTGAACTGGCGCCGCTCGTCGCCGTAGCGGACCGCGATCGCGAGCGCCGCCTTGCTCACCCCGACGGCGGCACCGCCGAGCGAGACCCGACCCTGGACGAGGGTCCCGAGCATGGTGAAGAAGCGCCGCCCCTTGCTCTCGATGGGCGAGGAGTAGGTGCCGTCGGGGGCGACGTCGCCGTAGCGGCGCAGGAGGTTCTCGCGGGGGACGCGGACGTGGTCGAACCACAGCTGGCCGTTGTCCACGCCGTTGAGCCCGCCCTTGGGGCCGTCGTCCTTGCCACCGATGCCCGGCAGGAAGGTGAGCTCACCGTCGTCGCCGCGCTCACGCAGGGGCACGTAGAAGGCGTGGACGCCGTGGTTGCGACCCTGCGTGTAGAGCTGGGCGAAGACGACGGCGGCGATCCCGTGGAGAGCGGCGTTGCCGATGTACTCCTTGCGGGCCGAGGGGAAGGGGGTGTGGAGGACGAACTCCTCGGTCGCGGGGTCGTAGGTGGCGGTCGTGGCGATGGACGCGACGTCCGAGCCGTGCCCCACCTCGGTCATCGCGAAGCAGCCGGGCACCTCGAGCCGCATGATCGGCGGCAGCAGGCGGGCGTGCTGCTCGGGCACGCCGAGGTGCTGGACGGCCGAGCCGAACAGTCCCCACTGGACGCCGCCCTTGATCTGGAGCGAGGGGTCGGACAGGAAGAGCTCCTCGAAGCCGGCGAGGTTGCCGCCCGGGTCTCCCCCGCCACCGACCTCCTTCGGGAAGCCGCGCAGCACCTCGCTGCGGCCGACGAGCTCGCGCAGCTGCCACATGACGCGCTCGCGGTGCTCGGCGACCGTCTGGTCGGGCAGGCGCTGGAAGTCGGGCTCGAGGGCGAGGTCGCGCGAGGCGCGGCGCTGCTCGCGCCAGCGGCCGTCCAGCAGGTCCCCGACGGCGCGCCGGTCGAAGGCCTCCCCGGGGCCGACGGCGGTGTCCGGGCTCGGCGCCGACGTCGCGACCGTCACCGGCCGGGCGGCCTCGGGCAGGTCGGGCAGGTCCGGTGCCGCGGGGCGGGCCGAGCGCTCGCGGTGGACGGCGTCGTCCTCACGGGGGGTGGTCGTCGTGGTCATGTCGGGTCTCCGATCGCGTCGTCGGTCTCGGTACGGGTGCTGGCGTTGCGGGAGCGGCGGGCGACGCCCATCGCCCCCGTCCACAGCCAGTCGGTGATGTGGGCCGCGAGCTCGGCGCGGTCCATGGTGGCGATGTCGCTCTCGACGGCGGGAGCGCCGTCCTCGGCGGGGGGTGGGGTGTCGGCGCCGCGGGCGGCGATCCAGCGCTCGGCGGCGCTGCGGACGTGGCCCACGACCCCGGCACCCCACAGGGCGGCCAGCGCGTGGTCCTCCTCCGCCGCGCCGCCGCCGTGGCGGAGCACGGGCAGCAGCGCCGCGGCGACGATGTCCTCGATCTCCGCGACGAAGCCGCGCAACGCCCCGGCGGTGGCCGTGGCCTCGGGCTGGGTGACGAAGGCGTAGACCGCGGCGGAGGACTCGACGATGCCGAGGTAGACGTCGACCATCGCGGCGATGCGGTCCCGCGGGCGGGTGACCCGCTCGCTCACCTCGCCGAGCGCCCCGCGCAGGTCCTCGATGACCGCGGCGCCCACGGCGCTCTGCAGCCCTGACTTGTCGGTGAAGTAGCGGTAGATGATCGACTTCGAGGTCCCGATCTCCGCGGCGAGGTCGTCCATCGACAGGTCCGGCCCGCGGTGGTGCACCGCCCGGCGGGCGGCGTGCACGAGCTCGGCGCGCCGTGAGCTGCGGTGCTCGGCCCATCGGGCGTCACGACCGTCGACGCGCACGTCGTCCTCGGCAGGTGTGCTCGGCATCACGAAACCGAGAGTATCAGGTACTCTCGGTCTCACGATTGCCAGGGACCTTGGTCCCCACCCGATCCGAAGGAACAACGTCGTGACCTCATCCATCCGCCCGGCGGTCGTCGTCGGAGCGAACCGCATCCCCTTCGCCCGCGCAGGCGGCCGCTACGCCGCGTCGTCCAACAAGGACATGCTCACCGCCGCCCTCGAGGGCCTCGTCGCCCGTTTCGGCCTCGCCGGCGAGCGGCTCGACGAGGTCAGCGCCGGCGCCGTCCTCAAGCACTCCCGCGACTTCAACCTCACCCGCGAGGTCGTCCTCGGCTCCTCCCTCGACCCGCACACCCCGGCCTACGACGTCCAGCGCGCCTGCGCCACGGGCCTGGAGGCGATCATCGGGGTGAGCAACAAGATCGCCCTCGGCCAGGTCGACGTGGGCGTCGGCGGCGGCGTCGACTCCGCGTCCGACGCCCCGATCGTGGTCTCCGACCGCCTGCGCCGCACGATCTTGCGTGCCTCGCGCGCCAAGACCCTGCCCGAGCGGCTCAAGGCCCTCGCCGCGGTCCGCCCCAAGGACCTCGCGCCCGTCGCCCCCGACACCGCCGAGCCGCGCACCGGGCTGAGCATGGGCCAGCACCAGGCCATCACGACCGAGCGCTGGGGCATCACCCGCGAGCAGCAGGACGAGCTCGCGCTGCGCTCCCACCAGAACCTCGCCGCCGCCTACGACCGCGGCTTCTTCGACGACCTCCTCACCCCCTACCGCGGCGTCACCCGCGACGAGTTCCTCCGCGCCGACACCTCGATGGAGAAGCTCGGCAAGCTCCGCACCGCCTTTACCGCCCCGGGCAGCGACAACCCGACGATGACGGCGGGCAACTCCACGCCGCTGTCCGACGGCGCCTCCGCCGTCCTCCTCGCCACCGAGGAGTGGGCCGCCGAGCGCGGTCTGCCCGCCCTCGCCCGCGTCGTCGACGCCCAGACGGCGGCCGTCGACTTCACGAGCGGCGCCGAGGGCCTCCTCATGGGCGGCTGCTACGCCGTGCCGCGGCTGCTCGAGCGCCACGGCCTCACGCTCGAGGACTTCGACTTCGTCGAGATCCACGAGGCCTTCGCCAGCACCGTCCTCACCACGCTCGCCGCCTGGAACGACGCGGAGTTCTGCCGCGAGCGCCTGGGCCGCGAGCCGCTCGGCACCGTCGCCCCGGACCGGCTCAACGTCACCGGCTCCTCCCTCGCCGCCGGGCACCCCTTCGGCGCCACCGGTGGGCGGATCGTCGGCACGCTGGCCAAGCTCCTCGCCGAGAAGAAGGCCGCGACCGGCGCCCCGGTGCGCGGCCTCATCTCCGTGTGCGCCGCCGGCGGCCAGGCCACCGCGATGATCCTGGAGGCGTGATGAGCGACCGCTACCTCGAGCTCGTCTCCGGCGGCACCGGGAAGACCGTGGCCAAGAAGCTCGGCCTGCCCCAGCCCGCCCGCCTGCGCCGCACCGACCCGGCGAGCGTCGACCAGCCGCTCGTCCCCGGCCCCGTCCTCGTGCTCGACGACGGCGCCTCCGTGCGCGCCGCCGACGAGCTCGCCGAGACCCTCCTCGGCTGGGACCTCGACGTCCGCCGCGACCCCCAGGAGCTGGGCAAGGGCCGCCGCTGGGGCGGCGTCGTCCTCGTCCTCACCGAGGCGAGCTCCCCGGCGGACCTCGCCGGCCCGGCCCTCGCGCTCGGCGGCGTCCTGCGCCGTCTGGCCCCCGGGGCGCGCATCGTCACGGTCTCCCGCCGCGCCGACGACGCGACCGATCCCGCCGTCGTCGCGGTCCGCCAGGGCGTGGACGGCTTCCTCCGCTCCCTGGCCAAGGAGCTGCGGGCGGGTGCGACCGCCAACGGCGTCGTCCTCGGCGGTGAGGTGCCCGTGGGCGCACCCTCCGTCGTCGGGGCGCTGCGCTTCTTCCTGTCGGCCCGCTCGGCCTTCGTCGACGGGCAGCCGCTCCACGTCGCCTCCGCCGACGGCGTCGCCCCGGCCGACTGGACCCGTCCCCTCGAGGGGATGGTCGCCGTCGTCACGGGTGCCGCTCGCGGCATCGGCGCGGCGATCGTCAAGGTGCTCGCCCGGGACGGCGCCCGGGTGGTCGGCGTCGACGTGTCGGCCGCCGGGGAGGCGCTGAGCCGGGTGATGAACGAGGTCCGCGGCAGTGCGCTGCAGCTCGACATCACCGCGGAGGACGCCGCCGAGCGGATCCTCTCGCACGTCCGCGAGCGCCACGGGCGCCTCGACGTCGTCGTCCACAACGCCGGCATCCTGCGGGACAAGCTGCTCGCCAACATGACCGACGACCGCTGGAACGACCTCCTCGCCGTCAACGTCCTCGCGCCGCTGCGGATGAACGAGACCTTCGCCGGGGAGCTGGGCGCGGGCGGGCGGATCATCTCCCTGGCCTCGACCTCCGGGATCGCCGGCAACCGCGGGCAGACGAACTACGCGGCGGCCAAGGCCGGGATCATCGGGATGACCCGGGCGCTCGCACCGGTCGTCGCGGCCAACGGGGCGACGGCCAACGCCGTCGCCCCCGGGTTCATCGAGACGGACATGACGGCGAAGATCCCGCCGGTGCCGCGGCAGGTGGCCCGCCGGGCGAACTCGCTGCAGCAGGGTGGGCAGCCGGTGGACGTCGCCGAGGCCATCGCCTTCCTCGCCTCGCCGCAGGCGGGCGGAGTCAACGGGCAGGTGCTGCGGGTGTGCGGCCAGAACCTGGTGGGGCAGTGATGCGCGAGCAGCGCCTCGAGCCCGTCCCCAGCCTCGGCTCGCTCTACTCCCGGGCGCTGGCGGCCACCGCACGCACGACGATGCGCCGCGGCGCGGTGGCCCACAGCCTCCCGGACGTCGCCTACGTGGCGGACGGCCTGCGCGCCGACCCCGCGACCCTGTCGGCCTACCAGGAGCTCCTCGGGGAGCCGGGGACCGATGAGCTGCCCGCCGGCTACGTCCACGTCCTCGCCTTCCCGCTCGCGATGGCGCTCATGGTGCGGCCCGACTTCCCGCTGCCGGTGCTCGGCATGGTCCACACCGCCAACCGGGTCGAGGAGCACCGGCCGGTGCTCCTCGGGGAGGAGCTGAGCGCCCGGGCCGAGGCCCGCTCCCCGCGGGCGCACCGCAAGGGCACGCTCGTCGACCTCGCCGTCACGGTCGAGGCCGGCGGGGAGACGGTGTGGGAGGGCGTGTCGACCTACCTCGCCCGCGGCACCGCGCTGCCGGGCGCCGCGGAGGAGGCGCCGTCGTCGTCCTCCGTGGAGGCGCCGGAGCCGGGCGGCGACGTCGTCTCGGTGTGGTCGCTGGGTGCGGACACCGGCAAGCGCTACGCGGAGGTGTCCGGGGACCGCAACCCCATCCACGTCTCGCGGCTCGGGGCGCGGGCCTTCGGCTTCCCCCGCCCGATCGCGCACGGGATGTACACCGCCTCCCGGGCACTGGCCCAGCTCGCCCGCTTCCGCGGGGACGCCTTCACGTGGGAGGTGGACTTCGCCAAGCCGGTGCTGCTGCCCGGCAGGGTGGCGCTGAGCATCGACGCGGCGGGCGACGGCGTGCGCTACGCCGGCCGCCACCCGCGGTCCGGCAAGGTCCACCTCACCGGCTCGGTGACGCCCCGTCCCTAGGCGTCGCCCTCGACGATGCGCGCGAGCGCCTCGAGGTCACGCTCGACCATCGCGGCGTCCCGCTCGAAGTCGGCGTCGCTCAGCCCGAGCTGACGGAGGGTGAACACGACCTCCGCGCCCTCGGGGTGGGCGAGCACGCGCACCGGGTTCGTGACGACCTCGCCGGACGGCAGGCGGACGTCGTGGTCGAGGACGCCGAAGGGGTTGCGGCGGACGAAGGTGACCTCGACCCGCCCCATCGGCGAGTCGACGACGACGGCGTCCCCCTCCTGGCGCACCTCGCCCTCGGCGAGCCCCGCGGCCCACGCGGGAAGGTTGGCCGGGTCCGCCGCGTACTCGTAGACGACGGCGGGCGAGGCGGCGACGACCCGGCTGATGTGGCGGCTCCTCATGCCCGCAGTGTGGCACCCGCCTCTGACACGAGCCGCGCACGGCGCCGGCGACCGGCACCCACGGCGGTCACCGCCCCGACGACGATGAGCACGGCCCCCACCGCGGCGAGCGGCGAGACGGTCTCGCCGTAGACGGCCGCCCCGAGGAGCATCGCGACGACGACCTCCCAGTAGGACAGCGCCGACAGCTCGACCGAGCGCAGGTGCATGCCGGCGACGACGAGCAGCCCGAGCGCGAGGGAGCCGCACACGACGAAGAACAGGCCCGCCCACAGCCAGTTCTCCGCCGTCATCCCCGACATGTCCGGGCGGGTGACCGCGACCATCCCCGCGGTCCCCAGTGCACCGAAGGTGAAGTTCCAGAAGTTGCGGACGTCGGCGGGCATGTCGGCGCGGTAGCGGTAGCACAGCAGCGCGCCGCCGTAGAGCAGCCCGGAGACGGCGGCGAGGACGTCCCCGAGGAGCTGGTCGTCGGTGGGCACGGCGGCGTCCACGAGCCCGGTGGCCAGCACCATCCCGGCGAAGCTCAGCGCCAGGGTGAGGAGCTCGAGACCGCGCGCCTTCTCCTTGAGGACGACCCGCGCGAGGACGGTCGCGATCACCGGGCCCAGGTAGTGGAGGGCGACGGCGCGGGAGAGCACGGTGAGGACCGTGGCGGACAGGTAGGTGGCCAGGGACAGGCCGAGGAAGACGCCGCCGAGGACGACCGACCACGAGACGCGGGTGCGGCGCAGCACCGACAGCCGGCGGCCCGCGGCGAGCACGACGACCATGCCGAGCGCGCCCACGGCCATCCGCCCGAGGGTGAGCGTCTCGCCGATGACGGCGCCCGGCGGGGAGGCGAGGCGGCCGAAGAGCCCGGCCAGGCCCATCGCCGTGGCCGAGGCGAGGATCGCGGCGATGCCGAGCCGGCGGTGCATCCGCGGGACGCGGCGGGCGGACGTCGTGGGCGCGGGGGCGTCGAGGGTGAGAGCCATGGGGACTCCTCGATGACGGGCGCGCGTGAGCGCGCGGGAGCAGGGACCGTTCCCCGCTCTGTCATCGGACCTGAGAGTTTTCCACGGGCGCCGGCCCGTACTTCCCCGTCGGTGAGCCCTGAGGCTGCTTTCCAGAGGTGCCTCGCCGTGGCGGTATGGGGGCCTGAGAGTTTCCGGGGAGGTTGCTCCTTCGGCGCCCGCACGTGCGGGTCTCTCCCGCCGCGAGTCGAAGGCTGTGATGTTGTCGCGACAAGTGTCTCATACCCGCCGCGCGGGCGGTCAGCGGCCGAGCCAGGCGAGGGCGGCGACGACGACGGCGGCCGTGCCGGTCTCGAGGGTGGGCCGGAGCACGGGGGCGAAGGCCGGGGAGTGGTTCCCGGGCACGTCCTGGGTGAGGGTCCCCCGCTCGGCCGCGGCCCGGTAGCGCTCGGGGTCGACGCCGCCCAGCGCCCAGTAGGTGGAGGGGACGCCGAGGGCGGCGGGCACGTGGGAGAAGTCCTCGCTCGCCGTCTGCCGCCCCGCCGTCGTGGCGGCGTCCCCGAAGTGGGCGGCGAAGGCGGCGGCGACCCGCGCCGTCGCCTCGGGGTCGTTGTCGGTGAGGGGGAAGCGGTCGGTGTGCTCGATCTCCGGCTGCCGCGGGGAGCCCGACGCCGCGCACTCGGCGCGGACGACGCGCTCGACGGCGGCGACGAGCTGGTCCCGGACCTCCTCACTGTAGGCGCGCAGGTTGAGCTCGAGGACGGCGTGGTCGTCGATGATGTTGCCCCGCTCCCCCACGGCCACCTTCCCGACGGTGAGGACGGCGAACTCCCCCGGCTGCACCTCGCGGGCGACCACCGCCTGGAGTCGCACGACGATCATCGCGGCGAGCACCGCCGGGTCGACGGACAGGTGCGGCATCGAGCCGTGGCTGCCGCGCCCGAAGACCGTGACGCGCAGCGTCTCGCCGATCGAGAGGAAAGGGCCCGGGCGGGTCGCGACCGTGCCGGCCGGGTAGGCGAGGACGTGCTGGGCCAGTGCCACGTCCGGGCGCGGGACGAGGTCGGCGAGGCCGTCGTCGACCATGCGCTGCGCGCCCGCGCCCAGCTCCTCCGCCGGCTGGAAGAGCGCGACGACGGTCCCGGCCCACGCGTCGCGGGCACCGGCGAGCAGGCGGGCAGCCCCGAGGAGGCAGGCGACGTGGACGTCGTGCCCGCAGGCGTGCATGAGCGGGACGGTGCGGCCGGCGTCGTCGGTGGTCGTCGCGGTGCTCGCGTAGGGCAACCCGGTGGCCTCGGCGACGGGCAGCGCGTCCATGTCCGCCCGGACGAGGACGACCGGGCCCTCCCCGTTCGCCAGGACGCCCACCACCCCGGTCCCGCCGACGCCCTCGTGGACGGTGAAGCCGTCCTCGCGCAGCGCCGCCGCGACGAGCCCTGCCGTCCGCGTCTCCGCGAAGCCGAGCTCGGGGTGCGCGTGAAGGTCCCGGTACAGGTCCTCCTGCCAGCCGCGGATGCCGGCCTGCCCCTCCAGGACGTCCTCGAGCGCCATGTGCCCTCCCTCTGCTGCCGTCGGGCCAGTCTTGCCCCGCCCTTCGCCGCCCGCACGCCGCCCTGCTTGCCGGCCCACCGGCCCCGGGCCACGATCGGGTGTGGCCGTGGACGTGGCAGACCAGGTGGTCGACGTGCTCCCCGACGTGTTCCGGGGCATCGACCTCCTCGGCGTGCTGCTCAACGGGCTGCTGGGCGGGACCATCGCCCGCCACAAGCGCTTCGACCTCGTCGGCTTCGCCATCCTCGCGATCGTCTCGGCGCTGGGCGGCGGCATCCTCCGCGACACCCTCCTCCAGGCCGGCCCGCCGGTCGCCCTCACCGACCCCTTCTACCTGGGCACGGCACTGGTGGGTGCGGTCGTCGCCTTCCTCCTCCCCCTCCACGGGCGCTGGTGGAGCCGCCTGTTCCTCGTCGCCGACGGTGTCGTCCTCGGCTGCTGGGCGGCGACCGGGGCCACCAAGGCGCTGGCCGCGGGCCTCGGCGTGCTGCCGGCCGTCCTGCTCGGGGTGACGACCGCCGTCGGCGGCGGCATGATCCGCGACGTCGTCGTCGGGGAGGTCCCGGCGGTCTTCGGCGGGAACACCCTGTACGCCACCTCCGCCGTCTTCGCCTCCCTCGCGATGATCGTCCTCGACGACCTCGGGCAGGAGACGGTGGGGATGCTCGTCGCGATCCTCGTCGGGGCGGGGCTGAGCGTCCTCGCCCACTGGCGGCGGTGGGTGCTGCCGGACGCGGACGCCCTCGCCGCCCTGTGGCCGCGACGCCGTCGGCGGGCCGCCGAGTAACTGTCCACAGGCTCGGGGCGCTCCCTGTGCGTATGTGCACAACCCTGTGGAGGAAGACTGTGGACAAGTAGCCGACAGGTGTCCAGCGAGTGAACGGCGCTCCGCCCGGCCAGCCACCTGCGAGGATGCCCGCATGAGGATCGCAGTGCCGCGAGAGGTCATCGACTCCGAGGGCCGGGTGGCCATCACGCCGTCCGGCGTGCACGAGCTGGTGAGGCACGGCCACGAGGTCGCCGTCGAGTCGGGCGCGGGAACCTCCGCCTCCGTCACCGACGCGGACTTCGCGGCGGCCGGCGCCACCGTGCTGCCCGACGCCGCCGCGACCTGGGACTTCGGCGAGCTCGTCCTCAAGGTCAAGGAGCCCGTCCCCGAGGAGTACGACCACCTCCACGCGGGCCAGACCCTCTTCACCTACCTCCACCTCGCCGCCGACCGGCCGCTCACCGAGGAGCTCCTGCGCCGCCGCGTCACCGCCGTCGCCTACGAGACCGTCGAGCTGCCCGACCGCTCCCTGCCGCTCCTCGCCCCGATGAGCGAGATCGCCGGCCGGCTCGCTCCCCAGGTGGGCGCCCACAGCCTGATGAGCGCCCAGGGCGGGCGCGGCGTCCTCCTCGGCGGGGTCCCCGGTGTGTACTCCGCCCGGGTCGTCGTCATCGGCGCCGGCGTCGCCGGGATGAACGCCGCCGCGATGGCCGTGGGGATGCACGCCGACGTCGTCCTCATGGACCGCGACGTCAGCCGCCTGCGGCAGGCCGACGCCCTCTACCGCGGCCGCTGCCAGACGGTGATGTCCAACGCCTACGAGGTCGAGCGCGCGGTCGCGCAGGCCGACCTCGTCATCGGCGCCGTCCTCCTGCCCGGTGCGCGCACGCCCCGGCTCGTCAGCAACGAGCAGGTGGCGGCGATGCGGCCGGGGTCCGTCGTCGTCGACATCTCCGTGGACCAGGGCGGCTGCTTCGCGGACTCACGACCCACGACGCACTCCGACCCGACCTACCTCGTGCACGACACCCTGTTCTACTGCGTGAGCAACATGCCCGGCGCGGTCTCGCACACCTCGACCTACGCGCTGACGAACGTCACGGTTCCCTACGCGCTCGCGCTCGCGAACGGCGGCTGGCGCGAGGCGATGCGCGCCGACCCGACACTGGCGCTGGGCCTGGCGACGCACGACGGCGCACTCGTCTCCGCCCCGGTCGCCGAGGCCCACGGCATGGAGCACACGCCGCTGGAGACGGTCCTCGGCTGACTCAGGCGGTGACGAGGACCCCGAGGACGGAGGCGAAGATCGCCAGGCCGTCGGTGCCCGCCCCGGCGGCGGAGTCGGGGCCGAAGCCCGGCTCGACGGCGTGTTCCGGGTGGGGCATGAGCCCGACGACGTTGCCCGCGGCGTTGCTGATGCCCGCGATGTCGTGGAGCGAGCCGTTGGGGTTGTGGCCCTCGTAGCGGAAGACGACGCGCCCCTCCCCCTCGAGCTCGGCGAGGGTGCGCTCGTCGGCGACGAAGCCGCCCTCCCCGTTCTTCAGCGGGATGGTGATCGTCTGGCCCACGGAGTAGCCGGTGGTCCACGCGGTGTCGTTGTTCTCCACCCGCAGCTGCTGGTCGCGGCACACGAAGCGCTGGGCCTCGTTGCGGATGAGCGCGCCGGGCAGCAGGTGCGCCTCGCACAGGATCTGGAAGCCGTTGCAGATGCCGAGCACCGGCAGGCCGCGCCCGGCGGCCTCGACGACGGCCGTCATGACCGGGGCGAAGCGGGCGATCGCGCCGCAGCGCAGGTAGTCGCCGTAGGAGAAGCCGCCGGGCAGGACGACGGCGTCGACGCCGCGCAGGTCCTCGTCGGCGTGCCACAGCGCCACCGGCTCGGCGCCCGCCAGGCGCACGGCCCGCTGGGCGTCGCGGTCGTCGAGGGAGCCGGGGAAGGTGACGACGCCGATGCGCGCACCCTCGGCCCGCGGCTGGGACTCGGGGACGTCGAGGCGGTGCATCAGGCGCTCCTGGCGTCGTCGACCGCCGCCACGCGCACGACGTCCTCGATCACGGGGTTGGACAGCAGCAGCTCGGCGGCCTCGCGGGCCTGCGCGAGGGCCGCGTCGTCGACGTCGCCGTCGACCTCGAGCTCGAAACGCTTGCCCTGGCGGACCGAGACGAAGCCGCCCAGTCCGAGCCGGGGCAGCGCGCCGGCGACCGCCTTGCCCTGCGGGTCGAGGATCTCGGGCTTGGGCATGACCTCGACGACGATTCGTCCCATGGTGACTCCTGCTCGGGGGGTTCGGGCCGCCGCGAGTCTACCCGGGCGCCACGGTCAGACGCGGTACTGCGCAGCCAGTGGACAGGCCCACACGTCCAGGCCGCCGCGCCCGACCCTGTTGAGGTAGTCGTAGACGGCCCGGTAGGACTGCGCGAGGGTGGTCTCGGTGTACCGCACACCGAGGTCGTGGCAGTACTCGCGGACCATCGGGGCGACCTTGCGGAGGTTGGGCCGGGCCATCGACGGGAAGAGGTGGTGCTCCACCTGGAAGTTCAGCCCACCCATGAAGGTGTCCATGGCCCGCCCGCCGGAGATGTTGCGGCTCATGAGGACCTGGCGGCGCAGGAAGTCGATCTTGACGTCCGGCGGCACGATGGGCATGCCGATGTGGTTGGGGGCGAAGGACAGGCCCATGTAGAGGCCGAAGACCGCGAGCTGGACGCCGATGAAGGCGAAGGCCTTGCCCGGGGAGAGCACGAGGAAGACGAGCGCGAAGAAGGTGACGAGCCGCACGGCGATGAAGCCGAGCTCCACCCAGCGGCGCTTGAGACGCTCGCGGCTCACCGCGCGCCTGATGCCCTGGACGTGGAGGTTGACGCCCTCGAGGAGGAGCAGCGGGTAGAAGAAGAAGCCCTGCTTGGTGGCGAGCCACTTCGTCAGGCGGGTCTTGCGCTGCTCGACCGCGTGCTCGGTGAAGGCGAGGACACCCGGGTCGATGTCCGGGTCCTTGTGGAGGGTGTTCGGGGCAGCGTGGTGCTTGGTGTGCTTGCGCTGCCACCAGCCCTGGCCCATCCCCACGAAGAGGTTGATGACGACGAGGGAGACCCACTCGTTCCACTTGCCCGACACGAAGATCTGGCGGTGGGCGGCGTCGTGGCCGAGGAAGGCGATCTGCGTCATGAGGAGCGCGAGCACGACGGCGGTAACCATCTGCCACCACGTGTCCCCGATGAGGACGAAGGCCGCCGCGAGGCCGAGGCTCAGCACGAGCGAGCCGATGAGCTTGGTCCAGTAGTAGCCGTAGGCGCGGCGCATGAGGCCCGCCTCCTGGACCCGCTTCGTCAGGGCGGTGAAGTCACTGACCTGCCGCTCGCGGGCGGTGCCCCGCGCCGTCGTGGGGACACTGGTGTCTGCTGCCATGCGTTCGCGCCTTCGGTACTAATTCGCGAACTGGTGTCGCGGAGGAGGTGTAACTGCGCTCACAGTCTTGCACGGATCGTCCGCGGCGGCAGGGGAGGAGTCGGACATCACCCGATGAGACGCGCCGCCGCCTCGAGGTAGCGCTCCCGGGTGCGCTCGACGACGTCGCCCGGAAGGGCGGGCGGCGGCGAGACGCGGTCCCAGCCGGAGGCCGGCGAGGTGAGCCAGTCGCGGACGAACTGCTTGTCGAAGCTCGGCTGCACCCGGCCCGGGGTGTACTCGTCGGCCGGCCAGAAGCGGGAGGAGTCCGGGGTGAGGACCTCGTCGCCGAGGACGACGGCGCCCTCGGCGTCGAGGCCGAACTCGAGCTTCGTGTCGGCGACGATGATGCCGCTGCGGGCGGCCACCTCGGCCGCCCGGGCGTAGATCCGCAGCGTGAGGTCGCGCAGCTCCTCCGCGCGCTCGCCGCCCAGCTGGTCGGCGACGGCGGCGAAGGTGATGTTCTCGTCGTGGTCGCCGAGCTCGGCCTTGCGGGCGGGGGTGAAGATCGGCTCGGGCAGGCGCGAGGACTCCCCCAGGCCGGCCGGCAGCGGGACGCCGCACACCGCCTGGCTCTCCCGGTACTCCACGAGCCCGGAGCCGGTGAGGTAGCCGCGCGCCACGCACTCGACGGGGAACATCTCCAGGCGCCGGCACACCATCGCGCGGCCGGCGACGGCCTCGGGCACGTCGAGGGAGACGACGTGGCTGGGCACGAGGTCGGCCAGCTGCTCGAACCACCACAGGGTGAGCCGGGTGAGCACCTCGCCCTTGCCGGGGATCGGCGTGGGCAGGACGTGGTCGTAGGCGCTGATCCGGTCCGAGGCGACGACGAGGACGACGTCGCCGTCCGGGTGCGGCGCCGTCGGCCGGTAGAGGTCGCGGACCTTGCCGGAGTAGACGTGCTCCCAGCCGGGCAGGGCGGGGGCGGTCACGACCGCACCCGCGCGATGTCGGTGCGGTACTGCGAGCCGGCCAGGGAGATCCGCTCGATGCCCGCGTAGGCGCGGGTCCGGGCCTCCTCCTGGTCCGCCCCGACCCCGACGACGGACAGCACCCGGCCGCCGGCGCTCACCAGCGTGCCGTCCTCCGCGGTCGCGCAGCCGGCCTGGAGGACGTGCACCCCGGGCAGCTCCTCGGCGGCCGCAACGCCCTCGACGACGTCACCGTTGCGGCACACCCCGGGGTAGCCGTGGGAGGCGAGGACGACGGTGACGGCGGACTCGTCACGCCACGTCGGTGGCGGCAGCTGGGCGAGGGAGCCGGTCGCCGCGGCGTGGAGCAGCCGGCCGAGGGAGGAGGCGAGCCGCGCGAGGACGACCTGCGTCTCGGGGTCCCCGAAGCGGGCGTTGAACTCGATGACCCGCAGGCCGCGGGAGGTGAGGGCGAGCCCGACGTACAGCACGCCGACGAAGGGCGTGCCCCGGCGGGCCATCTCGCGCACGACGGGCCGGGCGACGCGCTCCATGACCTCGTCGGCGAGGCCCTCCGGCGCCCAGGGCAGCGGGCTGTAGGCGCCCATCCCGCCCGTGTTGGGGCCGGCGTCGCCGTCGGAGAGGCGCTTGAAGTCCTGCGCGGGGGCGAGGGGCACGGCGTCGGTGCCGTCGCACACGCAGAAGAGGGAGACCTCCGGGCCGTCGAGGAACTCCTCGACGACGACGGCGGGCCGCTCGCCCCCGGGGGTGGTGCTGCGGGCCAGGCACGCGCGGGCGTGGGCGAGCGCGGCGTCCCTGTCCTCGGTGACGACGACGCCCTTCCCGGCGGCCAGGCCGTCGTCCTTGACGACGTAGGGGGCGCCGAAGGCGTCGAGCGCCTGCTCGACCTCCTCGGGGGTGGTGCACACGTAGGCCATCGCCGTGGGGACCTCGGCGGCGGCCATGACCTCCTTGGCAAAGGCCTTGGAGCCCTCGAGGCGTGCCGCGGCGGCGCCGGGACCGAAGCACGGGATGCCGGCCGCGCGGACGGCGTCGGCGACCCCCGCGACGAGCGGCGCCTCGGGCCCGACGACGACGAGCTCGACCCCGCGCTCGACGGCGAGCGCCGCGACCGCCTGCGGGTCGAGCGGGTCGACGGCGACGTTGGTCGCGAGCTGCGCCGTGCCCGGGTTCCCCGGGGCGACGAGGACCTCGTGGGGCGTGGAGTCGGTGGCGAGGGCGCGGGTGATGGCGTGCTCGCGCGCACCCGACCCGACGACGAGGATCTTCACGTGCCAGGAGCCTACCCACCCGCAGCCGGCCGGTGGTGCACCGTCCACGGGCCAGACCGGACGGGGAGTTGTCCCCATGGGCGGGGGCGCTCCCGGACGTCCCCGCGTCATGCCTGACCGGTAGGGTGCGCGGCATGACACCACAGCCCAGCACCACCCGCCGCTCCCGCGTCCGCCGCGGGGCGTCGGCGCTCCTCCTCCTGCCCCTCCTCCTCGTCCTGGCCGGCTGCTTCCGGCTGGACATGGGCCTGACGATCAACGAGGACGACACCCTCGACATCTCCATGGAGGTCGCCGACCTCACCGGCATGGCCTCCCGCGAGGACATGGACTGCTCCGACCTGGAGTCCGAGCTGGGCGACGCCCCCGAGGACGCGGAGTTCACCGTCGAGGACATCGAGGACGAGGACGGTGTCGGGTGCCGCATCTCCGCGACCGGCGCGCCCATCGACTCGATGACCGGGGAGGGTCTGACCATCGAGAAGGTCGACGACACCTACGTCTTCTCCTTCGACGGCGACGAGACCGGCCTGGGCGACACCAGCGAGCTCGAGGGCATGCCCGCCGGCATGGAGCCCGAGGTCGCCATCTCCGTCACCTTCCCCGGTGAGGTCATCGAGGCCGACGGCGAGATCGACGGCAGCACGGTGACGTGGAGCGGCATCGAGGCCTTCGCCGCCGGCGGCAGCGCCACCGGCGAGGCCACCGGCAACGGTGGCGCGGGCGGGGTCTCCACCGCGGTGTGGGTGGTCCTCGGCGTCGTCGCGCTCCTCGCGATCGCCGCGCTCATCTTCCTCATCACCCGCAAGAACCGCGGGAAGCCGGGCAACGCCGGCGACCCGGCCTTCGGTGGCCCCGGCGGGCCCTACGGTCAGGGCGGGCAGCCCGGCCAGGTCGCCAACGAGCCCGGCCCCGGCTTCCCCGCGCAGCCCGGCATGGGCCAGCCGGTCGGCGGCTTCGGCCCGAGCGACCAGGTCCCGGCCGACCCGGGCCCGGGCTACCCCGGCCAGCAGCCCCCGGCTGCCCCGGCACCCTTCACCACGGCGGCAGCGGACACCCCGGTCGACCGCCCGGAGGGCTCGCCCTTCGCGCCGTCGCCCGAGCCGCCCAGCCAGTCCGACGAGGACCAGCAGCGCTGAGAACCGACGAGGCCCCGCCGTGCAGTGCACGGCGGGGCCTCTCGCTGTCTCAGGGCTGCTGGCGGGTGAGCCGCACCGTCCAGTCCTCCGGGCCCTCGACGAGGTAGGTGACGGCGAAGGCGCCGGGCTGGCGCTCCTCGAGCTGCGCGAGCAGCGGCACCGGGTTGTGCGGGGCCACGAGGTCGAGCGAGAAGCCCGGCGCGATCGCGGTCAGCGCGCCGAAGACGGTCGCGTGGCGGATGGCGTGCGGGATCTGGCGGACGTCGAGCACCGGGGTGGCGTCGTCGTGCCCGCCGCAGGCGCAGCCCCCACCCGTCCCCGGCTTGCTCGTGATCGTGATGTCGTCGACGGCCATGGCAGTCCTCTCCTCGAAGCGAGACCTCAGGTTATGCACGGGTCTCGCCGGGCATTAGGACCTTGGCCCCGGCCCCCTCAGTCCAGCAGGGAGTGACGCACGATCGTGGCGGCACGGTCCGGACCGACACCGATCGAGGAGATCCGCGCCCCGGACATCTCCTCCAGCGCCAGGACGTAGCGCTGGGCGGCCTCGGGCAGGTCGGAGAACTCCCGGGCGCCGCTGATGTCCTCGCTCCAGCCGTCGAGCTCCTCGTAGACCGGGCGGGCGTGGTGGAAGTCCGTCTGGTTGGGCGGCATCTCGTCCACCCGGCGCCCGTCGACCTCGTAGGCGACGCAGACGGGGATCTTCTCCAGGCCGGTGAGGACGTCGAGCTTGGTGAGCACGAGGTCGGTGAGCCCGTTGACGCGGCTGGCAAAGCGGGCGACGACGGCGTCGTACCACCCGCAGCGGCGGGGGCGGCCCGTCGTCGTGCCGTACTCGCCGCCGACGCTGCGCAGCCGCTCGCCGGCCGCGTCGTGCAGCTCGGTGGGGAAGGGCCCCTCGCCGACGCGCGTGGTGTAGGCCTTGACGACGCCGACGACCCGGTCGATGCGGGTGGGCCCGACACCGCTGCCGGTGCACGCGCCACCGGCCGTGGCCGAGGAGGAGGTGACGAAGGGGTAGGTCCCGTGGTCGACGTCGAGCATGGCGGCCTGGCCGGCCTCGAAGACGACCGTGCGCCCCTCGTCGAGGGCCCTGTTGAGCACGAGGGAGGTGTCGGCGACCATCGGGCGCAGCCGCTCGGCGTAGGTGAGGAGCTCGTCGGTCACCTCGTCGACGTCGACGGCGCGGCGGTTGTAGACCTTGAGGAGCAGCTGGTTCTTCTGCACCAGCGCGCCCTCGACCTTCTGCCGCAGGATCTTCTCGTCGAAGATGTCCTGGACCCGGATGCCGACACGGGACATCTTGTCCGCGTAGGTGGGGCCGATGCCGCGCCCGGTGGTGCCGATCTGCCGCTTGCCGAGGAAGCGCTCGGTCACCTTGTCGAGGGTCCGGTTGTAGGACGGGATGAGGTGGGCACCGGAGGAGACGAGGAGGCGGGAGACGTCCACCCCGCGGGCGCTGAGGCCGTCGAGCTCGGCGAAGAGGACCTCGAGGTCGACGACGACCCCGTTGCCGATGACCGGTGTGCACCCCGGGCTGAGGATCCCGGAGGGCAGCAGGTGGAGGGCGTACTTCTCCTCGCCGACGACGACCGTGTGCCCCGCGTTGTTCCCGCCGTTGAACTTCACGACGTAGTCCACCTGGGAGCTGAGCTGGTCGGTGGCCTTCCCCTTGCCCTCGTCGCCCCACTGGGCTCCGACGACGACGACCGCTGGCATGTTCGATCCCTTTCGCTGGACGCGGGCGCCGTTCGGCTCCCGGCACAGGTTATCGAACCGGCCGGTCCGGCGGTTCGGGGTGCACCGCGCGGCGGGGCCACCTAGGCTCGTCGAGGACATTGGACCGGGCACCGCCGTGCGCACCTGCGGCGGCCAGAGGGAGCAGCATGATCGAGATCGCGGCGTCATCGACCACGACGACGGTGACGATCAGCGGGGATCTCGATCTCGCGGAGCGGGCCCAGTTCCCCGAGGCCACGGCCCGGGTGAGCGGGCTGCGCCGTCAGCTGCTCGTCATCGACATGTGCGACGTCACCTTCATGGACTCCACCGGCGCCGCCTTCCTCATCGCCCTGGCGGACGCGGCCGGCAAGCGCGGCGGCGCGGCGGTGCTGCGCGGCTGTGACGACCGCGAGCTCTTCGTCCTGGAGATCTGCGGCGCGCTCGGCAGCTTCCGCATCGACTCCGAGCACCGCTGCGAGCGCCGGGCCTCCTGAGCCCCTACTGGGACGCGCGGCCGGACCACGGCTCCTTGGCCCGCACCCGCGCCCACACGACCTTGCCCGCGGGGGTGGGGCGCCAGCCCCACTCGGCGAGCCGGGCGATGATGTGCAGCCCGAAGCCGCCCACGCGTCCCACGCGCCCCTCGCGCAGCACCGGCGGGCTCGGGTTGGCGTCCTCGACCTCGATGCGCAGGCCGTCCCCGGTGTCCCGCAGGCGCAGGTCGACCCGCCCCCAGCCGTGCATGACGGCGTTGGCGACGAGCTCGGAGGCGACGAGCTCCGCGGCGGCGGTGTCCTCGATGTCCCAGGCCTCGCACGCGCGCAGCACGGCGTGGCGGGCGCGCGCGATGGTCTGCGGGTCCATCGGCATCTGCCAGCGTCGCTCGCGGGGCCCGGACCACGTGTGGGTCGGGTCGGCGGCGGGGTCGGGCACGCGGACGACGACGACGGCGATGTCGTCCTCCGGCGCGTCGGCGAGCTCCTGGAGGAGCTCCTCCCCGATCCCGGCGGCGTCGGGCGCGTCGATCTGCTCGGCGGCCGTGACGAGCGCGGCGACGCCGTCGCGCATGGAGCGGTCGCGCCGCTCGACGAGACCGTCGGTGTAGAAGATGAGGACGTCGCCGGGCCGGGCGACGGCGTGGCCGGTGTGGCGCGGCCGCCCGCCGAAGCCGACGAGCGGGCCGTTGGCGCCCTCGAGCTGGGTGGCCCGCCCTTCGCTCACGTGGACGACGGGCAGGTGCCCGGCGCGGGAGTAGGCGATGTCCCACGCCTCCCCGCTGGGCCGCGGGTGGAGGGTGGCGTAGACGAAGGAGGCCGGGCGCGCGATCCGCATGCTCGCCACGAGCCGGTCGACGCGGCCCAGGACCTTGCCCGGCTCGACGAACTCGGCGGCGTAGGCGCGCACGACCGAGCGCAGCTGCCCCATCGCCGCGGCGGCCTCGACGTCGTGCCCGACGACGTCGCCGACGACGACGCCGACCCGCCCCTCGCCCATGTCGAGGACGTCGTACCAGTCCCCGCCGACCTGGGCGTGCTCCGAGCTGGGTGAGTAGTAGCTCCACACGTCCACGCCCTCGACGTGGCTCTGCTCGGGGAGCATGGCGCGCTGGAGCGTCTCCGCCAGGCGGTGCTCGCGGTCGTAGAGCTGGAGATTGTCCATGGCCATGCCGACGCGCCGGGCCACGAGCTCGAGGACGGTCGTCAGCTCCCCGGGCGGCAGGGCGCGCTCGTCGGTCTCCGGGTCCGGCGGGCGCACGGCGAGGACGGCGAGCACCGCCTTGCGCCCGAGGACGGGCAGCAGCCACAGGGGACCGTCGTCTGGCGCGGTCTCGTCCTGCGTGACGAGGGCGTTGAGCTCACCGGTGAGGGTGCCCTCCTCCGCCGGCTGGCGCGGGTCCACGACGACGGTCTGCATCCGGGTGTCGAGGAAGAGGCCGACGACGGGGTCGGGGATCCCGCCGCGCAGCCGGGCCTGGCGGCGCAGGTCGCGGCGGTGGTAGGAGATCCCGGCGAGGTCGGTGACCTTCTGCAGCTGGGTGCCGTCCGCGTAGAAGGCCGCCCACGGGACGATGCGTCGCACGAGGAGGGCGGAGATCTCCGTCAGCGCGGTCGCGGGGTCGACGTCGGCGAGGATGTCGGAGACCCGGGCGACGAGGCTGAGGCCGCGCTGGGCGCGCTCCTCGGCCGCGGCCCGCTCCTCGGCGAGGACCGCGGAGGCGAGCTCCTCGCTCGCGTCGCGCACGGTGACCAGCCAGCGGTCCCGGCCCTCGGCGCCCGGGCCCAGCGGGCTGAAGGAGACCGTCGCGCGGTAGGAGCCGCCGTCCCGCCGGGGGACGGAGCGGACGACCGCGAAGGGCAGTCCTGCGGCGAGCGCCTCGCGCAGCGCCGTCGTGTCCTCCCCACCGGCGGCGAGGCTGGGCGCGAGGTCCTGCAGCTCGGTGGCCGAGTACCCGGTCACCTCGGTGAGCGAGGGGCTCACCCACACGACACGGGACTCCTCGCCGACGTCGAGGACAAAGGTCGGGTCGGGCAGCGCCTCGAGGAGGTGGTCCGAGCGGACGCTGAGCGTCTCGGGCAGCTCGCGGACCGCGCTGGGAGGAGGGGTCGGAGACGCCACCGGTGCGGGCACGCCGCGATCCGGTTCGGTCATGTTGTCTCTCCGATCGTCCTGAGTCTCCTAGGATGCCGTGGAGGACGTTCCGGCGCGAGCCGCCGGACAAGCAGAAGGAGAGCCTGTGCGCGACGACACTTCGAGAACCGGCCGTGGTCACGATGCCGGGACGGCCTCGGTCATGGTGGCACAGGGGCGCACCCGTCTTGTGCTCTCGGGCGAGATCGACGTGGCCCTCAGCAGCGAGCTCACCGAGGCGGTCTCCGAGGCGGAGTCCTCGCGCAACCCGGTGGAGATCGACGCCCGGCACGTGACCTTCATGGACTCCTCCGGCGTGGCGCTGCTGGCACGCCTCGCGCACCGCACCCCCGGGCCGCTGACGATGATCAAGCCCCCGGACGTCGTGCGCTTCCTCCTCGACATCACCCGCCTGGGCGACGTCGTGACGATCGTCGAGGAGGACCCCGGCTTCCCCGAGCCCGCAGGCCCGGGCGACGACGCCGCCTGAGGACAGCAGAAAGGCCCGCCGGCAGCTGCCGGCGGGCCTTTCTCGGTGGTGCGTCAGGCCATCTTCGTGCCGGCCGAGCGCAGCTGCTGGCAGGCCTCGACGACGCGGGCGGCCATGCCGGCCTCCGCGGCCTTGCCCCAGGCGCGGGGGTCGTAGGCCTTCTTGTTGCCGACGTCGCCGTCGATCTTGAGCACGCCGTCGTAGTTGCGGAACATGTG
The DNA here is from genome assembly GCF_047302425.1 of Georgenia phoenicis. Classification (NCBI taxonomy): domain Bacteria; kingdom Bacillati; phylum Actinomycetota; class Actinomycetes; order Allobogoriellales; family Allobogoriellaceae; genus Georgenia; species Georgenia phoenicis. The sequence goes on along the minus strand of NZ_CP154855.1, from coordinate 545,002 downwards.
CTCGACGACGGGACGCGTGAAGGCGTACTGGGTGTCGGTGTCGACGTTCATCTTGATGACGCCGTTGTCGACGGCGAGGGCGATCTCCTCGGCCGTGGAGCCGGACCCGCCGTGGAAGACGAGGTCGAAGGGCGACTCCTTGCCGATCTCCTGGCCGACGACCCGCTGGATCTCGCCGAGGATCTCCGGGCGGAGCTTGACCGCGCCCGGCTTGTACACGCCGTGGACGTTGCCGAAGGTGAGGGCGGTGAGGTAACGGCCCTTCTCGCCGGCGCCGAGGGCGCGCACGGTGGCGAGGCCGTCCTCGGGGGTGGTGTAGAGCTTCTCGTTGATCTCGGCCTCGTGGCCGTCCTCCTCGCCGCCGACGACGCCGACCTCGATCTCGAGGATCGTGCGCGCCTTCTGGGAGAGCTCGAGGAGCTCCTCGGCGATGACGAGGTTCTCCTCCAGCGGGACGGTCGAGCCGTCGAACATGTGCGACTGGAAGGTCGGGTTCTTGCCGGCGGCGACCTCCTCGGCCTCCATGGCGAGCAGCGGCTTCACCCAGGAGTCGAGGTTCTCCTTGACGCAGTGGTCGGTGTGCAGCGCGATGGTGACGCCGTAGTTCCTGGCGACCTCGTGGGCGTAGGCGGCCAGGGCCCGGGTGCCGGTGACGCGGTCCTTGATCGTCGAGCCGGAGGCGTACTCGCCACCGCCGACGGAGACCTGGATGATGCCGTCGCTCTCGGCCTCGGCGAAACCGCGGATCGCGGCGGTCACCGTCTGGGACGAGGTGATGTTGATGGCCGGGTAGGCGAACTTGCCCGCCTTCGCCCTGTCGAGCATCTCGTTGTAGGACTCGGGGGTTGCGATGGGCACGGAATGCCTCCTGTGGATAGACGCGGCGATACGCCTAGATTGTGTCATGCCCGGACTCGGCCGGACCGGGACGTCCGACCTGCGGCCCGTGCTGCAGGATCCACGAGTACATCGCCACCGCGGCGGCCGCCCCGACGTTGAGGGACCGGGTGGAGCCGTACTGGGTGATGTGGAGGATCTCCGCACACGCGGCCCGCGCCTGCGCCGACAGCCCGCCGGACTCCTGGCCGAAGAGGAGGACGGCGCGCTCGGGCAGCGGCCGGTGCTCGAGGGGCAGGGACCCGGGGACGTTGTCGATGCCGATGACCGGCAGCCCCTCGTCCCGCGCCCACGCGAGGAGCCCGGCGACGTCGTCGTGGTGGTGCAGGTGCTGGTAGCGGTCGGTGACCATCGCCCCGCGGCGGTTCCACCGCCGTCGCCCGACGATGTGGACGGCGGCGACGGCGAAGGCGTTGGCCGTGCGGACGACCGAGCCGATGTTGAAGTCGTGACCGAGGTTCTCGATCGCCACGTGGAGGGGGTGGCGGCGGGAGTCGATGTCCTCGACGATCGCCTCGAGCCGCCAGTAGCGGTACTCGTCGACGACGTTACGCCGGTCCCCCGCGGCGAGGAGCTCGGGGTCGAGGCGCGGGTCCTGCGGCCACGCGTCCGGGCCGCCGGGCCAGGGCCCGACGCCGACCTCCTCGCTCAAGCGTCGCGCTGCGGGTCGTAGCCCCCGCGCTGCCCGCCGAAGGAGGGGCCGCCGTCGGTGGGGACGGCGGGGCCGGGCGCCTCGCCGGCGGTGAAGTGGACCGAGGGGACGGCGCGGACCGCGGGGTCGTTGGCCTCGAAGTACTCCGCGCGCCGGAAGGAGAACATGTTGGCGATGATGTTCGGCGGGAAGGTCTCGATCTTCGTGTTGAGCTCGCGCACGTTGGCGTTGTAGAACCGCCGGCCCGCGGCGATGCGGTCCTCGGTGTTGGTGAGCTCGGCCTGGAGGTCGGCGAAGTTCTCCGAGGAGCGCAGCTGCGGGTAGTTCTCGGCGACGGCGAAGAGGCGGCTGAGCGCGCCGCTCAGGGCGTTCTCGCTCTGGGCCTGCTGCGCGGGCCCGACCCCGCCGCCGGCCGCGGCCGCCCGGGCGCGGGTGACCTCGTCGAAGACCTCCCGCTCCTGGGCGGCGTAGCCCCGGACGGTCTCGACGAGGTTGGGCACGAGGGAGTGGCGGCGGTGGAGCTCGACGTCGATCTGCCGCCAGGCCTCCTGGACGAGGTTGCGCAGCCGGATGAGCCCGTTGTACGTCGCGATCGCCCAGATGGCGACGGCGACGACGATGGCGGCCAGGACGACGAGCACGACGAGCATCTCCACGGGCTCAGCCTGTCACAGGAGGGCCCCTCCGACCCGCCGGTCTCAGCGTTGGTCCAGTCCGAGGTCCGCGAGGCCGAGGGCGGCGAGGTAGCGCACGCCGGCCTCCTCGACGCGCTCGCGCGCACCGGTGTCGCGGTCGACGACGACGGCGGCGCCCACGACCTCGGCGCCCGCCTCGCGCAGCGCCTCGATCGCGGTGAGGAGGCTGCCGCCGGTGGTCGAGGTGTCCTCGACGGCGACGACGCGGCGTCCGGCGACGTCGGGACCCTCGACGCGCCGCTGCAGCCCGTGGGCCTTGGCCTCCTTGCGCACGACGCAGGCGTCGACCGTGAGGCCGCGGGAGGCGGCGGCGTGGAGGATCGCCGTGGCGACGGGGTCGGCGCCCATGGTGAGCCCGCCGACGGCGTCGACCTCCTCAGGGCCGAGCCCGGCCTCCTCGAGGAGGTCGAGCATGACGTGCCCGACGAGCGGCGCGGCGGCGTGGTGGAGGGTGACGCGGCGCATGTCGACGTAGTGGTCGGAGGTCCGGCCGCTGGCGAGGGTCACCTCGCCGCGGATGACCGCGAGCTCACGGACGTGCTGGGCCAGGGCGCTGCGCAGGGAGTCGTTGGGGGAGGTCACGGCTGCAGGGTACCGGCCGATACCCTCGCCCCATGCGCCTGGCCACGTGGAACGTCAACTCCGTCCGCACCCGGGTCGACCGGGTGCTGGCCTTCCTCGAGCGGTCCGGCACCGACGTCCTGGCCCTGCAGGAGACGAAGTGCCGGGACGACCAGTTCCCCCTCCTGCCCTTCGAGGCGGCCGGCTACCACGTCGCGCACCACGGGCTGAGCCAGTGGAACGGGGTCGCCGTCGTCTCCCAGTTGCCGGTGGAGGACGTCGAGGTCGGCTTCCCGGGCATGCCGACGTGGGGCGAGCCCGCCGCCGCCGAGGCCCGCGCCCTGGGCGCGACGGTCGACGGCGTGCGGGTGTGGAGCCTGTACGTGCCCAACGGCCGCACCCTGGACGACCCGCACTACCAGTACAAGCTCGACTGGCTGGCCGCGCTGCGCGACGCCGCCCAGGGCTGGCTCACCGTCGACCCGGCGGCCCAGGCGGCGCTCGTCGGGGACTGGAACGTCGCCCCGCGCGACGAGGACGTGTGGGACCCGGCCGCCTTCGTCGGCGCCACCCACGTCTCCCCGCCCGAGCGTGCGGCGCTCGACGCGCTCGCGGAGGCCGGCTTCGCGGAGGTCACCCGCGAGCACACCCCCGGCGCCTACACCTACTGGGACTACCAGCGCCTGCGCTTCCCCCGCAACGAGGGCATGCGCATCGACCTCGTCCACGCCTCCCCGGCGCTCGCGGCGCGGGTGACCGGCGCCCACGTCGACCGCAACGAGCGGAAGGGCAAGGGGGCCAGCGACCACGTGCCCGTCGTCGTCGACCTCGACTGAGGGGACCGCTCAGCCGCGCGGGGGGACCCAGCTCGGGGCGAGCGGGATCTCGGTGCGGTGGTGCTCCCACGTGCGCCACCACTCCTCGGCACCCTCGGGGAGGCGCTCGGCCGGCACCCGGCGGAGCAGGTCGCGCAGCTCGTACTTGAGGCCCGCGATCTCGGCGACCCGCTCGAGCCGCGCGGCCTCGGCGACGTCCGCCGCGAAGGCCGCCTCCTCGGTGTGCCAGATGCGCCGGCGCAGGAGGACGAGCTCACGGGTGACGGCCTGCTCCTCGGCGCTCGCCCCGAGGACCGCCTCCGCCGCGCGCACGTAGCCGTAGTCCATGGCGAGGGAGACGAGACCGGGCTCGATCGTCAGGGTGTCGTGGACGTCGAACTCCGGCTCGACGACGACGGCGCCCGCGGCCCGGGCCTGGACCACCTCGTCGCGCTGCACCTCGTCGGTCATGATCGCCGTCGTCGTCCGCATGAGGATGGCGAGCATGTCCTTGTCGTCGTAGGAGTCCTCGCGGCGCAGACCCGAGGGCCCGGCGACGACGGCGTAGCACGTGTCGACCCCGAGGTGGGCCATCGCGACGTCCGCGGGCAGGGACTCCCGCACCCCGCCGTCGACGTAGTTCTCCTCCCCCAGCCGCACCGGCGGGAAGACCATGGGGATGGCGCAGGAGGCGCGGACCGCCTCGACGAGGTCGACCGGCTCGCCCTCCAGGGGGCGGTTGTCGCGGTCGACGAGCGTGCCGTCCTCGGTGACGTAGCGCAGCTCGCCGCTCTCGAGGGCGACGACGGCGATGCGCAGGGTGACGCCGGACGCCGCCACGGCGTCGGGGCGGAAGACCTCCGGGTCGACGAGACGGTCGACGATGGGGCCGGGGCGGTACATCGACCGCTCCCGGCGGGCCCCGTCGACGATCGCCTCGAGGTCCGCGCTGGCGCGGCCCATCGTCCGCAGCATGTCGATCGACTCGAGGAAGCGGCCGGCGCCGGACACAGGGGCGTCGGTGGGACGCCCTGCCTGCTCGGTGTCCGCGGCCCGCTCACCGGCGGGCTCGCCCTCCGGGGTGAGACGGCTGGGCGGGGCCGGGACGGGCGGGTGGTCGACGGGCGGGTGGTCCGCCTCGGGCTCCTCCGCCCCGGGCCGGTGAGCGCGGCGGCCGTCGCCGTTCGCGCTGCGGACGACGCGCTCGGCCGCCGTCGAGATCTCGTCGCGCAGCACGGCCACCCGCTTGAAGGAGCGGCCGAGCGCGCCCTGGCGCTGCCGGCGGCGCTCGAGGGCCTCGGCCCACACCGGGCCGCGCTCGCGCAGCCGGCTGAACCAGGGCAGCTCCTCGAACATGTCCGAGGAGTCGCTCATCCCCCGCCACAGCTCCTCGAGGCGGTCGAGGGCCGCGCGCTGCCCGTCCTGCTCGGCGGACTGCGCGAGGACGGCGGCGAGGATCGAGCCCGCCGAGGTGCCGGTGATGACCGTGGGCGTGATGCCCGCGCGGTCGTAGAGGTAGCGCAGCGCACCGAGCTGGAAGCTGGAGCGCGCACCGCCACCGCTGAGGACGAGGCCGACGACGGGAGGCATGGCAGCAGGTTAGTGCGGGCGCTCAGCCCAGGTCGGTGAGGACCGCGTCGGACAGGCCTGGCCACAGCTGCGCCGCCCACTCCCCGAAGGACTGCGCGCCGAGGAAGGCGGTGGCGAGCCCGGCCCGCGGGTCGACCCACAGGAAGCTGCCGGACTGGCCGAAGTGGCCGTAGGTCTCGGGCGAGTTCGCGCTGCCGGTCCAGTGCGGCGACTTCGTCCCGCGGATCTCGAAGCCCAGGCCCCAGTCGTTGGGGTCCTGGCGCCCGAAGCCCGGCAGCACGCCGGGCAGGCCGGGCAGCTGGACGGTGGCGGCCTCGGCGAGGAGCTCGGCGTCGAGCACGGTGGGGGCGAGCAGCTCGCGGCCGAGGGCGGCGAGGTCCTCGGCGCTGCCGCGTGCGCCGTGCGCCGGCGAGCCGGCGAGGACGACGGTGCTCAGCCCGAGCGGCACGAGCACGGTGTCCTCGAGCCAGTCCGCGAAGTCCGTGCCGGTCGCCTCGGCGACGTGGTCGGCGACGATCTCCATGCCGCGGTTGCTGTAGATGCGCCGGCGGCCGGGGGCCGAGAGGACGTCGTCGGAGTCCATCGCCACGCCCGAGGCGTGGGCGAGCAGGTGCCGCACCGTGGCGCCGTCCGGCCCGGCGGGCTCGTCGAGGTCGACGAGGTGGCGCGAGACGGCGACGAGCGTGGCCGTCGCCGTCAGCAGCTTCGTCACCGAGGCCCACGGGAAGGACTCCTGCGCCGCCCCGTGGGTCAGCCGCACGCCGTCGGCGTCGGTGACGACGACGGCGTGTGGGAAGTCCGGCAGCTCCACCTGGTCGAAAGCGCTCATGCCTCCCAGGGTGCCACCTGTGGACGGACCGGGTGTCCCCAGCCCCCGGAAGAACTCCGCTCTCGGCGAGAGGGTTACCCCCTCCCGCCGAGAGCGGAGTTGTTACTGGACGGCGACGGCGGTGCCGGCGTCGACGGTGAGGACGAGGCCGCCGTCGGGGCCGCGGTCCACCGTGACGGTCGCGCCGTCAGCGACCTCGCCGCCGAGCATCAGCTTGGCGAGCTGGTCCCCGATCTCGCGCTGGACGAGGCGTCGCAGCGGCCGGGCACCGTAGGCCGGGTCGTACCCCTCGAAGGCGAGCCACTCGGCAGCCGCCGCGGTGACGTCGAGGGTGATCCGGCGCTCGGCGAGCCGGTCGCGCAGCCGCGCGACCTGCAGCTCGACGATCGAGCTCAGCTCCTCGAGCGTGAGCGCGTCGAAGATGACGATGTCGTCGAGCCGGTTGAGGAACTCCGGCTTGAAGGAGGCCCGCACCGCCGTCATCACCGACTCCCGCTTGGCCTCGTCGGACAGCGTCTGGTCCACGAGGAACTGGGAGCCAAGGTTCGAGGTGAGGACGAGGATGACGTTGCGGAAGTCCACCGTGCGGCCCTGACCGTCGGTGAGGCGGCCGTCGTCGAGCACCTGGAGGAGGATGTCGAAGACCTCGGGGTGGGCCTTCTCCACCTCGTCGAGCAGGACGACGGAGTAGGGCCGGCGGCGGACCGCCTCGGTGAGCTGGCCGCCCTCCTCGTAGCCGACGTAGCCCGGAGGGGCACCGACCAGCCGCGAGACCGAGTGCTTCTCGGAGTACTCGCTCATGTCGATGCGCACGATCGCGCGCTCGTCGTCGAAGAGGAAGTCCGCGAGGGACTTGGCCAGCTCGGTCTTGCCCACGCCGGTGGGGCCGAGGAAGAGGAAGGAGCCGGTGGGCCGGTCGGGGTCGGCCAGGCCGGCCCGCGAGCGCCGCACGGCGTCGGACACGGCCTGCACGGCCCGCTTCTGCCCGATGAGCCGCTGCCCGAGGACGTCCTCCATGCGCAGCAGCTTCTCGGTCTCCCCCTCGAGGAGCCGCCCGACCGGGATGCCGGTCCACGCGGCGACGACCTCGGCGACCTCGTCGGCGGAGACGCGGTCGGCGATCATCGGGGCGTCGGTGGGCTGGGTGGCCTCGGCGGCCTCCGCGTCGCGGATCTCCCGCTCGACGGCGGGGATCTCGCCGTAGCGCAGGCGCCCGGCGTCCTCGTAGCGGCCCTCGCGCTCGGCGCGGTCCGCCTCGGTGCGCAGGGAGTCGAGGCGCTGCTTGAGGTCACCGATGCGGTTGTGGCCGGCCTTCTCCGCCTCCCACCGGGCGGTGAGGGCGGCGAGCTCCTCGGAGCGGTCGGCGAGCTCGGCGCGCAGCCGCTCGAGGCGCTCCTGGGAGGCCGGGTCGTCGGCGTCGGCGGACTCGAGGAGGTAGGCCTCCTCCATCCGCAGCCGCTCGACGGAGCGGCGCAGCGCGTCGACCTCCTCCGGGGAGGAGTCGAGCTCCATGCGCAGGCGGGAGGCGGCCTCGTCGACGAGGTCGATGGCCTTGTCCGGCAGCTGACGCCCGCTGATGTAGCGGTCGGAGAGGGTCGCCGCGGCGACGAGCGCGCCGTCGGAGATCGTCACCTGGTGGTGGGCCTCGTACTTGGGCGCGATGCCACGCAGGATCGTCACGGTGTCCTCGACGGAGGGCTCCCCGACGAAGACCTGCTGGAAGCGGCGCTCCAGGGCCGGGTCCTTCTCGACGTGCTCGCGGAACTCGTCGAGCGTCGTGGCGCCGACCATCCGCAGCTCACCGCGGGCGAGCATGGGCTTGAGCATGTTGCCCGCGTCCATCGAGCCCTCGGCGGCCCCGGCACCGACGACGGTGTGGAGCTCGTCGATGAAGGTGACGACCTCGCCGTCGGAGTCCTTGATCTCCTGGAGGACGGCCTTGAGGCGCTCCTCGAACTCGCCGCGGTACTTCGCGCCGGCGACCATCGAGCCGAGGTCGAGGGCGATGAGGCGCTTGTCGCGCAGCGACTCAGGGACGTCCCCGTTGACGATGCGCTGGGCCAGGCCCTCGACGACGGCGGTCTTGCCGACGCCGGGCTCACCGATGAGGACGGGGTTGTTCTTCGTGCGGCGGGAGAGGACCTGGACGACGCGGCGGATCTCGGCGTCCCGGCCGATGACCGGGTCGAGACGGCCCTCGCGGGCGGCGGCGGTGAGGTCCTGGCCGTACTTCTCCAGGGCGTTGTAGGTGCCCTCGGGGTCGGCGCTCGTCACGCGGCCGGAGCCACGGACGGTGGGCAGGGCGTCGAGGAGTGCCTCGCGGTCGGCGCCGAGGTCGCGCAGCACCTGGCCGGCGGGGCTCTCGCTGCGCGCGAGGGCGAGCAGGAGGTGCTCGGTCGAGACGAACTCGTCGCCGAGCGCGGTGGCCTCCTCCCCCGCGTGGGTGATGACAGCCATCATCGGGCGGGAGGGCGAGGGCTGGGCGACGGAGGAGCCGGAGGCACCGGGGAGTGCGGCGGCGGCCGCCCGGGCACGCTCGACGATCTCCGCGCGGTTCGCGCCCACGGCGTCGACGAGGGCGGGGGCGACCCCGCCGGGCTGCTCGAGCAGGGCGACGAGCACGTGGACCGGCTCGAGCTGGGGGTTGCCGGCCGTCGCGGCCGCGCGCATCGCGGAGGCGATCGCCTCCTGCGACTTGGTCGTCAGCTTGTCCATCAAGACCTCCGGGTGAGTTCAGGTTCTGCTGAGTTCAACACCGCAGGGTTGAGTCTATTCCGCTCAAGTCTCTCCCCGCACCTCTTGCGACCACCGACGAGATGCGGCCGGCGGCCGCGGCGCGCACGATCACCTCCCGACCAGATGAGGAGTCACCATGTCGACACTTCCTCCGCCCGGCCCCGGCCCCGGCGGTCCCGCTGTCCCGCCGGGTGAGCCGGTCCCCTCCCAGGAGCCCGCGGCCCCGCTCGCCGACCCGCCACCCCCGGGCCAGCCGCCCACCGCGCCGCCGAGCGCGCCGGACCCCGAGCCGCCGAGCGAGTCCCCCGGCCCGCCTCCGCTGGAGCCGCCGGACTGAGGCTCGGCTTCCGGATCCCGCCACAACCGGCGCTTATGACAGCGCGGGCTCGGCGAGTCGTCGGCGTGTCGCGTCGGCCCAGCAGCCTTTGTGGCGAGATCCGTGGCTGAGTCTGAGGCTCGGCCCGGCTCAGGCCGGCTCGACCGGGCCCGTGGGCCAGGGGTCGGCCTCCTCGAGCGCGGCAGCCAGACCGAGGAGCAGCTCCTCGTCTCCCAGCCGCGTCGCGCCGAGCTGGACGCCGACCGGCAGCGTGACGCCGTCGACCTCGGCCCGGTGGAGGGGCACCGCGATGGCCGGGGCGCCGAGCATGTTCCACGGGCTCGTCCACGGCGTGAAGGCCTTCTGCGCCTCGAAGTCCGCCCCGGGGTCGGCGTCGTTGCGCATGCCACCGATGAGCGGCGCGGGTGTCGCGAGCGCCGGCGTGAGGACGACGTCGAGGTCCGCCCACACCGCGGCCGCCGAGCGCGCCAGGCGCTGGACCGAGGCGACGGCGGCCGCGTAGTCGACCCCCGAGTACTGCCTCCCCTGCTCACGCATCCACCGGGTGAGGGGCACGAGCAGGTCCTCCGCCTCCGGCGGGACCGGGGCGGACAGTGCCCCGACGGCCCACAGCGGGTTGAACGCGTCCCACTCCTCGGGGCTGAAGGGCACCTGCGTCGTCGTCACCGTGTGCCCCATCCCCTCGAGGAGCCGGACGGCACGGTCGACGGCGGCGAGGGAGCTCTCGTGGACCGGCGCCTCGTGGACGTTGACCGGCTGGGTGAGGACCCCGACGCGCAGCCGCCGCGGCGGACGGTCGCAGGCCTCGAGGAACGAGGACCGGGGACCGGGCAGGAGGTAGTGGTCGCCCGGCCACGGCCGGGACAGGACGTCGAGGAAGGCCGCAGTGTCACGCACCGTGCGGGTGACGACGCCGTCGACGGTGAGCCCGGCGCCGTCGACGCCGAGCGGGCCCTTGGAGACGCGCCCGCGGCTGGCCTTGAGCCCGACGAGACCGCACGCCGCGGCGGGGATGCGGATGGAGCCGCCACCGTCACTGGCGTGCGCCGCGGGGACGATGCCTGCGGCAACCGCCGCGGCCGCCCCGCCCGAGGAGCCGCCGGCGCTGCGGCGCGGGTCCCAGGGGCTGCGGGCCGGGGCCGCGACGTCGGGCTCGGTGTAGGAGGGCAGGCCGAGCTCGGGCGTCGTCGTCTTGCCCACCATGAGGGTGCCGGCCTCGCGCAGGCGGATGGTGACGCCGTCGTCGGCGGGGGCGATGAAGCCACGCAGGGCGGCGCTGCCCGCCTCGAAGGGCTGGCCCGCCACCATCGCGAGGTCCTTGACCGGCACCGGGACGCCGAGGAAGGGCGGCAGCTCCCCGCCCTCGCGCAGCCGGCGGGTGGCTGCGGCTGCCTGCTCGCGGGCGAGCTCGGGGGTGAGGTGGGCGAAGGCGCCGACGGCCGGCCCGAGCCGCTCGGCGCGCTCGAGGGTGTGCTCGACGACGTCGTCGGGGCTGAGCTCGCCGCTGTGGACGGCGGCGGCGAGGTCCAGGGCGCTGAGCTCGTGGATGTCACTCATCGCTCGAGGCTATCGACTCCTCGCGTTGCGGGTCCGGGCGGCGGGGAGCACTGTCTGAGGACGAGCCGCGACCCGGCGGCGCGAACGGAAGGGGAGACCGAGCATGGGTATCGGCGACAAGGCCAAGGACGCCCTCGGCGACGAGCAGAAGACCGACGCCGCCCTCGACAAGGCGGGCGACGCGGCCGACTCCAAGACCGGCGGCAAGCACGGCGACAAGATCGACAAGGCGCAGGACGCGGCCGACAAGAAGATCGGCAGCGAGTGACCCGCGGACGGCCGGGCTCCCCGCACGGGGGCCCGGCCGTCGGCGCGCGTGATGGGATGTCCCCATGACTTCCCACACCGACCCCCACGCCTGGCTCGAGGACGTCGAGGGCGCCGAGGCGCTCGACTGGGTCCGGGCCCACAACGAGCGGGCGGTCACCGCCCTGGAGACCGAGCGCTTCACCCGGCTGCGGGAGGAGATCCTCGAGGTCCTCGACTCGACGGACAAGATCCCCGCCGTCGTCCAGCGCGGCGATCACCTCTACAACTTCTGGACCGACGCGGAGCACGAGCGCGGCGTGTGGCGGCGCACCACGTGGGACTCCTACCGCAGCGCGGACCCGGAGTGGGAGGTGCTCCTCGACGTCGACGCGCTCGCCGCCGAGGAGGGCGTGAACTGGGTCTGGCACGGCGCCCACGTGCTGCGCCCGTCCTACGAGAAGGCCCTCGTCGCCCTGTCCCGCGGCGGCGCCGACGCCGACGTCACCCGCGAGTTCGACCTCGTGACCAAGACCTTCGTCGCGGACGGCTTCGTCCGCGAGGAGTCCAAGGGCGCGTTGCGCTGGGCCGACACCTCCGGCGACGTCGTCTTCGCCTACACCGACTTCGGGGAGGGCTCGATGACCCCCTCCGGCTACCCGCGCACGGTGCGCCGCTGGGAGCGCGGCACCGCCCTGGCGGACGCACCGGAGGTCTTCGCCGGCGAGCACACCGACATGTCCATCGGCGCCGGCCACGACTTCACGCCCGGTTTCGAGCGCGACCTCGTCTTCCGCGCCCGCGCCTTCTACGACTCCGACACCTACCTGCTCGACGGGGGTGAGCTCACCCGCATCGACGTGCCGCGCTCCGCCGAGCCGGACCTCCACCGCGAGTGGCTCACCGTCGAGCTGCGCGAGGACTGGGAGGTGGGGGGCCGGCTGCTGCCCGGCGGCGGGCTCGTCGCCATCCGCCTCGACGAGTTCCTCGCCGGCAGCCGCGACTTCACCGTGCTCTACGAGCCGACGAGGACGACGGCGCTCGTCGGGGCGACCTGGACCCGTCACCACCTCGTCCTCAACGTCCTCGACGACGTCGTCAACCGCCTCGAGGTCCTCACCCCGACCGACGGGACGTGGCAGCGGCGCCCGCTCGACCTCTCCGCCGCGCCCGGCGGCTGGGAGGCACCGGAGCTGGCGACGATCGCCGTCGGCGCCGTCGACCCCGACGAGTCCGACGCCCTGTGGCTCACCGTCACCGGCTTCCTCACCCCGACGACGCTCGCCCGGCTCGACCTCGACGAGAACGCGGGCGTCGTCGCCCTCGAGCCGCTCAAGTCGCTGCCGGCCTTCTTCGACACCGACGGCCTGCACGTCGAGCAGCACTTCGCCGTCTCCGACGACGGCACCCGGGTGCCGTACTTCCAGGTCTCCCCCACGCCCGTGGCGGACAACGAGGTGGTGCGCCCGTTGCCGACCCTCCTGTCCGGCTACGGGGGCTTCGAGATCCCCCGCCTGCCGGCGTACTCGGCCGCCGTCGGGCGCGCGTGGCTCGCCCGGGGTGGCGCCTACGTCGTCGCCAACATCCGTGGCGGCGGGGAGTACGGGCCGCGCTGGCACCAGGCCGCACTCAAGGAGAAGCGCCACCGCGCCTACGAGGACTTCGCCGCCGTCGCCCGCGACCTCGTCGCGCGGGGCGTCACCTCCCCCGCCCACCTGGGCGCCCAGGGCGGCTCGAACGGCGGCCTGCTCATGGGCAACATGATCACCGGCTACCCCGAGCTCTTCGGCGCGATCGTGTGCCAGGTGCCGCTGCTCGACATGAAGCGCTACAGCCACCTCCTGGCCGGCGCCTCGTGGATGGCCGAGTACGGCGACCCGGACGACCCCGAGCAGTGGGAGTTCATCCGCACCTTCTCGGCCTACCACCGCTTCGACGCCGACGACGAGCACCCGCCCGTCCTGTTCACCACCTCGACGCGGGACGACCGCGTCCACCCCGGCCACGCGCGCAAGATGATGGCGCTCATGGCCGAGGCGGGCAAGGACGTGACGTACTACGAGAACATCGAGGGCGGGCACGGCGGGGCCGCGACCAACGCCCAGGCGGCCTTCATGCAGGCCCTCGCCTACGAGTTCCTCTGGCAGCGCCTGGGCGACGACGCACAGTAGGAACGACGAAGCCGGCCCCCGCGGGGGCCGGCTTCGCTGGTCTCAGTACTGGCCGGTGCGGATGCGTTTGTTGACGCGCACGAGCCAGACGATGCCGACGATGAGCAGGATGAAGGCGACGAAGCCGACCGCCAGGCCGACGAGGAGCGCGATCCCGATGCCCGTGAGGTCGGAGATGTCGAGGGGCGGCCCGATGAGGAGCGTCGAGCTGACGCCCTGGGGCAGGTCGCAGTCGACGGTGTGGTCGCCGGCCTGCGCCGTCGTGAAGCCGAGGCCCACGGCCGCGTCCGGAACGTCGAGGCCGAAGGTGTCGGGGGTCGTGGCGATGTCCTGGCCGCCCGGGCCGGTGATCGTGCACTCGATCTGGCTGGCGTCGACCGTCGAGCTGTCGAAGTAGATGACGTAGTCGGTGTCGGCCTGCAGGTCGGTGGACCCGCCGTTGGCGACCTGGGCGCCGTCCGCCATGCCCTCGACCGAGTCGACGATCGAGGCGATGCCGATGAGGAAGCCGATGACCGGCGCCGCGACCATGGCGATCGCGGACACGACGATCATGACGACCGGGCCGGTGCGCCTGGGCGGCGGGCCGCTCGGCCCCGGCCCGTAGCCGTAGCCGCCGGGCTGACCGTAGCCCTGCTGGCCGTACCCGGGCTGCTGGCCGTACCCGGGCTGCTGCCCGTAACCCTGCTGGCCGTACCCACCCTGCTGGTAAGCACCGGGCTGCCCGTAACCGCCCTGCTGCTGGCCGTACCCACCGGGCTGCTGGCCGTAGGGGTCCTGCTGCCCGTAGGTCGGCGGCGTCGACGGCGGCTGCTGGCCCTCGGGCAGGCGTCGCCCGTAGCGGGGCTCGTCCGGTCCGCCGTCGTTCGCAGTCATCTCGGCTCCTTCTCGTCTGGGTGCGGCGCAGCACCTAGCATGCCAGGTCGGCCCTCACGGCCGCCGGGGCAGCCCGGCGAGCCAGCCGTTGAGCGGGCTGGCCGGCGCCCAGGGCACCGCCTGGGCGTAGGTCGCGCCCGGCACGTCGACCACGAGCTCCTCGACCAGCTCGAGCCCGAGCCGGCGCGAGATCGCGCCGACCACGCCGCCCGGCACACGCGTGTAGGCCCCCTCCCCCGAGAGCAGCGCACGGAGGACGGCGACCGTGTGGCGCCGTGGCACGTCGAAGGTGACGTAGGTGTCGAGCTGGACGGCGTCCTCGCCGTCGTCGTGGAGGCGGACGCGGATCCCGGGTGGTCCGGGGAAGACGACGACGACGGCGCTGCGCGGGTCGAGGGGGTCGTCCGGCTCCCACGGGTCGGCCTCCGGCACGGGCTCGGGCGGACGGCCGAGGGCCGCGCCGGTGGCGTGCAGCTGGCGCAGGACGTCGTCGTCGGCCATGTCCCCAGTGTGCCGGGTCACGGTCAGCCGCGGTAGGGCGGGCGCCAGACGACGAGCGCGCCCCCGGAGCGGCGGGGGCGGCGGCCCGGCGCGAGCTCACTGACCTCCCCGGAGGGGTCCGCGGCGAAGACCCGGGCCGTCGTGAAGGCACGCAGCCGCTGAAGCTCGTCACGGGTGCGGCGGAGCTCGCGCTCGAGCTCGATGATCCGGCGGATCCCGGCGAGGTTGATGCCCTCGTCCTGGGACAGGCGCTGGACCTCGCGCAGCGAGTCGACGTCGCGCCGGGAGTAGCGCCGGCCCCGGCCGCGGGCGCGCTGCGGCGTGACGATGCCGAGCCGGTCGTACTGGCGCAGCGTCTGCGGGTGCATCCCCGCGAGCTCGGCGGCCACGGAGATGACGTAGAGGGGTGCGTCGTCGTCGATGTCCATCACGCTCTCCTCTCGTGCGTCAGCGTGCCGCGCGGGCCCTGAGGTCGGCGCGCGGGTCCTCCCCCGCCGTCGCGGCCGCGAAGGCCTCGACGGCCTTGCGGGCGTCCGCGGGCAGGTGGCTGGGGACGGCCACCTGGACGGTGACGAGCAGGTCGCCGGTGCCCTTGGGGGTGTCGACGCCGCGGCCCTTGACCCGCAGGGTCCGGCCGGACGGCGTACCCGCGGGCACCTTGACCCGCACCGTGTCCCCGGAGATCGTCGGCACCTCGATGGTGGCGCCGAGCGCGGCCTCGGCGAAGGTCACCGGCACGGTGACCTTGAGGTTGAGGCCGTCCATCGTGAAGACGGGGTGGGGCTCGACGTGGACGGTGACGACCATGTCGCCGGGCTCCCCGCCCCCGCGGCCGGGCTGGCCCTTGCCGCGCAGGCGGATCTTCTGGCCGTCGTTGACGCCGGCGGGGATGCGCACGTTCATCGAGCGGCCGTTGGTCGTCAGCTGGACCGTCGAGCCCTCGACCGCGTTGCGGAAGGGCAGGGTCGCGCTCGTCGTGATGTCCCCGCCGCGCTGGGGGGTGCGGCGCGAGCCGAAGCCGCCGCCCCCGCCGCCGGAGAACATGTCCTGGAGGATGTCCTCGAAGCCGCCGCCACCGCCGGTGGAGAAGCGGGTGCGGCCACCGCCGCCGCCGAACATGCCGCCGAAGAGGTCCTCGAAGCCGGCACCGCCGGAGGGGCCGCCGCTGCCGGCGGAGAAGCGCGCACCGCCGCCGGCCATCGCGCGGATGGCGTCGTACTGCTTGCGCTGCTCGGGGTCGGAGAGCACCGAGAAGGCCTCGCCGACGTCCTTGAACCGGCTCTCGGCGGAGGCGTCACCGGGGTTCCGGTCGGGGTGGAGGTCCCGGGCGAGCTTGCGGTACGCCTTCTTGATCGCCGCGTCGTCGGCGTCCTTGGAGACGCCGAGCGTCTTGTAGAAGTCCTTCTCGATCCAGTCCTGGCCGGTCACCGGGCCTCACCTCCTTCGTCGTCGGGTCGTGGGGACGGTGCCGGCCGCGCCCCGGGGGACGGGGCCGGCACCTGTTCGCTACTCGGGGCTGGTCACCGCGACGCGGGCGGCGCGCAGCACCTTCTCACCCATCCGGTAGCCGGGCTGCATGACCTGGGCGATCGTCGTCGACGTCGCCTCCGGGTCCGGCGTGCTCATGAGCGCGTCGTGCAGCTCGGGGTCGAACTCCTCGGCGGGGGCACCGAAGCGCTCGACGCCGAAGCGCTGCGCGAGGGTGCCCTCCATCTTCTCGGCGGTCGCACCGAGCGGGCCGGTGAGGTCGCCGTGCTGGCGGGCCAGCTCGATCTCGTCGAGGACGCCGAGGAGCGCCTCGACCACCTCGGCCTGCCCCGCGGCGCGCTGCTCGGAGGCAGCGGCCTTGGAGCGGCGCACGTAGCCGTTGTACTCCTGCTGGAGGTTGTACAGGTCGGCGTTGCGGCGGGCGAGCTGCTCGCTGAGGTCGGCGGCCTCCGCCTTGGCAGCGGCCAGGAGGCCGTCCTGGGGCTGCTCGGTGTCCTCGGGCGGAGCCTCCTCGGCGGGAGCGTCCTCGGCGGGCGACGCCTCGCGCACCTTCCCGGTCTCCGGGTCGATGCGGCGCTTGTCGCGCACGACGGGCTTGACCGGCTCGCCCTCGGGCGGGCCCTGTGCCTGGGGGTTCTCCTCGGTCACTTGGTCTCGTCCTCGTCCACGATCTCGGCGTCGACGACGTCCTCGTCCGCACCGGCCGGCGCCTCACCCGCGGCGGGAGCGTCCTGCGGGGCACTCTGCTGCTGGGCGTAGAGGGCCTCGCCGATCTTCTGCGAGACGGTCGTCAGCGCCTGCTGCTTGGCGGTGATCTCGGCGACGTCGTCGCCCTCGAGCGCCTTCTTGAGGTCGTCGACGGCGGAGCGGACCTCGCTGGAGACGTCCTCGGGGAGCTTGTCCGCGTTGTCCGTCAGGAGCTTCTCGGTCGAGTAGACGAGCTGCTCGGCGGTGTTGCGGGCCTCGGCCTCCTCGCGCCGCTTCTTGTCCTCGGCGGCGTGCGCCTCGGCCTCCTTGACCATGCGGTCGATCTCGTCCTTCGGCAGGGCCGAGCCGCCGGTGATGGTCATCGACTGCTCCTGGCCCGTGCCGCGGTCCTTGGCGGACACGTGGACGATGCCGTTGGCGTCGATGTCGAAGGTGACCTCGATCTGCGGCATACCGCGGGGCGCCGGGGCGATACCGGTGAGCTCGAAGGTGCCCAGCGGCTTGTTGTCCCGGGCGAACTCACGCTCACCCTGGAAGACCTGGATGAGGACGCTGGGCTGGTTGTCCTCGGCGGTGGAGAACACCTCCGAGCGCTTGGTCGGGATCGCGGTGTTGCGCTCGATGAGCTTGGTCATCACGCCGCCCTTGGTCTCGATGCCGAGGGACAGCGGGGTGACGTCGATGAGGAGGATGTCCTTGCGGTCACCCTGGATGACGCCGGCCTGGAGGGCCGCGCCGACGGCGACGACCTCGTCCGGGTTGACGCCCTTGTTGGGCTCCTTGCCGCCGGTCAGCTCCTTGACGAGGTCCGTGACGGCGGGCATGCGGGTGGAGCCACCGACGAGGACGACGTGGTCGATGTCCGAGACCGAGATCCCGGCGTCGCTGATGACCGCCTGGAAGGGGGCCTTGGTGCGGTCGAGGAGGTCCTTGGTCATCTCCTGGAACTGGGCCCGGGTGAGCTTCTCGTCCAGGTGGATGGGGCCGTTCTCGCTCATCGACAGGTACTGCAGCGAGATGTTGGTGCTCGTCGTCGAGGAGAGCTCCTTCTTGGCCTGCTCGGCGGCCTCACGCAGCCGCTGAAGGGCGATCTTGTCCTTGGACAGGTCGATGCCGTCCTTGTTCTTCACCTGGCTGACGAGCCAGTCGACGATCCGCTGGTCCCAGTCGTCACCACCGAGGCGGTTGTCACCGTTGGTGGCGCGCACCTGGATGGTGGAGAAGTCGTCGTCGTCCTTGCCGATCTCCAGGAGGGAGACGTCGAAGGTGCCGCCACCGAGGTCGAAGACGAGGATGAGCTCGTCCTCCTTGCCGCGCTCCAGGCCGTAGGCGAGGGCGGCGGCGGTGGGCTCGTTGACGATGCGGGTGACGTTGAGGCCGGCGATCTGGCCGGCGTCCTTGGTCGCCTGACGCTCGGCGTCGTTGAAGTAGGCGGGGACGGTGATGACCGCGTCGGTCACGGTCTCGCCCAGGTACTGCTCGGCGTCGCGCTTGAGCTTGCCGAGGACGCGCGCGGAGATCTCCTGCGCGGTGTACTTCTTGTCGTCGATCGAGGTGGTCCAGTCGGTTCCCATGTGACGCTTGACCGAGGTGATGGTCCGGTCGACGTTGGTCACCGCCTGGCGCTTGGCGACCTCACCGACGAGCACCTCGCCGGACTTGCTGAAGGCGACCACCGACGGCGTCGTGCGTGCGCCCTCGGCGTTCGCGATGACGGTGGGCTCGCCACCCTCGAGGACGGCGACCACCGAGTTCGTGGTGCCCAGGTCAATTCCGACCGCTCGTGCCATGTGTCGTTCTCCTGTCCTAGTGCGCGGGTCGGGAGGTTCCGGCCCTTGAGTCGTCCACACTCAAGTCTGCGCGTCCCCGCCGACATGTCAACTTGGCGGGGGCGAACTTGAGTCTACTGGGCTCAAGTCCTACGGACGTGGATCTATTCCCGACGACGGCTACGGGCGGCCATCGGACGTGGCTTGCGCGCCTTCTCCAGGATCCGGGCGCGGTCCTCGAGCTGCAGCGGGTCGAGGACGTGGTCGACGGCGGAGAGGATCGAGCCGCGCAGGAGCCACAGGCCGGTCTCCTCCCGCGGGTCGACGAGCAGCAGCTCGGTGAGGATGGCGCGGGCCTCACCGGCGACGTCGAGGCTCTCGGCCAGGTTCCGCTTCACCCCGGCCTCCGAGCTCTCGGCCTCCGCCTCGACGAGCGCACCGAAGGCGTCCAGGGAGTCCGCGAGGTGACCGAGGAGGACGGCGAACGCGGGGCGGACCTGCTCGCCGTAGCCGTCATCGGGCGTCTCGTACTCGGGGGCCTCGGTGAACATCGTGGCGAAGAGGGCGCGGATGGCGAGCAGCGAGCGCTCGAGGGCGTCCAGGCCGGCCCGCAGGACCGGTTCCACCTCGGGGGTGCGGATCGCCCGGGGGTTGAAGCGCCGCAGGTCGGTGACCGTGCTGATCGCCACCTCCGTGCGGGCCATCGCGTGGGCGACGGCGCGTGCCTGGTCCAGCCACAGGCCCACCGCGCCCTTGGTGATCGGCCGCTGCGCCATCGACGCGGCGGCGGCCCGCAGGCACGCCGCCTGGCTGGCCGCGATGTTCCGCACGTCGGTGACCGCGGCGCGGAAGGGCACCGGTGGCGGCAGGAGGAGGTTGAACGCCATCCCCACGCCCGCGCCGATGAGCGTCGTCAGCACTCGGGTCTCCGCCGCGATGTCCCGGCCGTCCGGGCCGGCGGTCCCGAGGATGAGCATGGCGCTGATCGCCGTCTCCAGCCGCTGGTCGCCGAGCCGCAGGATCGCGGCGAGCAGCAGGGCGAGCGCGATCGCCACTCCCAGGCTCCACCAGGTCAGTCCCACCCAGGACGAGAGCGTGACCGCCACCAGCACGCCGGTCAGCACGGCGCCCACCCGCACGACGCCCATCTGCAGGCTCGCCGACGCCGAGGCCTGGACCACGAGGAGCGCGGTGAGGGCGCCGGTAAGGTCGATGGGCCCGTCGAGCAGCCACACCGTCAGGAGGTAGGCCACGACCGAGGCGGCCGTCAGCCGCGCCACCCACGCGAGGAGCGGCCGCAGCGGGAGCGGCAGCAACCACGACGGCAGCACCCGCCCCCGGAACGGACGGAACCGGCGCCGCGTGACGCGCTCGCCGGAAGACTCAGGCATGGCCACCCCCACGACGCAGGTTGGTCCCCGACAGCGTACAAGCGGGCGGTGACCCCGCACCTCAGTCCCCGGCGCGCACCAGCCCGCTCTCGTAGGCGAAGATCACGAGCTGCACCCGGTCCCGCAGGCCGAGCTTGGCGAGCAGGTTGCCGGTGTGGGTCTTGACGGTCGTGGTGGACAGGACGAGGTCCTCGGCGATCTCGAGGTTCGACCTGCCGGCGGCGACGAGCCGCAGCACCTCGAGCTCCCGGGGGGTGAGCGCGTCCAGCCGCGGGTCGTGCCGCCCGTCCGCCTCCTCCGGGCGGGTGTGGAGCTGGTCGGAGAACCGCTCGAGGAGCAGCTGGGTGACCCGCGGCGCGACGACGGCGTCCCCGGCGGCGACCGCCCGGACCGCGCGGACCAGCTCGGCCGGCTCGGCGTTCTTGAGGAGGAAGCCGCTGGCCCCGGCGCGCAGGGCCCCGAAGGCGTACTCGTCGAGGTCGAAGGTCGTGAGGACGAGCACCCGGGTCCCGGGGTGCGCCGCGACGATGCGCCGGGTCGCCTCGATCCCGTCGCCGCCGGGCATCCGCACGTCCATGAGGACGACGTCGGGCGCGAGGGCGGCGACCTGCTGGACGGCGACGACGCCGTCCCCGGCCTCCCCGACCACCTCGAGGTCGGCCTCCGCCTCGAGCACCATGCGGAAGCCCTTGCGGAGCAGGGCGTGGTCGTCGACGAGCAGGATCGTCGTCATCGCTGTCCTCCGTCCACCGGCAGGGTGACGGCGACGCGCCAGCCGCCGCCGGGCCGCGGCCCGGCCGTGGCACTGCCACCGAGGATCGCCGCCCGCTCGCGGATGCCGACCAGGCCGCGGCCGCTCCCGGAGGTCGGCGTCTCCGGTGCGGTGCCGCGGGGGCCGTCGTCGAGCACCTCGATCTCCACGGCGGTGGCCGTGCGGCGGAGCGTGAGGTCGACGCGCGGGGTGCCGGGCGCGTGCCGCAGGGCGTTGGTGAGCGCCTCGCCGACGATCCGCCGGGTCGCGAGCGCGACCGGGCCGGCAAGGTCGGCGTCGAGGTCGGCGGCCACCACGGGCAGGCCGGCCGCGCGGAACCGCTCGACCATGGCGGCGAGGTCCGCCGTCTCATCGGCGGGGTCGGGGGCGGTCTCGTCCAGTGCGGCGAGCACCCGCCTCATGTCCGCGAGCGCGCTGCGGCCGGTCGCGGAGACCTCCCGCATCGCCTCGTGCGCCTGCTCGGGCGACCGGGGCGCGACGGCGGTGGCGCCGTCGGCGAGAGCGACCATGACGGAGATGCTGTGGGCGACGACGTCGTGGACCTCGCGGGCGATGGTCGTGCGCTCGGCGCTGCGGGCCATGAGGAGGTCCTGGCGGTGCTCGCGGACCTGTGCCTCCTCCTGCGCCCGCGCCGCGGCCTCGCGCTGCCGCCTGCTGCGCAGATTGAGCCCGGCGACGACGGCGCTGACGAGGAGGAGGGCGTAGAGCGTGGCCTCGAAGACCCGGTTGTCGTGGCTCGTGAGGAGCGCCCGGCCCGTGCCGCTCCACTCGTGCGGCAGCAGGGGCCCCGGAGGGTAGTCCGGTGCGGTGACGTTCTGCAGGCCGATGACGACGGCCCACAGGTGGAGGCTGAGCCCGAAGAACGTGGCGCCGCTGACGGCGACGACGGCACCGACGACGGCCGGCCACGTCCGCACGGGCGGCCAGGTCGCAGCGAGCGCGTGGACGGCCAGCGCCGTGCCGAGCACGGTGGCGCCCGGGGCGCCGACCCAGGCGAGGTTGAGGACCGCGAGCGCCGCCGTCACCGCCACCGTCCACACCGGGCGCCGGCGCCGCCGCCGCAGCGCGAGGGCCCCGAGCAGGCCGGTGCCCGCGGTGACCGCGGCGACGGTGAGCGCGCCCCGTGACCCCGGGGGGTGGGGGTACCAGATGACGCCCGGGACCAGGTACACCCCGGTCATGAGGAGCGCGGCCACGAGGTAGCCCTGCCAGACGAGCCGGTCGGCGAGGTCCGGGCGCTCGGCGAGCGTCCGCCGCACCCGCTCGACCCGCGCCCGGGCCCCGTCGACTGTCACGCCCCGAGTGTGCCAGGCTGTGTCCCCGCCGGGCGCCGCCTCAGACACCGCTGCGTCGCAGCCGGACCGCGGCGGCGGCGAGGAGCGCGAGCACCCACGCCGCCATGATCCCCAGCCCGCCCCACGGCGTGAGGGTCACCCCTGCCTCGGCGGCCTGCGCGGCGGCACCCGCGTCCGAGGCCGCGACGAGTCGGCCCGCCCAGCCCGGCAGCACCGCCACCAGCCACGGCGGACCGACGAGCTGGGCGAGCTGCTCGAGGAGGAAGACCAGCCCCACCCCGGCGACCAGCCCGGCGGCGGGGGTTCGCGCGAGGGTCCCGAGGGCAAGGCCGAGGAGTGCTACCGCCACGAGGTAGAGGAGGAACCCACCGAGCATGCGCGGTGCCTGCGGGTCGGACAGGTCGAGGGCGAGGTCCGCCCGGAAGGGCAGCACGGCGAGGAGCGTGACCCCCAGCGCCGCGACCGCCGTCAGGGCCCCGAGGAGCACCGTGGCGACCGCCTGGGCGGCGAGCACCGGCAGCCGGCGCGGGACCGCGAGGAAGGTCGTGCGCGCCGCACCGCTCGGGTACTCCGCCGCGGCGACGAGGACCCCGAGGACGAGCACGGCGAGCTGGGTGGCCGCGAGGCCGAGGGTGAGCAGGTCGAGCAGGCTCGGCGGCGCGGCGTCCACCGCGTAGCGCGCGTTGTACGCGACGAAGCCGGCGATCGCGGCGTGGACGCCCACGGCGGCGACGACCCCCCAACGGGTGGACGCCAGGGTCACGGCCTTGCCCAGCTCCGCCCGCAGGACCCGGGGGAAGGTGACCCCCGGTCTGGCGGGCAGCCCCACCGGCCCCGGCAGGATGACGGCCGGCGCCGCCCGCTCAGACATCACGGGCCCGCACCGCGGCCACCGCCGCGACCACCGCGAGGAGCGCCCACACCCCGGTGACCGCGACGCTCGCCCACGGCCCCACCGGAAGCTCGCCGATGTCGCGCAGCAGGTCGACGAAGCCGTCCGTCGAGGTGACGAGCGTGCTGGCGTGGCCGGGCAGGAAGGCGACGACGGACCGCACCGCCTCCGGCAGGGCGACCTGCGCGATCTCGACGGCGAAGACGACGAAGGCGACGACGACGGCGGTGGAGCTGCGTCGCAGGAGCGTGCCCAGGCCGAAGCAGAACACGGTGGCGGCGACGAGGTAGCTGCCCGACCCGAGCCACATCCGCGTCGTCTCCGCGGTGAGCCCGGTCGCCAGCTCCTGGCCGAGCGGGGTCACGAGGACGGCGACGGCCGTGAGGGCGAGGGTCGCGGCCGCGGTGAGGGCGGCGACCGCCGTCGTGACGAGAGCCTTCGCCAGGACCACCGGCGTGCGGGTGGGCAGGGCGACGAAGGTCGGCCCGGCGCTGCGGCTGGACAGCTCGCCGCTGCCGAGGAGGACGCCGAGCAGCAGGAGCGGGTACTGCGTGACCACCAGGGTGCTCGTGACGAAATAGGCGAGGCTGCCGTACCCATCGGCCCCGACGGCGGAGTCCATGCCCCCGAGGAAGGAGATGCCGGCGGTGAGCAGCACCATGACGGCCACCGCCCAGCGGGTGGAGCGCAGCCCCCAGGCCTTGCCCCACTCCGCGGCGAGGACGCGGGCGAAGGTCGGCCCCGGCCGCGCCGGCAGGCCGACAGCGGCGGGCAGGGCGGCGACGGCGCTCATCGGGCCACCTCCCCGCGGTACTGCACCGCACCGGCCGTGAGGCCCAGGTAGGCGTCCTCGAGCGTGCCGGACACGGTGGACAGCTCGAGCAGCGTGATCCCGAGGCCGGCCGCGAGCGCACCGACGGCGCCCGCGTCGCTGCCGGCCACCTCGAGCACCCTGCCCTCCTCGAGGGTCACCGACGCCCCGCGGCGTTCGAGCGCGTGCGCCAGCGCCGACGCGTCGGTCGCGCGCACCCGCACCACCCCGGCCCGTGCCGTGGCGGCGACGAGGGTGTCGATGTCCTCGTCCGCCAGCAGCCGGCCCTGGCCGATGACGACGACGCGGCTGGCGGTCTCCGCCAGCTCGCTCATGAGGTGGGAGGACAGGAGCACGGTGCGCCCCTCGGCCGCGAGAGCGCGCAGGAGGTGGCGGATCCACAGCACACCGTCCGGGTCGAGCCCGTTGACCGGCTCGTCGAGGATGAGGGTGGCGGGGTCGCCGAGCAGGGCGGCGGCGATGCCGAGCCGCTGGCCCATGCCGAGCGAGAAGGTGCCGACCCGGCGCCGGGCGACGGACTCGAGGCCCGCGAGCCCGATGACCTGGTCCACGCGCGCCCGGCCGATCCCGTGGGTACGGGCCAGGCCGGTCAGGTGCCCGAGCGCCGTCCGGCCCGGGTGGGCGTTGCGTCCGTCGAGCATCGTGCCCACCTCCTGCAGCGGCGCGCGCAGCTGCGCGTAGCGCTGCCCGTTCACCGTGGCGGAGCCCGACGTCGGTGCCTCCAGGCCGACGACCATGCGGATCGTCGTGGACTTCCCGGCACCGTTCGGGCCGAGGAAGCCGGTCACCGTGCCCGGCCGCACGGTGAAGCTCAGGTCGTCCACCGCCGTCGTCGCGCCGTAGCGCTTCGTCAGCTGGGTCACCTCGATCATGTCATCTCTCCAGTTCCCACCGGCGGCACCGGCGACACCCTCGACGCTAGGAGCGGCGGAGCCGGAGGGGATCGTCCGCGGCGACGAGATCGGCCGGCCCGTCCCCTCCTCCCCGGGGAGGAGGGACAGGTCGGCGTCTCCTCCCAGCCGTGGCCGGGTGGCCACGCCGGGCGTAGCGTGTGCGCGTCCGGCGCCAGCCCCGTCATGACCACAGGGGGCGTGACCGCGGGGGCGGCGCAGAGTCACGGGGAGTGGTGAGAGTGCGTAGACACGGTGCTGTGCGAGTACTTGGGGCAACACTGGCGCTCGTCCTGGCGGGTGGCGCGGGTGCCGCCGTCCAGGGCGGGGAGGGCGACCGGAGGGGCGGCGGCCACGGCCACGGCCACGGCCGCGACCGCGCCCAGAACGTCATCGTCCTGGTCGGGGACGGCATGGGCATCGCCCACCGCGAGGCCGTGCGCCTCGCGACGGTCGGTCGCGAGGGCGAGCTCACGATGAACGAGCTGCACTACCAGGGCTGGACGCAGACGGACCCCGCGGACCCGGAGGAGGTCGTCACCGACTCCGCCGCCGGCGCCACGGCCTTCGCCACCGGGGTACGGAGCTACAACGGGGCGATCGCCGTCGACCTCGCCGGCAACCCGGTGCCGACGCTCCTCGAGCGGGCCGAGCGGGCCGGGAAGTCGACCGGGCTCGTCACGACCTCCCAGGTCACCGACGCGACGCCGGCGTCCTTCGGCTCGCACGTGACCGACCGCGCGAACCAGAGCGAGATCGCGCGCCAGTACCTCGAGAACAGCAAGCCGGAGGTCATCCTCGGCGGCGGTGAGGACTGGTGGTACCCGGCCGGCACGGAGGGCGCGTGGCCGGACAACCCGGAGACCGACCCGAGCGAGGGAAGCAGGGGGACGGCCGGCAACCTCGTCGCCCGGGCCCAGCGGCTGGGCTACGAGTACGTGACCGACGCCGAGGAGCTCGCGGCGGCGGACGGACGGCGCCTGCTCGGGCTCTTCGCCAACCAGGAGATGTTCGAGCACGTCGGCCCGGCGGCGCCGCTCTACGAGCCCGCCGTCCCGCTCACCGCGATGGCGGACAAGGCCCTCGAGGTGCTCTCCCGCGACCGTGACGGCTTCTTCCTCGTCATCGAGGAGGAGGGCATCGACGAGATGGCCCACCACGGCCACGCCGCGGAGATGATCGCCGCCGGCCGGGAGCTCGACGAGACCGTGGCCCTGGCCCGCGACTTCGCCGCGCGCCACGGGAACACGCTCATCGTCGTCGTCGGGGACCACGAGACCGGTGGGCTGGCGATCGAGCTCGTCGACGACGAGGACGAGTCGGGCGAGGGCGAGCAGGCCGAGGAGGGGCCCTTCACCCTCGCCGGGACGGACCTCACGTTCACGATCGACTGGACGACGGGCGGGCACACCGGTGCGGCCACCCCGGCGAGCGCCGAGGGGCCGGGTGCGGACGCGATGGTCGACGTCCGTGACAACACCGACATCCACGACCTCGTGCTCGAGGCGATGCGGCTGCGGCGCCGCTGACGGACGGCGGGGCGGCGGCCGCACCGGCCGCCGCCCCGCTCGTGTCAGCCGGTGTAGACGTCGACGACCAGCCGCACCGGGTCGCGCAGCCAGGTCACCCGGTAGGGGCGCACCTCGTCGAGCCCGATGCCGATGTCGCTGATGCCCTCGAAGCCACCGAGCACCCGGACGTCCCGCAGTGCGTCGTACCCCTCCCGCAGGACCAGCCGGTCGGGACCCATGAACGGCGGCCTACCCGCCGGCTCACCGGTGAACCAGGCCGCGAACGTCACGTGGAGGAAGGCACCCGCGGCGAAGGGTGGCTGTACCGACTGGCCCGACTCCTCGTTGCGGATGAGGTCGACGTAGGCCGCCTGCCACCCGGGCGGCGCGTCGGAGCCGCGGAACTCGAGCACCACCCGTTCCACGCACGGGAGGGGCGCCACCGAGAGCGCGGACCCGGTGACGGTGCTCATCCGGAGCAGGGGGTCACGGCCCGAGGACTGGTTCTCCGTCGTCCCCGGGTCGGTGCACGCCCCGCGGCGCACGCCGAGGGTGTCGATGGTGTTGCCGTCCCAGTCCCCCGCGAAGGCGGCGTCGGCCTCCCGGCCGAAGGCCAGCTCCCGGTCCGCCGGGCCGCCGGTCAGGGCGTTCTTCACCAGGTAGGTCCTGCCGCGGTGCACCGTGAGGGTGTCGTCGCCGTCGCCGTCCCAGTCGCCCACGAGCACCCGGTCGGAGACCCGGCCGTAGTCGACCACCCGGTCCGCGGGACCCGCGCTCAGGCTGTTCCTCAGGTGGTAGCTCCTCCCACGGCGTACCGCCAGGGAGTCCGTGCCGTCGCCGTCCCAGTCGCCGACGAGGACGACGTCGTGGGCGCTGCCGTAGGCGAAGCTGAGCTCGGCGGCACCACCCGTGAGGCTGTTCCTCACGTGGTACATGTTGCCCCGGCGCACGGCCAGGGTGTCGGTGCCGTCGCCGTCCCAGTCACCGACGTAGACCTCGTCGTCGGCGCGCCCGTAGGCGAAGACGCGGTCCGCCGGGCCGGCGGACACGGAGTTGCGGACGTAGAAGGTGCTGGCGCGCCGGACGGCCAGGGTGTCGACGCCGTCGCCGTCCCAGTCGCCCACGTAGGCGCGGTCACCCGCCAGGCCGTAGCCGACACGGGTGGCCCCGGCCCCGGTCGCCGTGTTGGTGAGGTAGTAGTCGGGGCCCGACCCGCCGACCTCGCCGCCCTTCGCCTGCGCCGCGCCCGCGAGGCCCATGGCGGAGAGAACGACGACGACGGCAGCGGTGCCGAGCCGATGGATGGTGCCAGTCGAGGAGCGCATCGTCGCTTCCCCTCTCGCTCGAGGTGGTCGCGGGCCTCCCGGATGGGCACAGGCCCACGGGGCAAGGGTAGAACCGCCGGGCCTACCGGGGGAAGGTCTCCGGTTGCGCGCCCGTTCCCCTGGGACGACCCTTCCGGCACGAGACGTCCCGCGGGGACGCCGGGTCCAGGAGGGACGTGGGATGAGCACTTCGACGGCGAGCGGCGAGCCGGACCTCAAGCGGGCCATCGGCCCCAAGCTGCTCCTCCTCTTCATCGTCGGGGACATCCTCGGCACCGGCGTCTACGCGCTCACGGGTCAGGTCGCCGCCGAGGTGGGCGGCGCGGGGTGGGCCGCCATCCTCCTCGCCTTCGCCGTCGCCACCGTCACCGCCTTCTCCTACCTCGAGCTCGTGACGAAGTACCCGCAGGCGGCGGGCGCCGCCCTGTACACGCACAAGGCCTTCGGCATCCACGTCCTCACTTTCCTCGTCACCTTCGCCGTCCTCAGCTCGGGCCTCACGTCGGCGTCGACGGCCGCGAAGTTCCTCGCGGAGAACTTCATCGTCGGCTTCGGGCTCGACTGGGGGCAGGGCGGCGTCACCCTGATCGCGCTCGCCTTCATCACCCTGCTCGC
Organism: Georgenia phoenicis; assembly: GCF_047302425.1. Taxonomy (NCBI): domain Bacteria; kingdom Bacillati; phylum Actinomycetota; class Actinomycetes; order Allobogoriellales; family Allobogoriellaceae; genus Georgenia; species Georgenia phoenicis. Next base: position 517,051 of record NZ_CP154855.1, on the reverse strand, counting down.
CCTCGTCAACCTGCGCGGGGTGACGGAGTCGCTCGTCTTCAACGTCGTCCTCACGCTCGTCGAGCTCACCGGCCTCCTCATCGTCATCGCCATCGGCTTGTGGGCGATGTCCCAGGGCGACGTCGACTTCGGGCGGGCCGCGGTCTTCGAGACGAGCGAGGACAAGACCGTCTTCCTCGCACTGACCTCGGCGACGGCGCTGGCCTTCTTCTCGATGGTCGGCTTCGAGGACTCGGTCAACATGGCCGAGGAGACCAAGGACCCCGTGCGCACCTTCCCGCGGGTCATGCTCACCGGCCTCGGCCTGACAGCGCTCATCTACGTGCTCGTGTCGATCACCGCCGTCGCCATCGTGCCGGTCGGTGAGCTCGCGGACAGCACGACGCCGCTGCTCGAGGTGGTCCGTCGCGGTGCCCCCGACCTGCCCGTCGACACGATCTACCCCTTCCTGTCGATGTTCGCCGTCGCCAACACCGCGCTCATCAACCTCATGATGGCCAGCCGGCTCATCTACGGGATGGCGCAGCACGAGGTGCTCCCTCCCGTGCTCGGGAAGGTGCTGCCCGGCCGGCGCTCGCCGTGGGCGGCCATCGTCTTCACCACGCTCCTGGCCTTCGGGCTCATCTGGGGAGTGACGCAGGTGGCCGGCGACGAGACCGTCACCGCCCTGGGCGGCACGACGGCGCTGCTCCTGCTGGCCGTGTTCACGGTGGTCAACGTCGCGGCGATCGTGCTGCGCCGCCGGCCGGTGGACCGCGAGCACTTCCGCGCGCCGCGGGTGCTGCCCTACGTCGGGGCGCTCACCTGCGCCTTCCTCGTCGGCCCGTGGGCGCAGGACCCCATCGAGTACCAGATCGCCGGTGGCCTCATCGCCATCGGCCTGGTCCTGTGGCTGCTCACCTGGGCCTTCTACCGGCGTGGCCGGCCGCCGCTCGAGCCGGGCGCCGTCAGCGACTGAGCTCGTCCAGGCGCCGCACGGCGAGCTCGACGATGTCGGCAGTGTGCTCGGCGAGCGGGAAGTCGGCCAGCGGCACCCAGCGGGCGAAGTCGGTCGTCCCGCCGACCTCGGTGGTCCCCAGCTGCCCGCCGACGACGCTCGCGCGGAAGAGGAAGCGCTGGGACCGGTAGGGGCGCGGGAAGCGCCCGCTGGCGGGTGCCGTGTGGTGGTCGATGGCCAGGAGCGGCCCGAGCTCGATCTCGTAGCCGCTCTCCTCGTAGACCTCGCGGAGCACCGCGTCCTCGACGGCCTCCGCGTACTCGACGCCGCCGCCGGGCAGCGACCAGCCCGGCCGGCCGCCGTCGGTGCCGCCGTTGAACCAGGTCAGCAGGATCTCGTCGGCCTCGTTGACGAGGACGGCGTAGGCGGCGAGGCGGGTGTCGTACTCGGTGAAGTGCACCCGGAGACTGTACGGCGCCGGCGTGCCGTGCCAAGGTCTTCTCGTGGACGGGAACGAGCCCGAGCCCCTGAGCGGGCGTACGTTTCGCGGCCGCAGCCTGCGCGGCTCGCGGTTCGTCGGCTGCGACCTGAGCGGCGTCGTCGTGCGCGGCAGTGACGTCGCCGGGATGGAGGTCGACTCCCCCTGGCTGCTCGAGGACGGCGGCACCTTCCTCGTCAACAGCGTCGACGTCGTGCCGCTCGTCGACGCCGAGCTCGACCGGCGCTTCCCGGGGCGCGAGCGGCGCCGGGCCGCGGACCCGGAGGGCCTGCGCCGCGCGTGGGCGGCGCTCGAGGAGACGTGGGCGGCCACGGTCGCGCGCGCCGTCGCGATGCCCGCCGGCACGGTGGACCGGTCGGTCGACGGCGAGTGGTCCTTCGCGCAGACCCTTCGCCACCTCGTCATGGCCACCGACACCTGGCTCGGCCGAGCGGTCCTCGAGCGCGAGCACCCCTTCCACTCCGTCGGGCTGCCGAACGACGACGACGGCGGCACCGCCGCCTTCGACGGTTCGGAGTTCTCGTCGGGCACCCCGACGTTCGAGGAGGTCCTGGCTGCACGAGCCGACCGGCAGGCTCTGGTACGTGCGTACCTGAACGACGTGACGGCGGAGGAGCTGGCCGCGCCGCGCCGCAACCCGCACGCGCCCCAGTACGAGGAGACCGTGCTCTCCTGCCTGCGGACGATCCTCGAGGAGGAGTGGGAGCACCACCGCTACGCTGTGCGCGACCTCGATGCCCTGACTACGTCCGCGTGAGCAGCTCGGCGACGACCTCGGACTTGGCCCGGGTGTAGTCGTCCCAGCCGGCAGCCTCCCGCGCGGCGGCCCGCTTCACCCGGAGGTAGCGCTCGCGCGCGTCCGCGTCGCTCCGCAGCAGGTCCCGGAAGGCAATGCGCCGGGCCCACGCCCGTCCGCCGTGCTCGACGACGTGGACGACGAACGTCCGCGAGCGCCGGTCCGGGAGGCTGAGCCAGCAGTGGTGGGCGAGCTCGCCCTCGAGGTCGAGCCCCTCGGCCCGCAGCCGGCGGGCCACCGCCACGACGTCGGCCGTGTCCACGCCGACGAGCACGTCGACGACGTCCTTGGCGGGCAGGTCCGGCACCGCCGTGGAGCCGATGTGCTCGAGGCGGGCGGCGGGGAGCAGCGCGGAGAGCCGGCGGGCGAGCTCGGCGTAGCGCAGGCGCCACTCCTCGTGCCGGCTCGGCACCAGCGTCACCGCCCGTTCCTCGTCCATGCGCTCATCCTGGCAGTACCCCGTGGTGGCCGAGGAGTGAGACGAAGGCGTCCGACATACCGGACTGTGGGACGTCCCGGTCGGACCGTTGTCGGGCCCGACGCCCGCTCCTAGCGTCGAGCCGACCACCCCCGAGGAGCCCCCATGACCATCACCGCCGTCCGCGAGCACCCCGCCCACGCCGTCGAGCTGTCGGGCGTCACCCGGACCTTCGCGCCGCGGCGGCCGGGCCAGGCGCCCCGCACGGTGCTCACCGGGATCGACCTGTCCGTCCGCGCCGGGGAGATCGTCGCGCTGCTCGGCGCCTCCGGCTGCGGGAAGTCCACGCTCCTACGCCAGGTGTGCGGGCTCGACTCCCCCACCGGCGGCCGGATCACCATCGCCGGCACCGCGGTCAGCGGGGCGGACCCGCGCTGCGCCTTCGCCTTCCAGGAGCCGCGCCTGCTGCCGTGGCGGACCCTGCGCCAGAACGTCGCTCTCGGCCTGCCCCGCGGCACCGACCGCGCCGCCGGGGCGGAGCGGGTCGCCGAGCTCCTCGAGCTCGTCGGCCTCGGGGACCGCGCCGAGGACCGCCCCCGCCAGGTGTCGGGCGGGATGGCGCAGCGCGCCTCCCTGGCCCGCGCCCTCGCCCGCCGCCCCGGCGTCCTGCTCCTCGACGAGCCCTTCGGCGCCCTCGACGCCCTCACCCGCCTCAACATGCAGGACCTGCTCCTCGACCTGCACGCCGCCGAGCCCACGACCGTGCTCCTCGTGACGCACGACGTCGAGGAGGCGCTCTACCTCGCCGACCGCGTCGTCCTCCTCGGCCCCGGCCCGGGCGGGGCGAGCACCGTCCAGGCCGTCGTCGACGTCCCCGGCGCCCGCCCCCGTGACCGCGCGAGCGCCGAGCTCGCCCGTCTGCGTGCCGAGCTGCTCGAGGGCCTCGGCGTCGACACCCACCACGCCTGAGCACCACCCACCCGGAAGGCACCGCCCATGACCCGCACCCCCACCTACGCCGCCGCCCTCGCCGTCGGCGCCCTCCTCCTGTCCGGCTGCGTGGCCGGGGAGGGCTCCGCCGTCGCCGACGACGACGGCGGGGAGGGCGCCTGGAGCGCCGACACCCTGACCGTCGACTTCGCCACGTACAACCCGCTCAGCCTGATCATCCGCGAGCAGGGGTGGCTCGAGGCCACCCTCGGCCCGGACGTCACGGTCGAGTGGGTGCAGTCCGCCGGCTCGAACAAGGCCAACGAGCTGCTCCGCTCGGGGGCCGCCGACATCGCCTCGACCGCCGGCTCGGCCGCCCTGCTCGCCCGTGCCAACGGGGCCCCGATCCACACGATCGCCCTGTACGACCAGCCCGAGTGGTCGGCGATCGTCGTGCCCGCGGACTCCGACATCACCTCCGTGGAGGACCTCGCCGGGCGCTCCGTCGCCGCCACCCGCGGCACCGACCCCTACTTCTTCCTCGTCCAGAGCCTCGAGGAGCACGGCGTCGACATCGCCGACGTCGAGGTGCAGAACCTCCAGCACGCCGACGGCCGGGTGGCCCTGGAGAACGGCGCGGTCGACGCGTGGGCGGGCCTGGACCCGATCATGGCCGACACGGAGCTCAACACCGGCTCCCGGCTGCTCTACCGGAACGTCGACTTCAACACCTACGGCTTCCTCAACGCCACCGAGGACTTCCTCGAGACCTCCCCGGATCTCGCGCAGGTCGTCGTCGACGCCTACGAGAAGGCCAGGGAGTGGGCGGCGGAGAACCCCGAGGAGACGGTGGAGATCCTCGCCGACGTCGCCGGCATCGAGCCCGCCGTCGCCGAGAAGGTGGTGCTCGAGCGCACCAACCTCGGCATCGACGCCGTCCCGGGCGACGCGCAGCGCGCGGTCCTCGAGGTCGTCGGCCCGATCTTCGTCGAGACCGGCGACGTCACCTCCCAGGAGCAGATCGACACCGCCCTCGAGGAGCTCATCGACGACACCTGGGCCCGGCAGGCCGACGCCACGACCATCACCGAGCCGGAGGACTGACATGGCCACCCTCACGGTCCCCCGCGCCGCCACGGACGTGCCGACGACGACGGCGGCACCCTCCCCCGTCGGAACCGCACGCTGGCGCACGCTCGCCGTCGTCGCCGTCCCCCTCGCGATCCTCGCCCTGTGGCACCTGCTCACCGCCGTCACCGGCGTCTTCGCGCCGTACCAGCTGCCCTCGCCCGCGGCGGTGTGGACGGCCGGGGCGGAGCTCGCGGCCGACGGCACGCTGTGGACGCACGTGGCGATCTCGACGCAGCGGGTGCTCCTCGGCTTCGCCGGTGGCGCCGTCGTCGGCCTCGTGGCGGGAGCGCTCATCGGCCTGTCCCGCTGGGCAGACACGCTCCTGGCCGGGACCGTGGGGGCGCTGCGCGCCGTCCCCTCCCTCGCCTGGGTGCCGCTGCTCATCCTGTGGATCGGCATCAACGAGGACTCCAAGGTCGTCCTCATCGCCATCGGCGCCTTCTTCCCCGTCTACACGACGGTGGCCTCCGCTCTGCGGCACGTGGACCCGCAGCTCGTCGAGGTCGGGCGCGCCTACGGCTACCGCGGGGTGGGCCTGCTGACGCGGGTGCAGCTGCCCGCGGTGACGCCGGCGGTCGCGGCCGGGATGCGGCTGGCGCTCGCACAGGCGTGGCTGTTCCTCGTCGCCGCCGAGCTCATCGCGTCCTCGATGGGCCTGGGCTTCCTCCTCACCGACTCCCAGAACAACGGCCGGGTCGACCGGATCCTCCTCGCGATCATCTCCCTGGCCGTGCTGGGCAAGCTCACCGACAGCCTGCTGGGCCTCGTCGAGCGGCGCCTCGCCCGCCGCTGGTAGGGACCCGCCTCAGGCCTCGACCTTCCGGGTGACGCGCTGAACCGTGAGCCAGGTGCGCACGGTGACGTCCTTGCCGTAGGTCCGGCCGATCCACGCCATGAAGTCCGGCGTCGTGCCCGGGTCGCTGTTGTCGACGACGGCGAGGAACGCGCGGGTCACCGGGTCGTAGCCCATGACGCACGTGCGGGGGTCGGGGTCCGCCGGCAGCTCCACCGGGGCAGTGGGCCGGTGCTTGAGGAACACGACCGTGAGGTAGCTGCCGCGCCCGTGGGTGAGCCCGGGGAAGGGGTCGGAGTCGAGGAGTGCGCGCAGTTCCTCCCCGGTCCGCACGAGCGTGCCGCCCGGGATGCCGAGCCGCTCGTGGAGGGCGTCCTGGATCCGCTCCTCCAGGGCGGCGGTGTCCTGCGCGGGGGCGTGGAAGACGATGTTCCCGCTCGTGAGGACGGAGGCGACCCGCTCGAGGCCCAGCTCCTCGAAGACGGCGCGCAGGCGCTCATTCCGCATCGCCGGGTTCGAGGGCATGATCCCGCGCAAGAAGGCCGCGTAGCCGGTCACCACACGAAGTCCTCGATGTCGATCCCGAGCCCGAACCCCGCGCCGATGTCGACGTCGAGCACCTCCGTCCCCCGCTGCGCGCCGTCGCGGTAGGTGACCACGACGCCGTCGACGACGACGGTTCCCTCGGAGGTGCCACGGACCTCGACGAGAAGCTGGTCGTCAGGGGTGAAGCGGCCTGCCGGCTCACGCACGGAGCGGCAGCCCTCGGTGACCATCTCGGGCGAACCGACCCCCACCCCGCCCCTGTCCTCCGCGCCCATGCAGACCACAGCGGTCACCGTGGCGTCCGCACCGTCGGAGGCCACCAGCGGCCGCACCTCGAGGATCTCGAGGTCGCGCGGCGCGTTGGCGAGGCCGAAGTACCTGGTCTCACCGATCTCGGCGACGGCGCCGAGGCCCGCGCCGTAGTCCGCGAAGGCCCTCGGGTGGCTCCACCACCACAGCCAGGCTCCGAGGGCGAGCGCGAGCAGCACCGCCGGGGCGAGGACACGCCACCGCACCCGGCCCGTGCGAGCGGGACGCTCCGTCGTCGTCATGGCCGCACAGTAGACCCGTCACCCGGAAGTCATCCGGCGAATGCACCACCGGGCCGGTTCCGCCGCACTACGGTGCTCCCCATGATGACGGTGGGCATGGTGACCTTCGACACGACCGACGCGGACTCCCTCGCCACCTGGTGGGCGGAGCAGACCGGCGGGGAGGTGGTCGAGCGCAACGACGGCTGGTTCGTCATGGTCGCGGGTGGCACCCTGCCCGTGCGGCTGGCGTTCCAGAAGGTCGATGACCCGACGCCCGGGAAGAACCGGATCCACCTCGACCTCGTGGCCGAGGACCTCGACGCCGAGGTCGACCGCCTGCTGGCGGCCGGTGCGACCCTCGTGGCGCGGCGCGGCGACGAGAGCTTCCGGTGGGTGACGCTCGCCGACCCGCAGGGCAACCAGTTCTGCGTGGCCACGGCCGACCACGTGTGAAGTCCTACTCGAGGGTGCCGTAGCCGACGAGCCACGTCGGCTCGATGCGAAACATGCGGATGTCCGCGCCCCACGTCGTCGGGTCCGAGCCGTAGTGCGCGGTCCAGTGCTCGATCGTCTCCTCCCACAGCGGGTCCTGCGGCGTCAGCCGCACGGCCCGCCCGTGGCAGAAGACGCCGAGCCGCTCGCCGTCGACGTGCGCGGCGCTCACCGCGGGACGCGCGGCGAGGTGCCGCGCCTTCGCAGCTCGGCCGTCGGTGCCGAAGGTCCACTGCCCGTGGAGGAGGTGGCCGTCGACGGCGCTGACGCGTGGCTCGCCGGCGGCGGTCACGGTGGCGAGGCTGAGCACCTTCATCCCGGTGAGCTGCGCGAGCACTTGCTCGGCGGTGAGGCGACGATCGCCGCTGACGATCTCGCGCAGGTGGCTCGTGCTGCGGCCGTGGGACGCGTCCATGAGGGCCTGCAGCGCGGCGACCTCCTCGGCGGTCTCCCTCATCGGCGGCCTCCTCGAATCAGTGCGGGTCAGTACCCCTCATCGTGCCACCGGCTGTGGTCCGCCGGGTCCGTCTCGTCCGAGCGCAGGTCCTCGAGGAGCTCGAGGTCCTCGGGGTGCAGGCCGGGCTGCCGTTCGACCGACTCGAGGAGGAGCCGCATCTGCCGCTCGAGCGGCGCCGCCAGCTCGGGGCGCCCCTCCTCCCGCACGTGGGCGACGAGCATGCGCAGCACCCGCAGGATCGTGCCGACGACGTGCGGCTGGTCGACGGCGGTCTGCCGCAGCTGGTCGAAGGCGTGCTCGACGTACTCCTCGTGGTCCAGGCTCCACGGCTGCACGAGCACCCGTCCCTCGCGGTCGCGGACCGCGACGGGCGCCTCACGGGTGGCGAGGACGAAGCGCATGAGACTGCCGAGGCGGAGCACGACCTCGACGGCGGTCGTCGGATCGTTGATGGCCGGACTGAGCGCACGCAGACCGATGTCGACGAGCTGACGGATGGCGAAGTCGACGTCCTGGAGCATCGTCCGCCCGTCGGCGACCTCGATCGCCGCGGCCATCGCCTCCCGCGCACGCTCCGGCGGAGGGGGCCACGCGGTGAGGAGCGGCTCGCCGGTGTGGATGTAGGCGCCCACCCGGGTCTCGAGGCGCACCGTCGTGCCCGGCGGGATCGCGCGGAGGAGGAGCCCCGGCTCGACCTGGCTGACCCACCCGTTCTTCGGGCACAGGACGACGGCGGCATCCTCCGGGGCGGTGAGTCCCTGCGGGTCGATCTCCTCCAGCCCTGACGGCACGTCGCCGAGGGTGGCGACGACGGCCTCGCCCTCGTCACCGATCTTGCGGACGACGTTGCCGACCTGCAGCCCCCGCGCCAGGTGGTCGAGGTGGACGATGATCCCGACGACCGTGACGAGCGTGAGGACGACGGCGATCGTGAGGGAGATGCGCGGCGCGGGGGCGGTCGCCTCGCCGCTGATGTTCGGCAGCACGAGCACGCAGTAGAAGAAGGTGCCGACGAGCAGGCCGATGACGACCTGGCTGAGCCGGTCGCGGATGAAGGACCGCATGACGCGCGGGGAGAACTGGTCGCTGGCCAGCTGGAGGCTGACGACCGTGAGCGAGAAGACGACGCCGACCGTCGTGATCATCGCGCCGGCGACCGTGGCGAGCAGCCACGTGGCCGCGTTGCTGCTCATCGCGAGCGTGAGCGGCACATCGGCGTCGTGGCCGAGCGCGTCGTCGACGTTCGAGGCGACGACGGCGAGGACGATGCCGCCGAGCATGACGAGTGCGGGAAGGAGGAAGAGGCTCTCCTCGAAGCGGTACCGGACGGCCGCCACCCGTAGTCCGCGTGCCATGCCACGAGGTCGCGCCACGTGTCGCCTCCCGTTCGTCCTCAGGTCAGCCCCCAGGCTCGCCCGTCGCCGCCGTTCCCGCACCTGCTGCGGGCACGACCGCCCACACGTGCTTGACGCCGTCGTCGGGGCGCGAGTACCAGCCCCAGGCGGTGGTGACGCTGTCGAGGATGCGCAGGCCGTAGCCGCCAGGGGCCCCGTCGTCGCGGGCACGGTGCCCCGGCGGGGTCCGCCAGTTCGTGTCTCTCGCGTCGAGGAGCCAGCCGTCGTCCGCAGCGTGGATCGACACGGCGACCGGCTGTGACCCGTACTTCAGGGCGTTGGTCGCCAGCTCGGTGAGGACGAGCAGAAGCAGGTGCGCTGCCTCACCGCACGGCTCCGGGTGCAGAATCCCGGTGACGCACCGCCGCAGGGCGCCGAGCTCCTGGGCGTCGGTGAGCGTCCAGGAGCCCAGGGAAGGACCCGCGTCCACTGGCGGGACCGCCGTCGGGCGCGGGCCGTGGGGGTCGGCCATGTGCACCCCTTGTCTGAGGCGGTCAGCGGTGCGGTGTCCACCGCCCGTGCCGTGCCCGCGCCACGCTACGTCACGGAGCAGGTCCTCGCCCGCCGCGGCTCAACGTGTCAGCGGTGGCGCCAGCTCGAGCTCGGGCGCGACGACGTCGAGGAGCAGCTGCAGGGAGGGGCAGGGGCCGTGGAGCACGAGCTCGCTGCCGAACGCGTCCAGCACTCTGCGCGCGGCCAGCAGCCGGTTGAGCCCGGCGGCGTCGCAGAAGGTCACCCCGCTGAGGTCCAGAGCGACCTGCGCGGCACCCTCGGCAAGGAGAGGGTTGAGGGCCGCCTCGAGGACCGGGACCGTCGAGAGGTCGATCTCGCCGACGACGGCGAGTCGCACCGCAGCGTCCGCGGGGCCGCTCATGGGGCGGATGTCGAGACGGGGTCCGTCGCGGCGCGGGAAGGGGTCGGGTGCCATGGTGAGGACCTCCGGGCGTCGTTCGTGAGCCCACGGGAGGTCGGTCGGCCGTACCCATGGCAGCGCTGCGCTGCGGCTATGGTCCTAACCACTGCCCACCTTAGGGCGTGGTTGCGGCCCCGTCCAGCAGAGGGCTCCAGCGACCACCCGGTGCGCGGACCTCGGGTGTGCGACGATGGGGTGGTCGGAGCCTTTCCGAGCGCGCCACACCGCGGCACGCCGCCTTCGCTGTACGTGAGTCCGGGACTCTGTCTCCCGAGATTGCCCAGTGACTGCCATGACCGACAGATCGGTTCGCGAGAGCGACGGCCAGAACCTCGCTGGCGCCCTGCACGACATCCTGCTCGCCACGGAGGACGTGGAGAAGTTCCTCAAGCAGATCGTCGACGTCGCCGTGGCCACCCTGGGCTCCGACGTCCACGCGGGGATCACCTTCGCCAGGGACGGACACCCGATGACGGTCGCCAGCAGCGACGCGGAGGCGTCCCGCTACGACGAGGTCCAGTACGGCCACGGCCAGGGACCGTGCCTCACGTCGATCCGCACCGGTGAGGTCGTCGTCGTCGACGACCTCGCGCAGGAGGAGCGGTTCGGCGACTACCGCCCCCACGCGCTCGCGCTCGGCGTCCGGTCCGCCATGTCACTGCCGTTGAGCGGCGGAGCGGACGCGGTCGGCGCGATCAACCTGTACTCGAGGGAGACACACGCCTTCGGGAGGGCCGAGCGTGAGGACGCCCGCCGCTTCGCCGACGAGGCGTCCCGCGCCCTGACCATGGCCGTTCGCCTCGCCCAGCACGCCGAGCTCAGCGCCCAGCTCCAGGCGGCCCTGACGTCCCGGGCCGTCATCGACCAGGCCATCGGCGTCATCATGGGCCAGAACCGCTGCGGTGCCGACGAGGCCTTCGGGATCCTGCGGACCGCCTCCCAGCACCGCAACGTCAAGCTCCGCACGGTCGCGCAGGAGATCGTCACCGCCGTGAGCGGCGGGGCTCCCTCGACGGACTGAGCCGAGCGGCTACCGCCGCTCGAGCGTCTCGCGGGCACCGAGCCAGGCGAGCCCGGCGAGCAGGGTGATGGCCCCGGACACCGCGAAGGCGACGTCGTAGCCGAAGCGGTCGGCGAGCGCGCCGGCCAGCACCGGGCCGATGATCGCGCCGGCGTCCTGGGCCATCTGGAAGCCCGCGAGCACCTTCCCGCCGCTGCGCTCGTTGCCGACGACGTCGGCCACCGTCGCCTGCTGGGCCGGGTTGAGCAGGCCGGCGCCGACGCCCGCGAGCGCCGAGACGGCCAGCACGACCCCGATGTTCCCGGAGAAGCCGAGGACAGCGGTGAAGACGCCGTTGACGGCCAGACCCGCGATGACGAGCGGGCGCCGTCCCCGGGCGTCGGCCTGCCGGCCGGCCACGTGGAGGGCGAGCGCGTTGCCGACGGCGAAGACGGCGAGCGCGGCACCGGCAGCCCAGGGGCCGGAGTCGAGCGCCGCCGCGGCGAACAGCGGGAGCAGCGCTACGCGCACACCGAAGTTCGACCAGCCGTTGGCGAAGCCGGAGACGAGCGCTGCGCGGAAGGCGCTGTCGCGCAGGGCCTCCCCGACGAGCATCGGCGGCTGTGCGGGTGTGTCCCCGGCCCGCGCGGCGCCCCGCCCGCCGGTCTCCGGCAGCAGCCGCCACACCACCCCGGCGGCGAGGACGAGTGCGACGGCGTAGACGATGAAGGGCACCCGCAGGCCCAGCTCGGCGAGGAGCCCGCCGACCACCGGCCCACCGATGTTGCCGAGGAGGAAGGACGTCGCGTAGAGCGAGGACGCCCGGCCGCGCGCCGTCGGCGGGGCGAGTCGCACGATGAGGCCCATGGCCGAGACGGTGAACATCGTCGAACCGATGCCGCCGAGCCCGCGGAAGACGAGCAGCTGGACGTAGTCCTGGGCCAGGGCGGTGGCGACGCTCGAGAGCGCGACGATGAGCAGCCCCGCCATGTAGATGCGCCGCTCCCCGAGCCGGGCGATGAGCGCCCCGCCCGCCGGCGCGAAGAGCAGCCGGCTCAGCGAGAAGGCGCTGACGACGAACGAGGCGGCCGCGACCGAGACGTCGAAGGACCGGGCGTACTGCGGGAGGACGGGGGCGACGAGGCCGTAGCCCAGGGCGATGAGGAGCGCGGCGCCCGCGAGCACCCAGATCTCCCGGGGCAGGGCGGAGCGAGGTGAGGTCTGTGGGGACATGTCCCCGCCAGTATCTCCCCGCGGTCAGACGCGCGGTTCGCGCCCCTCGGGCTGGGTGGGCTCGGCGCGCAGCGGCGTGGGCCGGCGCAGGGGGACGGTCACCGGCTCGCCCCCCACCTCGTGGCGCACCCCGTCGACGACGACGGCGACCGGCGCCGGTCCGTCCAGGCACGTGAGGGTGGTGCCCGCCGCCGTCGTCTCCACCCGCAGCAGCGACTCGCGCCAGGTGAGGTGGAAGCACGTCCGGGTGAGGGCCTTCGGCAGCATCGGGGACAGCTCGAGCTCCTCGCCGATCTCCCGCACACCGCCGAGCCCCGCGGTGAGCGCGAGCCACGACCCGCCCATCGAGGCCATGTGGAGGCCCTCGGCGGTGTCGTCCTGGATGTCACGGAGGTCGACAAGGGCCGCCTCGCGCAGGTACCGCAGGGCGAGGTCGGGGTGCTGGGCCACCGCGCAGGCGACGGCCTGGGCGGACGCGGACAGCGAGGAGTCACGGACGGTGCGCGCCTCGTAGTACTCGAGGTCCGCGGCGGCCTCCTCGTCGGTGAAGTCCTCGCGGCACCACCACAGGGCCAGCTCGAGGTCGGCCTGCTTGACGACCTGGCGGCGGTAGAACTTCGCGTAGTGGTGGTGCTTCTCCACCGGGTAGGAGTCGCGCTTGTCGGCGAAGCGCCATTCCCGGTAGGTGGTGAAGCCCGCGTTGGCCTCGTGGACGCCACGGTGCTCGTCCCAGGGGACGTGGACGGCGTCGGCGGCGGCCCGCCAGGCCTGCACCTCCTCCTCGGTGACGCCGAGCTCCCGCGCCCGCTCGGGCCGCGACTCGCAGGCCTCGGCGGCCCGGATGAGGTTGCGCCGGGCCATGAGGTTGGTGAAGACGTTGTCGTCGACGACGCCGGTGTACTCGTCCGGTCCGGTCACCCCGAGGAGGTGCCAGCCGCCGTCGGCGTCCTCGTGCCCGATCGACATCCACAGGCGCGCCGTCTCGACGAGCACCTCGCGGCCGCCCAGCTCGTCCAGCGACCCGCCGGTGACGTTGGCGTGGATCCAGAAGGCGCGGGAGACGGCGGCGTTGACGTGGACGGCGGCGGTGCTCGCCGGCCAGTACGCGGAGGTCTCGTGGCCGTCGATGGTGCGCCAGGCGAAGCTCACGCCCTGCCAGTCGAGCACCTCGGCCCGCTCGCGGGCGGCGTCGAGGGTGGAGGCGCGCCAGCGGAGCAGCTCGGCGGCGGCGTCGGGCAGGAGGAAGCTGAGGACGGGGACGACGAAGCCCTCGACGTCCCAGAAGGTGTGGCCGTTGTAGCCGGCGCCGGTGAGGCCCTTCGCGCCGATGGGCGCGCGGGAGATGCGGGCCGCGGCGCAGCACAGCTGGAAGAGGTTGTAGCGCAGCGCCTGCTGCAGCTCGGGGTCGCCGTCGACCTCGACGTCGGCGCGCGCCCAGAACTGGTCGAGGAGGCGGCGCTGCTCGGCGAGCAGGCCGTCCCAGCCGAGCTCCTCACCGGCGTGCACGGCGGCGACCGCCCGCTGGGCGAGGGAGTCGGCGGGCAGGTCGTGGGACCACGTGTACCCGAGCGTCTTGGTGAGCCGCAGGCTCTCACCCGCGGCCAGCTCGGCCGTGACCGTGGTGACCACGCGGTCCTCGCCGCCCTCGGACTCGACGGTGTCCGCGCCGTCGACGGCGTGCTCGACGGCGGCGGCGACCCCGATCCCGGTGCGCCGCGTGCGCAGAGCGAGGTGGCCGCCACTGGTGACCGAGCGGGTCTCGAGCACCTCGAAAGGCTCCTCGAGGGCCGCGGAGACGCGCGGGTCGTCGCTGTGGATCTCGGGCGGGCAGGTCCCGAGGGTGAGCTCGGAGCGCACGACGACGTGGGCCGGCCCGTCGAGCGCCTCCAGCTCGTAGCGGATGGCGACGACGGAGCGCTCGGCGAGGGAGACGAGCCGGCGCGTGCGCAGCTCGAGCAGCGTGCCCGACGGCGAGCGCCACCGCAGCCGCCGGTCCAGGGTGCCGGCGCGCAGGTCGAGACGGCGCTCGTGGACCTCGGGCTCGATCTCCCGGACGTCCAGGGCTGCGCCGTCGACGGTGAGCCGTAGCGGCGTGCCGTCGGGGACGGCGACGATCGCCTGCCCCTCCTCCGGGTGCCCGTACCCGCCCTCCGGGTAGGCGAGCGGGTGGGTCTCGTGGACCCCGGAGAGGAAGGTGGCGCGCTCGACGCAGGGGTCGGCCTCGTCCGGCGTGCCCCGCACCCCGAGGTACCCGTTGGACAGGCTGAACAGCGCCTCGGCGGCGCCGAACCGGTCCGGGTCCACACGGGGCTCACGGACCTCCCACGGATGGACCTCGAGGTGCGGTGCGGCCATCAGGGGGTGGGCATGCCACCGGTGACGGCGAGCGTCTCCCCGATGACGTAGCTCGACTCGGGCGAGGCGAGGAAGACGTACGCGGGCGCGAGCTCGGTCGGCTGGCCGGCGCGGCCGAGCGGGGTGCTCTTGCCGAACTCGGGCAGGTCCTCGATCGGCTGCCCGTAGGAGGGCTGCAGCGGCGTCCAGATCGGCCCGGGCGCGACGGCGTTGACCCGGATCCCCTTGGGGGCGAGCTCCTGGGCCAGGCCCTTGGAGAAGGCGTTGATCGCCGCCTTCGTCGAGGCGTAGTCCAGCAGCGGCGGCGGGGGCTGGTAGGCGACGACCGACGTCGTGTTGATGATCGTCGAGCCGGCCTCCAGGTGGCGCAGCGCCGCCTTCGTCACGCGGAACATCGCGAGGATGTTGGCCTCGAAGGTCTCGACGACCTGCTCGTCCGGAGTGTCCTCGAGGCTCTCGTTGGCGATCTGCTTGGCCGCGTTGTTGACGAGGATGTCGAGGCCGCCGAGCTCGGCGACGGTGCGCTCGACGATGTCGCTGCACACGGTGGGGTCGGTGAGGTCGCCGGGGATGAGGACCGCCTTGCGGCCGCTCTCGGTGATGATCCGACCGACCTTCTGCGCGTCCTCCTCCTCGTCGGGGAGGTAGTTGATCGCGACGTCGGCGCCCTCGCGGGCGAAGGCGACCGCCACGGCCGCGCCGATGCCCGAGTCGCCGCCCGTGATGAGGGCCCGGCGGCCCACGAGGCGGCCGGTGCCGCGGTAGGAGTGCTCGCCGATGTCCGGCTGCGGGGTCATGTCCGCCTGCAGGCCCGGCTCCTCCTGCGCCTGCTCCGGCGGGGTGATCTCCGGGTAGCGGGTGACGGGGTTCTGGAATGTCAGCTGGTCGGTGCGGGTGGTGTCGGCGTCCTCGGAGGCCATGGGTGTCTCCTATCGCTCGTGGTGTCGGGGCCCGTCCCAGTCTGCGGAGGGGGTGGCGAGGGCGCATCCGGTGGGGGTTACGGCGTCGGCCGCCAGTCACGCGCCTGGCGCGCGAGGGCTTGACGGGCCGTCGAGACTTGGCGCCGCCACGGCGTGGACACCTTGCTGAGGTTGAGCGGCGGGACGAGGAGCCGGAGCACGGCCGTCTCGACCGGTGCGAGGACAGTGCTAGCCGGGCACGACCAGGTCGCAAGGCGGAGGTTGGTGAGCATCCAGTCGGTCAACCGCTGGTCGCCGGCTGGCTCGATCGCGAAGCTGGCGTAGTAGGCAGGAGCGTCGAGGTTCCGCGGCACGGCCTGCAGCGCCAGCTCTGTCGCGAGAAGGCCTGCGAGGGAACGGCGGAGCGTCGACTGACCGGTTCGCCCCGTGCCGAAGTGAGTGCCGAGATCTCTGTTGGCTAGTGAACGTTCGGCCTTGCCGACGTAGATCGGCCGGTCGTCGGGAGGTTCCCCGAGTCCGAGCTGCGACCACACGGCTGCGTCGGCGTGGATGGCGTAGAGCCCGGGGCCTGCGGGCACTCGGATGCCCGGGGAGTGCGGGGGGTGCCCTGGCCCGGCGAGGGCAGCTCGGGCGTCGTCGACGATGTCCATGCCGTCACATGGTCCCACCCACCTGGCGGGTGCACGCACCGCTGCCGAGGGCCGAGCTCGAATGTCAGTGGTCGGTTCTAGCCTGGGAGCAGGACGGCAGAGCAGTCGGAACCCGCGAAGGAGGTGGGGTCGGTGAGCGACATCGACGACCACGACCCGCACGCGGCCTGGCTCGAGGACCCGTACACCTACGAACCCATCGGCGACCAGCGTGCGGACCGGCTCGTGGAGCTGTGGGAGGAGCGCGAGGAGGACGCCGCCGACGTCTACCTGTACGGCGGGGACAAGCCGCCGCCGTCGATGATCCCCACCGAGGGGCTGAGCTTCGAGTCGCACGAACCCGTGCCGGCCGATGCCCTCGCGACCATGGCGCCGGACGGCCAGCTCCTGGCCGAGCTCGAGGACATCGACCCCCGCGAGGTGGACGAGTACTACCTCGTGGAGATGGCGGCCGGCTACCAGCGCATCGCCGCGTGGGCCACCGCCAAGCTCACGCGGGTGGCCGGCGAGCTGTCCCGGCGCCCGCTCATGCGCGGCAGCGGCGCCCTGCCCTCGCACGTCAGGTGCGGGAACATGGCCGCCGACGAGCTCGCTCCCCGCCTCGGTCTGACGCGCTACGCCGCCCAGCGCATCGTGAGCAACGCCCGCGCCTTCGAGACCGTCTTCTCGCTCACCGGTCAAGCGCTGGCGATCGGGCACATCGACGCCCGCAAGGCCACGACGATCGTCTCGATGCTCGAGGACTACCCGGTCGAGATCGCCGTCCTCGTTCAGGACGCCGTCATCGACGACGCAGGGGCCCAGACCCACAGCCAGCTCGTTGAGGCCGTCAAGAAGGCGATCATCGCCCTCAGCCACGACGACGCAGACCTCTTCCACGCCCGCGCCCGCGCCCGCCGGCGGGTCGAGCACCCGCGCCAGCTGCCCGACGGCATGGCCTCCATCCGCGCGGTCCTGCCCGCCACCGATGCCGCGGCCATCGACCTGGCGCTCGAGGCGGCAGCCCGTTCCGCGCAGGCCGGCGGGGACGACCGCACGCTCGACCAGCTCCGGGCAGACATCTTCGCCCTCATGGGCCACACCGCTCTCGAGCTCGGGTACGTCGGGCTACCGCCGGGAACCGTCGTGGGGGCCGGCGAGTCACGTCCCGACGATCCAGCAAGCGACGAGCCCGACGACGGAGCGGCGCACGATGGCGACGGCGGAGCGGCGCAGGAGCCGCAAGCGCCCCAGGTGCCCCAGCCTGACGCGGTGCACGTGCCGCCGGCCGACACTGCGGACGACACGACACTCGAGCCGCAGGACGAGGCTGACGAGCGGGGTGGATCTGCCGCCGGAACCTCACCCCCGCCACCCGGGCCGGACTCCAGCCAGGGCGACGGTCATCCCGCACCTGCAGGAGTGGGTCGCCCCGTCCCGGAAGCCGATCCCGACCCACCCACTCAGCGGTCAGAGGGGACAGCTGCGCCCACAGCCGGGTCGGACGCACCCGAGGCGCCGCCAGACCCGCCCCCGCCTCCCGACGGCGATCCGCCTCCCGACGGCGATCCACCTCCCGACGGTCCGGGCACCGTCCCCCGCCGCTGGCACATGCCGGTAGGTCAGATCGGTGGCCAGCGCGCGCAGATCCGGGTCCACGTGCCGCTCTCGGTCCTGCTCCCACCGGACATCGCCCGCCAGCTCGGCCTGCCGGCGTCGAAGCCGGCCGACGGCACCGGCGCCGAGCTCGCCCCGCTGCCGGACGAGGACGCCATGCTCGCCCTCCTCGACAGGGAATCCGCCGAGGTCGCCACCCTCGAGGGTTACGGGCCCATCTCCCCCGCCGTCGCCCGGGCCATGGCGCTCGGCGGCACGTGGCGGCGCATCGTCACCGACCCGCTCAGCGGCACCGTCCTCGACCACGGACGCACCCGCTACCGGCCGCCCGCGGAGCTGGCGGAGCTCATCCGACTGCGGGACGGGACCTGCGTCCGCCCCGGCTGCCCGCATCCGGCGCGCAACTGCCAGCTGGACCACATCGTCCCGTGGAACGCAGGTGGGACCACCTCCATGCTGGACCTCGAGGACCTCTGCACCCACGACCACATCCTCAAGACCAGCGGTGAGTTCCAGCTCCGCCGCCTCGCGAACGGCGTCTACGAGTGGGTGACCCCCAGCGGCCACGTCTACCGCCGCCACCACGGTGGGCGGGTGACCCGCATTCGTCGCGATCGGCAGAACTTCGCGGGCTCCCCGACCTTCTAAGCCTGCCGCTCGGCGTCGCGGGCCGCCTTGATCGCGTCGGCCGCACGGATGAGGCCGAGGTGGCTGAAGGCCTGCGGGAAGTTCCCGGCCAGCCGCCCGCTCTCGGGGTCGTACTCCTCCGACAGCAGACCCAGGTCGCTGGAGTACCCGACGAGCTGCGACATCATCCGCTCGGCGTCCTCCACCCGGCCACTGTGGGCATACTGCTCCACCAGCCAGAACGCGCACAGGAGGAAGGGGTACTCCTCCCCCTCGAGCCCGTCCATGCCGGCCTCGGTGCGGTAGCGGTGGACCAGCCCGTGCTCGGCGTCGAGGAGGTCCTCCTCGATCCGGGCGACCGTCCCCAGCATCCGGGGGTCGTCGTAGGCGAGGTACCCGGTGTGGGGCAGCTGGAGGAGGGAGGCGTCGACCTCCCGGCCGTCGTACGTCTGGGTGTAGGACCCGAGGTCGGCGTCGAAGCCGTCCTCCTCGATCTCCTCGGCCAGCCGGTCCCGCAGCTCTCGCCACCGCTCGACCGGGCCGTCGTACCCGTGCTCCTCGACGGCCCGCACGCCGCGGTCGAAGGCGGCCCACATCATCACGCGGCCGTGGGTGAAGTAGTGCGCGTCCCCGCGCATCTCCCAGATCCCGTGGTCCTTGCGGTCGATGTTGTTCTCGCAGTACCGCAGCAGACTCTTCTGCAACCCCCAGGTGTAGGTGTCCTCGGCAACCCCCGCCTCGCGGAGCTCGTGGAGGGCGATCATCACCTCCCCGACGACGTCGGCCTGGTACTGGTCGGCCGCACCGTTCCCGATCCGCACCGGGCGGGAGTCCTCGTAGCCGGCGAGGTGGTCGAGCTCGAGCTCGGTGAGCTCCCGCTCACCCGCCAGCCCGTACATGATCTTGATGTCGTCGGCGTCGCCGGCGACGGCGCGCAGCAGCCAGTCGCGCCACAGCGAGGCGCCCTTGGTGAGCCCGTGCGCGATCGCCACCTCGATGGTGAAGGCCGCGTCGCGCAGCCAGGTGTACCGGTAGTCCCAGTTCCGCACCCCGCCGAAGTCCTCCGGCAGCGACGCCGTGGGTGCGGCGACGATGCCACCGGTGTCGAGGTGGGTGAGGGCGCGGAGCACGAGGAGGGAGCGGATGACGATCTGCGTATGGTCCGTGTGCACCTCGAGCTGGGAGGCCCAGTCGGTCCAGAACTCCACGGCCTCGGCGAGCGCCTGGTCGGCGTCCGGCGGCTCCGGCGGGTCCTCGTAGGAGGGGAACCAGGTGAGGTCCCAGTCGAGCGACTCCCCCTCGCGCGGCGCGAAGGTGCCCACGAGACGAGGCGCGCGCCTGCCCTCCTGCTCGCCGTCCCCGTGGGCGCCGGGCTGCGCGGAGCCGGCCTCGTCCTGCTCCTCGGCGCCGTCGGGCCAGTGGAGCAGCGGACCGGTGATGAGGATGCCGTCCGGGCCCGCGAGCGAGAGCAGTGCCGCCTCACCGTCCTCCCGCTCGATCCGCCGCGTCCACGGGGTCGAGCGTGCGTAGTCGAAGCGCAGCCGCAGGTCGTGCTCGACCTCCACCTCGCCCTCGAGGCACTCCACCCGCCGCACGAGGTCGCCCTGAACGGTGCTCGGCGGGAGGAAGTCGGTCACGCGGACGCGCCCGGTGGGGGTGCGCCACGTCGTCTCGAGGACGAAGGTCTGCGGGAGGTAGCGCCGCTCGACGACCTCGCCGTCGACGGCGCGCAGCAGCCACCGGCCGTCGTCCTCGTCGCCCAGGAGCGCGCAGAACACGGCCGGGGAGTCGAAACGCGGCAGGCACAGCCAGTCGATGCTCCCGTCGCGCGACACGAGCGGGCCGGTGCGGAGGTCGGAGAGGAGGGCGTACTGCTCAAGTGGGGTGCTCATCCCGTCCCATTCGAACCGAGATCGCCGCCGCTCGCATCCGCTCCGCACGGCGTGCGGTCAGCGGCGCAGCACGTCCCGCAGGGCGGCGAGGACGAGGGCGACGGCGTCGTCGTCGGCGTTGGGGCCCATGAGCCCGATGCGCCACACGGTGTCCGCGTACCTGCCCACACCCGCGCCGATCTCGATCCCGTACCGCTCGAGCAGCTCACCGCGCACCGCGGCGGCGTCCACACCGTCGGGGACGACGACGGAGGTGAGCTCGGGCAACCGGTGCCCTTCGGCGGCGAAGAGCTCCAGGCCCATCTCCTGCAGCCCGTCCTGCAGGCGCCGCCCCGCGCGCTCGTGCCGGGCCCACACCGCCTCGAGCCCCTCGTCGAGGATCCGCCGCAGCCCGCCGTGCAGGCTCGCGACCATCGCCGTCGGCGCGGTGTGGTGGTAGGTGCGCGACCCGCCGGTCGTGCCGCCGACGTACCCGCCGAGCAGGCCGAGGTCGAGGTACCAGGACCGCGGCGTCTCGACCCGCCGCGCGAAGGCCCGGTCGCTGATCGTGAAGGGCGCCAGGCCCGGCGGCACGCCCAGGCACTTCTGCGTACCGGCATAGCCGATGTCGACGCCCCACTCGTCGGCACGCAGCTCGATCCCGCCGATGGAGGTGACGGCGTCGACGAGGAGGAGCGCCTCCCCCTTGAGCCGGCCCAGCGCGGCGACGTCGGAGCGCACGCCCGTGGACGTCTCCGCGTGGACCATCGCGATCACCTTCGGAGACGGGTGCGCGGCGGCGACCCGCTCGGCGTCCACCGGCTGCCCCCACTCGTGCTCCACGCGGACCACCTCGGCGCCGCAGCGCCGCGCCACCTCGCACATCCGCTCACCGAAGAGGCCGTTGACGGCGACGACGACGACGTCGCCCTCGCCCACCGTGTTGACGAAGGCGGCCTCCATCCCGGCCGAGCCGGTGGCCGACAGCGGCAGCGTGCGGGCGTTGCCGGTCTGCCAGACCTCCCGCAGCATCGCGCAGGTCTCGTCCATGAGGCGGATGAACTCGGGGTCGAGGTGTCCGAGCAGCGGGGCCGCGAGCCCCGCCGTCGCCTCGGGGTAGAGGTTGGTGGGGCCGGGACCGAGGAGGCGGCGCGTGACGAGGGTCATGCCTCCTGTCTAGCCCGCGCCCGCAGCGGGCACAAGCAGCCGGTCAGAGCCGGACGACGAGATCGGCGCGGTCCCGCGTCCGCGCCACCAGCCGCGCGTTGGCCTCGTCCGAGCGCAGCACCCACTCCCGGGCCTGCGCCGGCGTCCGCCCGTGCTCGACGTGGCGGCGGACGAGGCGCTCCACGCGCAGCTCGTCGTCGACGTCGACGAACCAGACCTCGTCGAGCAGCTCCCGCACCCGCAGCCACGGCTCCTCGTCGAGCAGGAGGTAGTTGCCCTCCGTGACGACGAGCGGCGTCCGCGGGTGCACGGGCACCGCACCGGCGACGGCCGCCTCGAGGTGGCGGTCGAAGAGCGGGGCGTAGACGGTCTCCTCGGGCACCTCCCGCAGCCGCCGCAGCAGGGCGACGTAGCCGGCGGCGTCGAAGGTGTCTGGGGCGCCCTTGCGGTCACGGCGGCCCAGCCGCTCGAGCTCGGCGTCGGCCAGGTGGAAGCCGTCCATCGGGACGAGCACGGCGTCCGGGGCGAGGGCGGCGACGACGACGCCGGTGAGGGTGGACTTGCCGGCGCCCGGTGGCCCCGCGATGCCGAGGATCCGCCGTGGGCCGCGGGTGAGTGCCCGCGCCCGCTCGACGAGCACGTCGAGCGACGGGAGGGTGCCGTGGTCCTGGCTCATGACGACCTCACCTTAAGCGCGGCTCAGCCGCCGACGGCGTTGACGGCGGCCGAGAAGACCCGCGGCAGGCGCTGGGCCGCGGGGACGAGCAGCGGCCGGGCCGGGGAGGCGCCGACGGTGAGCAGCGTCTGGGTGAGAACGCGGTGGCGGCGCACGATCCGCCGCCACTCCCGCTCGTACGCGGGCAGGTCCCCGGCGACGACGGACCGCACCGCCGCCTGCGCCTGGGCGAGGGCCAGGCTGATGCCCTCACCGGTGAGGGCGTCGACGTAGCCGGAGGCGTCCCCCACGAGCAGGACCCGCCCCTCGACCCGCCGCCGCGACGCCTGCCGCAAGGGCCCGGCGCCACGGACGGTCGAGGCGAGCTCCGCCCCGGCCAGCCGCTCGAGCAGCTCCGGGAAGTCTGCGAGCTGCTCCTCGTACGGTGCCCGCCGGGAGGTGAGGATCGCGACGCCGACCTCGTCCTCGGCCACCGGGGTCACGTAGGCCTCGCTGTGCCCGGCCCAGTGGACCTCGACGTGGTCCGTCCACGGCGCCAGGCGCACGTGGCGGCGCAGCCCGTAGCGGGCCGGCCCGGGCGCGCGGGCCTCCAGGCCGACGGCACGGCGCAGCGGTGAGTGCAGGCCGTCGGCGACGACGACGTACCCGGCCGCCTCGCCGTCGACGACGACGCCGCCCGCCTGGTTCCGGACCTCCCGGACCCGGCCCTGCTCGATCGTCACCCCGGCGTCGCGCACCGCCTCCCGCAGCGCGCGGTGCAGCTCGGTGCGGCGCACCCCGCGCCCCGGCCGCCCCCGGAAGCGCGTGGCGGCGCTGCGGCCGGGCGCGCAGTAGCGGATGCCGACGATGTCCCGGCCGGCGGGCCGCACCCCGAGGGCCGCGAGGTGGGCCACCCCGGCGGGCATGACCCCCTCCCCGCAGGCCTTGTCGACGACGCCGGGACGCGGCTCCCGCACGACGACACTCAGTCCCGCCGCCGCGGCGTGGAGGGCGGTCGCCAGTCCGGCCGGCCCGCCCCCGGCGACGACGAGGTCCATCTCAGCGGCTCGCCGGCACCGCGTCCGCGAGCGCCCGGTTCTCGGTCCGGATGCGCACTGTGAGCAGCGCCGCGTTGGCCACGGTGAAGACGAGCGCGGTGACCCAGGCGTCGTGGACGAGGGGCAGCGCGAAGCCCTCGACGACGACGGCGATGTAGTTGGGGTGCCGCAGCCACCGGTACCGGTAGGGGCCCGTGGCGACGAGCGGGAGGTCCGGCACGACGATGACGCGCGTGTTCCACCGCGGCCCGAGCGTCGTGATGCACCACCAGCGCAGCGCCTGGGAGCCGAGCGCGAGCGCGAGCATGACCCAGCCGACCGCGGGCACGAAGGGCCGGTCCGCCAGCCACACCTCGAGCAGGCAGCCGACGAGCAGCCCGGTGTGGAGGACCACCATGACCGGGTAGTGCCCGGCGCCGCTCTCCCGGCCACCGCGCGTGAAGGACCAGCGCGCGTTGCGCTTGGCGACGACGAGCTCGGCGAGCCGCTCGAGGGCGACCGCGCCGATGAGGACGGTGAACAGGACCTGCGACGTCATCTGGCCTCCAGGAGAACCATCTCGAGACTGAAACCGGGCCCCATCGCCATCATGAGGCCGAAGCTGCCGGGGGCGGGCCCCGCGTCGAGCGCCGCCCGCAGGATGTGGAGCACCGACGCGGAGGAGAGGTTACCGACGGTGCGCAGCGACTCCGTCGTCAGGGCCAGGGCCTCCAGCGGCAGCCCGAGCGTCTCCGCGAGCGCGTCGATGACCTTCGGCCCGCCGGGGTGGCACACCCACCAGCCGATGTCGGCGACGCCGAGACCGTGCTCGGCCAGGAAGGCGGCGACGTCCGCACCGACGTTGTCCCGCACGAGGTCGGGCACCTCGGCGCCGAGGACGATCCGCAGCCCGGTGGCGCGCACGTCCCAGCCCATGACGGCCTCGGTGCCGGGGTACAGGCGGCTCTTGGCGGCGACGACCCGCGGCAGGTCCCCACCTCGGGACGGGCCGGAGGTCGCGAGGACGGCGGCGGCGCCGTCGCCGAACAGGCCGCTGGCGACGAGGTTGGCCCCCGAGGCGTCGTCGCGCTGGACGGTGAGCGAGCACAGCTCGACGCTGACGAGCGCACCCACGGTTCCGGGCCGTCCCGCGAGCAGGTCGTGCAGCCGCGCGGTCCCGGCGGCGCCGGCCATGCAGCCGAGGCCCACGATCGGCAGGCGCACGACGTCGGGCCGCAGGCCCACCCGCTCGGCGATGC
This sequence comes from Georgenia phoenicis, assembly GCF_047302425.1. NCBI lineage: Bacteria > Bacillati > Actinomycetota > Actinomycetes > Allobogoriellales > Allobogoriellaceae > Georgenia > Georgenia phoenicis. The sequence goes on along the minus strand of NZ_CP154855.1, from coordinate 492,842 downwards.
GCGCCTCGAGCGAGGGGACGGCGAGCCCGGTGATGGTCGTCGAGACGATGAGGTCGAGCTCCCGGGGCGCGAGCCCGGCGGCGTCCAGCGCCCGGGTCAGCGCCTCGGCGCCGAGGTCGACGGCCGCGGCGATGAAGGCGTCGTTGGTCTGCCCGAAGTCGAGGAAGCGGGCGTACTGCTCGAGCGGGAGCGCGACGTGCCGGCCGTCGACCCCGCACCCGGCGTGGATGCGGCGGATGAGCCGCTCCCCCCGCTCGTCCAGGCCGATGATGTCGACGAGCGCGTCCGTGAGCTCACCCTGCGGGTAGCGGTACTCGGGCAGTACCGGCTCGACGGCGAGCAGCTCAGTCACAGGTGGAGCGTACGGGCTAGCCTCCGAGGGTGCCCCTCGTCACCGCGCTCGCGCGGGCCTCGCACCCCGCGCCGACGGTCGTCGTCACCGCGCTGGCCGTGCTGCTCGCCGTCGGGGCGGGGCACGGACCGGGCGGGACGCTGCTCGTCGGGCTCGCCGTGCTCACCGGCCAGCTGTCGATCGGCTGGTCCAACGACCTCCTCGACGCCGCCCGCGACCGCGCCGTCGGGCGGGCCGACAAGCCGCTCGCAACCGGGGCGCTGAGCACCCGGACGGCGGCGGTCGCGCTCGGCCTCACGCTGGCCGCGACCGTCGCGCTCTCCCTCGCCCTCGGGGTGCAGGCGGCGCTCGCCCACCTCCTCCTCGTCGGCGGGGGCTGGGCCTACAACCTCGGCCTCAAGTCGACCGTCGTCTCCTGGCTGCCCTACGTCGTCGCCTTCGCCGCGCTGCCGGTGGTGCCGTGGCTGGCCCTCGACCCGCCGGTGCTGCCGCCGTGGTGGATGCCCGCCGTCGGCGGCCTGCTCGGCGCGGGCGCGCACGTCGTCAACGTGCTGCCCGACCTCGCCGACGACGCCGCCACCGGGGTGCGCGGCCTGCCCCACCGCCTCGGTGCGCGGGCCTCGGGGGTGCTCGCCGTCGTCGTCCTCCTCGCCGGCACGGCCGTCGCGGTGCTCGGGCCGCAGGGGCCGGTACCGGTGTGGGCGTGGGCGGTGCTCGTCGGCGCCGGGGCGCTCGCCGTCGTCTCCCTCGGGCGGCCGGGACGCGCCCCGTTCCAAGCGGCGATGGTCATCGCGCTGGTGAACGTCGTCGTGCTCCTCGTGCGGGCGGCCTGACTCAGCCGCCGACGTCGTGCAGGTGGTGCAGGACGTCGTGGAGGAAGTACTGGCTCAGCGTGCGCACGGTGAAGGCCGAGCCGTTGCTCCGCAGGCCGCGGCGCTCCCACCGCTCCTCCGGGACGGCGGCGAACTCGGCGCCCGCGGCGCGGGCCTCGGCGGCCAGCTCCTCGGCGACGGCCGCGGGGTCCTGCTCCCCGTACTTGCCGGCGACGGCGGCCGCGTCCTGGTCCCAGTTCGGGAAGGTCGGGTGGTCCTCGGTGAGCATGAGCCGCAGCCGCTCGCGGAAGACGGCGCACACGTCGCGCACGTGGGCGCCGTACTCCAGCGGCGACCACGTGTGGTCGTCGGGGCGCCGCGCGACGTCGGGACGGCGCAGCACCGCCTGCCAGCGCACGACGGCGTCCTCGAGCACCGGCGCCGTCGTCGCCGGGGAGTGGGCGGCGGCCTCGGTGCCGCACTCGGGGCAGGGGCGCTGCAGCACCCAGGTCCAGTCCTTGGTGTCCGGGTCGATCGCCATGCCGGGCATCGTGCCGTGCGCGGCCCGGCACGTCCAGTAGCCTCACGGGACCAGCGAGCGAGGAGGGCGGCTGAGATGAAGGCGCTCGTCGTGTACGAGTCCCACTTCGGCAACACCGGCCGGGTGGCGCGTGCGGTCGCCGAGGGCCTGCGCACCGGTGCGGAGGTCGAGGTGCTCGACGTCGCCGACGCGCCGCCGATCGGTGAGGTCGACGCCGACCTCCTCGTCATCGGCGCCCCCACCCACGTGCTCGGCCTCAGCCGCCCGGACTCGCGCCGCGAGGCGATGGAGCGGGCCGGGCTGGAGGAGGAGTCCCGGCCGGGTATCCGCGAGTGGCTCGAGGAGGCCGGCGAGCTGACCGTCCCGGTCGCCGTCTACGACACCCGCACCCACGAGTCGAAGCTGCCGGGGAGCGCCGCCCGCGCCGTCGTGCGGCGGCTGCGGCAGCGCAAGGTGCCGGTCGTCGCGCCGGCCGAGCACTTCGCCGTCCACGGCAGCGAGGGCCCCCTCGCCCCCGGGGAGGAGGAGCGCGCCACCGAGTGGGGGCGCGGGCTCCTCATCCTCCCCGGCGCCTGAGCGCCTCAGGCCTGGCGGGTCTCCGGCACGTTCGTCAGGGACGGGTCGCGCACGACGGAGTCCCCGAGGATCTCGTCGATCCGGGTGAGGACCTCGGCGGGCAGCTCCACCCCGGAGGCCGCGACGTTCTCCGCGACCTGCTCCGGGCGCGAGGCGCCGATGATGGCCGCGGACACGTTGTCGTTCTGCAGCACCCAGGCGACGGCGAGCTGCGCCATCGTCAGGCCCAGCTCCTCCGCGACGGGCCGCAGCTCCTGGACACGGGTGAGGAGGACGTCGTCGTGCACGTCGCGGTCGATCATCTGGGCCCCGCCCTTGGTGTCCGCGGCGCGCGAGCCCTCCGGGACCGCCTGCCCCGGCAGGTACTTGCCGGTGAGGATGCCCTGCGCGACCGGCGAGAAGACGATCTGCCCGATGCCCAGCTCGCGGGAGGCCGGCACGACCTCGCCCTCGATGACCCGCCACAGCATCGAGTACTTCGGCTGGTTCGAGATGAGCTGGAAGCCGAGCTCGCGGGCCATCGCGTGCCCCTCGCGGAGCTTGTCGGCCGGCCACTCCGAGACGCCGATGTACAGCGCCTTGCCCTGGCGGACGATGTCGGCGAAGGCCTGCATCGTCTCCTCGAGCGGGGTCTCGACGTCGTAGCGGTGGGCCTGGTAGAGGTCGACGTAGTCGGTGCGCAGGCGGCGCAGGGAGCCGTCGATGCCGTCACGGATGTGCTTGCGGGACAGTCCGGTGTCGTTGGGGCCCTTCTTCCCGATCGGGAAGTAGACCTTGGTGAAGATCTCCAGCTCGTGGCGCGGGACGCCGGCAAGCGCGTCGGCCAGCACCTCCTCGGCGCGGGTGTTGGCGTAGACGTCGGCGGTGTCGAAGCTCGAGATGCCGGCGTCGAGCGCCGCGTGCACGCAGCGCGTGGCGACCTCGTTCTCCACCTGGGAGCCGTGGGTGAGCCAGTTGCCGTAGACGATCTCCGAGATCTTGAAACCGCTGTGTCCGAGGTACCTGTGCGCGACCATGGGCAGCAACCTACCCGCCCGTGTGCCCGACCCGCCCGTCAGTCCTGAGACGGCGTTCTCATATAGCGGTCACGTCCAGTACGCTTCGACGACGCGACGTGTGCCCCAGGAAGGACCTCCAATGACGCGCTCATCCCTCCGGCTGGCCGGCGTCCTCGCCGCCTCGGCCCTGCTCCTCACCGCCTGCGGCAACGACGACGGCGGCGGTTCCGGGAGCGGCGGCGACGACGACCGCACCTACTCCATCGGCGTCACCCAGATCGCCGCGCACCCGTCGCTGGACGCCTCCCTCGAGGGCTTCAAGGCCGCGCTCGAGGACGCCGGGCTCGAGGTCGAGTACGAGGAGGAGAACGCCCAGGGCGACCAGTCGACCGCGATCTCCATCGCCAACGGCTTCGCCTCGGCCGGGCACGACCTCATCCTCGCGATCGCCACGCCCACGGCGCAGGCGGCCGCCCAGGCGATCACCGACGTCCCGATCGTCATCACCGCCGTCACCGAGCCGCAGGAGGCGGGCCTGGTGGACAGCTGGGAGGCGCCCGGCGCGAACCTCACCGGCACGAGCGACCTCAACCCCGTGGCCGAGCAGCTCGGGCTGCTCGCCGAGATCGCCCCCGACGCCCAGACCGTCGGCATCGTCTACAGCTCCGGCGAGGTGAACTCCGAGGTGCAGGTCGAGCTCGCCGAGGAGGCCGCCGCGGAGCTGGGCCTGGAGATCGAGACGGCCGCGATCACCAACTCCGGTGAGGTGCAGCAGGCCGCCGAGTCCCTCGACGTCGACGCCTTCTACGTCCCGACCGACAACACGGTCATCCAGTCCTTCGAGGCGCTCCTCCAGGTCGCCGAGTCCAGGTCCGTGCCGCTCGTCGCCGCGGACGGCGACACCGTGGAGCGCGGCGCGATCGCGACCTACGGCATCGACTACGAGCAGCTCGGCTACCAGACGGGTGAGATGGCCGTGCGCATCCTCACCGAGGGTGCCGACCCGGCCGAGATGCCCATCGAGACGCTGGAGGAGTGGCCGCTCATCGTCAACCCCGCCGCCGCCGAGCGGATGGGTGTGGAGCTGCCCGCCGAGCTCGTCGAGCGCGCCGAGACCGTCGTCGAGTGACCCGAGCTTCCTCATGATCGGAGCAGTCGAGCTCGGGCTCATCTACGCCGTGATGGCGCTGGGGGTCTACCTGACCTTCCGGATCCTCAACTTCCCCGACCTCACGGTCGACGGCAGCTTCACCACCGGTGCCGCCACCGCCGCCGTCCTCATCACCGGCGGGACCCACCCGGCCCTGGCGACCCTCGCCGCGGGCGTGGCGGGCCTGCTGGCGGGTGTGGTCACCGGGCTGCTCCACGCCAAGGGCGGGATCAACCCGCTGCTCGCGGGAATCCTCACCCAGATCGGGCTCTACTCGATCAACCTGCGGATCATGGACGGCGCGAACGTGCCGCTCCTGCGCTCGGACACCCTCATCACCCCGCTGCGGGAGGGCGGCCTGCTCGGCGGCGCCGCGTCGATCGCGATCTTCGGGGCGCTGGCGATCCTCGTCAAGCTCGCCCTCGACTGGTTCCTCCACACCGACACCGGTCTGGCGCTCCAGGCCACCGGTGACAACGAGGCGATGATCCGCAGCTTCGGTGTCAACACCGACCGCACGAAGATCCTCGGCCTGGCCCTGTCCAACGGGCTCGTCGGCCTCGCCGGTGCGGGGGTCGCCCAGTACCAGGGCTTCGCCGACATCTCGATGGGTATCGGCCTCATCATCGCCGGGCTCGCCTCCGTCATCCTCGGCCAGGCGGTCTTCGGCTCGCGGCTCATCGTCATCTCGACCCTCGCCGTCGTCCTCGGCTCGATCCTCTACCGGGTGGCGATCCAGCTCGCTCTCCAGGTGCCGTGGCTCGAGGCCAACGACATGAAGCTCGTCTCCGCCGTCCTCGTCGTCACCGCCCTGCTCCTGCCGCGCTGGGGCGTGTTCCGCAAGGTCGGGGCGCTGCGCTCGCTGCGCCGCACGGCGGCCACCACGACGCCGGCGGGAGGCCAGTGATGCTGACGATCGACTCCGTCACCAAGACCTTCTTCCCCGGCACCCCGAACGAGCGCATCGCGCTCGCCGGGATCACCCTGCACCTGGAGCCCGGCGAGTTCACCACCGTCATCGGCTCCAACGGCGCAGGCAAGTCGACCCTCCTCAACACCATCGCCGGGAAGATCAGCCCGGACTCCGGCACCGTGACGGTCGACGGCGAGGACGTCACGCGCCTGCCCGACCACCGCCGCGCCGCCCACCTCGGCCGGGTCTTCCAGGACCCCCTCGCCGGCACGGCCCCGGACATGACGATCGAGGAGAACCTCGCGATCGCCTACGCCCGCGGCAAGTCCCGCGGCCTGCGGCTCGGGGTGACGAAGGCGAAGCGCGAGTTCTTCCGCTCCGAGCTCGAGTCCCTCGAGCTCGGCCTGGAGAACCGGCTGAGGATGAAGGTCGGGCTGCTGTCCGGAGGTCAGCGCCAGGCGCTGTCCCTCCTCATGGCGACCTTCAGCGAGCCGAAGATCCTCCTGCTCGACGAGCACACCGCCGCACTGGACCCGCAGCGGGCCGACCTCATCACCCGGCTCACCGCCGAGGCGGTCGAGCGCCACCACCTCACCACGCTCATGGTCACCCACAACATGGACCAGGCCCTGCGGGTGGGGACGCGGCTCATCATGATGCACGAGGGCCGGGTGGTCGTCGACATCGCCGGGGAGCGCAAGCAGCGCGCCTCCGTCCAGGACCTCCTCCAGGCCTTCGCGCAGGCCGGCGCCGGCCTCGACGACCGCACGCTGCTCCAGTAGCGGCCGCTCAGCGGACCCGTCGCCCGGTGACCGTCGTCATCGCGACGGCGACGGGCACGGTGGCAGGCAGCTCGGCCCACACGTCGGCCGCCGGGGCGCCCGGGTTGACGAGCGGGTCGCCCACGAGGTGCGCCCGGCCGGTCACGGTCACCGACCAGCCGGTCCGGCTCTCCTCGTCGAAGTGGCCGGCGGCGACGGTGATGGGGCGGCCCTCGACGACGGCGGTGAGCGAGCGGCCGTAGCCGCTGCGCACGACGATCTCGTCACCGTGCACGGTGAAGTTCACCGGCACCATGTGGACGGCGCCGTCGGCACAGTGGGCGAGCCAGGCCACGGAGACCTGGTCGAGCAGGCGGCGGCAGGCGCGCGGACCCAGCACCTCGAGCGACATCTCTCGGCTCCCGTCGGCGGGCCTCCAGCATCCCACCCGGCGCAAGACCCCGGGCGGGGTTCGGCCGGACCGTCAGGCGGGGTCGGTGACGTCAGCGACCCGCGCGCCGAGCGCCGTCACCAGGGCGGCGCCGTCGACGGTCGCGGCCACGCCGTGCGCGCCCGCGCCGATCGAGACGGTGCCCCGCACGCGCTCGTCGGCGACCACCGGCCAGGCGTGCAGCGCCCCGAAGGGCGTGATGGTCCCGCGCTCGTAGCCCGTCACCTCGCGGGCGGTGGCGGCGTCGGGCAGGGACAGCCGGCTCACGCCGAGCAGGGCCCGCAGCCGGGGCCAGGAGATCTGCCGGTCGCCCGGGACGAGGACGAAGAGGTAGTCCCCCTCCGCGCGCCGCACGACGATCGTCTTGACGATCGCCCCGGGCTCCACGCCGCGGGCCGCGGCCGCCTCGGCGAGGCTGCCGACCCGCCCGTGCCGGGTCACCGTGTGGGCCAGGCCGGCGGCCTCCATCGCGGCGACGGCCTCGGCCTGCCCCGGGCCGGCGGCGCTCACGAGGCGCTCCGGGCGACCGAGAGCGGCTGCCGTCCGGCGGGCCGGGGCGTGCGCCCCGCCGGCTGCGGCGGGGCGGGCAGCAGCGGCGGGCGCAGCACGACCGGGCGCGTCACCGGCTCCCCCGCCCGCACGCGGACCTCCTCGTCGTAGACGCTCATCGCCAGCTCCTCCCCGTCCTCGCTCAGCAGGGTGCACGTGACCTCGTCGTGGTCCGCCTCCACCTTGACGGCCATGCCGCGCCACAGCACCCGGAAGGCCAGGCGCGTCACCGTCTCGGGCAGCGCGGGCGCCACGTGCAGCCGGTCCCCGCGCTCGCGCATCCCGCCGAAGCCGTCGACGAGAGCCGTCCACGCCCCGGCGGAGGAGGCGATGTGCAGCCCCTGGTCGGTGTTGCCCTGGAGGTCGCGCAGGTCGACGAGCGCCGCCTCGTGGAGGTAGGCGTGCGCGAGGTCCAGGTGCCCCACCTCCGCGCACATGACCGCCTGGGTGCAGGCCGACAGCGAGGAGTCACGCACGGTGCGGCGCTCGTAGTAGTCGAGGTTCCACGCCTTGTCCTTGTCGGTGAAGGCCTCCCCGCACCAGTGCATGGCGAGCACGAGGTCGGCCTGCTTGACGACCTGCTTGCGGTAGAGCTGGAAGTACGGGGCGTGCAGCATGAGCGGGTAGCGGGTCCCGCCGTCGTGGAAGTCCCACTCCCCGTACCGGGTGAAGCCCTCGCACTGCGGGTGCACGCCGAGCTCGGCGTCGTAGGGCACGTGGACCGCCTCCGCGGCGGCCCGCCAGGCCGCCCGCTCGTCGTCGTCCACCCCGAGGGCGACGGCGAGGTCCGGGTTGCGCTCGCACGCGCCGTCGGCGGAGCGCAGGTTCCGCGCGGCCATGAGGTTGGTGAAGACGTTGTCGTCGATGACGGCGGTGTACTCGTCGGGCCCGGTGACGCCCTGGACGTGCCAGGCGCCCGAGCGGTCGTGGTGGCCCAGCGACATCCACAGCCGCGCGGTCTCGACGAGCACCTCGGCCCCGCACTCGCGGTCCAGGCTCTCGTCCCCCGTGGTGAGGCGGTAGTACTCGAAGGCGCGGGCGATGTCGGCGTTGAGGTGGAAGGCGGCGGTGCCGGCGGGCCAGTACGCCGAGGTCTCCTCGCCCTGGATGGTGCGCCACGGGAAGGCGGCGCCCGCGAGGCCGAGCGTCGCCGCCCGGGCCTTGGCCAGCGGCAGGGTCGAGGCCCGCCAGCGCAGCGCGTGCGCCGCGGCGTCGGGTGCGGTCATGACGAGGACGGGCAGCACGAAGCCCTCGATGTCCCAGAAGGTGTGTCCGTTGTAGCCGGTGCCCGTCAGCGCCTTGGCGCCGATCGCCCGGCCCTCGGCCCGCGCGCCGGCCTGCAGCACCTGGAAGAGGCAGAAGCGCACCGCCTGCTGGAGGATCGGGTCGCCGTCGACCTCGACGTCCGCCGAGCGCCAGAAGTCGTCGAGGTAGCGGCGCTGGTCGCGCACGAGGGAGTCCCAGCCGGCGTAGCGGGCGCTGGTGAGCGCGGCGGCCACCTGGTCGCGCAGGGCGTCGGCGCTGCGGGTGCCGGACCAGCCGTAGGCGACGTGCTTGACCACCCGCAGCGTCTCCCCCGCCTCCAGGCGCGTGACGACGGTCGTGCGCGCCCAGTCCTCGCGGGCCTCGTTCTCCACCTCGAACTGGCGGGGGCACTCGATGTCGTGGTCCATGCCGGCCGCGACGAGCAGGTTGCTCGTGCGGGTGCGGTGGAGGAGCACGGCGCCGCGCTGCTCGACGTCCCTGGCGACGGCGACGAGCGGGTCCTGGAGGGCGGCGGCCACCCGCGGGTCGTCGTCGTCGGCCTCCGGCGGGTCCTCGTTGGCGACGAGCTGGGACTGGACGATGAGGCGCGCGGGCCCGTCCACGGGCTCGACCTCGTACTCGACGGCGGCGACGGCGCGGTGGGTGAAGGACACGAGCCGGGTGGAGCGCACGACGACCCGCCGCCCGGCCGGGGAGACCCAGTCGGTCACCCGGCGCAGGGTGCCGGCGCGCAGGTCGAGCACCCGCTCGTGGGAGAGGACCTCGCCGTAGCGCATGTCGAAGGGCTCGTCGTCGACGAGGAGGCGGACGAGCTTGCCGTTGGTGACGTTGACGATCGTCTGCCCGGACTCCGGGTAGCCGTAGCCGCCCTCGGCGTAGGGCAGCTGGTGGTGCTCGAAGAAGCCGGACAGGTAGGTGCCCTGCTGGTCCACCGGCTCACCCTCGTCGAGGTTGCCGCGCAGGCCCAGGTGCCCGTTCGACAGCGCGAAGAGCGACTCCATCCGGCCGAGCGAGTCGAGGTCCAGGCCCCGCTCGCGCAGGCACCAGGGCTCGACGGGCAGGGTCGGCTCGGTCACAGGAGCTCCTCGAGGTCCGTGACGACGACGTCGGCGCCCTCCTCGCGCAGTGCGTCGGCCTGCCCGAGGCGGTCGACGCCGACGACGTAGCCGAAGCCGCCCGTCCGGGCCGCCGCCACACCGGCGCGCGCGTCCTCGAAGACCGCGGCCTCCCGCGGCGTGACGCCCAGGCGGCGCGTCGCCTCGAGGAAGGTGTCGGGGGCGGGCTTGCCGGGCAGGTCGAGCGCGTGGGCGACAGAGCCGTCGACGAGGACGTCGATCCGGTCCTCCAGGCCCGTGACGTCCAGCACGAGGGCGGCGTTCGCGCTGGAGGAGACGACGGCGCAGGGCAGCCCCGCCTCCCGCGCGGCCTCGAGGTAGCGCAGGGAGCCGGGGAAGACCTCGACGCCCTCGGTCGTGATGAGCTGGAGGACGCGCTCGTTCTTCCGGTTGCCGATGCCGTTGATGGTCTCCCGCTCCGGGCTGTCGGTCGGGGTCCCGAAGGGCAGGGTGATGTCGCGGCTGCCGAGGAAGTCGCGCACGCCGTCGACCCGGCGCTTGCCGTCGACGTGCGCGGCGTACTCCGCCACCGGGTCGAAGGGGACGAAGGGCTCCCCCGTCCGCCGGGAGTGCTCCCGGAGCACCTCGTCGAAGGTCTCCGTCCACGCCCGGGCGTGGAGGGCGGCGGTCCGGGTGAGCACGCCGTCGAGGTCGAACAGCAGCACGCGCACGCTGTCTGGTAGTCCGAGCACCACGTCTCCTCTCGCTACAGGTCCGCCCAGCCTCGCAGGCTTCGCGGCAGCGCGCGCCCCTTCCGCCCGGCCTCAGCGCAGGACGAGCGGGACGACGGCGTAGCCGCCGACCGGGGGCAGCTCGCGCTCGCGCGGGCGGTCGGGGTCCGCCTCCACGGCCGTCGTCGCGGCGAGGACCGCGCGGGTGAGGGCCCGCAGCTCGAGGGTGGCGAGCGGGCGGCCGGGGCACACGTGGCGCCCGATGCCCCACACGAGGTTGTAGGGCGCGTTGCGCTCGGGCGCGAACTCGTCGGGGTCGCCGAAGACGCGCGGGTCACGGTTGGCCGCGGTCCAGCTGAGGTGGACGCGCTCCCCGGCGGCGATCTCCCGGCCGCCGAGGGTGACGGCCTCGGTGGTGACGCGGCGGTTGGAGACGAAGGGGTCGTCGATGCGCAGGATCTCGTCGAGGACGGCGTTCAGCTCCCGGTCGGAGACCCCCGAGCGCAGCCGGTCCTGCAGCGCCGGGTGGTCGGCGAGGTAGGCGAGGACGACACCGGCGCACAGCGCCATCGAGCCGAGGTCCCCGCCCGTCCAGTTCCGCAGCACCGAGACGATCTCCTCGTCGGTGAGCGGCCGGCCCTCCACCCGCTCGCGCACGAGCTCGGTCGTCACGTCCGCGGGGGCCGCGTCCCCCGCGGCGCGCCGCGCGTCGGTGAGGGAGCGGATGATCGCGTCGAAGCGGGCGGCGACCTCGGCGGTGCGGGCACGGTCGCCCGAGCGGGTCGCGGCGTGGTTGTCGGCCACCCACCCGAGCAGCTCGTCCTCGAGCTCCGCCGGCCAGCCGAGCCAGGCGCACTGGGCCCGCACCGCGAAGCGCGCGCCGAGCGCGACGGCGTCCACCCGCCCGGGCACGTTCAGCCCGGCGACGACCTGCGCCGCCACGCCGGCGACCACCGGCTCGGCGGCGGTCATCCGCTCCGGGGTGAAGTAGCGCTCGACGACGGCGCGGAAGGCGGTGTGCGTCGGCCCGTCCAGGCCGTTGGGGACCTGGAGGAAGCGGGAGACACCGTTGGAGAAGGTGCGGTCGTCGAGGGCCGCGGCGGTGACGTCGGCGTGGGAGAAGAGTGTCCAGTCCCCGGCGGTGCCCCGCGCGACGGGGCAGCGCTCGCGCATCTCGTCGTAGGCGGCGAGCGGGTCGCTCAGCACCCGGGTGCCCCGCGGGTTCCAGTCGGTGGCCGGCACCTCCTCCCGCTGTCCGGTGCTGATCTCGTCCGTCGGGAGGTGCTCGGTCATCCCCCCATCCTGCACCCGCGCGGCCGCGGGCCCGCTCAGCCGAGCTGCTCGAGGGTGTCCGCGACGTCGACGAGGACGTCGAGGTAGCGGTCGAGCTCGGTGAGGAGCGGCTCGCCGGGCAGCCAGCCGACGACGACGCCCTGCTCGGCCCGCACCGACATCCCGCTCGGCGAGCGGTCCCGCAGCCAGGCCCCACCCTCGGTGCCCAGCTCCTCGGCCGGGACGCCGTCCGTCATCAGCTGGGCCACCGGCACGCTCGCGCGCAGCTCGACGGTGACGACGTGGGTGACCCCGGCAGCCGTCTCCAGGCGGAAGGAGCTCGCCTCCCGGCCGCGGTGGGGCCCGGTGACCGCGTCGTCCACGTCGCGCTCGGGGGCCGTGAAGGGCGGGCACTGCCAGCGGCCGAGCACCTCGGGCGCGGCGCCGAGCACCCGCCAGCCGCGGGGCGCGGCCCATACCTCCAGCCGCTCGGTGCGGCGCACGGCGCTGCCGAGCCGGCGACGGGAGCGCGCGAGGAGCAGCGCGGGCACGGCGACCACCGCGACGAGGAGGAGCAGCGCGAGCGTCTCGTTCACCGTGCCCCCAGCACGGCGACGTGCTCGGGCAGCACCCGCACGCCCACGCTCTCGGGCACCGGGCCGTCGGCCGGCACGCGGAGCACCGCGCCCTGGCCGTCGGGGAGCGTGACGTCCAGCTCCTTCTCGCCGCGGCGCACCCGCCACCCGCGGACGGGCAGGGGTGCGCCGTCGTCGTCGGGGACGAGCGCCCGCGGCCCGAGGGCGAGCCGCACCGGCCCGCTCCCCGCGTTGGGGGTGGCGACCGTCCCGAGCGGTCCGCGCACCCCGCCGTCGACGGCGACGGCGTCGACCACCGGCCCGTAGCCGAGGAAGCGGGCCACCTCCTCGCCCGCCGGTGCCCGCCACAGGCGCTCGGGCGTGTCCGCCTGGAGCACGTGGCCGCGCGCCATGACGGCGATCCGGGTGGCGACGGTGAAGGCCTCGTCCTGGTCGTGGGTGACGTAGACGGCGGTGGTGCCGGCGGCGTGGATGATGTCGCGCAGCTCGCCGGCGAGGTGCTCGCGCAGCGAGCGGTCCAGGGAGGACAGCGGCTCGTCGAGCAGGAGGAGGCGGGGGCGCGGGGCGAGCGAGCGGGCGAGGGCGACGCGCTGCTGCTCGCCGCCCGAGAGCGTCGTGACCGGCCGGGCCCCGTAGCCGGCGAGGCCGACGAGCTCGAGGAGCTCGGCCACCCGGTGCTCGCGGTCGGCGCGGGGCAGCGCGCCCAGCCCGTAGCCGACGTTGCCGGCGACGTCTCGGTGCGGGAAGAGCTGGCCGTCCTGGAACATCAGCCCGAAGCCGCGCCGGTGCACCGGGATGCCCTCGAGGTCCTGCCCGTCCCAGCGCAGCCGGCCGGCGGCCAGCGGCTCGAGCCCGGCGACCGCCCGCAGCAGCGAGGACTTCCCGCAGCCGGAGGGGCCGAGGAGGGCGAGCACCTCACCGGCGGGGACGTCGAGGTCCACCCCGTCCACCGCCGTCGGGCCGCCGGGGTAGGTGACGACGACCCCGCGCGCCTCCAGTCCGCTCACCACGTGCCCATCCTGTCTCCTCGGAGGCGTTCGGCGAGCATCATGACGCTCGCGGTGAGCACGGCGAGGACGACCGAGGCCGCCAGCGCCATGCCGTAGTTCTCGGCGCCCGGGCGCCCGATGAGCCGGAAGACGACGACCGGCAGCGTCGGGGTCTCCGGGCGCGCGAGGAAGGCGGTCGCGCCGAACTCCCCGAGGGAGACGGCGAAGGCGAAGCCGACCGCCAGGCCCAGGCCACGTAGGAGGAAGGGGCCGTCGACGGTCGCCAGCACCCGCCCGGGTGCGGCGCCCAGCACGGCGGCCGCCTCCCGCAGCCGCGGGTCGATCGCCCGCAGCACCGGCAGCACGGTCCGCACGACGATCGGGACAGCGACCACCGCCTGCGCGATCGGCACGATGACGGGTGAGCCGCGCAGGTCCAGCGGCGGGGAGTCGAGCGTGACGAGGAAGCCGAAGCCCACCGTCACGGCCGACACCCCGAGGGGGAGCATGAAGACGGCGTCGAGCACCCCCAGCGCCCGCCGTCCCCGCGGCGAGCGCGGCCGCCGGGAGACGACGAGCGCGACGAGCGTGCCGACGACGACGGCGAGGACCGTCGCGTCGACGGCCGCCCGCAGCGAGTTGAGGGTCGCCTCCCACACGGTGACGGTCAGCGCGTTGGCGCCGCCCGTCGTCGCCAGCCGGCGGAAGTTCTCCAGCCCCCAGCCCTCCGGGGTGCGCAGCGAGCCGGCGAGGAGGTGGGCGAGCGGCAGGACGAGCAGGCCGAGGACGACGACGGCGGTGACGACCACCGCCGGCACGTCCGGTCCCGGCCGCCCGGGGCCGCGCAGCCGGAGGGGGTGGGTGGCCGTGCGGTCCGTGCGCAGGTGCAGGGAGCGGTCGTAGCGCCGCCGGGCGCGCGAGGCGATGAGCAGCGCCGCGCCGACGACGGCGAGCTGGAGCACCGAGAGCACTGCCGCCGCGCGCAGGTCGAGGAACTGCGTCGTCTGGACCCAGACCTCGGTCTCGATCGTGCCGTAGCGCGGCCCGCCCATCGTGAGGACGAGGCCGAAGGAGGTCGCGCAGAAGAGGAAGACGACGGCGCCGGCGGAGAGGACCGCCGGGGCGAGCGCCGGCAGCGTGACCGTGCGGAACGCGCGCCACGGGGAGGCACCGAGGCTGCGGGCGGCCTCCTCGGCGCGCGGGTCCAGCCGCTCCCACAGCGCGCCCACGGTCCGCACGACGAGGGCGTAGTTGAAGAAGACGAGTGCCGCGACCACCGCCGCGAAGGTCCTGTCCAGGCCGAGGAAGCCCAGCGGGCCGGTCTCGACGAGCAGTGAGCGGAACGCGACACCGACGACGACCGTGGGCAGCACGAAGGGCACCGTGATGAAGCCGCGCACCAGCCGCCGTCCGCGGAAGCGGCAGCGGTACAGGACGTAGGCGCCGGGCAGGCCGAGCAGGAGCGCGGCGGCCGTCGCGGTCAGCGACTGCCCGACGGTGATCCCGATGACCCGCCACGTGCGCGGGCGGGAGAGCACCTCACCGATGCCACCGAGGTCGAGCGCGCCGTCGGGCAGGAAGCCGCGGGCCACCATGGTGGCGACCGGCCAGAGGAAGAAGACCGAGAGGAAGGCGAGCGGCACCCCCGCCGCGAGCGCCCAGCCCAGGGCGCCCGCGGGGCTCGTCAGCCGACGACGATCTCGGTCCACGTCTCGATCCAGCGGTCCCGGTTGTCGGTGATGGCCTGCGGGTCCACCTCGTGGGGCGCCGGGCTCACCGGGGCGTGGTCGGCCCACGCCTGCGGCAGCGAGACGCCGGGGAGCACCGGGTACATGTACATGGAGCCGGGGATGTCGGCCTGGACCTCGGGCGAGAGGAGGAAGTCGACGAACTCCTGGGCGCCCTCGACGTTCTCGGCGCCGGCGAGCACGCCCGCGTACTCGGTCTGGCGGAAGCAGGTGTCCAGGAGGGCGCCGGTGCGCGGCGCGGAGCCGTTCTCGGGCACCTCCGCGGCGGGCGAGGAGGAGTAGGACACGACGAGGGGCCGCGGCCCGGCGCCCTCGGAGCCGGAGAAGTCGACGTAGTACGCGTCCGACCAGCCCTCGACGACCCGCACCCCGTTGGCGGCGAGGTCGCGCCAGTACTGCTCCCAGCCGTCCTCCCCGAAGGCGCCGACGGTCGCGAGGAGGAAGGCCAGCCCGGGCGACGACGTCGCCGGGTTGGTGACGACGAGCAGGTCGGCGTAGGCCGGGTCGGTGAGGTCCTCGAGGGTCTGCGGCTCGGCGAGGCCCTGCGCGCTGAACCACTCGTGGTCGACGTTGACGCACACGTCGCCGAAGTCGACGGCGGTGAGCCGGTCGTCCAGCACCGTCCCGGTCGCGTCCGGGGAGCGGTAGGGCTGGAGCACCCCGGCGGCGCGCGCCGCGAAGGAGTTGTCGATGCCGTAGACGACGTCGCCCAGGGGGTTGTCGCGGGTGAGGACGAGCTGGTTGACGAGCGCTCCGCCGTCGCCGGGGGTGATGTGCTCGACGGTGTAGCCGGTGCGCTCCTCGAAGTCGGCGAGCAGGCCGTCGCTCAGGTGGAAGGAGTCGTGGGTGACGACGCGCAGGACGTCCTCGTCCTCCTCCTCCCCGGTGCCCGTCGTGGCGCTGCAGGCGGCGAGGGCGAGGGTGGCGGCCAGCCCGAGGGCGGCGGCGCGGGTGCGGTGGGTGGTCATGGCTCCTCCTCAGGTGCAAGGAGGGGTCCGGGTACGGGTGGTCCCGTCCCGGGGAGAGAATCCCGACTTCCTTCGCCGGTGCTAACCGGAGCAGGTTCGAGGGTCTGCGGCCTCGCCGCACTCTCAGCACCGTCCGGTGCTCCCCTGTCGTTCGCCACCGATGCTACCGCGGGACCAGGTGTGCGTGCCGCCACGCCCCCCGTTAGGTTTGTCCCCAGCCCTCAAGGACGGAGTGACATGGACATCGGGTGGAAGATCGTCAGCACCGGGTCGGCAATCCTCGCCGGCGTTCTCGCCAACAAGATCCTCGACATCGGGTGGAAGGCCGTCACCGGCCACGAGCCCCCCGGTGACGACAACGACGACCCCGCGGTCAGCCTCACCGAGGTCGTCGTCTTCGCCGCCGTCAGCGGCGCCGTCATCGGGCTCAGCCGGCAGCTGGCGCAGGCCGGCGCGGCGAAGTGGTACGGCGGGCCGGTGGAGAAGAAGTCGCCCAACCCGGTCACCGGGCCGTAGTCAGCCCCCCGCGGGCGAGGTGCCGCGCTCGTCGCGGCCCTCGTCCGTGCCGGCGGCGGCCTGCTCGCGCTCCAGCTCGAGGCGGTCGAGCTCGTCGAGCTTCTCCGCACGCTCGAGGTCCTCGGTGAGCTCGTCGACGACGAGCAGCGAGTGCTCGATCTTCCCGGTGCGGTAGCCGGCCCGGCTGAGCATGTGCGCCGAGATCGGGCCCGTGACGAGCTGGAAGGCGACGACGAGCAGCAGGGTGATCCCCGCCGTCACGCTGCGCAGCTCGATGCCCAGCCCGGTCATGAGCAGCATGAGCCCGAGCACCTGCGGCTTGGTCGCCGCGTGCATGCGGGAGAGCAGGTCGGGGAAGCGGAGGATGCCGAGGCCCGCGACGAGCGCGAGCAGCGCCCCGCCGATGAGCAGGGCACCGGCGACGACGTCGAGGACGGTGTCGGGGCTCATCGGTCCCTCCTGCGGTGTTCCTCGTCGTCGTCGGACTCGACGGAGACGATGACCGCCCCGCTGTCCTCGTCCTCGTCGTCGGTCGGGGAGTCCTCCCCCTCCGCCTCGCGCCGCGCCAGGATGTCCTCGAGCTCGTCCTTGGTGAGGATGCGGCCCTCCTCGGCCGACTCCGCCGCGGCGAAGCGGGCGATGGAGACCGAGCCGATGAAGCCGACGAGCGCGAGGACGATGAGGACGGGCACGAGGTCGCCGCGCTTGGTGGCCGCGGCAATGAGGGCGACCGTACCGATGAGCACGGCAGTGGTGACGTCCACCCCGAGGATGCGGTCGAACATGCTCGGCCCGCGCTCCACCCGGGACAGCGCCATGACCGCTGCGGCCAGGAGGATGACGAAGCAGATGATGTAGACGACGGTCACGACTCCTCCTCCCGCCGCGCGTCCATGTCCGCATCGACCCGGTCCCCCGAGCGGCTGCGGAGCTTGCCGGCGCGCGCGGAGCTGCCCGGCGCCAGCCCGGCCTCGATGAGCTCCTCGCGGCTGCCGAAGGCACGCAGGATGCGCTCCTCCTGGTCGAGGACGGCCTGGTGGGCCCGCTCGAGCCCGCCGTGCATCTCGACGTCGAGGATGTGGTGGTAGAGCGTGCCGGTGATGCGGTGCGCCTCGATGACGACGGAGCCCGGGACGAGGGACGTCATCCCGGCGACCATCGTGAGGTAGACGTCGTTGTGGCTGCGCAGCCGCACCCGGATGACCGCTCCCCGCGGCGGCTCGCGGCGCACCGCCAGCGCCGCGACCTCGACCGAGGCCTTGACGACGTCCCAGAGGAAGTAGGCGAGGAGCAGGACGACACCCCAGGGACGGAAGCGGCCGTCGAAGGGCGTCGTCGGCAGGGGCAGCACCGCGGTGACGAGGACGGCCAGGAAGGCGCCGATGACGACGTTCGCGAGGCTGAGGTCGCCCCACAGGGCGACCCACACGACGGTGAGCCACAGGAGCACACCCCAGTTCGCGCGGGGCCGGAAGCGGTGGCGCGGCCGGTGCTCGGTCGGCTGGTGGTCGGCAAGCTGCGGGCTCACGGAACCTCCTCCCGGGTCTCCTGCTCCTCGCTGATCTGACCCGACTCGCCGTTGCGCTCGGCCTCCTCGGTGAGGTCCGAGGACTGGCCGGAGCCGCGCATGCCGTCGGGCAGCACCGTCGTGATGTACGGAGTCTGCGCCCGCAGGTCGCGGGCCGCGCGGTCGGTGTAGTCGAACAGCGGCCCGGCGACGACGGTGAAGGCGAGGGACATCGCGACGAGCGCGGCGGTGGGTCCGACCATCGAGCGCGGGGTCGTGGTGTCGGGCAGCGGCTCGGGCGCCTCCTGCCAGAAGGCCTGGTTCCACGCCTTGCTCACCGCGTAGAGGGTGAGGAGGCTCGTGACGAGTGCGGCGGCGATGAGCGTCCAGTCCAGCGCCCCGCCCCGCTGCGCACCGGCCTCGATGAGCCCGACCTTGCCGAGGAACCCGGACATCGGCGGGATGCCCGCGAGGTTCATCGCCGGGACGAAGTAGAGGATCGCGAGGAGCGGGGCCACGCGCGCGAGAGACCCGAGCTTGGCGAGGGACGTCGTGCCACCCCGGCGCTCGATGAGTCCCGCGACGAGGAAGAGCGCCGTCTGGACGGTGATGTGGTGGACGACGTAGAAGATCGCGGCGGACAGCCCCGCCTCCGTCGACGTCGCCACGCCCCACACCATGTAGCCGATGTGGCTGACGAGGGTGAAGGACAGGAGTCGTTTGATGTCCTGCTGGGCGACGGCGCCGAGGATCCCGATGACCATCGTGAGGAGCGCGAGGACCATGAGGACGTCGTCGGCCCGCCCGTCGGGGAAGAGCAGCGTCTGGGTGCGGATGATCGCGTAGACGCCGACCTTCGTCAGCAGGCCGGCGAACACCGCCGTCACGGGCGCGGGCGCCGTCGGGTAGGAGTCGGGCAGCCACGCGTGCAGCGGGAAGATGGCCGCCTTGATCCCGAAGGCCACCAGCAGCATGAGCTGGAGGACCAGCTGGGTGCCCGGGTCGATCTCCCCGATCCGCTGGGACAGCTGGGCGAGGTTGACCGTGCCCGTCGCGGCGTAGACGAGGGCGATCGCGGCGAGGAAGAGGATCGAGGAGAGGATCGAGACGACGATGTAGACGGTGCCCGCCCGCACCCGCTCGCGGGACCCGCCGAGCGTGATGAGGACGAAGCTCGAGACGAGGAGGATCTCGAAGCCGACGTAGAGGTTGAACAGGTCGCCGGTGAGGAAGGCGTTGGAGACGCCCGCCGAGAGGATGAGGTAGGTCGGGTGGTAGATCGCCACCGGGGCGCCCTCGTCGCCGTCGGCGTTGCCCTGGGCCAGGGAGTACAGGAGCACCCCGAGCGTGACGGCGACCGAGACGACGAGGAGGAGCGCGGAGAGTCGGTCGGCGACGAGCGCGATGCCCACGGGCGCCGCCCACCCACCGATGTCCACGGCCATCGGCCCGTCGTTGACGAGGACGAGCAGCGCGATCGCGACGCCGAGGACGGTGGTGAGCGCGGCGAGCGTGACGATGCGCTGGACGTGCGGGAAGCGGGCGAGCGCGAGCGCCAGCCCCGCTGCGACGAGGGGGATGAGGACGGGCAGCGGCAGGAGGAAGCTCATCGCAGCTCCTCGTCGTCCAGGCCGATGCCCGGACGGCGGCGGTTGCCACCCTCTCGGCGGGGCAGGACGAGCGTCTCGTCCCGGGACAGGGCGGCGTCCTCGGCCAGCGTGGTGCCGGCGTCGTCCGTGCTGCGGGCGGGCACGACGTTGCTCTCCGCGAGGCGGACGATCCGGCGGTCCTCGAGGTCGTCCTGCACCTCGTCGTGGCCGTTGAGCTGCCAGGCGCGGTAGGCGACCGACAGGAGGAAGGCAGTGAGCCCGAGGGTGATGACGATGGCCGTGAGGACCATGGCCTGCGGGAGCGGGTCGCTCATGTTCTCCGGGGCGGTCGTCCCCACGAGCGGGGGCCCGCCGGCGCGGCCGCTGGCCACGAGGAACATGACGTTGACGCCGTTGGAGATCATCGAGATGCCGATGATGATGCGCGTGAGACTGCGCTCGAGGAGGAGGTAGACGCCGGCGCCGACGAGTACCCCGACGAGGAGCACGAGGGCGAGGCTGGGGGACGTGTCGATCATCGGGGGCCTCCGTCCGTGGGGCGAGGGCTCGCCACCCAGCCGGCGGGCGCGGCCTCGGGGGCGGCGTCGTCGGCGGTGACCTCCGGGGAGTCGAAGGGCACGTCGGGCGCGACGTCACCCTCGCGCTCGCCCTGGCGGTCGACCTCCGCCCCGAGGGTGCGGAGGATGTCGAGGACGAGTCCGACGACGACGAGGTAGACGCCGACGTCGAAGAAGATCGTCGTGACGAGCTTGAGCTCGCCCATCGGGCCGAGGTCCGCCTCGACGAGCGCCGACTGCAGCACGTCACCACCGAGGAACAGCGGGATGGCGCCGGCGCCGGCGGAGAGGAACAGTCCGG
This sequence comes from Georgenia phoenicis, assembly GCF_047302425.1. NCBI lineage: Bacteria > Bacillati > Actinomycetota > Actinomycetes > Allobogoriellales > Allobogoriellaceae > Georgenia > Georgenia phoenicis. The sequence goes on along the minus strand of NZ_CP154855.1, from coordinate 472,623 downwards.
TGCCGAGGATCCAGCCGGCCTGGACCGGCAGCGCCTCGCCCAGCTCGTAGCGGCCACCCGCGAGGTAGCGCACGGTGAGCGCGATACCGGCGATGAGACCGCCTGCGAAGCCACCACCGGGCTGGTTGTGCCCGGCGAAGAGCAGGTAGAGGGAGAAGATCACCATCGTGTGGAAGACGAGTCGCGTGCCGACCTCGAAGATCACCGAGCGCCGCTGTGGCGCGAGGGTCGGGATCGCGCTGAGCCACTGGCGCCCGCGGCCGGCGGGGCCGCCCGCCTCCTCGCCGCGCGTGGTGAGCCGGCGGTAGAGGCTGACGTTGCGGTCGGGCACCGGCGTCTCCCAGACCCTGGCCTGCTGCGGGTCACTGAGCTTGGTCGCGCGGTCGATCTTGCTCGCCCGCGCCCGGAGGAAGATGAGGGAAGCGACGCCGGTCGCGGCGGCGAGGAGCACGGAGATCTCGCCCATGGTGTCCCACGCGCGGATGTCGACGAGCGTGACGTTGACGACGTTGCGCCCGTACCCGTACTCGTAGGCCTCCTCGGCGAAGTCGACGGAGACGGGGGTGTGGATGCGGGAGCCGGCTGCGACCATCGTGAGCCCCGCGGCGGTGATGCCGACGAGGACGCCGAGCGCGGCCCGCCACCAGCGGGAGGCGGCGAGCGGGCGGTTGGAGAAGTAGGCGGGCAGCCGGCGCAGGACGAGGATGAAGACGACGAGCGTGATCGTCTCGACGAGCACCTGGGTGAGCGCGAGGTCGGGGGCGCCGTGGATCTCGTAGAGCAGCGCGATCCCGTAGCCGGAGACACCGAGGAGGAGCACGGCCTTGAGCCGGCGGCGCGCACGGGCGGCGAGGAAGGCCGCGAGCGCGACGACGGCGACGACGGCGGCCTGCACCCCGCTGTCCCACAGCCGCACGTCCGCCGGGAAGGTGCCGAAGGCGATGGCCGCGCCGCCGGCGAGGGCGATGGTCACGGTGAGGATGATCGACAGGTAGGCGGGCAGCGAGCCGCGCTGGGTGTAGGCGGTGACGTCGGCCGCGAAGCGCTCGGTCCCGCGGATGATGCTGCGGTAGACGCCCGCGGCGCCGTCGAACTCCCACAGCGCACCCTGGAGGCGCTCGACGGGCGCCCGCCACAGGAACAGGACGAGGCCGACGGCGACGACGAGCAGCGTGAGGTACAGGGCCGGGCCGAAGCCGCCCCACAGGACGAGGTGGCCCGGCTCGCCGGGGTAGGTGTCGGCGTACGGGGCGAGCACCCGCTCGACGCTGCCGGGCAGGAAGCCGACGACGACGCCGGCGACGGCGAGCACGGCCGCCGGGGTGACGATGAGGCGCGAGGTCCGCTGCGCCTCGGAGAGCTCGACGCCGGGCTTGCTCGCGAAGGCGCCCCACATGAAGCGCATGCCGTAGGCGAAGGTGAGGATCGAGCCGAGGACGACGAGGACGAGCGCCGCGGTGCCCAGGCCGCCCTCCGTGTGGAGCAGCGACTCGAGCGCCGCCTCCTTCGCGACGTAGCCGAGGGTGACGGGCAGGCCGACCATCGACGCCGTCGCGAGGGCCGCGGACGCCGCCGTCAGCGGCATGCGGCGGGCCAGGCCGGTGAGCTCGCGGAGGTCGCGCGTGCCGACCGACCAGTCGATCGTCCCGACGACGAGGAAGAGGCTCGCCTTGAACAGGGCGTGCGAGGCGAGGAGCGCGAGGCCGGCGAGCGCGACGGCGCGGTTCCCGAAGCCGACGAGCAGGACGATGAAGCCGAGCTGGCTCACCGTGCCGAAGGCGAGGAGCAGCTTGAGGTCGTGCTGGCGGAGGGAGCGGTAGCCGCCGAGCAGCAGCGTGCCGCCGCCGAGCAGGAGCACCGTCCAGCGCCACAGGGGCACGTCGGCGAAGCCCGGGGCGAGGCGGGCGACGAGGTAGACGCCGGCCTTGACCATCGCCGCGGCGTGGAGGTAGGCGCTGACCGGGGTGGGCGCGGCCATCGCGGACGGCAGCCAGAAGTGGAAGGGCAGCAGCGCCGACTTCGTCACCGCACCGAGGAGGACGAGGGCGATCGCGACCTCGACGAGCGTGCCGCTCGGCGGGGCGGCGACGAGCTCGCTCAGCGAGTAGCTGCCGCCGTCGACCTCGCCGAGGGCGATGAAGCCGGCGAGCATCGCCAGGCCGCCGAAGGTCGTGAGGACGAGGGCCTGCACGGCCGCCCGCCGGGAGCTCTGCCGGTCGTGGTAGTGCCCGATCAGCAGGAAGGAGGTGATGGTCGTGAGCTCCCAGAAGACGTACAGGAGCAGGGTGCTGTCCGTCGTCACCAGGCCGAGCATCGAGCCCGCGAAGGCGACGAAGACGCCCGCGAACCGCCCCAGCCCCTGGGCCGTGGCGGAGAAGTAGGCGGCGCAGTAGACGAGGACGAGCGCACCGATCCCGCCGACGAGCAGCACCATGAGCCAGGACAGCGTGTCGAGGCGGAAGCTGAGGTGCAGGTCCAGTGCCGGCACCCACGAGACGTCGACGGCCGGGTGGTCACCGCGCAGGACCGCCGAGCTCTGGGCGACCGCCCAGGCGGCCGCCGAGGCGGGGACGAGGGCGAGGACGAGGAAGAAGCGCCGGCCCCACAGGCGCATGCACGCAGGAGCGACCACAGCCACCACGAGGTGGAGGATCAACAGCTGCAGCACCGGCGGCTCCGTACGTTGTCGTCGTCGGTCAAGGGTCCACGCCGGCCGTACCCACGCAGAACGTCCCGCACGTGAGACACGCGACGGGGACACAGGCACTGTACCAACCGGTCGGGGCGACCACCCGACGCGGGCACTGAGGAACGACTCACAGCGAAGCGGTTGTGACGCGATTGTGCAGAAGCCGGGAGATTCCGCTGCTTCCGCGTCGTTTCGCCGCTGTCATTCGTCGGCCGCCTCGCCCCGGCGTGACGTTTCGGGAGGCGCGCTGACGCGATCGGGACCACCCTGGACAAGTGCCTCGACGACCCCGAGGCCGGATCAGCACCGAAGGGACTGAACCACATGACCGAGGACTTCACCCGCCCCGCGGGAGACCCACAGGCACTTGGCCAGGACACCGGAGCCCCGGGACGGCCGCCCGTCGGACCCCCTCCGCCGGTGGCCCCGCCCGCACCGGTGACCCCGCCGCCGCCCGGCGCACCCGCGCCCGTCGGCACCGGCCCCGCCCACCTCGCGCAGGACGACGACGGTGGCGGCGCCAAGGAGGCCGCCAAGGAGGAGGCCGCCAAGGTGGCCGGCAGCGCCAAGGAGCAGGCGGCGAACGTCGCCGGCACCGCCAAGCAGGAGGCCAAGCAGGCCGTCGGTGAGGCCAAGCGCCAGGCGCAGCAGCTCTACCGGCAGGGCACCTCCGAGCTGTCCTCCCAGGCCGGCACCCAGCAGGAGCGCCTCGCGAGCGGCCTGCGGTCCTTCTCCACCGAGATGAACCAGATGGCCGACAGCACCGAGGAGCCCGGCATCGCCACGAACGTGGCCCGCTGGGCCTCCCAGGTGGCCGACGACGCCGGCCGCTGGCTCGAGGACCGCGACCCCGCCGACGTGCTCGACGAGGTGGGCCGCTACGCCCGCCGCCACCCCGGCACCTTCATGCTCGTCGCCGCCGGTCTCGGCCTCGCGGCCGGCCGCATCGCACGCAGCCTCAAGGACATGGGAGACGACGACGGCCCCTCCGGCTCGTCCACCTCGTACACCGGGGGCACCTCCACCGGCTCGGGCCAGCTGGGGACCACCGGCACGACCACGACCCCCGTGGGCTACTCGACGGGCACGAGCCCGCTGAGCGGCACCGGCACCCCGCCGCCGCCCATGCACACCTACGGGACGGACAGCGGCACGAGCACCGACCAGCCGGGCGGGCTGCGATGACTACACCCCCCGGCCACACTCCCCCCGCGGGGGCTCCGGGCGCGAGCCCGTACGTGCCCCCGGCCGCGGGCACGAGCCCGCCGCCCGAGGACGCGAGCCTCGGTGACCTCATCGGCAACATCACCGAGGACTTCTCCACGCTGGTCCGCCAGGAGATGGAGCTCGCCAAGGCGGAGATCTCCCAGACCGTCAGCAAGGCGGGCAAGGGCGCGGGCATGTTCGGCGGCGCCGGCCTCGCCGGCTACTTCACCCTACTCTTCCTCTCCCTCGCGCTCTGGTGGGCGCTCGGGGCGATGATCGGCGACGGCGACGCCCAGCCGGCCCTCGGCTGGTCCGCGCTCATCGTCGCCGTCATCTGGGCAGTGGTCGCCGCGGTCCTCGCGGTGACCGGACGCAAGGAGATCAAGCAGGCGGAGGGCCTGCCCCGCACCCAAGAGACCGTCAAGAAGATTCCGGACGCAGTGAAAGGACAGGACCACTGATGGCGACCAACGATCCCGATGCGATCCGTCATGACATCGAGCGCACCCGTCACGACCTCAGCCAGAACGTCGACGCCCTCGGCGAGCGCGTGAACCCGAGCAACGTCGCCCACCGCCAGGCCGACAAGGTCCGCGGCGCCGTCACCGACGCCAAGGACAAGGTCTTCGGCTCGGCCAGCGACGCCAAGGACAAGGTCTTCGGGTCCGCGTCCGACGCCGCCGACTCGGTGCGCGAGCGTGCGAGCCGGGCGGGCGGCATGGCGCAGGACGCGCCGCACCGCGTCAAGGACAAGGCCGAGGGCAACCCGATCGCCGCCGGGCTCATCGCCTTCGGCGCCGGTCTCCTCGCGGCGGGGCTCATCCCCTCCAGCCGCAAGGAGCGCGAGCTCGTGGGCGAGGCCCGCGAGAGCGACGCCCTCGCCAGGGCGACCGACGAGGTGAAGTCGGCCGCCCAGGACACCGCCGAGCAGCTCCGCGAGCCCGCTCAGCAGGCCGCCCAGGAGCTCAAGGAGACCGCCACGGAGGGCGTCCAGCACGTCCGCGAGGAGGGCACCGGGGCCGCGCAGGACGTCAAGTCCCAGGCTCAGGACTCCGCCGGGAACGTCCGCGATTCACGCTGACCATCCCGCACGCGCGCGGCGGCCCCCACCCGGGGGCCGCCGCGCCGTCACGTCTGGGGCAGGGCGACGAGGAAGGCGTCGTCGTCCACGACCTCCCCGCCGACGACGCCGTGCAGGGCGGCGGCGACCCGCTCGACGAGCTCGCGCACCTCGTCCCGCTGCCGGCGCAGCGCGAGCGGCGGGCGGGGGCCCAGCGCGAGGGCCGGCTCGTCCGGCCGCCAGCGCACCTCGTAGCTGATGACGCCGCCACGCGCCCACGGCAGTCCGCGCAGGACGACGGGGGTGTGCTCGTCGCCGGCGACGCTGACCTCGAGGAGCCCGCCGGCGACCGGGGCGACGTGCGCGTACCCGTCGACGACCTGCGGCTGGGCGAGGACGGCGGCGTCGAGGGCGTCCGCCTCGGCGTGCAGCCAGGCCCGCTCACCGTCGTCGAGGGCGTCGACGGCACGGGCCCGCTGGGGGCTGACATCGACCGAGAGACGGTCGGCGGCCTCCGTCACCTCGGGGACGTCGAGGGGCGCCACGCCGGGGAGGACGGGCGCGAGGACGCGGGCGCACGCGTCGGGCTGGAGCCACACGGTCGTGTGGACGGTGAGGTCGACGGCGGAGGCGGGGTCGGGGACGAGGACGGTGCCGGTCCCCGCGACGCGCAGCGCACCCGCCAGCCGGCGGGCCTGGGCGAGGAGGTGGTCGAGCACCCGGCGCTCCAGCCCCACGGGCTCACCCTCGGGGAAGGCGTCGAGCAGCCCGCCCAGGCCGCGCAGCTCCGGCGGCACGGGTGCGCCGCGCTCGATGGGGCAGCGCAGCAGCATGGCGGTGGCCGCCCAGGCCGGCAGGTCGAGCGCGGCGCGGACCCGCTCGTCCAGCCGCCACGGCCCGGTCAGCTGGGTGTCCCCCGTGATCCGCAGCGTCGAGGGGCCCAGCCAGCCGGCGTCGTCGAAGTGCGAGAGGGCGAGCGCCTCGACCTCCTCCGGCGCGACCTCCTCGGACAGGACGAGCAGGTGCCGCGGCTCGGCCAGGGCGCGGTCGAGGACCGGCAGCTGCTCGTCCATCAGCCCAGGGGGATGCGGTTGAAGCCGAGGTGGGAGCGGGAGGCGGTGGGACCGCGCTGCCCCTGGTAGCGCGAGCCCTGCGCCCCCGAGCCGTAGGGGTGCTCGGCCGGGCTGGAGAGCTGGAAGAAGCACAGCTGCCCGATCTTCATGCCCGGCCACAGCGTGATCGGCAGGGTGGCCGTGTTCGACAGCTCGAGGGTGACGTGCCCGGTGAAGCCCGGGTCGATGAAGCCGGCGGTCGAGTGGGTGAGCAGGCCGAGGCGACCGAGGGAGGACTTGCCCTCGAGGCGTGCCGCGACGTCGTGGGGCAGCGTGACGAGCTCGTAGGTCGCGCCGAGCGCGAACTCCCCCGGGTGGAGGACGAAGGGCTCGTCCGGGGCGACCTCGACGAGACGGGTGAGCTCGGACTGGTCCTGCGCGGGGTCGATGACCGGGTAGCGGTGGTTGTCGAAGAGCCGGAACCACCGGTCGAGCCGGACGTCGATGCTGGCGGGCTGGATCATCGCGGGGTCGTACGGGTCGAGCTGGACGCGCCCGCCCTCGATCTGGGCCCGGATGTCACGGTCGGAGAGAAGCACGCAGCGATTGTGCCTCACGAACGCACAACGGCCAGCCCGTCGGGGCCGGCCGTGCAGTGGAGCGGGTGACGGGAATCGAACCCGCGCCGTCAGCTTGGGAAGCTGAAGTTCTACCATTGAACTACACCCGCGTGACAGCGTCCGAGCCGCTGCCGGAGTCGAGTATAGCCACCGGCGCGGCGGGTTCGTAAACCGGCTCCTCGGGCACCGCTGCTCGACGGGTGGAACACGGACGGCTCCCGTACCGTTGACCCACTGTGAGCACCCAGCAGGACGACCATCCACTTCCCCCTCTCGTCACCGACGAGCTGGACGTCCTCAGCCGCGCCCGGCAGCTGCTGCGCAGGACCACCCCGGGCGACGGCATGGCGTCCATCCTCGAGCTCGACTCCGACTCCGCCCAGCGTGAGCAGGCGCGCCGCCTCCTCGTCGGCGGGGTCGAGGAGCTCACCGGCCTGCGGCTCGGTGAGCTGCAGGCGCTCACCGCCGTCGCCGAGGGCGCCGACCACTATCGCACCGTCGCGCGCGTCACGGGTCAGGCCGACGCCGCCGCCGAGGCCACCGTCGCCGGCCTCGTGCGCCAGGGCCTGCTCGGCCAGCACCACCACCCCAACGAGCCGAACGCGGACGCCAAGCCCACGCTCGTGCACCTCACCCCCAAGGGCGAGGCCGTCCTCGTGCAGTCCGAGGCCATCCGCATCCGTCTGCTCGACACCGTCGCGCAGACGCTCGGCGACCCGGAGCTCGAGCTCATGCGGGTCGCCGCCGACGCCCTCAACCTCGGCGCCCACCGCGAGCTGCCGCGGCAGATCGGCGGCACGCCGGCCGCCTCCTAGGCCTCAGCGCACGCCCAGCCCGCGGCCGGTGCGCACCCGCCGCCCGGGCGGACGGGCCCGGTCGAGGACCGGGGCGAGGATCCGGGCCAGCTCGGGGACGTCGTCGGGGGCGATGGCGTCGAAGACGAGCTCGCGCACGTCGCGGACGTGGGCGGGGGCCGTCTGCTCGACCTTCGCCAGCCCGGCGTCCGTCAGCGTGGCGATCCGGGCGCGCGGGTTGAGCGGGGAGCGCTCGCGCACCACCCAGCCGTGCCGCTCGAGGCGGGTGAGGACGTGGGAGAGGCGCGACAGGGAGCCCGAGGTGAGCTCGGCCAGCTCGCTGAGCTGGAGGGTCCGATCCTCCTGCTCGGAGAGCATGGCCATGACCATGTACTCGTAAAAGGTGATCCCGGCGTGCTGCTGGAGGCGGGTGTCCAGGGCGCCGGGTAGCGTGGTGACGAGCTCGGAGATGGTCAGCCAGGTCTCCCGCTCCACGGGGGTCAGCCAGCGCGGCTCCGTCATGGGGTCTCACCTCTCATAGTTGATCGTTCAAGTATCGGCCCTGGCCGGGTGCCTGTCAACGCAGCAGCTCCCCCAGCCGGCCCGCCGCCACCCAGCCGGCCGCGGCCAGGACGACGGCGAAGCTCAGCGTCCACAGCGGCGCCGGCAGCCGCGTGAGCCGGGCGAGCACGGCGGGGTCCGAGGCCCGGTCCGGCGTGCGCACCACCGCACCCAGGTGGCGCCAGGACCCGAGGAGGAGGACGACGCCCGCCGTGAGGAGCACCAGCCCCTGCACCCGCTCGGCGGCCGCCCACCACAGCCACCCGGCAGCCGCGGCACCGGCGAGCAGGACCGCGACCGTGTAGACCGAGCGGGAGCGGAGCAGCCCCAGCCCGAGGAGGACGGCCACGGCGAGGGTCACCGGACCCGCCCAGCCGGTGGTGCCGGCGAGGACGAGCCCGAGGCCGACGATCGCCGGGGCCGGGTAGCCGGCCCACGTCGTCGCGACCAGCCCCGGGCCACGTGCGGGGCCGACGGTGACCGCGTGGCCGGACATGTCGGGCCGCAGCACCAGCCCGGTGAAGGAGCGCCCGACGAGCACGCCGACGACGGCGTGACCGAGCTCGTGGACGACCGTGACGACGACGCGCAGCAGCCGCCACAGCGGGCGCACCGCCACGACGAGCACACCGGCCGCGAGCGCCGCCCACACGAGGGGATCCGGCACGCCGAGCGCGGCGAGCGGCGGGCCCGGGCGCAGGCGCTCGAGCACCGCCGTCCACAGCTCGGCGAGGTCCATCCCGCCATCGTGCCGTGCCCGCTGCCCCGGCGGTAGCGTGCGCTCGTGCCCCCCGACAGCCCCCCTCCCGCCGACAGTACAGTTCCCGCCGACAGTCCAGTTGTCGCCGACAGTACAGTTCCCGCCGACAGTACAGTTCCCGCCCCGCGGCTCGTCGTCGCCGCCGCGGTCGTCGACGACGTCGCGCGGCCGGCCCGGCTCCTCGCCGCCCGCAGGTCCGCCCCCGCCGACCTGGCCGGCCGGTGGGAGCTGCCCGGTGGCAAGGTCGAGCCCGGGGAGGACCCGGTGGCGGCGCTGCACCGCGAGCTGCGCGAGGAGCTCGGTGTGCGCGTGGACCTCGATGAGCTCCTCGCGGGACCGCTCGACGGGGACTGGCCGATCACCGCGACGCTGCGCCTGCGCGTGTGGCTCGCGGCGCCCGCGGACGGCACCCCGCGGCCGCTGCTCGACCACGACGAGCTGCGCTGGGTCGGCGCCCGCGACTGGGAGGAGCTGCCCTGGCTACCGGCGGACCTGCCGGTCGTCGCCGCACTGGGGCTGCGCGACTGAGCTCACATCCGCCCGACGCACCACAGCCGCTGGCCGCTCGGGAAGCGATCCCCGCAGGTGTCGCCGAACTCCTCGTACTCCGAGCCCACCGGCGACTCGAGGTAGAGGTCGTCGCAGGCCTGCGCCTCACCCGCGGCGCACGAGTCCCACAGCCGGTCGAGGTGGGGGTCGTCGCCGTAGGCGCGTCCGCCTCCCACGAGGCCGATGAGCGCGAGCACGACGAAGGCGAGAGCGGCCAGCACGACCACCGCTCCGACGACGACCGCCACGACCACCCCGGGCCGGCGGCGCGGGGCGGGCAGCTGGTAGGCGTAGGCGTCGAGGGGTGAGCCCGTGGGGCCGGGGGCCGGCGCGTAGGGGTTGCCGGGCGCGTAGGGCTGCGGGGCCGCATACGGCTGCGGGGCCGCGTACGGCTGTGCGGGCGGGTAGGGCGAGGGCTGGGCGGGCTGCCCCAGCCCCGGGCCGGCGGGCGGCGTCCACGGGCCCTGCGGCGGACCCGTCGGCGGTCCCGGCTGGCTCATCGCCCGGCCTCCTCGTGGACGAGCCCGACCACCCCACGCAGCCGCGCGACGTCGATCTGCCCGGGCGCGGACGCGCGGTCGACCGCCCCGAAGGTGACAGCGGAGCCGAAGACCTCCCCGCACAGCCGGCTCACCAGACCCGGCGCCCCCATCGCCATCGTGACGACCGGGACGTCGAGCTCCCGCTCCGCCGTCCACGTCGCCTCGAGCAGGGCGATGACGTCGAGCGGGCCGCGCGCGGTGACCGCCATCTTGACGATGTCCCCACCGGCCGCGGCCATGGCGGCGAGCCGGTCGGCGATCTCCGCGGCGGGCGGGGTGCCGGTGACGTCATGGCTCGAGACGAGCACGCGCACGCCGGCCTGCCGGGCGCGGTCGACGAGCCCGGGCAGCACGGTCCCGCGCGCGAGCTCGAGGTCGACGGCGTCCCCGGCACCGCCGTGGAGCAGCTGGGACACGGCGGCGGCATAGGCGCCGTCGTCGAGGACCACCGCGCCGCCCTCCTCCGCGCTGCGCACGGTGAGGAGCAGGGGCGTGGCGCCGAGGGGTGCGCGCAGCGCCGTCGCGGGCTGGGCGAGGTCCGCACCGGGGCGGGCGGCGAGGAGGTGGTCGGCGCGCCACTCGGCGATGTCCACCCCGGCGGCGACCACCCGGCCGGCCTCCGCGACGAGCGCCTCGGGATCCGCCGAGCTCAGCGAGGCCGCGATCTTCACGCGCCCCTGCCCGACCGCCACGTCACGCAGCCGCACGACGCCGCTCATCGCCACCTCTTTCGCTCGGTCCGCACGCACCCTACCTCGGCGCGAGCGCGCGGGTCCGCCGTCGTCAGGGGGCCAGGGAGGGGACGGGCAGGCCGAAGCGCTGGCGCAGGGCACGCCGGGCGGCGTGCCAGCCGTTCATGCCGTGGACCCCGGGGGCGGGCGGGGCCGACGAGGAGCAGAGGTACACACCGGGAATGCCGAGGGAGTAGGGGTCCCAGCGGCCGGTGGGGCCCCCGAGGACGCGGCGCATCGTCACGGCGCCACCGGCGATGTCCCCGCCGGCGAGGTTGGCGTTGTGCTCGACCATCTGCGCCGCGGGCACGCTCACGCTGTCGACGACGACGTCACGGAAGCCGGGGGCGAAGCGCTCGATCTGCCGGGTGATGGCCTCGGTCATGTCGACGTCGGAGCCGGCGGGCACGTGCGCGTAGGTCCACAGCGGCCGCAGTCCACCCTGCTCGCGGCCGGGGTCGGCGACGGCGGGGTCGGACAGGAGCACGCTCGGGTTCTCCGGCATGATGCCGCGGGCCACCTGGGTCTCGGCGGCGGTGACCTGCTCGCGGCTGCCGCCGACGTGGACGGTGAAGGCCTGCCCGACCTCGGGCACCGCCCAGGGCACGGGCCCGCTGAGGACGAAGTCGACCTTGGCGGCACCGCCGCCGCGCGGGGCGGTGCGCAGGCGTCGCGCGATGGCGGCGGGCATCCGGTCGCCCCAGATGCCCGCGGCGACGCGGGGCGTCGTGTCGAGTAGGTAGGTGCGGGCCCGGGCCATGTCGCGCCACGAGCGCACGCGCACGCCGGTGCGGATCTCCCCGCCGTGGGCGCGGAGGTCGGCAACGAGCGCGTCGACGAGGGCCTGGGAGCCACCGACCGGGATGCGCCAGCCCACCCCGTGGGCGAGCGTGCCGAGCATGAGCGCGACCCCGGCGGGGGCGAGGTTGGGCAGTGGGGCGATCGCGTGGCCGGCGACCCCGGTGACCATCGCGGGGGCGACGTCGCTGCGGAAGGGCAGGTTCCACAGGTGGGTGCCCTGGGTGAGGACGCGCAGGCCGAAGGCGACGGCGGCGCGCATGCCGCTCACCGAGCGCAGCTCGGGCGGGATGCTGCGCATGTCCCCGAGCGTCGCACCGACGACGGCCTGGGAGTCGCGCATGAGCGGCGCGAAGAGCCGCCGCCAGGCCGGCCCGTCGGGCCCGAGGCCGTCGACGGTGCGCTCGAGGTCGCGCCAGGCGAGGCCGGCGCGGCCGCCGTCGAGCGGGTGGGCGTAGGACAGCTCGGGGGTGACGAGCTCGACCCCGCGGGCCTCGAGGTCGAACTCGGCGAGGAAGGGACTGGCCGTGGCGAGCGGGTGGACGGCGGAGCACACGTCGTAGCGCAGCCCGTCCGCGCCGGGCAGGTCGAGGGTGCGGGCCCCGCCACCGATCGTGGACTCGGCCTCCATGACGACGACGCCGAGCCCGGCCCGCGCCATCGTCACCGCCGCTGCCAGCCCGTTGGGCCCGGATCCCACGACGACGACGTCGGTCGTCTCCCTCGCTGTCGGCACCATCTCAGTCTGCACCCCCGCCGCCCGCGCCGCAGGTCCTTCCCGCGCCGGGCGAAGCGCAGGTGGGACGGCTACCAGTTCTGGCCGCCGCCGAAGCCGCCGCCGCTCCGCTCCTGCTCCTCCTGCCGGTCGCGCTCCGCGTCGCGGTTGCGCTCCTCGAGCTCCTCGCGGCGCGGATCCTCGCTGGGCTCCTGAGTGGGCTCCTCCGTCGGCTCGTCGCTCGGCTCGTCGGTGGGCTCGTCCGTCGGCTCGTCGGTGGGCTCGTCGTCCGGCTCGCCGGGCGGCTGCTCGCTCGGCTCCTCCTGCGGCTGCTGCTGGTCCTCGCGCGCCTGCTCCTCCTTGTCCTTCTGACGCTCGGAGCTCTCTTCGTTCTCCTGGGAACTCGTGCAGGGCGCGATGACCTCCTGCGCCTCGGCGAAGTAGGTCTCGGCCATGCCGGGGTCCGCGTCGTCGGTGGCTGCGACGTCGCCCATCGCCTCGATGGCGAGGGAGAGGTTGGTCCGCACCCGGCACTCGGGCGACTCGGGCGCCTTGCTGCCCTCCGGTCCGCCCGGGAGCGGCCCGGCCTCCGGGACGCGCTCGAGCGCGACGCGCAGGTCCTCGACGGCGAGGAAGTGCTCCTCGGCCCGGTACCGGGCCGTGCCGCTGTTGAACCAGGCTTTCCACTGCTCGGCGACGCCGGTCCAGCGCTGCTGGGCCTCGTACTGCCGCGCCGCCTCGGGGAAGCGCTGGGCGTCGTACTCGCGCGTGCCCAGGACGTTGCCGAGCACGGTCCCGACCAGCAGGGAGCCGGCGACGAGGAAGGCCAGCACCACCGGCGCCGACCCCGCGAGCAGCCGGCGACGACGGCGCAGGTGGCTGGGCAGCGGCGGCCGCGCCTCGCGACCGGGCCGGGCTGCGTCGTCGGCGCTCATGCGGCGCTCCCCTCTCGGCGGCCGGTGAAGGGTCGCGGGAACCGGCGGGCCAGGTACCAGGCCTCCCAGGCGAGGAGGACCGCGAGGACGGCCGCCGCGGGCCAGTACACGTCCTCGTAGACGGACACCTCGCGGCGCCCGTCCTGCGCGGCGATCGTCTCGGCGTCGATGTCGGCCACGAGCCCGCTGACGTCGGTGGGCGCGGTGCGGTGGGTGTAGTCGATCCCGAGCTGCTCGGCGACCCTCCGCAGCTGGGTCTCGTCGATGCGCGAGACGGCGGGCGGGGAGTCGGGCTGGGTCTCGTCGAGGATCCACGGCGCGTCGGTCCCGGGACCGGTCCCCTCGGTGCCGTCGTAGTAGCGCATCCGCCCACCCTCGGGCGTGCCGTAGCCGAGCACCCCACCGCCGTCGACGAGCGGGGCGAGCTCCTCGTAGGACTGCGGCTCGCTGTCCCCCGCGCCGTCGCCGCGGGTGTTCTCGCCGTCGGAGAGGAGGAAGACGATCCGCACGTTCTCCGGGTTGCGCTCCGCCGCGCCCTCGAGGGCGCTGCGCAGCGCGGGCAGCGGGCGGTCGACGGCGGAGCCGGCCGAGTAGTAGGTGATCTCCTGGACGAGGGTCTCCGCCCAGGTCCGCACGGCGCGCGCGTCGGTGGTGAGGGGCAGCTGGCGGGCGGCCTGGGAGTCGAAGGTGATGACGGAGTAGCGGGCGCCGGGCATCGCCTCGACGAGCGCCTCGACGTCATGGCGCACGCCGTCCAGGCGCGGGCGTCCGCCGTCGTAGTCCTCCGCGGCCATGGAGCCGGTGCGGTCGACGACGAAGAACATCTCGACGTTGGTCGCGACCGTCGTCGTCGTGCTCGGGACGGCGGGGCCCAGCGCGACCACGGCGAGCGCGAGGACCATGCCGCCGCGGCGCAGCCAGGCGGCGAAGGTGCCGTCCTCGCTGTGCCGGGCGCGCACGGCGGCGAGGACGCAGACGACGAGGAGCGGCAGGAGGACCAGGGCGGTGACCCACAGCGGCCACGCGAGACGCAGGATCATGAGCGCAGCCTCCACGCGGCCAGGACGAGACCGGCGACCCCGGCGACGGCGAGCCACAGGACGGTCTCGGGGCGGTCGGTGACGACGACCTCCGGGTCGGCGTCGAGCTCGACGGCCTGCTGGGAGGCGATGTCCTCGATGATCGCGTCGACGGCGCCGGGGTCGTCGGCGTTGTAGACCAGCCCGCCGTGCCCGGTGATCGCCTGCCGATAGGCCTCCTCGTTCTCCGCGGAGTAGGACTCGTCAGAGGAGGCGAACAGGCCGTAGAGGCGGATGTCGCGCTCGGCGGCGAGGTCGGCGGCCTCCTGGAGGCTGAAGATCGGGTCGCCGAGCACCTGGTTGTCCGTCGCGATGATGATCGAGCGCGAGCGCTCGGTGTCGGTCTCGTCGAAGGCGTAGGCGCAGGTGGCCAGCCCGTCGCCGACGAGGGAGGAGGAGTTCGGGTCCAGCGACATCGTGCCGGAGACGAAGTCCTCGAGCCGGTCGAGCGCCTCGGGCGCGAGGAGGAAATCGTCGAGGTCGACGTCCAGGGCCCGGCCCGCGGCGTCGAGCTCGTCGGTGACGAGCGCGTAGTCGTCGGTGAGCGGGAAGACGGTGCGGGAGGTGGAGTTCCACACCGACAGGGCGATGCGCTCGCCGTCGAAGCTCTCGACCATCTCGGAGAAGGTCTGGACGATCTCGGTGTCGAACTCGATCATCGAGCCGGACACGTCGAGGCACAGGACGATGTCGCGGGTGGCGAGGACCTCGGCGCGCACGTCGCGGTCCGCCGGGCGCGCGAGCAGGAGCGCGGAGCCGAGCGCGGCGACGAGCGTGAAGACGCCGACGCCGCCCAGGGCCACCTGGTACAGGCGCATGCGCCGGCGGTAGGTGGGCAGGCGCCGCAGGTAGGCGGTGTTGGCCACCCAGCGCACCGAGCGGGTCTCGCGGGCGCGCCGCGGCCGGAACCAGCCGAGGACGGCGGCGACCAGCACGAGCCCGAGGGTGACGGGGATGAGCCACGCCATGAGCATCACCACCGGCGGATCACCTCCCGGGCGCTGCTCGCGGCGGTCTCGGCCTCCGCGTCGCTGCGCCGCGCGAAGGAGGGCTCCTCCCAGCGGTGCAGCAGGTCGCCCAGCTGCGCCGTCGGGTCGTGCTCGGCGACCTCGCGGGCGGTCCACGAGCGCACGTCGCGCCCGAGCCGCTCGGAGGCGAAGGAGCGCATGATGCGCGCGAGCTCGAGGTGCAGGCCGCGCACGTCGCTCTCGCCGGCGCGGTAGGCCGCGAGCGCCGCCTCGACGTCCTCCTCGAAGCGGGCGCGGCCGTCCGGGCTCAGCGGCCCCGGCTCGCGCGGGCGGTCGGGCCGGCGGGTGGAGAGGAGGACGAAGGCGTACCAGCCGGCGACGGCCAGCAGGAGCAGGACGCCGACGACCGGCACCCACGTGGAGTAGGACTCGGGGGGCAGGAGGGACTCAGCTCCGGACACGTCGCTGCCTCCTGAACAGGTCGATGAGGGCGTCGACGACGTCGTCGGAACTGGCGGCGACGACGTGCTCGACGCCGCGGCGCCGCAGCATGTCCCGCACCCGCTTCTTGCGGTTGGCGACGGCGGTGGTCGCCGCCGCGTGCAGGCGGCGGTCGCGCTGGAGGAAGGGGGGCAGGACGAGCCCGCCCTCGACGTCGGCGACCGGCCCCAGCCCCGGGGTGGTGGGCACGGCGTCGGCCACGGAGATGACCATGACGTCGTGGCGGGTGCGCAGCCGGCGCAGGGCGTCCTCGTCGCTCAGGGCCGGGCGGGCCTCGTCGGTGATGAGCACGACGAGCGTGCGGCGGGTGGCCGAGGTGAGGATGCGGTCGAGGACGCGGGAGAGGTCCGAGACGGGTGCGTCGCGGGTGAGCTCGCTCTCGAGGAGGCGCAGGAGCATCTCCATGTGCCCGGTGCCGCCGCGCGCCGGGACCTGGGTGATGCGCCGCGAGTCGCCCGCGACGAGGCCCACGAGGTCCCCGCGCGCCCGCGCGAGATAGGCGACGACGTCGGCCGCGAAGAGCGCGATCTCGGACTTGCGCTCCCCGCTCGGGGCGGTGGCGGCCATCGAGCGGCCGGTGTCCACGGCGAGGACCATCGCGAGGTTCGACTCGTGGACGAAGCGCCGGATCACCGGGTGTCCGGTGCGCGCCGAGGCCTTCCAGTCGATGTCGCCGACGTCGTCGCCCGGGTGGTACTCGACCATGTCGTCGAAGTCCTGCCCGTGGCCGGTGAAGATCGAGCGGTGGTGCCCGTCGAGCAGGCCCGAGGCGCGCCGGACCGTGGGAAGGTCCAGACGCGCACGGACCTTCGCCAGGCGGGAGGCGCTCGACATCCGGCTGCCTACGGGGCGGGGACGGCGGCGAAGACGGCGTCGATGAGCGCCTCGGGGGCGACGTTGTTCGCCAGGGCGTCGTAGGTGCGCACGAGCCGGTGGCGCAGCACGCTGTGGCTCAGCGCCTTGACGTCGTCGGGCACGACGTAGGTGCGGCCCTGCTGGAGGGCGTGCGCCTGGGCCACCCGCATGAGCGCGATCGCGCCACGGGGGCTGGCGCCCACGCGCACGTGCTGGGAGAACTTCGGCAGCGGGCGGGGCCCGCCGCCGCGCGTGGTGTTGACGACGGCGACGATGTACTGCTTGATCGAGGCGTCGACGTAGACCTGCGCGGCGAGGCGCTGGAGGAAGACGACGTCGTCGAGGCTGATCGGCTCGCTGCGCAGCGGCGCGTCGAAGGAGCCGGAGCTGATGCCGTCGAGGACGCTGATCTCCTCGTTCGGCGTGGGGTAGGTGAGGACCTCCTTGACGAGGAAGCGGTCCATCTGGGCCTCGGGGAGCACGTAGGTGCCCTCCTCCTCGATGGGGTTCTGCGTCGCGAGCACCATGAAGGGCTTGGGCAGCGGGAAGACCTCGCCGCCGATAGAGGTCTGCTTCTCCTGCATCGCCTCGAGCATCGCCGACTGCGTCTTGGCGCTCGAGCGGTTGATCTCGTCGAGGAGGACGAGGTTGGCGTGGACGGGGCCGAGCTGGGTGGTGAACTGGCCCGTCGCGTAGTTGAAGATCTGGGTGCCGACGATGTCGTTGGGCATGAGGTCCGGGGTGCACTGGATCCGGTGGAAGGTGCCGGAGACCGCCGAGGCCAGGGTCTGCGCCGCCGTCGTCTTCGCCAGGCCGGGGACGGACTCGAGGAGGATGTGCCCGCCCGCGAGGAGGGTGGAGACGAGCGCGGTGCGCAGCGCCTCCTGGCCGATGACCCGCTGGCCGAAGATGGCGTTGACCCGCCCGAGCAGCTCCGCGGAGCGCTGGAGGTCGCCGTGCTCGATGGTGGCCGTGCTGGGCGCCAGGCCCGCGCCGCTCGGTGTCGTCATCGTTCCCCTGTTCCCGGGTGGCCAGTGCCACCCTCCCGCCGTGTACCCGCGCGAGTATGCCACCCGAGCCTGGATCTACCCTGGAGAGGTGACCACGCCCCTGCCCCGCCAGCGCCCGGCCCTCGCCCTCGTCGGGGCCGCGGTCGCGGCGTTCGCGCTCGTGGTCGCCGGGCTGCTGTTCTCCGGGGCGGCGGACCCCTCCGCGGTGCTCGACCCGGGCGCCGTCGTCCGCTGGGGCGTCCCGCTCGTCACCGTCGTCGCCGACGGCGCCGCGGCCGTGACGATCGGCGCCCTGGCGATGTGCGCGCTCGTCCTGCCGCACGCGGGGCGCGGGGACGGCCGGCGCCGGCCGCGGGTCGCCGTCGACGGCGCCGCGTGGGCGCTCGCCGCCCGGGCCGCCGCCGTCGCCGCCGTCGTGTGGACGCTCGCGAGCCTCGTGCGCATCGTCCTCACCTACGCGCGCACGTCCGGCCGCGGGCTGGACGAGCCGACCTTCGGGGCCGAGCTCGCGCAGTTCGTCACCGACATCCCCATGGGGCAGGCGCACCTCGTCGCCACGCTCATGGCCGCTGTCCTGGCCACCGTCGCCTTCGCGGTCACGACGCCGACGGCGGCGGCCCTCGCGGGGGTGCTCGCGCTCGCCACGGTCGTGCCGATCGCCCTGACCGGCCACGCCGCTGGCGCGGCGAGCCACAACCTCGCGGTCTCGGCGATGTGGCTGCACATCGGCTCGATCAGCGTGTGGGCCGGCGGCCTGGCGGTGCTCTGCGTCGTCGCGCGGCGCCTGGGCACCGACCGCGGGCCGGCGCTGCGCCGCTTCTCCACCCTCGCCGGCTGGAGCTTCGCGCTCGTCGGCGTCTCCGGCGTCGTCAACGGCTGGGTGCGGGTGGGCAGCCTCGACGGCCTGTTCGGCACCGACTACGGGCTGCTGCTCGTGGCCAAGACGGTGATGTTCGTCGTCCTCGGGCTCATGGGCTGGGCGCACCGGCGACGCACCGTGCCGGCGGCCGCCGAGCGGCCGGCCGCGTTCTGGCGCCTGGCGGTGGGCGAGGTCGTCCTCATGGGCGCCGTCATCGGCGTCTCGGTGGCGCTCGGCTCCTCCGCCCCGCC
Organism: Georgenia phoenicis; assembly: GCF_047302425.1. Classification (NCBI taxonomy): domain Bacteria; kingdom Bacillati; phylum Actinomycetota; class Actinomycetes; order Allobogoriellales; family Allobogoriellaceae; genus Georgenia; species Georgenia phoenicis. Next base: position 454,088 of record NZ_CP154855.1, on the reverse strand, counting down.
GGTGCCGCAGGAGCCGGCGAGCCAGCCGAGCCCGGTGCGGGAGATCACCGGCTACCCGGCGCCGCCCGAGCCGAGCCTGGCCACGTGGGTCACCGAGTGGCGGCCCGACGTGCTCTTCGGCCTCCTCGCCGTCATCGGCATCGGCGTCTACGTCCGCTGGGTCGTGCGGCTGCGCCGCCGCGGGGACCGGTGGTCCCTGCCGCGGACGGCCTCGTGGGTCGCGGGACTCCTGCTCTTCGCGTGGGTGACGTCCGGTGGGCCCACGGTCTACGGCGTCGTCATGTTCAGCGCCCACATGATCCAGCACATGCTGCTCGCGATGGTCGTGCCGATCTTCCTCGTCGTCGGCGCCCCGATCACCCTCGCGGTGCGCGCGCTGCCCACCCGCGAGGACGGCTCGCGCGGCCCGCGCGAGTGGCTGCTCGCCACCGTCCACTCCCGCTGGGCGCGCTTCTTCGCCCATCCGGGCACGGCGGCGGTCAACTTCGCCGGCTCGATGATCGTCTTCTACTACTCACCGCTCTTCGAGCTGGCGCTGAGCACCCACGTGGGCCACGTCCTCATGGTCGTCCACTTCACCCTCGCCGGGTACATGTTCGCCAACGCGCTCATCGGTGTGGACCCCGGACCCAGCCGCCCGCGCTACCCCATGCGCCTGCTCCTCCTCTTCGCGACGATGGCCTTCCACGCCTTCTTCGGCGTCTCCGTCATGCAGGCCTCCACGCTCTTCGCCGGCGACCACTTCGGACGCCTGGGCCTGCCGTGGGGCGTGGACGCGCTTGCCGACCAGGAGGCGGGCGGCGCGATCGCCTGGGGCATCGGGGAGCTGCCCACCCTCGTGCTCGCCGTCTCGGTCGCGATCGCGTGGGCGCGGGACGAGGAGCGCGTCACCCGCCGCACCGACCGCCAGGCCGACCGCGACGACGACGCCGCCCTGGCCGAGTACAACGCCCGTCTCGCGCAGATGGCCGAGCAGGACGGCGCTCCCCGCTAGCCCACCCAGGCGCCGAGCTCGACGTCGCGGCCCTCGAGTCGCAGCTCGACGGCGTCCTCGCCGACCTCGAGCCGGGTGGGGGCCAGCCCCTCGGGCAGGCCGGGGACTTCGACCCGCACGTCAGCGACGAGCTCCTCGACGGCGGAGACGAGGGGGCGCGGGACGCTGGCGTCGCCGACGGAGATCTCGCCGAGCTCGACGCCGATCGCGCCGTCGACGAGCACCGGCTCGAGGAGCACGGCGAGCTCGAGGCCACCGACCTCGGCACCCAGCTGCAGGAGGCCGTTGGCGACTTCGAGCGTGGCGCCGGGGAGGTCGAGCGAGTTGCCGAGCGCCTGCTGCAGCGCCGCGCCCGGGATCTCGGCGTTGATCTCGACGGCCTCGGCCGGGTAGGGCTCCTCCGGCGCGACGCCGCGCAGCGCCACCCGGACGTCGGTGAGCTCGAAGCCCTCGAGGACGAGCGTCGAGCTGGTGGCCCGCACCTCCGACAGCCGCCCGGACACCACCTGGGTGAGGAAGGGGAAGCCGTCGATCTCGACATCGGCGTCCTGCGCGAGGTCGAGGCGGCCGCGCGCCTCGGCGAGCAGCTGGTCCTCGGTGCGCGCCACGAGGACGCGGTCGACCACCGTCCCGCCGACCGCGAGGACGACGAGGAGCACGAGAAGGACGGTGGCGAGACGGCGCATGGGGACAACGGTACGGGCGCTTCCGGCCGGGGCTCACCCCACGTGACAACGTGCGGACTTTGCGACCTGGGGCGTCACGAAGTCCACACGTTCCGGGGAGAGCGCCTCCCGTGGTCCGGTCCCGGCACGGCGCGCGGGCGGCAGGGCGGGTCCCTACCGTGGGGCCATGACCACCGACCGGCCGGGCGCCCAGGAGTGGGTGCCCGAGGAGGGGGACGTCGCGGCCCTGCGCGCCGCGGCGCCCGGCTGCCGGGGCTGTGAGCTGTGGGCCGGCGCCACCCAGGTGGTGTTCTCGGCCGGGCAGGCGGGAGCCCGGCTCATGCTCGTCGGGGAGCAGCCGGGCGACCGGGAGGACCGGGAGGGCGAGCCCTTCGTCGGGCCGGCCGGGCGGGTGCTCGCCGACGCCCTCGAGGCGGCCGGTATCGCCCGGGAGGACGTCTACCTCACCAACGCCGTCAAGCACTTCCGTTTCGAGGACCGTGGCAAGCGCCGGATCCACAAGAAGCCGGGCGTCGCCCACGTCGAGGCGTGCCACCCGTGGCTGGCGGCCGAGCGGGCCGCGGTGCGCCCCGCCGTCCTCGTCTGCCTGGGTGCCACGGCGGCCCGCGCGGTCCTGGGGCGCGAGGTGCGGGTCGGGGACGTCCGCGGCGAGGTTATCGACGGCGAGGACCGGCCGGTGCTCGTGACGACCCACCCCTCAGCCCTGCTGCGCCTGCGCGGGCGCGGCGGCTGGGACGAGGCCTTCGCCGAGCTCGTCGCGGACCTGCGGGCGGCGAACGAGGCGGCGGGCGGCTGACGTCGGGCCCGGCTCAGCCGTTCCAGGCGTGGCTCAGCGGGCTGGAGTCGAGGTCCTCGACGATCGCGGCGACCGAGCGGTAGACCGCGACGGCGCCGGCGTCGCGCAGCTCGCCCTCGCCGATCCCGCCGGTGAGCACCCCGACGCAGGGGACCCCGGCTCGGGCGGCGGCCTCGACGTCCCACACCGTGTCCCCGACGAAGACGGCACGCTCGGGCGGGACGTCGACGGCGTCGAGCGCCTTCTGCACGAGGTCGGGGTCGGGCTTGGCCTCCTCGACGTCCTGGGCGGAGGTGACGGCGTCGACGTCGTCGAAGACCTCGAGGACGCGCTCGAGGATCTCCAGCTCCGCGGGGGCGGCGGAGGTGGCGAGCACGACCTTGGCCCCGCGCTCCTTGAGCGCGGCGACGAGCTCGACGACGCCCTCGAAGCGGTGCACCTCGGCCGCGGCCTGCGCGTAGTACTCGGTGTGCTTCTCCTTGGCGGCCTCCCCCAGCTCGTCGACGCGGTCACCGAGCAGCTCGGCGAGGAGCAGCTCCCCGCCCATGCCGATGCACCGGTGGATGCGCCACGCGTCCACCGGGTGGCCGACCTCGCGGAAGGCGCGCGCCCAGGTGAAGGTGTGGACGTAGTTGGAGTCGGCCAGGGTCCCGTCGATGTCGAGCAGGACGGCGCCGGGCGTGTCAGTAGGCATGTGCCCGTTGGTACCCCAGGCGGGCACCGGCCGCATCCGCGGCTACTCCTCCGCCTCGTCCGCGGCGTCCAGGCGGGTGCTCATGTCGCTGTACCAGGCGAGCGCGTCCATCCCCTCCAGGCCGAGCTCGGCGGCGACGGCGAGGAGGACCTGCTCGCGCTCCGCCTCGAGCGCGTCACCGAGGGTGACGTCGGCGCCGGCGAGCGCCTGCTGCAGGCGACGGGCGAACCACTCCGCCACCTCGACGGCGACGGGCGAGTGGTGCTGGGCGGCCATGTGCTCGCCCTCGACGAGCACGAGCTCGACCGCCTGCACGGCCCGCCGCACGTGCTCGTAGTCCTCCAGGCGCGAGCGCAGGTCGGCCGCGACCTCCTGCAGCGCCCGCGCGCGGCTCTCCGCGCGGACGTGGTCGAGGAGCCCGGCGAGGTCGCCCTCCGGCGGCAGGCCCAGGCGCAGCTGCGCGCGGCGCACCTCCCCGACGCCCGGGATCGCCGCCACCGCGGCGTCGAAGACCGGGACGACCGCCTCGACGGCGGCCCGCGCCCGGGTGAGGTACACCTCGCGGACCCCCTCGGTCAGGCGGTCCCAGGTGTCGCTGCCGGCGGCCTCGCGCAGCGCCAGGCGCCGCGCGGCCTCGGGGACGGCCTGCTCGACGACGTCCGCGAGCAGGCCCGCCGGCTCGCCCTCGTCGCGGGGCTGGGCACCGAGCTCGGCGCGCAGGCGGTCGCGCTCCTCGCGCAGCCAGTGGATCTGCCGCTGCGCGGCGGACAGGGCGCGGGCCAGCTCGACCTCGACCGAGCCTGTCGGCCCGGCGAGGAGCTCCTCGGGTGCGCCGTCGTCGACCGTCACGTCCCCACGCTAGCGGCACACGCGCGTGTGGGAGCGGCCACGGCCGCGAGTCGCGTGCCGGGCTGGGGGCGGGCGCCCGTCACCGCTAGGGTGCGGAGGCAGCGCCGACGGCGCTGACCCGGCGTGCCCGCCGGCGCCACGAACCACCCGAGGGGGCTCCCTGTGACCGAAGAGTGGACTCAGACGCTGGGGGCGGGACCGCTGCTGCTCATCGCAGCCGGCGCGATCGCCCTCATCCTCGTGCTCGTCATCGTCTTCAAGCTGCACGCGTTCCTCACGCTCATCCTCGTCTCCCTGGTCACGGCCTTCGCCACCGGGATCCCCGCCGGCGAGATCGTGCCCTCGCTGGTGAACAGCTTCGGCGGCACCCTCGGCTCCGTCGCCCTGCTCATCGCACTCGGGGCCATGCTCGGCAAGCTCGTCGAGAGCAGTGGTGGCGCCAAGGTCCTGGCCGAGAAGATGGTCTCGATCTTCGGGGAGAAGCGCGCGCCGCTGGGCCTGGGCCTGGCGTCCCTCGCCTTCGGCTTCCCGATCTTCTTCGACGCCGGCCTCATCGTCATGCTGCCGGTCATCTTCGCCGTCGCCCGCCGCCTCGGGAACAACGTCCTCCTCTACGGCTTCCCGGCCGCGACCGCCTTCTCCGTCATGCACGTCTTCGTGCCGCCGCACCCCGGCCCGGTGGCCGCCTCCGAGCTCTACGGCGCCGACGTCGGCCTCGTCCTGCTCGTCGCCATCATCATCGCCTTCCCCGTCTGGTACCTCGCCGGCTACCTCTGGGGCACCTTCGTGGGCAAACGCTTCATCTTCCCGGTGCCGGCCCTCTTCGGCACCGTCGACGACGACGAGCCGACCAACCCGCCGAGCGTCTCGACCGTCGTCGCGATCCTGCTCCTCCCGCTGCTCCTCATCTTCCTCAACACCGGCCTCGACTTCCTCGGCACCGCGGGGACCGTCGACGAGTCCGAGACCTGGGTCCAGGTTCTCGCCGCCCTCGGCACCGCGCCCGTCGCGCTGCTCATCTCGGTGATCGTCGCGCTCTTCGTCCTGGGCCGCCGCCGCGGGGAGAACGGCACCGCGCTGGAGAAGCTCGTCGACTCCGCGCTCGGCCCGGTCGCCTCCGTCATCCTCATCACCGGCGCCGGTGGCGCCTTCGGTGGCATCCTGCGCCTCTCCGGCATCGGTGACGCCCTCGCCGACACGCTCGGCGACCTCGGCATCCCGGTCATCCTCGCCGCCTGGCTCATCGCCGCGATCCTGCGCGTGGCGCAGGGCTCGGCGACGGTCGCCCTCGTCACGGCCGCCGGCCTCATGGCTCCCGCGGTCCTCGCCGGCGGCTTCAGCGAGCTGCAGATCGTCGCGATCACCCTGGCGACGGCGGCGGGCTCGGTGTTCGCCAGCCACGTCAACGACTCCGGGTTCTGGCTCGTCGGCCGGCTCATGGGGATGGACGTCAAGACGACCCTCAAGACCTGGACCGTCCAGCAGGCGCTCCAGTCGGTGGTCGGCTTCCTCTTCGCGCTCGTCGTCTTCGCGATCTTCTAGGGTCGAGGCATGACGCTCTTCGACCTCACCGGGCGCCTCGCCCTCGTCACCGGCTCCTCCCGCGGGCTGGGCCTGGCCCTCGCCACCGGCCTGGCCCAGCACGGCGCCCGCGTCGTCCTGCACGGGCGCGACCGGGAGGCGTTGGCCCGCGCGCGCGAGCAGGTCGCGGCGGCCGGCGACGGCAGCGAGGTGCCCGCCGTCAGCTTCGACGTCACTGACGCCGCGGCCGTGCGGGAGGGGGTCGGCGCGCTCGTGGCCGAGCACGGCGTGCCGGACATCCTCGTCAACAACGCCGGCATCCAGCGCCGCGCGCCGTTCAACGACTTCGACCCGGGCGACTGGGACGACGTCGTCGCGGCGAACCTCAGCAGCGCCTTCTACGTCTCCCAGCAGATCACCCGGGGGATGGCCGAGCGCGGCTCGGGCAAGGTCGTCAACATCGGCTCGGTCCAGTCCCAGCTCGCCCGCCAGACCATCGCGCCGTACTCGGCGACCAAGGGCGGGCTCGTCATGCTGACCAAGGGCATGGCGGCCGACCTCGCCCGCTTCAACATCCAGGTCAACGCCATCTCGCCGGGCTACTTCGCCACCGAGATGAACCGGGCGCTCGTCGAGGACGAGGACTTCACCCGCTGGGTGGTCGAGCGGACCCCCGCCCGCCGCTGGGGCCGGGTCGAAGAGCTCGTGGGGACGCTCGTCTACCTGTGCTCGGACGCCTCGAGCTTCGTGTCGGGCCAGAACGTGTTCGTCGACGGCGGCATGACCGCCGTCGTCTAGGAGGGAGCCCCGTGCGCGCCATCGTCATCAACGGCAAGGAGGACCTCGAGCTCGTCGAGGTGCCCACCCCCGAGCCGGTGCCCGGGCAGGTGCGGCTGCGGATGGCCTACGCCGGCATCTGCGGCTCGGACCTCCACTACTACTACGACGGCGCGAACGGGGCCTTCGTCGTCCGCGAGCCGCTCGTCCCGGGGCACGAGGTCTCCGGGACGGTCGACCTCGACCCCTCCGGCGAGCTCGCCCCGGGCACGCCGGTGACCGTCCACCCCGCGACCTTCGGGCAGGTGCGGCCCGGGGTGGAGGACCGGCCCCACCTGTGGCCGGGCGGCGCCTACCTCGGCAGCGCCTCGACCTGGCCACACACGCAGGGCGGGATGAGCGAGTACCTCCTCGTCGACCGCGCGATGGTGCGGGTGCTGCCCGCCTCGCTGCCCCTGCGCCGCGCCGCCCTCGCCGAGCCGCTCGCCGTCGGCATGCACGGCCTCGGGCTGGCCGGCGGGGTCGAGGGCCGCCGCGTCCTCGTCACCGGCGCCGGCCCGATCGGGCTGCTCACCGCCGCCGCGGCCCTCGCCGCGGGGGCGGCCGAGGTCACCGCGACGGACGTGCTGCCCGGGCCCCTCGAGCGGGCTCGCGCCCTCGGCGTGCACGCCACCGTCGACGTGAGCCGCGAGGAGCTCCCGGCCGAGGCCTACGACGTCGTCCTCGAGTGCTCCGGCGTGCCCGCCTCGATCAACGCCGCCTTCCGCGCCGTCCGACGGGCCGGGGTGCACGTGCAGCTCGGGATGGTCCCCGACGAGCCGAAGGGCCTCAACCTCGCCCCGGTGATCTCCAAGGAGGTCACCGTCCACGGCTCCTTCCGCTTCAAGGACGAGATCGACGCCGCGGTCGCGCTGCTCGACGCGCAGCCCGGCATCGAGCAGGTCGTCACCCACGAGCTGCCCGCCGACCAGGCGGTCGAGGCCTTCGCCGTCGCCCGCGACTCCGCGGCCTCCGGCAAGGTCCTCGTGACCCTCTGGCAGGACTGACCCTCACCCTCCCCACCCTCCCCGCCCCCACGCCGAGTACGCACATCCGGCCACCGCGGGGCGCGAGGCAAGCGGTTGCCCGTGACCGCATGTGCGTACTCGATGCGGGTTGGGCCGAGTGGTCCGGGTCACGTGATAGGACAGGTCCGTGAGCGACACTCCCTTCCACGACCTCGACGACTACATCGCCCTGCCGCGCCTCGGCGGCCTCGCCCTCTCGCCCGACGGGCAGCGGCTCGTCACCACCGTGAGCACGCTGAACGAGGACCGCACGAAGTACCAGCCGGCCCTGTGGGAGGTGGACCCGAGCGGGCAGCGCCCCGCCCGGCGCCTCACGCACGGCCCGAGCGGTGAGTCCCAGCCGACCTTCACCGCCGACGGTGACCTCCTCTTCGTCGCCAAGCGCGGCACCGACGACGACGCGACGCCCGCCGTCTGGTCCCTGCCGGCCACCGGCGGCGAGGCGAGCCTGCTGGCGGCTCACCCGGGCGGGGTCGGGGGCGTGAGCGCGGCGGCGCGGGCCGCCGTCGTCGTCGTCATGGCCGCTTCCCTGCCCTCGGCCGGGGACGTCGACGAGGACCACCGGCTGCGCAAGGAGCGCAAGGAGCGCAAGGTCAGCGCCATCCTCCACAGCGCTTACCCGGTGCGGTACTGGGACCACGACCTGGGCCCGGACCAGCCGCGTCTCTACGCCGCTGAGCCCACGGACGGGCAGCGCCCGGAGGACGGCGCCGCCCGCGGCAGCCACGCGCTGCGCGAGCTCACCCGCGATGCCGGTGCCGCACTGACCGAGACCGACACGGACCTCGCCGCCGACGGCAGCTTCCTCGTGACGACGTGGAACGTGCCCCAGGAGCGGGGCGCCGTGCGCACCCGGCTGGCCCGGGTGGACCTCGCCGACGGCACCCGTACCGTGCTCGTCGACGACCCCGAGGCGGAGGTCGGCGGACCTCGGGTCAGCCCCGACGGGCGGCTCGTCGCCTACGTGCGCGAGGAGATCAGCACGGCCGAGCGGGCCCCGCGGATGTGGGTCGAGGTCGTCGACGCCACCGGGGGCGAGTCCCGGGCGCTCACCCGCGAGTGGGACCGCTGGCCCGCGCAGCTGTGCTGGCTGCCCGACTCCTCGGGCCTGCTCGTCGTCGCCGACGACGACGGCCGCTCGCGCCTCTTCCACGTCGCCGTCGACACCGGCGCGGTCACCCGGCTCACCGACGAGGGTGCGCTGACCGACGTCGTCGTCGCCCCGGACGGGTCGGCCGCCTACGCGCTGCGCGCGTCCTACGAGTACCCGGCCGAGGTCGTCCGCATCGACCTCGGCGACCTCACCGGCGAGGCGGAGGTGACGGCGCTGCCCGGCCCGGCCGAGCGGCCCGCCCTGCCCGGCACCCTCACCGAGGTGGAGACCACCGCTGCCGACGGCTCCCGGGTGCGGGCGTGGCTCGCGCTGCCCGAGGGCGCGAGCGCCGAGGCGCCCGCACCGCTGCTCCTGTGGATCCACGGCGGGCCGCTGGGCTCGTGGAACTCGTGGTCGTGGCGGTGGAACCCGTGGCTCATGGTCGCCCGCGGCTACGCGGTGCTGCTCCCGGACCCCGCCCTGTCCACCGGCTACGGGCAGGACTTCGTCCAGCGCGGCTGGGGGGCGTGGGGCGGGGCGCCCTTCACCGACCTCATGGAGGTCACCGACGCCGTCGAGCAGCGGCCGGACATCGACGCCTCCCGCACGGCCGCGATGGGCGGCTCCTTCGGCGGGTACATGGCCAACTGGGTGGCCGGGCACACCGACCGCTTCCGCGCGGTCGTCACCCACGCGAGCCTGTGGGCGCTGGACGCCTTCGGTCCGACGACGGACGCGGCCTGGTACTGGGGCCGGGAGATGTCGCCGGAGATGGCACTGGCCAACTCCCCGCACCTGCACGTGGGCAACATCCGCACCCCGGTGCTCGTCATCCACGGCGACAAGGACTACCGGGTGCCGATCGGTGAGGGCCTGCGGCTCTGGTACGAGCTGCTCTCGAGGTCCGGGATTCCGGCGGACGCCGAGGGCAGGAGCCCGCACCGCTTCCTCTACTTCCCCGACGAGAACCACTGGATCCTCACGCCGCAGAACGCCAAGGTCTGGTACGAGGTCAACCTCGCCTTCCTCGCCGAGCACGTCCTCGGCGAGGAGCCGGGCGAGCTCCCGCGCACCCTGGGCTGAGCACTCCGACTAGGGTCGGTGCCGTGAGCACCGACGACGACCTGGGTTCTGCACTGGGCCTCCTGACCGCGCTGCTGGACGGCGCCCACCGGGCGACGCCGGACGAGCTCGTCGACGTCGTCGCCCGGGCCGGGCTCACGATGGGGTGGACGCTCGACGTGCACCTCGTCACCTTCGACCAGCTCCGGCTCGTCCCCCTCGCGTCCGAGGGGGACGAGCTGGACCTCGACACCCCCGCCGGTGAGGCCTTCCGGACCATGCGTCCGGTCCACGACGGCGACACCTCCTGGGTGCCGCTCGTCGACGGCGTGGAGCGGCTCGGCGTGCTGCGTGCCGTCGCGCTGAGGCCTGAGCGGTGGCCCTCGGCCCACCTCCAGTCGCTGCGCTGGGCCTCCTTGCTCATCGGGCACCTCGTGGCCGCCGTCTCGCCCTACGGGGACCTCATCACCAGGGTTCGCGGCGGCGCGCGGCGCACCGTGGAGGCGGAGCTGCTGTGGAACCTGCTGCCGCCGCTCACCTACGCCACCAACGACCTCGTCGTCGCCGGGCTGCTCGAGCCGAGCGAGCAGGTGGCAGGCGACGCCTTCGACTACGCCGTCCAGGGCAGCTGCGCCGACGTCGCGCTCTTCGACGGGACCGGCCACGACCTCAGCTCCGGCCTGCTCACCTCGGTGGCGCTGGCCACCTACCGCAACCAGCGGCGGCGGGGCGCGGACCTCGTCGACTGCGCACGGGAGATCGACCGCGTCCTCCTCGAGCACACGGACGCGGCCGGCTACGCCACCGGGGTGCTCGCCCGGATCGACACCGGCACCGGCGCGCTCGACTACGTCAACGCGGGGCACCCCCATCCCCTGCTCGTGCGGGACGGGAAGGTCCGCGAGGCCCTCGACCACTCGGGGCGGCCGCTCTTCGGGCTCGGGGGGCGCGAGGCCACGGCGGGCCGGCTCCAGCTCGAGCGCGGCGACCGGATCGTCTTCTACACCGACGGCATCACCGAGGCGCGCGACGCGGCGGGGGCGTTCTTCGGGCTCGAGCGTCTCGTGGCGCTCCTCGAGGAGCACGGGGACACGCCCGCGCCCGAGACGCTGCGCCTCGTGGTCCGCGACGTCCTCGCCCACCAGCGCGGGGTCCTCCAGGACGACGCGACACTGCTCCTGCTCGAGTGGGCTCCCGGCGGCGGCCTGGACCTCCTGCCGGTCTAGGGCCGGACCGGGGTCAGCTCCAGACGAGCCCCATGTCCGGGTTCTCCAGGACGCGTGCGACGTCCGCCAGCACCCGGGCACCGAGCTCGCCGTCGACTAGCCGGTGGTCGAAGGACAGGGCGAGCTGGGTGACCCAGCGCGGCTTGACCTTGCCCTTGTGCACCCAGGGCTGCTTGCGGATCGCGCCCATGGCGAGGATCGCCGACTCCCCCGGGTTGAGGATTGGGGTGCCGGTGTCGATGCCGAAGACGCCGACGTTCGTGATCGTCACGGTGCCGTCACTCATGTCGCGGGGCGTGGACCGCCCGGCGCGCGCCGTCGCGGTGAGCTCGGCGATCGCCGTCGCCAGCTCGTGGAGGTCCAGGCGGTGCGCGTCCTTGATGTTGGGCACGACCAGGCCACGCGGCGTCGCGGCCGCGATGCCGAGGTTGATGTAGTGCTTGTAGACGATCTCCTGGGCCTCGTCGTCCCACGACGCGTTGATCTGCGGGTGGCGACGCACCGCGAGGAGGAGCGCCTTGGCGGCGAGGAGCAGCGGGGTGACACGCACGTCGGCGAAGGCGCGGTCCTCCTTGAGGCGCGCGACGAGCTTCATCGAGCGGGTGACGTCGAGGGTGTGGAAGACCGTGACGTGCGGGGCGGTGAAGGCGGAGTTGACCATCGCCTCCGCGGTGCGGCGGCGCACCGAGCGCACCGGCACGCGCGTCTGGCGGCCGTTGGCGGAGACGGTGCCGTCGGCGAGCCACGGCTTGTCGTCGCCCGGGTAGGTGGCCAGCTCCTCGGCCGCCGAGCGCTTGCTGTGGGCGAGGACGTCCTCCCGGGTGACGATCCCGCCGGGACCGGTCGCGGCGACGGCGCCGAGGTCGACGCCGAGGTCCTTGGCGAGCTTGCGCACCGGCGGCTTGGCCAGGACGGACGGCGAGACGTCGGCGCGGGGGGCGGGCGGCGCCGCCGGCTCCGGGCGCGCAGCGGGGACCGGCTCGGGGGTGGGCACACCCGGGGCGGCGGTGGCGTCCTGGGCGGCGGCCGCGCCGGTGGCGGGGGCGGACCGGCGGCGCCGGCGGGTGGTCGCGCCCTCCTTCGTCCCCGAGCCGACGAGCACGTCACCGCTCGTCGACGACGACGCGGCGGGGGCGCCGTCGTCGGCTGCCGTGCCGCCGGGGTCGACGTCGACGACGACGATGGGTGCGCCGACGGCGACCGTCTCGCCCTCACGGGCGAGGAGCTCGGTGACGACGCCCGCCCACGGGACGGGCAGCTCGACGAGGGACTTGGCCGTTTCGATCTCGACGATCACCTGGTTGACCGCGACGGTGTCGCCGACGGCGACGCGCCACTCGGCGACGTCGGCCTCGGTGAGGCCCTCGCCGACGTCGGGGAGCTTGAACTGCTGGTAGCTCGGCACAGGTCCTCCTAGTACGCGAGGGCGCGGTCGACGGCGTCGAGCACCCGGTCGAGCCCGGGGAGGAACTCCTCCTCGTGCGCCGAGGCCGGGTAGGGCGTGTGGAAGCCGCCGACGCGGAGCACAGGGGCCTGGAGGCTGTAGAAGCACTCCTCGGTGACGCGAGCGGCGAGCTCGGCGCCAGGGCCGAGGAAGGTCGTCGCCTCGTGGGCGACGACGAGGCGACCGGTGCGGCGCACGGAGTCGGCGACGGTGGTGACGTCGAGCGGGGACAGCGAGCGCAGGTCGACGACCTCGAGCTCCTGCCCGTCGGTCGCGGCGACCTCGGCGGCGCGCAGCAGGGTCTTGACGGTGGGGCCGTAGCCGACGAGCGTCACGTCGCGGCCCGGGCGCACGACGCGGGCGCCGTGCAGGCCGGCCGTCACGCCGGTCTCGCTGAGGTCGACCGGGGCCTCGACGTCGACGTCCGCCTTGTCCCAGTAGCGGGCCTTCGGCTCGAAGAAGAGGACCGGATCCGGGGAGGCGATGGCCTGCTGGATCATCGTGAAGGCGTCACCGGCGGTGGCCGGCGAGACGACCCGCAGTCCGGGGGTGTGCGCGAAGAGCGCCTCGGGCGACTCGCTGTGGTGCTCGATCGAGCCGATCCCGCCACCGAAGGGCACCCGGATGACGACGGGCACCTCGACCCGGCCGCCGGAGCGGTAGCGCAGCTTGGCCAGCTGGGTGGTGATCTGGTCGAAGCCGGGGAAGATGAAGCCGTCGAACTGGATCTCGCACACGGGCCGGTAGCCGGCCATCGCCAGGCCGATCGCGGTGCCGATGATCCCGGACTCGGCGAGCGGGGTGTCGACGACGCGGTCGCGACCGAACTCCTTCTGCAGCCCGTCGGTCACCCGGAAGACGCCGCCCAGGGCGCCGATGTCCTCGCCCATGAGGAGGACCTTGTCGTCGCGGCGCATCGCGGTGCGCAGCCCGGCGGTGATTGCCTTGGCGAGCGGGAGGGGCGTGGTGGTGGTCGTCGCCGTCATCACTCGGCCTCCGCGAAGGACTGCTGGTACTCGGTGAACCACGCGCGCTCGGCCTCGACCTGCGCGTGGGCGGCACCGTAGACGTGGTCGAACATCGTCTCCGGGCCGGGGGCGGTGAGCGCGCGGCAGTACTCGCGGGTCGACTCCCCGAGCTCGTCCGCCGCTGCCTCGACCTCGGCGAGGAAGGCGTCGTCGGCGTGGCCACCGTCGGTGAGGTGGGTGCGCAGGCGGGCGATCGGGTCGCGCTCGCGCCAGTAGTCCTCCTCCGCGCTCGTGCGGTAGCGCGTGGGGTCGTCGGCGGTGGTGTGGGCGCCCATCCGGTAGGTGTAGGCCTCGATGAAGGTGGGGCCGCCGCCGTTGCGGGCACGGGCGAGGGCCTCGGCGGTGACGGCGTAGCTCGCGAGGACGTCGTTGCCGTCGACGCGGACCGAGGGGATGCCGACGCCGGCGCCGCGGCGGGCGAGCGGGACTGTGGTCTGGCCGCTGGCGGGCACCGAGATCGCCCACTGGTTGTTCTGGCAGACGAAGACGACCGGCGCCTTCGTCACGGCCGCGAAGACCATGGCCTCATGGACGTCGCCCTGGGAGGTCGCGCCGTCGCCGAAGTAGACGACGACGGCGCGGTCGCGCTCGGCGTCCCCGGTGCCGACGTCGCCGTCGCGCTGGGCCCCCATGGCGTAGCCGGTCGCATGGAGCGTGTGGGAGCCGATGACGAAGGTGTAGAGGTGGAAGTTGTGGGCGGCCGGGTCCCAGCCGCCGTGCTCGACCCCGCGGAAGACCCGGAGCAGCTCGCGCATGTCCATGCCCCGGGTGTGGGCGACGGCGTGCTCGCGGTAGGAGGGGAAGACGAAGTCCTGCGGGCGCGTGGCGCGGCCCGAGCCCACCTGCGCGGCCTCCTGGCCGAGGCTCGGGGGCCACAGGCTGAGCTCGCCCTGGCGCTGGAGCGCGGTCGCCTCGGCGTCGAAGCGGCGCGCGAGCACCATGTCGCGGTAGAGCCCGCGCAGCTCGGCAGGGCCGAGGTCGGCGACCCACCGGTCGTAACGGCTGTGGTCGAGGCGACGACCCTCCGGGTCGAGAAGCTGGACGAGCGTGTCGGGATCTGCCGGGCTGCTCGCCTCAGGCCGCGGTGTCAGTGTGTCCATGGTGGTGACCACCTCCATCGGTCCTGCCTCCTCTGTGCCCGGGGGTCGGCCCCGAACCTACGCCAGCGTAGGCTACGGAACCGTAACTTAGGCTTGTAGAGGGTCTACAGAAGGTGACGCCATCGCTTGTGCGGGGCCGGTCACCCGTTGCCGGAAGCCACAACGCCCGCCCCGCCGACAGCGCACTTACCGCCGAGAGCACAGTTACCGCCGACAGCGCACTTACCGCCGAGAGCACAGTTACCGCCGACAGCACACTTGCCGCCCACAGCAGGGTTACCGCCGAGAGCAGAGCTACCCCGGAGTTCTAGAACGTGCCGCCTCGGTAGAGCTCGAGCCACTGGCGGGCGAGGCGCAGGACGACGTCGTTGCCCTCGGGCTCCCCGACGCTCACCCGCACGCCCTCGCCGTCGAAGGCGCGGACCATCGCGCCGGCCCCGGCGGCCTCGCGGGCGAAGGACGCGGCGTGGCGGCCGACCTCGAGCCAGTAGAAGTTGCCGTGGGTCTCAGGCACCGACCAGTCCATCTCCCGCAGCGCGGTGAGGACCCGGGTGCGCTCGACGACGAGGCGCTCGCAGCGCTCGGCCACCGCATCAGCCTCCCGCAGCGCGGCAAGGGCGGCGGCCTGGGCGAGGGCGTTGACCCCGAAGGGGGTGGAGGCGGTACGCAGGCTGCGCGCCAGCCGGGGCCGGGCCACGGCGTAGCCCACCCGCAGGCCCGCCAGGCCGTAGGCCTTGGAGAAGGTGCGCAGCACGAGGACGTTCTTGAACTCGGCGGCGAGCGCGAGGCCGCGGACGGCGTCGTCGTCGCGGACGAACTCGGCGTAGGCCTCGTCGACGACGACGAGCACCTCGCGGGGGACGCGCGCGAGGAAGGCGCGCATCTCGCCCTCGTGCACGACGGTGCCCGTGGGGTTGTTCGGGCTGCACACGAGGATGACGCGCGTGCGGTCGGTGATCGCGTCGGCCATGGCATCGAGGTCGTGGCCGGCGTCCTCCCGCAGCGGGACCGGCACGCTGCGGGCACCGGCGACCTGGACGGCGATGGGGTAGGCCTCGAAGGACCGCCACGCGTGGACGACCTCGTCGCCGGGGCGGCACGCGGCCTGGAGCACCGTCTCGAGGACGGCGACCGAGCCGTTGCCGACGACGACCCGCTCGGCGTCGACGCCCACGTGCTCCGCGATCGCGGCGGTGAGCGCGGTCGCCGCCATGTCCGGGTATCGGTTGAGGTCGGCGGCGGCGTCGATGACGGCGCTGAGCACCGCCGAGGACGGCGGGAAGGGGTTCTCGTTGGAGGAGAGCTTGTACGCGGACCGTCCTGCTGGGGGACGCTGGCCCGGGACGTAAGCCGGCAGGGAGTCGATGTCCGCGCGGAAGCGGAACGCTGGAGCCATGCCGCCATGATCGCACTCCCGGCGGCAGCCCCGGCGTGGCACCATCGCAGCATGCGCTTCCTCGTGCGGCTCGTCGTCAGCTCGGTGGCCATCTGGCTCACCTCCCTCCTCCTCGACGGGGTGACCCTCACCGAGGCGGAGGGCTGGGACCAGGTGCTCGTCGTCGGGGTCGTGGGCCTGGTCTTCACCCTCGTCAACCTCGTCGTCAAGCCGGTGGCCCACGTCCTCGCGCTGCCGCTGACGATCCTCACGCTCGGCCTGTTCGTCCTCGTCGTCAACGCGCTCATGCTGCTGCTCACGAGCTGGCTGACGAGCTTCACCGACTGGGGCCTGTACGTCGACGGCTTCTGGTGGGCGCTGCTGGCCGCCCTCGTCATCTCGATCGTCACCGGGATCCTCAACGCCCTCCTGCCGGGCAAGCGGTGATCACCCCCTCTCCAGCGTGAAGCGGGTGGCCGTCACCGAGTCGCCCGGGCGGCCCGTAACGTCGGCGAGCCGCTCGGCGAGGTGGAGGACCGAGCGCTCCTCGGCCTCCACCGCCAGCCGGGCCGTGCGGGTGTACTCGGCGATCGAGTGGGACTCCGTCGGCGCGATCTCCAGGCGGCTCTCCCCGGTGGTGCCGGTGGCGAGGGAGCGGCTCACGGTGGTGCGAGCCTCCTCAGCGGGGTTGGAGGTGCCGTCAAGCCCGACGAAGGGGTCCTCCATGTGCTCGAGGTGAAGCATCTCGGTCCCCGCCGGGGTGGGCAGGTGCCCCACCGGTGAGCCGGCGGTGACGACCGTCGTGATGTTGTAGCGCCGGCGCACGAGCGGGTCACCGGCCAGCCGCACGGCGGTGAGCCCGCCCTGGCTGAAGCCGACGACGGCGACCTCCTCCCCGGGCTGCACGCCCGCCAGCCGCAGCGCCTCCGCGGCCCCGATCTCGACGTCGCTGACCAGCCCGGCGTAGGTCTCGACGTTCGTGAGGTTGTCCACGGGGTTGCGCCCGCCGGGGACCATCGCCTGGGTGCTCGGCAGGAGCAGGGTCCACGAGCGCGTGCCGTCGGCGTGGTCCACGCGCCGCACCTCGAGCGAGCCAGGGGCGGCGCCGTGGTCCTGGTGGACGGCGCGGAGGCTGTCGACGACGCCGGCCAGGTCGGGGGTGGGGGCCACCTCGCGGGAGCGCGAGACCGTGAGGGTGAGGTCGCCCGGACGCCGGCCGGTGAGCGTGTGGAAGGCGGTGACGATCGGGATGAGGAGCCGCTGGGCGCCGGTGAGCGTGGCAGGGTCGATCTCCCGGCCGTCGTAGGTGAAGGGCCCAGGCCGGAGGAACCACGGCACGACGTTCTGCCCGTGCTCCCCCAGCTCGCGGACCGCGACGTCCAGGGCGATGCCGTCCGGCGGGAGGTCGTCGTCGCCGTGAACGAGGTTGACGATCTCACCGAGCGTGTCGAGGGCCCGGCCGAACCCGGTCGTGGGCTCGAAGCCGGGCAGCCGGCCCACGAGCGTGAGCCGGTTGGCGACCGAGAGGAAGGCCTGCTGCGGCGAGAGGAGCAGGCGCAGGAACCCGTACCACGACGGACCCGGCGCGGCAGCCTGCGCGGCGAGCTCGGCCTCCTCGTACAGGAGCCGTGCGTAGCGCAGGGACAGGAGCAGCTCGAGCACCTCCGCGTCGAGCCGGCGCACGCCCCACCCGCCGTCCAGCGCGTCGTCCACGGCGGACTCGGCGGCGGCCGCGAGCGCCGGGGACCACGACGCGTCGAGCGCGAGGTCGCGGCGCGCGGCGGTGAGGGCGCTCTCGAGGTGGCCGACGTCCCCGCGCAGCCCGTCGAGGAGCGCGTCGATCGCCCGCAGCTCCTCGACGTCCACGCGCGTGGCCCCGACCCCGCCCCGCACGTGCACGGAGGTGCGGTGGCGCGCCTCGGCGACCGGGCCGTCCCCGTCGTGGCTGTGGAGCAGCGCGGTCACCGGTCCTCCCAGGCCTCGGCGACGGCGGCGGAGAGGGCCGCCGCCCGGTCCTGCGCCGTCGCGAGGAGCTCCTCGAGCCGTTGCGTGTGGTGGAGGAGGTCACCGAGGCGGGTGGCGAACTCGTCCGCGGCGGGTGAGTGCCACTGCTCGGGGAAGGCCGCGCGGAGCGTGTCGGCGACGGCGGCGAGGACGCCGACGGCGCTGGCCACGTTCGCGCAGCCGTCCCCCGCCCCGCCCCACCCGTCGACGACGACGGGGGTGCAGCTGCTCGTGCTCATCTCGCCCTCCTGCGGCTCGTCCTGCCCCGAAAACTAGGGGCGCGGACCGACGGTCGGAGCGGCCGTCGTCGTCCGCTGGGGACGCGCCACCCGTGGCGGGTGCCTGTTGCGCACCCGGTGGCTTTCCCCCCTGGGCCCGGGCAACAATGCCGCCATGTCCCCCTTCACCGTGTCCTTCGTGTGCACCGGCAACATCTGCCGCTCCCCCATGGGCGAGGTCATCCTGCGCGACCTGCTCGAGCGGGAGGGCCTCGCGGACCGGGTGCGGGTGGTGTCGGCGGGGACGGGCGACTGGCACGTCGGCGGACCGGCCGACCCGCGCGCCGTCAGCACCCTCGAGAGGTACGGGCTCGACGGCACGAGCCACCGCGCCCAGCAGTTCGTCCGGGAGAGCTTCGCCGACGTCGACCTCGTCCTCGCGCTCGACCGCGGCCACGAGCAGGCCCTGCGCACCCTCGCCCCGACCCCGGAGGACGCGGAGAAGGTCCGCCTCCTGCGCAGCTTCGACGAGCGCGCCGTCGCCGCCGGCGAGCTCGAGGTCGACGACCCGTACTTCGGCGAGGACGCCGACTTCGTCACCACCTACGAGGAGGTGCTGCCGGCCTGCGAGGGCGTCGTGGCCCACCTTCGGGAGCAGCTGGCGCCCGCCCGCTGAGCGGTGGAGCAGGGCGCCCGCCGGCTCTGGGAGACTGAGGGTCATGAGCGAGCAGCCCAGCACCACGTCGTCCGCCAGCCTGTCGGCCGGAGCGGCTCCCGGCCGCCACCGCGTCTCCCTCGCGGACCTCGAGCCGTCGATCGCGCTCGGCCCGCTCGACGGCCGCTACCGCGGCGTCGTCGCCCCGCTCGCCGACCACCTCTCCGAGGCGGCGCTCAACCGCGCCCGGCTCGACGTCGAGGTCTCCTGGCTCATCCACCTCACCACCTCCGGCGCCCTCCCCGGCGCGCCCCAGCTGAGCGACGCGGACGTCGCCTACCTGCGCGGCGTCGTCGACTCCTTCGGCGCCGCGGAGATCGCCGAGCTCGCGGAGATCGAGCGGGAGACCCGGCACGACGTCAAGGCCGTCGAGTACTTCCTCAAGCGGCGCCTCGCCGCGGCCGCCGAGGCGGTGGGCCCCGACAGCCCGCTGCCCGCCGTCGGCGAGATCGTCCACATCTTCTGCACGAGCGAGGACGTCAACAACCTCTCCTACGCCGTCACCATCCGTGACGCCGTCCGCCAGGTCTGGCTGCCCGCGGCACTCGCCCTCGTCGGCGACCTCGCCGACCTGGCCCGCGAGACCGCCGAGCTGCCGATGCTCTCCCGCACCCACGGCCAGACGGCGACGCCGACGACGCTCGGCAAGGAGATGGCGGTCCTCGCTGCCCGCCTGCGCCGCCAGCTGCGCCGTGTCTCGGCCGCCGAGTTCATGGGCAAGATCAACGGCGCGACCGGAACCTACGGGGCGCACGTCGTCTCGGTTCCGGGGACCGACTGGCAGGCCGTCTCCCGCTCCTTCGTCGAGGGCCTGGGGCTGACGTGGAACCCGCTGACCACGCAGATCGAGCCGCACGACTGGCAGGCCGAGCTCTACGCGGACATCGCGCGCTTCAACCGCATCCTGCACAACCTGTGCACCGACGTCTGGACCTACATCTCGCTGGGCTACTTCCGTCAGCGGCTCGCGGCCCAGGGGTCCACCGGCTCCTCGACGATGCCGCACAAGGTCAACCCGATCCGCTTCGAGAACGCCGAGGCGAACCTCGAGATCTCCTCCGCCCTGCTGGACACGCTCGGCGCCACGCTCGTCACCTCGCGCCTGCAGCGCGACCTCACCGACTCGACGACGCAGCGCAACATCGGCGTGGCCCTGGGCCACTCGCTCCTCGCCGTCGACAACGTCCGCCGCGGCCTCGCCGGCCTGGACGTCGACGCCGCCGCCATGGAGCGCGACCTCGACGACTCGTGGGAGGTGCTCGGCGAGGCCGTCCAGTCCGCGATGCGCGCGGCGTCCGTCGCGGGCGCCGAGGGCATGGCCGACCCGTACGAGCGGCTCAAGGAGCTCACCCGCGGGCGCCGGGTCGACGCCGAGGGCATGCGCGGTCTCGTCGCCGGGCTCGGCCTGCCGCGCGACGTCGAGGAGCGCCTCCTCGCGCTGACGCCGGCGACGTACACCGGCCTGGCCGCCTCCCTCGTCGAGCACCTCGACGACCTGGGCTGAGGGACCCGTCCTCACGCGCCGAGAGCCGGATTCCTCCGCCGGAGAATCCGGTTCTCGGCGATAAGTGCACTCTCGGCGATAAGTGAGCTGTCGGTGGGAGAGGCTCGGGCGGCGGGGACCTTGGTCCGTGGGATTCGTCCGAATCGGCCCGGACGATGAGCGGGTGGAGCTCACCGAGACACGGCCCAAGCTGCGGCAGATCCGGCACACCGACGGCTGGATCTTCGGCACCATGCTGCTGTCGGCCTGCCTCAGCCTCACCGCGTCCTTCGTCCTGTCGATCGACGCGGTCGTCCTCGCCGCCGACCCCGCGGCCCAGCTGACCTGCAACATCAGCTCGGTGCTCAGCTGCGGCGCGGTCGGCGTCTCCTCCCAGGCGAGCCTCTTCGGCTTCCCCAACGCCTTCCTGGGACTGGTCGCCGAACCCGTCGTCATCACGATCGCCGTCGCCGGGCTGGGCGGGGTGCGCTTCCCGCGCTGGTTCATGTTCTCGGCGCAGGTCGTCTACACGCTCGGCGTCGTCTTCGCCTACTGGCTCTTCTACCAGTCGATGTTCCACATCGGCGCCCTGTGCCCGTGGTGCCTGCTCGTCACGCTCTCGACGACGCTCGTCTTCGCCACGCTGCTCCACTACAACCTGCGCGAGAACAACCTCTTCCTGCGCCCGCGCGCCCACGAGCGGGCACTGGCCTTCATCCGCGCGGGCTGGGACGGCGTCGTCGTCATGGCGTGGGTGGGCGCCGTCGTCGTCGCCATCGTCCTCAAGTACGGCGCGGACCTGCTCCCGTAACGCCGTCGACGTGGCGGGAATACCCCTAGGGGGTATACCGTTGACGACGACGGAAGGGAGCACACATGGCCGGCTACAGCGGAACGAAAGAGGACTACGCCCGGCGCCTGCGGCGCATCGAGGGCCAGGTCCGCGGCATCGCCCGCATGGTCGACGAGGACACCTACTGCATCGACGTCCTCACCCAGATCTCCGCCGTCACCAAGGCGCTCCAGGCGGTCGGCATCGGCCTGGTCGAGGACCACCTCGGCCACTGCGTCGTCGACGCCGCCCGCTCCTCCCACGAGGAGGGCGCCGAGAAGGTCCGCGAGGCGAGCGAGGCAATCGCCCGGCTCGTCCGGTCGTAGTTCCCTACCCACCAAGGAGTTCCCATGAGCACCGACCCCTCGCCCATCGACCGCACCACCGTCCTGGAGGTCGAGGGCATGACGTGCGGGCACTGCGTGTCCGCCGTGACGCGCGAGCTGGAGGACGTCAAGGACGTCTCCAAGGTCAGCGTCATCCTGCGCAACGGCGGCACCTCCGAGGTCACGGTCGTCTCCGACGCCGTCCTCGACGAGGACGCCCTGCGCGCCGCCGTCGACGAGGCCGGCTACACGGTCACCGCCATCCACGTCGACAACTAACCCGTCCGAAGGAGCCCACCATGTCGTCCCCAGCCCACACCAGCACACCGTTCGGTGAGATCGACCTCGCCGTCGAGGGGATGACCTGCGCCTCGTGCGTCGCCCGCGTGGAGAAGAAGCTCAACGCGGTCCCCGGCGTCAGCGCCACCGTCAACCTCGCCACCGAGTCCGCCCACCTCACCCTCGAGGAGCAGGTGGCGGACGCGGAGGTCGTCGCGGCCGTCGAACGTGCCGGGTACGCCGCCACCGTGACCCGCCGTCGCACCACCGACGCCGCCCACCCGGGCGGGCACGGGCACGACGGGCACGACGACGACGGCGAGCACGGCACCGAGCACGCGCTCGCCGGGCACAGCCACGGCGCGGGCGAGGACACCTCCTCCCCCGCCGAGCGGCGCCAGGCGGACCTGCGCCGCCGGCTGCGCGTGGCGGCCGTGCTCACCGTGCCGGTCGTCGCACTGTCGATGATCCCCGCGATCCAGTTCGCCGGCTGGCAGTGGGTCGTCACGGCCCTGTCGCTGCCGGTGGTCACCTGGGCCGCCTGGCCCTTCCACCGCTCGGCGGTCAAGGCCGCCCGGCACGGCGCCTCGACGATGGACACCCTCGTCTCCCTCGGCGTCGTCGCCGCCACGCTGTGGTCGCTGTGGGCGCTGCTCCTCGGCGGCGCCGGGGAGATCGGGATGCGGATGACCCCGCACCTGTTCCCCCGGCAGGGGGCGCTGGGCGAGGTCGGCATGCCCGAGCTCTACTTCGAGGTCGCGGCGGTCGTCACGACCTTCCTCCTCGCCGGCCGCTACGCCGAGTCGCGCTCGCGCCGTCGGGCCGGGGACGCGCTGCGCGCCCTCCTGTCCCTCGGCGCGAAGGACGTCGCCCGGCTCACCGTGGACGCGGCTGGCCGGCGCACCGAGGAGCGGGTGCCGGTCGAGCGCCTCGCCGTCGGCGACCTGTTCGTCGTCCGGCCGGGTGAGAAGGTCGCCACCGACGGCGTCGTCGTCGAGGGCAGCTCCGCGGTCGACGCCTCGATGCTCACCGGGGAGCCCGTCCCGGTCGACGTCGGCCCCGGGGACACCGTGACCGGCGCGACCGTCAACGCCTCCGGGCGGCTCGTCGTGCGCGCCACCCGTGTGGGTGAGGAGACGACGCTCGCCCGGATCGGGCGCCTGGTCACCCAGGCGCAGACCGGGAAGGCGCCGGTCCAGCGGCTCGCCGACCGCATCTCCGCGGTCTTCGTGCCGGTGGTCATCGTCATCGCGCTCGGCACGCTCGTCGTGTGGCTGGCGGCCGGGGCGAACGCCCAGGCGGCCTTCACCGCCGCCGTCGCCGTCCTCATCATCGCCTGCCCCTGCGCCCTGGGACTGGCCACCCCCACCGCGCTGCTCGTCGGCTCCGGCCGCGCCTCCCAGCTCGGCATCGTCATCAAGGGCCCGGAGATCCTCGAGTCCACCCGGCGGATCGACACCATCGTGCTCGACAAAACCGGCACGGTGACCGAGGGCCGCATGGAGCTCGCCGACGTCACCGGGGACCGCGCCGAGGTGCTGCGCCTGGCCGGCGCGGTCGAGGCCGCCAGCGAGCACCCCATCGCGCAGGCCGTCGCCGCCGGTGCGCGCGCCGAGCTCGGCGACCTCCCCGAGGTCATCGGCTTTGCCAACCACGCCGGCCGCGGGGTCGGCGGGACCGTCGAGGGCCGCACCGTCCTCGTCGGCCGCCCCGCCTGGCTCACCGAGCAGGGCGTCACCGTGCCCGACGGCGTGACCCGGGACCACCGGGACGCCGAGCGGACCGGGGCGACCGCCGTCGTCGTCGCGTGGGACGGGACCGCCCGCGGCGTCCTCGCCGTCCGCGACACCGTCAAGGCGACCTCCGCCGAGGCGGTGGCCCGGCTCCGGGAGCTGGGCGTGCGGCCGATGCTCCTCACCGGGGACAACCGGGCCACCGCCGAGGCCGTGGCCCGCGAGGTCTGGATCCCGGCCGAGGACGTCATCGCCGAGGTGCTGCCCGAGGACAAGCTCGACGTCGTCGCCCGGCTCCAGCGCGAGGGCCGGGTCGTCGCGATGGTGGGCGACGGCGTCAACGACGCCGCGGCCCTCGCGCAGGCCGGGCAGCAGGGCCTGGGCCTGGCGATGGGCACCGGCACGGACGTCGCGATCGAGGCCAGCGACATCACGCTCGTCACGGGCGACCTCCGCGCCGCCCCGACGTCGATCGCCGTCTCCCGCGCGACCCTGCGGGTGATCAAGCAGAACCTGTTCTGGGCCTTCGCCTACAACGTCGCGGCCATCCCGCTGGCGGCGCTGGGGCTGCTCAACCCGATGATCGCCGGTGCCGCGATGGCGGCCAGCTCGGTCATCGTCGTCGGCAACTCCCTCCGCCTCCGCCGCGCGGGCTAGCTAGCCGCGGCACAAAGCGCCGACAGCAGAGTTGTTCCTGGAACAACTCTGCTGTCGGCGTGAGGGGCGAGGGCGCCGCCTGTCAGAAGGCGGCGATGATCTCGCCGGCGGGCCAGCGCTCGGTGATGAAGTCGCGGACCTCGTCGGAGTGCAGCGCCTCGTCCAGGGCGAGGATCGCCTCGCTCTCGGCGTCCTCGGTGCGCACGGCGAGGAGGTTGGCGTAGGGGTTGCCCTCGCCGGACTCGAGGACGATCGCGTCCTCGGCCGGGTTGAGGTCCGCCTCGAGGGCGTAGTTGCCGTTGATGACGGCGGCGTCGAAGTCCTGGAGGCTGCGGACCAGCTGGGCGGCCTCGAGCTCGGCGAGCTCGATGTTCTTCGGGTTGTCCGCGACGTCGAAGATCGTCGGGTCCTCGACGTCCTCGGCCAGGGTGAACAGCCCCTCGGCGGCGAGCAGCTGCAGCGCTCGGGCCTGGTTGGCCGGGTCGTTGGGCACGCCCACCTGGGCGCCGTCGGGCAGCTCGTCGAGCGAGGTGAGGGTGTCGGAGTAGACGCCGTAGGGCTCGATGTGGACGCCCTCGAACGCGGTGAAGTCGTAGCCCTTCTCCTCCACCTCGGCCTCGAAGTAGGGCAGGTGCTGGAAGAAGTTCGCGTCGAGCTCGCCCTCGGCGAGCTGGACGTTGGGCTGGACGTAGTCGGTGTACTCGACGGTCTCGAGGGTGAAGCCGGCGTCCTCGGCGAGGTTGTCCTGGACGAACTCGAGGATCTCGGCGTGCGGCGTCGGGCTGGCGCCGACGACGATCGTCGTCACCTCCCCCTCGGCGGCCGGGGTCTCCTCAGCGCTGTCGTCGGCGGCGTCGCCGCAGGCGGCGAGGGTGAGGGCGGCGACGCCGGCGAGGACGGCGAGCCGCGCGGTGCGGGTGGAGGTCATGGGGGTTCCTTTCGTGGGGACGCTCAGCGGTGGTCGACGAGTCGCGCGACCCGGTCACCGAGCATCTGGACAAGCTGGACGAGGACGATGATCACGACGACGGTCACGACCATGACGTCGGTCTGGAAGCGGTTGTAGCCGTGGTTGATGGCCAGGGCGCCGAGGCCGCCGGCGCCGAGCGCGCCAGCCATCGCGGAGTAGCCGATGAGGGTGATGACCGTGACGGTGATGCCGCCGACGATCGCGGGCAGCGCCTCGCGCACGAGCACCCCGCCGACGATCGCGAGCCGGGAGGCGCCGACCATCTGCGCCGCCTCCACCTTCCCGGCGTTGACGTCCCGCACGGCCGTCTCGACGAGCCGCGCGAAGAAGGGGATCGCGCCGAGGGTCAGCGGGACGACCGCCGACTGCCACCCGAAGGTGGTGCCGGTGAGCAGCCGCGTCAGCGGGAGGATCGCGATCATGAGGATGATGAAGGGGAAGGAGCGCCCGACGTTGACGACGACGGCGAGCGCCGCGTTGACGACGCGGCTGGGACGCAGGCCCCCGGGAGACGTCGCGACGAGCGCGAGCCCGAGCGGCAGGCCGAGGAGCACGGTGAGCAGGGAGGACAGCCCGCTCATGTAGATGGTCTCGAGGGTGGCCTCGGGCAGCTGCTCGGTGATGACCCGGTTGTCGAGCGCGTCCTGGAACCAGCTCATGCCGCCACCTCCTCGACGTGGACGCCGACGGCGCGCAGCCGGGTCACGGCGTCGGCCGCCACCCCCGCGGGGACGACGACGCGCAGCCGGCCGACCCGGCTGCCGGCGAGGGTCTCGATGGTGCCGGAGGAGACGTCGACGTCCTCGAGGGCGGCGACGGCGGCGAGCACCCGCCCGGCGGGCACCTCGCCGGCGAAGGACACCTCGAGGGTGACCCGGCCGGTGGCGGGTGGCTCCGGGGGCAGGGAGACGAGGGCGCGGGCGAGACGGGAGCCGTGCTCCCCCGCGACCTCGGCGATCGCGCCGGTCTGCGCCACACGGCCGCGGTCGAGGAGCGTCACCGAGTCGCAGACCTCGCGCACCACGGACATCTCGTGGGTGATGATGAGGACGGTGATGCCCAGCCGGTCCCGGACGTCGCGGATGAGCCCGAGGATCTGGCGGGTGGTGTCGGAGTCGAGGGCCGAGGTGGGCTCGTCGCACAGCAGGACGGCCGGCTCGGCGGCGAGCGCCCGGGCGATGCCCACGCGCTGCTTCTGCCCGCCGGACAGCTGGGCGGGGTAGGCGTCGCCGCGCCCGGCGAGGCCGACGAGCTCGAGCAGCTCACGCACCCGCTCCTGCCGCTCGGCGCGCGGGACGCCGGCCACCCGCAGCGGGTAGGCGACGTTCTGCGCCGCCGTGCGCGCCTCGAGGAGGTTGACGTGCTGGAAGACCATGCCGATGCGCCGGCGCTGGCGGCGCAGCTCGCGCTCGCCGAGGCCGCTGAGCGCGACCCCGTCGATGGCGACCGTGCCGGATGTGGGCCGCTCGAGGGCGGTGAGGCAGCGGATGAGCGTCGACTTCCCGGCGCCGGACTCGCCGACGATCCCGTGGACGGCGCCGCGCGGCACCTCGAGATCGATCCCGTCGAGCGCGACGACCTCCTGGCCACCCCGGCCGGGGTAGACCTTGCGCAGGCCGGTCAGACTGATCACGGGATTCCTCCATCGGTCCTGGCGGGAGCACCCGTTGGAGCGGGTTGCTGCAGCGTCGACGAGCCAGGTCTCTCGGCTGCTCTGGATGGTGGCGCCACCGTAGGGTCGGCGCCTCCCAGGGACCCACCGATGTCCACCATGCGAGATGCGAGCCCCGCTCGCGCAGGACCACGGCTGCTATAACCGCCCCATGGAGACGACGCCCCGCCGGCTGCGGGCCGAGGTGTGGATCGTCCTGGGCCTGTCGCTGGGCCAGTCCGCCCTCTACGCCGTCGTCAACCTCGCCGCCCGGCTCACCGCGGACACCCCGCTGCGGGACCAGGCCACGGCGCTCAACCCCTCCCGCTCGGCGCGCCCCTACCTCGACCTCACCTACCAGCTGCTCAGCCTCGGCTTCGCGGTCGTGCCCGTGGCGCTCGCGCTGTTCCTCCTCAGCGAGCCGGGCCGCCGCGCCACCGCCCGCATCGGGCTCGACCTGGCCCGCCCCGGCCGGGACCTCGCCGTCGGCACCGGGCTGGCGGCCCTCATCGGCATCCCCGGTCTCGGCCTGTACGCCCTCGGCCGCGCGCTGGGCCTCACGGTCGAGGTCCAGGCCGCGACCCTCGACCAGCACTGGTGGGCGGTGCCCGTCCTCGTCCTCGCGGCGCTGAAGAACGCCCTGGTCGAGGAGGTCGTCGCGGCCGGCTACCTCGTCGAGCGCCTCGAGCAGCTCGGCTGGCGTGCCCCGGCGGTCGTCACCGCGAGCGCCCTGCTGCGCGGGACCTACCACCTCTACCAGGGCATCGGGCCGGGGCTGGCGAACGTCGCCATGGGCGTGGTCTTCGCCGAGTACTACCGCCGCCGACGGCGGACCATGCCGCTCGTCGTCGCCCACACCCTGCTCGACGTCGTCGCCTTCGTCGGCTACGCCCTCCTGCCGGCCGAGCTGCTCGCCGCCCTCGGCGTCAGGTAGGGCTGCTCGCCGCCCTCGGCGTCAGGTAGGGCTGATCGCACACCGGTCGGTTCCGGGGAGCGGCGGGGGTCAGCCCCTAGACTCGGGCGCATGACCGATCGGCCGGGTGACGCCATGCCCGCGCCCACCCGCCTCGCGGCCCAGGGACGGGAGGCACCGCGCCGGAAGGTGCTGCTCGTCGACGCACCGGCCACCCGCGTCCGCCGCCCCCGTGACGTCCTCGAGCTCGTCCTCTCGGCGCTCGGGATCGCCGTCGTCCTCCTCCTCGCGGTCTACGCGCACGCGACCGCGATCGGCGTGACCGAGGACGTCCAGTCCGCGGTCGCCCTCGTGCTGCGCGAGATCCTCCTGCTGCCGGTCACCGTCCTCGAGGGTGTCGCTACCTTCATCCTGCCGCTCTTCGTCATCGCCATGCAGCTCGTCCGCCGCCGGTGGCGAGCCGTCCTCGAGGCGCTCGCGGCCGCCGCCGTCGCCGGGGCAGTCACCCTGGGCGCGGTCCTCCTGCTCGACACCTACGGGCCCACCGCGCTGTCCGTCGGGCTGACGATCACCTCCGAGGGCGACGCCGTCGTCGCGATGAACCCGCTCGTCGCGGCGCTCGCCGCGCTGCTCACCACCGTCGGCACCCGCGCGCACCGGCCCACGGTGCGGTGGTCGTGGAACCTCCTGTGGGTCGTCCTCGCGCTCACCGTCATCCGCGGCGCGCTCACCCTCCCGGGGGCGGTCGTCACCGTCCTCATCGGCCGCGCCGTCGGGCTGGCCGGGCGCTACGCCGTCGGCGTCATCAACGAGCGCGCCGAGGGCATCGCCCTGGTCCAGGGCGTCCGGCGGGCCGGCCTCGACCCGGTGAAGGTCGTGCGCCTGGACCCCGTCGAGGGGGACGTCGGCGCGTGGACCGTCACGACCTCCTCCCCCATCGGCTTCACCGAGCGCCCCGGGGAGGTCGAGAGCCCCGACGGCGTGCCCACCTGGCCCGGCTCCTCCCGCGGGAGCGACTCGATCGTGCCGGACGTGCTCACCGACCCCTTCGCCGTCGTCGCCTCCTCCGCGAGCCCTGACGGCGTCAGCCTCGACCCCGTGAGCGCGCACCGCGTGTACTCGGTGTGGGACACCGAGGGACGGCGCTGGTACGTCACCGTGCTCGACGGCGACCGGCAGGTCGTCGGCTACCTCTCCTCCCTGTGGTCCCGGCTGCGGGTACGCGGCCTGCAGCGGCGCCGCGCGACCTCCCTGCGCGACGCCGCCGACCGCGCCGCCCTCCTCGCATACGCCACCGAGCGCGCCGGGGTCCACACCCCGCCCCTCGTCGGGATGGCAGAGTCGCGCGACTCCGTCCTCATGGTCACCGCGCACATCGCCGGTGCGCGCCGGCTCAACGACATCCCCGCCGAGGAGGTGAGCGACGAGCTGCTCGACGAGCTGTGGGGCCAGCTGTGCACCGCCCACACCGCCGGCATCGCCCACCTCGACCTCAGCGCGGACGCCGTCCTCGTCACCAGCGACGGTGAGGTCCTGATCCTCGACTGGGAGAACGGGGAGATCGCCTCCTCCGAGCTGTCCCGCCGTCTCGACCTCGCCCAGCTGCTCGCGGCGACGGCCGCGAAGGTCGGGGAGGACCGCGCCCTGGCCAGCGCCGCCCGCAGCCTCGACAGCGAGGAGCTCGCCTCGGTCGCCCCGCTCCTCCAGCCGGTCGTCCTCACCGCCCACACCCGGGCCGCCGCTGAGAAGCCGCGCGAGCTGCTCAACTCCCTGCGCGAGCGGCTCGTGGACCAGATCCCGGCGGCGGACGTCGAGCCGATGCGGCTGGCGCGCTTCAGCATGCGCACCGTCGTCATGGTGACCATCGCCGTCGTCGCCGTGTGGCTGCTGCTCGGCACGCTGAACTTCGAGCAGGTCGTCGCCGCCACCCGCAACGCCAACCCGTGGTGGCTGCTCCTGTGCTTCGTCCTGGGTGTCGTCACCTACGTCGGCAGCGCGATGGGCCTGGTCGCCTTCTCCCCCGAGCGGCTCGGCCTGTGGCGCACCACCCTCGTCCAGGTCGCGGCCGGGGTCGTCTCGCTCGTCGCGCCGGCCGGTGTCGGGCCGGCCGCCCTCAACCTGCGCTTCCTCAACCGGCAGCGCATCGCGACCCCGCTGGCGGTCGCGACCGTCGCGCTCGTCCAGGTGTCGCAGTTCGTCACGACCGTCCTGCTGCTCGTGGTGATCGCGCTCGTCACCGGCAGCGCCGGCACGCTGTCGGTGCCCTCCGGGGCGGTCAACGCGGTGGCGATCACCGCCGTCCTGCTCCTGGCGCTCCTCCTCGGCGTACCTCCGGCCCGCAGCTGGCTGTGGGAGAAGCTCGGGCCCACGCTGCGCCAGGTGTGGCCGCGGGTGCTGTGGGTGGTCGGCAGCCCGCGCCGCCTGCTCATCGGCCTGGGCGGCAACGTCATCATGACGCTCGGGTACGTCGCGGCCTTCGGCGCGGCACTGGCCGCCTTCGGCCACACCCTGCCGCCGACGACCCTCGCCATCACCTACCTCACCTCCAACACCGTCGGTGCGGCCGTGCCGTCCCCCGGTGGCATCGGCCCGGTGGAGGCGGCGCTCACCGGTGGTCTCACCGTCGCGGGCATCCCCGCCGGCGTGGCCTTCTCCGCGGCGCTCGTCTTCCGCCTCCTCACGTTCTGGCTCCGCGTCCCCCTCGGCTGGCTGGCCCTGCAGCACCTCCAGCGCCGGGGTGCGGTGTGACGGAGCGTCTCCCGGCGCGGTGGCGCGCGCCGGAGGCCTGGGTCGTGGCGGTGGCCGCGGCCGCGGTCTACGTGCTCGTCGCCGTCCTGCAGTGGCGGCGGCTGGAGGCGCCGTCGTGGGACCTGGCGATCTTCACCCAGCTCGCCAAGGCCTACGCGGGCCTCGAGGCGCCGGTCGTGCCGATAAAGGGGGACGGCTTCAACCTCCTCGGCGACCACTTCCACCCGCTGCTCGTCCTCCTCGCCCCGGTGTACGCCGTCGCGCCGTCCGGCCTCAGCCTCCTCGTCCTCCAGGCGCTGCTCGTCGCGGTATCCGCCTGGCCGCTCACCGCGCTGGCCGTGCGCCGGCTAGGGCGCTGGCCCGGCCTCGCGCTCGGCGCGGCGTACGTGCTCTCCCACGGCATCCAGGGCGCGGTCCGCAGCCAGTTCCACGAGATCGCCTTCGCCCTGCCCCTCCTCGCCTTCGGGCTGTGCGCGCTGCTCGAGCGCCGGTGGCGGACGAGCGTGCTGTGGCTGGCGCCGCTCGTCCTCGTCAAGGAGGACCTCGGGCTGCTCGTCGCCGTCCTCGGCCTCGTCATGTGGTGGCGCGGCGCCCGCCGGGCCGGCCTCGGTCTGGCCGGGTGGGGGGTGGCCTGGTTCGTGCTCGCGACGGCGGTCGTCCTGCCCGCGCTCAACCCGCGCGGCCGCTACGACTACACCGACAACCTCTCGGTCGGCGACGTCCTCGGGGACCCGCTCACCGCGCTGGCCGGGGTCCTCGGCCCCGGCGAGAAGGTCGTCACCGTGCTGCTGCTCGTCCTCGCGGCGGGCGTCGTCGGTGTGCGCTCCCCGATCCTCCTCGCCGCCGTGCCCACCCTGGCCTGGCGCTTCCTCGGCGACGTGCCCTTCTACTGGACCTGGGAGTGGCACTACGACGCCGTCCTCATGCCGCTCGCCGCGGCCGCGCTGCTCGACGCGCTCGGTCCGCGGCCGGAGCCCGGGACGCCCGAGCGCCGCCCTGCGCGCACCGCCGTCGCAGTCGGGGCCGCCTGGCTCGCCGTCGTCCTCGCGGCTCCCGGCCTGCCGGTCGCGGACCTGGCCCGCCCGGACACGTGGCGCGCCTCCCCCCGCACCGCGGCCGCCCAGGAGGTGCTCGACACGGTCCCCGAGGGCGCCGTCGTCGCCAGCGACATCGCCCTCCTTGCCCGCCTCGTGCCGACGACGACGGCACTGTGGTCGGGGACCGCCGACAACCCGGCCCCGGACTACTACGTGATCGACCGCGAGGGTCCGACGTGGGGTGGCGCACCGCCCGAGGACGCCGCCCGCTACGCCGAGGGCAAGCACCCGGGCACCGACTACGAGACCGTCCTCGACCGCGGGGGATACCAGGTCGCCCGCCGCGTGGACTGACTCAGCCGACCACGACGACGGCGGCCCAGGCACCGAGCGCCGCCGCCGCAACCGTGCCGAGCAGGCTGCCGAGCGCGTACCCGGCTGCCCGCCAGTGACGCCCGCGCTGGAGCAGGCGCACCGCCTCGAGGCTCGCCGTCGAGAAGGTCGTGTACCCGCCGCAGAAGCCGGCCAGGACGACGGCGTAGGCCCGCGGGTCGAGCGCCCCGGCGGCGAGGGCCCCCACGAGGACGCCCGCCAGCAGGCTGCCGCTGAGGTTGACGGCGGTCGTGCCACGGGGCACCCGGTCCGCGTCACCGGAGGGCAGCACGGAGTCCACGACGTACCGGCCCGCGGCGCCGAGACCACCGCCGAGCGCGACGAGGAGGAGGGTCACCGTGCCGCCGCCCGCCGCGATCCGACGACCACGCCCAGCCCGCACGCGACCAGGCCGGCCACCACGGTGCCCAGGCCGTAGCCGGCGCCAGCCGCCCAGTGCCCGTCGTCGAGGCGGGTGAGGACCTCGACGGCGATGCCCGAGTAGGTCGTGAAGCCGCCCAGCGCGCCGGTGCCGAGGAGCAAGCGCAGCCGCCGGGTGCTCGCGGGGTCGCGGCGGGCGAGTCGCTCGAGGAGGAGGCCGAGGAGGAAGGCGCCGGCGACGTTGACCGCCAGCGTCACCGCCCACGCGTGAGCGCCGCCGACGAGCAGGTGCCGGGCCAGCGCCCCCACCGCCCCACCGAGGGCCACCACGCCCACCGAGCGCACGTCCAGCTGCTCCATCACCACCTCCGCGCCGATCGTAGGCGCGGTGGGGCCCCGACGGGCGCCGCCGTCCTTTGCCTAGCATGGGGCCATGACCACGTTCGCCGCCGTCCGTCGCCGTTCCCGCTCCGTCCTGCTCGGTCTGCTCGTCCTCGTGGGCGCGCTCGGGCTCGGCACGGCGGCGCAGGCGCACGACATGCTCGTCGCGTCCGACCCCGCCGAGGGCGCGGTGCTCGAGGCGCCGCCGGAGGCGGTCACGCTGAGCTTCAACAACCCCCCGCTCGAGGTCGGCTCGGTCATCACCGTCGTCGACGCCCAGGGCACCACGCTCGCCGAGGGGACGGGGACGCTCGAGGGGACCGACGTGGTCCTCCCGCTCGACACACCGCTGCCCGCCGGTGAGCTCGAGGTGCGCTGGCGAGTCGCCTCCAGCGACGGCCACCCCATCGAGGGCGTCATCCCCTTCACCGTCGCCGAGCAGGCGGCGCCGGCCACGACGGCACCTGCCGAGCCGGCCGCTCCCGTGAGCGAGCCCGCCGCCGAGGAGAGCGAGCCTGCCGCCACGAGCGAGCCGGCCGACGAGGGCTCCGGGCTGGCCGGGCTGCCCACCTGGTCCAAGGTCGCCATCGCGGTGGCGGCGGTCGGCGCGCTCGCCGCCCTCGTCGTCGTCATGCTCCGCAGGCAGCGCGGCGACCGCCTGTGAGCAAGATCTCCGACGGCTGACGACGGCGCGCGGCGACCATGCGTCGTGCCGCGAAACCGCGGAAGTGCGGCCTTCTGAGCCTCTGACGACCATCGGGCCGGGCCGCCGGCAGGGGCCGGAGCCAGGCTTAACGTGTCTGGCATGACACGTCGACTCATCCTCCCCGCCGTCCTCCTCCTCGGCCTCACCGCCTGCGGCTCCAGCACCTCCGACGACGAGTCGAGCCCGGCCGCCACCGAGTCCCTCAGCCCCGAGCAGGTCACCTGCGAGTCCTTCTACGAGGGCACGGGCACGCCGCTGGCCGAGCGTGCCGAGGCCGCCCGCACCGCCCTCACGGGCGGCGAGGTCGTCGACGGCGCCACCTACACCGAGGTCAACGCGCTCGAGCAGCGCATCACCGAGCTCGGCGAGGACGCCCCGACCGAGATCGCCGGCCTTCTCGAGGACGTCAACGCCCCGTTCACCGAGACTGTCGCGGCCTACAACGCGGCCCGCGCTGAGGCGGACCCGGAGACGGGTGACTTCCCCTTCCCCGACCTCGCCCAGATCGACGTCGCCGGCTCGGAGTCCGCGCAGGCCGAGGTCGAGACCGCCTGCGCCGACGCCGGCTACGAGGGCTGAGCACCCGCCGCTGCCGCCTCCAGGTCCTCCTCCCCCAGCCCGTCGGCATCCTCGGGGTGGGCGATCCGCCAGGCGGCAGCGGTCGCCGCGTACTCCATCGCGGTGCGCGCGTCCCAACCGCGCGCGAAGACGTAGTGCGCGAGGGTCGCGGCATAGGTGGCGCCCAGGCCCGCCGGCCGGCTCCCCGCTCCCAGGTCGCGCGCCGGGACGTGCAGGAGCTCCCCGCCGTCCCCCGCGAGCCCGATGGCGCCCCGGGCCCCGAGCGTGAGGACGACGAGCCGCGCCCCTGAGCGACGGCGCCAGGCGTGCAGCAGCTCCACCTCACCGTCGGGCCCGGTGTCCGGGCAGTGCCCCATGACGAGGAGGTCCGCGGCGAGGTAGGGCTGCTGCTCGAGGCGCGGCGGGGCCGCGACCGTGCCGAGCGCGGCCGCCACCGGCACGCCGGTGGCCTGCGCGGAGGAGATGAGCGCCGCCGTCGGGAGCACGCCGTCGACCATGACGAGGTCAGAGGTGGCAAGCGCCCCGAGGTCGAGCTCGACGTGCGCGGTCCGTGCCTCGCCCAGGTCGCGGCTGATCTGCCGCCGTCCTCCGCCCTCGAGCACGACGGCACGCGGGGAGCGGGCTAGGGAGCGCGGGCACATCGCCGAGTTCACCGCGTAGCGGTACGCCGCGGCGTCGACGGCCGCGGCCTCGGCGTCCTCCCCGAGCGGCGCCGCGAGATAGACCTCGTCCCCGAGGGCCGCCAAGGTCCGGGCCGTGGTGAAGCCCGAGCCCCCGACCGACGCGGTGATCGGGACGTCGCGCACCGCCCGGTAGGGCACCGGGAAGTCCTCGACGGGCAGCGTGACGACGGCATAGGCCATGCCGACCACGACCACTCTCATGGTTTCCCCCTATCGGTCGCCGCCACCCTGCGGAACCCGCCCCGTCCGAGCGTAGCCCGCCGCCCGGGCCCTGCACCTCGGACGGAGGGACGATCGTGGGTACCGGAGGGCGGACGCCGGCGTTCCGGGAGTCGGATGCGGCGGTAAGCCTCAGGTACCGCCCTGGGCGGCGATCTCGGCGGCCTCCTCGGCCGCCAGCCGCGGGTCGAGGTAGCGCCCGCCGCGCACGAGCGGACGCACGTCCGGCCCCATCTCGTAGAGGAGGGGGCGGGCGTTGGGCAGGTTGAGCTCGCGCAGCTCCTCCGGCCCGAGGTCGTCGAGGAGTGCGCACAGGGCCCGCAGCGAGTTGCCGTGGGCGACGACGAGCACGCGCCGTCCCTCCCGCAGTGCCTGCGTCAGCCTGCCCTCCCACAGGGGGCGCACCCGCTCGACGACGTCGGCGAGGGACTCGGTGGCGGCCACCGCCTCCGGCGGCAGTCCGGCGAAGGGCGGCAGCGAGCGCCACAGCCGCATGGTGTGCTCGGGCAGCGGGTCGGGCCGGCCGTCGAAGGACCGGCGCCAGTGGAGGTAGAGCTCCTGCCCGTAGCGCTCGGCGACCTCGCTCTTGCCGAAGCCGGTGAGCGCGCCGTAGCTGCGCTCGTTGAGCCGCCAGTCGCGCAGCACCTCGCCGCCGACGACCCCGGAGACGATGTCGGCGGTGTGCCAGGAGCGGTGCAGCTCCGAGGCCAGGACGAGGTCGGGCCGCCAGCCGGTCGCGTGCACCCGGGCGGCGGCCTCGTGACAGCTCCGCTCGCCGCGCGGCGTTAGGCCGACGTCGAGGATCCCGGTGAACAGGCCCAGGGCGTTGGCGGCGCTCTCGCCGTGGCGCAGGAGCATGAGGGATCCGGTGGTCACGGTCCCCACCCTGTCACGCGCCGGCGCGGACCTCTCAGGTCGACAGGCCCAGCTCGTTGTGCCCGAACTCGGTGAGGAAGCGGGGCCCGTTCGCCTGGAGCTCGCGGCCGTAGGCGGCGCTCCAGTGGCTGTAGGGGCTCGTGGCGAGTGCGTCGTTGGCGAAGCGGGGGTCGTCGGTGACCTCGCTGACGCAGAAGTCGGGGATGGTGAGGTCGGTGACCGGGCCACCGCGCTCGCACTCGGCGACGACGAGCGGCTCGTTGCGGCCGAGGAAGGAGTCGATGACCCAGCCGTCGCTGCCGAGCCACAGCGAGTAGCGCAGCTTGGCCACGAGGTCCCCGCCGAGGCGGACCATCGCCAGGCCGGCGGTGACGTCGAGCTCGCGCTCGGCCTCGTAGCGGGTGCCGCCGACGTACGGGCCCTTCGCGGTGAGCGCGCAGAAGGTGAAGGTGTCCGCGGCGGCCTCGAGGAGCTCGCGCTCGTCTCCCCACGTGGGCAGCGAGCCGGCCGGCGCGGGGCCCTGGAGGCGGATGCGCAGGGCGTAGCCGTCGGCCGCGAGGAAGTAGCTCTGCACGATGAGGGCGGGGTGGGGCTCCCGCAGCGCCGCAGCGGGCAGCTCGGGGACGAAGAACTTCCGCTCGAACTCGAAGTCGCCGTCGCTCATGACCCGACGCTAGCGCGCCTCGCCCCCTGAACCCGGCATTTGCCGGGTTCAGGGGGCGCGGCGTCAGCGGGCGGTGATGGTGGCGATGTCGAGACCGGGGAGGTACCCGGCATCACCGCTGTAGGTCGCCGTGACGAGCATGAGGAGGCGGACCGGCGGCAGCTGGACCGTCACCGACCCGTCCTCGTCGAGCGCGACACGGTCGACGACCCGGAAGCCGGAGGTGACGGCCACCGTGCCGGTGGGGGCCGGCGCACCACCGCGGCCGAGGACCGCGACGTCGATCTCCGGGGAGCTGCCGCGCGGGACGCGGGACTCGGCGTCGATGTCGACGCGCGGCAGCGCGGGCAGGACGACGTAGGTGGCGGCGCGGCTCGTCGAGCCGGCCACGTCCGGCCCACCGGCGTAGACGGCGGTGAGCCGGTGCGCACCTGCCGCGAGGTCACGCGGCAGGGTGAGCGTGGCGGTGCCGTCCGCCAGCTCGCCGCTGGCGACGACCTCCCCGTCGCGGTGCAGCTCCACCGCGCCCGACGGCGCCGCCCCCGTGGCCTCGACCGTCACGGTCGCCGTCGTCTCGCTCCCGTAGGTGGTGAGGGTGCGCGACAGGCGCAGCGACGTCGTCGAGGTCGCCTGGCCGACCTCGACCGTGACCGGCTCGGAGACCGAGGCCTCCCACTGGGGTGTGTCCGGCGTGAAGGCGGCGCTGAGGGAGTGGCTGCCGGCACCGAGGGTGACGACGGCACTGGCCGTCCCGCCCTCGACGGCCGCCGTCGCGAGCTCGGTGTCCCCGTCGCGGAAGGTCACGGTGCCGGTGGCCTGCGCCGGCTCGACCGCGGCGGTGAGGGTGAGCTCGGAGCCGACGGCCGGCTCGCCGTCGACGCTGAGGGTGGTCGTCGTCGGGGCGGCCACCACCTCGGGGACGGTGACGTCGACGACCTGCGCCCGGGCGCCGTCGGCGTTGTGGGTGTGCAGGACGAGCAGCGGCCCGACGTCGGTCCCGGCCTCCGGCGAGCGGTGGAGGGTGATGTCGGTGCCCGAGGGCACGACGACGTCGTTGAACGGCCCGCCCGTGGTCCACAGGTCCGGGGCAAAGGGGTCGTAGGTGAAGGGCCCGACACCGTCGACGGCGTTGAGGCCGTTCGGGGCGTACTGCGAGAAGGTCCACACGCTGAAGGTGGGCACGGTGCCGGGCTGGAAGAGGCTGAGCGGGATCGGCGCGACGAGGACGTTGTTGTCGTAGACCGTCGAGTCGACGTCCCCCCACGTGCCGTTGACCGCGCTCTGCGAGTAGGGCTGCCCGGTCCAGTAGTCGTAGGTGTAGGCGATCGTCACGTCGGTCTCCTCGTTGACCTTCTGGACCGCCGTCTGGAGGTCGGGCGTGCCGTCCCCGTCGACGTCCGTGTCGATGACCGGGACCGTGGTGGTGCCCAGCGTCGGCCACTGCCCCTGCACGGCGATGCCGATGCCGAGGTAGCCGTCGGTCGGGTCGTAGCCGGCCTCCGCTAACCGCGGCGCCGTCGACATCGCCCCGACGTACCGGATGTCACCGGCCGCGACCTGGGTCGGGGACGTCGCGCTGGGGTCGCTGTCGGGGAGCTGCGGGCTCGTCGCCATGAGCTCGAGCACCGACACGAGGGAGGTCCAGCCGCCGGAGTCGACGTGCCGGCCGCTGATCTCCAGCGGGGCGGTGAGCTCCTCGGCCGAGGCGAAGTCCACCGGCTCGGCCGTGAGGTCGGAGACGAGCCGCGGCGCCGCGTGGACCGGGACGTGGAGCTCCTCCCCGGAGCCGCGTGGGCTCAGGACGAGCTGCCCGGATAGAGCCGCGACGAACTCGCGTGGGACACCGAGACCGGAGTCGGGGTCGGACGTCGGGTCGATGGTCCGCTCGAGGGTCTCGGGGTCGACGGTCAGGGTGACGGTCACCGTCTCGGTGCGCCCGGGACGGACCTGGATCCGCGAGGGGCTCGTGGTGATCGTGGCGCCGCCCATCGTGCTCGCCGCCTCGAAGCCGGTGGTGAAGTCGCCCGAGGCCCGGCGGCCGAGGCTCTCGACGGTCACCGTCCGGGTGAGCTGGACGGTCTCGTCGGCGACGTCGACGACACCGAAGGCCACCGTGACGTTCTCCGGCGCGTCGGCGTCGTAGGCGATGATCTCGTTGCCCACCGCGTCGAGGGCGTCGACGCGGCCGGCACCCACCCGCTCCGGGCCGTACACCGGCCCCTCCGGGCCCTGCCGGGAGAAGACGGGGTGGGTGGCCGTGTTCATGATGACGGCCTTGACCTGCTGCGGCGTCCACGTGGGGTGCGTCTCCCGGACGAGCGCGGCGATGCCGGCGACGTGCGGGGAGGCCATGGACGTCCCGGTGAGCGTCGTCGGCATCGTGCCGGTGCCGGACGCGGCGGAGGAGATGCGGGTGCCGGGTGCGGCGACGTCGGGCTTGACGACGCCGAGCGAGCCGTGGGCGCCGCGCGACGAGCCGGGGTTGAGCATGTCGGCGACCGTCTCGTCCCGGGTGAGGGCGGCGTCCCGGTAGGACGGGCCGAGGCGCACGGTGAGCGTCCCGGCCGCGATCTCCGGGAGAAGCAGGTCGGTGACCCGCGAGGTGAGCTGCGCTCCCGGGGTGGCCGTGTCGCCCGCGATGCCCGCGGTGAAGATCGGGCTCTCCGTCCCGATGAGCACACCGGCGGCGCCGGCCGCCGTGGCGTTGCTCCACCGCGCGCCGCTGCCGCACGCACGGGTGGCGTCGTTGTCGTCCCAGTCCAGCCACACGATGTTGCCGGCGATCCGGTCGGCGTACTCGGTGAGCGGCGTGCAGCCGTCGACGCCCTCGCCGAGGTAGACGACGGGCGCCTCGACGTCCTCACCGCCCGTGTAGCTCTGGGTGTTCTGGGCCGCGTGCAGCCCGACGAGCGACTCGTCGGCGGCGTCGACGACCTCGACGGCGTCGAAGACCATGACGTCGGCCACGGAGTTGGCCACGGCGAGCGCGGCGCCGGAGTTGCCCGGTGAGCCGCCGACATCGGTGGCGTCACCGGAGTTGCCGGCGGACATGACCGACATGGTGCCGAGGTCGGCGAGGCGGTTGACGAAGAGGTTCTCCGGGTCGTCGACCGGCGCGGTGGAGGCGCCGAGGGAGAGGTTGATGACGTCGAGGCGGTCGGAGAAGTCGAGGTCGCCGTCCGGGTCGGCCGCCCACTCCAGCGCGTTGATGGTCACGCCCGTGGAGCCGCCGATGTCACCGAAGACCTTGAGCGCGTAGATACCGGCCTCGGGGGCCGAGCCGGGCCCGACGCGCCAGTCGCTGATGTCACCGACGTCGCCGTAGTCGCCGCGGAAGGTCTCGCCGTCGGCGGTGACGCCGTAGCCGGCAGCGGTGCCGGCGACGTGCGAGCCGTGGCCGCCCCCGCCGGTGTGGTGGGCGTCGATCGGGTTGGCGTCGGGCTGCGGGACGAGCGTGCCGCCCGGGATGGTGCCGGACGCGTCGTAGGTGGGTCCGGCGAAGTCCCAGCCGCCGAGGAACTTCGCGTCGTCGAACAGGCCCTCGGGGATCGGGCCGGTGCCGTCCTCGCCGTAGGCGGCCGCGTAGGCATCCTCGGTGCCCGGGCCGCCGAAGGCCGCGTGGGTGTAGTCGACACCGGTGTCGATGATGCCCATGCGGATGCCCTCACCGGTGCTGCCGTAGGACTCCCAGACCTCCGCGGCGCGGGTGAGGACGTCGACGTTCTTGTTGTTCGGCTCCTTGAGCGTGACGAGCTTGACGGCGACGACGTCGTCGGACTCGGCCAGCTCACGCACCTGCGCGGCCTCGCCGGTGACGATGGTGCCGGCGACGAGGTTGCTCGTCACCGACAGGCGCTGCGGGCCGGCGCTGCGGGCGCGGGCACCAGCCTGGGCGGGGACGACGTCCGCGGCGAGGTCCTCGACCTCCTCGACGGCCGCGCCGGCCTCGGCGGGCGAGCCGCCGGACTCGACGACGTCGAGCGCGGAGGGCGCGGCGAGCTGGACGAAGGCGGTGACGTCCCCCGCGGCCTGCTGGAGGGTCTGCCCGACCTTCCCGGTGACCTCGAGTCCGGGGAGCGGCTCGGGGGGTGCGGGGGCGGCGGGATCGGCTCCTGCCGGGACGGCCCCGAACACCCCGACCGCTCCGAGGACGAGGGCACTGGTGGCGGCGGTCTTTCGACGCATCGTCAGCTCATTTCGTCGTGTCCACCCGTGACAGCCGTGTCACGGGAGCACCGGGCTGGTGGCGTGGGACACGCTAGCGCCCGGCGCCGACATCGTCACCCAGCGGAGGGAGGATCCGGGGTGCCGTCCTCGCTCGGCCGGGGCGTCGTCGGGCGTGCGCCGCTCGTCGCCCCGGCGGTCGCGACCGCGACGAGGACGATGCCGAGGAGCTCGAGCCGGCCCAGCCGCTGGCCCAGGACGAGCCAGCCGGCGAGCGCCGCGATGACCGGGTAGAGGCTCATCATGACCGCGAAGTTCCCGGCCGTGACCCGCCGCATCGCGGCCATCTCGAGGGAGTAGGGGACGACCGAGGAGAGCAGCGCGACGGCGGCGCCGAGGGCGAGGACGCGCGGCTCGAGGAGGGCGCTGCCCGTGGTGGCCAGCCCGAGCGGGACCGCGACGACGGAGCCCACCGCGAGCGCCAGGGCCAGTCCCTGCGCGCCGGTGAAGGCGCGTGCGACCCGCGCCCCGAGGACGACGTAGGCCGCCCAGGCGGCGGCCGCCCCCAGGGCGAGCGCCACCCCGAGCGGGTCCAGGCCGGCGACGCTCCCACCGCCCAGCGCCGCGACCCCCGCGAGCGCGAGGACCGCCCAGACGAGGTTGCGCAGCCGGCGCCCGAGGACGACGTAGAGCGTGAGCGGGCCGAGGACCTCGAGCGTGACCGCCGGGCCCAGCGGGATCCGGTCGATCGCGTGGTACAGCAGGCTGTTCATCGCGACCATCGCCAGCCCGAAGGCGACGACGAGGCCCCAGTCCGCCCTGCTCCGGCCGCGCAGCGCGGGCCGCAGGACGGTGAGGAGGATGAGGGCCGCGAAGGCGAAGCGCAGGGCGACGACACCGGACGGGCCGGCCGCCGGGAAGACGAGCGCGGCGACGGCCGAGCCGAACTGGACCGAGACGGCGGCACCGAGCACGAGCGGGGCGGCCGGTCCGGGGAGCAGGGGACGGCGCGACTCACTCACCGCTGCACCGTACTCCGCGCACGTGCCGCGGCCGGTCCGTGGGCGCGAGGAGCGGGTGTCGGTGCCCGGTCCTACAGTGGCGGCAGGCAGGACGGGGAGGTGTCATGGCGGACAGGGCAGCGCCGGAGGCGTCGGTGGTCGTGGGCGACCCCTACCGGCTCGACCGGGACGGCGTCCGTGAGCCCCCGACGACCTGGCGCGGGTCGCTGCGCTTCTTCGGTCCCGGGCTCATCGTCTCGGCCTCGATCGTCGGCGCCGGCGAGCTCATCACCGCGACCGCCCTGGGCGCCGAGGCGGGCTTCGTCCTCCTGTGGCTCGTCATCTTCTCCACGCTGGTCAAGGTCGCCGTCCAGGTCGAGATGGCGCGGTACTCGATCGTCACCGGCCTCGGCGGGATGGAGGGCTACACCCGTGTCCCGCCGCGCGTGGGGAACATCGGCTGGGTCTTCGTCATGTGGGCCCTCATGGCCGTCTCCAAGCTCATCCAGACCGGCGGTCTCATCGGCGGCATGGCGGCCGCCCTGAGCATCCTCCTGCCGATCGGCTCCGGCCCGCTCGAGGCGACGTCGCTGACCATCTGGGCCGTCGTCGTGACCGTCCTCGCCGTCGTC
Organism: Georgenia phoenicis; assembly: GCF_047302425.1. Taxonomy (NCBI): domain Bacteria; kingdom Bacillati; phylum Actinomycetota; class Actinomycetes; order Allobogoriellales; family Allobogoriellaceae; genus Georgenia; species Georgenia phoenicis. The sequence continues at coordinate 412,152 of NZ_CP154855.1, read as the reverse complement.
ACGCTGTACTCCAACAGGTACGGGCTCATCGAGAAGGTCGCGGTCTTCCTCACCATGACCTTCGTCGTCGTCACGCTCGTCATCGCCCTGGGCCTGCCGGCCACCGAGTACGCCTACTCCGGCGGCGACCTCGCCTCGGGGCTCTCGCTCTCCCTGCCCGCCGGGGCGATCGGCGTCGCCGTCGCGATGTTCGGCCTCACCGGGGTGGGCTCGGAGGAGATCACCGCCTACACCTACTGGTGCCTTGAGAAGGGCTACGCCCGCTGGTCGGGCCCCAACGACGGCTCCGCGGAGTACCGCCGGCGGGCCCGCGGGTGGATCGCCGTCATGCAGAAGGACGCCCTGGTCGCGTGGGTGATCTACACGGTGAGCACGATGTCCTTCTACGTCATGGGCGCCGCCGTGCTCCACCCCCAGGGCCTGGTGCCCGAGGGCAACGACATGATCGAGGTGCTCTCGCAGACCTACGCGAGCGTGCTCGGCGAGTGGGGCCGGGTCCTCTACCTGGTCGGCGCCCTCGCCGCGCTCGGCTCGACGATCTGGGCAGCCGTCCCCTCGTGGTCCCGCTCGTGGGCCAACGCGCTGAGCATCGTCGGGGTCTACGACTGGACCGACGCCCGGAAGCGGAACGCCTGGATGCGGGTCTTCATCGTCGCGCTGCCCGTGGTCTGGCTGCTCACCTACCTGTGGATCTCCTCGCCCTTCGTCATGATCCTCATCGGCGGGGTCGCCGGCGGTATCTTCCTCGCGGCGGTCGCCGTCGCCGCGTGGTACCTGCGGTCCAGGTACGTCGAGCCGGAGCTGCGCGGCGGGCGCTTCGCGGCGACGGCGCTCGCCGTCAGCGGCGTGGCGATCCTCCTCCTCGGCGTCTACTCGGCGCTGAGCGCCACCGGGCTCGTGTCCGTCTGAGCGGCGCGGGCCAGCCGGCCCGACACCTCGAGGAGGTAGCGGCGCAGCGCCTCGGGCGACTCGACGACGAACTCGGCCTCGAGCTGGGCGAGGGCGGCGGCGAGCCACTGGACGCTGTCGCCGTCGAGGAGCAAGCGGCAGCTCGTCGCATCGACGGGCCGGACCTCACCCTCGGCCGCCCAGCGCCGCATGACCTCGCTGTCGGCCGGCTCGCGGACGAGGACGACGGCCTTCTCCTGCCACAGGTCGCGCACCCGCCCGAGGAGGTAGGAGCCGGCGTCGTCGCCGGGCAGCTCACGCGGCGTGAAGCGGCGGCCGAGGGGGATGCGCGGGTGGAGGCGGTCGACGCGGAAGGTGCGCCAGTCCTCCCGGTGGAGGTCCCAGGCGACGAGGTACCAGCGGCCGCTCCACGTGACCAGGCCGTAGGGCTCGACCTCGCGCAGCGACTCCGTCCCGTCACCGCTGACGTAGTCGAAGCGCAGGCACACGTGGTCGCGGCACGCGCCGGCGACGGTCATGAGCACCTCGGGCTCGACGACGGCGGGTCCCGGGAGGTGGACGACGCTCGCCCCGAGCCGCTCGACACGGGCCCGCAGCCGCGAGGGCAGCACGTGCTCGAGCTTGCCCAGTGCTCGCTGCGCCGCCTCACCCACCCCGTGGACGTTGCTGCTGGCCGCCGTCGTCAGTGCGATCGCGGCCGCGACGGCCTCGTCGGAGAGGAACTGCAGCGGCGGGAGCCGGCCGCCGTCGCCCAGCCGGTAGCCGCCGCCCTTGCCCTTGACGGCGTGGACCGGGTAGTCGAGCTCGCGCAGCTTGTCGACGTCGCGCCGCAGGGTGCGGTCGCTGACCCCGAGGCGCTCGGCGAGCTCGCTGCCGGACCACTCGCGGCGCAGCTGGAGGAGGCTGAGCAGCTCGAGCATGCGCCGGGAGGAGTCCACGGCCACATCATGGCGGGAGCAGCGGACACTCCGTGTCCGGTACGGCTCCTAGCGTGGGAACTGCCCGAATCGCCCGGAGGGACAGTCCCATGGAACCGCACCTGCTCGACAGCTTCGCCGCCCACAGCGTCGGCAGCACGCTCGACGACTTCACCCGCCGCCAGCGGGTCCCGGCCGACCGCGCGCGCCGCTCCCCCGCCCGCCGGCACCGCGCCACCCTGGCCGTGAGCACGACCCTCGGCCTGGCCGCCCCCACGCTCACCGCCGTCGCCCTCGTCACCCGGTAGCGGCCTAAGGTGAGCACATGGCAGCGCGCGAGCAGCAGCTCATCAACGAGCCCGAGCGCATCCGTGCGTTGTCCCACCCGCTGCGCCTGCGACTGCTCGACCTCCTCGGGGAGCGAGGGGAGCTGACGGCCACCCAGTGCGCCGAGCTCACCGGCGAGTCCGTGGCCAGCTGCTCCTTCCACCTGCGGATGCTCGAGAAGTACGGCTTCATCGAGCGTGCCGAGGCGAGAGGCCGCGAGAAGCCCTGGCGCACGGTGTCCGGCGGGGGGTACGCGACGACGGTCGATCCCGAGGTCCCCGGCTCCGTCCAGGCGACCGTCGAGCTCGCCCGGCTCACCTTCCAGCAGCGCGCCCAGGAGCTGTGGGCCGCCGTCGAGCGGCTCGGTGAGGAGCCGCCCGAGTGGCTCGACGCCACCCGGCTGATGCACGGCAGCTTCTGGGCCACCGCCGAGGAGGCCGCGGAGGTCGCCGACCAGATCCACGCACTGCTGGGTCGCTTCGAGGACCGCGACGACCCCGCCCTGCGCCCGGAGGGTGCCCGCCGGGTGCGCGTGCTCTCCGCGATCCACTCCGAGGCGCCCGACGCCTGACGTCCGGGCGCGCCCTCCCCCGCGGGGGGGAGCGGCTCTGCCATGCCCGTTCGCGCTGCGCAAGATCTCTTCCTAAAGAACCCTTGTGCAAGGTTCCTTTAGCGTCTAGCCTCGTGGCCATGGCCGAGACCGTCACCCCCAACCGCAGCCCCCGGCGCGGCCCCGCGGCGCTCCGCAAGCGCGGCTTCCGCCAGCTGGCCGGCGCCTGGGTCTTCACGAACGTCGCCGACAGCGCGCTCTACCTCATGCTCGCGGTGTGGGTGAAGGAGCTGACCGGCTCGGACGGCGCCGCGGGCTTCGTCTTCGTCGCCCTCGGCCTGCCGACGCTCGTCGCGCCGTTCATCGGCCAGCTCGCCGACCGTGTCTCCCGCAAGGGCCTGCTGGCCGTGGGCAACGCCGTCATGGTGGCGGTCGTCCTCACCCTCGTGCTCGTCCGCGACGCCGACGACGTGTGGCTCGTCTACGCCGTCACCGTCGTCTACGGCGCCATGGGCTTCGTCACCGCCTCCGCCCAGTCGGGCCTCGTGCGTGACCTGCTCGACGACGACGAGCTCGCCGGGGGCAACGGCTTCCTCAGCACCGTGGACCAGGCCTTCCGCCTGCTGTCCCCGCTCGTCGGGACCGCGCTCTACGTCGCGGCCGGCCCGCGCGCCGTCGTCGCCGTGACCGCGGCCTGCTTCGCCGTGACGGCCCTGCTGCTCAGCCGCGTCGAGGTGACGGAGACGCCCGCACCGCCGGCCGAGGGAGCGTTCTGGACCGAGCTCACCGGCGGCCTGCGCCACCTCCTGGGCACCCGACCACTCGGGGCGCTCACGCTCGCGCTCGCCGTCGCCATGGGCGCCTCCGGGCTGACCAACGTCGCCGTCTTCCCCTTCATGGAGCAGGGGCTGGGCGTGGACGCCGCCCTGCTCGGGGTGCTCGTCAGCGTCCAGGGCGTCGGCGCCGTCATCGGCGGGCTCACCGCCGCGCGGCTGCTCGGCCGCCTCGGAGAGCCGCGGGCGGTGGCGCTGGGGCTGAGCGTCCTGGCCGCCGGGATGCTGCCCTTCGTCCTCGTCGGCACGCTCGACCTGCCCGGCACCGTGGGGCTGGGGCTCGCCGTGCTCGGCCTGGCCCTCGTCGGCCTCGGGGTGCCGTGGGCGATCGTCGCCTTCGTCACCGCCCGGCAGCGCCTGACCCCCGCCCGCCTGCAGGGGCGCGTCGCCGCCGCGACCAACGTCGCCCTCACCCTGCCCCAGACCCTCGCGACGACGGTCGGCGCGACCGTCGTCGGCGCCGTCGACTACCGCATCCTCGTCGCCCTCACCGTCGCCGCCACCCTGGCCGGCGGCGCCCTCGCCCTGCGCGCTGCGCGCCGCACCAGCTGACCAGAGCAGCCACCGCCCGAAGGAGATCACCATGGACCCGCACCTGCTGCACGACCTCGCCGCCCGGAACACCGGGCAGACGATGGCCGACTTTGCTCTCCTCCAGCACCTCGCCCCGAGCCGGCCCCGCAAGCCGCGGACGACCCTCGGCTGGCCCGGCCGCCGCCGCCGCTAAATCCGTTGCCCGGACCCCCGCCCCGCCGGAAGGCTGGGCACCCGTCCCCGACCCACCCTGAGACGCCCCCAGGGTCGGACCAGGGTGACACCGGATACCGACCGTCTCCCGTCCACGATTCGCTGGAACCATGCCGGACCTCATCACCGCGCTGCCCGAGGCCTTCAGCCCCGCGCTCCTCGCCCTCGGCGCCCTGCTCGCCCTGGCCGAGTCCGCGCTCGGCCTGGGCGTCCTCGTGCCCGGTGAGCTCGGTGTGCTCGTCCTCGGCGCGGCCGCCCGGACACCGGTGCAGGTCCTGCTCGCGCTCGTCGTCGTCACGGTGGCCGCCTCGCTGGCCGACCACATCGGCTACGTCGTGGGGCGCCGGTACGGCGCTCGGCTGCGCGAGTCCCGCGTCGTGCGCCGGGTCGGCACCACGCACTGGGACGGCGCGGCGCGGCTGGCCAGGCGCCGCGGCGCGAGCGCCCTGGTCGTGAGCCGGCTGCTGCCGCTCGTGCGCACCCTCATGCCCGCCGCGGCGGGAGCCGCCCGGATGCGCTACGGCCGCTTCCTCGCCGGCTCGGTCACCGGCAGCCTCGTGTGGGCCGCCCTGTGGCTGGGCGCGGGCGGCCTCGCCGGGCAGGCGCTGCCGGCGGTCGCCACCTCCCTCGGCCGCCTCGGCTGGGTGGTGCTCGCGGCGATCATCCTCACCGCCGGGCTGCTCGTCCTGCGCCGCCGGGTGCGGCTGCGCGCCGAGCTGCTCGCCGCCGCGGCCGACACCTGCCCGGACGCGGCGGTGCGACACCCGGCTCTCGAGCCGGCCCGCTGAGCCCGTCAGCCCAGCTTTCGCACGAGCAGCAGCCCGGGAGCGCTCCCGGCGACGGCCCGCCGGGTCCCGGTGTCGCGGTAGCCGAGGCGCTCGTACAGCCGCCGCGCCCCGACGTTGTCCTCGGCGACGACGACCGCTGCCGCACTCTCGCCCCGCTCCCGCACCCGCTCCTCCGCCGCGGCGAGGAGCCGGCTGCCGATCCCCTCGCCGCGCCGGTCGGGCACGACCTCGAGCGAGCCGATCTCCGGGACTGGTCCGTGCCCCGCGACGGGCACCCCGGTCCAGCGGACGACGGCGGTGCCCACCGGCTCCCCGCCGCACCACGCGATGAGGAAGCTCCGCCGGCCTGCCTCGGCGTTGGCCAGCTGCTGGGCGTGGTTGCCGGGCAGGGCACGCTCGAGCAAGGGCACCGCGTCCGGCGCCGCCTCCCGCACCTCCACGGGCGGCCGGTCCTCTCGCTTCCTCACAGGAGCCAGTGTGCCCACCCGTGTCCCCAGCACCCGCCCGGCCGGCCGCCGCGCCCGTCGCGGTCGCTGCATCGTGGGCGCCGTGGGAGAGCTCATGCAGCCAGCGGACCCGGTCTCTGTCGAGAAGCAGGTGGGGCTCGCACTGCGCGCCTACCGCCGCGAGCAGCGGCTGAGCCAGCGCGGTCTGGCGGAGCGGACGGGCGTCCCGCAGGCGACGATCGCGCGGATCGAACGCTCCGCGAGCTCCTCCCCGCTCGCTACCGTCCTGAGCCTGCTCAGCGGGACCGGCTACTCACTCGCCGTCGTCGACGCGGACGGGTGGCCGGTCACCGCCTGGGACACCACCGACCTGCTCGCCCGGGACCGCTCGGGCCGCCGCTTCCCGGCGAACCGGCAGGTGAACCGTCTACGGGTGCGAGCGGGCGATGGCCCACGCTGGTGGCTCCTGCACGAGTTCCTCGGGACCGGCGCGTGCGGCCCACAACCCGAGTGGACGGCCGAGGGGTTCACTCCTCCACCTGGCACACGCTTCGGCAAGAAGCCCAGGCCCAGGAAGCCCGGCGATCCCACACCGTGGTGGTGGTGAGAAGGCCCCGACCGGAGCCGACAGGGTGGTCTCGTCGCGAGGGGTCAGATTGATCCACCCGGTGAGTCAGTCTGACGCCTCCGCACAACGTCACCTTCTCCCCCGGCCGCACCGGCCGGGCTACCGGGTGACGGTGTAGCTCGCGCTCATCGTGTGCCGCTCGCCGGGCGCGAGGCTGATGGCGGCGTCCAGGGCGTTGGCGGATTCGACGCACACCATCGTCGGCCACTCGTCGCCGCCGTAGTCGGGCATGGCGGCGGCCTTGTCCACCCACGGGTTCCACACCACGGTGTGGGCCGAGCCCTCCTTCTCGATCCCGATCCGCCTGCCGCCGGGCTCGTCGACGACGACGGCGGTCCCCTCGCTGTCGTAGACCCGGTCGGTCTCGGCGGTGAAGGTGACGTCGCCGCGCTGGGTGACCAGGTCCGGCCCACCGCCGGGCGCCTTGTCGAGGTAGGTCGCGCCGTCCAGGCCCTGGACGGTCGTCGTGCGCGCGTCGGCGACGGCGAGGTAGGTGTGCAGGGCCTCCTCGTAGGAGATCTCGGCGTCGCCGGTGTTCTCCACGGTGAGGGCCAGGGTGAGCTCGCGGCCGAAGGTGACGGCGTAGGTGGCGGTGAAGGCGTGGGGCCAGGCCGCGGCGGCGGGGATGTCGGCGATGTCGGCGTCGGTGAGCTCGAGGGTCAGCCTGACCACGCCGTCGTCGTCCGCGGCGGCGACGGGCCGCCACGGTGCCAGGCGCGCGAAGCCGTGCGGCGGCGGGGCCAGGCCCGGCTCGCGGCCGGCACCGAACCACGGGAAGCAGATCGGCACGCCGCCGCGGATCGCCTCACCCGGGACGAAGCGCGAGGAGCCGCTCACCCACAGGACGGGGTCCGCGCCGGCCGGCGTCCACGCGGTGACGTGGGCGCCGTGGAGGTAGACCTCCCCGGTGGCGACGGCGGTGGCCACCCGCAGCACGGGCAGGCCCCCATCACCCTCGGCGAGCGTGACGGACTCGGGCAGCTGGATGGTCATGGTGCGACGCTACTCGCGCCCCGCCGGTTCCTCGGTGCAGAAGCCGACGAGCTTGTGGCTGCCGTCGCACAGCGGCTTGATGGTCGAGGCCCCGCAGCGGCACAGCGCCACCGTGTTGCGGGTGCGGGGCATGGCCCGGCCCTCGACGTCGAGGATCGTCGCGTTCCCGCGGACGATCAGCGGGCCGTTGGGGTAGGCGGTGATCGTCACCTCGTCCTCGTCGCGGCGCACGTCCGAGCCCCTCACGCGGCCGAGGCGTCGGTCAGCGGCCGGACGAGGGAGGACTCCCCCGCCTTCCAGGCCTGGAGGATGTGGTCGCCCATCGCGCCGTCGACGGCGAGGCAGGCGGCGGCGCCGAACATGATGTCGGCGGTGAGCTCGGGGCGGTCCTCGGCGAGCGCGCCGGCGAGGTCGCGGGCGGCGATCTGCTCGTGGACGGCGTCGGCCTCGACGTGCTCGTCGAAGTAGTGGGTGACCTCCTCGGGGATGCCGTGGCGGCGCATGCCGTCGGCGTAGAGGCGGCACGGGATCGAGGCGGTCATCTCGTAGGCGGCCAGGTGCCCGACGATCGCGCCGAGGAAGCGGCGACTGAGGCCGAACATCGACATGACGTTGAAGGACGCGAGCGTGATCGCCGGGACGTGGTCGACGTAGGTGCCGTACTCGGCGCTCAGCCCCATCCCGCGCAGCGTGCGGGCGTAGATCGCCTGGTGGACGCGCTCGGGGTGCCCGCCGCCGTACTCGTCGGCCTGGATCTCCACGAGCGCGGCCTTGGCGCGACCGGTGAGGCGGGGGATGGCCCAGGTGTGCGGGTCGGCCTCGCGCAGCGTGTAGACGCTGCGCTGGACGAGCATCTCCACGACCTGTTCGTAGGTCGCGCGCTTCGCGACGTACTTGGCCAGCGAGGGGCCGCCCGGCTCGGCGGTGAGGGCGAAGAGGGCCTCGGCGACGGCGGCGACGGTCGGCTCGGGGGTGGGCGGCACGGGGACCTGCTCGCGCAGCGCCGCCTCGAAGGCGGTCTCGAGGTCGGTGCGCAGGCGCACGAGCTCGGGGCTCCACTCGTGCTCGGCGCCGAGCTGCTCGAAGGTGCCGTAGCTGAGGGAGTACAGGAGGAAGAGGGTGAGCTGGATGTCGTCGTCACGCACGGCGTCGGTGGTGCGCGCGGCGGCGGCGCGGCCGAGGTTGTCCAGCGTCTCGGGGTCCGCCCCGCGCAGCAGCACGTCGAGGAGGGTCGCGCTCACCTCGCCGCGTGGCGTGACCGGCAGGACCGGTGCCTCCGTCGCGGGCGTGGTGGGGACGGACGACATGACGGCGCTGTTCACCTGTGGGCTCTCCTTCGCGGGTTCCCGGGATCCGTCCCGGGTTCTCACGAGGTTGCCACCGGTCCCCTGGGCCCGCACTCCGGGCGCTCAGCGCCCGGCGGCGCGCTCGACCTCGCGGACGACGGTCGCGGCATCGAGGTCCGGGCGCCCACCGAGCCGTGCGACGGTCTGCGCGGCGCAGACGGTCGCCCACCAGCCGGCGGTCTCGGGATCGGCGCCGTCGAGGAGCGCGCGCAGCAGCCCGGCGACGAAGGCGTCACCACCGCCGGTCGCGTCCACCGGCGCCCCGCCGAGGAGCGGGAGGACGCGCGCGCCGCCGTCCCAGGCCAGCACGTTGCCCTCCCCGCCCGCCTCGAGCGCGACGAGCCCCGGCCCCTCGCCGACGAGCTCGCGGGCCGCCTCGACGACCTCCTCCACACCGTCCGGGACGCTGCCGAGGTAGGCGCCCAGCTCCTCGGCGTCCGCCCGCAGCACCGAGACGCCGCGCCACACGTCGTCGAGCGCAGCCCGCTCCTCCGGCGCGCCGTCGAGGAGGACGAGCGCTCCGGCGTCGGCGCCGAGACGGACGGTCTCGACCACGGCGTCGTCGGGCTGCTGGAGGTCGGCGACGACCGCGCGGGCGGCCCCGATCGTCGGGGCGGCGCGACGCACGTCCTGCGGGGTGAGGAGCGAGTCGCGGGGCACGTGCTCGAGCAGCCGGTGGGTGCCGTCGGCCTCGACGACGCCGACGACGAGCGGTGTCGTGCCACCCGCGCGACGCACGACGGCGGAGACGTCGATCCCGTCGCGGCGGGCCTGGTCGAGGACGAGGTCCGCGGCGACGTCCTCGCCGACCACCCCGACGACGCCGGCGGACAGGCCGAGCTGACGCAGCCCCACCGCCTGGTTGGCGGCGCCGCCGAGCGTCTCGAGGCGTGTCCCGACCGGGACCGAGCCGCTGCCCGGCAGCGCCTCCACGCTCACGACGAGGTCCCGGCAGACCAGTCCCGCGACGACGACGTCGACCATCGTTCTCCCCTCGTCCCGCCCGGGTGCACCCGGGCTCCACCGGCCAGCGTGCGGCAGCCCGAACGGCTCCGCCAGCGCGCGGGCGCCGGTAGCCTCCGCTCATGCTGCCGCCCCGGCTCGTCGACGCGCTGGCCGGTGTCGACGTGCCCGCGCCGGCCGCCGTCCTCGACCTCACGGCCCTGCGGGAGAACGCGGCCGCGCTCGCGGCGCGGGCCGGCGGCCTGCCCGTGCGGGTGGCGACGAAGTCGGTGCGCTGCCGGTGGGTGCTCACCGAGCTCGGGGCGACGCGGCTGATGACCTACTCCGCGGCGGAGTCGGTGTGGCTGGCGCGCCACGGCTGGGAGGACGTGCTGCTCGCCTACCCGACCGCGGACGGCGCCACGCTCGCCGAGATCGCCGCGGACCCGGTCCTGCGCGAGCGCGTCACGGTCATGGTCGACCACCCCGACCACCTCCGGCTCCTCGCCGCAGCGGGCGCGGGTCCGCGGCGTCCCGTGCGGGTCTGCCTCGACCTGGACGCGTCGCTGCGCCTCGGCCCGGCACACCTCGGGGTGCGCCGCTCGCCGGTGCGGACCCCGGCGCAGGCCGCGGTCGCCGCCCGGCGGATCGCTGCCACCCCCGGCGTCGAGCTCGTTGGGGTGATGTGCTATGACGCGCAGGTCGCCGGGGTCCCCGACGCGTCCCTGCCCGAGCGGGTGGTCAAGGCGGCGTCGACGGCCGAGCTGCGCCGTCGTCGTCCCGCGATGGTGGCGGCGGTGCGGGACGTGGTGGACGTGCCGCTCGTCAACGTCGGCGGCACCGGCAGCCTCCACCTCTACGGCCGCTCGGCGGAGGTCACGGAGGTGACGGCCGGCTCGGGCCTGTTCGGCCCCACGCTCTTCGACGGCTACCGCGCCTTCCGGCCCACCCCGGCGCTCTTCCTCGTCTCGCCGGTGGTGCGGCGCCCCGCGCCGCGGGTGGCGACCGTCTTCTCCACCGGCTTCGTCGCCTCCGGGCCGACGCGCGCGACGCGCCTGCCCCGACCGGTCCACCCGCCCGGGCTGCGGCTCACCGGCACCGAGGGCGCCGGGGAGGTCCAGACCCCGGTGGTCGGCGACACGGCCGGGAGCCTGCGCGTCGGGGACCTCGTGTGGTTCCGGCCGGCGAAGTCCGGGGAGCAGCTCGAGCGGGTGACGACCGTCCACGTCGTCGACGACGGCCGCCTCGTCGCCTCCGTGCCGACCTACCGCGGTGAGGGGATGAGCTTCGGGTGACGTGGCGCAACTGGTCCGGCACGGTGGCGGCGACCCCGGCGGAGGTGGTGCTCCCGCGGGACACCGCGGAGGTGGCGGCGGTCGTGCGGCGGGCCGCGGCGACCGGGCGGCGGGTGACGGCGGTCGGGGCGGGGCACTCCTTCACGCCCGTCGCGGAGGCACGGGACGTCCAGCTGGGGCTGGACCGGCTGACCGGAATCGTCGCCGTCGAGCCGGACGGACGGGTGCGGGTGCGGGCCGGCACCCGGCTGCGTGAACTCGGCAGGCTCCTCGCCGGGCACGGCCTGGCGATGGAGAACCTCGGCGACATCGACGTGCAGACCCTCGCCGGGGCGCTGTCGACCGGGACCCACGGCACCGGCGCCCGCTTCGGTGGCCTGGCCACGCAGGTGGTCGGGCTGGAGCTGGTGCGCGGGGACGGCGAGGTCGTGCGGCTCGGGGAGGGGTCCGGACCGCCGGTGGAGGCCGCCGTCGTCGGCCTGGGGGCGCTCGGCGTCGTCACCGAGGTGACGCTGCGGTGCGTGCCCGCGTTCACGCTCCACGCGGTCGAGGAGACCGCGCCGCTGGACGCGGTGCTCGAGGGGCTGGAGGAGGCCGTCGCCGCCCACGACCACTACGAGCTCTACTGGTTCCCCCACACCGAGCGCTGCCTCACCAAGGCGAACACCCGCCGGGAGGGCGGGCGGCCGGAGCACCCGCTGCCCGGGTGGCGGCGCGTGCTCGAGGACGAGGTGCTGACCAACGCGGCCTACGCCGTCGTCAACGAGGTGGGACGCGCCCGCCCGGCGTGGGTGCCGGGGCTCAACCGGCTGGCGACGCGTGTGCTGTCGCGACGCGAGTACGACGACGTCTCCGCGCGCGTCTTCGCCACGAGCCGGCGGGTGCGCTTCGTCGAGTGCGAGTACGCGGTGCCGCGGGCGGCGCTGCCCGGGGTGCTCGCGGGGCTGCGGGCCTGGGTGGGCAGGCGGCCCGACGCCGCGGTCCAGTTCCCCGTCGAGGTGCGCTTCGCGGCGGCCGACGACGTGTGGCTCTCGACGGCCTACGGACGGGAGACGGCGTACGTGGCCGTCCACCAGTTCCACCGGTCCCCGGCGCGGGAGTACTTCCGCGCCTTCGAGGCGATCGCGCTCGCCCACGAGGGCCGCCCGCACTGGGGCAAGCTCCACGGTCTCGACGCCGCCGCGCTCGCCGCCCGCTACCCGCGGATGGGGCAGGTGCGCGCCCTGCGCGACGAGCTCGACCCCGGCCGGGTCTTCGCCAACCGGTACCGCACGCGGGTCCTTGGCGCGTAGAGACGGATCTCACACTCCGGCGCCACCTGCTCCTGGAATCCGTACCGCCTCCCCGTCGTTCTACCGGGTGACATAAGACGCGATCCGGGAGGAGACGACGTGCGCCGCCGCAAGCAGGTCGAGTTCGAGGACGACGACGGCACGATGCTGCGCTACGCCCAGCACCCCAACGGTGGTGGGCTCGTCGAGCGTGGCGCGCAGGTCCACCCGAGCGCCTGGGTCGCCCCCTCCGCCTACGTCGACCCCGGCGCCCGCGTCGGTGCCGAGGCGTACCTCGACGACGGTGCGTGGGTGGACCGCGGGGCGGTCGTCGCCGCCCGGGCCCGGGTCGGCAAGAACACCCACATCGGTGCCCGCGCCGTCGTCGGCCGCGGCGCCCGTGTGCGTGACGGCGCCAAGGTGGCCGGCGGGGTGCGCGTCCCCGACTTCGCCGAGGTCGGCCCCGACACCATCGTCCGCGCCGCCTGACCCCACCCCCTGACGCCGACAGCACACTTACCGCCGACAGCACAGTTGTCACCGAGAGTGCACTTGTCGCCGACAGTACAGTTGGCGCCCGCTACGGGCCGACGTCGTGGTTGTCGCGGAAGACGTGGTCCGGGTCGTAGCGGCGCTTGAGGGCGCGCAGCCGCTCGAGGTGCGCCGGCGGGTAGGCCTCGGTCAGCCGCTCGGGCCGCGGGTCGGTCTCGAAGCTCGGGTAGAGCCCCACGGAGTGGTGGTGCATCCCGTCCCACACGGCGTCGAGGTTCCGCCGGCTGGAGCCGAAGGCGACGACGGAGAAGTTCGCCGAGCGGTGGGCGAAGGCGGTCGCGTCCGGTGCGACGTCGCCGGTCGCGCCGCCCATGGCGCGGATCTGGAAGAAGAAGCTGTGCCCGGAGCGGACCAGTCGTTCCGCGTCCGCCGCGAACTGGGGCGTCACGTGCTCGAGCAGCGCCGAGCGGGTCACCGGCTCCCCCTGGCTCGTGTGCCGGGCGTCGGGGGTCGCGACGACGGCGGGGTAGGGCACCACCTGGACCGACTGGCCCACGAGCGGCGCGACCTGCGCGAAGGGCTGGAGCATCGCGAGGATCGTCTGCGGGTCGGCGGAGTCGATGACGGTCGTCGTCTGCGCGACGAGTCGCCCGCCCCGCGGCGCGCCCATCATGAGGAAGCTCGTCAGCTCGCGCGGCGCGGCCTCGGCTGCGGCGCCCCAGCGGGTGAGGAGCTCCGCGGTGTCGCTCGCGTCGAAGACGAGCTGGGCGACGGCGACGTCGCCGACCTCCGCGGCCTGCATCTCGAAGGCGGTGACGACGCCGACGGTGAAGCCGGCACCGCGCGCCGCCCAGAACAGCTCGGTGTTCTCCTCGTCGCTGGCCCGCACGACGCTCCCGTCGGCGAGGACCATCTCCACCGCCCGGACGTGGTCGATCGTCAGCCCGTGCTTCCGGCCGAGGAAACCGATCCCGCCCGTGGTCGCCAGGCCGCCGACGCCGACGCCGCCGAAGTCGCCCGAGCTGATCGCCCAGCCGTGGGGCTGGAGAGCGGCGGCGACCTCGCCCCAGCGGGCGCCGGGACCGATCCGCACGAGCCGCTCGGCCTCGTCGAGCACCTCGATGCCGTTGCTCCGGGACAGGTCGAGGACGATCCCGCCGTCGTTCGTGGAGCGGCCGCTGATCCCGTGGCCGGCGCTGCGCAGGGAGAGCGGGACGTCCTGGGCGCGGGCGAAGCCCAGCGCCTGGGAGACCTCCTCCGCGCTGCCCGGGCGCAGCACGAGGCCGGGGGAGCCGCCGCGCAGGTAGGTCGAGCGGACGGCGGCGTACGCGGCGTCGCCCGGCTCGACGGCGTGCTCCGCGAGCGCCGGCGGGACGTCGTCGTAGGCGATGCCGGGGCGGCGGGCGGCCCGGACGGCGGTGCTGCGCGTGGGCGCGGGCGGCGTGCCGCGGCGCTCGCGCTCGGCGGTGACGGCCGCCCTGAGGGCGGGTGCGACCTCGGTGGCGAAGCGCTCGAGAGCGGCTGGGTCGGCGGTGGCGAGGAGGAGGGTCCCGGCGCCGTCGTCGACGACGAGGGCGAGCAGGTCCGCGACCGAGGTGACGGCGTCGAGAGTGAGGACGCGGCGAATCTCACGCGGGTCGCGCCCGGCGGCGGTGGCGGCGGCGTCGACCAGCCCGTTGCCGTCCCTGAGCCCCACGAGGTCGGCGGGGGCGAGCCAGCCGTCGGCGGTGCGACCGACGAGGTCCAGGTGCTCGCGTCCGCTGCCGCCGAGCCACACCGGGACGGTGTGCGCCGGCGCGGGGCCGCGCTGGGCGCCGACGAGACGGTGGTGCTCCCCGCGGTAGCTGAGCGGTGCGGGGGCGCTCGCGTCCCAGGTGCCGCGGACGACGTCGACCGCCTCCTCGAGGGCGTCGGCCGGCTCGGCCGTGAGCGTCAGGGTGAGCCGCCCGCCGCTGAGGAGGTCGAGGCTGGCGGCGCTGCGGGCGGCGATCGCCGGCGGGTGGTGCGCCGTCGCCGTCAGGCCGACCCGCGTGGTCCGGCCGGCCACCCACGAGAGGAGGGTCCAGGGCTCGTGACGGGCGTCGTCGTCCGTCACGGCGACGAGGTCGAGGCCGAGCTCCTCGGCGCGGACGGCGAGCTCGAGCGAGGCGGGGTCCGCGGGGAGGAGGACGCCGAGCTGGAGGGGGTGCCCGTAGTCCATCAGGCACGCTCCGCCGCTACGACCTCGCGCACGGCGGGTGCGATCTCCTGGCCGAGGACGGCGAGGGCGGAGGGGTCGTCACCGCCGAGGATGAAGGCGCTGACGCCGTACTCGAGGGCGAGGACGGCGAGCTGCTCGGCCCACTGGGCGGGCGGGCCGACGAGCAGCCGGGAGCTGCGCTGCGCGGCGAGCTGGCCGCCGATGTTGAGCAGGCGCCGCACGGACCGCGGGTCGCGGCCGGCGGCGGTGGCGGCCTCGTCAATGGTCGCGTTGCCGTCGGCGATGTCGTCCAGGCTCTCGAGGTAGGCGAGGGAGGGCAGCCAGCCGTCGGCCTTGCGGCCGACGAGGCGCAGCATCCGCGGCTTGTACGCGCCGACCCAGATGCCGATGTCGTGGGCCGGTGCGGGACCGCGCTTGGCGCCGTCGAGGCGGTGGTGCTCCCCCTCGACGACGAGACGCTCGCGGGTGCTCGTGTCCCAGACGCCGCGGATGACGTCGATGCCCTCGCTCAGCGCGTCCACGCTCTGGCCCGGGGAGAGACGCGTGCCGCCCATCGCCACGATGGCGTCCCAGAAGCCGCCGGCGCCCAGGCCGAGCTCCACCCGGCCGCCGCTGAGGAGGTCGAGGCTCGCGGCGGCCCGGGCGAGGACGGCCGGCGGGCGCAACGGCAGGTTGGCGACGTTCGGGGAGAGCCGGATCGTCTCGGTGCGGGCGGCGACGTAGGACAGCAGCGTCCACGTGTCGAGGAAGGCCGGCTGGTAGGGGTGGTCCTGGAACGTCGCGAGGTCCAGCCCGGCGGCCTCCGAGGCCTGCGTGAGGGCGACGACCCGCTCCGGCGAGGCGCTGCTCGGGGTGATGAAGGAGCCGAAGAGGAGGTCGTGGCCGTAGTCCGTCATGCCGGGGCAACACGGTTCCACGGCCGGCCATTCCGCGGGTGCGGCGGGTGGCACGCCGGGCTCCAATGGGAGGCATGGCCACACAGGACCCGCGCGTCGGCGTCGTCGTCATCACCCACAACCGGCGCACCGAGCTCGACCGCACCCTGCGGCTGCTGCGCGCGCTGCCGGAGCAGCCGCCCGTCGTCGTCGTCGACAACGGCTCGGGCGACGGGACGGCGGAGGCGGTGCGCCGCGACCACCCGTGGGTGACGCTGCTCGAGAGCCGGCGCAACCTCGGCGCCGTGGGCCGCAACCTCGGGGTGCAGCTCCTCGACACGCCCTACGTCGGCTTCTGCGACGACGACACGTGGTGGGACCCGGGGAGCCTCACGGCCGCGGCGGACGCGCTCGACGCCCACCCGGACGTCGCCGTCGTCACCGCGCGGATCGTCGTCGAGCCGGCGGGGACGGAGGACCCGATCGTCGCCGAGCTGCGCGACTCCCCCGTCGCGGGCCGCCCGGGCCTACCGGGGCCGGCGCTCGGCAGCTTCCTCGCCGGCGCGTCGGTCGTGCGGCGCAGCGCCTTCGTCGCGGCCGGCGGCTTCCACCCGCGGCTGTGGCTGGGCGGGGAGGAGGAGCTCCTCGCGGCGGACCTCGCCGCCGTCGGCTGGGAGCTGTGCTACCTGCCCGCGGCCACCGTCCACCACCAGGCCTCGACGGCGCGGGACACGACGAAGCGGCTGCGCGACGGCGTGCGCAACACCCTGTGGTTCACCTGGCTGCGCCGGCCGCTGCCCGCCGCGCTGCGCCGGACGGCCGTGGTGCTGGGGAAGCTGCGCTCGCGACCCGCCCTCGAGGGGGTGCTGGCCGCACTGCGCGGGGCGCCGTGGGTGCTGCGCGAGCGCCGGGTGCTGCCCGCCCACGCCGAGGCGCGCTTCCGGGCGCTCGAGCGCTCCCAGGCCGAGTCCAAGGCCCGCACCTACGGCTGACCACCCCCCGCTCCCCACCCACCCCTCGCCGAGTACGCACTTACGGTCACCCGGCCGCCCGCGGAGGGCCGCCGCGGTGACCGTTCGTGCGTACTCGCGGGAAAGGGGGGGGTCCCGTCAGGCGCTGGGGGCCTCGAGGTGGACGGTCTTGAGGACGGTCATCTCGCCCAGCAGGTCCGGGCCGTAGCCGGCGCCGGTGCCGCTGTCGCGCCGCGGGTCGGCCGACCCTCCGGGCGCACCGCCGAAGACGCCGTTGACCTTGACCGTGCCGACTTCGAGCTCCTCCGCGGCGCGCAGCGCGTGCCCGAGGTCAGGCGTGAGGACGGTCGCGGCCAGCCCGTAGCGGCTCTCACCGGCCAGCGAGAGCGCCGTGTCGAAGTCCGGCACCCGCACGAGCGCCGCGACCGGCCCGAAGGTCTCCTCGGCGACGGCGGTGACGTCCGGCGCGCAGCCGTCGAGCACCGTGGGCGGGTAGAAGCTGCCGGGCCGGTCGAGCGGCGCCCCGCCGGTGACGCAGCGGGCGCCGGCGTCCACCGCGGCGCGCACGTGCTCGTCGACGACGGCGAGCTGGTCCGCGTCAACGAGCGGCCCGAGCGTCGTCGCCGGGTCGGCCGGGTCCCCGACGACGAGCCCCTCCGCCACCTCCGCGAGCGCCGCGACGACGGCGTCCGCGACGTCGTCGTGCACGTAGACGCGCTCGACGGAGGTGCAGATCTGGCCGGTGTTGGTGAAGGCGCCGGTCGCGATCTGCTCGGCAGCCCAGCGCGGGTCGACGCCGGAGTCGACGACGATCGCGTCGGCGCCGCCGTTCTCGAGCAGCACCTTGGCCCCGCGGGCGCCGGCGACGGCGGCGATGCGCCGGCCGGCCACCGTCGAGCCGACGTGGGCGACGAGCGCCACCCGCTCGTCGGCGACGAGCGCGGCGCCCGTCTCGCCGTCGCCGTTGACGACGTTGAGCACCCCGGCGGGCAGCGCATCGGCGACGAGCCGGGCCATCTCCCACCCCGGCAGCGCCGAGCGCTCCGACGGCTTGTGGACGACGGTGTTGCCGGTGACGAGCGCGGCCGCGAGGAGGCCCGCGGCCGCCGGGAAGGGGTCGTTCCACGGGGTGATGACGGCGACGACGCCGCGCGGCTCACGGCGCACGACGTCCAGCGCCGAGGTGGCGCCGGCGAGCGTGCGGCCGGCGGCGCCGAGCCCGGTCGTCGCGGCCTCCTCGAGGAGGTCGGCGGCCACGGTGGCGGACTCGACCGACTGGCCGAGCAGCCGCCCGGTCGCCGCGGCGAGGAGCGCGCCGAGGCGCTCGGCGTCGGCGCGGACGGCGGCCGCCGCGGCCCGCAGCGCCGCCGCCCGCTCGGCCGGTGCCGTGCGGCGCCACGTGGCACGTGCGGCCCAGGCGGCGTCGACGGCGGCGGTGACCTCCTCCGCCGTCGCCGGCACGATCGTCGTCACCGCGTCGGAGCCGCTCGGGTCCTCCCGCCGCAGCTGCCGTGAACCGGCCGCCTCGGTCACCCGGCCATCCACGAGGTGGACGGCGAGCTCTGCGGTACGGACGTGAGCGGTCTCGGTCGTCGTCACGTGTAGGTCTCCTTGTCGAAGTGCGAGAAGTGCTTCTCTCGGGCAGCGTGAGCAGCGAATCACCTATAGGTGACTCGGACCACCCAGGAGGCCAGGTATGCGAGTTCTCGGCGTCAACGCGCTGTTCCACGACCCTTCCGCCACCCTCGTCATCGACGGGAAGGTGGTCGCAGCGGCGGAGGAGGAGCGCTTCAGCCGGCGCAAGCACGGCAAGCGCCCGGTCCCGTTCTCAGCGTGGGAGCTGCCGGAGCTCTCGATGCGCTGGTGCCTCAAGCAGGCGGGCCTGGAGCCCAAGGACCTCGACGCCGTCGCCTACTCCTTCGACCCCTCCCTCGCCCGCCCGGCGCACGAGATGGGCCTGGACGACCCGTGGGACCACCTGCGCCTCACCTACGCCGAGCGCGCCCCGCAGTTCCTCGCGGCCGCGCTGCCCGGGCTCGACCCCGAGAAGGTCGTCTTCGTCCCCCACCACGTGGCCCACGCGGCCTCCGGCGCCCTCGCGTCCCCGCACGCGAGCTCGAGCGTCCTCGTCCTCGACGGCCGCGGCGAGCACGCCTCCCATCTCGCCGGCCGCTACACGAAGGGGAAGCTCGAGACCCTCGCCGGGCAGCAGCTCCCCCACTCCCTCGGCCTGCTCTACGAGTCCCTCACCGAGCACCTCGGCTTCCTGCGCTCCTCCGACGAGTACAAGGTCATGGCCCTGGCCTCGTACGGCAAGCCCCGCTTCCTCGAGGAGCTGCGCGAGACGATCCGCGCCACCGACGACGGCGGCTTCCTCGCCCCGGTCCCGGACTGGTCGCAGTGGGTGGAGCCACGCATCGACGACGGCACGTGGGGCGGCCCCCACGCCGACCTCGCCTGCTCGGTCCAGGCGCGCCTCGAGGAGGTCCTCGTCGACCTCGCGAACTGGTTGCACGCGCAGACGGGCGCCATCGCGCTGACGATGGCCGGCGGCACCGCGCTCAACTGCGTGGCCAACTCGCGCATCTGGCGCGAGACCCCCTTCGAGGACGTGTGGGTCCAGCCGGCCGCCGGGGACGCCGGCACCTCCCTCGGCGCCGCCCTGCAGGTGGCGGCGGACCGCGGTGCTGAGCCGCGCCCCATCGCCGGCGCGGACCTGGGCCGGGCGTGGACCGACGACGAGCTCGCCCAGTGGCTGACGACGGCGAAGGTCCCCTTCACCACCCCCGACGACCTGCCCGAGCAGGTGGCCGAGGTGCTCGCCGGCAACGGCGTCGTCGCCTGGTTCGACGGCCGCAGCGAGTTCGGCCCGCGCGCCCTGGGCCACCGCTCCCTGCTGGCCCACCCGGGCCTGGAGGAGAACCTCGAGCGCATCAACGACGTCAAGGGCCGCGAGCAGTTCCGCCCGGTCGCGCCGATGGTCCTCGCCGACCGCGCCGAGGAGATCTTCACCGACGGCCCGATCCCCAGCCCGTACATGCTCTTCGTCCACACCGTCCGCCCCGAGTGGCGCGACCGGATCCCGGCCGCCGTCCACGTCGACGGCACCGCGCGCATCCAGACCGTGCACCCCGAGCGCCAGCCGCGCCTCGGTGCGACGATCGCGGCCTTCGCCGAGCGCACCGGCCTGCCCGTCGTCATCAACACGAGCCTCAACACGGCCGGGCGCCCCATGGTCGACGACCCGCGTGACGCCCTCGAGCTCTTCGGCTCCGCGCCCGTGGACCTCCTCGTCCTCGGCCCCCACCTCGTGCGCCGCTCCCAGCTCTTCGCCGCCCACGAGGCGGCCGGGGCAGCGGTCGCCGACGACGCGCCGGTGGCGGTCGCGTGAGCGACTACACCGTCGTCCTGCCGACGGTCGGCCGCCCCTCCCTCCGGGAGGTGCTCACCGACCTGCTCGGGCAGGACGGGCCGGCGCCCGCGCGGGTCCTGCTCGTCGACGACCGTCCCCTCGACCAGGCCGAGCCGCTCGACCTGCCCGCGGGCGACGTCCCCGTCGAGGTGCTGCGCTCCGGGGGACGCGGACCCGCCGCCGCCCGCAACGTCGGCTGGCGGGCCGCCACCACCGAGTGGGTGGCCTTTCTCGACGACGACGTCCGTCTCCCCGCGGACTGGGCCACCCGGCTGGCCGCGGACCTCGCGGCCGTCGGGCCCGAGGTGGGCGCCACCCAGGGCCGCATCACTGTGCCGCTCCCGCAGCACCGGCGCCCCACCGACTGGGAGCGCAACACCGCGGGACTCGAGACGGCGCTGTGGGCGACGGCGGACATGGCCTACCGCCGCACCGCCCTCGCCGCCGTCCACGGCTTCGACGAGCGCTTCCCGCGCGCCTACCGCGAGGACGCCAACCTCGCCCTGCGGGTGACGCAGTCCGGCTGGCAGCTGGTCCGCGGCGAGCGCGAGATCACCCACCCGGTCCGCCCGGCCGACGACGCCGTGAGCCTGCGCATGCAGGCCGGCGCCGCCTCCGACGCGCTCATGCGGGCGCTGCACGGGCCGGGCTGGCGCGAGATCGGCGGGACCGGCCGCGGGCGCTTCCGCTGGCACGTCGCGACCGTGGCCGCCGGGACCGCCGCCGCACTGCTCGCGGCCGCCGGGCGGCGCAAGGCGGGCGGCGCGGCCGCCGCCGCGTGGGCCGGCCTCACCGTCGACTTCGCGGCCCGCCGCCTCGTGCCCGGGCCCCGCCCCGGCGAGGAGGGCTGGGCCGCGGAGTGGAAGCGGATGGCGTGGACGAGCGTCGCGATCCCCTGGGCCGCGGTCTGGCACCGCCTGCGCGGCACGGTGATGTTCCGCGACGTGACCGCGTGGCCCCCGCCGGTGCGCGCCGTCCTCCTCGACCGCGACGGCACGATCGTCGAGGACGTCCCCTACAACGGGGACCCCGAGCAGGTCCGGCCGGTCGCCGACGCCCCGGAGTCGCTGCGGCGTCTGCGTGCCGCCGGCCTGCGCATCGGGATGGTGACCAACCAGTCCGGCGTCGCGCGCGGCCTCATCACCGTCGACGACGTCACCCGGGTCAACGAGCGGGTCCAGGACCTTCTCGGCTCCTTCGACGTCGTCGAGCACTGCCCGCACGGGCCGGAGGACGGCTGCACCTGCCGCAAGCCCGGCCCCGGCATGGTGCTGCGCGCCGCCCGGGCGCTGGACCTCGAGCCGCACGAGTGCGTCGTCGTCGGGGACATCGGCGCCGACGCCGCGGCCGCCCGCGCGGCCGGGGCCCGTGCCGTTCTCGTCCCCACGCCGGTGACGCGCGCGGAGGAGGTCGAGGCGGCCGAGCACGTCGCCGACGACCTGGGCTCCGCCGTCGACCTCGTCCTCGCGATGGCGGGTGAGGAGCGGTGAGCACCCTCGCCGTGCGCCTCGACAACGACGGCGACGTCCTCCTCACCGGGCCCGCCGTCCGGGCCCTCGCGGCCCACGACGACGTCGACCTTCTCGCCTCCCCCACCGGCGCGGCCGCCGCCCGGCTGCTGCCGGGGGTGCGCGACGTCCTCGTCGTCGCGGCGCCGTGGTCCGGGTACCGGCCCCCGGCCGTGGACCCGGAGGCGATCGAGGAGCTCGTCGCGACGCTCGCGGCCCGCCGCTACGACCGCGCCGTCATCTTCACCTCCTTCCACCAGAGCCCGCTGCCGATGGCGCTGCTCGCCAAGATGGCGGGGATCGGGCACGTCGCCGCGACGAGCGTCGACTACCCCGGCTCCCTCCTCGACGTGCGCCACCAGCGCCCCGAGGGGCTGCACGAGGTCGAGGCCGCCCTCGACCTGGCCCGTGCCGCCGGCGCCGAGCTCCCCGCCGGCGACGACGGTCGCCTCGCCGTCCGCCGCCCCCTCCCTGACGTCAGCCCCCTCCTCCCCGGAGAATCCAGCTCTCGGCGACAGGGTCAACACCGCGCCGACAGCAGAGCTGTTCCTGGCGCCGGGCGGGGGTACGTCGTGCTGCACGCGGGGGCGTCGGTGCCGGCGCGGGCGATCGCGCCGGAGCACGCCCGGGACATCGCCGAGGCGCTCGTCGCGGCCGGGTGGGACGTCGTCGTCACCGGCGGGCCGAACGAGCCCGCACCGGCGGTCGGGCCCGGCATCCACGACCTCACCGGCCGCACCGACCTGCCCCAGCTCGCCGCCGTGCTCGACGGCGCCGCGTGCGTCGTCGTCGGCAACACCGGCCCCGCCCACCTGGCCGCCGCCGTCGGCACCCCCGTCGTCTCCCTCTTCTCCCCGGTCGTGCCCGCCGAGCGGTGGGCGCCCTACGGGGTGCCGACCGTCGTGCTCGGCGACCAGCTCGCCCCCTGCGCCGGCACCCGCGCCCGGGAGTGCCCGGTGGCCGGCCACCCGTGCCTCACCGGCATCCGTCCCCAGCAGGTCGTGGACGCCGTCGCGTCCCTCGTCCCCCAGGAGGTCCTGGCGTGAAGGTCGCCATCTGGCACGTCCACGGGTCCTGGCTGACCCCCTTCGTCACCGGCCCGGACGAGTACCTCATCCCCGTGCTGCCCGACCGCGGGCCCGACGGCCTGGGCCGCGCCCGCACGTGGGACTGGCCGCCCAACGCCCGTGAGCTCAGCCCGGCGCAGCTGCGGGAGGAGGGCTGCGACGTCGTCGTCCTCCAGCGGCCCCACGAGATCGAGCTCTTCGAGGAGTGGACCGGCCTGCGCCCGGGACGCGACGTGCCCGCCGTCTACGTCGAGCACAACACCCCCCGCGGCGACGCCGTCGCCACCCGCCACCCGCTCGCTGACCGCGACGACATCCCCGTCGTCCACGTCACCCACTTCAACGCCCTCGTGTGGGACTGCGGACGCGCGCCGACGACGGTCATCGACCACGGTGTCCTCGACCCCGGGTACCTGTACACGGGCGAGGAGGAGCGGGTCGGCGTCGTCGTCAACGAGCCGGTGCGCCGGTGGCGGGTCGCGGGGACCGACGTCGTCCTCGACCTGTCCCACACCGTCCCGCTGTCCGTGTACGGGATGGGGATGGACGCGCTGGAGGAGAAGGCCCCGCACCTGGCCGGCCACCTGCACGAGGACGTGCGGCAGTCGGAGATGCACCCGCTGCTCGCCCGCCAGCGCGCCTACCTGCACCCCTACCGGTGGACCTCGCTCGGGCTCTCGCTCATCGAGGCGATGATGCTCGGCCTGCCCGTCCTCGCGCTGGCCACGACGGCCGCGCCCGAGGCGGTCCCGGCCGACGCCGGCGTCGTGTCCGCCGACCCGCGGGTGCTGGAGCAGGCCGCGCTGCGCTGGCTCGCAGACCCCGCCGAGGCACGCGAGCGCGGGCAGGCCGCCCGTCGCCACGCCACCGAGGCCTTCGCCGTCGACCGCTTCCTGGCCGACTGGCAGTCGCTGTTGAAGGAGGTAGTCCGATGAGGATCGCGATGGTGTCGGAGCACGCCAGTCCGCTGGCGGTGCTCGGCGGAGAGGACGCCGGCGGGCAGAACGTCCACGTGGCCGCGCTCGCGACGGCGCTGGCCCGACGGGGGCACGACGTCGCCGTCTACACCCGCCGCGACGACCCGGACCTGCCCGAGCAGGTCGAGATGCTGCCCGGCGTCCAGGTCGTCCACGTGCCGGCCGGGCCGGCGCGGGTGCTGCCCAAGGACCAGCTGCTGCCCTACATGCCCGAGTTCGGGCAGTGGCTGGCGCGGCGCTGGGCGCAGGGCCCGCGGCCCGACGTCGTCCACTCCCACTTCTGGATGTCCGGGCTCGCCGCCCTCGAGGCGGCCGAGCACGTGCCCGTGCCGGTGGTCCACACCTTCCACGCCCTCGGCACCGTCAAGCGCCGCCACCAGGGCGCCAAGGACACCAGCCCCGCCGGCCGCATCGCGGCGGAGACGCGTGTGGGCACCGAGGCGGACCTCGTGGTGGCGACGTGCAGCGACGAGGTCGCCGAGCTCGAGGCCATGGGCATCGACCGCTCCCGGGTGCGGGTCGTGCCCTGCGGCGTCGACGTCCAGCTCTTCAGCCCCGACGGCGAGGTGCTGCCCCCGCGTGGCGACCAGCCCTTCCGGCTGCTGTCCGTCGGGCGGCTCGTCGAGCGCAAGGGCGTCGAGACGGTCATCGCCGCACTCCCGCTGCTGCCCGACGTCGAGCTGCTCGTCGCCGGAGGCCCGGACCAGTCCCGTATCCACACCGACCGCGAGGCGGTGCGGCTCCACACCCTCGCCGAGGAGCTCGGCGTCGAGGCCCGGGTTCGCTTCATCGGCTCCGTGCCGCGCACGAGCATGCCTGCCCTCATCCGCTCGGCGGACATCGTCGTCGCGACCCCCTGGTACGAGCCCTTCGGCATCGTCCCGCTCGAGGCCGCGGCCTGCGGGCGCCCGCTCGTGGGCAGCGCCGTGGGCGGGCTCCTCGACTCCGTCGACGACGGCGTCACCGGCGCCCTCGTCCCTCCGCGCGACCCCGACGCGCTCGCCGCGGCCATCACCCGGCTGCTCGTCGAGCCGGAGCTGCGCACCCAGTACGGCGAGGCCGCCCGGGTCCGCGCCGAGGAGCGCTTCAGCTGGGAGCGCGTCGCGGCGGCGACCGAGGCCGCCTACGCCGAGGTCCGCGCCGCGCGCCTCCCGACCGCGAAGGTGGCGAGCGCATGAGCACCCAGGACTGGATCGACGAGCACCGCGCCGAGCTCGACTCCGCGATGGGCTTCCTCCAGGACCACGCCGGCACGATCGAGGCGTGGGCGGCGGACCTCGCCGGGCGGCTGTCCGGCGGGGCCCGGCTGCTGGCCGCGGGCAACGGGGGCAGCGCCGCGGAGGCGCAGCACCTCACCTCCGAGCTCGTCGGCCGCTTCCTCCAGGACCGGCGCTCCTTCTCGGCGATCTCGCTGTGTGCGGAGTCCTCGACCGTGAGCGCCATCGTCAACGACTACGGCGCCGAGGAGATGTTCGCCCGCCAGGTCGAGGGCCACGGGCGCCCCGGTGACGTCCTCGTCCTGCTCTCCACCTCCGGCACCAGCCCCAACGTCCTGCGCGCCGCCGAGCGCGGCCGGGCCCTGGGGCTCACCGTCTGGGGGCTCACGGGCCCGGCGCCCAACGCGCTCGCCGAGCTGTGCGACGACGCCCTGTGCGTCGACGCGCCGTCGACGGCGGCCGTCCAGGAGGGCCACCTCGTCGCGATCCACGCCCTGTGCGCCGCCCTCGACCGCCACCTCGGCGTCGGGGAGGAGTCCGGCTCCCGGCGCGAGGAGCGTCCGGAGGAGTCCGGCTCTGGGCGCGAGGAGGGGCCGGCCCCGCGCGAGGACGTACACCTGCGCAGACAGCCGGATTCCTCCGCCCCGCACGTCGTCGTGGTCGGGGACGTCGTCCTCGACGCGGACGTCGACGGCGAGGTCGAGCGCCTCTCCCCCGACGCCCCCGTGCCCGTCCTCGACGTGCGCTCCACCCGGTACAGCCCCGGCGGCGCCGGGCTCGCCGCGCTGCTGTGCACCGGCCGGGTCACCCTCGTCGCGCCGATCGCCGACGACGAGCACGGCGACCGTCTCGTCGCCGACCTCGGCGAGCAGCTCACCGTCCTGCGCCTGCCCCACGAGGGCGGCACCCGCCGCAAGACGCGCGTGCGCAGCGGCGGCCAGTCCCTCGTGCGCGTGGACGACGGCGGCCCCGGCACCCCCGGCGACGACCTCCCGCTCGCGGAGATCGAACGCGCCTTCGCGAGCGCCGACGCCGTCCTCGTCTCCGACTACGGCGCCGGCACCACGCGCCACCCCGAGCTGCGCCGCCTCCTCACCGCGGCCGCGCGCCGCACCCGCGTCGTGTGGGACCCCCACCCGCGCGGCGGCGAGCCGGTCCCGGGCGCGGTGCTCGTCACCCCCAACCTCAGCGAGGCGCGCGGCGCCCTCGAGCGGCCCGACGCGCCGGCCGACGTCGCCGCGGCGGCCCTCCGCACCGCGTGGCAGGCCCGCGGGGTGTGCGTGACCGCCGGTGCGGACGGCGCGTTCCTCGCCGCGCACGACGACGAGACGATCTACGTCCCCGCCGTCGCCTCCCACGGGGGCGACCCGTGCGGAGCGGGTGACCGCTTCGCCGCGAGCGCCGCGAGCGCGCTGGCCGCCGGGGCGCTGCTCTCCGAGGCGGTCGAGGCCGCCGTCGCCGACGCCTCCGCCTGGGTCGCCGCAGGCGGGGCGGAGGGCTTCCGCAGCCGCCGCCGGCCCGCCGACGCGCCCGCCGAGGAGGCCCCCGCCGGGCCCGCCGAGCGAGGCAACGTCCTGCAGGCCGAGCCGCAGGCGCTGCGCGAGCTCGCCACCCGGCTGCGCGGGGACGGCGCGACGGTCGTCGCCACCGGCGGCTGCTTCGACATCGTCCACGCCGGCCACGTCGCGACCCTCCAGGCCGCGCGCCGGCTGGGCGACCGGCTCGTCGTCCTCATGAACTCCGACGCCTCGGTCACCCGCCTCAAGGGCCCCGGCCGGCCGGTCGTGCCCGCGGCCGACCGCGCCAAGGTGCTCGAGGCGCTCGACTGCGTGGACGCCGTCGTCGTCTTCGACGACGACGACCCGCGCGGCACCCTCACCCACCTGCGGCCCGACATCTGGGCCAAGGGCGGGGACTACGGCGGCCGGCCGCTGCCGGAGACGGAGGTCGTGCAGGCGCACGGCGGCCGAGTCGTCCTGCTGCCCTACCTGGGCGGCCGGTCGACGACATCCATCATCCACCGCTCCGAGCAGGCCGCCCAGGCCGCGGAGCACGCACGCTCAACGGGAGGAGCCAGGTGAACGACGCACGCGAGGTAGGGACGGTCTACGTCACCGGAGGGGCAGGCGGCCTGGGGGCCGCCGTCGTCGAGGCGGTGGCGGCGGCGGGCGGACGCCCGGCCGTCATCGACCGGGTCGCACCCGCCGGGGACGTGCCGCACGTCGTCGCGGACCTCAGCGACTGGGACGCCGCGACGGCGGCCGTCGCCTCGCTCGTCGAGCAGGTCGGGCCGCCGACGGCGGTCGTCACGGCGGCCGGGACCGACGCGTGCGGGCCGATCCTCGAGATCGACCCGGCGGACTGGCGGCGGGTCATCGACGTCAACCTGCTCGGGACGGTCGCCGTCGTCCGCGCCGCCCTGCCCTACCTCGAGGAGCGCCGCGGGACGGTCGTCACCGTCTCCTCGACGCTCGGCCTCAAGGGCGCCGACGCCGCGACGGCCTACTCGGCCTCGAAGTTCGCGATCCGCGGCTTCTCCCAGGCGCTGGCGGCCGAGTACGCGGGGCGGGTGGGCGTCACCTGCCTCGTGCCCGGCGGGATGAGCACGAACTTCTTCGACGGCCGCGACGAGCGCTTCAAGCCGGCCCCCGACCAGGACCTCAACGACCCGCGCCACACGGCGGGCACCGTCATCACGGCGCTGCGCCAGCCGGTGGGCTGCGAGATCCGCGAGATGCTCGTCATGGCCTCCGGCGAGCCGTCGTGGCCCTAGCGGGTCTCGGGCCCGGCGACGTCCTCGTCCTGCGGGCGCTCGGCCTCGGTGACGCGCTCACCGGGGTCGCCGCGCTGCGCGGGGTGCGGCGGGCGTGGCCGGGCCGGCGGGTCGTCCTCGCCGGGCCGGAGGGCATCGGCGGGTGGTTCGTGCGGCTCGGGCTCGTCGACGCCGTCGTCCCCACCGCGGGGCTCGACGAGCCGCTCGCCGTGGGCGGGGCCGGCGGGCACGTGGCGGTCAACCTCCACGGCCGGGGGCCGCAGAGCCACCGGCTGCTCGCCGCGACGATGCCCTCCCAGCTCGTCGCCTTCGCCTGCGCGGAGGCCGGGCACCCGGCGTCCGTGGCGGACGTCGCCCCGGAGTTCCGGGACGGCGAGCACGAGGTGGCGCGCTGGTGCCGGCTGCTCGCCGCCGCGGGCGGGGACTGCGGACCGGAGGACCTGCGCCTGCCGGTGGAACCGGCGGAGGGTGTGGCGGACGCGGTCCTCCTCCACCCCGGGGCGGCCTCCGGCTCGCGCCGCTGGCCGGCCGAGCGGTGGCACGAGCTGGCCCGGCGGCTGACCGCCGCCGGGCACCGGGTGCTCGTCACCGGCTCACCCGCGGAGGCGGGGCTGTGCGCGGAGGTGGCCGGCGACGTCGCCACCTCCGTGGCCGGTGAGCACGACGTCCCCGGCCTGGCCTCGCTCGTGGCCGGCGCCCGTCTGCTCGTGTGCGGCGACACGGGGGTCGCACACGTGGCAACGGGCGTCGGCACGCCCTCGGTGCTCCTCTTCGGGCCGACCCCGCCGGCGGCGTGGGGCCCGGCGGTCGACACCGAGCGGCACGTCGTCCTGTGGCACGGCGACGGGACGGGAGACCCGCACGCCGCGGAGCTCGACCCGGCCCTGGCCGCGATCACGGTCGACGAGGTGGAGGCGGCGGTGTCCGGCCTCCTGGCGCTCCAGCCCGCTCGCTGACGGTGCGGTCCGAAAACCGCCAGACGTGGTGAGCGCCAGGCGCTGTACTGGAGCCATGACCGTCACCCGCGACCGCTCGGGCACACAGCCCCGCTCCGTGTGCTCGCCGGGCGACCCGCTCTTCGCGGAGCGCTACCGGGCCATCGCCGCCCGCGACACGAGGTTCGACGGCCAGTTCTTCACGGCCGTGTCCTCCACCGGCATCTACTGCCGGCCCTCGTGCCCCGCGCGCACCCCGCGCCAGGAGAACGTCACCTTCTACCTCACCTCGGCGGCCGCCCACGCGGCGGGCTTCCGGGCGTGCAAGCGCTGCCTGCCGGAGGCGACGCCGGGCACTCCCGAGTGGGACCTGCGCGGTGACCTCGCGGGCCGGGCCATGCGGCTGATCTCGGACGGCGTGGTCGACCGCGAGGGCGTGGACGGGCTCGCTGCGCGGCTCGGGTACACCTCGCGCCACGTCCACCGTCTCCTCGTCGCGGAGCTCGGGGCGCCGCCGCTCGCGCTCGCCCGGGCGCGGCGGGCCCAGACGGCGCGGGCGCTGCTCACCGGCAGCGACCTGCCGATCGCCGACGTCGCCTTCGCCGCCGGCTTCGCGTCCCTGCGCCAGTTCAACGACACCGTCCGCGAGGTGTTCGCGACCACCCCGCGGGAGCTGCGGGCCCGGTCCGGCGGCACCCGTGCGGCACGGGCGGCGGAGCACGACGCGCCGGTCCGCCTCGAGCTCGACCTGCCCGTGCGCCAGCCCTTCGACGCCCACGGGGTGTTCGGCTTCCTCGCGGCCCGCGCCGTCACCGGGGTGGAGGTCGCCGAGGTGCCCGACGCCGGACCCCTGCGCTACGCCCGCACACTCACCCTGCCCCACGGGCCGGGCGCCGTCGAGATCGTGGCCGGCCCGTCCCGCGCGGGATGGACGCTGCGGGCGCGGCTGGAGCTCACCTCCCTCGCGGACATGGCCACCGCCGTCGCGCGGGTGCGGCGGATGCTCGACCTCGACGCCGACCCGGCCGCCGTCGACGCCGCCCTGGCCGCGGACCCCGCGCTCGCACCGCTCGTCGCGCGCACGCCCGGGATCCGGGTCCCCGGGGCGGTCGACCCGCACGAGCTCCTCGTCCGGGCGGTCGTCGGGCAGCAGATCTCCGTCGCCGCCGCCCGCACCCACCTCGGTCGCCTCACCGCCGTGGCGGGCTCGCCGTACGCCTCCGCCGTAGCGGGCCTCGACCGGCTGTTCCCGACCCCGACCCAGGTCGTCGACCGCGTCCCCGCCCCGGTGCCCGGCGAGCCGCCCGACCCCGACCGGCCGCTGCGGCTCCCGGGCCGGTCGGTCACCACCGTCCTCACCGCCGCCCGCGCGCTCACCGACGGGTCGCTCGACGTCCACGTCGGGGCCGACCCCGAGGCGCTGCGGGCCCAGCTGCTCTCCCTGCCCGGGATCGGGCCGTGGACCGCCGCCTACGTCGCCATGCGCGTGCTCGGCGACCCCGACGCCTGGCTCGCCGGCGACGTCGCCCTCGTCGCGGGGGCACGCGCCGCGGGCGTGCTCGAGGAGGGCCTGCCGACCCCGGCCGCCCACCGGGTCCTGGCCGAGCGCGCCGGCAGCTGGGCCCCGTGGCGCTCCTACGCCGCCATGCACCTGTGGCAGGCCACCACCCCCAAGGAGTCACGATGACCACCACTCGCTGGGCGACCGTCGACACCCCCGACGGCGCCTTCACCGTGCTCGCCGCCGCCGACGGCGTCCTCGCCTCCGGGTGGACCGACGACGTCGCCTCCCTCGTCCCGCTCGTCCACCCCTCGCTGCGACCGGGACCCGACGACGGCCCCGCCACGGACGGCGACGCGCTGGAGCGCGCCCTCGACGCCGTCGGCGCCTACTACGACGGCGACCTCGCCGCCCCGAGCCGAGTTGCGGTGCGGCAGCGGTCGGGCCAATTCCAGGGGCACGCCTGGGACGTGCTGCGCACGGTGGCCGCGGGCGAGCGGATCACCTACACCGAGTACGCGGCCCGGGCCGGGCGGCCGGCGGCGGTGCGCGCGGCCGCCGCCGCCTGCGCGGCGAACGCCGCGGCCCTGTTCGTCCCGTGCCACCGGGTGCTGCGCTCGGACGGCAGCCTCGGCGGATTCCGCTACGGGCTGGCCGTCAAGGCGCGCCTGCTCGAGCGCGAGGGCTTCCACCCGGCCGGGCCCACGCTCTTCTGACCTCACGCCCGAGGGGCGACGCGCTGCGCGTGCGACGCCTCCTCGGCCACCTCCCGCGCCTCCGCCGGCAGCAGCCGGCCGAGCACGGTGAGCAGGGCGGCGGCCGCGACGCCGAGCACCCCCGCCGCGACGGCGGCGCCGAGCCGCGTGCCGGCGGCACCGGACTCCGCCGCCGGGTCGAGGAGGAGCAGCACGGCGGTGGTCGACAGCGTCGTCGAGAGCCACATCGGCCGGGTGAGCACGAGGCACAGGTACAGCGCGAGAGCGGCGACGGCGGGTGGGGGCACCGGCGCCCAGGCCCCGAGCGCCACGCCGGCCACCGCCCCCAGCAGGGTGCCGACGACGCGGTGCGCGGCGCGTCGCGGCAGGATCAGCTCTGCGGAGGGCAGCACGAGGAGGAGGAGCGCGGCGGGCACCCACGCCCCGAACGGGCTGTCGGAGGCCTGGGCCAGTCTCGCGGCGACCGAGACGGCGGCCGCGCACACCACCGCCGTCACCACCGCCTGCGGCCAGGTGAGGCGGCGGCCCGGGATCACCGCGGGGACGCCGAGCGCACGGGCCACGACGACGGTGTACAGGCCGACGACGGCGACGACCACCAGCCGGGCCCACGGCACGCCGTCGGGCGCCGGCGGGACGCCGATGGTGATGAAGCCCGCGATGACGGCGGGGGCGGCGAGCCCGGCACGGGTCGAGAGCCCGACCGCCGCGCCGAGCGCGCCGGCTAGCCACGGCCACGCCGGGGTCCCGGCGGTGAGGGAGCCGAGCACGGTGCCGACGACCAGCACGGGCACCAGGGCGAGTGTGCGCCGCCACCCGGCGTTGAGGGCGCAGACGAGGCCGAAGGCGGCGACCAGCACCGCGGGAGTGAGGAGCGTGCCGTCACCCCACGGCACCATGGCGAGGATCGGCAGGCCGATGGCCAGCACGAGGACCACCGCCGCACCGCGGAGGCGGCTGCCGAGGGAGGGCGTCGACTCGCCCATGCCCGCAGCGTAGCCACGCCGCGGTGGTGGGGGAAGGGCCGCGAACTCCTCCGGCGGCCGCTGCCCCGACGTGAGGTCCGAGGGTGCCGGCACGCCGCCACTCCCGGAGAGTCCTGCTGTCGGCGAAAGGGGGGTGGGGGCGGTGGGTCAGGCGGACTTGCTGAGGGCGGCGGCGAACCAGTCGACGGTGCGCTGCAGCCCCTCCTCCCAGGACACCCGCGGCTCCCAGCCGAGCTCGGTGCGCGCGAGCGTCGTGTCCGGGCGGCGCACCTCCGGGTCGTCGACCGGCCGCTCGACGAAGTCGATGCGCGAGCGCCCCCCGGTGGCGGCGACGACCGCCTCGGCGATCTCGAGGACGGTCCGCTCCTGCGGGTTGCCGATGTTGACCGGCCCGGGGTGACCGCTGCGGGCGAGGGCGAGGATCCCGGCGACGAGGTCGTCGACGTAGCAGACCGAGCGGGTCTGGCTGCCGTCGCCGGCGACGGTCAGCGGCTCACCCGCCAGACCCTGGCGGATGAAGGTCGGGATGGCGCGGCCGTCGTAGGGCCGCATCCGCGGGCCGTAGGTGTTGAAGATCCGCACGATCCCGGTGTCCACGCCGTGCGCGCCGCGGTAGGCGGTGACGAGGGCCTCGGCGTAGCGCTTGGCCTCGTCGTAGACCCCGCGCGGGCCGATGGGGTTGACGTGGCCCCAGTAGGTCTCCGGCTGCGGGTGGACCTGCGGGTCGCCGTAGACCTCGGAGGTCGAGGCCTGGACGAAGCGCGCGCCCTTGTCCCGCGCCAGGCGCAGCGCCCGCTCGG
This sequence comes from Georgenia phoenicis, assembly GCF_047302425.1. Classification (NCBI taxonomy): domain Bacteria; kingdom Bacillati; phylum Actinomycetota; class Actinomycetes; order Allobogoriellales; family Allobogoriellaceae; genus Georgenia; species Georgenia phoenicis. Next base: position 379,730 of record NZ_CP154855.1, on the reverse strand, counting down.
TGCCCACCGACCCCACGCGCAGCGTCTCGATCGGCAGCTCGAGGTAGTCCACGGGCGAGGCCGGGGAGGCGAAGTGGAGAACGAGGTCGACGTCGCCGCGCACGTGCATGTTCTCGGTGACGTCGCAGTGGACGAGCTCGAAGCCCGGCCGCTGGGCGAGGTGCGCGACGTTCCCCGGCGCACCGGTGAGGAAGTTGTCCAGCGCCACGACCTGCCAGCCGTCGTCGAGCAGGGCCTCGCACAGGTGGCTGCCGAGGAAGCCCGCCCCTCCGGTGACGACCGCCCGACCGCTCCGCTGCACTGCCCTCATCGCTGTCCTTCCTCTCGGTGTCCTGCGCTGGTGAGTACGGGGGCGCAGCGGAGCAGCTCCGCCTGCGCGACCACCCGGTCGGAGACCGGGCGACGACGGCGCAGCGCCGCCGGCAGGTCCGGCAGCGCGTCCCGGACGCCCGCGCGCTGCACGGGCCCCTCGGCGACCGTCCGCCGCAGCCGGGCAAGGGCGTGCCGCGCGGGCAGCCGCATGGCGCCGGTGAGAACGGCGGAGCGGGCGAGCGCCCGGCGGCGGGTGTCGGCCGAGCCGCGCACCGGCGAGGGGTGGTGGTGGGCGACGACGTCGTCGAGGTAGCTCAGGTGCCAGCCGCGGTCGGCGAGGTCGAGGGCGAGGCGCTCCTCCTCCCCGGGGAAGCGGACGACGTCGTCGAAGCCGCCCGCCTCGAGGAAGGCCTCGCGCCGCACGACGGCGCCGCAGGCGATGAAACCGAGGAGCGGGGCTCCCGGCAGACCGGGGACGCCGGGCAACGGGGAGGCGGCCATCTCGGCGCACGTCGGGTCGAGGCGCTCCTCGGGCCCGACGAGGATGCGCGCGCCGATGAGCCCGAGGCGCGGGTGGGCGGCGAGGTGCTCGGCCGCGGTCGCGAGCGACCCCGGCGCCCACCACGAGTCGTCGTCGGCGAAGGCGACGAACGGGGTGCGGGCGCGCCGCACGCCGAGGGTGCGGGCGTAGGCGCCGGCGTTGCGCGCCAGGCGCACGACGTCGACGTCCGGGAACCGGGCGCTGACGGCGTCGGCGCTGCCGTCGGTGGAGGCGTTGTCCACGTAGACCACATGGGCCCGGTGGCGGCCGAGGGAGCGCAGCAGCTCCTCGCGGCGGTTGTGGCTGACGACGACGACGCTCACGCGCTCGTCCTCGACCTCTCGCCGGCCGGTGGCCTCCGTCACGCCTGCTCCTCTCGACGCCCCTCAGCATGGGGTGGTCGGGTGGGCGGCGCACGCCGAGCGGCTCAGCGCTCGCGGAGCAGGGCCAGCGGCAGGGTGAGAAGCGAGACGGCCGCGGCGACGAGCAGGGCGGTGGGGAAGGAGCTCCCGGCGGCCACCGCCCCGACGACGACGGAGCCCAGCCCGGTCCCGGCGTCGAAGCCGATGTTCCACACCGCGCTGGCCGAGCCGTAGTGCTGGCGGCGCACCGTACGGAAGGAGAGGACGAGCGTGAGGTTCTGCAGTCCGCCGTAGCTCGTGCCGACGAGCACGGCGCCGAGCAGGAGCGGGAGGACGGCGGTGGCCTGCGGGTCGCGCACCGCCCAGGCGACGACGGCCATCCCGGCGACGGTGAGGAGGACGAGCGGCCACAGGTAGGGCCGCGGCCCGCGACGGTCCGCGAGCGCCCCCACCCGCCAGCGCGCGAGGGCGGCCGCCACCGTGAGGAGGAGCAGCGCCACCGTGCTGAGGGCGGCGCTGCTGCTCATCTGGGCCATGAAGGTGAGCAGCGCGCCGCCGGCGAGGGTGACAGCGAGCAGCAGGGCCATGGGCCGCAGCAGCCGCAGGTAGGGGGCGCGCTCGGTCGGTGCGGGGACGTGGTCGAGCCGACGCGCGAGGACGACGGCGGGCACCGCACCGAGGGCGGGCAGCGTCCCGAGGGCGAAGACCAGCCCGTAGCCGAGCTGCTCGACGATCCACGGCCCCGCGGACAGGAGGAGGACCTGCGGCCCGGCGATCGCCAGTCCGTAGGCGCCGATGGCCGCGCCGCGGCGCTCCGGCTCGACGAGCTCGGCGACGAGCGCGCTGCCCGTCACCGTGACGACGCCGAAGCCCAGCCCGCGCACCGCGGAGACGGCGAGCACGGCCGCCAGGCTGTCGCTGAGCCCCAGGGCCGCCGAGGGCAGCCCGAGCAGCAGCGTCCCCGCGGCCAGCACCGGCGCCCAGCCCAGGCGCCGCAGCGCCGTCGGCACGACGAGCTGGGTGAGGACGGTGAACAACATGAGCACGCCGTTGACGAGCCCCGCCCCCACGGACCCGGCGCCGCCGTGCACGGCCCACAGCGGAGCGACGGGCAGCAGGGCGGCGTAGCCGGAGAAGGCGAGGACGGTCATCGCGACGAGCAGCGGCATACCCGGCGCGCGCCACACCGAGCCGCCCGTGCTCCGGGGCGCGGACGGTGACGGGGGCGGCGTGGCAGGCAGGCTGGACATGTCCGCAGGCTAACCGCGGCACTCCCTCCGCTCGCCCGCCGGCGCCGGTGGCGCCACAGTGGGGAGCGTCCCCGAGCGGAAGGACCGACATGAGCACCGAGACCCCGCGGACCGGACGGGTGGAGCCCTCGACCTGGGTGGGACTGGCCCTGGCCGTCGTCGCCATCGCCTTCGTCGTGCAGAACCGGGGCGAGGTGCGCATCGAGCTGTTCTGGGTCAGCGTCGGCGCCCCGATGTGGCTCGTCCTGCTTGTCATCTTCCTCGTCGGCTGGGCGGTGGGGGCGCTCGTGCGCCGTCGTCGTGCGCGTCGCTGAACCGCCCACCGGTGGCAGGGCCCGGAGCCCGCTGGTAGGCAGGGACGTCCACCGTCACCACGTACGAGGAGGCAGCAGATGAGCCAGGTTCAGGAGTCGATCGACGTCGACGTCCCGGTGAGCACCGCCTACAACCAGTGGACCCAGTTCGAGTCCTTCCCCCAGTTCATGGAGGGCGTCGAGTCGATCACCCAGGTGACCGACACGCTCAACCGCTGGGTGACGACCGTCGGCGGGCAGCGCCGGGAGTTCAACACCGAGATCACCGAGCAGCACCCCGACGAGCGCATCGCCTGGCGCAGCGTCGGCGGGGACGTCCACCACGCCGGTGTGGTCACCTTCCACCGGCTGAGCGACACGACGACGCGCGTGATGATCCAGATCGACTGGGAGCCCTCGGACGCCAAGGAGAAGGTCGGCTCCGCGCTCGGCTTCGACACCCGCCAGGTCAAGGCGGACGCGGCCCGCTTCAAGGAGTTCATCGAGAAGCGCGGCGTCGAGAGCGGCGGCTGGCGCGGCGACGTCGACAACCCCAGCTAGAGCCCCCGTCCCAGCCCCACTCACGCCGACAGCCGGATTTCGCCAGGCGGAATCCGGCTGTCGGCGCGTGTGGGGGCAGTGTGCGGGTGAGGGGAGCCTCGTCAGGCGGCCGCGACGGCGGCGATGAGGGCCTCGTCGGCGTGGGCGAGCTCCTCGCGGTCGTAGGTGGAGGTCGAGGCCATGACCTCGGCGGCACCGGTCCGCTCGACGAGGGCCGCGAGCGCCACCCCGACGGCGGTGGGCGTGCCGTACAGCGCCGAGGAGAGGAAGCCGGCGATGGTCTCGCGCTGCTTGCCGGTGGGCTCCCGCCCGCGCACGGCGTCGACCGGCTCGAGCGGCGGGAACGCCCCCGTGGTGCGCGACTCGGCCATCGCCCACGCCTCGGGCAGCAGGAGGTTGCGGGCGTGCGTCGTCGTGCGGGCGACCATGACCTCGAGGCTGATGACGACGTAGGGCTCGGGGCAGGACTCGCTGGGCCGGAACTCGCGGCGGTAGCGGGCGATCGCACCGCCGTCGTCCGACAGCGCCGGGCCGCCGACGACGACGGGCAGTCCCGCCCGCGCCGCCACCTCAAGGCCGCGGCCGGTGGCCAGGACGAGCACCGGCGGCGGCTCGGCGACGACGGGCATCGCCGTCACCGGCCCGCGCCCGGCGAGGAAGTCCCGCAGGGCCGCGAGGTCGGCGACGAAGTCCTCGGTCTCGTAGCGGGTCGTGCCCAGGGCCTCCCGGACGGGGGCGGTGAACCCGAGGGACCGGCCCACGCCGAGGTCGACGCGCCCCGGGTGCAGCGCCTCGAGCACCCCGAACTGCTCGGCGACGACGATCGGGCGGTGGTTGGGCAGCATGACCCCGCCCGAGCCCACCCGGATCCGTTCCGTCCGGGCGGCCACCGCGGCGGCGAGCACCGCCGGCGCGCCGCTCGCGATGCCGGGCACGGCGTGGTGCTCGGCCACCCAGAAGCGGTGGTAGCCCAGCGCCTCCGCCCGCTGCGCCCGCTCGACGGTCGCGTGCAGCGCCGCGGCGTGGTCCTCGCCCACCCGGGTGCGGGAGCGGTCGAGGAGCGAGAGGCGGAAGGTCATTGCACCGAGGTTAGGACGGTCACCCGCTCGCGTCGCGGGATGCCGCACGGGCCCCGGGACCGCACAGTGGGGGGATGACCGACCCAGACCTCCGCGACGTCGTCGTCATCGGCGCCGGCCCCGCCGGCCTGTCCGCCGCCCTCGTCCTGGGACGGGCGCGCCGCTCGGTGACGGTCGTCGACGCCGGCCGGCCGCGCAACGCCCCCTCCCCGTCCCTCCACGGATTCCTCACCCGGGACGGCGACTCGCCGGCCGACTTCCTCGCCGCCGCCCGTGAGGAGGTGCGCGGCTACGGGGTCGAGCTCGTGGAGGACGAGGCGAGCGCCGTCGTCGTCGAGGACGCGCAGGCGCCCACCCTGCGGGTGGAGCTGGCCGGCGGGACCAGCATGCGAACCCGCCGCGTCGTCCTGGCGAGCGGCATCGTCGACGAGCTGCCGGACGTCCCGGGCCTGGCCGAGCGGTGGGGCCGCGAGGTCCTGCACTGCCCGTACTGCCACGGCCACGAGGTGCGCGACCGCCCCCTCGTCGTCTTCGCCGGCAGCACCGAGGGCGCGGTCCACCAGGCGCTGCTGCTGCGGCAGTGGTCGGCCGACGTCACCGTCGTCGTCCACGACGCCGGCCCGGTCGACGACGACGACGCGACCCTCCTCGCGGCCCGCGACGTCCGGGTGGTGCCGGGGAGGGTGCGGGAGGTGGTCGACGGCGCGGACGGGACCACCGCCGTCGTGCTCGACGACGGCACCCAGGTGGCGTGCGGCGCGGTCTTCGTGGCCCCGCGCTTCCGGCTCAACAGCGGCGTGCTCGCCGGGCTGGACGCGCGCACCGTCACGAGCGACATGGGCACGGCCCTGGAGACGGACGCCGAGGGCCGCACCTCGGTGCCGGGGGTGTGGGCGGCGGGGAACGTCGTCGACCTGTCCTGCCAGCTGCTCGGCGCCGCCGAGCTCGGCTCACGGGCGGCGATCGGTATCAACGGCGAGCTCGCGCTCGCTGACGCACGCGCCGCCGTCGCCGCCCGGCGCCCCGGTGGCGGAAAGGCGCAAGGTACGGTGCAATAGCGGGCACTTCCGTGGAGGGAGTGCCATGCCGCGCTACGTCATCGGGGCCGACGTCGCGCTCGAGCTCGGCCTGCGTGCGACCCGCCCGGGCAAGGGGGCGCACCTGCTGGCCCCGACGCTCATCCGCTCGCAGATGCTCTCCTGTCTCTACCGCGGCGTGCGGGCGGGACGGCTCACCACGCAGGACGCCCAGGCCTGCTTCGACCACGTGCGCAGCCTACGGATCCGCGTGCTCGGTGACCGGGTGCTGCTGCGGGCGGCGTGGAACGTGGCCGAGCGCATGTCGTGGGAGGACACGGCGACGGCGGAGTACGTCGCGCTCACCCAGCTGCAGGCCGACGCCTTCGTCACCCTCGACGAGGAGGTGGCGCGCGAGGCCGCGCGGGCGGTGCCCGTGGCGACGCTGGAGCAGCTGCTGTCCTCCTAGAGGTGCTCCTCGGGCTCGCCCTCGAGCTCCAGCCGCAGGCGCGCCTGGTCGATCTCGTACTGGGCGCTGACCTTGTCGCGCCAGGAGCTGGTGCGCTTGGCGGCTGCCTGCTGCTCGAGCTCTGTCGTCATGACGCCTCCCGGGCTCCGCCGGCGCCGTGCCGGCCGATACCAGCAGGTATCGGCCGGACCGGCGGGGATGTGAGGCGTTGGCGCTACATGTCCCGGTAGCGCTTGGCAGAGGCGAGCGCCTCCTCGATGACCGCGACCGGGGCCGGCCGGCCCTTCCAGTCCGGGTACTCGGTGCCGGGGACGACGTAGACCATCCCGTAGGCGGGGGTGTCGCGCTGGAAGCGCCAGCCCTCGGCGAGCGGTCCGGCGTCGACGACGTCGAAGCCGAGGGAGTCGATGAGGGCGGTGGCCTCGGCATTGGCGGCGGTGTCGTCCCCCGCGATCGGCAGGGCCGAGCGGTCCGGGCTGCCGGCGGGGCGGGCCAGCTCCGGGATGTGCATGAAGTTGATGTTGTTGAAGGCCTTGACGACCTGCGACTCCGACAGGTGCTCCTGGAGCATCTCGCTCACCGTCGTCGACTCGTCGTCGAGCTCGGCGATGTGGCCGTCGCGCTCGAAGTAGTAGTTGTTCGTGTCGATGACGACCTTGCCGCGCAGCGGCTCGACGGGCACGTCCCGGTAGGCGGTGAAGGGGACCGTCACGACGACGACCTCGCCTGCCTCGGCCGCCTCCTGCGCCGTGGCCGCCCGGGCGTTCGGGCCGAGCTTCGCGACGAGCTCGGAGAGCGTCTCCGGGCCGCGGCTGTTGCTCAGGACCACCTCGTGCCCCGCGGCGACCGCGAGACGCGCGATGGCGCTGCCGATGTGTCCACTGCCGATGAGTCCGATCGTTGTCATGCGCGCTGCAACCGCGGCGTGTGTAGGGGCATTCCCCGTTCGGCGTGTCGTCGGCGTGATCGCAACTTGCGCACGGTCAGCCGGCTGGCTGCTGCCCGATGCGCTCGGCGATGAGGTCGTGGACATGCGCGAGCGGCTCGCGCGTGCTCGGCACCCCGACGGTGCGCCCGTCGCGCAGCTCCAGCTCGAGGCGGGTGCTCCAGTCGACCCGGCTGGGGATGTCGCCGCGGACGGCGGCGATGTCGGCGTAGGGGATGCGGCGGGTGCGCACCGCGTGGCGCAGGACGAGCTCGGTGTCGCGCAGCTCGACCCGCTTGGGCCGCAGCATGGTGAGGAGGAACGCCAGCGGGACGGCGGCGGGCAGCAGCGACACGATGCTGCCGTGGCCGCGGGTGAGCGTGAGCCACGACGCGGCGGCGAGCCCGGCGAGCGCCAACGTCAGGATCACCCACTCCCAGCGCCGGACCTTCGGGCCCAGGAGCACGCGCGGCTGCTCGTGAGGATCGGTCCCCATGCCGGCAGCCTGCCAGGTGTGCTCGCCCGCCGCTCGGCCGCTCAGTCGTTTAGCGCGTCGGGCCGGGTCCTCCCCGGCCTTCTTGAGCGCGCGGACGCCGGAACGCCCCTGGCCGAGGTGGGACAGCAGTCGCTCGGCGACCTCCGGCGGCAGTGCCGGGTCCTGCCGCCGCCAGCGGCGCCCGTCCACGACGAGCCAGCGCCCGGGTCCACGCCTCGTGTCACCGCCGTCCTCCACCTGGTCATGATGACGTGGGCGGAGACGGCCTGCCGGGTGAAGACGGGCGCTGTCCGGCGTCAGACCGACCTCTCGGCGACGAGGCCGCCCAGCTCGGCGAGGTCCGGCGGGTGGGCGCCAGGACGGGCCACGGTGATGGCAGCGGCACGCGCGGCCCGTTCGAGAACGGCGCGCACGCCCTCGGGCGACCGGTCGCGGAGCCGCGCGCGACCGCCGACACCGAGGAGTCGTGCAGCACTGAGGCCGTCCAGCAGGGCGGACATGAACGAGTCTCCGGCCCCGACCGTGTCGGCGACCGTGGCCGGGACGGCGGCCACCTCGACGGCACCGTGGCCCGTCACCGCGACGACGCCCTCGTGACCTTTGGTCACGACGACGAGCGCAGGTCCGCGTCCGAGCCACCTGCGCGCTACGGCGAGCGCCTCGTCGTCGGGGTACAGCCACCGCAGGTCCTCGTCGCTCGCCTTGACGACGTCGCTTCGCGAAACCAGCCACTCCGCCCTCTCCCGGGCCTCCTCACGAGCGCCCAGGAGGGCGGGCCGGACGTTGGGGTCGAAGCTCACGGTGGAAGAGCCGCGGAAGCGCTCGACGACCTCCCGGACCGCAGCGGCGCCGGGCTCCACGAAGGCTGCGACGGACCCCACGTGGACATGCTGCGGCGCGCCGATGTCGGGGACGCCACGCAGCTCCCACCGGATGTCGAAGGCGTAGGACGCGGACCCCGACGAGTCCACCGTTGCCCACGCTCGTGACGTCCCGTGCTCACAGCTGACGTCCGGCACCATGACGTTCGCGGTGGCGAGGTGGTCGCGCACCACAGCGCCGTGCGCGTCGTCGCCTAGCTCCGTGACGAGGATGACGGTGCGAGCGAGCAGCCCCAGCCCGTACGCGACGTTCATCGGACCACCGCCCGGGTGCGTGTCCGGTTCCTCGGCCGCGTCGTCGACGATGTCGACAAGGGACTCCCCGACGACGAGGAAGTCCACCGGACCGGGCTCAGCCACGAGCGGGCTCCTCCACGACCGCCACCTCGGGGGATGTCTCGAGCTGGTCGGCGAACGCCGTCCAGCCGTCCGGCGCGGGCCGCCACCCGGTCTTGATGTCCGCTCCGACGGGGAGCTCAGGGCACTCGTTCTCGCTGTTGCTGCCCCAGTTGACCCAGCCGGACTGACGTCGCTGGACGATCTGGAAAGCGCCGCTCGGCACCGAGGTCCACCACACCATCGTCCGCCCGGTGCCGGAGTGGTACTCCGCCGTCTTGCTCGCCGCTCCCGGGAAGATCGTCTCGTGGGACGCGCTGGAGACGTCCACCGGGTCGTCCGAGATGATCCACGGGCGGTCCACGTCGTCGGCGAGGACGTGCGAGGCCGACCGGACACGGGCGAGCCGGTCGCGGATCTCGTCGTCGTCGAGCGCCTTTTCCCAGACGCAGAAGAGTCGCCAGTACAGGTCCCAGTGAGCCGACTCGAGGTCCCCGGTGAGTTGCTCACGGAACCGCGCAAAGGTATCGCTGGTGGCTGTCGAGTCGCGCACGGTCTCGGAGACCATGTCGACCAGCTGGTGGGCATAGGGGTCCCCGGCGCGATACCGCGTACCACCGGCGGTGTCGAACCTGTCGAAGACGAGCTCTCCTGCCCCGCCCTCGAACTCGTCCCCCACGGTGATCTTGTTGGTCACCGAGCGCCCGTTGATCACCGTCCGGAAGTCCTCGACGTCGTACTTGCGCTGGAAGAACGGCGTGCCGTAGGTGAACACCCAGTCGATGGCGAACCGCTTGCCACGGAGCTCCGGAAGGAGGCCGTCGGGGACGGTGCCGTGCATCCGGTAGTGGTGGAGGACCGGTCCGCGCTCGACCACCTCGATCTCGACCGTGGTGTGTTCGGGCGGGTTGATGAGCCCGTTTTCCGGGGTGAAGAAGGGCCCGTAGAAGCCACCGATGGCGTTGTTCCCCGAGGGCAGGAGATCCACGCCGTCAGCCGTGGCAGCGAAGTGGCGCAGCCCCCACTTCGAGGACCCCTCGCCCTGGGCGGTTCCGCGGCACAGCTCGAGGTCGAAGCACCCCGTGTCGAGGCGCACGAAGGCGTCCGTCTCGCGGGCGGGCAGCTCGACGATCCCGGGTGCGGAGGCGGGGTCGGCAAGGGGGCCGTCGAGTGTCAGCGTGGTGCTGCCCTCGAAGGTGACCGTCGCCGCGAACGTCGTCCGGGTGGAGTCGCTCCGCGTGGCCAGACGTTGGCAGATCACCTCGTTCCCGTCCGCCGCGGTGGCTTTCCAGACGTCGCCGCTCAGTGCCTCCGGGACGGAGAAGATGATCGGCTCGCAGGTCCGGGCGCCGGGGAGCGGGTCGGTAACGGTGACAGTGATGGGCACGAAATGGTCCTTTTCTTGCTGGTGCGCGCGTCCGCGCGCGGGAAGTTCCGGCGGTCGGCCTCAGGCCGCGGAGGGAGCGCGCCGTAGACGCAGCGGACGGTGCTTCAGGCTGTCGATGACGACGGCCAGGATGATGACGGCACCCTTGATGAGCAGCTGGGTGAAGAAGGGGACATTCATGAGGATCAGTCCCGTGGTGAGGACGCCGAGGATGACCGACCCGATGAGCGTGCCGATGATGCGGCCCCTGCCCCCCATGAGGCTCGTGCCACCCAGCACGACGGCGGCGATCGCGTCGAGCTCGTAGCCGTCGCCGGCCGTGGGCTGGGCAGAGACGACGCGGGCCGCGAAGATGATGCCCGCCAGACCAGCGCACGCCCCGGCGATGACGTACACCGACGTCGTCACGGCCTTGACGTTGACTCCCGCCAGGCGGGCGGCCTCGCTGTTGCCGCCGACGGCGTAGACGTGCCTCCCGTACCGGGTCCGCTCGAGCAGGAACCACGCAGCGAGGTACACCACCGCCATCACGACGACGGGGGCAGGGATCCCGGCGATGTACCCGTTGCCGATGTCGCGGAAACCAATGGTGTTGTCGACGATGGGCTGCCCACCGGTCATCGTGTACGCGAGCCCTCGCCCGAAGGTCATCGTGCCGAGCGTGACAATGAAGGCCGCGAGGGAGAGATAGGCGGTCAGAGCACCGTTGACGAGCCCCATGACAGCTCCGGCGAGGACGCCGAGCACGACCGCCAATGGGGTGGGTGCTCCGGAGATGGCGGTCATGACCGCGACCACCCCGCTCACGGCGACGGTGGAACCGACCGAGAGGTCGATGCCGGCCGTGATGATGACGAAGGTCATCCCGGCAGCCAGGATGGCGTTCACCGAGATCGACCGGGCCACATTCATGAGGTTGTCGACGGAGGCGAAGTTGGGTGCGATGACCGCCATGAGCGCGACGAGCGCGATCAGGACGACCAGGATGCCCACCCGGTCCCACCAGTATGCGAAGTCGAACCCGCGGCGGGACATGGCCTGCTGGCCCGCCTCGGTGGCGGCGTTGTCCGCCACGTCGGTGTGGGTCATCGAGCTACTCCATTCGTTTCTGCCACGGTGCCGGTGGCGTGGAACATGACGTCTTCTTCGGTGGCATGCACGGAGGGCATCTCGTGCACGACGCGCCCGTGGCGCATGACGAGGACCCGATCACTGATGCCAATGGCCTCGGGGAGGTCGGAGGAGATCACGAGCACGGCCTTCCCGCGGTCGCACAGCTCGTTCACGAGGGCGTAGATCTCCGCTTTCGCCCCGATGTCGACCCCGCGTGTGGGCTCGTCGAGGATCACGACGTCGGAGTCACGCATGAGCCACCGGGCCAGGACTGCCTTCTGCTGGTTTCCGCCGGAGAGCGCGGCCACGGGCAGTCGGAGGGCGCTGTCGCGCAACCGCAGCCGCGCCATCTGCCCACGCACAGCACGCCGGATACCGGGCCGGTTCAAGTGGCCCAGGCGGGTGTAGCGGCCCAGGGAGCTGATGGACACGTTCTCCTCGACGGTGTGCGTCAGAAAGAGCCCTTGCTCCTTCCGGCTCTCGGGGACCATGGCAATCCCGCTGTCGATGGCCGCCCGCGGGTTGCGCGGGTTGACGACCCTGCCGCGGACGCGCACGCGCCCACCCCGTCGGGGGTCGGCCCCGAAGATGACTCTCGCGATCTCGGTACGCCCCGATCCGATGAGGCCGGCCAGGCAGACGACCTCACCGGCCTGGACGGTCAGGCTCACCGGCCCGACACCGTCGCCGACGAGGTCCTCGACGGCGAGCAGGACGTCGCCCGGACGCCGTGCCTCGTGCTGGTACAGGTCGTCGAGGGGCCGGCCGACCATCATCCGGACGACGTCGGACGGGCTGATCTCCGCCTTCTCACGAGTCCCGACGTACGTCCCGTCACGGAAGACGGTCACGCGGTCGGCGAGCGCCCACACCTCCTCCATGCGATGGGAGATGTAGATGAGCGCGACACCCTGGGCGCGCATCTCGTGGATGATCCGGTACAGCTGCTCGGACTCCCCTCGGGAGAGGGCGGCGGTGGGCTCGTCGAGGACGACGACCCGAGCGTCCTCACTCACCGCTCGCGCGATCTCGACCATCTGCTGCATACCGACACTGAGCGTGCCAAGCTCACGACGGGGGTCAATGTCCGACCCGATCCGCATGAGCTTGTCCCGAGCTGCTCGGACCATGCCGCGTCGGTCGAGCATCCCGGTCCGCGTGGTGAGCTCCTGACCGAGGGCGAGGTTCTCGGCCACCGTCATCGCGGGAACGGTGTTGAGCTCCTGGTGGATGATCGCGATGCCGTGCCGGCGGGCGTCCGCAGGAGAGCGGATCTCGATCTCCTCCCCGTCCAGGAGGATGCGTCCGGCGTCGCGCTGCACGTTGCCGGCGAGGACCTTCATGAGCGTGGACTTGCCGGCGCCGTTCTCGCCCATGAGGGCGTGGACCTCGCCGGCGCGGAGGTCGAAGTCCACGCCGTCGAGGGCGAGCGTGCCGCCGTATCTCTTGGTGACGCCCTGCAGCTTCAGGAGCGGTGTCGGTGTGCGGTCGTTCATGGTCTCCTCATCCCGGGGCTCGAAGGCTCGGCTCGAGGTCACCAACCGGGGTACTCGGACACGCTGTCCCGCGTGATGAGTTCGCTCGGGATGAGCACCGTGGTCTCCTCCGGCGGGTTGCCGGCCGCGATGTCCTCCGCGATGCGCACCGCCTCACGCACCATCTCGGCGGGGTTCTGGGTGGCCGTTCCGACGAAGGGGGACGCCTCGCGCTCGAGCTCGGCGACACCCTCCGGGCTCCCGTCGATACCGGTCACGACGACCTGGTCGGTCAGTCCCGCCTGCTCGACGGCGAGCACCGCGCCGAGCGCCGACGGGTCGTTCATGCCGAAGATGCCCTGCACGTCCGGGGTCGCGGTGAGCATGTCGGTCGTCACGGACAAGCCGGAGGCACGGTCGTTCTGGGAGGACTGGTGCCCTACGACCTCGATCCCCGGGTAGTCCGCGAGGACGTTCTCGCAACCCTCGATCCGGTCGGTGATCGTCTGGATCGGCGTCCCGTCGACGATGAGGACGTTGCCCTCGCCGCCGAGCTGCTCGAAGAGGTACTCGCACGCCTTCTCGCCGGCCTCGACGGCGTCCGTCATCACTGCGGCATCGGCGCCCACGGCCGGGGTGTCGACGGCGACGACGATGATCCCCGCCTGCTTGGCACGCTGGATGGCGGGCTCGATGCCCTCCTCGTCAACCGCGCTGATGACGATGAGGTCCACACCCTGCTGGATGAAGGCGTCGATCTGCGTGTTCTGAGCGGCGAGGTCGAGCTGGGCGTCCTGGGTGTTGAGCGAGGCGCCGATCTCGTCGGCGGCGTCCTGTGCGCCCCTCTCCATGGCGGAGAAGAACGGGTTGGACATGTCTTGGACCATGAGCCCGATGGACTCGATCTCCTCGGGTCCGGCAGCCTGCTCGGTGTCGCCGCTCGTGCAGGCCGCGAGGCCCAGCGTGGGGACGAGGATTGCGGCCGCAAGGGGCAGGGCGCGAGTGGTGGTACGCATGGAAATCTCCTTCTCGGTTCACCGGGCACGCAGCCGTGCGCGCCGGACGTGGGGGTCAGCAGCCGCAGGACCTGCGGATGACAAGGGAGGCGGTGACCTGCTCGTGGTCTCCGTCGCGGTAGGCCGGGCGCGTTGAGCGTCCCTGCAGCTCCGCGCTCACCTGGTCGTCGATGAGCCGCATGAGCACGCGCGCCGCCCGCTCCCCGATCGTCGCGCTGTCCTCGTTGAGGACCGTCATCGGCGGGTCGATGAGAGGCGCCCACGGGAACTCGTCGTACGCGACCATGGCGACGTCGCTCGGCACGTCGAGGCCGAGCTCCCGCACTGCCGTCAACGCGCCCTGGAGGAGAGGGTTGTTGCCGGCGACGATGACGTCCGGCCGCTGGGGGGCCGTCGTCAGGTGGCGAAGCAGCACCGTCGCCGCCGAGTCCGGGTCGTTGTCGCACTCGACCGTGGTGAGCCGGGCGCCGTGGGTGGTCGCCGCATCGGCGAGTCCGTGCTCGCGAGGGGCCCGGGTCGTCCAGCGGCTCGGGTAGGCCAGGAACAGCCAGTCCCGGTAGCCGTGGGTGGCGAGGTGGTTACCCATTGCATGACTGGCTGCCAGGTTGTCCGTCGTGACACTCGCGGTCGCGTGCAGCGCCTCCGCGGGGGGACTGGAGTCGACGAAGACGATGGGCACGTCCCACTGGTCGAGCAGCCGCAGGTTCGGCGCACTCAGTGGAAGCGTGGAGATGACGCCGGCGGTCCGGGACTCGATGACGCCCTCGACCGCTGCGTCCTCGGTCTCGGGCGAGTACACCCCCTGGGCGGCGATGTCGGCGACCACTGCAGACCGGCCCGCGCCGCGCAGGACCCGCTGCACCCCGGCCATCATCTCGATGTAGTACGCGTTGGACGTGCTGGCGGTGATGACGGCGACGCGTGACCGGGTGTTCTTCCGCAGCTGCTGCGCAGCACTGTTGCGGACGTAGCCGAGGTCGCGAGCGGCGTCGAGGACCCGTTGCCGCGCTTCGTCGGAGACACCGTCGGCACCCGAGAGCGCCCGGGACACCGTGTAGACCGAGAAGCCGGCCACGCGGCTGACGTCGGCAAGTGTGGGCCGCTTGGGCATCGTGCGTCACTGCTCCACTAAACGTTTAGGCGGCGTCCACCGGTGGCCGCCTGGATACCTAAACGATTAGGAGGGAGCGTATGGAAAGGACCCGCCGCCGTCAAGCCGGCGAGCTCCACCGTGGACGGCCCGGCCGACGATGCCCCCGCGCCGCCGAGCGCACTCTTCACTGGCCGCGGATGATGGCGCTCATGACCGCTGTGCTGTGGCTGCGTCGGGACCTGCGGTTGAAGGAGCTGCCGGCGCTGCTGGCGGCCCACGAGTCGGGCGGTGACGTCCTTCCGGTGTTCGTGGCGGACCCGACGCTCCTCGACTCCGCAGGCCCCGTGCGGCGGGCCTACCTCACCGCGGCCCTGGAGGAACTGGAGACTGCCTACGACGGCGCGCTCGTCGTCCGGGCGGGCCGGCCGGAGGTCGAGATCCCCCAGGCTCGTCAGCGAGGTCGGCGCTGGCAGCGTGCACGTCAGCCGGGAGACCACGCCGTACGGTCGTCGGCGCGACCGCCGGGTCGAACGGGCGCTGGGTGGGACCCCGCTCGTGGCGACCGGCACGCCGTACGCCGTCGGCCCCGGGCTGGTGCTCAAGGCCGACAGCGAGCCCTTCCGGGTCTTCAGCCCTTTCTCCCGGCCGTGGCAGGAGCACGGCTGGTCCGCCCCGGCGCCGCTACCAGCCGGCCTCAGGTGGCACCGCGGGGCCGAGTCGGTGCCGCTTCCCGGCAGCCCGACCGCACGCAGCATGAGCAGCGGTGAGGCGTCGGCTCAGGCCCGCTGGGAGGAGTTCCTCGAGGAGGACCTCGAGGGCTACGGCGAAAGACGCGACCGGCCCGACCTCAACGTCACCTCGCAGCTGTCCGTGCACCTCAAGTACGGCACGATCCACCCGCGCACGATGCTCGCGGACCTCGCCGCACACCCCGCCGGCCGCACGGAGGGCGCGCAGCGCTTCGTCACCGAGCTGTGCTGGCGCGAGTTCTACGCGGACCTCCTGTGGCACCACCCGGACCCCGCCTGGGCCGACCTGCGCGACGGCCTGCGCGGTATGGCCTACGACGACCCGAGCTCGGAGCATGTGCGCGCCTGGGAGGAGGGCCGGACAGGGTTCCCCTTCGTCGACGCCGGCATGCGCCAGCTCCTCACCGAGGGATGGATGCACAACCGGGTGCGGATGGTCGTGGCGAGCTTCCTCGTCAAGGACCTCCACGTGTGGTGGCCGCACGGGGCGAGGTACTTCCTGCGGCACCTGCGCGACGGCGACGTCGCCTCGAACAACCACGGCTGGCAGTGGGTGGCCGGCACCGGCACTGACCCCGCCCCGTACTTCCGCGTGTTCAACCCGATGAGCCAGGGCGAGCGCTTCGACCCCGACGGCGACTACGTCCGCCGCTACGTCCCCGAGCTCGCGCACATCCCGGGCGCCGCGGTGCACCAGCCGTGGAGGGTGCCCGACGGCCTGGCCCACGGCTACCCCGAGCGCATCGTCGACCACGCCGCCGAGCGGGCCGAGGCGCTGCGCCGCTACGAGGAGGCCCGCCGGTAGCCCGCTCACAGCGGCGCGCGTCAGTGGAGGGGGCCGGGGAGCCGCTCGTCCCAGCTGGGCGGGGCGAGCGGGATGGTGCCGTCCGCGACGAGTGCGTCGATCTCCCGCGACATGTCCTCGAGCTGGCGGTTGCGGCGCTGCAGCCGCAGCACCTTCCGGTTGGAGCGCAGCTTCCAGGCACCGAGGAGCACGCCGGCGGCCACGGCCGCGAGGCAGGCAAGGACGTCCCCGGCAGTGACCCGCTGCCCCGTGGCGAAGCCGTACCCCAGCCCGCCCAGCCCCGCCAGGAGCGCGATGATCGCCACGGTCCCGCGCAGGCCGACTGCCGGGAGGTAGAAACCGCCCGTAGGCCAGAGGGTGGCGTTGGAGTACAGCCGCCACGCGGCCGCACGGAACTCCGCGGCCGAGGTCCGAGGTAGGTGGTGCAACTCCTCGTCGAAGGGGCCGCTGGTCCGCCAGGGATGGGTCGTCACGTGCCTGTCTCAGTGCGCCATGTCGTGGAAGCGCGAATAATGACCCTGGAATGCCACAGTAATGGTGTCGGTGGGTCCGTTACGGTGCTTTGCAACAATAATGTCAGCCTCGCCAGGACGCGTTTCCTTATCATATGCATCCTCGCGATGAAGAAGCATTACCATGTCCGCATCCTGCTCCAAAGATCCACTTTCGCGAAGGTCACTCATTGCAGGTTTCTTATCAGTTCGCTGCTCAGGACCGCGGTTGAGCTGGGCAACAGCGATAACAGGTACCTCGAGTTCTTTGGCGAGGAGCTTGAGCGCACGGGAGAATTCCGAAACCTCCTGCTGACGCGACTCCACGCGTTTTCCGGAGGACATGAGCTGGAGATAGTCGACGACGATGAGGCGTAGGTCGTGACGCTGCTTGAGGCGCCGCGCCTTGGCGCGGATCTCCATGAGCGACATGTTCGGGCTGTCGTCGATGAACAGCGGGGCCTCGGAGACGCGGCTCATCGCCGCGGCGACCTTCGTCCAGTCCTCGTCCCGCATCGTGCCCTTGCGCATGTTCTGCAGGGGCACGCCCGCCTCTGCGGAGAGCAGACGCATCGTCAGCTCGGTGCGGCCCATCTCGAGGGAGAAGATCACCGAGGTGAGCCCGTGCTTGATCGACGCTGATCTACACATGTCGAGGGAAAGGGTACTTTTGCCGATAGCCGGCCTCGCCGCGACGATGATCATCTGCCCGCCGTGCAGGCCGTTGGTGAGGGCATCGAGGTCGGCGAAGCCGGTGGGGACGCCGACCATCCCCTCGCCGCGGTTCGCGGCGTTCTCGATCTCCTCCATCGTGAGGTTGATCGTGTCCCGCAGCGGGACGTAGTCCTCGCTCGTGCGCTGCTCGGTGACGGCGTAGACCTCCGCCTGGGCGGAGTTGACGAGCTCGTCGACGTCGCCCCCGTCGGTGGCGTAGCCGAGCTGGGCGATACGGGTGCCGGCCTCGACGAGACGGCGCAGCACCGCCTGGTCCCGCACGAGCCGGGCGTAGTAGCCGGCGTTCGCCGCGGTGGGCACCGAGGCGATGAGCGTGTGGAGGTAGGCGGCGCCGCCCACCCGGCCCAGCTCGCCGCGCTTGCCGAGCTCGGCGGCAACGGTGACGGCGTCGGCGGGCTCGCCGCGGCCGTAGAGGTCGATGATGGCGTCGTAGACGAGCTCGTGGGAGGGCCGGTAGAAGTCCGGGCCGCGCAGCTCCTCGACGACGTCGGCGATGGCGTCCTTGGACAGCAGCATGCCGCCGAGGACGCTCTGCTCGGCGGCGAGGTCCTGCGGCGGGGTGCGGTCGTAGAGCTCGCGTCCAGCCGTTCCCGAGTCGAGCACCCTGTCGTCCAGATCAGTCATCGTCACCCCTCCTGCTCACGGTCTATCGCGGACCTCTGACATTCCCGGTCCGCGTCGACCCGGCGACGCACCCGGGGGTACGTCACGCGCGCGATGACCTGCCGGGCAACCGTACGGTGCCCAGGTCGTCCCGATCCATCCACGGGTGTGGACAAACCTGGGGACACTCGGTGGATAGGTGGGGACCCTCCGTGCACAGTCGGTGGACAATCGTGTGGATAACACCGGTGCAACTCTCCGCAGCCCGCGGAATCCCGGGCTTCGGCTCGTGCACACAGTGTGGAAGGAAATTGGTCGGCACATTGGTGGACAACGCACAGCGCCCTGGGGACAGTGGCCGATCCCTCGATCGCCAGATCCTCTCCCTCGCCGTCCCCGCCCTCGGTGCGCTGGTCGCCGAGCCGCTCTTCGTCCTCATCGACTCGGTCATGGTCGGCCGCCTCGGCACCGCCGAGCTCGCCGGCCTGTCGCTGTCCTCGACCCTCCTCGTCTCGACCGTCGGGGTCTTCGTCTTCCTCGCCTACGCGACGACCGCGGCCACCGCCCGCCGCATCGGCGCCGGTGACCGTGCCGGAGCGGTGAGCACCGGTGTCGACGGCATGTGGCTCGCCCTGGGCCTCGGCCTCGCCACCGCCGTGCTCCTCGGAGTGAACGCCCCGTGGATCGTCAGCGCCCTGGGCGCCGGTGACACCGTGACGCCCCACGCCGTCGCCTACCTGCGCTGGTCGGCCGGCGGCCTGCCCGGCATGTTCGTCGTCCTCGCCGCCACCGGGACCCTGCGCGGCCTGCTCGACACCCGCACCCCACTCGTCGTCGCGACCGCGGGCGCCGCCGTCAACGTCGCCCTCAACGCCTTCTTCATCTACGGCCTCGGCATGGGGGTCGCCGGCTCGGGACTTGGCACCGCCGTCGCCCAGACGCTCATGGCCGCGGCCCTCGCCGTCGTCGTGCTGCGCGGCGCCCGCGGCATAGCGGTGTCCCTGCGTCCCCGGCCGGCCGGGATCTGGGCCAACGCCCGCGCCGGCACGCCCCTGCTCGTGCGCACCGTGAGCCTGCGGGTGGCCATCCTCCTCACGGTCGTCACCGCCACCGCGCTCGGTGCGGTCCCGCTCGCCGCCCACCAGGTCGTCAACTCGCTGTGGGGGCTCGCGGCCTTCGCCATGGACGCCCTCGCCATCGCCGCACAGGCGCTCGTCGGCCAGGGGCTCGGCGCCGGCGACACCTCACGGGTGCGCGCCGTGCTGCGCCGCACCCTGCAGTGGGGCGTCGCCGCGGGCGCCGTCATCGGCGTCGTCGTCGCGGGCGGCGGCTGGTGGATCACCACCCTCTTCACCACCGACCCTCAGGTGCGCACGGCCGCCGCCGTCGCCCTCGTCGTCACCGGTCTGCTCATGCCGATGGCCGGGTGGGTGTTCGTGCTCGACGGCGTGCTCATCGGGGCGGGTGACGGCACCTTCCTCGCGTGGGCGGGCGTCGTCACCCTCGCCGTCTACGTCCCCCTGCTGGCGGCCGTGTGGGCCTGGGCGCCGCACGACGGCGTGGGCCTGGCCTGGCTGTGGGCCGCCTTCGCGGGGGGCTTCATGGCCGCCCGCGCCGTCACCACCGGCCTGCGCGCCCGCGGCGGCAGGTGGATGGTGCTCGGCGCCTGAGCCGGCTGGATTACGTGTGGACTTCTCCACCTCCACGGTGGAGAAGTCCGCACACAAGCGAGAGGCGCCGGCCGGTGGTCTCCCACCGGCCGGCGCCTCGAGTGTCTTGCTACGGCCTGGTCAGGCCTCGACGACCTGAACCGTGAGGTTCGCCTGGACGTCGGCGTGCAGGCGGACCTGCACCCGGTGCTCGCCGAGCGACTTGATCGGGGTGGTGACCTCGATCTTGCGCTTGTCGATGGCCGGGCCACCGGCAGCCTTGACCGCGTCGGCGATCTCGCCGGTGGTCACGGAGCCGAAGAGACGGCCGCCGGAGCCGGCGCGCACGGCGACGGTGACCGGCTTGGACTGCAGCGAGTCGCGCGCCGCGCGGGCGTCCTCGACCGTGGCGATCTCGCGGGCCTTGCGGGCCTTGCGGATCTGGTCGATCTGCTTCTGCGCACCCTTGGTCCAGGCGGTCGCCAGGCCACGGGGCACGAGGTAGTTGCGGGCGTAGCCGTCCTTGACCTCGACGACGTCGCCTGCCTCGCCGAGGCCGGAGACCTCGTGGGTGAGAATGAGCTTGGCCATTGTGTGTCTCCCTTGGGTCAGCGAGCGGAGCTCGCGTAGGGCAGCAGGGCCATCTCGCGGGCGTTCTTGACGGCCTTGGCGATGGCGCGCTGCTCCTGGACGGAGACACCGGTCACGCGACGCGCGCGGATCTTCCCGCGGTCGGAGATGAACTTGCGCAGCAGCGCGGTGTCCTTGTAGTCGATGCCCTCGACCTTGGCCGACTTCAGCGGGTTGGCCTTCTTCTTGCCGGGCTTGCGAAGTACGGGCTTCGCCATGATGTGCTCCTTGGGTTCTTCATGCGCGGCTCACGCCACGCTGTACGTCTGATCAGAAGGGGGGCTCGTCACCGAACGAGCTCGACCCACCCGTGGCCCACGGGTCGTCGGCCTGGCCGCCGGCGGGCTGGCCGAAGCCGCCGCCCTGCTGCTGGCCGCCGTACCCGCCGCCACCCTGCTGGCCGCCGCCGCCGAAGCCGCCACCGCCGCCACCGCGCTGCGTGCGGGTGACCTTGGCCGTGGCGTAGCGGAGGGACGGACCGACCTCGTCGACCTGCATCTCGACGACGGTGCGCTTCTCGCCCTCACGGGTCTCGAAGGACCGCTGGACGAGGCGCCCCTGGACGATGACGCGGTTGCCCTTGGCGAGGGACTCGGCGACGTTCTCCGCCGCCTCCCGCCACACCGAGCAGCGCATGAACAGCGTCTCGCCGTCCTTCCACTCGTTGGACTGCCGGTCGAACGTCCGCGGCGTCGAGGCAACGGTGAAGCTCGCGACGGCCGCACCGGAGGGGGTGAAGCGCAGCTCGGGGTCGGCCGTGAGGTTGCCCACCACGGTGATGACGGTCTCGCCTGCCATGTCGGTCTCCTCTAGAGGGTCAGGGTGGGGGCCGGGAGGCTCAGTGAGCGTCCGGGCGGATGAGCTTGGTGCGCAGGACGGACTCGTTGAGCCCGAGCTGGCGGTCGAGCTCCTGGGCGAGCTCCGGCGTCGTCGTCATGTCGACGACGGCGTAGATGCCCTCGGAACGCTTGTTGATGTCGTAGGCAAGACGACGCTTACCCCAGATGTCGACCTTGTCGACCTGCCCGCCACCGGTCGTGATGACCGAGAGCAGCTTGTCGAGCGACGGGGCGACGGTGCGCTCGTCGACCTCCGGGTCGAGGATGATCATCAGCTCGTACTGGCGCATGCTTATACCCACCTCCTCTGGACTTGGCGGTCACGGACGGTCCGTGACAGGAGGGTGATGCGTTGCGTGGCTGCGAACGGGTACGCAGGTACGCACCGGCCGCGGCCAACGCACCACTCTAACGCACGACGCCGTGCGCCAGGTGCGTCATCCACATCACTGTCGCGGCGGCACAATTCTCCCCATGACCACGCGCGGCTTCACCTCCGACAACGCCTCCGGCGCCCACCCCGCCGTCCTCGCCGCCCTCGCCGCGGCCGCCGAAGGCCACGCGCCCTCCTACGGCGCGGACGCCGTCACCGCCGAGCTCGACGCCCGCGCCCGGGAGGTCTTCGGCCCGGACGCGACCATCCTGCCGGTCTTCAACGGGACGGGCGCGAACGTCGTCTCCCTCGGTGCCGTGCTGCAGAAGTGGGACGCCGTCGTCGCCTCCGCGCACGCGCACGTCGCCACCGACGAGTCGACCGCTCCCCAGCTCGTGGCCGGTGCCGCCGTCCGCACGCTGCCCGCGCCGTCGGGCACGGTGTCGGTCGCCGACCTCGCAGAGCTCCTCGCCGCGGACGACGGCAGCGTCCACCACGCCCGGCCGGCCGCGCTCACCCTCACCCAGAGCACCGAGCTCGGTACCGTCTACCGGCCCGAGAAGCTCGCGGCGCTCGTCTCGACCGCGCACGAACACGGCGCGACCGTCCACGTCGACGGCGCCCGGCTGGCCAACGCGGCCACCCGCCTGGGCACCTCGCTCGCCGCCCTGACCACCGACCTGGGCGTCGACATCCTCTCCTTCGGCGCCACGAAGAACGGTGCACTCTTCGGGGACGCGATCGTCGTCCTCGACCCCGCCCTCGTGGAGCCGGTCGCCCGGTTGCGCAAAGCCTCGACCCAGCTCGCCTCGAAGATGCGCTTCGTCTCCGCGCAGCTGCTCGCCCTGCTCACCGACGAGCTGTGGCGCACGACGGCGCAGCAGGCCAACGACGCCGCCGACCACCTCGCGGCGCTGCTGCGCACCGAGCTCGACATCGAGCCGGTGCACCCCGTCGAGGCGAACGCGGTCTTCGTCCCGGTGCCGCCGGCGGCGGTCGGGGCGGTCACCGCCCAGCTGCCCGTCCTGCCGTGGGACCGGCGCACGGGCGTGCTGCGGGCGGTGTGCTCCTTCGACACCACCGAGGAGGACGTCACCGCCCTCGTCGCGGGCCTCGCCCGCGTCCTCGGCTAGCCGCCGGGGCCGCGCGAGCCGCCGCCGGGCGGGCCGCCTGCGCCGGGACCACCACCGCCGCCGGTGCCCGGGCCGCCCCCGCCGCCCGGGCCACCGCCACCGCCCTCCTCGGGCGGGGGCTCGGTGGGCGAGGGCGACGGGGTCGGGCTGGGCGTCGGGCTCGGGGTCGGCGTCGGGCTGGGCTCCGGGTCCGGCTCGGGTGCCGGCGGCTCGGGCGCGGGCTGTGGCGGCGCCTCGGTCGTGGGCTCCGGCGTCGGCTCCGGCTCGGGCGTCGGCTCCGGCTCGGGCGGCGGCACGTAGGTCGGCCGCGGTGGCGCCGGCGGCTCGGGGAAGTCCTCGACCGGCTCGTCGGCCAGGACGACGCCCATGAAGTCGCGCCACATCGTCGTCGGGTAGGTCGAGCCGGTGATGGAGGCGTACTCGCCGAAGGGCGTGAGCGACTCCTCGGTGCCGTCCTCGCCCACCTGGTACATCGCCACGACGGTCGTCAGCTGGGGCGTGAACCCGGCGAACCACGCGGAGCGGCCCTCGTTCGAGGTGCCGGTCTTGCCCGCGGCGGGGCGACCGAGGGAGCTGGCGCGCACGCCGGTGCCCTCCTCGATCACCGTGGTCATCGCGTAGGTCGCCGAGGCCATGACGTCCGCCTCGAAGACCTGCGTCCCGTTGGAGTGCCCGGCGTAGATGACGTTGCCGTCCGCGTCGGTGACCTCGGCGACGATGTAGGGGTTGTGCCGCACGCCCTGCGCGGCGAAGGTCGAGTAGGCGCGCGCCACGTCGATCGGGTGGGGCGAGGCGGGGCCGAGCACGTTGGAGGGCACGGCCGCGAGGCCCGCGGTGTCCTCGGGGAGCCCGGCCTCGATCGCGACCTCCATCGACCGCTCCGGGCCGACCTCCATGTTGAGCAGCGCGTAGCTCGTGTTCACCGACTGCTCGGTCGCCTCGACGAGGTCGATGGGGCCGCGGTTGAACTGGTCGTAGTTGTTGACCGGCCGCTCGAAGCCCTCGATCTCCATGGGCGTGTAGCTCGGGTAGGTCTGGGTCAGCGGGATGCCGTCCTCGAGCGCCGCGACGAGTGTGAAGGGCTTGAACGTCGAGCCGGACTGCGCGACGTCCTGCGTGGCCGCGTTGCGCGGCTGGGCCACGAAGTCCGGCCCGCCGTAGAGCGCGACGATCCCGCCGGAACGCGGGTCGAGCGACACGAGCGCCACCCGGTTGTTCTCCGGGCGGTCCTCCGGCAGCGAGTCGACGACGGCGACCGCCGCCTCCTGCGCCGCGGGGTCGACCGTCGTCGTGATCCGCAGGCCGAGGGTGTCGATCTCCTCGTCGGTCATCCCCGCCTTGTCGACGAGCTCCTTGCGGACCATGTCGAGGAGGTAGCCGTTGGGGCCGGCGTAGGTGTCGGAGCGGACGTGCTCGATCGTCTGCGGGAAGGTCTGCGCGTCGGCCTCGGCCTGGGTGATCCACCCGTCGCGGACCATGAAGTCCAGGGTGCGCGCCCACCGCTCCTCGGCCCGCTCGGGGTCGATGGCCGGGTCCCACGCGCTGGGGGCGGGGATGACGCCGGCCAGCAGCGCGGACTCCGAGAGGGTGAGCTCGGCGGCCGGCTTGCCGAAGTAGGCCTGCGCGGCCGTCTCGATGCCGTAGGCGTTGCGCCCGAAGTAGATGGTGTTGAGGTAGTCGCCGAGGATCTCGTCCTTGGACAGCTCCCGGTCGATCTTCAGCGCGAGGATCGCCTCGCGGAACTTGCCGACGTAGCTCGTCGTCGTGCCGAGGTAGTAGCGCTCGACGTACTGCTGGGTCAGCGTCGACCCGCCCTGCGTGGGGTTGCCGCGCAGGTTGTTGTAGAGGGCGCGGCCGATCGCGATGGGGTCGACGCCGACGTTCTCGTAGAAGCGGCGGTCCTCGGAGGCGACGACGGCGTTGCCCACGTGGGCGGGCAGCGTGCTCGCGTCGATGATCTCGCGGTTGTACTCCGCGAAGCTGCCCATCTCCGTCTGGTCGTCGGCGAAGAAGACGTGCGTGCCCTGCGCCTGGGAGAAGTCACCGGGCTCGGGGACGTCGGTGGTGACGTAGGCGGCGGCGACGACGCCGATGACGACGGCGATCCCGGTGAGCGCGGTGCCCAGCAGCACCCGCCAGCTCGGCAGCCAGCGCCTGATCGGGCCCTTGCCCGAGCGCGGGTAGTCGAAGCGGCGCTTGCGCCCCTTGCTCGCCCCCCGGCTCGTGGTGCCGGTGCCCCGGCGTCCCGGCTCCTTTGTGGCCGCCACGCGTCTCCTCCTCGGCTGCGGTGTGCGGACAGGCCTGCCCGACGACCCCCAAGTATGCGGTACCGAGCCTGCCGCAGCCCGGGACGGGCCGCCCGCCGGCCCCGTCCTTCACACGATCCGCCCAGCGCCTCCCCGGCCCCTTTGCCGCGCGGACGACGAACCCCCGGTCACCGCGGACGAGGCCTGCGGTGACCGGGGGCCGGTGGCTCAGCGCTCGACGTCGCCGCGGATGAAGGCCTCGACGTCGGCGCGCGCCGTCTCGTCGTCGCGCTGCTCCGGCGGGGACTTCATGAAGTAGCTCGACGCGGACAGCAGCGGGCCGCCGATGCCGCGGTCGAGGGCGATCTTCGCGGCGCGGATCGCGTCGATGATGATGCCGGCCGAGTTCGGGGAGTCCCACACCTCGAGCTTGTACTCGAGGTTGAGCGGCACCTCGCCGAAGGCCTTGCCCTCGAGGCGCACGTAGGCCCACTTGCGGTCGTCGAGCCACTGGACGTAGTCGCTCGGGCCGATGTGGACGTTGCGGGGGGCGAGCTCGCCGGCCATGTTCGAGGTGACGGCCTGGGTCTTGGAGATCTTCTTCGACTCGAGGCGGTCCCGCTCGAGCATGTTCTTGAAGTCCATGTTGCCGCCGACGTTGAGCTGGTAGGTCCGCTCCAGCCGCACGCCGCGGTCCTCGAAGAGCTTGGCGAGCACGCGGTGGGTGATGGTGGCGCCCACCTGGGACTTGATGTCGTCCCCGACGATCGGCACGCCGGCCGCGGTGAACTTGTCGGCCCACTCCTTGGTGCCGGCGATGAAGACGGGCAGCGCGTTGACGAAGGCGACGCCGGCGTCGATGGCGCACTGGGCGTAGAAGCGGGCGGCCTCCTCGGAGCCCACCGGCAGGTAGCAGACGAGCACGTCGACCTGGGCGTCCTTGAGGGCGGCGACGACGTCGACCGGCTCCGCGTCGGACTCCTCGACCATCTCCTTGTAGTAGCGGCCGAGGCCGTCGAGGGTGTGGCCGCGCTGGACGGTGACGCCGGTGGCCGGGACGTCGCAGAGCTTGATGGTGTTGTTCTCGCTCGCGTTGATCGCCTCGGCGAGGTCGAGGCCGACCTTCTTGGCGTCGACGTCGAAGGCGGCGACGAACTCGACGTCGCGCACGTGGTAGTCACCGAAGGTCACGTGCATGAGGCCGGGGACGGTCGTCGCGGGGTCGGCGTCGGCGTAGAACTGCACGCCCTGCACGAGGGAGGACGCGCAGTTGCCCACGCCCACGATCGCTACGCGGATTGAACTCATTCTTGCTCCTTGTGGGTGGGAGGTGCGGGCTGGTCGCCCGCGGGTCTGGTTCGCATGTCGAGGGCGCCGGGCGTCCCGCGCTCGGTGTCGATGAGGTTCTCCAGCCACTCGACCTCGCGCTCGACCTGCTCGAGGCCGTGCCGGGCGAGCTCGGCGGTGTAGGCGTCCATCCGCTCGCGGGTGCGCTGGGTGGACTCGCGCAGCAGGGACAGCCGCTCGACCATCCGCGCGTGCCGGCCCTCGAGGATCCGCAGCCGGGTCCGGGCGTCGGTGGTACCGAAGAGGGTGAAGCGGACGTCGAAGGCCTCGTCCTCCCAGGCCGCCGGGTCCGCCGTCGCGAGGGTCGCGGCGAGGCGCTCGCGGCCGGCGTCGGTGAGCTCGTAGACGATGCGCCCGCGCCGTCCGGCGAGGGGGTGGGGCAGGGAGCCGGTGGGCGCCTCGGCGATGAGGCCCGCCTCGGTGAGCCGGCGCAGCGCCGGGTAGAGCGAGCCGTAGGACAGCGTGCGGAAGGCACCGAGCTGGGCGCTGAGCTGGCGGCGCAGCTCGTAGCCGTGCATGGGGGAGGAGCCGAGCTGGCCGAGGATGGCGAGCTCGAGGACCTCGGCGCGAGTGCTCATCCGTCCCCTCCTCGAGTGCCGGCCGGTCGGCGCGATGTATCGGACCGATATATCGAGCGCCGAGCGTAGCGCAGTTCGGCCGCCGCGGTGTCGGATCGCGCCACAAAGGGCTCCTGAGAGCCGCCGAGCACGCGCTGGTCAAGCCTGGAGGCTGGAGGCCAGCCGGCCGAACCGGCCTTTGTGGCACGATCTCGTCGCGAATCCGGCGGGCGATAGCCTGCACCGGTGAGCATCCCCGCCGACCTGCGCACCCTCGCCGTCCACCCCGGCTTCCGGAAGCTCTTCACCGTCCGGCTCGTCTCCCAGTGCGGCGACGGCATGTTCCAGGTCGGCCTCGCCACCCTCTTCTTCTTCAACCCGGCGAACATGGCCACCGCCTCGGGGGTCGCGGCGGCCTTCGCCGTCCTGCTCCTGCCCTTCACGGTCGTCGGCCCCTTCGCCGGGCCCCTGCTCGACCGGTGGAGCCGGCGCCAGGTCCTCCTCGTCGGCAACGCGGTGCGGGTCCTGCTCGCCGTCGTCCTCGCCGTCCTCATCGGGACGGCGGGCGTGTCCGTGCTCGTCTACGTGCTCGCGCTCGTGACGCTCGGCGTCAACCGCTTCCTCCTCGCCGCGCTGTCCGCCGGGCTGCCGCGCGTCGTCCCGCGCGACCAGCTCCTCATGGCCAACACGCTCACCCCGACCCTGGGCGCGGTCTCCGCCGTCGTCGGCGGCGCGATCGGCTTCGTCACCGGTCTCGTCGTGCCCGCGTCGGCGAAGAACTCCGCAGCGCTCGTCGCCGCGGCGGTCCTCTTCGCCGCTGCCTCCGCCCTCGCCCTGCGGCTGGGACGCACGGAGCTGGGCCCCGCCACCCGCCCCCGCACGGGCGTCGCGGCGGCACTGCGCAGCACGGCGGCCGAGCTCGTCGACGGCGCGCGCTACCTCGTCCGCCGCGGCACGCCCGGCCTGGGGCTGGGCGTCATGGCCGTCCACCGCTTCCTCTACGGCGTCAACTTCATGGCGCTCATCCTCATCTCCCGCAACCTGCTCTCCGACCCCGCCGACGCCGGCGAGGGCCTGGCCACCTTCGCGCTCCTCGGCGGTATCTCCTTCGCCGGCAACGGGCTGGCCATCCTCCTCACCCCGATCGCTCACGAGCGGATGACGCCCTCGCGCTGGATCGTCGTCTGCCTCGCCGTCGGGGGCGTGAGCCAGGCGCTGCTCGTCACGACGCCGCAGCTCGCCGTCGTCGGCGTGTCCGCCGTCCTGCTCGGGCTCAGCGTCCAGGGCGCGAAGATCGCCGTCGACACGATCGTCCACCGCGACACCCACGACGACTACCGCGGCCGCGCCTTCTCGCTCTACGACGTCCTCTACAACGCGGCCTTCGTCGCCGCCGCGGCGCTGGGCGCGTGGGCGCTGCCCGACACCGGCTGGTCCCGCCTCGTCTTCGCCGCGCTCGCCGTCGTCTACCTCCTCGTCTCGCTCGGCTACGCGGTCGGCACCCGCCGGCTCGACGACGCGCCCCGCCCCGTCCACGCGAGCGAGCGTGGCAGGTCCGCGACCTGAACCCGACGCGAAGGACGACGGCGCGGCGGAGTACCGTCGCCGCCATGACCGAACCCTTCGCTGACCTGCTCGCCGCGAACGCGCGCTACGCCGAGGACTTCTCCCTCGCGGGCTTCGACGGCGTCGCCCGGGCGGGCGTCGCCGTCGTCACCTGCATGGACTCGCGGATCGACCCGCTCGGGATGATCGGCCTCGAGCCGGGCGACGCGAAGATCCTGCGCAACCCCGGCGGCCGCGTCACCGACCAGGTGCTCGTCGCCCTCGTGCTCGGGACGAACCTGCTCAACGTCGACCGCGTGCTCGTCGTCCACCACACCCGGTGCGCGATGGCCTCCCGCTCGGAGGAGGAGCTGCAGGCGGAGATCGGCCGTCTCCAGGGGCAGGACGCGACGTGGATGTCGCTCGGCGTCATCACCGACCAGGTCCAGTCGATCCGCGCGGAGGTCGCCAAGGTGCGCTCCCACCCGCTCATCCCGGACACCGTGGCCGCCGGGGGCTTCCTCTACGACGTCGACACCGGCCTCCTCCAGCCCGTCGAGTAGCCCCCACGCCTCTCACGCCGACAGTGCCCGGGCGGGACGGGGTCAGTCCTGGTTGGCGGCCCACCAGGCCTCGAGGGCCTCGCGGGCGGCGTCCTCCCCGAGCGGCCCGCGCTCCATGCGCAGGTCGAGGAGGAAGCGGTAGGCGCGGCCCACCACCGGGCCGGGCGGGACGCCGAGGATCGCCATGATCTGCTCGCCGTCGAGGTCCGGCCGGATCCTGGCCAGCTCCTCCTCCTCGGCGAGCGCCGCGATGCGCTCCTCGAGGTCGTCGTAGGCCGCGGCCAGCCGCATGGCCTTGCGGCGGTTGCGGGTCGTGCAGTCTGCGCGGGTGAGGCGGTGGAGCCGCTCGAGGAGCGGGCCGGCGTCGGTGACGTAGCGGCGCACCGCGGAGTCGGTCCACGCGCTCTCCCCGTAGCCGTGGAAGCGCAGGTGCAGCTCGACGAGCCGGGACACGTCCTTGATCGTCTGCTTGTCGAAGCGCAGCGCCTTGAGCCGCTTGGCCGCCATCCGCGCGCCGACGAGCTCGTGGTGGTGGAAGCTGACCCCGCCGCCCGGCTCGAAGCGCCGGGTGGCCGGCTTGCCGATGTCGTGGAGCACCGCGGCCAGGCGCAGGACGAGGTCGGGGGCGGGCACCGGCCCGTCGGGGCCCGTCTCCATCGCGACTGCCTGGTCGAGGACGACGAGAGTGTGCTCGTAGACGTCCTTGTGCCGGCGGTGCTCGTCGACGGTGCGCTGCAGCTCGTCGAGCTCGGGGAGCACGACGGCGGCGACCCCCGTGTAGACCATGAGCTCCAGGCCGCGGCGGGGCCGCTCGGTGAGGAGCATCCGCTCGAGCTCGGCGCGCACCCGCTCGGGGGAGACGATCGCCAGCCGCTCGGCCATCGCCGACATCGCCGCCATCGTCCCGGGCTCGACCTCGAAGCCGAGCTGGGCGGTGAAGCGCACGGCCCGCATGATCCGCAGCGGGTCGTCGTCGAAGGACTGCTCCGGCTCCACCGGCGTGCGCAGCACCCCGGCCCGCAGGTCCTCGAGCCCGCCGTGGGGGTCGACGAAGGTGAGGGCGGGCAGGCGCACCGCCATCGCGTTGACGGTGAAGTCGCGGCGGGTGAGGTCGCCCTCGAGGGTGTCGCCGTACTCGACGACAGGCTTGCGGGAGTCGGCCTCGTAGGCCTCGGTGCGGTACGTCGTCACCTCGACGACGACGTCACCCTTACGTGCCCCGATCGTCCCGAACTCCTTGCCCACGTCCCAGTGGGCGTCGGCCCAGCGGGCGAGCAGCCGCTCGGTGTCGTCGGGCCGGGCGGAGGTCGCGAAGTCGAGGTCGTGGCTCACCGTGCCGAGGAAGGCGTCGCGGACGGGGCCGCCGACGAGCGCGAGCTCGTGGCCGGCGTCGGCGAAGACGGTGCCCAGCTCGAGGACGGCGGGCGGCAGCGAGGTGAACGCGGCGGCGGCCGTGCGAGCGAGCGCGGAGGTCGAGTCGTTGGCGGGCGGCACTTGCCACAGCCTGCCACGTCGACGACGGCGGGGGCCACGTCGCCGGGACGGGCGTCGGTCACGTCCCGGATGTGCCGCCGTCGTGCGCGTGACCGCCGCATCCCCCAGGTCAGTTGATTATGGTGACCTCATGTCCGCCGTCCCCTCGCCGCGTCGGCGCGTCCCTGCGCCGCCGCGTCCGCGCGCCGCGCCGCCTCGCTCGACGCTGCTGCCGGTCGTGGACGAGACCTCGGCCGGGGGCCTGGTCGTGCGGGTGGAGGACCGGCAGGCGTTCACCGCCGTCATCGCCCGGCGCAACAGGGGCGGGCGGCTGGAGTGGTGCCTGCCCAAGGGGCACCTCGAGGGCGAGGAGACCCCCGAGGAGGCCGCCGTCCGCGAGATCGCGGAGGAGACCGGCATCACCGGGCGGGTGCTGCGCCACCTCGCCACCATCGACTACTGGTTCTCCGGTGACGACCGCCGGGTCCACAAGGTCGTCCACCACTACCTCCTCGAGGCCACCGGCGGGGAGCTGACGATCGAGAACGACCCCGACTGCGAGGCCGAGGACGTCGCCTGGGTCAGCCTCACCGAGGTCGCCTCGCGCCTCGCCTACCCGAACGAGCGGCGCGTGGTCGCCACCGCGAGGGACGTGCTGGCCGGACGCGCATGAACACCACCTGGACCTCGTCCGGGGCCGGCCCGCGAGCGCTCGTGCTCCTGCTGCTCGCGGCGATCCTCTGCCTCGTGCCCACCGCCGCCACCGCGACCACGTCGGACCCGACGGCGGACGACGTCGCGGTCTCGCTCACCGACATCGCCCCCGCCGTCCTCACCCCCGGTGAGGAGCTCGTCGTGCGCGGCACGGTGACGAACGGTACCGACAGCGAGATCGTCGTGCCGGAGCTGCGGCTGCGCGCCCAGCAGAGCACCCCCATCAGCCGGTCCCTCCTCGAGCGGTGGCTCGACCCGACGTCCCGCTCGGCCACGACCCTCCTGCACGCCGAGCGGCTGGAGGAGCCGCTCGCGCCGGGCGCGACGGCCGACTTCACCCTCACCGTCCCGCCGGAGGCCGTGCCCTTCTCCACCGGGTACGCCGGCTGGGGGCCGCGCGGCCTGGAGGTGACCGTCCACGAGGCCGACACCTCCCGTGCCCCGGACCTCGCGGCGGCGCGCAGCTTCCTCCTGTGGTGGCCGGACCTCGAGGTGGAGACGATGCCGCTGGCCGTCCTCGCCGCCGCCTCGCCCACGGCACCGGAGCGGGCGACCGCTCAGGAGACCGGCACCCGCCTCGACGTCGTCGCCGCCGACCGCCTCGAGCCGCTCCTCGCCGCCCTCGACCGTCCCGACGTCGACCTCGCCGTCGACCCGTCCCTGCTCGTCGACGTGCCCGCCGTCGTCGACCTCACCGCCGGTGAGCCGGCGGACGCGGAGCCCACCGAGGACCCCACGGACCCGGACACCGCCCCGAAGACCACCCTGCGCAGCACGGTCCGCGACTTCGCCGACGCGCCCGGCCGCGCCGTCCACGCCCTGCTCTGGGCGGACGCCGACGCCTCCGCGCTCACCCACGCCGGGCGCACCGACCTCATCGCGGACGTCGCGTCCGCCCGGGACGCCGCCCTCGAGGGGCTGGGCCTGACCGCCGGCACGGGCCTGGCCTGGCCCGCGGCCGAGGCGCCCGACGCCGCCACCCTCAGTGCTCTCTCCGCCGCCGGTGCCGCCTCCGTCGTGCTGCCGAGCACCGGCCTGGCGGCCACCTCCCAGCTCACCTACACGCCCTCCGCGCGCGCCGACGTCGCCGTCAACGGCACGACGCTGCCGGCGGTCCTCACCGACGAGCGGCTCTCCGCGCTGCTCAGCGGGACGCTGCTGCCGATCAACCCGGACACGGACGGTCCCGTCGCCCTCGACCCCCTCACCGCCCGCCAGTACCTCCTCGCCGAGACGGCCGTCGTCGCCCGCGAGCGCCCCGCGGACCGCCGCGACCTCCTCCTCACCCTGCCCCGCGACTTCGCCGGTGACCCCGCGGTCCTCGGTGAGCAGCTCGACGCGCTTGCCCAGGCTCCCTGGCTCGAGCGGGTGGGGCTCGCCGAGATGCTCGAGCGGGAGGCGCCCGAGCTCGAGCGGGAGAACCTGCCCGAGACGGTCGTCGAGGACGGTGAGGTCGGCGCCGAGGAGCTGGACCGCGTCACCGAGGTCCTCGCCCGGACCACCGCCTTCGCCGGTGTCCTCGAGGAGCCCGAGGTGCTCGTCGAGCCGGTCCGCACCGCCCTGCTCGAGGTGACCTCGGCGGCCTGGCGGGACCGGCCCGGCACCCGCGGCGAGCTCGTCGACGCCGCCGAGGAGGCCTCCGGGGAACGGCGCGGGCTCGTCGCCGCCCGTCCCGGCAGCACGCTCAACCTCATCAACGAGGAGGCGCACATCCCCGTCGCGGTCACCAACGAGATGTCACGGCCCGCGACCGTCGTCGTCCACCTCAACCCCCGCGACGCACGCCTCGTCGCCGACGACGACGTCACCCTCGAGATCCCCGCCCAGCAGTCCGCGACCGCGCAGGTGCCCGTCCACGCCGTCGGCAGCGGGGACGTCGTCGTCGACGTCGTCCTCGCGGCCCCCGACGGCGCGGTCATCAACGAGCCCACCGAGATCCAGGTGCGGGTGCGCGCGGACTGGGAGACGGTGGGCACCGCCGTCGTCGCCGGCCTGCTCGTCGTCATGCTCGTCGCCGGCCTCGTGCGGACGGTGCGCCGCGCGCGCCGCCGCGGACCGCTCGGCACCGCCCAGCCCGAGGAGAGCAGCGCATGAGCGAAGGACGTCGCGGCCTGGCCGGCTCGGCCGCGGTGATGTTCTCCGGAACGCTCGTCTCCCGGCTGCTCGGCCTGCTCCGCAACATCGCGCTCATCGGCGCGATCGGCCTCACCGGCGCCGCGAACTCCTTCTCGGTGGCGAACAAGCTGCCCAACGTCGTCTACATGCTCGTCGCGGGCGGCGTCCTCAACGCGATCCTCGTCCCGCAGATCGTTCGCGCGATGAAGCAGCGCGACGGCGGCGACGAGTACGTCAACCGGCTGCTCACCATGGCCGGCGCCGCGCTCCTCGGGCTCACCGTCCTCCTCACTGCCGGGGCGTCCCTGCTCGTCACCGTCTACGCCTCCGAGCTGGACCCGGCGTGGTTCGACATCGCCGTCGCCTTCGCCTTCTGGTGCGTGCCGCAGCTGTTCTTCTACGGGATGTACACGCTGCTCGGCCAGGTGCTCAATGCGCGCGGCAACTTCGGGCCGTTCATGTGGGCGCCGGCGCTCAACAACGTCGTCGCGCTCGTGGGGCTCCTCGCCTACATCGTCGTCTTCGGCGGGCGGATGACCGGCGCGCACGAGGACCCGGCGGCGTGGGACGGGCTGCGCATCGGGGTCATCGGCGGCACCGCGACCCTCGGCGTCGCCCTCCAGGCGCTCATCCTCATCGTCCCGCTGCACCGCTCCGGCTTCCGCTTCCGGCCGCGCTGGGGCCTGCGCGGCTCCGGGCTGGGCCGGGCGAGCAAGGTCGCGACCTGGGCCTTCGCCAGCCTCCTCGTCGCCCAGCTCGGCTTCATCGCGATCTCCAACCTCGCGGCCGCTGCCGCAGACCGCGGCGAGGGCTTCATCCCCGGCAACGCCGCCTGGGACAACGCGAACTTCCTCTACCTGCTGCCCCAGTCGCTCATCACCGTCTCGCTCGTGACGGCGCTGTTCACGCGCGTCTCCGGCTACGCGGCCTCCGGTGAGACAGCGAAGGTGCGCGACGACCTGTCCCTCGGGCTGCGGACGATCGCCGTGTTCACCATCTTCGCCAGCGGCGCCCTGGCGGTCCTCGCGCTGCCGCTCGTCCAGGTGGCCTCGCTGACGATGACGGTGCCGGAGGCCCAGGGCACCGCCCGGGTGCTCGTCGGCCTGCTCGGCGGCATCGCCGCCCTCGGTGCGTTCACCATGATCCAGCGGGTCTACTACGCCTTCGAGGACACCAAGTCCCTCTTCAAGCTGCAGGTCCCGCTCACCGCGATCGTCATCGTCGGCTGCCTCGTGTCGATGCTCCTGCCCCCGGAGTGGTGGCTCGTCGGCGCGGCCGTCGCCAATGCGGCCTCCAACGTCGTCGGCTCCGTCGTCGCCTACCTCGCGCTGCGCCTCAAGCTGCCGAGCCTCGACGGCGGGCGCGTGCTGCGCAGCCACCTGCGCATCGTCCTCGCCGCCACGCCCCCGCTCCTGCTGGGCTGGCTGCTCCTCCACGTCGTCGGCCCGGTGTCCACGGCCGAGTCCGACGTCGCCCGCGCGGCCCAGTCGCTCGTCAAGGTGGCGCTGGTCGGCGGACTCATGGGCGTCGGCTACCTCCTCATGCTGCGGCTGCTCAAGGTCTCCGAGCTCGACGTCATCCTCACGCCCGCGCTGCGCGTGCTGCGGAAGGTGGCGGCACGGGTGCCGGGCCTGCGCGGGTGGGCGGGGGACGCGGGGACGCCAGTCAGTACGATGGGCCCGGACGACAGGGGCCCGGGACCGGGACCGGACAGAGGGAGCAGGACGCTGGACGACCACGGACCGGGTACCGCACCCACACTCGAGCAGGGCACGCTGCTGTCCGGGCGCTACCTCCTCGACCGCGAGCTCACCCCCGTCCTGCCCGGCACCGCGCTGTGGCAGGGACGCGACGAGATCCTCGAGCGCGAGGTCCGCGCCCTCGTGCTGCCCTCGACGACCGGCGCCTCCGCCGAGACACTCGACGCAGCGCGCCGCGCCGCCCTCGTCGACGACCCCCGCCTCGAGCGGGTGCTCGACGTCGGCGCCCACGAGGACCACGCCTTCGTCGTCACCGACGTCGCCGGCGGCCCCTCCCTCGCCGAGATCGCCACCGCCGGGCCCATGGCGCCCGAGCAGGCCCGCGCCGTCGTCGGCGAGGTGGCCAGCGCCCTCGAGGCGGCCCGCCGCCGCGGCGTCCACCACCTCCTCCTGCTGCCCTCGGCCGTGCACGTGACGGCGGACGGCCAGGTCCGGCTCGGCGGCCTCGGCGTCGCCGCCGCCTACCTCGGCATCGACCAGGACCCGATCTCCGCCGCCCAGGTCGACACCCTCGGCCTCGTCCGCCTTCTCTACCTCGCCCTCACCGGCACCTGGCCCGAGCCCGACGACGGACCCGAGCTCGCCGCCCAGGTCCCCGCCGCGCCCGTCGTGGCCGGCGTCCCCGTCGCGCCGAGCAGCCTGCGCGACGGCGTCCCCGCGGACCTCGGGGCGCTGTGCACCCGCAGCTTCGCCGGGGAGGGCCCGCGCACGCCGAGCGAGCTCATCCGCGAGCTCGCCCCGTGGCGCGACATCAACGTCGAGGCCCTGACGAGCGACCGCCCGGTGTGGCCGCTCACCGCTGGTGGCGTCGCGGCGGCCGGTGCTGCGGCGACGGTCGCCGGTGCCGGTGCGGCCGCTGCGGCCGTTCCGGGTGCCGCCGCGCCGGTCGTCCCGGCCACTGCCGGGGCCCCGGTCGCGCCGGCCGAGGAGCCCGCACCCGAGGAGCCGGCGGAGCTGCCGACGTCCGGGGAGCAGCAGGCCGCCTCCGAGCAGCCCGCGCCCGAGGAGCCGGCCGCAGTCGAGCCCGCTGCCGAGGAGACGCAGACCCCCTCGGGCGAGGTCGAGCCCGCGACGACGGCGGCTGAAGCGGCCGCCCCCACCTGGGACGAGGTCGTCGCCGACACCCCCGACCAGGCCGCCGACCGGACCCCCGCGCTCGACACGAGCGGCTGGCAGCCGCGCCCGGTGCCGAGCGGCGCCGGCGCCCCCGAGGACTTCACCGCCGTCGTCGCCCCCGAGGACGACGCCGCCACGACCTCCGCCGCCCGCCACCCGCGCGGCTCGACCGTCACCGCGACGATCGGTGCCGGTGTGGGCGGGGCGGCCTCCGCCGTCGCCGACACCACCCGCAAGGGGGTCGACGCGCTGCGGCAGCGCCTCTCCGCCGGCGCCGGCAAGGTCTCCGCAGCCGCGGCGGCCCGCGCCGCCGAGCGGGAGGCCAGAGCCGAGCAGGAGCTGGCCGAGACCCGGGAGGCGGACGTGCGCGCCGCCGTCGAGCACGGCCGGGTGCCCGCCGACCCGCCGCGCCCGGAGCCCGCGGCCGCGCCCACCCCGCAGACCCAGGACCGCTCGTGGGAGTCCGTGGTCGCCGAGGAGCCCGAGCGCGAGCCCGGCGCGCCGGTACCCTTCCGGGAGCGGCACCTGGACCCGACGCCGATCGTCCTCGCGGTCGCGCTCGTCGCCCTGCTCATCGGCGCGATCATCGCCTTCCGCACCATCACCGCGGCCCCGGACAACTACGTCGCCCCCGAGCCCACCCGGGCCCCCGCGACCCAGGAGGCCACCGAGCCGGAGCAGCCGGAGCCCGAGGAGACGGCGCCGCCGGCCGCCCCGCCCGTCGTCGCCTCCCTCGCCCCGCTCGACCCCGAGGGCGACGGCGCGGAGAACCCCGAGCTCACCCCGCAGGCCCTGGACGGCGACCCGAACACCTACTGGCGCTCCCGCTCCTACGTCGACCCGCAGTACGGCATGAAGACCGGGATCGGCCTGCACGTGGCGCTCCAGGAGGCCACTCGCGTCTCCGCCGTCACCGTGGACCTCATGGGCCAGGGCGGGAACGTCGAGATCCGGGCCACCGGTCCGGACACCCCCACCGAGGGCGAGGTCCTCGCGTCCGGCCCCATGGGCCCGGCGACGACCTTCACCTTCGCCGAGCCGGTCGAGACCGACAGCATCGTCCTGTGGTTCACCTCGCTGCCCGTGGCCGACTCCGACGGCCGCAACCGCATCGAGCTCGCCGAGCTCACCGTCCAGTGACACCGGAACAAATCCGGGCCTCCGGGCCTTGACCTGAGCAGCACCCCCGAGCGACGAAGGACTTCCATGACGAGCACCACCCCGACCACCCTGCACGAGGTCGTCATCGTCGGTTCCGGCCCCGCCGGCTACACCGCTGCGATCTACGCCGCCCGCGCGAACCTCGCGCCCGTCGTCATCGCCGGCGCCGTCACCGCCGGCGGCGCCCTCATGAACACGACCGAGGTCGAGAACTTCCCCGGCTTCCCCGAGGGCGTCATGGGCCCCGAGCTCATGGACAAGATGCAGACGCAGGCGGAGAAGTTCGGCGCCACCGTCGTCTACGACGACGCCGTGTCGGTCGACCTCGCCGGTGACGTCAAGACCGTGACGACGGCGGAGGGCGACACCTACCGGGCCCGCTCGGTCATCCTCGCCAACGGCTCCGCCTACAAGGAGCTCGGCCTCGAGGGGGAGAAGACCCTCGGCGGGCGCGGCGTCTCCTACTGCGCCACCTGCGACGGCTTCTTCTTCCGCGACCAGCACATCGTCGTCGCCGGCGGCGGGGACAGCGCGATGGAGGAGGCCACCTTCCTCACGAAGTTCGCCTCCAAGGTGACGATCGTGCACCGCCGCGACGAGCTGCGGGCCTCGAAGATCATGGCCGACCGCGCGATGTCGAACCCGAAGATCGAGTTCGCCTGGAACAGCGAGATCACCGCGATCCACGGCACCGAGAAGGTCACCGGCCTCACCCTGCGCGACACCGTCACCGGTGAGGAGCGCGAGATGGACGCGACCGGCCTCTTCGTCGCCATCGGCCACGTGCCGCGCACCGACATGCTCGTCGGTCAGGTCGAGCTGGACGAGAACGGCTACATCGTCGTCACCTCCCCCTCCACCGCCACGAGCGTGCCCGGCGTCTTCGCCTGCGGCGACGCCGTCGACCACACCTACCGCCAGGCCATCACCGCGGCCGGCACCGGCTGCGCCGCCGCCCTGGACGCCGAGCGCTACCTCGCCGCCCTCGGCGAGGCCGCCGAGCCGGCCACCGACGCCTCGCAGACCCCGCAGGGCGCCGTCTCCCTGTGAACGGCTCCTCCCCCTCGGTGGCGCAGGTGACCGACGACACCTTCGCCACCGAGGTGCTCGGCGCGAGCGGCCCGGTCCTCGTCGACTTCTGGGCGCCCTGGTGCCAGCCCTGCCTCAAGCTCGCGCCGGTGCTCTCCGAGCTCGCCGCCGACTACGGGGACCGGCTACGCGTCGTCGCCGTCGAGGTCGACGAGAACCCGGACACGACGCAGGCCTACGGGATCGAGTCGATCCCCACGCTCCTGCTCTTCCGGGACGGCGAGCTTGTCTCCTCGATCGTCGGTGCCCGCCCCAAGCCGACCCTCGCCGCGGAGCTCGCCGCGCTCGTTCCCTGACACGGTGCGCGGGATCGGGGCGCGGGCGGCGTAGCCTGGCAGACGCGTCGACGAGCGCGCAGGAGGAGGCACACCACATGACGAACCCCGAGCCCCGGACCCCCGGCAGCGAGCGTGCTGCCGCCGGAACACGGCTGGACCCGTGGTTCGACTCCTACGCAGAGCGCGCCCACGGGATGCGCTCCTCGGAGATCCGGGCGCTCTTCGCCGTCGCCAGCCGCCCCGAGGTCGTGTCCCTCGCCGGCGGCATGCCGAACATCTCCGGGCTGCCGATCGACTTCCTCGCCGACATGACGGCCAAGCTGCTCCGCGACCGTGGGCCCGAGGCGCTGCAGTACGGCAGCGGCCAGGGCGAGGTCGCGATGCGCGAGCAGATCGTCGAGGTCATGCGCTACGACCACGTCCACGCCCACCCGGACGACGTCGTCGTCACCACCGGGTCGCAGCAGGCGCTGGACCTCGTCACCGAGATCTTCATCGACCCGGGCGACGTCGTCGTCGCGGAGGCCCCGAGCTACGTCGGCGCCCTCGGTGTCTTCCGCGCCTACCAGGCCGACATCGTCCACGTGCCGATGGACGGGGACGGGCTGGTCCCCGAGGAGCTCGAGGCGACCCTGCGGCGCCTCAAGGCCGAGGGCCGGCGGGTGAAGATGCTCTACACCGTGCCGAACTTCCACAACCCCGGCGGCGTCACCCTCACCGAGGAGCGCCGGCCGCAGGTCGTGGAGATCTGCCGCCGCTACGGCGTCCTCATCCTCGAGGACAACCCCTACGGGCTGCTCGGCTTCGACGGCGACCCGATGCCCTCGCTCAAGAGCTACAACCCCGACGGCGTCGTCTACCTCGGGTCCTTCTCCAAGACCTTCGCACCGGGCTACCGGGTCGGCTGGGCGGCGGCACCGCACGCCGTGCGGGAGAAGCTCGTCCTGGCCAGCGAGGCGGCCATCCTGTCGCCCTCGCGCTTCAGCCAGCTGTCGATCACCTCCTACCTCGAGGGCTACGACTGGTACGGCCAGGTCAAGCAGTTCCGCGAGGAGTACCGCACCCGCCGCGACGCGATGATGTCGGCGCTCACCGAGTACCTGCCCGAGGCGAGCTGGACCGTGCCCACGGGCGGCTTCTATACGTGGGTGACCCTCCCGCCGGGCCTC
The DNA here is from genome assembly GCF_047302425.1 of Georgenia phoenicis. Classification (NCBI taxonomy): domain Bacteria; kingdom Bacillati; phylum Actinomycetota; class Actinomycetes; order Allobogoriellales; family Allobogoriellaceae; genus Georgenia; species Georgenia phoenicis. The sequence goes on along the minus strand of NZ_CP154855.1, from coordinate 339,985 downwards.
GACGCCAAGGCGATGCTGCCGCGCGCGGTGACGAACCTCGTCGCCTACGTGTCCGGGACCGCCTTCTACGCCGACGGGCAGGGCGCCGACCACATGCGTCTGTCCTTCTGCTACCCCACGCCGGAGCGCATCCGGGAGGGTGTGCGTCGCCTTGCCGGGGTGGTGCGCGCCGAGCTCGAGCTCACCGAGATGTTCGGGACGGCCGGCACGCGCCCTCCGGGCGAGCACCTCGTCGACACCCCGAGCCCGGACCAGGCCTGAGACAGAGCGGAGCCACGATGACCACTGCCGAAACCGTGCCGAACGACCTGCGCGTCCTCGTCCTCGCCGGCGGGCTGTCCCACGAGCGTGACGTGTCGTTGCGCTCGGGCCGCCGCGTGGCCCAGCTGCTGCGCGACGCCGGCCTCACGGTCGAGGTCCGCGACCTCGACGCCGACCTCCTGCCCCACCTGCGTGAGAACCGCCCCGACGTCGTCCTCCCGCTGGTTCACGGCTCCACCGGGGAGGACGGCTCGATCCGCGGGCTCCTCGAGCTCCTCGACATCCCCTACGTGGGCAGCACCTCGGGCCCGTGCCGCCTGGCGTCGCGCAAGCCGGTGGCCAAGGCGATCGTCAGCGCCGCGGGTGTCGCCACGCCGGCGTTCGTCACGCTGCCGCGCGGGCTGTTCCACGAGATCGGCTCCGCCCCGGTGCTGTCGACCGCCGTCGCCGGGCTCGGGCTGCCCCTCGTCGTCAAGCCCGAGGACGGTGGCTCCGCGCTCGGCGTGACCGTCGTCGAGCGCACCGAGGACCTGCCCGACGCGATGGTCGCCTGCTTCTCCTACGGCAACGCCGCCCTGGTCGAGCGAGCTGTCGTGGGCACGGAGGTGGCGGTGTCCGTCGTCGAGACCGCGGACGGCCCCGTCGCGCTCCCACCGGTCGAGATCGTCACCGAGGGGCCCTACGACTACGACGCGCGCTACAACGCGGGCCGGACCGAGTACTTCGTCCCGGCGCGCCTGGACGAGGAGACCGCTCGGGCGGCGTGCGAGGCCGCCGTCGCCGCGCACCGGGCGCTCGGTCTGCGGGACCTGTCCCGCACCGACCTCGTCGTCGACGCCGAGGGTACCCCGTGGTTCCTCGACATGAACGTCGCCCCCGGGATGACCGAGACCTCGCTCTACCCGCAGGCGGCCCAGGCATACGCGGCGCAGGGCGGCCCGTCCTTCACCGAGCTGCTCGTCGACCTCGTGCGGAGGGCCGCGGCCCGCGCCTGAGTGTCAGGCGCGGGCGGCGGCTCAGGACGCTGCGCCGTCGAGCGGGGGACGCTCGACCGAGGGCGCGAGCACGTCGAGGATCCGGTTGAGGTCCTCGATGCTCGCGAACTCGATGTTGATCTTGCCCTTGCGCTGACCCATGCCGATCTTCACGCGGGTGTCGAAGCGGTCGGACAGCCGCGTGGCGATCTCGTTGAGCTCGGCCGTGTAGGCCCCAGCCCGCGGACGACGGCGCATCTCGGGCGCCGTGGGCTCGTCACCGAGCGCGACGATCTCCTCCGTCGTGCGCACACTCAGCCCCTCGGCGACGATGCGCTGGGCGAGACGCTCCATGGCCGCCGGGTCCGAGAGCCCCAGGAGGGCGCGCGCGTGGCCGGCGGAGAGGATGCCGGCGGCGACCCGGCGCTGCACCAGCGGGGGGAGCTTGAGCAGGCGCAGGGTGTTGGAGATCTGCGGGCGCGAGCGTGCGATGCGGGAGGCGAGCTCCTCGTGTGTGCAGGAGAAGTCCTCGAGGAGCTGCTGGTAGGCGGCGGCCTCCTCGAGCGGGTTGAGCTGGGCCCGGTGGAGGTTCTCGAGCAGCGCGTCGCGCAGGAGGTCGTCGTCCTCGACCTCGCGGATGATCGCGGGGACGGTGGTGTTGCCGGCGAGCTGGGACGCGCGCCACCGGCGCTCGCCCATGATGAGCTCGTAGCGGGCCTCCTCGCCCTCGGGCAGGGCGCGCACGACGATCGGCTGCAGGACGCCGACCTCGCGGATGGAGGCGGCAAGCTCCTCGAGCTCGTCCTCGTCGAAGACCTGGCGCGGCTGGCGCCTGTTCGCGACGACCTCGCCGACGGGGATCTCCGCGAAGCTCGCCCCCGGGACGGGCACGAGCGTCTCGTCGGAGGCGGACTCGTCCGCTGCGACCGGTTCGACCGGTGCAGGCGCCTCGACGGCTGCCGGAGGCTCGGTCACGGCCGGCTCGGGCGTCGCCGCGCTGCTTCCTGCGGGCTTCCGGCGCGGGGTGACGGCGTCCTTGGGGATGGAGGCGCGCTTGCGGGACTTCGCCGGGGTGGCCGTGGCGGCCGCGGCACGCGGCTTCTTCGGTGCGGGGGCCTCTGCACCCGTGTCGGCCGCGCGGGTCTCGCGCTCGGCGGGCGCAGCGGCACCGCGGGACGGGGGCTCCGCGCGCTGGTCCGGGAAGAAGACGTCCACCGGACGACCCTCCGTGGGGGCCGTTGGAATCAGCGCACCGAGACCCTTGCCCAGGCCGCGTCGCTTCTCACTCATGGACATCCTCCGTACGCTGCGCCGCTGCGGGCTGTTGCTGTGCTGATGTGGGTGTGGGCTCGGCGCGCGCCGCGAGCTCCTGCGCGGCGGCCCGGTAGGCGAGCGCGCCGGTCGAGGTCGGGTCGTAGGTGAGCACGGTCTGCCCGTACGACGGAGCCTCGGAGATCCTCACCGACCGTGGGATCGAGACCTCGAGGGTCTGCTTCGGGAAGTGGGTGTGGACCTCGTCCGCGACCTGTCGGGACAGGTTGGTGCGCTTGTCGAACATCGTGAGGAGGATCGTCGACACGTGTAGCGTGGGGTTGAGGTGGCCCCTGATGAGCTCGATGTTCCGCAGGAGCTGGCTCAGTCCCTCGAGGGCGTAGTACTCCGACTGGATGGGGATGAGCACCTCGCGCGCGGCCACGAAGGCGTTTACCGTGAGGAGTCCGAGGCTCGGCGGGCAGTCGATGAAGACGTAGTCGTACCTGTCGGCGGCATCCTGGCTCTCGAGGAGGCTGGTGATCGCGTTTCGCAGCCGGTTCTCCCGCGCGACCATCGAGACGAGCTCGATCTCCGCCCCCGAGAGGTCGATCGTTGCTGGCGCGCAGAACAGGCCGTCGAGGTCGGGGCACGGCTGGATCACCTCGGCGAGAGGCACGTCGTCGATGAGCACCTCGTAGGTGGACGGCGTGCCGGCGTGGTGGTCGATCCCGAGCGCGGTCGAGGCGTTACCTTGCGGGTCGTTGTCGATGACCAGGACTTTCAGCCCTCCGGTGGCGAGGGCCGCAGCAAGATTAACCGTGGTCGTCGTCTTGCCGACGCCGCCCTTCTGGTTCGCCACCGTGAGGATCCGCGTCCGGCGCGGCTTCGGGAAGGACTTGCCCTCGAGGGCGATGCGGCGCCTGGCGTCCTCCGCGAGCTGGGCCGCCAGGGGCGTGGAGTCGTCGAAGTCGTCGAGCCCCCCGAGGATACTCTGCGCCCTCCGGTCCTCATGCTCCTCCGCTGCGGCTTGGCCTACCGTAGCGGTCGTGTCGTCCGACTCGGTCACACGTACCCCTTGATCGCTGTTGTCACGCGCCCTGGCCTAGCCTAGTGCTTGCTCGCGGACAGTCCGACCGTCCCGCGCCGCACGTGGACAAGGCGCTGGTGATGGTTTCACGTGGAACATCGCTCGGGCGGTCAAGCGCACACGCACACCGCGCCGTGACATGGCCGACGGCCTGCAGCCGCGCGCAGCCGTCTCCCTCTGGCCTGCTCACTGCACGTCACACTTCCAACCGCAGTACGACACTCTGTCTCGAGAGTCGGGTGTCGTGTGGGCCAGGGCTGAAGCGGACTCTGCGCTGCAGGCCGCACCGGAGAGGCTCGCAATCTCACGCGCGCCACGTCCTGCTTTGCGCAGAGCAGGTCCTCAGCGGCGCTCCATTCCTGTCGCGCTCCTAGCGAAGGACGTCGTCTCAGGGCGACGGTTCTCCCTCCGCGACATCCACGGTCGAGCGCGCCCCGCGGAGGCTGATCCCCCACGTGTTTGCCGATGCGTGACCAGCCCGCACGACCTGCTACGTACCGATGTCCACTCGCGCCGGCGTCCGTGCGGCCCTCGCTGCATGATCGTGCGTGGGGAGCCGACGGTCTCAGCTCTGCAGTGAAACAGGACGGTACCTCCACGTTCGCGCGACCGACGTGAGCTACTGCGTCCGCCACGCACGACGGCCTGCCGTAGTCGGCGACCCGGGCCCGCAGAGATTGCGTTTCACGTGAAACCCCACCGCGTCGTCCGCCAGTGTCTGGTCGGCAGGGAGCACAACGACTCTCCTGGCGCCCCCGGATCGTCCGCTCCGTGCCCTGCACATCCATCGGCGCGCGTCGTTCAGATCCGGTTGTGTAGTGACGGCCTACTTCTGTCGGCCTGCTCCAAGCCACAACGCGACCGACCACCGTTTCACGTGAAACTCCGAGGCCCGACTAGACCCGGTTCGGAGTCCGGACCCAGTAGCCGCGCGGGACGCCGACACCGTCAGCGCACCGACGCTCTGCGCCTCCGCTCGAGGTTGCGTGACGTCCCGCGGCCACGTTGACGCGTCCCCCCACGCAAACGCTAACGGGCCACCTGCTGCAGAGCTCAATCGGCAGCTCTCCGTCACGGCCAATACTCGCGACTAAGTTGGGCGCCATGTTTCACGTGAAACGGCGACGCTGCCGCGCGAGGCGCACTACGCCATACGACGCCCAGTGAAGCCTCGGTCGCTAGAAGAGCGTTAGCGGGAAGAGCTCAAGACGTGCCCACGCCGAAAGCGATCCGCGTTCCACGTGAAACACCCCGTGTGCAGGACTGGCAGGCGGGATGCGCCGCTTGCGCGAGACCGCCGATACGGGCCGCGTTGGTCGCACCGGCTCGCACGCCGATCGGCTCCGGGCGCTCTGAACCAATGCTCAGCCCGTGAACTCTCGTGAGCACGACCGAGGATTGATTAAGGCCCGTGTGCGGACCTCGAACTCGGTCACTCCGGCGACGTTCCATCGCGTCGACAGCCCGGCTAGAACGGGCGCGCCCGGCCTGGGGGACGTCCCATCCATGCATCGCCAACCGTGGAGGTCCACGGGATCCGGGATCATCTGCCTGCTGTCGGGCGCGTACAGTCCGCGAGCGCCAGGCACGAGGAGGTTTCACGTGAAACGGGCTCTTCACAATTGACGGTGTAGTCGGGGTCTGAATCCGCCGGTCTCCAGGAGTGCTCGGGCGATGTAGTTGGTGAGGTTGCGGAAGCCGAGGGCGGAGCCGCGCAGGTGTTCGAGTCGTCCGTTGATCGCCTCGGTGCGGCCGTTGCTCGTGCCGGGCCGGTCGAAGTAGGCCAGGACGTCGGCGGCGCGCTTCTTCAGGGTCCGCCCCAGGGTGCGGACCTCCTCCAGCGCGGCGGGAACACCGGAGCACACCAAGGTGATGAGCGTGGCCAGGAGCGCTCGGCCGGCCTGGCGGTACGGTGCGCGGTAGGCGGTGATCATCTGCTGGTAGACGCCCCAGGTGGCCTCGACCTGAACGTGCTCCTCGGCCGCGAAGAGCGCCTCGATCCTCGACCGCTGCTTTTCGGTGAGCAGGTCGGCACCGGTGTGCAGGGTGCGCCGGGCACGGTAGAGCGGGTCGGCGGCGCGTCCTCGGTGGCCGTGGAGGGCTTGCTGGACGCGGCGCCGGCACCGGTCCATCGCATCACCGGCCAAGCGCACCACGTGGAAGGGATCCATCACCGCGACAGCGTCGGGAAGCTCCTCGGTGGTGGCGGTCTTGAAGCCGGTGAAGCCGTCCATCGCCACCACCTCCACGCCCTTGCGCCAGGACTCGCCCCGGTCGGTGAGCCACTGCTTGAAGGCCTGCTTGGACCGGCCCGGGACCATGTCCAGCAGCCGGGAGGGCCCCGTGCCGTCGCGGATCGGGGTGAGGTCGATGATGACGGTGACGTACTTGTCGCCCAGGCGGGTGTGGCGCCACACGTGCTCGTCCACGCCGACGACTCGCACGTCGTCGAAGCGGCTCGGATTGCTGATGAGCAGGCGTCTGCCCTCGGCCAGGACTGCGGCGTTGGCGGTGTTCCACGACACCGCGAGCCCTTCCGCGACGCGTGCGACGGTCAGGTGCTGGCACACCAGGGCCTCCAGCGCCCAGCGCACCCCGCCGCGAGAGATCGCCGCCCGCGGCTCAGCCGCCGCGGTGGTGTCCTGACGCCACACGTGCCCACACTCGGTGCACCGGTAGCGGCGCACGGTCACCAGCAACGTGGTCGGCCGCCAGCCCAGCGGCTCGTGCGCCAGCCGCCGGGTCACCGTGTCGCGCGGTGCGCCCTCACAGCCGCACCGGCGGCACCACTCATCGGGCTCGGTGACCCGGCAGGCGAGCACCGCCCGATCGGGCTCGACCAGTTGGCCCACGACCTGCAGGCCGAGGTCGTCCAGGCGGGTGAACGTGGTCAGGTCCGGGCACGTGAAGGTAGCGTCGAGCACGTCGAGGTCTTTCGGGTGGCTGGCGTAGGAACCTCCATCATCGGAAGACCTCGACCCCTATCCGACGAGCGACGCGCTGACGCCCTCTACACCCTCATCTGCGAAGAGCCGTGAAACGCAACGCGTCGGGCCTGGCTGGGTGTGCAGCCTTGGATCGATCCGAGGGGCGGCCACGTCAGAGTCGTCAGCACGCGCTCGGGTCGCCCGAACTCGACTCACCCATGACACAGCTAGCCTCAATCCTTGACCCGGCCCAGTCCGCATCCGGTCGGCTGCGGTGGAGTCGGCCCGGCACGGCTCCATTTCGCGCGACCCGGTTCGGTCCGGGCCAGATCGATTCCCGGCTGGTTCAGAGAAGCGTTTCACGTGAAACGACTTCCAATCGAAGGCGCACGTCAGATGCACCGTGCGGCCGCCCGCCGTCAGCACATCAGCCCTGAGCGCGCTTCCCGCACTGTCCACCCGCACCCGGTGATCAGCGCTTCTGAGCAGTAGCCGATCAGCCGGCTCGTCGTGCGGTCACGACTCGTGTCGGCTCGTCCGTTCCAGCAACCAGCACCTCGTGCACCTCCGTGCCCGCGAGCTTGTGCTTGCGGAGCACCTTGGCAGCGTCCTCAACCTCGAACGCTGCACGCTCACCCTTGAGCGCGACCAGGCTGCCACCGCTACCGATCAGCGGTGCAACCCACGGGACCAGCTTCTTGAGCGCCGCCACCGCCCGCGCGCTCACGACATCGAACTCCTGAGCACCGTGCAGCTCCTCTGCACGGGCGCGGACCACACTGACGTTGCCGAGCGAGAGCGACTCCGCGACGTGCTCGAGCCAGTCCGTCCGACGCTCCATCGGCTCAACGAGGGTGACATCGAGGTCGGGCCTCATGATCGCCACGACCACACCAGGGAACCCAGCACCGGAACCGACATCGGCGAAGCTCGCCCCTTCGGGGACGAAGCGAGTCACCGCGCTCGAGTTGAGCAGGTGTCTGCTCCACAGACGCGGCAGCTCCCGCGGGCCGATGAGCCCGCGCAGCTCGCCCTCAGCGACGAGCAGCGACGCGAAGCGCTCCAACCGGGGCCACGCGTTGCCGAACACCTCGGCGGCGGAGGAAGGGGCCTCCTCCACCGCCGCGGCGTCGTCCTTGGTCATCTACAGGTGTCGACTACTTCGCCGTGATGACGACGTAGCGGTTCGGCTCGACGCCCTCGGAGTCGCTGACGAGCCCGGCAGCGGCAACGGCGTCGTGGACCACCTTGCGCTCGAAGGGGTTCATCGGCTCGAGCGAGACCTTCTCGGTCCCCGCCTTCACCTTGGTGATGGCCTCCTCGGCGACGGCGGTGAGCTCGGCCCGACGGCCGCGGCGGTGTCCGGCGATGTCGAGCATGAGCCGGCTGCGGTCACCGGTGCGCGCCTGCACGGCCAGGCGGGTGAGCTCCTGGAGCGCGTCGAGCACCTCGCCGTCCTTGCCCACGAGCCGCCTCAGCTCGCGGTCCGAGCCACCCTCGTTGACGATCTCCACGGACGCACGCCCGTGGTCGATCGACAGGTCGATGTCGCCGTCGAGGTCCGCGATGTCGAGCAGTTCCTCGAGGTAGTCGGCCGCGATCTCACCCTCCTCCTCGAGGCGCTTGACGCTTGCCGACACGGTCGTCCGCTCGGACGTGGTGGCCTCCTGGGAGGTCTCAGCCTGCTCCGACGTCGTGTCGTCGCTCTGCACGTCTTGCTCGCTCACGGGTGGTTCCTTCTCTCTCGGCCCGTCGACCCCGGGCACTGAACAGGTCTCTACTTGCCCGGCTTGCCCGGGCCCTTGGCCCGTCGCTCGAGCTCGGCCCGACGCTGGGCAGCGCGCTTCGCGTGGCGCTCGGCCGCCCGCTGCTGCGGGGTCTTCCCGTCCTTGGCGCCGGACCCGGCGGGCGCCGGCTCCGCCGGCACGTCAGCCGCGTCGTCGGCGGAGGTCGCGCTCGTCGCGGAAGGCGTGGGAGTGGTCGTCCCAGCGGGACGCTTCTGACGGTCCTTGCGCTTGGGCTGGACCCGCTGGCCGCGCTGGACAGGACGCTCGGGCTCCGGGGGGGCCGGCAGCAGCTCCTCCACGGGCACGCCCTTGCGTGCGGCCTTGCGCTCGAGCTTCGCGCGCTCCCGCTCCTTGAAGCGCTTCTCGGCCTCGGAGCCGGGGGCGGGGATCTTGCGGATCGTGTAGAACTGCTGGCCCATCGTCCACAGGTTCGTCGTGAGCCAGTAGACGAGCACACCGATCGGGAAGGCAACGCCGGAGAAGGCGAAGATCAGCGGCATGAGATACATGAGCATGCGCTGCTGCTTGGCCATCGGGTTGTCCAGGGCGCTCTGCGGCATGTTCTTCATCGTCAGCTGCCGCTGCGTGGTGAAGGTGGTGACCGACATGAGGATCACCAGCACGATCGCGAGGACCCGCACGTTCATCGTCGACGCGGTGAGGAAGGTGTCGGACAGCTGCGCGCCGAGGAGCGTGGACTCCTGGAACTGAGCTGCGGCCGCCGCGTCGATCGGGCCCAGCGGCTGCCCGTCGCGGTACTCGCCCGATGCGATCTGCGGCATCGAATACAGCACCCGGAACAGGGCGAAGAAGATCGGCGACTGCGCGAGGATGGGCAGGCAGGAGGCGAAGGGGTTCGTACCGTGCTTCTGGTAGAGCGCCATCATCTCGGACTGCATCTGCTGCCGGGACGCAGGGTCGTTCTTCCCCTTGTACTTCTTCTGGAGCTTCTGCAGCTCCGGCTGCAGGACCTGCATCCCGCGCGATGCCTTGATCTGCTTGAAGAACAGCGGGATGAGCAGGATGCGCATGACCACCGTCAGGCCGACGATCGACAGCGCCCACGTCCAGCCGCTGGCGGGGTCCATCCCCGCGAAGGTCCACAGCTCGTGGAAGAGGTGGAGGATCCATGCGACGACCCACTTGATGGGGTACAGGATCGTGTCAAAGGCACCCATGTGGGTCGTCTCCTAGAAGTCTTCCGGCGCGTCGTTCACACGCGCCCCACCGGCAGCTACACCGAGGGTACGTGCTTGCGCGGCGCGTCTTGACCACGGCATCGGGTCCCCGGCCGGCGGGACGTGGTCGACCCCGCCCCTGCTCCACGGGTTGCAGCGCAGCAGTCGCCACCCTGCGAGAACAAGTCCGCGTACCGCTCCGTGGCGGCGCAGCGCCGTCACCGCGTAGGCGGAGCAGGACGGGTAGTAGCGGCACGACGGGCCGAACCAGGGGGACACGACGAGCTGGTATCCCCGCACGAGCAGGGCCAGACCCCGTCCGACCAACCCACCGACTCTCGTGCTCATCGTCGACCCTGCCGACGGCGTGCCCCGCTCAGCGCGGCGTCGAGGTCGGCACCGAGGGCCTCGCTCGTCGCCCGGCGGGCAGCAGGAAGCGCCCGCACGACGAGCTTCTCGCCGTCGTGCAGGTCGCTGATGCGGCTCGCGAGCAGCCCGCGCAACCGGCGCTTGACCTGGTTGCGCTCGACCGCGTTGCCGACCGCCTTCGACACGACGAGACCGGCGCGGGGCGCGTGTGCCTCCGCCCCGGTCCCGAGGTGGACGACGAGCCGGCGAGTGCCGCTGCGGGCACCACCGCGCACCGCGTCGGTGAAGTCCTCCGACCGACGCATTCGGTGCTGCGGCGGCAGCACGGCTCAGGCCGAGAGCTTCTCGCGGCCCTTGCGACGACGGGCCGCCAGGATGGCGCGCCCGGCGCGCGTGCGCATGCGCAGCCGGAACCCGTGCACCTTGGCACGCTTCCGGTTGTTCGGCTGGTAAGTCCGCTTGCTCACGGCAGTACTCCAAAACGTCGGTTGTCTACGCTGCCGCTGGGCAGCAGATGCGCGGCTGGGCCGCTCCTCCGGACTACGAAACCGGTGCGCAGGCACCACGGAAGAGCCGTCAGGACGGCTTGGTCACGATACGCGAGCGGGAGAAGGCCGGTCAATCCGACCTCCCCGGTGCAGAGTATGCCGTCCCTCACGCCCTTCTACACATCTGTGGATATCTATGTGGATCGAGGGACGAGGTGCGACACTCGTGCCAGCCATCGACCCTGCGTGAGAGGACTGCTGTGCCCGAGAACGACGACATCACCGACGTCTGGGCACGTGCCGTGGACATCCTCACCGAGAGTGGGGACATCGGTGGCGCGCAGCGCGCCTTCATCCGGCTCACGCGGCCGCTCGGAGCGGTCGACGGCACCCTGCTCCTCGCCGTCCCCAGTGACTTCGCCAAGGACTTCCTCGAGACCCGCGCCCGGGTGGCGCTGACCGAGGCGCTCACCGAGGCCTCGGGATCGGCCGTCCGCTTCGCCGTCACCGTCGACCCCACGCTCGAGGAGACGAGCCCTCGGGTGCCCAGCGCCGCGACCCCCGACGACGCTCCCGCGCCCCCGCCCACCCCGCAGGAGACACGGGCCGCCGCGCGCCGCGCCTCCGCCGTCGCCGAGGCCGACGCCGCCCGGCTCAACCCGAAGTACACCTTCGAGACCTTCGTCATCGGCTCGAGCAACAGGTTCGCCCACGCGGCCGCGACCGCCGTCGCCGAGTCGCCGGCCCGCGCGTACAACCCCCTGTTCATCTACGGCGGCTCGGGACTGGGCAAGACCCACCTGCTCCACGCGATCGGCCACTACGCCCGCAGCCTCGACCCGAGCGTCCGGGTGCGCTACGTGAACTCCGAGGAGTTCACCAACGACTTCATCAACTCGATCCGCGACGACAAGGCCGAGGCCTTCCAGCGCCGCTACCGCGAGGTCGACGTCCTCCTCATCGACGACATCCAGTTCCTCCAGGGCAAGGAACAGACGATGGAGGAGTTCTTCCACACCTTCAACACCCTCCACAACGCCAACAAGCAGGTCGTCATCACCTCCGACCTCGCGCCGAAGCAGCTCAACGGCTTCGAGGACCGGATGCGCTCCCGCTTCGAGTGGGGCCTGCTCACCGACGTCCAGCCGCCGGACCTCGAGACGCGGATCGCGATCCTCCGGAAGAAGGCGAACAACGAGAACCTCGAGATCGACGACGCCGTCCTCTCCTACATCGCCTCCCGGATCTCGACGAACATCCGCGAGCTCGAGGGCGCGCTCATCCGCGTCACCGCCTTCGCCAACCTCAACCGGCAGCCGGTCGACGAGTCGCTCGCCGTCATGGTCCTCAAGGACTTCATCACCGACACCGAGGGCGAGGAGATCACGCCGACGCTGATCATGGGGCAGACGGCCGACTACTTCTCGATCTCGATCGACCAGCTGTGCAGCGCCGACCGCTCCCGCGTGCTCGTCAACGCCCGGCAGATCGCCATGTACCTGTGCCGCGAGCTCACCGAGCTGTCCCTGCCGAAGATCGGTCAGCTCTTCGGCGGCCGTGACCACACGACTGTCATGCACGCGAACCGCAAGATCCGAGAGCAGATGGCGGAGAAGCGCTCGACCTTCAACCAGGTGACCGAGCTGACGAACCGGATCAAGCAGAAGGCCCGCACCGGCGGCTGAGCCCTTCGGGCGCCGGGTGCAGGTGGAGGCGGTGTGGCGTGGCCACACCGCCTTCCCGCGTTCACTCGACGCCGACGGCGGCCGCTGGTGACCGCTCCACGAAGGAAATCGCCGCGGCGGGCCAATGCACAGTTGTGGACAAGCCTGTGGATTGACGTGGACAGCAGAAACTTGTCAGTGGACAGACCGTCCCCCGTCGGTGGACGGCGCCGGGAGGGATGACAAGAATCCACTGCCCCGGCCCGTCCTCCCCAGCGCCGTCCGCACCCGTTCCCACATCGTCGAGTGCACGCTGACCTGCACGGACGCCGGATCTCCACAGTGTCCACACCACCGATGACGATGACGAGACCCCCTTCGAGCATTGCTTGTGAACAACAAGATCCGACCGGGCGATGGCACTCCACTCCCGTCCTGAGCGTCGGTGCACTCGCGTAAGGTTTCCCGTGCGCAGCAGCAGGCGCTGCGCCGTCACGCTCCGAGAGAGGTCAACAATCGTGAAGCTCAGGGTCGAACGGGACGTCCTTGCCGAGGCCGTCGCCTGGACAGCTCGCTCCCTCCCCGCGCGCCCGCCGGTCCCGGTGCTCGCCGGGGTACGGCTGGAGGCGAGCAGCGAGGGTTCCCTCACCCTGTCGACCTTCGACTACGACGTGTCGGCCCGGTCGACCGTCCCCGCCGGTGTCGAGGAGGCCGGTGTCGTCCTTGTCTCCGGGCGTCTCCTCGCCGACATCGCCAAGGCGCTGCCCGCCAAGCCCGTCGACCTCACCCTCGACGGCACCAAGGTCGTCCTGCGCTGCGGTGCCAGCCGCTTCACGCTCCTCACCATGCCGGTGGAGGACTACCCGGCGCTGCCGACGATGCCCGAGCTCTCCGGCACCATCGACGCCGACGTCCTCACCGAGGCCGTCGCCCAGGTGAGCATCGCGGCCAGCCGCGACGAGACGCTCCCGCTGCTCACCGGTGTCCGCGTCGAGATCGAGGGCGAGAAGCTCACGCTCATGGCCACCGACCGCTACCGCCTCGCGCTGCGCGAGCTCAGCTGGCACCCGACCAACCCGGGCATCTCCTCGGTGGCGCTCGTCCGTGCCCGCACGCTCTCCGACGTCGCCAAGTCGCTCACCAGCGCCGGCAGCGTCGACGTCGCCCTCGGTGGGGAGTCCGCGTCCCTCGTCGGCTTCGCGGCAGGCGGCCGGCAGACGACGTCGCTGCTCGTCGAGGGCGACTACCCGCCCGTGCGCCGCCTCTTCCCCGACGAGACGACCACCCACGCCGTCGTCGCCACGGCCGCGCTTGTCGAGGCGGCCCGCCGCGTGTCCCTCGTCGCCGAGCGCAACACGCCCATCCGCCTGAGCTTCTCCGAGGGCCAGGTCGTCCTCGAGGCGGGCCAGGGGGAGGACGCCCAGGCCTCCGAGGTCCTCGAGGCGAACCTCGTGGGCGAGGACATCGTCACCGCCTTCAACCCCCACTACCTGCTCGACGGGCTGGGAGCGCTGACCACGGACTTCGTCCGGCTGTCCTTCACCCACCCGAGCAAGCCCGCGGTGCTCACCGGTCAGGGCAGCGCGGAGGGCGAGAGCGAGGACGAGTTCCGCTACCTCCTCATGCCCATCCGATTCGCCGGGTAGCCCCCCGCCGGGTACGTTCGCAGCAGCCGTCCACGAGAGGAGCAGACATGCACATCGGCATGGTTGGTCTGGGTCGGATGGGCGGCAACATGCGCCAGCGCATCGAGGCCGCCGGCCACACAGTGACCGGGTACGACACCAACCCCGAGATCAGCGACGTCGCCTCCGTCGCCGAGCTCGTCGCCGCCCTTCCGGCCGGCGAGCGGGTCGTGTGGATCATGGTCCCGGCCGGTGCGCCCACCCTCACCGTCCTCGAGGAGCTCGCGTCCACGCTGGAGGCGGGCGACCTCGTCATCGAGGGCGGCAACTCCTACTACCGCGACGACCAGACCAACGCCGCGATGCTCGCCGAGCGCGGTGTCGGCTACATCGATGCCGGCATCTCCGGCGGCGTCTGGGGCCGCGAGTACGGCTACGGCACGATGGTCGGCGGCAGCGCCGAGGACGTCGAGCGCGCGATGCCGATCTTCGACGCCCTGCGCCCGGAAGGACCCCGCGAGGAGGGCTTCGTCCACGCCGGCGGTGTGGGAGCCGGTCACTTCTCCAAGATGGTCCACAACGGCATCGAGTACGGCCTCATGCAGGCCTACGCCGAGGGCTACGAGATCATCGCCTCGCGGTCCGACCTCGTCCCCGACGTCGCCGCCGTCCTCCGCGCCTGGCAGCGCGGGACCGTCGTGCGCTCGTGGCTGCTCGAGCTCCTCGTCGACGCCCTCGAGGGCGACCCCGGCCTCGCGAGCGTCGACGACTACGCCAACGACTCCGGCGAGGGTCGCTGGACCCTCGAGGAGGCCATCGACAACGCGGTCCCCGCGCCCACCATCGCGGCCGCACTCTTCGCCCGTTTCGCCTCCCGCCAGGAGCAGTCTCCCGCCATGAAGGCGATCGCCGCCCTCCGCGAGGAGTTCGGGGGACACGCGGTCCGTCGCGCCGACGAGCACTGAGGATGTACGTCTCCAACCTCTCCCTGCACGACTTCCGCTCCTACACCGAGCTGGTCCTCGCGCTCGACCCCGGCGTCACCGCCTTCGTCGGGCACAACGGCCAGGGCAAGACGAACATCGTCGAGGCCGTCGCCTACCTCGGGACCTTCTCCAGCCACCGCGTCGCCTCCGACGCCGCACTCGTGCGCCACGGCACCGGCGGCGCGGTCGTCCGCGCCAAGGCCGTGCGCGGCGGCCGCGAGACGCTCGTCGAGCTCGAGATCGTCGCGGGCAAGGCCAACCGCGCGCGCCTCAACCGGGCCCCGGTGAGCCGGACGCGCGACATCCTGGGCATCGTGCGCAGTGTCGTCTTCGCGCCGGAGGACCTCGAGCTCGTCAAGGGTGACCCGCAGGCCCGGCGTCGCTTCCTCGACGACCTTCTCGTCCTCCTCACCCCGCGCCTGGCCGGGGTGCGCAGCGAGTACGACAAGATCCTGCGCCAGCGCGGGGCACTCCTCAAGAGCGCCGGCGCCGCCCGGCGCCGCGGCGCGAGCCCCGACCTGTCCACCCTCGACGTCTGGGACCGCCACCTCGCCGCCGCGGGCGCCGAGATCGTCGCGGCGCGCGTCGCGCTCCTCCACCAGCTGCGGCCCCGGGTCGCCGCGGCGTACGAGCAGGTCAGCGCCGGGCAGGGCGAGGCCCACCTCGGCTACCGCTCCGCGCTCCTCGGCATCGACGGCGAGGGCGAGGCGACACCCGAGGAGGAGAGTGGTCTCACCGACGTCCCGGCCCTCGAGGAGCGGCTCGTCGCCGCCATGGCCCAGGTGCGCGGCAAGGAGCTCGACCGCGGCGTGAGCCTCGTCGGGCCGCACCGCGACGACCTCGTCCTCACCCTCGGGGGCCTGCCCGCCAAGGGCTACGCCAGCCACGGGGAGTCGTGGTCCTACGCGCTGGCCCTGCGCCTCGCCTCCTTCGACGTGCTCTCGGACGACGACGACGGCGGTCCCGTGCTCATCCTCGACGACGTCTTCGCCGAGCTCGACGTCCGGCGCCGTGAGCGGCTGGCCGCCATGGTGGGTGACGCCGAGCAGGTGCTCATCACCGCGGCCGTCGCCGAGGACGTCCCGGAGTCCCTCCGCGGCGCGCGCTTCCGCGTGACCAAGGGCGAGGTCACCCGTGAGTGACGAGCAGGCCCCCGAGCCGGAGGAGGAGACGACCTCGGCCGCCGCCCGCGAGGCACTGGCTCGCGCCCGGGCCGCCGCCGCGGCCAAGGGGCTGCGCCGCAGCGCACCGGGCCGGCCCACCGGCAAGCGACAGTTCCGCCCCGGGCCCGGCCTCGGGGACGTCGGCAGCGGCTCCGGCCCCTCCCGTCGCGACCCCCAGATGCTCGGCCCCATCGTCGACAAGCTCCTCACCGAGCGCGGCTGGACCGCGCCGGTGAGCATGGGCGGCGTCGTCGGGCGGTGGCGCGAGATCGTCGGTGACCAGCTCGCCGACCACTGCGTCGTCGAGACCTTCGACGAGGCGGTGCTCGTCGTCCGCGCCGACTCCACCGCGTGGGCCACCCAGCTGCGCCTCCTCCAGCCGCAGCTCGAGCGCCGGCTGGCCGAGGAGGTCGGCGAGGAGGTCGTGGAGAAGATCGTCATCCGCGGCCCCGGTGGGCCGAGCTGGACGCGGGGCCCGCGCTCGGTGCGGGGCAGGGGCCCCCGCGACACCTACGGCTGAGCCACGCCACCGCGGGCGCGACGCGACCCCCGTCACACTGTGGATGAACTTGTGGATATGCGGTGATTCCGGCGCCCACGCAGTAGAATCGGGTGACCCGTCCCGCGGGGCGACGGCTCGAGTCGCACCCCGCGGGCAGCTGTGGTGCCAGGTGCACCGTCCCGGACCAGGTGACGGTGTGGTGCTGCGCCGCGACGAATGACGAGGAGAGCCTCAGACAGTGGCTGACGAGATGCCCCCGAGCCCCGGGACGAGCCAGCAGGACGCCGGCTACGACGCAACGAACATCACGGTTCTCGAGGGCCTGGAGGCCGTCCGCAAGCGCCCTGGTATGTACATCGGCTCGACCGGTGAGCGCGGCCTGCACCACCTCGTCTACGAGGTCGTCGACAACTCCGTCGACGAGGCCCTCGCCGGTCACGCGACGACGATCGACGTGACGATCCTGCCCGACGGCGGCGTGCGCGTCGTCGACGACGGTCGCGGCATCCCCGTCGACATCGTCGAGTCCGAGGGCAAGCCCGCCGTCGAGGTCGTCCTCACCGTCCTCCACGCCGGCGGCAAGTTCGGCGGCGGCGGCTACGCCGTCTCCGGCGGCCTGCACGGCGTGGGCGTCTCCGTCGTCAACGCCCTGTCCACGCGCCTGCACGTCGAGGTGCACCGCGGCGGCGACATCTGGCGCCAGAGCTACCAGGACGGCGTCCCCACCGCCCCGCTCGCCCGCGTGGGCAGCACCGAGCGCACCGGCACCACCGTGACGTTCTGGCCCAACGGGGAGATCTTCGAGACCACCGACTTCGACTTCGAGACGCTGCGGGCGCGCTTCCAGCAGATGGCCTTCCTCAACAAGGGCCTGCGGATCACGCTGACCGACGAGCGCGCCGGCGTCACCGACGCCGGCGACGAAGTCACCGGTGACGACGAGGGCACCGCGGACGACCCCCACCCCGGGCGCCGCGAGGTGAGCTACCGCTACGAGAACGGGCTGCGCGACTACGTCGAGCACCTCAACTCGGCGAAGAAGGTCGAGCTCGTCAACCGCGAGATCATCGACATCGAGTCCGAGGACACCGACCGGCAGATCTCCCTCGAGATCGCCATGCAGTGGACCAGCGCCTACTCCGAGTCGGTCCACACCTACGCGAACACGATCAACACCTCCGAGGGCGGCACCCACGAGGAGGGCTTCCGCTCGGCGCTCACCTCGCTCATCAACCGGTACGCCAAGGACAAGGGCATCCTCAAGGACAAGGACGACAACCTCACGGGTGACGACATCCGCGAGGGACTGACCGCCGTCATCTCCATCAAGCTCGGCGAGCCGCAGTTCGAGGGCCAGACGAAGACCAAGCTCGGCAACACCGAGGCCCGCACCTACGTCCAGCAGGTCGTCTACAGCCACCTCGGCGACTGGCTCGACGCCCACCCGAACGAGGCCAAGGACGTCATCCGCAAGGCGCAGCAGGCCGCGGCGGCCCGCGTGGCCGCCCGCAAGGCGCGCGAGGCGACCCGCCGCAAGGGTGCCCTCGAGTCCGCGTCGATGCCGGGCAAGCTCAAGGACTGCTCCACCCGCGACGCCACCCGCTCGGAGATCTTCATCGTCGAGGGCGACTCGGCCGGCGGCTCCGCCGTCCAGGGCCGCGACCCCGAGACCCAGGCGATCCTGCCGCTGCGCGGGAAGATCCTCAACGTCGAGAAGGCCCGCCTGGACAAGGCCCTGGGCAACCTCGAGATCCAGGCGCTCATCACCGCCTTCGGGACCGGCATCGGCGAGGACTTCGACATCTCCAAGCTGCGGTACTACAAGATCGTCCTCATGGCCGACGCCGACGTCGACGGCCAGCACATCACCACGCTGCTGCTCACCATGCTCTTCCGGTACATGCGCCCGCTCATCGAGAACGGGCACGTCTACCTCGCCCAGCCGCCGCTGTACCGGCTCAAGTGGTCCAACGCCCCGCACGAGTACGTGTACACCGACCGTGAGAAGGACGCCCTCCTCGCCGAGGGCGCCGCGGCCGGCAAGCGCCTGCCCAAGGACAGCGGCATCCAGCGCTACAAGGGTCTGGGCGAGATGAACGACCAGGAGCTGTGGGACACGACGATGAACCCGGACACCCGCACCCTGCGGCAGGTCACGGTGGGAGAGGCCGCCGCCGCGGACGAGGTCTTCTCCGTGCTCATGGGCGAGGACGTCGAGTCCCGCCGTGAGTTCATCCAGCGCAACGCGCACGACGTGCGCTTCCTGGACATCTAGACCCGCCCTGCCGCTCTGCCTGCCGAAGGATAGAAGGACCAAGTGACCCAGCCCCCCATCGACCACGTCGAGCAGGTCGACCTCAAGCTCGAGATGCAGCGCTCGTACCTCGACTACGCGATGAGCGTCATCGTCGGGCGTGCCCTGCCGGACGTGCGTGACGGACTCAAGCCGGTCCACCGCCGCGTGCTCTACGCGATGTACGACGGCGGCTACCGCCCCGACGCGGCCTTCAACAAGTGCTCGCGCGTCGTCGGTGAGGTCATGGGGCAGTACCACCCCCACGGTGACACCTCGATCTACGACGCCCTCGTCCGCCTCGTCCAGGCGTGGTCGATGCGCTACCCGCTCGTCGCCGGCCAGGGGAACTTCGGATCAGCGGGCAACCTCGGTGCCGCCGCCCCGCGGTACACCGAGTGCAAGATGGCGCCGCTGGCCATGGAGATGGTCCGCGACATCGACCAGCAGACGGTCGACTTCCAGGACAACTACGACGGCAAGAACCAGGAGCCGCTCGTCCTGCCGGCGCGGTTCCCCAACCTCCTCGTCAACGGCTCCGAGGGCATCGCCGTCGGCATGGCCACCCGCATCCCCCCGCACAACCTGCGGGAGGTCGCCGACGGCGTCCAGTGGTTCCTCGAGAACCCCGAGGCGAGCAAGGAGGAGCTCCTCGAGGCGCTCATGGAGCGCATCAAGGGCCCCGACTTCCCCACCGGCGCCACGATCCTCGGCCGTCGCGGCATCGAGGACGCCTACCGCACCGGCCGCGGCTCGATCACCCAGCGCGCCGTCGTCAACGTCGAGGAGATCCAGGGCCGCCAGTGCCTCGTGGTCACCGAGCTGCCCTACCAGGTCAACCCGGACAACCTCGTCACGAAGATCGCCTCGCTCGTCCACGACGGTCGTCTCCAGGGCATCGCCGACATGCGCGACGAGTCCTCCGGCCGCGCGGGTCAGCGCCTCGTCATCGTCCTCAAGCGCGACGCCGTCGCCAAGGTCGTGCTCAACAACCTGTACAAGCACACCCAGCTGCAGGACAACTTCCCGGCGAACATGCTCGCGCTCGTCGACGGCGTGCCGCGGACCCTCAGCCTCGACGCCTTCGTGCGCCACTGGGTCACCCACCAGATCGACGTCGTCGTCCGCCGCACGCGCTTCCTCCTCAACCGGGCCGAGGAGCGCATCCACATCCTGCGCGGCCAGCTCAAGGCCCTCGACATGCTCGACGAGGTCATCGCGCTCATCCGCGGCTCGGAGAGCGGCGACGCCGCCCGCGTGGGCCTCATGGACCTCCTCGACATCGACGAGGTCCAGGCCGACGCGATCCTCGCCATGCAGCTGCGCCGCCTCGCGGCCCTCGAGCGGCAGAAGATCATCGACGAGCACGACAAGATCGAGGCCGAGATCCAGGACTACAAGGACATCCTGGCCTCCCCGCCCCGCCAGCGGAGGATCGTCTCCGAGGAGCTCGGCTCGATCGTCGCCAAGTACGGCGACGAGCGCCGCACGACGGTCGTGCCCTACGAGGGCGACATGTCGATGGAGGACCTCATCCCCGAGGAGGACGTGGTCGTCACGATCACCCGGGGCGGGTACGCCAAGCGCACGCGGACGGACAACTACCGCTCCCAGCGCCGTGGCGGCAAGGGCGTGCGCGGCGCCCAGCTGCGCGAGGACGACATCGTCGAGCACTTCTTCGTCACCACCACCCACCAGTGGCTGCTCTTCTTCACCAACATGGGCCGCGTCTACCGCGCCAAGGGCTACGAGCTGCCCGAGGGCGGGCGTGACTCCAAGGGCCAGCACGTCGCCAACCTGCTGGCCTTCCAGCCGGACGAGCGCATCGCGCAGGTCGTCGCGCTGCGCAGCTACGAGGACGCCGACTACCTCGTCCTCGCCACCCGGTCGGGCCTGGTGAAGAAGACCCGCCTGCAGGAGTACGACACCAATCGCACCGGCGGGATCATCGCGATCAACCTGCGCGAGGACGCCGACGGCGAGCGGGACCGGCTCGTGTCCGCCCAGCTCGTCAACAGCGAGGACGACCTGCTCCTCGTCTCCCGCAAGGGCCAGTCGATCCGCTTCACCGCGACCGACGAGGCGCTGCGTCCCATGGGCCGCTCGACCTCCGGCGTCACCGGCATGAAGTTCCGCGAGGACGACGAGCTGCTCGCCATGGACGTCGTGCGTCCCTGGTACGAGAACGCCGCGCTGTTCGTCGTCACCGAGGGTGGCTACGCCAAGCGCACCAACGTCGAGGAGTACCGGGTCCAGGGCCGCGGTGGCCTGGGGATCAAGGTCGCCAACCTCGTCGAGGCCCGCGGCGACCTCGTCAGCGCCCTCCTCACCAGCCCCGAGGACGAGGTCCTCGTCATCATGGAGCGCGGCAAGATCGTGCGGTCCGCGGTGGCCGAGGTCAGCCTCACCGGCCGCAACACCCAGGGCGTCATCTTCGCCAAGCCGGACAAGGGCGACCGGATCATCGCCGTCGCTCGCAACGCCGAGCGCGACGCCGATGGCGTAGCGTCGACCCCTGACGAGACCGAGGAGCCCACCGAGGGCGACGATGGAGGAGACGCATGAGCAGCAGCACGCCCGGTCAGGGTGCGGACGTGACGCCGCCGGAGGGTGAGCAGCCCGGCCCGGGGCAGCAGGCGATGCGCACCAGCCTCGCGGAGCGCTTCGCGGCGGCCCGTGGGGTCGAGGAGCACCCCGTCGTCCCCCGGCCCGCCGACACCGCCCCGGTGAACGACGCCGCCGCCACCGCGGTCCGTCCCGGCGTCTCCGGCGGGTCGGCCACGGCCCCCCGCTACGGCGCCACGGCGCCGGGTGAGTCGGCCGCACGGCCCGAGGAGGCGCCGGCCGCGGAGAGCGAGCCTCGCCCGGCCGCTCGTCCCGCCTCGGCCGGTCCGCGCCGCGTGCGCCTGTCGGTGGCACGGGTGGACCCGTGGTCGGTCATGAAGCTGTCCTTCCTCCTGTCGATCGCCGTCGGTATCGGGATCGTCGTCGCGGCCGCGGCCATGTGGTTCGTCCTCGACTCGATGCACGTCTTCGCCGACGTCGAGGAGCTCCTCCTCACGCTCGACTCGGAGAACTTCCTCCGGCTCATGGACTACGTGCAGTTCGACCGCGTCATCTCGATGGCCGCGATCATCGCCGTCGTCGACGTCCTGCTCCTCACGGCGCTGTCGACGCTCGGGGCGTTCCTGTACAACATCGTCGCCGCGCTCGTCGGTGGTGTGCACCTGACGCTGACCGACGACTGAACTGTGGCGAACGCGACGTTCCCGGCCACCCTCACGGGTTTGGGAACGGCCCGCGGGCTGGGGTAGTCTGCTTCGGCACCCCCGGCCACGCGCCGCAGTGCACCGGGCCTATAGCTCAGACGGTTAGAGCGCTTCCCTGATAAGGAAGAGGTCGCTGGTTCGAGTCCAGCTAGGCCCACACGATCACCACCCGAGGAGGGGACCCGCATGAAGAAGTTCCTCGGACTGGCCGCGCTGGCAGGCGCCGGCTACGCCGTCTGGACCAAGGTCAAGGCGGACCGCGAGGAGCGGGAGCTGTGGGCCGAGGTCACCGACAGCTTCGGCGGCAACACCTTCCCCGACGCTCCCGCGGACACGGCCAAGGCCTGACCGCGAGTAGCATTCCCCTGCCGGCCGCACGGTCGGCGCCGGGGGCCATGGCGCAATTGGTAGCGCACCTGCTTTGCAAGCAGGGGGTTGCGGGTTCGAGTCCCGCTGGCTCCACCAGCTCCGCCCGGTGGTGCGCGGGCCGCCCGCGCCGTCGCGGCCGACCCGCGGCCCGTCACCTCAGGACGCCGCTCCGCACCCGGGCCGTCGCCGCCTCCGCGGCGAGGACCTGACGGTAGACGCGCTCGTACCCGGCCGCCATGACCGGGAGGTCGAAGCGTGCCTCGGCGTCCTCCCGTACCGCGGCAGGGTCGAGGCCCTCCGCCACACGCAGCGCGGCGGGAAAGTCGCCGAAGCGGTCGACGACGAGGCCGCTGCGCCCGTGTGCGACGACCTCCGGCACGCTCCCCCGGCGTAGTGCCACCACCGGGGTGCCGCAGGCCATGGCCTCGATCATCACCATGCCGAAGGGCTCCTCCCACTGGATGGGGAAGACCAGGGCCCGGGCACCGGCGAGCAGCTCGCGCTTGAGAGTGGCGTCGGCCTCCCCCACGTACTCGGCGTCGGGTCCCAGGAGGGGCCTGACCACGTCGCGGAAGTAGGCTCGCTCCTCCGCCTCGTTCATCTTGCCGGCGAGGACGATGCGGCGGCCGACGCGCCGGGCTGCCTCGATGGCCAGCTCAGGACCCTTGTCCGGGCTGAACCGGCCGAGCCACAGCAGGTAGTCGTCCTTGTCCGCCTGGAAGGGGAAACTCTGGACGTCGATGGCGTTGTGCACCGTGCCCACCCAGTTGAGGTCTGGGGCCAGCCGGCGCTGCGCCTCGGAGATCGCCACCAGGCCGACGGTCCGCCCCAGGCGCCGGTAGTAGTCACCGTTGTCGCCCGTGACCGGTCCGTGCATCGTCACCACGGTGGGCTGCGGGCGGGAGGCGGCCAGCAGCGGCCCGGCAAGGGTGTGGTCGTGGACGACGTCGAGCTCCGTGCTGCCGAGCACGCGCGCTGTCTCCGCCGCGGTCACGACCTCCGGCAGTGGGCTGCCCAGCAGGCCCGTGGGGGGCGCGTCGTAAATGCGGTGGTGGCGGGACGCGCGGGTCCGGTGCTCGCCCGCCGAGAGCAGCGTGACCTCGTGGCCGCGGTCGGCCAGACCGTCGACGAGGCCGGCGACGACGGCCTCGGTGCCCCCGTACCCGCGCGGGGGGAGCTCGAACCACGGCGGGGCCACCATGGCGACGCGCAGGCGGTCGGGCTGCGGATCATCCCGGTGGCTGGTGTCGGCAGGCGTGCGCCCGGGAAGAGTGCTGAGTGACATGGCTTCTCCTCGGCTGTCGATCGGAAACCGGAACCTGCAACGCTGCAGGCGCCAAACCTTCAAGTCGAGTTGTAATATAGCCCAACCCTGCATAGCAAGGACCGAGCGGAGGTGCTGTGACCACGCAACAGTCAGTCATCGCCGTCGCACCGACGAGCGTCACGCTGGTCGAGGGCTCGTCGTTCTGTGTGAGCGGTGCGAGCGGGGACATCGACCCCGCTCGTGCCGAAGGGCTGTTCGTCCAGGACACGCGACTGCTCTCCCGGTGGCAGCTGCTCGTCGACGACGCTCCGGTGGAGCCGCTGGCCGTGCTGCCGCGGGAGCCCTACGAGGCCCTCTTCGTCGGTAGGGCTCCGGTGCGTCCCGGCCACGTCGAACCGACCCTCGTCGTGGAGCGACGCCGTTACGTCGGGCAGGGCATGCGCGAGGACATCGTGCTCGAGAACTACGGGTCGGAGGCAGCGGGGGTCGAGCTGCGCCTCCTCGTCGGGGCGGACTTCGCGGACCTCTTCGAGGTGAAGGAACGTCGCTTCCCGCACTCGCCGGTCGTCGAGCGCGTGGCGGCGGGCGCCGACCTCACCCTCTGCGTGCAGCGGGCGGGCAGCCGGCGCGGCGTCCGCGTCAGTGCTCCCGGGTCCGTGGCCTCCGAGGGACAGCTCCGCTTCACCGCCACCGTGCCCGCCGGCGGTCGCTGGACCGCCACGGTCGAGGTCGTGGCGAGCGTCGAGGACGAGGAGCTCGCGACCCCCTTCCCCCTCGACGAGCCCGTGGAGCAGGCGGAGCCGGTGCGCCGGATGCGCGGCTGGCACGCGTCGGTCCCGGACATCCGCGTCGAGGACCCGGCGCTCGCCGAGGCGTTGCGGCGGAGTGAGGAGGACCTGGGTGCGTTGCGCATCGTCGACCCCCGACACCCCGAGGACGACGTCGTCGCCGCCGGCGCGCCCTGGTTCATGGCCCTCTTCGGTCGCGACTCCCTGCTGACGAGCTGGATGACACTGCCCTTCTCGCCCGACCTCGCGATGGGGACCCTGCGCACCCTCGCCAGGATGCAGGGCACCACCATCGACCCGATGACCGAGGAGCAGCCCGGTCGGATCCTCCACGAGGTCCGGCGCGGTGCCGACCTGTCCCTCGCCCTGGGAGGCAACAGCGTCTACTACGGCTCGATCGACTCCACACCGCTGTTCGTCATGGTCGTCGGTCGGGCCGCCCGCTGGGGCGTTCCGATGGCCGAGCTGGAGCCGCTGCTGCCGGCCGTCGACGCCGCGGTCGAGTGGATCGTCGAGCTCGGCGACCGCGACGGGGACGGCTTCGTCGAGTACGAGCGGGCGACCGACCGGGGCCTGGCCAACCAGGGCTGGAAGGACAGCACGGACGCGATCGCCTTCCGTGACGGCGCGCCCGCGAGGACGCCGCTCGCGCTCGCCGAGGTCCAGGGCTACTGCTACGCGGCGTTCCTCGCCAAGGCCGACCTCGACGAGCGCCGGGGGAACGTGACCGGTGCACGAGAGTGGCGCGAGCGTGCCGCCGTGCTCAAGCGGCGGTTCCACGAGGCGTTCTGGCTCCCGGAGGAGGGCTTCTACGCCCTCGCCCTCGACAACCGCAAGCGGCCCGTCGACGCGATCGCCTCCAACGCCGGGCAGTGCCTCTGGACCGGGATCGTCGACGAGGCGGTCGCCGGGCAGGTCGTCGAGCGCCTGCTGTCACCGGAGATGTTCACCGGGTTCGGGATCCGCACCCTCGGTACGGGCAACGCTCGCTACAACCCCGTGAGCTACCACAACGGCTCGGTCTGGCCCCACGACACGGCTCTCATCGCGGCCGGGGTGGCCGACTACGGCTTCGCGGCCGAGTCTCGGCGCATCGTCGACGGGCTCATCGACGCGACCCGTGCCTTCGACGGGCGCCTGCCCGAGCTGTTCTGTGGATTCGACCGTGCGGAGAAGCCCGTGCCCGTCCCGTACCCGACGTCGTGCTCGCCCCAGGCGTGGGCGGCCGCGGTGCCCTTCGAGCTGCTCCGGATCGCGTTGGGGCTCTCGGCCACCACCCCTGGCGCGGGGCTCCAGGTGGGACCGGGCGACCACGGCCTCGGGGTCGTCGAGATCGACCGGCTGCCCTTCGAGGACCACCACGTCGACGTGCGCACCGACGACAGCGGCACCGTCACGACCCGGACGAGTAGGGTAGACGCGCAGACCGGGACGAGGTGATCAGGTGGGCGACGACGGCGGCACGAGGCGGGGAGCCGGCGACGCCCCACTCATGGACCCCGATACCCCGTTCTTCACGATCGGGCAGGTGTCCACACTGCTCGGCGTCCCGGCGGCGCAGCTGCGGCGGCTCGACGAGTTCGACTTCGTCAGCCCCGGCCGCACCGGCGGGAACCAGCGGCGGTACACGCTCGCCGAGATCGACCGTCTGCGCGAGGTCATCAGCCTCACCGACGACGGCATCAGTCTGTCGGGCGTGCGCGTCGTCCTGGAACTCCGGCGGCAGGTGGCTGCCCTCGAGGCCGAGATCGCCCGTCTGCGCGGCGAGGACTGAGGCACCCACGGACAACGGCCCGGGTCCATGCGGACCCGGGCCGTCGTGCGAACGCGCGTCAGGCGTTGCGCGTGGTGTCCACGTCGGTCTCGCCGCGGCCGGAGTCGATGGGCGTGGTCTCGGTGTTGACGGCGCCGGCGGCGGTCTCGGTCTCCTCCGCGACGGTCGCGGCGTCGACCGCGGGCTCGCCGTCGTCGGTCGCGTTCGGCACGGCGGTGACCTGGCCGCTGCTCGAGGCGTCGTCGTTCGGGGTCGTCACGGTGGTGTCCTCCCAGTACTCCTCGGCCCACGGGTCGTCCACGGGCTGCGTGCGGCGCCACAGCAGGTAGCCGGTGCCGGCGGCGGCGGTCCCCACGAGGATCCAGCCGACCTTCTTGCCGCCGCGCTTCTTCTTGGGCTTGGTGGTGATGGCCTTCTGGGCGGCCTTGCTCGCCTTCGTCGCCTTCTCGGCGACGGTGCCCTTGCCGGAGGCGGCCTCGGCGGCGTCGTGCATCGCCTTCTGCACGCGCGGGAGGTAGTCCTCGACGATCTTGTCGCGCGTGGAGTCGACGACGGGACGAGCCTTCTCGGCGGCGGCCTCGATCTTGGGGGCGGCGACCTTGACGCCGTCGCGCCACGCCTTGTCGACCTTCGGAGCGGCGACGTCGGTGGCCCAGACCTTGCCGTGCTCGGCCAGGGAGGCGGCGAGCTCACCGGCGCGGCCCGCCTGCTCACCGAGGACGTGCCCGAGCTCGACGGCCTGCTGGCGGACCTTGTCGGTGTCGACCTCGCGGATCTTCTGCTTGCGCGACATGTGCTCTCCCTTGACTGACAGGTTGTGGCGCCCATCGTCCCACCGCGGGGAGACGAGCGCACCATTCCGAGGGCCGATTTCTCACCGTGCAGCACGGCCGCGACCCCGTCCTGGTCCCACCCTGCCACGTCGGGGAGCCGAGGGCACGGGCCGCACCTGCGGACACCGCGGGGAGCGTGAAAGGATCGCCGCATGGAAGCTACTCTGCACACGAACCTCGGCGACATCACCGTCGAGCTGTTTCCCAACCACGCCCCCAAGACCGTCGACAACTTCGTCTCCCTCGCCAAGGGTGAGCGGACCTGGACGCACCCGGGAACGGGTGAGGAGACGAACGAGCCGCTCTACAACGGCGTCATCTTCCACCGTGTCATCCCCAACTTCATGATCCAGGGCGGCGACCCGCTCGGCACCGGTACGGGCGGCCCGGGCTACACCTTCGACGACGAGATCCACCCGGAGCTCGACTTCACCCAGCCCTACGTCCTCGCCATGGCCAACGCCGGCAAGATCGGTGGCCGCGGCACCAACGGCTCCCAGTTCTTCATCACGACGGCGCCCACCACCTGGCTGCAGGGCAAGCACACGATCTTCGGTCGCGTCGTCGACGCCGCCAGCCGCGCCGTCGTCGACCAGATCGGCACCACGGCGACCGGCCGCAACGACCGCCCGGTCGAGGACATCGTCATCTCCTCGATCACCGTCACCGACTGACCGGATGACCGCCAGTCCCTACGGGCAGGCCGGCGCCGCGCAGGCGCCGGTCTGCCCGCGGCACCCCGACCGTCCTTCCTACGTGCGCTGCCAGCGCTGCGACCGCCCGGCGTGTCCGGAGTGCCAGCGTCCGGCGCCGGTGGGCATCCAGTGCGTCGACTGCGTCGCGCAGGCCCGGGCAGCGCTGCCGGCCCGCCGCACCGTCTTCGGCGGGCGCGCCCGCGAGGGCCGCCCGGTCGTCACCATCTCGATCATCGCGCTGTGCCTCGTCGCCTACGTCGCCCTCATGGCGCCCGGCGACGCCCGCACCCAGCTCGTCTTCGTGCCCTTCGCCGGTGAGACGCAGCCCTACCGCTTCCTCACCGCCGCCTTCCTCCACAGCGGGTTCCTCCACCTGGCCGTCAACATGTACGCCCTGTGGATCGTCGGCTCGGTGCTCGAACCGGCCCTGGGCCGCTGGCGCTTCGCGGCGCTCTACCTCATCAGCGCGGTCGGCGGCTCCGTCGGCGTGCTGCTCTTCGCCTCCCCCTACGAGATGCAGTGGATCACCGCGGTGGTCGGCGCCTCCGGTGCCGTGTTCGGGCTCTTCGGGGCCATCGGCATCGCGCTGCGGCGGTTGGGGCGGGACACGACGCAGATCGTCGTGCTGCTCGTCATCAACACCGTCATCGGCTTCACCATCCCCAACATCTCCTGGCAGGCCCACCTCGGGGGGCTGGTCACCGGGGCGCTCCTCGCCGCCGCCTACGTCTACGCACCGCGGAAGCGGCAGAGCGCGACCAGCGTGATAGCCACGGTCCTCGTCGCCGCGCTCGTCGTCGGCCTCGCCGCCGCCAAATACGCCATCACATGAGTTACACGCGTGTAGTTCTGCACAGGCCTGTCCACAGTTGTGGACTTACACCGGTGTAGTTCTCCACAGGTTGGTCCACAGCTGTGGGCACAGCACCGGCCCGGAGACGACGATGCGCCGGCCCCCGTCGGGGACCGGCGCACCGGGCGGCTGGCGTCAGCGCCAGCGCAGCGTCATGAGGAAACCGACGAGCAGGACGACGAAGCCGATCCCCAGGTTGAGGTTCCCGATCCCCGGGATGGGCCCGGCCGCCTGGACGATGTAGGTGACCACCACCCACAGCATCCCCACCACCATGAGCACGACGGCGGTCGGCACCCACCAGCGCGGGCTCTCCTTGGGCTGGGCGGGCGCGGACGGGGGCGTGTACGTCGCCTTCTTCTTGCGGCGCTTGGACTCCGGCACTGTCAGCTCTCCTTCGGGTGTTCCGCCGTCAGCCGCCCTTTCGAGGCGCACGGCACCTCCCCTAGCGTAGTGGGCGGGAAGGTCCGTAGGGTCCAGAGCGTTGACCAGGAGGTGAGGATGTCCGAGCCGGGAACCGGTGACCGCCGGCACGGGTCCGTCGCCGTCGGCGCCGTCGCCGCCCTCGCCGGTCTCCTCTTCGCCACGAGCGCCAACCTCTTCCACGATGACGCCGACCGGTCGCCGAGCAATCTCGTCGAGCTCGCGCGGGTCGAGACCGCGCGCCTGGAGGACAACGAGGCCGAGGTCGCCGAGCTCCGCAAGCAGCGCGACGCCCTCGTGGCCGCCCAGCAGCCCCTCACCGAGCCCGAGGAGGAGGACGGCGACCTCGCCGCCCTCGCGGCCGGCCGCGTCCCGGTGACCGGGCCCGGCCTCGTCGTCGAGCTGTGGGACGCGCCCGTGCCTCCCGACCTCTCCTCCAGCGGCCTGCACCCCGACGACCTCGTCGTCCACCAGCAAGACCTCGAGGCCGTCATCAACGCGATGTGGGCGGGCGGTGCCGAGGCCATGATGATCCAGGACCAGCGCATCACCTCCACGTCCTCGGTCCGCTGCGTCGGCAACGTCCTGCTCCTCCACGGCCGCCACTACTCCCCGCCCTACCGTGTGTCGGCGATCGGGGACCCGGACGAGCTCCGGGAGGCGGTGGAGACCTCACCGGCCGTGGACGTCTACCTCCAGTACGTCGACGCCGTGGGGCTGGGGTGGTCCCTCGAGGAAGCCGAGGAGATCGACATGCCCGCCTACACGGGGTCGCTGCGGCTGGGCCACGCCCAGGCCGGGTGAACTACGCTCGAAGGACACGTCGACCGACAGGGGAACCATCGATGGCCACTCAGCTCGAGGAGCTGCCCGGGCAGCGCAGCGAGCCGCCGCGGCGACGCAGGGGTGCGGTCTCCACGCTCGTGGGCGTGGTCGGCGAGCTGCTCATCACCGCCGGCGTGCTGCTCGGACTCTTCGTCGTGTGGCAGCTGTGGTGGACCGACGTCGAGGCCAACAGCTACCAGGCGGACGTCCTCGAGGACTGGCGCGAGAAGGAGGGGGTCGTACAGGCCCCGCCGCAGGAGGGCGAGCGGCGCACCGACCCACCGCCGATCCCGGCCGCCGTGGGTGAGGGCGAGCTGCTCGGCACGCTCCACATCCCCCGGCTGGGTGACTACGAGCGGACGATCGCCCACGGCGTCGGGATGAGCTCGGTCCTCAACCGGGGCTACATCGGGCACTACCCCGACACCCAGCTGCCCGGCGAGGTCGGCAACTTCGCCACGGCGGCGCACCGGCAGTCCTACGGCGCGCCGTACAAGGAGATCGAGCAGATCGTCGTCGGGGACTCCCTCATCGTCGAGACCGCCGACGCCTACCTCGTCTACCACGTCACCGGCACCGAGGTGGTCCACCCCTCGCAGGTGGAGGTCATCGCGCCCGTGCCCAACGAGCCCGGGGTGGCGCCCACCGCGCGGACGATCACCCTGACCACGTGTCACCCGCTCTTCTCCGCCGCGGAGCGGTGGATCACCTACGGTGAGCTCCAGTACTGGATCGACAAGAACGAGGGCAAGCCGGCCGAGCTGCTCGAGGAGGGACGCTGATGTACGGCGCACTGTGGCGGGCGCTGCCCGGGCCCGTGTGGTTCCGCATCGTCCTCGTCCTCCTCCTGGCGGCCGCGGTCGTCTACGTCTGCTTCACCTGGTTGTTCCCCGAGATCGCCCCCTACATGCCCTTCAACGAGACCACCATCGAGGACGGCTCATGACCCGGCTCCTTGTCGTCGACAACTACGACAGCTTCGTGTGGACGATCGTCGGCTACCTCGAGCAGCTCGGGGCCAGCACGGTGGTCCAGCGCAACGACGACGTGACGGCGGACCCCCGCGACTTCGACGGCGTCCTCGTCTCCCCCGGGCCGGGCACCCCCAAGGAGGCCGGCGCGAGCCTGGAGGTCATCGAGCGCTGCGCCGAGCACCGGGTACCGATGCTCGGGGTGTGCCTCGGCCACCAGGCCCTCGGCGAGCTCTACGGCGGCACCGTCACCCACGCCGCGGAGCTCATGCACGGCAAGACGTCACCGGTGGAGCACGACGGCGCCGGCGTCTTCGCCGGGCTGCCCTCGCCCTTCACGGCCACCCGCTACCACTCGCTGGCCGTCGACCCCGCGACCGTCCCCGACGAGCTCGTCGTCACCGCGCGCACGGCCGGCGGCGTCGTCATGGGCCTGCAGCACCGGGAGCTTCCGCTGCACGGCGTCCAGTTCCACCCCGAGTCGGTGCTCACCGAGCACGGTCACCGGCTGCTGGCGAACTGGCTCGCTGCGACCGGTGACACCGCGGCCCCGGCGAGGAGCGAGGGCCTGGCGCCGCTGGTCCGCGCCTGACGCACACCGGAACGGCAGAACGGCCATGGCGGACCCGGAGGTCCGACATGGCCGTTCTCGCGTCCTGGCGCTGGATTAGGGGCCGTTGCCCCGGCTGCGGCCGAACTCGCTGTTCCCGGGGCCGCTCGCGTCGGTCTCCCCGTCGGTGGGCGGGTCGGTGGTCGGCTCGTCGTCGCTCGGCGGCTCCGTCGTGGGCTCCGGTGGCGGCTCGGGCGCCGGCGGCTCGACGGCGACGACCAGCTCGATCGTGCTCAGCCGGGGCACCGGGCCGACCCGGTCCTGGTCGAGCACCGTCCCGGGGGCGAAGTCCCCGGAGGGCTGGTCGACCCGGGTGACCGAGAGGTTGAGCTGGCGCAGCGTCTCGGTGGCGGCGTCGATCGTCTGGCCGGTGAGGTCGGGGACCTCGACGTTGCCGGTGGCGATGTGGAGGACCACCTCGGCGCCGGGCTCGATCGGCACACCGGCCTCCGGCTCGGTCCGCGCGACGCGGTCGGCCTCGTAGCCCGGGTCGTCGATGGGCCGGTAGGTGATGCGGACGCTGATCCCGAGCTCCTGCTCGGAGAGCTGGTCCTGCGCCTGGCGCTGGCTCAGGCCGGTGACGTCGGGCATGGCGACGGCCTCGGGTCCGGCGGAGAACCGCACGGTGACCGTCTCACCCTCCTCGACCGTCGTCCCGACGGCGGGGTCGGAGCTGACGAAGAGGCCCGGCTCGATCTCGTCGGAGGACTCCGGGTCCCCGATCGCGAAGACGAGGCCCTCCTCCTCGATCGTCTGACGCGCCTCGGTCTGGTCCATGCCCTCGAGCTCGGGCACCGTGACGGTCACCGGCTCGGTCGGCTCCTCCTCCCGGTCGCCGGTCAGGAGCAGCCAGACCACGCCTGCCGCGGCGAGCAGGCCGACGAGCACGAGCAGCCACACCCACCACGGGGAGCGCTTCTTCGGCTCCTCGTCCTCCTCGGCGGCGACGGCGGTGCGCGTGGGCATCGCCTGCGTCGCGCCGGGCGTGGCGCCCATGACGGTCGTCGGCTGGCTGGCGGCCGCGGCGGCCGCCGCCCACGTGCTCGTGGCCGGCGCGCTCACGGCGCCGCCCCGCAGGGCCGCCTCGAGGTCGCTGCGCATGGCGGCGGCGTCGGGGTAGCGGTCCTCGCGGTCCTTGGCCAGCGCCTTGAGGACGATCCGGTCGAGGGCCTCGGGGATGTCGGAGGCCACCTGGCTCGGGGGCTTGGGCACCTCGCGCACGTGCTGGTAGGCCACCGCGACGGCGGAGTCGCCGCTGAAGGGCGGCTGGCCGGTGAGCAGCTCGTACAGGAGGCAGCCGGTGGAGTAGATGTCCGAGCGTGCGTCGACGACCTCGCCGCGCGCCTGCTCCGGGGACAGGTACTGCGCCGTGCCGACGACGGCGTGGGTCTGGGTCATCGTCGCCGCGGAGTCGGCCATCGCGCGCGCGATGCCGAAGTCCATGACCTTGACCTGGCCGGTGGGCGTGAGCATGACGTTCCCGGGCTTGATGTCCCGGTGGACGATGCCCTCGCGGTGGGAGTAGGCCAGGGCCGACAGCACCCCGATGACGATCTCGCTCGCCTCGTCGATGGGCACGGCAGAGCCGTCGGTGAGCAGCGAGCGGACGGTGTGCCCCTCGACGTACTCCATGACGATGTACGGCACGTGCGCGCGGTTGCCCGAGGGGGTGAGGACGTCGTCCTCGCCGGTGTCGTAGACGGAGACGATCGCCGGGTGGTTGAGGGACGCCGCGGACTGGGCCTCGCGGCGGAACCGCGCCTGGAAGGTGGGGTCGCGGGCGAGGTCGGAGCGGAGCACCTTGATGGCGACCGTGCGGGAGAGCCGGTTGTCGTAGCCGATGTAGACCTCGGCCATACCGCCCCGACCGATGAGCTCGCGGACCTCGTAACGTCCGGCGAGCACCTTGGGTACTTCGTCCACCACTAGGGGTTCCTCACTGTCAGTCGATCGGCTCGAGTCTCCGGCATGCTGCCACCTGGCTGGTCCCCGCCCAGGGCAAGGGTACCGAGGGTGAGCGCGAGTACCGCCGCGAGGGCGAGCCCGATCCCCACGGCGGTGAGCCAGCGCCGGTCGGCGGCCAGCTCGGCCCAGGTGGGGCGGCGCCACCGCCCGCGGGGAGCGGGGCGTTCCCGCTGTCGCGCCGGCGGTGCGGGCGTGGCGACGGCGGGGGGTACGCCGTCGTCGGTGGCGAGCTCGCCCATGCGACGGGCGACGACCTGCGCGGACGCCGGGCGCCCGGCGGGATCCTTGGCGAGCATCGCGGCGACGAGCTCGCGGACCGGCGGGGGTACGTGCTCGGGCAGGGGCGGCACGGGGTCGGTCACGTGCGCCATCGCGATGTCGACCTGGTTCGTGCCGGTGAAGGGACGGCGTCCGGCCAGGGCCTCGTAGGCGATGACCCCGAGCGCGTAGACGTCGCCGGCGGGCTGGGCGGGGCGGCCCATGGCGAGCTCGGGTGGCAGGTACTGGGCGGTGCCCATGACCATCCCGGCCGCGGTGAGCGCAGGCTGGCCCGTCCCCAGGGAGATGCCGAAGTCGGTGAGCTTGGCGGTGCCGTCGGCCATGACGAGGATGTTGGAGGGTTTGACGTCCCGGTGCACCACCCCGGCCTCATGGGCGGCGTGGAGGCCGTCGGCGCACTGGGCGAGGATCGGCAGCAGCCGGTGCGGCGGCAGGGTGCGCTCGCGCTCGAGGACCGCGGAGAGCGGCTCGCCGGGCACGTACTCCATGACGAGGAAGCCGCCGCCGTCCTGCTCCCCGTAGTCGAGGAGCACCGCGACGTTCGGGTGGACGACGCCGCTGGCGTTGCGGGCCTCGGCCCGCAGCCGGGCGAGGGAGGCGGCGTCGTCGAGAAGGTCCTCGCGCAGCACCTTGGCGGCGACGGTGCGCCCGAGCAGCAGGTCCCGGGCGCGCCACACCTCGCCCATGCCGCCGACGGCGATGCGCTCGGTGAGCTCGTAGCGCTCACGGAGGAGGTGGCCGGCCCGGATCGCCACGGTCAGTCCTGCAGCAGCGCGGCGAGCACCTCGCGCGCGATCGGGGCGGCGGTGGTGCCGCCGGAGGCGATGTCGCCCTCGATGCCGCCGTTCTCGACGACGACGGCGACGGCCACCTGGGGGTCGTCGGCGGGGGCGAAGGAGGTGAACCAGGCGTGCGGGGGCGCGTCGGAGCCGCTCTGCGCGGTGCCGGTCTTGCCGGCGACGGCGATGCCCGGGAGCTGGGCGGCGCGTCCCGTGCCGTTGGCGACGACGCTCGTCATGAGCTCGGTGAGCACCTCCGCCGTCTCCTCCGAGACGGACCGGCGCAGGACGGTGGGCTCGGTGGTGGAGACGACCTCGAGGTCGGCGTTGCGCTCGGTGGCGACGAGGTAGGGCTGCAGCTGCTCACCGCCGTTGGCGATCGCCTGGGAGACCATCGCCATCTGGAGCGGGGTCACGCGCACGCTCTGCTGCCCGATCGCGGACATGGCGGTCTGCGCCGCGTCCAGGTCCGTGGGGAAGCGGGACTCGGTGACCCGCAGCGGGATCCGCAGCTCCTGGCCGAAGCCGAAGGCCTCCGCCTGCTCGCCGAGCCGCTCCGGGCCCAGGTCCATCCCCAGCTGCGCGAAGGTCGTGTTGCAGGACTGCTCCATCGTGTACCGCAGCGGGGCGGTGTCCTCGGAGGTGCAGGCGATCCCGCCGGGGTTGTTGATGACCCGGGTGGTCTGCGGCAGCTGGAGCTGGGCGAGGGAGGGCACCGGGCTGTCCGCCTCGAGGCCCAGGTCCTCGATCGCGGCGGCCGCGGTGATGACCTTGAAGGAGGAGCCCGGCGCGTAGAGGTCCCCGGAGATGGCGCGGTTGACGAGCGGGTCGGCCGGGTCGGCCAGCAGCGCGTCGTAGGCCTGCTGGGCGGCGGCGCCGTCGTGGACGGCGAGCGTGTTCGGGTCGAAGCTCGGCTTGGACACCGAGGCGAGGATCGCGCCTGTGCGCGTGTCGAGGGCGACGACGGAGCCGCGCTGGTCCCCCAGCGCGTCCCAGGCGGCCTGCTGGGCGGCGGGGTCGATGGTGAGCTCGACCGACCCGCCCTGCGGCTGGCGGCCGGTGACGAGGTCCTGGAGGCGCTGGACGACGAGGGAGTCGGCGGTGCCGCCGAGCACGTCGTTGGCGGCCTGCTCCATCCCGGTCATCGAGCTGAGCCCGGCGGCGAAGTAGCCGGTCGTGTGGGCGTAGAGCAGCGGCTCGGCGTAGCTGCGCTGGTAGCCGTAGGCGGAGTCGACCGGCGTGGAGGAGGCGATCGCCTCACCGGCGACGATGATCGGGCCGCGGTCCTGGCCGAACTCGCGGTAGATGGTGCGGACGTTGCGGCCGTCGGCGTTGAGGGAGGGCGCCTGGACGAACTGGACGGAGGTCGCGGCGACCATGAGGGCGAGGAACATGAGGGCGACGATGGTCGTCAGCCGGCGGACGGGGGTGTTCACGACAGTCTCACCACCTCGGTGGGGTTGGCGTCGTCGCCCGTGGGGCGGAAGCTCACCTCGGCGACGTCCCCGCTCGTGTCGAGGGGCCCGATGGGCAGGTCCCCGGCCATGGCGGCCGGGCGGCGGGCGGCGTCGGAGATGCGCAGGAGCAGCGCGACGATCACCCAGTTGACGACGAGGGAGGAGCCGCCCTGCGCGAGGAAGGGCATGGTGAGCCCGGTGAGCGGGATGAGGCGGGTGACGCCCCCGACGACGACGAAGCACTGGAAGGCGACGACGAAGGACAGGCCCGAGGCGAGCAGCGTCCCGAAGCCGTCCCGCACGCCGATCGCCGCGCGCATGCCGCGCTGGGCGAGGACGAGGTACATGAGGAGGATCGCGAGCAGGCCGGTGAGGCCGAGCTCCTCACCGAGCGAGGCGATGATGAAGTCGGACTGCGCGTAGGGGACGATGTCGGGCCGCCCCTGGCCCCAGCCGGTGCCCATGAGGCCGCCGGAGGCCATCCCGAACAGGCCCTGGACCACCTGGTAGGACCCGCCGAAGTCGCGCGAGTAGATGTCCGGGTCGAGGGCGTTGAGCCACACGTCGAAGCGGTCGCTCACGTGCCCGAGGGTGGTGGCCGCCAGCGCCGCGCCGCCCGCGAAGAGCAGCAGGCCGATGAGGACCCAGCTCACCCGTTCGGTGGCGACGTAGAGCATGGCGACGAAGAGCGCGAAGAACAGCAGTGCCGTGCCGAGGTCGCGCTGGAAGACGAGGACGACCAGGGCCACGCCCCAGGCGAGGAGGATCGGGCCGAGGTCCCGCACGCGCGGCAGCTGCAGGCCCAGGAACCGCGGCCCGGCCAGCGCGAGGGTGTCGCGGTTGGTGACGAGGTAGCCGGCGAAGAAGACGGCGAGGAGCACCTTGGCGAGCTCGGCGGGCTGGAAGGACAGCGGACCGATCGAGATCCAGATCCGGGCGCCGTTGATCGTGCGCCCCAGGCCCGGCAGCAGCGGCAGGAGCAGCATGACGAGGCCGACGATCATCGACAGGTAGGTGTAGCGGCGCAGCAGCCGGTGGTCGCGCAGCGCGATGACGACGGCGACGGCGGCCGCGACGCCGATCATCGTCCACAGCACCTGGCGGGAGGCGAAGGTGCTGTCCTCGGCGATGTCGATGCGGTGGATCATCGCCAGGCCCAGGCCGTTGAGCGCGACGGCGACCGGCAGGATCACCGGGTCGGCGTAGGGGGCGCGCCAGCGCAGGACGACGTGCGTGACGAGCGCGAGGACGACGAGCACCCCGGCCTGGGTGACCATCCCGGCCGGTGGGGAGCCCGCCGTCGCCAGTCCGACCTGGAGGTAGGCGTACAGGCCGATGGCCAGGGCGACGAGGAGCAGGCCGAGCTCGACCCACCGCCCGGGGCGCGCGGCCTGCGGGTTGACGATCGCCATCAGGCGTCCTCCGCCGTGGGCGAGGGACTGGGCGAGGGGCTGGGCGACGGCGTGGGCGTCGGCTCCTCCTCGGCGGCGCGGACCTCGTCGCGCAGCTCGGCCACGCGGTCCTCGGCCTGCGCGAGGGAGGAGACGGTGATCGTCGCCTCGAGGCGGTCGCGCGCGTAGCCGGGCAGCTCCTCCAGGCGCAGGTCGGTGCGCGAGTGCACCTCCGAGAGCGACAGCGGCCCCACCTCCTGCGGGATGCCGCGGTAGATGGCCACGACCTCACCCTCGGGCGCGAGGAAGTACTGGCTCTGCGTCCAGCGGTAGCCCAGCCACCCGCCACCGGCGAGCAGCGCGAGGACGAGCAGGGCCAGGAGGGTGCGCCCCACCCAGCGGCGGCGGCGCGGCGGCGCGGGCTCGTCGTCGTCCGGGGAGGGGGCGGCGGGGGAGAGGGCGGCGGCGCGGCCGGCCGCCCCGGCGCTGCCCCGGGTGCCGCGCAGGCGGTCCGTCGCGGCGGCGCCGACGACCTGCGGCCCGGAGGCGACGACGACGCCGGCGGGCAGGTCGTCGTCGTCGAGGAAGTCGGCGACGACGCAGGTCACGTTGTCCGGTCCGCCGCCGCGCAGGGCGAGGTCGATGAGCTCCTCGGCGCAGCGGCCGGGGTCGGGCACACGCGTGAGGGTGTCGGCGATGGTCTCGGTGCTGACGACGCCCGAGAGGCCGTCGGAGCACAGCAGCCAGCGGTCCCCGACCCGCGCCTCGCGGACCGACTCGTCGAGGACGACGTCGCCGTCGGTGTCGCCGAGCACGCGCAGCAGCACCGAGCGCTGCGGGTGGCGCTCGGCCTGCTCGGGGCTGAGGCGGCCGGTGTCGACGAGGTGCTGGACGAAGGTGTGGTCCTTGGTCACCTGGGAGAGCTCGCCCTCGCGCAGGAGGTAGGCGCGCGAGTCGCCGATGTGGACCATGGCGATCTTGTTGGCCGAGCGGAGCAGGGCGATGCACGTCGTCCCGAGGCCGGCGAGCTCGGGGTCGGCCTCGGCGCGCTCCTCGAGGTCGGCGTGGGCGGCGGCGACGGCGGCGCGCAGGCTGGGGAGGAGCTCGTCTGCGGCGGGGTGCTCGTCGTCGAGGTGGACGAGGTGGGCGAGCGCGACGGAGGAGGCGATGTCCCCGCCGGCTGGTCCGCCCATGCCGTCGGCGAGGACGAGGAGGTGCGGGCCGGCGTACCCGGAGTCCTGGTTGCTCGAGCGGACGAGTCCGACGTCGGAGCGGGCGGCGAAGTTGACGGTCAGGGGCATGGGCTCAGCGCTGCAGCTCGATGACGGTCTGCCCGACGCGCACCGGGGTGCCGGCGGCGAGCTGCACGGGCTGGGTCAGGCGCTGGTCTCCCACGAAGGTGCCGTTGGTGGAGCCGAGGTCCTCCACCCACCAGACGTCGTCCTGGGGGTAGAAGCGGGCGTGCCGGCCCGAGGAGTAGTCGTCGTCGAGGACGAGGGTGGAGCTCGGGGCGCGGCCGACGACGATCGCCGAGGGGCCCAGCGGCATGGTCGTGCCGGTGAGGGGACCCTGGGTGACGACCAGGCGGGTGGGGGTGGAGCGGGCCGGGCGCTTGGGGGCGGCGGGTGCCGGGCGGCGGCCGCGCTGCTGCTTGCCGCGCTGGCCGGCGCGGGCGCGGCGGGTGATCTGGGTGCCGAAGATGTCGCGGCGCAGCACGGCCAGCGCCCCGAGGACGAAGACCCAGAGCAGCACGAGGAAGCTCAGGCGCAGCAGGGTGACAGCCAGCTCGGTCATGGGTCAGCCGCCCGCCTCGTCGTCGGCGCCGTTCCAGAACATGATCCGGGTGCGGCCGATGGTGATCGTGTTGCCGTCGAGCAGGGTGGCCGCCTGGATGCGGTGGCCCTCGACGAAGGTGCCGTTGGTGGAGCCCAGGTCCGTGGCGACGGTCCCGTTCGGGGTGACTCGCAGCTCGAGGTGGCGGCGGGAGACGCCGGTGTCGTCGACGACGACGTCCGCCTCGGTCCCGCGGCCGAGCACCGTGACCGGGCCGGTGAGGAGGTAGCGCTGCCCGTCGATGTCGATGATGGGGTGGCGGGCCGAGGCCGCCGTCGACGTCGCCGGGGCGGTCGAGCCGCGGCGGGTGGCGGAGGTGACGGTCAGGCGCCCGGTGGAGACGGACTCGTCGGTCTCAAAGCGCACCCGCACGGGGCCGACGAAGGCGTACTGCTGGGAGTCGGCGTGGGCGGTCGCGGCCGCGACCATCTCCTCGGCAAGTGCCTCGGCGCCCCAGTCGTCCACGCGCTCGCGGTCGGAGGGGCTGAGGAGGACCGTGAACTCGTTGGGCACGACGGTGCGGTCGCGGGACACGGCGGCAGCACGGTCGTCCATGTCGCGGCGGATCGCGCTGGCGATCTCCACCGGCTTGACCTCGCTGCGGAACGCCTTGGCGAACACGTTGTTCACCGCGTTCTCGACCTTCTTCTCGAAGCGATCGAGCGCTCCCATCGGCACACCTCCTCCCATGATCCCCCTGATCGTAACGATTGTGCATCGCCCCTGACGCATCGGCGGCTCGATCCGGCGGGGCGGAGGGGCCCTCCTGTGAGACCGCTCTCCATGCGGGCGACGGCGTCGTCGGCCAGCGCGGCCGCGTGCTAATCTCGTCCTCGCTGTACGACGCGCGAGTGGCGGAATAGGCAGACGCGCACGGTTCAGGTCCGTGTGCCCGAAAGGGCGTGGGGGTTCAACTCCCCCCTCGCGCACAGCAGAAGACCCGCAGGATGCCAACGAAAAGTTGGGGCCCTGCGGGTCTTTTTTCGTCCCCATGTGACGTCCCATGTGACCAACTGTCTCGGTGGGGACCTCAGAGTGGCTGGCAGCCCTTGGGTGAGTCTTTGTGCCTCTGACCTGCGGGTATATACGCGTCGCTACGGTGACGGATGTACGGGGCGAGGAGATACAAGGAGAAGCACGTTGAACACGGCAGGATCGGCACCGAGCACCCCCACCAGCGGCAGCAAGGTGACAACCATGAACGACGCCATCGCGAGTACGCGCGCGACCCTTAACCTCGGAGAGGTCGCAGACATCCTCCAGGTGCACCGCCGGTCCGTATCGCGGGGGATCGAGGACGGGGATGATCCCCTACATCCGTCTCGGTAGGCGCGTTCTGGTGCCCCGGCTCCCCTTCCTGGCGATGCTCGGAGCCACCGAGGACGGTGTGGGAGCAGTGGCGTGAGTGCACGCCGACAAACGCGGCGAGGGCGCATCAGGGCGGGGCGGTTCAGCGGCGAGGTCGCTGCGGTCGGGCTCCGCTCGACCTTGAAGTCGTACCGATGTCCCTTTTGGGTATTGACACGAAGGTTGCTGACTGCCACGTTGTCCCCGACAACCGAACAGTTGGGGGGCCACGATGAAGTGGCAGCGAATTTTGAGAGTCGCAGTAGCGACTGGGGCGATGGTGGTGGCGGGTGTTGGCGTAGGGATGGAGTTGCGGCTACAGCCAGGGTCTCGGGTAAGAACTTCCACACCTCGATCATGACCGTCCGTGACCGCAGCTCGAGCGACGGGCGGGCCGTGTACGGGAAGGTGACCGGGCAGCGTTACGACCAGCTCGTGCAGCGCAGGCCCGGGGGAAGCTACAAGTACTACGCCTGGGTCGGTGTCGGGCAGCAGCAGACTGACCGCACGACGAGCTCGCTCAGCACGGGGGTGGCGGTGTCATGGACTCCGCGCAAGCACTACGGGCTGAGGACTCACACGAACGTGTGCGTCGACATTCGGCTGCGGCCGGATAACTGCGCCGGCACCTATCGCTCGACGGTGTACTAACCGGTGCCTTCCACGTGAAGATCGCAGCGGAGGGCCTGACGTTTCGATACGGGCGCCATGAAGCGTTACGTGGCGTGTCGGGCGAATGGGGTACCGGGGTTATTGGCGCTCTCGGTGTGAACGGTGCCGGAAAAACGACACTCCTGCGCATTCTTGCGGGCATCGCTCCCCCGTCGGGAGGGCGGTTGACCGTCGATGGTGTCCCCGTCGTTTCCCGTGCGGACAGGTCCCGGCTGCGCGGCCGGGTCGGGTACCTGCCGCAGTCGCCTCGATGGTTGCCGGAGCTCACTGTCACCGAGTTCGTCACGTACTTCGGCAAGCTCCGTATCGGTCGCCACGGGGTGGACGAGGCGGTTTCCCGGGCGGTGACAGCCGTGGGGCTCGAGGACAGTCGTGACGTCCAGCTCGGGCACCTGTCCGGCGGGCAGCGGCAGCGTGCGTTCATCGCGCAGACGATCGTGCACAGCCCGCAGATCCTGATCCTGGATGAACCGAGCGCCGGCCTCGACCCCCGGCAGAGGGTCCGCCTGCGAGAGTTGCTGGCGGGGTTGGCGGCGGAGCGGCTGGTGCTCGTCTCGACACACGTGGTGGAGGACCTGCAGCAGTTGGCCTCCCGGATTCTCATCCTCGATGAGGGTCGAGCCCTGTGGCAGGGGTCGTTCGCGGACCTGCAGGAGTGGGGCAGGAGGGACGGGCAGGGCCACCATGCTCTCGCTTCGGACGCGGAGGCCGGGTTCCTGTCGCTGATCGGTGGCACGGCGCCTGCGCGTGCCGGACTGGACGAGACTGATGGTGTTGTCGGTTTCTGACGAGGCGGACGTGAGCGTGCGCCGTCACGGCTGGATCTGGCGTCCGGCCGCGTGGTACCTCGGTCCCGTGACCGTCATCGTTGCGGCCATCAGCTTGTTCGGGCGTCCGGAGTTCACGCTCTCGGCGGTGTGGGCGGTCGACGCTGCCCTCACGTCGATCTACGTGCTCTGGCCGATCGCGCTCGGGGCGTCCGCGGTTCCGGTCATCCGGTTGCGGCGCACCGCGTCCTTCTCCCTTCTCGAGGCGTTACCGACTGGGGCTCAGTGGCGTGCGTTGGTCATGAGCGCGGCGTGGCCGGGGATCTGGATCTGCGCCGGTCTGCTCGCAGGAACGGTGCTGGCCCTTGGGGTGGCCGCGTGGAACGGTTCACCACCGAACTGGCGGGCGATCGCTCCTGTGGCTCCGGCGTTGACCGGCACCATGGCGATGAGCGCCCTGGGTGGGGCGTGTGCTGCGAGAGTGCCGGGCTGGCTTGTGCCGCCGGTCCTCACCGTCGCGGGGTTCGCGTGCCTGGTGTTCGACGTCGGCGGCGCCCGTGTGCTGACTGACTGGGTGGGCGCTACCGGCTCGGTGATCGTGGCGATGCATCTGCGGCCCGGGGTGCTTCTGGGCCTGTGCGCCGCTTTCGCCGCGCTGGTGGTCGCGGGTCTGGCGATCTCAGGGGCGCTGACCACGGGTCTGCGTCGCTGGTGGGCCGTCGGCGTCACGGCCGGTGTCGCGGCCGTCCTCATCCTCGCTGGGGCCGACCTTCGAGCGCCTCGCATGTGGGCGGACGATTCGACCTGGCCGTGCACGCCTGTCCCTGCAACTGACACCGAGGTGTGCCTGCCGTCGGAC
Source organism: Georgenia phoenicis (assembly GCF_047302425.1). Taxonomy (NCBI): domain Bacteria; kingdom Bacillati; phylum Actinomycetota; class Actinomycetes; order Allobogoriellales; family Allobogoriellaceae; genus Georgenia; species Georgenia phoenicis. Next base: position 297,401 of record NZ_CP154855.1, on the reverse strand, counting down.
CAGCGTGCGATGACCGATGCGGTGAGCCAGGCGCTGTCCCCGACGGCTGCCCGGCTGGCCGAGCTGGACCCGGCGATGTCGACGGCACGGTTCTCTCCCAGCGCCGCGATGGTGGACGCTGGCGGGGCGCGGCGGACTGTGTGGATCACGTTGCCGATCGGCCGCCCTGGGGACGCGACGCGGGAGCTGGTACCGGCGGTAACGGACGGGCTGGCTGTGTGCTGGGGGCCAAATGCCACCGCGGCTGAGGACGCGCAGATGGCTCGTGAGATGGTCGTGCTGCAGTGGTGGCTGGCGCCGGAGCTCGTTCCCGATACGGGGGTGCTCGAGGCGTACGGCATCGCCGAGAGGGCGCCCACCCGTGAGGAAGCTGGGCGGGCGTACTCGGTCCTGACCGAGTGCGATCGATGACGACGACGCTGCGGCTGTTCGCGCGTTCCCGCGGGGGCACGGTCAGGCTGGGGGTCCTCGCCCTGCTGGCGGCTCTCCCTATCCTGTTGGCGCCGGTTTCCTACCTTGGCGTGCCTGTTCGGGACGCGGCCGCGTCGATCTTCCTGAATGCGGCTCTGCTGGGTGGGACGGTCATCGTCTTCCCTCTCGGTGCACCGTGGGTCGAGCTGGACGAGTCGTTGCCGGACCGGCCGCTGCGGGACCTGAGGCTGACGTGGTTCGTGACCGTGACGCTGACGGTGGTCCTTGTCGGTGCGGTGGCCGTGGCTGTCCGGCAGGACGCGGGACTGCTCCTGCCGTTCTATGCCAGGAACGTGCTTCTCGGCGTCGGTATCGGGGCGCTCAGCGTCTGCCTGTTGCCGCGCACGATCGCCTGGTTGCCGGTGACGGCGTACGCGATGGTCTGCTGGGTCTGGGGGACGCAGGATCAGCTCGGGACCGCCCGGGCGTGGGCCTTGCCCAACTACGAGTTGTCGTCCCCGGTGCCCCTTGTGGTGGCGGTGTGCCTGTGGGCTGCGACGGCCGTCATGTACTCCTACAGGGACGGTCGCCAGGTCCCCTGAGCCGCCAGGCACCCGAGGATTCCTCGAGGGGGCGGCGAGCGATGATTAGGCGAGGACGGGCAGCAGGCCGGCCGCGAGGAGGGCTGCGATGAGGACGGTGACGGTGATGCGGGTGGTGCGCTTGGACATGGTGGTGAACCGTTCGCTAGCGGTGGCGGTTGGCGGTGTTGAGTCGTTCGGCGAGGGTGCGGGCTTGGCGGGGGCCGAGCTGGTTGAGGCGCCTGTCGCCGTTGAGGTTGAGGTCGGTGAGGAGCCTGCTGGTGCTGGCCTGACCGAGTCCGGCCAGTGCGTTGAGGACTGTGCGTAGGCGCATGCGTCCGAGGTCGGGGTTGGTTCGCCGGTAGGTGGTGAGGAGGGCGAGGGTGTCGGTGTTGGGGGTGTGCGCGAGCCGTAGTTTGATGTCGCGGCGGCGCGCGTAGGCGGCTCGGGCTGCGGCGGTGAGTTCGGCCTCAGGGAGGGGCACTGGTCCCAGCGTCCTGCGACCTGCGGGTGTGGGCATGGTTCTGTCCTCGTGGTGGGCGCGGCGTTGGGGGTTAGGGCTGGTCCCACCAGTCGACGAGGCGCTTGCGGGTTGTCGTCTTCACGGAGTGTGTGCCTTTCTGGGGTGTGGAGGGGCGGGCTACTCGTCCCGTTCAACTCCCCCCTCGCGCACAGAAGACCCGCAGGATCCTCTACGAGAGGTTGGGACCTGCGGGTCTTCTCTATGTGACGTTCCATGACTAGCTGTCTCGGAGCGGACCCCAGGCGGCTGGCGGCTCAATGGACGAGGCTCTCGGGCCAGAACTCGGCGAGGTGCCACTCGGCGACCTCGAGGACGCTGAGGTCTGGTTGCTGCCACGTCCGCGTGCGCTGACTCGCACGCGGTACCGGCCGGGCGCGGCCGCGACGAGTATCGGGTCGTGGAACCCCCAGGCCGTCGGGGCGGTCGGGACGAGGGACTCGTGCACCGTCATGGTGACCTCTTCGTGTTCCTCCAGGGGTGCCAGGTGCAGCTGGTCACTGTGGTTCATCCGCACCCGGGGTCTTACGCGGAACGGGTCTCTTGAAGGACCGCGTTGGCAGGTCACCAGTCGTCGCCGCACTCCTCTCCGGGAGGCATCAGGGTGATCGACCACGTGAGGTCGACTGATCCCTGATGGCCGTTCCCGTCTCGATACGTGAGGGTCGGTGCGGTGACCGGCGACTGTGTTGCGGCGTCTGTCCGGAGCACCATCACCAGTTGGTCTGTCACGCCGGGCTCGATCTGGCGGGAGCCCTCCCCTTCGGGCAGTTGGTCACCGCTGAGCACCCCGCCCGACCAGTCGAGCGGGAAGATGGCCCACTCGACCACTTCGATCTCTGGCGTCGGGATGTCGACGTCCTGAACGTCGACCGGATCGCCTGATGTGTTGGTGAGCTCTTCCCAGCCGATGGTTGCTAGGCCTTCGGTGTCAGTGACGGCGCACAACTCACCAGACCCGCTGTCGGTCACGGCTAAGGCGTCGGCCACGGATGAGGTGTTGGACCCTGCCGGTTGTGTGCATCCAGCAACTGTGAGGCATAGGCAGGCCGCCAGGAACAGGCCCATCGAGCTGCGGCTTGAGGAAGTCGGGATCACCGGAGCCTCAGGGCTTGACGACGATGCGAGCGGGGAAGTTGCCGGGGTAGGTGTTCGTCCCGCAGAAGTTCCGCTTCGCGGTCGCGGTGATGTTCAGGACTTCGTTGTTGGAGTATCCGGCCCGGCTGGTGACGTTGAACCCCACGATGCTCGAGATCTTCAACCCGGCGTTCCACGTCGTCGCTGCGTTCTTGTTGAGCCGGACGCCGGCGCCCTTCTCGTAGGGCCTGCAGTAGGTGGCGGTGGGTGCCGATGCGGCTCCGCTGGTCGCGCCTCCTTCGTGCATGTAGGCCCTGATGGTGTGGTACGTCGAGCAGGCTCCGTACTCGCACAGGGTGTTCTTGTACTTGGCGGTCGAGTAGTAGGTGCCCAGGACCCAGTTACCCGCGGTGTTGCGAGGACCCCACGATGTCGTGATGCCCATGGAGCGCGAGACCGTCCCTCCTGCGTTCCAGCCTCGGCCCATGTTGATCGCGGTTCCGAAGCTGCCGTTGGCTGAGGTGGTGGTGCTGAACTTGGCGGTGTAGCCGTTGGTGGTGGCGTGGATGCTGCCGACGTAGGTGGGGATGCGCTTGTAGGTGGCGACTCTGGTGCTCGAGAGGCCGTCGACCGTGGCGGACGGGGACGCGTCGGAGAGTGAGCGGGCCCCGGCTGACGTGGCGACCGCCTGGGAGTCGTCGGCGACGCCCACGAGTGACATCTGGATATGTGGGACACCGGCGGCGTCGACGGTGACTTCCTGGGCGGGGAGAGCGGCAGCGGCAGCGGGAGCGGCGGCGGCGTCAGGGACGGTGAGAGGTCCCGCGGGGGGATTGCCCGGCCTCACGAGGACACGTTCGGGAACCATGTCGGTGGTCGCCGTGTTGTCGGAGTCGGTGGCCGGCTGGGTGAGCTCGGGTGCGATCTCGAGGTCACCGGTCACGTCGTTGTAGACCATGGTGGTCTCGAAGACGGAAAGCTCCCCGCCTGGCTCGCCGGCGATGACGGCGACGTCCACCCTGCTGGACTGTGCGGGCAGGGCGGTGGGGTCCACGGCCGACTGAGGCAGTGAGAAGCGACCGGATGCGTCGGTGCGCACGGTCGCGGCCCGGTTCGCTACGACGGCGGGGCCGGTGGTCTGGGCCTGGGTCGCCTCGGTCTCGGGTTGCAGGATGAAGAGCCGCACCGGCACGTTCGACGGGACCTCAGGTCCAGCTACGGAGCCGCTGAGGATCACGTCGGCCGGTGGGGTCGTTGCCGCGGTCGTTGCCGTTGCGGGAAGGATGGAAGCGGACAATACGGTCGCCCCCGCCAGAATCGAAACGAACATGCTTTTTCGCATGGAACCGTCCCCTTTGATTCGCGGCCACATGGTTTGACCGTCGTTCGTGAAACGTAGCGATCAGCAGAGGTGCGCACCATCATTCAAAAGGATGACCGCAACCGCTTTTCACCTGATCACGGGGTCGTTTCGCCCACGCGGATGGTCGGGCCGCTTGGACCGTGACCGACCCTGGAGGGTCAAGCGGGGGCTGGTCGCGGCGGCAGACGGCCTACCACCAGGCGTCGGGGTGCTCCGCCTCGTGGGGATCGGCGTTGGGGTCGGGCAGGTACTGCGAGGAGGTGGCGTGCCTTGTACCGGGGGTGTCGGGGACGGTGTGGGCACCGGTGATGACGTACCCGACGGCCTTGTCGACGAGGGCACGGTCCAGGCGGCGAGCTGGTAGCCGCGCGCGAGCGTGAACCGGACGAGTTCGATGTCGAGAGCGTTGACGGTTCTGGGCTCGAACTTCCGTTGTTTCCTTGGTCCCGACTCGTGATCAGGCACCGAGACGTTTCGTATACCGTCCCCAAGGGCGCTCCACCCGCATCCCCCTGCAAGTCCTGCGGTACAGACGCGTCCCTACGCCTGTTAGTTCCAGTCCGGTACGGTCGGGCACTCAACGACGACGGGCGGGGGCTGGAATCGGATGATGAGACGTCGGGCGCCTGTCCGATCCTGTGCGGATGCCAAAGCGCGGACGACCGAGACCTCGGCGAGGCGAGGTCGAGGCCGCCAGTTGGCCCGGCTGGCCGTTGGTGCCGTCTCGGCCGTCGCGTTGGGGGCGTGCAGCATCGGCGCGGGCGCACGCGCGCGCGACTACGCGATCTCGCACCTCATGTTCCAGCGCGAAGGCACTGTTGAGTGCCTTGAGCGGTTTCTGGCCGCATACCCCGGCGACCCGGGCTTTGTTGATTACCTTGAGACGGTCGAAGGGTCTCGGTGTCCCGATGTGCGGATTCTCAACAAGGACGACGCACAGCTCGAGATGTGGACCGAGCAGCCCGTAGGAGGCTGGCGGGAATTCAAGCCGGGAGAACCACGATCGTGGTTCACGGCAGCCACCCAGGAGGGCGACACGGTTGAGATCGCCGTGACTAGCGTCGGCGGTGGCGATGGCGGCAACGTCGAGAACTTCCCGGTTCGGAGAACCGTCGCAGCTTGCTGGACCTTGGTGGCCGATCTGTCGACACGGACTGCGGAAGCGGTCGATGGTGGAGAGTGCCATGAAGCAGTGATGTGGCCTGACACCGAGATCATGGACTGGGAGGACGTCCGGCGAAAGTACGCAGAGAACGTCGAACAGAGCGACTGACGTGCTGCACCGTCGAGACAGGGATCCACGACCACCTCCGATCGCCCGGCCACTGAGGTCCCGCCGTTCTCGCGTTCCGTGGTTCACACGGTCGCGCCGCTCAACTTCCCGGCATGCCCGTCGATGGGATGGGCAAGGGCGCGGACCCACCGTGCCACCGAGGACGCCGCTGAGGAGCCGGACGATGAGGCGAACGCGTCACTACTTGACCCTGATCGCCCCCGACCCCGACCTCGACGCGTTCCTCGCTCGTCGGGACGCCGCGCCGAACGGCGATGCCCGCGCTGAGCGTGCTGCGACAGTCCCCGACGAGGTCTCCCGGCGCCTGCGTCTTCCCCCAGCGCAGGCCCGGGACGACCGCGGCGGCCTCACGACGGCGCCGATGGCCGTGGGTCGCCCTTCCTGATCATCGGTCGCCCTTTCCTGCGCCTCGCCGGGTTCAGAAGGTGCGACGCATCGCACGCGGGCGGCGCGTACCCCTTGAACACCCGTCCTGCCTTGCCGATAGGGCAGGGTGGGGGCGTACCCCCACCCTGCCTTCCTGGAGCCCGCCGTGATCAGTGTCAGCGCGTGGTCGAGCAGATGGGCCGCCGGCACGGCCGCCCTCCTGCTCGTCGGCGGCAGCGCGCTGCCCGGAGTCAAGCTCCTCGCCGAGGACCCGGATCCTCGGCACACCGCAGAGCAGCCGCCGCCTGGTGAGGACCCCACCGAGCAGCCCACGGATCCCGTGACCGACCCGGCCGAGCCGGTGCTCGTCGTCGTGCCCGAGTACGAGGCCACCGAGGTCGACGGCGTGCCGGGCTTCCTCCTCCCCGCGGGCGCGGGCGGCTTCACCTGGCTCGTCGACGGGGTCGCGGTCGACGAGATGCCCGACGCCGCCCGGCTCGTCGAGTCGCCCGAGGGCGACCGGTACGAGCTGAACCCGGCCGTGCTGGGCACGGACGTCGGCCGGGTCGTCCTCGCCGTCGTCGCCGATCCCGGCCACGCCCTCCTCGACGACGAGGGCTCCACCAGCCAGGTCCGCTACGTCCTCGACCCGCGCGTGCCGGTCGAGCCGGTCCTGCCCACCGCCGTCGACGGCGTGGGACGGGAGGACGCCGTCGTCGTGCCCGACGTCGCCACCCAGCTCGTGCGCGACGACGCGGGCGAGGTCGTGGAGCCCGGGACCCACCCGGTGACGGCCGCGTACGTCGACGGCGTCGCCACCGTCACGCTGACGGTCGCGGCCACCGAGGGGCACCGGCTCGAGGTCGACGGCGCACCGGTCGAGACCGTGCCCGGCGCTGGTGGCAGCTGGCCGGTCACGCTCGAGCTCACCGACGTGCCGGCCGAGGAGGTGCCGGTGGAGGAGGGCCCCGACGTGGAGGATCCGGTGGTCCCGCGGCCCGCCCCGCCTGCCCCCGAGGCCACCGAGCCGGGGCCGGCGCCGGCGGAGGAGGCGGCCCAGCAGCCCGACGAGACGCTCGACATCGCCGCACCGGTCGTGACGCTCCCGCGGCCCACCCGGCCGCCGGAGCCGGCGGCCGTGGACCCGGCGCGCGTCGAGGCCGAGGACGTCGAGCAGCCCGACGAGCGTGGACCGGAGGGCCTGGGGCTCATGGTCATCCTCGGCGGGCTCCTCCTCGGCGGCGGGTGGCTCGTGTTCGGGACGCGCGGGGAGTAGCCCGCCGGCCCGGCGCCTACGATGACCGCATGCCGCGCATCGCCACCGCCGACCGGGTCACCCGCGAGCAGCTCCTCGCCTTCGTCAAGGACCGGCACCACCTCGTCCTGCTCACCACGCGCAGCGACGGCCGCCCGCAGCTCTCCCCCGTGTCCGGTGGCGTCGACACCGAGGGCCGGATCGTCATCTCGACCTACCCGGACCGCGCCAAGGCGCTGAACCTGCGCCGTAACCCCGCCGCGTCGGTACTCGTGCTCTCCGACGACTGGGACGACGCCTGGGTCCAGGTCGACGGCACCGCCGAGGTCCTCGACATGCCCGAGGCCGAGGACGCCCTCGTCGAGTACTACCGCTGCATCGCCGGGGAGCACCCGGACTGGGAGGAGTACCGCGCGGCCATGCGCCGGCAGGGCAAGTCGCTGCTGCGCATCACCGTCACCGGCTGGGGCCCCGTCGCCACGGGCGGCTTCCCGCCCGACCGCGCCCCCGCCTGAGCCCGACAGGGAGCAGGGCGTGCGCCGCCGCCTCGTCACTCCGACGATGCCCCACGCCGCGCCTCGTCACCTCCGGCGGTGCGGCGCCCGCGGTGCAGCCCGACCTCGTAGCTCGTGAGCACCACCAGTGTGAGCACGGTGATAGGGATGACGAAGAGGAGCATGACGCCGCTGAACTGCGGCAGGGCGTCGTGACCCGCGGCGTCGAGCAGGAGGTAGGCGACGTAGGCGGCGTAGTAGGCGACGAACAGCGCTGCCTCCCAGCGCGCCACGCAGAAGCCGGTGAAGGCCACGGGCAGCAGGGCGAGGGCGACGGCGACCATGACCGGGAGGTCGAAGCGCACGGCTCCTGGGTCCACCGGGACGCCGTCGGGGGAGACGACGGCCGCGATGCCCATGACCGCGCCGATGTTGAAGATGTTGCTCCCCACCACGTTGCCCACGGCCATCTCGACGTTCCCGCGGAGCGCGGCGATGACCGACGTCGCCAGCTCGGGCAGGGAGGTGCCCACGGCGACGACCGTCAGGCCGATGACGAGCTCGCTGAGGCCGAGGGCGGTGGCGACGTCCGTGGCGCCGCGCACGAGCCACCGTGCCCCGACGACGAGCAGCGCGACACCGACGGCGACGAGGAGAGCGTTGAGCCAGGGGTTCCCCGGGCGGGCCGGCGCGTCGTCGTCCTCGTGGCGACTGCCGCCACGGGAGGCGACGACGCGCCACGCCACGTAGCCGGCGAGGAGAGCCAGCAGCACGAGGCCGTCGAGCCGGCTCACCACGCCCCCGAGGCTGAGGAGGAGCAGCAGCACCGACATCGCGATCATCACCGGCACGTCCTGGCGGACGACCGGGCGGCGGACGGCGATCGGCAGGATGAGGCCGGCCGTACCCACGACGAGCAGGACGTTGGTGATGTTGCTGCCGACGACGTTCCCGACGGCCAGCCCGGGGCTGCCGGACAGGCTTGCGTCCACCGTGACGGCGAGCTCGGGCGCCGACGTGGCGAAGGACACCACTGTCAGTCCGACGACCAGTGGTGACATCCCGAAGGCGCGTGCCAGCGCCCCCGCGCCGCGTACGAGCAGCTCACCGCCGACGACCAGGACGGCGAATCCCCCGAGCAGAAGCAGGACGGTCACGCAGGCCAGCCTGCCGCAGGCCGGTGGAAAGGACACGCGGGGACGGTGCCACCACGCGTCTGGTCGAGCCCGAGGGTGCTGCGAGCCGGTGGCATGTCACACCGCGCCGGAACCGCATGGCCATGCGGAAAACGGATGCTCCCATGCCCGGGAACACGCCGGTCGTTTAGGGATCTTTGACCGTTCTTGCTAGTGTCCCTCGGGTTGGTCGGCGCCCGCGCCCCCTGCTCACCGCTGGTGGGGGAGCTTGCCTGGGCTCGCTGACCGGGCCCCCTGGCCGGATGTCGGGGAGCCGCACGCGCCGGTGTGCCCGGACGCCCGGACGCCCCACGGGGCCGGTCCGGCAGTCCGTCGCGCCGGTGTGCCCGGAGATCCGCGTGGCCGTCCGGGGCCCGTCGAGGAGAGGAAGTCCATGAGTCCCGAGGGCATCGCAGGCCTGAGCGCGCCCCTCATCATCGCGTTGTTCGTCGTGTTCTACGGCGGCACGCTCCTCATCTCCTTCACCATCAGCAGGAAGAGGGAGAACGCCGACAGCTACATGACGGCCGGCGCGAAGATCGGCTTCGGGATCTCCGCCGCGTCGATGACGGCAACGTGGATCTGGGCGTCCTCGATGTACGCCTCGGCCACCGCGGGCTACACCTACGGCGTCTCCGGGCCCATCCACTACGGGCTGTGGGGTGCGCTGATGATCCTGTTCATCTACCCCTTCGGGCGCCGCATCCGGAAGGTCGCCCCCCGCGCGCACACCCTCGCCGAGGTCATGCACGCCCGCCACGGCCGGTCCAGCCAGCTCATGCTCGCCGGCTCCAACGTCCTGGGCAGCGTCATCAGCCTCACCTCGAACTTCATCGCCGGCGGCGCGCTCGTCGCGATGCTCTCGCCCTTCAGCTTCCAGCAGGGCATCGTCGCCGTCGCGGGCGGGGTGCTGCTCTACACGCTGTGGTCCGGCTTCCGCGCCTCGGTCCTCACCGACTTCACCCAGGTCATGGCGATGCTCGGCGCCGTCGTCGTCATCATCCCGGTCATCTTCTTCGCCGCTGGTGGCCCGGCGATCTTCACCGAGGGTGCGGCGCACGTGACACCGCAGCAGCAGAGCTTCTTCTCCTCCGACGCCTTCCTCAACCAGGGCGCCCCGTACATCGCCGCCGTCCTCGCCTACGCGATCGGCAACCAGACGATCGCCCAGCGGCTCTTCGCCGTCCGCGAGGACCTCATCAAGCCGACCTTCGTGACGGCGACCGTCGGCTACGGCGCGACGATCATCGGGATCGGCATGCTCGGCGTCATGGCGCTGTACCTCGGCATCGAGCCGGCCGGCGGGGACGTCAACAACCTCATCCCGCAGCTGGCCGCGACCTACCTCGGTCCGGCGCTGCTCGCGCTGTTCTTCGTCATGATCATCGGCGCACTGTCCTCCACCGCCGACTCCGACCTGTCCGCGCTCAGCTCGATCATGATGGCCGACGTCTACGGCCAGAACGTCGCCGGCCGGAAGAAGGCCGACCCGCGCACCATGCTGTTCGTCGGGCGCGTGACGATGGTGGTGGCCACGGCGGCCGGCCTGTACTTCGCCAGCGGCCAGCTCAACATCCTCGACCTGCTCGTCTTCGTCGGCGCGCTGTGGGGCGCCCTCGTATTCCCGGTCATCGCCAGCTTCTACTGGGGCCGCGTCACCAACGCCGCCTTCACCGTCGCGACGCTGAGCGCGATCGCCCTCTTCGTCCCGGTGCGCTTCGAGCTCCTCCCGATGAGCGGGCCCGTCGGGCTGCTCGTCGACGTCCTCGCGGTCATCGGTGTCGGCGTCGTGCTCGGGCTCATGTGCTTCGGGTTCTTCGGGCTGCGGGTGGCGCTCGCGGTGGGCACGGTGGCGACCGTCGTAGTCGCGCCCTTCGGGATCGGCTTCCTCCACGACTACACGGTGCTCAGCGCCTCGCTCGTCGCCTACGCCGTGAGCACGATCGTGTGCGTGGCGATGTCGCTGCGCAGCCGCGAGAACTTCGACTTCTCCCTCATCGCGCGTCGCACCGGCGACTTCGACGAGAGCGAGGACGGCGCCCCCGCGACCGCCCCTGCCCAGACCCCGACCCGCTGAGAGAGGTACAACGATGCTGACCGCCTACGTCCTCGTGTGGCCCGCCGTCGTGGCCGCCGTCCTGTTCTTCATCGCCCGCGGCTTCTTCCGTGACTGGCGCGAGGCGAAGGAGGAAGGACGCCCGATCATCTGATCCGGGAGGTCTCCCCGCCCCTCCGGCGGAGCGTCGCGGCGGCCCGCCGGAGGGGAGCGACCTCGTGCGGGCGGTGCCCCGGCCGCCAGGCGAGCACCGTCGTGATCATGGGCGCGTCCACCACCGGCACCGCCGCGTGCTGCGGCCACTGCCACGCCCGGCTCGAGCCGGGGATGACGAGCAGCGCCCGACCCAGTGCGACGAGCTGCGCCAGCTGGGACTGGGTGCGGACCTCCGGGCCCGGCCCCTCGGGGTAGGTGCCGTCCGGCCGCGGCCACCGGGCCATCGGCAGGTCAGGCACGTCCGCCACCTCGGCGAGCGTGAGCGACGGACGGGAGGCCAACGGGTGCTCCGCCGGCACGATCGCCACCTGCTCCTCGGTGAGGAGGTCCACGGTCTCGAGGCCGGCGAGGTCGTCGACAGGGCGGTGCATAAGGGCGACGTCGGCCTCGCCGGTGCGCAGCAGCCGCGCCTGCTCGCCGACCTCGCACAGGAGCACCTCGAGAGGGGCGGCGTCGCGCTGCCCGGCATGGGTGTCGAGCAGCGCCTGGAGGAGCGCGTGCGACGCTCCCGCCTTGGTGGTGAGGACGAGCGGCCGTGCCGGCTCGCCCGCCCGCTGGGCCAGGCGGGCCGCGCGGGCGACCGCGTCGAGTGCCGGCCCGGCCTCCGCGAGCAGGACCTGCCCCGCCGCGGTGAGGGAGACCCCGCGGGGGTCGCGGTCGAAGAGCTTCACCCGAAGACGCCGCTCGAGCTGCTGGATCGCCCGGGACAGCGGTGGCTGAGCGATCCCCAGGCGCTCGGCGGCGCGTCCGAAGTGCAGCTCCTCGGCGACGGCGAGGAAGTAGCGCAGCTCGCGGGTCTCGAGGTCCATGGCCGGCAGCCTAGAACCGATACCCCGCGGGTATCACCCGAGACCGGATCGGTCGTGGACACCGGCCAGCGCACTCGGTGAGCATGGTGAGCATGACGAGAACAGCGTTGGTGACCGGCGCGAACAAGGGGATCGGCTTCGCGATCGCGCAGGGGCTCGGCACGGTCGGCTTCCGGGTCCTCGTGGGAGCGCGGGACGAGGGGCGGCGGGAGGAGGCGGTGCGGCGCCTGACCGCAGCAGGGATCGACGCCCGGGGCGTGGCCCTCGACGTCACCTCCGACGAGAGCGTGGCCGCCGCGGCGCGGACGATCGAGGAGGAGCTCGGCAGCCTCGACGTGCTCGTCAACAACGCTGGGGTCTCGGGCCCCACCGCCGGAGGTGTCCAGGACCCGACCACGCTCGACCTCGACGTCGTCCGCGCGGTGCTCGAGACGAACGTGCTCGGCGTCGTGCGCGTGACCAACGCGCTGCTGCCGCTGCTCGAGCGTGCGCCGTCGCCGCGGGTCGTCAACATGTCCAGCGACATGGGCTCCCTCACGCTGCGGACCGGGCCGGTGATGGCCGCCTACGCCCCGTCGAAGACGATGCTCAACGCGCTCACCGTCCAGTACGCCCGCCGGCTGGAGGGCACGAAGGTCATCGTCAACGCCGCCTGCCCCGGCTACGTCGCCACCGACTTCACCGGGCACGCCGGGACGCGCACGCCCGAGCAGGGCGCCGCCGTCGCTGTGCGGCTCGCCACCCTGCCGGACGACGGGCCGCGCGGCGGCTTCTACAACGACGCGGGGGAGATCCCGTGGTGAGCGCGGACGCTCACCGGATGCCGCGCATCGCCCGCGTGATCCGCGGGGCGAGGGCGAGCAGGACGAGCCCGATACCGATGGTGACCGCGCCGAGGGTGCCGAAGTAGGCGACCTCGTTGTCCTCGCTGTAGAACCCGGCCAGGGAGCCGGACAGCGCGGTGCCCAGCGCCACCGACAGGTAGAACAGCGCCACCATGAGCACCGGGTAGGCCTTGGGCGCCAGCTTGGTGGACAGGGACAGGCCCACGGGCGAGAGCATGAGCTCGCCGCCGGTGGCCACGAGCATGATGAGCGCGATCCACAGCACGGGGACGGCGGAGGTGCCGGCCATGGGCAGGAAGATGAGGAAGGCCGCGCCCATGAGCATGACGCCGAGGCTGAACTTCACCGGCGTCGTCGGCTGCCGGCGCCCCAGCCGCGTCCACAGCGCCGCGAAGACGGGCGCGAGCAGGATGATGAAGAAGGGGTTGAAGGACTGCACCCACGGGATCGGCATCGTCCAGCCGCCGAGGTCGCGGTTGAGCCGGGTCTCGGAGTAGATCGTGATGACTGTGAACTGCTGCTGGAACAGCGCCCAGAACGCGACCGAGCCGATGAACATGGGGATGAAGGACAGCACGCGGGAGTGCTCGTCGCCCTTGACCTTCGAGCTGGTGAGCAGGATGGCGAAGAGGACGACGGCGGCGACGGCGGTCGTGAAGACGACGACATCGGCGAGGTTGCCTGGGGTGAGGAGCCCGGTGAGGGCGGCGACGACGATGACGGCGACGGCGCCGACGGCGATCGCGATGTACCGCCCGTACTGCTCACGCGGCAGCGGGTCGGGCACGCGGCGCGTGGGGTGGGGCATGCTGCGGCGGGCGAGGGCGTACTGGACGAGGCCGATGGCCATGCCGACGGCGGCGAGACCGAAGCCGAGGTGGAAGCCCCACTCCTCCTGGACGAAGCCGGTGAGCAGTGGGCCCAGCAGGCCACCGATGTTGATCCCCATGTAGAAGATCGAGAAGCCGGCGTCGCGGCGCGGGTCGTCCTCGGTGTAGAGCGCACCGACGAGGTTGGTGATCGTCGCCTTGAGCCCACCGGACCCGAGCGCGACGAGGATGAGGCCGATGCCCAGGCCGACGACCCCGGGCACGACCGCCAGCGCCACGTGCCCGGCCATGATGAGGACGGCGCTGACGAACATCGTGCGCTCGGCGCCGAGCACCCGGTCGGCCACCCAGCCGCCGAGGATGGAGAAGAGGTAGACCGAGCCGCCGTAGGCGCCGACGATGCCGGCGGCGACGGTGCGGTCGATGCCCAGGCCGCCCTCGGTGGCCTGGTAGTACATGTAGAGCAGGACGATGCCCTGCATGCCGTAGAAGGAGAAGCGCTCCCACAGCTCGACCGAGAAGAGGTTCGCCAGACCGTGCGGCTGCCCGAGGAAGGAGCGGGCCTCGGTGCCCGGACCGCTGCGGCCGGGTGCGGCGGGTGACGTGCTTGCGGTCGCTGGGTCCTCGGAAGCCATGGGCGCAATGTTCCGCCTGCGCCCCGGCCGAACGCAATCGGCTCAGGGCCCAGCGGCGCCTGTCGTGGTGAAGGTCACCGGGAAGGCCACGGAGGAGGTGAAGCCCGCCCTCGCGTCGGTCGCCGCCGCCCCGGGGACGGCCACCGCGAGGAGGGACGCGGCGGCCACCGGCCGCCAGCCGCGCCAGGCGACGGTGCGGCCAGCTGCGTGGCGGCGGCTCTCCCGCTCCCGGACCCGGGCAAGACGGGCGCAGGCCGCCAGGCCGAGTCCGGTGAGGACGACAGGCAGGTACTGGCCCCCCACCAGCCACGCGTAGGGGAGCCCGACCCACGGCACCCGCAGCACCCCGACGCCGTGCACCGCCTCGGCCGTGACGGGAGCCGAGTCCGGCGCGTCGTTCGCGTCGCCGCGCAGGACGATCGCGCCGTCCTCGGCGCTCTCGTAGCGGTGCAGGAGCAGACCGCCGCTTCCGGAGGGGTCCTCCGCGAGGAGCACGTGCCCCGGGCGCAGCTCGCCCGGGGGCAGCTCGCGCGTGACGACGACGTCGCCCGTGCGGATCGCCGGCTCCATCGACCCGCTGAGGACGACGGTGGGCTGCCAGCCGACGACGGCGGGCAGCGCCGACCACACGAGCAGCCCGGCCAGGGTGGCCAGGACGGTGCGAGCGCACAGCGCGGCGGTGTGCCGCAGCCAGCGGTTCGGGGCGTGGTCCACGTCATCCTCCCTGCCGGCGAGGCCGGTCAGCGGCTCTGCGCCTCGGCGACGAAGTCGATGCCGACCTCCTGGCCCTGGACCGAGTTCGGGGCGTCGTCCGCCACCCGGTAGGTGAAGCGGAAGCTGCCCTGCTCGACGGGCGCGCCACCGGCGGCGTCGTAGTGCAGGCCGCGCTCGAAGCTGTTCATCTCCGCGAAGGCGGCCAGCGTCCCGCGGAAGATGGTCCCGGTCGGGCCGGCACCGAAGGTGGGGCCGGTGTTCCCCTCGACGGTGAGCACGATGTAGTCGGCGAGGGTCGTGCCGTTCGCGTCGGCGGCGGGCTCGGTGAAGTTGCGGCCGTAGAAGCTCACCTGGGCGTCCAGCGAGCCCTCGTACTGGGCCGTGACGGTGCGCGACTCCGTCGCCCCCGGGGCGAGGTTCTCGACGGAGAAGAGCGGCTGGTCGCCGTCGTCGTCGGTGATGGTCACGGTGCCGGCGCTCCACGAGTTGTCCTCGTTGGCGGCGGTGGAGCTGAAGGCGGCGTAGGACGCCTGCCAGATGAGCAGGGCGCTGAGCGCGATGCCGGCCGGGACGGCCAGGCTCTTCGCGTAGCGCGCCGAGCGTGAGGTCGGGGCGGTCGAAGCCATGGGGGTACTCCTCCGTGAGTGCACCGGGCGCGGTGCCCGGCGGGCCGCAGGTCTATGCGGCCGAATGAAGTGTGCCGGGAGGGCGCGGCCAGTTGAGTAGTTTGGGCTGTGACCTGCGCCATACTTTAGGAGGGGGGTGAACCGGTACTTTCGGAGGGTCGCCCGGGGTCTCAGAGGAGCTCTGCGCGCAGCTGCTCCACGGGCTTGGGCGAGAGGAGCGCGGGGGCGACGTCGAGGACCGTGAGGGCACCGACCTGACCCTGCGCGTTGAGCCGCGCGGCCGCCCTGGCGTAGGCGACGAGCACGCTCGCGGTGAACTCGGGGTTGCTGCCCAGCTGGAGGCGGTACTCCACCACCTGCTCGTGCCCGCCGCCGGTGGTGCCGCTGCGGATGACGAAGCCGCCGTGGGGCATGGCGGTGTGGTCGCGGGCGAGTTCCTCGGCGGTGACGAAGTGGACGGTGGTGTCGTAGTCGGCGAAGTAGTGCGGCATCGTGACGATCATCTGCTCCACCTCCGCCGCGTCCGCGCCCTCCTCGAGGACGACGTAGCACTCGCGGGTGTGCTTGTCCCGGGTGCTCAGCTCGGGCCGGGTGCCGCTGCGCACGGCGTCGACCGCCGCCTCGGACGGGACGGTGTACTGCACGGCACCGGCCACCCCGGGGACGCGGCGCAGCGCGTCGGAGTGGCCCTGGCTCAGGCCCTTGCCCCAGAAGGTGTAGGTCTCACCCTCGGGCAGCAGCGCCTCCCCGAGGAGCCGGTTGAGCGAGAACATGCCCGGGTCCCAGCCGACGGAGACGATCGCCGTGTTCCCGCCGGCGCGGGCGGGGGCGTCGACGGCGGCGACGTACTCGGGGATGCGGGCGTGGGTGTCGAAGCTGTCCACCGTGGTGAAGTGGGCGGCCAGCTCGGGGCCCTGCTGCGGCAGGTCGTCCTTGGAGCCGCCGCACAGGACGAGGACGTCGACCTCGTCGCGATGGTCGAGCAGCGCGTCCCACGGCAGGACGGGGGTCTCGGGCGACGGCGGCTCGATCGTCGCGGGGTCGCGCCGGGTGAACACGGCGTGCATCGTCATGTCGGGGTTCTGGCCGACGGCGGCGGCCACCCCCCTGCCGAGGTTCCCGTATCCCGCGATGCCGATCCGTAGGCGTCCCATCACCCTGCTCCTCTCGATCTGCTGGCCCGCACCACCGTACGCACCACCGCCGGCGGGACGCGCGGGCGCCCACGCACGGAAACCCCGGATCCGGGGGCCGGGGAGCCGGTAGCCTCCACCCAGGCTGGCGCCCGCCGGTCCTCTCCACCTTCCCCTGGAGCCCCTGGATGAGCGAGCTCGCCGTCGACACCTCCGCGCTGCGCAAGACCTACCGTCGCCGCGGCGGCGGCAGCGTGGGGGTCGAGAGGCTCGACCTCCACGTGCCCGTCGGTGGCGTGCACGGCTTCCTCGGACCCAACGGCTCGGGGAAGACGACGACGATCCGCATGCTGCTCGGGCTCATCCGCCCCGACTCCGGGACCATGCGGATCTTCGGCCAGGAGGTGCCCGAGCGGCTGCCGGACGTCATCGGCCGGGTCGGCGCGATCGTCGAGTCGCCCAAGTTCTTCCCCACGTTCACCGGACGGCGCAACCTCGAGCTGCTCGCCGGCGCCATCGGGGCGCCGAAGGCCCGGGTCGGTGAGGTGCTCGAGTCGACGGCGCTCGCCGAGCGGGCGGGGGACCGGTACGCGACCTACTCCCTGGGCATGAAGCAGCGCCTGGCCATCGCCGCCACGCTGCTCAAGTCCCCCGACCTCCTCATCTTCGACGAGCCCACCAACGGGCTCGACCCCGGCGGCATCCGGGAGATCCGGGAGACGATGCGCCGCCTCGGCGACGAGGGCCGCACCGTCCTCGTCTCCAGCCACATCCTCGCCGAGGTCGAGCAGGTCGCCGACACCGTCTCCATCATCGGCCGCGGGCGGCTGCTCGCCGAGGGCCGGGTCGCCGACGTCATCGGCGCCCGCTCCGAGGCCGGCGCGGTCAGGGTGGGTGTCGCGGACCTCGCGGCCGCCGAGCAGGTCCTCACTCGCGCCGGGCTGCGGGTCCGGGTCGACGGCGGCTTGCTGCGCGTGCGCGGCGTCCAGGACCCGGCCCGGGTGACCGAGCTGCTCGCCCAGCAGGGCCTGTACGTCAACGAGCTCACCGCCGAGCGCGTCGACCTCGAGCGGGTCTTCCTCGACCTCACCGCCGGCGAGGGCCTGGACGAGCGTCCCGCCGGACGCCACGGCCGACCAGCCGGCCCCGCGACGGACGGCGGTGACCCCGCATGACGCGGCTGCTGCGCGTCGAGCTGCGCCGGCTGTTCTCCCGCCGCCTCGTCGTCGCGACGATGCTCGGGGCGCTCGCGGCGTCCCTGCTCGTCCTGTGGGCGGCGTGGGACTCCTCCCAGCCGATGTCCGACGAGGACCTCGCCCTGGCCGAGGAGATGTACCAGCAGGACCTCGCGTACTGGGAGGAGCACGGCGAGGAGGACCAGGCGCAGTGCTTCGAGGAGGAGGCCGCGGAGGCCGAGCGGCTCGGTGAGGAGGTCGACTGGGGCTGCGAGGAGGGCTTCTCCGCGCCGGAGCGCGAGTGGTACATCTTCACCGCCCCACCGCTGGAGGAGTCGCTGCCCTCCTCCCTCAGCGCCGTGTCCACCTTCGTCCTGTTCGCCGTCGGTCTGGTCGGTGCGACCTTCACGGCGGCGGAGATCAGCACGGGGTCGATGAGCACCTGGCTGAGCTTCGAGCCGCGGCGCCTGCGGGTGTACGTCTCCAAGCTGGCCGCGGCCGCGCTCGGTGTGGTGCCGGCCGCGGTGCTCACCGTCGCCGTCGTCGTCGGCGGGTCGGTGCTCATCGCCCAGCACTTCGACCTCGCCGCGGGAATGGGCAGCGCCGAGTGGGCCGCCACCGGCTGGATGGTGCTGCGGATCCTCGGCCTGGCGGTGCTCGGTGCCCTCGTGGGCGCCGCCCTGGGCTTCCTGCTGCGTCACACCGCCGCCGTCCTCGGCGTCGTGGTCGTCGGGTTCATTGCGAGCCAGCTGGTCCAGGGGCTCGTGCCGCGGACCGCGCCGTGGATGCCGGCCACCAACGTCGACGGCTGGGTCCGCCACGGGACGACGTACTTCATGGAGGAGTGCACCACCGACGCCAGCGGCACCATGTGCGACTACACGGAGCACGCGCTGTCCTTCGGGCACAGCGCCGTCTATCTCCTCGTCCTCACCGCCGTCGTCGTCGTCCTCGCCGCCCTCGTCTTCCGCCGCCGCGACGCCGTCTGAGGCTCAGCGGGCGCGGGCGATCTCCGCGGCGAAGCGCTCGAGCGCCTGCTCCCCGACGACGTCCTCCGCGAGCAGCGGCAGCTGCACGAGCGGGACGTGCGGGAGGGCGGTGCGGACCGTCTCCAGGTGGGCCTCCTCCTGCGCGTGCCGCCGGGCGAGGAACTCCCCACGGTCCGCGGGGGAGCGCTTGTTGACGACGAGTGCCCCCACCTCGACGCCGGAGCGCAGGAGCCGCCCGTAGAGCTCGACCGTCTCGAGCGCCGGGAGCCGCTCGGCGGCCAGCACGATGACGAAGGCGGTGCGCTCGCCGTCGGCCAGCAGGTCGCGCAGGGCGGCGAAGCGGGTGCGGCGGCGCAGGAGGATCCGGCGGATCTCGTCGTCGCGGTCCGCCCGACGGTCACGGCGGCGGCCGATGCCGACGACGGCGGCCGCTGCGCCGTCGTCGTCCATCGCGCGCATCGCCGCCCCGAAGCGGGCGGAGCGGTCCTGCCGCCGGAGCAGCCCCTCGGTCCACGCCGACATCGTCTCGGGCAGCGTCATGAGCCGGGCGGTGTGCCCCGAGGGTGCGGTGTCGAAGACGACGAGGTCGTGCTGCGGGTCCTCGAGGACCTCGGCGATGCGCTCGAGGACGGCGGCCTCGTGGGTGCCCGGGGCGTCGCGGGCGAGGTCGAGGTGCCTGGTCACCTCCCCGGACAGGTGCTCGGGCATGAGCCGGCGCATCGTGTGGCCGACGGCGGCGAGGTGCTCGTCGGTCGTCCTGGCCGGGTCGATCTCCAGGCCGTCGAGGTTCTCGGCGAGGGGGACGACGGCGTCGCCCACCGTGCGTTGCCACAGGTGCCCGAGGTTGTGGGCCGGGTCGGTGGACACGACGAGCACCCGCCGCCCGGCCCGCGCCTGCGCGAGGGCGACGGCGGAGGCGACGGCCGTCTTGCCCACCCCGCCCTTTCCACCGACGAACAGCACCCGCCGCTGGGCGGCCAGCTCTAGCAGCACGAGAGGTGGTCCAGGGGTGAGCGGTCCATGCCCATGCGGCGGTGCCAGTCGTGGAAGCGCTCGTACATGACGGGCAGCAGCTCCACCGTGTAGTAGCTCGCCGGGTTGGGCACGCCGAGCGCCTCGGCGAGGACGATCATCATGAAGAGGTCGTCCTCGTCGCGCTGCGCCCGCGCGAAGGTGCGCCGGTAGGGACCGACGTAGAGCTCGCGCAGGCCCGCCGCGAGGCAGGCCCGCGCGGGCGGGCGGGCCGGGTGCTCGGTCATCTGTCCGCGCTGGTCTCCACCGTGAGGGTCTCGTCCTCGCTCTCCGGCGGTGACCTGCGTGCCTTGGTCATCGCGATGGTGGCCTCGAGGATGACCCACAGGGCGGCGACGATGATGACGAGGTCGAGGACGAGCAGGAGCCAGTTCTCGCTGCTGTAGAAGGTCCCGACCTGGACGATCGCCGCGAAGAGCGACATCGCCATGACGAAGACGAGCGGGACGAGGACGGGCAGGACCGGCCGGCGCTTGCGCAGCAGGATGACGGCGACGATCGACAGGGTGAGCCCGGCGAGCAGCTGGTTGGTCGTGCCGAACAGCGGCCAGATGACCATGCCGCCCGAGCCGTCGGCCCCGGCGCCGAAGGCCAGGCCCATCCCGACGAGGAGGACGACGACCGTCGCGAGCCCCTTGCCGAGCCGCAGGCCGGCGAGCTCGAGGGACTCCTGGACGACGAAGCGCTGGAGGCGGATGCCGGTGTCCATCGTCGTCGCCGCGAAGAGGACGGCCATGGTCGCGAGGATCGTCGCGCTGAGGGACGGCGGGATGCCGAGCCCGGCGTTCATGATGTTCCCGCCGCCCTCGACGAAGGCCGCGACCCCGCCCTGGTTGAAGGCGGAGTAGACCGCCTCCCAGTCCGCCAGCGTCCGGTAGCCGGCGGTCGCGGCGATGATCGAGCCCAGGGCCAGGAGCCCCTCGCCGACGGCGCCGAAGTAGCCGACGAAGCGGGCGTCGGTCTCCTTGTCGAGCTGCTTGGCGCTCGTGCCCGAGGACACGATGCCGTGGAAGCCGGAGATGGCACCGCAGGCGATCGTGACGAAGAGGAGCGGGACGATGCTCGGCGTCCCGTCCGGGATGTTGCTGTTGAACGCGGGGGCGGCGAAGTCCGGCGAGGCGATGAAGACCGACAGGTAGAGGATGCCCAGGCCCACGAAGAGCTGCAGGCCGTTGATGTAGTCGCGCGGCTGGAGCAGCACCCACACGGGCAGGACGGAGGCGACGCCGGCGTACAGGAAGAGGACGACGACCCAGAAGGCCTCGGCCGAGAGGCCGAGCACCGTGTCGGGCAGGGTGACCGGGACGCTGTCACCCAGGACGATGAGCGCGTAGAGCGCGACGACGCCGATGATCGAGACGGCGACGAGGTTGAGCTTCCACCGGTAGATCGCCTGCCCGATGACGAGCGCGACGAGGATGGCGCCCCAGACGGGGATGACGGCGGTGGGGGTGCTGACGAGCAGGCCGGAGATGACGACGGCGAAGGCCGCGTTGACCATGAGCAGCAGGAGGAAGATGACGACGAGGAAGAGGTTGCGGCCCCGCGCGCCGATGTAGCGGCCGGACAGCGTGCCGATCGACTGGCCGCGGTTCCGGACAGAGGCCCACAGCGCGCCGAGGTCGTGCATGCCGGCGAAGAAGACGGTGCCGAGCGTGACCCAGAGGAAGGCGGGCAGCCAGCCCCAGATGACGGCGACCGCCGGGCCGACGATGGGTGCGGCGCCGGCGACCGAGGTGAAGTGGTGGCCCCACAGGACGTACTTGTTCGTCGGTACGAAGTCGACGCCGTCCTCGAGCTCGTGTGCCGGTGTCCGGAACCCGGCGTTGAGGCGGTACACCCGGCTGCCGAGGTACTTGGAGTAGAGGAAGTACCCGGCGAGGACCATGGCGATGCCGATGGCGGCGAGCAGCACTGAGTTCACGTCGCTCCGATCTTCGTCGTTGACGACCGGTGGAGCCTGCGGGTGCCCCGCCGCCGGCCGTGATCCAGGTCACCATAGCGCGTCGGTTGGGGCCCTGCGGACCGCCTGGCCGCCGTCAGGTGCGCCGGCGTCGCGGGCGCCTCTCGGGTGCGCTCGTCTCCCCGTCCACGACCGTGTCCTGCTGCAGGGTCTGGGCCACGTGGGCAGTGAACTGCTCCCGGCGCAGGCGCAGCTCCGCCTGCAGGGTCTTGTGCCGCTCGATCCGGAACTGCCGGACCAGGGCGAAGCACATGACGATCATGACGACGCTGAAGGGCAGGGCGATCGAGATGGCGACCCCGCGTAGCGCCGTGAGGCCGCCGGCCAGGACGAGGGCCACCGCCACCGCGCCCTCGAGCAGCGCCCACAGCACCCGGCTCCACACCGGCGGCTCGACGTCGCCGCCCGAGGCGAGCATGTCGACGACGAGGGAGCCGGAGTCGGAGGACGTGACGAAGAAGAGGACGACGATGAGGATCGCCACCCCGATGACGAGTCCTGCCGCGGGGAGGTCGTCGAGGAGGAAGAACAGCGTGTTCGTCTCGTCGACGACGGCGTTGCCCTCGGTGTCGGTCTGCACCATCCCGCCGCTGCCGAAGAGCTCGCGGTACAGGCCCGCTCCACCGAGCACGGTGAACCAGATGAAGCTGAAGGCCGTCGGCACGAGGAGGACGCCGAGGACGAACTCACGGACGGTGCGGCCCTTGGAGATCCGCGCGATGAACACCCCGACGAAGGGCGCCCAGGAGATCCACCAGCCCCAGTAGAAGGCCGTCCACCAGCTCTGCCACTCGATGCCCTCGTCACCGGCGAGGGCGGAGGTGCGGAAGCTCAGCGCGATGAGGTTCTGGAAGTAGGCCCCCGAGGCCTGGATGAGCTCCCGGAGCAGGAACATCGTCGGCCCGGTGATCGCGACGAAGAGCATGAGCGCGACCGCCATCGACATGTTGATGTTCGACAGCCACTTCATGCCCTTCTTCACGCCGCTGACCACGGAGAAGAGCGCGATGCCCGTGACGATGCCGATGATGAGGACGAGCACCATGTTGCTCGGCGTGGAGATGATGTCGAGGAACTCCAGCCCGCCGGCGATCTGCGTGACGCCCAGGCCCAGTGACGTCGCGATGCCGAAGACGGTGCCGACGACGGCGATGACGTCGATGACGTCGCCGAGCCAGCCCTTGGCCCGCTTCCCGAGGACTGGCTCGACGGTCCACCGGATGGAGATCGGGCGGTTGCGGACGTGGACCGCGTAGGCGATCGCGAGACCGACGACGACGTAGATCGCCCAGGGGTGCAGTCCCCAGTGCAGGAAGGTGATGACGAGGGAGTCCTGGGCCCCCGCGGCGTCGCCCGCGACGATCCGGGAGGCGCGGTTGGGGATCCCGGCGAAGTGGTTGAGCGGCTCGGCCACTCCCCAGAACACGAGGCCGATGCCCATGCCGGCCGCGAAGAGCATGGTCAGCCACGACCCGAGCCGGAACTCCGGCCCCTCGTCGTCCCTGCTCAGCTGGATGTCCCCGAAGTGGCTCAGCCCCATCCACAGCGCGAAGACGACGAAGGCGGAGATGAGGGCGGTGTAGTACCACCCGAAGTAGGTGACGATGCCGTTCTGCACCGTCGAGATCGCGTCGCCGACGGCGTCGCCGCCGATGATGGCGAGGACGACGAAGGCGAGGATGAGGATGAGGGAGGGCCAGAACACCGGCGGGTGGATCGACTGGTACCAGCGGCGGTCGCCGACGGCCTGGTCCTGGCCGGTCGTGGGTGCGGTCTCGGGTGGCGTGGCCACGGGAGCGTCCTTCCGTCGTCGGGGTCCTGCGGCGACAGTACCGAGGGCCCGGGACGGGGGCACGAGGAGGTGTCAGCGCCCGGGAGGCTCCAGCCGGCGGGTCTCGTCCTGGACACGGGCCTCGGCGGTGGCGAGGCGCTCGCGGGCGGCCTCCGCCCGGGTGAGCGCCGCCGTGAGCCGGGTGGCGACCTCGGTGCCCTCCGGGCCCTGCGCGGCGCCGTCGCGGGTGCCGGCGAGTGTGGCGGCGAGGGCGGCCGAGCTGAGTCGTGCCTCCTCGACGGCGGCGGCCAGCTCCGCCGGGGCGTCGGAGGCCAGCTGGAGGCGCGCGAAGTGCAGCGAGGTGCCCGCCCGGGCGACGGCGTCGTCGAGCTCGTGGACGAGGCGGCCGGCGGCGGCGTTGCGCTCGGCCTGGCCCGGCGCGGCGACCGGCTCGCGGTGCCCGGGGTTCTGGCTGCTGCGGCGCACGAGGAGGAGGACGACCACCGTCACGCCCGCCGCGAGCACGACGATGCCGCCGATGACGGGCAGCAGCGCGGACCAGGAGGTGAGCACCCCTCGATCCTAGGCCGGGTGCGGGACCCGGTCGGTCAGGCGTTGAGAGCCGGTGCCGGGACGTCGAGGAGGTCGAGGACGACGTCGGCGGCGAGGGCGGCGACGTCGTCGACGGCGAGACGGAAGTCCTCACCGGCGGTTGGCCCGCACAGGTCCGAGACGCCGCGCACGGCGAGGTAGGGGATGCCGAAGGAGTAGCAGACCTGGGCGATCGCGCAGGTCTCCATGTCGGCGGTGAGCGCGCGGGGGAAGGTGGCGCGGTGGGCGTCGACGGTGCGGCCGTCCACGAAGGAGTCGCCGGAGATCATTGCGCCGACGAGGACGCCGGGACGGTTCTGCGCGCGCTCGACGAGCGCGGTGTTCGCCGGGTAGGTGGCCGGCATGCCCGGCATCTGCCCCAGGGCGTAGCCGAAGGCGCGGGCGTCGGCGCCCGAGTAGGCGTGCTCGTCACCGACGACGACGTCCCCGACCCGCACGCCCTCGGCGAGCCCGCCGGCCGAGCCGGTCGAGATGACGACGGGGGTGCGCACCGCGTGGACGGCGAGCGTCGTGGCGGCCGCGGCGTTGACGCCGCCGATGCCGGAGCGGATGAGGAGGAGCTGCCGGCCGCCGATGGTGGCGATGACGGAGCGGGCCATCCCGACGTGCCGGGGGTGGGCCAGGTGCTCGGCGCGCTGCTCGTAGGGGGCGATCTCCTCGTCCATCGCGGCGACGACGACGGCGTCGACCGTCGTGATCGGCGCGGTGAGCGGGGCGCCGGGGGCGACGGGGACGCCGAAGAGCTCGCTCATGCCTGGACCTGCTCCCACTCGGCGCGGCGGTCGAGGAAGGCGCGGGCCGCGTCCTGCGCGCCGGTGAGGTCGTGGCTCGCTCCCCAGCCGCACTGCACCTCGTTGGCCGCGGGGACCTCGTCCGCGGCGAGGACGTCGCGGAGCGTGGCCTCGAGCAGCGGGAGGAAGGCGTCCAGCTCGGTGTCGAGCAGGAGGGCGTAGAAGCCGGTCTGGCACCCCATGGGAGAGATGTCGACGACGGCGTCGGTGTGGCTGCGCATGTGCTCGGCCATGAGGTGCTCGAGGGAGTGGACCACCGGCATCCCGAGGTGCTCGACGTTCGGCTGGCAGAAGCGGATGTCGAACTTGGTGAGCGTGTCGCCGCCCGGGAGCGTCTTGGCGTCCGCCACCCGGACGTAGGGCGCGCGCACCGCACGGTGGTCGAGGTTGAAGCTCTCGACGTTCATCTTCCTCACGCTTCCATCATGGGCGATGGCCCAGAGCCTGTCTCCGGCAGGTGGGTGTGTACTTCGCCACCACGAGGTGCCGCGGTGGACGACTTTTCGACCGCTCCGCAGCCGTGTCCACGGGCTGTGGACGACACGCCGGCGTGCGCGGTCCACACCCGGCCGCGAGCGTCGATGTCAGTGGTCGGTGGGAGGGTCGGAGCAGGACCGGTGGAGGCGTCGTTGCAGGCTCCACAGGCTGTCCCCAGGGAGAGGAGCGTCGTGCACAGGAACCGCGCCAGGCTGTGGATGACACGCCGAAAACACGACTCGCCGACACAACACCTTGGGGTAGTTCCGAAGGGGGACCACTAGGTGTAGTGTCGTGCCCAGTCGTCCACCGAACTACACGTTTGTCGTTCACCCGCCACGGCGGGGAAGCGCAACCGAGGGGAGATCCTCCGATGAGCATCACCGTCTTCAGCAAGCCGTCCTGTGTCCAGTGCGACGCCACCTACCGCGCGCTGAACAAGCACGGGCTGGAGTACGAGGTCGTCGACATCTCCACCGACGCCGAGGCGCTCGAGACGGTCAAGGCGCTCGGCTACCAGCAGGCTCCCGTGGTCTTCGCCGACGGCGACCACTGGTCGGGCTTCCGCCCCGACAAGATCAAGGCGCTGGCGGCGCAGGCCGCCGCCGTCGCGGTCTGACCCACAGCTTCGGTCGGGTCGCCCTCACCCGGCGACCCGACCGAGACCACCCGGGTCCCACCCGGGGTACGCAATCGACTCGAGGGGTTGGCATGGGAAACCTCGTCTACTTCTCCTCGGCCTCGCAGAACACGCACCGCTTCGTGGAACGGCTGGGCCTCGAGGCGCACCGCATCCCCCTGCGGCCCGCCGAGCCCTTCCTCACCGTGGATGAGGAGTACGTGCTCGTCGTGCCGACCTACGGGGGCGGCAACCAGCGCGGGGCAGTGCCCCGCCAGGTCATCAAGTTCCTCAACGACCCGGGCAACCGCGGGCTGTGCCGTGCGGTCATCGCGGCGGGGAACACCAACTTCGGCACCGCCTACTGCATCGCCGGCGACATCATCGCAGCGAAGCTCCAGGTGCCCTACCTGTACAGGTTCGAACTACTCGGAACAGCAGAGGACGTCTCGCGCGTCCGTGAGGGATTGGGACAGTTTTGGCAGCAACGGTCACTGATATCGGCATGACGCAGGGCGCGGCTCCGGAGCTCGACTACCACGCCCTCAACGCGATGCTCAACCTGTACGACGCCGACGGGAACATCCAGTTCGACGCCGACCGGCAGGCCGTCGACGCGTACTTCCGGCAGCACGTCGTCCCGAGCACCGTCACCTTCCCCAGCGTCGCGGAGCGCCTGCGCTACCTCGTCGACGAGGGCTACTACGAGAAGGAGGTGCTCGAGCAGTACTCGCCGGAGTTCCTCGACCGGATCTGGCAGCTGGCCGACTCCATGGACTTCCGCTTCGAGTCCTTCCTCGGCGCCTTCAAGTACTACACGTCCTACACCCTCAAGACCTTCGACGGCACGAAGTACCTCGAGCGCTTCGAGGACCGCGTCGTCATGGTCGCCCTCGCCCTCGCGGCGGGCGACGAGCAGGTGGCGCTCAGCATCGTCGAGGAGGTCATCTCCGGCCGGTTCCAGCCCGCCACCCCGACCTTCCTCAACGCCGGCAAGGCCTCGCGCGGCGAGCTCGTCTCGTGCTTCCTCCTGCGCACGGAGGACAACATGGAGTCGATCGCCCGCGGCATCAACTCCGCCCTCCAGCTGTCCAAGCGCGGTGGTGGCGTCGCCCTGTCGCTGACCAACCTCCGCGAGGCGGGTGCGCCCATCAAGCGCATCGAGAACCAGTCCTCCGGCGTCATCCCCGTGATGAAGCTGCTCGAGGACTCGTTCTCCTACGCCAACCAGCTCGGCGCGCGCCAGGGTGCCGGTGCGGTGTACCTCAACGCCCACCACCCCGACATCATGAAGTTCCTCGACACCAAGCGGGAGAACGCGGACGAGAAGATCCGCATCAAGACCCTCTCGCTGGGCGTCGTCGTCCCCGACGTCACCTTCGAGCTCGCGAAGAAGAACGCGGACATGCACCTTTTCTCGCCCTACGACGTCGAGCGCGTCTACGGGGTGCCCTTCTCCGAGATCAGCGTGACGGAGAAGTACGACGAGATGGTCGCCGACGACCGCATCAAGAAGACGACGATCAAGGCGCGCGACTTCTTCCAGACGATCGCCGAGATCCAGTTCGAGTCCGGCTACCCGTACGTCATGTTCGAGGACACGGTCAACGCCGCGAACCCGATCGACGGCCGGATCAGCATGTCCAACCTGTGCTCGGAGATCCTCCAGGTCTCCACGCCGTCGTCCTACAACGACGACCTCTCCTACGCGGAGGTCGGCAAGGACATCTCCTGCAACCTCGGCTCGCTCAACATCGCCAAGGCCATGGACTCCCCGGACTTCGGCAAGACGGTCGGCACTGCGGTGCGCGCGCTGACGGCGGTCTCCGACCAGACGCACATCCACTCGGTGCCCTCGATCGAGAAGGGCAACAACGAGTCCCACGCCATCGGCCTGGGCCAGATGAACCTCCACGGCTACCTCGCCCGCGAGCGGATCTTCTACGGCTCCGAGGAGGGCCTGGACTTCACCAACATCTACTTCTACACGGTGGCCTTCCACGCGATCACCGAGTCGAACAAGCTCGCGATCGAGCGGGGCCGCGCCTTCGCCGGCTTCGAGCGCTCCACCTACGCGAGCGGTGAGTTCTTCACGAAGTACATCGAGCAGGAGTGGGTGCCCCAGACGCAGCGGGTGCGCGAGCTCTTCGCCTCCGCGAACGTCCACATCCCCACCCAGGACGACTGGCGCGCGCTGGCCGCCTCGGTCAAGGAGTACGGTCTGTACAACCAGAACCTCCAGGCCGTCCCGCCCACCGGGTCGATCTCCTACATCAACAACTCGACCTCCTCGATCCACCCGATCGTGTCGAAGATCGAGATCCGCAAGGAGGGCAAGATCGGGCGCGTCTACTACCCGGCGCCCTACATGACCAACGACAACCTCGAGTACTACGAGGACGCGTACGAGATCGGCCCCGAGAAGATCATCGACACCTACGCCGCGGCCACGCAGCACGTGGACCAGGGCCTGTCGCTGACCCTCTTCTTCAAGGACACGGTGACCACCCGTGACCTCAACAAGGCCCAGATCTACGCCTGGCGCAAGGGCATCAAGACGCTCTACTACATCCGCCTGCGCCAGATGGCGCTCGAGGGCACCGAGGTGGAGGGCTGCGTCAGCTGCACGCTGTAGCGCCGCGCTGACCGCCCCCCGAGACACAGAGAGAGACGAAGACCGTGGAGAAGCTCAAGCTCGTCGACCGGGTCCAGGCCATCAACTGGAACCGGGTCCAGGACGAGAAGGACGTCGAGGTCTGGGACCGCCTGACCGGTAACTTCTGGCTGCCCGAGAAGGTGCCGCTGTCCAACGACATCCAGTCGTGGAACACCCTCAACGCGGCCGAGCAGACGATGACCACCCGGGTGTTCACCGGGCTCACCCTGCTCGACACCATCCAGGGCACCGTCGGCGCCGTCAGCCTCATCCCCGACGCCGTCACGCCCCACGAGGAGGCGGTGTACACGAACATCGCCTTCATGGAGTCGGTGCACGCGAAGAGCTACTCCTCGATCTTCTCCACGCTCATCTCCACCCGGGAGATCGACGGCGCCTTCGCGTGGTCGGAGGAGAACGAGCACCTCCAGCGCAAGGCCGCGATCATCATGGAGTACTACCGCGGCGACGACCCCGAGAAGCGCAAGGTCGCCTCGGTGATGCTCGAGTCCTTCCTGTTCTACTCGGGCTTCTACGCCCCGATGTACTGGTCCTCGCGGGCCAAGCTCACCAACACAGCCGACCTCATCCGCCTCATCATCCGCGACGAGGCCGTGCACGGGTACTACATCGGCTACAAGTTCCAGAAGGCCATCGAGAACGCCTCCCCGGAGCGCCGCCAGGAGCTCAAGGACTACACCTTCGAGCTGCTCCTGGAGCTGTACGACAACGAGGAGCAGTACACCGAGGACCTCTACGCCCCGCTCGGGCTCACGGAGGACGTCAACGCCTTCCTGCGCTACAACGCGAACAAGGCGCTGATGAACCTCGGCTACGAGGGCCTGTTCCCCAAGGACCAGACCAACGTCAACCCGGCGATCCTCTCCTCGCTGAGCCCCAACGCCGACGAGAACCACGACTTCTTCTCCGGCTCCGGCTCCAGCTACGTCATCGGCAAGGCCGTGGACACCGAGGACGAGGACTGGGACTTCTAGGACTCTCACGGACCGGTGCCCGGTGGCTCCTGAGGACGCGACGCTGACCGTCGTGCCGCTGGAGGCCGGGCACTGGCCCGTTGTGGAGGCGATCTACGCCGCGGGCATCGCGGGCGGTCACGCCACCTTCGAGGCCGCCACCCCGAGCTGGGCTGCGTTCGACCGCGGGCACCTGCCGGCGCACCGGTTCGTGTGCGCCGACGCCGACGGCGCCGTGCTCGGATGGGCGGCGGTGAGCGCGGTCTCGGCCCGGCAGGCCTACGCGGGCGTCGTCGAGCACTCGGTGTACGTGGCGCCTGCCGCCCAGGGCCGCGGGGTCGGGCGGACCCTGCTCGACGCCCTCGTCCGGTCGACGGAGGCGGCCGGGATCTGGACGCTGCAGTGCAGCGTCTTCCCCGAGAACACGGCGAGCCTCGCCCTCCACCGCGCCGCCGGCTTCCGGGAGGTCGGGACCCGGCAGCGGATCGCTCGGATGGCCGCAGGGCCGCTCGCCGGCCGGTGGCGCGACACGGTCCTCCTCGAGCGGCGCAGCACCACCGTCGGCAGCTGACCCGCCCGCGGCCTCGATCGGGGAGGGGGACCTTGGACCGTTCCGCCGGGCAGCGGCGTGCGGAAGAGTGGGAACCACACCGAGCATCGGAGGATCCCATGGCCCGCACCTACGTCATCACCGGCGCCGGCTCCGGCATCGGCGCCGCCGCTGCCCGACTGCTCCGGGAGTCCGGCGCGACCGTCGTCGGCGTCGACCTCAAGGGCGCCGAGGTCACGGCCGACCTGTCCACCCCCGAGGGCCGCCGCTCCGCCGTCGACGCCGTCATCGAGGCCACCGGCGGCAAGGTCGACGCCGTCATCGCCTCGGCCGGTGTCTCGCTGCCCAGCGCGCTGACCGTCTCGGTGAACTACTACGGCGTCACCGAGTTCCTCACCGCGCTGCGCCCCACCCTCGCGCAGTCCGACGCCCCGCGCGCCGTCGTCGTCAGCTCGATGTCCTCGCTCCAGCCGAACTACCCGCCGCTCGTCGAGGCGCTGCTCGGCGCGGATGAGGCCGCCGCCCGGGAGATCGCCGACCAGCTCGCCGCGGACCCGCAGACCGGCAACCTCATCTACGCCTCCTCCAAGCGGGCGATCTCCCGCTGGGTCCGCGCCCAGGCCGTCACCGCGGAGTGGGCGGGCGCCGGGATCCCGCTCAACGCCGTGGGCCCGGGCATCGTCACGACGCCGATGACCAAGGACCTGCTCGCCACCCCGGAGTCGGCCTCCTTCGTCGACGCGGTCGTCCCGATGCCGCTCAACTACCACCAGCCGCCGGAGTCGATCGCCAACCTGTGCATCTGGCTGACCTCCGTGGAGAACAGCCACTGCGCCGGCCAGACGATCTACTGCGACGGCGGCGCCGACGTCGTCCTCCGCGGGGAGGACGCGTGGAGCTGGGCCGACGCCAAGGTCGGGGAGTACTTCGGGCAGCTCATGGCCGGCGCCACGGAGTAGCCTCCCGCGAGCCGCGCGGCGCGTAGCATTCCGCGCGTGCTGCGCCACGACGACCCCCTCCCCAGCCGCCCGTCCCGGGTGCTGGTGGCGGGGGTCTCCGGCGTCGGCAAGACGACGCTCGCACGGCGCATCGCCACCGTCACCGGCGGAGCCCACACGGAGATCGACGCCCTCTTCCACGGCCCCGGCTGGGTCCCGCGGCCCGAGTTCCTCGACGACGTCCGCGCGCTCGTGGCCCGCGACAGCTGGACGACCGAGTGGCAGTACGCCGACGCCCGCCCGCTGCTCGCCGAGCGCGCCGACCTCCTCGTCTGGCTGGACCTGCCCTTCACGACCGTCACGCTGCCCCGCCTGCTGCGCCGCACGCTCCGGCGCCGGCTGCGGCGCGAGGTGCTGTGGAACGGCAACGTCGAGCCGCCGCTGTGGACGGTCCTCACCGACCGGGAGCACGTCCTGCGCTGGGCCGTCACCACCCGCGGCAGGCTCCGCACCCGGGTGCCGCTCCTCGAGGAGCAGCTGCCCGACCTCACGATCGTCCGCCTCCGCTCGGCCCGGCAGGTCGACCGGTGGGTCGAGGGTCCGCTCAGGGCTGCGGTCCGAACCCGTCCGGGTGAACCCTGAGCGACCCGGCGCGATACCCGGGACGGGCGAGGGCCGGCCCCTGATCCCCCGCGGCCACCGCGTCGCTTGACTGGACTCCGACATCCCCGGGCTCACCGGGCGCGACGACGGAGGACCACCATGATCGAGGCACGCGGCCTCACCAAGCGGTACGGCGACAAGGTCGCCGTGGACGACCTCAGCTTCACCATCCCCAGCGGGACGGTCACCGGCTTCCTCGGGCCCAACGGCGCCGGGAAGTCCACGACGATGCGGATGATCGTCGGCCTGGACCGGCCCACGTCCGGATCGGTCACCGTCAACGGCCGGCCCTACCGCCACTACCGCTCACCCTTGCGGGAGGTCGGTGCGCTGCTGGACGCCAAGGCGATGCACCCCGGCCGGACCGCACGCTCCCACCTGCGCGCCCTCGCCGCCAGCCACCGGATCCCGGCCTCGCGGGTCGACCAGGTCGTCGAGATGACCGGCCTGTCCTCGGTGGCGCACAAGCGCGTGGGCGGCTTCTCCCTCGGCATGGGCCAGCGGCTGGGCATCGCTGTCGCCCTGCTCGGCGACCCGCGCGTCCTCATCCTCGACGAGCCGGTCAACGGACTCGACCCCGAGGGCGTCACCTGGGTACGCACCCTCGTCCGCGGGCTCGCGGAGGAGGGGCGCACGGTCCTCATCTCCTCCCACCTCATGAGCGAGATGGCGATGACGGCGGACCACCTCCTCGTCATCGGGCGCGGCCGGATCATCGCCGACGGGCCGGTCCAGGACGTCATCGACGCCGCGACCGGCGCCGTCGTCACCGTCCGCTCGCCCCAGGCCGGCGAGCTGGCAGCGCGGCTGCGCGTCGACG
Source organism: Georgenia phoenicis (assembly GCF_047302425.1). Taxonomy (NCBI): domain Bacteria; kingdom Bacillati; phylum Actinomycetota; class Actinomycetes; order Allobogoriellales; family Allobogoriellaceae; genus Georgenia; species Georgenia phoenicis. The sequence goes on along the minus strand of NZ_CP154855.1, from coordinate 264,971 downwards.
GCCTCGGCGTCGAGAAGGCCGAGGGGGACACCCTCCGGCTGCGGGGCACGACGACGCAGGCCGTGGGCGAGCTCGCGGCGCGGCACGGGGTGGTCCTCCACGAGCTCTCGCTGCACCGTGCCAGCCTCGAGGAGGCCTACCTCAACCTCACCGGATCCGCGGTCGAGTACCGCACGACGACGACGGAGACCTCCCGATGACGACGACGACCCTGCAGGCACGCGTGACGACGACCCCGCCCGTGACGGGAGACCTCAGCGCCCTCGGCGTCCTCCACGGCGAGTGGGTCAAGCTCCTGTCCCTGCGCTCGACCTGGTGGATGGTGGCCGTCACCATCGTGACGATGACGCTCCTCGCCGTCGGTGTCGCCCCCACGGCCGACGAGCTGGTGGTCTTCGCGGCCGAGACGGGAGCGGAGGCGCACGGCGCCGAGCTCGTCGTCGTCGGCTTCCAGATCGGCATGGTGACCCTCGCCGTCCTCGGCGCCCTCCTCATGACGGGGGAGTACGGCACCGGGATGGCACGGTCGACCTTCGCCGCCGTGCCCTCGCGCCTCCCCGTGCTGGCCGCGAAGGCAGCGGCGCTCGTCGTCCTCACGTTGCTCACCACCGTCCTCAGCATCGTCATCGCGACCGTGGCCTCGGCCCCGGCCTTGTCCGCGCACGACCTCGTGCCCCGGCTCGACCAGGCCCACACCTGGCAGGCCTTCGGCGGAGTGGCCTTCTTCTTCCTCGCCGTCGCGCTCATCGCGCTCGGGCTCGGCGCCGTCGTGCGGCACACCGCTGGGACGCTCACGGCGGTCCTCGGGCTTCTGCTGCTCGTGCCCGGGCTCCTCCAGTTCGTCGCCGTCGACTGGGTCCAGGACGTCGTCAGCCTCATGCCCGTGCCCGCCGCGGTTGCCTTCATCGGGACCTCCGGGCTCATGTGGACCAACGAGGTGCTCAGCCCGTGGCAGGGCGTGGCGGTGGTGGCCGGGTACGCCGTCGTGGCGCTCGCCGCCGGCGCGGCGGTGCTGCACCGTCGCGACGTGTGAGCGTGTGCGCGGTCGTGAGGGCGCTGCCACAGTAAAGGGATGGGTGGGGATGAGGACCTCGTTGCGCGAGCGGCCCGTCACGGACTCCGGCTCGACCCGGCGTCACTGAGCTACAACGACGCCGGGCTCGACTTCCGCGTCGCCTACGCGACCGACGTCCACGGCCGCGACTGGGTGCTGCGGATCCCGCGGCGGGCCGGGATGCGCGAGTCGCTGCGGGCGGAGGAGGCGGCGCTCGCGCTCGCCTCGCGCTACCTGCGCGACGTCGCCGTGCCCGAGTGGCACGTCATGTCCGACGACCTCATCGCCTATCCCCTGCTGTCCGGGCGTCCCGGGCTCACCCTCACGGGTGACGAGGTGACGTGGCACGTGGACCCGGCGTCCGAGCGCTACGCCGTCGAGCTGGGCTCGCTGCTCGCCGTCCTCCACTCCGTCCCGCTCGCCGAGGCACGCGAGGTCGGGGTGGAGGTGCGCAGCCCGGAGGCGGTCCGCGAGGCGTGGCGTGGCGACGTCGCGCGGGTGGCGGGCGAGTTCGACGTCCACCCCGAGCTGCTGGACCGGTTGCACGCCTGGCTGGAGGATGACGAGCTGTGGCCGGAGGCCACGGTCTTCACGCACGGGGAGCTCTACCCAGCCCACGTCCTCATCGACGGGGGTGACGCCATCACCGGGGTCCTCGACTGGACCACCGCGCGCGGTGACGACCCCGCCCGGGACTTCATGTACCAGTACGCCTTCGCACCGCCCGAGGCCTTCGCCGCGACGCTGCGTGCGTACACGGCGGCGGGCGGGCGTGACTGGGGGCCGCGGCTGGCCGACCGGTGCGCCGCGCTCATGGCCGCCGGGCCGGTCGGCTACGGCGTCTACGCGCTGACGACCGGCCGGCCCGAGCACCGCGAGGCGGCGCAGGCCCAGCTCGCCACCGTCTGAGCTACTCCTCCTCCAGGGCCGCGCCGCGGAGCTCGGGCAGGAACAGCGCGCCGACCATCGCGACGACGAACGCGACGCCGAAGGTCGCGAAGGCCAGCCCCGAGCCGCCCGCCGCGAGGAGTAGCGGCACGGTCAGCGGCGCGGCGATCGAGGCGAGCCGGCCGAAGGCCGCCGCGCTGCCGGACCCGGTCCCGCGCAGCGCCGTCGGGTAGATCTCCGGGCTCACCGCGTACAGCGCGCCCCAGGCGCCGAGGTTGAAGGCCGACAGCGCCATGCCCGCGGCGATGATCGCCGGGACGGTCGTCGCCTGCCCGAAGAGGACGGCGGCGAGGGCCGAGGCGGCGAGGAAGGAGGCCAGGGTGGAACGGCGGCCCCACCGCTCGATGAGCCAGGCGGCCAGCGCGTACCCGGGCAGCTGCGCGAGGGTGATGATGAGCGTGTACTCGAAGGAGCGCACGAGCGAGAAGCCCTGGTCCACGAGCAGCGACGGCAGCCAGCTGAAGGCCCCGTAGTAGGCGAAGTTGACGCCGAACCACACGATCCACAGCGCCGCGGTACGACGCCGGAAGCGGGCGGTCCACAGGGCGCTCCAGTGCGGCGCGGCCGCCTCCTCGGCGACGGCGGGGGAGGGCACCGGCTCCTGCCCGGCGGCGTCCTCGTAGACCCGCACGGCGGCCTCGGCCTCGGCGACGCGGCCCTTGCGCTCGAGGAAGCGCACCGACTCGGGCAGCCGCATCCGGACGTAGATCGCGTAGACCGCGGGGACCATCCCGATGACGAAGGCCCAGCGCCACCCGTTCTCGCCGGGGACGACGAAGTAGCCGATGAGGGCGGCGGCGATCCAACCGACCGCCCAGAAGGCCTCGAGGATGACGACGACGCGCCCCCGGATCCGCTTGGGCGCGTACTCGCTGACGAGGGTCGAGGCGACGGGCAGCTCGGCGCCCAGGCCCAGGCCCACGAGGAACCGCAGGACGATGAGCGCGCCGACGCCGGTGACGAGCGCGGACGCCCCGGTGGCGAGGCCGTAGACGAGCAGGGTGAGGGCGAAGACCTGCCGACGCCCGATCCGGTCGGCGAGGAGGCCGCCGACGCTCGCGCCGATCGCCATGCCGACGAAGCCGACGGACAGGATCCACGACTTCTGGCCGTCGCTCAGCCCCCACTCCTGGCCGAGCGCGGCGATGACGAAGGAGATGAGCCCGACGTCCATCGCGTCCAGCGCCCAGCCCAGCCCGGAGCCGCCGAGCAACTTGCGGTGGGCGCGGGTGAACGGGAGCCGGTCGAGACGCTCGGCGCGGGTGAGCGACTGCTGGACGGGGGCGTCGGTGGCGGGCCGGACCATGGCATGCCTTCCCTGGAGGAGCGGGTGTCGGCGCGAGCGTAGCACTTCGACTCATGCCGAGCATAACCCGTCAGGCAGGCGGCGCGGCCCGCAGACCGACGGCGAGGACGTGTCGCTCGGCCCCGCCGTCCAGCCGGTAGCCGGTGTCGAGCTTGTGCGGTCCCGCGTGCTCGCCCTGCTCCTCGATCCACGCCAGCAGGCGGCCGAAGGTGTCGGCGATGGTGCGGGTGGGACCGTCGTGCGGCACCTGGGCCCAGCGACCGCCCGGCACGAGCGAGCCGACGGCACCGGGGAACGGGGCGGCTCCTGCGTCGAGCTCGAGGAGCACGCCGACGGTCTCGTGGTAGCGCCCGTCGCCGAGGTCGACGCTGAGCTCGGCGAGAGTGTCGGGGTGCCGGCCGCCGAGGGTGCCGGCCAGGGACCGCCACGCCGCCGGGACGAGCGTGCCGAGGTCCTGGAACCGCGCGAGGACGGGCAGGCCGACGACGAGCGAGGGGGGACGTTCGACGATCTCGATCTCCGTCATGGGCGCACCGTACCGCCGCGCCGCCGTGGGGTGGATCAGACCGCGAGGGCCTCGACGACGGCGGGGACGGCGGCGGGCGGCAGCTGGAGCAGGACGCCCGTGGCGACCGTCCCGTGCCAGGCGGCGAGCTGCGCGCGCAGCTGCTCGGGCCGTCCGGCGATCGCGACGTCGAGCACGAGCTCGGTGGGTACCGCGCGGGCGGCACCTTCCCGGTTCCCGGCCGCCCACAGCCGGGCGACCTCCGCGCACGCGGCCTCGTGTCCGAGGCGCTCCACGGCCTCCCGGTGGAAGTTTGAGCGCTGCGAGCCCATGCCGCCCACGTACAGCGCAAGGTGCGGACGGAGCAGGTCCGCGGCCGCCTCGACGTCGTCGCCGACGGCGGCCGGCAGGCTGACGTTGACCTCGAAGCGCTCCGCCGGTGACAGCTCGTGGGAGCGGCGCGCGAAGCCCTCGGCCAGCTGCTCGCGCGCCCACCCGTCGAGGCGCGGGGAGTGGAAGGCGGGCAGCCAGCCGTCGGCGATCTCCGCGGCGAGGGCGACGTTCCGCGGTCCCTGCGCCGCCAGGTGGATCGGCAGGTCCGCCCGCAGCGGGTGGAGGGTGGGGCGCAGCGCCTTGCCCTCCCCGGTCGTCCCCTCGTCGGTCAGCGGGAGGCGGTAGTGGCGGCCCTCCGCCCGGACCGGTCCCTCGCGTCGCAGCACCTGGCGGACGACGTCGACGTACTCGCGGGTCCGCTCGAGCGGACGCGGGTAGGGCTGCCCGTACCAGCCCTCAACGACCTGCGGCCCCGAGGCGCCCAGGCCGAGGACGAAGCGGCCACCGGACAGGTGGTCGAGGGTGAGCGCGGCCATCGCCATCGCCGTGGGGGTGCGCGCCGAGAGCTGGGCGATCCCGGTGCCCAGCCGCAGGCGGTTCGTGCGCGCGCCCCACCAGGCGAGCGGGGTGAGGGCGTCCGAGCCGTAGGCCTCGGCGGTCCACACGGAGTCGAGGCCGGCGGCCTCGGCGAGCTCGACGGCGCGCTCCGCCCCCGCCGGCGGGCCGGCCGACCAGTAGCCCAGGTGCAGGCCCACCCGCAGTGGGGGGCGGGGCGCGCCGTCGTCGCTCATGCCCCGGTGTCCAGGTGCGCCATGACGTCCGAGGCGATGAGGTCGAGGTGCTCGAGGTCGGTCATGTCCATGCACTGGAGGTAGACGCGGGTGATGCCCTGCTCGGCGAGTGCGCCCAGGCCGTCGAGGACCTCCTGCGGCGAGCCGGCCAGGCCGTTGCGGCGCAGCTCCTCGGGCTCGCGGCCGATGACCGCGGCACGGCGGGCGACCTCCTGCTCGTCGCGGCCGACGTTGGCGATGAGCGCGACGGAGTAGACGAGCTCGTCGGGGTCGCGGTCCACGGCCTCGCAGGCGGCGCGCACGCGGTCGCGCTGGGCGCCGATCGTGGCCTTCTCCGGGAAGGCCTGGTTGTACTCGGTGGCGAAGCGCGCGGCGAGGGCGGGCGTGCGGCGCGGCCCGTTGCCGCCGACGACGACGGGCACCCGGTCCTGCACCGGCTTGGGCAGCGCGGGGGAGTCGACGAGCGTGTAGTGCTCGCCGCTGTGGTTGAAGGTCTCGCCCACCGGGGTGGACCACAGGCCGGTGAGGACCTCGAGCTGCTCGGTCAGCAGGCCGAAGCGCCTGTCCGGGAAGGGGATCCCGTAGGCGCGGTGCTCCTCCTCGAACCAGCCGGTGCCCAGACCGAACTCGACCCGGCCGCCGGACATCTCGTCGACCTGGGCCACCTGGATCGCCAGCACGCCCGGGAGGCGGAAGGTGGCGGAGGTGACGAGCGTGCCCAGACGGATGGTCGAGGTCTCCCGGGCGAGGCCGGCGAGCGTCGTCCACGCGTCGGTCGGGCCGGGCAGCGGGTCGCCGTCGCCCATGCGCAGGTAGTGGTCGGAGCGGAAGAAGGCGGAGAAGCCCAGCTGCTCGGCGCGCTGCGCCATGGCGAGCTGGTCGGCGTAGGAGGCGCCCTGCTGGGGTTCGGTGAAGATGCGAAGGTCCATGGAGGACAGCCTGCCAGGGCAGGGGAGCACCCGCGGGCTCCTGGCCTGGCCAGGGCGCCGTGGTGGACGAGCCACGGCTCCCGCGGGTGCCGGTGACTGCCGGGATCTCGCCGCCGTCGGCGGAGGGACCGGCAGGTCCGTCCGTGGACTGCTAGCGGGCAGCCACCTCACGCGTCCAAGTAGAGATCATGTCTCGGACCACCTCCTTTCCCGTGTGTCTCCAGGGTAGGAAGGGCGCGCGAGGCGTGTCACGGCTTTTTCCTCAGGGGGCGAGCACCTGGTCGGCGGCGGCCAGCGCCTCGGCGACGGGCAGCTCGCCGCGGAACATGCGGTCGAGCACGGGCCGCACCGCCGTGAGCACCTCCCGTGCCCGTGGTCCGCTCGCCGCCGTGACGAGCTCCTGGGGGTCGACGGCGGCCGAGGCGTCGACACCGCGGTCGGCCCACGAGCGCAGGAAGAGCTCCTGCGCGCCGGTGGCGGCGGGGATGCCCACGCCGTGGCTGGCCAGTGCCGACTGGCCGTCCGTGGACGCCAGCCAGCGGAGCACCTCGGCGGTCGCCTCCGGGTCCGCGGAGGCCGCGTTGGCTGCCGCGCCCACGCCGTCGGCGACGGCGACGGTGCCGTCCGGGCCGCTCGGCACGGGTGCCAGGCCCCAGTCGACGTCGGTGCCCGCGGCGACGTGGCGCATGTCGGCGGAGGTCGACCAGAAGAGGGCGAGGCGCCCGGTCGTGAAGAGCTCGCGGGCGGGGGTGGCGACACGGGACGCGGCCGCGGGCAGCCGGGTGAGGTAGTCGAAGGTCGCCCGCGCCTCGGGGGTGGTGAGGGAGAGGTCGTCGCCCGTCGGCGGGAGGCCGCCGAGCTGGGCGAGGAGCGGCAGCCAGACGGCGGGCGCCGTGAGGTCGGGGTTGATCCCGTGCTCGGTGACGTCCTGCGGCGAGAAGCCCCCGTCGGTGGCCGCGTGACCGGCGCCGTCGCGGGTCAGCGCACGGACGGCCTGGCGCAGGGTGTCCGTGGCGGGCGCGGGCGTGGCGCCGCCGGTGGGCGTCTCCTCGCGTCCCGCGTCCGGGTCCCAGACCAGGGCCTCCGGGTCGACGCCCGCCCGCTCGACGAGCGCCGTGTTGTAGAAGAGCACGGTCGAGTCCCACAGCTGCGGGACGGCCCACAGGCCGTCGTCGCGCGTGTAGAGCTCGGTGACGGCCGGCTCCCATTCCTCGAGGTCCTCACCCAGCGCCTCGTCGAGCTCGACGATGTCGCCGGCGTGCGCGTGGGCGGCGACGGCGTCGCTCGTGGTCCAGAAGATGTCGGCCATGGTGCCGTCGGCGAGGTCCGAGGCGGTGCGGTCGGCGTACCCGGGCTCGGGGACAACCTCCACCTCGACGTGGATGTCACGGTGGACGGCGTTGAAGGCGTCGAAGGACTCGCGGTAGGCGTCCGCCGCGGCGTCGTCCCACAGGCGGAAGGTCACCGTCGCCATGCCGGCGGAGGGGTCGACGGCGGCCTCGTCGCTCGCGGGCTCGCCGCAGGCCGCCAGCGCCGCAGCAATGACGAGCGCGGCACCTGCGCGGGCTCGCGCGCGGCGGTCCATGACCCCTCCCTGTGAGTCGACGGTGCCCAGGCTACCCCTCTCGGCCGAGGACGCATGACCCGATCGATACGGACGCCGGGGCATGCCCTCAGGATCCCATGACGATGTCCTGACGATGGAAGTTGATGACGCGTTCCGACAAGGCGCGTCACTTCTTGACGCGGGTGTGGTCCCTGCGTCACAGTGGCCGCAGGCGGGTGGGGGGACCCGCCGTCTACGAGGCGAGGGGGCGTCGTGAGGTAGCGGTCGCCCCGCCACCCACCGTGAAAGGACACGCGATGCTCGTACGACGTCTCAGGCAGTGGGGCCCGGCGCTGGGTGCCCTCGCCGCCGTCGCCCTCGTCAGCGGCTCGATCGGGGCGGAACCGACCGCACCGGTGGGACCAGCTACCGGGGCGGCCGCGCAGCCCGCCGACGGACCGACCGTCGAGCTCGGCATCGAACGGCTGCTGGAGGACCCGGACCAGCTCGCCCTCCTCGACGGCAAGCGGGTCGGTCTCATCACCAACCCCACCGGCGTGGACTCCGAGCTCACGCACTCGATGGACCTCCTCATCGCCGGCGAGGAGGAGGGCAACTACGAGCTGACCGCCCTCTACGCGCCCGAGCACGGCATCCTCGGCGGGGCGCCTGCAGGCGCAGCGGTCGAGAGCTACGAGGACCCGCGCACCGGGCTCACCGTGTGGTCCCTCTACGGCGCCACCCAGCGCCCGACGGCGGAGATGCTCGAGGACGTCGACGTCCTCCTCTTCGACATCCAGGACATCGGCGCCCGCTTCTACACCTACATCTGGACGATGTACTACGCGATCGACGCGGCCGGGGAGTTCGGCAAGGACTTCATCGTGCTCGACCGCCCGAACCCGCTCGGCGACAGGATGGACGGGCCCGTCCTCGATGTCGCCCTCTCCTCCTTCGTCGGGCTGCGGGAGATCCCCATGGAGCATGGGCTCACCGTCGGTGAGCTCGGCTCCCTGTTCAACGGCGAGCTCGTGCCCCACCCGGTCGAGAACTTCCACGTCGTCGAGATGACCGGCTACGACCCGGACGACTTCGTCACCGGCTACGGGCTGGAGTGGGTGCTGCCCTCGCCGAACATCCCGACGATCGAGACAGCGTGGGCCTACGCCGGCACCGGCCTCATCGAGTCGCTCGACGCCTCCGAGGGCCGCGGCACGACGACGCCCTTCCTGTGGATCGGGCACGCCGCGATCGACGAGCTCGGGGCCTACGAGCTGGCCGAGGACCTCAACTCCCGCGGCCTGGAGGGCGTGCACTTCCGCCCGATGTTCGCCAACCCGACGACGAGCAAGCAGGCCGGGAAGCTGTCCGGCGGCGTCCAGCTCCACATCACCGACCCCGCCGCCTACGTGCCGGTCCGCACCGGGCTCCACGTGCTTCAGGCCTTCTACGACACCGAGGGCGTGGACTGGCGCGAGGGGACGATCTACCCGACCCAGCGCTGCGAGACCGAGGCCGACACGTGCTGGATCGACCGCCTCACCGGTGACAAGGACGTGCGCCTCCAGCTCGAGGCCGGGGTCCACCCCGACGAGATCATCGCGGGCTGGGAGGACGAGCTCGCCGCCTTCGACGAGCTCGCCGACGACTACCGCCTCTACGCGGACGGCAGCCTCGGCGGTCTGCGGACCGCCCTCGAGGGCTACGTCGCCGACGGCGCCGTCGCCGGCCCCATCGTCCGCCAGCTCACGGCCGCCCTCGACCAGGCCGAGCGACACCTCGAGGAGGGCCGCAGCGCCCAGGCGGTCCGCGCCCTCGACCGCTTCATCCAGCACCTCGACGCGCCCAAGCGGCCGGACACGCTGAGCGAGGAGGCCGCCACCGAGCTGCGGGAGCGTGCGGTGGCGCTGCGTGACTCGCTCTGACGGGCGGAGGCGGGCCTGGGTCACCGGGCCCGCCCACCCGTCCCCCCACCCCGCCGACAGCTCACTTACCGCCGACAGCTCACTTGTCGCCGACAGCTCACTTGTCGCCGACAGTGCAGTTACCGCCGACAGCTCACTTGTCGCCGACAGTGCAGTTACCGCCGAGAGTGCACTTAGCTCCGACAGGGGCTCGCCCCTTGACCTCACGGCCGTCGCGGCGGCCGCCGGCCCCGGTGGCCTGAGCACCCGGGAGACAGACCGCGCCCGCCTCGCCCACGACGCCTCCCACTACCTGCTGCGTCCGGGCGCGGTCGTCACGGCCACCTCGGTGGAGCAGGTTGCCGCCGTCATGGCCGCCGCCGGACGCTCTCCGGCCCCCGTGCCGCTCACCTTCCGCGCCGGTGGCACCAGCCTGTCCGGGCAGGCGGTGACCGACGGCGTCCTCGTCGACGCCCGCCGCCACCAGCAGGACATCGAGGTGCTCGACGGCGGCGCCCGGGTGCGCTGCCAGCCGGGGGCGGTCCTGCGCCGGGTCAACACCGCCCTGGCCCGGCACGGCCGGCGCCTGGGCCCCGACCCGGCGAGCGAGATCGCCTGCACGATCGGCGGGGTGGTCGCCAACAACTCCTCGGGGATGACGTCCGGGACGACGGCCACCGCCTACCGCACCCTGGACTCGATGGTCCTCGTCCTGCCGAGCGGCACGGTCATCGACACCGCCGCTCCGCACGCCGACGCGCTCCTCGCCGCCCGCGAGCCCGAGCTTCACGCCGGGCTCCTGCGCCTGCGCGACCATGTGCGCTCGCGGCCGGAGCTGCGCCGTGCGATCGAGCACCAGTTCTCGATGAAGAACACGATGGGCTACGGGCTCAACGCCCTCCTCGACCACGACTCCGCCGTCGAGATCCTCGCCCACCTCGTCGTCGGGTCCGAGGGCACGCTCGCCTACCTCGCCGAGGTGACCCTGCGGACCGTGCCGCTGCTCCCGCACGCCGCGACCGCACTGCTCGTGCTCGACTCGATCGGCTCGGCCACCGCCGCGCTGCCCGCCGTCGCGGCGACGGGCGCGGTGGCCGTCGAGCTCATGGACGCCGCGGCCCTGCGGGTGGCCCAGCGCGACCCGCGCGCCGACCCGGTGCTGCGCGAGCTCGCGGTCGACAGGCACACCGCCCTGCTCGTCGAGCTGCAGCACGCCACCCCCGAGGGACTGGCGGCGCTGGTCGCCGGGGCCGAGCCGTTCCTGGCCGGGACCGCACCCGTCGTCGCGACGCCGCTGAGCACCGACCCCCGCTCGCGGGCGGCGATGTGGCAGGTGCGCAAGGGCCTGTACGCCGCCGTCGCCGGAGCCCGACCCACCGGGACGACGGCGATGCTCGAGGACGTCGTCGTCCCCCGCTCGGCGCTCACCGGCACGGTGAGCTCGCTGGAGGGGCTGCTCGCGCGCTACGGCTACGCCGACGCCGTGACCTTCGGGCACGCCAAGGACGCCAACCTCCACTTCATGATCAGTCCCGACCTCGGCGACCCCCGCGCCCGCGACGCGTACGCGGCCTTCAGCGAGGAGCTCACCGGGCTCGTCCTCGACGCCGGGGGCTCGCTCAAGGCCGAGCACGGCACCGGCCGGATGATGGCGCCCTTCGTCCGGCGCCAGTACGGCGACGAGCTGTACGGGGTCATGCGCGAGATCAAGCGGCTGTGCGACCCGCGCGGCATCCTCGCGCCGGGCGTCGTCATCAGCGAGGACCCGACGATCCACCTGCGCGACCTCAAGCGCTACCCGCAGGTCCACCCCGAGCTCGACCGCTGCGTCGAGTGCGGCTTCTGCGAGCCCGCCTGCCCGTCGCGGCACACGACGACGACCCCGCGCCAGCGCATCGCCCTGCTCCGCGAGGCCGCCGACTCCGGGCCGGAGCGGCGCGCCGAGCTCGAGCGGGACTACGACTACGCCGCGGTCCAGACCTGCGCGGCCGACTCCCTGTGCCGGGTGGCCTGCCCCGTCGACATCGACACCGGTGCCGTCATGAAGCAGCGCCGGGCCGCCGCGAACGGGCCGGTCGCCCAGGCCGTCGGCCGCCGTCTCGCCCAGGCGTGGGAGCCGGCGACGGCGGCACTGCGCGGGGCGCTCGCGGCCGCCGACCACGTGCCGGGGCCGGTCCTGTCCGCGACGACGACGGCGGTGCGCGCCGTCGTCGGCCAGCGCGGGCGTGACACGGTCCCGCACGTCGACGGCGGGTTGCCGGGTCCCGGCCGCGCCCGCAGCACCCTCCCGCTCCCCCCACCAACCCCCTCGCCGACAGCAGAGTTGTTCCCGGCCCGGTACGACGCCGTCTTCTTCCCCGCCTGCATCGGCTCGCTCTTCGCGGCCGAGGGGGACGGCCTCGGCGCCGGAGCGGCCTTCGCCGCACTGTGCGAGCGGGCGGGCGTGCGCCTGGTCGTGCCCGACGGCATCGACGGCCTGTGCTGCGGCACGGTGTGGGAGTCCAAGGGCCTGGTCGACGGCGCGGCCGAGATGGCCTCCCGCGTCGCCGAGTCCGTGTGGTCGCTGACCGACGGCGGCCGTCTCCCACTCGTGTGCGACGCGACGAGCTGCACCCACGGCCTGGAGTCGATCGGATCGCGCCTCACCGGGGACGCGGCCGCGCGTTGGGCCCAGGTCCGGGTCGTCGATGCCGTCACCTTCACCCGCACCCACCTGCTCGGGCGCCTCACGGTCCCACAGGACGCGCTGCTCGACCGGCTCGCCGTCCACCCGACCTGCTCGGCCGTCCACCTCGGTGCGGTCGAGGACCTCACCGCCGTCGCGGGCGCCGTGGCGCGGGAGGTCACGGTGCCGGTCGAGTGGGGCTGCTGCGGGACCGCCGGTGACCGCGGCATGCTCCACCCCGAGCTGCCGGCCGGCGCGACCGAGCGGGAGGCCGCCGAGATCTCCGCCGTCGAGTGCGCGGCGGGCCCCTTCGACGGCTACGCCTCGTGCAACCGCACCTGCGAGATGGGCATGACCGCGGCGACGGGGCGGCCCTACCGGCACGTCGTCGAGCTGCTCGAGGAGGCCACCCGCTGAGGCGTGGGCACCCTGGAGACGTCCGAGAAGCGTCGAGTACAGTGGAATTTGCCCGAGATATCGCCAAAAGGAGACCTGTGACCGACCGTCCCGTCCGCCGCCGGAAGCCCCAGACGATCCTCGAGGTCATCCGCCGCGAGCAGCTGACCCCGCACATGGTGCGGCTCTACCTCGGCGGGCCGAACTTCTCCTCCTTCGAGCCCAGCAGCTGCACCGACAGCTACGTGAAGATCTTCTTCGCCAAGCCCGAGCTCGGCCTCGAGCCGCCCTACGACGTCGCCGCCCTGCGTGAGCACCTGGCACCGGAGGACCTGCCGGTCACCCGCACCTACACGGTGCGTGAGGTCAACGAGGCCGAGCAGTGGCTGTCGATCGACTTCGTCGTCCACGGCGCGGAGGGCCTCGCCGGCCCGTGGGCCGAGCGCGCGCAGCCCGGCGAGCGTGTCGTCCTCTCCGGCCCCGGCGGCGCCTTCAACGCCGACCCGACGGCGGACTGGCACCTCTACGCGGGCGACGAGTCCTCCCTCCCGGCCATCGCGGCGTCCCTCGAGGTGCTCCCCGACGACGCCGTGGGCGCCGCGCTCATCGAGGTGGGCGGACCGGAGGACGAGCTGCCGCTGCGCGCTCCCGCCGGCGTGGAGGTCCGGTGGCTGCACCGCGGCGACGCCCCGGCGGGCACGACGACGATCCTCGCCGACGCCGTCGCCGCCCTGCCCTGGCGCGAGGGCCGGGTCTGCGCCTTCGCCCACGGCGAGCGCGAGGCGGTCAAGGCGCTGCGCGACGTGCTCTTCGCCCACCGCGAGCTCGAGCGCTCGCAGGTGTCGATCTCCGGGTATTGGGCCTACGGGCGCACCGAGGACCGTTTCCAGGCCGAGAAGCGCGAGCCGGTGGGCAAGATCTTCACCGACTGACCGGAACAGACCGCTCTTCTTCGTATACGATCCAAGGAGTCCGGGTACGGGATTCGATGAGGAGCACCAGCCATGACGACTCTCGACGACGGCACGATCGTCGCGATCGCCGACGAGCTCGCCGCCGCCGAGCGGGACCGCGCGACCGTCCCGCTGCTCACGGCCCGGTACCCGGGCATGACCGTCGACGACTCCTACGCGGTGCAGAACGAGTGGCGCCGCCGCGGGGTCGCGGCCGGGCGCCGGCTCGTGGGCCGCAAGATCGGGCTGACCTCCCGGGTCATGCAGGAGGCCACCGGCATCACCGAGCCGGACTACGGCGCGATCTTCGCCGACGCCGTCTTCGAGAACGGCTCGGTCATCGACTTCGACCGCTTCTCCAACGTCCGCATCGAGGTCGAGCTCGCCTTTCGGCTGGCCCGCCCGCTCGAGGGACCGCACGTCACCGTCTTCGACGTCCTGCGCGCCACCGAGTACGTCGTCCCGGCGCTGGAGATCCTCTCCTCGCGCATCGAGCTCCAGGGCCGCACGATCGTCGACACGATCAGCGACAACGCGGCCTTCGGCGGGCTCGTCTACGGCGGTAACCCGGTGGAGGTCGGCGCCCTCGACCTGCGCTGGGTCTCGGCGCTGCTCTACCGCAACGAGACGATCGAGGAGTCTGGCGTCGCGGCCGCGGTCCTCAACCACCCGGCCACGGGCGTCGCGTGGCTGGCCAACAAGCTCGCCCAGCACGGGGACCGCCTCGAGGCCGGGGAGATCGTCCTCGCCGGCTCCTTCACCCGCCCCATGTGGGTGGAGCGGGGCGACACCGTGCTCGCCGACTACCGGGAGATGGGGACGATCTCGTGCCGCTTCGTCTGAGCCCCACGCTGCGCGACGCGCTCGCCGCCGCCACCCGCCCGCTCGCCGGGATCTGGGTGTGCTCGGGCAGCACCGTGGCCGCCGAGATCGTCGCCGGCTCCGGCATCGACTGGCTGCTCATCGACCAGGAGCACGGCCCCAACGACCTCGGCACGACGCTCCTGCAGCTCCAGGCCGTGGCCGCCTACCCGGTGACGCCCGTCGTCCGCGTGCCCTCCCACGACCCGGTGACGATCAAGCAGGTCCTCGACCTGGGCGCCCAGACCCTCCTCGTGCCGATGGTCTCCACGGCCGAGCAGGCCCGCGAGCTCGTCCGCGCCGTCCACTACCCGCCGCGCGGCATCCGCGGGGTCGGCTCGGCGCTGGCCCGCTCGGCCCGCTGGAACCGCGTGGACGACTACCTCGCCGACGCCGCCGAGCACGTGTCCCTCCTCGTCCAGGTCGAGACCGCGGAGGGGGTGGATGCGGCCGCGGAGATCGCCGCGGTCGACGGCGTCGACGGCGTCTTCGTCGGTCCCTCCGACCTCGCCGCCTCCATGGGGCTGCTCGGGCAGCAGACCCACCCCGAGGTCGTCGCCGCCGTGCACCGCGCCTTCGCCGGCGTGCGCGCGGCCGGCAAGCCGGTGGGCGTCAACGCCTTCGACCCCGCCGTGGCCCAGTCCTACCTCGACGCCGGCGCGAGCTTCGTCCTCGTCGGCGCCGACGTCGCGCTCCTGGCCCGCAGCACCGAGGCGCTCGCGGCCCGGTTCACCGCCACCGAGCAGGAGGAGCGCGGCTCCTACTGACTCCGCGGCCGGGGCGCCAGGGGGTGACCTGGTGCGGAGACGTTCAACTGATTCACCAGGCGAGTCAGTTGAACGTCTCGCGACACGGTCTCCTCCTCGCGCCCGCCCGGGGCGGCTCAGCGGATGCTGAGGAGCGGCTCGGACGGTTCGAGATCTCCGGCCAGCGCGCGGCGGGCGAGCAGGTCGGCGCCGTCGAGCGCGGTGCCGCGCGGGGGCTCGAGGACGGCGTCGGGGCGCAGCTCCGCCAGGCCGTCCCTCAGCGCCTCCCGCACGACCTCGGAGCGGAGGATCCCGCCGGTCCACGACGCGCGCGGCGGCACCGGCGGGCCCAGCGCCGCCGCGAGGCTGCGGGCGAGCTCCCGGCCGGCGAGCCGCAGGATCTCCCGGGCCACGCCGTCGTCGTCCGCGGCGAGGGCGACGACGTCGGGGACGACGGAGGCAAGCACCCCGGCCCGGTCCTCGCGCGTGTAGATCTGCCGCGGCCACGTCTCGGGCTCCCCGAGCCGCGCGACGGCGACGGCGAGGAGCCGGGCGGCGTCGGAACGGCGCCCGTCGTGCTGCTCGAGTGCCGTCTGCAGCGCGCGCATGCCGATCCACGCACCGGAGCCGGCGTCGCCCAGGACGTGGCCCCAGCCGTCCACCTTGCGCCAGCAGCCGGCAAGGTCGGTGCCCAACGCCGTCGAGCCGGTGCCGGTGAGGACGACGGCGCCCGGGTGGCCGCCGAGCGCACCCACCGCGGAGGTGACGGCGTCGGAGGCGACGACGGCGGGGACGTCACCGAGGGCGGATCGGACGGCGTCGTGCAGCGCCCGCGGCCCGTCGGAGAGGGTGAGGATCCCGCTGGAGCCGACGCACACGGCGTCGACCTCCCCGCTACGCACGCCCAGCCGCTCGACGAGGGCGGTGACGAGCGGCGCCGCGACCAGCCCGGCCGCGCTCACCCGCAGGCGCTCGCCGCTCGCCTCCCGGACGCCGCCCGGGCCGGTGAGGCGTGCCCGGGAGCCGGAGCCGCCGAGGTCGACGGCCAGGACCGTGGTCACGCCGCTACTTTCCCATCCCGGCGGTGAGGCCGGCGATGATCTGCCGGGTGGCGACGAGGAAGAGGACGATGAGCGGCACGGTCGCGATGACGAGGCCGGCGAAGAGCGTGGACCAGTCGGTCTGGTACTCCCCGAAGAAGCTCGTCAGACCCACCGGCAGGGTGTAGTTCTCCTGGTTGCGGATGAGGATGAGCGGGTAGAAGAAGTCGTTCCAGATCGGCACGAAGCGGAAGACGACGACGGTCGCGATCGCCGGCCGCACGAGCGGGGCCATGACGCTCCAGAACATCCGGAACGGCCCGGCGCCGTCGAGCCGCGCCGCCTCCTCCAGCTCCCCGGGCAGCTGCCGGAAGAAGGTCGTGAGGACGAAGACCGAGAACGGCACGCTCACCGCCGCGTAGACCATGACGAGCCCGAAGCGGGTGGAGATGAGCCCGAAGGAGTCGAGCAGGTAGAAGATCGGCACGATCATGAGGAAGACGGGCATCATGAGGCCGGAGACGAAGACCGCCTCGATGACCGACATGAGCCGCCCCTTGGCGCGGGCCAGGGCGTAGGCGGCGAGCAACGACACCGCCGTCGCGATGAGCACCGAGGAGACGGTGACGACGATCGAGTTGAGGAAGTACGTCGAGAAGGACGCCTCGATCCACGCCCGCTGGTAGCTGGTGAAGTCCGGCTGCAGCGGCAGGCCCAGCGGCTGGGTCGCCAGGTCCCGGTTCGTGCGCAGCGAGTTGAGCAGCATGATGAGCAGCGGCACGACGGCGACGGCGGCGTAGAGCCACAGCGCCGTCGTCGTCGCCGCGGCGGCCCAGCCCCGGTCGCGGCGCCCGCGGCGCGGACGCTCGGTCGGGTCGGTGACCACGGGCGGCAGGCCGTCGGGGCGGCGGGTCGTGGGGATGGCGGTCACTGGCCGAGCCTCCTCTCGGTGCGGCGGAACCACCGGGTGAAGGCGGTCGAGAGCACGAAGATGAACAGGAAGAGCAGGATCGCGATCGCCGACGACGTGCCGATGGCGTTGGACGAGCCCGACTCGAAGGCCGTGCGGTAGAAGACGAGCGACAGGACGTCGGTCGCGCCCGCCGGCGCCCCGGTGGACCCGCCCAGCGCGTAGGGGATCGGGAAGGCCTCCATCGAGAAGATGAAGGTGAGGACGCTGACCGTGCCGATGACCGGGGTCATGAGCGGCAGCGTGATCGCGAAGAAGCGCTGCGGGCCGGACGCGCCGTCCAGCTCGGCGGCCTCGTCCAGCTCCGGCGGGAGCCCGCCGAGCGCCGCCCCGTGGAGGAGGAGCGGGAAGCCCACCCACTGCCACGCGGTGACGAGGACGACCACCCACAGCGCCGTGCCCGGCGTCCCGAGCCACGGCAGCGCGAGGGAGTCGAGCCCCACCGCCTTGAGCGCGGCGTTGACCGGCCCGAACAGCGGCGAGAGCAGCAGCGACCACAGGTAGCCGACGACGAGCGGGCTCACGAGGTAGGGCATCGTGAACAGCACCTGGAAGAGGCGCCGGAAGCGGGCGCGGCGGTGCAGGATCACCGCGAAGAGCAGCCCCACCGAGTTCTGCACGACCATCGCGCCGACGAAGAGCAGCAGGTTGTGCCCGAAGGCCCGCGGCAGGGTCGAGCGGTAGGGCTCGGAGGTGAAGAGGTTGACGAAGTTCGCCAGCCCGACGAACTCCTCCTGGCTGGTTCCCCGCCACGAGAACATCGAGTAGCTCACCGCGGTGACCATCGGGTAGAGCACGAAGATCGTGAAGAGGACCGCCGCCGGGGCGATGAACAGGAGCGCGACGCGGGTGGGCAGCGCCGCCGTCGTCAGCCGACGACGGCGCTGCCCCGGCTGCACGGCAGCCGTCTGCGCGGGGGTCGTGGTCACTGGCCCGGGGTGAACCATTCGGACAGACCGGTCTGGACGTCCTGGGCGACCTGTGCCGGGTCCTTGTCGCCGAGGAAGAGCTCCTGGACGCCCGCCCCGAGGAGGTCGGTGCCGCTCGGGTCGCCGTAGCGGAAGTTGACGAGCTGGAGGTAGGGCGCCGGGTTCTCCTGGTACAGGTCCCACATCTCCTGCATGAGCGGGTCCTCGAAGGTGACGCCGGGGACGGGGGAGAACTGCTTGAGGTCGTTGGCGACCATCTGCCCGAACTCCTCGGCGGCCAGCCACTTGATGAGGGTCTCGGCCTCCTCCGGGTGGGTGCTGTTGGCGCTCAGGCCCCAGTTGCCGTCCGCGTAGGCGGGGGTCACGGGGTGGTCGAGGGCCGAGCCGGGCGGCGGCGGCACCTGGAAGACACCGAGCTCCAGCTCGGGGTTCTCCGCCTGGAAGAAGGCCAGCTCGAAGGAGCCGCCGGGGAACATCGCGGCCTGCTCGGTCGTGAAGAGGACCTGGGACTCGGTGTAGCTGACGCCGACGACGTTCTCCGGCATGTACTGCTGCACGTCGACGACCGTCTGGAGGGAGTCGACGTAGGCCTGGTCGGTGAGGTCGGTGTCCCCGGCCAGCACGGCCTCCTCGAACTCCGCGCCGCCGTACTGGGCCGAGCCGAGGATGTCGTGGACGATCGGCATCATCCACGCGTCGAGCCCGCCGACGGACATCGGCGTGACGCCCGCCTCGGCGAGCGTCTCGTTGACCTCGACGAACTCCTCCCAGGTGGTCGGCTCCTCCAGGCCGTGCTCCTCGAAGATCGCGGTGTTGTAGTACATCTGCAGGGTCTGGGAGGCGAATGGCACGCCGTAGGTCTGCCCGTCCTCGCGGCCGATCGCGCCGGCGAGGATCGTCTCGTCGAACTCGGCGACCTCCGGGACGATGTCGTCCAGCGCGACGAGGTTGCCGCCCTCGACGAGCGGCTGGAGCAGCCCGTAGCTGCGCACCTGGGCGACGTCAGGGCCGTCGCTGCCGGTGAGCCCGGTCTGGAGGATCTGGTTGTACTCGGTGTTGACGAAGGCCTGGAAGTCGACCGTGATGCACGGGTTCTCCTCCTCGAAGGCGTCGAAGATCGTCTCGTAGGTGTCGGCGTCCTCGGTGCGCCAGGACCACACGCGCAGGCTGACATCCTCGGCGCACTCCCCGCCGTCGGCGGTCTGCTCGGCGCCGGCGTCGGGGTCGTCGGTGTCCGGGGCGTCGGAGGACGGCGCGCACGCGGCGAGCAGGAGGAGACTGGAGGCCGCTGTCGCGGCGAAAATGCGGCGTTGCATCATGGTTCCCTTCGTGACGGGCTGCTGGGGGTCGGGGCGGACAGGGAGCGCACGGCGGTGCGGACGACGCCGTCGGCGGCGTGGAGCGCCTCGCGTGCGGAGGCGGGGTCGGTACCGGCGAGGGTCGTGACGAGCGCGACCTTGAGGTCGCCGCCCGCCTCCTCGAGCGCCGCCTCGCAGGCCGGGCGCTCGAGGCCGGTGGCCTGGGCGAGGATCGTCACGGTCCGGGCCCGGAGCTTCTCGTTGGTCGCGACCATCGAGACCATGAGGTTGGACCAGGTGCGCCCGAGGCGGACCATGAGGGCGGTCGAGAAGCTGTGCAGGACGAGCTTCTGCGCGGTCGCGGACTTCATCCGGGTCGAGCCCGTCAGCGCCTCCGGCCCGGTGTCGAGGACGACGGCGACGTCGACGTCGTCGAGCAGCCGACCGCGCGGGTTGGAGGTGACGAGGGCGGTGAGGGCGCCGCGCTCGCGGGCGTGGGCGAGCGCGCCGGCCACGTAGGGGGTGCGGCCCGAGGCCGCGAGGCCGACGACGACGTCGCGCTCGCCGACGTCCGCGACGGCGTCCCGGCCGGAGGCGGCGTCGTCCTCGACGTTCTCCGCGGCACGGACGATCGCCGGCGGGCCGCCGGCGAGATGGGCGGTGACGACGCCTTCCTCCAGGCGGAAGGTCGGGAGCAGCTCGGCGGCGTCGACGACCCCGAGGCGTCCGCTCGTGCCGGCGCCGACGTAGTGGACGGTGCCGCCTGCCCGCACCCGCTCGGCCGCGCCGTCGACGAGACGGGCGAGCGCGGGGAGCGCGGCGGCGACGGCGGCCGGGACGAGCTGGTCCTCGGCGTTGATGAGCTCGAGCAGCTCGAGGGTGTCGACGACGTCGAGGTCGACGGTGCGGGGGTTGCGCTCCTCGGTGGGCGAGTCGACGACGACGCCCCAGCGGGTGCCCTCTCGTGGCGACATCGCGACTCCTGTTCGGTGGTACTCCCGGCGCTGGGCCCGTGACAGTCTTGCTGCCGAGGACGATGCCGCCTCGCCGGGGGGAAGTCAAGGAGTTACGCCCTAGTACGATTCATGCAAAGTAAGTTTCATCGACGGAGGATGGACACCATGGCCGAGGCCGCCCCGCCCGACGGCGCCGCACTCGTCAGCCGGATCAGCGCGCTGCTGCCCGAGCTGCGTCCCGCCGAGCGGCGCGTCGGGGAGGCTGTCGTCGCCGACCCGACCTCCGTGGCTCGTGAGTCCATCACCGCGCTCGCCGAGCGCTGCCGCACCTCCGCGCCGACCGTCGTGCGCTTCGCCAAGCGCATGGGCTTCTCCGGCTACCCCCAGCTGCGACTCGCGCTGGCCAAGGCCGCCGGCATCGAGGAGGGCCGCACGGCCCGCGGGCCGATCTCCGGCACCCTCGACGCGGGCGACACCCTCGAGCAGGTGGTGGCGAAGATCGGCTACGCCGACGCCCGGGCCGTCGAGGACACGACGGCGATGCTCGACATCCCGGCGCTCGAGGCCGCGGTCGACGCGCTCGTCGGGGCCCGCCGGATCGACATCGTCGGGGTCGGGGCGAGCGGGG
Organism: Georgenia phoenicis; assembly: GCF_047302425.1. Lineage (NCBI taxonomy): Bacteria > Bacillati > Actinomycetota > Actinomycetes > Allobogoriellales > Allobogoriellaceae > Georgenia > Georgenia phoenicis. The sequence continues at coordinate 244,213 of NZ_CP154855.1, read as the reverse complement.
TCACCGCGATGGACCTGTGCCAGAAGCTCTCGCGCCTGGGCCTGAGCGCCGTCTACCACCAGGACCGCCACGCGGCCCTCACCTCCGTGTCCCTGCGCGGGCCGGGCGACGTCGTCATCGCCGTCTCCCACTCCGGCAGCACCCCCGACGCGATCGCCCCGACCCGCCTCGCCGCCCAGCAGGGCGCGACGGCGATCGCCCTCACCAACCACCCCGGCTCCAAGCTCGCGCAGACCGCCGACATCACGCTCGTGACGACCACCCGCGAGACGACCTTCCGCTCCGGGGCGATGGCCAGCCGCATCGCCCAGCTCGTCGTCGTCGACTGCCTGTTCGTGGGGGTGGCCATGCGGGACATGACCGCCACCCGCTCCGCCCTCGACGCCAGCTTCAAGGCCGTCGCCGACCTCTAGCTCCCCACCCTCGCGCCGACAGCACACTTATCGCCGAGAGTGCACTTACCGCCACTACGATCGCGCGGGTGGACACAGTGCGATGGGGCATCATCGGCGTCGGGAACGTCACCGAGGTCAAGAGCGGGCCGGGTTTCCAGCAGGCCGAGCGGTCCTCGCTCGTCGCGGTCATGCGGCGCGACGGCGCGAAGGCCGCCGACTACGCCCGCCGCCACGGTGTCCCGCGCTGGTATGACGACGCCGACGCCCTCATCCACGACGACGAGGTTGACGCCGTCTACGTCGCCACGCCGCCCGACTCGCACCGCGACTACGCCGTCCGCGTGCTCGCGGCCGGCAAGCCGGTCTACGTCGAGAAGCCGATGGCCCGCACCGCCGCCGAGTGCGAGGAGATGATCGCCGCCGCCGAGCGCGCCGGCCTCCCCCTCTTCGTCGCCTACTACCGCCGCGCCATGCCGCGCTTCGTCACCGTGAAGGAGCTCCTTGACGACGGCGCGATCGGCACCGTCCACGCCGTCGCCGTCCACGCGTCCAAGCCGGCCGTCATCGACGACGGCGCGGACGTGCCGTGGCGGGTGCGGCCGGAGGTGAGCGGGGGCGGCCACTTCGTCGACCTCGCCTCGCACACCCTCGACCTCCTCGACCACCTGCTCGGTCCGGTCGCCCGGGTCACCGGCTACGCCACCTGCTTCGGCCGGGCGACGTCGGCCGAGGACGTCGTCAGCGCCTCCTTCGAGCTGAAGTCCGGCGCCCTCGGCACGGGGCTGTGGAGCTACGGCACCCAGGAGGCGCGCGACGAGGTCCGCATCCTCGGCTCGGCCGGGTCCCTGCAGTTCTCGACCTTCGGGCAGGAGCCCGTCCTGCTCACCACCGCCGACGGGGAGCGCCGCATCGAGGCGCCCTACCCCGCCACCGTCCAGCTGCCGCTCATCCAGACGGTCGTCAACGAGCTGACCGGCCATGGCAGCTGCCCGAGCACGGGGCGGTCGGCCGTCCGCACGGCGCGTGTCGTCGACACGCTGCTCGCGGAGTACCGGGCGGCGCACGACCTGCGATTCTGACCGTGGCGGCGGACGACATCCCTGGCGACGGCGACCGGACCGCCCGCTGATGCTCGCGCTCACCGGCGTGGATTGGGCGCTGCTCGCCGTGGCCGCAGGCTTCGTCGGGCTGTCCAAGGCGGCCCTGCCCGGGTCGAACACCGTGTCGATCGCGATCTTCGCCGCCGTGCTGCCCGCAAAGGAGTCGACCGGGGCGCTGCTCGTCCTCCTCATCGTCGGCGACGTGTTCGCCCTGCTCGCCTACCGCCGCCACGCCGACTGGGCGACGCTCCGCCGGCTGGTCCCGACGGTCGTGGCCGGGCTGCTCCTCGGCGTCGTCTTCCTGGCGCTGGCCGACGACGCGGGGGTGCGCCGGGTCATCGGCGTCATCCTCCTCCTCGTCATCGCGGTGACCCTCGTCCGCCGGCGCTCGGGCCGGGCCGCGACGGCCCGCGGCGAGGAGCCCGACGGCACGCACCGCTGGCTCACCCGGGGCTACGGCGCGCTCGGCGGCTTCACGACGATGGTCGCCAACGCGGGCGGTCCGGTGATGTCGATGTACTTCATCGCCTCCCGCTTCCCGGTCAAGCAGTTCCTCGGGACCTCCGCGTGGTTCTTCGCGATCGTCAACCTCACGAAGGTGCCCTTCTCCGTCGGGCTCGGCCTCATCACCGGCCCGTCGCTGCTGCTCGACCTCGTGCTCGTGCCCGTCGTGCTCCTCGGCGCGCTTGGGGGCCGCTGGCTGGCCGGCCGGATCCGGCAGGACGTCTTCGACCGGGTCGTCATCGCGCTCACCGTCGTCGGGGCGCTCAACCTCGTCCGGTAGCGAACCGGCCGCTCAGCGCGCGCCCCGGGCGCGCAGCCGCTCGGTCAGCCCGAGCCGCACCGTCGGCCACTCCCGGTCGATGATCGAGAAGACGACGACGTCGCGCACCGTGCCGTCGCGCCACAGGTCGTGGTTGCGCAGCACCCCGTCCTGCTTCGCGCCGAGCGCGGCGATGGCGCGCCGGGAGCGGTGGTTGTGCCAGTGCGTGCGCAGCTCGACGGCGATGCAGCCGAGCGTCTCGAAGGCGTGGGTCAGCTGGAGCAGCTTGGCCTCGGTGTTGACGCCCGTGCCCTGAGCGCTCGCGGCGATCCACGTGGACCCGATCTCCAGGTGGCGGTTGTCCTCGCGGATGTTGAGGAAGGTCGTGACACCGAGCGCGGCACCGTCGGCGTTGCGTCGCAGCACCCACGGCACCACGCGGCCGGCGGCGTGCTGGGCCAAGCGGGCCGCGACGTCGTCGTGCATCGTCTCGGGGGAGGGGACGCGGGCGTACCAGAGTTCGTGCAGGTCACCGTCCTGGACGGCGACGGCGAGCTCGTCCGCGTGGTCGCGGCGCAGAGGCTCGAGCGTGACGAGACTGCCGGTGAGGGTGGGGACGGCGGTGAGGCTCACGCTGGGCATCCTAGGGATCCGCGGGGTGCCGATATGACCTTGCACCGGAATCACGGACGGGCGCCCGATGGTTGTCATGCTCCACGGGTACTACGGCACCGCTGAGGACTGGGCGCGGTTCTTCCCCCTGGTGCCCGACCACGTGGTGGCCGCGTCCCTCCAGGCGCCCGTCCCGCTGGACGACCGGTGGTCGTGGGTCGACCTCGCGCCGCACGGAGTGGCCGGGGTCACCGCCGTCGGGCGGGGATTCCTCGCCTGGCTCGACACGCTCCCCGCGGCCCCGGTCGCGCTCCTGGGGTGGTCCCAGGGGGCGGCGACCAGCGTGCACCTCCTCCGGAGCGAGCCCGAGCGGATCGTCGCCGTCGCGGCTCTCGGTGGCTTCCTGTGGGAGACGCGGCCGCACCGGGGAGTCGCGCGACGTCGCCCCGTCGTGTTCGCGGGCTGGGGCGAGCGCGAGAACGTCGTCACCCCGAGCCAGCACCGCCGGGCCCGGACCTGGCTGGAGACTCACTGCGACACGACGTTCCGCTCGTACCCCGACGTCGGCCACGAGCTGACGGCGGACGCAGAAGGCCGTCGGAAGAGATCGCACCCGTCCGTGCGTTGAGGGTGACATGCCCACCCTGCTCCGCGATCGCGCGCCCGCCTCTGGCGAGACGTCCCGGCAGCGCCGGGCGGACGTCGTCGTCATCGGCGCCGGCCAGGCGGGTCTGTCCGCGGCCTACCACCTGCAGCGACGCGGCTACGGGTCCGCGCTGGAGGCCGACGCGCGCAGCTTCGTCCTGCTCGACGGCGAGGACGGCCCGGGCGGGGCGTGGCGCCACCGCTGGGACTCGCTGCGGATGGCCACGGTCAACGGCATCCACGACCTGCCCGGCATGGAGCAGGAGCCGCCGGACGACTGCGAGCCGTCGAACGCCGCGCTGCCGCGCTACTTCGCGCAGTACGAGGAGCGCTTCGAGCTGCCGGTCGTGCGGCCGGTGCGCGTGGAGGCCGTCGAGCGGGCCGACGACGACCCGCAGGGCCCGCTCGTGGTGCGCACCGACCGCGGCACCTGGCTCGCCGGCGCCGTCGTCAACGCCACCGGCACGTGGCAGCGCCCCTACTGGCCCTACTACCCGGGCCGCGAGACCTTCCTCGGCCGCCAGCTCCACACCGCGGACTACGTCAGTGCGGAGGAGCTCCGCGGGCAGCACGTGGTCGTCGTCGGTGGCGGCATCTCCGCCGTCCAGCTCCTTGACGAGATCTCGCAGGTGACGTCGACGACGTGGGTGACCCGCCGCGAGCCCGTGTGGCGCGAGGGCCCCTTCGGGCCCGACGAGGGCCGGGAGGCCGTCGCGAAGGTGGAGGAGCGGGTTCGTGCCGGGCTGCCGCCACGGTCGGTCGTCAGCGTAACCGGGCTGCTGTGGACACCGGCGCTGCGGGCGGCCGCGCGGCGCGGTGCCCTCGACCGCCGGCCCATGTTCGAGCGCGTGGAGCCCGACGGCGTGCGCTGGGCGGACGGCACCTTTCAGCGGGCCGACGTCATCCTCTGGGCCACCGGCTTCCGGGCCCAGCTCGACCACCTCGCGCCGCTGCGGCTGCGCGGGCGGGGTGGTGGCATCGTCATGGACGGCACGCGCGTCGCCGCCGAGCCGCGCGTCCACCTCATCGGCTACGGGCCGTCGTCGTCCACGGTCGGGGCGAACCGGGCCGGCCGCGACGCCGTCCGCGAGATCGACGCATTCCTGGCGGCGAGGCGACGGCGCTCGGCGGACGACGGTAAGTGAGCTGTCGGCGCTAACTGTGCTGTCGGCGGTCAGTGTGCTGTCGGGAGGGGGTGGTCCCGGGGCAGGACAGGTGCACCGGGACCACCCGCTTCAGGCGACGCGGCGACGGATCAGCGGGTCGCCGTCGTCGCCGTCTCACGGGTGGCGACCTTCGCCATGTGGCGGGCGGCGCGCATCCCGAACACCGCGGCCGGGCCGATGGTCGAGCCGGGGCCGGGGTAGGTGCGGCCCATGACCGAGGCGGAGTTGTTGCCCGCCGAGTACAGGCCCTCGATCACCGAGCCGTCCTCCCGCAGGGCGCGCCCGTCGGCGTCGGTGACGACACCGCCCTTCGTGCCCAGGTCCCCGACGACGAGCTTGAAGGCGGTGAACGGGCCCTTCTCGATCGGGCCGAGGTTGGGGTTGGGGCGCACGGTCGGGTCGCTGTAGTAGCGGTCGTAGGCGGAGTTGCCGCGGCCGAAGTCGCCGTCGATACCGGAGCGCGCGAAGGCGTTGAAGCGGCGGACCGTCGCGACGAAGCGCTCCTTGTCGACACCGAGCTTGGCCGCGAGCTCCGCGAGCGTGTCCGCCTTGACCATGATCCCGGCGTCCTGCATCTGCTTGTTCGCCCGCGGGTCCATGGCGTAGGTGCGCAGGTAGCGGCGGGCGTGGCGGATGTCGGAGACCATCCAGTACGGGCCGTCCTTGTCGTGCTCGAGCATGTGGTGCCCGAGGTCGACGTACGACTCCGACTCGTTGGCGAAGCGCTCGCCCTGGGCGTCGACGATGATCGAGTAGGGCATCGACCGCTCGCCCACGATGAAGGAGGGCGAGCCGCCCGGCAGCGCCTCGATCGAGGCGCCCCACCACGCGTCGTCCATGAGCTCGAGCGCCGCCCCGGCCTTCGCCGCGATGTCGATCGGCTTGCCGAGGTTGCCCGGTGCGCCGGAGGGGGCGCCGTCGATGCCGTGGTACTTGCGGCGCCACTCGACGTTCTGGTCGAAGCCACCCGCAGCGAGCATGACGCCGTGCGTGGCGCGCACCGTCACCGCCTTGCCCTCGCGCGTGGTCCGCACGCCGACGACGCGGTCGTCCTCGATGACGAGCTCCTCCAGCGGGGAGCTGAGCCACAGGTCCGTGCCGAGCTTCTGGACGACGACGTCGAGGAAGGCGGCGGCCCAGCCCGCCCCGATCCCTGCGAGCTTCTTGCCGCTGACCACGCCGCCGAGGGCGCGGAAGACGAACTGGGCCCCGCGGACGAAACCGGCCGGGGTGGACCACGCGCGGCCGAGCAGCCACACGTCGTCGGTCTTGGCGGGCAGCGGGATGGGCGAGGTGTGGCTCTCCCACCAGGCGCCGATGCGCTTGACGTCGAAGGGCTTGACCTCGAGCGCGCGACCGATCTTCCCGCCGGGCAGCTCGGGGTAGTAGTCGGCGTAGTCGGGGGAGCGGACGAGCTCGATCCCGTACTTCATGGCCGTGTCGACGAAGTCGGCGACCCCGTCGACGAAGGCCTCCTTGCGCTCGCGGCTCGTCGCGCGGCCCTCGTCACCGACGGTGGCCTCGAGGTAGGCCAGCGCCTCCTCGCGGGAGTCGCCGACGCGGTCGCGCTTCATCAGCGGGTTGTTGGGCAGCCACATGCCGCCGCCGGACATCGCGGTGTTGCCGCCCCACTTGTCGGTGCTCTCCAGCATGAGGACGCGCAGCCCCTTGTCGGCCGCGCCCAGCGCCGTCGCCATCCCTGCGGCCCCGCTGCCCACGACGACGACGTCGTAGGTGTGGTCAAAGGTCGTCATCCTTGCTCCCTCTGCTCAGGCAAACCGGACACTCTTGTCCGGTTCCTATGATGCGAGGATGACGCGCACATCACAAGGGGGCAACCGTGGTCCGGCAGCGGCCGCGGACAACCGGCGCGCACTCCTGCGGGCGGCCCGCGAGCTCTTCGCCGACCAGGGGTACAACGTCCCGCTGAGCGCCATCGCCCGCGCGGCCGGCGTGGGGCAGGCGGTCCTCTACCGGCACTTCCCGCGGCGGCTGGACCTGGCCTTCGCCGTCTTCGAGGAGAACTTCGCCGAGCTCGAGCAGCTCAGCGCGGAGCCGGGGCCGGACGCCTTCGAGCGGGTCTTCGAGCGGCTGGTCGGGCTCATGGTCGAGTCGGTGGGATTCGTCGAGCTCGTCGTCGGCGCCCGGGGCGTCGTCGACTACGACGGCGACGAGCGGCTGGCCCAGCTCGTCGCCGGACCGCTGGCGCGCAGTCAGGAGGCGGGGCGGGTGGCAGCGCGGGTGACCGTCGACGACGTCGCCCTCGCGCTGCGGATGATCTACGGGGTCGCGGCCACCGTCCGTGACGAGGCGCGGCGGCGTGCCGACGTCGAGCGGGTCAAGGCCTTGGCGCTCGAGCGGTGGCGCGCCTGACGCGCCGTTGACACGGCATAGTTACTGAGTAATCTCTCCCTTACTTACTCGGTAACCACAAGGGAGTGCCATGTCGGTCAGGCACGGTCTGCTCGCCCTTCTCGCGGAGGGCCCGATGCACACCTACCAGCTCAAGCAGCAGTTCGAGGAGCGGACGGGCGCGACCTGGCCACTGAACATCGGCCAGGTCTACACGACGGTCCAGCGCCTGGTGCGCGACGGACTCGTGGAGGCCCTGACCCCGGAGGGCAACGAGGTCGAGCGCTTCCGGCTGACCGACGCCGGCGCGGAGGAGGCCGCCGCGTGGTGGACCACGCCTGTTCAGCGCGGGACGCCGGCGCGGGACGAGCTCGTCATCAAGCTCGCGCTGGCGGCCACCGCGCCCGACGTCGATGTCGTCGACCTCGTGCAGCGCCAGCGGCGGGAGTCGATGCGCTCCCTGCACGAGTACACGCGCCTGCAGCGCACCACAGGCGATGACCTGGCGTGGGGCCTGGTCCTCGACCACCTGATCTTCGCCCTCGAGGCCGAGATCCGGTGGCTGGACCACATCGAGGCCAAGGTCGCCCGGGCGGCCCGCAAGCCCCCGCAGCGACGTGGGTCCGAGGCCGTCGCGGCCGAGCAGACCGAGGGGGCCAGGTCATGAGCGGGTCCGACCCCAGGCCGGTCCTGCTGAGCCTGCGCGGCGTCAGCCGGGTCCACGGCAGCGGCCCGACCGCTGTGCACGCGCTGCGCCAGGTGGACCTCGACGTCCGCCTTGGGGAGCTGGTCGCGATCATGGGGGCGTCCGGGTCCGGCAAGTCGACCCTGCTCAACATCGCCGGCGGGCTCGACACCCCCACCGACGGGACGGTGAGCCTGGGGCGTCACGAGCTCGGCACCCTCGACCCCAGGGCACGCGCCAGGCTCAGACGTCGCTCCATCGGCTACGTCTTCCAGGACTTCAACCTCATCCCCGCCCTCACCGCGCTGGAGAACGTCGCACTGCCCCGCGAGCTCGACGGCGTTGCCCTTCGAACCGCGCGCCAAGAGGCCCGCGCCGCGCTGGAGGAGGTCGGCATGGCCGAGCTGGCCGACCGCTTCCCCGACGAGCTGTCCGGAGGCCAGCGCCAGCGCGTGGCGATCGCCCGTGCCGTCGTGGGCCCGCGACGCTTCGTGCTCGCCGACGAGCCGACCGGCGCCCTGGACTCGACCACCGGCGAGGACGTCATGCGCCTGCTGCGGGCCCGCGTCGACGCCGGTGCCGGTGGCCTGCTCGTCACCCACGAGGCGCGTCACGCCGCCTGGGCCGATCGCACCGTCTTCCTGCGCGACGGCGTCATCATCGACACCACCGGTGAGCTGGCCGAGCCGGAGTCCCTGCTGAGCGCCGCGGACGGGCACTGATGGCACGCCGGCTGGTCGCGCTGCGCGCTGCCGGGCGTGTCGCCGCCCGCGACGCGAGACGGGCCAAGGGACGCACCGCCCTCGTGGCGACCATGATCGGGCTCCCCCTCCTCGTCGGGACCGCCGGCGGCACGCTCCTCAGCTCCCTCGACCCGAGCCCGGAGCAGATCGTCTCCGGAGAGCTCGGCGACCACGCCCAGGCCGAGGTCCACGGGTGGTTCGGCGAGGACGTCGAGCAGGGTCCGCTCGGCAGCGCCGGCGGCTGGTCGACGTCCGGCGGGGACGCCGAGCCGCCGACCGTCGAGGAGCAGGAGCAGGCGGTCGCCGCCGCGCTGCCCGCTGGCAACGAGCTCGTGCGCGCGAGCATCGCCGAGGTGACGCTCTCGAGCGAGGAGCGTGCCCGCCCCTTCGTCGGCGAGCTCCGCGAGCTGCCCCCGGACCGGCTCGCGCAGCTGGTTGCGACACCGCTCGCGGCCGGCTCCCTGCCCCGCGCGGCGGGTGAGCTCCTCGTCAACCACGGGACCGCCGAGGCGCTCGCCGTCAGCGCCGGGGACACCCTCACCCTGGACGTCGGCGCACCGCGACCAGTGACGGCCACGGTGACCGGTGTCCTCGAACCCGCGGTCATCCCCACCCCAATCCTCGCGCCGTCCGGCACCCTGCCGGCCGACCGCGACGTCACCACCGGCTGGGCTGCGCTGCCGGTGAGCTGGTACGTCTTCGGCGACGAGCCGGTCACCGCGGAGCACGTGCGGGAGGTCAACGCCCTGGGCTCGCTCGTCCTGAGCCGGCACGTCGTCCTCCACGGCGGGCTGGCCGACCCGACCGCGGCGATCGTCAGTCCGGGGGCCGTCGCCGTCGTCGCCGCCGTCGCGGCCGTCGCGCTCATCGAGGCCGTCCTCCTCATCGGGCCGGCCTTCGCCGTCGGCGCGCAGCGCAGCCGACGCCAGCTCGCGACGATCGCGGCAGCCGGGGGCAGCGCCCGGGACCTGCGCCGTGTCATTCTCCTCGGCGGCGTCGCGACGGGCCTGGCCGCGTCCGCGCTCGCCGTCGTCCTCGGCCTCGCGACAGGTGCCCTGGGCGTGTGGCTCGTCAACCTCCTGTGGCCGGCCACGATCGCGGGCCTGCGGGTGCCCTGGCTCGTGCTGCCCGCGCTCGTGCTGCTGGGCACGCTGGTCGCCACCGCGGCCGCGTGGCTGCCGGCCCGGCAGGCGGCCCGTCTCGACGTCGTCGCGGCGCTCGCCGGCCGCCGCGCCGAGGCCCGCCCCCGCCGCCGGGTGGCCGTCGTCGGTGCGGTGCTGGCCGCAGCCGGCGTCGCGGCAGCACTCGCCGGCGCCGGGACCTCCCAGCCCTTCCTCCTCGTCGGTGGTGTCATCGCCCTGGAGGTCGGGATCGTCTCCACCGCCGGCACCATCGTCGCGCTGGTCGCCCGGCTCGCGCCGCGCCTGGGACTCGCCAGCCGTTTCGCTCTGCGCGACAGCGCGCGACAGCGGCCGCGCACCGCCCCAGCGGTCGCCGCCATCATCGCGGCGCTGGCCGGGGCCACCGCCGGGGCGGGGTTCATCGCCTCCTCGGGGGCGCACCGGGAGGCGACCTACCTCCCGACGGGTCCGGAGGGGACGGTGACGGCGGGGATCTTCGCCGACGTCGGATCACCAGCCGTGGCTCCTGAGCAGCTGTCCGCGCTGACCGACGTCCTGCGCTCGACCCTCCCGGTCGACGACGTCCACGTCGCCACCATGGCTGCGCTCGACGATCCCGACAGCCCCGCCGCCGACGAGGCGGCCTACCTCATCACGCGCTGGCCGGACGGCCAGGTCGAGTGCCCGCTGGACGAGCTCAGCGACCCGAGTGACGCCGAGGTCCGGGCGCACGCCGACGACCCGCGCTGCCAGCGCACCGCGTGGGCGGGGACGTCTGCTCTCCTGTCGCGGCTCACGGGCGCGGTCCTCGTCGACGACGGCACCCTGACGAGGGGCCTGGGCTTCCCGGGCGGCGAGGAGGCCGCTGCGGCGCTGGCGGCTGGCCGGGTCGTCGTCGCGAGCGAGCTCATGGTCCACCCCGACGGGACGGTCCGCCTCGACGAGGAGCGCTACGTCGAGGGCGAGCCGGGCGAGGTGGTCGAGACCCACGAGCTCCCGGCTACCGCCGTCGACCTCGGCGGCGGCCCGACACCCGACCTCTTCACGATGGTGTTCCCGCCACAGGTCGTCGAGAGCCTTGACCTGTACAGCGAGGAGGTCGGCCTGCTCGCCGCGACGACGCGGATGCCCACGGAGGCCGAGGAGACCGCCGCGTGGGACGCCCTGTACCGCGTCCACGACGACGCCTACCTCGGCGTCGAACGGGGGACCGGGGGAGAGTCCCTCACCGTGTGGATCGTCGTCGCCGGCGCTCTCGTCGTCGGGCTGGGTGCCACGATGATGAGCATCGCGCTCGCCCAGGCGGAGACGCGGCCGGACCTGGCCACCCTCGCGGCCGTCGGCGCCTCGCCGGGCATCCGGCGCCGCATCGCCGCCGCCCAGGCCGGGGTGCTTACGCTCATCGGCGGTGTCCTCGGCACCGGGACCGGTCTCCTGCTCGCGGCCGTCATTGTCACGGCCATGCGCCACGAGGGTGGGTTCATCGACCCGCACTGGAGCCTCGTCGTGCCGTGGCCGGCCGTTGCCGCCATCGGGCTGGGTGTCCCGCTGCTCGCCATGGGTGCGGCGTGGCTGTTCACCCGGTCGCGGCTGCCCATGGTGCGCCGCATTGCCGCGTAAGCGGCCTTGGACCGGCTGCGTCGCGGGCGTTGGAGGGCGCCCGCGACGCAGCCAAGCGTGCCCTACTTCTTGCGAGTGGACGTTTCGACCTCAGCGGTCGAAAAGTCCACACCCAAGCAAGACGGCCGGCCGGTCAGGCGCTGGCGAGGAGCTTGCGGATGCGCTTCTCGCTCACCTTGACCGGCGTGCCGAGCTGCTGGGCGAAGAGGCTGCACCAGGGATTCCAGCAGCATGAGCGCACTGGGTGGCACGACCTCCCTGCGCGGCCGACGCGTGCGCTGACGGGGTGAGTCGGAGACCAGGCTGAGCAGATGGGCGACGTGGTCGTCGTCGAGGCGCAGCACGCGCGCGATCGCCTCGAGCACCTGCACCGACGGGTTCCGGTCGCGCCCTCGCTCCAGCCTCAGGTAGTAGTCCGCACTGATACCGGCGAGCATGGCGACCTCCTCCCTTCGCAGACCGGGCACCCGCCGGACACCGTGGTCAGGGATTCCCGCCTGCTCGGGGTCACCAGCTCGCGACGAGCGCGCAAGTAGATCCCGAGAGCGTTCCAGGTGTCGCTCATGTTGACGAGCGTAGATCGTCGCGCATGCGGAGGGAGGGTCCCGTCACTACCCCCCATCTGCGACGACGTGGGGAGGGGATCTCCCCCACCCCGGCAGCACCTCTCGATCGAGGGAGGCTGGAGCACACCTCTGGGGGCCAACGTGCCAACCCCGCCCGCCCGCGGCTCACCGTCCCAGCCGACGCAGCAGCGCCAGGGCCAGCGGTACGCACACCGCTGTGACAGCCACCGGCCAGATGACGGCCAGCGTCACGGCGTCTGCGGCGCTCGGGGGACCGGAGAGGCCCTGGACCAGCTCCCTGGTGGCAGCTGTGGTGAGCGAGAGCGGGTTCCACGCAGCCGGACCGGCCAGCCACTCAGGCATGAGCGCTGTCGGCACGATGGTGTCGGCCACCATGGCCAGCGGGAAGACGAGCGCGAAGTACTTCATCGCGGCTTCCGGCCCGCTGACCATGAGGCCGAGCAGAATGCCGACCCAGGAGAAGGCCAGGCGGAGCAGGAGAAGGACACCGAGGGCGGCGAGGACCGCGCCCGGGCTGGATCGCCACTCCCACCCGAGCGCCGCGCCGAGGCTCACGAGTACGGCCAGCTCAGCGACGGCGGTGAGCACGTCGGCGAGTGCGCGCCCCGCGAGCAGCGCCACCGGTGACGCCGGCAGTGTGCGCATCCGGTCGAGTACGCCGTCCTGCGCGTCGGAGGCCACGGCGATCGTCGTGCTGCCGATGCCGAACGCCATGGCGAGAGCGAAGACCCCGGGCATGAGGAACTGGCGATACTCAGCGTCCGGCGTGCCCATCGCTGCTCCCAGAGCATCACCGAAGACGACCCCGAACATCACGACGGCCATGACAGGAATGAGAATGGTGCTCAGCAGCTCGTCCGGACGGCGGGTCAGGCGGGCGAGGTGACGGCGTGCCACCACCCAGGTGTCACTCGCGGCCCAGGCGAGTCGCGCGGCGCCGGTCGCGCGCGTTGGTGCCGCTGCGGTACTCATCCTGCTGCCCCTTCGACGACCGTGGAAGTCAGGTGCAGGAAGACCTCGTCGAGGTCGGGTGGACGCAGTGAGACGTCCTCGGCCCGCACTCCAGCGTGGTCGAGGGCGCGGGCCAGCCGTACGAGGGTCGCGGTCCCACCGCGCATGGGCAGCGCGATCTCGCGGGTAGTGCGGTCGACCGCGGCGACGGCCTCGACTGCTGTGGAGAGCGTCGCGGCCGCATGCTCGACGTCGTGGTGTGCGGGGACCCTCACCTCCACCCGGCTTCCACCGATCCGGGCCTTGAGGTCAGCCGGCGTTCCTTCGGCCACGATCCGGCCCGCACCCACGAGCGAGACCTGGGAGCACAGGCGGTCGGCCTCGTTCAGGTACTGGGTGGTGAGCAGCACGGTGGTGCCGGTTTGGGCGAGCTCGCGGACGGCGTTCCACACTTCGGCCCTGCTACGCGGGTCGAGTCCCGTGGTCGGTTCGTCCAGGAAGAGCACGTGCGGGCGGCGAATCAGGCTGACAGCGAGATCCAGACGACGCCGCATCCCGCCGGAGTAACGGTGTACCGGCCGGTCGGCGGCGGCGACGAGGTCGAAGCGCTCCAGCAGCTCCGCAGTGCGTCGCCGTGCAGCGCCCGGGCGCAGGTGGTCCAGCTGGGCGAACATCTGCAGGTTCTGCCGCCCGCTCAGCACCTCGTCCACGGCCGCGTACTGCCCGGCCATGCTGATGTGCTCGCGTACCCCCCGCGGGTCGGTGGCGACGTCACGTCCGGCGACGCGAGCGCGGCCGGAGTCGAGCCGAACAAGGGTGGTGAGGATGCGTACCGCCGTGGTCTTGCCGGCACCGTTCGCGCCGATCAGTCCGTGGACGCTCCCGGCGGAGACCTCGAGATCGAGCCCGTCGAGCACGGCACCCCGGCCGGGATAGCTTTTGCGCAGGTCCTCGGCGAGGATGGCGGGTTCGCTGCGTGTGGTGCTCATGCCGTCAGCACCTCTGCGTGGCGGGCTCGGGGGCGGGAGGCGGCGGCGGCCCGGATGGGGGTCACCTCGTCGTGGAGGCCCACGGCAATGCGGGCGATGTTGTGCAACGACTCGCTTCCCGGGGTGAAGTACCCGCTGTGCCCCGCGACGTCACCGGTGGCGAAGCGTCTCGCACCCAGCGCGGGGTGTAGGGGAGTGCGACCCAACCCGAGGGTGCCGAGCTTCGTGCGCGGGACGAAGCGGATCCAGTCAGATGGGCCCTGGGCCGCCCAGAGGCGGGTGTCGCACCCGAGCTCCTCGCGGCGCCACACACCCATGCCAGGGCTGCCCAGGGCCACACAGTCCGCCGCGCAGGCCGTGCTGAGCGCCAGGCCGGAGACCGTGGAGCCGTAGCTGTGCCCGATCAGGGTGACGTGGGCCGTCCGTGGCAGGTAGTGGGTGAGACGAGCCAGATCGGGCGCGCCCTCGTGAGCGGGGAGGTTGGACGTGGCGGCAGCCAGGTCGGACGGGGTGTGGTACCCGACCCAGACGACGACGGCGACGGCGACGGCACTTGAGGAAGTCAGGGCCTGCATCGAGCGCAGGACGCGCTCACCGCGTCCGCGCAGACTCTCGGGTCCGTCGTCGCCGAGGTAGCTGCGCTGGTCGTGGCCGGCGCCTGGTACCAGTACCGCGACGTGATCGGCGGTGGCGACCTCTCCGAGGGCCTCGACGATGCGCGCTCCCCCTGGAGGGTCAGCGGCCAGGAGGTGGCGTCCATCGACGTTCCGCAGCTCGTACCGAAGAGCGCTGCGGGCCGGTGGGACGTGGGATGGTGCGACTGTCGGTGTGGTGGACATGCTGGGGACGTTAGGAACCAGGTTCGCCCGGCGGCGTCACCCCGCAGAGCCAATTGCGGCCCCCTACCCGCGTACTGCGTCAGCTCTGCGCCCTCACCAACCCGCTCTCGTAGGCGGCGATGACCATCTGGGTCCGGTCCCGGAGTCCCAGCTTCCCGAGGATGCGGCTGACGTGGGTCTTGACGGTCTGCTCGGCGACGAACAGCTCCTGCGCGATCTCGCCGTTGGAGTACCCGCGGGCCACCAGGCGCATGACGTCGAGCTCGCGTTCGGTGAGCGGCGTCAGGGAGTGGTCACCGCGGGGGGCGTCTGCGGGACGGGCAGCAAAGTCCGCGATGAGGGAGCGGGTGACCTTGGGGGAGAGCAGTGCGTCCCCGGCAGCCACCACGTGGACGGCGTGGACGAGCTCCTCCGGCGGTGAGTCCTTGAGAAGAAAGCCGCTCGCGCCGGCACGCAGCGCAGCGAAGACGTACTCGTCGGCGTCGAACGTCGTGAGCATGATGACCCGCGGAGGTTCCCCGGGCGCCTCGCGTACGGCGCGAGTGGCGTCGAGACCGTTGACCTTCGGCATCCGGATGTCCATGAGGACGATGTCGGGCCGGGTGCGGCGCACGATGTCGGTGATTCCGAGTCCGTCGTCCGCCGTCCCCACGACGGTGAGGCCGGGCTGGGCGTCGAGCAGCGCTGCGAAGCCGGCCCGGATCATGGCCTGGTCGTCGACGATGAGCACGCGCACGGGCCTCTCCCCGTCGGCGGCGGAATGAGAAGGCATGCCCACAACCTAGCGTCGGCCGTCGCGCTGGTCGGGTCCCGAGATCCCTCCCAGGTAGGGGTCGGGCCCTCGCTCTCGGGATGGACGCGGCGGGGCAGGTGATCGCCGTAACGTGCCGGGTATGGAACGTGCGACGGTCACGGCTGCTGCGGACCGGGTCGGCCGGGTGCGTGCTCTGACCCGACGGCTCGGGCACGACCTTGCCTTCGTGCTGCCTGGCCTTCCGCTCGCGGTGCTCAGCTTTTCCGTCCTGGTGACGCTCACAGTCGTGTCCGTCGCGACATTCGTCGTCTGGGTGGGCGCGTTCCTCATGCCCCTGGGCCTGGCGGTGGCGACGCGATTCGCAGCTCTGTCGCGCCGGCGTCTCCGCGCGTGGGGAGTGAGTGTTGCCCCTGTCCGGTACGTGCCGACGGGCAGCGGACCCGCCGGTCCCCTCCGGCTCATGACCGATCCGCGCCGTTGGCTCGACCTCGTCTTCGAGTCGGTCATCGCCCTGGTGCTTCGGCTCCTCACCTTCGTCGTCGCGGTGACGTGGTCCTGTGCCGCTCTGGGGGGCCTCACGTCCTGGATCTGGGGGCTCGCGCTGCGGGAGGAGGACTCTGGCTGGCCCTATCTCCTCGGGTCGGTGCTTCCCGGGGTGCCGCAGAGTGGGTGGTGGGCCTACCTCATCGACTCCGGGATCAACGGGCTCCTCGGCGCCGTTGCGCTCCTCACCCTGCCGGGCGTCGTGCGCGGACTGGCCGTCGTGGACGCGCTGGTGACGACCGCGATGCTGGGCGGCGACGACGAGCTGGAGGGGCGCCAGGGAGCACCGACGAGGGAAGAGGTGCTGCTGCCTGCGGTGCGCGCGACCGTCTGGGCGCGGGTCGTCGCCGCGTGCACCGGCGTCGTGCTGCTCGCCGTCGGAGCCCCCGTCCTCGTGGCCGTCTACGGGCTGCACCCCGTCCTGGCCATGGTGCTGGCCGCCGGGCAGAGTGCCGCCCTGGTCCTAGGTGTGCGATCGGCCTGGCCTGCCATCGGGCTGTCGACTCTCGCGGTCCTCGGCATGATGGTGGCCGCTTCCGGTGCCACCACGGACCTGTCGGCGCCGTGGCCGTGGCCGGTGCCGGCACTGGTGGCGCACTGCCTCCTTGTGGCGCTGGTCGGGCTGCGCCACCGCTGGTTCTGGGCGGCCGTCGCCTGGACGGCAGGTGCTGCGGTGACCGTCGTGGCCGTCCTCGTCCGTGGGGAGCCGGCCGGCGGCGGTCTGGCGAACGGCGTCGTACTCCTCGCGGTGAGTGGCGGCCTCGCGCTCCTCGGGGCGCTAGGTCGCGTCTGGACCAGGAACGCCGGCAGGGCGGAGAAGGCCGAGCGAATGGGCGCCGAGGAGGCACAGCGGCGTCGGGACCTCGAGGAGCGGAACAGGATCGCCCGCGAGCTCCATGACGTCGTCGCGCACAGCATGTCGGTCATCAACGTCCAGGCCTCGACCGCCCGCTACCGCAAGCCCGGCATGACCACCGCTGTCCAGGAGGAGTTCGACGACATCGCCGCCTCGTCCAGGCAGGCGCTGCAGGAGATGCGGGCTCTGCTGTCGATCCTGCGTGACGACCACGACGTGCCCATGGCGCCGGTGCCGCAGCTGGGCGACATCCCTGAGCTCGTCGAGGCCACACGCGCCTCCGGTGCCGCCATCACCTACTCGGGAGCGAACACTGACGTGCCGCCCACGATCGGACTGACCGTGTTCCGGGTGGTCCAGGAGGGGCTGAGCAACGCCCTGCGGCACGCCCCCGGAGCGGCGATCGACGTCACCACCGTCGTCGCGAACGGGGAGGTGGTGGTGAGCGTGGTCAACTCGGCTGCTGAGAGCGGCCATGAGCCGGCGCCGGGATCGGGGCTGGGGCTGGCGGGCATCCGTGAACGGGTGACCGCCCTCGGCGGTGCCGTCTCTGCGGAACCGACACCGCACGGAGGCTTCGCCGTCCGGGCTACGGTGCCGCTCACCGGTGCTGACGGGATGGACGCTGACCCCATACTCCGGTAGGGGGCAGGTGTGCCTCCGCAGTGTGATGCGTGGGCTACGACGTGGTCCGTAGGGTCCCCGCCATGACCACAGAATCGTCGACCGTACGAGCACCGCGCCAACGACCCGCGAACGACTTCCTGGAGCTCTCCAGGCGGGTCAAGGCTGCCGGTCTGATGGCACGCAGGCCCGGTTGGTACGCCGCCCGCGGGATCGTCCTCGCGGCAGGCTTCGCGGGTGCGACCGCGCTCCTGCTCTCGCTGGGGCAGACGCCGTGGCAGCTTGCCGTCGCCGCGTTGTTCGGTGTGCTGTTCACCCAAGCGGCCTTCCTCGGGCACGACGCCGCACACCAGCAGGTGTTCAGCTCCAGCAAGCGAAATGAACAGCTCTCCCGTGTCGTCGCGAACCTCGTCGTCGGCCTGAGTCACGGCTGGTGGGCGCGTAAGCACGGGAAGCACCACGCCGACCCGAACACCATCGGCAAGGACGGGGACATCGCGACGGGCGCGATCGTCTTCGATCCCGCGGACGTTCCCACGCGCACCGGCGTCCTGGGCTGGGTGACCCGACACCAGGGGTGGCTGTTCTTCCCCATGCTCACCCTGGAGGGGCTCAACCTCCACGTGAGCGCCGTGCGGACGGTTGCCAGCCGGCGCGACCTGCCCGACCGTGGTCTCGAGGCGGCGCTGCTCGCCGTGCGGCTGCTCGGTTTTCCCGCGCTCCTCGTTCTTGTGCTCGGCCCCGCGCTGGCGGCCGGCTTTCTCGGGGTCCAGCTCGTCGTCTTCGGCGTCTACATGGGGGCCACTTTCGCGCCAAACCACAAGGGCATGCCGCTCATCGGCGAGCGGGAAACGGTCGACTTCCTTCGCCGTCAGGTCCTCACCTCCCGTAACATCCGCGGCGGTCGGGTAACGGCCTGGGCCATGGGCGGCTTGAACCACCAGATCGAGCATCACCTGTTCCCGCGCATGCCGAGCGTCAACCTGCGCCGCGCCCAGCCGCTGGTGCGCGAGTACTGCAACGAGAAGGGCATTCCCTACACGGAGACAGGGCTCATCGAGGCGTACGGAATCGTCGTCCGGTACCTCAACCGCGTGGGCATGGGGGAGGCTGACCCCTTCGAGTGCCCCATCGTCGCGCAGTACCGGCCACGCTGACGCTGACGCGTCCGACCGCACTGACGGTCAGGCGCAGGCGAGGAGCTTGCGTATGCGCTTCTCGCTCACCTTGACCGGCGTGCCGAGCTGCTGGGCGAAGAGGCTGACGCGCAGCTCCTCGATCAGCCAGCGCACCTCCTCCAGCGTCGCGGCGCGGGCCGGGTCCGCGGTGGCGTGCCGGGCGGCGGAGGCGGCGGCCTCGTACTCCTCCTCGAGCTCGCCCACGCGCCAGGCGAGGTTCGCGTCCTGGTGGACGTTGTCCCTGGCCCGCTCCACCCGCCGGCGCGCGGCCCGCAGGTAGCGCGGGAGGTGGACGAGGCGGTCGGGCGGGGTGCGCGAGACGAAGCCGGGGTAGATGATCCGGGCGGCCTGGTCCCGCACGTCGGTGAGGGTGTTGAGGAGGAACATCGAGGTCGCGTCCTTGACCGCTGCCTCGAGCTCGCGCTGCGCCTCCAGCGCCGCGACCACCTGGCCGACGATCCGGTAGACCCGCACCTCCAGACTCGTCCGGACGGCGTCGCGCAGCTGCCCGTAGCGCTCGGCGTCCATCGGCTCGCGCCCGCCGTTCGCGGCCACCCACTCGTCGGCCAGCGCGGTGACGGCGGCGAGCTGGACGTCCGCGACGAGGGACTCGGTGTCGCGGTAGGGGCTGGCGGCGAGGGTGAGCGCCTCGCGCCCGGTCCAGCGGGAGGTCACCCGCCCGCTGGCCAGCGCCGTCTCCTGGAGCACGAGGCGCCGCACCCCGCGGCGGTGCGCGCGCCCCTGCTCGCGGGAGTCGGCGAGGACGAGGAGGTCCACTCGCGGCGGCGCGCCGCGGTCAGGGGTCACCTCGACGAGCGCCGGGTAGCCGCGCACGAGCAGCCCCTGCGGCCCGGTCGACTCGACCTGCGCCGGGATCGTCCCGGCGGCCGGCCACCCGGTGAGCCCGTGCTCCTCGGCGAGAGCCGGGGCCGACGGACGCGAGCCCGCGGCAGGTGCGGTACCGGGCGACGCGGGCTGCGCCGTCGTCGTCCTCGCGCCGCCCGACTGCTCACGCGCCTCCTCCATCGCCAGCGCGACGGCGCCCTTGACGGCGCTGCGCACGGCGGCCTGGGTCTGGGCGGCGAGGCGCCGCTGGAGCGCGGGCAGGGAGGTGCTCTCCCCGAGGACCTTGCCCTTGTCGTCGAGGACGCGGAAGGTGAGGCGCAGGTGCGAGGGCAGCTTCTCCTCGTCCCACGCGTCGGCGGGGATCTCGACGTCGCGGGCCATGGCGACGGCGGCGGTGAAGGCCTCACGGAAGGACGGGGCACCGAAGGGCGCGGGGGCGACCTCCGCCCACGGCGGGAGCAGCGCGAGGACCTCGCGGGCGACGTCGGGGGCCGGGACGAGCTGGACGCGCACCTTCTTGGGCAGCGAGCGGATCGTCGCGACGGCGAGGTCGGGCAGCAGCCCGGGGACGAGCCAGTCGAAGCCGTCGGGACGCAGCCGCCCGAGCACGCTGATGGGGACGTGGACGGTGACGCCGTCGGCGGCCGTGCCGGGCTCGAACTGGTAGGTGAGGGGCAGGGTGAGGTCGCCCTGCTTCCACGTGTCGGGGAAGTCGGCGGAGGAGATGTCTGGCTCGCCGCCGAAGAGGAGCTCGCGGGTGAAGTCGAGGAGCTCGGCCTCCTCGTGCCGGTGCTTCTTCCACCACGAGTCGAAGTGCCGGGCGCTGACGACGGACTCGGGCAGGCGCTCGTCGTAGAAGTCGAAGATGCCGTTCTCGTCGATGACGAGGTCGCGGCGCCGGGTGCGGTTCTCCAGCTCCTCGGCCTCGGCGAGCAGCTCGCGGTTGTGCTTCCAGAACGCGTGGTGGGTGCGCCACTCGCCCTGGACGAGGGCGTGACGAATGAAGAGCTCGCGCGCCAGCGCCCGGGCGGGGGCGGTGCCCACGCTGGCGAGCGGGACGGTGCGGTCCGCGACCAGCGTCATCCCGTAGAGGAGGACCTTCTCGTGGACCATCGCCGCGCCCTGCCGGGTGGACCAGTACGGCTCGGAGTGGACCTTCTTCGTCAGGTGCGCGGCGGCGGGCTCCACCCACGAGGGCTGGATCCGCGCGACGGTTCGGGCGAAGAGCCGGGAGGTCTCGACGAGCTCGGCCGCCATGACCCAGTCGTAGGTCTTCTTGCTCAGGCCGGAGCCGGGCCACACGACGAAGCGCGTCCCGCGCGCCCCGGCGTACTCGCGGCGCCGCTCGTCGTAGCTGCCGAGGTTGGACAGCAGGCCGACGAGGAGGGACTGGTGGATCGCGTCGGCGCTCGCGGCGTCGGAGGAGCGGCCGACGGCGACGGCGGCGGCCGCCGGGTCGTCGCCGACCTCGTCCGCGTGGGGCAGCGCGAGCGGGCGCATCGTGAGGCCGAGCGGCTTGGCGAGCTGGCGCAGCTGGCTGACGACGTCCTGCCACTCCCGGATCCGCAGGTAGTTGAGGAACTCCGCCCGGCACAGGCGCCGGAACGCCGAGCCGGACAGGTCGCGCTGCTGGGTGCGCAGGTAGCGCCACAGGTTGAGGTAGGCGAGGAAGTCGGAGGTCGGGTCGGTGAAGCGGCGGTGCTTGGCGTCCGCCGCCTGCTGGTGCTCGGCCGGCCGCTCGCGCACGTCCTGGACGGACAGCGCCGCGACGATGACCATGACCTCGGCCGCGCACCCGTTCTTCTGCGCCTCCAGCAGCATGCGGCCCAGCCGCGGGTCGATGGGCAGGCGCGCGAGCTGGCCGCCGACGGCGGTGAGCCGGTGCCGCCCGCTGCGGGAGTCGTCGTCGTCCTCCTCGAGGGCGCCGATCTCGACGAGGAGCTGGACGCCGTCGCGCACGGCGCGGGTGTCGGGTTGGTCGACGAAGGGGAAGCTCTCGACGTCCCCGAGCCCGAGCGCCGCCATCTGGAGGATGACGGAGGCGAGGGAGGTGCGGAGGATCTCCGGCTCGGTGAACTCCGGGCGCGACTCGAAGTCGGCGCGCGAGTAGAGGCGGATGGCGATGCCGTCCGCGACGCGCCCGCAGCGGCCCGAGCGCTGGTTGGCGCTCGCCTGGGAGATCGCCTCGATCGGCAGCCGCTGGACCTTGGTGCGGCTGGAGTAGCGGGAGATGCGGGCGGTGCCGGGGTCGACGACGTAGCGGATCCCCGGCACGGTCAGCGAGGTCTCGGCGACGTTCGTCGCGAGGACGACCCGCCGGTGGCGGTGCGGCTCGAAGACGCGGTGCTGCTCGGCCGCGGACAGCCGCGAGTACAGGGGGACGACCTCGACGACGCCGGGCTGGCCGGGCGTGGCGCGGCCCGCGTAGCGCGGCCCGAGGTGCTCGGCGAGGGCGACGTCGGTGTCCCGGATCTCCCGCTCGCCGGAGAGGAAGACGAGGACGTCGCCGGGGCCCTCGGCCATGAGCTCGTCGACGGCGCGGCAGATGGCCGTCGGCTGGTCGACGTCCTCCTCGCGGGCGGCGGGTGCCTCGTCCCCGCCGTCGTCGTCGGTGTCGGGGACGAGGGGCCGGTAGCGGACCTCGACGGGGTAGGTGCGCCCGGAGACCTCGACGACGGGGGCCGGGACCCGCTCGCCGTCGTCGCCGTCGCGGCCGAAGTGGGCGGCGAACCGGGCCGAGTCGATCGTCGCGGAGGTGATGACGACCTTGAGGTCCGGGCGGCGCGGCAGCAGGCGGGCGAGGTAGCCGAGGATGAAGTCGATGTTGAGGGACCGCTCGTGGGCCTCGTCGACGATGATCGTGTCGTAGCGCCGCAGCATCGGGTCGCGCTGGATCTCCGCGAGGAGGATGCCGTCGGTCATCAGCTTGACGAGCGTCGTGGGGCCGACCTCGTCGGTGAAGCGCACCTGGTAGCCGACGGCGCCGCCGAGCTGGACGTCGAGCTCCTCGGCGATGCGCTCGGCGACGGTGCGGGCGGCGATCCGGCGCGGCTGGGTGTGCCCGATCATCCCGGTGACGCCGCGGCCCAGCTCGAGACAGATCTTCGGCAGCTGGGTGGTCTTCCCCGAGCCGGTCTCGCCGGACACGATGACGACCTGGTGGTCGCGGATCGCCGCGGCGATCTCCTCGCGGCGGGCGGAGACGGGTAGCTCCAGCGGGTAGCGGATCTCCGGGACGGCGGCGCGGCGCGCCTCGAGCTGCTCGGGGGAGTACCCGCGGTGCTCGGGGCGGCGGGTGGAGGGACGACGACGGCGGCCCGTGCGGGTGCCGTCGCCGGCTCGCCCGGGCGGTCGTCCGCCGTCGGCGTGCTGTGCGGCGCCCCGCTCCGTGGTCACGGTCGACCATTCTCGCCGATCGGTGTCCGGTGGGACACCTCGTTTCCTCCCGGTGAACGGCGCGGGGCTCCGCTGCGGAGGGTGTGTGAGCGGCTTGTGAGGGCTGGGGACGCCGCGCGGTGGGCCCACCGGCCCGGGTGACAATGGCTCGGTGTTCAAGCTTCTCGGCTGGGTGCTCACCCTCGCGCTGGCCGCGGCGGCCGTCCTCACCCTCGACCCCGCGAGGCTGGGGATCTCGACCGTCGCCCCGGTGACGCAGGCGATTGCCATGCGCCCCTACCTCGTGGCGGGCTTCGTCGTGCTCGGTGGGGTGCTGCTCCTGGGCGTGCTGCTCGCGGCGCTGCTCGGGCGGCGGTGGCCGCGTCGCGCGGTCCTGGGCGTGGTGCTGCTCGCCGTCGGGGTCGGGCACGCGGGGGTGCTCTGGTCCCGCGGGCTGGGTGACGAGGAGCTGCCGGCCGCGCGCGAGGGCGCGATCACGGTGTTCACGCTCAACACCCTCGGCGGCGGCTCGAGCGCCGAGGAGGTGGCCGCGGCCGCGCACGACGCCGGCGCGGACGTGCTCGTGCTGCCCGAGACCTCCGAGGACAGCGCCCGGAGGATCGCCCAGGGGCTGGTCTCCCGCGACGGTGGTTCCTACCAGCTCTTCGTCGAGCGCACCGGTGAGTGGGACTCCAGCTCGACGGCGCTGCTCGTCAGCGACGAGCTGGGCGAGTACACCGAGGCCCCGGCCCCCGAGACGGCGCACGGCGCGGTCCGCGCGGAGCCGGTCGACGGCTCCGGGCCGGTGCTCGTGGCCGTCCACCCCTTCAGCCCCCACGCGCCCGGACGGGCGATGGAGAAGTGGCGCGCCGACCTCGAGGCCGTGACCGAGCCCTGCCGCAGCGAGCCGGGCGTCATCGTGGCCGGCGACTTCAACGCGACCCTCGATCACGCCCCGATGCGCGACGTCGGCTCCTGCGTCGACGCGTCCGTCGAGGGCGGCGTCGGCGGTGTGGCCACCTGGCCGGCGGATCAGCCACGCCTGGTCGGTGCACCGATCGACCACGTCCTCGTCGACGGCGACGCCTACACCGTGGACGCCGCCGCGGTCCGCGAGGTCGGCGAGAGCGACCACCGCGCCGTCGTCGCCCAGATCTCCCCCCAGTAGCCCGCCGGGCCCCTGTGTGCGCCGACAGCACACTTACCGCCGACAGCACACTTATCGCCGAGAGCGCACTTATCGCCGAGAGCGCACTTACCGCCCCGGCCTGGTGTGACCTCCCCTGTTCACCTCACCCGCACGTGTGGGAGGGAGGTCGGAGGGTAACCGGGGAGGTCGGCGGCGGGTCGCCCGGTCAGCCGGGGGTGATGCTCTCGCCGAGGACCTCGATGTGGACGGCGCCCACGTGGTCGTCGCCCGTGAAGGCCTCGACGCTCACACGTTGCGCTCCCGGTACCGTGAGCTCCTCCTCGTGCGGGTCGTCCGCGCAGGCGAACGTCCGGTCGAGCGTCTCCTCCCCGTCCGCCGTCGTCACTGCGACGGAGACGAGCAGGTTCTCCGCGCCCAGGCCTTCGACCCGCAGGCCGGTGACGTCCGCCGGCTGGCCGAGGTTGAGGGTGGCGGCCGGCTCGCCGGCCGCGGGGCCCGGGTGGATCGCCGAGGACATCGCTCCCACGGCGTCGTCCGCCATGGTCTGGGGCCGGCTCTCGAGCCACTCGTCGATCTCGGCGTCGCTGGGCGCGGCGTCGGCGCAGCCCGCGGCGAGGCCGGCGAGCAGGACGAGGCCGGCGGCGCTGGTGATCGTGCGTCTCCCCATCCCGCCACGCTATCCGGTCACTCCGGCGCGGTACGGTCGCCCGGTGAGTGATCTCCCGGGCGGACGGGGCTGGGTGATCGACGGTGCGACGCAGCTGCCCCGGATCGTCGACCTTCCCGAGTTCCGGCGTGGCTTGGCGGACGACCCCCACCGGGACGCGGTCGAGGCGCTGTGGTGCGGGCGGCCCGCCGACGCCGCGCGGCTGCTCGGGGGCAGGGAGCGGACAGTGCGGGTGCGCGCCCTGCTCGCGGACTGCTCGCGCGACCTCGGGGACCTCGAGACCGCTCGGAAGGACTACGTCGTGCTGGTCGCGGAGTGCGAGGGCACCCCGTGGGAGGCGGTCATGCGCCAGCACCTCGGCAAGGTCCTCTTCACGGCCGGGCGCCCGGAGGAGGCGGCGGAGCAGTTCGCGCGTGCCCTCGAGCTGCGCGAGCTGGCCGGCGCGGATGAGTCCCTGCTGGCCTCCAGCAGGCGCGCCCTGGAGGTCGCACGCGCGGAGTGAGCGCCAGGCGTGACCTCCCCGGTTCACCCCATCCGGAGGTGCGCCATGGCGGGAGGTCGGAGGACAACCGCGTAGGTCAGGCGGGTGCGACGTTCGCGGCGAGGCGGCCGAGCGCCCCTCTCCAGAAGTCCTTCCACTCGGCCACGGCGTCCGGGTCGGGCAGGCCCCCGTGCTGCACCGCCACCCGCACCTTCTCCCCCGCCGCGGCGAGCTCGACGACCACGCGGGCGCCGTCGTCGTTCGTCAGCCTTGCCCGCTTGGACGCGCTGGCGCTCACCACCCGCCACCCCGGCAGCCACTCCTCGCGCCGCGCGTCGTCGACGAGGTGGGCGAAGACCTCCTCGGCGCCGCGCCCCACCGTCTTGGACACGTTCGCGTCGAAGGTGCCGTCCGGGCGCTGGCCGGGTAGGCGCATCCCGCGCGCCTGCTCGTAGCCCACGGTGAGGCTCTGGGCCCACCAGCCGTCGACGTCGTGCTCGGTGACGAGCCACTCCGCGATCTGCTTGTGCTTCCACCCGGTGGCCCCGGCGGTGTCGAGCAGGGCGTACCACTCCTCGCGGGAGCGGCCGGTGGCACGGGCGACCTTCTCCGCGCCGATCGCCTCGTCGTGCCATCGGGTGGCCATGGACCCACGCTACGACGTCTCACCGACGAGCGCGTCCGCGCCCGGAGGTCTCGGATGTCGGATGGTCCTTGCCCACGCAGCAGACGCTCCACGACGATCGCCCCACCATCCAGAGCGGCCGAGAGTCCTGGCTCGTCGACGCCGCAGCAACCCCCCGTCCGCGGGTGCGGGTGCTTCCGCCAGGTCCGATGGGAGAGACCTCTTGAGCACCGCTAGCCTCGTGACTGTGCCGCGTGGACGACCGACCGTGTCCTTCGAGCTCTACCCACCGCGCACGCCCGCCAGTGAGGCGGCCGCGTGGGAGACGGTCGAGCGTCTGGCCGCCGCCGGCCCCGACTTCTTCTCCGTCACCTACGGAGCCTCCGGCTCCGCCCGGAACGCCTCCCGCACGCTCGTGCGCCGCATCCTGGCCGAGACACCGGTGACCCCGATCGCTCACCTCACCTGCGTCGACGCAACCCGCGCCGAGCTCGAGCGCTACGTCACCGAGCTCGTCGACGACGGCGTGCGCGACTTCCTCGCCCTGCGCGGCGACCCGCCGGCCGGCACCGACACCTGGGTCCCGCGCCCCGACGGGCTCAACAGTGCGAGCGAGCTCGTCGCCCTCATCCGCGCGGTCGAGCGCGAGCGCTTCGGAACCACGGGCGTGCTCAGCGTCGCCGTCGCCGCCTACCCGGCCGGCTCGAGCCACACCCGCGGCCAGGACGTCGCCGCCCTGCTGGAGAAGCAGGAGGCCGGCGCGGACTTCGCCATCACCCAGGTGTTCTACGACGCCGCCGCGTACGCCGACCTCGTCAGCGAGGCGCGCGCCGTGGGCGTGTAC
Organism: Georgenia phoenicis; assembly: GCF_047302425.1. Classification (NCBI taxonomy): domain Bacteria; kingdom Bacillati; phylum Actinomycetota; class Actinomycetes; order Allobogoriellales; family Allobogoriellaceae; genus Georgenia; species Georgenia phoenicis. Next base: position 217,702 of record NZ_CP154855.1, on the reverse strand, counting down.
CTGCCCGTCGTCGCCGGCATCATCCCGACGACGGACCCCCGCCGGCTCGCCCGCCTCGCCCAGCTCACCGGCGTCCCCGCGCCCGCGCCGCTCCTCGAGCGGCTCGCCGCCGCGGCCGACGACGAGGAGCGCCACCGCGTCGGCATCGAGGCGACCGTCGCGCTCGTCGAGGACGTCGTCTCCGCTGGCGCGCCCGGGCTTCACCTGTTCACCTTCAACCAGTACCGGCCGGCCCTCGACGTCGTCGAACGGCTGCGCCGCCCGCTGTCCACCACGAGCCCGAGGACCACCCGATGACCGACCCGACCGCACCCCAGCTGCCCGCCGCCACGATCCTCGGCTACCCGCGGATCGGGCCACGGCGCGAGCTCAAGCGGGCCGTGGAGTCCTTCTGGGCGGGCCGCAGCGAGCTCGACGACCTCCAGATCGCCGCCGCGGAGCTGCGCCGCCGCCAGCGCGCGCGCCTCGTCGACCTCGGCCTCGCCGCCGACGACGCCTCCATCCCCTCCGACTTCAGCTTCTACGACCAGGTGCTCGACACCGCCGTCACCCTCGGGGCCGTCCCGCCCCGCTTCGCCCACCTCCTCGACGACGACGGCGTCCTCGACCTGCCCGGCTACTTCACCCTGGCCCGGGGAGCCGGGGAGCGGCCGCCGCTGGAGATGACGAAGTGGTTCGACACGAACTACCACTACCTCGTCCCGGAGATCAGCCCGCAGACCCGCTTCCGCCTCGCCGACGACCGCGTCCAGCGCTGCTTCCTCGAGGCGGCGGCCGAGGGCGTGACGACCCGGCCCGTCATCCTTGGGCCGGTGACCTTCCTCCTGCTGAGCAAGGCCGTGGCCGAGGCCGACCCCGCCGACGGCGCCGCTCCCGCGGCCGCCCCGCCGGAGGGCTTCACCCCGCTCGACCGCCTCGAGGACGTGCTCCCGGCCTACGTCGAGCTGCTCCACGCGCTGGGCGGCGCGGGCGCCCCGTGGGTGCAGCTCGAGGAGCCGGCGCTCGCCGTCGACTGGGACGTTCCGCGCGAGCGCGTGCTCGCCGCCGTCGAGCGGGCCTACACCGTGCTCGCGGCCGAGACGACCCGCCCCGAACGGCCCGCGCTCTTCGTCCCCGTCGCCTACGGGCCGGCGGAGGACGCGCTGCCGGTCCTGGCCGGGGCCGGGGTCGAGGCCGTCGGCGTCGACCTCGTCCGTGGCGCGGCGCCCTCCGGTGAGGTGCTCTCGCAGCTGGGGGACGCCGTCGTCGTCGCGGGGGTCGTCGACGGACGCAACGTGTGGCGCACCGACCTCGACGGCGCGCTCGAGCGGCTCCAGGAGCTCGAGGCGGGGCTGCGGCCCGGCGCCGCCCGTGACGGTGGCCTGTGCGTCGCCACCTCGACGTCCCTCCAGCACGTCCCCTACGACGTCGGCGCGGAGACGGGGCTCGACCCGCAGCTGAGCAGCTGGCTCGCCTTCGCCGACCAGAAGGTCGAGGAGGTCCTCGCGCTCGCGACGGCCCTCACCCGGGGCCGCGACGCGGCGAAGGAGGCCTTCGTGGCCGCCGCCGACCGCCGTCGCAGCCGCCTCGAGCACCCCGGCGTGCGCCGGGCCGACGTCCGCGACCGCGTCGCCGCCCTCACCGACGCCGACCGGCAGCGCGCGCCCTTCGCCGAGCGGGCCGCTGCGCAGGCCGAGGTCCTCGACCTGCCCCCGCTACCGACGACGACGATCGGCTCCTTCCCGCAGACCGTCGAGATCCGCAAGGCCCGGGCCGCGTACGGCCGCGGCGAGCTGAGCGCGGAGGAGTACACCGCCGCGATGCGCGCGGAGATCGCGCGGGTCGTGCGGCTGCAGGAGGAGCTCGGCCTCGACGTCCTCGTCCACGGCGAGCCCGAGCGCAACGACATGGTCCAGTACTTCGCGGAGAACCTTGAGGGCTTCGCCGTCACCGAGAACGGCTGGGTCCAGTCCTACGGGACGCGCTGCACCCGGCCCTCGATCCTCTGGGGTGACGTCGCCCGGCCCGCGCCCATCACCGTCGAGTGGTCCCGGCACGCGGCCTCGCTCACCGACAAGCCGGTCAAGGGCATGCTCACCGGCCCGGTGACGATCCTCGCGTGGTCCTTCGTGCGCGACGACCAGCCGCTCGCGGACACCGCGGCGCAGGTGGCCCTCGCGCTGCGCGACGAGGTCGCCGACCTCGAGGCGGCCGGCATCGGGATCATCCAGGTGGACGAGCCCGCGCTGCGCGAGCTGCTGCCGCTGCGGAGGGAGGACCAGGCCGCGTACCTCGAGTGGTCGGTCGGCGCCTTCCGGCTGGCGACGGCGGTCGCGGCACCGGCCACCCAGGTGCACACGCACCTGTGCTACTCGGAGTTCGGGCAGGTCATCGGCGCGATCGACGCGCTCGACGCGGACGTCACGAGCATCGAGGCCGCGCGCTCCCGGATGGAGGTGCTGCCCGAGCTGCAGGCCGCCGGCTTCGCCCGGGGTGTGGGGCCGGGGGTCTACGACATCCACTCCCCGCGCGTGCCGAGCGAGGAGGAGCTCGCCGAGCTGGTGGCGCTTGCGGCCGAGTCGGTGCCCTCCCAGCTGCTGTGGGTCAACCCGGACTGTGGCCTCAAGACCCGCGGCTACGACGAGGTCGAGCCCAGCCTGCGCCACCTCGTGGCAGCGGCGCAGCAGGTGCGGGCGAAGCTCGGCTGACCGCTCGCTGCGCCTGAGGGTCAGCCGAGCCGCTCGGTCGTGATCTCGAAGCCGGCCGCGACGAGACGGTCGGCGAGGACCGTGCCGAGCGCCGTCGCCGGGGTGAGGACGCCACCGTCGCCCGGCAGGTGCGCCTCGTCGTGGGCGAGGGCGAGCGCGGACTCCCCGATCATCACCGACGTCGCCGCGTAGCCCGGGTCGCCTTGGGCGGCGACGACGGTGCGGTACCGGGCGCCCGACGTCGTGCGGGCGACCACCTCCATGCGGAAGTGGCCGTTGCGCCGGGTCTCCTCGTCCGGGCCGTCGCCGGGGGAGGGGAGCAGGCGGTCGGCGACCCAGCGGGTGGGCGGGAAGGCCATGACGCCCGCGGCGGCACCGGTGGCCGCGGACAGGGCCTGGGCCCGCCGTCGTCCGCGGGGGCCGGGCCCGAGGTCGACGACCTCCCGGTAGCGGAAGTCGCGGCCGTAGCGCCAACCGAGGAGCGCGTTGCTGCGGTGGACGATGCGGCTGTTGAAGGCGGCCATGGGGAAGGTCGTCACCCAGGTGCCGGTCTGTGCGTCGCGGAAGGGCCGGGAGGGGGTGTGCTGGTCGACGTCGGGCGCGTCGGCGCGGTCGGGGACGAGCGCGTACGGGTCGGCGAGGATGCGGCGGTTGTCCGGGTCGCGGCCCGCGTCCACCTGGATCCGCATCGAGTCGATCGTGCCGCCGCTGACCCCGCCGGAGGCGGAGCGGACGGCGAGCGTCGTGGCGAGCAGCTCTCCTGCGCCGTCGGCCCGGGCCCGCTCGGCGGTGAGGAAGGCGCCGAGGTCGGAGGGGACGGAGTCGAAGCCGCACGAGTGGACGATCCGAGCGCCGGTGCGCTGCGCCGTCTCGTGCAGCCGCTGGGCGGTCTCGCGGATGAAGAGGACCTCCCCGGCGAGGTCGGCGTAGTGGGTGCCGGCCTCCGCGCAGGCGCGGGCCAGCGGCATGCCGTGCCGGCTGTAGGGGCCCACGGTCGTGACGACGACGCGCGTGGAGCGGGCGAGCTCGGCGAGGGCGGCGTCGTCCTCGGCGTCGGCGACCATCACGGGCCACGCGGCCGCGGCCGGTCCCAGACTGCCGCGCACCTCCTCCAGCCGCTCCCGCGAGCGGCCGGCGAGCCCCACGCGCGTGTCGGGCGCGTGCTCGGCGAGGTACTCGGCGACGAGCCGCCCGACGAAGCCGCTGGCCCCGTAGACGGCGACGTCCAGTGCCCGGTCAGAGGTAGGCAGACCCATGGCTCGAGGCTAGGGGCCTGCCACCGCTCCGCAATCGGTGACGGTCAGCCGTAGACCATGCCCATCGCCTGGCGGACCTCGGCGAGCGTGTCCTCGGCGACCGCGTTGGCGCGCGCGTTGCCCTCGGCCAGCACCGTGCGCAGGTAGCCCGGGTCGGCGACGAGCTCGGCGCGGCGGGCGCGGATCGGGGCGAAGTGCTCGTTGACGGCCTCGGTGACGACGCGCTTGAGGGTGCCGCCGCCGCCGTCGCCGATCTCCTCGGCGACCTCGTGGGGGTCGCGGCCGCTGGCCAGCGCGGCGAGGAGGACGAGGTTGGAGACCTCGGGCCGCCCGGCCGGGTCGTAGGTGATGTGGCGGTCGGCGTCGGTGACGGCCTTCTTCAGGCGCTTGGCGGTGGTGTCCGCGTCCATCCCGAGCTCGATGGTGTTGCCCTTGGACTTGCTCATCTTCTGCCCATCGGTGCCGAGCAGGTTCGTCGCGGCGGACAGGAGCGCCTCCGGCTGGGGGAAGACCGGCCGGTCCGCCTGCGCGCGCCCGTAGCGCTCGTCGAAGCGGCGGGCCACGATTCGGGTCTGCTCGAGGTGCGGCAGCTGGTCCTTGCCCACGGGCACGAGGTTGGCCTTGCAGAAGAGGATGTCGGCGGCCTGGTGCACCGGGTAGGTGAGGAGCAGGCCGGACATCGGGCGCCCGCCGGTGGCCTCGTACTCCGCCTTGACCGTGGGGTTGCGGCGCAGCTCGGAGTCGGTGACGAGCGAGAGGAAGGGCAGCATGAGCTGGTTGAGCGCCGGCACCGCGGAGTGCGTGAAGATCGTCGAGCGCGCCGGGTCGATGCCGATGGCGAGGTAGTCCGCGACGAGCGAGAGCACCCGGTCCTGGATCTCCCCGACGGCGTCGCGATCGGTGATGACCTGGTAGTCGGCGACGAGCACCCAGGTCTCCACGCCCCGGTTCTGCAGCGCGACCCGGTTGGCGAGGGTCCCGAAGTAGTGGCCCAGGTGGAGGTTGCCGGTGGGCCGGTCCCCGGTGAGGACACGGAACTTGCCGGGGTCGGCGTCGATCTCCGCCTCGATGGCGCGGGAGCGCGCCCGCGTGCGGTCGAGGGAGGCGTCGGAGGTGGACTCGGCCAGGTCCTCCGCGACGGAGGCGTCGGGGTTCTGCTCGGTGCTCACCCGGCGATCCTAGTCGCCGCCGGAACGCGCGCGGCGGCGGGTCCGCCCCTAGGGTGGTGCCCCACACATCACTCACGGAGGTGGACGTTCATGGGCAAGCTCTCGTTCTTCGTCGGGGCCGGGGTCGGCTACGTGCTCGGTGCCCGCGCAGGCCGCCAGCAGTTCGAGAAGATCAAGTCCGCGAGCCAGCAGGTGTGGGACAACCCCCGCGTGCAGTCCAGCGTGCACAAGGTCGAGGAGAAGGTCAGCGAGGTCGCCAAGGACAAGGCCTCCGCCGTCACCGACAAGGTCACCGACACCGTCAAGAGCCGCATGGGTGGTGGCTCGTCGGGCAGCACGTCCGGCTCCTCGGGCTCCTCGTCCGGCTCCACGGCGACCAGCGGGGACGCCTCGCAGACCGGCGTCGGCGGCTCGATGCGCCCGACGCCTCCGCAGCCCGAGCTCTGAGCCCGCTCTCCACCGCCCTCGTCGGCTTCGGCCACGCGGGGCGCGTCTTCCACGGGCCGCTCCTCGCCGACGACGCACGCTTCAGCCTCGACGTCGTCGTCACCTCGGACCCGGCCCGGGTCGCCGACGCCGCGCGCCTGCACCCGCGGGCGCGCGTCGTCGCCGACCTGCCGGAGGCGCTCGCGGCGCGGCCGGACCTCGTCGTCGTCGCGAGCCCTCCCGCCACCCACGTCCCGGTCGCGCGAGCCGCGCTGGACGCGCGCTGCGCCGTCGTCGTCGACAAGCCGCTGGCACCCGACCCGGGCGAGGCGCGTGGACTCGTCGAGCACGCGGAGCGGCTCGGCCGGCCGCTCACCGTCTTCCACAACCGGCGCTGGGACGGCGAGCTCCTCACCCTCCAGCGCCTGCTGACCGAGGGTGCGCTCGGGCGGGTGCGGCGCCTGGAGTCGCGCCTCGAGCGGTGGAAGACCGCGGAGACCAAGCCGTGGAAGGCCGCGGCGACGTGGCGCGAGGGCGGCGGGGTGCTCTTCGACCTCGGCTCGCACCTCCTCGACCAGGCCCTGCTCCTGCTCGGCCCGGTCACCGACGTCCACGCCGAGCTCGCCAGCGTGCGCGGCGGAGCGGACGACGACGCCTTCGTCTCCCTCGCCCACGCGAGCGGCGCCCGTTCCCACATCTGGGTGAGCACGACGACGGCGGACCCCGGCCCGCGGCTGCGCGTGGTCGGCGCGGAGGCCACCTTCGTCACCGTGGCCGGCGACGTTCAGGAGGCCCAGCTGGCGGGTGGGATGCGCCCGTCGGGGCCCGGCTACGGGCGTGGGGAGGACGGCCGGCTGGTCACCGCGGACGGTGCGCGGGCGGTGGTGAGCGAGCCCGGGCGCTACCAGGACTTCTACGGACTGCTGGCGCAGGCGCTGCTCGACGGCGGCCCGCTGCCCGTGGACCCGCGCGACGCGCTCGCCGTCGTCGAGCTCGTCGAGGGGATCCACCGGCGCGCGTGATCGCCGCCGTCACGCCGGCTGCGGCTCGGTGGCGGTGCTGCGTGGGACAGGCCGCACTGCGCCCGGTCCGTCGTCGCGGCGGCGGAGCAGGCGCATCGCGTTGAGGATGACGACGAGCACCGAGCCCTCGTGGACGAGCATGCCCACCGCCATGGTCACCCCGCCCGCCAGGACGCCGGCGAGGAGCACGGCCACCGTGACCACGGCGAGGGCGATGTTCTGACGCATGACCGAGACGGTGCGCCGGGCCAGTGCGATGGCGTGCGGGACCCGTAGGAGGTCGTCGGTCATGAGCGCGACGTCCGCCGTCTCGATGGCGAGCCCGGTGCCGGCGGCGCCCATGGCGATCCCGACGTGGGCCGTGGCCAGGGCCGGTGCGTCGTTGACGCCGTCACCGACCATCGCCACCGTGCGGCCTTCCGCCTGCAGCTCCCTGATGACGGCGAGCTTGTCCTCGGGCAGCAGGTGGGCGCGGACCTCGTCCACGCCGACCTCGGCCGCCACCGCCTCCGCGACCCGGCGGTTGTCGCCGGTGAGCATGACGACCCGCGTGACGCCGGAGGCGTGGAGACGGGCGACCAGCTCCCTTGCGCCGGAGCGCACCCGGTCGGCGACCGCGACGACGCCGATGACCTGACCGTCGAGCGCGACGACCATGGGCGTGCGGCCCAGCGCCGCGAGCCGGTCCACCTCGGCGGCCGCGCCGCGGTCGTCGGTGATGCCCTGCGCCGCGAGCAGTGGCAGGTTGCCGACCGCGACGTCGTGACCGCCGATCGTGGCGACGACGCCCATGCCCGGGACGGGCTCGGTGCGCTCGGGAAGACCGGCCACGGGCAGGCGCTCGGCATGCGCGGCGGCGAGGACCGGCCGCGCGAGCGGGTGCTCCGACCCGGCCTCGGCGCGCGCCGCCCAGGTGAGCACGTCGTCCCGGCCGAGGCCCGGTGCCAGGACGACGACGTCGGTCAGCTGCGGACGCCCCTCGGTGAGGGTTCCCGTCTTGTCGAGGGCGACGGTGTCGATCCGGGCGCTCGCCTCGAGGTGCTCCCCGCCCTTGACGAGGACGCCGTCCCTCGCCCCGCGCCCGATCCCGGCGACGACCGCCACGGGGATCGAGATGACGAGTGCACCCGGGCACCCGATGACGAGCAGGGTGAGGGCGATGACGACGTCGCCCGTGAGCACGGCCGTGACCACGGCGAGCACGATGATCGCGGGGGTGTACCAGGCGGAGAAGCGCTCGAGGAAGGTCTGCGCCCTCGCCTTGGCGTCCTGTGCCTCCTCGACCCGGTGGACGATGCGGGCCAGCGTCGTGTCGGCGCCCACGCCGGTGGCCCGGACCTGGAGGAAGCCGCTGCCCGCGACCGTGCCGGCGAAGACCTGGTCGCCCTCCGTCTTCTCGACGGGGACCGACTCCCCGGTGATCGACGCCTCGTCGAGTGCCGCAGCGCCGGCGATCACCACGCCGTCGACCGGCACCTTGACGCCGCTCTTGACGAGCACGGTCTCACCCGGGACCACGTCGGCGGAGGGCACCTCGACCTGGTCGCTGTCGCGGAGGACGACGGCGACGTCGGGGGCGGCGGCGACGAGCTCGGCGAGCGCGGACCGGGTCCGGGTCATCGTGCGGGCCTCGAGCGCGTGACCGACGGAGAAGAGGAAGGTCACCGCGGCGGCCTCCCACACCTCACCGATGACCAGCGCGCCGATCGCCGCGACCGAGACGAGGAGGTCGATGGCGACCGTGCGGTGGCGTAGCGCCCGCACCGCCTTGACGGCGATCGGTAGCCCGGCGACGACGGCCGCGGCGGTCATGAGCACGTGGGACAGGGCGAGGGGTGCGTCACCACCACCGCCCGCGTGGCTGCTGGAGAAGGGGTTGACGCCTGCCGAGAAGGAGGCCGCAGCCGCGACGGCGATGAGTGCCCCCGCGGCGGCCGGCACGGCCCAGGGGGAGCGGGAGGACGTGAGGGTCATGGCGGGGCCTTTCGTGAGTCGGGCGTGGGCGGTCAGAACCACGAGAGCGCGGCCTTGTAACCGGCCCTGCCGATCGCCAGGACGATCTCCTCCGTGGTGGTGACCTCCGGCAGGTGGTCGACCTCGACGCGGCCGGAGGCGAACTTCACGGTCACGCCGTGGACGCCGGGCAGGCGGCCGACCTGCTTCTCGATTGCGCTCACGCAGCTGGGGCAGCTGAAGCCCTCGGCGCGAAAGACGGAGCGGGTGGCTGCGGTGGTGGTCATGGGGTGTCCTTTCGTCGCTGTGAGGGCGCTTCCCTCGGCACTCACCAACGTAGGAAGGCTCTGCCGAAGGGAACATGACGGCCGTCAATCAGCTGCGCGCCGGCTTGCAGCGGCCTGCGGACGTGCCCGATAGCCTGCGGGAGCGCTGTGTCCGCCGGCGGAGGGAGGAGTGCCGATGTCGTCCCAGAGTCCGCCGCGGCCGCCGGCCGCCTCCGGGCGGCGCACGATCCCGCTGCGGGAGGTGACGCTGCCCCACCGGTGTCCGTGGCCGGTGCGCAGGCACGTGCTCACCAGGGCGCCCTACTTCCGCGACCTCGGCGAGGAGGCGATCGAACGTGTCGACCGCCGCATGCGGACGACCTCCTGGGCGCCGGGCAGCACCCTGTACCGGGCGGGCGACCCGGCGACGGTCCTCTACGTCGTCGCCGAGGGGCGGGTGAAGCTCTCCCAGGTGACGGTGGGCGGGACCGAGACGGTCGCGGACATTCTTGTGCCCGGCGAGCTCTTCGGGGCGATGGGGACCCTCGGGGAGCCGTACCACTCGCACACGGCGACCGCGCTCGTCGGCTCCTGCACCCTCCGCATCGACCAGGACGACTTCCGCGAGGTGCTGGTCGAGCATCCCCAGGTCGCGCTGCGGGTGCTCGACGACGTCGCGGCGCGGTTGGCCCGCGCCCACGCCGACATCGGCGGACAGACGACGGACACCGTGCCCCAGCGCGTCGCGACTGTGCTGCTGCGGCTGGCGGACAAGCTCGGGGAGGACCGTGGTGGGGGCGCCGTCATGCTCGAGGTGCCGCTGTCGCGTGCCGACCTCGCGGGCCTTGCGCGCTCGACGCCGGAGTCGGTGTCGCGGGTGATGAGCCGGTGGAAGAAGGAGGGCGTCATCGACTCCGGTCGCCGGTGGACGGCGCTGCTGGACAGGCAGCGGCTCGAGGACGAGGCCGCCGGCGACGCCTGAGCCGTGTGAGGGCGCCCGAAAAGCCCGGGTGAGGGAAGGCGGACCTCGTTTCCCCACGGCGGGGAACCCTGTGAGGCTATGGGCGTGAGCCCGACCGACCGTCCCGAGCCGACCCGTGCGCAGGTGCGCCGCTGGCGGCGCTACCTCGCCGACGAGCGCGCGGAGGCCGCCGTCTACCGTGACCTCGCGCGCCGCCGCGAGGGCGAGGAGCGGGAGATCCTCCTCGAGCTCGCCGAGGCCGAGCGCCGTCACGAGGAGCACTGGCGCCAGCTGCTCGGCCACCACGTCGGCCACCCGATGCGCGGTGCCGTGCGCACCCGCATCCTCGGCTGGCTCGCCCGCCGCTTCGGCGGCGTCTTCGTCCTCGCCCTCGCCCAGCGCGCCGAGGCCCGTTCCTCCTACGCCGGCGACGACGACGCGACCTCCGCGATGGTGGCCGACGAGCAGATCCACGGGGAGGTCGTGCGGTCCCTGGCGACCCGCGGCCGCAGCCGGATGTCGGGCATGTTCCGGGCCGGCGTCTTCGGCGCGAACGACGGCCTCGTCTCCAACCTCGCCCTCGTCCTCGGCATCGGGGCGACGGGAGTGGCGCCGCAGACCGTGCTGTTCACCGGGCTCGCCGGCCTGCTCGCCGGTGCGCTGTCGATGGCCGCGGGCGAGTACGTCTCGGTGCGCTCGCAGCGCGAGCTGCTCGAGGCCTCCCGCCCCGACCCGCGGGCCCAGGAGGCGATCCCGCACCTCGACGTCGACGCCAACGAGCTCGCCCTCGTCTACCGGGCCCGCGGCATGGACGCCGAGGCCGCGGAGGAGCGGGCGCAGGAAGTGCTCTCGGCGACCGGCCCGCGGCGCGAGGAGGCCGAGCCGGACTACGAGGAGATCGGCAACGGGGTGAGCGCGGCGCTGTCGAGCTTCGGCTTCTTCGCCTCCGGCGCGCTGCTCCCCGTGCTGCCGTGGATCTTCGGGCTCAGCGGTCTCACCGCTGTGGTCACTGCGGCCGTGGTCGTGGGCCTCGCGCTTCTGCTCACCGGGGCGGTGGTCGGCGTGCTCTCCGGCGCCCCGCCGCTCAGGCGCGCGCTGCGCCAGCTCGCCATCGGCTACGGCGCAGCGGCCGTCACCTACCTCCTCGGGCTCGCCTTCGGCACGACGGTGAGCTGATCGACTCGGTACCCGTTGGCCTACGTGTGGAGTTCGTGACCTCACAGAGTGCGAAACCCGCACGTAAGCCGGAGCGCTCGGCAGCGCCGCCCGGTTCGTCCTGCTTTCGCAGGATGCTCCGCCGTCGCGCACAGGACTAGCGTTGGTGACTGCCAGAGAAAGCGCTTACCAACGGAGGAGCGTGACGATGACGTCAACACGGCAACCCACGAGACGCAGGGTGGTGACGGCGGCGGTGACGGGCATGGCGATGTGCGCGACGCTGCTCGCGGTGCCTGCCGGCGCGCAGACCGAGGAGCCCGGCTTCACCGAGCTCCATACCTTCGAGGGCTACACGACAGGCCCTCTCGACGGCCAGGACGGGTGGACCTCCACCAGTGCCGCGGCCGTCATCCCGGACCCGGTCAACCAGAACAACCGGGCCCTGGAGCTCAGCGGCAACAACCAGCGCGCCCACCGCGCCGTCGCCGCGATCGAGGACGGCGAGACCGGCACGGTCTTCTTCCGCATCCGCCGCGACGGATCGGTCGACACGTCGTTCGGCATCACCGACAACGACAACCCGTCCGACTTCGCCCACAGCCGGGCCTACGTCAACAACCAGAACAGCGCCAACCTCCTCGTGCGCGACGGCGGCTCCTTCGCCACCGCGGGCACCTGGGCCGAGGACGTGTGGCAGTGCGTGTGGCTGGTCGCCGACAACGAGACCGACGAGGTCGCCGTCTACAGCCAGGGCGGCCCGTACGAGGAGCAGACCCGGCTGCCCGAGGGGGCCGAGGAGACCTTCGGCTTCCGGGCCGCCGTCGACGGCCCCCTCGACCGGTTCTTCTGGATCAACGGCTCGCCGAACACCGGCCGGATCATGCTCGACGACGTCGCCGTCGACACCACCGGTGAGAACCTCGCGGTCGCCACGGGCAACGCCGCCGACTGCGAGGTCGCCGACACGGCCCCCGAGCCGCTGCTCAACCCGCTGCCCGACCCCGAGATGTCGACGCTCGGCATCGAGGTCGAGGAGGTCGTCCAGCTGCCCGAGTCGCACACGACCCCGGAGACGCAGGACCAGCGGCTGATCCGGCACAACCGCATCACCCACCTCGACGAGGTGCCCGACGGCTCCGGCCGTCTCGCGGTCCCGGACATGAACGAGATCCTCTACATGGTCGACGAGGAGACGGGCGATTACACCGCCTACCTCAACGTCCGTGACCAGTTCATCGACAACTTCCACAACCACGCGGGCCTCGGCACCGGATTCGGCTTCGTCGAGTTCCACCCGGAGTTCGCCGAGAACGGCATCTTCTACACCGTCCACACCGAGGCGGGCTCCGCCCTCACCGAGGACACCCCGGACTTCCCGGGCTTCGGCACGACCGGCTTCCACAGCGTCATCACCGAGTGGACCGCCACCGACCCGAGCGCCGAGACCTTCGAGGGCACGAGCCGCGAGATGATGCGCGTCCCCTTCGGTGGCCGCGTCCACACGGTCCAGCAGATCGCCTTCAACCCGACGGCGGAGGAGGGCGACGCCGACTACGGCAACCTCTACATCCTCGTCGGTGACGGCGGCAACGGCGTCGGCAACGACAACCCGCAGGACCTGTCCACCCCGCAGGGCACGATCTTCCGCATCGACCCGCTGGGCGACGACAGCGCCAACGGCGAGTACGGCATCCCCGCGGACAACCCCTTCGTCGACGTCGAGGGCGCGCTGCCGGAGATCTACGCCGTCGGCATGCGCGACCCGCACCGCATCAGCTGGGACACCGAGACCGGGAAGATGTACCTCGGCCACATCGGCGAGTGGCAGGTCGAGTCGATCTACGAGGTCCAGGCCGGTGACAACTTCGGCTGGTCCGACCGCGAGGGCCCCTTCCTCGCCGAGAACCGGCAGATCTACCCGCTGCCGGAGAACGACGCCGAGTACGGCTTCACATACCCGGTGGCCGCCTACGACCACAACCGTGACCCCGGCCAGACCGGTGACGCCGGCGTGGCCGTCAACGGCGGCTTCGTCTACCGCGGCGAGATCGAGGAGCTCCAGGGCAAGTACCTGTTCACCGACCTCGTGCGCGGCTGGGTGCTGTCGACCGAGGCGGACGAGATGGTCCGCAACGACGGCGACGTCGAGGACCTCGCGACCATCGAGCAGCTGCGCGTCTTCCACGACGGCGAGGAGACGACCTTCCAGGAGCTCGTCGGCGACCGCCGCGTCGACCTGCGCTTCGGCGCCGACGCCGACGGCGAGCTCTACCTCGTGTCCAAGGCCGACGGGAAGGTCTGGCGGGTCACCGGGGCGCGCGAGGTCGAGGAGGACAACGTCGTCGCGCACTACACCTTCGACAACCCGGTCGAGGGCAACCCCGCGTGGGAGGACGACCAGGGCTTCTCCGGCACCGACATCGAGCTCATCAACGGCGGTGCACTCCAGCGCGTGGCCGACGCCGCCTACCCCGGCGCCGGTCGGGCGCTGCAGACCCAGCAGCTGAGCCCCACGGTCCGCGGCAACAACGACTGGAAGGCCGGCGTCTACGACCCTGACGGCGTCGAGTCGCTCGACGCCTTCGCCGGAGCCGACCAGATCAGCGTCATGGGCTGGTTCAAGCGCACCGGTGACCTGCCCGCGCCCAACAGCGAGTCGGCCAACCCGGACGACCGCTACAACGCCATCGGCCTCGCCGGCGTCCTGTCCGGCAACTCCGACGGCCACGGCGTGCGCGCCCTGCTCGAGATCATCGACGTGGGCGGCGAGCAGCGTCTCGTGGCCCTGGGCCGCCGCCTCGACGACGGCAGCTCGTGGACCTTCGCCGCGGACAAGCCCTGGGACGAGATCCTCGAGCGCAACCAGTGGGTCCACCTCGCCGCGACCTTCGACTACGTCGCCGGCGAGATGAAGCTCTACATGAACGGTGAGGAGCTCGAGGGCGAGTACACCGCGGCCAACACGTGGGGCTCGGGCCCCACGTCCGACACGCTGCCCAACGGCATCAAGATCGGTGGCAGCTTCCCGCAGAATACCGCGGAGCGGAACCCGTTCAACGGCCGGATGGACGATCTCACCTTCCTCGACACGGTGCCCACCGCTGAGGAGATGGCCGAGATCTACGCCGGGTTCGGCGTCGAGCCGGTCGAGCCGCCGCCGTCGCCGTCGTGCGAGTTCGCGGAGTCCGAGACGGACCTCATGGCCGGGGAGAACTGGACCCCGCGGACCCCCTCGAAGTGGGAGTTCCCGGGTGACCAGATCATCCTCGCCGAGGCGGGCGACAACCCGAACGACGGCATTCGCCGCCCCTTCGAGTACGCCATCCTCGACGGCCGCGAGTACGAGTCGGTCCAGATCGACGCCGAGGTCCGCCTCGACGCGCCGTCGTCGGTGAGCAACCGGGACATCATCATCGTCTTCGGCTGGCAGTCCGACACGGAGTACTACTACGCGCACGTCTCGCAGGACAACACGATCTACGCGCACAACGGCATCTTCAAGGTGGACGGCAAGGACCGGGAGCGCATCGACGACCAGTGGGACGGGTCGATCGGCGCACCCCCGGCCATCACCGACGAGGAGTGGCACGACGTGCGCGTCGTCCACTGCGCCGGGACCGGTGAGATCGCCGTGTGGGTCGACGGGGACGACACCCCGCTCATGACCGCGGCCGACTCGACCTTCGACGGCGGCCAGATCGGCTTCGGCTCCTTCGACAACACCGGCCGGATGCGCGATCTCGTCGTCTCCGTCCCTGCCGCGCCGCAGGAGGACGTCGCCACGACGACGTCGCTGAGCCTGTCCCGGCAGCTCACCACCTACGGTGCGGAGACGACGGCGCGGGTGACCGTGGCCGCCGACTCTGGGACGCCGTCGGGAGCCGTGGAGATCCACGCCGACGGCGAGGTCGTCGCCACCGGTGAGCTCGGCCCCGACGGGACGGCGTCCGTGCCGTTCCCGCGGGACCTGCCCGCCGGGGCGCACCGACTCACCGCCGTGTTCCCGGGCAGTGACGGCTTCACCGAGTCGGCCAGCCGTGCCGTCACGTACGTCGTCCTCCCCGCCCTCCCGCGGGTGGACATCGACGTGGACCGGACGGTCCCCCGGGGCAGCACCCCGGACGTCATCGTCGACGTGTCCGGACGGGACGGCGCGCCCACCCCCACGGGCACCGTCACGGTGACCGCCGGCTTCCGCGTGCTCGGCACGGTGCCGGTCGACGAGGACGGCAGCGTCGAGGTCCAGCTGCCGCCGGTGCGGGGGATCACCCTCGTCTCGGCGATCTACAGCGGGGACCACGGGTACCTGCCGGGCCTGGACATCGACACCGTCCGGGGCCGCTGAGCCGGCTGGGGCCCTGCACCGTGAGACGCGGTGCAGGGCCCTGGCCCGCCCGTTCCGACGGGAAGCGCTTCCTGCTACCGTGCCGAGGTTCGCCCGCTGGCTCACCGACCACAGCCCCCGCGCCGTACGCGGGAGCAAGGAGACTTGGATGACACCCACTCGTGCCGCGGCCGGCAACGGGCGGGCGGCAACGCTGAGCGACGTCGCCCGCGAGGCCGGGGTCTCGCTGGCCACCGCCTCCCGTGCCATCAACGGCAGCACCAACCGCTCGGTGCGCGCCGACCTGCGCGAGCGCGTGCTCGGCGCGGCGGAGCGGCTGAACTACTCGCCCAACGCCAACGCGCAGGCGATGGCGCGCGGCCGCACCGCGACCCTGGGACTCATCGTCCACGACATCGCCGACCCCTTCTTCTCCACGATCGCCGCGGGCGTGACCGAGGCGGCCGACGCCGCCGGGCTCGCCGTCACCCTCGCTAACACTCAGCACGACGCCGAGCGCGAAGTCGGCTTCATCCAGACCCTGCAGAACCTGCGTGCGCGCTCGATCATCGTCGTCGGCGGCCGCCAGGACGACGACGCCGCGAACCGGCGCCTGCGCCAGGCGCTGGCCGCGTACCAGGAGCGAGGGGGAGCGGCCGCGATGGTCGGCCAGCCGATCCTCGGGGTCAAGGCCGTCCACGTCGACAACCGCGGCGCGTCCGCGGCGCTCGCGCGCTCGCTGCACGAGCTGGGCTACCGGCGCTTCGCCGTCCTCGGCGGCCCCGAGCGGCACCTCACCGCCGCCGAGCGGCGCGGCGGCTTCCGGGAGGCGCTCGCCGAGCTGGGCTCGCCCGTCCCCGACGAGGCCGTCATCTCCTCACCCTTCGTCCGTGACGGCGGGCACGACGCGATGGTCGAGCTGCTGGGACGTGACCTCGACGTCGAGGTCGTCTTCGCCGTCAACGACGTCATGGCGCTCGGCGCGATGGCGGCGGCCCGCGAGGCGGGGCTCTCACTGCCCGGCGACATGGGCTTCGCCGGCTTCGACGACATCTACGCGCTGCGGGACGTCACCCCGACGCTCACCACCGTGCGCATCGACATGGTCGACATCGGCCGCCGGGTCACCGCCCTCGCCCTCGACGACGGCGAGCAGGCCGAGCTCGTCACGGTGAGTGGTGAGGTCGTGCTACGGGAGTCGACGCCCGGTCCGAGGTAGCACGGAGGCGGTGGCCCGGGGCGGGCCACCGCCTCACGTGACGGATCAGCTGCGGCTCAGACCGTGGCCTTCTCGCGGACCGCGGTGAGGACCTGGCTGTAGAGGCTGCGCACGTCCTCGGCCGGGGCGGCCTCGAGGATCTCGCCCTCGGTGGAGAGGTCCTTGCCGAAGCTCAGGCCCGGGCCGGGCAGGTGGACGGCCTGGACGCGGTCGAGCACCTCGCCGAGCTGGCGGGCGGCGTTCGCGGCGGCGCCCCAGCCGTAGCCGACGACACCGATCGGCAGGTCCTTCCACTCGGCGTGGAGGGAGTCGATGGCGTTCTTCAGGAGCGCCGGGTAGCCCGCGTTGTACTCGGGCACCGTGATGACGAGACCGTCGTAGGAGCGCACGCGCTCGGACCACGCGACGGTGGTGGGCAGGGTGTAGTTGCCGGTGGCGGGCTGCTCGGGCTCGGCGAGGAAGGGCAGCTCGATCTCGGCGAGGTCGACGACGTCGACCTCGGTGCTCTCGGGGGCCTGGGAGGCGACCCACTCGGCGACCTTGTGGCCGATGCGGGTGGGGCGGGAGGAGCTGACGACGATGCCGATCTTGTGTGTGGTCATGTCGGGGGCAATGGATGAACCTTCAAGAATCTTCCCGAAAGCAATCGGGTGTGCGCGACCTCACGCCGTCTTGACAGTGCGACGGGCCGGTCGTTAGGTTGGAAAGCGCATTCCCCATTTCTTCGCCACACGGCCCGTCTCACTGGAGAGCACATGACCACGCGCACGCTGCGGATCGCGATGAACGGCATCACCGGCCGGATGGGGTACCGCCAGCACCTCATCCGATCGATCCTCCCGATCCGTGACGCGGGCGGCTTCCTCCTCGAGGACGGCACCCGGGTGCAGGTCGAGCCGGTGCTCGTTGGCCGCCGCGAGAACGCCGTCCGCGAGATCGCCGAGCGCCACGGCGTCGAGCACTGGACCACCGACGTCGACTCGGTGATGAACGACCCGAGCATCGACATCTACTTCGACGCCCAGCTCACCTCGCTGCGCAAGGCCACGCTCACCGCGGCGATGAAGGCCGGCAAGCACGTCTACACCGAGAAGCCCACGGCCGAGACGCTCGAGGAGGCCGTCGAGCTCGCCCGCCTGGGCCAGGAGACCGGCGTGACCGCCGGCGTCGTCCACGACAAGCTCTACCTGCCGGGCCTGGTCAAGCTCCGCCGTCTCGTCGACCAGGGCTTCTTCGGCCGCATCCTGTCCCTGCGCGGGGAGTTCGGCTACTGGGTCTTCGAGGGCGACATCCAGCCCGCCCAGCGCCCGAGCTGGAACTACCGCAAGGAGGACGGCGGCGGCATGGTCGTCGACATGTTCTGCCACTGGAACTACGTTCTCGAGGGCATCCTCGGCACCGTCGACGCCGTCACTGCCAAGGCCGTCACCCACATCCCCACCCGCTGGGACGAGCAGGGCAAGGAGTACACGGCCACCGCCGACGACGCCGCCTACGGCATCTTCGAGGTCACCACCCCCGGTGGGGACCCCGTCGTCGCCCAGATCAACTCCTCCTGGGCGGTGCGCGTCCACCGCGACGAGCTCGTCGAGTTCCAGGTCGACGGCACGCACGGCTCCGCCGTCGCCGGGCTGCGCAACTGCGTGGCGCAGGAGCGCGCGCACACGCCCAAGCCGGTGTGGAACCCCGACCTGCCCGTCACCGAGCCCTTCCGTGACCAGTGGCTCGAGGTGCCGAACAACGCCGACCTCGACAACGGCTTCAAGCTGCAGTGGGAGGAGTTCCTCCGCGACGTCGTCGCCGAGCGGCCGCACCGCTACGGCCTGCTCTCCGCGGCGCGCGGCGTCCAGCTCGCCGAGCTCGGCCTGCAGTCCTCCGCCGAGGGTCGCCGCGTGGAGATCCCGGAGATCACCCTGTGAGTGCGGACCTCTCGCGACTCTCGCTCAACACCGCGACGACGAAGGCCCTCACCCTCGAGGAGGCCGTGGACGTCGCGGCGCGGGCCGGGCTCGGTGCCGTGGGCCTGTGGCGCGACCGGGTGGCGGAGGCCGGGCTGGAGCGCGCCGCTTCGGTGGTGCGCGAGGCCGGCCTGCGGGTGTCCTCGTTGTGCCGGGGCGGCTTCCTCACGGCGGCCGACGCCGAGGGACAGCGGGCTGCGCTGGAGGACAACCGCGCCGCGATCGTCGAGGCCGCGACCCTGGGGACGCGTGAGCTCGTCATGGTGGTGGGCGGGCTGCCGGCCAACCCGTCGCCGGGGCAGCCGGCGCTGCCTGACGGGGACCGCGACCTCGTGGCGACGCGCCAGCGGATGGCCGACCGGATCGGTGAGCTCGTGCCCTTTGCCGAGGAGCACGACGTGCGCCTCGTCCTCGAGCCGATGAACCCGATCTTCGCCGCCGACCGCGGGGTGCTCTCGACGCTCGAGCAGTCCCTCGACCTCGCCGCGGACTTCGCGCCGGAGTCGGTGGGCGTCGTCGTGGACACCTACCACGTGTGGTGGGACCCGAAGCTGGAGTCGCAGATCGCCCGCGCCGGCGCCGAGGGGCGCCTGGCGGGCTACCAGGTGTGCGACTGGATCCTGCCTCTGGCGGACGACTCCCTCCTCTCCCGCGGCTACATGGGTGACGGCTACGTCGACTTCGCCACTATCAGTCGGTGGGTGGCCGAGGCGGGCTACACGGGCGACGTCGAGGTGGAGATCTTCAACCAGTCGATCTGGGACACCCCCGGCGACGAGGTCGTCGCGACGATGGCCGACCGCTACCAGCGCCTGGTGGCGCCCTACCTCTAGGGCCCTCTGTCAGCCGCCCACCCCTCCTCGTAATCGTGTGGGTTTCGCGTTCCCTGGGAACTCGGAACCCACACGGTCCGGAGGGCATCAGCTCACCCGGCAGCCGGGGCGGCCGCAGCGACGCGGGCGGCCGTCCCAGCCGCCCAGGCGAAGAGCGTCGACGACCTGCTGGGCCGTCCGGCACGGAGTCCCCACGACGTGTGTCCAGCGGTACCGCAACGTGACCTCCCGGGAGGCGAGCAGGACGGCGTTGTCGCGCCAGGTGTCCTTGTCGGTACGGCCGCCGGGGTGGGCCAGCTTGCCGTCGAGCTCGATGCGCACCTGCCACCTGCGGTAGCGGCAGTCGGCGCGGATCCGAGCCCCGGGTAGCTGCTCGCGCACCTGGAGCTCGGCCACCGGCAGCCCGTGGTCACTCTCGACGTCACGGTGGTAGTGGCGCTCGAGGGGAGACTCCATCCCGGCCGTGGCGTCGGCGAGGACGTCGAGGAGCAGTGCACGACGGCGGACCCGTGACCGCCCGGCCACGGCGGCCCGGATGTCGGCCGGCTCGGTGGTGCGGAGTGCGCGCGCGAGCACGCCGACGACGTCGTCCTCCGTCTTCGCGTGACAAGCGAGGTCGACGGCAGTCTCAACCGCGGTCGTGGCAGGGATGCGTCCCTCCACCGCGGGAACCGTGCGTCGGCGATAGATCCGCAGACCGCGTCGGGCGACCACTGTCCTGCGGGCCGGCACGCTGATCTCCACGGTGCTCGACACCCTCTGGGCGCGTGTAGCGGCGTTCTCGAACCACCAGTCCGCGGCCGTGGCGTGAGAGATCGCGGCGTCCGTGCCCGCGTAGGCGAGAGCCGCAACGACTCGGGTCTCCCACGTCTGCCGACCGGCATGGGTGATGTAGACGCCCGGGTACACCCGGCGCCAGATGCCCTCGTCGACCTGGGCGCGGATCCACGTGACGGAGACGCCGATCTTCTCGAGCTCGGGCCGGGTGAGCACGAACCAGTGCTGTCGTGCCATGCGGTTGATCCGCCGACGGTCGGGCGCCATGGCGACAGGGTCCACCAGGGGATGTCTGCTCCCGCGCGCTCGTTGGCGACGGCGTGGACAGGGGTGCCTCAGGCTGACCTGTGGAGCGGCGCCTGCGGTCTCCCGGAAGACCGTGTGACTTTCGCGCTCCCAGCGAACGCGAAAGCCACACGATGTCCGGCCGAGGGCGGGGGGCGCCCGTCAGAGGATGTTCTGGTGCTCGCGGTAGTCGCGCCAGACGTTCTCGAAGAAGTCGTCGGCCTCCGGGATGGGGCGGCGCGGGCGCCAGGTGATCGCGACGTCCCCCGCCTCGCTGGGCGACTCCGGATCGGCGGCGCGGTGCGGGGTCCACGCGACCTCCTGGACCTCGTCGTCGAGCGCGCCGCCGTCGAGGGTGAAGCGGAAGAGCTCCGGCAGGTCGAGCTCCTGCGCGGCATCAGGCCCGTAGCCCACGAGCGGCAGCGACCCTGACGGGTCGGTGTAGAGCACCGAGCCGCGAGAGCGTCCGCCGTGGTCGACGTAGTCGGCCATCGCCGTGAGGTAGACCTGCGCCGTCGTGAGGATGTCGCGCACGAGGAAGGCGCGGTTGACGGCCCGGCGCGACCCGGCGTCGGCGACCACGAGCTCCCGGTAGGAGCCCAGCCACTCCTCGACCTGCTCCAGCGCCTCGGCGATGGACTGGCGCGAGCGCACCGGCCCCGCCTTGGCGCTCATGAGCTCCCCGACCTCGCGGAGGAGGTCGCCGGTGTTGTCCTCCGCGCCCGAGGCGGCCCGCGCCGTCGCCTGCGCGACCAGCTCGGCGGCGTCGCGCAGCGGACCCTCGGCGGCGGCGATGAACTCGGTTTCCCCTAGCGGCGCGTCGGCGCGCCGGGCGGCGATGAACTGCGCAGCCCGGGTGGCCCCGACCTGTCCGCTGTTGAGCGCCGCACCGCCGGGCCGGTAGACGCCGTGCGCGCCGCCGGCCTCGCCCACCGGGAAGAAGCCGGCCAGGTTGGACTGCCACCACGCGTCGACAAGCAGGCCGCCGTTGTTGTGCTGCGCGCACACGTCGACCTCGAGCATCTCCTTCTCGAGGTCCACGTACGGGTTCTTGCCCAGGTAGAACTCGTACGCGGGCAGGTTCATGTGCTTGAGCCGCTCGATGGGCGTCCCGAACAGCACCCCGGCCTTCTCGAGGTACTCGTAGGCCTCCGGGTCCAGGGCGCTGGGGTCGAAGTCCTCCCGCACCGGGTTGCGCCGGAAGTCGAGGAACACCCGCCGCCCGCGCAGCACCGTCTCCCGGTACACGAGCAGGTCGATGAGCGACGAGCCGTCGCGTGCCTTGCGGACGTCGAAGGGCCACTGGTAGCCCTTGAGGAACACGAGCGACATGAGCCGCCCGTAGTCGGGGATCGCCTCGGTGAGGAACTCGCGCTCGTCCCCGCCGTCGGCGTCGGTCGACACGAAGCGCGGGACCACCTGCATGTACGTGCCGGACACGTTCCACCGCGGCTTGGTCGAGGCGAGGCCGAACTGCCACTCGGTGACGTTCTTCCCGCCGATGCCCGCGCGGAAGGCCGCACCGGAGGCGCCCCACTGCCCGTTGGGGAACACGCGTGTCGCGTACAGGCCGGCCGGCCCGCCCGTCGCGTAGACGACGTTCGTGCACCGCACGAGCAGGTAGGGGCTCTGCTCGCCGTCGTGCGGGACGTCGGTGCGCAGGAGGAGGAGCCCGGCGACGGCGCCCTCGTGGGTGAGGACGTCGACGACGCGGCACTCGGGGAAGATCCGCGTGCCGTTGGCGTTGACCCGCTTCTCCAGCTGCTCGACCATCGTCCGCGAGGTGTAGGGCCCCACCGAGGTGGCCCGCTGGCGCGGGTCGTGGTCGGTCTTGTAGCCGATGAACTCCCCGTAACGGTTCTGCGGGAAGGGCACCCCGAGGTCGGCCAGGTGGAGGAAGGCGCGGGCGGAGAGCGCGGCCTCGGCGAGCGCGTTGTCACCGTCCATCGCGCCGCCGGCGAAGAGCGTCTCGGCCATCTCCCGCACGGAGTCGCCGTTGCCGCCGGAGAGCGTGAGCTTGTAGTAGGTCTGCTTGTCCGAGCCGGCGTTGCGGCTGGCACCTGCACCGATCTTGTCGGTGACCATGACGACGTCGTCCTGGCCGAGCTGGACGAGACGCGCGGCGGCGCAGTACCCGGCCGATCCGGTGCCGACGACGACGGTGTTCGCGGTGACGACGGGCGCCTCGCGGCCGGCGATCTGCAGGGTCTGGGGCTCGTGGGTGGTCACGGGGTCGCTCCTCGTCACAGGGTGGGGATGTGCATGCCGCCGTCGACGTTGATGACGTCGCCGGTGGAGTAGGGCATCTGGCCGGCGACGAGCTGGGCGACGGCGCCGCCGACGTCGGAGGGTCGGCCCCAGCGGGGGATCGGTGCCCCGCCGCCCGCGAAGAAGGAGTCGTACTTCTCCTTGACGCCGGCGGTCATGTCGGTGGCGATGATGCCGGGCCGGATCTCGTAGACGACGATCCCCTCCGGGGCGAGGCGCGCGGCCCACAGCTGGGTGGACATCGCCATCCCGGCCTTGGACAGGCAGTACTCGCCGCGGTTGGTCGAGACGGTGACGGCGGAGGTCGAGGAGACGTTGACGATCGTGCCGACCGGCTCGTCGGGCAGCTCGGTCATCTCCCCGCGGCGCTCGACCATCGTGCGGGCGACGAGCTGGGTGAGGAAGTACGGGCCACGCAGGTTGATGTCCATCACGCGGTCGTAGCTCTCCGCGGTGGCGACGAGGATGTCGTCGCGGACCGTCGGGGCCACGCCGGCGTTGTTGACGAGGACGTCGATGCGCCCCCACTGCTCGAGGCTGGCGGCGACGTAACGCTCGTGGTCGGCGAGCTCGGAGACCGAACCGCGCACGTAGATGACCTCGCCGCGCTCGCGGAGCTCGGCCATGAGCTCGGCTGGCTCCTCACGGGTCGCGAGGATGGCGACGGCGTAGCCCTCGTCCAGCAGCCGCGTCGTGATGCCCAGCCCGATCCCGCGGTTCCCCCCGGTCACCATCGCTACCTTCGGCACGCTTCATCCTCTCCGTCGAGTGTGGGGCGGCCCAGTGCCGCCCGGCCATCATGGCCCACCCGCGGCCGATAGGGCAAGCGCTTTCCGCCGGGCGAGGCGCGCGGCTCCGGCTGCGCCGCGGGATGCGGTTTCCGTCAGGCGCTGCTGGGGCGAAGGACTCAGAGTGATCACGATCACGAAAGGCCCTTGCGCCGTGGTCGGGTAAGCCCGTACTGTCCGGAAAGCGCTTTCGAGAAGCGCGTCCGCAACCAATGAAGGAGGACGGATGTCAACGAAGCGGTTGACCCGGGGGATTGCTGCAGGCGCGGTGGCCATGCTCGCGCTGGCGGCTTGCGGGAACGGTGGCGGCGAGGAGGGTGGGGACTCCGAGGACCCCATCGTCATCGGTATCTCGCTGCCGCTCACCGGTGACTTCGCCGAGCCCGGCAAGGGCGTCGAGCGCGGCTACCAGACCTGGGCCGAGGTGACGAACGAGAACGGCGGCCTCCTCGGCCGGCAGGTCGAGCTCAAGATCCTCGACGACGCCTCCGACGCCGCTCGCGTCGTGTCCGACTACGAGTCCCTCATCGCCCAGGACGAGGTCGACCTGCTCTTCGGCCCGTTCTCCACCCGCCTGGTCGTCCCCGCCTCCCGGGTGGCCTCCGAGTACGGGATGCTCTTCGTCGAGCCGGCCGCCGCCGCGGCCGAGGTCTTCGAGAACGGCTTCGAGAACATCTTCTACGCGGCCCCGGCCATCGCGCCGGACCACTACAACAACCTCGTCGAGCACATCCTCGCGATGCCCGAGGGGGAGCGGCCGCAGACGATGGCCGTCGCCGCCATGGACGACCCCTTCGCCCAGGGCACCGCCTACGGCCTGCGGGACAAGCTCGTCGAGGCGGGCGTGGAGCTCGTCGTCGACGAGGTCTACCCGCCCAACCAGACCGACTTCAACGCCATTGCCGCGAAGATCGCCGATGCCGACCCCGACCTCGTCGTCGGCGGCACGCAGTACCAGGACGCGGTCAACATGATCCTCGCGCTGCAGCAGCTGAACTACCAGCCGCGCATGGCCGCCTTCTCCACGGCGCCCACCAACCCCGAGTTCCCCGAGGCCGTCGGCGGCGCCGTCGAGGGCATCCTGTCGCCCACCGGCTACTCCAACCAGGCCGACTGGCCCTCGAACGCCGAGTTCGTCGAGGCGCACACCGAGCTCCACGGTGAGCCGCCGCAGGAGGACGAGGCCAACGCCTACACGACCGGCCAGGTCGTCGCGGCCGCCGTCGAGGAGGTCGGCTGCGCCGAGCAGGGCGAGTGCCAGCAGCAGCTCATCGACTACCTGCGCGGCGCGACCGTCGACACCGTCGTCGGCCCGCTCGCCTGGGACGAGGCCGGCCGCCCCAACGGCGCGCACATGATCCTCCAGTACATCGACGGCGAGATTGCCATCGTGCTGCCCGAGGACACCGCCACGGCCGAGCTCGTCTACCCGAAGCCGGAGTGGTGACCCGGCCGTGTCACTCATCTTCCAGAGCCTGATTCTGGGCGTGCTGCTAGGAGGGCTCTACGCCCTCCTAGCAGCAGGGCTCACCCTCTACTTCGGTGTCATGCGGGTGGTCATGCTCGCCCACGCGGCGTTCATCGTCCTCGCCGCCTACATCGCCTGGCGCTTCTCGACGGCCACCGGGCTGGACCCGATGCTCTCGCTCATCGCCACGGTCCCGCTGTTCTTCGGCATCGGCTACGCGATCCAGCGCTGGCTCATCAGCCGGCTCAAGCCGGCGACGATGACGATGATGTCGGTGCTCATCACCTTCGCCATCGCCCTCATCATCGAGGGCCTGCTCGGCATGGCCTTCACCGGCACCCAGCGCCGCATCAACCTGCCCTACGGCACCGCGAGCGTCGACTTCTTCGGCGCCTCGATCCCCGTCGTGCAGATCATCTCCTTCGCGCTCGCCGGGCTCAGCCTCCTCGCGCTGTTCCTCGTGCTCAAGAAGACCCGCTTCGGGCGGGCGCTGCGCGCGACGATCCAGCACCGCGAGGCAGCCCAGCTCGTCGGCATCGACACCGACAGGACCGCCGGCTTCGGCTTCGGCCTCGGTCTGGCGACGGCGGCCGTGGGCGGCACGGCGCTGTCCCTGCAGGCGACGATCTTCCCCTCGCTGCACTGGCACTGGATCGGCCCGCTCATGGCGATCATCGTCGTCGGCGGCCTCGGGTCCATCCCGGGCGCCGCGATCGCGGCCCTGCTCCTCGGCGTCCTGCGCGTCATGGCCGAGCTGCTCCCGGGCGTGACGCCGACCCTCGCCCAGACCATCTTCTACGTGGCCCTCTTCCTCACGCTCATGGTGCGGCCGCAGGGATTCTTCGGAGGTCGCCTTGCTCAGCGTTTCTGACCGGACCAGGTCCCTGCCGGCGCGCAGCCTCGCGGCCGGCGGCGGCAGCGCGAGCCGGCTACGGCCGGTCATCCTCGTCGCCGTCGTCGTCGCGGTACTCGCGCTGTGGCCCACGATCGCCCCCAACGCCTACATGGTGAGCGCCGGCGTCATCGTCCTCAACTACGCGGTCTTCGCGACCGGGTGGAACATCATGGGCGGCTTCACCGGCTACATCTCCCTGGGCCACGCGGCCTTCTTCGGCCTCGGCTCCTACGGGACGGCGCTGCTCGTCATCCACACCGGGATGAACTGGCTCCTCGCCGCGCTCGTCGCGGCCGTGGCGACGGCGGTGCTCACCATCCCCGTCGGCTTCGCCGCGCTGCGAGTGCGGGGGTCGTCCTTCGTCATCGTGACGATCGCGCTCGTCCTCGTCCTCCAGCTGCTCTTCCAGAGCTGGGAGACCGTGACGGGCGGCTCGGCGGGGCTCGTCGTCCCGCGGCCCTTCCCCGACATGCTGCGCCCCGAGCACCACGAGACCTTCTTCTACATCTTCCTCGCGCTGCTCGCCGTCACCCTCCTCGCGTGGACGCTCATCGACCGCTCGCGCTTCGGCGCCGCCCTCAAGAGCGTGCGCGAGGACGAGGACAAGGCCGAGTCGCTCGGGGCCCCCACGAGCCGGCTCAAGCTCGTCGCCTTCGTCATCTCCGCGTTCTTCGTGGCGGTGGCCGGCGGTCTCTACGCCCTGTGGTTCGGCGACCTCGACCCGATCTTCCAGTTCGACATCGTGCTCGGGTCCACGGTCGTCCTCATGGCGCTGCTCGGCGGGGTGCGCTTCCTCTTCGGGCCGCTGCTCGGCGCGATCGTCGTGGGCTCGGCGCTGGAGTACTTCGTCCTCAACTCCGAGGGCAGCCAGTTCCACCTCGTCGCCACGGGCCTGCTCCTCGGGCTCGTCGTGCTCTTCCTGCCCGACGGCGTGCTCACCGGTGCCGCGCAGCTGCTGCGCCGCCTCGGTCCCCAGAGCTCCTCCATCCGCGAGGTCTCCGCCGAGGAGCTGCGCCAGCAGCAGGAGGCCGCGACCACGACCACGAAGGAGGCCGGCGATGAACGCGGCTGACACCGTCCTGCGCACCGAGGGGCTGACGAAGTCCTTCGGCGGCGTCCACGCCGTCGACGGCGCGACGACGGAGTTCTACACCGGCAAGATCAACGGGCTCATCGGCCCCAACGGCTCGGGCAAGACGACGTTCTTCAACTGCGTCACCGGGATGATCCGCCCCGACTCCGGCACCGTGACCATGCACGGCAAGGACGTCACCCGCTGGGCACCGCACAAGATCGCCCGGGCGGGCCTGGGCCGCAGCTTCCAGCTGTGCCGGGTCTTCCCGCGGATGACGGTGCTGGAGAACATGCTCGTCGCGGTGCAGCCGCGCACGCTGGGGGAGTACCTCGGCAACACGCGCAGCGCCGAGACGGTGGAGAAGGCGCGGGCCATGCTCGCCCGGGTGGGCATCGACCACCTCGAGGCGTCCGAGGCCCGCGATATCTCCTACGGGCAGCAGAAGCTCCTCGAGCTCGGCTCCACCCTCATGACCGACCCGCCCTTCGTCATGCTCGACGAGCCGGCCGGCGGCGTGAACCCCTCCCTCATCGAGCGGATCGCCCTGCTCGTGCGGGAGCTCAACGACGAGGGCACGACCTTCCTCATCGTCGAGCACAACATGGACCTCATCATGAGTCTGTGCGACCACATCGTGGTCTTCGACCGTGGCCGGCCGATCGCGACGGGCACGCCCGACGTCGTGAAGTCCGACCCGAAGGTGCTGGAGGCATACCTTGGCGTCTGACATCGTCCTCGAGCTCGACGACATCCAGGCGGGCTACGGCAAGGCGGCGCTCGTCCTGCGCGGCCTGTCGGTGCAGGTCCGCCGCGGCGAGGTGGTCTGCCTCGTCGGGCCCAACGGCGCGGGCAAGTCCACCGTCCTCAAGGTGGCCAGCGGCATGCTCAAGCCCCGCCAGGGCACCATCACCCTCAACGGCAAGGACGTCACGGGGCAGAGCCCGCAGCAGCTGCTGCGCGGCGGACTGTCCCACGTGCTCCAGGGGCACTCCGTGTTCAAGGAGATGACCGTCGAGGAGAACATCATGCTCGGCGGCTACTCCCTGGCCGACCAGTCGGTCCTGCCGGAGCGCTGCGAGTACGTCAAGGAGGTCTTCCCGCTCGTCGGGGAGCGCTGGAGCGACACCGCCGGGTTGCTCTCCGGAGGCCAGCAGAAGCAGGTCGAGTTCGCCCGCGCGCTCGTCATCCGCCCCGACGTCGTCCTCCTCGACGAGCCGTCGATGGGCCTGGACCCCAAGCGGGTGACGACGATCTTCGAGCAGGTCGACCGCATGCGGCAGGCCGGGGTCGCGGTGCTGCTCGTCGAGCAGAACGCCCGCCGGGCCCTGGAGATGGCCGACATCGGCTGCGTCCTCGACCTCGGCCGCGTCTTCGCCACCGGTCCGGCGCGCGAGCTGCTCGCCGACCCCAAGCTCAGCGACCTCTACCTCGGCGGCCGCCCCGCCACCACCTGACCCCCAGCCCCCACGCCGACAGCCGGATTTCGCCAGGCGAAATCCGGCTGTCGGCGCACGAGGGGGTGGTTACGTGAGGTGGGGGCGGAGCTTGTCCCACAGGGCGGTGCCGTCACCGGCGGCGACGACGGGGGGCCGGGAGTCGCCCGACACCCGTCCGCCCTCGCGGTCGCGACCCAGCGCCTGCGGGGTGCCGTGGGACAGCACGTGCTCCCCGGGCGTGAGCTGGCGGATGGCGACGGCGGTGACCCGGTCGGGGTGCTCGCGCGCGAGCTCGGAGTAGATCTCGGGGTCGTGCTGGCCGTCGTCGCCGACGAGCAGCCAGCGGATCTGCGGGAAGTCGATGAGCAGGCGGCGCAGCGTCGTGCGCTTGTGCTCCTGGCCGCTGCGGAACCACCCGGTGTTGGTCGGCCCCCAGTCCGTCATGAGCATCGGCCCGGCGGGCAGGCCGCTGCGCCGGAAGAGGCGCTCGAGCGCGGGGACGACGTTCCACGCCCCGGTCGACAGGTAGAGCACCGGCGTGCCCGGGCGCGCCTCCTGGACGTTCCGGAACAGCTCGGCCATCCCCGGGACGGCCTGGCGGGTGCTCGTGTGCCGGACGAAGGTGTTCCACGCCGCGATGAGCGGGCGCGGCACGCGGGTGACCATGACGGTGTCGTCGATGTCGCTGACCACCCCGAAGCGGGTCTCGGGCCCGATGACGAGCACCCGCGCCGTCGCCGGCCGGGCGCCGCGGGCGCGCACGGTGATGTCGTGCCAGCCCGGCGGCAGGCCGTGGTCCTCGACGAGGAGGTCGAGGTAGCCGCCGCGGTCGACATGGGCAGCGTGCGTCCGGCCGGCGATGTCGACGGCGACGGGCAGGTGCGCGACCGGGGTGGTGAGGAAGGAGCGCCACCCGCGCTCGGCCTGCTGCGCCTCGGCGAGCTCGGTCTCGGTGGCGCCGACGTCGGCGGCTGGGGGTGCGTCGTCGTCGTTCTCGGTGAGGAGCACGCGGGCGAGGACACGGAGCCGGTCGGGGCTGCCGTAGCCGGTGTAGGTGATGGTCTCGGGACGCCAGCCGCGGCGTCGCAGGTAGGGGACGAGACGGCGGTTGAGTCCGTCCTCGAGGGCGGAACCGAGGGAGGGGCGGGCCATGGGGTCGACCGTAGAGCAGCGCAGTGGCCCGCGCCCGGGAAGGGCGCGGGCCACGTGGAGGGTCAGCGCGGGGGCGGGTTGCCCGTGTCGCGGCGCTCGACGTAGGCCGTGTGGCTCGTGTTGCGGCGCTGACGCTGCATGGCGAAGGCGAGCACGAGGGCGAGCACGCCGACCGCCATGAGGATGTAGCCGATGATCTGGATGTTGAATACCTCCCAGGTGTCGGGGCTCAGCCCGAAGGCGAGGATCGCTCCGACGACGATGAGGAAGATGCCTCCACCGATACCCATGTCACGTCCTTCCGGTTGACGGTGCCCCGAGTCTGGTGGTGACCGGTGCGCCGCGCACCCCGAGGGCGTGCTCAGGCGAGGGCGGCGTCGACGACGGCCTTGGCCTCGGCCTGGACCTGCGCCAGGTGCTCCTCGCCGCGGAAGGACTCGGCGTAGATCTTGTAGACGTCCTCGGTGCCCGAGGGGCGTGCGGCGAACCAGGC
This sequence comes from Georgenia phoenicis, assembly GCF_047302425.1. Taxonomy (NCBI): domain Bacteria; kingdom Bacillati; phylum Actinomycetota; class Actinomycetes; order Allobogoriellales; family Allobogoriellaceae; genus Georgenia; species Georgenia phoenicis. Next base: position 187,833 of record NZ_CP154855.1, on the reverse strand, counting down.
GTTCTCCGTCGTCACCTTGAGGCCGCCGATCGGCTCGTCGTTGCCGGGGGCGCGCACGAGCCGGCCGGTGATCTCCTCCCCGGCGAGTGTCGTCGCCGTCACCTGCTCGGGGCTCAGTGCCGCGAGCCGCGCCTTCTGCTCGCGGGTGGCGGGCGCGTCGATGCGGGCGTAGGCGGAGGCGCCGAAGCGCTCGACCTGCTCCTCGTGGAGCTGGCTGGGGCTGCGGCCGGTGACCGCGAGGACCTCCGAGGCGAGCAGGCCGAGGATGATGCCGTCCTTGTCGGTGGTCCACACCGAGCCGTCGCGGCGCAGGAAGGACGCGCCGGCCGACTCCTCGCCGCCGAAGCCGACGGAGGCGTCGAGCAGCCCCGGGACGAAGTACTTGAAGCCGACGGGCACCTCGAGCAGCCGCCGCCCCAGGCCCGCGGCGACGCGGTCGATGAGCGCGGAGGACACGAGCGTCTTGCCCACGGCCGCGGTCTCGGGCCAGCCCGGCCGGTGGGCGAAGAGGTACTCGATCGCGACGGCGAGGAAGTGGTTGGGGTTCATCAGCCCGCCGTCGGGGGTGACGATGCCGTGACGGTCGGAGTCGGCGTCGTTGCCGGTGGCGATGTCGTAGGGCGCCGGGCCGCCGTCCTCGGGGCGCATGACCCGCAGCAGCGAGGCCATCGCCGACGGCGAGGAGCAGTCCATCCGGATCTTGCCGTCCCAGTCGAGCGTCATGAACGACCACCGCGGGTCCACCTGCGGGTTGACGACGGTGAGGTCCAGCCCGTAGCGCTCACCGATCGCGCCCCAGTACTCGACGGCGGCGCCGCCGAGCGGGTCGGCGCCGATGCGCACCCCGGCGCTCGCGATGGCCTCGAGGTCGACGACGCTGGCGAGGTCGTCGACGTAGGCGGCGAGGAAGTCGTGACCGCGCGTCGTCTCCGCGGCGAGCGCGCGCTCCAGCGGCATGCGCGGGACGTTCCCGACGCCGGTACGCAGGATCTCGTTGGCGCGCGCGGCGATCCACGAGGTGGCGTCCGAGCCGGCGGGCCCGCCGTGCGGCGGGTTGTACTTGAAGCCGCCGTCACGGGGCGGGTTGTGCGAGGGCGTGACGACGATGCCGTCCGCGCGGCCCGGGCCCTGGACCCGCACGCCCGCGGCCGTGCCGGCGCCGTTGGCGAGGAGGATCGCGTGGGAGACGGCGGGGGTGGGGGTGAAGGAGTCGCGGGAGTCGACGCGCAGCTCCACCCCGGCGGCCGCGAGGACCTCGACGGCGGTGCGCCAGGCCGGCTCGGACAGTGCGTGGGTGTCCCGGCCGATGAACAGCGGGCCGTCGGTGCCCTGCGCGCGGCGGTACTCGACGATCGCGGCCGTCGTCGCGACGATGTGCGCCTCGTTGAAGGCGGAGTCGAGGCTCGAGCCGCGGTGGCCGGAGGTTCCGAAGACCACCTGCTGGGAGGGGTCGTCGACGTCCGGCGAGCGGTCGTAGTACGCGGAGACGACGGCGTCGACGTCGATGAGGTCCTCGGGCAGGGCGGGGGTTCCGGCGCGCTCGTGCATGCCCCGATCCTGCCACTCCCCTGCCACCTCGTCCCCCGATCTCCCCAGCCCGGGCGCCCCGGTGGGTGCAGGGATGGAGGCCCGTGGCCCGGCGGGGCTACCGTGGACGGCATGGAGGACCTCGACCAGCCCCGCGACCTCACCGTCGCCGACCTCGACCCCGCCAGCCCCGTCCCCGCCGGGCACGCGATCCTCGACGTCCGCGAGCAGGACGAGTGGGACGCCGGCCACGCTCCCGGCGCCGTCCACATCCCGCTCGGCGAGCTGCCCGACCGCCTCGACGAGCTGCCCGAGGAGGACCTGCTCGTCGTGTGCCGCTCGGGCGGCCGATCGATGCGCGCCACCGCGTGGCTCAACCACTCCGGCTTCACCGCCCGCAACCTCGACGGCGGCATGCGCGAGTGGGCGGCGGCGGGCCTGCCGATGACCACCGACGACGGCAGCGACGCCCGCCTCCTCTAGGCACCGATAGGCTTGCCCACCATGGGTAAGAAGAGCCGCAAGCGCCAGTCCGACAGCCCCCGCCCCAAGCGGGTGGAGGTCCCCTTCGTCGAGCGTCCCTTCGAGGGCCTGCCCGGCGAGACCGACTGGGTCGCGATGCGCGAGATCGTCCCCGCCGCGACCGCCACGGTGCGCACCACCGAGGAGTACGGCTCCCGCGAGGTCGTCGTCGCCACCATGCTCCCCGAGCTGTGGCCGGCGCTGCACCGCGAGGACGGCGTCGTGCTCGTCGGGCTGCAGACCGCCGCGAAGTCCGGAGACGCGAGCCGCGACGTCGCCGCCGCCCTGCTCCTCGCCCTCGACGCCGAGCCGGGCACCCCGGTGACGAACCTCGGCATCCTCGAGCCCGGCCCCCGCCTCCAGGACGTCCTCGACCTCACCGTGCCCTTCGAGCCGGTCATCGAGAACGACTTCGGCTTCTGGCTCGCCGCGGACCAGGAGCGCGACGCGGACGTCACCGCCGCCGTCGAGCAGTCCAGCGAGGGCATCGTCCCGACCGTCAAGGTCGAGGGCGTGGAGTCCGCGTACTGGTGCCGCATGGGCCGCGAGTTCCTCCGCTGGTCGCGCCCCGAGCCGCAGGAGGACGTTCTCGACGCGATCGCCCGCCTGCACGCCCGCCGCGAGTCCGAGCTGGAGGAGGGCGCCCGCTTCGTCGGCGCCTTCCGCACCAGCGGCATCCTCGTGCCGGTGTGGGAGCTCGTGCCCGGCACCGAGGCGGACGAGCTGGCCGGCCCCTGCGCCGCCTTCGAGAAGCGCCTCGAGGCCGCGCTGGCCGAGAGCGGCCCGCTCGACGCCGACGCCCGGCGCGCCCGCGCGGGGATCGTGTCCCGCCAGGTCACCCTGCGCTGACGGCCGCGTGCCGTGAACCTGCGCGAAGGCCCTGACCACCACTACGCTCGAAGGGTGAACCGGCGCCCTGGCCCCCAGCGGGTCGCCGTCGTGATCCCGGCGAAGGACGAGAGCACGCGGATCGCGGCGACCGTCAGGGCCGCCCGTGCCATCCCGCACGTCGACCTCGTCGTCGTCGTCGACGACGGCTCCACCGACGACACCCAGCACGTCGCCCGCGCGGCGGGCGCCGTCGTCGTGCGTCACTCGGTCAACCGGGGCAAGGCCTCGGCGATGGAGACCGGCGCGTCCGTCGTTGCCATGCGTGACGCCCCCGAGGGGCCCGCCCGGCTGCTCCTGTTCATCGACGCGGACCTCGGGGAGACCGCCGTCGGGGTCACCCCGCTCGTGGATGCGGTGCTCGCCGGTACCGCGGACTGCGCGATCGCCGTGCTGCCGCCGCAGCCGGGGGCGGGCGGCCGTGGGATCGTCGTCGGCAAGGCACGGCGCAGCATCGCGCGCGCCACCGGCTGGCTGCCCACCCAGCCGCTCTCCGGCCAGCGCTGCCTCACCCGTGAGGCCTTCGAGGCCGCCGTCCCGCTCGCCGCCGGGTGGGGCGTGGAGACCGGGATGACGATCGACCTGCTCGTCAAGGGCTTCACGCTCGTCGAGGTGCCCTGCGACCTGCGGCACCGGGCCAGCAGCAACGACCTCGCCGGCCAGCTGCACCGCGCCGCCCAGTACCGCGACGTCATGCTCGCCGCCGCGGTGCGGCGCGCACGCGGCGTGCGGGTGGGTGCGCGCGCCCTCGGGGACCGGCCGGCCGACCAGGCGCCGGGCCAGCCCTACCGCGCCGTCGTCTCCGGCTGAACCGGTAGCGGCTCGGCGCGCAGCCGCAGCAGCCAGGCCGCGACCACCGCGATGAGCAGTGGCACCGCGACCGAGACCCCGATGGCCGGGATGACGATGCCGGAGTCGTTGACCCCGAAGCCGATGCCGAGCGCGACGGCGACGGCGACCAGGGCCGGGCGCAGCATGCGCGCGTCCGCCTCGAGCCGCCGCAGCGAGGAGCCCTTGGCCAGCCACCCGTAGGCGGCGTGGTCGCCCGAGCGCGCGGCGCGGCGCAGCGGCTGGGTGAGGACGAGGACGACGAGCGCGATCCCGCCCACCGCGAGGAAGGTGAGCGTGGAGCCGAAGAGGTTGGCCAGGTTCTGCCCGAGCTTGCGCAGGACGACGTCGAACAGCCCGCCGTCCAGGACGGTCTCGATGAAGCGGCCGAGGTGGCTGCGCTCGGCGGGCGGCCGCATCCAGTCGATGAGCGAGAAGGAGATCGCCACGGCCGCCGCCGCCCCGAGCACGAGCGCCACCCGCCGCCAGGTGAGCCGCACTCCCAGGGCGAGCAGCGCGAGGATGATGAAGGCGGGCAGCAGCGCCGGCGGCCCGCCGAAGTCCGCGCCGATCCCCGGCGCCCCGTTGAGGACGGTCGCGATGAGGCCGACGACGGCGACGACGGCCGCCGCGGCACGTCGCCTCCCGCGCCGCACGAGCGGCTCGACCAGGCAGCTGGCGGCCAGGAGCGTGCTCGTCGCCCACAGCGCGAAGGAGGAGTTGTTGATCCCGTAGAAGCGGCCTCCGACCTGCGGCTGGACCCCCATGAGGGCGGCGAGCTGCAGGCGCGCCCCGGTGAGGACGTCGACCGCGAGGACCAGTGCGGTGATGCCCGCGACGATCCCCACGGGCGCGAGCAGCTGCCGGCGCCAGGGGCGGGCCAGCGCCAGCCCGGCGATGAGCGCGGCGATCCCGATCGTCGCCGTGTAGACCACGAGGCCGGGTGAGCCGGTGCGCCACCACGGCAGGAGGTTGGCGAGGTAGCTGCCCACCGGCACGGCCGCGACGGTGACCGCCACGGCCCGCAGGGCGTGCAGCGCCCGGTCCGGGTCGAGCGCCCGGGCGGCCCGGCCGATGCCGGCCCAGCCGCTCGAGCGGCGCCGGTCCAGCCAGCGGCCGGCGCGGTCGAGGAAGCCGCGGTTGAGGCCCACGGTGACGAGCGCGTAGAGCGCGAGGTTGACGAGGACGAGCCCGGAGAAGAAGGGCGCGGTGAGCGGGCGGACGGCGATCGCGTGCCGGTTCTCGTCGATGAGCGTGGCGATCCGCGCGGCGCCGCTCCCGTCACCGGGCGTGGCGCGCATGGGCGCGCCCGCGAGGCCGGCGGGCGCCTCGATCCCGAGGCGGTCGAGCAGGGTGGGCAGGACGTCGGTGGACTGCACCATGCCCGGCTGGCGGGTGGAGCGGCTCTCGAGCATCCCGGCCGGCTCGCTGGGCGAGGCGAGCGCCGTCACCTGCATGACGGGCGTGGACCCGGAGTCCGCGAGCGAGGCGAGCAGGACGGTGGCGCCCTCGGGCAGCGCGTCGAGGACCGCGGCGGCGCGCGCCTCGAGCACCGCGACCTGCTCGAGGCGGTCCGGGCCGGTGAGCGGCCAGGCGCGGGTCGCCTTGGCCGGCGCGTCCTCCTCGGGGCCGGAGAAGCGGCGGTCGGTGGCGCTGACGAGCGGGCGGCCCCGGTCGCGGACGGCACCGAGGTCGACGACGAGGAGCTCCACCTCCGTCGCGGCCCGCTCGACGACGGCGCTGAGCAGCGCGGGGTCCTGCGGGCGTGGCTCGTACTCACCGACGACGGCGCCGGCCGGGTCGGCGAGCGCGATGGCGGCTCCCGGCCCCACGGCCGCCGTCGGGGTCCCGGCCTCGGTGACGAGCTCGCCCAGGGTTCCGGGCCGGGCGTCGTAGGAGGCCTCCTCCGCGGCGGTGAGGTAGTCCTCCCAGCCGGGGACCGCGCCGTCGACGGCGTTCTCCAGACGGCGGCACACACCGTGCGTCCCCGCGGGCAGGTCCGCCGCACGCCGGCCGGCGGAGACCGCGAGCCAGCCGTCGGCCGGGCAGGTGCTCGAGCGGACCGAGCGGACCACCGAGTTGGCGACGCCCGCCTCCTCGGCCAGCGTCCACAGCCGGGGAGTGGCGAGCGCGGACAGGTCCTCCCAGCGCAGGCCGCCCGTGCCGAGGAGCACGACGGGTGCGCCGGACGACGCGTCCGGGGCGGCGTCGTCGTCCTCCGTGGCGGCGAAGACGGTGCCGCCGAGGGGAAGGACGAGCGCGGCGATGAGTGCCACCGCGAGCAGGACCAGCCCCACACGGGTGACGGTGTTCCGACGGCGCCTCACCCCGGCAGCCTACGTGGCGCGGCCGATGCCGGGCCCGCTGGCTAGGCTGCGTCGGTGCGCACGGGGCGCACCACGCACGAGGAGATCCGATGCCCGACCACCAGCTGGCCCGCTACACCTACCTCGGCCCCGAGGGGACCTTCACCGAGGCGGCGCTGCGGGCCTTCGTCGGCGCGGACCCGGTGCAGGCCGAGCCCTCGACCGACGTCGTGTCCGCGCTCGACGCGGTGCGCGCCGGGCGGGCCGACTTCGCCGTCGTGCCGATGGAGAACTCCGTCGAGGGTGGGGTCAACGTCACGCTCGACACGCTCGCCTCCTCCCCGGAGCCGCTCGTCATCGTCGGTGAGGTCGTCGTGCCGGTGGCCTTCGTCCTCGCCGTCGTGCCCGGCACGCGGCTGGAGGAGGTGCGCCGCATCTCCACCCACCCGCACGCGTGGGCGCAGTGCCGCGGCTGGGTGGCGCGCGAGCTCGACGGCGCGGTCCACGTCCCCGCGACGTCCACCGCCGCGGCCGCCGCGATCCTCGCCGACCGCGGCCGCGAGGCCGGCTTCGACGCCGCGCTGTGCTCGGCGCTGTCGGCCGAGCGCTACGGGCTCGAGGCGCTGGCCGAGGGGGTGGCGGACAACCCGCACGCGGTGACGCGCTTCGTCGTCGTTTCCCGCCCCGGCACGGTGCCCGAGCCGACCGGTGCGGACAAGACGACGCTCATGGTCCACCTCGCCGACAACGAGGCCGGCGCGCTGCTCGACATGCTCGAGCAGTTCGCCGTGCGCGGGGTCAACCTCTCGCGCATCGAGTCGCGGCCGATCGGCGACTCGCTGGGCCGGTACTCCTTCTCGATGGACCTCGAGGGGCACGTCGCCGAGGAGCGGGTCGGCGCCGCGCTCATCGGCCTGCACCGGGTGTGCCCGCTCGTGCGCTTCATGGGCTCCTACCCGCGCTGGGACCGCCTGGCGCCCACCCTCGCGCCGGGGACGCACGACGCCGACTTCGTCGCCGCCCGCGCCTGGGTCGAGCGCATCCGCACCGGCCAAGCCTGACCCGCCTCACCGCCGACAGCCCACTTACCGCCGACAGCCGGATTCTCCGGAGCTCGCCCCCTGCCGCCGAGAGCCGGATCCTCCGGGCTCGCCGGTGCTGGAGCGCGGAGGGGCGGGCTGCCCACTACGGTCGGCACGTGAGCTGGGAGCAGTGGGTCGCCGTCATCGCCCTTGTCGTCGCCGTTGCCGGCCTCGTCGTCGGGATCGCCGTGTGGCGCGCGCTGCAGCGCCGCACCCCGTCCTTCGCCCACGACGACCCCCCGCCCGTCGAGCCCGAGAGGCCGACCGGGCCGCCCGCCGTCGTCTTCAACCCCTCCAAGGGCACCGACGGCGATCGGTTGCGTGCGCTCGTCAGCGAGGTGGCCGCGGACTCCGGGCTCCCGGAGCCGCTGTGGCTGGAGACGACGGTCGAGGACCCGGGCGGCGGCCAGGTGCGGACGGCACTCGAGCAGGGCGCGTCCGTCGTCATCGCTGCCGGAGGGGACGGCACGGTCCGGGCCGTCGCGGAGGGGTTGGCCGGGACCGACACCCCGATGGGCATCCTGCCGCTCGGCACCGGTAACCTCCTGGCCCGCAACCTCGAACTGCCCCTCACCGGTCACCGCGACATGGCCGTAGCGGCGCTGACAGGCCGCAACCGCAGGATGGACCTCGGCTGGCTGCGCCTGGAGAAGCCGCCGGCGGCCACCCTGCCCGAGGAGGACGTCTACCGCGGCGAGCCGGGGCGTACCGAGGTGGCGCCCACGCCCGCTGACGACAGCCAGGCGCCGGAGGTCAAGGCCGGTGAGGTACCCGGTGCCGAGCTCGAGAAGGAGCACGTCTTCCTCGTCATCGGCGGCATGGGCTTCGACGCCGAGATGGTCAGCGGCGCCGACGACGAGCTCAAGGCCCGCATCGGCTGGATCGCCTACTTCGTCGGCGGCGTCAAGCATCTGCTCGGCCGCAAGATGCGCGCCACCCTCGAGCTCGGCGAGTCCGAGGAGACCTCGACCTTCCAGGCGCGCACCGTCCTCATCGCCAACTGCGGGCGCCTGCCCGGCGGCGTCGTCCTCTTCCCGGACGCGCAGCTCGACGACGGGTGGCTGGACGTCGCGGCGATCGACACCCGCGGCGGGATCATCGGCTGGGCCGACCTGCTGCGCAAGGTCGTGCTCCAGGGGGTCGGGGTGCGGCGCGACCTCATGCCCTACAGCACCGGGAGCATCGACTTCCGCCGGGCGCACTCGCTGACGATCCGCACCGAGGAGCCCGAGCACGTCCAGGTGGACGGTGACCTGCTGGGCGAGGCCGCCGTCGTCCACGCGCGGGTGCAGCACGGGGGGCTGGTCGTCCGCACGCCCTGAGGAGAGTCCGGCTGTCGACGATAACTGTGCTGTCGGCGGTAACTGTGCTGTCGACGATAACTGTGCTGTCGGCGGTAACTGTGCTGTCGGCGGGAGGGGGTCCCGGCGGGCAGGGGTTACTCCTCCTCGGAGCGGAGGCGGGGGATGCGCTCGGGGCCGCCGCGCACGCCCACCTTGCCCCGGTAGAACTCGCGGATCTTGTCCATGTCGGCGCGGACGTCACCGGTCATCGTCAGGGTGGGGCCCAGGCCGGCGGTCATCGAGCGGCGGTCGACGTAGCCGAGCGTCACCGTCATCCCGGTCGCGCGGGCGATCCGGTAGAAGCCCGACTTCCAGTACGGGACGGCCGTACGGGAGCCCTCGGGCGTGATGACGAGGTACGTCGGCCCGGTGCGCACCTGCGCCACGAGCTCGTCGACGAGCCCGCCCGGGTCGTCCCGCTGCACCGGGATGCCGCCCAGAGCCCGCATGAGCGGCCCGAAGGGGCGCTTGAACAGGCTGTTCTTGCCCAGCCAGCGCACGTTGACGCCCCAGTGCCACGCGAGCGCGAGCATGAGGACGAAGTCCCAGTTGGAGGTGTGCGGGACGCCGAGGAGGATCCCGCGCCCCTCGGCGGGCGGCTGGGTCGGGTCCGGGGACCAGCGGCTCAGCCGCCAGTAGGCGCGGGCCAGGGCGCGGCGGAGTCTCACGAGCCAGACCCTAGTGCCACGCGCACCCGCCCGCGTGTGAGGCGGTGAGTCCGCCCGGATAGGCTCGGGGGCGTGATCGATCTCAGAGCCATGCGCGAGGACCCCGACGTCGTCCGTGCCAGCCAGCGCGCCCGGGGCGAGGACCCCGGCCTGGTCGACCGAGCCCTGGAGGCCGACGAGCGCCGCCGTACGGCGCTCAGCACCTTCGAGCAGCTGCGCTCGGAGCAGAAGGACGTCAGCCGCTCCGTCGGCAAGGCCACCCCGGAGGAGCGCCCCACCGTCCTGGCCCGCGCCAAGGAGCTCGCCGAGCGGGTGAAGAGCGCCGAGCGGGACGCCGCCGTCGCCGCGGAGGAGGCCTCGACGGCCGCCTACCAGCTGTCCAACGTCGTCGTCGACGGCGTGCCCGCGGGCGGCGAGGACGACTTCGTCGTGCTCCGCACCGAGGGTGAGCGCCGCGAGCTGGAGCAGGTCCGCGACCACCTCGAGCTGGGCGAGGGCCTGGCCGCGATCGACGTCAAGCGGGGTGCGAAGGTCTCCGGCGCCCGCTTCTACTACCTCACCGGCATCGGCGCCCGCCTCGAGCTCGCGCTCCTCAACGCCGCCATGGACCAGGCGATCGCCGCCGGATTCACCCCGATGATCACGCCCACGCTCGTCTCCCCGCAGGTGATGAGCGGCACCGGCTTCCTCGGCGAGCACGCCGACGAGATCTACCACCTGCCCGCCGACGACCTCTACCTCACCGGCACCTCCGAGGTGGCGCTCGCGGGCTACCACGCCGACGAGATCCTCGACCTGTCCGCCGGCCCGATGCGCTACGCCGGCTGGTCGACCTGCTACCGCCGCGAGGCCGGCTCCTACGGCAAGGACACCCGGGGCATCATCCGCGTCCACCAGTTCAACAAGGTGGAGATGTTCAGCTACACGACCGCGGATGACGCCCAGGACGAGCACGCCCGCCTGCTCGCCTGGGAGGAGGAGATGCTCACCAAGGTCGAGCTGCCCTACCGCGTCATCGACGTCGCCGCCGGTGATCTCGGCTCCTCGGCCGCCCGGAAGTTCGACTGCGAGGCCTGGCTGCCCAGCCAGGAGCGCTACATGGAGGTCACCTCCACCTCGAACTGCACGACCTTCCAGGCCCGCCGCCTGGGCGTGCGCCACCGCGGCCCGAACGGCACCGAGCCGGTCGCCACCCTCAACGGCACCCTCGCCACCACCCGCTGGCTCGTCGCGATCCTCGAGAACCACCAGCTCCCGGACGGTTCGGTCCGCGTCCCCGCGGGCCTGCAGCCCTACCTCGGCGGCCTGGAGGTCCTCGAGCCGGTGACGGCGCGATGACCCTCACCGTCGACGCCGTCCGCGACCACCTGCCCGCCGCCTTCCCGGCGGCCGGGCCGGACCTCCTCGTCGCGCTCGACATCGACGGCACGCTCATCGACCACGAGGAGCGGATGACGACGGCGGTGCGCCAGACCGTCGGCCGGCTGCGGGACGCCGGTGCCCGGGTGGTCCTGTCCACGGGCCGCTCGGTGTCCGCCGTCGTCCCCATCCTCGAGGAGCTCGAGCTGCGCGAGGGCTGGGCGGTGTGCTCGAACGGCGCCGTCTGCCTGCGCCTGGACCCGCAGCTCGAGGGCGGCTACGAGATCAGCGACGTCGTCACCTTCGACCCCGAGCCGGCGCTGCGGCTGCTGCGCGAGGAGCTGCCCGACGGGCTCTTCGCCGTCGAGGACCTAGGCCGCGGCTTCAAGGTGACCGCACCCTTCCCCATGGGGGAGCTGAGCGGGGAGATGACCGTCGTCGACTTCGAGGAGCTGTGCGCCGCGCCCGCCAGCCGCGTGACGCTCCGCGCGCCGCACCTGTCGGCCGCGGACTTCCACGACCTCGTCGAACGCGTGGGCCTGCACGGGGTCTCCTACGCCGTCGGCTGGACGGCGTGGCTCGACCTCGCCCCCGACGGCGTCACCAAGGCGTCCGCGCTCGACACCTTGCGCGAGCGCATGGGCGTGGCGCCGGGCGCGACGGTGGCCGTGGGTGACGGTCGCAACGACGTCGAGATGCTCCGCTGGGCGGGGCTGGGCGTCGCGATGGGCGGGGCGGACGAGGTGGTCCGCGCGGCCGCGGACCTCGTCACCGGGCCCGTGGAGGACGACGGCGTCGTGCCGGTTCTGTCCGCTCTGCTGCCCGCGTGACCAGATCGTTACGCGTTTTCTGGGCTGAAAGCCTTGCAGAAAGACGACATCAGCGATTGATTGGAGACGGCGCAAGCGCGCCCTTTTCCGACGACGGTGGAGGAAATCGATGACGATTCGGACGCAGCGACGTGCCGGGGCGATGGTGGCGGGGGCCGCGACCCTGGGACTGTTCCTGGCCGCGTGTGGCGGCGCGGACGACCTCGGCGGGGGCGGGGGAGGTGGCGGTGACGACACCGCCACGGGGGCCGACTGCTCGGCCTTCGAGGAGTACGGCACCTTCGAGGGGGAGAGCGTCACGCTCTTCACCTCCATCCGTGAGGTCGAGGCCGACCAGATGCAGGACTCCTTCGAGGAGTTCAGCGAGTGCACCGGGATCGAGGTCGTCCACAACGGCTCGGGCGAGTTCGAGCAGCAGCTCGTCGTCCAGGCCGAGGGTGGCAACGCCCCGGACCTCGCGGCCATCCCGCAGCCCGGCCTGCTCCAGCGCATGGTCGCCGACGGGCACGTCCTGCCGGCGCCCGATGCCGTCGAGGCGAACGTCGACGAGGGCTGGACCGAGGACTGGAAGGCCTACGGCACCGTCGACGGCGAGTTCTACGCCTCCCCGATGCTCTCCTCGGTCAAGTCCTTCGTGTGGTACTCGCCGTCCCTCTTCGAGGAGAACGGCTACGAGATCCCCGAGACGTGGGACGACCTCATGACCCTGACCGAGCAGATCGCCACCGATCACGGCTCGGACACCGTCAAGCCCTGGTGCGCGGGCATCGAGTCCGGCGGCGCCACCGGCTGGCCCGCCACCGACTGGATCGAGGACCTCGTCCTGCGGACCGGCGGCGGTGACGTCTACGACCAGTGGGTCTCGCACGAGATCCCCTTCAACGACCCGCAGATCGCCGAGGCCGTCGACATGGCCGGCGCGATTCTCAAGAACGACGACTACGTCAACGGTGGCATCGGCGACGCCCGCTCCATCGCGACGACGTCCTTCAACGACGGCGGCCTGCCGATCCTCGACGGCAACTGCTTCCTCCACCGCCAGGCCTCCTTCTACGAGGCCCAGTGGCCCGAGGGCACCGACGTCAGCCCCGAGGGTGAGGCCTTCGCCTTCCCGCTGCCCGGCGAGACCGCCGGTGAGGTCCCGCTCCTCGTGGGTGGCGAGTTCGTCGCGGCCTTCAACGACCGTGAGGCCACCCAGGCCGTGCAGACGTTCATGTCCTCCGCCGAGTGGGCCAACACCCGCGTCGAGATCGGCGGCGTGACCTCCGCGAACCTCGGGGTGGACCCGGAGCTCGCCACGTCCGACGTGCTGCGTCAGGCCATCGAGCTCTTCCAGCAGGAGGGTGCGGTCGTCCGCTTCGACGGCTCCGACCTCATGCCCTCCGAGGTGGGCGCCGGTGCCTTCTGGACCGGGATGGTCGACTGGATCAACGGCAGCGACACCCAGTCGGTGCTCGACGGCATCGAGGCCGCCTGGCCTGCGAGCTGACGAACGACACGGGGGGCGGGGGCACGGCGCTGCCGGGTCCCCGCCCCGGTCGTTGACGGGAGCTGATCACCGTGGACTTCTTCCTCTACTCCAAGTTCGGCCAGATGATCCTGGCCGTCGTCGCCTTCCTCGCCGTCGTCGCCGTCATCCTGCTCCTTGCCCGCGTGGCCGACCGCTTCGCGGGCCGCTCGCGGACCTGGTGGATGGTGCTGCTCTTCGGCGGCCCCGCCCTGCTGCTGCTCGGCGTCGGCCTCATCTACCCGGCCATCCGCACGACGATCATGTCCTTCATGGACCGGACCAGCGAGAACGCGGTCGGGTTCGCGAACTACGAGTGGGTCTTCACCAACCCCGACTCGCTGCAGGCCTTCATCAACACCTTCTGGTGGGTGGTGCTCGTGCCGACCGTCGCCACCGGCGTCGGTCTGCTCTACGCGATCATCATCGACCAGTCGCGCTTCGAGAAGGTCGCCAAGACCCTGCTCTTCATGCCGATGGCGATCTCCTTCGTGGGGGCGGGCATCATCTGGAAGTTCGTCTACGAGTACCGCGGCGCCGCCCAGGAGCAGATCGGCCTGCTCAACGCGATCATCGTGGGGCTCGGCTTCGAGCCGCTGCGCTTCCTGCAGGACTCGCCGTGGAACACCTTCTTCCTCATCGCGGTGATGATCTGGATCCAGGCCGGTTTCGCGATGGTCCTGCTCTCGGCGGCGATCAAGGCCATCCCCGCCGACATCGTCGAGGCCGCGCGGCTGGACGGCGTGAGCGCCTGGCAGATGTTCCGCAGCATCACGGTGCCGAGCGTGCGGCCCACGCTCGTCGTCGTCGTCACGACGATCACGATCGCGACGCTGAAGATCTTCGACATCCCGCGCACCATGACGGGCGCGCGCTTCGACACCCAGGTGCTGGCGAACATGATGTACGACCAGTCCTTCACCTTCGGCAACGCGGGGACCGGCTCGGCGCTCGCCGTCGTCATCTTCGTCCTCGTCATCCCCATCGTCGTCTTCAACGTCCGACAGATGATCAAGAACCGGGAGGTACGGGGAGCATGAGCGTCACACCTGCCAACCCGGCGATCACCGAGGCGGGGCGTGCTCGCTCGCTGCCGGACCCGATGAAGGCGCAGCCGGCGGCCACCCGCGCCAAGGCGATGCTCACCTCCCGGGTGGGCTCCGTCGTCGCCATTGTCATCGCGCTGCTGTGGACCGTCCCGATCATCGGGATGCTGCTCAGCTCGGTGCGCCCGGAGGCCGACATCCGCACCTCGGGGTGGTGGACCTTCTTCACGAACCCGAGCTTCACGCTGGAGAACTACCAGGAGGTGCTCTTCGGGCGGGCATCGTCCGGCGCGCTGTCGAACTTCTTCGTCAACTCGGTGGTCATCACCGTGCCGTCGACGATCATCCCGCTCGTCGTCGCGACAATGGCGGCCTACGCCTTCTCGGTGCTGCAGTGGAGGGGTCGGGACACCGTCTTCATCGCCGTCTTCGCGCTGCAGATCGTCCCGCTGCAGATGGCGCTCATCCCGCTGCTGCGGATCTTCTCCGGCTCGGCGATCGGCGAGATGTTCCCCTACCTCGCCGTGTGGTTCGCCCACGCGTGCTTCGCGATGCCGTTGGCGACCTTCCTGCTCCACAACTTCATGTCGGAGATCCCGCGCGAGCTCATCGAGGCGGCCCGGGTGGACGGCGCGGGGCACGTCACCGTGTTCCTGCGGGTCATGCTCCCGCTGCTCGTGCCGGCGATCGCGAGTTTCGCGATCTTCCAGTTCCTCTGGGTGTGGAACGACCTCCTCGTCGGCCTCACCTTCACCGGCGGCAACAACGCCGTCCAGCCGCTGACGGCGCGGCTGGCGGAGATGGCCGGCTCGCGCGGCCAGGACTGGCACCTGCTCACCGCGGGCGCCTTCGTCTCGATCATCGTGCCGATCATCGTGTTCCTGGCGCTGCAGAAGTACTTCGTCCGCGGCCTGCTCGCCGGCTCCGTCAAGGGTTAGCGAAACAAGTCGGCTGTCGGCGGGCTCCCCCTCCCGCCGACAGCAGACTTGTTCCCGGCGGCGGTGGTCAGGTGACGAGCAGGAGCTTGCCGAAGACCTTGCCTGAGTCGAAGACCTCGTGGGCCCGCTCGGCCTGCGCGAGCGGCAGGCGGTCGTGGACGACAGCGCGCAGGCGGCCGTCGTCGAGCATCGGCCACACCCGCTCGCGGACCGCCGTCACGATCGCGGCCTTCTCCCCGAGCGGCCGGGCTCGCAGCGTGGTGCCGTGGACGCTGGCGCGCTTGCGCATGAGCGCCATGAGGTCGATCTCCCCGCGCGTGCCACGCTGCGTGCCGATGACGACGAGCCGGCCACCCGTGGCGAGCATGGCGATGTTGTCGGCGAGGCCGCCGGCGCCGAGGACGTCGAGGATGACGTCGGCGCCCGTCCCGCCGGTCGCCTCCTCCACCGCCGCGGGCACGTCCCCGTGGTAGTCGATGGCGACGTCGGCGCCCAGCTCCTCGCAACGGGCGGCCCGCTCCGGGCCGCCCGCCGTCGTGAGGACGCGCGCGCCAAGGGCACGGCTCAGCTGGATGGCCGCCGAGCCCACCCCGCCGGAGCCGCCGTGGATGAGCACGGTCTGCCCGGCCCGCAGCCCGCCGACGTCGACGAGGTTGGACCACGCCGTGCACACAGCCTCGGGCAGGGCAGCGGCGTCGACGAGGTCGAAGCCGGCGGGCGCGGGCAGCAGCTGCCCGGCCGGGACGGCCACCCGCTCGGCGTATCCGCCGCCGGCGAGGAGGGCGCACACGCGGTCGCCGACCTGCCAGCCGGTCACGCCCTCGCCGAGCTCGCTGATGGTCCCGGAGACCTCGAGGCCGATGATGTCGCTGGCCCCGGGCGGCGGCGGGTAGTGGCCCGCGCGCTGCAGGACGTCGGCGCGGTTGATGCCGGCGGCAGCGACGTCGACGAGGACCTCACCGTGGCCCGGTGAGGGGTCGGGTACCTCGGTGAGCTCGAGACGGGAGTCGTTGGAGACGGTGATGGCTCGCATGCCTCATGCCTACCGCAGGACGCCCGCGCGCGCTGCGTAGACTGGGGCCGCCGTGGCGCCGAGAGGCCCGCGGCAGGGAGGGCTGACAGAGCGGCCGAATGTGACGGTCTTGAAAACCGTTGTGGGGCAACCCACCAAGGGTTCGAATCCCTTGCCCTCCGCCTGTAGTGCGCTTCCGCCCCGCGCGCGTTTGCGTCGTACCTTCCGCTCTTGGGGCGCACTTCCCAACGCCTCGCCAGGTGCGGAAAGGGCGACCCAAGCCCGGCGGCGTCGGCGCCGGAGCTACAGCACCTCGCCCGTCGTCGCGTCGACACGGTCGCGATCGCGAACATCCTGTTCGCTCACGGCTCGGTCGCTCGCCGGGCGATGCCATCGGAATGCGACCTACGAGACCCGAGGGCTAGACACATGCCAACGGCAGGAGCCTGCTCACAGGTTGGCCCTGCGATCGATGGAGCACATGCAGGTCAATCACCCTCGATTGGTGCGAACCCCGCAGGGAGCTGGATAACTGTAGACGGTAGTGTAGAAGCGGAAACTGCGAGGGTGCCCTCAGGATAAGTGCCGTCAGTAAAGTCGACTACGCCGCGAGAAAGGGTAGCGCCCGAGAAGGTCGTTAGGCCTCCCGAGGACCGTGAGCCGCGTAGGGAGATCGTTGCGCCGTCAAAGCGAGCCTGATCGAAGATGAGCCTTCCGTCAGAGATCTCTGCATCCTCCAACGATATAGTGCCGTTCGAGAACTCGCATGCGTAAAAGCTAAGCATGCCACGCAATTTTGCGTCGACAAATCTAACTCGCGAGCCGGTGAAGCGTGCCATGAGGAAGTGAAGGCCGGACGAGATGTCGGGCTTCTCGAAGATCAGTTCACCGCCGGAGAACGTCGATTGAGCGAAGCTGACCTCGCCTTTCGAAACGTCAGGGCCTGCAAACTTGACCCTCCCGTTACTGAAGTGGGCGCCAGCGAACAGCAGGTCGGCGCCCAGGAAATCCGCGCCGATGAATACGTCGGTGCCGGAGAAGTGAGCCCCGTTGAAAGAGATTCTCCCGGCCTCTAGGCTGATACCAGCGAACGATAGTTCACCGTTTGAGAGGGTGACACCGTCGAAAGATACTCGAGCGCCCGTAAATTCTGCAAAACCGAACGAGATTCGAGCGCCAGAGAAGTGCGCCTCGTTGAAGCTCACTAAGCCGTCCGAGAAGACGGCGTCGTCAAACGAAGTGCTGCCTGTAGGGAAGGTTGCTCGCTCAAACGAGACTCTCCCGGCGAAGTGTGCGCCTGAGAAGTCGGCAGCGTCGAATGTGGCCTCCGTAAAGTCGAGAGAATATCCTCGCCATGAGATTGGTGCCCCTTCTCGGAGGCGATCGCGAAAAACTCGTACGATAGTCGCGCGCACTTCACGGTCGAAAGGACGTAGGACGTAGCGGCGTTGCTCTGAGCGAGAGCCTGTCGCCCCTGGCCATGTCGCCTCCTGGACGACCTCACTGACCGCCATGTCGCGACTCGCGGGGGCGTAAGGAAGACGCATGTATCCGCACAGGACGTCGATGACCTGTTGTCGATGCTGCGCATACTCGTCCGCAAGGGCCGACATTGCGAACACTCCCGCTATGCGAACTGCGGGTGCTGTGTGGCCTAGTTGATCCGCTGCCGCGCCAAATCGCTCGACGAATGCCGAGTTTTCGGCAAGAGTCTGTTTGCGGTAGTTTACGACCAGGAGTATCACCGCGCTTATAACTGTCGCAACACCAAAAGCGTATGTAAGTCTCTGGGACCATGTAAGCGTTCCTACGCCGAGTTTGGCCCAGCCGTTGCGCCAAGGTTGTCCGAGCAGGTATAGCGTGGCGACGCTCAAAGACAGGACGATTACGAGCGTGTAGAGCACCGCCCAAATCAGTGGGCGGGGTGAATGGTGGTGTTTTGCGTGTGAGTGTTTTAGTGGCTGGCTCCTAGATTGGCGCTGGAGGCCTTCAGATTCGAACGATGGGAACGTGTTGCGATGCATGGCGCGCATTTGCTGCTTGAAAGGCACCGTTCGCTTCACGCGCAACTTCCAGCGAGTCATGAGCACGACCTCTCTATGTAGAGTCGTCATGCTAGCGGCGGTGCTTCAGCGGCCTACGGCACTGATGTGTTCGTATCGCTTCCAGCGGTTCGTGGGTCGAACCGCCCAGGCGCCGCGCGATGCCTACGGTCGCTCGACGCAGACGTGGGTGTACGCGCCGCCGTGACGAACTCTGTACCGGGACGTCGGCCCATGTCGTGGATTGGAGCTGCAGTCCAGTTTGGCTACGAGCTCAGCGGAGGCGAGGACGTCCACACGGGTACTGGCGACGCCATCCGCCCGCCGTCGCTACAGCAGCTCGCCCGTCGTCGCGTCGACGCGCACGTCGGTCGTGGCGCCGTCAGTCGTGCGCATCTCGATGTCCCACACGAGCGTGCCGTCGTCCTCGTCGAGGTCGACCTCCTCGACGGAGCCGCCGGTCTCGGCCACGGCGGTGGTCGCCGCCTCCGGGGCGGAGACGGACACCCGGTCGAGCTCGCTGCGGTCCTCGTCGTCGAGCGACTCGCGGTCGCCCTCGCGGACCACGGCGTTGCCGTCCAGGGACACGAACACCTCGACGTCCTCGTCCCCGACGGCGACCGACACCTCCCACAGCTCCTCACCGTCGTCGTCGCTGCGGTCGACGGCGAAGGCGACCCCGCCGAGCTCGTCGGCCGCGGTGCTCAGGGCGGTCGTGGCGCCGTCCTCACCGGGGACGGGCTCGGGCGAGCCCTCCTCGCCGGGGGTGAACTCGGGGTTGTCGGGCTCGCGGTCGGTGATGATCGCGTCGTCGGTGGTCGCGTCGCCCGCGGGTGGGTCGTCGTCGCTGGTGCAGCCGACGACGAGCCCCGCGGTGAGGGCGAGAACAGCGGTGGTGCGGACTAGACGCCTCATGCGGTCCAGCGTCCCAGCGGGGTGCGTGACCCGCACCCGGGGAGGGGTCAGCGGCGGTCGCTGTTCAGCCAGGAGCGCAGGGCGAGGTAGAGGACCAGCGCGACGCCGGCCACGACGACCAGCCGCACGAGGAACCACACCGCGCTGAAGAGGAAGCCCACGAGCCACCAGGCGATGACGACGGCAGCGACGACGAGGAGGATCGTCAGGAGGTCGTTGCGGCGCATGACGGCAGTCTCGCACGGGCCGGGTGGCCGTGGGGCGGACGGCCCGTGGCGCCGTCGTCGTCGCCCGGCATGATGGGCGGGTGCAGGACGCTCCCGACCACTCCCTCGTGCGCAGATCGGCGGCCGTCCTGCGGCTCGGCTCGCTGCTGCTGGCCGCCGGCGCCGGTTCTTACCGGGTCAAGGACTCGATGCGGCGGGCGGCCGTGGCCCTGGGGCTGCACCAGCACCGCGCACAGGTGACGCTCACCGAGATCACGACCACCGCCCGCGACGGTGACCAGGTGCGCACCGAGGTGACCGAGCAGCGCGAGGTCGGGGTCAACGCGGACCGGATCGACGCGCTCGCCGGGGTGGTCGAAGGGCTGCGCCCGGGCATGCCCGTCGCGGCGCTCGAGGCGGAGCTGGAGCGGGCGGAGCGCACGCCCCCGCGCTACGGGGCGGTGCTCAACGCGCTCGCCGTCGCGCTCGCCTGCGCGGCCTTCGCCTTCCTCAACGACGGCGGGCCGATCGTCTGCGCGGCCGTGCTCGTTGCCGCGGGGCTGGGTCAGACGGTGCGCCGCCGGCTGCAGCACGCCCGGCTCAACAAGTTCGCGATCACCGCGCTCTCGGCGGCACTGTCGAGCAGCGTGTACGTCGGGATCGTCCTCGGCCTCGAGGGGCTCGGGTTCGCCGACGCCTCCCACGAGGCCGGTCTCATCTCCGCCGTCCTCTACCTCGTGCCCGGCTTCCCGCTCGTCACGGGGGTGCTCGACCTCGTCCGCATGGACCTGTCCGCCGGCGTCGCACGGCTCGCGTACGTCACCGTCACCCTCCTGTCGGCCGGGATGAGTGTGTGGGCGGTGTCGTGGGTGGCCGCCCTCGAGCTCGACGGGACGCCGACGACGGCGCTCACCGGGCCGGTCCTCCTCGCCCTGCGGGTGGTGGCCAGCGCCGTCGCGGCGGCGGGGTTCGCGATGCTCTTCAACTCCACGCCGCGCGCGGCCTGCGTCGCGGCGCTCATCGGCGGGGTGGCGAACCCGGCGCGGATCTACCTCGTCGAGGCGGGTGTCGCGCCGCAGGCCGCCTCGCTCGCCGCGGCCTGCGTCATCGGCCTCCTCGCGGCGCTCGCGGCCTCCCGCGGGCGCGCCTCACGGGTGACGCTCTCGGTGCCCGCCGTCGTCATCATGGTGCCCGGGACGATGATCTACCGGTCCCTCGTCCACCTCAACGAGGGCGAGGTCGCGCAGGCGCTGGGCAACGGTGTCGAGGCGACGTTCGTCGTCATGGGGCTGGGCGTGGGGCTCGCAGTGGCCCGCATGCTCACCGACCGGAACTGGGCCTTCGACCGCTGACGACGACGGCGCTTTGGACGCGCGCGCGTCTCCAGGTATCTTGGGGGGCGCATGACCCTTGGAGACGTCGCATAGTCAGGTCTAGTGCGCGGCCCTGCTAAGGCCGTGACGGGGCAACCCGTCCGTGGGTTCAAATCCCACCGTCTCCGCTCATGTCCCGAGGGGCCCGGAACCGCGATGTGATCGCGTCCGGGCCCTTCGTGCTTCGTGCGCCCCGGTCGCCTCACCGGGTTGCGGGGCCCCCGGCGGAGGGCTTGGCTGGCTCGGGACGAGTGCGCGGAGGTGGATGGTGACATCGACGGACCGGATCGCCGAGATCTGGGGGACACGGACGCCGTACGGAGCGGGGGAGACCTGGCCGCAGCGCGTCGACACCCGGCTGGCCGAGGGCCTCGTTCCCGACGACGTGGACCGCTGGGTCCCCAGCGCCTCCCTCCTCCACTCCAACGGCGACGCCATGGACATCGCGGTCAAGGACGGCCGCATCGTCGGCGTCCGGGGCCGCGCTCACGACCGCGTCAACCACGGGCGTCTGGGCCCCAAGGACCTCTTCGGCTGGCAGGCCAACGCCTCCCCCGACCGGCTCACCCGGCCACTGGTGCGCCGCGACGGCGAGCTCGTGGAGTGCAGCTGGGAGGAGGCGATGGAGCAGGTCGTCGGGCGGACCAGGGAGCTGCTGGACGAGCAGGGTTCTAGCGCCGTCGGCTTCTACACCACGGGCCAGCTCTTCCTCGAGGAGTACTACACGCTCGGGCTTATCGCCCACGGGGGCATCGGCACCAACCACGTCGACGGCAACACCCGGTTGTGCACCGCGACGGCCGCGGCCGCGCTCAAGGAGTCCTTCGGCAGCGACGGGCAGCCCGGCTCGTACACGGACGTCGACCACGCCGACGTCATCGCCCTGTACGGGCACAACATGGCCGAGACGCAGACGGTCCTGTGGAGCCGCGTGCTGGACCGGCTCGCCGGGCCGAACCCGCCACAGATCGTCTGCGTCGACCCGCGGCCCACGCCGGTCGCCCGGGCCGCGACCGTCCACCTCGCGCCCCGCCCGGGCACCAACGTGGCGCTGATGAACGGGCTGCTCCACGAGATCGTCGCCAACGGGTGGGTGGACGAGGCGTACGTCGCGGCGCACGCCGTCGGCTACGAGGAGCTCGCCACCCGGGTGCGGGAGTACCCGCCTGAGGAGGTCGCGCGGATCTGCGACGTGCCCGTGGGCGACCTCCGGCGAGCAGCCCGGATCATCGGGACCGCCGAGCGGCTGCTCTCGACGGTCCTCCAGGGCTTCTACCAGTCCCACCAGGCCACCGCGGCCGCCGTCCAGGTCAACAACGTGCACATCCTGCGCGGGATGCTCGGCCGTCCCGGCTGCGGGGTCCTGCAGATGAACGGCCAGCCCAGCGCCGAGAACACCAGGGAGGCCGGTGCCGACGGCGACCTGCCCGGCTTCCGGAACTGGTCGAACGACGAGCACGTCAAGGACCTTGCGCGGGTGTGGAACGTCGACCCGCTGGCCATCCCGCACTACTCCCCGCCCACCCACGCGATGCAGATGATCCGGTACGCCGAGGAGGGCACCATCCGGATGCTGTGGGTGCAGGGCACCAACCCGGCGGTGTCGCTGCCGGAGCTGGGGCGGGTCCGGTCGGTCCTGGCCCAGGAGCGGCTCTTCCTCGTCGTCCAGGACATCTTCCTGTCCGAGACCGCCCAGCTCGCCGACGTCGTCCTCCCTGCCGCGACCTGGGGCGAGAAGACCGGCACCTTCACCAACGCCGACAGGACCGTCCACCTCTCGGAGAAGGCGGTGGACCCACCCGGTGAGGCGCGCCCGGACCTCGACATCTTCATCGACTTCGCCCACCGGCTCGGTCTGCGGGACAAGGACGGCGCCCCCCTTGTGAAGTGGACCGACGCCGAGGGGGCCTTCGAGGGGTGGAAGGAGTGCAGCCGTGGCCGGCCCTGCGACTACACCGGTCTGACCTACGACAAGCTTCGTGCGCGCGGCGGCATCCAGTGGCCCTGCACCGACGATCAGCCTGACGGCACCGAGCGCATCTACACCGATGGACAGTTCTGGTCCGCCCCGGACTACTGCGAGAGCTACGGCCGCGACCTGGTCACCGGTGCACCGCTCGAGCCGACCGAGTACGCGGCGCTCAACCCGGACGGCAGGGCGATCCTCAAGGCGGCGGCCTACTTCCCACCCCACGAGGAACCGAGCGAGGAGTTCCCCCTCTCCCTCATCACGGGCCGCACCGTCTACCACTTCCACACGCGGACGAAGACGGGCCGGGCGCCACAGCTCCAGGCGGCCGCACCCGAGGTGTGGATGGAGCTCTCCGCCGCGGACGCCGCCGCGCTCGACGTGGCTGAGGGCGACCTCGCGGAGGTCACCACTCCCCGCGGCTCGGTCAAGGCCCGCGTGCGCGTCACCGACATCCGGGACGGCGTCGTCTTCCTCCCGTTCCACTACGGCTACTGGGACACCGACGACGGTGACGAGCCCGACGGCGCAGGCCGCGCCGCCAACGAGCTCACCGTCACCGACTGGGACCCGGCGTCGAAGCAGCCGATCTTCAAGACGGCGGCCGCGCGCGTGCGCAAGCTCCGGCACGGTGACGGGGCGCCCGCCCCGGCACCGACGACGGCGGCCTCCGCACCTCTGGCGGTCGGCGTGCGCCCGACTGCCGGAGCGGTGGCCGGGACGGCCGACGAGGACCTGACGGGAGGCTCACGATGAAGATCGGCCTGGCCCTGCGCGAGCTCCACCGCTCGGAGAACGACCTCGCGCACGAGCTCTTCCAGGTCTCCGAGCGGCACAAGGTGGACCACGAGATCTTCTACGTCGCCCGTGACCTTGCTGTGTGGTCGCAGCGTCACGTGCGCGAGATCGCGGCCATCGCCGAGCAGTTCGACGAGCACCTCGACCGCGAGCCCGAGGGCGAGTTCGGGCTCATGGAGCGGATCCGGGACAAGGGCAGCGAGCTCGTCGGCCGCGCCAGGACGCCGGGACTCCTCATGCTGCGCGACCTGCGCGGCATCTACATGAAGGCGGCCGGGGTGTCGGTCGACTGGGAGCTCCTGGCGCAGGCCGCCCAGGGCATCCGCCGCAGGGACCTCATGACGCTCGCCGAGGAGTGCCACCCCGACACGCTGCGCCAGATGCGCTGGGCCAACTCCCAGCTCAAGGTCCAGGCGACCCAGGTGCTCGTCACGTGAGCGCAGACCCGGGCGCCACGCGGGTGGTCCTCCGCCCCATGGGCACCCCGCTGCCCCTGGGCTTCCTCGGGCTGGTCGTGGCGACCGTGGGCTTCAGCGCGCTACAGCTCGGCTGGGTGGCCCCCGAGGAGGGCCGGAACATCGCGGTCGGTGTCCTCGCCCTCACCGTCCCGGTCCAGCTGATCTCCGCGGTGTACGGCTTCCTCGCCCGTGACCCTGTGGCCGGCACCGGGATGGCCACGCTGGCTGGCACCTGGGCGGCCGCCGGCCTGGTGACCGCGCTGTCACCCCCGGGGGCGTCCTCACCGGGCCTCGGCGTCCTCTTCCTCGCCGCGGCAGCGGTGATGCTCGTGCCCGCGGTGGCGGGCCTGTCGAAGCTCGTCGCCGCCGCGGTCATGGGCCTCACCTCGGTGCGGTTCGCACTCACCGGTCTCGCGGAGCTCACCGGCGGCAGCTCCTGGACGACGGCGGCCGGCACCGCGGGTCTGGTCCTCGCGGCTGCAGCGCTCTACGCCGCCCTGGCCTTCGAGCTCGAGGACACCCACCACCGCACGATCCTGCCGACGGGCCGGCGCGGGAGCGGAGCGGACACGATGACCGGGAACGCCCACGACGAGCTCGGAACGGTCATCCACGAGGCGGGCGTCCGCAAACAGCTGTGAAGCGAGCGCCTTTCACTGCGATTCGTGCTCGTGCGCTCCTTGTCGACATGAGCATTCGTGTGGTGAGCTCATCGCATGCAGATGTCGCCACCTCGGCCAGCGGGCGTGGCGACATTCTGGAGCTGCTTCACCCGGCAGTTCAGTGATCCGTTCGCGAACATCTACGGGGATGTCATCGGCGAGCGGTACGATTTCGATTCCCGTGTTCCGAACTCGCGCCAGATCCGCCAGGGCGATGTCCTCGTCATGCGCGACGAGCACCTCGTCTACGGCTGGGGAGTCGTCTCAGCTGTGACGGCACGGGCAGGTGTCAAGGAAGCGCGTGCGTGCGAGCGCTGCGGCTCCACCTCGAAGTGGACCGAACGGAAGACCCTGTCCCCACGGTTCCGTTGCAGCCGGTGCGGTCATGAATCGGACATCCTCATTCCCGTCCAGGTCGACGTGACGGAGTTCTCCGCCTACTACGGAGACAACTGGATCGAGTTCGGTGCGCCGGTACCGGTGCGGGACCTCCGCCCGATCTTCGCGATGAAGGACCAGCAGAACGCGATCCGCCGTCTGGACCCGACGGCGGCGCGAGCGTACATCGATATCCACCAAGGTGTGCCGACCGACCTTGTCGTCGAGTTCGACGACCCGGGTGAGTGGGTGCGTCAGGGCGGGCTGCGCGAGACCCGGGTTCGGGTGCGCCGGTTCCAGGACGAGTTCCGCGGAAAGCTGCTCGACCGCTTCGGCGAGATGTGCGCGGTGACCGGGCGACAGCCGCGTGAGGTCCTCGACGCTGCACACCTGTACTCCTACGCCGCCCGGCCCGTCCACGAGGAGCGGGGCGGTCTGCTGCTCCGCAAGGACGTCCACCGGCTCTTCGACTCGATGCTCCTACTCGTCGATCCCGACAAGGCACGGACGCACGTCGCCCCTGCCCTGCTCGACAGGTACCCCTCCCTCGAGCCGCTGGACGGGCAGCGCCTGCACGTCCCGCGCGAGCGCATGCCGAGGCCGGAACTCCTCGCCTCTCATGCCGAGGCGGCCCGGGAGCGTTGGAGCACGCTCAAGAAGGATCTCGCCGGCCGCTGATCCGTTCATCCAGCGGTCACACACAGTCCACCCCACGGTCGTCCGGCCCCGCGAGCATGCCGCTCGGCAGGTACACACCTGCCCAGCTCACGACCGAAAGGACGTCATGCTCCGTCGACAGGACCGGCTCTCCCGCGCCGGCCGCGCGCTGCTCGCGGCCGGCGCCGCGGGGGCGGTGACGCTGGGGGCCGCGCTCCCGGCAGCCGCGCTGCTCCCCATGCGCTACGACATCGAGCCGGGGTCGCCCGTGCTCATCAGCGAGGTCGCCAACGGTGGCGCGGGCGCCACGACGCAGGCCAACCGCGACTCGTCGAAGAACTTCATCGAGCTCACCAACTACGGCGACACCCCGATGGACATCTCGGGGTGGAAGGTGTTCCGCTGCGGGCAGACCGGCGGGGGGTACGGGCCGCAGGCCGTCGTCGCCGCCGGCACCGTGCTCCAGCCCGGGGACCAGTACACGACGGCGCGGGAGGGCTCCGGCTACGCCGCCGACTCCTACTTCGACACGAGCCTGCACGAGTTCGGTTTCGGCGCGTTCATCGAGGACGCGAGCGGCCAGCGGGTGGACGCCATCGGCTTCTACCACGAGGACATCGCCACTGACTGCGACGTCGAGGGCCAGTGGCTGCAGCGCGGCCTGCAGCACCGCCTGGACGAGTCGCACCAGCGCGTGGGCAACACCGGCGACATCGAGCAGGACTGGGTCGTCGCGCCCCGCACCGTCGACGCCCCGAACGTCACCGCGCACGACGTCGCCACCGTCGACAACGGGCTGCGCTTCTCCGAGCTCAACAGCAGCGGCTCGCAGAGCACCACCGACCAGTACGTCGAGATCACGAACTACGGCGACGCCCCGGTCGACATGAGCGGCTACCAGCTCTTCCGCTGCGGCGAGAACGGCACCCAGTACCTCCAGATCGGCGCGCTGCCGGACGGCTCGGTCCTCGCGCCCGGCGACAGCTACCTCGCCGCGCACGCGGAGGGCGCCTACGCGGCGGAGGCCGACGTCACCTACGGCACCGCGATGCACTGGCGCGACTTCGGCGTCACGCTCCTCACGGCCGCGGACGAGATCGTCGACCGGGTGGGCGTCTACAGCAACCGCAACAGCCCGTGCACCGCCGGCTCCCCGGTGGACGAGAAGCTCAACCACTTCGACGGCACCACCTACCAGCGGGTCTCGGACACCGGGGACAACAGCACCGACTTCGTCGTCACCGCCACCCGGACCCCCGGGACCGAGGACCCCACGACCGACTACGCCCCGGCCCCCGGGTTCACCGGCCTGCAGGACGTGCGCCTCAGTGAGGTCGCCCCCGCCGGCCCCGCGGGCACGGAGGACGAGTTCTTCGAGCTCGGCAACTACGGCAGCCAGCCCGTCGACCTGTCCGGGTGGAGCGCCTACCGCTGCACCGGCACCGGCCAGCCCGGCATCGGCGCCCAGGTCCAGATCGCCGACCTCGGCGTCACCCTGCAGCCCGGCCAGACCTACCTCGGCGTCGCCGACGGTGCCCCGGCCGCGCTCCTCGGTCTCGCCGACGGCGTCTACGCCACCGGCCTGGACGAGACGGCCGGCTACGGCATGTACATCACCGACGCCGAGGGCCGCCTCGTCGACGCCCTCGCCTCCTACGACGTCACGGTCGACCAGTACACCCCGTGCCGCCTCGGCGAGGAGACGCGCCGGTGGACGCGGAACGACCTCGGCGAGAGCTACACCCGCGCCCAGGCACTGGGCGACAACGAGCTCGACTTCGTCGTCACCGCCGAGCGCACCCCCGGCGAGCTGCGCGACGCCGAGTACGTCGACCCGACCGTCCCGCTCGCGGGCGAGCTCGACCCGGTGAGCGTCGACACCGACCGCGTCCCCGCCACCCCCGCCGTCGAGAGCGGCGAGGACGGTGCCGTCGTGACGACGGCGGACGACGGCGGCACGTCCCTCACCGTCACCGCCCGCGTCGCGGACCTGCGCGACCCCGACGTCGTCGTCCGTCAGGGCGTGAGCCCCGACGCCGTCCCCGCCACCCTCGAGGTGCCCGGCGAGGAGGTCGTCCCGGAGGCGGGCGAGGTCACCGGCACCGACGGCTTCCCCTTCCACCGCTTCGAGGTGCCCGCCGACGGTCCCGTCGAGGTCGTGTGGACCGGCACCGCCACCCCGCGCAACGAGCTCCAGCTCCTCCTGTGGGCGGACGGCGCGTGGCAGCAGCTCGAGGGGGCCGTGCCGTCCGCGGACGGTGACGTCACGCTCGTCGGCGAGGTGCCGGCGTCGGCGGTCGTCGACGGCGTTGCGCACGTCATGGTCATTGACGGCCCGCGCACGAGCGGCGGGCTCATCGACGAGGTCGGCGTCCAGGACAACGCCTTCGTCGACCCGGGCCGCTACGACGTCGCCATCAACCACATGACCGACACCCAGTTCCTGTCCGAGGGCTTCCGCGACGTCTTCCGCCAGATGGTCACCTGGGTGGTCGCCAACGCCGACGCCCGCAACATCGGCTACAACACGCTCACCGGCGACATCATCGAGAACTGGATGAACGGCAACCACGCCGAGGAGCGCGCCGACCGCGAGTTCCAGGCAGCGCAGGACATCATGAGCCTGCTCAACGAGGCCGAGATCCCCAACGGCGTCCTGCCCGGCAACCACGACAACATGTGGGGCCACAACAACGACAAGTACAACGAGTTCTTCCCGGTGAGCATGTACGAGGGCCAGCCCTGGTACGGGGAGGCGTGGGCGCCGGGGGACAACTCCGCGCACACCGACTACTTCTCCGCCGGCGGCACCGACTTCCTCGTCGTCAGCCTGCCCTACCGGCCCTCGGACGAGCAGCTCGCCTGGGCGAGCGAGCGGGCGGCGGCACACCCGGACCACAGCGTCGTCCTCGCCGTCCACTCCTACCTGCACACGAGCGGGGAGCGCGACAGCGTCGAGCACCGCTACACCGCCACCGGCACCGCGGTGTGGGAGACCGTCGTCGCGCCCAACGACAACGTCTTCCTCGTCCTCGGCGGCCACTACCACGGTGTCTCCACGATGTACGGGGACCCGGTGACCGGTGAGCAGACCGACGCGACGGAGGTGGCGCGCGACGTCGTCGCCGTCAGCAACGTCGGTGCGTCGGGGCGCACGGTCGTCGAGATGCTCGCCGACTACCAGGGCTACCGCTCCACGCAGGAGGCCGACCCGGCCGTCACCCGCGCGGACCTGCTCGACCGCGACACCGGTTTCCAGCGGCTGCTCCAGCTCGACCTCGACGCCGGGCTCATGGCCGTCAACGCCTACTCCCCGTCGCTCGAGACCTTCGAGGCGTGGCGCTACGACGAGCCGCCCTTCCGCGGGGCGAACGCGCGCTACGACGCGACGGACGAGGAGTTCGTCGTCGAGGTGGACCTCGTGCGCTCGACGACGCTGCGGCCCACGGTCTTCGCGGTCACCGGCCCGGCCACGGAGCTCGCTCCGGTCACCGCTGCCCCGGGCGAAGCCGTCGCGGTTCCGCTTCCAGCGGCCGACGTCGACCAGCTGTGGTTCGCCCGCGTGGCCGACGACGACGGCAACGTCGTCACCTCCGCACCCACCGTCCTCCCCGCCGTCGTCGACGAGCCCAGCACACCCGGGCAGGACCCGACGGACGGCACCGACGACGACGGCGCAGGGCCGGGTGACGTCGCCGGCGGCGGCGCGGGTGACGACGCGGCGGGCGGAGACACCGCGGCCGGTGGTATCCGGCTGCCCACCACCGGCGCCGCCGTGGCGGGACTCGTGCTGCTCGCGGCGCTCGCCGTGGTGACGGGACTCGTCGTGCGCCGTCGGGCAGGAGCCGGCGCGGCCTGAGACGAGTGGTGCCCCGGGCGTCGGCAGTGACGTCCGGGGCACCGCGCCTGCTCAGAGCACGGTCGTGAGGACCCCGCCGTCGGCGCGCACCGCCGCGCCGTTGGTCGCCGAGGCGAGCGGGCTTGCCAGGTAGGTCGCGAGGTGGGCGATCTCCGCGGGCTCGATGAACCGCTGGAGGAGGGAGGTCTGGTTCCCAGCCGCGATGGCCTCCTTCAGGGCGGCCTGCGGCACACGCTGCGCCTCGGACAGCTCGGTGACCGCCTCCGCGACGCCGTCGGAGTAGGTCGGCCCGCCGAGGATCGAGTTCACGGTGACCGCGGTGCCCTTCGTCAGCTTGGCCAGGCCGTTGCCCAGCGCCAGCATGGCCGCCTTCGTCGCGCCGTAGTGGACCATGTCGGCGGGCACGTTGACGCCCGACTCGCTCGCGACGAACAGGATGCGGCCCCAGCCCCTGTCGAGCATCCGCGGCAGGAGGTGTCGCGAGAGGCGGACGCCGCTCATGACGTTGACGTCGAAGTAGCGCTGCCAGTCCTCGTCCGACACCTCCGCGAACGGTGCGACCTCGAAGAGGCCGACGTTGTTGACGAGGATGTCGACCTCACCGAGCTGTGCCACGAGGTCCGCCACCTGCTCCGGGTCGGTGAAGTCCGCGGCGGTGCCCGACACGTCCGCACCCGGGACGGTGGCCTGCAGTGCGGCCACCGAGGCTCGGACCCGGTCGCCGTCACGGCCGTTGATGACGCACGAGGCTCCCTCACGGAGCAGCGCCTCCGCGATCGCGTACCCGATCCCCTGGGTCGACCCGCTGACGAAGGCGGTCTTTCCCGACAGCTGCACATCCATGACTCACACCGTTCTCACGTTTTGATTGACTTGCTCAAGCAAGTGAACGCTACGGACGCGTCGCTTTCCCAGTCAAGTCATCGCGGCGTGTGGGCATGCTCGGGTCACGTACCCTGCTGCCATGTCGGAGCCCAGCGAAACCGCCGCACTCAGCGGTGAGGACCTCGAGACCTGGGCCTCCCTCGCGACCGTCCTGGAGTGGCTGCCGGCTGCGCTCGATGCCCAGCTGCAGCGCGAGGCCGGCCTCACGCACTTCGAGTACGGCGTCATGTACGCGCTCGCCGGCGCCCCGGACCGCACGCTGCGGATGAGCGTCCTGGCGGGCTACGCCAACAGCACGCTGTCCCGACTGTCGCGGGCGGCGGCGCGGCTGGAGTCCAAGGGCTGGCTCCGGCGGACGACCGACCCCACCGACGGGCGCTACACGCTCGCCCACCTCACCGACCTGGGGGTGCAGAAGGTCGACGAGGCGACCCCGGGCCACGTGGCCACGGTCCGGCGCCTCGTGCTCGAGCCGCTGACACAGGCCCAGCGCCGCAGCCTGCGAGAGATCGACAGGCGCATCATGCGCTCGATCCGCGACGACGACGGATGGCACCCGCCGTCGGGAGCGGCCGGTTGAGGCACGTGCTCGCGTGTCGGAACTCACGCCATCGGGAGGGGGTCTGGGATTTCCCCCTGCGGAGCCTGACGGCTATGCTCGTTCTCGGCCCTCCGGGGTCATGCGCCCGTAGCTCAATGGATAGAGCATCTGACTACGGATCAGAAGGTTGGGGGTTCGAGTCCCTCCGGGCGCGCTTCGCTTGAGACAGCGATGAGAAACGGCCCCACTCCGGTGGGGCCGTTTCTCGTTCCGGGCGCAGATGACGCAACGGGCGCGGCCGGCCCGCGCGGCCCGACCGCGCCCGTCTGACGCCAGCTCAGCGGCGGATGCCGATGCCGTCCGTGCCGTCGCCGTCCCAGTCGCCGACCAGCGTCGTGTCACCGACGTGGCCGTAGACGACGACGCGGTCCGCGTTGCCGCCGCGGATCGCGTTGTTCACGTGGTACTCCCGCCCGCGGCGCACCGTGAGGGTGTCGCGGCCGTTGCCGTCCCAGTCGCCGACGTACACGTCGTCGCCCTCCCGGCCGTAGGCGATGACGTGGTCGGCGTTGCCGCCGTTGAGGGAGTTCTTCAGGTGGTAGACCCGGCCGCGGCGCACGGCGAAGGTGTCGCGCCCGTCCCCGTCCCAGTCGCCGACGAGGACGGTGTCGCCCGGGCGTCCGTAGTGGATGACGCGGTCCGCCTGGCCGCCGGCGACGGAGTTCTTCACGTGGTACTCCTTGCCGCGGCGCACCGCGAAGGTGTCGACGCCGTCGCCGTCCCAGTCGCCGACGTGCACGGCGTCCTCCTCGCGGCCGTAGTGGATCACCCGGGTGGGGTTGCCGGCGGTGTTGGTGTCGCGGATGTGGAAGGCCCGGCCCACCCGGTAGGCGAGGGTGTCGCGCCCGTCGCCGTCCCAGTCGCCGACGTAGGTGCGGCTGACGCCCGTCCCGTACGGGAAGATGTGGCTGGCCCGACCCGAGAAGTCGTCGGCCAGGTGGTAGGTGTTGCCCGAGCCGCCGACCCCGCCGTCCACGGCGGAGGTGGCCGCCGGGGCCGCTCCCAGGTGCTGGGTGATCTCGCGGTCCATGATGCGGGGGAAGTGTCCCGGGCGGACGTGGCCCAGGCCGGCGGGCCAGGTCGCGTCGGTCCGGAAGCCGGCCTTGCGGTACCAGTCGTAGCCGCCACGGGCGCCCCACCGCTGGGCGGTGATCGCCTCGTGGTCGGCCGTGCCGGTGTCGAAGGACACGACGGTCGAGCTCTTGTACCCGGCGGAGAACCGGGGGGTGCTGATCGGCGCCCCGCCGTACGAGATCGCGACGGCGAGGTCCACCGAGTGCGCCTCGCCGTGGGCGGGCAGGAAGTACCGGGTGGTCCACTGGGCGCCGGAGGAGTACCCGCCGATGACGATCCGGTCGAGGTCGATGTTGTACTGCGACTTCACGTGGGAGACGAGGTCGGAGGACCAGCGCGCTTTGCCGGGGCCGTGCGCGACGTCGAACCAGCAGTTGTCGGCGCCGTCGCAGTCCGGACCGGGCGCCTCCGGCGTCAGGAGCACCATGTTGTGCTTGCGGGCGACGGCGACGAGCCCGTTGCCGCCGTCGGCGTCGAGGAGGTGGTCGTTGTTCGGGTTGTCGATCCCGTACCCGGCGGAGCCGTCGGTGTAGACGAGCAGGCCCACCGGCCGTGACCAGTCCAGGCCGCGGGCAAAGATGTGGTAGCTCGAGCGGTAGCCGCTGGAGGAGAAGGGGACGTCGAGCCGGTCGCTGAGCGGTCCGCCGGAGCCGCCGGAGGACTGGGCGCTCGCGGGCGCCGCGACGCCGGCGGCGAGGAGGCCCAGCGCCGTGAGGGTGACGAGCAGGGCGCGGGTGAGACGGCGGAACACAGGTACTCCAGGGGGAACGACTCCGGGGACGGGGTGCCCCTGTCGTTACCCATCGGCGGCCGCGGGAGGCCGGTGAGGAGGTGTGGTTCAGGTCATCGCGCCTGTCACACTGGCGGCATGGCGAAGCAGTTCCCGAGCATCTCCGCGGAGCACCGGTCCTTCATCGAGCGTCAGCACATGTACTTCGTCGGCACGGCGGCGCGTGACGGCCGGGTCAACGTGTCCCCCAAGGGCCTGGACTCCCTGCGCGTCCTCGGCCCCAACCGGGTCATGTGGCTCAACGGCACGGGCAGCGGCAACGAGACCGCCGCCCACATCCTCGACTCGCCCCGCATGACCGTCATGTTCTGCGCCTTCGAGGGCAAGCCGCTCATCATGCGGCTCTACGGCACCGCCGTTGCCATCCACGAGGGTGATCCGGGCTGGGAGGAGGCGCTCGCGCACTTCCCGCCGATGGGCGGGGCCCGCAACGTCTTCGACCTCGAGGTGGACCTCGTCATGACCTCCTGCGGCTTCGGGGTGCCGCTCTACGACTACGTCGACCAGCGCACCCTCATGCCCTCGTGGTCGGAGAGGCGCAGCCCGGAGGCCATCCGCGCCTACCAGCAGCAGAAGAACCGGGTGAGCATCGACGGCCTGCCCACCGGCCTGCCGCAGGTCCACCCCGCGTAGCGGCTCAGCCGAGCGCGTCGCCGGTGAGCTGGGCCGACAGCCACTCGTAGACGTCCCGCCAGACGCCGCCGAGACCGGTGGCCACGAGCGCCGCGACCACCGCGCAGCCCAGGATGAAGGCGGCGAGCAGCAGGAGCGCCCGGCGCAGCCGGTGCTCGACCTCCTCGACCGGCATGGGGACCATCACGCCCTCCCCTCGGCCAGCACGCCGCGCAGCACGGTGCGGGACGTCGTCACCCCGAGCCGGACGAGCAGCACCCCGCCGACGATGCTCGCGGCCGTCACGAGGACGGAGACCGGTGCCGTGACGACGGCGATCCCCACGAGCGGCAGGACGAGGGTCGCCGACGCCGCCACCGAGATCACCGTGACGACGACGAGCGGCTTCATGACGGTGCGGCGCTGCGCCGCGACCATCGTGCCCTCCGGCATCCCGAGCCGGTCGAGGCTGCGGTAGAGCTCGGCGCGGTCGAGCACCTCCGCGGCCTGGGTGACCCCGGCGGACACCGCGACCATGAGGAAGGTGGCGACGAGCGTGATGAGGATGCCCGTCTGGACGTCGACGAGGAGCAGCTGGTCGTCGCGGCTGCTCATGTCCGCCGTCATCCCCATGACCGCGATCCCGCTGCCGGCGACGACGGCGATGAAGCAGGCCATGACGACCCCGCTCACCTGCCGCCACACCGCCTTGGGGGACTGCGCCATGCTGCGGGCGGCGAGCAGCTGCTCCGGGGTGTGCGCCCGGCGCAGCTGCCGGCGGGCGAGCCGCGCGACCACCCACGGGCCGAGGACGTTGAGCACCGCGAGCACGCCCCCGAAGCCGCCGAGGAGGACGGCCATCATGACGGCGAGGTCGGCGTAGCTGCCCTGCATCGCCAGGGCGGCACCGCCGATGACGACGACGCTGACGGCGAGCCGCACCCACCCGAGCTTCGGCACGTCCGTCCGGCGCCGGACGCCGAGCGGGGAGATGCTCACCTGCCGCAGGCCGACGACGGCGCTCACCGCGGCGAGGAGGACGACGGCGGCCACCGCGAGCAGGACGACCCACGGCGCCAGCCAGAAGGCGCTGCCGATGGGCTCCCCGCGGAAGTGGATGAGCTGGACGAAGGGGGCGAGGATGACGTACCCGACGACGCTGGCGAGCGCCCCGGTCAGGGCGACCATCGCGGCCTCGAGCACGGTCATCCTCGCGACCGTCGCCGTCGTCGCCCCGAGGAGGCGCAGCGTGGCGAGGCGGTCGTCGCGTCGCCGGGCCGAGAGCCGCGCCGCGGCGCCGCCGAGGGAGGCGAGGGGGACGACGAGCAGGACGACGGCGAGAGCCGCGAAGAGCTGGTAGGAGAGCGCGTAGCTGTCCTCCCACTGGAGGAAGGACAGCGCGCCGGCCAGGACGATGAGGAGCAGCGCCGTCGTCGCGGCGAAGGCGACGACCGGCAGGAGGAGCACCGCGGAGCGGGCGCTGCCGCGGCGGGCGAGCAGCATCCCGACCGGGAGCACCACGCCGTTGTCGCCGCCGGCGGGAGGCGGGGGCGGGGGTGTCGTCGTCGTGCTCATGAGCGCGAGTCCCCGACGACGCGCCCGTCCCGCAGGCGCAGGACGCGCGAGCACTGGGCGGCGACCGTCTCGTCGTGCGTGACGACGACGAGCGTGCGGCCCGCCCCGGTGGTCGCATGGAGCAGGGCCTGCATGACTTCGCGGGAGGTGTCGCTGTCGAGGGCGCCGGTGGGCTCGTCGGCGAAGACGACCTCCGCACCGGTCACCTGCGCGCGGGCGATGGCGACGCGCTGGGCCTGCCCGCCGGAGAGCTGGCCGATGCGGCGGTCCTCCATCCCGGCCAGGCCGAGGTACTGCAGCCAGATGGCCGCGTGGTGCTCGGCGGCCGGCCGCCCGACCCCCTGGAGCATGAGCGCCATCGCGACGTTCTCGACGGCGGTGAGCTCGGGGATGAGCAGGCCCTCCTGGAAGACGAAGCCGAGGCGCTCGCGGCGCAGCCTGGAGCGCTCGGCGTCGGACAGGGAGCTGACGACGACGGGCCCGTGGCTCGTCGCGAGCATCACCTGGCCGCTGCTCGGGCGGACGATCCCGGCGAGGCAGTGGAGCAGCGTCGTCTTGCCGGAGCCGGAGGCTCCCATGACGGCGACCGACTCCCCGGCACGGAGGTCGACGTCGACGCCGGCCAGCGCCGTCGTCATCCCGTAGGTCTTGGTGAGCTGACGGGCGCTGAGGACCGGCACCGCGACGGTGCTGGGTGGCGGCGGGGTGGGGGCGTGGGCTGTCATGGCTCCAGCGTCCGGCCGCGGCCACCCGCGGCGCGTCGGGCGGGGGACTGATCGTGCGCCGTCGCCGTCCGCTCCGGGGTGGAGGCCGTGTCCACCGACGGGTGGACATGCTGCGGGTGCAGGGACGGCGGGACGGGCGGATGCTGGGAGCCCCGACGAGAAGGAGGCGGCACATGCCCGGCAAGCAGGATCCCGGCCCCAGCGTCAAGGACAAGGAGCTCTACGAGTCCCTGCGCGACGAGGGGAACTCCAAGGAGAAGTCCGCGCGCATCGCCAACGCGGCGGCCAACAGCTCGCGCAGCGAGGTGGGGGAGAAGGGCGGCCAGTCCGGGTCCTACGAGGACTGGACGGTCGACGACCTCCAGGACCGCGCCCGCGAGATCGGCGTTGAGGGCCGCTCGAGCATGAACAAGGACGAGCTCATCAAGGCCCTGCGCAACCACTGACACGCTGTTCGCGAGAGCGGGCGCGAGAGGGGACCTTGGTCCCGGGCGTGGGCGACTTCACCGTGCTCAGGGATAGATGCATGCTGCATGTAAGAATTACCGTGGGTCATCGTGACCGCAGCCCAGCACGACGGCCTCGAGGGCCTCATCGACGCCCTGGCCGACCTCACCCGTCGCCACCGCAACCTCACCGTCCGCCTTGCTCGCGAGTCGGGCCGACCCGCCTCCCAGGTGGCCGTCCTCGCCTCTCTCGCCCGGCAGGGGGAGTGCCGCATCGCCGACCTCGCCGAGGACCTGCTCGTCGACCCCTCGGTCGTCAGCCGGCACGTCAGCCCGCTGGAGCAGGACGGCAGCATCGAGCGCCGCCAGGACCCGGCCGACGCGCGCGCCGCGCTCCTGCGCCTCACGCCCACGGGTGAGGAGGCGCTCACCGGGATCCGTGAGCTGCGCCGTCGTCATCTCGAGGCCGCCCTCGCGAACTGGAGCGAGTCCGACGTCGCCCAGCTCAACGACGTGCTCGGCACCGTGTCCCGCCTGCTCGGCGCGGCCCAGGAGGTGACGCGCTGATGGCGCGCCCCGACCGCATGCCCCGCCCCGGCCGCCGCACGCCGGAGGAGGAGGCCAAGCACCGCGAGGTCATGAAGGTCTTCACCGGCCTGCTGCTCGCGCTGTTCGTCGCCATGCTCTCGGGCACGATCGTCGGCAACGCGCTGCCCGTCATCATCGCCGACCTCGGCGGCACCCAGCTGCAGTACACGTGGATCGTCACCGCGGCCCTCCTCGCCTCGACGGCGAGCACCCCGATCTTCGGCAAGCTCGCCGACCTCTTCGACAAGAAGAAGCTCCTCCTCCTGGCGATCGGGCTGTTCAGCCTCGGCTCCCTCCTCGCCGGCTCCGCGCAGGACGCCGGCACGCTCATCGCCTACCGCGCGATCCAGGGCGTGGGTATGGGCGCGCAAATGGCCCTCGTCCAGACGACGATCGCCACGATCATCTCCCCGCGTGAGCGCGGCCGGTACAACGGCTACATGGGCGCCGTCATGGCGGTCGCCACCGTCTCCGGCCCGCTCATCGGTGGCGTCATCGTCGACACCCCGTGGCTGGGCTGGCGCTGGTGCTACTGGAGCGCCATCCCGTTCTCGCTCATCGCGATCTGGGTGCTGCACCGCCGCCTCGAGGTGCCCCCCAGCACCCGCCGCAAGCCGAAGATCGACTACTGGGGCTCGGCGCTCATCATCCTCTCGGTGACCCTGCTGCTCCTGTGGCTGTCCTTCGTCGGGACGAACTTCGCGTGGGTGTCTTGGCAGTCCGCCGCGATGGTCGGCGGGGCGATCCTCGGGACGGTCGCCTTCGTCCTCGTCGAGCTGCGCGCCGCCGAGCCGGTCGTGCCGATGTGGATCATCACCGAGCGCACCACCGCGCTGAGCATCGTCGCGAGCTTCGCCGTCGGCACCGTCATGTTCGCCGCCCCGGTGTTCCTGGGCCAGTACTTCCAGATCGGCCGCGGCTACGGGCCCGCGGAGTCGGGCCTGCTCATGGTCCCGATGATGCTCGGCGTCTTCATCGCCTCGACGATCGCCGGCCGCCTCGTCAGCCAGCGCGGCACGTGGAAGCGCTACGTCGTCGGCGGCATCGCGATCCAGGCCGTGGGTGTCGTCCTCATGGCGACGGTCGGGGTCGACACGCCCCTGTGGCTGGTCGGCATCTACCTCGCGCTCATGGGCGTCGGGCAGGGCGCCTCGATGCAGAACCTCGTCCTCGCCGTCCAGAACACGGTCGCGCTCAAGGACATGGGCGCCGCGAGCTCCGCCGTCGCCTTCTTCCGCTCCCTCGGCGGTGCGATCGGCGTCCAGGTGCTCGGTGCCGTCCTCTCCGCGCACATCACCACGCTGCTCGTCTCGCGGCTCGCCGACGCGGGCCTGCCGACGGACATGGCCGGCGGCGGCGGGAGCCTCGACGTCGCGTCCCTGCCCGACGACGTCGAGGCGATCGTCCGCAGCGCCTACGGCGACGGGATGGACCTCATCTTCCTCATCATGGGTGTCCTCGCCGTCCTCGCCCTCGTCGCCGCGGTCCTCATGAAGAACTCGACCCTGCGCGACACCGTCGACATCGAGGTCAAGCGCGCGGTCGACGACGTGCGGCAGGCGGGCGAGGCGTCCGGCACCACCGTCCGTGGCACGGACGACGACGGCGAGGGCCCGGTTCCCGGCCCGGTCCGCTAGGTCCGGCGCGAGGCCGCGAGCCGCTCCGTCACCCACTCGACGGCGGTGCGCTCGTAGGCCTCGCGGGCCGGCGCGGGGGACAGGGCGAGGTCGTGGACCCCGCCGTGGACCTGGACCACGCTGACGTCGTGGCCCAGGCGCGGCGCCCGGTCGACCATGTGCCGCACGTCGAGGACGCAGTCGGCGCTGCGCAGCTCCTCCGCGGTGGGCGCGGACGGCGAGCCGGAGCGGGTGGAGCAGCACAGCAGGACCGGCGCATCGACGGCCAGCCCGCGGGCCAGGCGGGCGTGCTCGCGGCGG
Organism: Georgenia phoenicis; assembly: GCF_047302425.1. Taxonomy (NCBI): domain Bacteria; kingdom Bacillati; phylum Actinomycetota; class Actinomycetes; order Allobogoriellales; family Allobogoriellaceae; genus Georgenia; species Georgenia phoenicis. Next base: position 149,427 of record NZ_CP154855.1, on the reverse strand, counting down.
ACGCTGGCGAACATGCCCGCCCGCATGGGGAAGCCCTCGACCGGCTTCCACGCGAGGTCGTAGTCCCAGCCCTGCTCGCGCAGCCAGCGGCCGTACTGGTCGCCGAGGTGGCCGACGACGACGCTCGGCAGCCACCGGGCGAGCAGCCGGACCAGCGGGGTGAGGAGCACCCGCTCGGTCCACGGCCCGTTGTGCTCGACCCACGGGCTGTTGAGGACGAGGGCGTCCACCTGCCCGGGGTGCCGGTCGGCCCAGCTCGCGGCGATGAGCCCGCCGGTGGAGTGCCCGAGCAGGACGACCTGCTCGTGGCCGTCGGCCCGGATCGCGTCCAGCGCGAGGCCGATCTCCTCGTCGTGGTGGCGCAGGTCGCGCACGTCCCCAGGGCGGCTGCGCTCGCCGATCGCGCGCCCGCTCGTGCGCAGGTCGAGCGCGTAGAAGTCGATCCCCGCCGCCACCCAGCGCTCGGCGTGCTTCGCCTGGAAGAAGTAGTCGGTGAAGCCGTGGAGGTAGAGGACGGCCTGCCGGCTCGTCGCCTCACGCCGGTGGACGAGCACCGCCTCGGGCCGGGGCTCGTCGGGTGTGGGGCGCAGGGTCATGCGGCGCTGGACCCACGGCTCACCGAGGACGTCCGGCGCGGGCGGGGCGAGGTGGGACATGGCCGCATCCTCGCAGACGTCTGGGAGGATCGTGACCATGACTCGGGGGAGACGACAGGTCATGCCGGCGGCGCTCGCGCTGCTGCTTCTCGTCGGCGCGTGCGGCGGAGGTGAGTCGGGGGAGCCGGAGGAGACGCCGTCGTCGTCCGCGCCCACCGAGGAGGTGAGCCTCGCCGACGGTGTCACGCTGCCCGACACGCGCGTCGGGGAGGCGACGGCCTGGGTGCTCGAGCAGCTCGCTGCCGACGAGGGCCCGAGCGCGGAGGAGGCCCGGGAGCGCTTCGCCGAGGCCTTCCTCGCGGAAGTCCCCGCTGAGCAGGTGGCCGCCGTCTTCGGCCAGCTCCGGGCGGGTGGCCCCTACGTCGTCGAGGGCTACGACGGCAGCGAGGACGCCGCGCAGCTTCCCCTCGCGGCGGCCGACGGACGCCTGCTCCTCCAGGTCGCCACCGACGCCGACGGCCGGATGACCACCCTCTTCTTCCAGGCGACCCGGCCCGTCCCCGACGTCGCCTCCCTCGCGGACCTCGACGCCGCGCTCGCCGGCCTCGACGCCGAGACCTCCGTCCTCGTCGCCGACGGCGCCACGTGCGAGCCGCTGCACGAGCGGGAGTCCGACGTCGCACGCCCCATCGGCTCGATCGTCAAGCTCTACGTGCTCGACGCCGTGCGCCAGGCCGTCGCCGACGGCACCCTCGCGTGGGACGACACCCTCACGCTCACCGACGACCTGCGCTCCCTGCCCTCCGGCACGCTCCAGGAGGAGCCCGCCGGCCACGAGGTGAGCGTCCGTGAGGCGGCCGAGCTGATGATCTCGATCAGCGACAACACCGCCACCGACCTCCTGATCGACGCCGTGGGGCGCGAGGCCGTGCTCACGGCTGTCGAGCGGCTCGGCCACCACGACCCCGCCCTCCTCACACCCGTCGTCACCACGCGCGAGCTCTTCCAGCTGGCCTTCACCGACCGCGGGCTGCGCGAGCGGTGGGCCGCGGCCGACGCCGCAGGGCGCGAGGAGATCCTCGCCGGGCTGCCCGGCGGGGAGGTGGCCCTCGACCCGGCCCTCGCGCGCGACGTCGTGTGGACCGAGGGGCTGGACTGGTTCGCGACGGCCCAGGACCTGTGCCGCGCCCACGCGGCCCTCCAGGAGACCGGGGACGAGACGGTGCTCGACATCCTCGCGCTCAACCCGGGCGTCGAGCTCCCCGAGGAGTGGGAGGACGTCGCCTTCAAGGGCGGCAGCGCGCCGGGGGAGATGGCAGGCTCGTGGTACCTGGGGTCAGGGGACGGCGAGGGGTACGCCGTCGTCGTCCAGATCGCGGCGACGGACGCCGCCGCGGTTCCCGACGCCGGGTGGATGGCCGGCGTCGTCGGCCAGACTGCCGGGGTGCTCGCCGAGGAGGAGTGAGATGCGGCGCTGCTACGTGACCGTCACCGGACGGGTTCAGGGCGTGGGCATGCGGATGGCCTGCGCCGCGCAGGCGGAGCGCGCCGGTGTGGCCGGATGGGTGCGCAACCTGCCCGACGGCCGGGTCGAGGCCGTCCTCGAAGGGGAGGAGGCTGCCGTCGACCAGGTGCTGCGCTGGCTGCACGAGGGCCCGCCCGCCGCCCGGGTCGAGGACGTCTCCGTGCGCGTCGAGGACCCGCAGGGGGAGCAGGGCTTCACCGTCCGGTAGGGCGGTGCGGACGGGGACGGGTCAGGCCGTCAGCCGCTGCAGCCAGAGGCGGAGCAGGGCCTGCTCCTCGGGCGCGAGCCGGCCGGGAGTGTCCAGGTCGAGCTGGGCGCTCAGCTGCCGGGCGGCGACGACGAGGGGGACCTCCTCCGACGGTGTGGGCGCGTCGGTGAGGACGGCAGCGAAGACGGCGTCGCGCAGACCGTCCGACAGCTCCCGTGCCCCGTAGACGTCGGGCTGGGTCAGCCGGTTCATGGCCAGCCCGACGTTCGCGGACAGGATGAGCGCGGCACTCGCGTCGATCTCTGCCCGCAGCGCACCCCCGGCAGCGCACCGTCGTAGCGCCGCCTTGACGAGCTCGAGCACGCCGTCGCGGGCGGCGCTCGGCACTCCCGGCCGGGGGGAGAACATCAGGCGGTAGATCGCCGGGTGCTCCGCCGCGAAGGCCATGTGGTCGTCCCACCCCGCACGCAGGTCCGCGACCGGGTCGGGCGTGGTCTCGAGCTCCCGCTTGCGGGCGGTGTAGCGCTGCAGTCCCACCTCGGCGAGGGCGTCGAGGAGGCCCTGCTTGTCACCGAAGATCCGGTAGAGCACGGGCTGCGTGACGCCGACGGCGTCGCAGACGGCGCGGGTGGAGATCTCACCGTCCGGCGAGCTGACGAGGAGATCCTCCGCGGCCGCCAGCAGGGCGTCGCGGACGTCTCCAGATCGGGGTGCCATAGCGCCCACCATACCGTCTTGACATCGCCGATACGATCGGTGCTATCGTTGCTATCAACGTTACGCAGAGGGCGTAGCGGCGAAATGGAGGATTGCGATGGACGACAACAACAGCACCCGCGTTGCGATCGTCACCGGTGCCTCTCGCGGCATCGGCCGGGTGGTCGCCGAGCGACTGGCGAGGGGCGGCCTGGCCGTCGTCGTCGGCTACGCCGGGAACGCCGCCGCAGCCGAGGACGCGGTGGCCGCGATCGTCGCGGCCGGCGGCCAGGCGATCGCCGTCCAGGCCGACGTGGCCGATGAGCACGCCGTGGCCGCCATGTTCGACCGGGCCGAGGAGACCTTCGGTGGCGTCGACGTCGTCGTGAACTCCGCGGGGCGGATGGCGCTCTCGACGATCGCCGAGCAGGACCTCGAGGTGCTCGACGCACTGCACCGCACGAACATCCGGGGCGCGTTCGTCGTCGCGCAGCAGGCGGCCAGGCGCGTGCGGGACGGCGGCTCCGTCGTGGCCCTCTCCACCTCCGTCGTCGGCACGCAGTTCCCGACGTACGGGGCCTACGTGGCCAGCAAGAGCGCCGTGGAGGGGATGACGATGATCCTCGCCAGGGAGCTGCGCGGGCGGAACATCACGGTCAACGCTGTCGCCCCCGGCCCGACTGCGACCGAGCTCTTCCTCGACGGCAAGACCGAGGAGCAGGTCGAGGCCCTGGCGAAGGTGCCGCCGCTCGAGCGGCTGGGCACCCCCGAGGACATCGCGCGCGTCGTCGCGTTCCTCGTCAGCGAGGACGGCCAGTGGGTCAACGGGCAGGTCCTGCGTGCGAACGGCGGGATGGTCTGACGGCGGGCGGTCACGTCGTCGTCCCCGGTCCCGCGCTCCGACCACCCGGCCGTCCGGCCGCTCGGTGGTTCCCACCCCGAAGGAGAAGAGTCATGCCCTTTGCCAACCTCAAGGTCCCGGCCGACACCCTCACCCCGGAGTCGAGGAAGAAGCTGCAGGACGCCGTCACCGACGCCTTCGCCGACGTGTACGGCGAGCGGGCCCGCCCGACGACCCTCGTCGTCCTCGAGGAGGTCGCCGCCGGCGGCTGGAGCCTGGGCGGGACGATCCTCGACGCGGAGGTCCTCGGTCGCAGCTGAACACCTGCGAGACGCACAGTCGCAGGCGCGTGGGGTGGGGCGGCTCAGACGACGCCGTAGAGGCGGTCGCCGGCGTCCCCGAGGCCCGGGACGATGTAGGCGTGCTCGTCGAGACGCTCGTCGACCGCGGCGGTGACGATCTTGACCTCACCGCGCGAGCCGACGGCCTCCTCGACGGTCCGCAGACCCTCGGGGGCGACGAGCAGGCAGATCGCGGTGACGTCGCGGGCGCCGCGCGCGAGGAGGTACTCGATCGCCGCGATGAGGGTGTTGCCGGTGGCGAGCATCGGGTCGAGGACGAAGACCTGCCGGCCGCTGAGGTCCTCGGGCAGCCGGTTGGCGTAGGTGATGGCCTCGAGGGTCGTCTCGTCGCGCTGCATGCCGAGGAAGCCGACCTCGGCGGTGGGGAGCAGGCGGGTCATCCCGTCGAGCATGCCGAGGCCCGCGCGCAGGATCGGCACGACGAGCGGCCGGGGCGCGGCCAGGTGCGTGCCGGTGGTGCGGGCGACCGGTGTGGTGATCTCCACCTGCTCGGTCGCCACCTCGCGGGTCGCCTCGTAGGCGAGGAGGGTGACGAGCTCGTCGACGAGCAGCCGGAAGGTGGGGGACTCGGTGCGCTCGTCCCGCAGGACGGTGAGCTTGTGGGCGATGAGCGGGTGGTCCGCGACGTGCAGGCGCATGAGTAGAACGTACCCGTGCCGGAGGGGACGACGTGCAGGATGGGTCCCATGACACCGTGGACCGTGGCGATGAGCACCGCCCTGGAGCTCGCCGAGCGGGCGCTCGCGGGCGGGGACGTGCCGGTCGGCGCCGTCGTCCTCGACGGCGAGGGGCGCGTGGTCGCGACGGCGCACAACCGCTGCGAGGTCGACCGCGACCCTACCGCCCACGCCGAGGTCCTCGCCCTGCGCGCCGCGGCCTCCGCCACCGGCGACGTCCGCCTCGAAGGCTGCACGCTCGTCGTCACCCTCGAGCCGTGCACCATGTGCGCCGGGGCGGTGGTGCTCTCCCGGGTGGCGCGCGTCGTCTTCGGCGCCTGGGACCCCAAGGCCGGGGCCTGCGGCTCGGTGCGCGACGTCGTGCGTGACTCGCGTCTCAACCACCGTGCCGAGGTGGTCGGTGGGGTCGAGGAGGAGCGCTCCGCCCGCCTGCTGCGCGACTTCTTCGCCGCCCGCCGCTGAGCGCCCGCCTCCGGACCCTCCCCTCTCCCCTCCCCGCCTCCCCTCGCCGACAGCCGGATTTTCCGGGCCCGTCCGGCTGCGCGTGTTCTGCGCACAAGGCCGCTGGCGACAAGTGCACTCTCGGCGATAAGTGTGCTGTCGGCGATAAGTGTGCTGTCGGCGGGGGAGTGAGGCAGGCGTGGGTCAGAGGGCCTGGGCGAGGTACGGGAGGGCGAGGGTGGTGCTGACCTCGACCTTGACGGTCGCGAGGTCGTCCCCGCGGGTGTCACCGCGGGTGAGGATGACCACCGGCTTGCCGCCCTTGGCGGCCTGCCGCACGAAGCGCAGCCCGCTCATCACCGCCAGCGAGGAGCCGGCGACGAGCAGCGCGTCGGCCTCGTCGACGATCGCTCGCGCGTGCTCCACCCGGTCGCGCGGCGTCGTGCCGCCGAAGAAGACGACGTCGGGCATGAGCGTGCCGCCGCAGCGCGGGCAGGGCGCCACCCGGAAGTCGGCGGTGCTCTCGAGGGCGGCGTCGGCGTCCGGGGCCACCTCGACGTCGTCGACGTGCTTCTCCCGCCAGCCCGGGTTGAGCGCCGTCAGCGCGGCGTCGTGCGCCTCCCGCGAGAAGGTGCGCCCGCAGTCGCGGCAGACCACCTGGTCGTAGCGCCCGTGGAGGTGGACGACGTTGCGCGAGCCGGCCTTGAGGTGGAGCAGGTCGATGTTCTGGGTGACGACGCCGTTGACGGTGCCCTCGTACTCCATGAGCGCCAGCGCCCGGTGGCCGTCGTTGGGGGCGACGTCGCGCAGGAAGCGCCAGCCGAGGTGGTTGCGCGCCCAGTAGTGGCGGCGGTGGGTCTCGGCCGCGAGGAACTCCTGCAGCGTGATGGGCCGCCGCGGCGGGGAGCCGGGGCTGCGGTAGTCCGGCACGCCGGAGTCGGTCGACAGGCCGGCGCCGGTCAGCGCCGCGACCGTCGCGCCGGAGAGGATCTCGACGACGGGAGCGAGCGCGGCCGGGACGTCCTCCGGCTCGGGCCTGGCGGCGTCGGCCGGGGGTGCGACGATGAGCGGGCGTTGCGGGTCCACCAGGCCGAGGCTAACCCGCGCCCGGCGCACCCGCTCAGCCGGCGAAGCTGCCGATCTGCTCACGCAGCGACTGGGCCATCCACGCGAGGCTCGACTCCTCGCCCGTCGTCCTCGCGATCGCCCCGACCTGCCCGTCCATCTCCTCGACCAGGGTCGCGATCCGGCCGATGGCCGCGGCGGCGTCGGCGGCCGCGTCGATCGCCGCGGCCATCTGCTCCCCGATACCCGTCGCGGACCGGGCCGTCTCGTCCGCGAGCGTGCGCACCTCGTGGGCGACGACGGCGAAGCCCTGGCCGGCGTCGCCGGCGCGGGCGGCCTCGATGGTCGCGTTGAGGGCGAGCATCCTCGTCTGGGCGGCGACCTTGGCGATGATCGTCACGGCCTCGGCGGTGCTCGCGGAGGACTCCTCCAGCTGCCGCATGGTCGTGAGGGCGGAGCGGGCCTCGCTCACCGCGGCCCCGGTGGACGCCGCCAGGGTGGACGTCGCCGCGGCGACCTCCCCGAGGTCCACCGTCACCCGCTCCGAGGACGCGATGGCGGACTCGGCGAACTCCGCGCGGGCGGAGACCTGCTGGGCAAGGTGGCCGGCCGCGTCCGCCATCGAGGCGCGCCCGGCGTCGATGCGGCGCGCCCCCTCACGGAAGGCCCCGGGCACACCCTGCTCGAGGAAGCGGCGGTGGTAGCGGCCGTCGGCCGCCGCCGCGAGGGCGGCCTGCGACTCCCGGACGAAGGCGTCGACGACGTCGAGCAGCCGGTTGACGCCGTCGCGCAGCGCCGCGTGCTGCGGGTCAGTGCCGAGCGGGGGGACGCGCGCCTCGAGGTCCCCGCCCGCCGCGCGCTCGACGACCCCGGTGAGCGCCGCCGTCGCCGCGCGGTGCGCCGCGAGCTGGGCCTCGAGCTCGGCGATCCGGGCCGCGTCACGTGCCGCGCGCCTCATGCCGCCGCCCCCGTGATGAGCTCCCAGACGAGCTCGTCGTAGCTCTGCCCCTCGAGCGCGTCCTCCAGGACGGCGCGCGAGGCGGCCGCGGCGTCGACGGCCCGCCGGTGCCCGGCCTCCGCGGCCCGCATGCGCGCGTAGAGCGGCTCCACCCGGGCGACGGCCGCCGGTGCGGGGGAGCGCCGGTTGGAGTGGTAGCCGACGACGGCGCCGCTCGCGTCCCGAGTCGGCGTCACGTGGGCGAGCACCCAGTAGTACGCGCCGTCGGCGGCGAGGTTGTTGATGTAGGCGAAGATCTCATCGCCCCTCTCGAGGGTCTCCCACAGCAGGTGGAAGACGCCGCGCGGCATGTCGGGGTGGCGGATGATGCTGTGCGGCTGGCCGAGGAGCTCCTCCTCGCGGTAGGCCGACACCCTGAGGAAGACGTCGTTGGCGTAGGTGATGCGGCCCTTGAGGTCGGTCTTGGAGACGATGAGCTCGTCCCGGCCGAACCGACGCTCTTCCTGCCGTGTCCTCGCGATGTCACTCACCCCTGCTCGTAGCTGCTCACCGACCTATCGGCAGGGGCGCCGCGTCCATGAGGAGCTCGGGTGGATTGGGAGCACGGGGAGCGGGCCGGTACACTCGGTCGCCGAGGTAGCGTGTCCGAGCGGCCGAAGGTGCAGCACTCGAAATGCTGTGTGGTGCAAGCCACCGTGGGTTCAAATCCCACCGCTACCGCCAGCGCGGCCCGGGTCCCCACGCGGGGGCCCGGGCCGTTGCCGTCAGTCCGCGTAGCGCGCCACGAAGTTCGTCAGCACCCGACCGGCCGCGGTGACGTCCGCGGCCGCGACCTCCCGGTAGACCGCGTCGAACTCCTCGGGGTCGAAGTAGCCGGCGTGCCGGTAGACGGTCATCCGCTCGACGAGGGCCTCGAGGGTGAGCTCGGGGTGGAACTGGGTGCCGTAGAGGTTGCTCCGCACCCGGAACATCTGGACCGGGCAGTGCTCGGAGGTCGCGAGGATGACGGCGGTCTCCGGCAGGTGCGTGCACGCCTCCTTGTGGCCGACGTAGCCCTGGAAGGACTCCGGCAGGCCGGCGAGCACGGGGTCGGCCCGGCCCTCGTCGGTCAGCGTGATGACCGGGGCGCTGATGGGCTCGGCGTAGGTGCCGTCGAGGACCCCGCCGATGTGCCGGGCGAGGGTGCCGATGCCGTAGCAGGCACCGAAGAAGGGGTAGTCCCGCTCGACGAGCACGTCGAGGAACCCGCTCAGCTCGGCCTCCACCCGGCGCTGAGTGTCGCTCTTGTGCTCGTCGGGGACCGAGCTGGTGAAGGGGCTGCCGCCGAGGATGATGCCCGAGTAGTCCGCGAGCTCGATCTCCGGGAGCGGCTCCGCCTCGAGACGCAGCCAGTGCAGCTCGTGCTCCTCGAGCCCGCCGAGGTCGAGCATCGACGCGTACTCGGAGGCGGCGGCGTCGTCCTCGGAGCGGGTGGAGATGAGCAGGAAGGGCTTCACATCCGCAGGCTACCCGCGGCCCACGGCTCCTTCAGAGGAGCGACCGCGTGGAGAGGAAGAGGAGGAACAGCCCGAGCCAGACGGCCGTCATCGCGTACCCGAGCGCGAGCCCGGCGATCGCCAGGCCGCGTCCGCCGTCGTAGGAGGTGCGCAGCCGGCGCAGGCCGAGGTGGCCGAGGGCGACGGCGAACAGGCAGATCCCGGGGACGATCACCCCGACGACGCCGAGCACCATCGCGGCCGCCGCCACCCGGTCGTTGCGGTAGGCGGGACTGTCGTAGCCGGGCCCGCCGAGCACCCTGTCGCGGTGCCGCGCGTCCGCTGCGAAGGGATCGTGCGGCGGGTAGCCCGGCGCCGCGGACGGGGTCCCTGGCGACTGCGCCGCGTACGGATTGCCCGCGGACGGCGACGGCGCCGCGTACGGGTCGTACCCGGGCGAGGGCGGGCGGGCCGGCGCGGGAGGCTCGGCGTCCGGCGTCCCGCCGTCGCGTCCCGGTGCTCGCCACAGGCCCTCATCCACCCGCCAAGGATTGCACGCTGGGACGTGGCCCGGGCGGCCCCACGGGTGGCGCTAGTCTGCGCGGCGGGGATCCACTCGGCGAAGGGCAGCAGCATGGCGATCTGGACGGTTCACGGGGACGGGGTCAGGGTCGGCCCGGGCGAGGTCGTCGGCCCGCGCGAGCGGCTGAGCTGGCCGCGCACGATCGGCATCGGCGCCCAGCACGTCGTGGCGATGTTCGGGGCCACCTTCCTCGTCCCGCTCATCACCGGCTTCCCGCCCTCGACCACCCTCTTCTTCTCCGCCGTCGGCACGCTGCTCTTCCTCGCGATCACCCGCAACCGGGTGCCCAGCTACCTCGGCTCGAGCTTCGCGTTCATCGCCCCGATCGGTGCGGCGACCGAGGTGGGCGGCATGCCCGCGGCGCTCGGCGGCATCCTTGTCGTCGGTGTCCTGCTCGCCCTCGTCGGGCTGCTCGTCCACTTCGCGGGGGCGCGGTGGATCGACGTCGTCATGCCGCCGATCGTCACCGGCACCGTCGTCGCCCTCATCGGCTTCAACCTCGCCCCGAGCGCGTGGAACAACGTGTCCACGGCGCCGGTGACGGCGCTGGTGACCATCGCCGTCGTCGTCCTCGTCACGGTGCTCTTCCGCGGGATCATCGGCCGCCTCGCGATCCTCGTCGGGGTCCTGGGCGGCTACGTCGTCGCTGTCCTGCGCGACGAGGTCGACTTCACCCGCGTGGGCGAGGCGGCGTGGTTCGGGCTGCCGACTTTCACCGCCCCCAGCTTCGACCTGTCGGTCATGGGGCTGTTCGTGCCCGTCGTCATCGTCCTCATCGCAGAGAACATCGGCCACGTGAAGTCGGTGGCGGCGATGACGGGGGAGAACCTCGACGGCGTCACCGGCCGCGCGCTCCTCGCCGACGGCCTGGCCACCACCCTCGCCGGCGCGGGCGGCGGCTCCGGCACGACGACCTACGCCGAGAACATCGGCGTCATGGCCGCGACCCGCGTCTACTCCACCGCCGCCTACGGCGTCGCCGGCGTCGTCGCGCTGCTGCTCAGCATGTCCCCGAAGTTCGGCGAGCTCATCAACACGGTGCCCGCCGGGGTGCTCGGCGGCGCCGCCACGGTCCTCTACGGGATGATCGGCGTGCTCGGCGCGCGGATCTGGGTGCAGGCCAAGGTCGACTTCTCCGACCCGGTCAACCTCACGACGGCGGCCATCGCGCTCATCGTCGGCATCGCGAACTACACGTGGGTGGCCGGGGACCTGCGCTTCGAGGGCATCGCGCTCGGGACCGCGGCCGCGCTCGGCGTCTACCACGTCATGCGGGCGCTGGCCCGGTGGCGCGGGACGAGCGCCGAACCGGCGAGCCCGGCCTCGGTGCCGGACGCCGCCCGCGAGGGCTGAGCGGGGCTCAGCCGGCCGCGGGCACCTCGTCCTCGGCCGGCTCGCTCGGGACGGGCACGGGCGTGCAGCCCGGCGGCGGGGTGAGCGGCTGCTCGGGGTCGATGGCCGCGGCCTCCGGCGGCGGGACCTCGGTGAAGGAGCCGCCGAGGACGACGTCGATCGTGCCGTCGTCGCGGCCGTCGAGCGTGACGGTGGCGCCGGGGACGAGCTGGGCGACGGTGTAGGCGGCCTGCAGCCCGCGCGGGCCGCTGACGATGTTGGCGACGGCGTCGAGGTTGCCGGTGTAGTTGCCCTCCTGGGAGATGACGACCCCGTACTGCGCCAGCCCGCTGGCGGTGCGTGCCGCCAGGCCCGTCTGGTCCGTCGCGTTGAAGACGTTGGCGGTGATCTCGCCGTACGGCGCGGGCAGCGCGTCGGCGGGCGGGCACGGCACGTTCGAGCTCGCGGCCTCGGTGGGCTCGGGGGAGCTGAAGGGACGCGCGAAGGGCGAGGGGATCACGTTGCCCCACATCGCCGCGGCCACCAGCGCCACCGCGAGCATCGCGGTGATGAGGATCCCGAAGATCAGGGTCTGGCGCTGCTGGAGGTGGCGGCGTCGGGCGGCTCGGCGTCGGGCGGCCTCGGCAGGGTCAGTCGTCACAGGCCAAAGGTAGTGCGTCGCCCGCCCTCGGCGTGAAACCGCCGGGCCACCGAGACGCGGCCGGCGTTGCTCAGCCGGTGGTGAGGACGGTGCCGTCGACGTCCAGCTCGAGGACGCGGGCGTGGACGTGGAGCCGTGCCTGGAGGGCCGCGCGCAGCGCCCGGTGCAGGCCGTCCTCGAGGTAGAGGGTGCCGCGCCAGGAGACGACGTGGGCGAAGAGGTCGCCGTAGAAGGTCGAGTCCTCGGCCAGGAGGTGGCGCAGGTCGAGCTCGCTCTTGGTGGTGACGAGCTCGTCCAGCCGGACCTGCCGCGGTGCCACCGCGGCCCAGTCCCGGGTGGTCTCCACGCCGTGGTCCGGGTAGGGACGGCCATCGCCGACTGCCTTGAAGATCACCCGTCGATAGTAGGTGGCGGGACGCCGCGAGGGGAGATGCGAACGGGCCCGCCGGTCAGCCGGCGGGCCCGTTCGTGCTGCGGAGGATGGGGGATTCGAACCCCCGAGGGCGTTAACCCAACACGCTTTCCAAGCGTGCGCCATAGGCCACTAGGCGAATCCTCCTGGCGGGTCGAGGGTACCCGAGGTCGGGCCCCGGATCGAACCGCCGGCGACCAGGTGTGCGCCATCCCTCACCCGGCCGGGTGTTCGCGGGGGGCGGGTGGACCCGCCGTCGTCGTCCGTTAGACTTGATCGCGACCCCTCGTGCGGCGTCACCTCACTGAACTCCCCCAGGGCCGGAAGGCAGCAAGGGCAGGTGAGCTCTGGCGGGTGCGCGAGGGGTCCTTGCATTCCCACAAGGGCGTACACGGTGTCAGCGAAGACGCCTAGAGTTCTGGGGTGAGCACCGCCCTGTACCGCCGCTACCGGCCCGAGACCTTTGCGGACGTCATCGGCCAGGAGCACGTGACCGACCCGCTCCGGGCCGCGCTGCGCGCGGACCGCATCACCCACGCGTACCTCTTCTCCGGCCCGCGCGGCTGCGGGAAGACGACGTCGGCACGCATCTTCGCGCGCTGCCTCAACTGCGCCGAGGGCCCCACCGACACCCCCTGCGGGACCTGCCCGAGCTGTGTCGAGCTCGCGCGCGGGGGCGCCGGCTCCCTCGACGTCGTCGAGATGGACGCCGCCTCGCACGGTGGCGTCGACGACGCCCGCGAGCTGCGGGAGCGGGCCGCCTTCGCCCCGGCCCGCGACCGCTACAAGATCTTCATCATCGACGAGGCCCACATGGTGACGAGCCAGGGCTTCAACGCGCTGCTCAAGCTCGTCGAGGAGCCGCCGGCGCACGTGAAGTTCGTCTTCGCGACGACGGAGCCGGAGAAGGTCATCGGGACGATCCGCTCCCGCACCCACCACTACCCCTTCCGGCTCGTGCCGCCGGAGCGGCTGCAGGCCTACCTCGAGGAGCTGTGCACCGCCGAGGGCGTGCAGGTGGAGACCGGGGTGCTGCCGCTCGTCGTCCGCGCGGGCGGCGGGTCGGTGCGTGACTCGCTGTCGGTGCTCGACCAGCTCATCGCCGGCGCGCAGGACGGCGAGGTCAGCTACGAGCGCGCCGTCGCCCTCCTCGGCTACACCCACGCGACCCTGCTCGACGACGTCGTCGACGCCCTCGCCGCGCGCGACGGCGCCAGCCTCTTCCGGGTGGTCGACCGCGTCATCGACTCCGGGCACGACCCCCGGCGCTTCGCCGAGGACCTGCTCGAGCGCATCCGCGACCTCGTCGTCATCGCCGTGTCGGGGGAGCACGCCGTGTCGGTGCTGCGCACCCTGCCCAGCGACCAGTTCGAGCGGATGCGCGTGCAGTCCCAGCAGCTCGGCCCCGCCGAGCTCACCCGCGCCGGTGACCTCCTCAACGAGGCGCTCACCGAGATGAGCGGCGCCACCTCCCCGCGCCTCCAGCTCGAGCTCCTGTGCGCGCGACTGCTGCTCCCCGGTGCGGACGACGCCGCCCGCGGCCACGCCGCCCGGCTCGACCGCATCGAGCGGCACCTGTCCGCCGGTGGTGGCGTGCCCGTTCAGGCCGCGCCGGGCGCCGTGCCCGCTCCGGCTCCCGTGCCCGCGCCCGCTCAGTCGGCGCCGGCCGCCGCGCCTGCGGCCCAGGTGTCCCAGCCCGCTCCCGAGCGGCCGGCGTCGCCCGAGCCTGCGCCCGCACCGCACGCGGACTCGCGCGCAGTGGAGGAGCCGGCGCCGCAGCGCGGTGTCGCTGAGAGCACCTCGGAGCCGGCTGGCGCCGTGGCCCCGGAGCCTGCCGACGCCCCGGCCGTCGAGGACGCTCCCGAGCCGGCCGACGCCCCGGCCGCCGCGGACCCACCCCGCCCGGCCCCGGACGCGACCACCGAGGAGCCGGCCGAGCAGGCTCCTGCCGAGGAGGCTCCCGCGACCAGGGAGCCGGCCGGCCACGCCCCGGCTCCAGCCACCGCGCCGGAGCAGGACCGTGCCCCCGCGCGTCCCGCCTCGCCGGAGGCCGAGCGTCCGGCCCCGCAGGGCCGGCCGGGCACCCCGGAGCCCGGCCCCCGGAGCGAGAATGCCTGGGCGAACGCGGCCCAGCGGACCCCCGCCGCAACGTCGGGCGGCCCGGCAGCCCCGGCGGCTGCCTCGCCCAGCGCGGACGCCGACCTCATCCGCCGCCGTTGGCCCGAGGTGCTCTCCACCCTCGCGCGCTTCAAGCGCACCACCTGGGCACTGGTCTCCCAGAACGCCCAGGTGGGCGAGGTCTCCGGCGGCGTGCTCCACCTCGCCTTCGCCACCTCCGGCCTCGCGCACACCTTCGGCAGCGGCGCGCACAGCGAGCACCTCCAGCGCGCGCTCAGCGAGACGCTCGGCGTCCAGCTGCGCATCGAGCCGGTCCTCAGCCAGGCCGCGGAGGGCGGCAGGCAGGGCGAGGCGCCCTACGCCGCCCCCGCCCCCGTCGCCTCCACCGGCTGGGGGGCGCCCGAGCCGGAGCCGGCCCGGGACGCCTGGACGGAGCCCGCTCCCGAGCCCCCCGCCGACTGGGGCGAGCCCACCGCGGCTCCCCGCGCACCGGCCGCCCCGCCCGAGGCCCACCGGGCGTCCTCGCCCTCGGCCGGGTCGCCGTCCTCGGCCCCGCGCCGCGACTGGTCCGCGGACTCCTCCCGGGGTGCGCCGCCCAGCGCCCCCGAGCCCGCCCCCGCCACCCGGATCGCGCCGGCCGACGACGTCGCGAGCATGGACGACCCCGACGCCGAGAACTCCGGCCTCGTGGGTGCGCCGCTCATCGAGCGCATGCTCGGCGGCACGATCATCCACGAGGAGTAGCCCACGCCGGCGAGGCCGCCTGCCAGCGAGCGCACGTAAAAGTACCGAGCGCGGGTGGCATATCCCTAGCGGTCGTCGGTGTCGCGTGCGGTCGGCGCGCGGGGCTGGTCGCTCCGGCGCCCCGGTGTCACCGGGGCGACGTAGGCTGTCGGGGTGTACGAAGGCGCGGTGCAGGACCTCATCGACGAGCTCGGTCGACTCCCCGGGATCGGGCCCAAGAGTGCCCAGCGGATCGCCTTCCACGTCCTGGCGGCCGAGGCCGCGGACGTCGAGCGGCTCGCGCACGTCCTCACCGAGGTCAAGAGCAAGGTCCGCTTCTGCGAGGTGTGCGGCAACGTGTCCGAGGGGGAGCGCTGCCGGATCTGCAGCGACCCCCGCCGCAGCGACGAGGTCCTGTGCGTCGTCGAGGAGGCCAAGGACGTCGTCGCCATCGAGCGCACCCGCGAGTTCCGCGGGAAGTACCACGTGCTCGGCGGCGCCATCAACCCGATCAACGGCATCGGCCCGGACAACCTCCGCATCCGCGAGCTCATGACCCGCCTGGCGGACGGCACCGTCACCGAGGTCATCCTCGCCACCGACCCGAACATCGAGGGCGAGGCCACCGCCACGTACCTCGCGCGCATGCTGCGCGGCATGGGTGTCCCGGTCTCCCGCCTCGCGTCCGGCCTGCCCGTTGGCGGTGACCTCGAGTACGCGGACGAGATCACCCTGGGTCGGGCCTTCGAGGGGCGCAGGAGGATCGATGCCTGAGAACGCCGACCAGACGGCGGAGGTCGCCGACCTCCACGCGCTCGCCGGGGCGATGGCCGCCGAGTCCGAGCGCTTCCTCGAGACCGTCACGCAGGTCGCCGCCGGCGCGCACCCGGACCTCGCGATCTCCCTGCTCCTCCTCGCCCTCGCGGACCTCAGCGCCGCCGGGGCACGCCTGGGGGCCGTCACCGACGTCGTCCCGCCCCAGCGCTTCGAGCCCGACGACGGCGCGGAGCCGGACGCCGACCCGCTGCGGCTCGGTCTGGCGAACGTCTTCGACGGGCTCGACGAGTACCGCGAGGTGCCCGACCCGCTCGTCGACAACGCCTCGGTCACCGGCATGCTCTCCGCCGACATTGCCGAGGTGGCGCTCGCGTTGCGTCGGGGGCTCATCCACCACCGCGCCGGCAACGTCATCGAGGCCCTGTGGTGGTGGCAGTTCTCCTACCTGTCCAACTGGGGCGACCGGGCCGCCGCTGCGCTGCGGGCGCTGCTCTCGGTGCTCTCCCACGTCCGCCTCGACGTCCCCGCGGACGTCGCCGCCGACGCCGAGTTCGACGCCCTCCACGGCGACGGCAGCTAGCCGCACCCCCTGCTTACCGCCGAGAGTGCACTTGGCGGCAGGATGGGCGGGTGCCTCTCGAGCTGGACGTCCTCGGACTCGTCCTCCTGCTGCTGGCCGGCTTCACGGCCGGCTGGGTCGACGCCGTCGTCGGCGGTGGCGGGCTGATCCAGCTGCCGGCGCTGCTCCTCGTACCGGGCATCACCCCGGTGCAGGCGCTGGCGACCAACAAGGTCGGTTCGATCATGGGCACCTCGGTCAGCGCCCTCACCTACTACCGGCGGGTGGGCCCGGACCTGCGCACGGCGGCGCCGATGGCGCTCGCCGCGCTCGCCGGGGCCTTCGGTGGCGCGGTGCTGGCCGCGCAGATCCCCGCCGAGCTCTTCACCCCGATCATCCTCGTCGTCCTCCTCGGGGTGGCCGCCTGGACCATCGCCCGGCCCAAGATCGGCGCACAGACCGACCTGCGGTGGAGCGGGCGGGGCCACCACCTGGCCGCGGCCGGCGTCGGCCTGGTCATCGGCGCCTACGACGGGCTGCTCGGCCCCGGCACCGGCACGTTCCTCGTCATCAGCCTCGTCTCCGTCCTCGGCTACGCCTTCCTCCCCGCCTCGGCGCTGGCGAAGATCGTCAACTTCGCGACCAACGCCGGCGCACTCATGTTCTTCGTCCCCCACGGCGCCGTCCTGTGGGGGCTGGGCCTCGCGCTCGGCGCGGCCAACCTCACCGGCGGCTACCTCGGGGCCCGGATGGCCGTGGCCAAGGGCAGCGGCTTCGTGCGCGTCGTCTTCCTCGTCGTCGTCCTCGCGCTCATCGCCCGCCTGGGCTGGGACGTGCTCAGCGGGTGAGGCTTGGCACAGCCTTTCCAGTCGGCGGACACTTAGGTGACCGAGATCTGAGATCGACCTAGACTGTGCTGCGTTCTCGGGGCCGCGCCCCTCCCGGCCGGCTCCACCTGTACCCAACCAGCGGAGCCCTCCCGTGCCCCTTGTCGTGCAGAAGTTCGGCGGTTCGTCCGTCGCCGACGCCACCAGCATCAAGCGCGTCGCGAAACGGATCGTCGAGACCAAGGAGGCCGGCAGCGACGTCGTCGTGGTCGTGTCGGCCATGGGGGACACCACCGACGAGCTGCTCGACCTGGCCGCCTCCGTCACCGGCAAGCCGTCCGAGCGCGAGCTCGACATCCTTCTCACCGCCGGTGAGCGGATCTCGATGTCGCTGCTCGCCATGGCGATCAGCGAGCTCGGTGTGCCCGCCCGCTCCTACACCGGCCAGCAGGCCGGCGTCCTCACCGACGCCGCCCACGGCAAGGCCTCGATCGTCGGGGTCGTGCCCGAGCGCATCGCGCGCACCCTCAAGGAGGGAGGCGTCGCGATCGTCGCCGGCTTCCAGGGCGTCTCGGAGAACCAGGACGTCACGACCCTCGGCCGCGGCGGCTCCGACACGACCGCCGTCGCCCTCGCGGCCGCGCTCGACGCGGACGTCTGCGAGATCTACACCGACGTCGACGGCCTGTTCACCGCCGACCCCCGCATCGTGCCCACCGCCCGCCAGATCACCTCGATCACCACCGAGGAGACCCTGGAGATGGCGGCGCACGGCGCCAAGATCCTGCACCTGCGAGCGGTCGAGTACGCCCGCCGCTACGGGGTGCCCATCCACGTGCGGTCCTCGTTCTCCTCCAAGGTGGGGACCTGGATCAGCAGCGACGACTCCCAGACCGAGGAGAGCAGCATGGAAGACCCGATCATCGCCGGGGTCGCCCACGACCGCAGCCAGGGCAAGATCACCGTCAAGGGCGTCCCCGACGTCCCCGGCGCCGCAGCGCGCCTCTTCGCGGTGGTCGCCGGCGCCGGCGCCAACGTCGACATGATCGTCCAGAACGTGTCCTCCGCGTCGACCGGGCTGACCGACATCTCCTTCACCCTGCCCGAGGCCGACGGCCCGGCGACCCTCGCCGCGCTGCGCGCCGCCGCGAGCGACCTGGGCTACGCGGACCTGCGCTACGACGACCAGATCGGCAAGCTCTCCCTCGTCGGAGCCGGCATGCGCTCCCACCCGGGTGTCTCCGCCAAGCTCTTCGGAGCGCTCAGCGACGCCGGCATCAACATCGAGATGATCTCGACCTCCGAGATCCGCATCTCGGTCGTCACCCGCGCCGAGGTGCTCGACGACGCCGTCCGCGCCGTCCACACCGCCTTCGAGCTCGACTCCAGCGAGTCCGAGGCCGTGGTCTACGGAGGGACGGGACGATGAGCACCCACGCAGCAGACCGTGCCGGCGTCACGCTGGCGGTCGTTGGGGCCACCGGGCAGGTGGGGGCCGTCATGCGCGCCATCCTCGAGGAGCGAAACTTCCCGGTCGCCACGATCCGCTACTTCGCCTCGGCCCGCTCGGCGGGCAGGACGCTGCCCTGGAAGGGGCAGGACGTCGTCGTCGAGGACGTCGCGACGGCGGACCTCAGCGGCATCGACATCGCCGTGTTCTCCGCCGGCGGGGCCACGTCCAAGGAGCACGCGCCGCGCTTCGTCGAGGCGGGCGCGCTCGTCGTCGACAACTCCTCGGCGTACCGCAAGGACCCGAACGTGCCGCTCGTCGTCTCCGAGGTCAACCCCCACGCCCTGGAGAGCATCCCCACCGGGATCGTCGCCAACCCCAACTGCACGACGATGGCCGCGATGCCCACGCTCAAGGTGCTCCACGAGGAGGCCGGCCTCAAGCGGCTCGTCGTGTCCACCTACCAGGCCGTCTCCGGCTCCGGCGTCGCCGGGGTGCGTGAGCTCGACACGCAGGTGCGGGCCGCCGTCGAGCAGGACACGACGGCGCTCGCCCAGGACGGCTCGGCCCTCACCCTGCCCGAGCCGCAGACCTACGTCGCCCCGATCGCCTTCGACGTCGTCGCCCTCGCCGGCAGCATCGTCGACGACGGCAGCGAGGAGACCGACGAGGAGCAGAAGCTCCGCAACGAGTCGCGCAAGATCCTCGACCTGCCCGAGCTCGCCGTCTCCGGCACCTGCGTGCGCGTGCCGGTCTTCTCCGGCCACTCGCTGTCGATCAACGCCGAGTTCGAGCGCCCGATCTCCGCGGAGCGGGCCCGCGAGCTGCTCGCGGACGCCCCGGGCGTCGAGCTCGCCGACGTCCCCACGCCCCTGGAGGCGACCGGCAAGGACGCGACCTTCGTCGGCCGCATCCGGCAGGACCAGAGCGTCGACGGCGGTCGCGGGCTGGCCCTGTTCGTCGTCGGGGACAACCTGCGCAAGGGGGCGGCGCTCAACACCATCCAGATCGCCGAGCTCCTGGCGGAGAAGATCCTCGCAAAGGCCTGAGCCCCGGCTCGCCCCACCCCCTCCGCCGAGTACGCACAGACGGTCACCGCGCGGCGCCGGCAGGCGCCCGCTGGTGACCGTTCGTGCGTACTCGGCGGTTCAGGGGGAGAGGTGGCGGCTGACGAAGTCGAGCTGCAGGCGCATCTGGGTCAGCCGCTCGTCCACGACGAGCGAGCCGTGCCCGCCGCCGTACTGGTAGAGCTCGACGACCCCGCCCCGCTCCCGCAGCGCGTCCGCGTAGCGCTGCACCTGGCGCAGCGGGCAGCGAGGATCATTGAGCCCGGCCAGCAGCAGCACCGGCGCCCGGACGTGGTCGACGTAGGTGATCGGACTGGCGGCGGCCCAGGCCTCGGGCGCCTCCTGCGGTGAGCCGCCGAGGAGGGCACGGTCGAGGGCCTGGAGGGTGGACAGCTCGTCCTCGTAGGCGGCGACGTAGTCCGCCACGGGGACGTCCGCCAGCCCCAGCGCCCACCGCTCCGGCTGGGTGCCGAGCCCGAGGAGGGTGAGGTAGCCGCCCCAGGACGCACCGGCGAGCACCGAGCGCCGCGGGTCGAGCGTCCCCTCGGCCACGAGGTGGTCGTGGACGGCGGCGATGTCCGCCAGCTCGGCCCGGCCCACGTCGCCCTCGATCGCGTCGCGCCACCGGGTGCCGTAGCCGGTGGAGCCGCGGAAGTTCACGCTGAGGACGGCGAAACCCTGGTCCACCCAGGCGGCGAGGGTGGGGGAGAAGGAGTCGGTGCGGTGGTCGGCCGGCCCGCCGTGGACGTCGACGACGACCGGGTGCGGTGCCGTCCCCGTCGCCGGCACCCGCAGCAGCGCGTGCACGCTCCCGCCGGGGCCGGGCACGTCGACGTCGCGCACTCCGACGGAGGCACGCGGACGCGGCCCCACCGGGGCGAGGAGCACCCGGCCGGTCGCCGTCGTGCGCACGCTAGGCGGCTCGGCGGCCGAGGACCACGAGTACCAGACCTCGCCGTCAGGGCGGGCCGTCGCGCCGTCGACCGTCCCGTCTGCGGGACCGACGAGGGTGCTGCGGCCGGTGCGCAGGTCGTGGCGGTGCAGGCGGGTGCGGGCACGGTGGTCGACGGCGAGCAGCACGGCGTCCCCGGAGGGGTACCACGTGGCGTCGGCGACCTCGCCGTCGACGTCGAGGGCGAGCTCGCGCCACGCACCGCTGAGGACGTCCCACACCGCCGCCCGCGGCGTGCCCGTGCGCTCGTGGAGGACGAGGAGGCGGGAGTCACCGGGGAGCGGCGGGAAGTCCAGCGCCCACAGGCCGCGCCCGGGTCCGTCGTCGAGCGCGGCCACCGTGGCGCCCGTGTCCGCCGACAGCACGCGCAGGCCCGGGTGGCGCGGGTCGCCGCCCTCCGCGTGCCCGACGGCGAGGAGGTTGCCGTCGTCGCTCAGCGCCGCCGCCTCGGCGTCGTGCTCCCCCGCGTAGAGGAGGACGGGCGCCGCGGTGGGCGAGTCGAGGAAGACCTGGTGGATGGTCGTCCCGGCGTCGGGGTCGGTGCGGCCGACGACGCCGGTCCCGTCCCGCGCGAGGTGCAGGCCGGCCTGGTACCCCGGCCGCAGGGGCAGCGGGGTCTCCGCCCGGCCGGGTGGGGAGCCGAAGGGCTGGCGCCGCCAGGTGCCCCACTCGTCGCCGTCGGTGTCGTCGAACCACCACAGCCACCGGCCGGCGGGGTCGATCGTCGCGTCCGTCGTCCCGGCTGGTCGGTCGGTCGCGGCCACGAGGCGGCCGGTGCGCGCCTCCCACGAGTGCACCTGCGGGCGCCCGTCGACGGTCGCGACGACGCAGGCACGGTCGGGCGCGTCGCGCGCCCACTCGGGGACCTCGACCTCCGGTGCCCGGAAGCGCTGCTCCCACACGGGAGGCGGCCAGCCGGTGCTGCGCGCGCCGCGCGTGCGCGGGCCGCGGGAGCGTGACAACCTCGACATACGCCCAGCGTAGGCACGCGCGCGGGCGGCGGGACGGAATAGTTCTCGGCGCCACGTGTTGACCCGCAGACAGCCCCCGATTCCACAGGAGTGAGCATGGCAACCACCGACGTGACCGCGAGCACGCTCGAGCAGACGATCACCGACAACGACATCGTCCTCGTCGACTTCTGGGCCGACTGGTGCGGTCCGTGCAAGCAGTTCGCACCGGTCTACGAGAAGGCCTCCGAGAAGCACGAGGACATCGTCTTCGCCAAGGTCGACACCGAGGCGGAGCAGCAGCTCGCCGCCGAGGCCGGCATCACCGCCATCCCCACGCTCATGGCCTTCCGTGAGGGCGTGCTCGTCTTCTCCCAGGCCGGCGCCCTGCCCGGCCCGCAGCTCGAGCAGCTCATCGACCAGGTCAAGGGCCTGGACATGGAGGACGTCCGCGCGAAGGTGGCCGAGGCCCAGGCGGCCGAGCAGGCCTGAGACACCCCGGCGACGTCCGCCGCGTCGCAGCGGCCCACGGGGCCGCGCGAGGCGGGGACGCCGCCGCCCGAGTGAGGTGAGATGAGACGCGCGTCCGGGGTCGCGACCGCGCTCGTGGCGCTCGCGACCGTGCTGAGCCCCGCCGCCTCACCTGAGCCGGAGCCCGTGCCCACCGGCGAGGTGGGCGACCCGTGGGTGGCTCCCGAGGTCCTCGGCGGCAGTGCTGCGCCGGACGTCGACTGGGAGCCGCCCGCCAAGGCGCCCACGCTCACCTTCCTCACCGAGCAGGGCGGGCTGTGGCGCACAGACGTGCCCCCCGACGCCGGCGGGCGCCTGCGCACCGTCACCGGCACCGACCCCGCTCCCCACGAGGCGGAGCGGGTCGTCACGGTGCGGGTGGAGGTCGAGACCGGCCTGGGCGTCGACGGGCGCGAGTTCGCCCGCCAGGTGATGGACACGCTCAACGACCCCCGCGGCTGGGGGCACGACGGCTCGGTCGTCTTCGCGCGCACCGACGGCGAGGCGGACGTCGACGTCACGCTCGCGTCCCCCGCCACCACCGACCGGCTGTGCGCCCCGGTGCCCACCCGTGGCGCCGTCTCCTGCGGACGGGAGGGCTTCGCCGTCCTCAACGCGCTGCGCTGGGCGCAGGGCGCCGAGCCCTTCCTCGCGGCGGGCGGCACGGTGGCGGAGTACCGCCACTACCTCGTCAACCACGAGGTCGGCCACGTGCTCGGCCACGGCCACGCCACCTGCCCCGCCCCCGGGCAGCCGGCGCCGGTCATGCTGCAGCAGACCCTGCATCTGGACGGGTGCCGCCCCAACGGCTGGATCGCCGGCTGAGCCTGGCCGCAGGACGACGAAGGCCCGGAACCTTGCGGTTCCGGGCCCTCTACCGGTCGGGGTGGCGGGATTTGAACCCACGACCTCCTCGTCCCGAACGAGGCGCGCTACCAAGCTGCGCCACACCCCGGTAAAGCCAGTTCAGGATAGCGGAGCACCTGCCCGGGAGTGAAACTGGCACCCCCGCGTGTGAGCGAAGTCGCTACTCGGCGGCCACGAGCTGGAGCAGGCTGACCTCCGGCCGGCAGGCGAAGCGCACCGGCGTGTAGGGGGAGGTGCCCATCCCGGCGGAGACGTTGAGCCACGCGGACGCCTGCCCGCCGGGCCGGTCGGGCCGCGGACCGGGCCACCCGTGCAGGCCACTGGCCCGCTCCCGGTCGAGGTCGCAGTTCGTCACGAGCGCGCCGTAACCGGGTACCCGGAGCTGGCCCCCATGGGTGTGGCCGGCGAGGATCACGTCGGCGCCGTCGTCGACCATCTGGTCCAGCACGCGCGTGTACGGGGCGTGGGAGACACCCACGTGCAGGCTGCCGCGCTCCCCGCCCGGGGCGGGGAAGCGGTCCCGCTCGAGGTGCGGGTCGTCGACGCCGACGAAGGACAGCCGCTGCCCGGCCACCTCGAGGGCGCCGCGGGTGTTGGTGAGGTCGAGCCAGCCGCCGGAGGACAGGACGTCGACGAGCTCGTCCGTGGGCAGCGTCTGCGGCTTCTCACTGGCCTCGCTCCGCCGGGAGGACGGCAGGAGGTAGCGCGCCGGGTTCTTCGGCTGCGGGGCGTAGAAGTCGTTGGAGCCCAGGACGAACACGCCAGGCACCTGGAGCAGCTCGCCCAGCGCCTGCTCCACGGCCGGGACCGCCTCGAGGTGGGCGAGGTTGTCACCGGTGGAGACGACGAGGTCCGGCTCCAGCTCGGCCAGCCGGCGCACCCACTCGCGCTTGAGCCGCTGCGCGGGGGTGAGGTGGAGGTCAGAGACGTGCAGCACCCGCAGCGGCCGGCTGCCCGGCGCGAGCACCGGCACCACGTGGGTGCGCACCGTGAACAGGCGCGTCTCCGTCACGGCCCAGGCGAGGCCGCCGACGGCGGACAGCGCGGCAGCCCCCGCCAGTCGCCCGAGCACGGTCAGTCGTCGTCCCCGCCGTCGGCGCCGCCGTTGTCGTTGCCGCCGTCAGCGTCGCCGGCGTCGGCGCTCTCCTCGCCCTGCTCGCCGTCGGACCGCGAGGCGACGTCACGTCCGCCGCTCGTGTAGATGGTCACCGTCTCCCCACGCCGGGCGCTGCTGCCCGCCTCGGGGACGGTCGCCACGGCCAGGCCCTGCGGCCAGCCGGAGTCCACCGGGTAGCCCATGGCCACGTTGAAGCCGGCGGCCTCGAGGGTGGCGGTGGCCTGCTCGACGGTCTGCCCGCCGATGCTCGGCACCTGCAGGAACTCGCCGCGGACCACGGTGCTGTTCGCGGAGGCGAACTCCTCGATCGGCATGCCCTCGGTGGCCGGCAGCATGTAGGCCTTCCACGTCGGTGCGGCGATGAGGCCGCCGTAGACGCGGTTGCGCCACACGCCGTTGATGACCTCGTCACCCATCGTCTCGTCGGCGTTGGCGTGCCCCATCCACACGGCCGTGGACATCTGCGGGACGAAGCCGATGAACCAGGCGTGCATGTCGTCGTTCGCCGTCCCCGTCTTGCCCGCGCTGGGGCGCGGGGGGATGCGCGCGGGAGAGCCGGTGGAGTCCCACTCGGGGCCCATGACCGCCTGGAGAGCGTGGTTGACGCCGTTGACGACGTCCTCCTCGAGCACCCGCTGGCAGTCCGAGGGCGGGACGGCGATCTCCTCGCCGTTGCGGTCGACCATCCGCGTGATGGCGACCGGCTCGCAGTAGACGCCGCCGGCCGCGAGGGTCGCGTAGGAGTTGGCCATCGACAGGGGGGTCACGGTGTTGGAGCCGAGCACCATCGCCGGGTTGCTCTGCAGGGGCGCCCCGGACCCGGTGCGCACGCCCATGTCCGCGGCGGTGTCGGTGATGTCGCACAGGTCCATCTGCTGGGCCATGACGACGAACGAGGTGTTGATCGACGTTCGGGTCGCCTCGAGGACCGTCTCGACGCCGCCGCCGAAGCCCTCGAGGTTCTTGGGCTCGTAGTTGCCCGGCGGACGGAACGCGGGGTTCTCCGGGTCGTCGCAGGAGATCGTCCACGTGTCGCGCGGGAAGACGCGGTTGGCCGAGTTCACCCGGTCCATGAGGGAGTGGCCGTCCTTGAGCCACTGGACGAGGGTGAAGACCTTGAAGGTCGAGCCGGACTGGAAGCCTGTGCCGCCGCCGTGCGACTGGCCGACGTTGTAGTTGACCTGGGTGGCTCGCGGGTCCGCCTCGTTGGCGACGCCGTAGCGGGTGTTCTGCGCCATCGCGTAGATCCGGCCGGTGCCCGGCTCGATCGAGGACAGCGCCATGGAAATACCGGACGGGTCGTCCACCGGGACCGAGCCGGTGACGGCCGCGAAGGCCGCCTCCTGCTTGGCGGGGTCGAGCGTCGTGTGGATCTCCAGGCCGCCGCGGTTGAGCAGCTGACGGCGGTCCTCGACGGTCTCGCCGTAGGCCTCGTTGTTGAGGATCTCGTTGACGACGTACTGGCAGAAGTACGCGGCGTTGCCGGCGACGGCGCAGCCGCGGGGGGTGTCCTGGACGTTGAGCATGTCCGGCACGGGGACCGCCACGGCCTCGTCGTACTCGGCCTGGGAGATGAACCCCTCGGCGAGCATGCGGCCGAGCACGGTGTTGCGGCGTCGCTCGGCGTTCTCGGGGTTGCCCACCGGGTCCCACTTCGCGGGGTTCTGCGTGATGCCGGCGAGCATGGCCGACTCACCGATGTTGAGCTCGGCCGCCGTCTTGTTGAAGTAGTGGTGCGCCGCGGCCTCGATCCCGTACTGGGAGGGGCCGAACTGGGCGATGTTGAGGTAGCCGGTGAGGATCTCGTCCTTGGACCGCACCTGCTCCAGGGCGATGGCGAGGCGTGCCTCGCGGAGCTTGCGGGCGATGCCCGCGGCGCCCTCGGTCTCCGTCGCGGCCCGGTACAGCTCGGGGTCGTTGTTGACCCGGCTCTCCTCGACCTGGATGTTCTTCACGTACTGCTGCGTCAGCGTCGAGGCACCCTCGAGCTCGCCGCCGCCGAGGTTGCGGGCGACGGCACGCATGATGCCCTCGGGGTCCACGCCGCCGTGGTCGTAGAAGCGGTGGTCCTCGATCGCGACGACCGCGTCCTTGACGTGCTGGGAGATGTCCTCGAAGCCGACGACCACACGGTTCTCCGCGAAGAAGACCGCCATCTCGTTGCCGTTGGCGTCGAACATGACGCTCTGCTCCGAGGGCTCGTCGATCTCCAGCTCGGTGGGGATGTCGTCGAAGAGGTCGGTGGTCGCGTTGCCGACCGCGCCGACGGAGCCGACGGCGGGCAGCAGCAGCCCGGCCGTGAGCACTCCACCGGCCACGGCGATGAGCAGGAACGCGACCATCATGGCGACGAGCTGGACGGGGCGGACGGCGCGCCCGCGCGGCATAGGACGTGAGGCCATTGCTCCAGGGTACGGCGCGTGCCTCCGAGAGTGGACCACGGTGGGGGACATCACCGGATTTCCCTCAGGTTATGGACATCCGAGGCGTGACATGTGACGATTTCGGAAAGGTCACGGTTTCGCCATCGACCTTCCACGGCCGGGCTAAGACGTCTACGGTCGGGGCACACACGAGCGGCAACGATGCCGTGGGACGCAGGAGGTGGGGCATGAGCACTCACGATGACCAGACGTGGGCCGCGCGGGCCGCGTGCCGGGGGATCGAGCCGGACGAGCTCTTCGTCCGCGGGGCGGCGCAGCGGGCCGCCCGCGAGCTGTGCTTCCGCTGTCCGGTCCGGATGGAGTGCCTGGCCGACGCGCTCGACGCGCACGTGACCTTCGGCGTCTGGGGCGGGCTCACCGAGCGGGAGCGCCGGGCGCTGCTGCGCCGCTACCCCGAGGTGCGCTCCTGGGCCGACCGGCTCCAGGACGAGGAGGACGAGATCATCGCCGAGCTGCGTGCCGACCGGGCTCCGCGCATCCTCGCGAAGATCCGGCAGGCCTAGGATGGCGCCATGACGACCTGGGAGTACGCGACCATTCCTCTGCTCATCCACAACACCAAGGCGATCCTCGACCAGTGGGGCGCCGACGGCTGGGAGCTCGTGCAGGTGGTACCGGGGCCGACGCAGAACCCCGTCGCCTACCTCAAGCGGCCCAAGGCATGAGCATCGCGCGGCGTCTGCAGGAGCTGGGTCTGACCCTGCCTCCGGTCGTGCCGCCCGTCGCGAGCTACGTGCCCGCCGTCCGCCACGGCGACCTCGTGTGGACCTCGGGCCAGCTGCCCATGGTCGACGGCGCCCTGCCGCTCACCGGCAAGGTGGGCGACGGCGAGGGGCTGGTGCCGCCGGAGCGGGCCACCGAGCTCGCGCGCGTGGCGGCGCTCAACGGGCTCGCCGCCGTCGCGGCGAAGGTCGGCAACCTCGACGCCGTCGTCCAGGTGGTCAAGGTCGTCGGCTACGTGGCCAGCGACCCTGGCTTCACCGGGCAGCCGGGCGTCGTCAACGGCGCCTCGGACCTGCTCGGGGAGATCTTCGGTGAGGCCGGGCGCCACGCCCGCAGCGCCGTCGGGGTCAGTGCGCTTCCGCTGGACGCGCCCGTCGAGATCGAGCTCGTCCTCGCCGTCGGCTGACAACCACACGCGCACACAAACGCCGAGAGCGGAGTTGTTCCGAGGAACAACTCCGCTCTCGGCGTATGGGGGTAGGGCGCCGGGTCAGCGGGCGCGGCGCTTGAGGCGCTCGAGGTCGAGGATCTGCACCGCGCGGCCCTCGAGGCGGATCCAGCCGCGGGAGATGAAGTCCGCCAGCGACTTGTTCACGGTCTCGCGGGAGGCGCCGACGAGCTGGGCCAGCTCCTCCTGGGTGAGGTCGTGGGCGACCCGCAGGCCGTCGGGGGTCTGCTCGCCGAAGCGGACCGACAGGTCGAGCAGCGCCTTGGCCACGCGGCCGGGCACGTCGGAGAAGACGAGGTCCGCCAGCGCCTCGTTGGTCCGCCGCAGCCGGTGGGCCAGGGCGCGGAGCATGTGCTTGGCCAGCTCGGGGCGCGTGTCGAGCAGGTGCATGAAGGGGTCGTGCTGCAGCTCGAGCAGGCGGCTGGTGGCGACGGCGGTGGCCGTCGCGGTGCGCTCGCCGGGCTCGAAGAGGGTGAGCTCGCCGAGGAGCTCGCCCGGGCCGAGGATGGCGAGGAGGTTCTCCCGGCCGTCCGTGGAACGGTGTCCGAGCTTGATCTTGCCCTCGATGACGAGGAAGAGGCGGTCGCCGGGGTCGCCCTCGTGGAAGAGCGTCTCCCCGCGCCGCAGGCTCACCTCGTGCATGGCCTCGCGCAGGGCCGCTCGAGCGTCGTCGTCGAGGGAGGCAAAGAGGGGCACGGAGCTGATCGCGGAGTCGTCCACGTTTTGCGTCCTTTTCACGTCGGTGTCGGCGGCCGGGCCGAAGCCCTTGGCGACCATCCTGCCACTGAGGGCGGCCTGCCGCCCGTAACCTGGGCCGGTGAGCACCGACCTGCCGCTCGCCGAGCGTGGCCCGGCCCCCGCCGTCGAGGTCGACGACGTCCTCACCGAGGAGTGGCCCGACGCCCGCTGCGAGCTCGACTTCACCTCCCCCTTCGAGCTGCTCGTCGCCACCGTCCTGTCCGCCCAGACCACCGACGTCCGGGTGAACTCGGTGACCCCGACGCTGTTCCGCCGTTGGCCCGGACCGGCCGAGCTGGCCGCCGCCGGGCAGGGCGAGCTCGAGGAGGTGCTGCGGCCGCTCGGCTTCTTCCGCGCCAAGGCGACCTCCCTGCGCGGGCTGGCGGCCGCACTGCTCGCCGAGCACGGCGGGGAGGTGCCGGCGGACCTCGACGCGCTCGTCACGCTGCCCGGAGTGGGCCGCAAGACGGCGAACGTCGTCCTCGGCAACGCCTTCGGCGTCCCAGGCATCACGGTGGACACCCACGTGGGGCGCCTGGCGCGTCGGCTGGGGTGGACCACGAACAAGGACGCGGTCAAGGTCGAGCGCGACATCGCCGCGCTCGTCCCCGAGGAGCGGTGGACGATGCTGTGCCACCGGCTGATCTTCCACGGCCGCCGGGTGTGCCACTCCCGCCGGCCCGCGTGCGGTGCCTGCGTCCTCGGCGGCATGTGTCCGAGCTACGGCGTCGGCGAGACCGACCCCGAGGCGGCCGAGGCGCTCGTGCGGCGTCCGGACTGATCAGTCCGGGAGGCTGCCCAGGAAGTCGAGGAGGTGGCCGGTGACGGCCTCCGGGGCCTCCTCGGGCAGCAGGTGGCCCGCGGCCGGGAGGACGACGGTGCGCATCGGCCCCCGTACGTGGGCCGGGTCGGCCGCGAAGGCGGCGGCGGGGGCGAACCGGTCCGCACCGCCGCGCACGCTGAGCACCGGCACCGTGACGGGCTGGGCCATGGCCGCGAGGTAACGGCGACCGTCCGGCCGGGGGGTGGAGCGCACGAGCCAGCGCAGGTGCTCGAGGCTCGTGTGGGCCACCGACGGCAGTCGGACGGCGGCCTGGTAGGCAGCCAGCTCCTCGGGCGGCAGCACCCGCCCGGGCGCGGAGTAGTCGGTGAGCAGCCGGGTGACGAGGTCACCGCGGCGCAGCGCCTGCTCGGGGAACCAGGGCACCTGGGCGCGGGCGAGGAAGACGCGGGCGCGCGCGCCGAGGTGGTTGCGCGGCCGCAGCAGCGGCACCGGGTGGGGGGAGGCGAGGACGGCGACGGCGCGGGTGACGCGCGGCTGGAGCACCGGCATCGACCAGGCGAGCAGCCCACCGAAGTCGTGCCCGACGACGACCGCCCGCTCCCGGCCGAGCGAGCGCACCACACCGCCGACGTCGGCGGTGAGCACCGGTGTCGCGTGCCCGCCCGGCGGCTTGTCCGAGCCGCCGAAGCCGCGCAGGTCCATCGCCGCGACCCGGTAGCCGGCCTCGGCCAGGGCCGTCAGCTGGTGGCGCCAGGCCCACCAGAACTGGGGGAAGCCGTGGAGCAGGACGACCAGCTCACCGGCCTCCGGCCCCGCGAGCACGACGTGAAAGCGGGCACCGTTGGCCGGGACGAACCGGTGCTCCCACGGTCCGTCCTGCCACACCACGCTCTGTCCACTCGCCACGGGGGAAGCGTAGACGACCCCCGATCCGGCCCCCAGAACGCGCCGAGAGCGGGGCTGTTCCAGGAACAACCCCGCTCTCGACGCCGAGAAGACGCTCGACGGGCTACTTCTGCATGCCGGCGGTGATCTGGTCCATGACCGTCGAGTCGGCCAGGGTCGTCACGTCGCCGACCTGGCGGTTCTCCGCGACGTCGCGCAGGAGACGGCGCATGATCTTGCCGGACCGGGTCTTGGGCAGCTCGGAGACGACGAGGATCGAGCGCGGCTTGGCGATCGGACCGATCTCCTTGGCCACGTGCGCCCGCAGCTCGGCGATGTGCTGCTCGGCGCTCGCCTCGCTGGCGGCGGCGGCCGCCTCGCCACGCAGGATGACGAAGGCGACGACGGCCTGTCCGGTCGTGTCGTCGGTGGCCCCGACGACGGCGGCCTCGGCCACGGTGGGGTGGGAGACGAGCGCGGACTCGATCTCCGTCGTCGACAGGCGGTGGCCCGACACGTTCATGACGTCGTCGACGCGCCCGAGGACCCACAGGTCGCCGTCGTCGTCCTTCTTGGCGCCGTCACCGGCGAAGTAGATGCCGGGGAAGCGTGACCAGTAGGTGTCGTGGAAGCGCTGCTCGTCCCCCCAGATGCCGCGCAGCATCGCCGGCCACGGCTCGGTGAGGACGAGGTAGCCGCCGCTCCCCGCGGGGACCGGCTCGCCCGTCTCGTCGTAGACCTCGGCGCTGATGCCCGGCAGCGGGGTCTGGGCCGAGCCGGGCTTGGCCTCGGTGACGCCGGGCAGCGGGGAGATCATGATCGCGCCCGTCTCCGTCTGCCACCAGGTGTCCACGACCGGGGTGCGGTCCCCGCCGATGACGCGGCGGTACCAGACCCACGCCTCGGGGTTGATCGGCTCGCCGACGGAGCCGAGCACCCGCAGCGAGGACAGGTCGAAGCGGCCGGGCTCCTCCTCGCCCCACTTCATGCACGTGCGGATCGCGGTGGGTGCGGTGTAGAGGATCGTCACCTTGTACTTCTCGACGATCTCCCACCAGCGGCCCTTGTGCGGGGTGTCCGGCGTGCCCTCGTACATCACCTGGGTGGCGCCGTTGATGAGCGGCCCGTAGGTGACGTAGGTGTGGCCGGTGACCCAGCCGATGTCGGCGGTGCACCAGTAGACGTCGGTCTCCGGCTTGAGGTCGAAGACGTTGCGGTGCGTGTAGGCGGACTGGGTGAGGTAGCCGCCGGTCGTGTGGAAGATGCCCTTGGGCTTCCCGGTGGTGCCGGAGGTGTAGAGGATGAACAGCGGGTGCTCGGCCTCCACCTCGACCGGCGCGAAGTCGGTGCCCTGGCGGGTGACGATATCGTCCCACCACACGTCGCGGCCCTCGGTCCAGGCGACGTCCTGGCCGGTGCGGCGCACGACGAGGACCTTCTCCACCGGCGTGTCACCGGAGGCGAGGGCGTCGTCGACGGCGGGCTTGAGGGCGCTGGGCTTGCCGCGCCGGTAGCCGCCGTCGGCGGTGATGACGACCTTCGCGGCGGCGTCGTTGATGCGCGTGTGCAGCGCCTCGGCGGAGAAGCCGCCGAAGACGACCGAGTGCGGTGCGCCGATGCGGGCACAGGCGAGCATCGCGACGACCGCCTCGGGGATCATCGGCAGGTAGATCGCCACCCGGTCACCGGTCTGCACGCCGAGCTCGGCGAGGGCCGCGGCGGCGCGGGCCACCTCGTCGCGCAGCTCGGCGTAGGTGATCGTGCGGGTGTCGCCCTGCTCGCCCTCCCAGTGGATGGCCACCCGGTCCCCGTTGCCGGCCTCGACGTGCCGGTCGACGGCGTTGTAGGCGGCATTGAGCCGGCCGTCGCCGAACCAGCGGGCGCGCGGCGCCTCGGACCAGTCGAGGACCTCGGTGAAGTCCGTGGACCAGGTGAGGAGCTCGCGGGCCTGCTCGGCCCAGAAGCCGAGGCGGTCCTCCGCGGTGCGGTCGTAGAGCTCCGCGGTGGCGTTCGCCTGGGCGGCGAACTCGGGGCTCGGCGGGAAGCGGCGCTCCTCGACGAGCAGGTTCTCCAGGCCGCCTGCCTCGGCGGAGCCGGGCGCAGCGCTGGTGTGGTCAACCATGTTTCCTCCGGACGACGTTGTTCGTTGCCATCGCCGTGCCCCCGTATGGCCGGGATCACATCGGCACGCCTCGAATGTACCGTTCGTCCGCTGGTGGTGGGGACGTGGCCCGTCGTGCGGCGTCGAAAACGATCTCTGATACGTTGCCCGCGGTCACGCCGTCGTGACCTGCGTCACCGAGAAGGGGGAACAATGACACACGATCGACCAGGAGCCCTGCGGCAGCCCACTGCCGCGGAGTTCCGCACCGTGCAGGAGTCGGCGGACTTCCGCCGCCTGCGCAGCAGCTTCCGGGCGTTCGCCTTCCCGATGACGGCGGCGTTCCTCGTCTGGTACCTGTCCTACGTGCTGCTGTCCACCTACGCCGAGGAGCTCATGTCCCGGGAGGTGCTGGGCAACCTCAACATCGGCCTGCTCTTCGGCCTCGGCCAGTTCGTCAGCACCTTCCTCATCACCTGGCTCTACATCCGCCACGCGAACAAGTCGCTCGACCCCGTGGCCACGAAGCTGCGCACCGAGCTGGAAGGGGGCCTGTGATGGACGTCGGCAACCCGTGGCTCAACATCGGCATCTTCCTCGTCTTCGTCGCCGTCACCCTCGTCATCGTCGTGCGGGTGTCGCGGACGACGACGTCGGTCGGGGACTTCTACCACGGCGGTCGGAGCTTCTCCGGGCGCCAGAACGGCGTCGCGATCGCCGGCGACTACCTCTCCGCGGCGTCCTTCCTCGGCATCGTCGGCGCCGTGGCCCTCTACGGCTACGACGGTCTGCTCTACTCCGTCGGCTTCCTCGTCGCGTGGCTCGTGGCGCTGTTGCTCGTCGCCGAGCCGCTGCGCAACACCGGCAAGTACACGATGGCCGACGTCCTCAGCTTCCGGATGAAGCAGCGGCCGGTCCGCACGGCCGCGGCGACCTCCACCCTGGCGATCACCTTCTTCTATCTGCTCGCGCAGATGGCCGGCGCGGGTGCGCTGGTCTCGCTGTTGCTCGGCGTCGACAGCAGGGCGGGGCAGTCGGCCGTCATCGCGATCGTCGGCGCGCTCATGATCGTCTACGTGATGATCGGCGGGATGAAGGGCACCACGTGGGTGCAGATCATCAAGGCGGTGCTCCTCATCGCCGCCGTCGGCATCATGACCGTGTGGATCATGGCCTCCAACGGCTTCAACCTCAGCGCGCTGCTCGGCCGCGCGGTCGACGCCCACCCCGAGGGCGGGGCCATCCTTGAGCCGATGCTCCAGTACGGGACCTCGGACACGAGCAAGATCGGCTTCGTCTCCCTGGCCATCGCGCTCGTCTTCGGCGCGGCGGGCCTGCCGCACGTGCTCATGCGCTTCTACACGGTGCCCAGCGCCAAGGAGGCGCGCAGCTCGGTCGTGTGGGCGATCGCGCTCATCGGCTTCTTCTACCTGTGCACGCTCGTGCTCGGCTACGCGGCGGTCTACCTCGTGGGTGCGGACACCATCCGCAACGCCCCGGGCGGCTCCAACGCCGCCGCGCCCGCGCTCGCCTACGAGCTCGGCGGCACGCTGCTCCTCGGCATCGTCGCGGCCGTCGCCTTCGCGACGATCCTCGCCGTGGTCGCCGGCCTGACGATCACCGCCTCGGCCTCCTTCGCGCACGACGTCTACAACGGCGTGCTCAAGGACGGCAAGGCCTCCCCCGAGAAGGAGGTCAAGGTGGCGCGGCGCACCGCCGTCGTCATCGGGGCGATCTCGATCGTCGGCGGGATCCTGGCGGCCGAGCAGAACGTCGCCTTCCTCGTCTCGCTCGCCTTCGCGATCGCGGCGAGCGCGAACCTGCCCTCGATCCTCTTCTCGCTGTACTGGAAGCGGTTCAACACGCGCGGGTCGACGTGGAGCATCTACGGCGGGCTCATCAGCGCCCTCGTCCTCATCGCCTTCTCGCCAGTCGTGTCCGGCAGTGAGACGGCGATGATCGCGGGCGCCGACTTCGACTGGTTCCCGCTGTCCAACCCGGCGATCGTGTCGGTCCCGCTCGGCTTCTTCCTCGGCTGGCTCGGCTCGGTCACCTCGCGCGACCACGACGACGCCAAGCAGGCGGAGATGGAGGTCCGCTCGATGACGGGTGCCGGCGCGGAGCGCGCCGTCAGCCACTGACGACGGCGAACGGGCCGGTCGCGGGGAGTCCCGCGGCCGGCCCGTTCTCGTACCGCTCGCTCGAGCGGCGCTCAGGCGGCGACGGCGGGGCGCACCTCGCGGCGGCCCTGGCGGCGGGCGCCGTGGGAGACGACGCCGACGAGCACGAGGGCGACGCCGAGCGCGACGAGCCGGCCGGTGCTGCCCGAGGCCACGAGGTGGTGGGCGACGTTGTCCCCGAGGTCGCCGAGCTGCGCGAGCCACGACTCGACCGGCTCGAGGAGCTCCTGGGTCCAGGCCGGGACGGCGATGAAGGGCACGCCGACGACAGTGACGAGCACGCCGGTGACGATCGCCCCGACCGAGCTCCAGCGGGCCGCGAGCAGGATGACGGCGAGGACGAGCAGGCCGCCGGCGAGCTCGAGGATCGCCGCGACATTGAGGTTCGTCGTGTCCCACGGGTTGCCCGCCGGGAGCGTGAGCCGTGCCCCGGCGTCGGCGACGAGGTACCAGGCCACGGGCGTGAGGATCACGGTGACCAGGATGGTGAGGACGTGCGCCTTGCCCCGCGACGGCGGGCGGGTGTGGGCGGTGGTGCCCTCGAGGACGACGTCCCGCTCGCGGCGAGCGGAAGCCGGCTCCGCGGTCTCCGGCTCGCGCTCCGGTGCGCCGTCGTGCGACGACGCCGTGGCCGCGGCACCGGCCGTGGCGCCGGCGGCGGGCCACGCGGTGGTCGCCGGCTCGGGCTGCGGCTCAGGATCGGGCTGCGGCTCGGGCTCGCCCGGGTGGCGCTCGCCGGTGAGGTAGGCGGCGCTGCGGTGCTCGGCCAGGCCGGAGCGCGGAACCGGCCGCTCGGCCTGGTGGGAGCGCAGGACCTGGGTGGTCTCGCTGGTGTCGCCGGACGCGTCGGCGTCGTGCTCGGCGGTCAGCGGCCGGGTGGACGCGTCGCCGTCGTCGTACGGCCCGGCGGCGGGGTCGTCGGCGGGGAGCGGGCGGGTGGCGGCGTCGTCGGCTGCGGGCCGGCCCGGGTCCTCCGTCACGGAGCTGTCGGCCGGGTACGCCTCGGGGTCGGCGGGGCCGGGCGAGGCTTCCTCGTTCCGGTGCTCGCCGTCGGCCGGCGCGGTCGCGGCGGGCTCGCCGACGGTGGGGACCGGGCCCGTCGCGTCGTCGTCGCGGGTCACGTCGCCGTTCTGCTCGTCGGGCCGGTCACGCTCATAGGGGTTGTCTGACACGTCGCCTCCTCGGGTGTGCGGTCCTCAACGTAGCGAGGCGGCGGCGAGGCGCAGGGGGCGGCGCGCCGGTCAGCGGCGGCTCCGGCGCCCGGCCAGCCAGCCGAGCGCGACGACGGCGACGACCGCGGCAACCAGGACCGCGCGGCGGCGGTGCGGCGGGCGCACGGGCACCGGGCGGGAGAAGTCCCGCACCTGCCAGCCCCGGGCGAGGGCGTGCCGGCGCAGCGCGCGGTCGGGGTTGACCGCGACCGGGTGGCCGACGGCCTCGAGCATGGGCAGGTCGGTGACGGAGTCGCTGTAGGCGTGGCTGGCGGCGAGGTCGTAGCCGCGCTCGCGGGCGAGCTCGCGGATCGCCGTCGCCTTCGTCGGCCCGTACGCGTAGAACTCCAGCTGGTCGGTGAAGCGGCCGTCGGCGACGACGGGACGGGTGGCGATGACGTGGTCCGCGCCGAGCAGCTCCCCGATCGGCCGCACGACGGCCTCGCTCGAGGCGGACACGACGACGACGTCCTCACCCGCCGCGTGGTGCTCGGCGATGAGCTCCAGCGCCTCCTGGTAGACGACCGGGCGCACGTGCTCCTCGAGGGCCGCCGCGGCGACGGCCTCGGTGCGGGCGGCGTCCCAACCGAGGGAGATCTGCGCCAGACGGTCCTTCATCCGCTCGGTCTGGTCGTGGTTCGCGCCGAAGGAGAGGTAGCCGAGCTGGGCGTAAAGGCCGCGCAGCGCGCCGGCGCGGGTGAGCAGCCCGTCGGCGTAGAAGGCCTTGGACAGGGCGAGCGACGAGGACCCGGCGATGACGGTCTTGTCGAGGTCGAAGAACGCCGCGGGGCGTCCGGCTGAAGCGTGTGGCACGGGCGGAACCTCCTGCCCCGACCCTAACCGCCGGCGCCGACAGCTCCGGCCCACACGCGGTGTCCACCACCTGAGACGCGCGCTCGTCCTGGCTGAGCAGGAGGGCTAGATTTCCCGGCACCACCGACGCGGGTGGGCGACGACGAGGGGACAGGATGGCACAGCGGACAGCGCCCGAACGGGAGCAGTGGACCGGCCAGTACGGCTTCATCCTCGCCGCGATCGGGTCGGCGGTGGGCCTGGGGAACATCTGGCGCTTCCCCGGCGTGGCCTACGAGAACGGCGGCGGCGCCTTCCTCATCCCCTACCTCGTCGCTCTCCTCACCGCGGGCGTGCCGATCCTCCTGCTCGACTACTCCCTCGGGCACCGCTTCCGCGGCTCCGCGCCGACCGTCTTCCGGCGGCTGGGCAAGAAGTTCGAGCCGCTGGGCTGGTTCCAGGTGGCCATCTCCTTCATCATCGCGACCTACTACACGGTGATCATCGTGTGGGCGATCCGCTACATCGGCTTCTCCGTCGACATGGCGTGGGGTGATGACCCCGCGGGCTTCTTCTTCGGCAGCTTCCTCCAGGACAGCGGCGCGGAGCTGAGCACCGACTACGTCGGCGGGATCTTCTGGCCGATGCTCGTGCTGTGGGTGGTCGTCCTCGTCGTGCTCGCGCTCGGCGTGCAGCGGGGCCTGGAGCGGGCGAACAAGATCTTCATGCCGCTGCTCGTCGTGCTCTTCGCGATCATGGTCGTCCGCGCCCTGTTCCTCGAAGGGGCCGCCGACGGTCTCACCGCCTTCTTCACCCCGAACTGGGAGGCGCTGCTCGACGCGAACGTGTGGATCGCCGCCTACAGCCAGATCTTCTTCTCGCTGTCGATCGCCTTCGGCATCATGATCACGTACTCCAGCTACCTCAAGCGGCGGTCGAACGTCGCGCCCACGGGGTACGTCGTCGCCTTCGCCAACTCCTCCTTCGAGCTGCTCGCCGGGATCGGCGTCTTCGCCACGCTCGGCTTCATGGCCGCGCAGCAGGGGGTGGCCGTCGGGGAGCTGGAGAACCTCAGCGGCGTCATGCTCAGCTTCGCGACCTTCCCCCAGATCGTCTCGATGATGCCCGGCGGGCCGATCTTCGGGATCCTCTTCTTCACCTCCCTGGCGCTCGCGGGCTTCACCTCCCTCATCTCGATCCTCCAGGTGGTCTCGGCCGCCTTCCAGGAGAAGTTCGGGCTCAACCGCGTCCAGGTGTCCCTCCTCATCGGCGGCGTCGCGGCGGTCATCTCCCTGGCGCTGTACTCCTCGACCTCCGGCCTGGCGATCCTCGACACGGTGGACAAGTACACGAACGAGGTCGGGGTCGTCCTCTCCGCGATCCTCACCTGCGTCGTCGTCACCGTCGGGGCACGCAAGCTCCCCGAGCTGCGCGCCCACCTCAACGCTGTGTCCACCGGGCACGTGGGTCGCTGGTGGAGCGTGCTCGTCGGGGCGGTCGTGCCGGTCGCCCTCCTCGTCATGCTCGTCTCGAGCCTCCTGTCGCTGCTCGAGGAGCCCTACAGCGGCTACCCGTGGACGTTCGTCAACGTCGCCGGGTGGGGCACGATCGGCCTCATGGCCGTCGCGGCCCTCGTCTACACCCTCGTCCCGTGGCGCCGGCCCGTGGACGACTTCACCCCGGACCAGCTGTCCACTCCTGAGGAGGCCCGGCGATGACCCCGCTCGCGATCGCCTTCATGCTGCTCGCCATGCTCATCATCTGGGGCGGGCTCGCCGCTGCTATCACCTTCCTCGTCAAGAACCCGCTCGAGGACGACGACGCCACCTCCTCCCGCCCCACCGGCAGGCGCCCCCGCACCTGAGCGGCGGGCGGTCCCCAGGACTCGCTCGCGCCGGCCTCCTCCCCAGACGGGAGGCCATCCTCGATGCCCTCTGGTCCTCCTTCGTCATCCTCGGGGTGACGAAGGAGGACGGGCATGGAGGCAGCGGTGAGGGCGGCGCTCCGCTCGGGTGACCGGCACCTGGTCGAGCGGGTCCGGCGCCTGTGCACCCTCGCGGGCGTGACGCTGGAGGTCCTACCACCGGGCAGTGACCCGCCCGAGGCGGCCGTGCTCCTCGACGACCGTGCCGAGTGCGCTCCCCCGCCCTGGCGCGAGACCGCGGCCGCGGTGGAGGTGGTCGAGCTCGGTGCCGGCGGCCTGCACCTCCCGGCCGACGCTGAGGTCGTGCTCGGGGTGCTCAGCCGCGCGGCGGCACCGCGGCGCGCGCGGGTCGTCGGTGTCGTGGGTGCGGTGGGCGGGGTGGGCACCTCGGCGCTCGCGGCCGTCGTCGCGCGGCTGGCCGTCGCCGCAGGGCGCACGACGGCGCTCGTCGACCTCGACCCCGCGGGCGGCGGCCTCGAGGTGCTCCTCGGGACCGAGCACGACCCCGGCCCCCGCTGGTGCGACGTGCTCCCCGAGCGTGGCGGCTTCCCGCCCGACCGCCTCATGGCCGTGCTGCCGCAGTGGCACGGGCTGCGCGTGCTGTCCTCCGACGTGCGCGGCGGGGTGCCGCCCGGCCACCCGGTGGCCCTCGACGCCGTGAGCGCCCTGACGAGGGCCGCGGACGCCGTCGTCCTCGACCTGCCCCGCTCGGTGCTGGCGCCCGGCGGGGAGCCGGAGTGGCTGGCACTGTGTGACGAGACGGTCCTCGTGACCACCTGCGACACCCGCGCTGCCGCGGCCGCCGCGGCGGCGGTCGGCGTGCTCGGCCAGGTGCGGCTCGTCGTGCGCGGCCCGGCGGCAGGCACGCTGCTGCCCGAGGACGTCGCCGAGGTGTGCGCCCGGCCGCTGGCCGCGGTGCTGCGCCCCGAGCGCGCTTTCACGGCCGGCGTCGAGCGCGGCCTGGGCCCCGGGGACCAGCGGCGCGGTCCGCTGCTCGCCACGGGCCGGCGGCTGCTGCGGGCCGTGGGGCTGGGACCGTGACCACCGTTGCCGAGGTGCGGGCCGCCCTGGCCCGCGGCGAGGGGGAGGCTGACGGCGCACGGGTGAGCTCCGCCGTCGCCGGGCTGCCCGCCTCAGCCGCCCAGGGCTGGCGGGCGCTGCTCGAGCTCGACTCGCGCGCCCGCGCGGCACTCGTCGGGGCCGGCGAGCTGCAGGAGCTGCTCGAGGACCCCGCGGTCACCGACGTCCTCGTCAACGGGGAACGGGGGGTGTGGGTCGACCGGGGTCGCGGCCTGCAGCGGCATCCGGCGGAACTCGGCGGCGAGGCGGAGGTCCGGGCCCTGGCCACCCGGCTGGCGGCGGCGTGCGGGCAGCGGCTGGACGAGGCCTGCCCCGTCGTCGACGGCGCGCTGCCCGACGGCACCCGGCTCCACGCGGTGCTGCCGCCCGTCTCCGCGGAGGGCACCCTCATCAGCCTGCGGACCCAGCGCGGGCGGGCGCTGACGGTCGAGGAGCTCGTGGCCGGCGGGACCGTCGCACCGGCGCTCGCCGACGTGCTGCGCGGGCTCGTCGCCACCCGGGCCAACGTCCTCGTCAGCGGGGCCGCGGGCGCCGGCAAGACGACGCTCCTCGCGGCGCTGCTGTCCACCGTGGGCGAGCACGAGCGGATCGTGTGCATCGAGGAGGCGGTCGAGCTGCGCCCCGATCACCCCCACGTCGTCCACCTCCAGGTGCGCCGCGCCAACGTCCAGCAGGCCGGCGGCGTCGAGATGGCCGAACTCGTGCGGGCCGCGATGCGCATGCGCCCCGACCGCCTCGTCCTCGGTGAGTGTCGCGGGGCGGAGGTGCGGGAGGTGCTCGGCGCCCTCAACACGGGCCACGACGGCGGGTGGGCCACCGTCCACGCCAACGCCCCGGCGGACGTGCCCGCGCGGCTCATCGCCCTGGGCTCGCTCGCCGGGATGGGCGAGCACGCCGTCGCCGTCCAGGCGGTGAGCGCGCTCGACGCCGTCCTCCACGTCAGCCGCACGGAGAGCGGGAGGCGGCTCACCGAGGTCGGTGTCCTGGCCCGCCGCGGCCCCGACCTCGTGTGCGACACCGCGCTACGGGTCACCGCCCGGGGGGAGGTGCGGGAGGGCCCGGCCTGGCCGGTGCTCGCCGACCGCCTCGACCAGCGGGAGGGGCCGTGACCGTCCTCGTCCTGCTGGCGGCGCTCGCGGTCCTCGCCTGGGCGCCCGGCCGCCCGGCGTCGCGCCCGACGCGTCCGCGGCGCAGGTGGTCCCTCCCACGCCGGCACCGGCGGCGTCCGCCCGACCTCGCCGTCGTCGTCACCGAGGTGGCCAGCCGGCTGCGGACCGGTGCGACGCCCGCCGACGCGTGGGCGACGACGGTCGACAGGCTCCTGGGCCCCGCGCCGGGTGGCGAGCCGCCCGCGGACGACGGCGTGCCACCGGCGCTCACCCGGCTCGTCACCGCCTGCGCGGGCGACCCGGGCACCGCCGCTGCTGCGCGCACCGTCGTGGCGGCCAGCCGGCTCACCCACACGCTCGGCGCACCCCTCGCGGAGGTGCTCGAGCGCTGCGCCGCCACCGTGACCGAGGCGGAGCAGGCGAGCGACGCCCGCCGGACCGCTCTCGCCGGACCGCGCTCCACGGCCCGCATCCTCTCCGGGCTGCCCCTCCTCGGCCTGCTGCTCGGGGCCGGGCTGGGCGCCGACCCGCTCGGCTCGGCCACGGACGGCGGCTGGGGCAGCGCGAGCGTCGTCCTCGGTCTGCTCCTCCTGCTCGCGGGGCGGCGGTGGACCGCTGCGCTCGTCGGGGCGGCGCAGCGGGGAGGGACGGCCTCACGGTGAGCGGCGCGCTCGTGCTCGCGGCGGCGCTCGCCGCCCTGCCGTGGCTGCTCGCCCGGCCGGGCCCTCCGCGCGTGCCCCGGCGCCTGCGGCGCAGGGAGCGGGAGGCGCGGGTACCGACGGACACGGCCGTCCTCCTCGACCTCCTCGACGTCGCCCTCGCCTCCGGCACCTCGGTCCCCGGTGCGCTCGCGGCGCTCGGTGTGGCGAGCGCACCCGACCCGGCCGGGCCGCGGCTGAGGGCCGCGGGCACCGCGCTGCGTCTCGGGGCGACGTGGCAGGAGGCATGGGAGTCCTGTCCGCCGACCCTGCGCCCGCTCGCCGACGCCCTGGAACCCGCGTGGACCGACGGTGTGGATCCCTGCCCGCTCGTGCGTCAGGCCGCCGCCTCGATCCGTTCCCGGCGCCGCCAGGAGGCGCGGGAGGCCGCCGAGCGGCTCGGTGCCCGGCTCGTGCTCCCGCTGGGGCTGTGCTTCCTGCCCGCCTTCGTCCTGCTCGCGATGGCCCCCGTGCTCCTCTCGGGCGTCGGCTCCCTGCTGGCCCGATGAGCCCCAGACCGCGCTCGCGGGAGCCCCGTGCACAGAAGCGGCCCGCGGCCCGCCGCGGTGTGGTCGTGCCGTCCCACAGTGGACGCACCCGGCTGACTCGCAGCCGGACCGACGAAAGGACGACCATCATGCGCTGGGCACGAACCGCACGCGCGTCCCTGCAGGCCCGCCTGCGGACGCTTCGCCAGAGCGCCGAGGCCGGCATGGCCACGGCCGAGTACGCCATCGCCACGCTCGCCGCAGCGGGATTCGCCGGGCTGCTGCTCGTCATCCTGCGTAGCGCCGAGGTGCGGGGCTTCCTCCTCGGCATCATCCGCCAGGCCCTCCAGGTGGGATGACGTGGGCGGCCGGGCAGGACGGCGTCGCTCGCACCACGAACGGGGAGCGGTGACGGCCGAGCTGGCGCTCGTCCTGCCCGCCGTCGTCATGGTGCTGCTCGTGTGCTGCACCCTCGGGGCAGCGGTGCTCGGGCAGGTCCGCTGCGCGGATGCCGCCCGCGCCGGTGCCCGCGCGGCAGCGATCGGTGAGCCGGCGGCGGTCGTCCTGTCCGTCGCCCGCGAGCTCGCCGGGGCGGACGCGGAGGTGAGCATCGAGGCCGACGGTGCGTGGGTCGAGGTCGTCGTCTCCCGGCCGGTCGCCGCCGGCGTGCTCGGCGCGGGCACCCTCGAGGCCCGGGCCAGCGCCCGGGCCTGGGTGGAGCCGGGGCCGTGAGCGGGACGTCGGAGCCTGGCCGTGCGCGGGAGCGAGGCTCCGGCACTGTGCTCGGGATCGGCCTCGTCGCCCTCGCGCTCACCCTCACGGTCGTCGTCGCCACTCTCGGGCAGGTCGTCGCGGGACGGGGAGCCGCCCAGACGGCCGCCGACCTCGCGGCCCTCGCCGCTGCCGAGCGGCTGCAGGCACCCGGCGGTGGCGCGTGCGTGGTCGCGGCGAGCGTCGCTGCCGCGCACGGCACCACCCTGGTGGGCTGCGCCGTCGCGGGCGAGGACGTGACGGTCACCGTGGCGCGGGACGTCGGACCGGGTCTCGTCGCGCGGGCCGAGGCGCGTGCCGGGCCCGCCCACCGCGTCGGCGGAGCGGCTACGCGGGGCAGGCAGCGACGAGGAAGCGCAGCACGCGCACCGCCGCGGCCTTGTCGAGCGGGGAGTTGCCGTTGCCGCACTTGGGGGACTGCACGCAGCTGGGGCAGCCGTCGGCGCAGCCGCAGCCGGCCACCGCCCCGAGCGTCGCCGTCAGCCACTCGCGGGCCGCGCGGAAGCCGCGCTCGGCGAATCCCGCGCCGCCGGGGTAGGCGTCGTGGACGAAGACCGTGGGCACGAGCGTGTCCTGGTGCACGGCGGTCGACAGGCCGCCGAGGTCCCAGCGGTCGCAGGTCGCGACGATCGGCAGCAGCCCGATGGAGGCGTGCTCGGCCGCGTGGAGCGCCCCGGGAAGCACGTCCGCGGCGACCCCGGCCTCGGCCAGCGCCTCCGCACTCACCGACCACCACACCGCGCTCGTGCGCAGCACGCGCTCGGGCAGCTCGAGGGGGTAGGAGCCGACGATCTCCAGGCCGGGCAGGCGGCGCCGGTCGTAGCCGGTCACCTGGGAGGTCACCTCGACCATCCCGCGCGACCAGCGCACGGTGGCACCGGCCGGGTGGGGCCACTCGGCGTGCTCCTGCTCCTCGATGATCCGCACGGTCGTCGCACTGCGGGCCTTGGTCCGGTAGGACAGCTCCGGCTCGGCGTGGACGAGGGCGACGTCGTCGGCGAGCGAGTCGACGACGAAGGTGCGGCCCTGGTGGACGTAGACGGCACCCGGGTGGACGGTGCCGTCGGCGCGGGCGCCGTCGACCGTGCCGAGCACCCGCCCGGTGCCGGCCTCGACCACCTGCACCGGCTGGCCGTGCCCGCCGCGCAGGTCGGTGAGCGAGGAGGGCTGCTCGGGCCGGGCGAAGTTCCAGAACCAGCCGTTCGGCCGCCGGCGCAGGAAGTCCTGGGCGGTGAGCAGCTGGAGGAGAGCGTCGTCGGGCAGGCCGAAGCGGGGCAGGTCCGCCTCGGTGAGCGGCACCTCCGAGGCCGCGGCGCACAGGTGCGGGGCTAGGACGTAGGGGTTGGCGGGGTCGAAGGTCGTCACCTCGACGGCCTGTCCGAAGACGGACTCGGGGTGGTGGACGAGGTAGGCGTCCAGCGGGTCCTCCGAGGCGACGAGCACCGCGAGCCCGTCCCGCCCGGCGCGGCCCGAGCGGCCGGCCTGCTGCCACATCGACACGCGAGTGCCCGGCCAGCCGGTCATCACCACGGCGTCCAGCCCGGAGACGTCCACGCCGAGCTCGAGGGCGTTCGTCGTCGCCAGCGCGAGGAGGTCCCCCTCGCGCAGCGCCCGCTCCAGGGCCCGGCGCTCCTCGGGCAGGTAGCCGCCCCGGTAGACGGCCACCCGGTCGGACAGCCCGGTGCCGGCCAGCTGGTGCTGGACCTGCTCGGCCACCGCCTCCGCGCCGTACCGGGAGCGGACGAAGGCGAGCGTGCGCGCCCCGGCCCGTACCAGGCGGGCGACGAGTGTCGCCGCCTCGCTCGAGGCGCTGCGCCGCGGCCCGGCGGCCTCGAGCTCGGCCTGCTCCTCCGGCAGCGCGACCCCCTCACCGGGCCACTGCCGGCCCTCCCGGGTGAAGCCGGGCTGCCACAGGACGATCGTGCGGGTGCCGCTCGGGGCGGTGTCCTCGACGACGGCGTGCACCTCGGCGGGGTCCACGCCGATGAGCCGGGCGCCGGTCGCGGCCGGCTCGCCGGTCGTCGCCGAGGCCAGGACGACGGTCGGGCGGGCGCCGTAGTGCTCGGCCACGCGCAGCAGGCGGCGCAGCACGAGGGCCACGTGGGCGCCCAGCACCCCGCGGTAGGCGTGGCACTCGTCGACGACGACGAAGCGCAGGCCGCGCAGCAGCCGCTGCCAGCGCCGGTGGCTGGGCAGCATCGAGAAGTGGAGGAAGTCGGGGTTGCTCAGCACGATGTCGGCGTGGTCGCGGGCCCAGTCCCGCTCGGCGAGCGGGGTGTCGCCGTCGCAGGTCGTCGCCCGCACCCCGCGCAGTGACGCGGCCTGCAGGAGCCGCTCGAGCCCGGCGAGCTGGTCCGCCGCGAGCGCCTTCGTCGGTGACAGGTAGAGCGTCGTCGGCCGGCGGGCGTACCCGGCGATCCGGCCCGCGTCCGGTCCGGCAGCCGCCTCGGCGCCCTCCCGCACGGCGCTGATCGCTGGCAGCCACGCCGCCAGCGACTTGCCCGAGCCGGTGGCCGTGGCGATGACCGTGTGCCGGCCCGACCACACCGACTCCGCCGCCTCCACCTGGTGCTCCCAGGGCGCCTCCACGCCCAGCCGCCGGTAGCCCGCCACGAGGTCGGCGTCCGCCCACGCGGGCCACTGCCCCGTCCGTCCCTCGCGCGCCGGAAGGTGCTCGACGTGGAG
This sequence comes from Georgenia phoenicis, assembly GCF_047302425.1. NCBI lineage: Bacteria > Bacillati > Actinomycetota > Actinomycetes > Allobogoriellales > Allobogoriellaceae > Georgenia > Georgenia phoenicis. The sequence goes on along the minus strand of NZ_CP154855.1, from coordinate 104,617 downwards.
CAGCCGGTCGTCGTCCTCGCCGAGCCGGCGCAGGAGGGGGAGGAGCTCACTCACCCGTCCATCATCGCCCCGCGCGGGCGACCAGGTGCTCCGGGCGCCTGGACCGTCGGACGAGCGGGCTCGTCCGACAGCGTGATTTCACGTCCGGCGTTGCCGGAACCCGCTCGCACGCCCCACCGACATGCGTAGACTCCGGCACGTCACTGCGCGGCGGTAGCGCCGCATGAACGCCACCGAGCGCTGACATCGCTGTGGGCGCCGGTGGGCACTGCCGAGGAGGGCGGATGCTCGAGCTGAGTGCGTCAAGTCTGGTCATTGTCGGGGTCATCGCCGGGGTCGCGGTCGTCGCGCTCCTCATCGCGGTGGTGCTACGGAAGCAGGTGCTCGCGGCCGACGAGGGGTCGGTCCGGATGCAGGAGATCGCCCAGGCGATCCAGGAGGGCGCCCGCGCGTACCTCAACCGGCAGTTCCGGACCCTGGCGCTCTTCGTCGTCGTCGTCTGTGCGCTGCTCTTCCTGCTCCCCGGCGACGGCGGGATCAAGGCGGGCCGTGCCGTCGCCTTCGTCCTCGGTGCCGGCTTCTCCGCCGCCATCGGCTACCTCGGCATGTGGCTGGCGGTGCGGGCGAACCTGCGCGTGGCCGCCTCCGCCCAGCACCCCGACGGCCGCCGGGAGGGCGCCCGCATCGCCTTCCGCACCGGCGGGGTCGTCGGCATGTCCGTCGTCGGACTCGGCCTCCTCGGGGCGGCCGGCGTCGTCCTCGTCTTCCAGGGCGACGCCCCCGCGGTCCTCGAGGGCTTCGGCTTCGGGGCGGCGCTGCTCGCCATGTTCATGCGCGTGGGTGGCGGCATCTTCACCAAGGCCGCCGACGTCGGCGCGGACCTCGTCGGCAAGGTCGAGCAGGGCATCCCCGAGGACGACCCCCGGAACGCCGCGACCATCGCCGACAACGTCGGTGACAACGTCGGCGACTGCGCCGGCATGGCCGCCGACCTCTTCGAGTCCTACGCCGTCACGCTCGTCGCCTCCCTCATCCTCGGCAAGGCCGCCTTCGGTGAGCAGGGCATGATCTTCCCGCTCGTCGTCGCCGCGATCGGCGCCGTCGTCGCCGTCCTCGGTGTGGCGATCACCCGGGTGCGCGGCGCGGAGGGTGCGCTCACCACCATCTACCGCGGCTTCTACGTCTCGGCGCTCGCGGGCGTCGTCCTCGCCGCGGTCGCCGCCTTCCTCTACCTGCCCTCGACCTTCGGGGCGATCAACGGCGTCAGCGCCGACCTCGTCGACCACGACGGCGACCCCCGCCTCATCGCCGCCGCCGCCGTCACCATCGGTGTCGTCCTCGCCGGCGTCATCCTCTGGCTCACCGGCTACTTCACCGGCACGACCTCCAAGCCCACGCTCCACGTCGCGAGCACCTCGCGCACCGGCGCGGCGACCGTCGTCCTGTCCGGTATCGGCGTCGGCTTCGAGTCGGCGGTCTACACCGCCGGCATCATCGCCGCCGCGATCTGCGGGGTCTTCCTCCTCGCCGGCGGCTCGGTGTGGCTGGCGCTGTTCCTCGTCGCGCTCGCCGGCTGCGGGCTGCTCACCACCGTGGGCGTCATCGTCGCGATGGACACCTTCGGGCCGGTGTCGGACAACGCCCAGGGCATCGCCGAGATGTCCGGGGAGGTCGGTCCCGAGGGCGCGCAGATCCTCACCGACCTCGACGCCGCCGGGAACACGACCAAGGCCATCACCAAGGGCATCGCCATCGCCACCGCGGTCCTCGCCGCGACGGCGCTCTTCGGCTCCTACGCCGACGCCGTGGGTCAGTCGCTGCAGGACATCCTCGACTCCGGCACCGAGCTGGCCGGCGGCATCGTCACCTCGATGCTCAGCTACGAGATCATCTCCCCGGTCACGCTCGTCGGCGTCATCCTCGGCGCGGCCACCGTCTTCCTGTTCTCCGGGCTGGCGATCGACGCCGTCACCCGCGCCGCCGGCGCGATCGTCTTCGAGGTCCGCCGCCAGTTCCGCGAGAACCCCGGCATCATGACCGGCGAGGTCCGCCCCGAGTACGGCCGCGTCGTCGACATCTGCACGCGCGACTCCCTGCGCGAGCTCGCCACCCCGGGCCTCCTCGCCGCCTTCGCGCCCATCGCCGTCGGCTTCGGGCTCGGCGTCGGGCCGCTCGCCGGCTTCCTCGGCGGCGCCATCGCCGCGGGCGTCCTCATGGCCGTCTTCCTCGCCAACGCCGGCGGCACGTGGGACAACGCGAAGAAGATCGTCGAGGACGGTCGGTACGGCGGCAAGGGCTCCGAGGCGCACGCCGCCGTCGTCATCGGCGACACCGTGGGCGACCCCTTCAAGGACACCGCCGGGCCGGCCATCAACCCGCTCATCAAGGTGATGAACCTCGTCGCGGTGCTCATCGCACCCGCCGTCGTCCAGCTGAGCGTGCCGGCCGACGCCAACCACGTGCTGCGCATCGGCATCGCCTCGGCGGCCGCCGCCGTCGCCTTCGGTGCGGTCATCGCCTCGCGGCTGCGCGCGGCGAAGGTCGACGAGGAGAACGAGGTCCGCACCGAGGTCGCCTCCTCACCCGCCCACTGACCCACCCCCCGACGCCGACAGCCGGACCTCGCCAGGCGAGATCCGGCTGTCGGCGCCAGGGAACGGGGACGGTCCAGCCGGTCAGCTCTCGTCGGGGGACGGCGCGGGGGCGAGCCGGGGGGAGTCGCAGCGGGCGAAGTCGCCGCTGCTGCCCGCGTGGTAGGAGAACTCCCGCCCCTGCGCGGCGAGCACGAGGCGGGAGCCGGGCACCTGGGCCTGGGTGTAGCTCATCCCCGGAGTCGGGCAGCCGAGCGAGCCGTCGGGCCACGTGACGTCCTCGTGGCTCACCACGGTGACGTCGGCCGCCTCGATCCCGAGGTGGGCGGCGAGGTCCGCGACCGCCGCCTCGACCTGCGGCGTGCGCTCCACCGGCGTCGCGGACGTGGCGGCCGGCGCGGGCGTCGTGGGCATCTCGTGGGACGACGGCGCCTCGCTCCCGCCGGGAGCCGGCTCGCCCCCGCACGCGGTGAGAAGGAGGACGACGACGGCGAGTGCGGCGGTCCGCACGTGCGTGGCACTCACAGCCCCAGCTCCTCCCCGACGGCGACGAGCCGCTCCCGCAGCGGTGCAGAGCGCTCGGCGAAGGCACGTTGCGCGGCGACGTACTCCGCGCGGCCCTCGGTCGTCTCGATGGCGACCGGGCTGTGACCGAGGGACGTGACGTCGTAGGGCGAGGCCCGCATGTCGAGGACCCGGATGTCCCGCGCCAGCTCCACGCAGTCGAGGAGCAGCTCGCCGGGACAGGCCGGCCCGAGCGTGATCGCGGCGTGCATGAGGTCCATGTTCGCGTGCAGGCAGCCGGGCTGCTCGAGCTCGGGCTGGGTCTCGCGGGTGGGCTGCAGCCGGTTGACCGGCCGGGCCTCCGGCGTGAAGAAGCGGAAGGCGTCGAAGTGCGTGCAGCGCACCGGGTGGGCCTCGACGACGGCGTCCGTGCCGTCCGGGCCCAGCCGCAGCGGCAGGTCGTGGCGCCGCTCGGCCGCGGGCTGGCGGTAGACCATCGCCCACTCGTGCAGGCCCAGGCAGCCGAGGTGCGGAGCGCGGGCCGCGGTGGCCCGCAGGATCGTGAGGAGCCGGCGCAGCGCCGGCCCGCGGTCGGTGACGAAGGCGGAGGCGTCCAGGCGCACCCCGCCCTCGGGGGTGCGCACGTGCCAGCGCCAGCCGGCGCGGACGGCCAGCAGCTCGTCGTCGCCGAGGAGCGTGACCCCGACGCCCGGGTGCCAGCGATCGAGGCGGCCCGCGCGGATGGCGTAGTAGTCGAAGAGGAAGTCCTCGATCGGGTGGTTCTCGCCGCGTGAGCGCCGCTCCCGGTGGGCACCGGTGAGCTCCAGGGCGCGCTGCCGGTGGCTCGACTCGCGCGCGAGCCACTCGGGCGCGGCCAGTGCCCGAGCGTTCACTGCCGCGACGGTCATGCCCCCAGCCTAGGCACCCCCTCCCGCCCCTCCCACCCCTGCGTCCCGGTCGGGAGCGGAGCTGTTGCGGTCACAGTTCCGCTCCCGACGGGGGAGTGGGGGAGGGGGCGGCGTGCCTATGCGCCCGGCCGGCGGCGGGCGAGGAGGGCGGCGCCGGCGGTGAGGGCGAGCAGGGCGAGGCCGGCGAGCGCGGCCACCGGGGCGCCGGTGTTCGGCAGGCTGCCGGGGCCGGCCGCGGGCGGCGGGGTCGTCGCGTCGGGGCCCGCGGGGGCCGTCGTCGGCTCCGCGGTGGTCGGCTCCTCCGTGGGCTCCTCGGTCGGCTCACCGGGCGTCGTCGGCTCCGGGGCGGGGAGCGGCGCGGTGACGAGCTGCCAGTTCTCGACGAAGAAGTCGTCCGGGTCGATGACCCCGCGCTCCTGGGCCCACTCGATGAGCAGCTGGCGGATCTCCAGGCGCTCGTCGTACACGACCTCGGCGTCCGCGACGTGCGGGAAGGCACCGCCGCCGCTCTGGCGGTAGTTGTTCACCGCCATGACGAACTCGTCGTCCGCACCCACCGGCGTGCCGTCCGGGTAGGTGAGGCTGGCGATGCGCTCACCGACCGGCTGGGAGACGTCGATGACGTAGTCCAGGCCGGAGATGACGTCGTAGTTGTAGTCCGGCACGCCCTCGGGACGGTCCGGGTAGACGGCGTTCGTGCCCGTCGCAGGGTCGAACTCCGCGCCCTCCTCGACCCGGTTGAAGTACCGGGCCGAGTACTCGAGGTAGTCGCGCAGCTCGGCACCGGTGAGGACCACCGCCGAGAGAGTGTTCTCGTAGATGTACAGGCCCGCGATGTCGGCGATCGTCACCTCCCCCTCGGGGAAGACGGCCGTGCGGGAGAAGGGTGAGGCCTGGGAGATGACCGTCCGCCCTGCGCGCTCTCCCTCGGGCAGTGCGGCCTCGACGGTCGTCTGCTGCACGTGGTTGATGAAGTCGATGATCGGAGTGTCCTCGTAGCGGGACGTCTCGGCCAGCAGCTCGGTCACCGACTCCGCGACCGGGGTGTTGACGTACTCGACCGTCGTCCCGTGCGCCTCGGTGAGCAGCTCGCGCAGCCCCTCGTCCTCCGCGTACTCGGTGCCGCGACGGGCCTGCGCCGTCGGCGCGACGCCCTCGCTCCAGTCGACCTCCCAGCCGCCCGCGGCGCCGGGGACGAGTGCGAGCGTGGTCTCGGTGACCGAGCGGGCCCAGTAGTCGGGCTGGGTCATGAGTACCTGCTCACCCGCGACGTTCGTGAAGAGCCGCTCGGGCACGTCCTGGTGGGTGTGGCCGGCGACGATGACGTCGATGCCGGGCACCTGCCGGGCGATGTTCCCGGTGACGTCCTCGTGCAGCGCCGTGCGGTCGTAGTCCTCGTCGCTCACGTTGCCGTCGCCGGTGTGCGCGATGACGACGACGACGTCGGCGAGCGCCTCCACCTCCGGCACCCACCGCTCGGCCGCCGTCACCATGTCCTGGAACTCGAGCACGCCCTCGACGTGCTGCTTGTCCCACACCCGCACGCCGGGGGTGACGAGGCCGAGGACGCCGACGGTCACGTCCTCACCGTCGATCCTCATGTTCACGAGCTCGTAGGGCTGGTGGTAGGGCTCGCCGGTCCCGACGTCGATGACGTTGGCCCCGAGCAGCGGGGCGTCGAGGTCGTCCTCGTACGCGGACAGGAGGTCGAGCCCGTAGTTGTACTCGTGGTTGCCGACGACCTGGACGTCGTAGTCCAGGGCGTTGAAGGCGGTGGCCATGGGATGAGTGACCTCGTCAGCGAGGACGGACTGCCGGCCCGCGCCCATGCCGTAGTAGTAGGTGAGCGGCGTGCCCTGGATCGCGTCGCCGTTGTCGAGGAGGAGGACGGACTCCTCGCCCCTCTCGGCGCGCACCTCCGCGACGGCGCTCGCGACGCGAGTGAGCCCGAGCGAGTCGTCGGCGGGGAAGGGGGCGTTGCGGAAGTAGTCCCAGTCGTAGACGTGACCGTGGACGTCAGTGGTGGCCAGCAGCGTGAGCTCGAGCCGGTCCGGGTCGGTGGGCTGGCCGACGGCGGGTGCTGCCGCCGCTGCCAGGAGGACGGCCGCCGTGGTCGCGGCGGGAACTGCCCTGCGTGTGCGCATGTGGTCCTTCCGGGTCGGTGTGGACGTGCTGCCCCGGGACCGGTCCGGCGCGCCGTGGGCAGACGCTGACGAGGCTAGCGGCCGCCTGTGACACGGGACACCCCCGTACCCTCGGGACCATGCCGAGCCCTCGTCCTCCCCGCCTGCCCGCCGACCTCGCCGACGGGCTGCGCTCCGACCTCGCCGCCGGCTACACCCTCGCGGCCGTCCAGGAGGCGCTCGGACCGGTCGCCGCGGCCGCCCTCCAGCGCGAGGAGCCGGTCGCCGCCCGCCGCGCCACCGAGGGCGCGAGCGACCCCGCCGCCGTCCTCGCCCGCCTCTTCCTCCTCGGCGAGCCGATCACCCGCACAGCGCTCGACACCGCCCTCCCGCGCACGACGACGGCGGGAGCCACCGCCGTCGGGCTCGTCACCCCGGCGGGGGAGGACGGTGCCGACGAGGTGCGCGCCGCCGTCGACCTGCGCCCCTACGAGGCGGCCGACGCAGCCGGGGAGGCCCGCTGGTGGGTCGCCTCCGACCTCGGGGAGCTCGCCACGCGCCGCAGCCTGCACGCCGACCACGTCCTCGGGATCGGGGGCGCCTCCCTCACGCTCGCCCGCATCACGGTGCGCGACCACCGCGCGCGGGTCCTCGACCTTGGCACCGGCTGCGGCATCCAGGCACTCCACGCGACCCGGCACGCCGACCACGTCCTCGGCACCGACATCTCCCGCCGCGCCCTCGACTTCGCCGCCTTCAACGCGGCCCTCGCCGGGACGCCGGTCGAGCTGCGCGAGGGCTCGCTGCTCGAGCCGGTGGCCGGGGAGCGCTTCGACCTCGTCGTGTCCAACCCGCCCTTCGTCATCACCCCGCCCGCGGCCCACGCCGCGGGCCTGCCCGTCATGGAGTACCGCGACGGCGCGATGCCCGGCGACTCGCTCGTCGCCGACCTCGTCTCCGGGCTCGGCGAGCACCTCGCCCCGGGCGGCGTGGCCCAGCTCCTGGGCAACTGGGAGCACCACGCGGGTGAGGACTGGCGCGAGCGGGTGAGCGGCTGGCTCGAGGCGGCCGGCACCGACGGATGGGTGGTCCAGCGCGAGGTGCAGGACCCCGCCGAGTACGCCCACACCTGGCTGCGCGACGGCGGCCTGCGGCCCGGCACCGAGCTCTTCGATGCGGCCCTGGCCGCGTGGCTCGACGACTTCGCCGCGCGCGGTGTCGAGGCGGTCGGCTTCGGCTACCTCCTGCTGCGCCGGCCCGCGGACGGCTCGCGCCCGGCCTGGCGGCGCGTCGAGGAGCTCACCGCACCCCTCCAGGGACCGCTCGGCGGGCACCTCGCCCAGGTGCTGGCCACCCAGGAGTGGCTCGCGGCGACCGACGACGCCGCGCTCGCGGAGCAGCGGCTGCGCGCGGCCGAGGACGTCACCGAGGAGCGCCACCTGCGCCCCGGGGAGCCCGACCCGCGCGTGCTCCTGCTGCGCCAGGGCGGCGGCTTCGGGCGCACCGTGCAGCCGGGCTCGCTCGTCGCCGGGGCCGTCGGCGCCTGCGACGGCGAGCTCACGGTCGGCCAGATCGTCGGTGGGCTCGCCGTCGTCCTCGACCAGCCCGCCGACGCCGTCGCCGCCGAGGTCCTCCCCGCCGTCCGCGACCTGCTCCTCGACGGCTTCCTGGTCCCCGAGCCTGCCTCCACCTGAACGAGCGCAGGGGAGAGCGCCGAGCGCGGGTGGCACACCGGGCGCGCTCGGCGTTCTCACGTGCGGTGGCGCGGCAGGGGCAGCGGGGGAGGCCTCCCGCAGGGAGTACGTTCGCCGCATGGACCTGCCGCGCCCGCACACGTTCCGGGCGGTCAACCTCCAGGGGTGGCGTGACCTCACCTTCCTCCACTGGTCCTATCCGCCGGAGGTCGTGCAGGCGCTGCTGCCCGAGGGCCTGAGAGTCGAGACGGTCGACGGCCGGGCCTGGGTGGGTGTCGTCCCCTTCCGGATGGACGCCGTCCGGACACCGGGCCTGCCGCCGCTGCCGCACCTCTCCTCCTTCCCCGAGCTCAACTGCCGCACCTACGTGCGCCACGCCAACGGGACGAGGGGCGTCTGGTTCTTCTCCCTCGACGCGGCGCGGCTGTGGATCGTCGCCGCGGCGCGAGTCCTCGGCCTGCCGTACCTCTGGTGCCGCGGGCACGTCGACGGCGCGGTACCCGGCACGGTCCGCTACCGCAGCGACCGGCTCGTGCCCTGGCGCGCGCCGGTCCGGCTGCGCGTCGAGGTCGAGACCGGTGAACCGATCGCCAGTCCCGACGCGCTCACCGTCTTCCTCACCGCCCGCTGGTGGGCCTTCACGCTGCGGCTGGGCCGGCTGTGGCAGGTCCCCGTGGAGCACACGGACTGGCCGCTGCACGAGGCGCGCGCCGTCGTCGTCGATGCCGAGGGGCTGCTCCGGGCGGCTGGGCTGCCCCCGCCGGCCGGCGCCCCGCTCGTCCACTTCTCCCCCGGGGTGCGCACCCGCCTGGGCCTGCCCCGGCCGAGCTGACACCGACGCTCGCCAGCCCCATCGGGTACCGTCACCCCGACACGCCCCTGTGGACAGAAGGAAGGTAGGCGGTGACAGGTTCCCGCAAGCTCGTGATCGTCGAGTCGCCCGCGAAGGCGCGCACCATCGGCGGATATCTCGGGCCGGAGTTCGACGTCGAGGCCAGCGTCGGACACATCCGCGACCTGCCTCAGCCCTCCGAGCTGCCCGCGGAGATGAAGAAGGGCCCCTTCGGGAAGTTCGCCATCGACGTCGAGGGCGACTTCGAGCCCTACTACGTCGTCGACGCCGACAAGAAGAAGAAGGTCACCGAGCTCAAGCGCGCGCTCAAGGAGGCCGACGAGCTCTACCTCGCCACCGATGAGGACCGCGAGGGGGAGGCAATCGCCTGGCACCTCCTCGACGTCCTCAAGCCCAAGGTGCCGGTCAAGCGGATGGTCTTCCACGAGATCACCAAGGAGGCCATCACCCGCGCGCTGGAGAACACCCGCGAGCTCGACGAGCGTCTCGTCGACGCCCAGGAGGCGCGCCGCATCCTCGACCGCCTCGTCGGTTACGAGGTCTCCCCGCTCCTGTGGCGCAAGGTGCGCCCCCGCATCTCCGCCGGGCGCGTCCAGTCCGTCGCCACGCGGATGGTCGTCGAGCGGGAGCGCGAGCGGATGGCCTTCCGCGCCGCGTCCTACTGGGACGTCAAGGGCACCTTCACCGGCGACGACGGCGGCGGCACCCGCCCCTTCGAGGCGCGTCTCGTCGCGCTCGACGGCGCGAAGGTCGCCACCGGCCGTGACTTCGGCGACGACGGCCAGCTGACGGCCGCCGCCCGCAAGGGCGGCGTCGTCCACCTCGAGGAGGCGACGGCGACCGCGCTGGCCGAGGCCCTCGAGCAGGCGCCGGCCCGGGTCGCCTCGATGGAGACCAAGCCCTACACCCGCCGTCCGGCGGCGCCGTTCACCACCTCCACGCTCCAGCAGGAGGCCAGCCGCAAGCTGCGGATGAGCGCCCGGGAGACGATGCGCACCGCGCAGGGGCTGTACGAGAACGGCTTCATCACCTACATGCGTACCGACTCCTCGGCGCTGTCGCAGCAGGCGATCGCGGCGGCCCGGGCGCAGGCGACGGAGCTGTACGGCGCGGAGTACGTGCCGGCCAAGCCGCGGTTCTACGCGCAGAAGTCCAAGGGCGCGCAGGAGGCCCACGAGGCCATCCGCCCCGCCGGTGACTCCTTCCGAACCCCCGGCCAGGTGGCCGGCCAGCTCACCGGCGCGCAGTTCCGCCTCTACGAGCTCATCTGGAAGCGCACCGTCGCCTCGCAGATGGCCGACGCCACCGGCTCCACCGCGACCGTCCGCCTGCGGGCCGAGGCGGCGCTCGCAGACGGCACCCGGCAGGCCGAGCTCAGCGCCTCCGGCACCGTCATCACCTTCCGCGGCTTCCTCGCCGCCTACGAGGAGGGCCGCGACGCCGAGCGCTACGAGTCGGGCGCGCAGGACAAGGAGACCCGGCTTCCGCAGCTGGCCGAGGGCGACCCGGTCGGCACCGAGTCCGTGCGCGCCGAGGGCCACGAGACCACCCCGCCGCCGCGCTACACCGAGGCGAGCCTCGTCAAGGCGCTCGAGGAGCGCGGCATCGGCCGGCCCTCGACCTACGCGGCGACGATCTCCGTCATCACCGACCGCGGCTACGTCGAGCGCCGTGGTCAGGCCCTCGTGCCGACCTGGCTCGCCTTCTCGGTGGTCCGGCTGCTGGAGGAGTACCTGCCCCGGCTCGTCGACTACGACTTCACCGCCGCGATGGAGGGCGACCTGGACCAGATCGCCGCCGGCCAGGAGGACCGCGTCCAGTGGCTCGCCCGGTTCTACCGTGGGGAGGGGGAGCGGGAGGGGCTGCGCACGCAGGTCGAGAACCTCGTCGACATCGACGCGCGCGCCGTCAACAGCATCGACATCGGCGAGGGCATCACGCTGCGCGTGGGCCGCTACGGCCCCTACCTCGAGTCGAGCGAGGAGGAGGGCAAGCGCGCCTCCGTGCCCGACGACGTCGCTCCCGACGAGCTCACCGTCGAGAAGGCCCGCGAGCTGCTCGCCGCCAGCGCGGAGGACGGGCGCGAGCTGGGGACCGACCCGGAGACCGGTCACACGATCATCGCCAAGACCGGCCGCTACGGGCCCTACGTCACCGAGGTGCTGCCCGAGCCGAAGGAGGCGCCCGCCGCCGAGGGCGCCAAGAAGCCGGCGAGGAAGAAGGCCGCGCCGAAGCCGCGCACAGCCTCGCTGTTCAAGACGATGCAGCTGGAGACCGTGAGCCTGGAGGACGCGCTGCGGCTGCTGTCGCTGCCGCGCGTCGTCGGCACCGACCCCGAGTCCGGTGAGGAGATCACCGCCCAGAACGGCCGCTACGGCGCCTACCTCAAGAAGGGCACCGACTCCCGCACCCTCCCCGAGGGCGAGGACCAGATCTTCGAGATCACGCTCGAGGAGGCCCTCGAGCTGTACAAGCAGCCCAAGCGCGGCCGCGGGGCCACCGCCAAGCCGCCGCTGCGCGAGCTCGGCGAGGACCCGGTGAGCGGCAAGCCCGTCGTCGTCAAGGACGGCCGCTTCGGCCCGTACGTCACCGACGGGACGACGAACGCCACCCTCCGCAAGGACGACGACGTCGAGACCGTCACCCCCGAGCGCGCCTACGAGCTGCTCGCCGAGAAGCGCGCCAAGGGGCCGGCCAAGAAGACGACGACTCGCAAGACGCCCACCCGCAAGCCGGCGGCCAAGAAGGCGCCCGCGAAGAAGAAGGCCTGAGATGCCCCCGACTCCGCAGCCGAGCATCAACCCGCGGCACTTCCTCGTCATGGCGACGGTGAGCGGCGTCGTGCTCGCCACCACCGTGCTCCTGTGGGTCTTCGAGGTCGTGCCCTTCGGGGTCTTCATCGGCGTGGTCGCCGCCCTCGCCGTCGGCCAGACGGTGGGCGTCGTCCTGCTGCAGCGGGGCGCGAGCCAGCGGCACCGGCGCGCCTCGGACCTCACCGCCCAGGGCGGCGCCTCGACGATCGGCCCGGACAGCCCGGCCGCCCGGTACGGCTACGACCCGATGAGAGAGGTCGACGGGGGCCGCTAACCTCCTCCCATGACCTCGACGCTCGAGCTGACCTCCGCCCCCGACCCGCTCGACGCGCCCCCGCTGCGCTGGGGCATCCTCGGTGCGGGCGGCATCGCCCGCACCTTCGCCCGGCAGGTGCCCGCCCACAGCAGCGGCCGCGTCGTCGCCGTCGGGTCCCGCGACGGGGCCAAGGCCGGTGCCTTCGCGCAGGAGCACGGGATCACCCGCTCCCACGCCGGCTACGACGCGCTCGTCGCGGACGAGGACGTCGACGCCGTCTACGTCGCCACCCCGCACAGCGAGCACCGCGACCACGCCCTGCTGGCGATCGAGGCCGGCAAGCACGTCCTCGTCGAGAAGGCCTTCACCCGCAGCGCAGCCGAGGCCCGGGAGGTCTTCGCGGCCGCCGAGGCCCGCGGCGTCTTCGTCATGGAGGCGATGTGGACGCGCTTCCTGCCGCACGTCGTCGCGATCCGCGAGCTCGTGCGCAGCGGCTCCATCGGCGACGTCGTCGCCCTCCACGCCGACCACGGGCAGCGCCTGGACCACGATCCCGCCGGGCGGCTGCTCAACCCCGAGCTCGCCGGCGGGGCGCTCCTCGACCTCGGCGTCTACCCCGTGTCCTTCGCCCACGACCTGCTCGGCACGCCCGACTCCGTCGTCGCCGCCGGCTCACTCACCGAGACCGGTGTTGACGGCCAGGAGACCGTGCTGCTGCAGTACGGCGCCAAGGCACAGGCCGTGTGCTCCTCGACCCTCTGGGCCGCGACGCCCTGCCGGGCCGCCATCAGCGGGACCGAGGGCACCATCACGATCGACGGGCCCTTCTACGGCGCGACGAGCTTCACCGTGAGCCGCGGCGACGAGCAGATGACCGTCCGCCCCCGCCACGAGGGCGGCTTCCAGTACGAGGCCGCCGAGGTCGCCCGCTGCGTCGCCGAGGGCCGCCGGCAGTCCGCGACGATGAGCTGGGAGGACACCCTCGCCGTCATGGGGACGATGGACGAGGTCCGCCGCCAGCTTGGCGTCGTCTACCCCGGCGAGTAACAACCCCGCTCTCGGCGAGGGGAGTGTGGGTGAGGGACTGGGGTGTCGTGGGGGCTCGTTAGGCTGAGGCGGTGACGACGACCCAGGCAGCGCCCCTGTTCATCGCCCTCGAGGGCGGGGACGGGGCGGGCAAGAGCACCCAGGCCGAGCTGCTGCGCGACTGGCTCGAGAGCCGGGGCCGCGAGGTCGTCCTCACCCGCGAGCCCGGCGGCACGGACCTGGGCCGCACCCTGCGCCGCGAGGTCCTCCACGGCGAGGACCTCGACCCGCGGACCGAGGCGCTCCTCTACGCCGCCGACCGCGCCCACCACGTCCACACGCTCGTGCGCCCCGCCCTGGCGCGCGGCGCCGTCGTCGTCACCGACCGGTACATCGACTCCTCGGTCGCCTACCAGGGCGCCGGCCGCGGCCTCGGCCACGACGAGATCCGCGAGCTGTCCGCCTGGGCGACCGGCGGCCTGCTCCCCGACCTCACGGTCGTCCTCGACCTCGACGCCGCCACGGCCGCCGCCCGCCGCTCCGGTGAGCCCGACCGCCTCGAGCGCGAGCCGAGCGCCTTCCACGAGGAGGTGCGCGCGAGCTTCCTCGCCCTCGCGGCCGCCGAGCCGGCCCGCTACGCCGTCGTCGACGCCTCCCTCGCCCCGCAGGACGTCCACCGCGAGGTCCGCGCCCGCCTCACGCCGCTGCTGGAGGAGTCCCGATGAGCGTGTGGGACGACGTCGTCGGCCAGCACGAGGCCGTCGCGGTGCTGCGCTCCGCCGCCCTGGCCGCCCGGGGCATCGCCGACGGCGGCGACTCCCGCGGCACCGGCATGACCCACGCCTGGCTCATCACCGGCCCGCCCGGCTCGGGCCGCTCGGTGGCGGCCCGCGCCTTCGCCGCCGCCCTCGCCTGCACCGACCCGCACGAGGTGGGCTGCGGGCACTGCCACGGCTGCACGACCACCCTCGCCGGCTCCCACGCCGACCTCCAGGTCATCACCACCGATCGGGTGAGCTTCAAGATCGAGGACATGCGTCCGATCGTCTCCGACGCCCAGCAGGCGCCCTCCCAGGGCCGCTGGCGGGTCATGCTCATGGAGGACGCCGACCGCATGGTCGAGCGCACCTCCAACGTCCTGCTCAAGGCCATCGAGGAGCCGCCGCCGCGGACGGTGTGGCTGCTGTGCGCGCCAAGCCCGCAGGACCTCATCGCCACGATCCGCTCCCGCTGCCGCACCGTCTCCCTGCGGGTCCCGGCGGCCGAGGACGTCGCCGAGCTGCTCGTGCGCCGCGACGGCATCGAGCCGCGGATCGCGCTCATGGCGGCACGCGCGGCCCAGAGCCACGTCGGGGTCGCCCGGCGCCTCGCCACCGACCCCCAGGCGCGGGAACGACGGCGCTCCATCCTCACCGTGCCGAGCCGCATCCGCGGGGTCGGGGACGCCGTCCTGGCCGCCGCGGACCTCGTCGAGCTGGCCCAGGCCGAGGGCAAGGCCGCCACCGAGGAGCGGGACGCCGCCGAGCGCGCCGAGCTGCTGCGCACGCTGGGCGCCGAGGGCGAGACCCGCCTGCCACCGGCGGTGCGCTCGCAGGTCAAGCGCATGGAGGACAACCAGAAGAGCCGGGCCACCCGCGCCCAGCGCGACGTCCTCGACCGCGCGATGGTCGACCTCCTGTCCCTCTACCGCGACGTCCTCGTCGTCCAGCTCGGCGCGGACGTGCCGCTCGTCAACACCGACCTCGAGACGGAGGTGCGGGCCCTCGCCGCCGACTCCAGCCCCGAGCAGACCGTGCAGCGGATGGACGCCGTCGGCACCGCCCGCACGCGGCTCGCGGCCAACGTCGCGCCGCTGCTCGCCGTCGAGGCGATGATGGTCGGGCTGCGCCCGCAGGCCGGTCCGGCCCGTCTGTAGAGTGGCGCCGGTGAGCCGGATCCTGCGCGCAAGCCTCGCCCTCGTCACCGTCACCGCCCTCGTCGCCTGCAGCACGGGCGACCAGCCCGACGACGTCGGCGCGACGGCGGAGGAGACACGCACCGCCCGCGCCGAGGAGCCGCTGCCCGAGGTGCCGGCCGAGCTCGCCACGTTCTACGAGCAGTCCCCCGAGTGGGAGGAGTGCGGCAACGACTTCGACTGCACCGACGTCACCGTCCCCCTCGACTGGGACGCGCCGGACGGCGAGACCATCACCCTCGCCGTCAAGCGGCGCGCCGCGGGGGACGAGCCGGTGGGATCGCTCCTGGTCAACCCCGGCGGCCCGGGTGGCTCGGGGATCCAGCTCGCCGAGGCCGCCTCGATGATGTTCTCCGGCGAGCTCCTCGACGGCTACGACGTCGTCGGCTTCGACCCCCGCGGCGTGGGCGCCTCCACCCCGGTGGAGTGCGTGAGCGACGCCGAGCTCGACGAGATCCGCTCCGAGGACTACGACACGAGCACCGAGGAGGGCGTCGCCGCCTTCACCCAGGCGGCCGCCGAGCTCGCCGCGGCCTGCGAGGCCAACAGCGGCGAGCTGCTCGCCCACGTCGACACGGAGAGCGCGGCCCGGGACCTCGACGTCCTGCGCCACGTCCTCGGCGAGGCGCAGCTGGACTACCTCGGCTTCTCCTACGGTACGCACCTGGGCGCCGTCTACGCCGAGCTCTTCCCCGAGCACGTCGGCCGGATGGTGCTCGACGGCGCGATGGACCCCTCCCTGGGCAGCGACGACATCGTCCGCGGCCAGGCCGAGGGCTTCGAGCGGGCGATCCGCGCCTACGCCGAGGACTGCCTCGCCGGCTCCGACTGCCCGCTGAGCGGCGACGTCGACACCGCCGTCGGGCAGGTGCAGGACCTCCTCGAGCTGGCCTCCCACACGCCGCTGCCCACGGGCACCGACCGGGAGCTCACCGCGCCGCTCATGTTCTCCGGCATCATCATGCCGCTCTACGACGACGCCTACTGGATGCTCCTCACCTCCGCCCTGGACGCGGCGATGAACCAGCAGGACGGCTCCCAGCTCCTCCTCCTCGCCGACCTGTCCGCCGAGCGGGAGGACGACGGCACCTACGCGACGAACTCCAACGAGGCGAACATCGCGATCAACTGCATCGACTACCCGGTCGAGGGCGGTCCCGCAGAGTGGCAGGAGCAGGCGGCGGAGCTCGCGGAGATCTCCCCGACCTTCGGCCCGGCCCTCTCCTACGGCGACGTCACCTGCGACGCGTGGCCCTACGAGCCCACCGTCGAGCGGGCGCCCGTGACCGCCGCCGGTGCCGAGCCCATCGTCGTCATCGGCACCACCGGTGACCCCGCTACCCCGTACGCGTGGTCCGAGCAGCTTGCCAAGCAGCTCGAGTCCGGTGTCCACGTCACCTACGAGGGTGAGGGGCACACCGCCTACGGCCGCGCCGGGGACTGCATCACCGAGGCCGTGGACGGATTCCTCCTCGAGGGGACCGTCCCCGAGGACGGCCTCGTCTGCTGACTTTGGTCCACGGGGCTCGCCCCGGTACAGTGGTCCGCGCTGCCCCGCGCGGGCCGCGCCGCCTTAGCTCAGTCGGCAGAGCGTCTCACTCGTAATGAGAAGGTCGTGGGTTCGATTCCCACAGGCGGCTCCGTCTTCACCCGCACGTACCATGGAGCCATGGACTACGTCGTGGCACTCATCCCCTCCATCGGCCTGGCAATCGTCTTCGTCGTCGTGCTGCGCGCGATTCTCTTCGCCGACCGTCGTGAGCGTGCGGCAATTCGCCAGCTCGAGAACGAGGCGGAGAAGTCCTCTTCACCCGTCGCACATCACGGCATTGCGGAACAGCGTGACAATTCTGATTCCCCGAATTAGTGTGTGCGCATCGCTATTCGGCAGGGAGTAGCGGGAGCGAGCATCGCTGCGGCCCGAACGGGCCGAAAGTACAGGAAGAGAATCAGATGGTGCAGAAGGTCATGGTCACTCTTATCGACGACGTTGACGGGACCCCCGCGGACGAGACGGTCCTCTTCAGCCTGGACGGCGTGAACTACGAGATCGACCTCACGACCGACAATGCCGCCAAGCTGCGCGACGCGCTGGCCCCCTGGGTCGGCCACGCCCGCCGCGCCGGTGGGCGCCGCACCGGCGGGGGCCGCTCGAGCCGTCGCTCCAGCGGTGGCGGCAACAGCGACGCCGCGAAGGTGCGCGAGTGGGCGCGGGCCAACGGCTACACGGTCTCCGACCGCGGCCGTATCCCGGCCGAGGTCACCGAGGCCTACGCCAAGGCCAACTGAGCCCGACGCGCAGGGCCACGGACCACCCGGTCCGTGGCCCTTCGCGCGTCCACGGGACGAATGGCCCCGCGACGCCGCGCGCCCCATGAGCGATGATGGGAGCATGACATACACCCTTGTGCTGCTCCGCCACGGCGAGAGCGACTGGAACGCGAAGAACCTCTTCACCGGCTGGGTGGACGTCCCGCTCTCCGAGAAGGGAACCGAGGAGGCGCTGCGCGGCGGTGACCTTCTCGTCGACGCCGGAATCGAGCCCGACGTCGTTCACACCTCTCTTCTGCGCCGGGCCATCATGACGGCGAACCTCGCGCTCGACCGCGCAAACCGTCACTGGATTCCGGTGAAGCGTCACTGGCGCCTCAACGAGCGTCACTACGGTGCCCTGCAGGGAAAGAACAAGAAGGAGATCCGGGAGGAGTACGGCGAGGAGCAGTTCATGCTCTGGCGTCGTTCCTACGACGTCCCACCGCCGGCCATCGAGCTCGGCTCGGAGTTCTCCCAGGACACCGACCCGCGTTACGCCGGTGAGCCGATTCCCACCAGCGAGTGCCTCAAGGACGTCCTCGAGCGCGCCCTGCCGTACTGGGAGTCCGACGTCGTGCCGGATCTCAAGGCGGGCAAGACCGTCCTCGTCGCCGCGCACGGCAACTCGCTGCGCGCGATCATCAAGCACCTCGACGGCATCGACGACGAGACGATCTCCGGCCTCAACGTGCCCACCGGCATCCCGCTCCTCTACGAGCTGGACGAGAACCTCAAGCCGACCACCCCCGGTGGTCGCTACCTCGACCCCTCCGCGGCGGAGGCGGCCATCGCCGCGGTCGCCAACCAGGGCAAGTAGGACCGCAGGGACGACGAAGGGGGCCGGCTCAGCCGGCCCCCTTCCGTCGTGCTCGGGTCAGTGGTCACGCGCGCCGTCGTCGCGGGCCACGGAGTTCGTCAGGTCGCCGGTGACGAGGTAGCTCGTGCGGCGGGCGACCGAGACGCCGTGGTCCCCGAAGCGCTCGAAGTAGCGGCCCAGGAGTACGCCGTCGACCATCTGCTGCTTGGTCATCTCCACCTCGGGGTCGAGGAGGATGGTGAAGGTCTGCTTGTGCAGGGCGTCCAGGGCGTCGTCGTCCCGCTCGACGCCCGCGGCCAGCTCGAGGTCACGGGTGGCGAGCAGGTCGCTCACCTGATGGGCCACCTTCGTCGCCGCGGCGCCCATCTCGGCGAAGATCTCCTGCATGGCCGGGCTGGGTGCCACCTCGGGGTAGCGCCCGCGGGCGACGTAGGCGATGTGGCGGGCGAGGTCGCCCATCCGCTCGATCGTCGCCGACATCCGCAGCGCCGCGATGACGACGCGCAGGTCGGTGGCGACCGGCGCCTGCCGGGCCAGCAGCGAGATGCACTGCTCGTCCAGGCTCCGCTCGATCTCGTCGATCTCCTCGTCGGCGCGGATGACCTGCTCGGCCAGCTGGAGGTCGGCGGTCTGGAGCGCGGTGGAGGCCTTCTCGATCGCGTCGATGACCAGCCGGCTCATCCGCTGCAGGTCCTCACCGACCTGGGCCAGCTCCTGCATGAAGATCTCGCGCACGTTTCGCTCTCCTCGGTCTCGTCGTGATCCAACCGTAGCGTTCCAGGCAGCGGTGAACGACAGGTGGCTGCCCGGTGAACGCCCGGAGCCGGGGCGGACGGCCTGGTCCGGGAGGGCGCGGAGGGGCTTACCCTCGGACACGTGGAGGGGATCTGGCCTTTCGTCGTCGTCGCCCTGGTG
Organism: Georgenia phoenicis; assembly: GCF_047302425.1. Classification (NCBI taxonomy): domain Bacteria; kingdom Bacillati; phylum Actinomycetota; class Actinomycetes; order Allobogoriellales; family Allobogoriellaceae; genus Georgenia; species Georgenia phoenicis. Next base: position 85,850 of record NZ_CP154855.1, on the reverse strand, counting down.
GGGCTCGGCCTCGGTGCCCTGGTGCGCGGGTTCTTCCCGTCGCGGCCCCGCCGCGCCCCGGCCGTCACCCCCGCCGCCGACGGCGTGAGCAAGGACGCGCGGCAGCTGCTGCGGGCGCTGCGCTCCTCCGTCCTCGTCCTCGACGCGGGCGGCTCGGTCCTCCAGGCCAGCCCCTCGGCCTACAGCTACGGCCTCGTGCGCTCCGGGCGCGTCGCGCTGCCGGCCGTCGCCGAGCTCGTCGAGCGCGTCCGCGCCGACGGGCAGGCGCACGAGCGTGAGCTCAGCCTGCCGCGCGGACCGCTCGCCGGCGCCGGCGAGATGATCCTCCAGCTGCGCGTCGTGCCGCTGTCGGAGGGGCGGGTGCTCGTCGTCGCCGACGACCACACCGGTGCCCGGCGCCTGGACCAGGTGCGGCGCGACTTCGTCGCCAACGTCTCCCACGAGCTCAAGACGCCGGTCGGGGCGCTGGCCCTGCTCAGTGAGACCCTCGAGGAGGCCGCCGACGACCCGGCCGCCGTCCGGCGCTTCACCGCGCAGATGCGCCGCGAGTCCCGCCGCCTCACCGCCCTCGTCCAGGAGATCATCGACCTCTCCCGCCTCCAGGAGCCGGATGCGCTCGTCGACTCCGAGCTCGTCGCGGTCGACACCGTCATCGCCGAGGCAGCCGACCGGGTGCGGGTGGAGGCCGAGTCCCGGCGGATCACCCTCGCCGTCGGCGGCGAGCAGGGCCTGCACGTCTTCGGCGACGCCGACCTCCTCACCACCGCCGTGCGCAACCTGCTCGACAACGCGCTGCGCCACTCCGACCCCCTGGGACGGGTGTCGGTGGGCGTGGCGCGGGACGCCGGGAACGTGCGTATCGCCGTCGTCGACCAGGGTGAGGGCATCCCGCCCGCCCAGCAGGAGCGGATCTTCGAGCGCTTCTACCGCGGCGACCCCGCCCGGGCGCGGCGCACCGGAGGGACCGGCCTGGGCCTGAGCATCGTCAAGCACGTCGCCGCCGACCACGGCGGGGAGGTCGAGCTGTGGTCCAAGCCCGGTGCCGGCTCGACCTTCACCCTCGTCCTGCCCCTCGCCGACCCGCCGACGACGGCGGCACCCACCCCCACGACAGGAGCCCCCGCACAGCCATGACGACGATCCTGCTCGTCGAGGACGAGGAGTCCTACCGCGAGCCGCTCACCTACCAGCTCGAGCGCGACGGGTACGACGTCGTCGCCGTCGACAACGGCACCGACGCGCTCACCGCCTACGCCCGCTCCGCCCCGGACCTCGTTCTCCTCGACCTCATGCTCCCGGGGATGTCCGGCACCGAGGTGTGCCGCGAGCTGCGCCGGCAGGGCAGCACCCCGGTCATCATGCTCACCGCCAAGGACGACGAGTTCGACAAGGTCCTGGGCCTCGAGCTCGGCGCCGACGACTACGTGACCAAGCCCTACTCCTACCGCGAGCTCGTCGCCCGCGTGCGGGCCGTGCTGCGCCGTGGCGCCGAGCCGGCGGCGGAGGAGGCCGGCGGGGTGCTCGAGGTGGGACGGGTGCGCATGGACGTGGGCCGCCACGAGCTCCACGTCGACGGCGAGCCCGTGCGGATGCCGCTGCGGGAGTTCGAGCTGCTCGAGGTTCTCCTGCGCAACGCCGACCACGTCCTCACCCGGGGCCAGCTCATCGACCGGGTGTGGGGCGCGGACTACGTCGGGGACACCAAGACCCTCGACGTCCACGTCAAGCGCATCCGCGCGAAGATCGAGCGCGACCCCTCGGCGCCCGAGACGCTCCTCACCGTCCGGGGCCTGGGGTACAAGCTCGTCGCACCGGAGCGGACCCCGTAACCTGTCGTCTTGCTGCTGGATGCCTGAACGACAGGGAGCGGGATGATCAAGGGCACGGGACGACGGATCGCGGCCGGGACGGTGCTGGTCGCGCTCACCGCCGCCGGCTGCGGCGGTGACTCCGCCTCGATCGCCGGGGCGGGTGCCTCCTCCCAGGAGATCGCCATGCAGGCCTGGCTCGCCGGCCTGCACGACCTGCGGCCCGACATCCTCGCCTCCTACGACCCCACCGGGTCCGGTGCGGGCCGGGAGATGTTCATCACCGGCGCCGTCGACTTCGCCGGCTCCGACGCGCACCTCGACGACGAGGAGGCCGTCGAGGCCGCCGAGCGCTGCGAGGGCGGGGAGGTCCTCGAGCTGCCGCTGTACATCTCGCCGATCGCCGTCGCCTACCACCTGCCCGAGCTCGGCGTCGAGCACCTCCAGCTCGCGCCGGAGGTCATCGCCCGGATGTTCGACGGCCAGATCGAGCGCTGGGACGACCCCGCGATCGCCGAGACCAACCCCGGCGTGGACCTACCCGACCTCGCCGTCGTGCCCGTCAACCGCTCCGACGACTCCGGGACCACCGAGAACTTCACCGAGTACCTCGCCGAGGCGGCGGGGGAGGCGTGGCCGCACGAGCCGAGCAGCACGTGGCCGCGCAGCGGCACCCACTCCGGCCAGCAGAACGTCGGCGTGGTCTCCACGCTCGAGGCCGCCGAGGGCACCATCGGCTACGTCGACGCCTCCCAGGTGACCGAGGAGCTCGGCACCGTCGCGGTGGGCGTGGGCGAGGAGTTCGTGCCCTTCTCCCCGGAGGCGGCGGCCGCCGTCGTCGACGCCTCCCCGGCAGCGGAGGGAGCGACCGACACCCGGCTCATCATCGAGCTCGACCGGGCGACCGAGGCGTCGGGCGCCTACCCCGTCGTCCTGGTCTCCTACACGATCGCCTGCACCCGCTACGACACCGCGCAGAAGGCCGACGCCGTGCAGGCGCTGCTCAGCTACATCGCCAGCGAGGACGGTCAGGAGCGTGCGGCGTCACCCGAGGTGGCCGGGGCGGCGCCGATCTCCCCCGAGCTGCGCGAGCGGGTCATGGCCGCCGTCGACCGCATCGAGGGGCCTGCCGGCGACTGACCCCGCCCGTCACGGCACGTAGTCGGCGTACTGCGGGAGCGTGGAGTCGAGGACGGGGACGTTCGCGGAGACCGTGCCGAAGCCGCTGACCTCGACCAGGCCCTCGGCGACGGCGCCCGGGGCGACCGGCGTCTGCGGGACGACGACGACCTCGTCGACGCCGAGCACGACGTGCTCGTCCGCCTCGAGCGGGACGCGGATCCCGCCGTCGCCGATCGTCACGGAGAAGACGACGTCCTCCTGGCTGTCGTTGACGAGCGTGCCGAAGACCTGGCCCTCCTCGCCCTCGTCCTCGGCGAGGACCATGAGGTTCTCGGCCCGGATGTCCTCGGTGACCTCGACCCGCACGCCGTCGCCCGCGTTGTAGAGCTCGGCGGTCTGGATGGGGGTCATCACGCTGCAGCCGGCGACGAGCGCGGAGGCGCCGAGCACTGCGGCGCCACGAAGCAGGTGGTGGAAGCGGGCCAAGACGGTCTCCTTCGTCGACGTGTCCCCCCCAGGCTACCGGGCCCGGGGAGCTCATCGCGCGGTCGCCCCACGCGATCCCGGCCACGTGCCCGCGCACCCTCACGGCCGTGCACAGGTATGCGGAACCCGCGGAATGGCGCCATTTCAGCGTGCTAGAATGAGTATTCCTCGCGACCAAGGAGCATGACCACTATGACCTTCACCGTCGGTGAGACCGTCGTTTACCCCCACCACGGAGCCGCCCTCATCGAGGCGATCTCGAAGAAGGTCATCAGGGGCGAGGAGAAGCTCTACCTCAAGCTCCGCGTGGCCCAGGGCGACCTCACCATCGAGGTCCCCGCGGACAACGTCGACCTCGTCGGTGTCCGCGACGTCGTCGGCAAGGAGGGCCTCGAGCGGGTCTTCGAGGTGCTGCGCGCGCCCTACACCGAGGAGCCGACGAACTGGTCGCGTCGGTACAAGGCGAACGTCGAGAAGATCGCCTCCGGTGACGTCATCAAGGTCGCCGAGGTCGTGCGCGACCTCTCCCGCCGCGACCAGGACCGCGGCCTGTCCGCCGGCGAGAAGCGCATGCTCGCCAAGGCCCGCCAGATCCTCGTCTCCGAGCTCGCACTCGCCGAGCGCACGGAGGAGGACAAGGCCGAGGCCATGCTCGACGACGTCCTCGCCTCCTGACCCACGTGCGCTGCGCCGCGGTCCTCACGGCTGCCGGCTCCGGCACCCGCCTCGGGCACACGCTGCCCAAGGCGCTCGTCCCGCTGGGCGGGACCCCCCTCGTCCTCCATGCGGCGCGCGGGCTGGCCGCCTCCGGGGTGGTCGACGGCGTCGTCGTCACGGCCCCTGAGGCCCACCGCGAGGAGCTCGCCGCGCTCTTCCCGGGCGACCGGGTGCCCGGCACTGCGGTTCCCGTCCGGGTGGTCGTCGGCGGGGCGACCCGGCAGGCCTCAGTCGCCGCCGGTCTCTCCGCCCTCGACGACGTCGCGCCCGGCTGCCGGGCCGTCCTCGTCCACGACGCCGCGCGCTGCCTCGCCGGCCCCGAGCTCGTCCGCCGCGTCGTCGCCGCCCTCGCGGCCGGTGCCGGCGCCGTCGTGCCCGGGGTACCCGTGACGGACACGGTCAAGCGGGTGGTCGACCTGCCCGACGGTGGGATGCGGGTCGTCGAGACGCCCGAGCGGTCCGCGCTGCGTGCCGTCCAGACGCCGCAGGGCTTCGCCCGTGAGCTGCTCGAGCGGGCGCACCGGCTGGGCGCCGAGCGCGCCGACGACGAGGCCCGCGCCGTCTCGGACGACGCGGGCCTGGTCGAGCTGCTGGGCGAGGAGGTCCTCCTCGTCCCGGGTGAGGCGGCGGCGCTGAAGATCACCACCCCCGCCGACCTCGAGCTGGCGGAGCGGCTGCTCAGGCCGTCCTGACCACCCGGGTGCCACCGGCGAACTTGTCGTGCCAGCCCTGGCGGGTGGCGGTGTTGCTGCTGATCGTCACGGCGATCGCGATGACGGCGGCGAGCTGGAGCAGGCTGCCGAGCCAGCCGAGGAGTGGGACGAGGGACAGGAGGCTCAGCGCCGTCCAGGCGTTGCGCTTGAACGCCTCGGCCGTCGTGGGCGTCGCCCCGCCGGCGCCGACCGTCCGCACCTTGAGGAGCATCTTGCCGAGCGTCTGGCCCCTGGTGGACTCGAGGACGACGAAGTAGGCGACGGTGATCGCCGTGGTGATGAGGGTGGTCAGCGCGATGGCGCCGTAGTCCACGCGGCCAGTGGTGAGGAGGGTGTTGACGGCATCCCTGCCGAAGATGCCGTTGATGATCCCGTTGACGATGCCGAGGATGATGAAGTCGATGAGCCGGGCGAGGAACCGGGTGCCGAGCTCGGCCGGCTGGCCGGCGGTGGAGTAGGCGGGCGCCGGCTGGGCGTAGTACGGGGGCTGCTGGCCGTAGGGCTGCTGGCCCGGAGGCTGCTGGCCGTAGGGCTGCTGACCGGGCTGACCGTACGGCGACTGGCCATAGGGCTGCTGCCCGTACTGCTGGCCATACGGCTGCTGGCCGGACGGCGGCTGCTGGCCGTACAGGCCGCCCTGCCCGGGCGGCGGGGGCGGCGGGGTGGAGCCGTGCGGGGGAGGGGTCGAGCCCGGCGGGGGCGGAGGGGTGGAGCCCGGGAACTCTCCGGACGAGCCTCCGGGGGGCGTCTCGCTCATGTCAGGCCTTTCGCTGGTCGGGTCCCCGCCATGCTAGTGACCGGCGGCACATCGGTGACTCACCCGCCCACACACCGGGCGGGTGTCAGCGGGCGACGAGCGCGGTCGCGACGGCGAGCAGCCCCTCCCCGCGCCCCGCGAAGCCGAGTCCGTCCGTCGTCGTCGCCGACAGGCTGACGGGTGCGCCGAGGGCACGGCTCATCGCCTCGGCCGCCTCCTCGCGCCGGCGGCCGATCCGCGGGCGGTTCCCGACGACCTGGACGGCGACGTTCCCGATCTCGTACCCGGCCTCGCGGACGAGGGCCGCGGTGGCCGCGAGGAGCTCGGCCCCCGAGGCGCCGGCCCAGCGCGGGTCGGCGGTGCCGAAACGGGAGCCGAGGTCCCCCAGGCCCGCCGCGGACAGGAGCGCGTCGCAGGCGGCGTGCGCGGCGACGTCGCCGTCGGAGTGGCCCTCCAGGCCCACCTCACCCGGCCACTCGAGGCAGGCGACGTGGAGCGGGCGGTCGCTGCCCTCGGGGGCGAAGGCGTGGACGTCGGTCCCGATCCCGGTGCGCGGCAGCATGGCGCCAGGGTAGCGAGGCTCAGGCCGGCGGCGGCTCGTGCAGGGCGCTCTCGCTGCGCACCCGGCTGCGCACGGGCAGCAGGAGGAGCAGGCCGAGGGTGAGGACGGCGACGACGCCGAGGATGCCCCAGTACTCCGCGTCGGCGGCGCTCTGGCCGGTGACGCCGGCGCCGACAGCGATGGCGAGGGAGAAGGCCGCGGGGGCGAGGAAGCTCACGGCCCGGCCGGTGGTGGCGTACAGGCCGAAGAGCTCACCCTCCTTGCCCTTGGGGATGAGGCGGGCGAGGAAGGTGCGCGAGGCGGACTGGGCCGGGCCGACGAAGACGCACAGGAGCAGGCCGAGGGACCAGAAGACGACGGCGCCGCGCTCGTGGAGGAAGAAGACGCCGAGGCCGGCGAGGATCATCGCGACGAGCGAGCCGACGATGACCCGCTTGGGGCCGAGGAGGTCGTCCAGCGCCCCGAAGGTGATCGTCGCCACCCCCGCGACGAGGTTGGCGGCGACGCCGAAGACGATGACCTCACCGGGCGCGAAGCCGAAGACCGTGGCGGCGATGACCCCACCGAAGGTGAAGACGCCCGCCAGGCCGTCGCGGAAGATCGCGCTGGCACCGAGGAAGAAGACGGTGTGGTGGTCCTGCCGCCACACGTTCGCCACCGAGCGGAACAGCAGCCGGTAGGAGCCGATGACGCCCAGGCGGGGCATCGTGCCGCGGGAGGAGCGGTCGTCGCGGACGGTGAGGATCACCGGCAGGGAGAAGACGAGGGTCCAGCCCGCGCAGATGAGCATCGCCACGCGCACGTCCATGCCGTTCTCCGAGGTGATCCCGAAGAGCCCGACGTCCGGGCTGATGAGGCCGAAGTAGACGATGAGGAGGAGGACGATGCCGCCGATGTAGCCCAGCCCCCACCCGAGGCCGGACACCCGGCCGACCGTCTGCGGCGTCGAGAGCCCGTTGAGCATCGCGTAGTAGTTGACCGAGGCGAGCTCGAAGAAGATGTTGCCCACCGCGAGGAGCACCAGCCCCAGCCACAGGTTCTCCGGCCCGGGCGCGACGAAGAACAGGGACGCGGAGATGACGACGACGACCATCGTGTTGACGGCCAGCCAGAAGGTCCGCCGCCCCGAGCGGTCCGAGCGCAGGCCCGCCACCGGGGCGCACACGGCGATGAGGGCCCCGGCGCCCGCGAGCACCCAGCCGAGCTTCTGCGAGGCGCCGGCGCCGAAGAGGTCCGCGTTGGTGATGTAGACGGTGAAGACGAAGGTCGTGATGACGGCGTTGAAGGCGGCCGAGCCCCAGTCCCACAGGCTCCAGGCGTAGACGGGCCAGCCGAAGCGGCGGCGCTGCGTGGGGCGTGGCGTCACGGGCACTGTGGTCACCAGCGCACCGTAGCGCCCCGGCGTGACGTCCGGCACCGAAGCACGCGGGCTGTGCGCCGGTAGCCTGGGGCACGTGAGCCTGCGACTTCATGACTCCGCCACGCGGTCAGACCGCGAGCTGGTGCCCCTCGTCCCCGGACGGGTGAGCATCTACCTATGCGGTGCCACCGTCCAGGGGGCGCCCCACGTGGGTCACCTGCGCTCGGCGATCGCCTTCGACGTCCTCGCCCGGTGGCTGCGCCGTCGGGGCCTGGAGGTGACGCTCGTCCGCAACGTCACCGACGTCGACGACAAGATCCTCACGAAGTCCGCCGAGGCCGGCGTCCCCTGGTGGGCGTGGGCCTACCGCTTCGAGCAGGAGTTCACCGCCGCCTACGACGCCGTCGGGGTGGGCCGGCCCACCTACGAGCCGCGCGCGACCGGCCACGTCACCGAGATGGTCGCCCTCATCGACCGGCTCGTCGAGCGCGGGCACGCCTACCGGGGCGAGGGCGCGAACGTCTACTTCGACGTCCGCTCCTTCCCCGAGTACGGCGGCCTCACCCGCCAGCTGCTCGAGAACATGTCGACCCTCGACGAGGAGGAGGCGGGCGACAAGCGCGACCCGCGCGACTTCGCCCTGTGGAAGAACCCCAAGGACGGCGAGCCCGAGTCCGCCGCCTGGGACACCCCCTACGGGCGGGGGCGGCCCGGCTGGCACCTCGAGTGCTCGGCCATGGCCCACCGCTACCTCGGCGAGAGCTTCGACATCCACGGCGGAGGCATCGACCTGCGCTTCCCCCACCACGAGAACGAGATCGCCCAGTCCCGCGCCGCCGGCTACGACTTCGCGCAGCTGTGGATGCACAACGCCTGGGTGACCGTGGGCGGGGAGAAGATGAGCAAGTCGCTCGGCAACTCCCTCGTCGTGTCCGCCGTGCTCGAGCGGGTGCCCGCCGTCGTCCTGCGCTTCGCCCTGGGCACCGTGCACTACCGCTCGACCGTGGAGTTCTCCGACGACTCCCTCGCGGAGGCGACGAGCACGTGGGAGCGGCTCTCCGGCTTCGTCACCCGCGCCGTCGAGCGGGTGGGGCAGGTGCCGGCCGACGAGGTGACGGGCCGGCCGGTCTCCGCGCTGCCGCCCGCCTTCGTCGCCGCGATGGACGACGACCTCAACGTCTCCGCCGCCCTCGCCGCCGTGCACGAGCAGGTGCGCACGGGCAACAACGCGCTGGCCGCGGGGGAGGACAGCGTCGTGTGGCAGGCGCAGCTGCAGGTGCGCTCGATGCTCGACGTGCTCGGGCTCGACCCGCTCGCCGCGCCGTGGACCACCGGCAGCCGGTCGGACGACGCCGCCCGCGAGGCGCTGGACGTGCTCGTGCCCGCGGTGCTCGCCCAGCGCGCGGAGGCACGCCGCACCAAGGACTGGGCCCGCGCCGACGCGCTGCGCGACCAGCTCCAGGCCGCGGGCATCATCATCGAGGATTCACCCGACGGCGCCAGATGGCAGCTCGGGACGAGAGGAGGCCGTTGATGGCCGGGAACTCCAAGCGCCGCGGCGCAGTACGCAAGGCTGGGTCCAAGAAGGGCGCGACCGTCGGCAGCGGCGGCAAGGGCCGCCGGGCGCTCGAGGGGCGCGGGCCCACGCCCAAGGCCTCCGACCGTCCCTACCACCCGGCAGCGGCCCGCAAGGCGGCCGCCGAGAAGCGGGCGGGCGGCGGTGCGCCGGCGCGCAAGCCGGCGGCGCGGTCCGGCAGCGGGCGTGAGCTCGTCGCGGGCCGCAACGCCGTCCTCGAGGCGGTGCGGGCCGGCATCCCGATCGACCACGTCTACCTCGCCGCGCGCGTCGACACCGACGAGCGCCTGGGTGAGGTGTTGCGCACGGTGACGGCGCGCAACACCCCGCTCCTCGAGGCGAGCAAGAGCGACCTCGACAAGCTCACCGACGGTGGCAACCACCAGGGCATCGCCATCCAGGTGCCGCCCTACGAGTACGCCGACCCTGCCTCCCTCCTCGACCGTGCGGCCGGGCGGGCCCCGCTCATCGTCGCGCTCGACGGCGTCACCGACCCGCACAACCTCGGCGCGGTGCTCCGCTCCGCCGGCGCCTTCGGAGTGGACGGCGTCCTCGTCCCCGAGCGGCGCTCGGCCGGGGTGACCGCGACCGTCTGGAAGGTCTCGGCCGGGGCCGCTGCCCGCGTCCCGGTGGCGCGGGCGACGAACCTCGTGCGGGCGCTGCAGGAGTACAAGAAGGCCGGCTGCTTCGTCGTCGGGCTCGACGGTGAGGCACCCACGACGGTGGCCGAGCTCGAGCTGGCGACCGAGCCGCTCGTCGTCGTCGTCGGCTCCGAGGGCAAGGGCCTGTCACGGCTGGTGCGCGAGACCTGCGACTCCATCGCCGGCATCGCGATCTCCTCGAGCGTGGAGTCGCTCAACGCCGCCGTGGCCACGGGCATCAGCCTCTACGAGATCGCCCGCATCCGCGCCACCCGCTGAGCCGCCGCTGCGCCGGCTCCGTGCCACAAACGCCCGTCCTGGCGGTCTCGGCCTCGGCCGGCGTCCCGGAACTCCGGGACCTGCCGCGGCTGACGTGCGGCGCTTGTGGCACGCTCCCCAGGGGCGCCCCGCTCCACCGCCGTCCCCAGCGTTCGCCTCGGCTGCCGCAGGGGTCGTCCTGAAGCGGTCACTGTGCATCCATGGATGCGCTGCAGCAGCTGGTGTCGTTGGGCGGGGTGGCGCGCAGCGGGGAGCTGCGCTGCAGCCCCAAGGAGCTCGCCGCACTACGGAGCACAGGAGGGGTGCGTGACCTCGGCTCCGGCTGGCTGGCGGTCGACGGGGCCGCACCGGCACTCGTCGCGGCGCGGCGGCTCAACGGGACCATCACCTGCGTGAGCGCGGCGGACCACTACAGGCTCGCGGTCCTCAACGAGCCGGACGAGCCGCACGTCGCCCTGCCGCGTGCGCGTGGGGTCCGACCAGGCCGGGCACGGGTCCACCGCGAGAGCCGGTGGACGAGGGTGGCCGGCCCCCTGCCGGTAGCGCCGCCGGCGGAGGCCATGGCGCGCGTGCTGCGCTGCCTCCCACTCCAGGCGGCCGTGGTGACGGTGGACTCCGCGCTCAACAAGCGCCTCGTCACCGTCGAGGAGGTCTACCCGTACCTCGTCGGCCCTGGGAGCGCGCGAGCGCGGGAGGCGCTCGCCCGGTGCGATTCCGGGAGCCGGTCACCGATCGAGACCCTGGCACGGCTCGAGCTCGAGGCGGCCGGGCTCACGGTGGTCTCCGCCCCGTCGATCGCTGGGGTGGGTGAGGTGGACCTGGTGGTCGAGGACATCGTCGTGATCGAGTGCGACGGCTTCGCCTACCACTCGGGCTGGCGGGAGTACCGGGAGGACCGCAGGCGCGACCGCGCGCTGGTCGCGCTCGGTTACCGCGTCCTGCGGTTCACGTGGGAGGACATCATGGCGAACCCGGCGATCGTCGTCACTGCGGCGCTGGCGGCGTTGGCGGCGCCACAACGGAGTGTCTCGCGAGGCTGAGCAAGGAGCTGAACCGGCGGACGGCCCGACCGGCGGACCGGCGGCGGCGCTGGACGTCGCGCGACGGGCCGGCGTGGCGGGGAGCGTGCCACAAAAGGGGAGTCAGCCGAGGCTGGTCGGGGCGCCGACCAGGCGTTTCGCAGGGCTGGACGACCGGCCCAGCGTCGCTTGTGGCACCCTCCCGGGCCGGCAGTTTGCGGCGGGCGGTCCGGCGTGGCGGGGAGCGTGTCACAAAGGGAGTCAGCCGAGGCTGGTCGGGGCGCCGACCAGGCGTTTCGCAGCGCTGGACGTCCGGCCCAGCGTCGCTTTGTGGCACCCTTCCCGCACCGGCCGCCGGCCGGGGGGCTAGAAGTCGTCGAAGCGGGGGGTGTCGGTGTCGAGGAAGGAGCGCTCGTCGGGGCGGTGGCGCAGGACGGAGTCGATGTAGGACTGGACCGCCTCGTGCAGGGGGACGTCGCGGCGCTGCTGCTCGGAGATGAACCAGCGGTGCTCGAGAACCTCGTGGAAGACCTCCGCGGGCTCGAGCTTCCCCTTGAGCTCGCGGGGGATGGCGCGCACGGTGGGCTCGAAGACCTTGGCGAGCCAGTCGTGCGCGACGAACTCCTCCTCCTCGCCCTGCCGGTCGGTGGCGGCGCGGTAGGCGTCGAGGTCGTTGAGCATGCGGCGCGCCTGGTTCTCCTGGACGTCCAGGCCGGTCAGGCGCATCATCCGGCGGTGGTGATGGCCGGCGTCGACGACCTTCGGCTGGATATGGACGCTCGTGCCGTCGACGTCGGTCGTCATTGACAGCTCACCGACGTCGAAGCCCAGCTCGTTGAGCCGCTGGATGCGGGCGGCGACCCGCCAGCGCTCGCCGGTGTCGAAGGACTCGGACTCGGTGAGCTCACGCCACAGGGTCGTGTACCGCTCGACGATCCGGTTGCCGACCTCGATGGTGTCGACGTCCTCGTCGAGGATCTCACCGGCCTGGAGGTCCATGAGCTCGCCGATGATGTTGGTGCGCGCGATGTCGAGGTCGTACTCGCGCTGGCCGACGGTCAGCTCGGGCTGGAACTCACCGGTCTCCGCGTCCACGAGGTAGGCGGCGAAGGCGCCGGCGTCCCGGCGGAACAGCGTGTTCGACAGCGAGACGTCACCCCAGTAGAAGCCGAGCAGGTGGAGCCGCACGAGCAGCACCGCCGCGGCGTCGATGAGGCGGGTGGCGGTGTCCGGGCGCAGGTACTGGGAGAACAGCGCGCGGTAGGGCAGGGAGAACTGCAGGTGCTCGGTGACGAGCACGGAGTCCAGCGGCTCGCCCTGGGGCGTCGCCCGGCCGGTGATGACGGCCAGCGGCTGCACCGAGGGCGCGTCGAGCCGGTTGAGGTTGCGGAGCATCTCGTACTCGTGGAACGCCACGGTCTCGCCGATCTCCTTGACGGCGATGACCCGCCCGGAGAGCCGGACGAAGCGCACGACGTGGCGGGAGATACCGCGGGGCAGCGCCGCGAGCACCGACTCCGGCCAGTCCTCCAGCGCCACCTCCCACGGGAGGTCGAGGAGGGCAGGATCGAGCCGCGCAGCGGTGATCTCCAGGGACTGTGCCATCAGGTCCGACTCCTCGTGACGTGCCGCAGGGGCGAACCCGACGGTATCGGGTTCGCCCCTGCGATGCGTTGACGCGTCAGCCGGGCAGCCGCTCGCCGGACGACACGGCGAAGTTGTGCTGCTCGCCGGTGCGGATGCGGGCGTGGATCGTGTCACCCTTCATCGGCACGTCGCGCGGGTCGATGCGGACGATGATCTGCGACTCGCCGGCACCGGACGTGATGTGCTCCGCGAGCTCCTTCGAGCCCGCCAGGCGGCCGTAGACGAAGGCGTCGGAGCCGAGCTCCTCGACGAGGTCGACCGTCACCGGGATCGCACCCTCGGTCCCGGCGGACACGCGGTCCAGGGACTCGGGGCGGAAGCCGACGACGATCTCGCCCTTGTCGTCGCTGCTCAGCGCGCTGAGCGTCTCGCGGGTCAGCGGCATGCGCACGTCGCCCAGGACGGCGGCGCCGTCCTCGACGCGGAAGGTGCCGAGGTTCATGGCGGGGGAGCCGATGAAGCCGGCGACGAAGACGTTCGCGGGACGGTCGTACATGTCGCGCGGGGTGCCGACCTGCTGGAGGACGCCGTCCTTGAGGACCGCGATGCGGTCACCCATGGTGAGGGCCTCGGTCTGGTCGTGGGTGACGTAGACCGTGGTGACGCCGAGGCGGCGCTGCAGCGAGGCGATCTGCGTGCGGGTCTGCACGCGGAGCTTGGCATCGAGGTTCGACAGCGGCTCGTCCATGAGGAACACCTGCGGCTGACGCACGATCGCGCGGCCCATGGCCACACGCTGACGCTGACCACCGGAGAGGGCCTTGGGCTTGCGGTCGAGGTACTCGGTGAGGTCGAGGATCTTCGCTGCCTCCTCGACCCGCTGCCGGATCTCCGCCTTCGGCTTGCCCGCGATCTTCAGCGCGAAGCCCATGTTGTCCGCGACGGACATGTGCGGGTAGAGCGCGTAGTTCTGGAAGACCATCGCGATGTCGCGGTCCTTGGGCTGGACGTCGGTGACGTCGCGGTCACCGATGAGGATCCGGCCCGAGTTGACGTCCTCGAGGCCCGCGAGCATCCGCAGGGAGGTCGACTTGCCGCAGCCCGAGGGGCCGACGAGCACGAGGAACTCGCCGTCGGCGATCTCGAGGTTGAGTGCGTCGACGGCCGGGCGCTCCGTGCCCGGGTAGACGCGGGTGGCGTTGTCATACGTGACTGATGCCATGGTGGTGTACATCCCTTCACCGGCAGGTACGTGCCGGACGATCCGTTGTGAAGAGTGCCAGGTGTCTGCCTTGACACTGGCCCGTCCGCGGAGATCGGTGACCACCGTGGCTGGGCTGGGGCCAGTGTGACACACGCGCAGTGTCCCGCGGCACAGGCGCAGGTCCCGGTGTGGGCGAGGTCACACGCTCTCGCGCAGCTCCAGGAGGCGCAGGAGGACGGCGGCCATCTCGTCGGGGTCGGCCACCCGGTACCCGGCCGCCGTCGGTCCGTCGCCCACCTTGATCCCGACGTCGTCGGGGCCGAGGACGGCGAAGGCGTCCTCGTCGGTGACGTCGTCGCCGGCGAAGAGCACCGCCTGGGGGGCGACGTCGGCACGGAGCTCGGCGACGGCGTCGCCCTTGGTCGAGTGGACGACCGCCATCTCGACGACGGACTTGCCCTCCTGCACCCGCAGGCCCGGCCGGGTCGCCGGCCCCGCGAGGACGGCCGCGGTGAGGGCGGCGGCGTCCTCGGGACTGCACTGCCGCGAGTGGACGACGACGGAGGCCGGCTTGGTCTCGACCCAGGCACCCGCGTAGCGCTCGGCGAGGGCGGTGGCCTCGCGCAGCACCTCGGCGCGCAGGGTCGCCTGCTCGTCGCTGAGGACGAGCGGCTCGGTGACGAGCTCGGGCTCCCCGGCGAGGGACAGACCGACGTGGCCGCGCTGGGCGCCGTGGCTGCCCACGATGCGCGTGCCGACGGGCACCTCGGCGAGGGAGACGAGGGAGGTGGCCTCGCGGCCGGAGATGAGGGCGAGGTGCACGCCGGGCAGGGCGTCGAGGCGGGCGAGGGCCTCGACGGCGGCCGGGACGACGCGCGAGTCCGCGGGGTCGTCGACGAGCGGGGCGAGGACGCCGTCGAAGTCGAGGGCGACGAGCACGGAGGGCTGGGCGGCGAGGTCGCGCAGCGCCTGGTCGAGGATCTCCTCGACGTGCTGGACGAACACGGGGACGTCGACCCCCGGGCCGGGGACCCCGGGGTCCTGGTTCTCGCTCATGCCTCGCTCCTCCCGGTGGACAGCGCGCTGAGGAAGTCCTGGGCCCAGCGCTGGACGTCGTGCTCGACGACGCGGCGCCGCAGCGCCCGCATCCGCCGTCGTCGTTCCCGCGGCTCCATGCCGATGGCCCGCATGATCGCCGTCTTCGTGCCGTCGATGTCGTGCGGGTTGATGAGCAGTGCCTGGCCGAGCTCGTCGGCGGCACCGGTGAACTCGCTGAGCACGAGGACGCCCCCGAGGTCGCGGCGGGCCGCGATGTACTCCTTGGCCACGAGGTTCATGCCGTCACGCAGCGAGGTGACGAGCATGACGTCGGCCGCGAGGTAGAGCGCGGCCATCTCCTCCGCGGGGTAGGAGTGGTGCATGTAGTGGACGGCCGGCTTGCCGAGGACGCCGTAGTCGCCGTTGATGCGCCCGACCGTCACCTCGATCTCGTCGCGCAGCTGGCGGTACTGGTCCACGCGCTCGCGGGAGGGGCTGGCGATCTGGACGAGAGTCGTCTCCGGCGGCGTGACGCGTCCGTCGGCGAGCAGCTCGCCGAAGGCCTTGAGCCGGTGGCGGATGCCCTTGGTGTAGTCGAGGCGGTCGACGCCGAGGAGGAGGACGTCGGGGCTGCCGAGCTCCTGGCGGATCTCCACGGCCCGCTGCTTGACCGGCTCGCTCTGCGCGAGCTCGTCGAAGGACGCGGTGTCGATCGAGATGGGGAAGACCCCGGCGCGCACGCGGCGCTCGGGGCGCGACCACCGTGCCCCCACGGTGACGGCCCGACCCTTGGTGGTGAGCGGCGTCAGGCGCCGCACGGCCCGCATGAAGTTCGAGGCGTCCGAGGAGCGCTGAAAGCCGATGAGGTCGGCGCCGAGCAGCCCCTCGACCACCTGCCGCCGCCAGGGCAGCTGGGTGAAGATCTCCACGGGCGGGAAGGGGATGTGGTTGAAGAAGCCGATCTTGACGTCGGGGCGCAGCATCCGCAGCACCGAGGGGACGAGCTGGAGCTGGTAGTCGTGCACCCACACGGTGCCGCCCTCGGCGACGGCCTCGGCCGCGGCGGCGGCGAAGCGGCGGTTGACGGCGACGTAGGCGTTCCACCACTTGCGGTGGTACTCCGGTGGGACGATGACGTCGTGGTAGAGCGGCCACAGGGTGCCGTTGGAGAAGCCCTCGTAGTAGTCGGCGATCTCCTGCTCGCTCAGCGCGACCGGCCACACGCGGATGCCGTCGGCCTCGAAGGGGTCCAGGGCGAGGTCCGGGCTCCCGGCCCAGCCCACCCAGGCACCCTCGTGCTGGCGCATGACCGGCGCGAGCGCCGTCACCAGCCCGCCGGGGGAGCGTGACCAGTCGACCGAGCCGTCGGGGCCCAGGGTGATGTCGACGGGAAGGCGGTTGGCGACGACGACGATCGAGTGCTCACCGGCAGGCATCAGGTGTTCAGTCCTCCTTGGGAAGTTCTTTGCCGAGGCTACCCGGGGCGGGTCCGAGCGGCACGGGGGCGGGGCGCCGGGCCCGGCGCTGGGTAGGTTGTCGTCATGCAGGGGATCGACGGCTACCACCTCGTGCGGCGCATCGGCGCCGGCGGGATGGGCACGGTGCACGAGGCGGTCGACGCCGACGGCAACCGGGTGGCGGTCAAGGTGCTCCACGAGTCGATCGCTGCGGACCCCGCCGCCCGCGAGCGGCTGCGCCGCGAGGTCGAGCTGCTCCACCGCGTCCGCGGCCGGGGCGTGGCCCGGGTCCTGGACGCGGAGGTCGACGGCGTCACGGCCTTCGTCGTCACCGAGCTCGTCGACGGGCCCACCCTCGAGGACGACGTCCGAGACCACGGGCCGCTCGAGGCCGAGGACCTCGCCGCCCTGGCGCACGGACTGGCCGCCGGCCTGCGGGCCATCCACGCCGCGGGCGTCACCCACCGCGACCTCAAGCCGGGCAACGTCATGCTCGCCGCCGACGGGCCCGTCATCATCGACTTCGGCATCGCGCAGGTGGCCGACGACGTCCGCCTCACGCAGACCGGCATGGTCACCGGGACCCCGGGCTACCTCGACCCCGACGTCATCGCCGGCGCGGACCCCGGCCCCGACGGCGACTGGTGGGCGTGGGCCGCCGTCCTCACCTTCGCGGCCACCGGCCGCCCGCCCTTCGGGCGCGGGACCATCCAGGCGGTGCTCGGCCGGGTGAGCACCGGCGTCGTCGACACCGATGGTCTGCCCGACGACGTGGCGGCGGTGCTCGCGGCGGCGCTCGACCCCGAGCCGGCGCGGCGCCTGCCGCCCGCGGACGTGCTCGCCGCGCTCGACGGCGACTGGGACCGCCCGGCGCTGCGGGCGCTGCTCGCCGGCCCCGCGCCCGCCGTCGTCCCGCAGACCCACGTGCTGCCGTCCGCACCGCCGCCCCCGGTTCAGGAGACGCGGGTGTTACCACCCGCACGGCCCTGGCAGGGGCAGTCGGAGCCGGCCTGGCAGGCGGCGCCCGAGCCCTGGCAGCCGGCTCCCGAGCCGGCGTGGCAACCCGAGCAGCCCTGGCAGGCGGCTCCCCTCGAGCACTCCCCGCTCGCCCCGGTGCAGCCCCCGCCCGGCTGGGGCGGCGTCGCGCCGCTCGAGCCGCCGGAGTGGGTCCGCCCGCCCCGGCGGCGCAGCGGCACGGTCGCCGCGCTCGGGCTCGGCCTCAGCGCGCTCGCGCTCCTCGCCCCGGGAGCCTGGCTCGTGGGGCTCGCGGTGCTCGTCGTCGTCCTCGGGGCAGTGGGACGCGGGAACGAGCGGCTGCGAGCGGTGCGGACGCGGCGCGGCCCGCGCCGCTCCGACGCCGCCCGGGCGTGGCTGGGCGCCCCCGTCCACCTGCTGTGGGCGGCCGGTGCGGCGCTGCCGGGAGTGATCCTCGCCGTCGTCGTCGCGGGTGGGGGCTGGTGGGCGGCGTACGCGGCCGGGGTGCCCACCGACGGCGCCGCACCGGTGCTGCTGTGGGGGGCGGCGGCCGCAGGGATGGCGCTCGCGTGGGTCGCCCCGCCGTCCGGGGCGGCGCGGGAGGGGGCGCGCGTCGTGCTCGGCGGACTGCCCCGGCCGGGGCGGCTCGCGCTCGTCCTGCTGGCGCTCGCGACGGCGGCCGCGCTCGCCGTGGTCGTCGTCAGCGGCAGTGCACCGCAGCCGGCCTGGGCCCCGCTGCCGGAGCCCGTCTGATTCCTCGCCAGTGGGCAGGTGCGGCACGTACGCTGAGCCGGTGCCCCGCTCCCGCCTGCTCGCGCGCCCCGGCCTGCTCCTGGCCGTCGCCGTGCTGCTGCCCGCCGCCGCGGCGCTGCTCAGCGGCACGGTGCGGGTGACCCGGTGCGTGGCCGTCCCCGACGGCGTGGCCCAGGTGGGACTGGGCCTCGCGCTGCTCCGGCCCGCGGAGGAGTGCCCGACCACGGGTCTCGCGCTGGGCGGGGAGGGCGAGCAGGTGCTCGCCGTCGTCGTCATGCTCACGCTGCCGATGCTGCTCCTGCACGCCGGCGTCCTTGCCGGCACCTGGGGCGTGGGCGCCGCGGTACGGCGCTCGCTGGCCCGGCTGGCGCGCCTCACCCCGTGGCGGCGGACCCCGGCGCCGCGCGCCCTCGTGGTGCCTGCCCGCCTGCGCACCGCCGTCGGGACCCTCAGGGTGCCGGCGCGGCGCACGCCCACGGCCGTCCCGCTGCTGCGCGGACCACCGGCGGCCCTGCCGGCCTGAGCCCGTCCCTCCCGCCGCGGGACGAGCACGCCGGCTGCACGGCGGACCCACCCCACGGGCGCCCGGCGCCCGCCCCCAGCCAGGAGAACCCATGTCCAACGCCAAGGTGAACAAGCAGCAGGAGCGCCGCGAGGCCGCGCGCGAGCAGGCCCGCAAGCTCCGCGAGGCGCAGCAGCGCCGGGAGAAGCGCAACCGGCTCCTCATCATCGCCGGTGTCATCGTCTTCATCGCGGTCGTCGCCGCCGCCCTCTTCTCGATCATCAACTCCCGCAACGCCGACCCGCTCGAGGGTGTCGACTCCCAGCCGGCCGGCGCCATCGAGAACGGCGCGATCCAGCTCGGCCCCGACGGCGTCGGCTCGGCGGCCGAGGGCGCACCCGTCGTCGACGTCTACCTCGACTACCTGTGCACCCACTGCTGGACCTTCGAGAACGTCAACGAGGGGGTGCTCGAGGAGCTGGCCGCCAACGGTGAGGCGACCGTGAACTTCCACCCGATCGCCTACATCAGCGGCTCCGACTTCAACGTCCGCGCCGCCAGCGCCCTGGGCGAGGTGGCGACGCAGTCCCCCGAGCACTTCGGGAAGTTCAACGCCGAGCTCTTCGCCGCGCAGGGCGAGGGTGGGGCCACCCCGCTGAGCGACGAGCAGATCGCCGACGTCGCCCGCGAGCTGGGCATCGCCGAGGACGTCATCGAGACCTTCGCCGACACCCGCTACAGCGACTGGGTCCAGGGCGTCACCGAGCAGGCGCGCCGCGACGACATCGGCGGCACGCCGACCATCCTCATCGACGGCGAGCCGTTCACCGGCTGGCAGCAGCCCGGTGCCCTCGCCCAGGCCGTGGCCGACGCCGCAGCCTGACCTGCGACAGCGCCGCACGCGGCGTCTGGCAGACTTCTCGGGGCGGGGCCCGCGCGGCCCCGCCCCGTGGGCGGGTCCTCCCGCCCACGCCGCCTTAGCTCAGCTGGTAGAGCACCCGCCTTGTAAGCGGACGGTCGTCGGTTCGAGTCCGACAGGCGGCTCCGACAACCCGATCGACGTCTTACCTCAGTGGCCCTGCGGGACCGGGGGTGACAGGCGCCGGCCCGATGCCGGACATGGCGTCGTCCTCGCGATCGTGCCGCCACCGCCGAGGTAGTCGAACCACGACATCACGCGAGAGGCTGTGAACCTCTCCCGTCAGGAGGTTCGCCTGGTGTCGGCGATGCGCTGCAAGCCCGGAGGGACGGGCTTGCCCAGCCGCTGGTGCGCCTTGACCGAGATCTGAGCGGGCGAGCCCCGCCTCGGACAGCACCAGGCTGTCGGACGCCGCCGACTCCACTGCCCAACGCAGCAGCCGCATCGTCTCTTCCCGGCGGCGCCACTGGTCCGCCTCCTTGTCTCCCCGGCGTGAGACCCACTGGCCGAGGAGCACACCGAGGAAGGCGAGCACCGGGGTGGCGACCGCAACGGCGACGGTGACGGCAGGCATCACGGTTGAGGCTACCGGTTGCCCGGGGCGCGAGAGCCGGTTCCGGTTGCCCGTCCGGGCGCGCCCGCGCTACGCCGCGAGCGAGGCGTCGATGAGCACCTCAGCGGCGCTGCGGGCCTGCGCGGCGACGGCCGGGTCGCCGGAGATCGCGGCCGTGCTCTGCGCTCCCTCGGCCAGCAGCGACAGCTGGTCGGCGAGCAGCGCCGGGGCACCGAGCTCGGCGACGAGGCCGGCCATGTACCGCTGGAAGCCCGCCTTGTGCGCGCGGATGATCTCCGCGGCCTCGGGGTCGTTGCCCCCGATCTCCCCGAAGGCGTTGATGAACGCGCAGCCGCGGAAGCCCTCGGTGCCGAACCACTCCTCGAGGTAGGAGTAGACCGCGAGGAGCCGCTCGCGCGCGCTCGGCCCCGCGGCGTCCACCCGTGAGGTGACGCCGCTCTTCCACGCCTCGTGCCGACGGGCGAGCACCGCCTTGACGATGTCGTTCTTCGAGGGGAACAGCGCGTACAGCCGGCGCAACGACACCCCGGCCGCGGCGCGCAGCTCGGCCATGCCGACGGCCGCGTACCCCTTGGCGTAGTAGAGCTCGTCGGCTGCGGCAAGGATCCGCTCTCGTGCCTGTCCGTCATCCACGGCTCCAGCCTACTTGACGCGAGAACGATCGTTTTCTACTGTCGTCCACATCGGCGAGAACGATCGTTCTCGCTTCGTCCGAGGCTCGTCAGGAGCCTCCTGCCGCAAGGAGCGGAAGCATGGGATACATCAGCGTCGGCACCGAGAACAGCACCACCGTCGAGCTCTACTACGAGGACCAGGGTGCGGGGCAGCCCGTCGTCCTCATCCACGGCTACCCGCTGAACGGGCACAGCTGGGAGCTGCAGACGCGTGAGCTGCTCGCACAGGGCTACCGCGTCATCACCTACGACCGCCGCGGGTTCGGCCGCTCCTCCAAGGTCGGCGCGGGCTACGACTACGACACCTTCGCCGCGGACCTGAACGCCGTCCTCGAGGCGCTCGACCTGCGTGACGTCGTCCTCGTGGGCTTCTCCATGGGGACCGGCGAGCTCGCCCGCTACGTGGGTCGCTACGGCCACGACCGCATCGCAAAGCTGGCCTTCCTCGCCTCGCTCGAGCCCTTCCTCGTCCAGCGCGAGGACAACCCGGAGGGCGTGCCGCAGGAGGTCTTCGACGGGATCGTCGCCGCCGCCAGGAAGGACCGGTATGCGTGGTACACCGACTTCTTCGCCGACTTCTACAACCTCGACGAGAACCTCGGCACCCGGATCAGCCAGCAGGCGGTCGACGCCAGCTGGAACGTGGCCACCTCCAGCGCCCCGGTCGCCGCCCACGCGGTGGTGCCCACGTGGATCGAGGACTTCCGATCCGACGTCGACGCCGTCCGCGAGAGCGGGAAGCCCGTCCTCATCCTCCACGGCACCGCAGACCGCACCCTGCCGATCGACACCACCGCCCGCCGCTTCCGCACGCTGGTCCCGGCGGCCGAGTACGTCGAGCTCGAGGGAGCCCCGCACGGGCTGCTGTGGACGCACGCCGATGAGGTGAACGCCGCCCTCACCGGCTTCCTCTCCCGCTGATCGTCTCCCCGGGCAGCGGTGGCCGGGTCGCCACTGCCCGGGGGTCCCGGGCCGCCCGCCTCCGGGGCCCTTGTCAGCCCGCTCGGGGCATCGCCTCTAGGATCGCCTGATGCTCGACGAGAGGCGGTCGCCGACCCAGGGAAGCCTGACGGTCGCCGTTCCCACCCGCCTGGACGCCACCCACGACGACGACGTCTACCTCGCGCGGATGGCCTCCGCCGCGGACGACAAGGCGCGGCTGCTGGAGCTGGCGGACACCTCCGGGCTCGTCGTCGACGTCGGGTGTGCCGACGGCGGCCTGCTCCGGGCAGCGCGGACCGCCGGCATCTGCGACGCCGTCGGGATCGAACCGGTCGCCTCGCTCGTCGCCCGGTGCCACGAGGCGGATCTCGACGTGCGCCAGGGCTTCGCCTCCCAGGTGCACGAGATCGTCGGGGAGGGGGCGGCGTCCGCCGTCGTCGCGTCCTCGGTGCTGCACGAGGTCTTCTCCTACGGCAACGAGGTCCCCGCCGTCGGGCGGCTCGAGTCGGTGGACGAGGCGCTCGCGTCCTTTGAGCGGGCGCTGCGGCCCGGCGGCACGCTCGTCGTCCGCGACGGCGTCATGCCCGACGGCCACGACGTCCCGGAGGTCGTCACGGTGGCCGACGATGCCGACGTCGAGCGCTTCCTGGCCCACTCCCCGTTCATCGACCCTCGCGGGGACCGGGTCGTGCGGCTCGAGCGGATCGGCGAGCGCACGTGGGTGGGGGACCGGTCCAGCGTCATGGAGCTCGCCCTCACGCTGAACTGGGGGCCGGTCTCCTTCGAGCGGGAGGTCGCCGAGTGGTACGGCGTCCACACCCTGGCGGCGTACCCGTGGGTGGCCGCGCGCCACGGCTTCGAGCTCGTCTCCGCGAGGGCGTACACGCAGGAGGGGTACCGCGCCGGCGTCGCGGCCTACGTGAGCTTCACCAGCGGCTGGTTCCCCTGTACCAACGCCGTGTGGGTGTACCGGCGGGTCTCATCGGGCTCCTAGAAGTCGAAGCAGTAGCCGGCGATGGCGTTGACCGTGGTCTCGGTGTCCGCGGCGGCCTGCTGTGCGTCAGTGATGTCCTGAGCGCTGGCGGACCGCGTCAGCGTGTCGGACAACGACTCGAGGTGCCCGCGGACCTCGGCGGGGGCCGTCGCGGCGTACTCGTCGATCTTGGCGGACGTGGTCGACAGGACCTCGAGCGCCTCCTCGGGGTTCGTCACGGCGTTGCCGTTGAGCATGAGGTTCATGACGCTGTCCTCGCGGTCCCCGAACATGGCGTCACAGGTGGCCTCGTCGGCGCCCTCGGCGTACTCGACGGCGCCGAGCATGTCCCGGGCCTTGTCGGCCTCCTTCTCGCTCAACGGGCCGATGTCGCTCGAGGGCTCCTCCGTGGGCGGCGCGGTCGTCGCGTCCTCGGAGGGCTCGGGCTGGGCCTGGGTGGTGCTGGTGCTGGGCTCCGGCGCGGCGTCCTCGTCGCCGGAGCTGCAGCCGGCGAGGAGGAGGGTGAGGGCGGCGGTCAGGGCGGCGATGCGGCGCGTGGTGGTGAGCATGGGTCCCGTCGCTGGTCGAGGAGCACCGTCCGTGGTGCGCGTGTGCGGACCTCGATGCTACGTCCCGCCCCAGGTGCCGAGGCAAGGACCGTGAGCTGACCGCGTCGCTCAGGCTGAGTCGCGGACGATTCCTGGGACGACGAGCTCGGCCCAGCGCAGCCGGGCCGCCTCGGACTCCTCGGTAGGCATGGTCGACATCAGCAGGTAGATGTCGGCCGTGGTGGTGCCCGGGCGGATCTCGCCGGCTGCGGTCCCGAGCTCGAGGAGCCGGCTCAGCGCCTCGTCCAGGGCGCCGAGCGCCTCACCGGCGTCCGTCAGGTCCAGGGAGCGCGCCGTCTCCTTGAGGATGCGGCTGTCCGCCTGGGAGTGGACCGACGCGCGCAGGAGCTCGCGCACCTCCTCGGCGGCGGACGCGCCGTCGGCCACGCGGGTGGCGGCGGCCCGCAGCTCGTCGGTGAGCGTCACCAGGTGCTGCTCGAGGGTGGCGGCGACGAGGTCCGCCTTGGTGGGAAAGTGCCGGTAGAGCGTCCCGACGGCGACGCCCGCGGCGCGGGCGATCTCGCCCATCGACACCTCGGGCCCGACGGCGGTCAGCTGGGCGTGCGCGGTCTCGAGGATGCGGGTGCGGTTGCGGACCGCGTCGCTGCGCTGCTGCTTGCTCATCGTGCCTCTTCCGCTCGCCGGCGCGGGCGTCCGACCGGTCGAGGCCGACTCGCTCACGCCCCCGGAGGTCGTGGTCGACACGGTGGTCAGGGCGGCGACGGCGTCGCGCCTGCGCACCCGCTACGCCGTCGGGAGCGGGGCACGGGCCACGATCCTCGCCCGGCGCCTGCTACCCGACCGCGCCTACGACGCCCTCCTCGCGCGGGTGGTGGGCGTCGCCCGTCGGTGAGGGAGGATGGAGGGCCGCCAACCGAAGGGACTCATCCGTGGCCGCATGGTCGACACAGACACAGCTGGGCAAGCAGGTCGGGCTCGACGCCCGGCAGGTGGGGACGCGGCTCACCGAGCTCGGGCTCAAGTCCGGCTCGACGGCCACCGAGGCCGCCGTGTCCCAGGGCCTGGCGAAGAAGACGACCATGCGCGACGGCACGGAGTTCTACGTCTGGTCCACCGCGGAGGTTCTCGCCCTCCTCGGCGGCCCGCGCGAGACGGCGCCGACCGCACGGCCGGCGTCGAAGGACCACTCCGCCTTCGACCACGTCTACGCCACCGACGGCTCGGCCATCCGCAACCCGGGCCCCACCGGGTGGGCGTGGGTCAACCAGCGCACCGGGGAGACCGGCTCCGGTGGGCTGAGCCAGGGGACGAACAACATCGGCGAGCTGCTCGCCCTGCGCTACGCCCTCGAGCACGCCGGCCCGGACGGTGACCTCCTCGTGCGCGCCGACTCGCAGTACGTCATCAACATCGCGACGACCTGGGGGCGCGGCTGGCAGCGGCGCGGCTGGAAGAAGGCCGACGGCAAGGTGCCCGAGAACCTCGAGATCGTCCAGACGATCCTCGCGCTCCTCGACGCGCGCACCGGCCGCACGGAGCTCGAGTGGGTCAAGGGCCACGCCGGCGACACCTACAACGAGATCGTCGACCAGCTCGCCAACGCCGCGGCCCGCGCGGCGGGCTGAGGCCGCCCGCGACAACGCTCTGGAGCGGCGCCGATGAACGGCGTATGAACTCTTGCGGACGAGTTCGTGAGCCCGGGCGGAGGGCGGCGCTCGCCGCCCAGTCGGCCGGTAGCGTCACCGGTGTGCTCGAGGTCGTCGAGCTCAGACCGGGACCTCCCCGCAAGCCCGGGCCCACGAGCAGAACGAGGAGTCACCTGTGATCGTCGTCGGACACCGCGGCAACTCCGCCGCCGCACCGGAGAACACCCTCGCATCGATCGCCTCCGCCGTGGCCTGCGGGGCGGGCGGCGTGGAGATCGACGTCCAGCTCAGCCTCGACGGTGTGCCCGTCGTCATCCACGACGACACCCTCGACCGGACGACCGACGGCTCGGGCCCGGTCTCGGCCACCCGCAGCGAGGAGATCACCTCCCTGGACGCGGGCTCGTGGTTCGGCCCGCAGTACGCGGGCGAACCCGTGCCCCTGCTCGCCGACGTGCTCGACCTTCTCGTCGCGGCCGATCACGTCCAGCTCCTCCTCGAGCTCAAGAGCGCCTGGGGTGCCGACGACGTCCGTCGGGTCACCGAGGCCGTCGAGGACCGCGAGCTGGGGCGGCGGGTGGTGCCGCAGAGCTTCTCGGTCGCGACGGTGGCGGCGCTCGCGAGCGTCAGCCCGGGACTGCCGCGCGGACTGCTCGTCACCGAGCTGGACGACGGCGTGCTCGACCTGTGCCGTGACCTCGGGGCGAGCGCCTGCAACCCGCACGGGGCGGCGCTGCTCGCGCGCCCGGAGCTCCTCGCGCGGGCGCATGACGCGGGCCTGACGGTCACGCCGTGGACGCTCAACGAGCCCGAGCACTGGGCTGCGGCCCGGGAGCTGGGGGTCGACGGCGTCACCACCGACCGCCCCGCCGAGCTCGTCGCCTGGGCCACCGCCCCTGCCGCCTGAGGGGGCGGCGGGCGGTCAGTCGGTGGAACGTGCCGTGAGCACGAGCGGACCGTCCTCGGTGACGGCGACGGTGTGCTCGCTGTGCGCGCCACGTGAGCCGTCGGTGCTGCGCAGCGTCCAGCCGTCGGGGTCGGTGAGGAGCTCGTCGGTCCCGGCCATGAACCACGGCTCGATCGCGACGACGAGACCGGGGCGCAGGCGCAGGCCGCGCCCGGCCCGGCCGTCGTTGGCGATGTGCGGCTCCCCGTGCATGGTGCGGCCCACGCCGTGGCCGCCGAACTGCGTGTTGACGCGGTAGCCGTAGTCGGCGGCGACGGCGCCGATCGCCGCGGAGATGTCACCGATCTTGTTGTCGACGACGGCGGCCGCGATCCCCGCCTCGAGCGCGACCTGCGTCGCCTCGATGATCCGCAGGTCCTCCGGACGTGGCTCACCGACCACGACACTGAGCGCGGAGTCGGCCACCCAGCCGTCGACGCTCGCGGCGAAGTCGACCGACAGCAGGTCCCCGTCACGCAGGCGGTAGTCGTGCGGCAGCCCGTGGAGCACGGCGTCGTTGACGGAGGTGCACAGGACGTAGCCGAAGGGCCGCGCGCCGAAGGAGGGGTGGTAGTCGATGTAGCAGGACTCCGCGCCCTCCTTGCGGATCATCTCGTGCGCGAGGGCGTCGAGGTCGAGCAGGTTGACGCCGACGTCCGCGCGGCGGCGCAGCTCCTCGAGCACCGAGGCGACGAAACGGCCGGCCGGGCGCATGGCCTCGACCTCGGACGGGGTCTTGAGCTCGATCACCGCCTCAGCGTACGTCCCGTGCCGCGCCCGGTCCGGTGCAGACTGGGCGGATGCGCTTCCTGGGGCTGGACGTCGGGACGACGAACCTCAAGGCCGTCGTCGTCGAGGTCCGCGGGGGCCGCGCCACCGCCGTCGCGCACGCCGCCGCTCCCACGCCGGCGGGCGGGCTCGCGCTCCAGCAGGCCGCCGCCCGGCTCGTCGCCGAGGTGGGGGCCGACGTGTCCGCCGTCGGGATCGCGTCGATGGCCGAGACGGGCGTCCCGCTCGACGACGACGGCATCCCGTTGGGCGACCTCGTGCGCTGGGACCCCTCGCGGGCTGCTCGTCACGCCGCCTCCCTGGCAGCGACCCACGGCGCCGACGCGCTCTTCGGCGCCACGGGGGTCCGCCCCAGCGGCAAGGTGCCCCTCGCCGTGTGGGCGCAGCTGCGCGAGGAGGAGCCGGACCGCTGGGCCGCGATGGCGCGCTGGGCGGGCGCCGCCGACCTCCTCGCGCTCGCCCTCACCGGCCGGCTGCGCACCGACCACACGCTGGCCGGCCGCACGATGGCCTACCGGCTCCCCGCGCCCGGGGACCCGGTGCCCCGCGCCTTCGACGCGGACCTGCTCGGCGCCGTCGGCCTGCGCCCCGAGCAGCTCCCGGAGGTCGTCACCCCCGGCACCGTCGCGGGGCACGTCGGCCGGGAGGGGGCGTGGGGACTGCGCCCGGGCACGCCGGTCGTCCTCGCCGGGCACGACCACCCGGTCGGCGCCTGGGCGGCGGGGGTCCGCGAGCCGGGGGACGTCGCGGACAGCGTCGGGACCGCGGAGTCGGTCGTCCGGGTGCTCGGGCACCGGCCCGACCCCTGTGCCGTGGCCGCCGCCGGCATGAGCCTCGTGCGGACGGTCGAGGGCCGGCGCGAGGCGCTGGTCGCCGGCTCGTCGAGCGCGGGCGCCACGCTCGCGTGGTGGGCCGAGCGCGTCGGGGGCTTCGCGGTGCTCGCCCCGCAGCTCGAGGCGGCCGCCACCCGCCGGCGCTCGACAAGTGCACCGCTGCTCCTGCCCTACCTGCACGGGCGCCAGTCGCCGCGTCCGGGCCTCGCGGCGCGCACCGTCGTCGTCGGTCACGGACCCGAACACGACGACGTCGACCTCGCCGCCGCCGTCGTCGACGGTCTCGCGCTCCAGGCCCGCTGGATGCTCACCGCCCAGGCGGCGCTCGCGGGGGCCGACCCGGCCGCCGGTGAGGTCCACGTGCTCGGCTCGGCGGCCGAGCCGGGCTCGGCCTGGCTGCGGGCGAAGGCGGCAGCGGGGCCCGCCGCGCTGCGGGCGGTCACGGAGCGGGAGCCGGTGGCCGTGGGGGCGGCGATGCTCGCCGCTCACCGGACCCGGCTGGCCGAGGTGCGCCCGTTGGACTCCGCGCCGGTGGGCGAGGGCGCTGAGCCGGTCTACGACGTGCTGTACGAGCGCTTCGTCGCCGCGGCGCAGGGAGCCTAGGCGAGGAACGCGAGCAACTCCTGCGGCAGGACGCCGCTGCGCGAGTCCGCGGCCTGCCGGCCGAGCCGTTCGAGCTCGAGCTCGATGACCGCGTCGGTGAGCCCGGCGTCCGCGTCGGCGAAGGTCTCCATGCCGGCCGCGCCCACGTCGGCCGCGGCGGGGCGCTTGTCGTCGCCCAGCCGGACGATCGAGTCGACGAGCTCACGCATCGCGGTGTGGTGCTCGCGGAAGATCTCGCCCCACGGCATGGGGGCCAGCTCGGCGACCGCGCGCAGCGTCGCGGTACCCGGCAGGCCGAGAACCTGGGTGGCCGCCGCCGACTCCGCGGCGCGTGCCAGGTCCGCCTGGCGGAGCTGCTCGAGCGCAGCCTCGACCTCCCGGCCCGCGAGCGGCAGACGGCTGGTCCGGCCGGTCTCGACGAGGGCGCGCTCGGTCTCCAGGCGGTGCAGCAGCACCTCGAGCAGGTCGCGCTCATGCCAGAGAAAGTCGGAAAGCGCGCGCATGGTCACGCCCTTCTGCGGTCGAGGAGAGCGCCACGCCACGGGGGTGGGCGGTGCTCGGGAGGAGGCGGGGACTCCGGTGTGTCAGAGACTAGCCGCCACCACTGACGCCGTCCCTTCGGACAGCGCGTCCCGGACGCCCGCCGGGCGCTACCGGGGGAGCGGTGCGCGCAGCGGCTGGTCGCTGTTCTCCAGGATCGTCTGCAGCGCGGCCCCGGTCTCGAGGTCGACGAGCACCGGCGCCAGGAGGTTGGCGGTCGGCGCCTCGCCCTCACCGGGACGGACGACGACGAGGACGGCCGGGTCGCTCGTCCCGAGCTCCGCGAGCACCTCCTCGGACACGCGGGGGGCGTAGTCCGGGAAGAAGGGACGCGGGTCGAGGAGGAAGAGGCGCACGCCGTCGGCGTCCACCGCCCGCAGGGAGTACAGCTCGTCCGTGACGGCGCTGAGCGCGAACTCGGTGAGCGGGCTCAGGCCCGGGGGCGGGGTGACGAAGTGGAGCGCGGACTCGGTGGTCACAGCGGTCATGGTCAGCTCGCTCATCGCAGGAAGTCCAGCAGGCTGGGCTGCAGCACCCGGGAGGTGGCCCCGAGTGCGGCCTGGTAGCCGACCTCCTGGAGCTGGATGTCGACGATCGTCTCGGCGAGGTCGGCGTCCTCCACGGAGGACAGCTGGTTCGTCAGCGTGATCTTGCGGGTGTCCAGCGCCTCCTGCGCCTGCATGACCTGCTTGTGGCGGGTGCCGACGCTGCCGACCTCGCTGAGGAAGGCGTTCATCCGGGAGTCGATCTCGGTGAGGTACTTCCCGACGTCCGGGTCGCCCGCCTCGACCTTGTCGGCGACGTGACGTAGGAGGCTGAAGACCGACATTCCTACCGGCTCCCCGTCGGCGCCGAGCACCAGGTCACCGTTGGCGTCGACGACGTCGACCCCGAAGACGTCGGACCCGGTCGAGTCGACCCGTACCTTGACGGTGTCAGACACCTGTCGCAGCACCGGGGTGCCCGCGTTCTCGGCATACGTGAACGTGCCCGCGTCGGTGCGGCTGTACGCCGCGCCAGTCGAGCTGCCGGCGAAGACGGAACGGCCGAGGTAGGTCGTGTTGGCCGTCTCGAAGAGGCTGTCGGCCGTGGCGCGCAGCTCGGAGGCGATCGCGGACAGCGACATCTGGCCCTGGGAGCCGGTGTTGGAACCCTGGACGGTGAGGTTGCGGGCGTTGCGCAGGCTCGTGAGGGCGTCGCCGAGGGCGCTGTCGATCGTGGTGAGCCAGCTGTTGCCGTCGGCGGCGTTACGGGCCTGCTGCGCCGTCGCGCGCTGGTCCGAGCGCAGCCGCATGGCGTCGACGGTGCCGGCCGGGTCGTCGGAGGGCTTGGTGATGACCTTGCCGGTCGTCAGGCGCTCCTGGAGGCGGGCCATCTCGGAAAGGTTGGACTGGAGCTGGTTGAGGGACGCCCGCTGGAGCCCCTGCTGTGTCACGCGGCCGATCATCGGACTACCTTCCCACCACGCCGGTACGGTTGATCAGGGTGTCGAGCATCTCGTCGATGGTCGTCATGACGCGTGCGGCCGCCTCGTAGGCCCGCTGGTACATGACGAGGTTGACGCTCTCCTCGTCGAGGTCGACGGCGGTCTGCGAGAGCAGCTGGGACTCCGCGGACATCCGCGTGGTCTCGGCCGCCTGCGCGCGACGGGTCGCCGCGCGGCTGTTGACACCGACCTCGGTGACGGCACTGGCCCAGTGGTCGCGGGCGCCTCCCAGCTCGGAGATCTTGGCGGCGAGCGATCCGTCGACCTGGTTGGCCTTGCCGGTGATGATCTGGTCGGTGTGGGTGAGGGCGACACTGAGTCCGACTGCGGCGGGCGTCGTGCCGCCTGCGAGAGCGAAGAAGTCGCGGGTGGTCCCGTCCGCCGCCGCCTCCGAGGAGTGGAGCCCGTTGACCTCGGCCGCGAGCGTGGTGGCCAGCTCGTTGTAGGTCGTCGCCATGTCGACGATCGGCCCGTCCGGGGCGGCGGCCTCGAGGAGTCCGGCGATCCGGCCACCGGTGGCGCCGGCGGGGTGGCCGGAGTCGGCCCACACGAGACGTGCGGGGCCGCTCTGGGCGTCCCAGCCGCCGGCCGGCTCGGCACCGGAGGCGGCGAGGGTGGCGAGGGTCTGGCTGCCGTGGACGGCGACGGCGTAGGAGCGGTCACCGCGCACGAGCGCGTTCCCGCCGAGCATGACGTCGACGCTCCCGTCCGGGCGCTCCCGCACCTCGCCACCGACGAGGGCGGCGAGGCCGTTGAGGAGGACGCCGCGCTGGTCGATCAGCGTGTTCGGGTTGTCACCGGCCACCTGCGCGTCGCGGATCCGGCCGTTGAGGTCGGCGACGGCGATGGCGGTCGTGTTGATGTCGTCGGCCAGGGCGTTCGTCTGCTCGCGGGTGCTGTTCCACTGCGTCTCCACGGCGCGGTAGCCGTTGGCGATCGAGCTCGCGAGCGAGGCCGCGTTGCCGAGCAGCACGGACTTCGCGGCGGCGTCGTCGGGACGGTTGCCGACGTCCTCCCACGAGGTGAAGAAGGTGTCGAGGCTCGAGGCGAGGCCGTTCTCGCCGGGTTCCTTGAGGGTGGTCTCGATGAGCTTCCAGCTGCCGGCGACCGCCTCGAGGCGGGAGCCGGACGCGGTCTGGGTGCGCAGCTGGTTCTCGAGGAAGATGTCACCGAGCCGGTCGATCGAGGTGACCCGGACGCCGGACGCGGGGGCGCTGTCGGTCGCGAACATCGTCAGGCGCGTCCCGGCGATGGCCTCCATGCCCACGCGCTGGCGGGTGTAGCCGAGCGTGTTGACGTTGGAGATGTTCTGGCCGGTCACCTCGAGCGCCATGCGCTGGGCGGTGAGGGCGGTGAAGGCGCCGTTGAGCGCGGAGAAGGAGCTCATGAGTGACCTCTCACAGGGACTTGTCGACGAGGTGGGCAGCGGCCATTCCGCGCGTGGTGCCACCGCGCTCGTTGTAGACGTCCACGCTCTCGTGCAGGGACATGAGGGTCTCCTGGGTCGCGTGGTGGGTGGCCATGAGGAAGTCGCGGTTGGTCTCGGTGACCGTGGCGATCTCGGTGGTGAGGGTGAGGAAGGCGCGTCGGTGCTCGTGGAGCATTCCGTCCCACGGCGCCGGGGCGGCGGTGGCGATGTCGAGCAGGCTCGCCCCGTCGTCGAGGCCGAGTGCCTCCGTGACAAGGGCGATCTCGGCCGCGCGGGCCAGCTCGGCGGTGCGGACGCGGCCCAGCACCTCGTCGACCTCGCGGACGGCGACGGGCAGGAGCTCGGTGCGCCCGGCGGAGAGCAGGAGGTGCTCGACCTCGAGCCGGTAGTGCAGCAGCTCGAGGAGGTCGCGCTCCCGCCACAGGAGGTCGGAGAGGGCACGGAGCATCGTCACTTCTCCGTTCGGGGCCATTGCGTTCACCATCACGGCTCAGTTCATCGGCAGCCCGCCCGGGACTATGAGGAGTGCACGTCGAGATCGTCCTTCGGTGCGCACCTCCTTCCTTCGGATGAGTCTTGAGCAAGCGTTGCCCGCACCACGCACGCGAGACCTCTGACCCACCCCTGCGTCGATGAAGCAGTTCACTAACGATTCAAGCAAGCCGATGTGAACCACATCACACATCGGACGCCTTGTACTTTCGGAGGAGGGCCCGCCATGCTGGCCGTGGTCGTCACCTGTCGGGGCAATCTCTCACCGAGATCGGCAGGGTCAACCACTTCAATCGATCACATCTGAGGGTGCTCTCGCGTTTGACGCGGGGTCCCCACCTGGGGGTACGACCATGGCGCTGGAGCGTCGCGAGCAGGACGAACTCATCGAGCAGCACCTCTCGCTCGTGGGTTACCACGTAAGTGAGATGATTCGCCGGGTGCCCACGCACGTGCAGCGGGATGAGCTCGCTGCCGCCGGGTCGCTGGCACTGGTGCAGGCCGCCCGAGGCTTCAACGCCGAGCTCGGGGTGCCCTTCGCGCGCTACGCCTCGACCCGCATCCGCGGCGCCATCCTCGACGAGCTGCGCGGCATGGACTGGGCCTCCCGCGGCATCCGGCAGCGCGCCCGCCGTCTGGCGGAGCTGACCGAGCGGCTGACCGCCGACCTCGGCCGCGCCCCGCGGCCCGACGAGCTCGCCCAGGCGATGGGCGTCGGCGTGGAGGAGCTGCGGTCCATCCGCGACGACGCGCAGCGCCGGGTCGTCTCCCTGGACGCGGACGCCACGGACGTCTCGGGTGCCATCAGCGACAAGGCTCCGACTCCCGAGGAGCGCATCGTCGTCGACGAGCGCCTCCGTTACCTTCTTGCGGGCGTCGACGAGCTGCCCGAGAACCTTCGCGTCGTCGTGCGCGCGATCTTCTTCGAGGAGCGCCCCGTCGTCGAGGTCGCCGCCGAGCTCGGTGTCACCCAGTCCCGCATCAGCCAGCTGCGCACGCAGGCGCTGGGGATGCTGCGGGACGCGATGAACTCCGCGCTGGAGCCCGAACTCGCACCGGTCGCCTCCGCCACCCCGGGCGTCGCGGAGAAGCGCCGCCAGGCGTACTACGCCGCCGTGGCCGAGCGGGCCAGCGCGACGACGCTGAAGACGGTCGTCGACGTCACCGCGCCGGCGGTCCGCGAAGCCGTCTGACGGCTCAGAACCACGCGGGCCTGGTCGATAGGTCGGGGGAGACCTCCACCCGACCCGAGGAGACCCGCGTGGCTCGCCTGCCCGAACCGACCATCTCCGCCGTCCTCATCGTCAAGGACGAGGAGGACTACCTCGCGCGCTGCCTCGAGTCGGTGCGGTGGGTGGACGAGATCGTCGTCTACGACACCGGCTCCACCGACCGGACCGTCGAGATTGCCCGCGAGTTCACCGACGCGGTCATCGAGGGCTACTGGAACGACGACTTCGGTGACGCCCGGAACCGGGCCATCGCCCACGCGACGAGTGACTGGGTGCTCATCGTCGACGCCGACGAGACCTTCGAGGCGAACGCGCAGACCGTCCGCCGCCACCTCCGTGAGGCGCAGGCCAACTTCCTCACCGTGACGGTCGCGGCGAGGGTCGTCGCGCCCGGCGCCGCCGACACGCCGGTCGCCTCGATCCGGGTGTTCCGCCGCGCCGACGGGGCGTACGCCGGTGCTCTCCACGAGCAGGTGGTCAACCGTCCGGGCCGTCCGATGGTGATCCGCCCCCTTCCCGGCGCGTCCATCCGGCACGCCGGCTACTCGGAGGGGCCAGAGGCGATGGCCGAGCGTGCCCATCGCAACCTCGAGCTCGCCGAGCAGGAGGTCGCTGCTGCGCGAGCGAGCCGTGACGAGAGTCCGGCCGAGTACGCGGTCAAGCAGGCCAACCTGGCGCGCTCGCTGAGTGCCGTCGGCCGGGCCGACGAGGCGCTCGAGCTCGCCGAGGAGATCTACGACGGCGGGGCGCTCGCCGACATCGCCATGGAGCTCCTCGCTGGGTCGATGGCCCTGACGGCGGCACGCAAGAGCGGCCGGCCCGAGCTCGCCCGGACCTGGGTCGACCGGCTCGCGGCCGTGACGGGCAACCGGGTGTGGGCCGACGTCGTCCTCGTGCAGGTCGCTGCGACCGAGGGGTCACCCGAGCGCACCCTCGACGCCCTCGAGTGCATCCCGGCCACGATGGTCGACGCGCTCGGCCGCCGGGTGCGACGGGCCGACTACGCCCAGTACGAGGTGTGGGCGCTGTGGAAGCTGGGCCGCACCGCGGAGGCCCGAAGCGCGGCGGAACGTGCCGTTCGGGCGGGGGTGCTGCCCGGCGGCCCGCAGGAGCTCCTCACGTGGCTCGGGGACGAGGGTGTGCGTACCGTCGTCGGCGCCCTGCCGGACGACCTGTGGCGGGTGCTCGCCGTCGTGTGCACGCAGGAGCCCGGCCGGGACGGGCGCGCCGTCCTCGACGTGATGGCCCAGGTGCGGCCCGCCGACCTGGCCACTCTGCTGTGTGGCAGCAGGCTGACCTTTCCGCACGACCTCGCCGGCCTGGAGGAGGCGGCGACGTGGTCCGCCCGCCTGCGCGGCGCCGGCCTGGAGGAGTACTGCCCGCTCGTCGTCGCCGCGACGAACGCGGACGCGCCGGCGACCCAGCGGGCGCGCGCAGCAGCCCTCGCGCTCTACGCCTACGACGACTCCCGCGCGCTCCCGGCACTGGAGGCGGCCCTCGCGGGGGTCACTCCGGAGGAGGAGGCCGAGCTCGCGGCCGAGCTCGATGTGCTCGCTCCCGGGCTCGTCTCCCACGCCTGAGAATTTCCTCCTCGAAACTTCTCATCACCACGACGGGGCGACCGATGAGCACGGGTGAACGCCCATGGAAGGGCGATCTGAACACCACACTTCAGGAAGAAGAGGAACACCATGGCACTCTCCGTGCAGAACAACGTCTCTGCGATGAACGCGTACCGCAACCTGTCGAACACGCAGAACGACCTCAGCTCCTCCCTCGAGAAGCTGAGCAGCGGCTTCCGCATCAACCGCGCGGCCGACGACGCCGCGGGCCTGGCGATCTCGGAGGGCCTGCGCTCCCAGATCGGTGGCCTCAACGTCGCCGTCCGCAACGCCCAGGACGGCATCTCCGTCGTCCAGACCGCTGAGGGTGCGCTCACCGAGACGCACGCCATCCTCCAGCGGATGCGTGACCTGTCCGTCCAGGCCTCCAACACCGGCGCGCTCAGCGACACCGCCAAGACCAACATCCAGGCGGAGATCACCGAGCTCGCCGCTGGTCTCGACGACATCGCCGCGCAGACCCAGTTCAACGGCCGCGCCCTGCTCGACGGCACCTACACCGGCCAGACCTTCCAGGTCGGCGCCAACGCCGGCGAGGTCATCACGGTCAACATCGGCACCGCGATGAGCTCCACGGGCCTGGGCGTCAACGCCCTCGACGTCGTGACCAACGCCAGCACCGCCATCACGACGCTCGACACCGCGATCGACACGGTCTCCAAGGTCCGTGCCGAGCTCGGTGCGAAGCAGAACCGCCTCGACCACACCATCAACAACCTGCAGGTCTCGGTCGAGAACCTCACCGCGTCGGAGTCCCGCATCCGCGACACCGACATGGCCAACGAGATGGTCAGCTACACCAGCGCGAACATCCTCCAGCAGGCCGGCACCTCCATGCTGGCCCAGGCCAACCAGATGCCGCAGTCGATCCTCTCGCTGCTGCGCTGACCGCCGCCGGGCCTCGCCCGGTAGCACTGCACCACCGACCGGCGGCCCGCTCACTCCTGGGCGGGCCGCCGGCCGCATGTCCACCACACACGTACGGGAGGTCGCCGGATGACGATCGGTATCGACGGCATGGTCAGCGGTCTGGACACGAAGGCCGTCGTCGACAGCCTCGTGCGGATCCAGGTGAACCAGCAGGTCCTGCTCAAGAACAAGTCGACGGTCGCGTCCGCACTCGTCTCGGCGCTCCAGGGGCTCAACAGCAGGGTCGCCTCCCTCGCCACCGCGGCCACGAAGGTCGCCGACCCGGCGTCCTGGTCGGTCACCAAGGCCTCGTCCTCCTCCGACACCGTCACCGTCGCGGGCTCCGCGTCGGCCAAGGCCGGCACCGTCTCGCTCGAGGTCACCCAGCTCGCCTCCGGGCAGGTCTCGCTCCTCGACCCCACGGCGCTCGCGGGCACCTTCACGCTGAGCACCGGCGGACAGACCTACGACCTCACGCCGTCGTCCGCCAACCCCGAGGACGTCGCCGCCGCCATCAACAAGCTGAGCGACGAGACCGGCGTCAGCGCCACGCGCGTGCGCACCGGCGGCACCGACGCCAGCCCCACCTACAGCCTCCAGCTCACCGGGAAGACCGGTGCCGCCAACGGCTTCACCGTGCACGCCGGTACCGACACGTCCGTGCCCGCCCTCGCCTCCGCCGACAACGCCATCGCGACGGCGAAGGACGCGACCATCTCGATGTGGCCCGGCTCGGCCGGCAGCTACGAGCTGAGCAGCGCGACCAACGCTTTCACCGACGTCATCGAGGGCGTCGACGTCACCGTCAGCAAGGTCTCCACGGACCCCGTGACCGTCACCGTCACCACTGACGCCGAGGCCCAGCGCAAGCTCGCCGACGAGCTCGTGGCCAACGTGTCCGTCGTGCTGTCAGAGATCGCCTCCCGCACGCGGACGACGACGGAGACCGACGACTCCGGCAACACCGTCGTCACCGGTGGCATGTTCTCCGGCGACTCCGCCATCCGCTTCCTCACGAGCGACATCCAGGCGGCGATGACCAACCCGGTGAACGGGCGCTCCCCGGCCGCGGTCGGCATCAGCATGGACCGCTACGGCGCGATCACCCTCGACAAGGCCGCCTTCGACAAGGCGATGGCCGAGGACCCCAAGGCAGCGATGGAGATGATCCAGACCGTCGCGACGCGGGTCGGCGAGGTCGCGGAGCGAGCATCGGACAAGAACGAGGGCTCCCTCACCGGGAAGATCACCTCGCAGGAGTCGCTCGTCCGGGACCTCGGCACCCAGATCGCCAAGTGGGACGAGCGGCTCAGCACCCGCCGCGCCCAGCTCGTCGCGCAGTTCAGCGCGATGGAGGTGCGGCTCTCGCAGTTGAACTCCACGCAGAGCTGGCTGACCAACCAGATCGCCGGCCTCAACGCCAGCAAGCAGTAGGAGACGTCGATGAACCAGGCTGCCCTCCTCGCCAAGTTCCGCCGCGAGTCGCTGGCGACCGCCTCCCCGGCGCAGCTGCTCACCATGCTCTACGACCGGCTGCTCCTCGACCTCGACCGGGCGGTCGCCGCCCTCGAGTCCGGTGACCGCGCCGCCGCCAACGAGCAGCTCGGGCACGCCCAGCAGATCATCCACGAGCTGCGGTGCAGCCTCGACGTCACGGCCTGGGACGGCGCGCCCAAGCTCCTCGAGCTGTACAACTACCTCTACACCGAGCTCGTCGGCGCCAACGTCAACCGGGACGCCGCCCGAGTCGCCGCGTGCCGCGAGCTCGTGGCCCCGCTGCGCGACGCCTGGCACCAGGCCGCCGCGATGCCCGGCACCGGCGTCACCTCGACCGCGGCCGTCGGCTGATGGGCACGCCTGACGCCTTTCACGCCCGCTGGGAGGCCGCGCTCACCGAGCTGGAGCTCGACGTCGCCGAGACCGAGGCGATGCTCGCCGGTGACCACGTCACCCCGGCGCAGAGCCCGTGGGCCCCGCCCGCCGACCTCGGGCCGCTGCCCGAGCCGCTGCTCGAGCGGGCCCAGCAGCTCGCCACCCGGCAGGCCGAGGTGGCGCAGCGACTCAGCGAGGCGCTGGTCCTCAGCCGCCGCCAGGCGCGGCTGACGGAGGTCCTCAAAGCCGGTGGGCCGCGCCGGCCCGTCTACCTCGACGCCGCCGGCTGAGCGGACGTCGCACAAGGCACACGCCGCACACGACTGATACCGCACAAGACACCGTGTGTCCTCGGGCTCCTCGCGGAGGTCAAGGGCACACGGTGTCTCGTGCTTCGATCAGAATCACCGGCGGCTGGGTCCCGGGGGCAGCGGGCGTGCCGGCTGCCGGTGTCTGGGGGTGCTCCTAGTTACTCAGACATTCGCGAAAGCCTCAATGGGGAGAACTCCCCATCAACCCCTCACACGTCGGCAACTGGTGCCGATGAGGACAGGGTGAGCATGGACAGCTCGCCACCAGGCCACGGATTCGGCCGCACGTACCGCAGTTCTCGTGAGGGGTTAGACCCAACGTGTTCGATTCAGTGACCTCCGTGGCGATGAAGAGCGCGCTCGACGCGCTCTCCCTGCGCCAGCGCGTCATCGCCGACAACATCGCCAACGTCAACACCCCCGGCTTCCTCGCCGGGCGGGTGCAGTTCGAGGACGCGCTCGCCAACGCCGTCCGCACGGGCCGCGCCGACGGCTTCGAGGCGACGGTCGAGCGCTCCCTCGAGCCGACCCGGGAGAACGGCAACAACGTCAACCTCGACACGGAGACGCTGTCCAACATCGACGCGAACCTGCGCTACCAGGTGGCGACCCGCTCCGTCGACGGCGCCTTCAGCGCCATCCGTACGGCGATCAGGAGCGCGTGATGGGCACCTTCGACGCCATCGGCATCGCCTCGACCGGCATGACCGTTCACCGCAAGTGGCTGGACGCCGTCAGCGACAACCTCGCGAACGTCAACAACGCGTCCTCGACCGACGGCGCCGCCTTCCAGGCGCGCTACGTCGTCGCCACCGCGATGAGCTACGGCGAGCCCGCCGGCGCGCAGGTGGCCGGCATCGAGCTCGGCGACGCCGAGGGGCGCATGGTCCACGAGCCGAACCACCCCCTCGCCGACGAGGACGGGTACGTGCGCTACCCCGACATCGACATGTCCAGCCAGATGACCCAGCTCATCATGGCCCAGCGCGGCTACCAGGCCAGCGCAGCGGTCGTGGACCGAGCCCGGGAGAGCTACCAGTCCGCACTCCAGATCGGGAGAAGCTGATGCCCGCGATCGACGCCATCACCAGCGTGGCACCCACCGGCTACCTCGACGGCCTCGAGGCCGTGGACCCGGCCGCGAGCGACGGCAGCGCCTTCGGCGCCGCGCTCGCCTCGGCCGTCGACGGCGTCGCCCAGAAGCAGGAGGTCTCCTCCGACCTCGCGCTCAAGGCCGTCACCGGCGACCTCGACGACGTCCACGACTACACGATCGCCGCCACCGAGGCGGCCGTCGCCCTGGAGCTCACCGTGGCCCTGCGCAACAAGGCGGTTGACGCCTTCAACGAGATCATGCGGATGCAGGCCTGATGCCCGCGGCCGTCACCGGCGCCTTCGCGCGCCTGAAGAACTGGGTCGGGGAGTTCAGCCTCCCGCAGAAGACCCTCGCCCTCATCGGCATCGCCGCGGTCGTCCTCGGCATCGTCCTCGCCGCGTCCTGGGCCAACCGGCCCACGATGAGCCCGCTGTTCAGCGGCCTGTCCGGCGAGGACGCCGCCGCCGTCGTCGACCAGCTCACGGCCGCCGGCGTCACCTACGAGCTCACCGACGGCGGCAGCACGGTCCTCGTGCCCGCCGAGTCGGTCTACGACCAGCGGATCGCGCTCGCCGCCGAGGGCCTGCCCACCGAGGAGGGCGGCTACAGCCTGCTCGACGACATGGGCATGACGAGCTCGGACTTCCAGCAGCAGGTCAGCTACCAGCGCGCCCTCGAGGGTGAGCTCGCCAAGACAGTGCGCGCCCTCGACGGCGTCTCGAACGCCACCGTGCACCTCGCGCTGCCCGAGGAGAGCGTCTTCGCGGAGACCGCCGCCGAGCCCACCGCCTCCGTCTTCGTCCAGGCCGAGACCGGCAAGACCCTCGACTCCGCTGGCGTTCAGGCGGTCGTCAACCTCGTCTCCTCGGCCGTCGCGGGCATGGACCCGGCCAACGTCTCCGTCGTCGACGCCGAGGGCGCGGTCCTCACGACCGAGCCCGGAAGCGGCCCCGACGGCGCCACCGAGTACGAGGAGCGCGTCGCCGGCCAGGTGCAGGCGATGCTCAACCGCGTCGTCGGTGCCGGCAACGCCGTCGTCTCGGTCAGCGCCGAGCTCGGCCGCGACGCCACCCAGCGCACCTCCGAGACCTTCACCCCCGCCGAGGGTGCCCCGCCGCTGAGCGAGACGCGCAGCACCGAGGAGTACCAGGGCGGCGGCCAGGCCGTCGGCGGCGTGCTCGGCCCGGACAACATCGCCGTGCCCAACGGTGGCGAGGCGGGCCACTACACCCGCGAGGACGCGACCTCGAACAACGCGGTCAACAAGGTCACCGAGCACACGACCGTCAACCCCGGCGGGGTCACCCGCCAGTCCGTGTCCGTCGTCGTCGACTCCGTCGCCGCGGCCGGTGTGACCGTCGAGGAGCTCGAGGACATCGTCGCGGTCGCGGCCGGTGTCGACCTCGAGCGCGGCGACCAGGTCGCCGTCGCCCAGATGGCCTTCGACACCTCCACGGCGGACGCCGCCCAGCAGGCGCTGGAGGCCCAGGCCGAGGCGGAGGCCGAGGCCGCCGCCGCGGCCCAGCGGGACGCCCTCATCCGCTGGGGTCTCGTCGCCGTCGTCCTCCTCGCCGTCGTCATCGCCCTCGTGCGCCGCGCCCGCCGCAACCGCGAGCGGGAGGACATCGACCTCGGCGAGCTCGAGGTCATGCAGCTGCCGGAGCCCGAGCCGCTCGAGCCTGACACGAGCATGCTCGAGCCCGTCCCCGAGGTCCGCGCGATCGAGCCGGACGCCACGGAGACCGCCCGCATGGGCGTCGTCGCCATGGTCGACGAGGACCCCGCCGCGGTCGCGGACCGCCTGCGCCAGTGGATGGCGGTCAAGCAGTGAAGCTCACCAGCCCCCAGAAGGCCGCCGTCGTGCTCCTGCAGCTCGGCCACGAGCGCGCCACCCGCGTCATGTCCCTGCTCGACGAGCACGAGGTCGAGGAGATCTCCGCGGAGATCGCCCGCATGGAGACGGTCCCCTCCGACATCGCCGACCGGGTCCTCATCGAGTTCTACGACGAGGCCAACGGCGGCGCGCCGCCTGCCGGCCACGGCGGGCTCGACTACGCCCAGCGCCTCCTCGAGGACTCCCTCGGGGCCGAGCGGGCCGCCCTCGTCATGGGCCGGCTCACCACGCTGCTGGCCGGCCAGCCCTTCGACTTCCTCCAGCAGGCCGAGGCCCGGCAGGTGCTCTCGCTCATCAACGGCGAGCACCCGCAGACCATGGCCGTCGTCCTGGCCCACCTGCGCCCCGAGCGTGCCTCGGCGATCATGGCCGGCCTCCCGCCGGCCGAGCGCGCCGACGTCGCCATGCGCATCGCGACGATGGAGCAGGCCAGCCCCGAGGCCGTGATCATCATCGCCGAGGCCCTCCAGCGGCGAGCCGGCACCGTCCTCACCTCCGGTGAGACGACGACGGCGGTCGGTGGCGTCCAGCCCCTCGTCGAGATCCTCAACCGCGCCGACCCGAGCACCGAGAAGCAGATCCTCGAGGAGCTGGGCCAGCGCGACGAGGCCCTCGCCGAGCAGGTCCGCAGCCTCATGTTCACCTTTGAGGACGTCGTCCACCTCGACGACCGTGCCGTGCAGCTGGTCCTGCGCCAGACCGACACGGCCGCCCTCGCCCTCGCCCTCAAGGGTGCGACGGCGGACCTCACGGAGAAGATCAAGGCCAACCTCTCCGAGCGTGCCCGCGAGAACCTCCTCGAGGAGATGGACGTCGCCGGCGCGGTGCGCCTGTCCGAGGTCCACGACGCCCGCGGCGCGATCGTCAAGACGATCCGCACGCTCGAGGAGTCCGGCCAGATCGTCGTGCGCCGCGACGGGGAGGACGAGTATGTCTCGTGAGCCCAGCCCCGCAGGGCCCGTCTTCACCCCGCTCACCACGGTCCGCCCGGAGGCGGCGTCGGTCGCGGCCGGCTACTCCAGCGGTTACACCGCCGGCTGGTCGGCCGGCACCCGGGCCGCCGCCCAGGAGGCCGAGGCGCAGCGCCGCCTGGCCGCCGAGCAGCTCGCCGCCCGCGCCCAGCGTGCCGCGACCGCGGCCCAGGAGGCGCTCAACACCCTCGCCCGTGCCGCGGAGGCCGCCCGGCACCGCGCCGCGCCGGTCCTCGACGAGGCGGAGAGCGCGCTGACCCGCGCCGCTGTCGACCTCGCGGAGACCGTGCTCGGTACCGAGCTGCGCGACGGGGACGCCTCGGCCCACGCCGCCCTGCGCCGCGCGCTGTCGGTGCGCGACGAGGGCCTGGTCCGCATCCGGCTCCACCCGGCGGACCTCGTCCACCTCACCGAGACCCTCTCCGCGCTCCCGGCCGAGCTCCGTGTCCCCGAGGGCGTCGAGCTCGTCGCGGACCCGGAGCTGGGCCCCGGCGACGCCGTGAGCGAGCTGGAGGAGGGCTACCTCGACGCACGCATCGGCGCGGCAGTCGCGCGCGTCCGCGACGCCCTCGGGGTCGAGCAGTGACGGTCACGCTCGCGCCGCAGGCGCCCGTGCGGTCGACCGGCCGCTGGCAGAACGCACTCACCGTCGCCCAGCCGCAGCGCGTGGGCGTCGTGCGCTCCGTCGTCGGCCTGACGGTCGAGGTCACGGGCCTGCCCGTGGCCGTCGGCGACCTCGTCGACATCGACGCCGGCGGCTGGACCGTGGGCGCGGAGGTCGTCGGCCTGGGCCGCGACTCGAGCCGCTGCATGCCGCTCGGCCCCGTCGACGGCCTGCGCATCGGCGCCCCCGCGCGCTCCACCGGCCACCCGCTGACCATCGGTGTCGGCCAGGGGCTGCTCGGCCGCGTGGTCGACGGCCTCGGCCGGCCGATCGACGGCAAGGGCCCGCTCCTCGTCGACGACGCCGTCCCCGTGACCGCC
Source organism: Georgenia phoenicis (assembly GCF_047302425.1). Classification (NCBI taxonomy): domain Bacteria; kingdom Bacillati; phylum Actinomycetota; class Actinomycetes; order Allobogoriellales; family Allobogoriellaceae; genus Georgenia; species Georgenia phoenicis. Next base: position 42,988 of record NZ_CP154855.1, on the reverse strand, counting down.
CAGGCTCCCTCCGCCCTCGAGCGCGCGCGGGTCGACCAGCCGCTGTCGCTCGGCGTGCGTGTCCTCGACACGCTCGTCACCGTGGGCCGCGGCCAGCGCATGGGCCTGTTCGCCGGCTCGGGCGTGGGCAAGTCCTCGCTGCTGTCGATGGTCGCTCGCGGCACCGACGCGGCCGTCAACGTCATCGGACTCGTGGGGGAGCGTGGCCGCGAGGTGCGCGAGTTCCTCGAGGACGACCTCGGCCCCGAGGGGCTGGCGCGCTCCGTCGTCGTCGTCGCGACGTCCGATGAGCCGCCCGTGGTCCGCCTGCGCGCGGCCTTCACCGCCACCCGCATCGCCGAGTACTTCCGCGACCAGGGCACCGACGTCGTCCTCATGATGGACTCCCTCACCCGCGCGGCCATGGCCCAGCGTGAGATCGGCCTGTCCGTCGGCGAGCCGCCCGCCACCCGCGGCTACCCGCCCTCGACCTTCTCGATGCTCGCCCAGCTCCTCGAGCGGGCCGGCACCGGATCCACCGGTTCCGTCACGGGCATCTACACGGTCCTCGTCGACGGCGACGACCACAACGAGCCGATCGCCGACGCCGCCCGCTCGATCCTCGACGGCCACGTCGTCCTCGACCGCAAGCTCGCCGTCACCGGCCACTTCCCCAGCGTGGACGCCATCGCCTCCATCTCCCGTGTCGCCTCCCGGGTGACGACGGCGGAGCAGCGTGCGGCGGCTACCACCCTGCGCTCCGTGCTGGCCGCCCGCCGGCAGGCGCAGGACCTCATCGACGTCGGCGCCTACGTCGCCGGCTCCAACCCCAAGGTCGACGCGGCCGTCACGCACGCCGACGCCATCGACGCCTTCCTGCGCCAGGACGTCGCCGAGACGGTCGACACCGAGCAGTCCTGGGCCCACCTCAACGCGCTCGTCGCGGGAATGGGAGTGACGTCATGAAGCCGTTCCGGCTGCAGAACGTGGCGCGCCTGCGCCAGATGGAGGAGGACCGTGCCGCGGCCGCGCTCCTCCAGCGCCGCCAGTTCCGGCGCAACGCCGACAGCCGCACCGCGCAGGCCCTCGCCGCGCTCGACAGCTCCACGCTGCCCACCCAGACCGACGTGCTCAGCTGGCAGGCCGCCGTCGCGGCCCGCGCCGCGGCCAGCGCCGCGGCGGCCGAGGCCGCCACCATCGCCGAGCTCGCGCGCGCCGACGAGCAGGCCGCGCAGGGCGAGTGGTCCGCCGCCCGCCGCCGCACGACGACGATCGCCAAGCTCGCCGAGCGGCACCTCGTCGCCCAGCGCGCCGAGGAGAACCACGCCGAGCAGGTCGCGCTCGACGAGGTCGCCTCCCAGCGCGCCCGCTCGCAGGAGGCCGCCCGATGAGCATCGCCGCCGTCCAGGCCCGGATGGTCGAGCTGCAGAGCGCGATCACCGCCGTCAGCCAGCCCCCCACGCCCGCGCCCGCGAGCACTGCCACGTCCGCCACCGACTTCAGCGGTGTGCTGGCCACCGCGCTCGCCGGCGAGGCCACCACCGGCACCTCCTCCATCGCCTCCTCCGTCGCCGCTGCCCTCGGCGGGACGACGCCGGCGACGGCGACCCCGGCGGTGACTGCGGACACGCAGGGCACGGCGACCCCGGGTACCGGGGCCGCGCTCGTGGAGTCGGCCACGAAGTACCTCGGCGTGCCGTACGTCTGGGGCGGGGAGAGCCTGTCCGAGGGCGGCCTGGACTGCTCCGGGCTCGTCCAGCTCGCGATGAAGGACATCGGCGTGGACGTCCCGCGCGTGGCCCGTGACCAGATGAAGATCGGCACCGAGGTGCCCTCCCTCGACCAGGCCCAGCCCGGCGACCTCATCGTCACCCGCGGCGGCGGGCACATCGGCATCTACGCCGGTGGCAACAAGTGGATCCACGCCCCGTACCCCGGTGAGCAGGTCAAGCTCGCCGAGATGACGACGCCGCCCACGACCATCCGCCGCGTCCTTCCGACGGGAGCCTGATGAGCATCGTCATCCCCACCGCGCCCACGCCGGCCCCGGCGGCGACCTCGCGTCTCGCGGGCGGCCGCAGCGGCAGCGGGGACGCCTTCGCCGCCAGTCTCGCGGCTGCCACGGAGCCCGCGGAGGCCACCACGGACCCCGCGGCCGAGGGCACCGGCGAGAGCGCCGGCGAGAACGCCACCGAGACGGCTCCCGAGTCGGCCCTCGAGGCGCCCGCGCTGCCCGGCTGGCTGGTCGGTGCCGACCAGGACGCCCAGGCCACCGCGCAGCCTGCCGCCACCACCACGCCGCTGCCGGGAGCCGTCCCGGCACAGGGCGAGGCCGCTCCGGCCCTCACTGCCGCTGTTCCCGCTGCCGCCCCGGCGGCCGCGCCGGCGCCCGCCGCCGTGGCGCCCGGCGCCTCCGCTCCGGTCGCGCCGGCGGCCCCGCTGGGGACCACCCCGGCGGAGCTGCCGGTGGCCGGCACCTCCACGACGCCCATGGTTCCCACGGGGACCGGCGCGGGTGTGGAGACCACGGGTACCCCCGCCGGGGACGGCGCACCCGCGGGGACGGCTGTCCCCGCGGCCGCCGCCCCGTTGCCGACGAGGACCGCCGGTGTCCCGGCGGTGCCGGACGCCGGGCGGGTCCCGGCCGCGGGAACGGCACCGGCCGCCGTCCCCGAGGGCGCCACCCCGCCGAGCGCGGCACCTGCCGTGCCGGCCGCCCCGCCCGTCGACGCCGTCCGCCCCGCGCCCGAGAGCCCGACGCTCGCCGTCGAGGCGGCCGTCCGCGTGGACACCGCCCGCACGGAGAGCACCGGCCGCACCGAGCAGCCCGCTGCCCCGGCCCCCGCCGCACCCCAGCAGCCCCAGCCGCTCGGTACCCAGCTGGCCACCGCGCTGTCCCGACTGAAGACCGCGCCCGAGGGCCACCACGTGCTGCACGTGCGGGTGGACCCCGAGGACCTCGGCCCCGTCCGCGTGTCGGCGCACATCGGCACCGACGGCGTGCGCATCGAGCTCCACGGCATGACCGACGCCTCCCGGGACGCCCTCCGCGGCGCCTTGCAGGAGCTGCGCCGCGAGCTGGCCGCCACCGGGCTGCAGGCCGACCTCGACCTCGCGTCCGAGGGCCGGCGCGAGGGCAGGGCCGAGCGGCCGGTCCCCGTCCACAACGTCGAGCCGCGGGCGGCCGCCGCCCCGGCCACCCCCGAGACCACCCCGACCGCCTCCGTCCACCCCGGTGGACTCGACCTCCTCGCCTAGGGAGCCCGCATGCCCATCGATCCCGTCTCCGCGGGCTACGCCGCCGCCTCACCCCTCAGCCCCGCGCCCTCCGCGCCGCCGGCCGGCGGGCTGAAGAAGGACGACTTCCTCCAGCTGCTCGTCACCTCCCTGCGCTACCAGGACCCCTCCGAGCCCCTCTCGACGAGCGAGCTCATGGCGCAGACCACCCAGCTGTCGACGATGGAGCAGCTGACCGAGCTCACCACACTCACCCAGGAGGCCTTCCACCTCCAGATGCGTACCTCCGCGACCGAGCTCGTCGGCAAGGAGGTCAGCTACCTCGACGGTGACGGCGTGCGCCACAGCGGTGTCGTCACGGCCGTCGACTTCTCCGTGACACCTCCGGGCGCCGTCGTCGGCAACGCCGTCGTCCCGATGAACCTGCTCTCCACGGTCGGTGCGCTGCCGTCCGCGACCGATCCCAAGCCGGCCCCGGCCGACCCGACCACCCCCGCCGCCTGACCGAAGGACACAGACATGCTCCGCTCCCTCTTCTCCGGCATCTCGAGCCTGCGCTCCCACCAGACGATGCTCGACGTCACCGGCAACAACATCGCCAACGCCAACACGACCGGCTTCAAGGCGTCCCAGACCCGCTTCGAGGACACCCTGTCGCAGATGCTCATGGCGCCCGGCGCCCCCCAGGGGCAGGCCGGCGGTACCAACCCGGCACAGGTCGGCCTCGGCGTCCGGGTCGCCGGCATCAGCACGAACTTCACCCCCGGTGCGGCGCAGCAGACCGGTCGCAGCCTCGACATGATGATCGACGGCGACGGCTTCTTCGTCGTCAACGTCGCCGGTGAGCAGCTCTACACCCGCGCCGGCGCCTTCACCCTCGACGCGCTGGGCCGCCTCGTCACCTCCTCCGGCGCCCAGGTCATGGGCTGGGCCGCGGACGAGAACGGCGTGGTCAACCCGAACGGGCCGCTGACCAACCTCTCCGTCCCGGTGACCACGACGATGGGGGCCCGCGCCACCGGCAACGTCACCTTCACCGGGAACCTCCCCTCCGACGGCAAGGTCGCCAACCCGACGGCGACGCCGCCCGTGGAGGCCACCACCCTCCTGCGCAGCATCGACGTCTTCTCCGCCAACGGCACCGCCACGTCCCTCGACGTGCGCTTCACCCTCGCCTCCAACACGCCGGGCGCGACCTGGGACGTGGAGATCTCCGACGGCGCCACCGTGCTCGGCACGGGGAGCGTCGCCTTCACCGCCACCGGGGCCCTGCAGAACGCCACCCTGCCGAACATCACCGTCGAGGGCGCGCCGATCACGCTCGACATGGACGGGCTCACCGGCTACGCCGCGCTCACCACCGTCGAGGCCGCCAGCCAGGACGGTCAGGGCGCGGGCGTCCTGCAGACCTTCTCGATGAACTCCGACGGCACGCTCATGGGCTCCTTCTCCAACGGCCTCAAGCGCGCCATCGGCATGGTCGCCGTGGGCAACTTCGCCAACGCCGAGGGCCTGGAGAAGGTCGGCGGCTCGATGCTCCGGGCCACCGTCAACTCCGGCGACGCGCAGATCGGTGCGGCCGGCGACGGCGGCCGTGGCGGCCTGACGGGCGGGGCCCTGGAGATGTCGAACGTCGACCTCTCCCAGGAGTTCACCAACCTCATCATCGCCCAGCGCGGCTTCCAGGCCGGCTCCCGCATCATCACCACCTCCGACGAGCTCCTCCAGGAGCTCGTCAACCTCAAGCGCTGACGCCTCGCGGCTGCCGGGTTCGCCCGGCAGCCCGGGTGAGCTCGTCCGGCCCGGACCCCTCACAGATGTGGCCCACCGGCCGATAGAACGAGTGCAGGGCTCATGGAAGGGCCCGACGCAACCAGGATGGAACCGACCGTGATTACCGTGACCCGTCTGACCGGACAACCGTTCGCGATCAACCCTGATCTGATCGAACGGATCGAGTGCACGCCCGACACGATTCTCGTGCTCATGGACGGCACCCGCTACCTCGTGAGCGAGACGATGCCCGAGGTCGTCGCCATGGTCCAGGACTACCGGGCAGGAGTCATCTCCCGGGCGCTGCAGGCACCCGACCCGGTGGAGACCCGGCCGGAGCTGCGGTCCGTCGTTCCCCTGCCGACTCGTCCCCAGGGAGAATGATGGATCCCGCAACGCTCGTCGGTCTCGCCGTCGCCTTCGGTGGCGTGTTCGTCCTCATGAACGCCGAGGGTGTCCACCTCTCGGCCATCCTGCTGCCCGGTCCGCTCGCGATCGTCTTCATCGGCAGCCTCGGCGCGGGTATCGCGGGCGGTACGCTGCGCGACGCGATCCACGCCTTCAAGACGCTGCCGAGCGCCTTCACGGCCAAGGCGCCCAAGCGGGGCGCCTCGATCGCGACGATCGTCAGCCTCTCCGACCGGGCGCGCCGCGAGGGCCTGCTGGCTCTCGAGGACGCCTCCGGCGACGTCGAGGACGAGTTCCTCCGCGACGGCCTCATGGCCGCGATCGACGGCGCCGACCCCGAGGACCTGCGCACGATGCTCGAGGACCGCATCGACACCAAGCGCGCCCAGGACCGTGTCGCCTCAGGCTTCTTCAACTCCCTCGGCGGCTACGCCCCGACGATCGGCATCATCGGCACGGTCATCTCCCTGGTCCACGTACTGGAGAACCTCTCCGACCCGAGCACCCTGGGCCCGATGATCGCCGCCGCGTTCGTCGCGACCCTGTGGGGCATCCTCTCCGCCAACCTCATCTTCCTGCCGATCGGCAGCCGCCTCAAGCGGATCTCCGACCTCCAGTGCGCGCAGATGGAGATCAGCCTCGAGGGCCTGCTCGCCCTCCAGGCCGGGGCCAGCCCCCGCACGGTCGGGGAGCGCCTGCGCAGCATGGTCCCCGCCGGTGAGCTGGTCGAGGACGCCGACGACGCCGCCGGGCGGGCCGCATGAGCTCGCGCCGACGCCGTGGCGGGCACGAGGAGGAGGAAGAGGAGAACGCCGAGCGCTGGACCGTGAGCTACATGGACATGGTCACGGTCATGATGTGCCTGTTCATCGTCCTCTTCGCGATCAGCCAGGTGGACCAGGCCAAGTTCTCCGAGCTGCGCCAGTCCCTCGCCGCCGGCTTCGGGGACGCCGCCCCGTCCGTCACCGTCGTCGACGGTTCGGACGGTGTGCTCGACGGCGGCAACGCCCAGCCGGCCGACATCGCACCCGTCGAGGGTGCCGAGGACCTCGACTCCCTGCCGGGCAACCGCCAGGCCGCGGTCGAGGAGGCCGAGTCGCTCATCGAGGTCCGGGAGAGCATCCGCTCCGACCTCGCCGAGGCCGGACTGCAGGACGCCGTGCGCTTCAGCATCACCGAGCGCGGGCTCGTCGTCGGCCTCGTCAGCGAGCACACCTTCTTCTCCCCGGCGAGCGCGCAGATGCCGCCGGCCTCCCTCGCGGTCGTCGACACGATCGCCACGACGCTGCGCCCCCTGGACAACGACATCCTCCTCGAGGGCCACGCCAACCCCCTGCCCCACACCGATCCCTACGAGACGAACTGGGAGCTCTCCGCCGACCGCGCCACCAAGGTGCTGCGGCGCATGGTCGAGCACGGCGACATCCCCCCGACCCGCGTCCGCGCGATCGGGTACGGCGACGCCTACCCGGCGGCCGAGGGGCCCGACGCCCTCGACCTCAACCGACGTGTCGACGTCGTCGTCATGAGCAACGAGCCCGAGGCGGTCCGCACCCTGCTGCCCGAGATCGCCAACGAGCTGGAAGGAGTCTGAGATGGCCGAGAAACGAGTGATCGGCGCACAGGGCCGCAAGATCGGCGGCGGGAACGCCGCCGCGGCCGCGCCCGTGCCCGCCCCGGCTGCCCCCGCCCCGCGCAAGCGCCGCGGCCCGCTCCTCATCATCGTGGCGGCCTTGCTCGCCGTCGTTGCCGCTGGTGCCTTCGTGTTCCTGCGCCCCACCGAGCCTGAGGAGCCGCCGGCTCCCGAGCCCGGCGTGACCGTGACGATCGAGCCGCGCAACATCAACCTCGCCGACGGGCACTACCTGCGGCTCGGCTTCGCCGTCGAGCTCGTCGCCGAGGTCGAGGAGATCGCGACGGCGGAGGCCACCGACATCGCGATCGCCCTGTTCTCCGGGCGCACCGTCGCCGAGGTCAACGACCCGGTGCGGCGCGACGAGCTCAAGGGCCTGCTCGCCGACCAGCTCGTCGACGCCTACGACGGGCAGGTGCTCGAGGTCTACTTCACCGACTTCGTCACCCAGTGACGCCCGGCGCCTGACAAGTCGGGCGCACCTCGACGTCTCAACATCGGCACCTGTCGGCCGATGGGTGCCTGTGTGACGGTTTCCCACGGTTCCCCCGGTGCTGACGGCACGGTCGTCTACGACTTCCGTCGGCCGATGACCCTGGCGCGCGAGCACGCGCGCACCCTCGAGGTCGCACTGGGCACGTTCTCGCGCCAGTGGTCCAACCAGCTGCTGGCGCGCCTGGGCGTGCCCACGCAGGTGACCTTCGAGCGCGTGTCGATGGGCACGTACGACGAGTACATCAGCACGCTGCCCTCGCCCACGACGATGATCCTGTGCACCGTCGGAGCCAACCGGCGCCCGGCGATCGTCCAGCTCCCGCTCGAGGCCGCGCTCAGCTGGGTCGACCAGATGCTCGGCGGCCCCGGCACGCCCGGCGCGGTGCCCGACCGGGAGCTGACGGAGATCGAGCAGCAGCTCGTCGGCGACCTCATGTCCCGCGTGCTCGCCGACCTCAACTACGCCTTCGCCGGCATCATCGCCGTCGACGCCGAGCTGCGGCGCATCCAGCACTCCCCGCAGGTCGTCCAGGCGATGAACGCCACGACCTCGGTGATCTCGGCGACCTTCGCCATCACCTCCGGCGACCACAGCGTCACCGCCTCCCTCATGCTGCCCGCCGAGGGCCTCATGACGGCGATGCGCGAGAGCCACGCCGGTGACCGCAAGACCGCCGCCGAGGAGGCCGCCGAGCACGAGCAGCGCGAGCTCCTCGACCAGGCCGTCCAGCGCGCACCCGTCGAGGTCGCCGTCCGGCTCAACCCCGTCCCCATCCACCCACGCGAGGTCGTGCGCCTCGCCGTCGGCGACGTCCTTCCGCTTCGCCACCCCAGCTCCCAGCCCATGGACGTCGTGGTCGGTGACCGCGTCCTCGCCCAGGCAGTCGCCGGGACCAACGGGTCCCGTCTCGCCGGGCTGGTCGTCAACGTCAAGGAGAACTCATGAGCACGACCACCGTCGACACCCACGCCGTCGCCGAGGAGATGGCGCGGTTGCTGCCCTCCTCGCAGCCCCTCGTCGCCCGCCCGGCAGCGCCGGGTGAGCGCCCCGACCCGGCGGCCGTCGCCGTCGTTGCGAGCTTCGTCGGCCAGGGGAGCGCCGAGCTCGTCGTCGTCGCGGAGGAGGCCGTCGCCGAGGCGATGGCCGGTGCCGCGTCGCTGACGCTCGCCGAGGCCCTGCGCCCCGCCCTCGAGGCCGCCTCCCAGCGCCTCGGCACCGGCGTGCTCGGTGCCGCCGAGGAGCGCACCGCCGGTGACGCACTCTCGGGCCAGGACGTCGACCTGTACGCGCTGGCCTCCGACGAGGGCGTGCGCGCCTGGTTCGGCATCCGCACCGTGGCACCCGCCGTGCCGGTGAGCAGCGCACCGCTCGCCCCCGGCAGCATGCGGGTGCTGTACGACGTCGAGCTCACCCTCACCACCGAGATCGGCCGCACCCGGATGCCGCTGCGCGACGTCCTCGCGCTCACCCCGGGCACCGTCCTCGAGCTCGACCGTGCCGCCGGCAGTCCTGCCGACGTCATGGTCAACGGCCGGCTCGTCGCCCGCGGCGACATCGTCGTCGTCGACGAGGACTACGCCGTGCGCATCACCGAGATCGTGTCGGAGAACGCAGGCCAGTGAGCGACACGCTCGAGCTCGCGCTGCGGGTCGCCCTCTCCCTGGGCCTCGTCCTCGCGCTGCTGTGGTTCCTCGCCCGCCGGCTCGGTGCCGGCAACGGTACCACCCGGCGGCTGCCGATCACGGTCCTCGGCCGCCAGGGCCTGGGCCGCCGCACCGGCATCACCGTCGTCGACGTCGCGGGACGGACCCTCGTCCTCGGCGTCAGCGACACCGAGGTCCGCCTCCTCACCGAGCTCGAGTCCGCTCCCTTCGTCCTCCCCGAGGAGGGCGAGGTCACCGCCGAGCCGGAGTCGGTCGTCCCCGCACCGGTCCCGCCGGCCTCCCCGCTCGGCGGCTCCGTCCTGTCCCCGACGACGTGGCGCACGTCGTGGGAGGTCCTGCGGAACCGGGTGCGCCGATGACCGCGGCCCACGGCCGCGCCGCGTGGCTGCCCCGCGTTCTCGCCGTTCTCCTGCTCACCGCCGCCGTCCTCACCCTGGGCGCGACGCTCGCCCACGGCGCCCCGATGCCCCCGGACGAGCCGACCCCGCCCACGGAGCCGACAGAGCCCGGTCTGGGCATCGACCTCGACGTCGCCGGTGACTCGCCCTCCACGTCGATCATCGCGCTGCTCGCGCTCACCCTCCTGGGAGTGGCGCCCTCGCTGCTCCTCATGATGACGAGCTTCACCAAGATCTTCGTCGTCCTCGCCCTCACGCGGAACGCGCTGGGCCTCCAGGGCGTGCCGCCCAACCAGGTGCTCGCCGGCCTCGCGCTCTTCCTCTCGATCTTCATCATGGCCCCGGTCCTCGGGGACGTGAACGGGGCGGCCGTCCAGCCCTACCTCGACGGGCAGATGGACTTCGCCGCCGCCCTCGAGGCGGCCCAGGTACCGCTGCGGGAGTGGATGGTCGGGCTCACCCGGGAGGAGGACCTCGCGCTCCTCACGCGCGCCGCCGGGATGCCCAACCCCGAGAGCCCGGAGAGCGTCCCGATGCAGACCCTCATCCCGGCGTTCATGCTCTCCGAGCTGCGCGCGGCCTTCATCATCGGCTTCGTCGTCTTCGTGCCGTTCCTCGTCATCGACCTCGTCGTCGCCTCGGCCCTCATGGCCATGGGCATGATGATGCTGCCGCCGTCGATGATCTCGCTGCCCTTCAAGATCCTGCTCTTCGTCCTCGTCGACGGCTGGGGCCTCATCATCACCCAGCTGGTGGGGAGCTACTGATGGACACCGCCAACGTCATCGACATCGCCACGCTGGCGCTGGGGCTGGCCGGCAAGCTCGCTGCCCCCCTGCTCATCACCGCGCTCGTCGTCGGGTTCGCCGTCTCGCTGCTCCAGTCGGTCACGCAGATCCAGGAGATCACCCTGAGCTTCGTGCCCAAGGCCCTCGGGGTCGCCGTCGCGATCGTCCTGTGCGGCAACTGGATGATCTCCGAGCTGGTCGTCACGACGCACGAGCTCTTCGACCGGATCCCCGGTCTCCTGGGCGGCTGACATGGACCTCACCACGGCCGTGCTGCCGGTCGTGCTCGCCGCCGTGCGCGTGACCGTCTTCCTCGTCGTCGCCCCGCCCTTCAACCACCGGGCGATCCCGGGCACCGTCAAGGCGATGCTCGGCGTCGGGCTGGCGCTGGCGCTGTCGGCCACCCTCACGGTGCCGGCCGACCTCAGCGCTGCGGAGCTCATCGGGATGGCGCTGTCGGAGGCCGTCGTCGGCGGCGGCCTCGGCGCCCTCGTCGCGCTCATCTTCTCCGCGGTGCAGTCGGCCGGGCGCCTCATCGACATGCTCGGCGGCTTCGAGCTCGGCCAGGCGCTGGACCCGATGACGATGACCAGCAGCGGTCCCTTCGGCCGCTTCTACCAGCTCATCGCCGTCGTCCTCCTCTTCGTCTCCGACGGCTACCAGCTCGTCGTCGGCGGCCTCGCCCGCAGCTTCGAGGCGCTCCCGCTCGGCGCGGTCCTCGACCTGGGCGCCCTCGCCGGGCAGCTCGCCGAGGGCGTCAGCCAGCTCTTCCTCGCCGCCATCCAGGTCGCCGGCCCGCTCATCGCCGTCCTCTTCCTCGCCGACGTCGGGCTGGGCCTGCTCACCCGCGTCGCCCCCGCCCTCAACGCCTTCGCCCTCGGCTTCCCACTCAAGATCCTCATCACTCTCACCCTCGGCTCCATCACCGTCGCGGCCCTGCCCGGGGTCGTCGACTGGCTCGCGGACGAGGCCCTCAGCGGCATCGGTGAGGTCGTCCGATGAGCCAGAGCGCCGGTGAGAAGAGCGAGAAGGCCACCCCGGAACGGATGAAGAAGGCCCGCCGTGACGGGAGCCTGGGCAGGTCCCAGGACCTCACGGCGTGGGTGGTCGTCGGTGCCGGCGCGGTCACGCTGCCGATGGTCCTCGACCGCGGCTCGGACGCGGCGTCCACCCACGTCCTGGGTGTGCGGGAGGTCATCGCCTCCCCGGAGCCCGCCCTGGCCCTCCAGGCCCTGGGCGACGGGCTGCTCAGCGCGGCCGTCGCCGTCGCCCCGCTCCTCGCGGTCGCCGCTCTCGCGGCGATCGTCGCCGGGGTGTCCCAGGGCGGAGTCCACATCTCCACGAAGAAGCTCAAGCCGCGCTTCGAGCAGTTCAACCTCGCCAAGGGCGCCAAGCGTCTCTTCGGGCCGCAGGCCTGGTGGCAGGGGGCCAAGGCCTTCCTCAAGACCGCCGTGGTCGGTGCCGTCCTGTACTCGACGATCGCGGGGCTCGTCCCGCTCATCATGCAGTCCGGGGCGCTGTCGGTCATGCAGATCCTCGGGGAGGTCGGCTCACGGATCCAGACCCTCCTCACCTGGGGTGTGGTCGCCGGGCTGGTCCTCGCCGCCGCCGACGTCCTCGTCGTCATGCGCCGCAACCGCAAGACGACGCGCATGTCGAAGCAGGAGATCAAGGACGAGCACAAGCGCTCCGAGGGCGACCCGATGATCAAGGGCCAGCGCCTGGCCCGGGCCCGCGCGATGAGCCGCAACCGCATGCTCGCCGCCGTCGCGGACGCCGACGTCGTCATCGTCAACCCCACCCACGTGGCCGTCGCGCTCCGCTACCAGCCCGGCAAGGGCGCCCCCCGCGTCGTCGCCAAGGGCCAGGGCCACGTGGCGAAGCGGATCCGTGAGCGGGCCACCGAGCACCGCGTCGCCGTCGTCCAGGACATCACCCTGGCCCGCACCATCCACGCCATGTGCGAGGTGGGCCACGAGGTCCCCGACTACCTCTACGAGGCCGTCGCGCGCGTCCTCGCCTTCGTCATGTCCCTGCGCCGCCGCGGCGCCGCAGCCGGGACCCACCGCATGCCCCAGCCCAGGAAGGACAGCCGATGAAGAACGGCAAGGTCACCCAGTTCGTCGCCCCGGCCGCCGTCGTCGGGATCATCCTGCTGCTCGTCATCCCGCTGCCCGCGCCGCTGCTCGACGTGCTCATCGCCGTCAACATCGTCGGCGCCATGCTCGTCCTGCTGACGACGATGTACATGAAGAAGCCGCTCGACTTCTCGATCTTCCCGGCGCTCGTGCTCGTCATGACGCTGTTCCGGCTCGGGCTCAACGTCGCCTCCACCCGCCTGGTGCTGCGCGACGGCTACGCCGGTGAGGTCATCAACGCCTTCGGGCACTTCATCGTCGGCGGCTCGATCGTCATCGGCCTCGTCATCTTCCTCATCCTCGTCGTCATCCAGTTCGTCGTCATCACCAACGGTGCGGGCCGCGCCGCCGAGGTCGGGGCGCGCTTCACCCTCGACGCGATGCCCGGCAAGCAGATGGCCATCGACGCCGACCTCAACGCCGGGGCCATCGACGACGCCGAGGCCCGCCGCCGACGCGCGGAGGTCGCCGCGGAGGCGGACTTCTACGGTGCGATGGACGGCTCGGCGAAGTTCGTCAAGGGCGACGCGATCGCCGGCATCATCACGACTGTCGTCAACCTCATCGGCGGCTTCGTCATCGGCATGATGCAGCTGGGCATGAGCGCGGGCGAGGCCATCGAGACCTACTCGCTGCTCACCGTCGGTGACGGCCTGGTCACGCAGATCCCCGCGCTCCTCATGTCCGTGGCCACCGGTCTCGTCGTCACGCGCGCGACGGCGGACGCCGACATGGGCACCCAGGCCAGCTCCCAGCTCACGCAGTCCCGTACGGCGATGATGATCGCCGGCGCGGCTGCCATCGTCCTGGCAATCGTGCCCGGGATTCCCAAGCTCCCCTTCATCCTCGTCGGCGCGGTCCTGCTCGGGTTCGCGCAGCGGCTCAAGGTCAAGGAGGCGGAGGCCGCCGTGGCGGAGGCCGCCAACGAGGTCGCGACGACGCTCCAGCCGGCGGCCGACACCCCGGAGATGCTCATCGAGCAGATGCGCGTGCACGCCCTCGAGGTGCTGCTCGCCCCCGACCTCGTCGACATGGTCGGCGGGTCGGCGGACCTCGACCTGCTCGGGCGTGTCAAGGCGCTGCGCCGCAAGACGGCGCTCGAGATGGGCTACGTCCTGCCGCCCGTCCGCACCCGGGACTCGGTGGACCTGCCCGCCGGCACCTACGCCATCCGCCTCTCGGGGGTGGAGGTCGCCCGCGGCAGTGCGCCGCGCGGCCGGGTGCTCGCGCTCGGCGAGGGGCTGGATGCGCTCGCGGGCGCCACGGTCGTGGAGCCGGTCTTCGGCCTGCCCGGCAAGTGGATCCCCGTCGAGCTGCGGCACAGTGCGGAGATGGCCGGCGCCACCGTCGTCGACCGCGTCTCCGTGCTCATCACCCACCTGTCCTCGGTGGCTTCCTCCCACGCCGACCGGCTGCTCGGCCGTGAGGACGTCCGCGTGCTCGTCGAGGGGCTCAAGCAGACCAACCCCTCGGTCGTCGAGGAGCTGGTGCCGGCCGTGCTCAGCCTCGGCGAGGTGCAGCGGGTGCTTCAGGGGCTGCTTGCCGAGCAGGTCCCGATCCTCGACCTCGGGCGGATCCTCGAGGCCCTCACCCTCCGTGCCAAGGTCTCCACCGACCCGGAGGGACTCATCGAGGCGGCTCGCCAGGCCGTGGCCGACGTCATCGTCGACCGCCACCGGGAGGACGGGGTCCTGCGGGTGCTCACCCTCGAGCCGGCCACCGAGCAGCTGCTCCTCGAGTCGCTGCGGCCGGGGGAGCAGGGCACCCAGATCTCCCTGCCGCCCGAGCGCGTGGAGGGCCTGCTCGCCTCCCTGCGCACCCAGCTGGAGAACCTCGAGGCGACCGGCCGCCAGGCGGTGCTCGTGTGCTCCCCGGCGATCCGCCCGGCCCTGCGGCGCGTCGCAGGACTGGCGGTGCCCCGCCTGCCCGTAGTGTCCTACACGGAGGTGACGGGCACGTCCCTGACCATCGAGACTGTGGGAGCCGTGGGTGTCGGACAGGCGATTACTGCTTGACGGGCCGGACCTGCCCGAGCTCCTCGCCCGTGCGGAGGAGCTCGGCGGGACGGTCGTGCGTGCCCAGCGGCTACGCAAGGGGATCCTCTCGAGGCAGTGGTACGAGGTCACCGTGGCGGTGCCCGACCCGAGCCCCGCACCGGTGCCCGTGACGCGGCTCCAGACCCGTCCGCCCGGCGCGCCCGCGCAGCCGCAGCCCCGTCCCGCGGGCATCAGCGCGCTGCTCGGCGCCGCCGAGGCGGCCGAGCGGATGGAGTCCGAGGCCACCCGGGCCGCGCGCGCGGCGAACGCCAAATCGGCCAAGAGGCAGGGCGGACGGTAGGCTCGGGCCCGTGTTGGTACTGAGCCGCAAGGTCGGGGAGCAGATCGTCATCGGGGAGGACATCGTCCTCACCGTGGTCGATGTGCGCGGCGACACCGTCCGGCTCGGCATCGCCGCGCCCCGGCACGTCACGGTCAACCGTGCCGAGGTGCTCCGCGCCGTCGAGGAGGCCAACCGCGACGCCGCCCGCGCCGACGACGCCGACCTCGACGCGCTGCGGGCGCTGCGCCCGCCCGCCCAGGAGTCGTAACCCAGCCGAGTCGGATCCGCCGACAGGTCCGGCCGACATGCTTCGCTCCGAGCCGCCGTGCACGTGGAGTGACGGGCGCCTCAGGTGGTACGAACCACTCAGCGCGCGCGCGCGGCGGCCGATAGACGGGGTGTGCGCAGGACGCGCACGGCTGGACCCGCGCACCGTGGCGAGCTGCCCGGCGAGCGCGGACCCCGTGCCGCCGGAGGCAGCTTCGTGCCGGGCACGCCACCGACCCACGAGGAAGAAACGATGTCGGCACAAGCCCCTGTTCCCGCCACCTCCCGTCGCTCCCTGCGCGACCTCTCCGTCCGCGTGAAGATCGCCGCTGCTGTCGGCGTGGTCGCGATCGTCGCGGCGGTCATCGGCATCCTCGGCATCTCGCAGGTGCGTGCTCTGGCCGCCGGGCAGAGCGAGATGTACGCGCAGCGGGTCGAACCGCTCAATGATCTCGCCGACGCCCGCGCAACCTTCCAGGGCACGCGCGTGCGCGCCAATGCGCTGCCTCTTCGGGAGGCAGCGGAGCTCGAGGAGCAGCTCGCGGAGATCGCCGATCGCGAGGCCGAAGCGATCGGTATGCTCGAGGAGTACGCGCAGTTCGACGACGACCGCACCGAGCTGGACGCGATGATCGCGGGAGTGCAGTCCTTCCACGACGAGATCAGTGGGCCGTGGGCCGAGGTTGTGCGTTCGGGCGACCAGGACGCTATGAACGCCTACTACAACGAGACGCTCGCACCTGTCGGTGCCGAGGCCGCCGACCTCATGGGCAGCATCACCGGCGTCGAGGTGGAGCGCGCCAACGCTGACAACGAGGCCGCCGCCGACAAGGCAGCGAGCACCGAGGTGCTGCTCATCGTCGTGCTGCTCGTCGGACTCGCCGTCGGCGTCGCGGTGGCGGTCTTCGTCATCCGCCAGATCATGCGTACGGTCGAGACCGTGCGGGTCGCGGTCGAGGCGCTCGGAAACGGTGACCTCACCGCGGAGCCCGAGGTCCAGACCCGGGACGAGCTCGGTCAGATGGCCGAGCACCTGGGCCGCTCGATGCGACAGCTGCGCGGCACCGTCGGCGCGGTCAACGAGGCCGCCGTGACCATCGCCTCCGGTGCGGAGGAGCTGGCGGCGTCGACCACGCAGGTGGTCGCAGCGTCCGAGGAGACCTCCGCCCAGTCCGGCGTCGTCGCGTCCGCGGCCGAGCAGGTCAGCCAGAACGTCCACACGGTGGCAGCCGGTGCGGAGCAGATGGGTGCCTCCATCCGGGAGATCGCGCAGAGCTCGAGCGAGGCCGCCGCGGTAGCGGCCCGGGCCACGACCCAGGCCGCCGTGACGAACGAGACGGTGCAGAAGCTCGGCACCTCGTCCGTCGAGATCGGCAACGTCATCAAGGTCATCACGACGATCGCCGAGCAGACCAACCTGCTCGCGCTCAACGCGACCATCGAGGCCGCGCGCGCCGGGGAGGCGGGCAAGGGCTTCGCCGTCGTCGCCTCGGAGGTCAAGGACCTGGCCCAGGAGACCGCCAAGGCCACCGACGACATCGCCCGCCGGATCGAGGCGATCCAGCACGACACCGAGGGCGCCGTGGGTGCGATCGGGGAGATCACCGAGATCATCGGTCAGATCAACGACTACCAGATGACGATCGCCTCGGCCGTCGAGGAGCAGACAGCGACGACCAACGAGATGTCCCGCAGCGTCACCGAGGCCGCGACCGGATCCACCGAGATCGCCGGCAACATCACCGGCATCGCCTCCGCCGCCGCGGACAACAGCGCCACGATGACGCAGATGAGCACCGCTGTCGCGGAGCTCGCGACCATCTCGGAGGGACTGCGCGCCCAGGTGGCACAGTTCCGCGTCTGACCACCTCTCCACGCACGGCGGGCCCGCGACTGCGGGCCCGCCGTGCGTTGTTCCTACCGACACCTCAAAACTCGCGAGAAGTCGCCGATGAAGAGGGAGTGCGCAGGAAGCGCACAGACCGATACGGATTCATGGAGGTCCGCCGGTGGATGGCATGGATGAGATCGTCCACGAGTTCCTCGTCGAGAGCTACGAGAACCTCGACCAGCTCGACCAGGACCTGGTCGCGCTGGAAGGCGCGCCGACCTCACGGGAGCTGCTGAGCAGCATCTTCCGCACGGTCCACACGATCAAGGGCACGAGCGGGTTCCTCGGGTACACCAACCTCGAGAGGGTCTCGCACACGGGTGAGAGCCTGCTCGCCGAGCTCCGCGACGGCGCGCGCCAGATGGACCAGGCGACCACCGACGTCCTCCTCGCCCTCGTCGACACGCTCCGCGCCATCCTCACCTCCATCGAGGATGGACGGGGCGACGACCTCGACGTCGAGCCCACGATCGCCCGGATCGTCGCCGTCCAGGAGGGCACCGCCACACCGGAGCCCGCCGCCGCGCCCGAGGCGCCCGCGCAGGAGGCAGAGGTGGCAGGGCCGGAGGCAGCCACGCCCGCGGCGGAGGCTCCCGAGCCCGAGCCCGTCGCGCCCCCGGCCGCACCGGTCAGGAAGGTCATCGGCAAGCGCCGCACGGGCGAGCAGCCGGCCGCCCCCGCGTCGGTCCCCGCCGCGGCGGAGGTCACCGAGGGCGGGCGCGAGCCCGAGCACCACCGCAACGCCGCCGAGAGCTCCATCCGCGTGGACATCGAGCTCCTCGACTCCCTCATGCGCCAGGTCGGCGAGCTCGTGCTCGTGCGCAACCAGTTCGACCGGCTCTCTGACCGCGGTGAGGACGTCGAGCTGGCCCGCTCGGCGCAGCGGCTCAGCCTCATCGCCACCGAGCTGCAGGAGGGCGTCATGAAGACGCGCATGCAGCCCATCGAGCACGTGTGGAACAAGATGCCGCGCGTCGTGCGCGACCTCGCCGCCATGCTCGGCCGCAAGGTGTCCCTCTCCATGCTCGGCGGCGAGACCGAGCTCGACCGCTCCCTCCTCGAGGCCGTCAAGGACCCGCTGACGCACCTCGTGCGCAACGCCGTCGACCACGGCATCGAGGCCCCCGAGGAGCGTGTCGCGTCCGGCAAGCCCGAGCAGGGCCACGTCACGCTGCGCGCTTACCACGCCGGCGGCCAGGTCATCGTCGAGATCGCCGACGACGGCCACGGCATCGACCCCGACGCCGTCGCCGCCAGCGCCGTCTCCAAGGGCCTGCGCACCGAGGAGCAGGTGCGGATGATGTCCGCGCAGGAGATCTACGAGCTCCTCTTCCTCCCCGGCTTCTCCACCGCCAAGACGGTGACCAACGTGTCCGGCCGCGGTGTCGGCATGGACGTGGTCCGCACGAAGATCGAGGCCATCGGTGGCTCGGTGGACGTCGAGTCCCAGCCCGGTGAGGGCACCACGTGGCGCCTGCGCATCCCGCTGACCCTGGCGATCATGCCGGCGCTCACCGTCCAGTGCGGCGTGCGCACCTACGCGATCGCCCAGACAAACCTCCTCGAGCTCGTGGCCGTCGAGTCCACCCAGCTCGAGTACGTCGGCACCGCGCCGGTCTACCGGCTGCGTGGCGCGCTGCTGCCGCTGGTCTCCCTCGCCGAGGTCCTCGGCCTGGAGCCGGAGGAGCGGGCCTCGTGCACCATCGCCGTCCTCCAGGCGGACGAGCAGCGCTTCGGCCTCATCGTCGACCGGGTCCTCAACAACGAGGAGATCGTCGTCAAGGCCATCTCCTCGCGGATCAAGCAGATCGGCCTCTACTCCGGCGCCACGGTGCTCGGGGACGGGGACGTCGCGCTCATCCTCGACGTCCAGGCCATCGCCCGGCGCGCCCTCGTCGGGGAGCTGGGCCAGCTCACGCGCTCCAGCGCGGGCCGCGAGACGCGGGCGAGCAGCACCGAGCAGCAGCTGCTCGTCGTCGCGATCGGCGAGGGCCGCCGCGTGGCGATCCCGCTCGCCGACGTCACCCGCCTCGAGCGCATGCCCGCCGACCGCCTCGAGCGGGTCGGCAGCCGCGAGGTCGTCCAGTACCGCGGCGACCTCCTGCCCGTCGCCCGCCTCGACCGGGTGCTCGGTGCGATGAGCTACGAGGAGCCCGAGGAGCTCCTTGTCATCGTCCTCACCTCCGGTGGCGTGACGGTCGCCGTCGTCGTCGGCGAGATCGTCGACATCGTCACCGACGACCCGGGCAACCGCAGCGGGCTCGAGGACACCGGCCTGACCGGCTCCACCGTCATCAAGGAGCGCGTCACCGAGCTCCTCGACGTCAGCGAGCTGCTCCACGCCGTCGGCATCGCCCCCTTCGACACCTCCGCTCTCGACGAGGACCTGGTGAGGATCTGATGAGCACCCAGTACGTCACCTTCACCCTTGGTGAGAACCTCTACGGCATCGGCGTCGGCCAGGTGCAGGAGGTGCTGCCCTTCCGCGCGACGGCCGGTGTGCCGCTCGCACCGGCCGAGGTGGCTGGCCTCGTCAACCTCCGCGGCCAGGTCGTCCTCGCGCTCGACCTGCGGACCCGTCTCGGCCTGCCCATCCGTGAGGCGAGCGAGCCGATGATGGTCGTCGTCAAGCTCGGCGGCGAGCCCGTCTCGCTCCTCGTCGACGCCATCGGTGACGTCGCGGAGGTCGACGACGAGCAGTTCGAGACCCCGCCGCAGACGCTGAGCCCCGAGCTGCGCGAGGTGATCCGTGGCGCCTACAAGCTCGACGGCCGCCTCCTCCTCGCCCTCGACGTCGACGCCGTCACCGCGGCCTGACGGCGCACTACAGAGATCGAAGGAACCATGGCTACTACGCTCGCCCCTCCCGCACCAGCGACCGCTCGCCCAGCGACCGACCTCTCAGCACCGACGCCGGCTTCTCCCAGGAAGCAGCGCGCCGGCTCCCTCAAGGGACTGTCCCTCGCCGGCAAGCTCGGCGGCCTGGTGGCGGTGCTCGCCGTCATCATCCTGGGCACGAACTCCTTCGCGATCACGACCATGCGCGACCTGCAGAGCGGCTCGGCCGAGCTCGCCGGCATCAACGAGCTGAGCGACGTGCGCGGACAGATCGTCGAGGGTGCCGTGCGGGCGCAGCTGCTCTTCGAGCAGATCCGCGGAACGCAGGACCCCGCGGCCCAGCAGGCGCTGCTGGACCAGCAGGCGACGAACGACGCGGCCACGGCAGAGCTGATCGACGCCTACACGGACAGCCCCGCCGGGGTCTCGCCCCACTGGCACGCGTTTGTGGAGAGTTACGACGAGGCCTTTCGTCTGCGTGACGAGCTGCTGTCGTCCATCCTCTCCGGCGACGGTGCAGGCATCGACCCGGCTCTCGTCGTCGAGATCAGGTCGCGGATCGCCGAGTATGAGGCCGCGCTCCAGCAGGCGGATGCGGAAGAGCTCGAGATCAGAACGGCAGCGACGGAGCAGCTGGACGCGCAGGCAGCCCAGAACATCACCGTGATGTCCGTTCTCGGTATTGCCGGCCTGGCGTTCGGCGCCTTCATCGCCGTCATCATCGTGCGCTCCGTGCGCCGCTCGGTCAACGAGATCCGGCGTGCGACCGAGGCGATGGCCCAGGGCGACCTCACCGCCGAGCCGGTGGTGACCTCCCGGGACGAGATCGGTCAGGTGGCCGAGTCCCTGGCCACCGCCCAGACGCGCCTGCGGGCGCTCATCGCGGAGGTGGCGGCGACGTCGCAGCAGGTCGCCTCCTCGGCCGGCGAGGTCTCCGCCGACAGCGGCCGGCTCGCTGCTGCGTCTGAGGACACGGCGGCACAGTCCGGCGTGGTCGCCGCCGCCGCGGAGCAGGTGTCCAACAACATCCAGGCCGTAGCGAGCGGCGCAGAGCAGATGGGCGCTTCCATCCGGGAGATCGCCCACAGCGCCAACGAGGCCGCCAACGTCGCCGCCCGGGCCACCGAAGTCGCAGCGGCGACCAACGCCACGGTGACCAAGCTGGGGACCTCCTCCCAGGAGATCGGTGAGGTTGTCAAGGTGATCACCACGATCGCCGAGCAGACCAACCTGCTGGCACTCAACGCGACGATCGAGGCTGCCCGGGCCGGCGAGGCGGGTAAGGGCTTCGCCGTCGTCGCCGGGGAGGTCAAGGAGCTGGCACAGGAGACGGCCAAGGCGACCGAGGACATCGCCCGCCGGGTCGAGACCATCCAGGTCGACGCCACCGGCGCGGTCGACGCGATCGGGGAGATCTCCCGAATCATTGAGTCGATCAACGACCTGCAGCTGACCATTGCTTCGGCGGTGGAGGAGCAGACGGCCACGACCAACGAGATGTCGCGCTCCGTCGGCGAGGCCGCGACCGGCTCCGGCGAGATCGCCGGGAGCATCACCGCTGTGGCCGACTCCAGCGCCGAGGCCAAGGACACCCTGACCCAGCTCACCGAGTCGGCTGACGGCCTGGCCGGCATGTCCGCCGACCTCCGCACCCGCGTCGAGCAGTTCCGTTACTGAGAAGGCGACTGATGACCACCATGCTCGCAGCGGCGCCCCAGGCGCGGGCACCGCTGACCGCGACGGCTCCCGTTCGCCCCGGTACTGCCGGCGGGAGCACCCGACGCGCTCGCCGCATCGGCGTCGGCCGCCGGCTGTACCTGACCTTCGGCGTCGTCGCGCTGTTTGCCGTCGTTGCGGCTGGTATCGGTGTCGCCGGCAACGTCGAGCAGCGTGAGCTGAGCGAGGAGCTGCGCCGCGCCCAGGGCGTCGCCCAGCTCGCCGAGGAGGCGCGCTTCCAGATCGCCGACGCCACCGGGTGGCAGGCGCTCTACCTCTCCGACGTCGCCATCCTCGGCACCGAGGCAGGCCTGGCTCCCGACTCCTACAACATGCAGGGCATGGCCGACTCGCGTGAAGCCATCGAGACGTGGCTCGACGAGCTCGACGCCGTCGAGCTGGACCCCGCCGAGGCCGCCATCTTCGACCGGCTGCGGCCGGCCTGGGAGGACTTCTTCAGCTGGGACGCCCAGGTGGTCGAGTGGCTCGCCCTCGACACCCCCGAGGGGCGGCAGACGGCCCTCGAGTCCATCAACGACGGGGAGGCCGGCGCCGCCTACTCCACCGTCCTCGCGATCGTCGACGAGGCGCAGACGCTCGCCGCCGAGGAGCTCGCCAGGATCCAGGCGGCCCAGGCCGACTCCCAGCAGTCCACCATCGTCGGGCTGACGGCCACCGGTGTCATGGGACTCGCCCTCGCGCTGCTCTTCGCCTCCCGTACCACGCGGCTCCTCCTGCGCCGGATCGCCCGCCTGCACCACGTCGCCCAGCGCCTGCGCGCCGGTGACCTCACCGCCCGCTCCGAGCTCAGCGTCACCGATGAGCTCGGTGACGTGGGCGCCGCCCTCGACGACGGCGTGGGCTCGGTCCGCGAGCTCGTCGGCGCCGTCGGTGAGTCCGCGCAGCGCGTGTCGGGCGCCTCGCAGAGCCTGGAGTCCCGCACTAGTCGCGTCGCCCAGGAGGTCGCCCAGACCTCCGTGCAGAGCTCTGCCGCCGCAGCCGCTGCCGAGCAGGTCTCCGCCAGTGTCCAGACCGTCGCGGCCGGCGCCGAGGAGATGGGTGCCTCCATCCGCGAGATCGCCCGCACCGCCGGCGAGGCCGCGGCCGTGGCGACCCGTGCGACGACCGTCGCGGAGTCGACGAACGTCACGGTCGCCCAGCTCGGGACCTCCTCCCAGGAGATCGGTGACGTCATCAAGGTCATCACGACCATCGCCGAGCAGACCAACCTCCTCGCCCTCAACGCGACCATCGAGGCCGCCCGCGCCGGCGAGTCCGGCAAGGGCTTCGCCGTCGTCGCCGGTGAGGTCAAGGAGCTGGCCCAGGAGACCGCCCGGGCCACCGAGGACATTGCCCGACGGATCGAGTCGATCCAGGGTGACGCAGGCGCCGCCGTGAAGGCGATCGACGAGATCTCCCGCATCGTCGGCTCGATCAACGACCTGCAGATGACCATCGCCTCGGCGGTGGAGGAGCAGACGGCCACGACCAACGAGATGAGCCGCGGGCTGTCCGAGGCCGCCGCGGGCTCCGGTGAGATCGCCCAGAACGTCACCGTGCTCGCCACTGCTGCCAGCACCCTCGACTCGGTCCTCGCAGAGATGAGCACCGAGGGCACCGAGCTGTCCGACCTGTCCACAGAGCTGCGTGACCGCGTCGCGCGATTCGCCTTCTGAGACGCCCGAGGACTGACGATGACCACCACGTACGCGCCGCCGCGCCCGCAACCGTCCACCGCGCCCGCAGCGCCTGCGCAGCACCCGCACACCTCCGTGCTCGGCCGCATGAGCCTCGCGCGCAAGTTCCTCCTCGTCGGCGGTGTCTACGGGCTTGCGCTCGTCGTCATCAACTCGATCGCCTACAGCGGCATGGGCGTCATCGCGGCGGAGGTCACCGAGGTCGTGGCGCTCGCCGCGCAGGACGGTGTCGACCTCAGCGGCGTCGCGGAGCAGGCGAGCGCGACGGCCGGGCGGTACTCCACCCTCATCACCGTGCTCGGCCTGATCGCGCTCGCCGCCGGCACCACCCTGCTGCGGCTCACCGGCCGCAGCATCCGGTCCACCATCCGGGGCGTGCACCACTCCCTCGAGGCCCTGGCCCAGGGCGACCTCACCGTGACGGCCCCCGTGACGAGCCGCGACGAGATCGGCCAGATGGCCCAGGCGCTGGGCACCGCGCAGGGCAGCCTGCGCACGCTCCTCGCCGAGGTAGGCGGGGCCACCCGCACCGTCGCCGCGGCCGCCGAGCAGCTCGCCGCCGGCAGCGAGCAGATGAACGCCGGCCTCTCCCACACCGCCAGCCTCAGCGGCACGGTGGCCGCCGCGGCCGAGCAGGTCTCGACGAACGTCCGCACCGCCGCCGCGGGCTCCGAGCAGATGGGCTCCTCCATCCGCGAGATCGCCCAGAACGCCGAGGAGGCCGCGCGGGTCGCCGCCCGCGCCGCCGAGGTGGCCGAGGGCACGACCACCGCCGTCGTCCGTCTCGGTGGCTCCTCCCAGGAGATCGGCGAGGTCGTCAAGGTCATCACCTCGATCGCCGACCAGACCGACCTGCTCGCCCTCAACGCGACCATCGAGGCCGCGCGCGCCGGTGAGGCCGGCAAGGGCTTCGCCGTCGTCGCCGGTGAGGTCAAGGAGCTCGCGCAGCAGACCGCGCGGGCGACCGAGGACATCGCCCGCCGGGTCGAGGCCATCCAGGGCGACACCGGCAGCGCGGCCGACGCGATGCGGGAGATCGCCGACATCGTCGGCGCCATCAACCAGCGCCAGCTCACCATCGCCTCGGCCGTGGAGGAGCAGACCGCCACCACCCAGGAGATCACCCGGTCCATCTCGGAGGCCGCGGCCGGCACCGGCGAGATCGCCGTCAACATCACCGCCGTCGCCGGCGACGCCCGCGAGGCCGTCGGCACCGTGAGCGAGATCGGCCAGTCCGTCACCGAGCTCGCGCGGATGTCCGCCGAGCTGCAGCGCCGCGTCGACCAGTTCCGCTACTGACGAGCGTCACCACCACCACCAACACCACCGCCGCCCGCCGGGCGGCAGAGCACCTCGAGAGGAGGAGCCTGTCATGAGCGTTCGCGTGCTCGTCGTCGACGACTCCGTCGTCATCCGCCGACTCGTCACCCAGGCACTGGCGGCCGACCCCGGCATCGAGGTCGTGGGTGTCGCGGCCAACGGGCGCCTCGCCCTCGGCAAGGTCGAGCAGCTCGCCCCCGACCTCGTGACCATGGACATCGAGATGCCCGAGCTCGACGGCATCTCCACCGTCCGCGCGCTGCGGACCTCCGGTCACCGCATGCCGATCATCATGTTCTCCACGCTCACCGAGCGCGGTGCGGCAGCCACCCTCGAGGCGCTGTCCGCGGGCGCCACCGACTATGTGGCCAAGCCCTCCGGGGTCGGCAGCCTCCAGGACGGGCTGCGCCGGGTGGTCGAGGAGCTGGTCCCCAAGATCCACGCGCTCGTCCCCGGCCGCCGGTCCGCCGCGCCGCGAGGCGCCGGCACCGTGCCCGCCGCTGCGTCGGGCCCCACCCCCAGCGCCCGCGGCCCCGTCCGCGTGCGTCCCACGACCGCCCGCACCACGCCCGTCCGCGCCGTCGTTCTGGGCTCCTCCACCGGCGGCCCGGCCGCCCTCGCCGAGGTTGTCGGCGGGCTCACGGAGGCGCCGCCGGTCCCGGTCGCCGTGGTCCAGCACATGCCCGCCGTCTTCACCCGTCAGCTCGCCGAGCGCCTCGACCGCCTCGGCCCGACCACCGTGGTCGAGGCCACCGACGGCGTCGCCCTCCTGCCCGGGCACGTCTACGTCGCCCCGGGCGGTCGGCACCTCACGATGGTGAGCGATCGAGGCGCCCTGCGTGGCCGCCTCACCGACACCCCGCCCGTCAACTACAGCCGCCCGTCGGTCGACGTGCTCTTCCGCTCCGCCGTCACCGCTCTCGGTGGCGAGCTGCTCGCCGTCGTCCTCACCGGGATGGGCGCCGACGGCGCCGCCGGTGCGGGGCAGGTCGCCGACGCCGGAGGGACCGTCCTCGTCCAGGACGAGGCCACGTCCGTCGTGTGGGGCATGCCGGGCGCGACAGCGGCCGCCGGCCACGCCCACGCCCTCCTTCCCCTACCGGAGATCGCCAGCGCAATGAAACGAGTCATGGCGGAGGCGCGCCGATGAGCGTGTCCCCGGAGACCTTCGGCTACGTCGCCGAGCTGGTGCGCACCCACAGCGCCATCCAGCTCGCGCCGGGCAAGGAGTACCTCGTCGAGAGCCGCCTCATGCCCCTCGCCCGGGAGCGCGGCCTCACCGGTCCGACGGCGGTCGACAGCTACGTGCGCGACGTGCGCCGCAGCCCCGACCGTAGCGAGGTCACCCGCGTCGTCGAGGCACTGACGACGAACGAGACCTCGTGGTTCCGCGACAACTCACCCTTCACGGTGCTGCGCCAGCACATCCTGCCCGCGGCTCGGGCGCAGAACCCGGGCACGCTGCGAGTGTGGTCGGCGGCCTGCTCCACGGGGCAGGAGCCCTACAGCATCGCCATGACGCTGCTGGAGACGGGGGAGCGGCGCTTCTCCGTCCTCGCCACCGACCTCTCGACGGCGGTCCTCGCCCAGGCGCGAAGCGGCCAGTACAGCCAGCTCGAGATGAACCGCGGGCTGCCCGCGGCCATGCTCGTGCGCTACTTCGACCGCTCCGGTGCCGGCTGGGGCGTCAAGGAGGAGCTGCGGCGCCAGATCACCTTCGCCCAGCACAACCTCCTGCACCCTGCGCCGGCGGGTGGGCCCTTCGACATCGTCTTCCTGCGCAACGTGCTCATCTACTTCGACGCCGCCACGAAGCGCGACATCCTCGCCCGTACCCGCCGTGCCATGCGACCGGGCGGCTTCCTCGTGCTCGGGGCCGCCGAGTCCATGGTGGGTATCGACGACGCGTGGGAGCGCGTCCCGACGACCCACGGTTCCGTCTACCGAGTGCCTGGAGGCATCTCATGAGAGCTCTCGTCATCGACGACTCGCGCGCGATGCGCCGGATCGTCTCGCGCCTGCTGCAGGACCTCGGCTACACGACCGAGGAGGCCGGCGACGGCGCCGCAGCCCTCGCCGTCCTCGAGGCCGACAGCAGCTTCGACCTCGCGTGCGTCGACTGGAACATGCCGGTCATGGACGGGCTGTCCTTCGTCTACGCCGTCCGCGCCCGCCGGGAGTGGCGCGGCATCACGCTCATGATGGTGACGACCGAGTCCGAGCACGACCAGATCGTGCGTGCGCTCGCGGCCGGCGCCCACGAGTACCTCATCAAGCCGTTCACGCCGGACGCACTCAAGGGCAAGCTGGAGATGCTCGGGCTCGTCCCCACCGAGGAGATCGCATGACCGCCACCATGGCCGACCACGTCGTCACCATCGCGCAAGACATGTTCACTGCGATGATCGACGGCGAACCGGGGCTGCTCACCGACACCGCGGGCGAGGCCGTCGTCATCGCCGAGCCCGTCCGCGCCTGGGTCGAGATCCAGGGGGAGCACCCCGTGCGTACCGTCGTGGCCACCAGCCGCGGCACCGCCGACCGGATCGCCCGCGCCCTGCTCGCCATGGACCCCGCCGATCCGGTGGATACTGAAGACCTGCGCGATGCGCTCGGCGAGATCGCCAACGTCATCGGTGGCAACATCAAGGGCCTCATGGCCGACCGCAGCACCCTCAGCCTTCCCGTCGTCGCACTCGACGGCACCCAGCCCACCGGCGACCTCCTGTGGGAGACCTCGCTCCAGTGGCACCAGGACCACCTCGTCATCTCCATGTGGGAGCTGGACACCAACCCCGACGCAAAGGAGGACACGCAGTGAGCCTGCGAGTCATCGTCGCCGACGACAGCAAGGTCATGCGACAGATCGTCATCCGGACCCTGCGCCAGGCGGGTTACGGCGACTGGGAGGTCATCGAGGCCACCAACGGCGCGGAGGCTCTCGAGCTCGCGCTCGCCCAGCAGCCCGACCTCGTGCTCTCGGACTGGAACATGCCCGAGATGACGGGCATCGACCTGCTGCGTGGTCTCAACGCCTCCGGGGCGGACATCCCGCTGGGCTTCATCACCTCCGAGGGCTCCCCGCAGATGCGGGAGCTCGCCGAGAGCGAGGGGGCGCTGTTCCTCATCGCCAAGCCCTTCACCCCGGACTCGTTCCGCTCGACCATCGACCCCTTCCTCGCATGAGCGCCACGACCCCGATCCCGCCGCTCAAGGAGCTGCGCGACCTGTTCACCATGCTCGTCGGCCGCGACTGCGAGATCGCGCTGGCCGAGGAGTCCGTCACCCCCGCGACCGAGCCCGGCGTCGTCGTCGGCGTGTACGTCACCCAGTTTCTCAAGGGCGAGGCCCTCGTGGCCGTCGACACCCACCTCGCCGCGGCGCTCGGCGGCGCGATCGCGCTCATCCCCGCCCGCGCCGCGCGCGCGTCCCTCGGCCCGCTGGACGAGACGCTGCTCGAGAACGTCACCGAGGTCCTCAACGTCACCTCGGCCCTGTTCAACGTCGGCGACGCGCCGCACCTGCGCCTCGAGTCCGTCCACGACTCCGGGGCCGGGCCGCTGCCCGCGGACATCGCCACCTGGCTGCGCAGCTACGGCCCGCGCCTGGACGCGACCGTCGACGTGCACGGCTACGGCAGCGGCCTGCTCTCGGTGGTGCTCAAGTAGTCAGGTGGTCTCGACGGTGACCGGCTCCGGGTACTTCGCCCGGCGCAGGTCACCGGAGGACTGCCGGCGCAGGCGCCGCTGCACCCACGGCAGCGCGTAAGCCCGCGCCCACCGGGCGTTGCCGCGCCAGCGCTCGGCGCGTGCCTCCGGCGGCAGGGGAGCGAGCGGGTCGTCCCAGGCCTCGTGGTCCGGGACGAGCCCGAGCCCGACGAGGGCGGCCTGCGCCACCCGCTCGTGCCCCGCCGTCGACAGGTGGATGCGGTCCTCCGCCCACATCCGCCAGTCGCGCAGCGAGCGCATGCCCCACAGGTCGAGGACGTGGGCGCCGTGGCGGTGGGCGATCGACCACAGCCCGCTGTTGAAGACGGCGACCTTCGACCGGGTGAGCCGGATGACCGGCGCGCCCGCGGGGTCGGTGCCGGTGACGAGCAGGACGTCGCTGCCCGTGGCCCGCACGCCGGCGACAGCCTCCTCGAGCTCGCGGAGCAGTGCGTCGACGTCCGCCCCGGGGCGCAGGATGTCGTTGCCGCCTCCGGTGACCGAGACGAGATCCGGGCGCAGGTCGCGTGCGGTCGGCAGCTGCTCGCTGAGGATCTGGCCGAGGAGCCGCCCACGGACCGCGAGGTTGGCGTACTCCAGGGGCGGGTGGCCGGCCGCGACACGGCGGCGCGAGAGCGCGGCGGCGAGCAGGTCGGCCCAGCCGCGGTGGTGCTCCGGGTCCTGCGGGTCGGGGTCGACCATGCCCTCGGTGAGGGAGTCCCCGATGGCGACGTAGCGGCCCCAGGGCGGGGCGGCGGACAGGTGCGTGGACACCCGCCGATCCTGCCACCGCGTCAGGGCAGGGCCCACCGGACCGGCCGTCCGCCCTGCTCGGCGAGCAGCGCGTTGGCCCGGGAGAACGGGCGGGAGCCGAAGAACCCGCGGGACGCGGACAACGGGCTCGGGTGCGCGGACGCGACGACCGGGACGTCCCCGAGCAGCGGCCGCAGCGTCTGCGCCTGGTTGCCCCACAGGACCGCGACGAGCGGGGTGCCCCGCTCGACGAGCGCCCGGATCGCGTGCTCGGTCACCTCCTCCCAGCCCCTCCCGCGGTGCGAGGCGGGCTTACCCGGCTGGACGGTGAGGACCCGGTTGAGCAGGAGTACGCCGTCGTCCGCCCACGGCGAGAGGTCACCCGTCGACGGCGGGTGGGTACCGACGTCGTCGACGAGCTCGCGGAAGACGTTGACGAGGCTGCGCGGGACGGGCCGCACGTCCGGCTGCACCGAGAAGGACAGTCCCATCGGGTGGCCGGGGGTGGGGTAAGGGTCCTGCCCGACGACGATGACGCGGACGTCGGCGAAGGGCCGGGTGAAGGCCCGCAGCACGTCCGGACCGGCGGGCAGGTAGCCGCGCCCGGCGGCGACCTCCTCCCGCAGGAAGTCCCCCATCGC
This sequence comes from Georgenia phoenicis, assembly GCF_047302425.1. Taxonomy (NCBI): domain Bacteria; kingdom Bacillati; phylum Actinomycetota; class Actinomycetes; order Allobogoriellales; family Allobogoriellaceae; genus Georgenia; species Georgenia phoenicis. The sequence goes on along the minus strand of NZ_CP154855.1, from coordinate 13,325 downwards.
GTGGATGCGGTCCTCCACCGGGGCCAGCGCCCGGGCCCAGCCGGGGTCGAGGAGCTCACCGAGGGGTCGCACGCCGGGAAGTGTAGCCAGGCGTAGGTGAAGTGGTTGACGGGGCTGCGGCGGCGATGGGCGCCGGGTAATGACATCGCTGTCATTCCCCTCTAGCATGGGGTGGTCGCGGCGCCGACTCGACGCGCCGGGCAGGAGGAGGAGACATGGACACCGCTTACGCGCTGGGTCCGCAGGCCGCGCTCGGTGACACCGAGCGCGAGATCCTCGCCTTCGAGCGGCAGTGGTGGAAGTACGGCGGCGCCAAGGAGACGGCGATCCGCGACCTCTTCGACATGAGCGCCACCCGGTACTACCAGGTGCTCAACTCCCTCATCGACACCGAGGCCGCACTCGCGGCCGACCCCATGCTTGTCAAGCGCCTGCGGCGGATGCGCGACGCCCGCCAGCGCGAGCGCTCTGGCCGCCGGCTGAGCCCCTCCCACTGACACCGTCCGCGTCGTGGCGCCACGAACGGCTAGCCTGCTCGCGTGAGTGAGTATCCCGAGGACGAGTTCGACGTCGCCGGCCGCGACCGCGGCCCCCAGGGCGTGCACCGCGAGCCGCGGTCACTCCTGCGCGCCCTCGCCCCCTTCCTCGCCGTCATCGTCCTCGTCCCCCTCCTCGCGTGGGGCGCGGTGAGCCTCCTCGCCGGCGGCGACGGCGAGGACACCCAGGCCGAGCCTGCGCCCGCGCCGGTCGAGAGCGCGACCGGCCCGGCCGAGAGCCCCACCGGGGGCGAGCCCACGGGCGAGGCGCCCACCACTCCCGCACCGGAGGAGACGACCCCAGAGGAGACGACGGAGCCCGAGGAGGAGGTCGTCCTCACCGCCTCCGTGTCGGTCCTCAACGGTGCGGGCATCAACGGCCTCGCCGGCCGGCTCGCCGGGGAGCTCGCCGCCGCCGGCTTCACCACGGTGGGCGCGGCGGACTACACCGCGGGGTCCCCGGCCGAGACGACGCTCTACTACCGCAACGCCGAGCTCGCGGCGACGGCCCGGGAGATCGGGGAGATCCTCGGCATCGACAACCGCGTCGAGGCGCCCTCCGCCACCCAGAACGTCGAGATCGCCGTCGTCCTGCGCGGGGACTACGCCGGGCGCTGACCGAGGGCATTGACCGTGAGCGGGCTCACACCTAGGGTGGGCCGCGTCCTTCACAGCGACGTGGAGAACCCCCATGCGGCGAGAGCTGGATTCCTCCCCGGGAGGAATCCAGCTCTCGGCGTGTGAGGCGGTGGTCGGCGCCTTGCACTCTCGCCATGAGAGTGCCAAGATCGGGGTTAGCACTCTCGTGCTGAGAGTGACAACAGACTCGGATCGACCCAGTGAGGTCCGCGAGCCGGCGGGACGTGACCGCCCGGCGTGCGGGCCGTCCGTCGCGGGCACTGGCCGACCCAGCCACGCTACAAGCGGAGGATCTACCCCATGGCAAAGATGATTGCCTTTGACGAGGAGGCCCGTCGCGGTATGGAGCGCGGGCTCAACCAGCTCGCCGACACCGTGAAGGTCACGCTCGGCCCCAAGGGCCGCAACGTCGTCCTGGAGAAGAAGTGGGGCGCCCCCACGATCACCAACGACGGCGTGTCCATCGCCAAGGAGATCGAGCTCGAGGACGCCTACGAGAAGATCGGCGCCGAGCTGGTCAAGGAGGTCGCGAAGAAGACCGACGACGTCGCCGGTGACGGCACGACGACGGCGACCGTCCTCGCCCAGGCGCTCGTCCGCGAGGGCCTGCGCAACGTGGCCGCCGGTGCGAACCCCATCGCGCTGCGCCGCGGCATCGACAAGGCCGTCAAGGCCGTCATCGAGCAGCTCTTCGCCCAGGCGAAGCCGGTCGAGACCAAGGACCAGATCGCCGCCACCGCCGCGATCTCCGCCGGCGACCAGGCCATCGGGGAGCTCATCGCCGAGGCCATCGACAAGGTGGGCGCCGAGGGCGTCATCACCGTCGAGGAGTCCCAGACCTTCGGCCTCGAGCTCGAGCTCACCGAGGGAATGCGCTTCGACAAGGGCTACATCTCGCCCTACTTCGTCACCGACGCCGAGCGCCAGGAGGCCGTCCTCGAGGACGCCTACGTCCTGCTCGTCGAGTCGAAGATCTCCAACGTCAAGGACCTGCTGCCCCTCCTCGAGAAGGTCATCCAGTCCGGCAAGCCGCTGGCGATCATCGCCGAGGACGTCGAGGGCGAGGCCCTGGCCACGCTCGTCGTCAACAAGATCCGCGGCACCTTCAAGTCCGTCGCCGTCAAGGCCCCGGGCTTCGGCGACCGCCGCAAGGCGATGCTGCAGGACATGGCCATCCTCACCGGCGGCCAGGTCATCTCCGAGACCGTCGGCCTCAAGCTCGAGACCGCCGACCTCGACCTGCTGGGCCAGGCCCGCAAGGTCGTCGTCACCAAGGACGAGACCACCATCGTCGAGGGCGCCGGCAACCCCGAGCAGATCGAGGGCCGGGTCGCGCAGATCCGCGCCGAGATCGAGAACTCCGACTCGGACTACGACCGCGAGAAGCTCCAGGAGCGCCTCGCCAAGCTCGCCGGCGGCGTTGCCGTCCTCAAGGCGGGCGCGGCCACCGAGGTCGAGCTCAAGGAGCGCAAGCACCGCATCGAAGACGCCGTCCGCAACGCCAAGGCCGCCCAGGAGGAGGGCATCGTCGCCGGTGGTGGCGTCGCCCTCATCCAGGCCGCCAAGGACGCCTTCGACACCGACCTCGGTCTCGAGGGTGACGAGGCGACCGGCGCGAACATCGTCAAGGTCGCGGCCGACGCCCCGCTCAAGCAGATCGCGATCAACGCCGGCCTCGAGGGCGGCGTCGTGGCGGAGAAGGTCCGCAACCTCCCCGCGGGCCAGGGCCTCAACGCCGCCACCGACGAGTACGAGGACCTGCTGGCCGCCGGCATCGCCGACCCGGTCAAGGTGACGCGCTCCGCCCTGGAGAACGCGGCCTCGATCGCCGGCCTGTTCCTCACCACCGAGGCCATCGTGGCCGACAAGCCGGAGAAGGCAGCTGCCGCCCCGGCCGGTGGCGACGACATGGGCGGTATGGGCGGGTTCTGATCCCACCCATCCCCTGGATGCAGTGACAGCCGGGCTCCTCGCCAGAGGGGCCCGGCTGTCGCCGTCTCGGCGTGAAGCGGGCGTGCGGGCATGGACAATGGGGGCCTGCGCCGGCAGCGGCGGGAGACGGAGGCGGAGCGTGGCGGTCCTGGTCGACACCCCGCGCTGGCCCGCGCACGGCACCCTGTGGGCGCACCTCGTCTCCGACTCCAGCCTCGCCGAGCTGCACGACTTCGCCGCCCGGAACGACCTGCCGCGCCGGTCCTTCGACCTCGACCACTACGACGTCCCCGCCGAGCGGCACGCCGAGCTCGTCGCCGCCGGCGCGGAGCACGTCGACGGCCACGAGCTGATCCGCCGCCTGCGCGCCAGCCGGCTGCGCGTGCGCGCCGCCGACCGTCCCGCCCGCACCGAGCTGACCCGCCGCTGGGCCCTCCTCGTGCCCGGGCACCCCGAGATCGGGGAGGAGCTCGCCTCCCGCTGGGCCGAGCCGCACCGCGTCTACCACGGTGTGGACCACCTGCGGGAGGTCCTCGACCGCCTCGCCCTCCTCGCCGACGGCGGCGAGCCGGTCGATCGGGCCGTCCGGCTCGCGGCGTGGTGCCACGACGCCGTGCACGACGGCGCCACCCCCGCCGACGAGCAGGCCTCCGCCGCCCTCGCCACGGCACTGCTCGGACCGGTCCTCGGCCACGCCGAGGCCGCCGAGGTGTCCCGGCTCGTCCTCCTCACCGCCGGACACGACACCTCGCCCGACGACGTGCCCGGGCAGGTGCTGTGCGACGCCGACCTCGGGGTGCTCGGCGGCACACCCGAGGCCTACCGCACCTACGCCGAGCGGGTCCGCGCCGAGTACGGCCACGTGCCCGAGCCGGACTTCCGACGCGGGCGCGCGGCGGTCCTGGAGCGGCTCCTCGACCGCCCCCGCCTCTTCGCCACGAACACCGGGGCCCGGCTGTGGGAGGCCGCCGCCCGCCGCAACGTCACCGCCGAGCTCACCCACCTCCGCGCGGGCTGAACCAGACCTCCCCTCCGGAGCATCCAGCTGTCGGCGCCGGGAGACGGGCCGGGCCCGGACGTCCGGGCCCGAAGCCTCCCCGGGAAGCGCCCGGCTGCCGTGGGGGTCGGGCCGGGCGACCTCCCGGGGAGGGGGCTGGCGCGGCGCTCCGCGGCTCAGCGGGCGAAGAGCCCGTGGGCGCTGGTCTCGGCGTCCGCGTAGGTGCGCGCGGCCAGGTCCAAGGCCTCGGTGATCTGCGCGAGCGAGTGCTCGACCACCTGCTGGGTGGCACGCCACTCCTGCGCCACCGCCGCGAAGCTCTCGGCGGCGGCGCCGCTCCACGTGCTCTGCAGGTCGAGGAGCTGGGTCATCATCCCGGCCACCTCGGTGTGGATCGTCCCGGCGCTGTGCCGGGCCCGTGAGGCGGCTGCCTCGACCTCGGCACTGTCGACCTCGAAGCGGGTCATGGTCGTCTCCTCCCGTCGGCCGCACCCCCGTGGTCCGGCACCTGGGGACGACGCTAGGAGCGCGGCAGCCGGGGCGGGGGTCGGAAGAGCGCGCTTGGGGACGGCTCGGCCTCGTCCCGGAGCTGTGCGGCAGCCCGCCGCTTGCGCCGGATGCGGCGGCGCAGCTCGAAGTCCGGGTCGCGCTCGATCCCCGACAGCGCCGACTCGTCGTCGTCGCCCGCCTCGTCCGGGGTCACGGCACCACGAGGCTCGGGGGCGCGCACCGGCGGGGGCGGGGCAGGCGCGTCCTCCTCGGCCGGCCGCGGCGCGGCCAAGGCCACGGGGGGCGGCACCGCGGGCGGAGGAGCCGCGGCCGGCCCGCGGCTGGGCCAGCTCGTCGCGCTCCCGCACCCGTGCGCGGCCTCCTCCACCTCGGGCTCGGTGCCGCCGAGCTCGGCCAGCCGTGCCTTGAGGTGGCTGAGCTCGGCCGTGAGGTTCTCCCGGGCCGGCTCCTCCCACGAGAGGCTGAAGGGGCTGACGAAGAGTCGTCGCCGCTGCAGCAGCCGGCTGAGGATCGTCAGGCGCGAGGCCACGTAGTCGACCTCGGGGATGTGCGCGTACTCCTGGCGGATCGCGCGCTTGTAGGCGGAGTAGCGCTGCGGCTCGACCGCGAGCGTGCCGAGGTCGGCGTCGCACAGGGCGAGGGCGTCGACATCGTGCTCGTCGGCGTCGTGCCCGGCGAGGGTGGTGATGAGCTCGTGGACCCGCCGCGTCACGTCCTCGGGGACGCCGAGTGCGGCGAGCTGCTCACGCGCGAGCTCGGCGCTGGCCACCTCGTCCTCCCCGCCGCGGCGCGCGTAGGCCACCTGCGCGGAGCTGTTGAAGACGGCGCCGTGGTACCAGGCCGCCAGGCGGACGACGTCGGGGACGTGCGTCTCCTCGGCGAGCTCGTCGACCCGGGCGAGGACGTCGATGAGGTGACGGAGGTTGTGGAAGCTGCGCTCGGGCTCCTGCCAGCGCTCCACGAGCTCGCGCGCGGTGCGCTGGATCTGCTCGCGCGGTGCGGTCGCGCCAACGGCGACGGCACTACGCACGAACGCGGAGACGAGCCACTGTGGCGCGTCGGCGAGGCTCACACCCGGCCCTCCCCTCATCGACTGGCCATCGTAGACCCGTCCGCGGGGCGCGTCAGCCGGGACCTCGGTACGGGTGCTGACGGGTGGGGATCACGTAGCCTGGCTCAATGCTCGACAACGTGCCCGCGACGGTCCTCACCGTGTCCACCCGGTGCAGCCGAGGTGAGCGCGAGGACCTGTCGGGCCCCCTCGCCGTGCGGCTGCTCGCCGAGCTCGGCTGCGCCGTGGGGCCGGTCCGGGTGGTCCCGGACGGCGAGGAACCGGTCCGCGAGGCGCTGCGCACCGCCCTGGCCGACGGCGCTCGCGTCGTCCTCACCACGGGCGGCACCGGCGTCAGCCCCACCGACCGCACCCCGGAAGCCACCGGCCCGCTCCTCGAGCGCGAGCTCGCCGGCGTCGCCGAGGCGGTGCGCCGGCACGGCACCGCACCGGCCGCCGTGCTCAGCCGCGGGCTCGTCGGCACCGTGGGGAGCGCCGTCGTCGTCAACGCGCCCGGCAGCCCGGGTGGGGTGAGCGACACGGTCGCCGTCGTCGGCCCGCTGCTCGGCCACATCCTCGACCAGCTCGACGGGGGAGACCACTGATGGGGGACGTCACGCTCACCGCGATGAGCGAGGAGCCGCTCGACCTGGCGGCCCACCTCGCCGCCGTGTCCACGTCCGCGACGGGGGCCGTCGCCACCTTCACCGGGCAGGTCCGCGACCACAGCCCCGACGCCGACGGGCCGGTCGTGCAGCTCGAGTACAGCGCCCACCCCGACGCCGCCCGCACCCTCGCCGAGATCGCCGCCGAGGTCGTCGCCGAGCACGACGACGTGCGCGTGGCCGTCAGCCACCGCGTCGGTGTCCTCGGCATCGGTGACGTCGCCATCCTCGCCTGCGCCGCCAGCTCCCACCGCGACCTCGCCTTCACCGTGTGCCGGGAGCTCGTCGAGCAGGTCAAGGCCCGGCTGCCGGTGTGGAAGAAGCAGGTCCTCGACGACGGCAGCCACACGTGGGTGGGATCGGCATGAGCGTCGCCGTCTCCCCCGAGCTCCGCCGGCCGATGGTCGACCGCTTCGGCCGCGTCCACACCGACCTGCGCATCTCGCTCACCGACAAGTGCTCCCTGCGCTGCACCTACTGCATGCCGGCCGAGGGCGTGCCGTGGCTGCACCGCGACTCCATCCTCACGACCGACGAGCTCGTCCGGGTGGCCGAGGTCGGGGCGGCGCTGGGCATCGCCACGGTCCGGCTCACCGGTGGCGAGCCGCTGCTGCGCAAGGACGTCGTCGACGTCGTCGCGCGGATGGCGACGATCGAGGGGCCGGAGGGGCCGCTCGAGCTGTCGATGACGACGAACGGGCTGCTGCTGCCCAAGCTCGCCCAGGACCTCGCCGACGCCGGCCTGCAGCGCGTCAACATCAGCCTCGACACCCTGCGGGCCGACCGCTTCCACGAGCTCACCCGCCGCAACCGCTTCACCGACGTCCTCGACGGCATCGAGGCGGCCCGCGCCGCTGGTCTCGCGCCGGTCAAGATCAACACCGTGGCCATGCGCGACGTCAACGACGACGAGATCGTCGACCTCGTCCGCTTCGCCACCGAGCGGGCCCTGGAGGTCCGCTTCATCGAGCAGATGCCGCTCGACGCCGGCCACGTGTGGTCGCGGGTGAAGATGGTGCGCGGGGAGGAGATCCTCGACCAGCTCGCCACGGAGTTCACGCTGACGCCGCTGCCCGGCCGCTCGTCCGCGCCTGCCGAGCGATTCCTCGTCGACGACGGCCCCACGACCGTGGGCGTCATCCGCTCGGTGACCAAGCCCTTCTGCGGCACCTGCGACCGCGTGCGGATCACCGCCGACGGCCAGCTGCGCAACTGCCTGTTCTCGCGCGAGGAGTCCGACCTCCTCACCCCGCTGCGCGGCGGCGGCACCGACGACGACCTCGCGCGGGTGCTGCACCGCTGCATCGCCGGCAAGCTGCCCGGGCACGGGATCAACGACCCCGGCTTCCTCCAGCCCGACCGCCCCATGAGCGCCATCGGCGGCTGACGAGGACCGTTCGGCCGCGACCGCAGGTGGAATGGACGAGCGCGGGCGTCGTGATGCCCGCGCTCGTCACAGTCGCGTGCGCTCGCGCCGGACAGAGGGTGGCGCGAGCGCGGGCGCGAGCTCAGCCGCCGGCGAAGGGTGGGAGGACGTCCACCACGTCGCCCTCGGCCACAGGGGCGTCGTCCTCGCTGCGCACGCCGTTGACGAGCACCGAGCAGCGCTCGAGCACCCGCGCGAGGCGCTCGCCGTGCCGCTCGGCCAGCACGCCGCGCAGCTCACCGACGCTGCCGGGCTCGACCGGCTCCTGCTCGCGACCCGCCGCCTCGGCGGCCGCCGCGAAGTACCTCACCGTGCTCATCGCGCCTCCTCCGTACGGCGCCACTCGCCCGAGCGGCCACCGGACTTCGCCACGAGCTGGACGTCGGTGATCGTCACCGAGCGGTCCAGCCCCTTGACCATGTCGACGACGTTGAGCGCCGCGACGCTCACCGCCGTCAGCGCCTCCATCTCCACCCCGGTGCGGTCGGCCGTGCGGACGGTGGCGGTGATCGCCACGCCGTCGTCCTCGACCTCGACATCCACCGTCACGCCGTGCACCCCGATGACGTGGGCGAGGGGCAGCAGCTCGGGGGTGCGCTTGGCGGCCGCGATGCCCGCGACCCGCGCGACGGCGAGGACGTCGCCCTTGGGGACGGTGCCCTCGCGCAGCGTGCGGACCAGCTCGGGGGAGCAGCGCACCCGTCCGGTGGCCGTCGCGGCGCGGACCGTCGGGGACTTCTCGGTGACGTCGACCATCCGCGCGTGCCCGCTCGGGTCGAGGTGGGTGAAGGTCATGGGCCCAGCGTCTCACCGATCCGCGGGCCGGGGCACGGGACGTTCGACGTGCCCCGCGCCCGCGACGGCCTCCTACAGTGGGGCTTATGCCCCTTCCGCCGCTCGTCCCGCCGGGCCCGCCCCTGGAGCGCGAGCAGGTGCTGCGCTACTCCCGCCACCTGCTCCTCGAGCAGCTCGGTGAGCTCGGGCAGCGCCGGCTGCGGGCGGCGCGGGTGCTCGTCATGGGCGCCGGCGGGCTCGGCTCGCCGATCCTCCACTACCTCGCCGCCGCCGGGGTGGGCCACGTCGGGATCGTCGACGACGACGTCGTCGAGGCCACCAACCTCCAGCGTCAGGTGCTCCACACGACGGCGGACGTCGGGCGCCCCAAGGTGGACTCCGCCGCGGAGCACGTGCGCGCGCTCAACGACGACGTCGAGGTCACCCGCCACCACCTGCGCCTGGACGCGAGCAACGCTCGCGAGGTCATCGGCGGCTACGACCTCGTGCTCGACGGCACCGACAACTTCCCCACCCGCTACCTCGTCGCCGACGTGTGCGCCGACCTCGGCCTGCCGCTCGTGTGGGGCTCGATCCTGCGCTTCGACGCACAGGTCGCCGTCTTCTGGTCCCGCCCGCCGCAGGAGGCCGGCTACCCGGGCGTGACGCTGCGCGACCTCTTCCCCGCCCCGCCGCCGCCCGGGGCCACCCCCTCGTGCGGGCAGGCGGGCGTCCTCGGCGCGATGTGCGGGCAGGTCGGCTCCCTCATGGCGGCCGAGGCGGTCAAGCTCGTCACCGGGGTGGGGGAGCCGCTGCTGGGCCGGGTGGCCGTGCTCGACGTCCTCGCCGCCCGGTGGAGCGAGCTCCCGCTGCGCCCCCGGCCCTGCCCGGTGCCACCGGCCTCCCGCGCCGAGCTCGGCTACGACCCCCTCGGCCTGCCCGTCACCACCCACGCCGCCGCGGTCCTCGCCGCCGAGCCCGAGCCGGACGGCGACGACGACGCCGGTCCCACCCTCACCGCCCGCGAGCTGGCCGAGCGGCTCGCCGCCCGTGAACGCGGTGGGGGCCGCTTCGTCCTGCTCGACGTCCGCGAGCCGACCGAGCGGGCCATCGTCCAGATCCCCGGTGCGCTCAACGTGCCGCTCGAACGCCTCGTCGCCGACCCGCTCGCCGCGGCGAGCGTCGGGGTCGAGCCGGGGGACGCCGTCGTCGTCCACTGCCTGTCGGGTGGGCGCTCCGCCCAGGCCCAGCGCGTCCTGCGCGAGGCTGGGTACACCGACGTCACCAATCTCGACGGCGGCGTGCGCGCCTGGGTGGCCGACGTCGACCCGAGCCTGCCGGTCTACTGAGGGGACTGCCCGTGATCAGCGTCGAGGAGTACCAGGAGCGGGTGCTCGGCCGGGTCGAGCCGCTTGCCCCGCGGCCCGTGCCCGTCGCCGAGGCCCACGGGCTGCGGCTAGCGCAGGACGTCGTCGCCTTGCTCGCCGTGCCGCCCTTCGACAACTCCGCGATGGACGGCTTCGCCGTGCGCGCCGCGGACCTCGCCGGCGCGGGGGAGGACACCCCGGTCGCGCTGCCCGTGGACGGCGACGTCCCCGCGGGCACGACCGACCCCACCCCGGTCGGCCCGGGCCGGGCCGTGCGGATCATGACCGGCGCCCCGCTGCCCCCGGGCGCGGACGCCGTCGTCCCCGTCGAGCTGAGCGACCAGCCGCCGGGCGCCACCGCGCTCCCCACGCGCGTGCTGCTGCGCCGCGCCCCCGCCGAGGGCGCTCACGTGCGCCGCCGCGGGGAGGACGTGCGCCCCGGCGACGTCGTCGTCACCGCGGGCACCGTCCTGGCCGCCACCCACCTGTCCGCCGCGGTCTCGGCCGGCTACGGCGAGCTCCTCGTCCACCCGCGCCCGCGCGTGGGCGTGCTCGCCACCGGGGACGAGCTGTGCGCCCCCGGCACGGCCCCCGGCCCCGGCCGCATCCCCGACTCCAACAGCCTCCTCGTCGCCGGCCTCGTGCGGGAGGCGGGCGCCCAGCCCGTGCCGCTCGGCTCCGTCGGTGACGACCCGGACGCGCTGCGGGCGGTCGTCGAGGCGGCCCTGCCCGGCCTCGACGCCCTCGTCACCTCCGGCGGCGTCAGCGTGGGCACCAAGGACGTCGTCAAGGCGGCCCTGTCCGGCGAGCTCGACTTCACCACCGTGGCGATGCAGCCGGGAAAGCCGCAGGGCTTTGGCCACCTCGCCGGCCGGGTGCCGGTCTTCGCGCTGCCGGGCAACCCGGTGAGCGTCATGGTGTCCTTCCACGTCCACGTCGCACCTGCGCTGCGGCGCCTGCTCGGGCAGCCCGCGCGCGTGCCGCTCGCCACCGCGCGCGCCGCCGTCGGCTGGCGCTGCCCACCCGGCCGGCGTCAGTACCTGCCCGTCACGGTCGACGACGGCCCCGTCCCCTCCGTCCACCCCGCCTCCGCCGGCGGCTCGGGCTCCCACCTCGTCGCCTCGCTCGCCGCGGCGCAGGCGCTCGCGGTCGTCGGGGAGGACGTCGACGCCGTCGCCCCCGGGGACCAGGTCGGGCTGCTGCGGTGGTCCTAGCCCACGACGCCGTCGTGCTGGCCGGGGGGACCGGCCGGCGGCTCGGTGGGGTGCTCAAGCCGCAGGTCGAGGTCGGGGGCCGGCGCCTGCTCGACCACGTCCTCGACGCGACGGCGGGGGCGAGTCGCGTCGTCGTCGTCGCCCCCGAGGCGGTGCCCGTGCCCGACGGCGTCGTCCGCTCCCTCGAGGACCCGCCCCACGGCGGGCCGGTCGCCGGCATCGCCGCCGGTCTGCACGCGCTGGGCGAGGGGGAGGCACTCGTCCTCGTGCTCGCCTGCGACCTGCCCGGCGCCGCCGCTGCCGTGCCCCGGCTGCTCGCCGAGGCGCAGGGGCCCCTCGCCACTGGGGCGGACGGGGTGGTGCTCAGCGACGACGACGGCCGTGACCAGTGGCTGCTCGGGCTCTACTCGCGGGCGGCGCTCGAGGGCGCCGTCGCCGACCTCGACGTGGCCGGCGGGCTCCGCGGCGCGCCGGTGCGGGCGCTCGTCCGTCCCCTGCGGCTCGCCGCGGTCGCCGCGCGGCGGGGTGAGGTGCGCGACATCGACACGTGGGCCGACCACGCCGACTACCGCCGGGAGAATACCGGGAGAAATAGCGTCCGCAACTCAGGAGGGTGAACCTTAAAGTCACGCGTCCATTGCATAACCGCAATGGTTCGAATGGGGGAGAGCAAACCTCGAAGAACCCGTGCATAATCGCCACCGAGGCGGGTCGGACGGCCCGCCGGGAGGGTGCCCCTATCTCCTTTGTCAAGCGGCTAGGGGTGTCGGGGCGTCGTAGAGGGAGCCGTCTCGGAGCATGGCGTAGAGGACGTCGCAGCGTCTGCGTGCTAGTGCGATGAGTGCCTGGTTGTGCTTCTTGCCCTCGGCGCGTTTGCGGTCGTAGTAGCGGCGGGAGACCGGGTCGCTGAGGGAGGCGAAGGCAGCGAGGAACAGTGCGCGTTTGAGGACCTTGTTGCCAGCCCGGTTGGGATGCTCGCCGCGGATGGAGGTGCCAGAGCGGCGTGTGACGGGGGCCAGGCCGGCGTAGGAGGCCATGTGTGCGGCGGAGGTGAAGTTCTTCCCGGCGAGCTCGGTCAGGAGCCGTGCGGTGGTCCTGATGCCATTGCCCGGCATAGACATCAGGACCGGGTGAAGAGGGTGGTCGCGCACCAGTTCTTCGACCGTTGCCGCGATGTCGTCGCGCTGGGCGCGTAGCTCGGCGAGCTGGGCGGCCAGGCGCGGCAGCACGACCCCGGCGGCGCTGGTGCCGGCGACGACCACGGTCTGCTCGGCCAACGCGGCGGTGATCTCCTCGGCGAGTCGCCTCCCCATGCGCGGGGCTCGCTTGGTCAGCCGGGTGGCGATGCGCTTGGTGCCGGCCGTCTTGAGGTCTGCCGGGGTCGGCCAGGCCTGGATCAGGTCGAGCACGGCCGGGTGGTCCAGATGCTTACCCAGGACCCGCTCGAGTGCGGGATGGATCTGGGTCAGCAGCCCTCGCAGCCGGTTAGACGTGGCGGTGATCTGCCCGCGCAGGTCGTCATCGAAGCCGCAGAGCATCGCCAGCTCGGCGATCTGCTCATCGGCCATCTCTATCGACCGCAGCGTGTGAGGCATGGTCCGTGCGGCCTCGGCGATGATGAGCGCATCGCGGGCGTCAGTCTTGGCGTTGCCCGGGTGTAGGTCGGCGATCCGGCGCATTGACAGCCCCGGCAAGTACCCGACCGTGGCGCCGGCGTCGCGGGCGACAGCCAGCGGCAGCGCGCCGATCGTGGCGGGCTGGTCCACGACCATCAAGACCGGCCCGTGAGTGGCGAGCTTCGCCAGAATCGCGCGCAGTTTCCCCTCGTCGTTGGGCAGCGGCTTATCGAACAGGACCTTCCCGGTCCGGTCCAAGGCAACCGCGTGGTGCTCGCTCTTACCGACGTCGAGACCGACGAAGACCTCGATGTGGTGGTGTTCCTGGATCATGCCTGACCTCCGTAACTCACCGCCCTGGACCAATGACGCTGGACTGTCCGCGGTGGCTGACGTCGGCATCCACGTTACGAAGGCGACTCCGCACCCCCGGGTGAGGGTGTCTGGCCCGGCCCCTATCAGCGATCACCAGCCACCTATCGGCCTCGGCGGCAACACCCCCCGGATCATCAACGACTGGGGGCAAAGAGCCATACCGAGCCCGACAGGCCAGCACCCCCGAAACATCACTCCCCGAGGGATAGCTAGAAGGTAACGG